>NZ_JBQENV010000001.1:0-2564372 GCF_052044875.1 Dyadobacter sp. 22481
GTAAGCTGCGCGGTGTATGGTGGAATTACACCGGATGTTTTTCCAGCAGAGGAGTAAAATATCCCGCGGGCTGCCGGCTGGTTTCCATAGCCGGGAAAGGTTCCCGGGTCATAGTTTCCGTACCCGGCGTTGATGTCGATTTGCTGACTGTATCCGATGCCCGGAGCGAGCAGGGACAGCGCCAGTAAAATCAACCCTAGGTAATAATTAGTTCTTTTCATGATTGCAAAATTTTGGTATGAACTCGCGTCCGTCTACATGTTTTTGAAAACCTGTATGATCAGGTTATTGTTGACATTGTCGGCCACTATTTCTCCCCCTGACAGGTCAGGAATGAACACGCGCAGAGGATAAGTTCCACTAGGCGTCGCAGAGGCAATCGAGACAGTAGCTGTAATGCTGTTGCCCAACGGTGATGCAGGGATATCTGTGTTAGTTGTCAGCGTATAATAGGTCCCCGAGTTGGTAATGGTCCATTCGGCAGCCGAAGCGCCCGTCAGAGCGATCACCGAGCTAGGCGTTGGCTTGTAGACACGAACAGTGATCAGATCGCTGGCAACAGTTCCCGTGCGCATGTTACGAAGCCTTACCGTGAAAGGCCTGACGGTCTCTGTTGTCGAAAAGGTCACATTGGGCATGATGGTAAAAGGACGCAGATCAGGGGTGGTTGCCAGGTCCTGAATAGAACCGATCCCGATCTGACTAATTGCAGCGCCAGCAGGAACTACGCCCGTGAGTGTACTGTTCTCGGCCACGCCTGACGCGTTGGCTGACCCGCTCAAATCGAGCCATTGGGAACCGTCCCAGCCGACCAGCCTCAGGTTAGAAGCCGTGGATTCGAAGGCTGCCACATTGGGGATGGATACGGTCACATCCAGATCGATCGTTGACGCTGTAACTGCGACCCAGTCCCAACTGCCTGCCGCATATACGCGCTTGATAGATGGCGATGGCGTGTTTGGTGCTTCTCCCAGATCGGACGCGTATGCCACACTCAGATGGGCATCGGCATTGGCAGGAGCCGAAATCTCCAATGTTCTCAGATCCGCGCTGCTTCCGACCGGGAAGACAAAACCTGTGTTACCGATTTTGGATACGTACCCGTCTACGTGCTGCGCATCTGTGAGCCCACCCGTGTAAGTAGCCCCTGCCTGGAACCTGAGCGCGCCGGTCGCCGCGTTGGCTCGTACGGTGGTCGTAATTCCGTTTTCAAAGCTAGCCGTATTAAACACGTTCGCGCCAGCGGTATTGGTGATATTGAATGCACTGGCCGCCCCGTTCTTCAATGCAAGTGTGGAAAAATTAGGAGCAACACTACCGCTGATTCCCTGCACACCGGCTGCTCCCGCCGGACCATTGAAATTGTCGGTGCTCCCGCCGGACCCGTTGGCATTGTAGCTGTTATTGACACGCAGAGAGTTGGCATCTGTCTCATAGTGCTCAAATACTGCTCCCGAGGAAGCTGTGTAGGCGCCCGAAGCGGTTGCCGTTACAGCCGTGTAGCTCTCGCGGTTGCTTACCGCGCCGTAGTTATTGAAAGTAGCCCCGTCGATGACAAGCTGCGCATGGGCTAGTTGGTTCCCCAACAGTAATGCCATACCTGCCATCAGGCTGATGTATTCTTTTTTCATCGTGAAAGCTGTTTAAATGAAGACTGTATCTTACAACTCTCCGACTAGTTCAAGTAGGTTACATCCAGGTTGGAAGAAATGGTGCCACAGATTTGGTATGCGCTGGCAGGAGCACCGTTGTTATACCATCTGGTCGCCCTTACATCGAACGTGTGGTTTCCTGCAGTCAGGGTGCGAACACCGGACAAAGTCAATTCGAAGTGACCGCTCACTTCAGTCTGGATGATAATAAAGATGCCGCTGGCAACTCCGTCGATATATATCTCAAAGCGGTTAAATGGGCTGTAACCTGTCCATGCAGACACGTCGTCAACACCAAGTACGTAGTTGATAAATGCGGCTTTTTGACTGGGGAAATTGATGACATTGGTCGTATTTGAAACCGTTGTATAAGAACCTTCCGTCACACCAAAAAAAGCATCTGCCTGCGCACCGTTTCCAATGGGTACTGCATAAGAGGCCGTTTGAGTAGCGGTGCTAGCGCCCGATCCCGCAGGGGCCTGCCAGCTGGCGATACCCGCGGCGTTAGAAGTCAATACTTTTCCGGCACCCTGGGTGCCATCTTCGATAGCCACATTGCCCACTACATGCAATTTGGCCGCAGGAGTGGTAGTGCCGATCCCTACATTTTGCGCCATGGCAGCAGAAGCGGTAAGGCCCATCAATAGACTTAGGGAGTAGATTGTTTTTTCCATCTGGATTTTAAATTAGATTAAGAAATAAATTGATAAAACTGTTGGAGTACAGGCAATTGTAAAGGCGATTTGGTGGAAACCAATGGTCGACTAATGCACTAATCACCGGAGATTGCCGGCAATACGCTGAAATTTTTCTTATCGTGGGAAGATCATGAGCTCAATGACCAGTGCGTGTTTGTATTACAAAGATGGGTGGTGAAATCGGTTTGGATGAAGACACTTTGTGGTAGGTTTGAGACGAGTTTTGGTAGTATTGGCATACCCGTCGGACGGAAATCGGCTGCTTTTCTCCGGAAGTCATAGAGCAGATGCCATATTCTTGTCTGAATATGCAGGTCAGGTGTCGAATTAGTGTTTATCGAGGACAAAATTGTGTCCTGCTGTAACCTTATTTGCCTGCCTGGATCATGCTTGATACGCATTATACCTGGTCAGTGTGCACATCGTTTGAATCTGCGACCTCCGGGACTTGTTGTCGGGGGATGGGTAGAAAAAAGCTAAGCCATTCCTGCTCTCTTCGCCGAGCATGAATGGCTTCCATATCTTTAAGTTTACTTGCTGCCTTGCCTGGTCGTTTCCCGATTGACTGTCAACCCGGTACCGCCTCAGGCCGGGACCTTTCGAAGCGTTTCATTTTTCTCCTCAATGATCCTTTTTTGACTTTCGATGATGTCCATTAACTGCGCAATGATATATTCGTAGTGATTTTTTTGAGGTTGATCCTTGCTTCTTTCCTCAGAGGCAATTCTCTTTTCAAGACTTTGTTGCTGGGTTTGAAGAACCGGGGCTAATAGATTCAATAGGTCCATATCCATAGCACTTGCAACAGCGATCAGCAAGTGCAAGTCGAGCTGTTTACGTTCGCCTCTTTCGAGCCTTGCGTAACTTCTCTCGTCGATTCCAAGCTTAAAAGCTAGATCGGCTTGTGACATTCCGGCTGCTTCCCGGAGGCTTCGGATACGTTTTCGTATAAGGTCTTCTCTGGACATTTTTGTGGTGGTAAGATTTAAATTGGCTTTGCTGATAAAAATCAAGTTTTGTAGCCTTGGCTATTGTTGGAGAGCTTATTAAGCTCGGCAATGATGTTATGCTGCTTTTCGATAATCGACCGGAGTAAGGTGATCACCTCCTGGTAATGATACTCCTTATTGGTGAAATCCATCGATTCGGCTAATGCAATATCAGGTTGGGCTGACCACGCACGATTTTGCGTAATTGGTACCAAGGTTTGTTCAGGCGCCGTTTTCAACGCATCCGCGATCACCAGTAACTGATGAAGGTCCAGCCGTTTTCGCTTGCCGGCCTCCAATTTTCGGTAGTTGGTAACGTCCAGATTGATCTTTCCGGCCATTTCTTTTTGGGAAATGCCCGCTGCCTGGCGCAATATCTTAACTTGATCGACAATGGTTTGTACAGGGTGCATAGGCTATTGAGAGTGCTGATAAAACTAATTGTACAATATGGATTGAGGGTATCCCGACGGCTTAGCTTGTTGCAAAAAATTTTTGGATGTACTTCAATAATTGGCTTTCTAGCGCTCAGATCTTTGGTCTCGGAATATACTCCACCATCACGCAGGTTGACAAAGGTAAATTAATCCAGGGTCCGTATGTCTCGAACCTGTTCGAGGGATTAATAGAATTAAGACGATAAGATATCCCTTTTCTAATTCGATTTGCCTAGAAACAAGATGACCTCCTGCCAAGGGGAGGAGGTCATTCTAATGTGATACTCAACGTGCTCGTCTAGACTAAGACAAGTTCTTTCAAAGGCGACGATATGTCTTAACGTATATGTATATACGAAGTTTGATTTTGTATTGCTGACCGGGGTTTTGATAGTGATTGCCTGATGTTCTTAAACAATCCCGTTTAAAACATGGCTTTACACGGGATTAAACACCAGTCCTGTATTATCTAGCTTTACCTTCCGAGTCCCTGTCGCCGATCAATAGCTGAGCCATATGGCAGCAGGTGTACCAAGCTGGGAGTCGCGGCCCTGGTTGATGAACTCGTCATGGCCTTGAAAAGGCCATCTGGATTTGGGAACAAATCTATTGCGGAATTCCAGGAAAGGGAATAGCTATTATTCGAGAATCGTCTAGAATCAATTACCTGCGCATCGCCGCATTTCAGCGGCACATTTTTGCCTGGAGCCCATTTAACTTTGCTTGAATCGAGCAGGATTCAATCGCGAACAGAAAATCAGAAGATGAAAAAAGTTTTAATTGTAGACAACCAATTTTTGATGAGGTTAAGCCTAAGGGTGGTAATTAGAGAACTAAGCGGGGAAATTGGCGTTACTGAGGCCGTGAATTTTAAGGAGGCACTTAAACTGCTGGTTTCTGATCAGTTTGATCTGGTCATTCTGGAAGTTTTGATGGATGAATACTCGGGAATAAAGATGATGGAAATGATTCGCAGCATTGCTCCTTCCACGGCGGTGCTGATCTGCTCGACGGGGGATGAGCTACTGTATGCCGAACATTATATTCTGCGGGGAGCCAGTGGCTTTGTCGTTAAGACAGCCGAAAAGGAAGAAATTTTAACTGCTATTTCAACGGTTATCAAGGGAAACCGTTACCTCAGTGACAGGGTACATGATAGATTGCTGATAAGGACCGAGCTGGAAAGCAAAGTCAAAGAAGCACTCACAAAACGTGAAAGACAGATATTGCCGTTAATCCTGGAAGGCAGAACCACGAAGGAAATTTCGAAAATGCTGGAAATACATGTAAACAGTATCAATTTTTACAAGTCGAATATTTTTCGAAAAATGCAGGTGAATAACATTCTTGAATTAGCAGAAAAGGTCGATATCAGTAAGCTTTTTCCACAATCTTACTCAGTCTCTGTCTGACTTTTGACCAATGTGCCGGGCCTGGGCAGACGCAGATGGAAACGAATGTAATCAGTTTGGCTAACCCAAACGGCAATGTTGGCCAGGGTAGCTACTTCTTTAACAATTAACAATCCCAAGCCTTTTAGCTGGCTCGAATTAGAAAACTTTTCGATAGCCGCATCGTTGTCTTCTAACGTAAGAAGTTCAAGTATTTCCTCGGGCAGATTTGTAGCTGTGTTGGCTATAATAATCTCTTTGGTGTCAGGTTGAGAATTGTTCAGATACACGCGAATCTCTCCCCGTAAGGTATATTTTGTAGCGTTATCAAGCAAATTGTGAATGATTATAGAAAGCAGCTGATAGCTTGCGTCAACATGTTTGTTTTCGGGAATTTCATTGTAAAACGCGCTTGCATTGGTGTGCACTGTTTCCCGGAAGAGTTCATACTTCTCCTGAATTAATTGATAGATGTTAACAGTTTCGAACGTCATTTTTTTGCCGTAAAGCTGTGCTCTGGCGAAACTGACCAGTTGTTCGAGCATTGAACCCATCCGGTCGGACATATTTGAAACCATTAAACCGACTTTGGAAATTTCATCGATCTGGCCCGACTCGGCCAGGTCGGGAATTCTTTTGGAGGCAAACGAAACATATCTGAGTGGAGATTGTATGTCATGACTGATAGAGGCAACAATTCGGGAAAGTAAATAAATCTGTTGATCCATGTCTTTGCGTGAGGCCTCCAGATCTTCCAAGCTTCTGCTCAATTTATCGGTCCTGACAGCTATTATTTCTTCCAATTCGGTATTCTTTTGTCTCATGGATCTTAGCCTATGCCGGTTATAGGCAAAAGTAGCCAAGATGACTAACGCGATTATGGCAACACTGATAGCCAGGATAATCCAGATGTTTTCATACCATCTTTCGGAAAAATTCAGCCCGATGTGTTTAATCTCATAATTATCCAGGCCAAAACCGTTGTTTTTTCTAACAAAGAGCGAGTATTCGCCCGAGTAATGGCCGGTCAGGTTGACAGTAAGCTCGTCGGTTTCCAAAGGTATCCAATCAGATGGAGCTACGGTCTCAGAGCGTTTGACGACGGCATAAGAAACATTCAGGTTGTCTTTATGACCCAAATAGGCCGTGGCGAAATATAGCCTCACATCTTCCACATTCTGCGGGAAATCGATCGTCTCGCCGGAATAGCTAACCGGGATTCCGTTGGCTTCCACTGCACTCAGAATAATCCTTTCGTCAGGCAGGTGGCGACGAATTTCAGTTGGCTGAAACCAAATCAGGCCATTTAGTGAGGGTAGCGATATAAATCCGCTGGCCAACTTGACTCCGCAGGGTTGGCATTCCCCATTAAATTCATTGGTGTTAAATCCTTCATCTTTTGCGTGATAATGGTAGTAAAGCCCACCAGTGTAACGCCTTGTTGTGCCATAACTTGTAATATTGCTTTTGCCCGAGTATTTCTGTGCGTATACAAGCAGATCGTTTTTCTTGACCTGAAACAATCCCTTGTTGGTGGTAACCCATAGATATCCCAACCCATCTTCAACTACGCAGTGAGAACTCGCCAGGTAGCGTTTCCGATCCAAGGGAAAGCGGGTTAGCTTTCCGTCAGCCGTCAAGAGCATCAACCCGGTTTCCAGGCCCGTTATCCACACCCGACCGTTATCTGACGGATGTATGCTTTTGATGTGAATTCCACGGGTGCCTTCTATGAGCGAGCTCGTTTCTGTGAGCGTATTTACCCGGTAAAGTCCCTTCGAGGTGCCCGCAAGTACTTCACTTTCACCGCCAGGTTCCAGACAAGTGATTTCTGTCAGAGCATGGCCTTTTATTAACCTTGGTCGAATCTTGTCCGCTGCTGTTTGGCCTCTGTACAAACCTTTGTTGATCACACCGATCCAGATATCATTATCCGTGCCCTCACATAGGGCCGTGATTTCATTTTCAAAAGTCCACACCTGATCGGGTCTTAGTGATTTTTGATCAATGCGAAGCAGTGTTTGATAACGTTTGGTCCAGATTGTGCCATTTCGACTTTTAAGCATAATTCGCTTCTCGAAAGGATTGATCTTTGCGATCTGGCTGACAAATTTATGATTGGTTTGGCTGGGAACTGGGCCCTTTCCGATAATAATGCCCGTCGGCGTGATCACACTACTTGCAGAGTAGGGGACTTGCGCGTAAAACACATTTTCTCCCACCTCTCCTTTGACTACCACGGGGGTAAATTGTGTTTTGCTCAACACGAAAAGTCCATTTACCCGGCTGCCCAAAAACACTTTTTGAGAAACATTATCCAAATAGATTACATCGACACCCAATGCGTGCAGGTCAAAATCCTCCACCAGCAATTTCGCGGAAAGATCGCCATTTCCCTGCTGGACCAGCATGTATAAGTTCTTGCCGGAGAAAAGAAAGGCTTGTTCGGAGTTGCCATTCCAATAGAATTTCTGTCCCTTGGTTTGCTGGTGGTCTTTCGACGGGTCTTCTACGGCTGGGGCAAGAGCGAAATGCGAGGTCTTGCTCTGAGATATTTGGATATAATTCCCCTGACCGATCCGGTAATATAGTTTTTTGCCAATCGAAAAGTAATTCCACAGTTGACTGCCAGCGCTCGGGCGTTGGTAGCGCTTTTTCCAATCCTGGTAGTAGGCGATTTTATTTTTAGTAATCATGAAAAAATTACCTTCACCACCGCCGGCCATAATCATGTGGTGGTCATTGCCGGTCGAATCCGAATACAGCAGATCGGGAAGGCCGACAACGTAGGTGATGTCGTTCAGATCATTGATATCCAGCCCTAACGAAAGCATGCGCCGATCGCGGTTAGGGTAATAGTTTGAATCTGCGGTAGCATGGCCCGCTTCAATCTTTACCGAGTAGTGTGGCCAAAACCTTGCGTAGGCGACCTTGACTCGTTCAGGGCGGTCCAATGCTTTTAACTTGTGAGTCCGTACAGAACTGCGTATACTGGCGACACGGTTGCTGGAAATGTTTAGATTGGAACTATTGAAAACTTCGAAATGGTGACCATCGAAACGGACCAGACCATCTTCCGTCGCCAACCAGATAAAGCCATCATCATCCGAGGAGATCCCCTTTACACTATTTTGTGGTAACCCGTTGTCTGCGGTAAACTGACTGACAGAATATCCAACTTGCCCGTATAAAGTATTCGGGGAACCAGCACATAAGGCAAGCAAAAATATTAATAGTTTTTTCATATGCAGTTTACTTCATTTGGGGGTACATACCTGTACCCAACTTAGACAGCGAGGGGTACTACGTTGTCAGGATTTCGGCTTGACCTGAGTTGTACTTACATCAATCAGATCCGGATAGTCTTGCAAAATTTTCTTGTAGAGCTGAATTACGTTGGTGACTCCAAACTTTTCAAAGATGCTTAGCTTGTGGGTACTGACCGTGCTCCATTTGATGCCAAGCTGGGATGCAATTTCTTTGGTCCACTTTCCTTGCAAGAGCAATGTGATAATTTCTGCCTCCCGTGGCGTGATTGTCGATGCTTCTTTGGGTTTTGTCGGATTAGTGACTGATTTGAGGTAACTGTTGGCAAGCAAATTTTGGGTTTTCGGACTCATGTATTTCTCTCCCCTGAGAACAGTCTGTATTGCCTCTGCGACGGTGGGTAGCGGAGAGGCCTTTGATAGAAAGCCGTCGGCACCCGCTGTGAGGTATTTGATAGAATAATCTTCTTCTTCCATCGCAGTGTGTATAAGTACCCGGATGTCGGCGCGGAGACTTTTGAGCTTTTCTATCATCTTGGTACTGTTGCCACCAGGCACATCAATATCCAGGATGATTAGATCCACGGGGGTATTTTTAATCGTCTCAAGACCCTGATCAAAAGTGGACGCGGAAAGTACCTGGGTGTCCGGGAGCTTTTCTCTAATAATCGCTACGAGAGCCCATAGAACAAGTTCGTGATCGTCTACTAAAAGTATTCTAGTTAATTGATTCATAGGTAAATGTATTTGATCCTCCGGATGCTTCGCTACAAAACTATGGTATGTAGATTAAAATCTATACAAGCTATAATTCGATATTTGACTAGAATTCATTTCGACTTGAACTGGCATCTTAGCCAATCAGAAATGCGCTGGTCGCAATTAACTTTGCAAACCCATTTACAGCAGAAGCAGGAAAAGTGCTAGGTGGCGTGACTTTAACTATTGGATAACGACTTGTTAGTCAGAGTTAAAATGCTTGAAAGGTTGGTTTAAAGCAAGATGTTAAATAAAGTTTGTCTGAAAGCATACAGCACTATTCGCACACACTAGCGGAGCGCGGAATAATGCAGGCCCATCCAGAGCTCTGGACAGGGCCTGCCGAGCTCCATCCACCAGGACTATGCTTCAAATCACTGACTATTGAGAATAATGAGCAAGATTTTGATCATCGACGATGTGTTTCTGTACCAACTTAGTTTGGGTGAAATAATACGGGAATTAGATGGCAAATCTGAGATAACCCATGTTAGCAGCTTGTATGTTATTGGCAGCCATCCCCGTTGCTTTACCCTACGAGCCCAAACTGGTACCCAGGGAAAAAGAGGTTATGCATTTGGTTTTGCAGGGGTTGAATACCAGGGAAATATCACAGGTGATGAATATCATGGAAAGTACTGTGTGCACTTACCGGGCAAACATCTTCAGGAAGTTGAAAGTGAAAAATGTGAAAGACCTTGCAGCGAGAGTAAGAGTATAAAATTATTTACCTATCTGGTCAATAGCAGGGTTCTAGGCCATTGCATCGGAATAAGATAACCATTATGATTTTGCAGGCTTTTATTTTGTGTTACCTTCGATCGTTTCGCGAGTAGAGTTACTGATATATTTTCCGTTATTCAACACGGTTTGGCACGCCTCAAGGACATCTTCAAATGCTGCGTGTTTTGAGACAAAGCCATTCGCTCCGGCAATCAGATATGCAGCTGCAAATTCTTTCTCGGGCAAACCGGTGTGAATCAATACTTTTACTTCTGCTTGCACATTTCTCAGATACTGAATTGTCTCGACAGTATTTCCTCCCGGCACACCAATATCCAAAATGACCAGGTCGACAGGGCTTTGCAACAGAATTTGCAGGCCCCTGTCAAAATTTGGGGCTGATTTAATCACGGCGCCTTCGATCGCTTTTGTGAGCATTCTTTCCAGAGCCCAAACGACAATGTCGTGATCTTCAATGATTAAAATATTTATTGGGACGTTCACTCCTAATCTCTGATTTGCTCACCGTTTAATTGATCATCGCAAAATGATACCTAAGATAGGTATCATAGGGGAAGTACTAACCGTTAAAGGCATTCTTTTTTGCGCTTTTTGCAAGGGTTAATTGTAACCGTCTGATACATGGAGTCATACCTTCCCAAAGGCAGCGTTCCCCCACCTTGATCAGGCGTGGAAAGGCAATCCTGTTTCTAATCTACGACCAACCGGACAGAATTCACCTTTAAAATACCTAGAAATGTCCTGTAACAGGCGGTATCTGTCTGCGATGGATTCGCCTGAATCAGCAAGATTTGTATAAGTCAGGAAATAGAATTTGCATAACGTATATAAAACATAGTGATAGAGGTTTTACAGCCCGGCACGGTTGATCGCCGGGTTGTTTCTTTAACATTTCTTATCGTTTTCCGGCTATCTCCTGGGATGGGATGTAGCGCATCCTTTTTATTATATTTTTCAAATTTTATATGAGAATTGCATTTGTGTTTTATGTGTTGCTGGCCCTACTGTCGTATAGCGGGGTTTCAGCCCAGGTCGTTTCGCAGGATTCATTGAAGGCATTAAATGACCAAAAAAAGGTTCTGGCGCTAAACAAGCGGTTGAACGATAGCAAAATCGAGCTAGCCAAACTTGAGAATCAAATCCCACATGCGGTCGATGAAACAGCCAGTACAGCCGAACGCGCCCAACGATCAGCAGAGGAGAATAAGGTGGCCGCCGGCGAACTGAGTACCGACCCTCAAGACAAACAATTGGCCAGAAAGGCCAGCAAAGCTGCATCCGCTGCCAGTCGTGATGCCAAGCGGGCAAGAAAAGCGGCGGATAACCTCGCGAAGCTGCGTCGCAATGTGGACTCGCTCAGGGAGAAAATTAAGGAAGATGAAGGTAAATTAGCCTTACTGACTCCCAATTAATCCATTTGCTATCAGGTTTGCCCCGCCCCAAGTTTTCATTGTGAAAGCTTGGGGCGTTCGTTTTAAACTTGCATCCGATCGCTTAACGAAACTCGTCGGCGACTTTCTGTTGAAGCGCCTGAAGGCTCAGTGCTATCTCAAAGCATTCGGTGTCGGTCATGTTTTGAATCGTATGTTTAATGTTGTTGACAACCACGCGTCCCCCCCGAATCAACCACATGCCCGAGTCTGTTGACTTTTTCACATAGTGAATTCCAGTCGGTAGATAGATAATCCGAGAATAGATTGGAGGGAATGATTTTGAAATAGGCGTGCTGGGCAATCAGCTCTGATTTAATTGAACTCACCTCTAGGGACGAATTCTGGGTAAACTTGGTGAGTTCCAGGTAGACGAAAATATTGAAGGATTTCATCTTGCATATTGATTATTACAGTAACAGGAATGGTTATTTGAGCTAACAATATTATTTCGATATCCATCCTGAATATTCAGGTTTGGATTTACGATTTATTAGGTATTTGGTGAAAGTTTTTTTTATTTAAATTGGTAGGTAAAATGCTATGAATTAAAACAACTACATTCTACCAACTCAACCCCCTCTACGTTGCCAATTGCCAATGCAAGTTTTTCTGAATCTTCTTGTTTGGCAACTTCCCCTTCAAGGGTTACCGTTTCATTGGACGTCTTAATAGTCAGATTGTGATAGGAGAGGCCCAGAGACTTGACATGTGCCATCAAAGCGCCTGCGCGTAGTGGTTCGGCGGCTTCGGGATGAACTATTTCAATAGTTTCATTTTTATTGAATACTTTAATCCCAACACCTTTAATAAAAGATAACAGGCCCATAGCTTTGAATTTATAGTTGATTATTTTTTGCAATAATTAACCATATATTCTTCAAAAACAATGAGAAGTATGAATTTGAATTTAAGTTTCCTTTAATTAAATGTTTTGTATTTGATATATACTGTCTAATATATTTCCTAAATGAATATCGACTATTATCTATGTCATATCTAAAACTGACTGGATAATTAGATTTTTACCGCATCTATTTGTGGTGTATTGGCGTAATTTTATTTTTAATTATTTAAGTAAAATGGGTGCTAATTTTAAAAATGGGTGCTGTTAATGATTGGCTATTTTCTTCGCAACGAGTCTATCAGTGCTGCGGTGATCTGTTGATTATCCGGCTTGGATAGCTCTTGAATTAAATGGATTTGCCGCCGGATTTCCCTTATTATGCTCGTTGATTTCGTGGTATTTGGTCTTTGATTGTTAACATTATCGGACCTGACCCCGTCCTGTATTTGCTCGGATGTTTTGAACGCATCCCTGGCATAAGTTGCAACAGCGACAATGCTCTCGATATCATTGGTAATCATATATTCCAGACTGCTTAATGTGATGATGCAGGCATCTTTTGCCCGTTGACTGATAGAGTCCGGGCATTGGTTGATGTCCGGCATTATCAACTCTACACAGTCCATTAACCCCACGATTTGAGCAGGCGAGCTGGAAATGTCATCACTCAGTCGTAAATGGATCGCATCTATTGCGAGGCACAGTATGTGCGCATCACCCCATTCAGCCTTTTGCTGAAAAGCAACATAGTTTGGATACAGGTGCTCGCAGGTCAGTGCGCCAAAGAGCAGTCTTGCCTTGTCGGATAATACGTTTAGTCTTTTTCTTATTTTGGCCGGATACCTGGACATGTTTCGAAAGTGCTTTTTGGTTTAGTATAGTTTGTTCGTGCTTTCTTGCAAATAGGTTTTCCAATTCATTCTGTGCGCATGATTGGCATTGGCATACAACGTTGTACTGTCTACGGTTGCTTTCTGGCCATTATACCGGGCTGTCCGGTAGCATTTTACTGGTCTGATCTTGCAAAGCTGTCACCTTTGCATCGAGTCTCTCTTTAAGGCGGAAAACGAATTAGGGTGCATATGAAGGAAATTGGCAATGTCCTTTTCCTTTGCCTGTCCTATGATCCGGGGGTTTTGACTTAAAAACTTATTAAAGCGAGAAGCTCGCGGAAGCCTGAGCACCACTTGGTTATGCTCAAAATGCTTCTGATGATAGCTGGCCTGGAGCCTGAGGCAGACGTTTCTGAACTCCGGATACGCGCCCGTGATCAGCTCAAAATTTTGCGTACTAATCCTATATGCTTTCGTTGGGCAAGTTGCCTGCATGCTCAGCTGTGAGGGCTGTTTGTAGAGCAGGCTGCTTTCAGAGAAAACCATATCCCCGTTGCCAAAGAACCAGCAAGTTGTTTCAGCCTCATCGGCCCGTTTAAAAAAGCTTCTAATACAACCCTGCACGATAAAATAGATATACTCCTGGTGGGTGTCCGCAACCAGAATGGTCTCATGCTCATTCAGGTAGGTTAGTCGAGTTGACTTGGTTAGATCCTCCCATAGTTTTGAATCTTGTTCTACCTGACCGGAATTTGATAGGAGCGCGAAAAATTCAGTCATTTTACTGACGTACACTAAAGTAAAATGATATCAAAAAGCCAGGTAGTCAAGGTCCGTGTTTTGCTAGTGAGTGACCTGGAATATTGCCAAAGAGTTAAGCACGGATGCGTGTTGTTAGTTATTTACAAATCTGATGGCCAGATTTGTTTACCACCTGGTTTTGACCGGAACTGACTTTCTTTTAAATGCACAGCCCGAAGACTCGCCGGATTGGAAACATACTGGCCTTGACTATTCACAATATACGGGCTGCCCGGCCCTGGTTATCTTAAGTGCTTGATCGGGCAATCGGCCGCATTTTTTGAATCAGCCTGATTCCTCATGGATTGGCTTGGGGCCGGTTTCACAAATGCAGCCACCAGGCCGGTTCCGGGTTTGAATGGACCTGCTTGACTTGCAGGCAGAACCGGTGACGGGAAACAAGGAAAACCTGTGTCGCTTGGATGTTGACATGGGTAGTTGGACAGTAGATTTGTGGTCAGGAAAGGGGATATATTGCAAACATACGGGCACCATCGGTTACTTGTCAATCACAAATCGTTAGGAAATTGCTCACAATTCATTAGGTCGTTGTATATTTTTAATATCATTCATCCAGCTTTTGACTTGTTTTGAATGGCCGGGACGAATGATTTTGATTTCGCATATGACGAATCATAATTGAATTTGGATACATAATGGTAGGGTAGTGCTTTTTGCAAAATCTTAGAGGGCGCCTCTGAGCGGTCCTACCCAAGCGAGCATTATAGCATGGTGGTGCCTGGTCTTTGTATTTTTCCAAGTTGTTGCGATCGTTGGCTTAACGCCCAATACCGGATAAGGTAGAAATATTTTTACGAATCGAGCCGGTTAAGGCAGTCATCTGCCACCAGACGTGATTTCGATTTGATTCGCTCCCGTTTACTACCTTACTAGCTTTGTATACTTGTCGGCCATCTCAGGCAGAGCCTGACTGTATGCGAACCGAAACATTGGCAATGACATCATCTTAAATGGCAACCAAGCGCGTGGACCAAGCTTGGTGTCACAGGAATTCAAAAATGCCAGGTCCGATGCCGGGATTTTTGTGATTCGAACACAGACGTACTGGTAGGGGGCAGTTAGTTTGTAAAGATGGCGACTTCATAGGTATGTCCGCTCTATACTGCCTTTTGATTTGAGGAGGTGACCGGTAGGAATCTGTGCATAGTCAAGAGACCATTTTTGGTAAGTATTAAGACAGCTGCTAATCATAGTGTGTTAAGTTAATATTCAGCTCTATACATTTTGGAGTAGAGTTGTTTTCCATGTGACTGCAACCCGGGCAGAATGTAGTATTGAAAGCGGAGCTGGAATTTTTCCGCTCCGCTTTTGCAATTCTGATTTGTAAGCTGCTTTCCTAGTCGATGATCGCACAAAGCCGGATATGTGTGACGGTGTTTTGCCCGTTTCGGCAATAGCTAAATGTCCGGATGAATATTTGTTCATATTTGAGAAAGCAAGAGGATACAAATGTTTCAAAAGTGGTGTCCGGATATCTGTCAGCCAAAAAGGATGTATGTGGCAAAAATAGCGATCCCAGGCCATGTGATTAATGGCGTTTATTCGCTCTTTGGATAGAAATAATTCGGCTTTAATAACTGCGGGCAATATTCGGGCAGCGGGCTTTTACCCCGATGCAGTTTGGGCAAAACCGGTTGCATGATTACCGGTTCTGTTATTGTCCGGCGACTGTTTCTGATTTGTTGAGTTGAAGCCGGAAATAAGTGAAGTTGGCTTGACTAACGTTGATTGAGATTTGAGCCAGTGCGGCGACCTCCTTGACAATCAGAAGCCCCAGCCCTTTGACTTTGCCAGTGTCTACAAGCTCGTCCAGACTGCGCTCTTTGAAGGGTGAATTTACCATATCGACGATATAGTTGGGGATGTTGGCTCCACTGTTGGCAATAATCAACTCTTCACTATTCTGATCTATATCGCTCATATACACTCTTATCTGGCCATTTAGAGTGAATTTTGCGGCATTATCCAGCAGGTTATGCAAAATAATCGATAGCAGCAGGTGATCTGATTTTACTTGCTTTTCTACCGGCAGGTCATTAAAGAACAGACTGCCGTTCCGCTGAATTGTGCCAAGGAAAAGTTCCACTTTTTCCTCCACAAGATCCCTGATCGCAATGTCTTCGGGTGTTAGTTGTTTACCATACACCTGCACCTTTGAAAAATTAATCAATTGTTCCAGCATTGTACCCATCCGGTGCGACATGCCTGATGTCAAAGAGCCAATTTTGAGGATTTGATCGGTATCGCCCGATTCAACAAGTGGGGCAATCTTATCTAAGGTAAATGACATGTACTTTAGCGGGGATTGTACATCATGACTGATTGAAGCTACAATCCTGGATAGTACATGCAGCTGTTTGTCCTTTTCTCTTCTGGACAACTCAAGGCCATGCAGGGTCCGGTTTAGCTTCTCGGTGCGCTGCGTAACGATTTGTTCCAACTGGACATTCTTAGCAATGATTGACCTTAGCTTATAGCTATCAAATGCAGCCGTCGAGCCAAAAATAATCAAACCGATCAACAAGACTGCTCCTGAAATAATCCACAGGTTTTCATGCCATTTCTGAGGAAAATCCAGCAGAATACGCGTTGTCGTGTAATTGTCCGGGCCAAATCCGTTGAGCTTGCGGATTGTCAGTGTATACCTTCCTGAGTGTTTTTCTGAAATTTGGACTTTAAAATCGTCGTTTTGCAATGCAACCCAATCAGACTCCAAAATGGGTTTGCCTTCTTTTACAAGTGAATAGAAAACCTTTAGATTCTCACTGTTGCCGAAATAGGCGGTAGAGAAAAACAGTTCGATATTGTCAGCCTTGTCGGGGATGCCCACTACTTCATTTGTGATCGGAATTTGCTTGCCGTTAACTTCAAACCTGTCCAAGATGATGCGTCCTTCGGGCGTGTAACGCTGCACATTCCTGGGCTGAAACCAAACCATACCTTTAATGGACGGTATGGAAATATAGTCAACTTTGACCGACGTGATTTTTAAGTAAATCATCGCTTGCCAGATACCTAATAAACTGTAAGTAAGTGACATCGAACAAACTGCTACAAATTTCCGGCGAATTTGGATCGCCAAGCGCTTGAAGTCTAGCCGGGTTTTGTTGCCATTTATTTTTCGGATTGGGGATTCGTATCAAAAGGGGGAAAAGCGGATGCCTGCCGACAAATTCGGGCTTAGAAAAAATGGCTTTCTGAGCACTTCAACATAAATTCCCGCTTCCAGGAATACGCTGACCCGGTTGTCGGGTATAAAGTATTCAAATCCCCCAATCGCAGAGCCGCCCAATGTGAGCGCCTTTTCATACTGACCATTTAGCCGTTTAGGATATGACCGGCGGTGTTTTCCTGTCCTCGGGCAATCCCGCACAGCAGCGTTAAAATAAAAATGCTGACCGATTTTTTCATTGTTTCTAAATTATGGTTTGTTGAAGTGAAGATTTTCGGTTAGATGTGACCGGCAGAGGCTGCACCGGTACACTTAACTGTTGTTTATCAAAATGCAGCGTTTGCAGGATGTAATCTGACAGGCATTTTTGCCTGCATACCGACACAGCTAAAAAGTAGTTTGCGATTTTTAAAAGAAGCGTTATGTGGAATGAATGCGCAATGCTTGTACTTAGGTGTTAGCTATGTAGTTCGTCTTCCTGCGATTAGTTGGGCTTGTAGTTTTTTTAGCTCCTCCCATTTGCCATCCCGGGCAAGCCTGGATTGCAGAGGCCAGCTTGTCGGGTCATGCATTTGATAACCTTCGCCGGCTCTGTTAAGCAGGTTGAGCAGCTTACTTAAATTGGCGGCGGCCAGATCTGCATACGTGTCGATACCGTCATTATAGAGAAATTCCTCAATTTTGGGTCCGATTCCTTCAATCACTTTCAGATTGTTTTTTTTGACTTTCACCTCACGTCTGCTCAGTAAGCTTACTCGGCTCTTTTTTTTGCAGGCATTCATCGAGCTCTTTGCGGATCGAGTGCAAGTCAGCCTGAAGACGCTTTGACCGTTGGTAAGTCAGCCAGCTGGCTAGCAACCATCCCACCAGGGCACAGAGGATCAGTAGAACGATAATCTCTGCGATGGCGACAGGCCTGCTCATCGGGTCTATCAGTAGAAGCGTATGCGGTCGGGATGTTACCAGCGTCGAATCGGGGGCAGCTTCGATGGCTGAAAAAGTAAAATTCAGGGCCTGCAGCAGAGAATCCTGGCTGGCTGGCAATGACTGCGCGCTTTCTCCCAAAGTGCTGATCTGACCTCCGGGGATGCCCCTCTGCAAATGCAGTTGTTTTATTTGCTCGGCCCTGGCAAGGCCCAGATTAATAGCTTCTGATTCATTGGACTCAGAAAGTAAATAATGACCTACGATCGTCAGCTTTCGATCCGGTTAGCCCTCAGATAGCTCGCCAGCGAATCCAGCAGGTGCTGTAACGGCATCCAATTGGGCTTTTCTTCTGATAAAGCAAAGCTTATATTTTTCTGAGAAGTCACCGAAAAGCGGTCGCCGTCCTGAATAGATAGCGGGCTGTCGGGACGCTGGTAGCGGATAGGCTCACACAGAACCGGTTCGCATAACAATTTGATCTTGCATACATGCCACCAGGTGGAGGCGGCCATCCATCCACCAAGGATAAGCCACCTGAAAACGTTACTTTTTGACATAATACGGATAAATTATGGAATGCCTGACTTTGATGAAGACCGTAATCACCGGTTTTGACCGGCCAACAATTTATGGACAAGCCCGGCCAGTATTGCGCCTGCGATAGGCGCGGCAATAAAAAGCCAAAGTTGCTGGATTGCCCACCCGCCCACAAAAAGGGCCTGGCTTATACTTCGGGCAGGATTGACTGACGTATTGGTTACCGGGATACTGATCAGGTGAATCAGCGTGAGCGCTAGGCCGATAGCGATGCCGGCAAATCCGGATGGAGCTTCGACACGCGTTGCGCCCAGAATGATCAGCAGAAAAAAGAAAGTCAGGGTAAGCTCGGTTACAAATGCGGAAACCATATTGTATCCGCCCGGGGAATGCGTGCCATAACCATTGGCGGCAAAATCGGCAATGGAGCTGCCATTACCTGTTACAATAACAAATAGCGTTGCCGCACCCAGTAACCCGCCTGCTATTTGGGAAATAATGTATCCGGGCAGCTGGTCGGCATCGAGTCTGCCACCGGCCCACAGACCTATCGAAACAGCCGGGTTTAAATGTGCGCCTGAAACAGAGCCCACTGCATATGCCATGCTCAGAACGGTGAGACCAAACGCAAGAGAGACCCCCAGAAGACCGATACCGACCGCAGGAAATGCCGCTGATAACATGGCGCTTCCGCATCCGCCGAATACCAGCCAAAATGTGCCCAAGAACTCAGCTAAATACTTTTTTTTCATTGTAAAGCGGATAAGAATTAAAATTGGTTAAAAGAATATTGAATGAAATTAAAAGAGGTGGGCACTGGATCTTGTTTGCGCGCTGGTGGGTAGTTTTTTCCTGAGAATAGGTCTGTGAGCAAGCAGCAGGAGCAGAGAAACGATCCCAAATGCTACCCAGCGGTTAATGGAGCTGCCAGGCATCAGATCTGTAAGTGCCAGGGCGAGGTATCCCCATGAAACAGAAAAAAATACCACCAATACCACACGGAAGAAATGATTGCCGTAGCAAAGCGTACTGGTGAGCACGCTGGCGAGTGCTGCTAAAAAGAATGCAGAGGGCCGATCCAGGCCTGCAGATTCATAGCACAGAAACGATACATACATCCATGATGAAACGATCTCAAGGATAAAAATTACAAAGTGTCCGGTTAAATTGAAGCGCTGTGGACTGTCGGTAATAGAATTGTAATGTCGCTGCATAGGCATCTTCGCTATCGGGTTGAACGGAGGTTGTTTTCAAACGATTGTGGGTTGGTCAATGGGCGACTAATAGATTTCTTATTTTATTGAGCAAACATATTTTAATCAGCGCGTAAGAAATGTAGATTTGTTAATGGTTGTTTGTAGATTTTTACGCACAGATGAAAATATATCTCCCGGTATAACCGGGAGACTATCGGCATTTCGTGTCCAAAAGTTATTCGAAAGAAATTTAATGTATTGAATATATTTACTAGCCTTACAATAGCTAATTGCCAATTGATTTGTTGGTAACTTTAATTTTTTCGTGACAATAGTTGTCGTTGAACTTTTGAACAGACTCCGACTGGGTGATGGGTGCGATTAAGTTTACCAAAGATAAAATGTGCAAATATTATTTGTAATAGCAATTATTCTAGTATGTCATAGAATTTATTTAGATATATATATCATATTGAATCAATACGCAAGTCGCTAATTAAAAACTAAATTTGTTTTTCAATTAAAGCTGCCGCTAGCAGCGACCTGTTCCATGTTAATATTGTTGATCCTCACAAGGCCTGGTTCCTGCGGAAAATGAGTGTTAGTACCCTTGAAGTCCCCTCTAAACTGAATCGTAGACAGATAGTGAGAATTTTTTGTTTTAACAGATGAGTTGAATAAATGATATGCAAAAGGGAAGACTTTCTCCGATCTGCTCCTGGGCTTTAACTTTATGCACGCTGATTTTAGCACTTAACCTGACGCTAGTCAAGTTTGATCCTGTGACCGGAGGGGGCGTCGCTGAACTGCTACTTTCGCTGTTGCTTTCCGGTATTATCTTCAACGCGTATGTAGTTCTCAGTGAGAAGCTGTCCGAATGGTATAAAAAGCATCTGATGCTTTTGCAAGGCTGGCTGATGATGGTTTGCCTGACGCTTTTTTTTGGGGTACCTACTTTATTTGTCATCCCTGAACACACCAAGCTCGTGGGATCTGCACCCGGTTCATATCAATTGCAAAACCCAAATATCAATGATGTAATGCACAAAAAGTTTATCGACTACTGCCGGATCTATGTCTATCCGGCCCGACTCGATGCAGGGCTGAGCACCGGGGATCTGGTGGTACAGTTTCTGATCGGACTTGCCTTGTATATTGTCATAGATATTTCAGTGACGTTGGTGCTGATCCTGTTGGCAAATATTTTCGATAACCACTTCGAAATTGGCCTTGTAGACAACTGTATGATCGCCGTTGATCTAGCCATCAAATTCCTTTTGACAATTGTTTTTGGAAAACGGCTTTTACCCATCATTAAAAAGCTTTTCAACAATCAATGATTCACTTTGATCGCAGCGCAGTAGCTTCGCTCAGCGTCTCATCATGATTCTTAGATCACTTCGCTGCTCGATCCGTGCACAATCACCGGTCGTATTGGCTTTTTTATTGTGGAGCTTCTCGTCCGCGACTTTTGTTTTGGCGCAAAGACCAGGTAATGTGCTTGAAAGGGGCAGGTTAGCTCCCGCCGTCCAATGGTCATTGAATTGATAACCAACTCCGGGGCTCAGTGAAAATGCATTAGACTTGACACCCGTCGAAGCCTTCGAGGAGGCGATGTCAAGGTTGCCATACACGAGCAGCGTGCCGGTTTGAGCTAATGCTGCTTTTGAAAAAAGCAATGCCGAAAATAGCAAAGTAGTAACTTTCACGGTTTGAAGATATTAGTTGTTGGATGTAATTCACGGCCAAGACGACTGCATGCGGCAGACCGGTAGTCCAGGGCGCTGGCTCGCAGGGAAGCTTTACCTATATGGCTGTCCGTTGGTAGTTGATTTTCGAAAGACAGTATTGTCCAATGCCGGGTATCGGAAACACACGGCATTGGAACTGTGCTAACGCCTAAAAGCATACGTCGCTATTTAACGTCTGCTTACCAAGCTGATCAGAAAGAGCAATAGCCATCCACCAAGTGCAGCAATGATGATGTGCCCCAACAGGCCTTGTCCTCCAATGCCCAGTTTACCGGCAAGCCAGCCACCCAGAATAGATCCGGCAATACCAACAAGTATGTTGCCAATTAAGCCGAAACCCCATCCTTTGAACAGTACGCCGGCTAGCCAGCCTGAAATGGCTCCGATCAGGAGGAAATACAGGAAATCCATAATAAATTCGATTTGTTTGGTTAAGAAATTGTCTGTTAAGAAGTTCGGATTTGCAATGTTTTATCAAGCTTGCTGGCAGCAGCTGTGCAAACCTCAATTATATACCCTGCCGGTACTCTGAGTCGACGGTTGATAATAGCTTTGGCAAACGTAAAATTTTTATTTGTAAAAAAATGGATACTAGAATTGATTCTAGTAATGTTAGCCGCTGTTCGAGAGGATGGTTGAAATCTACATTTAATTATAGAAGTAATTTGTGAATTGATTTTCGATTATGTCGACTAACCTGAATACGATTAAAGACGTTTCTTTTATATTAAATGTTCCTTTTAATTTCGCGCCATGATTGGTTTTATTGCTCATTTTATGGTCAAACTTATTTAATTAATTATTTATGAAAGATAAATCTATTTATTGTATTGTTCTTTATTTTACTTTTATAGTAGCATTTAATTGTGCTTGTTCGAAAAAGAGTGATGAAATAACGCCAGTTACAAATTCGATGGTTTATACCGAAAACGAATCTGGTGATATTTATGCGGTTAAACAACAGCTTTATTTTTAGTTTCAAGTCCGAAATCTCGTCAGAAAGCTTTTATTGTCCGGGCTTTTCACGCACCGAGCTAGCTGGGGTATAACCTAGCAGTAAGGCGATCTATTTCGGTGATATATTTATTGGCCTTTTCGATAACAAAACATGATGATCTCATAACGAAGGCTGTTTTAGTGTGAGACATTGAACGTTTACGGCAGACTTAATTTAAAAAAGGTTTTCGCGTCAATCTGTCGCTTGCAAGAGATGTCATCGTTCGCAAAGCAACGACAACCTTGACAAACCAAAGCGCTTTTTTCTTAATGCTCCTAATACACTGAATCATTTCTAGGCGACGGTGCGATTAATTCTAGATGTATGCTATTGTTAGTGTAAGCGACACTGTATGAATTCTAGCTATCACTCGAACAGTAGCTATTTTAGCTTACCTGGTAGGACGCTATTTTTGGTGCCATGTTCTTTCATGCGCATGTTATACATCTATCTAATTTGTTTCAGCCTTTTAGCCCCCTTTTGCAGCACAGATCTGCTCAGTCAAAGCACGTCGACCGTTGGGGTTAGTCGATTGCGCGGCAACCATGAGTCAGGTTACTTTTTCGCGCTACGTCAGGTTCCTTTGGGCAAAAAGGAGTATATCTTCACCGCAGATCCGTTAAAAAGGGCCGCTTACATTAGTGCAGGTCAGACCATTCCATTGAGCTACACGATGACCGTAAAGAATGCCCGGGGATTTGATATGTATTTCTCCGCGACGGATTATAGCATAATATTATCTGTCAAAGAGCAGAAAGTGGTTGATGAGCTGACAAGTGAATACGAAGGCACCTTGATTGTTCGCCATGGGCGGGATAGGCAGAAGTTTGCGGTACATGGGCTGTATGTCAGGTGAAATGAGGTAACAACTTCTCCAAAATGCTCCCTGACGAAATGAGTGACCTGACTGGAGAATTCGGAACTGCTGACCAGGGTAATCCGCTTTTGGCTCACCATGTTATTTCGGATGGTATGGACCATGATATCATCCAAATTAACAGGTAGTTATCTACGTGCTCGAGAGATAAGTCAGGTGGTCACTTTGCCACGGAATAGGCTGGTCTGACACCATGGTTAGACATGTTGTTTTTTGCCCCAGCCCCCCAAGACAAAGATAGCGTAGCACTTAGCACTTTCAAACTAAGGTTATGGCAGCGCAGATCGATTCTTTGGGTTGGTGCTGACCCAGAGGAAAAATGTTGACTATTCATGACCGGGAATGAACCGCGTCTGATCATCTGCCCGCGCCAACAAGGCGTCAATGGCCTCAATCAGGATAAAATATTGCCGTCTGCATCTGCATCAACACCTGGTAGGCCATACTAAGCGAAAAAAAGGCACTGCGCCCAAGAAGTTCTAACTTTTTTGGGAACAGCGCCTTTTGGGGCGTTCTCTGTTGTCCCGCCGGGATTCAAACGTGTGACCCAAATATTGGGAATAGCCATACGGCCCGGTGACCTGTTATATAATGCAATTAGAATCTAAAAAGTCAGTCTAGTCTTCCAGTTTAATAGTCTCTATCAATGTTAAAAGTCGTGTTAAGTGTTCGATTGACATCCCCGCATCTCCGTAGGTTGATTTTGGTCTAATTGGTTGCCATCTTTTTAAATTCGTTGTATTTTCACGTTAAGTTTATGTCTCGAGAAAGCCCCGCAACTCAAAAAAAGGGAAGTTGCCAATCTACATTAGAGTCACTATCGAAGGTAGGAGACTTGAAATCTCCACCCAACGAACCTGTGAACCAGAGAATGGACTGCGTCGACTGGCCGAAAAAATGGTCAAAAGGAGGATGTGAAGCAGCTAAATCTGTACCTGGATCCCGTTCAGAACAAGGTGTATGAGATTCATCGATACTTATTGGATCATGAACTGGACATCACCCCAGCAAATTTTAAATCCCAGCTTACAGGATCGTCTTTTCAAAAAGCACAATGATGAAATGTTGGGCTTGGTGGGAAAAGATTTTGCGAGGGGAACGTATAATCGGTATGAGGCAGCTTCCAGAAACGTCAAGAGTTTCCTTAACTGCAAATCTTTCTCTTCTGCTTTTTAGTAGGTGAACTCTCCACTTTGAATCACCTCTGAGGCGATCTTTCGAAAAACAGATCGACATTAGACTCTATCCGGAACAGGTTACCGAGGCTTGAGGTCGAATTCCCAAACTTGAAGCGAGAAAGATCTGAGAAAAATTGACAGCACCCCTAAGCAGGGTTTTGTTCTTTTTCCATACGCATCAATGGTTTGACAAAGGGATCCGGCCGAAGTTGGCGCAGCTTTGGCTCTACTCGCTCCGCAAACTCTTGACCGGGTCTGTGAGCGCTGCTTTGATACTTTGAAAACTGATCGTGAACAATGCGATGCCAGTCGCCAGTATGGCAGCCAGGCCGATGACCCACCATTCGAGGGTGGTTTGGTAGGCGAAGCCTTGCAGCCATTTATTCATGGCATACCACGCGATCGGTGATGCGATGACGATGGCAATCACGATCAGTTTTAAAAAATCCTGTGAAAGCAACCCTACAACCCCCGCGACGGTGGCGCCGAGTACTTTACGTACGCCTATTTCCTTCGTGCGCTGCTCGGCCATGAATGCGGATAGGCCGTACAAGCCCAGGCACGAGATGAAGATAGCCAGACCCGCAAACAAATTGAAAATGCCTCCCATTTGCTGCTCGCTACGGTAGAGATTATCCAGGTCCTTATCCAAAAAACCAAATGTGAAAGGAAAGGCCGGGTTGAGTCGTTGGTTGATCTTTTCCAATGCTTTGATCGTCTGCTCGTTATTGCCCGCTGTGGTACGGACCATTACCACGCCGCCCCATTTGTTAAGGCGCAGGATCAGCGGCTCCATGGCATATTGCAGCGACTTGAAATGAAAATCCTTGACGACCCCAATGATCGTTCCCTTGGTATCTCCGAAAGTGAGCGGCTTTCCTACGGCATTGTTGATGTTCATCCCCATGACCTGCATCGCCTTTTCATTGATCATATAGCTGGAACTGTCGCCCGAAAATGTTTTGTCGAATCCACGGCCTGCCAGCACTTGCGATTTGAAGACTTTGACGAAATTTTCATCCACATCCAGCGAGGGGAACACGACCTGGTTACGGCTAATTTGGCCGTCCCAAACGACGTCAACGGTCCCGGATTCCAGCTTTGTGGGCAGATCTGAAATGACGGTGAAGTTTTCCGTCAGCGGATTTTGGGCCAGTAATGTTTTCAATGCCTGTTGTTTTCCTCCCAGCTCCCCGGTCATGGGCAGATACAGCAGGTTGGACTTGTCGAAGCCCAGGTTTCGTTTTTTGATAAAATCGAGCTGTTTGTAGACCACCGCAGTGCCAACGAGCAGCACAATAGCGACCGCAAACTGCGTTACCACCAGCGCATTCCGAAAAAGCAGGTTTCCTCCGGCTACCCGCATCTTGCCTTTCAGCACTTTTACAGGCGCGAACCCCGACAGGAACAGTGCGGGATAGCTGCCGGAAACCAGGCCCACCAAAACTGCGATGCCTAGCAGGCTCATCAGCAGCTTACCATCCAGCAAATGAATGGCGAGGGTTTTCTCGGTCAGCATGGTGAACACGGGCAGCAACAGGTACACGATCCCGATCGCGATCACCAGCGAGAGGAACGAAAACATGAGCGATTCGCCCAGGAACTGGAACACAAGCTGGTACCGATTGGCACCCACCACCTTACGAAGGCCTACTTCCTTGGCCCTGCGCTCGGAGCGTGCCGTGGCCAGGTTCATGAAATTAATGCAGGCCACCGCCAGAATGAAGATCGCTACGATAAAGAAAACGTTGACATACTGAATGTTACCATGTCCCGGAACGTCGATCTGCAGGTTGGAATGCAGGTGGATATCCGTTAACGGTTGCAGCTGGAAATCGATTTTGATCGTCTCGCCATGTGCTTTGAACATTTTGCCTATTTGTTGCAGGAGTTTTTGCCGGGCGGGGCCAGAGGCGGCCGTCTTTTCGTCAAGTTCGAGGTAGGTATAAAAGTTGAAATTGCCCCAGGTGTCGTTTTTTAAATCCCAGTTCCAACTGGCCATTGTTTTCATGGGAATGATCGCGTCGAACTGCAAATGAGAATTGGAAGGCGTATTGGCCAGCACGCCGGCAATGGTGAAGTTGTCGTGGTTGTTGATGCGCATCGTCTTGCCTACGGCGTCGGCTGTACCGTAATATTTTCTGGCCGTTTCTTCGGTGATCAATATCGCTCCCGGGTCGCTCAGGGCCGTAGCGGTATTTCCGGCCAGCAGCGGGAACGAGAACACTTCCAAGAAGTTGGAATCGGCATAAAAGACGCGCTTTTCTTCCACCTTTTTTTCTCCCACTTCAAACAGCATCGGGCTGGGTTTGCTCATTCTTACCCCGCCTTTGACCTGCGGCAACTGCGCCTGCAAGCCCCTGGCCATTCCTGCCGGACTGACGGCCGCTTTGAAGTCGCCTGCACTGCAGGTGAGGCGAAATAGCTGGTTGGCTCGGGTGTGGAAGCGGTCGTAACTCAGCTCGTTCTGCACCCACAACAGGATCAGAATGCTGCAAGCCATGCCGATGGATAAACCGGCAATGTTCAGTAACGAATAAGCTTTTTGACGGACAATGTTCCGCCAGGCGATTTTGAAATAGTTTTTTAACATATCAGGGCTAAGAGAAAATGGTTGATCATATTGGGTTTTGCCACCACGCCGGCGCACAAATGGTGGGAGCACCGTGAGAACATTCAGCAGATAGCGCAGCAATGCATGTGTTTTTCCAGAACGTTTACACGCATACGCATACAGCTCGTCCAGGTCGCCTTCCACTTCTTCAATCGTATTTTCAGGGTGCAGCCAGCGAAGCAGCGTTTTCGCCCACCGCGGCGGTTGTGGTGTGTTCATATCCCGCTTAGCTTTAAAGTAGCATCGGGCATTAGTTTCCAAAGTTTGTTGCGCAGCTGCTGGATATCGGCCAGCGCGCTTCTCCCGAGGGTTGTCACCTTAAAAAGTCGTTTCCGCCTGCCTCCACGCTCAGTAGTAGCCCCTCCGAGCTCGGAGGTTACAAACCCTTTTTCTTCCAGGCGGATCAATGTATTATGAACCGCGCCGAAAGTGACTACCCTGCCCGTATGCTGCTCGATTTCATGAGAAACCGTTACGCCATAAGCGTCGCCATCCAGGATTACGATCATCAATAGAACGAGCTCTTCAAATTCACCCAAATAGGTCCTTCGCATTCAAGAAAATGATTAGTTTATATTTTATAGTATAAATGCATGCCAGGTTTGGGAAGCCCCAAAAAAGGGCTATTAATGCCTTCCAGAATCATCGAGGAAAAATTTATTGTTCACGCGGGGACGGAGCCGTGTCCGATATTGAACAGTAGATAACAGGAAGGTCAGTGGACGTTGGGAATTAATGTGATCATACTGCTGGCATCGAAAGTCCGTTCCAGTACCCACCCAGATGTTTCCTCCGGCAGCGGCCCTATTTAAGGATACACTTTCAATGACCAACGTATTGAATTCGGCATGCCTGCCTGTTTGAATCCAATGGCTCAATTCATTCAGTAATCTATTTTAGCCTCCAAACTACCATAGCTGATTAAAGAGTCTGGTGTATCAAAATGCACCATTTTCGAATGTGTGTGAAAAATAATGGTCCTGTAATCTGGATAAAATGTTTGGCAACCCAATCATGTCGGTAGCCTTTTTAGGCCACCGAAAAGTATTAAGCGCATTGGTTTGTCTGAATTTTTCCCATTTGCTTCATGAAACTATTTTTGCATTGCATCCTGCTCGCCCCTTTTTACTCGTTAGGCCAGTCGGCCGCTGACCAGAAATTCGTGCAGGAAGTGGTAACCATTCATTCAACTAAAGAAGGGTTGCCGGAAGGGAAAATCTCTCGGATAACATTAAAGAATAATAAGCCCGTCGCAACGGTGACGGGTAAAACAGTGCAGTTCCACGAGGGGAAATGGATGTCGGTTCCTAATGAAAAACCGGTGGCTTATGCGGGGCTACCCGTTTTTTCTCAAACGAAAATACTCACCGCTGTGCCCTATCGCGATGGGTATGCGATTGGATGTGAGGAGGGTTTGTATTTTTTCAAGCATGGCAAAAAACCGGAACGGATCTTTCCAAGAGATAACCAATATAGCTGGGTGCTCAGGAATGTTGCGGCGCTGGTAACCGACTCGAAAGGGCGGCTCTGGTTTGGTGCGGATGAAGGCGCGGGGTATTTGGACGGCAATAAATGGAAGCTGTTCACCGGAAAGGAAGGCTTACCTTATAACCAATTCACCTGCGCTGCCGCCGGCCCGGAGGGCATTGTCTGGTTCGGCACGAAAAAAGGAGCTATTGAAGTAGACAATGACGAGTTTAAATATCGTTTCAGCCGCCGCTGGCTACCGGACGATCAGGTAAATACCATTGCAGTCCAGAATGATAACGGCACCGCGTGGATTGGCACAGACAAAGGCGTCAGTCAGATCGCCCGGGTTTCTTTGTCGCTGGAAGAAAAGGCAGGACTTTTTACAAAACAGGTGGAGCAGCGGCATAACCGCATGGGTTTTATCGCGCAAAGCCATTTGAAAGAACAGTTCAATGTAGCCACTTCGGAAGTAGCGATTTCGGATAACGACGGGATGTACACGGCCATGTATGGAGCGGCGCAGGCATTCAGGTACGCCGCCACGGGTGACCCCGAGGCAAAAGTGCTGGCCGACCGAAGCTTCAAATCCTGCAAATGGTTGGTCGACATTTCTCATGAAAAAGGTTTTCCGGCACGGGTAATCGTTCCGGTAGATTGGCCTGAGCCCGTGAACGAGATATACAGCCGGGAAGCAAATCTGCGACACCAGCAAAGTGATCCAATGTGGAAGGATATCTACCCGCGTTTTCCAAAAAGCAAAGACGGTAAATATTATTGGAAATGCGACACGAGTTCAGACGAACTGGCCGGACATTTTTTCTTCTATGGTGTTTACTATGACCTGGTCGCCAAAACAGAAGAGGAAAAACAGGCGGTCCGGGACGTAGTAGGCGACATCACTGATCATTTGGTACGCCATGGATATAAGCTGGTAGACCACGATGGCAAAGTGACCCGCTGGGGTGATTTCTCTCCGGAATATATCAATTCAGTGTATGGATACGATCAGCGCGGGCTTAATTCCATGATGATGCTGTCGTTTCTGAATGTAGCCAGACATATTACCGGTGATAAAAAATACGAGCAGGAGGCAAAAATCCTGCGCGACAAATACAGGTATCACATCAATGCAATGCACCCGAAGGAATTTTTCCCGCCGGAAAACGTAGTTCCCTGGGACAATAACCTTTGCCTGATGAGCCTTTACGGGCTTATCAATTACGAAACAGACCCATCACTGCTACTCATGTACCGCCAGGGGCTTGAAGTGGCCTGGCAGCATATCCATAAACAGAAAAACGCATTCTGGGACGCGATTTATGCATCACTTGCTAACCGTTTCACCCAGCAGGCAGACCACAAGATGTTCGAGAATAAAGGTCTTTTTCCAGAAAACAGGCTTTATTCTTCTAAGGTTGTTAGTGGGCATTATAAGGGAAACTACCGCGTCGACTTTATCCTGGAAAACCTGCAAAAAATTCCGTTGGACCTGATCGGCTACACAATGGATAACACCCATCGTCTCGATGTGGTGTTTGACACTTCGCCGATGCAGGAAAAAAACATCGGATGGCACGTCAATGGCTATGCCCTCCCTATTGATGAGCGGGGCCACGTCCGGCAAGACCGCGACGGTTTTGCATTGCTGGCATCGGAAGGCGATGGCCACGATGAGCACGAAGGGACTTTTTTCCTGCTCCCCTACTATATGGCCTACTATCACGGATTACTTTCGCGCTAGTGATCCAAACTGGACTGGTCAGCTTACCGCATTTAAAGCATTCGGAAAGTGCGTGCCAAACGCTGGTGTTGACCCAAATCTACCATCTAAATATTTTCTCAAAACGCTAATCATCGTACCATAATTTTCGATGAGTTACACATGGAGTTTCATCGAGAAACTAACCAATCGTTTTAAACGATTGGTTAGCGAGACGTTCCTCGGTTGCCTACCCGCCATGTATTCTGAGCCAGCCGAGAGAAAATAAAACGATTCAATTAGGAATTTTTCACTGCTGTTCTGGTACCAGGGCGTTCAGCACGGGTTGATGCCATTTGCCGGTTTCTTCGTCGAAAACGCGAAAAATTTCCCGGAAGCCCCATATATGGAAGCTCATGCCATTTTTTTCTGCCAGCTCCCGGATAAATTTGATATATCGGGCGCGGGACACTATATCGGCTTTTTCATTCACGCCAAATTCCCCCAGGTTGATAGGCCTGAACTGCGTCTTACTCCATTTGGTGCAATAATTGAAATCACGGATCAGCGGCCTTTTCTCTTCGTCCGTGCCTGCCCATTTCGTTCCCACACCCGACTCTGCCCTCGCATAAGCCAGCCCCTGGTGTGTAAACAGGTGTGGCAGATAGTAATGGATTTGCACAATTAGGTTCCATTCATTTTCAGGCAAATCCAGTAATCCGATTGTCCATGACTGCCCAAGGTTTGGTGTGCCGATGATGATGGTACGTCCCGGGTTTGTTTTCCTTATTAGCTTAATTGATTTCGCAATTAACTCATTCCAGAGTTTTGCGCCCATTTCAATATTGGGTTCATTCAGTAAATCAAAATAAACTTCCGGAGGATAATCTTTGTAATGCTCGGCTATTTGCTCCCAAAGCGCATAATAGCGGTTGATGTTTTCATCAAAAGTAACTCCTTTCTCGCCTTCCGACATATTGATGTATGGGTAATAATGCAGGTCAATCGATACGGCCAACCCATTATCCAGGCACATTTTTACAATGCTGTCGACTTTGTCAAAGAAGGCAGGCTCAATGGCGTAAGGAGGCGTTTTAGAGCTGTGGACAGACCATGTAACAGGAAGGCGTACGCTGTTGAACCCTGCATCGGCAATCATTTTAATGTATTCTGGTTTGATGGGTTGGTCGGCTATCTTGTACAAATGCAGATCTCCGGAATTGTTATCCAGAAGTCCGTTCAGGTTTAGCCCCCTTCCCAGGCGTTTGTTCCGTTCAAACGCCAGTTTAGCTGCATTAGGTGGAGTTACGGCCAACGGTTTTTGTGCAATGACTTTTGCGTCACGGCTTAATTTCAAATACAGGGCCTCAGGTTTTTTTGAATCAGGATCGATTGTAGCTGGACGTTGCGTATACCCGGGTGCACCAAACAAACCAAAGAACTCTATCGTACCGAGATCTGAAAAATGGACGATTGCAGCGCAAATCATTCCTCCCGGAATGGCGGTCAGGTCAAGAGCTACCGGGCTGGAACTGGAATCCACCTTATATTGACAAGTGAAAGAAAGACCTGAAAAAGCATCCGAGTGGATGGACATGGTCTGGTCGTTTTTGAACACGACGGTCACCGGACTGCCATCTTTCATGCCGTACCATTTTCCAATGATGGAAGGCGGCATTGCCTTTGCATGGCAAACGCAGTAAAAGAGACATAACAATAATGTCAATAGATTTTTTACGGTTTTCATTTTTTAAATTTTAATGTGAGTCTGCTACTTTCTCCGGCCTGATCAGAACAGGGCCTAGTAGTCCGGCGGGCATGATTTGGTCTTCTTTTCCTTTAAATTGCCGGTACCTGGCATCGCCATTTTTCGCTTTGCCGATAAATTCATTCAGTTGACCCGGCGTAACGCGAACCTGGATTGTATTATTCCCGGATTTCAGAAACCGGGTGATATCAAGCAGGTATGGCGGAAATATCCGTTTGCCCACAAATACATTGTTGATGTACACTTCGGCTGTAAAGCAGACCTTTCCCAAATCCAGAAAAAAATGCTTGTCGGCGCTCCCTTGTTTCCATTGAAAAGCGGAGTTATAAATTCCATCTGCCGAAGAAAATCTTAATAGCGAATCGCTTTTCCAGTCAAATAGCACGGTGTTTTTAAGCAGTACGCTATCAACCCTAATGTCCCAATTGCTAAGCGACAGTACAGCTTCTGTTGGATTTACACGGGCTGTGGATGCCTTTGCCGAACTATCAGCGGTGTCGCTATTTTGAGAGGCATAAAAAAGAACGGAACTGAACGGAGCCAACTGATAGGAAACCGTTGAACTACTGTTGGCTATAATGGCGCCTGTTGTTGCATCCAGCCAGTAGCTGTGCTTGTACCTCTTGTCCAGGACCAAATCAAGCGATTGCCACGCGGCACTTTTGTTCCAGATAAAATGGATACGGCTGCCGTCACTCATCTCCCGCCGTGCCTGGCGGGTGAAAGAACTGCGCTCCTTAAATTGGATTGGCTGGGGCAAATCTTTTATCCATGCACGAAGCTGACCGATATCATTAGTATGAAGACTGTTTTTCCCTTTGAGCGCCGCCGCAATGCATTGCGCGGTTTTTTCATCGTTCTGCTTCCAGTTGAGGAAAGATGGTTGTTTGGTGGGCACGCTACCTACTGCCAGTAAGCGCATGCCGCCAGAAGCCAAACGCCTGATCCGTTCAGCGGTTTTGAGGTGGATTGTGGAATCATATGCCAGAATGAGTGCGGAAATGTGGTTGTCACGGATATTCAACCTGCCATCCTTTTGTAGTTGGGCTTCCTGTATCGAGGCATCGTTCACCCATGCCCAGCTAACACCGCCTGCTTCCAGTTCATTGATCAAAGGATAAATCTTCCCGGCCCACTCCACCTTGGCAGCATTTACATGTTCGTCGCCTTTGGGTAAGGGCCCTTCAACATCCGGTAAATAGCCATTGGAAAGGATCTCCTCCGGATTAGCGGGTATATCCTCCACACTGAGGAAGGGAAAGTAGATAAGCACATCCGCTTGCGGCTTTCCTGAGCGAAGGGCATATTGTACCCTGCCTACGTACTCATTAACCTGCTTTTGATCCTTCCAGAAAATATTTGCTTCTCCCAGATTGGAGGAGAAATTGATACCCGCAATGAAGGGAGAGGAAAAAGGATACCACCCTTCGGGCCCCAGCTTCTCGGGTTTATAACGGTAAGGTACGCCGTGATAAATGACCTGATTGACGCCAGCAGCAAATAGCTTATCGACAGCAAATTTGATTTTTGAGGGGGTGGTCGTATAGGCCCGGTTACCGAACACGACCGATTCTGCTGTCATGAGGGGCCGGTTGTACAAAAGAGCACCGGAAGTCATGACTTTCATGGCAGCTTCTGACCCGAGCATGCTTTCCGTTTCAGGAATCGAGGCAAGACCAGCCATGGCGAGCATGTCCATATTCAAACCATACGCCTGGGTACGGTGCAGTAACCCCCGGGACTCCATCCACTTTTTACTGGTTTTAAAAAAATGCTCTCCCAGCAATTCACCTAGCGTAATGTCGTAGTCATAACGCAAACGCCAGTCCTGGTTCGAAAAAGTAAAATCGGGTTTTGCATGCGGGTTCAGATAACCGACGAAGTTGTATTTCCGCTGCATGTTGGCAGGCAGGTAGGGAGTGATGTCATAACCCCGTTTCTTTTTAAAATAAGCAATAAAATCAGGTGAGTAATGACGGTTGGCCTTGAATTCATAACTGTCATTGAAAACTGCCCGAAAAGGATTGCCGAAATAGGGCTGTAAACCAGTCCTGGAACCAAACAAATGGCTATACAATTTGAGCACTTTTGTGGAATCCAGGTGATCGACGACCGGACCTTGTTTCGGCGTGGCGGCAATATTAGTTTGCTCACCACTTGGAACTGCCCAGAAGGCGATTACTTTCCACTTTCCTTCCGGAAAATTCCAAACGAGTGTATCATTTTGGACCCAGGAGGTGACCACCCGGGTAGAAGCAAAATCCAGTGGAACAAGCTCGCCGGTGTCGGTATCATTGGATAATTTAGCGACAACCACAGCCTGCAAACGGGAAGGAACCGTTGTCTTGTTTGGAAGCCGGGGCAGCGGGATGGATTGCTTGGTGCCTCCACTGACGGTGACGGCACCATATTCCAGGGAAAGAAACCCATCCTCCGGGGCTAAAAAAGGACCTCCGGGAGGCCAGCCGCTGCCATTTGTCACGTCCACAATCAGCTTCCGCTTCCGTGCTTCCTCCATCACGACTGTTAGGTTCTTGTAATACGCAGGCGTGTCCCAACTTGTTACTTTTGGCCTCGTCTTCTCATTCATCGGAATTACGATGTTCAATGGCTGGACTTCAACCCCGCCAAAAAAGTGATCGGCGAACAGGTTCATCTCCCTTTTCAATTCTTCCGGTTCTACATCATTGCCGGGCCACCACCAACGTGCCATGGGCGCAAATGATTGCGAAGGCTTCTGAAAGCTTGCTAAGTTGAAATTGAAGGGATTTAACCAATGAGATGCCTGATTTTTACTCGAATCCGGGAGCACCTGTGCGATGCTGACTGTGGTTGCGAGCAGAAGGGGGACTATCACTTTCATGAGTTTTAGTTTTTGACCCGTACCGCTGTCGCGTCAAACATGTTCATCAGTTGTCCCTTTAAATGGTCCTCGTCAACTTTCGTCAGTTCAAGGTTTACGTCGTAGCCCTGGGCGGTGAAGAAGAGATTTACTTTATCGCTTCCTTCCTCAACCTGGGTTATGACAATGGGCTCTTTGGGCGCATCGGCCGCCAAACTCACCAGTTCGCCCGTGAGCTTACCGTCTTTCCGGACCAGGACGGCGCCCATTTTGGCGTCGCCGTCGGGTGTGCCCACTATCAGGATTTCCCATTTACCGGCAAAAAAATCAGCTGCAGGCGCCGACTGAGAGGACGCGTTGTAATAAAAGCCCAGCAGAAATAAGAACATGAATAAATTTGCTTTTTTCATTTTGTTGGTTGGTTAATTGTGTTTTTGTTTGATTTGGTCAAGAAAAGAGTCTGTCAGAATCGATAAGAGGCCGACAGATATAACGATCGAGGTTGGATCGGGAGGATGCTGAAAACCGCATTCGGGTTCCCCTCCCGTTGCGCCGGTGTAAACCCACCCGTGTTGCCGCTATTGGGAAAGCCACCGGGCGCTTGCCAGTCCATCACACCCACCTTGTTGAACAGGTTGTTGATATTGCCATTAAGTGTCAACCGCTTCGTGAACCGATATCCCAAGCCCAGATCGGTCTGACCAAAACCAGGCAGGTAGAAAGTTTCCAGGTTGTTGGCGGCCCGTTTTCCCAGGTAGTAATAGTTAACGAATGCACTGAACCGGCCAGCTGTATACGTTGGTGTCAGCGTGGCCATAAAGTCTGGCGTACCAGCGATGCGGCCTCCCCGGACCTCCTCCACGCGATCATCCTGAGCGCCCGGATCACCAGTTACCCACGACCGGCTGAGAATGGAGCGGGTTCGCTGCAGCGTTGCAACGGCCCGGATACTTAGCTGGCTGACAGGCGAGTAGGTCCCTTCCAATTCCAACCCATAACTTTGCCGACTGCTATATACATTTGGGGTATAATAAAAATTGTTGTTCTGGTCGGAGACATATGCACTTGTGGCCAGGTTGGTCATCCGGCTGTAATAGGGGGTAATAAATGCTGTCAACTTGTCCCGCTTTACTTTCAGCCCCATTTCAACCTGGGTGACGTATTCGGGTTTAAACAATTGTTTATCGACCTGGTCCTGCGAGAAAGCACTGGTATACAAGGTGAGGTCCGGCGCTTTGTTACCTTGTGAAAACCGCCCATACAACGCCAGATTATCCTGGAATTGGTAATTCAGGGCTCCGGAGAATGAAAATGTGGCGATGGTATTGTCCGTAAACCAGGGCGCCGTAGCCTTATTGACTGCATTATCCCAAAGCGTCAGGGGATTTTCATCATAACCACCAGCTGAGGCCGAGCTGTCCGTAACAGAGCCGAGGCTACTGCCTTTTACCCGTGTATGATCGTAGCGAAACCCGTAATCGAGGTTTAGTTTGTCAGTGATCTGCCAGCTATGGCCAAAGAAGAACGCCAGTTGTTTTTGTCGCAGGTCGCTGGATTTGAAGGATCCTCCGGTGTTGAGCATTCCCTGCGGGTTGGTAGCCTGGTAGGTGGTACCGGCAAAATCGGTAATGCTTATGCCCAGCGGGTGAGGCCGGTTTTCAGCAGTGGAAAGGGCGAGTCCGGCCACATTCTCCTGGTAGTCCATATGCGAGGCACCATAGTACAGACCCGCTGTGAAGGTCATCTTGCCAACACGTTTGCTGACCGAAAACTGATCGAGTACTTCGTTTAGTTTATTGTCATTGGACCGGGCCAATTGCAGCAGAACCGGGTAAGGTTGGATAACCGAATTCGGCAACTGTCCCTTTATGACTGGAAAATCAAAACCCAGGAACTCGTTGTTGGGCCCCAACCGGGGCAGCTGCATGGTCGTCAAAGCTGGTTGTCCGGTGGTGAGGTCGGTAAAGTTATAGGTGCCAAACCGGCCCAGCGACTGCATGAAATAATAAGTCAACAGTTCATTGGCCGACAGAATGCCAAGCGGTAACACCGAATTCCAAGTAAGTACCTTGCTGGTGTATTTAATGTTGTTACTGACCGACCAGCCTCCACCCAGCTCATGCTGCCAGTCGATCCCGAGGGCACGATCCCGGGCATGGATCAGGTTTTCCGGATCAAAACGACGAACAGGAGCGGCCTTGCTGTACTTATAATCGAAAACCTGACTGCCGGGACCGGCAAAGGTGTCGGTGTTCCGGATCCCAGGTGCAGTCCCTGGTTTATCAAAGTTCCGGGCCGGTAAAAAGTCAAGGTAACTGTTGTGGTCGTTGAGGAATTTGCCATAGAGTTTCACACTACCCTTCCGATAGGTTTTCACCACATTTGCTTTCAACTGACCCCCATAATTCATGGGGTAGCCCGCGTAGCGTACGCCGTTGTTATAGCGATAAAAACCTCCCAGGTGAAACGCAAGATCACCCTTTCGATTCAGCTTACCACCCAGCGACAAATCGGCACGATAGTATGGATTGGCACTACCTTCCAGGCCGAATTTCGCCCGCATTTCTCCTGCCAGGACGGCCCCGCCCGTTTTGGAGACATAGTTGAAGATGCCGCCAGGCGCGTTAGGGCCGGTAATGGCCGCCGAACCTCCCCGAACGGCCTCCAGACGGTTGATCGTAGCGTCGGCCCGCAGAAAGTAGTCGGGCCCCAAGCTAGTGCCGGACACATTGGTTACCGGTAAACCATCCTCTTGCATCGACACATAAAAATACCCGCTCGTGCCGGCACCGACGCCCCTTGAATAGACCGTGTTGCGGATTTCTCCCTGTGAAGAATTGACATAGACCCCCGGAACGTTTTTCAGCAAATCAGCAGCACTATTGGGCTGCAAACGCTGAATCTGATGGGAAGACAGCGTGGTGATACCCACCGAGGCCTCCATGCGTCTGCGCTTGTCGAAGACCCCCGTTACGATAACCTCATTCAGGGCTCTACTGTCGACGTCCAACGCTACGTTAAGGGTCAAGCCGGTACCCACTGTCATCTCTTTGGCCATATAGCCCACAAAACTGAACACTAATACCGCTCCTGCATTCGGGACTGCAAGCTGGTAGAGGCCCTGGACATCCGATTTTGTACCCCAGGTAGTTCCTTTCACCACGATACTGACACCGGGCAGCGCCTCGCCTTTTTCATCGGTGACTTTGCCCGATACCACAAGGTCCTGTTGCCTTCGAGAGGCAACGGACAAGTCTGCGCTTGAACCTGTTGGCAGGCTCTGGTTGGTTTGGCCGAGACAGAGAGCCGCGGACAAACCAACTGAAAAGAGGTAGAGAGTTGATCCCATAACTGATCGTTAATAACTGAGAATGTTTTTATTTCTCCCACAAAGTTTACTAGCCGAAAAGTAAAAACTGTCCTCAACTGTCCCCCGACATTTATAAGTAACCTGCGTTCGATCAGCCCATTGGGAGCAGAAACAGGCCAGATTATACGCCTGAGGCTGTTTTTGTTAATATTCTCAGAAGTTTTGGTGAAATTATTATTGCGTATTTTTTACAATATAATTTTTTTAGCCCTATCTTTATTGCGTAAAAACTACGTAATATATGGTTGGTCAGATAGCAATCAATGATTTCTCCAGCACGCCAAAGTATTTGCAGATTGTCAATTACATTGTTGATGGCATTCAATTCAATGCAATCCGGCCGGGTGAAAAACTACCTTCATTGTATGAACTCTGTGCCGAACTCAACGTCAGCAAACGGACCGTCGAACGAGCCTATGATCACCTCAGAAAACAGAATATCATCGGAGGGGTCCATGGTAAAGGCTATTACATTAACTCCTTGAAACCGGGGCAGGGCCTGAAGGTTTTACTACTGTTCAACGAACTGAGCACACACAAGAAAATTGTCTACGATGCCTTCGTTGACCAGATGGGAACAGATTGGAGCGGCGATCCCGTTGCGTTAGACTTGTTTACCTATAACAACAACTATCGCATTTTCGAAGACCTGTTGCTGAAACACCTGGGGGAGTATAGCCATTATGTTATAATCCCTCATCTCGACAGCCATCAGGAAAAAACAGCACAGTTGCTCAACCAGGTACCTAAGGAGAAGCTCATTCTGCTGGATAAGCGGGTGGAAGGGCTTAGCGGCCAATATGCATCCGTCGTCCAGAATTTTGAAAAAGACCTGATTCAATCGTTGACCGAGGCCTTACCGCTCCTTAACAAATACGCAACGCTGAACATGCTCCTTCCCACCGACACGAATCGGTCTAATGCGATTGTGAATGGCTTTTTTGCTTTCTGCTATGAGTATGGCTTTCAGGCAAAACCTATCTACGAGGTAGGTAACCTTAGTATCGAGGGTAGTAGTGCCTATATCTGTTTACGCGAGGAAGATTTGTTTACAGTAATTGGAAAGACCAAAGACACCTCCTATCAGATCGGGAAACAGGTCGGCATCATTGCCTACAATGAGACGCCCCTAAAAGAAATTCTGTTGGATGGCATCACGGTGATATCGACAGATTTTGACCGGATGGGCCGAACCGCTGCCGACCTGGTTCGTGCCAACCATCCCCGGCATGTAGAAAACCCATGTCGGCTGATTACCCGCCGGTCACTTTGATATGTCTTATTCATAATCCTATTTTTGCTTTATGACTGAAATTGACGCTGCCATTGCTTTTATACTTAATGGTCACCAGCAATTCATGGCTCATCTGTCGCTGGATTGCGCCATTTTGGGCTATCATGACCAACAGGTAAAAATTCTGTTGATCCGATACAACGGCCATCAGCAGTGGGGATTACCTGGTGGACCGATCCGTCATGAGGAACCAATCTCCGTAGCCGCAAACCGGATAGCGGAGGAGACCACCGGTATAAGCGGTCTGTTCCTTCAACAGTTTCACACCTTTGGGGATAGTCCCTACCGGGTACACCACCGAACAGTTCAGGATCTGGAACGATTAATTCAGCCCGATGCGCTGGGGATTAAAATCAAGAAAGATAACTGGCTTTTAGGTCGCCAAATAACAATCGGCTACTATGCGCTGGTTGACTACCAGCAGGTTTCGGTCCGAACTAACTTGTTTGTTGAAGAATATCGATGGTGGGACATTGATCAGGTTCCCGAGCTGCTCTTCGATCATAATGACATGGTTACAAAGGCGCTGCAGACGGTCCGCCTGCACCTTTACCATCAACCGATCGGGGCTAACTTGTTGCCACCCAAGTTTACCCTGCCCGAAATTCATTTCCTCTACGAAAGCCTGCTGGCAAAATCATTGGACCGGCGTAATTTCCCAAAGAAGCTATTTGCATTGGGCTTGCTCAACAAACTCGACGAACGGCGGTTTATCGGGCCTCATCGTTCCCCCTATTTATATGAATTCAATAAAGCGAATTATGAAAAAGCATTAGAAGAGGGAATTGTGTTGGTCATTTAAGAGAAACTGGCATGCAGCTCTCACTGCTCTATCACAAAATACACGCTCATTGATTTTTGCTTAAAAGTATCTTGATTTCAAAGTAAATATTTTCGAAGTATAATCAATTCAAATCGTGAAATTGATGAATTACTACCATCAGAAGGAATTATTCAACCAGTTTTCGGAAGGCGCTGGCTTTTACATGTAAAACTGGTTGGGATGGCAGTAGGGTATAGTAGCCTTCCAAACAATAAATCAGAAAACGCGACATTACTGGGCGGTGAGAAGATTTCAGCGCTTTTTGACGCAAGCCTTAAACCTCCAATAACTCTCGTGTTTTGCTTGAAGTGACTTACCCGAATTACTTGTCGCATCTGTCTCAAATCTTGTTGTGAGATGGGAATTGCTGCATTGATCAGACGGAAGGACGTCTCGTAAGCCGGTGCGGCCCAAAGGAGAGGGCTGTGCCCCATTCAAGGTAAGGTTGAGTAACTTATATAGTGTTTCATCCTCCCGATATTTCGGGAGTAATTGATTAGCATTCGGTAAATAAAGACGACTAATTGATGGCATTAAGTTTTTTAAACGAAAAAGCGCCCTCTAAGGCGCTTTAAACAACAGTACAAATAGACACAGGATATTTCCCTAGGTCTTCTTGGTACCTAAGGGGCCACACCTTTGTTGCGCGCTATTTATCTATTGAAGTTTATCCCTAGTCTGGCATTCAGCAAAGGAAGATAAGGCGCTCGAAAAATCAGTTGTTTGTGAAATGCAGCATTGCACGTTTGCCCATTTCGCCGGGACGAAAGCGGGGATAGCTGATAGTAGCGCTTATAATAACCGGCCTTACCCTCGGGTTCCAATCCGTAAGGGCAGGGGCAGCTAATCCGATCGACAATTTAAGGGATGATTACTCCCAAACCCTTAAACATCGTTGCTGGATGTACTTACAGTTAAAATCTCACTCCAGAACCGTGGCGGTGTTGATCATTATGTTTACGATTCGTGTTCAGTTAACCTTAAACGGCTGTCGATCCGTTCAAGGTTAACTGGAAACAGGGGTGTTATCGGGTAATGGCTTGGTTTTTGCGAATTACCCAATGCATATCAAGAGCAAACAAAGTATTGAATACTTAGACGCTATAAGCCATCGCAATAGACTTCGATACTTTCAAAGCCCATCGATCCGCCTTCCTGACCGGGAGCATTTGGCAGGATACTTTTGAAAAATACATATTGTGTCAAAACAGGGTCGAATTTAAACTGAAAGTCCAAATTTTTGTTATTGACGTAATGGTTCATCAATACCGCGTCACTTCCGTTTTCATCGGTCGAGCAGTAGATTTCAAACTCCGTTGCATAGTTATACGGTGTGAACCTGAAAGCTATTCTGTTTATTTTATTAAGGGAAAGCAAATTAACCCGAACGGTATTTGCATAGACTCCGCCGGCAATCGCATAGGAATTGGGGTTGCCATCCGTTGCATTAATCGCATACCGAATGTATTGCGACGGGATTAATTGACTTCCACCAATTCCACTGAGAAAACGCACTGGTTTACCCAATGCCAGGTCATACTTTCTTTCGTCTGACACTACTCGATATTTCAAATTTACAATCTGACCAACTGTATCCATTTTGTTATTGTGATCTAATGGAAATGGATAAAAGTCGCCGAGAGGACTTAGATTAAACGCCTGGATAATGCGCAAGTCTCGCGTGTACGGAATATCTGTGAAGGTATTGGCGTAATATTTCTTGCGGTCTGCATCGGGAATGCCTTTTTCGTTGGAAAGTTCCTGAATAGCAATTATATATGTCATTCCCGCTTCTAGCCTGATCTCGGCAATGTCAGTGAAATAGTAATCCCCTGTTGAAGAAATGTCTGGCAACAGATTACCGGAATAGACAGGGTATTCGTCAAAGTACCGCTTGACGATAACGTTTCGCGTTACGTTTGTGCCCACCGATCTACGTCCGATTCCTGTGATGATAATCGGCGCGCTGCCAACCGTAAATTGCATGCCGCGGTAGAAGCGGCTGTTGTCGACAGTTTTGTATAGATTTGTTACTTCCTGATAGGATAATGTGTCGTTCGGTTTTTCTCCAAGCAGTAAATTTACTGGTCCGCTTGTCGAATAGCCTTCGATCACTAGCTGCTTCATGAACCCGAGACTTTTGCCTGTCTGCAAAGTTCTCACTTTAATGATGGTGTTTCGGGTAATGGGTATCGGATTCAGGTAAACATTCGAGGAGTTCTCGTCAGGATCGGTCCCGTCCAATGTGTAGAATATCCTAGCCGGCAAGCTCGTCGTAATTATAACAGTATTGTTCAAAAGGGAAATCTGCGGGTCCTCACTAAATGCTTTGTTTGTAGTTACATAGCTACCAATGGCCGACATTATTGGTTGAAACCGAGGGTCTAGCAGCAGTCCATCGCACCGAACGGGTAAACCCATAGATACAGTAGCACCGGCCTTCCAATTTAGCCCGATGTTTTCGTTGACAGAGACAGGGTCTTTAATAGGATCTTCATGTGTCGTCGCGCCCCAACCCCATGAGCGGGTGACTTTGTTAGAGACATAGATTGCCATTTTCTTTTTTGACATCAATGGTGTAGCTTGCTCAGAGCTCATAATCGCGTTTGTCGAAGAGTCTAGCGTACTTTCATAAATGACAAAATCGGCGTAAGGATACAGCACTTGGGTACCCCCAAATTTTAACTCTGTGTTGAAGCTACCACGAACGCCCGGATTGACTCCGAAGATAAAAAAGGGGTTATGATGTCGAATTACCGGTATGACTTTGTCATAGTACAACCATCCTGGATTGATTGGCGGATTTCCATAAATGTCCGATGCTCCGCCGATGTCCATCCATAGACCGTCAATTTTCTTATTTACAACAAGTTCGGTAATGTAGCCAAGGTTAGGTGTTCCCCAGTTTCCGTTGGAATCCGCGTCAGTCCATGAAAATTTTACTGGATCAGTGCACCCTTGAGTGCCATCAACGCATGCCGGATTTCCACGATAGTCGGGACAAAAATAGCTGATTACCTTTAGGTTACGAGCATGGAATGCCGCGACAATTTCATCGACGAAGTCGCGATTTTCCGTATGAAGCTGATATCTTGTTGGAGTAGTTGATATCCAGTTGCGATAACTATCTTGCCATATTGCGGAGAATTCGATAAAACCGGCGCCCCAACCTTCCATCTGTTGGGCCCAGTTTGCTGCGTTTAATTGCGTCACACGGCCTTCGAATTGTTGCGTTCCCGTTCCGTTTAATGGCGGGTCACGCGGTGGGCTATTCTGGATGGCAGGATGAGTGAATCTTCCCCAGTGAGTGGTAACCCCAAATCGGGCGTCCCGCAGCCACCGGGAGCGTTCCGGATAAACCTTAAATTTGAAACGTTTTGTATCATAATCTGCTCCCGATGTTGCGCGTAGCGTAAACTCGAAAAGCCCTTCTTTGGTGGGCGTACCAGAGAGCTGACCATTTTGTAATAGCGATAGTCCCGGAGGTAAAACACTGTTCGTATTTGGTTCAACTTCCCATTGATATGTTGTGCCTCCTGCTGCTTTAAATTGGAAGTATGGTTTGCTAGTTTGCGCAATGGTTGCGTTAGAAACCCAATCTGTCCAGGCTTCATAGGGCAGGTTGTCTACAAATGCAGGATATATAGCGGTTGCTTTATTTAAGAAATAGTCGTCCTCGGTTTCACACGAGGTTGTTGTGATTGTAACTGCCATTGTCGATCAATTTAGAATGACTGTGATACACTAGAAATGTGGGGTAGGGTCACAATCTAAGTTGCTGATTGTCCTGAAATAAGATTGTCGGTTGACAGTACTTTGGGGTCTGGGCAACGAAGTAGTGCATATGCTACAACGCCACTGGAAGTTCCGGTCTTTATAATGTTGTTTCCGTTAATATTTAAGTTAGAAACATCATTGATTTGGCATGCTGCTTGTTTATTTAGGATTTGATTTGCTTGTATCAGTACTCCATCAATAGACAATGGAGCCGGTAGGTTTGTAGAATCTATGCCAGTTATCCTAATCGGGCCCGAAAACCCGGAGCCTGATAGGTCTTTAAAATAGTTGCCGGTAATTGCCAGGTTTCTCAGCAGTCCTGAATTTGATGTAAATATTCGAACCGAATACTGTATAAACGACAAAAGTTGATTATCGCAAATTTTGACATTTTCGTGGGTCCCGCTTGCAAGGTCCAATATAATGTTTCGATTAGAATGGGTCAGCGGTGGGGCGATCCTGAAAATGTTTTCCGCTATAATCAAATTATTCGCCGACTTTGCATAGATACCATCGAACGCGCTTTCGAACCGACACCGTCGAACTGTGACATTGTTCGTTGGGGCTACGTGACCAATAGCCAAGGCTGTTGGGCCTCCAAGAAACTTGCAATTTTGCAAAACAAAGTCGTTAACATTATCAAGGAAAAGGGCGCTTGTGTTTGTATGTAGAAAGTCCTTGAACGAAACAGAATCGATGATGCTATCATAGTTTGCGACCGTAAACCGAAAACTTGTTATCTGCGCGTTGGTGTCAACTGGGGAAATGGCTATACTTCTACACTCAAACCTATCGGATGTAGTTATCGTAAACAGCTCTTTATTCGGGTTGGGATTACTAATCCGAAATTGTGTGTTTTTGCCCTTAATGGCGAGCGGACCGTTAACGGTAAGGGCAGCATTTACCCTGATAGCGTTTTTTTGAAGAAAAATCAGTTCTCCGCCGTTTTGAATTGCGTTGTCAATCTCATCTTGTATCCGTGGTGCGTTGTCTGTAGAATTGTTATCAACTGCTTTGGACATTACCGAACTCCGTTCAAAGAACGTATACATGTATTCTGAATTTCTAAGTCCTGTCTCGACTTTGTCAATTGCAACAGTATATCCATCTGTCTTATTAAAAGCATTCAGTTCACTCCAGGTGATAGTTCTGTTGGTACCCGACTGGGCATCCGATCGGACTGTCAGGCGTAATTCCATGCTTTCCGTGTTCGCTTGCAGCGTATAGGGAACGATTACCTCGATGAATGCAGGGTTGGCCGAAAATGTGCGGGAAACGATTGAGGAGGCGATTGGAGTCACATTCGTCCCTCCCGAAAACAATGAAACGGCAAAATTCTGTTGAAACACACCAAGGTTCATGTCCGAAATCAGTAGCCTGAACCACACTTCGTCCCCACCTGTCCGGTCAGGGAATATCGTAGTATTGAAATTACCACGACTTAGGTACGCGCCACTGCCAGTTACAGATGAAGAAATGGTCATGGTTTTACTGCCATTAGTGATCGTCACACCAGTCACTGCTTGTCCTGCTGGTGTTCCAATTGGGCCGCCCCAGAAATCTGATCGATTAGTTAAAATTTTGTCCGTGAAATACTCTTCAAAAGGAGTCATACAAGTGTTTTTATATGGTTTAAACAAAAAAAGGAAATCCATGACAAAGTCAATATTCACGTGCTACTGGCGTGACATAAGGATAAAAGAATCGAAGAGATGGGTGCGGTATTTCTTTAATTACTTGATTTTTGACAAAATATTGCTCAATCGTAAAAAGAAGTCAATAAATAGTTTGCGAACATATCAAGCCTTCTTTATCGATTTTCCTTGTGTTCAATTCCATAGTGATAATTAGACGCTTTGCACGAAAAGCTCTACGTAATACCTATATAGCAATCTATTGTTAGATTTTTATTTCGCTAATGGTATTTATAATTGATTTTCATTCGGTTAGCTACGCCTTATTTTCCACCAAGTATCAAAAAACGGCGTATAATATTGATCGTCACCCACACCGGATACGACTATCTGGATAATCCGCCGAAATGATTACTGGGTTAGTCATTGGAAGGCGTAGTGTTTAAGTGCAATGTGCTCTTGTGCAGCCGTTTAATCAAATTTTTGAAACCTTGTAATATTTCAGAGCCTAAAATGGTAACTTTTGGTTATTCGCCTAGAAACCAACCCAACTCTGATAATGAATAAGCTAAGATACGCTGAGCTCATCACTCAAATTCTCGCCAATAGCTACGGATTTTGGTCCTCCCTGAAAAATTCACTGCTTTTTTGGTGCCTGATCGCAGGTTTGGTGTTGCTCATTTGCGCCAAAACGAAGCTGCTTTTTCGGTTTTATTTTTGGTTGACCAAGTTGATGCAGCGGTATTGGGGAATGCCGCGAATCTGTCGGCAATACCTCGTGCCTATGTTTTGGAGAATTCTCAGATCAAACTGGTACACTGTCTTATTGTTAGTGGTTCTATGGATTCTGTTCTTTTATATCGATGCAGGAAGTGATTTGATTATCAGTTTTGTAGGTTACATAATCAAGGATGGTGAAGAATGGTGGTGGAAACTCCTGGCGATATATTTTTTGTTTTTTTTGACTTTGTTGACAGCTCTCGCAATTTGGGCGATACCTTTTTTTCTATTTACCGGCGAGAGGGTGAACAGAATTAATCTCGACCGACGTAGTATTCAGCGGTTTTATGTGGGATGTAGGATCCTTTCCATTGTGGCAACTGTCCCTTTCCTGATCCTGGCAAATGCTTTCTTTTTTAGGTACGTTAACGAGGACGTTGCAAACTCTAAAGTTATTGGTGTGAATGGGGCAATTTTGTTGTTCTTGGCTGTTTTCGATGCTTTGATTCTAAATTTGAAAACTGTCAAAGCACCCATGGAGAATGCGACAGTTCTTCTACGCGAGCTGGTTGGCCGAGTATTTCCCAATTACTATTTCAATCTACTTACACGTCTTTTATTGATCGAGCTACTTTACTCGGCGCTGGTTCTCCTAGCAGTGTCTCTGATCGACGAGAATCTCCGCGATAGGGATGCGTATATTAGTTGTATAATTGGAGGCTTCATGGTTTTGAGCGGCGTCACTGTCTTTAGGTTGATTTTCTTTACGAATGGTGTTGATATGAAGCAAAAGGACATTCGTAAACGAGTCGACCAATTGACCAGTACAAAAACCGCAGCCGAGAGCAAGAAGTTTTACTACACGCTGTTCTGGTTTCTTTGCATTTTCAATTTGACTTTTTTTCTGCTGCCGTCAATGACTGCCATTAATACGATGTTTGTCATGTTGGCAGTTTTCGCCTTTTTGATCAATTACGTTGATTTTTGCCGGCACCTGGCTGTGGCCGAAAAACCATGGCAAAAAATACTGGGCTATCTGGGCATTGTCATATTTCTTGTCGCTCCCAATATAACCCCGCCTGGCCAGTTCGTCGTGCCTTTAAGAGAATTGAAAACAGCTTCGGCGCAGAACCTGATTTCTTGCGAAAGGTTTAGCAAAGGTCTCGGACCTGTAGATAGTAAAAGGCTCTTGGAGAATGCAATAGAACGACGCATTAAGTTTATTGAATCTCATAGTAAGGCGGCAGATAGTAGCAATATTTACATTGTCTGCGGAATGGGTGGAGGGTCAAGGGCTGGTTATTTTACGGCTCGGGTATTAGGGCTTCTTGATAACAAAGTAGACGGCTTTTGGAGTAATACGTTGCTATACAGCACCGTGTCTGGGAGCTCACCTGGCACCTACCATTATCTGAAACATAGGATCGCAGCTCCTTTGGAAAAGGGGGAACTGAGCTACCTTCAGCACATCTACCGGCAGAACTTTAATTCTAGCGGCATGTTTGGCCTATTACTTGGTGACGGATTTGAAGGTGCATTTGGGGGATTGATTAACAGGATCAAGGCGCTATTTTCACCTTCAAAAGTTTACACCGCATTTCGCGATCGGAATGTCCGGATCCGGCAGGAATATGATTTCGCACTTAAAGAGGCACTGGCTGGAACCGGCAATGAGAAATTTCTTAAAAACACTTTTCGATTCGGTGTCGATATTAGTGAGCCCGATGACTTTCAGGGATTTTATCTGCGGAATCAGGATACGATTCCAATTCATCTTGTAAATACTTTTGAGGTAAATTCAGGGCGACGGACTGTTTTGTCGCCATTTGTTGCAGGTGACACTACGTTATTTTCAAACGCCATCCAACCACTTCAGGATATCTCATTCTCTAACTCCATAGCCAAACGCGATATTACCTATCGCGAAGCAGTTAACCTTTCTGAATTGTTCCCTTTCCTTAGCGCGGCTTCAACGATCGGCGAAAATGACCGATATCAATTCGTTGATGGTGGATACTTTGAAAATTACGGACTTGCGACGGCGTTGGACGTTGTACGGTATCTCGAATCTATCCAGAGCCCGGTTTTGAAACGGCTCAAAATTGTACTCATAAAGAACAGTCTGCAGCGCTCAAAGGTTGAAAAAAGTAGCCTTCAATTGTTAGCACCCCTTGTTGGAGTAATCAATGCACCATTTACAGGTCATGCAAATCAGCTTCTGTCAGACGGGATCAAAAAGTTCAACGCAAATATGGTGGTTTTGGAATTCGATCCCGATGCCGACACTTCGAAAATTTCGCTCACCAGGGCCCTGACAACGAAACATATCAAAGCACTTGATGAGCAGGCGATTAGCCAAGTAATTATCAACGAAGCTGCCATCAGGCGTTTGTCTGCTACGGCAGCTGCCCAGCGGAGGGACTCGTGCGGCCTTAATAATTGAAAAAATACTGGAATGCAAAGCAGTTGACTGCCCCGCATATTCCTGTTTACGCGGGTTGAATTGCATAGCCTTCGGAAGCTCCAGCTTTCCCGGCTGCGCGCAATCCAGGCGCCAACAATTTTAAGGTTGGGCCTCAGCAATCAGGGCTTTTTTGATGAGTGAGCGCTCTGTGGTCGAAAGAACGAACGTCGTTTTGGACTGGTGGTGGTGTTCCTTTTTCCTTAGGCAGCTTTCTAGCCCTACCAAATAAATGGAAGGTTCTCGGATGAGATCTGAATTAACTAACAAATGTCAAGTGCTGCTGGATTGGCGATGATAACCTTTGTCCTATCAATAAAAGATAGCAAAAATGGGACAAAGAAATCTGGCGCTGGTTACCGGCGCGAACGGGCATTTAGGGAATAACCTTGTTCGTCTATTAATAAAGAAGGGTATTCCTGTAAGGGCAACGGTTCGCAACCTGGGCAATATTACTTCTCTTTCAGGGTTGGATTGTGAAGTACATCAGGCGGACATTACTGATAGGCAATCGCTATTGAAGGTACTTGATGGCGTAGATGTTTTTTATGCCGTGGGAGCGGCGTTCAAACTATGGGCGAAGGATCCCAAAAGGGAAATCTATGACGTAAACATGGAAGGGACGCGCAATATGATTGAAGCGGCGGCCGAAATGGGCGTCAGGCGAATTGTTTACGTGAGCTCTGTTGCCGCGCTTGACTATACAAATCTGCCGACCAAGGAAAGCTCAGGTTACAATCCTGAACGAGGAGATATGTATTACAATTCAAAAAATGATGGCGAGCAGTTGGCTTTTCGCCTGGCGGCCGAGCTGGGAGTCGAATTGGTCGCAGTTTTACCCTCGGCAATGATAGGAGGTGAGGCTAGCTTGCCTCTGAACGTTTCCTATGGCGTTCTGAAACTGATCTTGAACAAGCAAATCCCGGTTGATACAAAAATTACTTTGAACTGGATCGATGTCAACGACGTGGCAGAAGGCTGCTACCTTGCAGCCAGAAAAGGCAGGACGGGTGAAAGGTATATTCTGGCCAATGAAAAGTGCATGTCTATCACTGAGTCTACCAGGATTTCAGCGAGTATATATCCTGAATTAAGACTGTCGGTTCCTAAGTCCTTGCCGGGCTTTATGTTGACGGCTATTGCGGGCATGATGGAGTTTTCTGCCTGGATTCGCGGAAAGGCTCCAGTGCTGACCAGAAAGGATATTGTGATGTTTTCTGGTCTGCAACAGAATTTCGATATCAGCAAAGCGCGGATGGAGCTTGGTTTTGACCCGACTCCCCCCGAACAGGCGTTAAAAGCAGCGTTGGCTTATTTGATGGAACATAAGCACCTGCTTTCGTAGTTTTGCTATCAATAAATGACCTAACGTAGGAAACCAACCGCATGCACAGTAAACTGATCGGATGCATTCAGCAATTCCATTCGCTTTCCAGCGAAGAGGCCGCCCTAATCACGGCTAGTTTTGATGCGGTGTTGATTCCGAAAAACCGGGTTATCGAAGAGCAGGGAACGGTGCCTAAATATCTGTATTACATCGTATCGGGTTACCTGAGACTATTCCACTATAACGAAGTTGGCGATGAGGTTACGACCCATATTAATTGCCCACCGGGGTTTTTTACGTCTTATTCAAACTTTGCCTCGCAAACTGTCTCTTCAGCAAACGTAGAATGCATTACCGCATGTGAGTTGCTAAGAATCACGAAACCTGAGATGGATGCGCTTACCGCTGCTAGCCCTGTGATGAAGGATTTTAGTATAAGGGTTTTTCAGCAGTCGATTGCTTACAATGAAAACAGGTCAAATGAGCTAGCCACACTCAGCGCCGAGCAGCGGTACCGGAAGCTTATCGATTCATATCCAGAAATACTGCACAACGTGCCCATTCAGTATATCGCTTCTTTTTTGGGAATGAAGCCCGAAAGTTTGAGCCGTATAAGGAAGAAAGTGATGCATTAGCTGGTGCAGGAGAAGTGTTGAGTTTTTTATTGATTCGAACGAATGTTGATAGATTGGAGATTAAAAAACTTTATGTGGTTAAGGTGTTGATTATAAGCTTAGTGATGGTTCGAATACCTTAGGGGTATTTTTGATTTAATTCTCCATTAAATAGGAATAGTCCGTGAAAACTGCGTCGATTTGGCGATTTTCCAGACATACCGGTTAAGGACCTGTGTTTCGAGAAATTCCTCAGGAGTCAGGATATACCGCTCCCAGATCGACTTATACTTCCGCGATCCAGTCTCCCAGGTCTTCTGATGTCCGCTTCGGATATGCCGGCTATGATCTGGTCACCCTATTAGAATGACATTGATAGAGAGTCGAATTGACTAGTAGTTGATTTGACAGCACACGCAACATACATTCGAGCAGACAACACGGCTAGTTAATGACTGAAATTGTTTGCCGCTATGACCGGGCTCATGATTTTGCATCGGCAGTCTAACTAGATTTGATCTGGATATACCTCATATATTGAGATGTATTTGAATTTTGATCACTTGGTAATATTGTACATCGTACCATCCAATCCGTGTCGTATGAAAAATTCCTACCTACCAAAACTGGTATCGTTGACTTTCATCTTTGTGATGGCAGTAGCGCTTTCCTGTACGGACCACACCGAACCGGACCCGCAGACTGGGTGTAAATTGGTCGATGGCACTCCCAGGCTTTATCCTTGTGAATTTGAAATTCTGAAAGTGGAATTTTGTAACAAGTTAAATATCAATGATATTTTCGGAACTGTAATGCCGGGCCATCCCGACATTACCCTGCCTGTAAGCCTGGCATGGAGCAGCTTTCATCCCTCGCCTGGTTTCGTAGATGCTACTTTCAAAGTCAAGATCCATGTCAAGCGAATTTCGAATCCGGCCTTCGACGTATTTTATCAGTATATAATGCCCAAAATTATACGTGTATTGCCGGTTGGTCCCGATGCATTTGACATTAGTAGTTTCCCTCCGGTTTTCCCGCCGCTTCCGGTCCGGCTGGATATGCCGGTCGGTGATACGTCCATCGTCATTGCAGATGCTTCTTATCACGCACGCGAGCAGGTTTTACCACCCCTGAATAAGCCTGTGTATTCAGAAATATCCGGCAATGTCCTTTTTCTGATATACAATATGACGACAGCTAACGTTCTGGCCAATGCTCCCAATAATTATCCGACCATTTTGGATGTTGCAGAAAGTCATATAGCACTCAATCCCACCTTAGTAGAGTAACGCCTCAAAAAAAGTATGAAAAAGGTGCTTTATAGGAGTCTTCGGCGCAAATTTTCATTTTCAATGCAAAAATTGGCCTCCCGCTGCTGACCTGCATTTTAAGATCGTCCTTTTATCACGGTATGCAGATCAATTTTGTTGATGAGAACATAGTCACCGAAATCATCAGGTCGACCAAATTGTCTTTATTGACTCCGTCCCTACCGTTTTGCATCACTTGTTTTTTGATCGGATTTTTTTCAACCATCGCAGTCATTCTGAGTGCGCAGCGATCTAGCGTATCTAATGCGGTAGGTACCAATCTACCAGCCATAAAAAAGATGTCGCTCCAAAGATCAATTGGGTTGGGGATGCTGTCTTTCATTATGCGGTTTTGCGTGTTTTCATCTGGTGTTGTCCATAAAATATGTAAACAGATTCTTCAAGCTCAATACGTTCTGGGGGAAATGCCACCAATGGCAGCCAGGACAAGCCCAGGAAATAGCTTGTCGGGGAAGGATATTTGAAGGAGTTGATTATTGTCTGTCAGATTGTTAACTTAGCATGCGCACATTCGAAATATTTGGTTCCCTGCGAGAAATAACCCGTCAAATGGAGATGTTGGATGCGCTTTTCAGACATGCTACCGAAGGGATTATCGTTGTGAACAGGGGAGGGGTGATTGTTATGGCGAATCCCAGCCTTAGTCCCTTCCAAACCAGCGAGGGACAGTTTGTGGTAGCATTTATCATTGACATCACCGAAAGAAAGACGCAGGAGAAGAGGATATTGGAGGCCAACGAGCAAATTCATAAGCTCAATGCCGAGCTTGAAGAACGGGTGCGCCAGCGGACGGCCGAGCTTGCCGATGCAACCCGCTCGGTTGAAAAATCGCAACGAGAGGTTGTCAAGGCGCTGGAAAAAGAAAGAGAGCTGAACCAGATGAAAAGCCAGTTTGTCACAGTTGCCTCTCATGAGTTCCGTACCCCGCTCGCTACAATCCTTTCTTCATCATCGCTGATCAGCAAATATAGCTCCGCTAAGGACGACGAAAAAAGGCAAAAGCACATTCAAAGGATCAAGTTCACGGTAAACAATCTCACAGAAATTCTAAACGACTTCTTATCCATTGGGAAACTAGATGTGCGTGTCGAGGAAAATATGCTTCTCAAAGGTTGCTAGGATCTGTTTAATCACTCATTTAATGATCAATAACTTGGAAGCTAAAACGATTCTTTTGATAGAGGATAATCCGATGATGCGCGAGAATACAGCCGAGATTCTCGAATTGGCGAACTACCGGATATTAACCGCCGAGAATGGTAAAGAGGGAGTTCAAAAAGCTATCCAGTCCAGACCGGATTTGATTATTTGTGATATTATGATGCCGGAGCTTGATGGGTATGGGGTGTTGCACCTTTTGGGGAAAGATGAAAAGACAGCTAGTATCCCGTTCATATTTCTGACCGCCCGCGCCGAGAAAAACGACTACCGGAAAGGGATGGTGCTCGGTGCAGATGATTATCTGACCAAGCCTTACGATGATGTCGAGCTGCTCAGCGCAGTGGAAACGCGGCTCAGCAAGAACGACCGTATCAAGCGGAATTTCGAAAGATCAAGCGAAGGGATCGATGATTTTCTCGTAGAGGCAAGCAGTTTGAACGGAATGGGGAATCTTTGCGCCAATAAACGCGTGAAGACTTTAAAAAAGAAGGAAATGCTCTACTCCGAAGGGACCTACCCGGCAAGTCTTTATTTCCTGCAAAAGGGTAAGATCAAAGAGTTTCGTTCAAACGACCAGGGAAAGGAATATATCACTAATCTGTACAAGGAGGGCGATTTTGTGGGCTACCTGGATTTGTTGCAGGCAGATTCCTACCAGCAGTCAGCTGTTTGTCTGGAACCATCGGAAGTTGCTGTTATACCCAAGGACGATTTTCTCAAACTTTTTCAGGGCAGTCGGGCCGTAGCATCCAAGTTTATCCGTATGCTCTCAGACAATGTTCGCGACCGCGAAGAGAAACTTTTGCACCTTGCCTATAATTCAGTGAGGAAAAGGGTAGCTGAATCCCTTGTCGCGCTGGCTAATCGTTATCATGAGGATAAATCCAAACCGTTTTCGATGGCCATTTCCAGGGAAGACATTGCATCAATGTCCGGAACGGCGACCGAGACGGTGATCCGTATGCTCTCTGATTTTAAGGAAGAACTTTTGATCGAAATGAGAGGGAGCACCATCACCGTCCTGGAATATGACAAGCTGCTCAGAATGCGGAACTGAACCGTTTTTTCTTCAATGTTTATCCCGGTAATCACTTGACAAGTTTAAATGGTTAGGACTGACAGCGATCAGTATTTGTATTGCCGGACATCATGTTCAACACTGGCTGTTGTTGGTAGATTGACGCTGGCAAAAAAGCGGTAGCATGACAATAACGGAAAGACAGATTTCTTCGGTTCGTGAAATCGACCTGAGCCCTAAGCAAGGCAAAACCTACTGGGCAGACGCCAGCCGTGAATGGCGTGAGGAATTTATCTACTTCTTACTGGTCGACCGTTTTCACGATGACCTGGACCGTATGCCAACCACCGTTCCCGGCAGACAGAAGGGCTATGGGGATGCAGAGCAACTGCAAAAGAGGTGCGGTGGAACGCTGAGAGGCATAACAAGACACCTTGATTATATAAGGGACCTGGGCTGTACAGCATTATGGCTGAGCCCGGTATTTGAAAATAACGATACCTGCTATCATGGGTATGCCATTGAGAATTACCTCAATGTTGATCCAAGGTTTGGCAGCAAGCAGGATTTGGCCGAGTTGGTTGAAAAGGCTCACGAATTTCGTATTAAGGTATTTCTGGACATTGTCCTGCATCACTCGGGCGATAACTGGTCCTATCCCGGCGACTATGATTACTACTATTATCAAGGTGCTGTGTTCCCGTTCTGCGAATGGAGATCCGATGAAATTCCAGTTCCGGTTGAACTTCGTAATCCGGAATTGTATTGGCGCAAAGGTCGTATCCGTAATTTTGATGCTTACCCGGAAACCCGGGAGGGAGACTTTGCAGGCTTAAAGAGTTTTAAGAACGACGCTTCCCCGGAAGGCTTGCTGGTTCAGCAAATATTGACGAAAGTACATTGCTACTGGATACGTGAAACCGATGTGGATGGCTTTCGAATTGACGCCGTCAAACATATGGGTGAAGAGATGGTTAGTCAGTTCTGTTCACACGTGAGGGAATACGCATATTTGTTAGGGAAAAAAGATTTTTTTCTTTTTGGTGAGCTTGTCGGGCCAGAAGAAATGTACAACCGCTACATCGGCCCGAAGACTTCGGTAGTGGTCGAAGACAAAGCCATCTATTTCGGGCTCAATTCGGTACTTGATTTTCCGCTTTATCACATTCTGGCGGATGTGGTTCGGGGGATATCACGGCCGCAAAAGCTTATCGAGCGGTATGAGTCGCTAAGGGAAAATGCGATGAGCAGGGGAGAATTCGGGGAGTTCCTCGTTACTTTTATTGACAATCACGATCAGGTCGGGCAGACATTTAAAAAGCGGTTTGGCCATGAGGCTTCGGAAGACCAGATCATCGCCGGAATCGGATTTTTACTGTGCGCGCTGGGAACGCCCTGTATTTATTATGGGACCGAACAGGGCTTTGAGGGCGCGGGTACCGAAGACTATAATGTCAGGGAATCGATGTTTAGCCTCGAAGGCAGCCCTGTAAGCGCGCTAAGTAAATCCGGCCGGATCTACCAGCAGATCGCTGCTTTGGCCAAAATCAGGATGAAGAGCCCGGTGCTTAAATTCGGCAGGATGTATATGCGCAAGCAATCCATGGACGGAGAGATTTTTACCTTGCCGACCTTCGAGAAGTGTCTCCTGGCCTTCTCGCGGGTGCTATATGATCATGAAATGGTGATAGCCTACAATAGTTCTCTGACTGAGGAAGACCAGGAGTATGTGCGGGTAGACCCATCGCTCAATCCGCAGGGAAGCGTCTTTACCTTCATCTATGGACAATCCGGTAGCATGAATGTATTGACTAATGAGGAGGGAAGCCGGCATTTTATCAAGCTGCGGCTTGCGCCGGCGCAGTTCGTTATTTTAAGTAACAAACCAATGTAAATCCCGCCTGCAATCCCAGCCAACATTTCCACCTTACGACTCCAATACAAATTGACGATCTGTAATCGACCAACCCATGCAGCAGCTGGATAAAAGATATTATACCCTAACCGTAGAACAGGCCCTTGTGGTTCTGAACACCGACCCTGAAAATGGTTTAGAAAATCAGCAAGCCAGCCTAAGATTATTACAATATGGTCAAAATGTAGTTGAAGACAAAAGGGAGAAAAGTATGCAATTTGCGGCTCCTGAGCGCTCACGTAGGAAGTGCTCAGCGCTACAAGTATGAAGATAGTTTTCAGTGTTGTAAGAAGCATATTTCCTTGCTGGCGTTAACTGAACCTTGCATACCTTATAGGTTTGCATCGCTCAGGGTTGCCTCCTTTTGTTGATCGCTCTTTTGGAATGCTGATCCGCACTGGCAACGTTGCGCTATTTTGTGGTATTCTTTTTCAGCTTTGCCTTTGAGGTCTTCCAGCGTGTCCTGGCAGCTCTTTTCAAGGTCTTCGATCAAGTCCAACCCAGCCTCAGTAAGTTTGCGCCGGGTACGCTTGCCTTTTTCCGGAGCAATTAAAATACCTGCCGCTAAACCTGCCGCGGCGGCAAGTGTTATGGCGAGTGCAATTCTGATACTTTTCATGATTTGAATAGTTAATTAAATAAATTGTTTCTGCAAGGTTGCCGCCTTCTGCAATGAAGCGACAATTGCAGGATAAAGTAAGTGGCCTGAAATCAATTAATCTGTGATCACAGAGTTGTTCAATGCTGACCTTGCTCATATTAACTGGTATTCAGAAATCGTAACTTTCTATACGTAAGCTATTGGTTATCGTTAACCAATGATTACGATAACGTTGGAGTCTTAACAAGATAGTTGTATGAATCTGCCAGCAACGATGCGTGCGATGGTTCTGTCCGAGCCCGGAGAGCCATTAAAGGAGGTCACTGTCCCCGTTCCAAAACCCGGGACCAGTCAAGTGCTTATCAAGGTTGTCGCCTGTGGTGTCTGCCGGACCGACCTTCATATCATAGACGGGGAATTGAAAGGGGCCAGGCTCCCCTTGATCCCGGGACACGAGATAATGGGTACAGTGGTTGGGCTCGGGGAAGGGGTGACTAATCTGAAAATAGCTGCAATGGTCGGGATTCCATGGTTGGCTCGTACCTGCGGAAAATGTAAGTATTGTTTAACCGGTAGAGAGAATTTGTGCGATCAGGCTCTGTTCACAGGCTTTACAGTCAACGGCGGATATTGCCAGTACACTGTGGCTTTTGAAAAATACTGTATTCCGCTTCCCGGTTATTATCAGCATCCGTGGGCAGCGCCCCTCCTATGTGCGGGCTTAATTGGCTACCGCTCTTATCGAATGCTTGACAGGAATTGTGAAAAAATCGGCATTTATGGTTTTGGAGCTGCTGCTCACATATTGATCCAGATTGCCCGTTTTCAGAATAAAAAGGTGTATGCGTTCAGTAAAAAGGGGGATACCGCCGCCCAATTGCTGGCAGAAAAATTGGGAGCAGTCTGGGCTGGTGATTCCTCTCAACCCGCTCCCGAAGAGCTTGACGGAGCGATCATCTTTGCGCCAACGGGGGAGCTTATCCCCAAGGCACTTTCAGACATCGAAAAAGGTGGCACCGTCGTCTGCGGGGGGATCCATATGAGCGATATCCCTGGATTTGAATACCGTCTGCTGTGGGGGGAACGAGTGGTCAGGTCAGTCGCTAATCTGACGGTCAGAGACGGGCAGGAGTTTTTCCAATTAGCAATGAGGATTCCTCTCAAAACGCAGGTCCAGTTTTATAAACTCTCACAGGCCAATCAGGCCCTTGGTGATCTCAGGGAAGGGAGGGTTTACGGTGCGGCTGTTTTGGTTATGAATCAGGAAGGAGAGTGATACCGAGTTTATGCATAATCTTGTTTGCTGGTGGTAGGGAAGATCGAATAGTAAAGCGAAAGATGAGAAATGACAAAATAGATATTGTGCACAACGAGGACCCTGTTTCATCGATCAGCGCGGATGCTGAGGTTGATTCTGAACTGGCCGAGAGGGTGTCTGAGATCCTGCATGGGGATCATCTGATCGACACCGCCAAAATATCGGTCAGGGTCTTGAATCGCACTGTTTACCTTGAAGGTGCTGTCAATTCCGAAAACGAGCGGAATATGGCTTACCAGGACACCATAAATATTTTTGGCGTCAGGAATGTTGTGAACTATTTGACCTTTCCGTGTCCCTACTTGAGGGGAAATAGGATGTGAAATTTTGCGGGTATAACACAACCCGGATTTTAATCGCCATCAGCTAGACGAAGCTCGCTGGCTGCTCCTGTACGACTACTCAATAGTATAGCTCAGCCGGTTTGCGTATACGACAGAATTATCTCCCAGAATTGCATATGCCCTGTAATAGAAGAAAGTCCTTCCCGCAATGATATCTTTCATGTAAGAATATTCATTGGTACCCAGGGTCAGCTTCTTGTCAAAAACAACCTTGTTGTCACTGATGGTGGGTAGCTGATTATGATTTCCCACGCCTCGGAAATAGGCGGTAAATACCACCCCGTGCTCAATAATCGGCTGATCTCCAAGTTGGCTGGCCTCCATTCTGAAAACGGTTGATTGCGTTGCCGGACTAAACGGCAATGTTCGTATTTCAATCTGAAACGCCGGGATTTGGTGATCTTTGACGCAAGATGAAAGCATTGACATTATTAAAACCAGGAATGCAAAATAAGAGGACGGTTGATGTGCCTTTGAAGGCGCCTGGTTGAACGGTTTCCACACAAGGCCACTAACCGAAGCCACCGTGGATCTACCTTCTTTGCGTGGAGGTATTTCTTCCGGTTGTGTTAACGGACGTGGCTCAGTCTCGGGAACTATCTCAGGTTCATAGGGAATTTGCGGCCGGACTGGTGCGTCCGGTATGAATTCGGGCTTTGCCGGCTGGCCGCCGATTTCAGGATTGATAGTCAGGATATTTTTCATTTGAAATAGGTTAATGGTGCATAATCAGATCTTGTTCCATGCTAGCGGTGGGCGATGAAAAGGGGTGTCTTGAGCTGCGCCATCAAATGGTCGGCCATATCGACGCGAAGCCAGCGGGAAACCATTGATCGTTGGAAGGCGCCCAGGACCACAAGTTCATCCTGGCGTTTATTTTTGAGATGCTTTATAATTTCAGCAACCGGTTCGCCGTGGATTACTTTGTAGGATGCCTCCGGGAAATGCCGCTTCATGAACTCTTTCATCAACCGGTTTTCGGGTAAATGCAAATCAAGGTGATAGGGTTTAACCGTCAGCACTTCAACAGGCAGTTTGCCAAGAGTCGGAAGTAAATAGCTGAACATTTTGATCGCATGTACCGAGGCAGGGCCTCCGTCGTAAAGCAGCACTACTTTTTCGATATTTTCGAATTGCTCGGGTACGACCACCACAGGGCACTCCGCACTTTCCAGCAGGTGTCTCACAAAGCTTGTCGGTACATCCTGATCGAAGCGGGAAAATGTTTCTTTTTTACAGATGATCATCAGGTCCGCATACAGACTTTCATGTAACAATTGCGGCATGGCTGCGCTCTTGCCATGATGGATATTGAAATTAATCCGGGCGGATTGACAGGTTTCCGTGAACTGTGAGACGGCATTGTCCTGGACCATTTTATCGTGTTCGTCCAGCGTGCGAGTGATGTTTTCCTCGACTGCGTCTTCCAGTGAGAGATCGTAAATAGAATAGCTATGATAATTTTTGTCCTCGTTAAAAACCCCTACCAAATGCGAGTGGGTCTCCCGGGTCAGTTGGGCGGCGTACTCAGCTGTGCTTTCTGAGTACTTTAACCCATCAATGGCGGCGATGATTTTCTTCATGGTCGGATGCGTGTTTGTGAAACAATATTGATTAAAAATACAGGGCTGACTTTGGGTGATTAGCGATGGTGATCAATGCGTGATATGATTAGCGTCAGTGCCTTGTCTTGTGTCAGGGAGCGTATGCGTACTGCTCGAGTGTGAAATCAGCTGGCTGTGCTTACCCGGTCATTCAGTCGGCCTGACTCTCCAGTTGAAGCCTGGTGTGATGTCTGGTGCCGTTCCTGACGAAGGTGATCGTGACTTTTTGTCCGGGATGTGACCGGGCAATCCATTCGCTGAGCTGGGCCGTAGATGCTATCTGAACATTGTCCACCGCAATGATCATATCCCCGGGCTCCAACCCAGCCGCGCGGGCTGGCCCGGCATTCTCAATATCTTCAATTAGTAGTCCTGCAACAAGCTGATTATTGAGCTCGGCTGCTTTGGCTGGGTCCATTTCAGAAGTTCCAATGCCAAAGCTTCCCCGTCTGGCCTTACCATAATTCAGCAAATCGTCGGCCGTCTTTTTGACCACCTCAACCGGTATTGCGAACGAGTAGCCCGCGTATACGCCATTGGGTGATGCAATAGCGGTGATGATACCTGTTAATCTACCGTCCAGATCTACGAGCGCTCCGCCGCTGTTGCCTATATTGACAACGCCGTCGGTCTGAATGAAGGATTGCAATACCCAATGAGCGCTTTTTTGAGCAATATTTCGCGCTTTGAAGCTAATGATGCCTTGTGTTACGGTGGAGGTAAAGTTCAAAGGGTTCCCGGCAATAAGCGCTATGTCACCGGTCATCAGAGAATCGGAATTGCCGAATTGCAGAAATGGTAATCCGCTTTCATTGATGCTAAGTAAAGCGAGATCGGTTGCCTTGTCTGTCCCAATGATTCGTGCGGCATACCACCGGCTGTCGCTGAGTAGGACTTCAATTTTGTCGGCTCTTTCAATCACATGATAATTGGTGACAATGTAGCCGTCTTCACTGATCAGGACCCCTGACGCAGAGCCACTTCCGTCCCCGAGGCGGTCGGCGGTGGGATGTTTGTAAGGCCCAACCACATCTTTATCGAAAAAATCAAAGTAGAAATCCGGAATTGCTTTCGGGATCTCTTTTATGTAGCTCGTTTTAATCCGGACAGTTGATTGTATGGCGCGTTGGGCTGCGTACCTGAAATTGAAACTGCGCATACCGCCCTCCCTCGTACGCTGAGTTGTTTTGCCCCTTGCCAGTAATTGTTTTGAAGCAAATGATTGGAGCGGGATTTTGTCAACCGGCCTTTCTATTTGCTGGCCCTGGCCTTTGCAGGCAGATAGCAGCACACAAAGAATCATGGCATAAAGCCACCTGAATGTTTTTCGATTAATGCGACACGGGTTCATATTCTGGCACATTTTTAAAAGCCTTCTTTAGTGGTAAAGTTTTTAATATGGCCGCATTATTTTTCTGATCAATGCTGGTGCAAAAGATGACCATTGTCAGCCAGATTCGCATTGGGCTGTGCGATATTTATCAGTGAGTTGTAGAGGAAGAAATTATGATGATTCTCGTCTGTGGACTGCCTGGATCAGGCAAGAGTTTTTTTGCTTCCCGCCTTGCCGCGAAGCTGAATGCGGAGTACATCAATAGTGACCGGGTTCGTAAAGCGTTGCTGGCCGCGGGCAGGTACTCTTTCGAAGATAAGCTTCGGATTTACCAGCACATGGCTGAAAGGGCCGTGACCTTAGCGAGGCAGGGGAGAGACGTGGTAGTGGACGCTACATTTTATCATCATACTATGCGCGAGCTATTTACCCAGGCTGCCCTGCAAAACCGGTGTCCGGTCCGGTTCATTGTGATCGTGGCTTCTGAGGCACTCGTGAAAGAGCGGCTGTCACGGCCAAGAACCGACAGCGAAGCTGATCTGGGGGTGTATCAGACCATGAAGGCTCAGTTTGAAAAGTTTACCCAGCCACATCTTCGGCTGCAATCCGAAGCCGACAATATTGAACAGATGCTGACGGCGGCAGTGGATTATTTAACCGTCACTAATGGAAAGCCTTGAAATCAATAGTCTCGCCCAGGAGGGCAGCTTTCAGGGAATGCCGTTAAATGCTTCTCTGTTGCAGACGCATATCTCCTGGGTTTTACTCAGTGGCAGAAGGGCTTTTAAGATCAAAAAGCCTGTTAAACTTTCATTCCTGGATTTTTCGACAATTCAGGCTCGAAAACTAGCCTGTGAGAAGGAACTGGAAGTCAACCGGCGTTTTTCGCCAATTTATCAGGGTGTGCTTCCGGTTGGAAGGGGAGGTAATACTTTTTGTATCGGCGGGGCCGGAAGCGAAATTGTTGACTATGCCGTGATGATGCGACGGCTCCCGTCTGCGCGGAAAATGGATGCGATGCTGGCCGCCGGAAAAGTAGAAAGCACCCATATTGTCTCTCTGGCAAAACTGGTTGCATCATTTCACCGGAGCGCTGAGGTTGTTTCACTACCATTGCAGCTCAGTGAGATGGTGGCAACCTTTGATGACATTACCACGGTGAGCGGGTTTGTAGCAGAACATCTGGGCACTGCATTTGGCAAGCTTATCGAGCATGCGGTAGCGCTAAGTACGCAGTTTTTGACCACCTATTTACCTCGTATGAACGAAAGGGTTCGACTGGGTTTTCGAAGGGACCTTCACGGCGATTTGCATTCGGGGAATGTCTTCCTTTATAAAAAGCCAATCCTGTTCGACTGCATCGAATACAACGATCGCTTCCGGCAAATAGATGTGCTCGATGAAATAGCATTCCTTTGCATGGATCTGGAATGCTTCGGGAGGTATTCGCTTTCGGAAATGTTTCTCTCGCTTTATTGCGAGGATTTTCCTTGTTTTCAGACCGAATCAGACAATCTGATTTTTTTTTACTACAAATGCCTCAGGGCCAATATCAGGGCCAAGGTTTTCGCAGTGACCGCCATGACCGCACCCAATGATAAAAGCAGGCAGAAGGCGCTGGGTTTATGCAAAAAATATCTGGACCTTTTAAGCACCTATTCCGGCCAGCTTGCGATGCATTAAGGTACCCGTGTGTTCTTTGTATGATCGGATTGCATGGTTGATAACCAATTGATTTTTAAATGACTACGAAAATATACCACGCTGCCTGCTTTTCGCTCTTTTGATACTTCACGGAGTTCCCATCTGGCGGGTTCCTTTACTCCCGTCGCAGGCCGTTTGCTGGCGATTGCTCTTCCGTTTTTAGAAAAGCAAAAACAACATCATAAAATTCGTTCGGAAGAAAGGGCTTGACCAGGTATTCGGAAAACCCGTTCGATAATGCCTTGTCACGCTCGTCGGTAAACGCTGAAGCCGTCAGCGCGATGATGGGTGTAAGGGCCCCCTGGGCACGGATGATCTGGGTAGCCTCAAAACCATCCATAACCGGCATTTTAAGATCCATTAACACCAAATCGTAGTGATTGTGATTGAATTTTTCAACCGCTTCGCAGCCATTTTCGGCCTTATCGTACTGCAAACCTATTTTTTTAAGCAGACTCGTGGCAAACAGTAAATTAATAGCATTGTCATCCACGACCAAAACCCTTGCTTCCGGGAGGATAACTTTTATGCCCACCGGTTTTTCTTCCACCTCTTGTTGATCGGAATACTCGAAATCAATACAAAAAGAAAAACGCGATCCGTGCCATTGCTCGCTTTCTAATTTTATTTCACTCCCAAAAAGTCGGAGAAGCTCTTTGGTTATCGCCAGTCCGAGCCCTGTGCCGCGATTGCCTCTCTTGGCTTCCATACTGCTTTGTACGAAGATGTCGAAAATAGAAGATTGATCTTCCAGCGAAATGCCGATTCCTGAATCGCTGATTTCAAAGTGTAACGATGTCCGGTTGTCATCCCTTTTAAGTTCTGTAACTGCCAGCTTTACAAAGCCTTTCTCCGTAAATTTAATCGCATTATGGATCAAATTGGTGATGATTTGGTTCAGGCGTACCTGGTCGCCGGTCAGGTGTGCTGGCAAAGCCGGGTCAATTTCAAAGATTAAATCCAGTTCCTTCTCCTGAGCACGCGGAACGAAGGTTTTTTCAAGATTTTCAAGAAAAAAGGAAAGGTTAAACGGCTCTCTGGCAAGTTTGACATGATTGGAGTTGATTTTATTGAAATCCAGGACATCATTCACCACCGCCATCAGGTGATCGGAGGAAAACTTTAATGTGCCGACCAGCTCCTTCTGGAAATCTGTTCGCAGATCCTCTTGCAGCAGCAAATGGATAACGCCCACGATGCCGTTCAGGGGCGTCCTGATCTCGTGGCTCATGGTGGAAAGGAAGTCGGATTTTGCCTGCATTGCCTCCTTAGCAAGCAGGTTTTGCTTCTCGAGTTCCTTGTTTTGCCTTTGCAGGCTGTGGAAATAAATAAATTCACGGTACTGCTTGTTATAGCGCATTTGCATAACCAAAGGGAAAACGCTTTGCCCCAGAAAATAGAAGAAACCGCCCTCTTTCAAAAAACGAAGCAGCACATCCTCACCATTGATATACAGCGCAAGGGAAAAAAACAAGACTGTGGTTGCCGAACTGGCCAGGGCATAACTAAACTTCCAGCGCAGGACCCAGAACGAAAAAATAAGTTGTAGGGTCAGATTAATACTTAGATCATAGTAATAAAGGGTCTGAAAACGGGCCAGGATAAACGAATGGAAAATGACCATTAACATCCGGCTGTAAAAAGAGGCGTTCTGACTAGTTATCTTCTCTCTGAAATGCAGGAGAATGATCAGCGCTACCAGGCTGCTGCAAGTAATTTGTATCAGGAAAATAGACTGATAATTGGGATTGCCATTCAGGTAATAGAGGAGCGAGGTGGATGGATAACAAACCGCAAACGTGAAACAAAATATCCTGTTTCCCCAAATGGACTTTGCTTCAAACTCTTTTTCCCAAAGATCCTGCAAGCCGCGTGGGTTATCCATTGCCTTTTGGTAGAAATTAAGTGTTGCCAATGCCGATAGAACGCGCTATAAAAACATCGCAAAGTAGCAATTTGGAGCACATATTCCATATTGAAACCCTGAAATAGCAGATAAATGTTATGCGATTGGGAAAGAGCTCATTTATTGCTTTTTTGGACGCGAGCGAAAGGTACCCAATGAACTATTCCGACACATACCCCTTGGCAACAAAAGTTCGGAAAAGTCCAGCTGAGGGTTTCCCGTACAACCGACATATAGCTCGATTTTATACCGCCGGGAAAACCACTCTTTTAAAATCAGAACAGCTTCCGCATTAGATAGCACCAACTACGACTGGTTTAGCTGTCAGAATCCATTCGTGGCAAACTTACGACTGACGCCTTGTGCACGTGTTAATAGGTGTCCGGCAAATACTCAGAAGTAAGGTAGTTTTTAAAATGAACAAAAATTTATATATTTGAATGTTCTAATATAATAGTATATGGATAGCCCACTACACCTTTACAAAGCGGAATTTTTCAAGACGCTGGGACATTCTGTCCGGCTGGCGATCCTGGATGCGCTCAGAGAAGGCCCGCTTTCGGTCAGTGAATTGCAGGTTATTATACAAACCGAGCAATCCATTCTCTCGCAGCATCTGGCTAAACTGCGTGCAATGAAGTTTGTAAGCAGCCGCAGGGAAAAAACCACCATCTACTACCATGTCCATGATCGGGAAGTTTACCAGTTCCTTGATTTGGCAAAAAATATATACGTGCGCCAGCTGCAACAGTCGCAGGAAATGCTCAAAGAGCTAATGCCTTCAGATATAGATTAATGGTTTATGCAGAACCGATGAAGATGACCTGAATATCCCTCGGATATGTTAGCGGTAGACAGCAGCAAAAGTAATGAATGCCTCAATTAACGATAGTCCGGCCCAAAATGGCCTATACAACGAGCAGAAAACGCTTGAACTGCTGAGGCGTTTTTTGCCTTCACAACCACCGCTGAAAGATTTCATCCACCACAACCCGCTGCATGGCTTTCAAAGGTTAAAATTCGAAGACGGACTTGCCTGCGCCTCGAAGATTTTTGGTTACCAGCTTTATCTCCCATTGGAAGAATACAGATCGCTTTATGGCTCGGGACGCATCAGTCGCACCGCGTTGGGACAGGCGGTGTTAGAAAAACATCCTGACAAAGGTTTTGAAAGCTGGCAAGACAGGCTTTTTTCCAAACAATACAAAGCCCGCAAGCACGCTCGCATCGGGTCACTACGCTCCAATTGGAAGAGGTTATATAAAATTGACCTTGATTCGCAAACACATCCAGTGTTGTTTCGTATCCTATCCGGTTATCTGGACCAGGGAATCGCTACCTGGCAGTTTCCGGTGGAACCGGCAGGGTTTATCGGCTCTGTTCGTAAAATGGAGCAAAACGGCTTGGTGAGCTTCTTCCAGAGTAAACGTGCTTCGCGTCTGTTACTAGATACTTCTTGCGAAATAACGGATCTTTTAGAGACCCTTGTCGGCCGGCCCGCTTTATACAGTCAATATCTCTTTGACCAGCAATTTGCCCATCCCGGCTGGTCGGGAATGGCATCCTGGGTCGAAAACAACCCCGGCAGCCTTTCGCTGGAAAGAAAAATTTCCCTTCGTGAGCTTATTCAGTTTGAATTGCTGTTGGAAATCGATGCGTTAGATTCCCGTTTTGGATACGCCTGGCTGCCATTGGGCAGGCGAGTCGGCACAGTGTCCGGGGATATTTTCGCTCCCGCGGAAAAGACAGAGCAGGAACAGATACTGGCAATCTGGCAAAACGCTTTTGAATGGACCTACTACGATCATGTTCTGGCTATGCTTTCCCGCCAGAAAGGCAAGAATGAGCAGTACCACAACAGGTCGTCTCAGAGTCTGTTCTGTTTGGACGACCGTTCCGGCTCACTCCGGCGCCACCTCGAGCAGGCTGACCCTGCATGCGAAACATTTGGGACGCCGGGCTTTTTTGGCGCTTCGTTCTTTTTTCAGGCTCAGCCCAACGGAAGTTATACCAAACAAGCTCCGGTCCAAAGCAAACCCACACATCTGATTAAACAAATCGGAGCAAGTCAAACCCACAAGAGCAGCCTTGACTTGCCCTTAGGTTCCAATTCTCTTTTCCGGGGCTGGTTGATCTCACAGACGCTTGTTTTTTGGGCGACCTTCAAATTATTGCTCAACGTTTTCAGGCCGCAATCAAGCCTGCTCGCGCCGGAAGCCGCCAAAGAACATGAGAACGCCCCTTGGCTTAGCATCGAAAACAGCGCTTCCTACCAGTTGGAGAAGGGCTTGCAAGTTGGCTACACGGTGCGGGAAATGGCCGATTGCGTCGAAAGCGTGCTGCGAAGCATCGACTTGACAGCTGATTTTACCCGGGTTGTATATGTGATCGGGCATGGGGCGAGCAGTGTCAATAACCCCCATTATGCCGCATACGATTGCGGGGCCTGCTCGGGTAATCCTGGCGGGATCAATGCCAGGGTTTTGGCCTGGATGGCCAATCACCAAAAGGTACGCGAGCTACTTGATGAAAAAGGAGTCCGGATACCAGACCAAACTCAGTTCGTGGGAGCCTTTCACGATACCACCCGTGACGATATCACTTTCTATGACACCCAGATGCTGTCCAAAGAAAATCGGCTGCACCATGATGCCAATCATAAAGTTTTTGTGAAAGCCCTGGATCTGAATGCGAAGGAAAGAGCCGGAAGGTTCGCTTCGGTAGATCCAAAACTGACCCCTGAAAAGGCGCACCAGGCAGTAAGGTCCCGGTCTGTGTCCCTGTTTGAACCTCGCCCGGAGCTCAACCATGCCACCAACGCGGTTTGCATCGTCGGGCACCGGAACTTGTCCAGGGGACTCTTTTGGGACAGGCGGCTTTTTATGAATTCATACAATTATGCCAGCGATCCCGATGGCAAGGCCCTATTCGATATTCTGAGCGCAGCAACGCCGGTTTGTGCTGGCATTAATCTTGAATACTTCTTCTCGCGAACCGATAATCTCCGGCTTGGGGCGGGTAGTAAACTACCCCACAACGTCATGGGACTTTTAGGGGTGGCAAACGGCATGGAAGGGGACTTGCGGACCGGGCTGCCCAGTCAGATGACTGAACTGCATGACCCTGTCCGCCTCCTGATGATCGTCGAGCATTTCCCCCATGTCGTCTCGATGGTTATCGGCAGGTCCGAAAAACTTCGAGAGTGGTTTGTAAACCAGTGGGTCCATTTGGTGGTGGTGGAGCCAGGCAGCAGGACATTCCTTAGATTTAAGGATGATCGGTTTGTGGCGTATCACCCATCTGCTTACGATGAAAAAGCCGCGGAGAATATCTGGCCAGTCCACGGGCAGCGCATGGATAATCTTTCAAAACATACACTCCCGGTGCAGCCATGACATATTTTATCATACTGTTGCCACTAATTCCGTTGATCGGATTTCTGATAAGCCTGGTTGTTCCGTCCCAAAACGAACGGCTGATCTCAGGTGTCGCATTCATTACGACAGGCCTTCAACTGTTTACTTCCCTGGTATTTACAATTTTCTGGATACAGACCGGCAGCCAGGTGCTAACCTCGGAGAATATGGTGATTTTCAAATCTGGAAGCTATGAATATGCCCTGGATTTATTCCTTGACAGAATCACCCTTGTGTTTCTTCTCACAGGAGCTGTGCTGACTTTCCTGGTCACTACTTACAGCAGGCGGTACCTGCACCGGGAGGAGGGCTATAAGCGTTTCTTCTACACAATCCTCCTGTTCTTTTCCGGGTACAACATTACCATTTTTTCAGGGAATTTTGAGACGCTTTTTATAGGCTGGGAGATCCTTGGCATAACCTCATTTCTGCTGATCTCGTTTTACCGGGACCGCTATCTGCCTGTCAAAAATGCGGTCAAGGTGTTCTCAGTTTATCGTCTGGCGGATGTGAGCATATTGCTGACTATATGGGCGAGCCATCACTTTTGGAACACCTACATTACTTTTGAAAAAATATCCGACTACCAGCTGGTAGATCGGCAATTGCAGGCACACGACTTGGTTGGTACAGCCCTTTCTGTCATGATAGTCGTTGCTGCGGCAGCCAAATCGGCCCAATTGCCATTTTCGTCCTGGCTTCCACGGGCAATGGAAGGGCCCACCCCCTCGACTGCGATCTTTTACGGCGCTCTTTCGGTCAATATGGGCGTGTTCCTGCTACTGAGAACATGGCCGTTCTGGCAGCACCAACCAGGGATTCGCCTGTTGATCGGTACGATCGGGTTATCAACGAGCCTAGTCGCGACTGGCATCGCGCGGGTACAGTCCTCTGTGAAGAGCCAGATTGCCTATGCATCCATTTCGCAGATCGGGTTGATTTTTGTGGAGATTGCCGCGGGTTTGGAAAACCTGGCGCTGCTACATTTTGCAGGAAATGCTTTTTTGAGGGCTATTCAACTGTTAATATCTCCTTCCATAGTGAGCCAGAGGATCGGTCAGTATCCAGGGGTCGAAGAATCCTCTGCTATCAGTCTTAAAAGGTTTGTTCCCGAGCGCCTATGGATCGGCTTATACATGCTCAGTCTCAAAGAGTGGGGCCTGGACCTGTTCATGTACCGTTACCTGTGGAACCCATTTAAAAAAATTGGAGGGGCGCTTGGTTTTCTTACCACCCGGCGCGTCGGCCTGTTCCTGACAGCCCTCTATCTGGCAGGTATCTTCTTTTGCTTCAACCGGCACTATGTTCCCCGGCAGCTAGGGGAATGGCTGTCCATTGCGTTTTCACTCCTTGGCCTGATGATGGCTATTAAATCCTTTTCCGAAAGAAAAAATGTCTGGTTAAGCTGGATATTGGTTATTACGAACCATCTCTGGGTTGCATTGGCGGTGTCCTGCAACGAAAGTGTTCCCGGCGGTCAGCTTATGATGTATTTAAGCGGGGTCGTCATTGCCGGCCTGGCTGGCTACTGGTGTCTGTTGCGGCTTCGGAAAACGGAGCGCCACATCGGGCTGGGCCAGTTTCACGGGCATATTCAAAGGCACAAACGGATTGGTATTGTATTCTTTCTTTCATGCCTGGGGCTTTCAGGATTTCCCATCACGCCAACTTTTATCGGCGAAGATCTTGTATTCTCCCATATCCATCAAAATCAGGTCCTGTTTGCATTTTTTGTGTCGGTGGGATGCATCATCAATGGTTTATCCCTGATCCGCATTTATGCCCGGGTCTTTCTGGGACCAGGCATGCGTTCACAATACGAATTAAACTACCGCTCATCCTGACTAATTCGGTTACGCTCATAAAACAGACTGGTCAGAAACAGATAATCTTAAAACAACATTGAATCCGCTTAATGAAAGATAGTAAGAAAGAGAATGGCAAAGTGGAACAGTCTTTAAAGAGCAGTCCCACTCTTTTAATTAATAGCATCCTGGTGATGAAGTGCCCCGCTGCCGGAAAGGCCATCTTTTCGTAAAGAAAAATCCCTATGCATTCAGAGATAGCCTTAAGATGCCCGACTTCTGTTCGGTCTGCGGGCAGGACTTCAAGATCGAGCCCGGATTCTACATTGGCGCGCTGTGGACCAGCTTCCAACGCATGTGAACTGCAACATCTTAAAAACCGGGGATACGGTCGTACTCACCCGATCGCTGGCCGTGAGGGGTAGTTCGCTGAACGCCAGAATGGGCACCGTCGTGAAGAACATCCGGGTCGTCGAAGACAATGCAGAACAAATTGAAGGCAAGATAGATGGTCAGCTGATCGTGATTTTGACCAAATATCTCCGCAAACAAGCTTAAAGAGAATCTTAATTTTTACCCGACAAGTGGCAATGATCCAAAAACTAAATCAGCTTTTCAAACAACTTGATCGTCAAAAATACCCCTTTGTCGATGGGCTCTACTATTTATTTATCCTTGTGTTCCTATTGCTGCTCTTTTTAGTTTTCGCTTGACACCGGTAAAAAAGTAGACCCTTTGCTGGCCCCTCAGGGTCAGCTCCCTGGCCACTGGCTCCTGATCGGTAAAATGTTACAGCTGCTGGAAAGAAGTGTAAACAAACTGGCTGTTGGGCGCGTAGTGACCCGTCCCGACTTAAGCCTTCCCAAAGTCCAAATTAAGAGACACGGAAGAATATCGAGGTGAAATTGCTCATAGGATAGTTCGAAGCATTATGGCCGGGTCCTGTGGACCTGGTTATAATTGTAAAGAAGAGCGAGCAGGTATAACTAAAAATCATTAAGTCACCTACAAGATGACCCTAGAACAAAAAAAGCAGCTATATCGGGCACTTTTCCCAGAGGTTCTGGCCAAACGGATGTGCGATCAAATGGATTCGTTTCACGTTGTCAATAAAACGAACAGCATACCGGAGATCCTTGCGGTCTTTGTGCAACACAGCATCAACTGCCCGCGCGCATATCGGGTTCTTGGATACCTTCCCAGACCAGCGGAGCCATTTTTTACCTTGCTCAGCCTCGTGCTTCTTTCAAAGGAAACTTCTTTGACAGCGTCCAAACCGTGGTTAGCAACGGTTGTGGTAGATATACCAAGGCTTCCCATAACGGTGATTAGTTCGCCCACAAACTGGGCCTGCTGGCTTTCCGATCAAATACCAAAGAAATCGAATCAAGTCACTGGCGCAACAAGTTAAGCGTATACCAGCACTTAGGGACTCTTTCTTTGCTGCCAGGGATTTTCTCGCCCGTTCAAATTGCCGATCGGGGCAAGATTTCAATCAAACAATCAGAGCATAAAATGACCAGAGACCTAAGCTAGACGTACGTCTGTAGTAATTTCTGTCTCATTTCATTTTCATATCCTTATGCTCATTTTTCAACTTTAGACAATGCATGGCGCAAGCACCGTACTGCTTGTAGTTTTCATGGACCAGAAGAAGCGTTTTGCCATGTTGATCTTTGACTTCACAAATCCCGTTCATGGGGACAGTTACAGTTAGACTGTCACTGGCACCGCTTTGGACATGATACAGATATGTACCGTTTTTCGATGCCTTTCCCAGTTTTTTTCCCGTTGCGGCATCAACTGCATTACCCTGATCGTCAATGTGGGCGATTTTTTTTCCGGCGGCATCCTTAATAATCCCCTCGCTGGTTACCCAGCCGATGTGCTTCCCTTTTGCATCGATCACTTTTCCATTTGCATCAATGGATGGGACTGGTTGTTTGTAGTTCTGAGCGTACGTTCCGGGCGCAGTCAACACCATCAGTAACATGATGGCAATCATTGTTAGATTTTTCATTTTCATTGATCGGTTTTGTTATTGGCGATCAAAGATAACTTGGCACCGGGGTTGAAGGTCTGATTTGGGGCATGATCAAAAATGACCCTGGTCACAACTTGATTCAAAAGCAAAGCGCCTATTTTACTTTCAACAATCCCGCATTGACCGCTAAAACGACAGTAGAAGCGCTGTGCAGGAAATAGCTGGATATCCTAAGAAGTTATACCGGCCGGCTAACAGCGCATTAGGATGCGTCGTGGTTTGCTGTTTTACCAGAATACAGGTTGATAACCAATTGGTTTGTATATGACTAGGGTCATAATTTGACAGTCTGATAACGAGCAACTTTGTGCAGTAACAACCACACGAAAACATGCTACGCTATCTGCTTTTCGCTCTTTTGATGCTTCATGGAGCTATTCATCTGGCAGGCTTCTTTACCCCGGTCGCTGGCCGTGTAATGGCGATGGACAAAGCCCCCGGAATTTATTGGGCAGCCTGTTCGGCCCTGTTTGGACTCACCTCGCTGCTATTGATCTTGCATGAAAAGCACTGGGCCTGGGTAGCACTTCTGGCCGTTGTCAGTTCGCAGGTGCTCATCGCATCGGCCTGGGAGCAGGCCCGTTTTGGGACGATACTTAATGCTATGATCGTGGTGGTGATCCTGGCGGCGCTATTTGTCAGAGAGGCGCCTGTACTGTTTCGCGACTGACCTTTAGGTTTACTTCAAATACTTGCTTCGAAATATATATGATGGCTTGCTTTACTACTACTCAGGCACTTTTGGCATTATGGCGCCAGGCCCGCACGCGATTTTCGGATCAACTGCCGGCGTTGACAGAAGAAGATTTGACAAAAAGGTTGCCCGGTACGCAAAATAGCGTGGGTTTTCTGCTCAGGCATATCGGCGAGGTGGAAATGCTTTTTGCAAAGAACGTCTTTGGTGAGCCTATCCAGGTAAAGGCGCAAACCCTTATAGCCCAGTACGATACCGGAGAATGGACGGATCTGGACGAGCTGTTGTCTTTTCTGCACCGGTCAGGCCAGGCACTTGAAGCTGTTATTTCCAGACAGGGTGAGCAGGACTGGCAACGTGAAATTGAAACGCGGGAATTTGGGAAAAAGACATTGGCCGAATCGCTGGGCAGGATCATCTCGCATACCGCTCATCATGGTGGTCAAATGGCCGTGATTCTCAAATATGCTGTTGCCCAGCCATCAGTGGCCTCGGAAACGAAAGTCAATTCCGGGGCGTAGCAGTACCGCTCCGGACAACGACCTTTAACCCCTAAAATTCATGAAAGCACTTTTTAAATTTTCCTCGCTATCTGTTTGGGTGATATGCGTATCACTGGTTGCCTGCACAGACCACCAGGAGCCGGGTACGGAGCGGCTGCGCATCAAAAAGCTCACCAGGAGCTTGCCGTATCAGCATGGGTACAGTGTTGTCAGCATACTCGGTTATGACTGGCAGGGCAGACTCGATTCTGTTTACAGCTACCAGACTGCCGACAGTGCACATTCACCTACTCAGACCAGCAACTTCCAGTACGATAATCAGGGCAGGCTGGCCCAGATGAAAAGGACGCTGTTGATTGCCACCACCACGGTCGAAAAGGGGGTGCCAGCTACATCAGTGTCAACAACGGACTTTGTTTACGACGATCATCCTAACCCGTTTTATGGTATTTCTTTAATTCCCGCCCCGGTCGGGATTGCCGCACCCACCAGTGGAAATTTCTCTCACTATACTTATTGCGGGGGCGTCGACAACTTCCTCCACCTGAGCCGGAACAATCCTACCTCTTCCAATATCAAGGGATATACCCAGACGCTTTATCGCTATCAATACAATGCACTTGGGCTACCGGAAAGCAGGGTGACACTCGTCAAGCCGATGCTGGATCTGCCAGCTGTGCTCTCGGAAACTTTGCTGTTCGAGTATGAAACATATTGATCGTATATAGGTGAGCGGTAAGATTTGGTTTCATTTTTAAACCTAAAAATAAACGAGCTATGAATAGCATTTACCATTCGCTGGTTAAAGCGTTTGCGTGGGTGATCCGGCCGGATCAGACCGGACGCCATTTGCCCGCAGCCCATTCCCCACAGGATTTCCACGCGTTTATGTCAAAGATCAAATCCAACGCGGGCCGTTTTAAGCGCTAGCTATTATGGACACAATTAGACCACTTTCCAAAAAGGAGCGGCCAGTTAGCGGGGACGGTAACGTTACTACTGCGACCAAATGGGCATTGGGCCTGATCACTTTACTGATCTTGGTTTTCTTATGTGGCCGTTTGAACCTGTATTTGCGGTTCAGCGGGGACGTGGCCAGATTGCTGGCGAACGGCTCGGATGTTTCCGGCCGTAAATTTAGCTACCGGCAGCTGGAAGGGCTACCGCAGCCAGTGCAACAGTATTTCACGCATGTGCTCAGGCCCGGGCAGTCCTATATTTCGAGTGTGCACCTGCTGCACACCGGGCTCTTTAAAACAGAGCTTAAAAAGGGCTGGGTGGCAATTTCGGGAGAGGAATATTTTACGGCTCACCGCCCCGGATTTGTCTGGAAAGGGAAGACGCCCACCTTCACAGCACGCGATATGTTCGTGGATGGTAAAGGGCTTGTGGTGCACCTGTTTTCTCTTTTTCAAATACAGGACAGCCACGGGCCGCAATTTAACCGGGGGGAGCTCATGCGTTGGCTTGGCGAAAGCGTTTGTTTTCCGACAAACCTGCTGCCATCCAAGGACCTGCAATGGTACCCGGTAGACGACCAATCGGCCAGGCTGGAATATAGCTATCAGGGTATGCTGATCAGCCTGATGGTAAAGTTTAATGCTGCCCATGAAATTGAACAGATGACAGCAATGAGAAATATGGGTGAAGGGCCCAGACAGAAATGGGTTACGCGCCTGAGCGAATATCAGCTTCGCGACGGTATCCGCATTCCGACCGTATTGGAAGCGGCCTGGGATTTGCCGGAAGGCTATTTCCCCTATGCACGCTTCGTGATCACAGAGATCGAATACAATCGGGCATTGTAAATGGCGTCACAAGAATCATTTTGAACTAAATATTAATCTGAGGACCATGAAAATCTTACAAGATAAGGTCGCCATCGTTACTGGCGCAGGCTCGGGTATCGGGCGCAGTGTTGCGCTCACCTACGCGCAGGAGGGAGCAAAAGTTGTTGTTTCGGATATGGACGAAGATTCAGGCCGTCATACCGTTCGTCTGATTACTAACCAGGGAGGCGAGGGCTTTTTTGTCAAATGTGACGTCTCATCGCCGCAGGATAATGAGGCGCTCGTCTGGGCGACCATTGACAAATATGGTGCACTGCACATTGCGTGTAATAATGCAGGGATAGGCGGCGCAATGGCGCCAACGGGCATGTACCCGGTCGAGGCCTGGGACAAAGTGATCGCTGTAAATCTTTCGGGCGTATTCTACGGTGTGCGCTACCAGATTCCGGCCATGCTGAATTCGGGTGGGGGAGCGATTGTGAATATGGCCTCCATTTTGGGCAGCGTCGGCTTTGCCAACAGTCCGGCGTATGTGGCCGCCAAGCATGGCCTGCTCGGGCTAACCAAAAATATCGCCCTCGAATATGGTCAGAAAGGAATAAGGGCTAATGCAGTCGGCCCTGCATTTATCAAAACGCCGCTGCTGAAAGACCTGGACGAACAGACAATGCAATGGCTGGTCGGCCGGCATCCGATCGGGCGAATGGGCGAGCCGGAGGAAGTGGCCGAACTGGTGCTGTGGCTTAGCAGTCCGAAGGCTTCATTTGTCACAGGCGCCTATTACCCGGTCGACGGTGGTTACCTGGCGCAATAAAAGGGCACCCGCTACCGGTGTAATGCTAACCGGCATTCCAGCCGTGTTCCGAAGCGTGGTTGTGCTTTGCTTCTCGATGATTTTCGGTTGCCAGCAGCGGTCGAAGCCGATCCGGCCGGTTCAGGGTGCCATCACAGAATCTGTTTATGCTTCCGGTATTGTTAAAAGTAAAGGGCAGTATCAGGCTTTTGCCGCGGTTTCCGGCATTATCGACAGCGTCTATGTCAGAGAGGGTCAGCAGGTCAGCAGAGGGCAGACGTTGCTGACTATCATGAGCGATCAGCAGAAGCTGGCCAGCGAGCGGGCGCTGCTGGCTGCCGAATATGCATCGCTGCCAGCCAACCTGGACCGTTTGCAGGAAATGCAGCGCAATGTGGAGCTGGCTGCCGACAAGTTTAGCAATGATTCCTTACTGCTCGCCCGGCAGCAGCGGCTTTGGCAGCAGAAAATCGGCACTTTGGTGCAGGTTGAGCAGCGTCAGTTGCAATACGATGCTTCCGCTGCCGCATGCAAGTCTTCGCTAAGGCAGCTGACGGACCTGCGTAGGCAACTGGCGCTGGATGAAAAGCAGTCGCGGCTAAACTGGGCAATCTCACGCGCTCAGCAGGAGCAGTTCAGTATCGTCAGCCAGCTCGATGGTGTAGTTTTTGATTTATTGCGTGAGAAAGGCGAAAGTGTCGCGCCGCAGACCATCCTTGCAATCCTTGGAAATACTACTAAATACCTGCTGGAATTGCAGGTGGATGAATACGATATTTCCAGGATTCGTATTGGAGCACAGCTCCTTGTAACAATGGATAGTTACCAGGGTCAGGTCTTTGAAGGCATTGTAGAAGAAATTCATCCTATTATGAACACGCAGACCAGGACCTTTACCGTGCAGGCCCGGCTTAAACACCCCCCGCCGGGACTTTACCCGAACCTGACATTGGAAGCCAATATTGTCTGTGCCTATAAGAAAAATGCCTTGCTGATTCCCAGGCGCTTTATGGTCGACGATTCGACCGTGTTGCGTAAAAATGGCGACCGGATCCGCGTCCGTCCAGGGCTGCGTGATCTGGAAATGGTCGAGATACTGTCAGGGTTATCGGCAAGAGACGAAATAATCCAGCCCGAACAGTGAAATACGCATTGCTCATCCAGATATCCCGCGCGCTGCTGCTAGCCAGGTGGAAGCAGACGCTTGTCGCTGCGATAGGCGTTACGTTCAGCATCACTATGTTCATCGCTTTACTAAGCTTTATGTCCGGGCTCAACCAGCTTTTAGACGGGCTGATCATTAACCGGACGCCACATGTCAGGCTCTACAACGATATTAAGACCTCACCGGTCCAGCCGGTCGCCCTGTCGGCTAACTTCAAAGGGGCTTCCCACCATTTTGTCAGATCAGTCAAGCCGAAAGCGGAGCGGCCCGAAATTCGAAACAGCCGCGCTATTATCAAAGCCCTGCAAAAAGATCCGATGGTACTGGGCGTGGCGCCCAAACTCGTTACGCAGGTTTTTTATAATCTCGGAGCTGTCAGGATCAATGGGATCATTAACGGGATACAGCCCCAGCAGGAGAAACGGCTTTTTCTATTTCAGGACTATGTCACCCGGGGCGATGCCAGCGATCTGGACAGGGTCTCGGGCGGCATTATCCTTGGGAAGGACATCGCCGATAAAATGATGGCCGCGCCCGGAGAGGTGATCTACGTGACCACCATCACAGGCGCAATGATGCCGCTGAAAGTGGTCGGTTATTTTCAGTCGGGCCTGAGGGAAATTGACCAGGTGAACAGCTATGTTTCAATGGCGACGGCGCAAAAGCTGCTTGGAAAACCTTCCAATTATATGACCGATATCCAGGTCAAGTTGCGCGACATCGGCAATGCGCCGCTGCTGGCCGGTCAGTTCAGCAAGCGTTTCAGCGTAGATGCCATCGATGTTCAAACCGAGAACGCCCAATATGAAACCGGCAGCTTCATCCGCAGCCTCATCTCCTATTCGGTCGGCATTACATTGCTGGTCGTGGCCGGTTTTGGGATATACAACATTTTAAATATGATGATCTATGAAAAAATGGATTCCATCGCCATCCTGAAAGCGACAGGCTTTTCAGGATGGGACGTTAAATTCATCTTCACCGGCATTGCCGCTGGCATTGGTATTTTGGGAGGATTGATCGGCCTGCTGCTCGGCTTTGGCGCCTCGTTGCTCATCGACCAGGTTCCTTTTGAGACGTCCTCACTGCCAACGATAAAGACATACCCTGTTAACTACGATCCTGTCTTTTACCTGATCGGATTCGTTTTTTCTGCCGCTACCACATTTTTTGCGGGCTATTTTCCCGCACGAAAAGCCAGCCGGATCGACCCGGTTATCATCATCAGAGGAAAATGAAAGAGCTCATCTTGCAGACCAGCCACATTAGCAAATCGTTTCGTGACCCGGTTGATGTAACGGTATTAAGTGACATCAATTTACAGCTGTCCAGGGGAGAATTTGTGTCGGTAACAGGCAAATCCGGCTGTGGCAAATCCACGCTGCTTTACATTTTATCGACTATGGATACGGACTACGATGGAGAGCTTTACATCGACGGCGTTTGCATGAAGGGCAAAAGTGAGCCGCAGCTTGCCCGGATCCGCAATGAAAAGATAGGGTTTGTATTTCAATTCCATTATCTGCTCAATGAATTTTCTGTCTTGCAAAATGTCATGTTGCCCGCGCTCAGACTGGGCCGGTGGGAGGCTGATGAGATCCAACAGCGCGCCTATGAGAAACTTGTAGCACTGGACATGGCCGAGCACGCGCAAAAGAAACCCAATCAGCTTTCAGGCGGCCAAAAGCAAAGGGTGGCCATCGCTCGGGCGATGATCAACGATCCGCTGATCATCATGGGCGACGAGCCGACAGGCAATCTGGACAAGCGCAATAGCGAAATTGTTTTCGATATTTTCCTCGAACTGGCCCAGCAGCAGGGCCAGACGCTGCTGATTGTAACCCACGATCAGCAGTTCGCCCGCAAGACCGGGCGAACTATTCAGATGGAGGACGGAAGGATTCTTGAACCACTTTACTGACTACCATTTTCTTTCAAATGGCATACCAGCAGCGGAATATCAGTCGCAAGCGCCAGCTTCCGGGTAAGGCCCCGGCCATTCAGCAGCAGTTGCAGTAAATTCTTGTCGCGCCTGCAAAGGATCAACAGATCGGCATGTGCCTGGTGACAGTATGCTTGAAGACCTTCCAGGACGCTATCTGCGTCGCGGACAGCAATATCTTCGGGTGGAATTCCAAAATACTCCTTTATTTCCCGCATGTATTGGGTATCAGACTGAATATTGAGCTGCTGGTCGGAATTGATTTTTAGAAATGTAATGTGTGCTTTCAGCTGCCGGGCGAGCCCGATGGCTTGGGCGAGCACCGGTTTTTCGTCGAATTCCAGTTGGGTGGCATAGACAATATTTTTAAAATCAGCCTCCACAGCCATTGGCGGAATGATCAGCACGGCACAGTCGGCATCTGAGGCAATGGCTGCGCTGTTACTACCCAGTAATTTGTCCAGCAAGCCGCCTTGCCCTGTTCTTCCCATCACGATCAGATCGATCTGATTGCTTCGGGCTTGATCAAGGATCGCGGGCTGGGTTCCGCCGGTTTCCCAGACACCTTCCGCATGGACTCCCTGCCGGCGAGCGAACGCCACGGCTTCGTCGAGTTTTTCGCGGTATGACTCTTCCAGCTCGCGGTAAATTTCCAATGAGCCGATATACTCCGGCAAAGCAATGTCATTTACATAGGGGTGATACACATAAAGAATCAGCAGGCGTGCCTTGGTTTTGTCTGCGATACGAATGGCGAAAGAAAGCGCTTTGTGGGCATTCTCTGAAAAATCGATGGGTACGAGGATTTTTTTCATGAGCTCTTCAAGTGTATATGTGGCAGACCATCGTGGTTCTGCAGGCTCAAATTTCCGGCTGCTTGCCGGATACATTTATGATTTATGTCATGCAGCTTTCTGACTAAAGTTTTGAAGTGGAAATAATTGATTTGGGCCATTACCGTCATTTTTGAAACTGACAACCGTCATGATCACCTGGGCTTTTAATAACCAACTTTACCAGCAGATTCCACTTGAAAACTAAAAATTATGTTACCTCAAACGATGAAAGCAGCGGTTGTCCACCAGTTCGGCCAGCCGCTCAGGATCCAGGAAGTCGCGGTGCGCCGGCCTGGCGCTCACCAGGTTTTAGTCAAAGTGGTCGCCAGCGGCGTTTGCCATACAGACCTTCACGCAACAGATGGCGACTGGCCGGTAAAACCGCAATTACCGCTCATCCCGGGCCATGAAGGTATCGGCTATGTAGCCGCGGTGGGACCTGAGGTGACTGGCGTTAAAGAAGGCGACATTGTGGGGGTGCCCTGGCTGTACAGCGCGTGCGGTTGCTGCGAGTATTGCATTACCGGCTGGGAAACGCTCTGCGATGCCCAGCAGAACGGAGGGTATAGCGTCGATGGTAGTTACGCGGAATACGTGCTGGCCGACGCGCGCTATGTGGCGCACTTGCCGGCATCAGTAGATATGATCGGCATGGCGCCCATCTTATGCGCTGGCGTGACCGTCTACAAAGGTCTGAAGGAAACTGATACCAAGGCAGGGGAGTGGGTGGCCATTTCAGGCATCGGCGGTCTTGGCCACCTGGCCGTACAATATGCGAAAGCAATGGGTATGCACGTAGCGGCCATCGATGTGAGCGAGGATAAACTGGATCTGGCAAAGCGCCTTGGGGCTGATCTGACCGTAAATGCTACCGTGAATGATCCGGGCGATTTTCTGAAAAAGGAGACCGGGGGGATGCATGGCGTGCTGGTTACCGCGGTTTCACCCGTGGCTTTTCAGCAAGGGATCTCCGCGCTCCGCAAAAAAGGCACAATGGCCTTGACCGGGTTACCTCCCGGCAGTTTCGATCTACCCATTTTTCAGACTGTGCTTAACCGGCACACCATCCGCGGCTCTATCGTGGGTACGCGCAAGGATATGCAGGAAGCAGTCGGCTTCGCCCTCGACGGAAAGGTGAAAGCAACCGTTCACACGGCGCGACTCGAAGACATCAACAGTATATTTGACGATATGAAGGCGGGCCGTATCGAAGGTCGGGTCGTGATGAGCATATAGTGGTATGGCGCCTGCTGAACCAATTTTACAAATGCAGCTTGGGGAGCCGCCCCTAACAGCGCTATATCAGGCCCTGGAAACAGATGGAAGCGGTCTTGACCGTGAGCAGGCTGCGCTGAGACTGCAACGCAGCCGCGCTGGTAAAGGCCGCCCAGATAGCGGGCTGCGAAAGATATTGGCAATCATGGCTAACCAATTCAGAAGCCCGCTGGTGCTGCTATTGGTGGTCGCAGTCGTTTTGTCCGCCTTTTTGGGGGAAGTTTACGATACGTTTATTATCGGCTGCATTATCCTGGCAAGTGGGCTTTTGAGCTTCTGGCAGGAGTACAAGGCAGGTAAGGCCGTCGAAAAGCTGCAAAAACTGATTTCGCAAAAAAGTACCGTGCTTCGTGGCAACACCCAGCAGGTTGTCGATGCACAGGATGTGGTCCCGGGTGATTTGGTTCTGCTGAAAGCCGGCGATATTATCCCCGCAGACTGCCGGATCATCGATAGCAATGAACTGCATGTCAACGAAAGCAGCCTGACCGGGGAAAGTTTTCCCGCAGAAAAGATGTCGGGACAAATCAGTAGACAAACCGCGCTTTCAGAGAGCTTCAATTGCCTTTGGCAAGGCACCAATGTGATCAGCGGGACCGGCAAGGCGCTTGTGGTCCGCACCGGCGCGGATACCGTTTTCGGTAAACTCCGGGAAAGTCTTTCGGAAACTTCCGAAACAGCCTTTGAGCGTGGAATTCGTGGTTTTGGCTACTTTCTCTTGCAGATCACCACCGTTTTGACGCTGGTGATACTTGCGGTCAATATTTATTTTGGAAAGCCGCTGATCGATTCGGTGCTTTTCTCGTTGGCTTTGGCTGTGGGGATGGCGCCCGAGCTGCTTCCTGCTATCATGACGGTGGCCATGTCCACAGCTGCCGCGCGTATGATGGAGCGCAAGGTGATCGTCAAAAAGCTCTCTTCGATTTTCAATCTGGGTGAAGTGACTGTGCTCTGCACCGATAAAACCGGAACCATCACCGAGGGCAGTGTCCGGGTTTGCGATGCGGTCGACGGGGCGGGGAATTCCCGGCAGCATCTTCGCCTGTATGCTTATCTGAATGCCGTCATGCAGCAGGGCTTTGCCAACCCGATCGATCAGGCATTGGCCGATTTGGCACTGGGTATGGACGGCTACCGGCGGCTCAATGAAGTTCCATACGATTTTATCAGAAAGCGGGTGACGGTGTTAGCGGAAGGTCAGAATGGCAACCTCATGATCAGTAAGGGCGCCCTCGAATGTATCCTCGAAGTATGTTCACGTCTGGAGGTTGATAAAGGGGTTTATGTACCCCTGGACGAAGCGCACCGCCTGTCGCTGCTGAGGCAATACCAGACCTATTGCGAGCAAGGTTACCGGGTGTTAGGCATTGCAGTCAAACAGACTCCGCTTGACCATATCACAAGGGCCGACGAAAATGAAATGTCATTTGCAGGGTATTTGCTGCTTGAAGACCCGTTAAAGCCGTCGAGCCTGGCCTCGATTCAAAAGCTGCGCGCATTGGGCGTGGAAGTGAAAATTATCACGGGTGATAATCGTTTTGCCGCCATGCACATTGCCCAAAAACTCGGTGTTGCAGCCGGCTGCGTCCTGACGGGCCCCGAGCTCGATGAGCTCTCCCCGGAGGCATTTCACCAGCGCGCGATGGGGATAGCCGTCTATGCAGAGATAGAGCCGCATCAGAAAGTCAGGGTGGTCAAAGCGCTCCGGCAACAGGGGGCGGTAACGGCCTATATCGGCGACGGGATCAATGATGTGGCGGCAATTAATGCGGCCGATGCGGGTATTTCGACACACAATGCGGTCGACGTGGCCAAACAGGCTGCCGACTTCGTTTTAATGGAAAAAGACCTTTCCGTGCTGGCCGATGGTATCATGGAAGGCAGAAAGTCTTTCGTTAATTCGATGAAGTATATTTTCATTACGACCGGCGCTACTTTCGGTAATATGTTCAGTGTAGCGGGCGCTTCGTTGCTGTTGCCATTTCTTCCGATGCTGCCCAAACAGATACTGCTTACCAACTTCATTACCGACCTTCCTGCTCTGGCCATCGCCTCCGACCAGGTAGATTCGCAGCAGACAAGACGATCGGGGAAATGGAGCATGAGCCTGATCCGGCGCTTCATGGTCGTCTTCGGGCTTCACAGTTCATTCTTCGATTTTCTGACTTTTTACATCCTGTATTTTAAACTCCACCTGTCGGGAGCAGCTTTTCGTACGGGCTGGTTTATAGAATCAGTGATCACAGAGCTGTTGATTCTACTGGTGGTCAGGACACGCCAGCCATTTCTGAGCAGCAGGCCAGCCAATCCTTTGCTTTGGCTTACAGTCATCGCATTACTGGTCACGATTTTGCTTCCGGTATCACCAGTGGCAAGCCAGTTGGGTTTTACTGAAATTTCTCTCAAAGAAACGTCATGGATCGGCGGCATTCTGATTTTCTACATCGTCACTGCCGATACGCTCAAAGTGCGGTTTTTTCGAGCCGGCAGAAAGGGCGGCCAACGCTGAGCAATGTCATATTCTGCGGTGCGTGGTGTCATCGGTGCGCCAACGGCCGAAGGCTAATTTAGGGCTGGCGTATAACCATACAGGGTAGTGCGGTCAAACCTTTAACATCAAGCCTATGAAACGAATACTTGTTCCCTGTGATTTTTCGGCAGCGGCAAAGCATGCCTTTCAGTTTGCAGTTGAAATGGCGGCCGCTTGTAACGGTCATGTTTTTGTACTAAAAGTAATGCAGGTCCCTCATGTTTTCGCAAACGGGATGCCGGGGCAGCCTTACATGGCGATCGACCCGATACCGATGATCGACGAGTGGATCGCTTACAGTGAAAAAGAGTTTGAAAAGATGAAAATTAAAACCGGTCGCCCTTCAGGCTCGGTAGAGCTGCTGCTGGAAACCGGATACGTAAACGATGTCATTTGTGATGTGATCACTAGAGAGAAGATCGACCTGGTCATCATGGGCACTGACGGTGCTTCGGGGTTCAAAGAATTCTTCATCGGTTCGCATACCGAAAAGATCGTCCGGGCCTCCCCGGTGCCGGTTATGGCCGTACATGGCCCGCTGCATCTGGAATGGATCAAAAATATCGTGTTTCCGACCAACATGGAGCTTGATCAGAAGCCGCTTGTCGAACAGGTCAAGTCACTTCAAACATTATTCGGAGCAGTAGTCCATTTGCTATATGTGAACGGGTTTCCGTTTACACTGGAATCCGATGAGGAGGCTGAACGTAAGTTAGAAGACTATGCCCTGTTTTATGGATTGAAGGACTACACCATCCATGTCAGCAGGGGCCTCAATATCCAGGAAGGTATCCTTAAATATGCCCGCCGTATCCCCAATTCAATCATAGCCATGGGTACGCACGGTCACAAGGGGCTGGCACATATTACCGAAGGGAGTCTCGCCGAAGATGTAGTCAACCATCTGGCAGAACCTGTCTGGACCTATGTAATGCAATAAGCTAGTATTAACCCAATAGCCTGATCTATTATGACAACCTGTATCCCCGATCTTGCTATCGCTGAGCAGATCAACAGCATTCTTCACCGAGATGTCCGCATTGATGAGCATGACATTCATGTGAGCGTTTACGACGGCTGGGTATTTCTGGACGGGCACGTGGACTTTGAGACCGACCGCGACCTGGTTCAATCCCGGATTGAAAACGTTGCCGGCGTTTGCCGGATCACCAATAATCTGACCTATCCACGCCTGGTAAGTCATTGACCCATGGGACATTCTACTGACAGATTCCGTATCTTGATTCCCTGCGACTATTCGCTGGCGTGCAAGCAAGCGCTGGAAGCTTGCGCGACACTCGATTGGCGAATGCCTGTTGAAGTATTCATTCTTACCGTCGAAGATCCTATGCAGGCCGGCGCGCGCGAGATGATGGATGAACGCCTGTTAGCAGAATGGGTTAAAGTTTTTTCCCCCGATATCAACGTCCGGAACTTGCAGGCAAAAGGCCGGTTTGTCAATGTCGTCCTGGAAGCGCTCGCAATTCATGGTATTGACCTCGTTATTGCAGGTACCAGAGGGGCCAGGGGATGGGAGGGAGTCTTTCTGGGATCGCATGCCGAGAGAATCGTTCGCGTGTCTCCTGTTCCCGTCCTTGCCATTTCACAGCGCCCGCACCTTACCGGATTGCGGGATATTGTCCTTCCCATCGATATCGATCGCGATCCTGTCGAACTGCGCGCTTGCATGAGGAAGATACCAGGTTTGTTTAACGGGCGGTTTCATCTCTTGCATGTGCAAACAAACCCTGCTGGAAGCGAGCGGGCCGCCATGAAGTTGCTGGGAGAATACAGCCGGCATCTAAGGCTTGGGCATTGCACCAGCTCGGTGATTTTTAACGAATCGGTTGCCGGGGGTATCCTCAGATATGCCACGCAGGCCGGTGCGGACCTGATTGCGCTGGGAACATTGGGGAGCCCGGATCCGGCACACATGTTCCGGCCCAGCGTTGCGGCCGATATCGTCAATCATGCCAAAATACCAGTCCTTACCTTCCAGCTTAGCCACCGGCAGGTATCGGTATCATTTTAAACCTTACTACTATGACCTACCAAGCAGATCAAGAAAAAGTTACTTTCGTACTTCCCTTGTATTTTCTAAAAGCGGAAGTCACATTTACCCGGCAGTCGGCTGACGACGGGCTTACTGTTCCCCTTGCGCCGGGCAATGGTCCCCGCGTAAGCATTTCAACGCGTCAATTTGCAAAAGGTTTCTGGCTCGCCCGATTAAGCTGGTCTGTCGGACGCGAGCGGTTTTGCAGCGAAGGCTGGTTTGAGATTGCATAAGGAAACATGTAGCAATAAAGAAGGGCTGTTATCGCAGCCCTTCTTTATTGCTACATGTTTCAAAACCGAGGTTATGGATGCGCAATGAAGACCGGCAGGTTCAGATTGCGGATCAGCGGATCGGCAGTGCTCGGTGTGAGCATTCTTGAAAACGTGCTGCGGCAATAAGAACCCATGACAACCAGCGTCTTCTTCTTATTCATTAAAAAGGCGAAAAGCTCCGAATTGGGCTGGCCATAAAGTTTTTTGAAATGCGCGTTGGAGTAGTGTGCGCTGACAAGCCTGGCCAGTTTCCCCTCGTTAGGGTCTTCCTGCGCGCCTTCATTCATTACCTGCACGATTGTCAGCCGGCAATCTTCCAGCTCGGGGAAAAGATAAGAAAACTGCTTGATGGAATGAACGGCCGCGGCATTGCCGTCGTAGGCAAATACGATCTCTTCGATCCCTTCGAATAGATCGGGCGCTATCATCACGGGGCATTCGATGGCGCATAGCACATCTTTGAGAAACGCGCTGGGTTTTTTCTCATCCCAGGGTTCGAAAGCCAGATCGCTGCCGATAATCATCAGATCCGCGTAGCGGCTTTCGGCAAGAATCTGTTCAAGCGGTTCGTGCGGGTTCTCATGCACGCTTACGTGTACACCCTGCCGTTCACAGATCGCGCGGAAAGTACTTTCGTTTTCGCGGAGCAGTGCCTGTTTTTCTGCGAAATCGGGTAGGTCGCTCAGTGTCAGTGTCTCTACAAAAGCAGTCCCTAATGCTACTTTCATCTCAGGGACTTGTTCGTAGGGCGCATTTTGCATAAAGATTCCTGTGAGCCTTGACCGGGTCAGCGAGGCCAGATAGCAGGCGAACTGTACGTGATGGGTATTGAGGTGACCGGCGTCGATCACCAAGCGAATGTTTTTCATAGTGAATGCTATTATATGGATTGTAGAATACGGGCTTTCATTGAGCCGGTTGCGGCCAGGTTGGCATGTAGTTGGAAGGCTTCTTCGAGAAGGTGCGGAGTATGGCCCCCGCGTCGGCAGGCACGCAGGAAATAGTCGGAGAGCTCCTGATAGTAATCAGGATGGACACAATTTCTGAGAATAGCCTCTGCTTTTTGCCTTGGCGCTAGTCCTCTCAGATCGGCAAGTCCTTGTTCGGTAACGATCACATCCACGTCGTGCTCGGAATGGTCGACGTGCGTAACCATGGGTACTATGCGCGATATTTTGCAGCCTTTGGTCACCGACTCGGTTACAAAAATGCTCAGGTAGCTGTTCTGGGCAAAATCGGCAGAACCGCCGATGCCGTTGACAATGTGACTACCGGAGATATGCGAAGAATTGACATTGCCATAAATATCGCATTCAAGGGCTGTATTAATGGCGATAATGCCCAGCCGCTGGATTATCTCGGCGGCATTGGTAATGTCTTGCGGGCGAAGCAGGATTTTGTGACGATAACGCTCGAAATCGGCGAACACGCGCTGGTAACAGGCTTCGGACAAGGTCATCGAGCTTCCGGATGCAAAATCCATCTTCCCGCTCTCAATGAGCTTGAATGTGCTGTCTTGCAATACCTCCGAGTATATGGTCAGATGCTCAAAGTCGCCTTCTGCAAGCCCGCTCAGTACGGCATCGGCGATTTTGCCGATCCCCGCCTGCATGGGCCTCAGCGAGCGTGTCAGGCGCCCGGCAGCTATTTCCTGCTCAAAGAAATGCAGCAAATGCCCTGCAATGGCCTCGGCGACAGCATTGCCAGCCGCGGTTTCGGCAGGGCTGTCCTTCTGGTTGGTAAACACGATGGCTGCAATCTTGGATGGATCGCAGGCAATGACCTGCTGCCCTATGCGCTGCCATACCTCGGTAATCGGCAGAATAGCCCTGCCGGTGGGATCTTCGGGCAGAAATACATCGTGTATGCCCCGGATCCCAACAGGTACCGCCTGATTGATCTCGATAATTACCTGACCGGCTTGCTGGACAAAGATCGCCGAATTACCCAGCGAAGTGGTGGGTACAATACTGCCATCGGCTTCGATCGCTGCCGCCTCAATGATGGCAATGTCAATCGGCGGTAAAAAACCGTTGCGGATATGGGCCGCTGTTTCGCTCAGGTTTTCATCGATATAGGAGAGTTTACCCTCATTGATGATCGTCCGCATCACAGGATCGGACTGGAATGGCAGCCGCGTGTGGACTGCGCCAGCTGTGGCCAGCGCGCCGTCGGTCCCATGGCCCAGCGAAGCCCCGGTCATGAGCGTAATGCGGGTGTGGTCGTGTTCAGCCTTTTCGGCCAGCGCGGCCAGTACCGCTTTGCTGTCTCCTGAGCGCGTAAACCCGCTGGCGCCAATGACCATTCCATCACCGATGAGCGCGGCGGCCTGCCGGGCAGGCATAATTTTGGAAGCCAGAGATGTATGTTTAATTCGGGATGTGTCGGGCATGGTGTTTGTTTTTTAATTTGACGGATTTCGGATCTTCAAAGAGGATGGCATGGCCGCTGTCAGTTCTCAACAGGCGTAGCATGGCCCACGCGAGCAGCAAGGGCATTGGAAAGGCTGCGTACAGTCCCAAAGGGGCAATAGCGATCAAGAAGATAATTCCCGCCCAGCAGCCCACTTGAAATAACTGTCCCCTGGTGGTCATGGCTAGCGCAATTAGCAATTGGCATACTGCTATGGTGAGAACCATCGGCGTAATGATGGGAATGAAAGCGCCGAGTATAAACCGCTTGTAGAACGGCGTAGCGCTATCGGCAAAATCCTGGTAGTTCCATGGTGCATTCAGAGCGATATAGGCGTTGAACCCCGCAGCGAACAAGAAAAGCAGCAGCAGGATCATGCGCGCCAGCGGCGGCCGGGTTCTGCTAATCCAGATCATGAAGATGGCTAACGCGTTGCAGCTCAGGTAGAAGATCCAGGAGACCGTGTCAAAGAATTTGAGTGAGTCCATCGTGCTGGCTGTTAAGGTAGTTGGGTTTATTTAACTACCTCAAAATAAGCGTTATATGGCCTTAAAAAACTTGACAGGGCTTATCTGGGAATATGATCTGCGTCAGGTTTTAGCAAGCGCTGGCCGTAGCGGGTTTTCTCAGAGTGCCCATGAGCAGTTTATAGATTCCAAACCATAGAACAGAGGCCATACCGCATCCGATACTGAAAAGTACTTTTCCCGTATCAGGCATTGAAAGCCGGAACAGGCCCGAAACAGCCGGGATCAGAAATATCAGAACGGTTAAACAGATGTTGATAGCAAGCGTATAAAATATCAGCTTGTTGCCCGGTTTGAGAGATTCACCAAGGCTGCCCTGATAGGAGCGGTTTGTTGTCGTTAAGGCAATGTTGGCCGAGATCAGCCCGATGAAAATCATGGCGCGGGTGGCATCCTCCGTCTGGCCGCCACTTAACGCGATTTGGTAAATCAGTATCAGGGCGGCCGCGATGACAACTCCCTGCAAGATGCTGAATGCCAGCTCGCGCAAACCGAAAAGCCTGCTTGTGGCCGGGCGGGGTTTCTCCTTCAAAAGGCCCGCCCGGGCCGGCTCATTCTCGTAGACGATCGAGCAGGTAGGGCCCATAATCAGTTCAAAAAATATGATGTGTACCGGATCGAAGATGACCGGATAGGTCCAGTTCAGCGCCAGAGGTAGAAATACAAGCAGAATCAGTGGCGTGTGTATCGCCACGATGTACCGGATAGCATTGCGAAGATTGACGTAAATGCGCCTGCCGCTTTCGATGGCGGTGACCATTCCGCCCAGATCGTCATTGAGCAGGATTAAGGCCGAAGCCTGCCGGGCGATCTCGGTGCCTTTCCGTCCCATGGCAATCCCGATGTCCGCTGCTTTTAAGGCCGGGCCGTCGTTGACGCCGTCGCCGGTCATCGCAACGATCTCATCTTGCGCTTTTAAAGCCCGGATCACGCTTAATTTGGCCTCGGGGAACATCCTGGCAAACACGGTGATCCTGCCGACCTCTTTCAGTAACGCCTGTTCGTCCAGGGCCATAATCTGCTCACCTGTCGCGATGTGCTCACCGTCTCGCAAGCCAATTTGCCGGGCAATGTAGGCGGCCGTTACCGGGTTATCCCCCGTCAGGATTTTGACTTGCACGTCGGCTTGATAGAACGCTTCCAGGACCTGTTTTATCCCGGCTTTGGGAGGATCATAGAATGCAACCAGGCCTAGGGGTTGAAACGGGAGGCTTTGCTGGCTTTCGGGAAAATCCGTGCCTTGGAAGTCTGATTTTCCCACGGCCAGCACCCGAAAACCTTTGGATGTAAAGCTGCCAGTGGCATCCAGCAAAGCAGCGCGGTCTTTGGCAGAAAGCGCACACACATTCATCAAGGCTTCCGGCGCGCCCTTGACGGCGATGATACGCTGATTTTCTTTGCCTTGCCAGATATGGGTCATCATCGGCGGTTTGCCTTCCAGCGGGTAGCCCAGCAGCATCGTTAGCCCGTCGTATGCAGACAACCCGGTAGGGGAGGTCTTTCCAAAGACGCGGTGCAGTTCTGCTTCCATGGGATCAAACGGGCTTATTTCACTGGCCAGCGCCGCATGGTAGAGTAGCTGAGTGGCACCCGCGGAAAGGGAGGAAAAGTCTGTAACAAGCTCCCGCCCGTCGAGCACGAACATCCCGCAAAGCGACATTTTGTTTTCGGTAAGTGTGCCGGTTTTGTCAGTACAGATCACAGTCGCGCTACCAAGCGCTTCCACGGTTTGCATCTGCTTGACCACAATGCCCTCTTTCATCAGCCGGTAAGCGCCCAGCGCCATGAAGGTGGCGAAAGCAACCGGGATCTCTTCGGGCAGAATGCTCATCGCCAGCGTCAATGCGCCCAAAAGGCTTCCCGGCAGATCGCCCGACCGCGCAAACCGGATCGCCCAGACGGCTACGAATATAATCGCCCCGATGATGGCCATGTCCCTGACAAGGCGCCGGATCTGGACTTGTAAAACTGATTTTGCAGCCGGAATGGAAGCAATGCTGCTGCCGATCCGGGCAAGTCGGGTAGCGCCGCCAACCGCTGTAATGCTGCAGACAGCCTGGCCCGAAGTGACTTGCGTTCCGGCAAATAGCGGGTCGGGAGGGCTACCCGCGAGTTTGTAGACCGGCATGGATTCACCGGTCAGGATTGATTCATTGACCGAGAAATCGTCAGCCGACAATACGATCGCATCTGCCGGCACGAGGTTTCCTTCTCCGAGCTCAACGGTGTCGCCCACCACCAATGCCTCACTTTTAAGCAAGGTCCAGACCCGGTCACGAAGAACGCGGTATGCCGGGCTGGTGAAGTTTTCCAGACTGACCATTGCGCGGCGGGTCCTGCTCTCCTGAATGATTGAGATCGTTGCCACCAGCCCGATTGCCACCAGCATGATGACCGCCTCTTGGGTCGAGCCCATTAAAAAATAGATTACCGCCGCAGCAACCAGCAGCATCAGCATCGGTTCAGCTGCTGCCGCTTTCAGGATAAACCATAGTCCGGACGACTTTTGTTTTTTGAGCATGTTCTGCCCATGCTGCTTGCGGGAGGCTTCTACCTGGTCAGAGGTAAGGCCACTGTCTTTCAGGGGATCTTTCACCGGTCATTACATTAAGTCATAAAGGTTGTTGAAATTCGATTCTATTTTACTGATTATAATCAGTTTATCGGAAGCTGCACGGCAAGTAGCAATCAAGTAAGGTTTCCAGCTAAAAGTAAGTGCCGCCCGGATCACCGGCGGCACTTTTCATTTTAGTTTAGGTTAGTTATGCATTCGATTTTGCATTCACGCATGCTCGGAAAGTTTGTAGGTCCAGACAGCCTCGTTGGTGTGGTTGATGACATTTTCGGCCACACTTCCCAGCATCAGGTGGGTCAAACCTGTGTAGCCGTGCGTGGCCATGGCGATCATCGAGCCTGACATGCGGGCGGCGAATTTTAGCACGCCTTTTTCCTCGGTGGAAGCATGGGTAACATGAACGCTATATTCGGAAAGGTCATAATATGCGGCCAGATCGCCGAGCATGCCAGTCAGTGTTTTATCAGTGTCTTTGGTATTGGGTGTCTTCACGTAAAGCAGATGAAGGTGTGCGCCAAAAAATGATTGCAATGCCCGGATCTGCCATATAAAGCGATGCTGCTGCAGATCGAAGGTCGTGGGGAAAACTATATTGCGTATCTGACTGATTTTTTGGCCCTTATGGATGGAAATAACGGGTACGGGGGCGGTCCTGACGACTTTTTCTGTATTTGAACCCATCATCACCTCAGCGATCCCGTTGCTCCCGTTTGTCCCCATCACCACCAGATCAGCTTCTGTTTCATGTATGGTCTTAATCACTATCTGATGCAGCAGCCCCTGTTCGACACGAAAGCCAGGTTCTATGCGCGTTTTCAGCTCACCTCTTACCCGCGCAAAATGCTCAGTTGCCTCGCGACTTAATTCGGAGAGTATCGAGGCAGAGCCGATCGGATACCCGTTCGGGTCCAGACTTTCCAGGTAAAGCGGTGTCATATTTACCACATGCAGCGCTGTTACCTCACCATTCGCTGTTTCTGCCAGCTCGATAGCGAACCGGAGGGCGGACATGGAAAGCGCAGAGAAGTCAAAAGGGACAAGGATCTTTTTCATATACAGCTCGCTTAGGTTGAAATGGTCATTTAAGCCAGTTGCAAGTTATTGACTGATAATGCCTCGAAAGATGATCAATAGCGCCCGGTGAACTGACTTTGCTCATGTCTGCCAGGTTTTGTCTGCTTTAATTTTATGTCCATACCAACTTTTCCACGAACTTATGCGGACAGCGCTTGCTATATTGGGGGTGATGCTCATCGGGTGCAGCCCCGAGATTAGAGTCTACCATGAGGTTGACAAGAGCTATCCCGTTAATCAATACAAGACTTTCCAATGGGCAAAGGCGGATAGCCTCGTCTGGGAAACGAATCCGTTGTATTTCAATGAATTAAATGATGGGAGAATCAAGCAGGCTGTCAATGATCTGCTGATCGCGAAGGGATATCTGCCTGGTCGTGACACCGCCGCCCTGACACTACGCTATGATATCCGCGTGGAAGAACTATCCATACTGTTGCCGGATCCATATGGGTACATGTACGGTGATTATTGGATGATGCCGCGCGATAACTTGTTCCGATACCGGGAGGCGACATTGGTTATCGATGTCTGGCATTCACACAGCAGAAAGCTGATATGGCGGGGCTGGGCGGTTGCGGCCATCGAAGTGGTTTTCGATGACGGGAAAAAGCCCGAAGTCGTTATCCGGTCGGTCGCAGCAAAAATTCTCGATGCATTCCCCTCGCATGTCGACCCAGTCGACTCAGTGGCGACAAAAGATCGCTTAGAAAACTAAAAAAGGCCGGTACACCGGCCTTTTTTAGTTTTATTTTGTTCAGAATGCGAATTCTTCTTCCTCTACAATCAGATTGTTGACTACCTGATTGACGCCCCTGGCCGACCAGGCTGCCTCCTCGGCATCATCTCTTTCGGCCCACGATCTGACCCGGCCTTCCAGGGTTACACGATTGCCGGTGATAAAGACTTTGATCTTTGAAGAGTCAATTGAAGCATGACGCTGAAAGGCCGCGCCGATTTTTTCAGTGACGTCCGAGTAGACCGGGTGAGGCCTGACGGTGATTTCATTCACAACAAGCCGGATACCTTCAATGTTTTCGATCGCCGTTTTTGCCATATTTCTCTCATAGCCCCAATCGACCTGGCCGGACAGGGTTACAAACCCGTGCTCAACGGTGACCTTCAATTTTTCGTCGGCCACTGCCGTGTGCCAGCGCAGGGCGTGCAGGACCTGGTCCGCGATTTGCTGGTCGCTCTTCTGCTTGTTGGTCGGAAGGTGCACTTCCAGATTTTCAATGACTGCTTTGACGGCGCTGACCTTGCGTACACCTTTTTCAGCGGCGAGCTTTTTAGGGTAAGAATCAATAGTCCCCGACAAAGTCACAATCCCATCTTTAACGGACACTCCGATCTCCGCGGCAGCCAACGCCGGCTCCCACCGAAGTTGTTCAATGACATCTTTTTGGATCTCAAAATCGGTTTTCATGATTTTTTTGATATTAAGTTGATCACGTTTTTTCTGTTTTCCTGTGAAAACTATTACCTCGAAATTAGCCGGTCCTGATGTGGGCAATAATGATCAGCGTCAATATGGAATGTGATTGTTAGTTGTTCCCCGCTCCACCGAGCGCGGCGCTGGTGTAATGCCGGAAATAGATGGATCTTATTGGTCGGATTTGTTTTTCAGAAACATCAGCAGCGAATAGGCGCCTTTCGTAACGCAAAGCGTCCCTTGCAGACCGGTAGGACTCAGGATTTCGGTCATGCCGTTTTCGCTATTGCCCGTCTGGACTGCTGTCATGACAAACCCTTCTGTTCCGGAAGTAAATATGAATTCCTTTCCTTCAAAGCTGACGATGGCCTCGTCAGGGAGAACAGTCGCATTGCGTGACTCGAGTGCAAGCTCCGCGTTCATGAATGTGCCGGGCATCAGGCCTGGCTCATATTTCTGAAAGTGACAATGGATCTCGGCTGTCCGCTCGGCCGATAGGTCTTTGCCAACCAGTATCACCTCGCACGGAATTTTCCGCTCGGGTCTGGAATTGGTAAATGCAAGTACGCTCTGGCCCTTGCGGATCTTGTCAAGGTCTTTTTCAAAGACTTTCAGAGCCAGATGGATCTCCGAGGGGTTGATCAGATCAAAAAGCACTTCGGTGGGCGCCAGGTATTTACCGATGTTGACCTTGACGCGGGATACATAGCCCGAGATGGGCGAATAGATGTTGACGCTGCGCGATATTCTTTCGGCGCTTAGCTGGCGCGGATTGATTCCCACCAACCGTAGCTTTTCGGCCAAAGCACCCATTGCCACCTGTTGGGCCCGGAAGTCGGCTTCCGCTTGCTGATAGGTTTTGTCGCTCACAGATTTAGAGGTGTTCAGGCTCTTTTGACGCTCGTATTCGGTCTCAAGGTATTCGATGCGCGCACTGACAGACAGATAATCCTGTTGCAACTGAATGTACTGCTGATCTTCCAGTACCGCCAGCACTTGACCTTTTTGTATAAACATTCCAGGCAATAGGTTGGTTGACTTCAGATACCCACCCATTGGCGCGCTGATTGATACCGTATTTTGCGGCGGCACATCGATCTTACCATTAAGTCGTAATACGGACGAAACCGATCTGGCCTGGGGAAATGCGGTTGCAATACCCGCGTTGCGGATTTGGTCTGGCGTTAGTTTGGCGATGTTTTCTTTTGCCGATGTTTTCGCGGCGGGCTGCTGATCAGTCGTTTTCGCAGCACATGAGCTAAGCAAGACGCCAAGGGCAACATAAAGCAAAGATTTGATATCCATCATCACTATTGGCTGAGGAAATAGTCTAGTTCTATCGCATTTTGGTTCAGAATGGCGATCACATCAAGGTATTCGCTTCTGACCGAGGTGGCCTGCGCAATCAGCTGACTCCATTCCAGGTAGTTGATATTACCTTCCCGAAGCTGGCGGGTTGCCGTCAGGGTAATGAGCTCGGCGTTGGGCACGGCGGAATTCTGATAGTAGCTGGCGCGCTCGAGTGCCTGACGGTAGCCAGTTAATGCCGCCAAGTACCGGGCTTCAAACTGTCGGTACTGGCTCTGATACAGTTCTTGTGCAGCCTGCCCAGCTATCTTTGCTGCGTGGATGCGTGCCTTTTGCGCACCTGCGAAAACAGGAATGCTTATACCGATCTGCGCAGCCTGAAAGCGTGGCCAACCATTGTACAGCTTATTGTCAGCACCAGTGCCGCGCATGCTCATATTGTTGTAAGCCAGGCTTAATTCGGGTAGAAGCCGGGCTTTCTCCACAGCAATAGCCGCACGGGCAACGTTCTGTTGCCGGTCGGCCAACTGCATATGGGGATGCGATGATAATTTAGAAGTATCTACATATATGGCCGAAGAAAAGATAAGTGCCCCATCTTGCGGAGCATATGATTCTGGCCCGTTGAGCAGTAGGTTGAATGTCATAAGCGCCAGTTTATGATCGGCACCCAGCTGTCCCAGCTGTTGCCTGAGCTGCCTCAGTTGCATTTGAGCACTTGTCTTTTCGAGTATATTGGCCTCTCCCTGTGCCGACCGTTCGGCAGCGCGCGTAGCAACCGCATTGAAGAGGCTGTCGAGCGAGCTGAGAAGGTGCGCCTTTTGCCTCAGATAAAGCAGCGTGTAAAATTGATCAGCGACATTGCGCCGTAGATCGACCGCACTAACTGAGGCTTGGAGCAGCCCCGCGTCAAATTCCTGTTCCAGTAGCGATCGCTGACGCCGGTACACGACAGGAAGACACACCGACTGGGATAGCGTAAGCCGCGTATCGGTATAAGCGCTGTTGATCTGCCCGGCCTCCATACTTATGCTGGTTTGTGGTAGGTTGACGGCAGTTTTCAAAAGTGCTTTGCGGTATTCAGCCTGTAACTTTTGGCTTTTCAATTGATTATTGTCTCTAAGAGCCAGGTTAATGGCCGTTTGAAGGTCGATCTGTTTTTGTGCTTGCGACTGGCCGGGAGCAAGTGCACAAGCCAAGACCAGCAGGATGCCTGCGCGTGCTTTAAAAAGGAACTTGTTTTCAAATACAAAATAAAGAACCGGTAAGACGAACAATGTTAACGCCGTCGCGACCAGAAGGCCGCCGATCACAACCGTGGCCAGTGGCCGTTGTACTTCTGCTCCGGCACCATTGCTCACCGCCATTGGCAGAAAGCCCAGGGAAGCGACAAATGCAGTCATCAGAACCGGGCGGAGCCGATGGCTGGCGCCTTCGAGTATGGCCTTCTCAACAGAGCTCCCACCCGCTTTACGAATCCGGTTGAATTCGGCTACGAGTACAATGCCATTCAGTACCGCCACGCCAAATAACGCGATAAAGCCGATCCCGGCACTGATACTGAACGGCATTCCGCGCAAGGCAAGCAGGAAAATGCCTCCGATCGCCGATAGTGGTATGGCTGAGTAAATCAGCAGCCCGTCGCGCACCGAATTGAATGCAAAATAAAGCAGCAAAAAGATCAGCAAGAGCGATACCGGAACGGCGATCATCAACCTTGCTTTGGCGGCATTCAGATTCTCGAAAGCCCCGCCGTAGGTGATGTAGTAGCCGGCAGGTAAGCGCAAGCTTTTGCCCGCTTTGATTTGTAGCTCATTTACAATGCTCTGCACATCGCGGCCGGCCACATTGAAGCCCACCACAATGCGCCGTTTGGCGTCCTCCCGCTGGATTTGATTGGGACCTGTGACTCTGCGGATGTCGGCCAGTTGGGAAAGCGGGAGCTGAACTCCACTTGGGGTCGGCACCAGCAGATCGCGGATCTGGGCCTCATTCCTTTTTTGAGACGGGTTGAGCCTTACGACGAGGTCAAAGCGTTTTTCTCCCTCGAAAACCATCCCGGCGCTTTGACCGGCCAGTGCCGTGTTCACGATGCGGTTGACCGACCCGACGGTCAGGCCGAACTGGGCAATGGTATTTCGGTTGTACCGGATTACAATCTGCGGCAGACCCGATACGGCTTCGATGTACAGGTTACGCGCACCGTCCACCTGATTGACGAGCCTGCCCAGGCGGGACGCGTATAAGGCCAGCGTATCCAGGTCTTCCCCGAATATTTTACAAACTACATCCTGGCGCGCGCCGGTCATCAGCTCATTGAAACGCATTTGCACCGGGTACTGAAACCCGGCCGTGATGCCGGGGACTTCCTGCAATGCGCGGCCCATCTTTTCTGAAAGCTCGGTGAATGTGCTTGCTGAGCTCCACTGGCTTTTGTCTTTCAGGATTACCATCATATCACTCGCTTCCATCGGCATCGGGTCGGTAGGGACTTCGCCGCTACCAATCTTGGTAACCACTTTTTCGACTTCGGGGAAGCGGGTTTTGAGGATATGTGCCGCCCTGGTGGTGTTGGCAATTGTGGTCGCCAGGCTGCTGCCTGTGAGCACACGCGTATCGACGGCAAAATCTCCTTCTTCCAACGCGGGTATGAATTCACCTCCCAGTGTGGTGAGCGTAAAAACCGCCGCTGCGAAAAGCAGCAATGCAGAAATCATCACTAGCCTGGGCATACGCAGCAGCTTTTCGAGCATGATCAGGTAGCCGGCCGAGACTTTTTTTATTGCCCTATCCGACCAGGTCAGTTTGCGGCGTACTTTTTTGCTTAAAAACAACGCGCTCATCATGGGAATGTAAGTGATCGAAAGCAGAAAGGCCCCCAGCAGCGCAAAAGCTACTGTTTGTGCCATCGGTTTAAACATTTTCCCTTCTATACCTTGCAGGGTGAATATGGGTAGGTAGACAACTAAAATGATCATCTGCCCGAAAACAGCGCTATTCATCATGCGATCGGCCGATTCGTTGACCTGCTCGTCCATTTGGGTTTGCGTAAGCCGGTCGGTGCCTGAAAAATGGGTGCTCTGAGCGATCTGATGCATTACCGCTTCGACAATGATCACAGCGCCGTCGACAATGAGGCCAAAATCCAGGGCCCCAAGGCTCATCAGATTGCCGCTGACGCCGAAGGTGTTCATCATGATTACCGCGAAAAGCATGGCTAGTGGAATCACCGACGCCACCAGCAGGCCTGCCCTGACATTGCCCAAAAAGATCACGAGTACGAAAACAACGATCAGGGCACCTTCCAGCAGGTTTTTTTCAACCGTGCCGATCGCATTGTTGACCATTTTGCTACGGTCCAGAAAGGGCTCAATCACCACGCCCTCGGGCAGTGTTTTCTGGATCTGCGCCACGCGCTGCTTCACCGCGCGGATCACCTCGCTGCTGTTGGCGCCTTTTAACATCATTACCACGGCTCCCGAGACTTCGCCCTGATCGTTGTAGCACATTGCTCCGTAACGGGTTGCAAAGCCTGTCTTGATTTCGGCAACGTCGCGTATGAAAACCGGCTGCCCGTCGGGCAGGTTCCTGACAACAATGCTGCCGATATCTTCCAGGTTTTCCACCAACCCCTCGCTGCGGATGTAGAGCACCGACGGGCCCTTTTCGATATAAGCTCCCCCGGTATTGGCGTTGTTTTCCTGTAATGCGGTAAATACATCATTGATATTCAGTCCCATAGAAAGCAGTTTGGCAGGCTCTACCTCTATCGAATATTGTTTGAGCTTGCCACCAAAACTGCTCACCTCAGCTACCCCCTGGACTCCAAGCAGCTGCCTTCGGACGATCCAATCCTGAATCGTTCGAAGTTCGGTTTCATCGTAGCGGTGCCGGTAACCTTCCTTGGCACGCACTACGTACTGATAAATTTCGCCGAGGCCGGTGCTGATGGGCCCGAGCTCCGGCGTGCCGATGCCCTGAGGAATTTGCGATTGTACTTTCGCGAGCCGTTCGGAGACCTGTTGGCGTGCCCAGTACACATCCACATCATCCTCAAAAACAATTGTGACCAGGGAAAGGCCAAAGCGCGAGAAACTACGTATCTCTTTGAGTCCCGAAATGTTGTTGTTGGCCTGCTCAATGGGAAACGTAACGAGTCTTTCGATATCGGTCGCGCCGAAAGAGGGTGCGATGGTGATCACCTGCACCTGATTGTTGGTAATGTCAGGTACCGCATCAATCGGCAGCCGGGTGAGCTCATAGCTTCCGTAACCGATGAGGGCCAGCACGAGCAGCCCCACTTTGAGCTTGTTGGCGACCGAGAATGCGATGATCCTGTTAAGCATTGGGCAGTTTACGATGTCTTTTTCAATGTCAGCTCAAACCTGTTTTTGACCGAAATAGATTCTGCGATCTTGGTGATCACCAGGGTAGGTACCTGTATATGATGGTCTGCTAGTTTTACATCAAAGGTGCAGCTGAGCGTGAGCCGTCCGCCGCTGACAGTAAGCTGACCGTTGAGCGTCCGGTTTTGCTTGACGCCATGTATGTCCAGAACGCCGCTCGCGCTGACTGGGTAGGTGCCGTCCCTGGAAAAATCAACCTGTTCGTTGATTTTTCCAGTAAAACCGGCGGCCGGGTACTTATCGGTCTCCATATAGTTTTCATTGTAATGCTCCTGCATTAGCTTGTTGGGGAAGTTAAATGCCCGGTGCTGCATCCGGACTGCGATTTCTCCGTTGACACTATTAAGCAGGACCGACACTTGTTGGTTTACTGCCGATATGTTTTCGAGCGGTGTTTCCGAGAAAAAACTGGTTTGTCCGGCTTTGGTCATATACACCTGCGCGCTCGCGCAGATCGCCAGCAGTTGGCTGACCATTAGCAGCAATGCCCATTTGAAAAGCTTAGTATCCATCGTTTTTGCCGCGTTTTTTACTTTTATCAAAACTGAAAGTCCTGGCCACATTGAAACCATAGAAGATATCCCCATTGCTCCATTTGCCAGTAGTTTGGCCCAGGAACTGCTTTTCGATCATGCCGCGGGAGTTGGTCAGATGAAGCTGGAAAACGTGTCCGCCGGTCTCGATGTCAAAGCCAAGTGAGAGTGTATTGGTGTATTGCGGGTCCCGCTGCGTAGTGCCGCCAATGGTCTTGGGTGTATACCAATATTCTACATTGAACGAGGTCCGCTTGGTGAGCTTGTAGCGGCCTCCCATTCCCAGCGCGTACACATTGTTGGCATCCAGAGGCTTCTCTGCCAGATTGCGGTGCATTACCGTTGGGGTAAGCTGCAAGGATAGCTTTTCATTGAATTTCCGGGCAATCAGCGCCTGGAATGTATAGGTCTGCCGTTGGGTGATGGTGTAAAACGGAAGATCCGGCGTGGATGTGCTTGCATTATGTGCGTCGCTTGCGAAAAGCGTCACCGATACGGGCATGTTGCGCAGGCCGCTCGATTGGCGAAGCAGGCGATATTTTACAAAAACGTCGATCGTTTTTTGATAGCTGCTGCGGCCTAGGCCCACCATCAGACGGTCGGTGAGGCCGTATTCCAGCGCGAGCCGGATCTGGGATTCGTCCAGACCGAAAAAATTGCCCGCACCGGAATTGATCGCCCCGAACCGGTGCGAAATAATAAAGTCCATGTTGTTCTTGCCAACTGTTTCTACCGAATGCCCGTTGATAATGCGGGTGCCTTTGAAACTTGCCGCTGCATAATGCACTGTAGAATCGTCTGCTTGTTCGAGCTCTTTCATCAGATCCGTCTGAGCGAATACGACAGAAGCCAACAGGCTGAACAGTAGGGTGAATGTCGTTTTGCGCATCGCTTAGGCGGTTATGGTCAGGATTTGGTCGGCAAGGGTTGTCGTGTAGACGGCTATGCCCTTCCTGCCTTCGCTATTGAGGCCCTTGCCGGCGTTATCGTACTTGGCCCCATGGGCTGTGCAATAGAAATGGTCGGTCTGGTAGATCACCTCGTTGCGGCCCTCATGGCTGCATGTGCGGGTAGCTGCTATGTAGGTGCCTGTATTGCTTCGCACGATGACGACGCCGTCCTTTACGACGTAACCACCACTGGATTTCAGGGCTGCGTAGGCCGGATCGTTCAAATCCAGGGTCATATTGGTAGGCGCGGGATTGACGCGGTCGTTGGTGCAGGATTGCATATGGCTGCCAAAATAGAATGCGGCAAGGGCAGTTCCGCCAAAACCAAGCTTACGCAGAAATGCATGGCGGCTTAGATTCTCAGCGTGTCCGGTGGAGTTCATAAATGATCAGTTGGGTTATCTGTGATTACTTTCTGTTTAATCAAAGATATCCCTGCCTTTCTTAAGGGATTCTCAAGAAATTCTTAAGATTGGCTTAAAATTGGGAAAGAGAGCGTCACTTGGGTGCCTTTGCCAAGTTCGCTTTGAATCGTGAAACCTACGCCCAGCATTTCGCACATACGGCTGACAATAGAGAGCCCCAGGCCGCTGCCTCTCACTTCAGGGTGGGATAGGGGGGCGGACCGATAGAAGGCATCGCGGATCCGACTGATGTCGTTGGAGTCGATTCCGATCCCCTTATCTGCCACGGCGTAATAGGTGATCTGCTCAGAAGTAGCGATGCTGATAGCAATGCGGGCCGGTCCGGATGAATACTTCACAGCATTGGAAATAATGTTGTCCAGCATGATATCGGCCATGTACGGATCACTATATACGGTATCAATTCCAACTGTATCCAGATCGACAGATAGATTCTTTTCTACGATTTGCTGCTGGTGCCGCACCAGAATGTTGGCGGTGAGCTCGGAAAGGTCAACGATTCCCATGGTCATGGCCTTTTGCTGGCTTTCAAACCGCGCCAGTAGTAGCAGTTGATCGACCAGGTGATTAATGCGGTCCATTTCCCCGATGCAGAACGAGATTTTTTCCACGTATTCATCGGCTGACCGCGGCTTCCGGATCAGCACTTCCAGGGTGCCTTTAATCACAGCCAACGGAGTCCTGAGCTCATGTGAGGCGTCGGAAGTAAATCGTTTTTCCCGCTCGATGGCATGCTCGACGCGTGTCATCAGCTCGTTCAGGGTCGTGACCAGCAAATACAATTCGTCCTGGACAAATGGCACCGGAATGCGGCTACCCATGTTGCTATTCGACATCTTGCTGGCCGTTTCGATCACCGTCAGTACCGGTTGAATGCTCCTGCCGGCCAGGTAGCGCGTGAAAATAAAGAGGATGGCTAGCACCGCCGAAAACGCGATCAAAAGCACCACTTTTAAATTAAGAAGAACTCTCTCCGACTCATCGATGGGCATAGCGACAACGATGTAGCCCACCGGCCGGCCATTTTCCCTGATCACCTGCTGGACCTGTTCGATGGCCAGTCCATGCAGGGTAGTTTTGAAAACAGCATGGTCTGCCGGCGAGAAATGGAGTTTTAGCGAGTCATTTTTCAGATTGGGAGATTTGTCGATTACCTTCCCCGAAAGATTGGTAAGTGCGACAAACACCGGGTTGATTTCCAGTTCGCTATGCTCGCGTTCGAGCCATTCGGCCTTGTCGGCAAAGTAGGGCTGTCCGCGCTGGACGCCTACCTCATAGAAATGCTTTTCCAACTCATAGCCCAGGTCTTTTTCCAGACGGTTGAAAACTGTGGCGCTGACGATGTAATAGATTAGTAGAAAAATAAGGGCGATCAGTAGCCCCGTGCCGAGGGTAAAGTTAAGCGCGATCCGGTTTCGGTAGGAGGATCTCATGCCAGTGTTGTTCATATTTCCTTTGCAATGTAACCCACGCCCCGGATTGTCTGGATGTAGTCTTCCTCTTTGGTGAGCCCCAGCTTTTTGCGCAGCGAATTGATATAAACGTCGATCACACCGGTATTATATTCGAAGTGAATATCCCAAACGCTTTCGATGATGCGTGTACGGCGGCATACCTTTCCTTTGTTGCGAAGCAGAAATTCCAGCAGGCCAAACTCTTTCTGCGTCAGCTTAATTTCCTGCGAATCCCTGAAAACCTGGTGCGATTGGGTATCTACTACAATAGGGCCCAGCCTAAATTCGATCTGTTCACCTGAATGCGGCCGCAATTGCACCTTGATCCGCTCTAAAAGTTCTTCAAAGCTGAATGGCTTTTTGATATAATCATTGGCGCCGGCCTGCAAGCCGAAGACCGTGTCCTGCACCGTATCGCGGGCTGTCAGAAAGATGATGGGTGTTTTGATACCAGCTCTTCTGATTTCCCGGCACACTTCGACTCCGCTTTTACCCGGCAGCATCCAATCGAGCAGCATCACATCGTATCCTTCGGCAAGTGCCATTTCAAGGCCGTCCAGGCCGTTGGTAGCCGTATCAACCGAATAAGACTCCTCTTCAAGCCCCTGTCGGAGGAAGTTTAAGATGCCGGATTCGTCTTCGATGATCAGGATTCGCATACGATTGGTGATAGTACTACAATCAGGGCATACGAAATAAGTAAGAAGCTGTGAAATAATTATGTTGAAGACTCTTAAGATATGCTTAAATCTCAAAAGTGCCCTTGGCAGTCTCCCACGTCTTACGCGCTTTAATCCAGAATTTTCCTGATCATCTGCCGGATTTCAAGGCTGGCCATGCTGCTCTGCCTCGGGGTGGTCTGCGTAAAAATAATGCCTGCAATTTTGTGTTTGGAATCCTGCCATGGGTGTGTACCAAATAAGCCAGGGCTGCTGCTTTCCACTACTTTTCCGTCGCTATCGAAAACGTCCAGCCAGTTGCCGACACCGTAACGGACCGGCCTTTCGGGCGTCGATGAGAACGGATTGTGTGCGTAGGGCGTGCCCGTAATCTTTGCATTTACAGTCTGGTCGGTCAGCATCGCATCGATCGCTTCTTCGCTTAGTACCCGGTGCCCGTTATAAGTGCCCCGGTTGACCAGCATTTCTAGGAACCGAAGATAATCGGCGGCGGTCGTGCGTACGCCGCCTGCGATGATCGGGTTGCGAACGGAGCGGTAGTCGGCTGTCATCCCGCAGGGCCCGGCAATGCGGTCATCGAACAGGTCCTGCCATTTTTTACCCGATACGATTTCGGCGATTCTGCCGCCGATCTGCATACCCGCGCTGCCGTAATCGAATTCTGCACCGGGGTGGGCGATCAATGGCGTATAAACCGCGATGGAATCGACTGCCTGGGCAAGGGTCATCAGCCTTTTGTACTCGTATTTCTGTGGGGAGTCGCCTCCGAATCCGGCCGTATGGGCAAATAATTGCCTGATGGTAATACTGCCTTTCCGGTGTGCGGTGAAAATCGGCAGGTACTTGCCGATCGTGTCCGAAAGCGATAGCTTACCCTGGCCGACCAGGCTCATCATGACTGCGGCCGAAAGCCATTTCGTCGCCGAGGCAATTGGCTTTGCGGTATGCTCATCCAGCCCGATGCTTTTTCTGTAAATCAGTTGGCCGTTTTGGGACACCAGCACGATTACCTGATTATTATAATCATCCGCATGCCCTTCAATGAATTTGTCGACCTCGGAAAAATCGTAATCGTCAGACGCTTTCGGCTCAACCTGGCCGGTGCGACAGGAGCAAAATACGAGTGTGCACGCGGTCAGTACTTTCAGGAGTTTGATCATCTCTGCTTATGATTTACGTTTTCTAAATTGCTCTTTCATTTCCTGCTGTTGCTTTTTGAACTGCCTGAATTGCTGCGGGCTGAGCACACCTTGCAGCTCCTTTTCCTTTGCCGCATTAATCTGCCTGAACGCTTTGAGTTTGGTGAGCCTGCTGCCGCTACCAGCGATAACCGGGTCCGTTTGCCGGGCATAACTTAAATTGATGGAGGATACTTTTGCTACCTGCGCAGAATCGAGTTGGAGCGTTTCTTTCATTCGCTGCGTTTGCCATTGTGCCCGCTCATCAGCAGGCATATTGGCCAGCTGGGCTTGCTGTGCATGTGCGGAGCCGGCCAGCAGGAGTATCCATACAATGGCACAGATAGTTGTGGTCAGGTTCTTCATTGGACGTATCGTTTTGTTTCTCGGCCAAAACAAATACAGGAATGTGGGATCAAAAATTTAACTCAATGATCGCGGGTAAATCCGGCGTGGAATCCGGGTGTTTTCCCTTGAACGGATTATTTTCGGCAGAAATGTATCTGAACCGGAAAATCAGCAGGCTCACAGGATAAACTGCGCCATTCGACGGAGATTGTTTTGGTTCTCGACGATATGGCTTACCATTGCAGCTCCAATCCGTCTCACAATGAAAACGACTGCGTTCAAGAAGATCCCAGCGATGACCATATTTGCCTGGCTGGGCTACTGGCTGATCTGGGTGCTGATGTTTTCCAATGCCCGTCGGGACACTGATGCCGTTTGGGCGGCGACTGTCAATGTAGGTTTGCAGGCAGGGACCGTATATACCAATATGCTGCTGCTGATCCCGACCTTTCTGGAAAAAAAGCGATATATCGTTTACGGTGTCCTATGCTTTGCGTTGCTGGTGCTGTTCGCCAAAATTCAGACATCGCTCGTGCCCGCGGACATGAAGATAATCCTGAAACGCAATATTCAATATCCCAGGGCATTTCAGTTTATGCGGGCCTACCTGTTGTTTATGGTTGTGCTGATCATCAGTACCGCGCGGAAATTTGCGGCGGACCGCTTCGAAACCCTGCAAATGCAAACCGAACTTTCCAGACAGCAACTGGAAAGTGAATTGCAATTTTTGAAAAACCAGATCAATCCGCATTTTTTGTTCAATACACTCAACAACATTTATACCCTGGCTTACCTGAAAGACGACAGCGCCGCGCCGATGATCATGAAGCTTTCGGATTTGCTCAGGTACATGCTATACCAATGTCACCCGCAATGGGTGTCATTGCAGGATGAGGTCGCTTTTTTGCGCAACGTCGTGGAAATGCAAAAATTGAAATCCGAAGTTTACCAGCGCCAGGTCACATTCGAAGCGGCGGGTGTAAGCGGTGACCATCAGATCGCGCCGTTATTGCTATTGACCTTTTTAGAGAACAGCTTCAAACATTCGGACCTGGATATGAACCCGCAAGGTCGCATAGGCATTAAGCTGCATGTGGATGGCCGGAATACAATGTCCTTTCGATGTATTAACACCAAAAGGGCTGTATTGACGGCGGAGAGTGAGCCCGGCGGGATCGGTCTGGCCAATGTTCAAAAGCGACTGGAACTCGCATATCCCGGGCGACATGCATTGGATATCGCCGATCATGCCGATACCTTTGAAATCCGACTGACTGTAAACCTATGAAAATGACCTGCATGATTGTCGATGACGAGTCCCTGGCGCGTAAACTGCTCACGGATTATGTTTCCAAAATCCCTTCGCTCGATCTGGTAGCCACGTGTGCCAACGCGATCGAAGCTGCGGCCGTGCTGCAAAGCCGCCACCTCGACCTGCTCTTCCTGGACATTCAAATGCCTGACATCAATGGGATCAGCTTTATGCAGACGCTTGGGAAAGACCAGTTGGTGATTTTTACGACTGCCTACACTGAATATGCCGTCAAAAGCTATGAGCTTAATGCAGTCGACTATCTGGTTAAACCCATTGCTTTCGAAAGGTTCTTTCAGGCGGTTGGCAAGGCAACGGACCAATTGAGCAGGCGTAATCTCATACAGCAACCGGCCACCGCCGATGATGAGCAGGACCAAATATTCATCAAAGCGGACTCTAAAATATACAACGTTACACTTGGCGATATCGACTATGTAGAGGCTTACGGCGAGTATGTACTGATCCACCGCGGGGCCGACCGCCTGATGCCGCTTTTGCAGCTTGGCAAGTTGGAAGAACTATTGCCCGCTACGCGTTTCATACGGGTGCACCGATCCTACATCGTTCAATTTTCCAAAATTGAAGCTATTCAGGGCAATTCGATTTGGATCGGCAAAAAAGAAATTCCAGTTAGCCGGACCTACCGCGACATGCTGATGGAGCGGGTTCAGTTGCGGCATGTGAATTAGCCGACTTGACCCCAGGGCCTGCACGGACAGCCTAATAACAGCATTATGTTTCGGTAAAAATACCTTAGGAGGAGCATTGTAAATTTGGCACGGCGGAGTGCTTTGCAGCTAAGGCTATTGTAAGCGTTGAATCCTGTTTATTTTGACTACGGAGTGTAAGTGATTGTGCTCGGAATTCACTACGAGATACTCGACCAGCTAACGAAATTCGGCTAAAATATGTCTGAGGGAGTTTGATTTAGGGTGTACGTGCTCCAAAACGATCGATAATATAATACAACAACATTCAGAAAAACCCTGCAAATAACTGATTTGCAGGGTTTTATTTTTGTGCGTATACAATCAAAACGTGCAATTTTTTTCAATATTCCGGTGAGCAAATCGAGAGCAAACCGCCTTTTTTAGGCAAGTTTTCGAAGTGCTCACCAGAATGTGGCAATGGGCGCTGAGGCTACTTGCTCACCACAATCTTTCTCATAGTTTGCTCACCATCTTTGGTAACGATTTTAACCAGGTACATTCCGTTGGGAAATTGGCCGAGATCGATACCATTTTCTGGCACAGAGTTGTATTTTAAAACGGTTACGCCGCCGGTATTAACCAGCGAAACCAGGCGAATCGCACTCGCATCAAGACCTTTGATATACAGTAGGTGCGAAGTAGGATTCGGATATATGCTTATCACCAGACCGGCCGTTGTGACGCTCACCGTGCGTGAGTAGGCAAAGCTACCGTCCAGGTCAACAGTTTTTAGTCGGTAGTAATTGGTCCCGGAAAGCGGTGCTTCATCGATCAATGAGTAGCTTATTAATCCGTGGCTCTCTCCGGCAGCAGCAGTCTGTTTGATTTTGTTCCAGTTCTTGGCGTCGCTACTACGCTCCACGTCAAAGTGGGATGCATTGATTTCTTCGCTCGTTTTCCACGACAAACGTACGAGGCCTGCTTCCTTAACCGCCTCAAAGCTGACCAGCGTTACTGGCAATGCGCCTTCCCAGGTGAGGGTGTAGGTGGCAGGGCTAGGGTCGATAAGCCCGTCTGCGTCGACATAGGCATATTCAAATGAGGTTTTCGAATAACCTGAGCCCGTCATTTTTAGACTGAACAGTGCGGGATTGGGAAACAATCTTGCGGTAACAATTTCATTGGTGCTTACCAAAGAGCCGTCATAATACAATTCTCCATTGTCAGGAAGCGAGGTAATGATGACACCTTTCGGGTTGGCATTGGTACCTGTGTTACCCGAATAAAATCCATCTTCCGAGTCGTTACCTGACATGAGGGGAGGATTTGCGCCGGTTCCATTCAAAGAGATCATCTGATCGACTGTCGGCCGGGCGATAGGAGCGTTCACGCTATTGGAATTTGGCAGATTTAGGTAAGTGACAGTAATGGCAGCCTGATCGGAGAGGCCGGTCGCAATTTCCGTCAGTGTATAAACAATCGGTGTTGGATTTCCATTAAAACCTATCTCGGGTGCAAAAGTAACTTCACCTGTTGCGGGAGCGTAGGTCCACATGCCCTGGCCTGGTACGCTAAGTGTATTTTGAACGCCGTCCAACGAAGGATCCAGGTCCACGGCAACGGCTGCGGCTGTTGGCACACTTCCGCCATGAAGCTTGTCATTACTAATTATGTTCAGGGTAACATCGGTTGCTGGTGCATTGCGCAGGCTTTGATCGTCGTCGGCGATAGGTGGGGTTACTACCTCCGCGTTATCTTTATTGTTGGCCTGGTTGTCGTCGTTTTCGTTGCTCTGTACTATGGCCGTGTTCAGGTAAGGTCCTGTTGTATTGACTTTGGCCGTCACAGTCATCGTAACGACTTCGTTTTCGGCTAATGTACCGATCGTCCACGTATCGGTTGCCGGGTTCCAGGAACCTTTGGAAACGCTCACATTCTCAACGGTGTAACCATCCGGAATTTCGTCTGTTACTATCACGCCGGTAGCGGTCATCGGGTTTCCCGCATTCTCAGGCAGCGGAATGTTGGTCGCCTCGATCGTAAAGGTTATAGTTTGCCCGACACTGGGCGTAGCCGCAGACACTGTTTTGGTTACTGCCAGGTCTACGTCGGAAGTATAGTTGAAAAGCAGCTCACGAACAATTTCGTCGTTGTAAGCGCCTGTCCAGGTATTGATCGTGTTATTTTGACTAAAACCATTGTCGCCGTTGGCCCACCATTTGTGATCAGGTCCTAAAACGCCTGTCACATTAACCGGAACGCTCCTGGGGCTCAATGTGCTGGTGCCGGAGATATTGGCTCTTGCGATGTCACTGTCATCCCAGTAAAGCTTGTCGTTAACAGGCTCGGTACCTGATCTGAGCGGTCTGACGTGCTTGATAGAGATGCCCAGGCTTTGCTCCATATCATAGATCGGAAAGTGTACCGGGTAAAACATGAGCGAGGACACGAAGTGGATTGCCGTTCCTGAGGGTACATCTGTGCCGGTGCGGTCCTTTCCGTTCCAGTATATTTGGTAGATACCTGCGGCGTCATACTCGTTTGAAATGATCACGTCGCTTCCGTCGTAATACCCGTTGCCATTCAGATCAATCAAAATATCTACAATGGACGGGTTGTCGATTTCGACCTTGAAAGACGCTTGGCCGGCGGCGGGACTAGAACCCGGTCTTCTGGAAAAGACGGCTTCAAATGTTGCTATTGGTAACGGAGGCGAAGGCCAGACACTCGCGTCTGGATTGCTTACGAACAATGGGAAATGCGCATTCGACGAAGAGCCATTCATTGAACGACGGTTTTGTTCGAATGTCAGATTGCTTTTGGGACCATCCAGGTTTGCAAAAAATATGGCATAACCAGAGCTGCTGCCCCCAAAGTTGGCGTATTTCACATAAAAATCCTGGGCAGGTGTAAGGGTATTGTCGATCGGAATGTAAAAGCCAAAGTTTGCAGGCGAAGAAGTGGAGCTGGAAGAGCCTGCGGTAGTTGGCAGGTCATTTACCACACTCCAATATTTGCAATACAAACGGCCGTTTTGCCGCGTGTAGCTGCCGGGCGATCCCGAGGCTACGGTAACATCCCAATAATTAAATTCCAGGTTATTCGATTCGATTTCAACCCAGTAGGCTCTATCCGATCCAGTGGTGTTTTTAAATGAATAAGCAGTATATCCATTTCCCGTTACCTGGCTGGGCCCACTGCTAGCGGCTGTGGCGCTAGAAGGCCTGCCGGTAGCCCCTCCGGAGCCTTGGGTAATGCCTTGCGCATGAGCCAGTACTCTGTTCGGAGCGGTGGTGGCAGTCGGGTAAAAGCCTGTGGAAGAATTGTCATGGTACCAGTTGAAGTTGACCGTAGCGGTACCGGAAGAAGTCCTGAAACCATAAAAGACGGTTTCGTTTGCTTTAACCCATACATACATACGGTGTGCAGGATTATAGGGATTACTTGCCGACCCTGTGTTGGATGCCAGCATCATAAAGCCCCGGGTGACATATCCCGTATTGCCACCGCCCGAACTGCTTGTTGACGGGATAAACAGATTAACTTGCCTGTTGTCGGTCACGCCCCATGCGGAGGAACCTTCGGCGGAAGCACGGTCTATCCCGCAAAGCAGCGCCATCGCGAGCACTGCGAGGCCCATAAGCATTTGAGTGAACTTTTTTGTGGGAGATAAAGGATTGATCAGGGGGGCGCCGGGCTCGGCCGACCTGGAAATTTCTTTCATTGAAAAGCTACTGGTAAATTCTGATTGCATGCTGATATAGAGGTTTTACTATGGGAAAACAAGACAGTGCCATCTGCGAGCAGGCTCGCAGCGGTCCATCTTTAAATATTTAAAGAGATTTGTTGGGACTTTGAGCGTGGTTTGTAACACTCTTTTTTGTGATGTCGCCGCCCGATTACTTTGGCAAGTATATACGTTTTTGGTGCGAAGACTGTCCTTTAAGGGATCAAAAACCAACTTTTCGGGGTGAAGATCTTAGTTCTTGGGGAGACAATTTTGGCTGATCAAATGTATTCAGGCACTCGAAAAATTTTAACTACAAGCTTAGTCAAATCAGGCTATCGTTTTTCTCTATACGTATGACAATGAACGAGCGGACAGTTCTAATTTTGAAATCGTATTAGTTCACTTCATCGAGTTGTTTGGGACACCGTTATACTTATGATTGCTGCTTGGAGTGTATTGCATTGCCAGACCGCTACATCCGAGGCTGCTGCTAAATATCGGCCCTTTTCCTATGCGGGTGTTGCGCACATTGGTTTTGCGAGGCCCAGTCAACTTGATTTAATTGGCCACCTTTATTTCTGTCGGCGTCAATGCGTTTTTTTCGCTGAAAGACCCGTGGAGTTGTCATCAGCAGGTCGATCGCAATTTGCATATTGACATATATCCGGTTTGAGACCAACGATTTGACACAATCTTTGAGATCGTGGTCGCCGAAATCATCGGGTAAATATGCATCGATTTTTTCCCGGAAGAAATGGATGATGTCGCCAATTTGATGCTGATAGTCAAAAAGAATGATCTTGCAGTTCAGATACACCGACCTTATCTTTTTAATAGCGCTTATAATTACTTTATCGGACATATTTCTCACCCTGAAAAAAAAATAGGTGCAGCATTCGACCGTGCTGTCTATTGACAGATCGGTTAGCAAATTGTATTCAGAAAACCTGCATCTGGGTATCATCGATTGCATAACCGATTTGATTCCCGCTCGGAACATGGGGCGGCTATCTACAATGATTACCCGATAATCTTCTTCGGTGAGGTGGATTCTCATTTTCGTATAATATTCTTTATATGAATGATGCGGAGGCGATCAAATCAATGATGGATGTCCGACGATTTTATCAGGCTCAAATTGCCACTTTATTTTCAGACACTGGGGGGAGATAATCGTCATTTTGGTGCGGTTATTTTTTTGCCGGATAAAAAATTAAGTGTAGGGAAAAATGCTTTCCGGTAAATCTCGTGACAGGCCCCGACAGTGCTATCCTGCCGGTATCCGAACCCCGGCGGAATGGTAGAAAATCTTGCCTATCTGGTAGGATTTTTGTGTTTATGGCCTGTTTTGGGCAGTAATGCGTTGAATGCGAATAAGCTGTCAGGTATGTTTGTGGGCATCCGACGGGAAGTCAAGATCGTCGGCCCAGATCTTTACTCAACTCCGCAATAGGTAATTCCGGCATTTATTTTAGCAAGCACCTTTTTATTAAAATAACAAATTATTTGCACTTGATCGTGTTATGAATTCGGAAGAAGGGAGGCTGATATTAATTATTGAAAATAGTATTAATCCGTACAATCTGGGGCGGAATATATCAAGGAATAGCTTCCGTGTAATAGAAAGCAATGGCGGTGAAGAAGGGCTTTCCCTGGCACGTCAATTAAAACCCGATTTGGTTATCTGCGATATTTCCACTTCGTCGGTTGGCGGAATGTCGATCTGTACGGAATTGAAATCCGATGCCGCGACAAGCCACGCATCCGTCATTTTATTGGGGCCCGTTTCGCAGCAAATAGACGGACTTAGAGCTGGTGCGGATGATTATATCTCTTTGCCATTCGATAGCCAGGTGCTGGGATTGAAAATAGAAAACCTGATTCGGTCACGCGATGCAATGCGTGGTAAAGTCGTACAGGAAATGTCGGCCCAATCCGAATCGAATGGATTAAACGACCAGTTTCTTGAAAAACTGGAACAGCTCATCCTCGAAAATATAGCGGATCCGGATTTTGGTGTCCATGAAATGGCATTTCAAATAGGCATTAGCGTTTCGGTCCTTTATCGTAAGCTCCGGTTACGTACAGGTGCCACTGTAAACGAATTTGTTAAAACAATTCGAATGAAGGGAGCCATGAAACTATTGGAGACAGGAATTTATAATGTGGCGGAGGTAGCCGCCGCAATCGGATATGAGGATAGCAAATATTTCAGCAAAGAATTCCGGAAATTTTTCGGAGAAACTCCCACGGAAGTGAAACGACGTGCTAAATGAAGTAAACGTAATGACTACACTGGTATACACACTAAATCTTAGCCGGATTCCGGCCGACGTTGAGTAAGTAAATCAGCCTCCCGGATTTGCGGGAGGCCTGATTTTGTATAATTAGCTGATTGTGTTCTTTTTAAACTCGTTCGGGGTTTTCCCGAACACCTTTCTGAACTCTTTGCTGAAATACTTGCTGTCGTCGAATCCGATCATCGTGGCTACCTCTGCTACATTATAAACCCCCGATATTAGTAGTTTTTTGGCTTCATTAAGCCGGATCGCTTTTACAAACTCGTTTACGGTCATACCTGTGAGCGCCCTCAGCTTGCGGTATAGCACCGATACGCTCACCCCCGCCTGCGCCGCAAGTTCGTTTACGCCGAAGTCGGGGTCGGCCAGGTTTTCGGCTACCATGGTTCTGATCCTGGCAATAAATGCCTCGTTCACATCCTGGGCAATAGTGTTCCCGTCCTCGTCTGTCAACACTGATTGCCGGTAACGCGCCCGCAACTGATCTCGTACGCGGATGAGGTTGCGGATTTTCAATTCAAGAATCCGCGGATCGAAGGGTTTAGCCAGATAGTCGTCCGCACCCGATTCGAGCCCTTCGATGACTTGTTCGTTCTGGGTTCGGGCGGTGAGCAGTACCACTGGAATGTGTGCGGTGGCGATGTTGGTTTTCAGTCTGTTGCAGACTTCCAGTCCATTCATTTCGGGCATCATGACATCCGACAGGATAATGTCAGGCAAATGCTCGTTGGCCAGTTCCAGGCCGTGCAAGCCATTCTCCGCTTCAATGATATTGAACTCGCCTTCAAACAGGTCCCGGATGAATACCCGCAGCTGGTCGTTGTCTTCGATGATGAGGATGGTGTTGGACTGTTTGGCATCAGCTAGTTGGTTACTGGCCGGCATCGCCGCCGTTTCAGCCAGCATATCGCCCATATAGCCATTTCCGTTCAGCGCCAGCTCGTCGGGCCCGAAATGCCGCTTTTCCCGCAGCAGCCTGATCGCCAAAGTAGTGCCTCCGGGTGACGCTTCGCCGTGTGCTTGACCATTGTGCAGACGGCTTTCGGCGGTAAGGTAGCCGCGGTGCTGCTCTACAATAGCCTTGGACAAGGCCAGTCCGATGCCGTAACCGGGCTTCTCCGAATCCGCCTGGTAGTAATAGGTAAAAAGCTTCTGCAAATGCTCCCGGGACATGCCCTTGCCGTTGTCTTCCACGGTGATTTTTACTTCGTTGGAGGTTTCTGCAATGCGCACGGTTACCTTGCCGCCTTCGGGCGTGAACTTATAGGCATTGCTCAGCAGGTTGTAGAATACCTTTTGCATCTGGTCGATATCGAACCATAAGGGTACCGGCGTTTCCGGAGCGATGAGCATGGTTTCTATGCTTTTGTCCTTCGCCATGTGCTCAAATGCGGCAATCACACTTTTGATAATCCTGACCACGTCGTGTTCGCGCACCTGCAGGCGCGAACCGCCGCTTTGGATCTTACGGAAATCGAGCAGCTCGTTCACCAGCAGCATCAGTCTGTCGGAACTGGTTCGGGCATAGCCGAGGTAATTTTCGTTGTTCTTGCCCTCTACCGCCTGGTGGTAGGCTTTTTCCAATGGCCCGCTGATCAACGAAAGGTGCGTCCGGATTTCGTGGGATACGTTGGTGAAGAAATCGAGTTTTACCTGGTTCAGTGCATTTTCTCTTCTGAAAGAGCTCCTTATCCAGAAGAAGCGCGTAATAATATACACGATACCGGCGGTCAGCAACAGGTAGAAAGCGTAGGCGTACCACGTTCGCCACCAGGGCGGCAGGATGTTGATCCTGACTTGCAGCGGCTCTTCTGTCCACACGCCGTCGCCATTAGCAGCTTTTACCTGGAAAATATAGCTTCCGGCAGGCAGGTTCGTGTAGGTGGCCGATGGGGTTTGCACGTAATTCCAATCCCGGTCAATGCCGTCTATTTTGTAGGCATACCGGTTGACATCCGATCTCACATAATCGAGCAGCGCAAAGTCGAGGGTAAAAATGCTCTGATCATGCCGGAACGTGATCTCCTTTACCTTGCCGACCGGCAGGGGGAGAATGCCGGTACTGTCGCTTACTCGTACTGTTTTGTTATACAATTTCAATGCGCTCAAGACAATCGGAGCGGTGCGGTTAGGAATGGAGATGGTGGCCGGGTCGAAGCTAAACATGCCCTTGTCGGTCACGAAATAGAGATGGCCATTCCTGTCGACCGTCCCCGCGCCCTGCATTAAGGTCCCTTTCAAAGGCAAACCATCGTGTGCGCTGTACGATTGCAGGGTCCTTTCCTTTGGATGGTACCGGTACAATTTCGATGATGCATTGATCCAGATATAGCCTTTGCTGTCGGGTACTACATCCAGCGCGGCTTCCCTCGGGATGTCCGTGTTCAGCTCAAATTGATTTTTTTCGGGATTATATTTTAAAAGCTGCGTGTGGCAAGCGGCCCATATGGTTCCCGCCCGGTCTTCATTGATCCGCCAGGAAATGACGAACTCTTCCTGCGAACGAATTTTTTCAATCGCGGGCCTGGGCGACCTGGCTGCTTCCGCTTTTATGCGGTACAACCCGGCTTTTCCGCCGATCCAGATATTCCGCCGGGAGTCTTCGAAAATAGTTGTGGTGTAGGTGACCACAGGTTCTTTTGTGAAAGTACCGGTCGTTTTGTCAAACAAAAGCAAGCCGTACCGCCCACCGACCCAGAAATGCCCGAAGCTGTCTTCGGTGATTGCGTAGGTGCGTCCATTAGCAGGTTCGATCTGCCCTGGTTTAGCGAATGGGTAATGCCTGTAAATTCCCCTTCGGAAGTCGTAACTGGTGAGGAGCGTGTTGCCGCCGGCCCAAAGCACCTCGTTTTGATCGATATAAAACGTATAATAGTCGCCCTCAGCAGCCAGTTTTAGTGGAAATGTCATCGAATTTTTGCCGTCGGCATCGAAAAGCAGGAGCTTGTCCGCTTTGTCCGAAATACTCCACATGCGATTCGTTTTACTTTTTCCGATCCACGCATTCACAAACGAGCCGGCACGCGGATCGTTAGGTTCGAACGGCCACCGTCTGAAACGCGGCGAATTGAAATGGAAATAGTGAATCCCGGAATAGTAAGATCCCAGCCAGAGTCCGCCCTGGTTATCAAGGTATGCCGAAAGCAGCGCGTTTTCGGGCAAGCTTTGCGGATTGCCGGGCTGGTTGGTATACCAATCCGCCTCTCCGGTTAATGGATCGAAGTGCGCCAGCCCTGAATCCGTGGCGAGCAGCAGCTTACCCCGTCTGTCGGAGATGATTTCCCTTACGACCGGCAAGCCGCCCGTGGTGTTTTTCAAACCAGTGATGGTACTGAAAGCTTCGGCCGCCGGGTCGAACCGGATCAGTCCTCCGAGACTGTTTCCCAGCCAAATAGCCCCGTTATCGTTCGTAAAGACCGTCAGAAACTCGTTCAGCTGCGTTTGGGATATGGTCTTCGGCATTTGGTACAGCTTCGGTTTCCCGCCATTTGCCGGCATTCTGATCAGCCCGTCGGCGGTGCCCAGCCAGAGCGTTCCGTCTATACCTTCCGCCATGCATTTGATATTCAGGGCCCGGCCTTTGAATTCGTTTTGCAAATGGCGGGAAACATTGAACGACCCGTTGCCCGTGACGATCCGGGTGAGCCCATGCTGCGTCCCTGCCCAGATCTGTTTTTTGCTGTCTTCGATCAGGCAGTTGACCCACTCGTTGGACAATGAGTTAACCCGGGTGGAGTCATATTTAAAATGGGTAATATCAGCCGTATTCGGGTCATAGAGCGTCAGCTCCGAAGCCGTACCCACCCAAATGCGCCCCCGGGAGTCGGAAATGATGTCACGGATGTCCGAAAAGAGCGGCTTTCTGGCCGGATCCATCCGGTAGGGCGTCAGCGTCCGGGTGTCGTAACGGATCAGCCCGTTCAGCGTACCGAACCACATAAACCCGTCTTTATCCTGCGTAATGGCAAGGACTCCGTTTATGGGCGATTCTTCCGCCTCCGAAAAATTCTTAAATGACTGTCCTGCCGCGGGGGCGAAGCAGGAAAAAACGGCAATGAGTGTAAGCAGTAAATTTTTGTAGCTATTCATCAACGGGTATGCACTAGGGAAACAGACGATGATTTTGTGAAATCACGCAAACTTACGACCTCTCGACGTATACAGCCAAACTGAATGTGGCCTGGCAGGGCTCCGACAGGTGCTCGTAAGATTTGCCCAAACTTTCCCGCTAAGATCCGTGAAGTAGTGCGGGAAATGTCATTATGGGGCCTTTCTGACAAGAAAAACCTACTATTTAGCCAAGATTCTCCCCTACCTCAATCGAATTAAGTTTGGACATTTGTCGTAGAAATATTTTCAGAATACCTCCACTATTAGAATTAATTCCGCGGTAAACGATCCTGGAAATCTGCGCTATGCCACACTATGTCATTTTCATTTCCTGACACCAGGCAGAACAGTTTCGCACCTGTGAGATAAAGCCTTGTAACTGAATCGGACCGGGGCAAAGAACCCATTTCGGGGCGGAGCGTATCCTCCTGGCTGGCCATGCCATGCCCAAAAATTCTAAAATCAATTTATTAATACTTAATGTACTGATTATGAATAAATAAAAGAAAGAGAAGAGAAGTGTAAACCATTTATGGACAATTGAAAACTATTTTATGAAACGAAATGTACAAGTTGCCGCCATCGCACTTGCTTCTGCAATGCTTGCGTGCTTTGGCGCACGTGCGCAGACACCCGGTGGGGTTTCCCCAGCGGTCTGGTACCGGGCCGACGCACCTGGCTCCGTATTTTCAGACGCAGGCTCCACGGCCGCGTCGAATAACGCCACCGTTCAGCAATGGAACGAAGCGCGCGGGACAGGCAGGAACCTGATCCAGGCTACGGCCAGCGCACGGCCGGTTTTTTCCAATAGCTCCGCGTTGGCAAATTTTAACCCCACCGTCACCTTCGACGGCAGTAACGACTTTCTACAATTCACCGCGGGTACGGGTGTAAATCTGATCGACAGGGCCAATGGCAGTATCTATGCCGCCGGCTATGTGAACACGCTGAAACAAAGCGGATTTGCCGGGTTTCACGCATCGATGGATTATCCGGGTCTGCATATTTTTGGTAGCAATAACAAACTGCTGTTTTTTACAGGAGGTCCTGGTTACCAGGGATTGAGTGCCTCTGCCTACACAGCAGACATGTTCTTTTCGGCTGGTTCGGGATGGCAGAACGGCGCTGGTACGAATGCATCGTACGCAGCGGCGACCGTCTCGCTCAACGGTACACGTACCGACTACAACGGCAGCCAGCTCTATAATGCCAACCTGAGCACCGGCGCGCGTGATTTCCGCATTGGCGCCGACAACAACTACGGCGCATTCAGCGGCCAGCTCAATGAGGTACTGGTATTTGAGGATAAACTGACAACAGACCAGATGGACCGTGTCGAGACTTACCTGGCTATCAAATACGGAACCACTTATGCCAGCGGAACGCGTGATTACAAAAATTCGGCGGGTAACGTGGTTTGGAGCGCTTCCGCAAATGCAGGTTTACAAAACAACATTGCGGGTATCGCCAACGATGGTGTTTTGCAGCAAAAACAATCATGGAGCACAAACCCCGGACAACAAGTGCTGATCGGTACTACGGGCTTAACGAACACGAACGCAGGTAACTCATTAGCGCTGAACGCAGGGCAGTATCTGATATGGGGCGACAATGGCCTGGCCAAAGTGCCAACCGTATCTACCACTGCATTTCCGTCGGTATCCCATCATTTTCAGGCGATATGGAAGGTGCAGAATTCAGGGGCTGTGGGAACCGTTCGTGTGGCCTGGCCAAAAAGCCTTAAAAGTCTGAGCCTGATCCAAAGTAGCGATCAGACTATCGGTGCAGGAGATGTGCTGACACCTTTGACATCCGAGACTACAATCAATGGCGTCGTTTACAACTATGCGGATGTGACGCTGGCCGATGGTCAGTATTTTACATTTGCGGCCAAAGTACCGGCGCCCGGTGGTGTTACCACAGGTTTAACCCAATGGTATCGTGCGGATGAAGGCTTGGTTAAAGTTGGAGGGGATGGTAGCAATGTTACGACCTGGACAGATTTTGCAAGAGGTACTGTTTCCGGTCAAATTGCAACAGCGCCTGTTCCGGTTTATAAACAAGGTGCAACAAACTATTTCAATTTCAATCCGGGTGTGAATTTTACTGCAATCCAGCAAATGTTGGGCAACATCACCACCCAGACCTTAGAAAATACTTCCTTCGATATTTTCACATTGACCAAAGAAGGTATGAGTGGAACGAGGTATTTTAACATTGGCATGAATAATACCTCATTGGGTGGTGCCAACTGGGATCAGCCCGGACTCTATGCCAGCGGCAACATGGCTACCAGAAATAGTACAGGTGGAGGGCTAGGCATTTCAAATCCAGGTAATGTTGGCTTTTCAGCCACTATACCAAGCATCATGTACCACACTTTCACCAATACCTCCATCAGGAAAGGTATCAATGGCGCTGGGGTGGGTGCACAATGGAATGTTTCGGCAAGAGGCCAGATGACTGGCGGCCATATTTTTGGCTCTAACGGAGGTACCAATCCTCCGGGTGGTGATGACTGGGGCTTCACCGGTCATATTGGAGAAGTGGTTATTTATGGTGGCGGAAATTTGACTGCGGCTGAAAGAAACAGGGTAGATAGCTATCTGGCAATCAAATATGGTATCACATTGCCGGCGGGTGTAAATTATCTGAACTCCAATGGAAGCGTTGCGTGGGATGCGGCTGCTAACAGCGCCTATCATAACAACGTGGCTGGTATTGCCAGTGATGAGTCGTCCGCATTGAGTCAAAAGCAAAGTATCAGCGTCAATAAAGGGCAGCAGGTTATAATTTCGACCACTGGCCTGACAGACACTAATGCTGGAAACGGAACTTCACTTTCTGATGGACAGTATTTGATTTGGGGCGATAATGGTTTGTCTAAAACGCTTTCTGCATCGTTTAATTTTGCCAGTGTCCCCACATTGAATTTACGCTTTGCGGCTATCTGGAAAGTACAAAATACAGCAAATGTAGGAACAGTGCGTGTGGCATGGCCGTCCGGAATTCCAAGCCTTACGCTTATTCAAAGCGCCGATGCTACCATTGACGATACAGACGCCAGAACAGATATGACTGCCAATTCAGCATCTGTAAATGGTGTTTCTTATAATTACGCTGACGTAACCCTGAGTGATGGTCAATACTTTACTTTCGCAGGGTTCGTATCCGGACCGGGTAATGTAGCTTCGGCGGCATGGTATAGGGCAGATGCAGCAGGTCAGCAGTTTTCTGACGCGGGCACAACGGTGGCAACAGATGGACAGGCTCTGCAACAATGGAATGAATACAAAGGCACCGGATACAATCTTGTGCAGGCGAGTGCAGGAAACAGACCTACTTTCTCTAACACCACAACGCTGGCCAATTTCAATCCAACAGTTACATTCCCTGGCAGCCAGTGGATGCGATACACTGCTCCCACAGGAGTAAATGTAATAGATCGGGCAAATGGGTCAATTTATGCGGCAGGATATCTTAACAGCCTAAAAAATGTTGGTTTTGCCGGTTTTCATTCTTCCACGGATTATCCCGGGTTACACACTTATCCTTCGGGTGGCAACTATAATCTGTTGTTCTTTACAGGAGGGCCGGGTTATCAGGGTTTAAGTGGTAATAGTTTTGTGAATAAAAATTACTTTACCATAGGATCCGGATGGCAGAATGGTGAGGGCAGTACCGCGGCTTATGCGGGTGCTACTGTTTCATTAAATGGTAACCGCACCGTCTATTCTGGTACCAACCAGATTCAAAATGCCGTCATCAATAATGCTTCCCGGGATTTTCAAATTGGCCAGGATGACAACCATGGCGCGTTGAATGGGCAGTTGAATGAAGTAGTTGTATTTGAACAACGACTTACCGAGGATGAAATGAATCGGGTTGAAACCTATATGGCGATCAAATATGGTACAACCTACGCAGCGGGTACAAAAGACTATGTAAACTCATCTTCTGGTACTGTGTGGGCAAATGCTACCAACAATGGCTATCATTTCAACATTGCAGGTATTTCCCGTGACGATATGGGTTCCTTGTATCAGAAGCAGTCATGGAGCACCAACCCAGGCAGGCAAGTTTTGATCAGTACCACGGGTCTCGACAATACAAATGCTGGCAACACAGGTGTACTCTCCAACGGTCAATACCTGATTTGGGGTGATAACAATCTCGCAAAAGCGCCAACGGTTTCTATCGCAGGAATAAGTGGTGTTAATTACCGCTTTGCATCCATCTGGAAAGCTCAAAATACCAACGCTGTTGGTATGGTAAGAGTCGCATGGGCTAAGGGATATGCCAACCTGAAACTGATCCAAAGTGGGGATGCAACCATTGATGCATCGGACGTAATAACAGCGATGGAAAACAGCCAGGTTGTAAACGGGATAGAATATGCCTATGCCGATGTCACAATAGCGAATGGACAATATTTCACCTTTGCAGCCTTTATCCAGGCACCGGGTGGAGTAACCAACAACCTGAGCTACTGGTACCGCGCTGATAAATTAGTTGATGCTGCGGGTGAAGATGGCGATGTTGCTTATTGGACAGATTTCACTTCTGGTACAACGGTTGGGCAGATTAATGAAGCTCCTTTGCCTAAATTTAAAAACGGAGGTGCTACTTACTTTAACTACAACCCGGGCATCAATTTTACGGCTATCCAGCAAATGATAGGTAATATAGATGTGCAAACCTTACATAGTTTGGACTTTGATATCTTCAAGGTTACAAAGGAGGGGGCAGCGGGTTCTAGGGTATTTAATGTTGGTATGAATAATACAACATTTAATGGAACCAACTGGGATCAGCCATCACTTTATCCTAATGGCGGGGTTGGCCGAAGAAATAATACTGGGTCACTAATAACGTACAACGCTGTTCCAGGCGGCATTGTAGCTTCTACTACTGTATCAAGTATTATGTACCACAAGTTTTCTGATGTGAATGTAAGTAACGGCCTCAATGGTGCTGCCATTGGAACTGGTACAGATCATACTGCGACGGGCGCTGTTACCGGTGGGCACATTTTCGGTGCAAATGGAGGAGTAAATCCCCCCGGAGGAGATGACTGGGGATTTAGCGGGCATATAGGCGAGTTGGTTGTTTATGGACATGGTAGCGTTACTGCTACCGAAAGAAACAAGGTAGATACTTATCTTGCTATCAAATATGGTGTCACGTTGAATAATACTAACAATTACACCACTTCCAGTGGAGTAGTTGTTTGGGATAAAGATGCAAACATTGCCCATTACAACAACGTGGCCGGTATAGGTAATGACTTTATTTCTGCCCTGCATCAGAAACAAAGCCGCAGCCAGCATGCGAACACCAACGATCAGGTGATCATCGGTTTGGAGGACATTGCCGCGACCAACGCTGCCAATACCGGTACATTGTCGGATGGGCAGTTCCTTGTGTGGGGTGACAACGGCAATACCCAGGCGATGACCAACACAGCCAGTACTTACACAGCATTCGAATATGAAGGCAGCGTCAACAATGCGCGTCGCATGAACCGTATCTGGAAAGTGCAGAATACCAATGGGGTCGGAGAGGTGCTGATCCGTTTCCCGCAAGCTTCGGTGGGGACTACTACGCTGGCCAACGATGCGTGTGCAGGTTACGTGATCCTGTTCGCGTCCGACGCTGCGTTCTCGTCCAACGTGACGGCAGTTCCGGTGACTTTGAATGGCACAGACTACGAAGCCACTCATAGCTTCCTGAACGGTGCCAGCTACTTCACATTCGGGAAGGTGACACCGATCACCACGGGCACCGTGTATCTGCCGGCGGTAGTGGAAGAGACCACCCAGTACAACGACAACTGCGGTACCGGCGTGTGGACGTATTTCCGTAAGAGCGCTGACGCTTCGCTGAAACTGTTCGCAACGTCAGGTCTACCTGCGGACGTCCTCAATAACCTCACGGTGAAGATTACTCCGGAAGGCGTGACCTATACAGATGGTACCAAAACGACCAGCCTGATGCCGCGCATTGCATCGGTTACCAACGGCTCTGCTACTGCATTCACAGGGGCCAAAGTACGTATCTATTACAGCGCTTCCGAATTGACTGCTACGCAACTTCCGGGCGCTCAGGTGAACGCATGGTTCAAGTATGAAGGATCAGCGGAAGACGTCATCGCGAATGTGTACGGTTCCGGAGTGCTTGACGCAAGCAAGGCCGTCCAACTGACACCTAACGCGAGCGGCGTGGAGGATGGGGTCAATTATGTGGAGTTCCATAACATTTCTTCACTTTCTTCATTCGTGTACCTATCGACTACCTCTGAATCGGCAATGCCTGTAACGCTTACTTACTTCAAGGCGGCTAAGGAAGGTGGCATAGCCAATCTGGCCTGGGCTACTGCCGAAGAGGTGAACAACAAAGGGTTCGAGATCCAGCGGAGCGCCGATGCACGTAACTGGAACATCATCGGATTTGTGGAAAACCAAACCGAAGGCGGTAACAGCAAAGGTGCGTTGAGCTACGATTTCAAAGATGCGTCGCCGATGACAGGTACGAACTACTATCGTCTGAAGCAAATCGATCTCGACGGAACTTACATGTATAGTTCTGCCGTAGCACTCCGGTTCGACGTTGTGAAAGGTGCATTGTCCGTATACCCTAACCCGGTAGTCAATGGAAGATTGTCGCTCAATCTGCCACATTCCGGCTCGTACAAGGCATCGATCTACAATGTCGCCGGCGTGGAAGTGATGCAAGCCAACCAGTCGGGTGACAGCCTGGATATTCGTAATCTACGCGCAGGCCTGTATGTGGTCAGGATCGTGTACGCAAATGGCGAGAGCCACAGCAAGACATTTGTAGTGAAATAACAAAGTGTGCTGGGGTAAGTAAAACAGTATCCGAAGTTTTCGGATACTGTTTTTTACCAACCATTTGATAACCAAATACCTTAACTACGCTATACCGCACTAGACCAATTGGACCAGATCAACTCCCTGGCCTGCGATAATCCTTATACCCAATGGGCTCCCCTCAGGAACCCAAAAAGGAATTCTTACTTAAATCAATATATTCCATGAAAAATGTTTACACATCACCAGACCTTCTGGCCCGAAGATTCAGTAGCTTTATTTTTGCTGCGATTCTGACATTAAAGGCATTATCCTTTGCGAATGCACAGTCATGCCCGGACCCAGGGGGCGGAACTCAATGGTATTTTTTTGACCAGGACTTTGATGGGGGGAATTATTTCCCGGAAACCGTGCCTGCCGGAAAAATTGGGAGTGGAAGGTCGACTTCCGGCAAATTCAATCTCGAAGCGACGATGAACGCCATATACCCCCTTCGTTCAGCCACCATCTATCCTGAGCTTTCTGACGGAACAATGGGCAAAGTTGTCCTTCGGTTTGACTTTCTGGACATGGCACCTTCGGCTGTTATCAAAATCTATTTGGGGACTTCGGCAAGCGGGACTCCCACAGAAACCGTCACGCCAGCGAATGCTTCCGGCTACTTGTCGCAGACGCGGACATATACGGGCCCGATCACTGTGACTTTCGAAAGTCCCGTTGCTTCGTCGGGCGGCGATTTTAAAATTGTTATTCCTTATACTACCGGCGACCAGTTAGCTACATCGGCATTTGGTTTTCAGGTCGCATATTGGAAAAAGTTTATAACCCCGAATTCATACATTGCGATGGATTCATATCCGGAGGAAGCTGCACCAATTGCTACCGCCTATTTTGATGGGAACAAGAATCTTGTTTCCTCTGAAATATCCTTTTGCATCGATTACGGGAAGCCGGCGCCTTCCATGGCCAACAGCAACTACATCGGTGAAGTTATATTCTCGCCCAACGTTCGTCCGGACCTGGATAAGTCGGGAAGTGCGGATGCGGTCGATCAACTGAAAGCGGCACGGCTGGTTTACATATTGAATAATATTCCAGCACCGGCAACAACATATGCCAATTTTATGGCTGTCCAGTCTGCGGTGAATTCTACCACAGGTGCTGACTATGCAGTGCACTATTCCGGGCTCCACGGGGACGCTATCGACGCTATTCCAGGCCTGCCAAGTCCTGCTGAACCGGTGTTTTCAATTACCGGTCCGGGATCGCCGGCCGTAGCAGGAACCGCTCAGAATTTTACGGTTGACCTTACGGACGACGGCGGGCATCCGAGAATTTTCAAGTTGGAACTTCCCGCCGGCATAACGCTCAATTCGGTGACAGGGGCTTCATACGATGCCGTCAACGGAACCATCACTTTTCCTTCCTCACCGGCTTCTGCGACCGTCTCGGTTACCAACCCGGTCAACACCACCGCGACCCTGCGGGTCATATACGATCAGCCGGGCTTCTGGAATGTCAAGAATCTTATTGTATATGAACCTTGCACTGGTTTAGACGATTTCCAAGGGTTTATTGGCCTGAGCAAAGGTGACATCACGCACCCGTTCCGGGAAGCAACCGGTTCCTGGCTCGCCCAGCCTGCTTTTCCATGTTCGGAACTGAGCTATGTGATCGGCAACCGGAATATAGATGGTGCCAACGTTTCGGACGGTTACACACTTGATCTTTCGACCGGTAATACAACCCTGGCCAAACAGACCCTGATCCCAGGTCCCAACGCTTTCGTTAACGCCATCGGCTACAACACCGTCGACAACTATATCTGGGGTTTCCGTTACGGCACTAATCAGCTCGTCCGGATCGGCAGTGATTGGTCTGTGACATTCCATGATGTGACCGGTTTCCCGTCTCCGGTTCCGGGCTTTGCAACCGGAGATGTGAGCCCGGGTGGCATTCTGTACCTGTATGCAGCCAATTCAAACCAGATCACCAAAGTCGACCTGAATCCCGGCTCAGCAAATTACCTGACTGCCGTAACATTGCCCACTACGCCGACCAACTTGAACGATTGGTCGTTCAATCCTACCAACGGTCTGATTTATGCATTCGGTACAGACAAAGTACTATATCAATTTGATCCGGTAACTGGTAACCGCACCACAGTAGGCCCTGTAACCGGTGCAGGCATCGAAACATCTGGCTACACCGGCGCTTTTGGTACCGCTTTCTTTGATACAGACGGGGACATGTATGTAGGCAATAACGGCAGCGGGGCCATTTTCAAGATCAGCGCTCCTCTTACCAACCTGACGGCGTCGCTGTTCTCGACAGCGTCCGGAGTAACCCCAGGTGACGGCGCGCGCTGCCCAAGCGCAATTGTCAATGATCCGCCAGTGGCCGTGGACGATGATGGCACGACTACTTGCAATGCTACTACGGTCGACGTGCTGGCCAATGACATCGCTGGAAGCGTACCGTTGGTACCATCGAGTGTGAAACTGCTGACGCCAGGCTCGCCCGATCGGGTAACGACCCTGACTGTCGCTGGACAGGGCCAATATAATGTGGACCCAGTCAGTGGGGCCGTGAGTTTTATTCCATTGAACGGCTTGCGTGATACGGTCTCTATTGACTACGTTGTAACCGACGGCAACGGGCTCGAATCGATCGCCACATTAACCATCATTGTCGATTGCCCAATGCCCGTCAAACTGGTTGCCTTTGATGCCAGGAAAGAGGGAAATTTGGCGCACCTTACCTGGTCTACCACCGAAGAAGTGAACTCGGACCGCTTTGAAATAGAGCGCAGCACCCATGGGAAAGTTTGGGTTTCAATAGGCAGTGTTCGGTCAAACGGGGAAAGCAGTATTTTGAGAAATTACTCTTACACCGACAATTCACCGGAAAAAGGTCAAAATCTATACCGCCTGAGAATGGTCGATATGGACGGTACATATGCTTTTAGTTCTATCAGAATGCTGTCTGTTGAAAATGGCGCGGCGCAGATCTCGGTCTACCCCAATCCGGTGCAGGACGAGCTGACTATTGAAGGATTAGGCGGGTTGGAAACGATCAGGATTCTGGATGTATCAGGACGGATCATAACCCAAGGCCACAACGGAACAGGCCAAAACAGGCATACGTTTGACATTCAGTCCCTCCCTAATGGAACCTATGTGGTCAACATTCAAATGCCTGACGGTTCTATAGTCTCCCAAAAGCTGATAAAAAGCAAATAGTATGTAAAATTTTGCTTGCTATAAACTGAGCCCCCGGCGCAAAAAGAGGGTGTCTAAAAAGGAGGGGCAATGAAAAAGTCCTTTTCAAAAAGGCTAAAAAGGAGTGGGAAACGGCAGTTTTCTGCTCCTTTTTTTGTGTTAAAGCGGGCTTTAAGGGACATCAGTATGCTTAAAGTCAGTTTAATGCGGTAGTCGCCACATAAGGACAATCGACGTCCCGACTAGCTACTATATTTCTTGAAATTAAGGTTCAGTTAGCCCTACGCAAGTTCCTTAATGATCTTCCAAACTTCGATACGGGCCTCCGGATCCAGGCCGGTCGTAGGTTCGTCCAGAAATACGAGCTGAGTGTTTCCAATCAGACTCATCGCTATGTCGAGCCTTCGGCGCATACCGCCTGAGTAAGTGGATGCCATTCGCCCGGCCGCTTCGGTGAGGCCAAAGCGGTTTAACAAGTCATCGGCGATTTGACGCGGGTTTTGAAGATGCCGCAGCCGCGCGATCAGTATCAGGTTTTCTCGCCCGGTAAGCATTTCATCAACGGCGGCAAATTGGCCGGTCAGGCTGATCACCTGACGGACATGCCCCGGATTTGCATTGACGTCAAATCCACCAACGATCGCTTTTCCGTTATCGGGTTTAAGTAGTGTGGTCAGGATTTTAACGATCGTCGTTTTCCCGGAGCCATTGGTGCCGAGCAGGGCGAAAATATTGCCCTTTTCTACCTCGAAATCCACTCCTTTGAGCACAGAAAGCCCTTTGAAGGACTTTTGCAGCCCTTCAACTTGTATTGCCAGGTTTTGCATGATTACTTTCGGTTAGAGGATTGTAACGTTTGACAGATCGACTGCCATCAGGCCTTTGAGCGCCAGGTAGGTGAGCTTGTCCATGGTAGCCCCATAGAAGTCGATGGTTTTCAGCGCCAGGTGTGATTTGTTAGTCAAGGAGAAGGGAACCGTAAAAGATACATTCCTCAGGGCTGCGCCCCGGAAAGACACATCGTTTAGGGCAGACTTGTCAAACCGGACACCATCAAAGGTCTGCCCATTGAAATCGATCCCGCGCAGGTCGCAGTAACTGAAATCAACGCCTGTAAAGGTGCAGTTCTGGAAGACTGTTTTTCTAAGGTCTGTTTTAATCAATTTCACATCCACCAGGCTGGCGTCCACAAACTTTGCGCCCTGGCCGGACATGTTCAAGGTCGTGCGGACAAGAACGGATTTGTCAAAGCTTGCACCGGTAAGTTCTGTGGCCGAAAAGTTGCATTCCGTCAGATTTGCGCCATTAAAATTGGCTTCACGTGCGTCGGTGGCATCAAATAAGCATCCGGTCAGGTCGGCATTGGAGAAGTCGGCCCCGCGTAACGAGCTGGCTTTGAATTTTCCTTTATGCAAAACAACCCCTGCAAAATCGCTTTCTTGCAGATCGGCCGCCGTGAGGTTTATCAGAACCTGACGGTCGTTGGAATTGGTAGCGTTCTCCATTACAGGAACGGGTTGGCTTGTCGACTCCCTCGCATTAGGTATTTCGGCGGTCACAGACGGCGCGTTTTCAGAAAAATAATTGAGGTCAACCCCTAAAATCTCTGCCAGCCGGTCAAATGTGGTGATGTCGGGCATCGATTCTCCGCGTTCCCATTTTCCTACTGCCTGCGGGCTTATGAATATTTGCTGGGCGAGCTGCGCCTGCGACATGTTTTTCTCTTTTCTTGCTTTGGCGATTTTCTCGCCGATTACCTTACTGTCCATGCGTGTTTTGTGTTTTGTTTTTCGACATCGCAAAACTATATTGGCGACGTCGACCGGCCTGCAAAAAAGCAACTACTCTTGGTTGTATCGACGCTACACTTGGTTGTTATTTACTTACAAAGCGTGGTTTCAGTGAAAAACCCGACGATTCGAGAGGTCCGACACCTAAATTTTGCAGATTCCTGAGAAAGTTGATTTATTTCGCAAAAATCGAAAACTCCTTTTACTTTGGAACACAGTACAGACTATCACGCATTTCACAAACAGATCAAACCCGCCGGGCTTCTGATAGCCATCGGGATCGTATTCGGGGACATTGGAACCTCGCCACTTTACACATTGAACGCTCTTTTCCATGAAGGAGAAATCGTTTCGCAAACCAAGGCACTGGGGATTCTCAGCTGCATCATCTGGACGCTTACACTTCAAACCACTTTAAAATACATTCTGATCACCTTGCAGGCGGATAACCATGGCGAAGGTGGAATCTTTTCGTTGTACACATTGATCAGAAGATATTTTGGTAAATGGCTGATCGTGCCTGCTATCCTGGGAGGGGCATTTTTGATTGCGGACGGGATTATTACCCCGCCCATCTCGGTAGCTTCGGCCATTGAGGGGCTTCAAAAATTCGATCCGCACCTGGATACGGTGCCTATCGTGATTGCCATTATCATCGTTTTATTCCTGATCCAACAGCTAGGGACGCAGCAGATCGGAAAGTTTTTTGGCCCGGTAATGCTCATTTGGTTTTCGTTTATCGGCGTGATCGGTTTGATGGCGCTTTCATCGAACTGGGCTGTTTTAAAGGCTATTAATCCCTGGTATGCATATGAGCTTTTGGTTAACTATCCGGAAGGTTTCTGGCTTTTGGGAGGTATCTTTTTGTGTACCACAGGTGCGGAAGCACTGTATAGCGACATGGGCCACGTCGGCCGAAACAACATTCGCATAAGCTGGATTTATGTAAAGGTCTGTCTGATTTTAAGCTACGCCGGACAGACGGCCTGGCTGCTGGGCGTCGGAAAGGCCAATGCATTGAGCCCGTTCTACAACATTATCCCGCAGGGTATTTACATTCCTACGGTCATTTTGGCCTCTATGGCGACGGTGATAGCCAGTCAGGCGCTGATATCGGGCTGTTTCACATTGGTGAACGAGGCGATCCGGCTCGGTGTGTGGCCCAGAAACCGGGTGATATTCCCGGGCACGATCCGTGGACAGATGTACATTCCGTTCTTCAACTGGTTTTTGATGTGCGCCTGCATTCTGATGGTCCTGCATTTCCGTGAATCCAAAAACATGGAGGCGGCTTTTGGCCTTTCCGTCACATTGACGATGCTTATCACCACCTTTCTGATGGCGCTGTACCTTATCACCCGGCGTTTAAATCCGGCGCTTGTTGCGCTGATCACCGCTGTGTTCCTCGCCGTCGAATGCTCGTTTTTGATCGCTAACCTGCAAAAGCTGCACGAAGGCGGCTGGATCATGCTAGTGGTTGGAGCTATTCTTTCCCTGACGATGCTCACCTGGCAGCAGGGCCGCCGGATGCAGGAAAAACTGGTTGCATTTTCGCCCATTACACCCATCGTCGCGCAAAAGTTGAGCGATCTTTCAACGAACTACGCCATCAGGAGTTATGCCACTAACCTGATATACCTTACTTCAAGCAACAAGAATGAATTGATTGAAACCCGGGCGCTGGATTCCATTTTTAACAGCCCCGCCAAACGGGCAGATATTTATTGGTTCATCCATGTTAACGTGGCCGACGAGCCTTACACGCTACATTACGATGTGAAAACAATTTCACGGAACGATGCCTACTTTATCAATATGCACATCGGGTTTCGCATCGAGCCCAAAGTCGATTTGTTCTTCCGCCGCATTGTTCAGGACCTGATAGCAAGCGGAGAACTCGCATATGAACAGGCTGAGGAAAAGAAATACGACAGGCGCGATATGGGTGATTACCGGTTTATCGTGGGCAGTTCCTACCTGTCCTACGACAACGCTCTATCATTTTGGAAAAATCTTCTGATTAAATCCTATTATAACCTGAAACTGATCGGCGTGCAGGAAGGGGCTAATTTCGGGCTGGATGAAAGTAACGTCGTCTACGAGAAATATCCGCTCGTTTATCAGCCGCTGGACGAATATGTGATAAAACGAATTCCGACGGCGGGGAGCCAGTAATGTGCTACATTACTGAAAAGTTGTAAAGACAATCTTATCGTTTTGTTCGTAGACACAGAATATTTTGTCTTGGACTGAACTAGCAGCGAGCTTCGGAAACTGCCCTTTTGCAAGTCGCCCCTCCCTTCCATGTGAGCCTTTGTACAGTATCTCGCCGTTTTGGTGCCATACAATCAACGGGCCATGCCGTGTTTCAACTACCGTCGGGGTATTGCCTGTGCCAACTTTTACTTCTTGCTTACCGGGTTTCGCCTCGAATACTTCGGTTTGACGCCTCCAAACAGTAGTAACGATTCCGCTTCCGTCGGCGGAAATATCGCCACCATCCATGGGACAGCCATCAATCATGAAATCCGTTGATCCGAGTTTTTTTGCAGTACTAAAATGTTGCCCATAATCCTTTGACTGGACAATGTACATGTTACGAGCGCCATCCAGTTTGTTTCGAAACATTATATGCAGCACCTCCGTCTTATCGATAAACACGGAAGGTTTACAGCAGTCGCAAACGCCTTTTTGTTCTCCTTTATAAATGAGCTGGTTTTTCCCCCAGGTCGCTCCGCCATCTTTAGAAATAGCTCCAAAGAGGTTGTTGTTGCCTAAGCGGGTATCTAACCATGCTGTGTAGACCAGATTGCCGCTGCCTGCACATATCTCCGATAGCGCTTCTTTTGCAGTTGAGTCTTTGTCGTTGATCTTTACCGGAGCAGACCAGCTTCCTGGTCCGCCGGAAGACCTGAGGGCATACAAGTTTCCGTGATGATCACCAACGGTGACAGTGACGAAATCTTTGGTGGTGGTAATTTGAGGTCCACGTCCCATTCCCAAACCCATTTGGGGGAATTTTCCGAGTAAGGATGGCGCGGAGAATGATTTTCCGCTGTCTTTTGAAAAAATATAGTAAAGCAGCCGGTCATTGCCATTTTTTAAGCCATAGGCAATATGTATGGTACCCTTTGAATCGACAGCAATTTGAGGCTGAGCACCCACAGCCAACTCTTTTTCGGATATTACCCCAGCGGACTGCCTTTTTTCTTTAATCGTCGCTAAGAGAAGCGGAACTATAAAGAGGACAATTAATAGCTTGCGTAAAAACATGATTTTGGAAACTGATCGTTCGACACTTTAATATGGGTAAGATAAAACGGGTGGTGATTTACCCCCGAGCGTAAGAAATCCCATAATTATGTAACACACAGCACAAATTGTGTAGAAAAACCTGTTGAATAGGCTGCAATATTTGCACCTTCGAGATATGGAACGGAATGAAAGGATGTGTTTTCTTTATACTGATCTTGGTGGGCCAGCTGTTTGGAGCTGGCGAAGGCCTTGCATGCGGTAAGAAGCACGTCAATAAAATCAGCTCTGTTTCGCACAGGGTTGTCCAAAAAAAGGCCTGTTGCACGAGGCACCAGTACTACGGGTCGTGCAATCGAAGTAAACAGTGTGATCATAATTGCAGCCAGTCCGGCTGTGACTGCGCACACGCAGCCAGTGCCTATGCAATGAAGACGCAACCGGCCGGGCTTGTCAATACCGTATTTTACACCATCGATAATACTTCATGTTGGTTTTTCCAGCAGCCGGCGCCGAAGCCGGTCTACCTTTCCCTTTGGACACCTCCCAATATAGGTTGGTTGTTAAATTATCTGCAGCCACAGGTACGCCCTGTCGGGACTGTTGCCTGATAGAGGCTTTTTATGTATTTAACAACCCGAAATTCTATTCCAATGAAATCAATAAAGCTATTGATGGCAATGATCCTATTGCTATCCACCCTTTTGTCATACGCCGACATCAAGAACCTTCAAACAGAAAACGTGAGAATTGCCGGCGCATGCGCTCAATGCAAGGAAGCAATCGAAGCTGCCGCATTTCAAAAAAATATATCCGAGGCCTCGTGGAACAAGGACACAAAAATAGCCGCTATCAGCTATGACAGTAAGAAAACCTCGCTGGATGCGGTATTGAAAAAGATCGCACTGGCCGGGTATGATAACCAAAATTACCTCGCGCCCGATGATGCCTATGCCCGCCTGGACGAATCTAACCGATATGAGCGTGCAGTGAAGCGCCCGGTGGCCGCTCAGGAAAAAATGAACGCTCATCAGCATGGACATGACGCTGCCAACAGCCCAAACGAACAGGTTGTACCGTCAGCCGACGATCCGCTGAAACCGGTTTTGAATGCTTACTACGCCGTGAAGGATGCGTTGATCGCTTCTGATGGAGCAGCAGCTGCCTCGAAAGCGGACAACCTGGTGAAAACGCTTAAAGCGGTAAAAATGGATCAGCTCGGAAGCGAGCAGCATACCGTTTGGATGAAAGTGGTGAAAGACCTGGATTTTGATGCCGAGCATATTGCCGAGACGAAAGATGTAGGGCATCAGAGGGATCATTTTACTTCACTGTCTGATAACATGTACAAGCTGATTAAATCGGCCAAACCAACCGAGCCGGTTTATTATCAACATTGCCCGATGGCCAAGGAAGGGAAAGGTGCGAATTGGCTCAGCCAGGAATCTGCAATCAAAAATCCTTACTATGGCGCGCAGATGTTGAATTGTGGCAAAACAACCGAAACAATCAAATAATCGATGCCTTCATAGCGAAATGCCATAATCAGGTGATTAATGCCGTTCCGCTATGAAGGTACTATCTTATAACCACCTACACACGATGGATTTATTGAGAGTCCTCATTTTTAAGGCTACGCTATCGCTGGCTATCCTAATGCTAAGTTCGGGGCTGACACATGGCCAGAAAGTTGTCCGCTATGATCTATACGTGAAAGACACAACCGTGAACTTTACGGGAAAGCCCAAACGTGCCATTGCAGTAAATGGACAGATTCCCATGCCGACTTTGACATTCACAGAGGGAGACACAGCCGAGATTTATGTCCATAATGAGCTCGACGAAGAAACCTCACTGCATTGGCACGGGTTGTTTCTGCCGAACAAATATGACGGGGTGCCCAATCTCACGCAGATGCCCATCGAGCCTCATTCTACTCATTTGTACCGGTTTTCGATTATCCAGCACGGCACGCACTGGTACCACAGCCACACCGAGTTGCAGGAACAAATAGGCATGTACGGATCGATGATCCTTCACAAGAAGAGAGAACCCGAAATACCCACGGTACCCATTATCCTGAGCGAATGGACAGATATGAACCCTAAAAACGTCCACCGGATGCTTCATAATGCCAGTGATTGGTTTGCGATACAAAAAGGGGCAACCCAGAGCTATTCGGAAGCGGCTGGCCAGGGGTATTTGAAAACCAAACTGGGCAATGAATGGAAACGGATGACGGCGATGGATGTGAGCGACGTTTATTACGACCGTTTTCTCATCAATGGAAAAAACGAAAGCCAACTTAGTCAATTCAAACCGGGAGATAAGGTTCGGCTGCGGATTTCAAATGGCGGGGCATCGACCTACTTCTGGCTTACTTATGCAGGAGGAAAAATGACTGTGGTTGCCACTGATGGCAATGATGTGGAGCCGGTTGAGGTAGACAGATTAATCATAGCCGTCTCGGAGACCTACGATGTGATCGTTACAATTCCGGCCACACCGGCGGGTGCTGAGCCGGTATCTTATGAATTCCTGGCTACATCCGAGGACCGTACCAAGTCGGCATCATTATACCTGGGCGCAGGGGTGAAGCAACTTGCATCGCCATTACCAAGACTCAAATATTTCGAAGGGATGAAGATGATGAACGGTATGATGAAAATGAATGGTAATCTGGATGATATGGGAATGAATATGAGCCTGAATCAGATGGATATGAATGTCGTCATGTACCCCGAAATTACAGGCCCGCTGAAAACCCGAAAGCAAGGTACTGAGAGCAAGAACGAAAAGGATGACATGAAAATGGGAAATCAGGATGACGCCGAAAAGGACAAGCATGCAAAGCACAATATGTACAATAGCAATGCATTGTCTTCGATAACGACCTTGAACTATGCCATGCTCGCATCGCCTGAAAATACATCATTGCCTAAAAATTCAACCGTAAAGGAATTGCGATTTGTGCTGACGGGTAATATGAACCGGTACGTGTGGAGTATGGACAATAAAGTTGTCTCGGAACGGGATAAGATCCTGATCAAAAAGGGAGAGAACGTTCGTATGATCATCTACAATAATTCCATGATGCGCCATCCTATGCACCTTCATGGCCACGATTTCAGGGTGCTTAACGGAAATGGTGCGAACGCGCCCATGAAAAACATCATCGACATCATGCCGATGGAAACCGATACGCTTGAATTTGCCGCTACCGAAAGTGGCGACTGGTTTTTCCATTGTCATATCCTGTACCATATGATGAGTGGGATGGGCGCGATTTTTTCGTACGAAAATTCGCCTGCAAATCCTGAGATCCCGAATCCCAGGTTAGCGCAGCGCAAATTGTTTGCCGACGACCGGGAATTCCATTTCATGGCCGAAAACGACTTTGCCACCAATGGAAACGACGGTGAAGCGATGGTTCAAAACACGCGCTGGAGCATCGGCTCAGAGTGGAGATTGGGCTGGAACGACCATCACGGATACGAAGTAGAGACCCATTTGGGCCGGTACATCGGCAGAATGCAGTGGCTGATGCCATTCATCGGGTTTGACTGGCGATACCGGAAGATGGGAATGGATGAAGTCGAAAAGAACCTGTTCGGGCAGCGCAATACAAAAGACAAACGATCAGTGTTGAGCGTGGGTGTCAACTACGTCTTACCCATGCTGGTAACAGCGCAGGCGGAGATTTTTACAGATGGAAACGTGAGGTTTCAGTTGGAACGGATGGACATCCCGCTCTCCAGGCGATTGAGAATGAACTTGATGGTCAACACTGACAGGGAGTACATGGCGGCAGTCAAATACATATTCACCCGGTATATTGGGGCTACGGCTCATTACGACAGTGACATGGGATTCGGGCTCGGACTGACACTGAATTATTGAAAATAAGTGTAAGCACATGATAAAATGATCTGATTATGGAACATCACCATCACCACAGTCATCACTCAGACAAAAAAACGGAACACGATGATCCAATGAAGTCGCATGGCAGCGCGGATCATTCCCAGCACGGAGGTAGTCGTGGCGACGATGGTGGGCATAGTGGGCATGACAAGCACGCTGGCCATCACACGACTGACTTTTTGAAGAGGTTTTGGATATCTCTTGTCATTACAGTCCCTATTCTATTGCTATCCCACATGATCCAGGAGTGGGCTGGTATCGATTTGCGGTTCCAGGGTGACCAATATCTTCTTTTGGCGCTTAGCAGCATCGTCTATTTCTATGGAGGTTGGCCTTTTCTGAATGGCTTGGTTGGTGAGCTGAAAAGCAAGACTCCGGGCATGATGACGCTGGTGGCGGTGGCGATTACTATGGCATATGTTTACAGTGTGGCTGTCGTGATTGGGCTTGAAGGCATGGACTTTTTTTGGGAGCTGGCGACATTAATCGATATCATGCTCATTGGCCACTGGCTTGAAATGAAATCACAAATGGCGGCCTCGCAAGCGTTGGAATCGCTGATTGCTCTTCTTCCTTCTATCGTTCATGTCGAAAGGGATAAGCAGGTAACCGATATTCCGTTGAAAGACCTTCGGAAAGGCGACATTCTGTTGGTTAAACCGGGGGAAAAGGTTGCCGCTGATGGATCTGTCATTGAGGGTTCTTCCCATGTGAACGAAAGCATGCTTACCGGAGAAAGCATCCCTGCCCAAAAGCAAAAGGATGATAAGGTGATTGGCGGCGCGATCAATGGTGATGGCATTTTGAAAGTCCGCGTCACCGGGGCGGGGGATGACAGCTACCTGAATAAGGTGATTAATATGGTGAAGACAGCGCAAAGTGCCAAGTCAAACACCCAGAACCTGGCAGATAAAGTAGCAGGCTGGTTGACATTGATTTCAATCACGGTCGGCGTTGTTACTTTTATCGTATGGTATACGAGCGGCCAAAATCTGGCATTTGCCCTGGAAAGGATGGTTACTGTAATGGTAACGTCTTGCCCGCACGCCCTCGGAGTCGCCATCCCGTTGGTCATCGCGATATCTACAACCCTTTCGGCGACCCATGGCCTGTTGATAAGAAACCGTACCGCATTTGAGAACGCCCGGAAGCTGACTACCATCATTTTTGATAAAACAGGCACGCTTACCACGGGCTCTCATGAGATACAGCAAATTATTCCGACTTCTAACGAGTTCTCTTCCAGTCAAATATTGCAGTATGCTGCGGCTTTGCAGCAGAATTCTGAGCACCACCTTGCGCACGGAGTAATCAGGGAGCTGAAACGCCGGGGCTTGGAGCTGTGGGCATCGACGGATTTCAATTACAAACAAGGTATTGGAGTGAGTGGTGTGGTGAACAGTAAAAAGGTTGTCGCTGCGGGACCTAACTATTTCACGAGGGAAAACATGCCTGTGCCAACTATTCCGGAAGAAGTCGATCAAGCAACCGACACGGTGAATTTCATTATGATAAATGGAGAAGTAGTTGGTGTGATCACTTTTGCGGACAGCATCCGCGAAAGTGCCGCGCAGGCCATTTTGGAATTGAAAAAGATGAATATCAAATCATTTCTCCTGACTGGAGACAATGAAAAAATTGCCCAGTCTGTCAGCCAAAAGTTAAAGATGGATGGCTACCTGGCTAATGTGCTACCCCATGAGAAACAGGAAAAAGTTAAAGAGTTACAAAATAAAGGGGAAATCGTGGCAATGACTGGTGACGGGGTAAATGACGCGCCGGCACTTGCCCAGGCGGACGTAGGAATTGCTGTGGGTTCCGGAACCGACGTCGCGGCAGAAACGGCAGACATTATCCTGGTCAATAGCGATCCCATGGATGTTGTTCAAATGATAACATTTGGCAGGGCCACTTATCGGAAAATGGTGCAGAACCTGGCTTGGGCAATAGGATACAACATACTAGCCATCCCCCTTGCCGCTGGAGTCTTGTATCCGTCTTTCATGTTGAGCCCGGCAATGGGCGCCGTGTTGATGAGCGCATCGACCATTGTGGTTGCCATTAACGCAAAGCTTTTGCGGGTAAAACCGCACACGAGTACCAAATAGAAAGTTAGTTACCCGTTGCAAGTACAATCTTTGTCTTATCTGTCGGATAATCAGACAACTATGATGAAATTATTTGCAACACGCGAATCCGACAAATCGCGTCCGGAAGCAATAGTGAAATGAAGGCGAAGGCACAGGGAACCCGGCTGACTGTAAGCGAGATCGGTTTTCAGCTAGGCTTTGAATTTCCGCAATCGTTCAGTCGGCTATTCAAGAGTAGAACCAATGTGACGCCGCTATTTTACCGGCGTTCGCAAAATTAGGATTAAAAGGATTTAGTAAAAACGTCTCCTTTTTACCGACTTTTGTATCCTATGAGTCAGTCAGTTTATGCGGAATTTTGCCTTGTATTTAACATAGTAGAAAGCAATGGCAAAAACAATTTTTATTACAGGAGCATCCCGTGGATTGGGGCGCATTTGGGCAGAGGCATTTCTAAGTGAAGGTGATCAGGTAATTGTAGCAGTGAGAAATACGGATTCATTGCAGGCGCTGGCTGAAAAATATCCATCCCATTTGCTTGTTTTAAAATTAGATGTAACTGATAAAAAAGCTGGCTTTGAAGCCATCACAGCAGCAAAAGCCCATTTTGGAAAGATCGATGTTCTGATAAACAATGCCGGGTACGGACATGTTGGCGCAATTGAGGAGTTGAATGAGCAGGAGATCAGAGAGCAGTTTGAAACCAATGTTTTTGGCTTATTATGGCTGACTCAGGCAGTAATACCCATCATGCGTGAACAAAATTCAGGACATATTATTCAGGTTTCAAGCGCATTAGGGTTAGTAGCGTTTCCAACGCTTGGTATTTACAGCGCATCCAAGTTTGCGGTCGAAGCGATCAGTGAAAGCCTTGCAAGTGAAGTGAGCGGCTTTGGGATAAAGGTAACTATCGTCGAGCCTAATGGTTATCTGACAGAGTTCAGCACTTCGTCCGGTGTACAAAGCGAGCCAATAAGTTTGTACGATGGGGTGAGGGCTTCGCTGAATGAATCAAACCATCTTGAAGATTGGGGAGTGCCGGAAGCCACCGCCGAAACCATGCTCAAACTTATTAATTCAAAAAAACCGCCTCTGAGATTGATATTGGGCAAGGCTGGTCTGCAGTGGATTAAATACACTTATGCAGAACGCATGAAAACGTGGGAAGAATGGCAGGATGTTTCCATTGCAGCACACGGTAAATAAAACTTTAAATTGTAGCCCTTTAAAAGGGGCTACTTAACCGGCCCTCAAAATGAAGCATTTCGAGAGTATCAGCGCATTCAACCAGGCTACCGGAGTGAAACCACCGGAGCACCCTATGTTCAGTATTCTGTATGCCAATAAAGATGACCATTGGCCCGGTGACGTTGAGTTTATTGCAAACTTTTACATTATTGGTTTTAAAAAACTGACTTCGGGAAGTGTGCTTTACGGAAAAACAAAGTATGATCATGACCTTGGAACGATGTCATTCATTAAGCCGCGCCAAAAAGTTACGTTCAGAGATATACGCTTAGAAGAAGCTTGTTTTCTTATTCTTGTTCATGAGGATTATCTAGCAGGCTCGGCGCTGCACAATGAAATAAAAAAATATCATTACTTCGATTATGATATTAATGAAGCACTGCACCTTTCGCCAAGTGAGGAGGAGACAATCTGGACGCTGATGCAAACCATGAATAAGGAGCTTCACAATAACACAGATGCATATAGTAAAACCATTATTCTGAGTCATTTGAATACACTCTTGAAATATGCAGAGCGTTTTTACAAAAGACAATTTATTAACCGGGCGGAGATTACCGGAGCAATTGCCACCAGGTTCAATGAAATGCTGGCAGCCTATTTTGCAGCAGAAGAAGCTCATAAATCCGGTCTTCCAACCGTGACCGCACTTGCTGAGAGGCTGAATTTGTCACCAAGATACCTGAGTGATCTGCTCAGACAGCAGACGGGTAAAACGGCATTGGAGCTTATTCACCTTTATTTAATAGCAGAAGCTAAAAATTTGCTCAAAGGAACGGCCCTGAACATCAATGAAATTTCTTCCGCACTGGGTTTTGAAAATTCCAACTATTTCTCTCGCTTGTTTAAGCGGACAGTCGGGCTTACACCACACGTTTTTCGGCAGCAAAATTTGAATTAGTTAACGCCTTCAATGGGTTAAATTAAACGCCTATTTAGCCACGACCCGCACCCGATCCAGATTTTGGATGCGGGTATATGGGATCTTGGCGTTTCCACTCCCTTGGGAGGCAACCCTGAACGTTGGGAAATAGGTGCCGGTTTTTAAAAACTTATAGGTAGCCTCGATTGTGACACGAGAACCGGTCCTGTCGGCTGGTAGGATCTACCCGCAACGGGTTATTTTTTTAATTAACCATAGGGTGTCGCGCTCAAAATTGTCTCTGTACAGTTAGCAGTCAGATCGTTGATGTTTCCCTTAACTGGTGTTGCCATGGAAGTCTCCAAACAACTTGTCATGCATTACTTTTCCGGAAAGACCACCTCCGAAGAGGATAAGGTGGTAGAGCAATGGCTTGCGTTGCATCCGGACAATGCCGCCAGGGCGTTGGAATGGATCAGCAAGGAAGCGCAGGAAAAGGATCAGGAAATTTTCGGAGATCTGATGATGTCCAAAGGGCAAGTCTGGGCCGATGCACGGCAGCGACTTCCGAATGCCCGTGCCAATCGCAAAAAGCCCTTCACCTCCTATGAGAGTCAACGGACTCTGAAAAGATATCTGGCCATCGCCGCGAGCCTTATATTGATCTGTACGCTTGCCTGGTTCCGGCTGAAACAACCCGAAACAGTCCATATCGCAGCCGCTTACGGACAAACCCGTCACATCATCCTTCCCGACAGCTCCGAAGTAGTTCTGAATGGTAACAGCAGCTTGCGGTACCCGGCATCCTGGGATGGGCGCCCGCGCGAGGTATGGCTGGAAGGAGAAGCTTTCTTTGACGTGAAACATCTTCGGACACATTCGGCTTTTACAGTCCATTTGTCTGCGGACAAAAACATCCAGGTGCTGGGAACGCAATTCAACGTGATCGACCGGCAAACCAGGAGTTGCATCGTGCTCAGATCCGGAAGTATCCGGCTAAGCCTGGCAGGAACAAAAAAACAGGTTTACATGACGCCAGGCGATATGGTGCGGATCAGTGAGAACGGCTCGGAAATAACCGGAAAGGAGGTTGTCAATCCCGAAAACTATTCGTCCTGGACCCGGGGCCGCTGGCGGCTTGATGGTACTTCGCTACAAGAAATGCTGCAAAAAATCGAGGAAAATTATGGCGTGACGGTACTGGTCGAAAACCGGGAACTGTTGACCAGAAGAGCTTCCGGCTCTATTCCACTGGGCTCAACAAACGCCGAAACCGTTATCGGGGACATCGCCAATTTGTTTGAATTACATTTCGTCAAGAAAGATAGTAAGCTGATCCTGGCCCGGTAACCGGCCAGCTTCCGGGGAAAGACATTGTGCTCCATAGCCGCAAAACGGGGTGCAGTCTTTATTGTAAACCCCAATTTACCCAGTCATCATTAACCCAGAGCCTGTCGGCGTAAGTCAGCTGTTTGAAAAGACCGTTGACAAGGCGCTACCTGGCCGTGTATTGCAGTTACGTATAACCTGTTTCGTTACTTAAACTACGGATGACCACTATGAAAAACATTTCCAGGATTGCACTATGCATGTTTTTAGGGCTGATCGGCTACCCGGCGAGCGCTCAGGGACAACTGGTCTCATACCTGAGCGAAAACCGCGAGGCCGATCAGCCTCATCAACCGCAATACATTCAGTTGAAAGACGGGCTTATGGCGCTTGAAGGAAAATTCAATGTATCGATCGCCTACCAAACGGGGCTTATCGACCAGATTCAGATAGACAGAAAGCTGCTGGTATCGCCCAACAAGGATGCGACGATTGAAAGCATGCTCGAAACGGTACTGAAAGGCTCGAAAATACATTACCGAAAGCCACGCGAGGGGTTCTACCTGCTCTACAAGGAGGAAAATACACCCAAAGCCCAGGTTAAAGGCAACGGTGACTCCCCGAATGTCCTGTTGAAAGTCGACGCCAGCCCGGACTACGACAACAAGGCATTCGGTATCAGCGGCAAAGTGTCTGAAAAGACGACAGGAAGCGGAATTCCCGGGGTTAACGTGCTTTTAAAAGGAGCCAACATAGGCACCGTTACCGATGAGCAGGGTGGGTTCAGAATTGAAGTACCATCGACGGAGGGGGTGCTGGTATTCTCCTACATCGGATATGTTACACAGGAAATACCCATTGCCAACCAGTCCGTTGTGAATGTAGTCCTGGCTGAAAACGTGCAGGCCCTTTCGGAGGTAGTCGTGACCGCGTCGGGGTTTAAGGAGGCGGCCGACCGGTTGGGTTCAACCAGCAGTAAGGTCGCCGGAGAAGCGCTGGCAAGGTCGGGAGAGACCAGCGTGATCAACGGCCTGGCCGGGAAAGCGGCGGGGGTACAGGTATCCAGGGCTGCCGGCGATCCGGGTGCTGCGGCGTTTATCCAGATACGCGGCCAGAACACGCTCACAGGCAATACGCAACCGCTGATCGTGGTGGACGGTATCCCGATCAGCAATACCACCGAGGGCGGCACCTCGGGTGGCGTAGTGCCCCAGTCGCGCCTGAACGACATCAATCCGAATGATATCGCCTCTATGCAGATACTGAAAGGCGCCTCTGCGGCCGCCCTATGGGGCTCCCGCGCTGCAAACGGGGTAATTTTGATTACCACTAAAAAAGGGGCCGACAGTAACAAGCTTAATATCGGTTTCAGCTCCACATTTTCGATCGACCAGATCAACCGCTTTCACCCTTTCCAAGACAAATTCGGGCAAGGCGCCGGAGGTGTCTACAATCCCAATGGGGCCAACGCCTGGGGGGATAAGATTGCCAACCGTGCCGGCGGTGCGGATGAAGTCAATGCGGCAGGGGCCTTTTTTGAGGCTGTTGATGGTACGAGGTATTATCCCATTATTAAAAAGAATTCACAGGATGTTTTTAATACTTCCAACTATGACAAGGTTTTTCGCGACGGTCATTTTATGGACAATGCGTTGAGCCTGAGCGGCGGAGATCAGAAAACTACCTACTTTTTCAGCATTGGCGACATCCGACAGAAAGGTGTACAACGCGGTAACAGCACCTACAACCGCACCACGCTGCGACTGAATGTGGAGCGTAAATTCAATGAAGTGGTGCGGATGTCCGCCACGGCCGCCTACACCAAGAGCTTTTCGGACAGGATCCAGCGGGGCAACAACCTGGCAGGGGCGATGGTGGGCCTTTTACGCAACCCGGCAGACTTCGATATCTCCGATTACAAAGGGAGCTACTATACCAGTCCGACGGCGTCGGCGGTTACCGGCCGGCAGCGTGGGTACCGCAGCTACCTGGGAAGCGTCATCAATCCGGCCAACAACAACGCGCTATGGGCGCTGTACGAACAGCAGAATTCTACCGATGTCGACCGCTTTATGAACAGCGCCGAATTGGGGATCAAGCCCGCTGCATGGCTGGATATTGTTGCCCGCGCCGGGCTGGATACGTATTCCGACGAACAAATCAACTATTTTCCGGTCAATGACATCACCGGTGCGGGAACCGGCCAGTACAGGGAGCAGGTCACCAAAGAAACCCAGGTGAATGCGGACCTTCTGGCTCGGGCCACCAAAGATTTTGGCCCCAATTTCAGCTCCACCTACGTGGCGGGCATCAACATCAATAACCGCAAATACAATAACATGGGTGTGACGATCTCCAATTTTCTGGTGGCCGACGCACCGGCAAACTTTGCCAATGCCACTGCGCTCAACCGTACGCCCGTTAACCTGAAAACGGAGGTGCGTACGGTCCGGGCGTACGCTACCGCAAGTTTTTCGGCTTATGACGCATTGTTTCTGAACCTGTCGGGCGCCGCAGAATCGGCTTCGTCTTTCGGTGCGCTTTCCGACAAAACATTCTACTATCCTTCGGCGGACTTAGCCTGGGTTTTTACCAGGCTGAAATGGATGGACCGGGTAGGGGCTATCAATTTCGCCAAGCTGCGCGCATCCTACGGTGTGGTGGGTGTGCAACCGCTCCCATACCGCTCCAATACGATCTTCTCTTCCACCATTTTTAGCGCCAACCCCTGGGGAGACAACCTGGTGGGCTCCCAATTCGGCAATGGCGCCTATACCCAGGGCAGCTCTATGGGCGACCAGTATCTGAAACCGGAGCGAAAGACCGAGTACGAAGTCGGTTTGGATATGCGCCTGCTCGACAACCGCTTGAAATTGGGCTTGACCTACTACAATAATAAGATACGCGACGTGTTGGTACCGGTAACCCTGGCGCCCAGCACGGGCTTCGCCACCAAGTACACCAACGCCGCAATACTCCAGAACAAGGGCCTTGAAATGGACCTGAGCTATGATGTGATCCGTAAGGGAGGCTTCAACTGGGCCGTTCGCGGGAATTTTACCCGGAACCGCAGCAAGGTGCTCGATCTGGCCGGTACGCAGTCGCTGTACCTGGTAGGTGGTATCGAAAATTTTTTGGATGCCCGCGCGGTCGTGGGACAGCCCACAGGCGTATTCTGGAGCAGCCGCTACCTGCTGAGGGAAGATGGGTCGATGATGCTGGATGCCAATGGATTTCCCGTGGCAGACCCGGTTACCGGGGTAGTGGGCGATCCGAACCCGGACTGGATAGGCGGCTTTGGGACTACATTGTCCTACAAGAAATTCAGCCTGGATGTGCTCTTTGAAACCTCGCAGGGCGGCGACTATTTCAGCGGTACCCGGGGTGTTATGTACAATTTCGGCACGCATCGCGACACTGGCAATGAAGTCACGCTGACCACCGACACCAAAAATTACGCAGGCAAGACCATCCCCGCTGGAACCACGGTCCGCGGTAATCTGAAGGACTTTGGGGCAGGCCCTGTGCTGCTGGACGAAAGTTGGTACACTACCCTTGGTAGCGGATTTGGGTCGTTGAAGCAGCAGTTTGTGGAAGACGGGAGCTGGACGCGTCTAAGGCAGCTTTCACTTTCCTACCGGTTAGATACCGAGGCATTCAGGAGGGCAACGAAGCTACAATCGGTAGAGTTTTCGGTAACCGGTCGTAACCTTTTTTTATGGACGAAAGTGGTAGGCATCGATCCGGACACTAACCTCTCAGGAGGACCTGCTGGCCGCAATATGGATTACTTTAATACCCCCGGCACACGTTCGTACCTGTTTACCATTAAAGTAAACTACTAGCATTCCGCAACCCGTAGCATCCATTTCACAGCATTTACAAATCACGATGAAAACGACGAGAAGGAAACTGATAATAATTGTAGGCATGGTCCTGGGAGCCGGGCTCATCTCCTGCGAATCACTGGTCGACAATATGAACACCGACCTGAACAATCCCACCGATGCCTCGGCATCTTTGATCCTGACCGGTGCCCAGTTGGGGAACGTTTCCGTGCAGGAAGGCCACCTGGCGCGCGTGGCGGCGATGTGGTCTGGTTACTTTACCGGCACCGATCGTCAGTACAAGGATATTTACAGCTACAACGTCACCGGCGCGTCCTTCAATGACGTCTGGCAGTTTGTATACCAGGGGGTCGTAGAGCAAACCAAGCTGGTGATTACCAAGTCCCAGACTACGAATAACCGGCTCGTGCAAGGTATCGCAAAGATCACCCGTGCCCATGCGCTGGGTACTGCTGCGGCCTGCTGGGGTGATGTTCCCTTTTCGGAGGCTGCTGACATCGCTCGGTTTCCCAATCCGGCTTTTGAGCCACAGGTCGAAGTCTATCAAAAACTGCAAGCGTTGCTCGACGAAGCTATTGCCGATCTGGAATCGGGCATTGGCAGTTCTCCCGGGGCTGCCGACATTTTCTTTCAGGGAGATGCAGGCAAATGGAAGGAAGCTGCCTATACGCTTAAATCGCGGTTCTATATGGAAACGAGGGAGTACCAGCTGGCCTATGCCGCAGCAGGTAAGGGGATCGCAGGCGCGGCGCGCTCGCTTGTGGTTACGCACGGAAGTACGCTGAACGTGAATGAAAACCTGATGTACGCTTTCATCGCCAGAAACCGGGTGGGAGATATCAATGCGGCGTTGTCGCTGGCACCGAAACTATTGAACCCGGCCAGCCCGGATTATCGTGGCAATGCCAGAACAGACGAAACGGCGCGCTATAACCATCATTTCATCACCGTAAACGCCAGTGGTACGCAGATTCCGGTTTCTCCCAATACCAACAGCTCGACAACTTCCAGAGGGCTCTTCGGTCAATCGGCACCCTATCCATTGGTTACCTTTTCCGAGAATCTGCTCACATTGGCGGAGGCCGGGTTGAGAAGCGGCGGGGTGGCAACCGGACTGGAAAAGCTCAATGCTTTCCGCGCCTACCTGAATGCCGGCGGGGATCTTGATCCGACCTACAAAACGTACACTTACCGGTACGAACCCTACACGGCCAGCGATATCGCGCCGGGCGGCATGCTCAACAAAGACGGCATTCAGGCGGAGCAGGCATTATTGCGGGAAATCCTGATGGAAAGGTACCTGACTTTTAACGGGCAGATCTTAGGTTTTAATGATCTGAGACGGACCAGGAAAGAAGCCGTGGCGGTGCAATTATCACCGAATGCAGGCGTCGCTTTGCCCGAACGGATGATTTACAGCGAAGCGGAAGTAAATTCCAACACCAGCGCCCCGCGCCCGGTCCCCGGGGTATTTGTAAAAACACCGGTAAATCTTTAATAAATTGTTTTGTAATCTGCCAAACCGATCCATAACCGAATGATGTTTTTTCAGAATCAAAAAATATGGCTGCTGCTTTTAATGCAGGCAGTGCTGTTTACGGTCAAAGCCGCGGCGTCGCCGGCTGACTCGGTGAAGGTTACCCTCACAGAAGGGACCAACCTGGCCATTGCCCTTTCACCCGATAAAAAAACCATTGCGATGGATTTGCAGGGTACCATTTTTACCATTCCTGTTACTGGTGGAGCGGCTCGCGCTGTGACCGACGAATTCGGTGATTGCCGACAACCGGTATGGACTCCGGATGGTTCCCAGATTACTTTCCAGGCATTCTGGGACGGAAACTTTCACATTTATTCGGTTGGGAAAAACGGCGGGAATCCCGTGCAGCACACATTGGGCAGCTTCGATGACCGCGAACCCTGCTGGTCGCCGGACGGCACCCGTCTGCTTTTTTCGTCTGACAGAAGCGGCAACTACGACATCTGGCAACTCGAACCGGCAAGTGGCAAGCTCACTCAGCTTACCAGTGACCCGGGAAACGATTACTTTCCTGCATTCTCTCCGGACGGCTCGCAGATCAGCTACGTCTCGGAACGAAGTGCAGCCCCGGGGATTTACATGATGGATAGTGCAGGCCGGGAGAAACTGTTTCTGACCACCACCGGCAAACTCGGTGCTCCTGCTTGGCATCCGAGCCAGCCCAAAATCGTTTTCCATAATTTTATCGAGGGTAAAACAGTGCTGGATATGGCCATGATCGGCGGAGGCGAATGGGTAACCCTTTCCGCAAACGGCGAAGATGTATTCCCTTTCAAAGCCAGCTGGATTTCCGATACCGAATACCTTTATACGTCAGGGGGAAAGATCAATCGCGGAAAGCTCGGCGAGCAGCAAAAACTTTCAATACCATTTGCCGCTCAAATGACATTGGGCAGAAAACCCTATCCATCTAAAAAATATGATTTCAACTCAGCAAACAGCCACCCCGTTAAAGGTATTCGGGGGCCGGTAGTCTCACCGGACGGCAACAATGTCGCTTTTACCGCATTGGGGGATATGTACTTGCTTAAAAAAGGCAGCGCTGTACCGACGCAGCTGACCAACGATGAATTCATTGAAATCGATGCGGCATGGTCGGCGGACGGCAAACGGCTCGCGTACCTGAGCGACCGCAAGGGCGACATGGACCTATATGTGCGGGAAATGGCCACAGGTAAGGAAACCCTGCTGCTGGACGCTGACGGGCCACTTACCCTGCCTGCCTGGTCGGCCGATGGAAAACAAATTGCCTATTATCAAAAAGACCCATCGGTTTTCGGGCGTTCTTCGCTCCGGGTCATTGATATTGTTTCAGGCAAATCCACAACTGTTTTCGAACCGGTTTTCGATGGCTCTCAGCCCAGCTGGTCACCGGACGGCAAATACATCGTCATATCTTCGCTGGTTCCCTACTCAACCCGTTATCGGGAGGGTGTCAGCAAATTCCTGCTTATTTCGACCACCGATAAAAGTTATCGCTACGTGACGCCTATCAATGAGAGGACACTTTCCACCCGTGGAAAAAACGGGCCGTACTGGTCACCCGACGGTAGCAAATTCGCATTTTCGATGGACGGTGTGCTCTGGACAGTCGCAGTAGGAGCAAATGGCGACCTGCTTGCCGCCCCTCGCAGGCTGACCAACGAACTGGCTGAAAATCCGAGCTGGACGGGCGATTCGAAAAGTATTGTATACATGGCGACAGATGTTCTCAAGAAGGTTTCCGTAATAAGCGGCATTACCGAGACGATTCCGGTTACACTTAACTACAAAGCACGTCAGCCCACGGGGCGTTATATCATTCAAGCCGGAAAACTATTTGACGGCAAGACGGATGGTTACCAGAGCAATGTGGATGTGGTCGTCGAAGGCAACCGTATCATCAGCATCGAGCCACATAAACCAGGACGGGCAGGGAAATTGATCGATGCATCTTCCCGGACTGTGATCCCCGGTCTGGTCGAAATGCATACACACCAGTCGGCCAGTGCGGGTGAACCTCTGGGGAGGTTATGGCTGAGCTATGGCATTACCACGATCCGGGAGCCGGGTGGCGATCCTTATGACGTCATTGAACGGAAGGAATCCTGGATCAGCGGGCGGAGGCTCGGGCCCCGCGACTTTTATACCGGCGGGATTCTGGATGGCAGCCGGATCTATTACGGGATGAACGTGGGCAATGTTCCCGGCGCACAGCTGGAACTGGAATTGGAAAAAGCAAAGCGGCTCGATTTCGATATGATCAAAACCTACGTCCGGATGCCCGACCTGATGCAGCAGCGCATTACGGCTTTCGCGCATTCGATTGGCGTACCGGTGTCTTCCCACGAGATTTATCCGGCAACGCGCTATGGTGTGGATGCCGTAGAACACATGGGCGCGACAAGCCGGAGAGGGTATTCGCCCAAGCTGACGGCCCTGAATAATTCGTATCAGGATGTTACCGAGCTGCTTATCCGGTCGGGAATGAACATCACACCGACCGCTTCCCTGCAAGGCGGGCTGCCTATGCTGGTTGACAAGGACCCCGCCTTTTTTGAGCATAAACAATTTGCTGCCTTTTATGGGCCGGCTGTCGTCGAGCAGATGAAAGCGCAAACGAGCCTGCGGACTAAGGGCAATCCGGCCTTTTTAACGACATTTTCAAATATCCAGAAAACGGTCAAAACCATGGTAGAGCGCGGAGGGCACGTCACGCCCGGCACTGATTCCCCGATTATACATCCGGGGATCAGCTACCATGCCGAGTTGCAGAGCTGGGTCGACGGCGGTATCTCGCCCTTTCAGACGCTTCGGTCAGCCACGCTGTATTCAGCTGAGGCACTGGGTGTCGCCAAGGACCTGGGCACTTTGGAGAGGGGAAAGCTTGCCGATATGGTGATCGTCGACGGAGACCCGCTTAAAAATATCAAAGATGTTCTCAATGTGCAAACGGTCATCCGGAACGGCGAAATCTTTGGCATTGAGGATATTCTGAAAGCCAGGGTCGAACAAGGCAAAACGGTACTGCCGGGTTTTCATTCAAGCAACTAAGCGCTCCAATGACGATGAAAGTCCTACTCATCACAGTCCTTTCTTCCCTGATTTTCCTTTCCAGGGTAACCGCTCAAAACGATCAGCTTGTGAGCGAACGGATGCTGCCGGCCATTGAGGAACTGAAAGATTTTGTGGCGATCCCCAATGATGCGCTGGTGGCTGAGGATATCGACAAAAATGTGGATTGGGCCCGAAACGCTTTTGTGAAAAGAGGTTTTGAAATCTCGGTGCTTAAAACGGATAAAATGCCCCTCTTTCTGGCAAAAAAAGCTTTCCAGGGTAGTCGTAAAACGGTGCTTTTTTACTTTCACCTCGATGGTCAGGCCGTGCGGCAGCCAGAATGGTTTCAACAAAATGCCTACTCAGCCGTGTTGAAGGAAAGAGACCAGACCGGTACGTTCAGTGAAATCGATTGGTCAATGCTGCGTAACGGAAAAATCAACGACGAATGGCGGCTTTTCGGGCGGTCGACATCCGACGACAAAGGTCCTATTATCATGTTTTTGCAGGCCCTGGATATGCTAGCCACTCAGAAGCAGCAACCACCATTCAATATTAAAGTGGTTCTGGATTGTGAGGAAGAAAAAGGTTCCCCCGGGCTCAAAGGCGCGCTGGCAAATTACAAGACCGAGCTGGCGGCCGACTATCTGATCGTCATGGACGGCCCTATGCATTCGTCGAACCTTCCCACCCTGACTTTCGGCTGCCGGGGCGGTACAGGCTTTTCACTGACGACCTATGGCGCCATTACCCAGCAGCACAGCGGGCATTTCGGGAATTACTCGCCCGATCCGACATTTAGCCTTTCCAGGATAATCGCCTCGATGAAAGATGAAGACGGCAGGGTTTTAATCAAAGGCTTTTATGACGGCATCAAGTTCGACGACCAGGCGGCGAAGGTAATGGCGGCAGTACCCGACGTGACGGCCGACATTAACGACAGGCTGCAAATCGCGGCAGAAGAAAAAGTAGGGAAAAACTATCAGGAATCGATGCAGTATCCGTCCCTGAACGTCCGGGGCCTGAAGGCGGCGGTGGTAGGGAAGGGGGGCGGCTCGATCATACCGGAGCAGGCCATCGCCGAATTTGGCATCAGGCTCGTGCCTGAAACCGACGGAAAAAGAATGACCGGGCTTGTAAAAACGCATCTTGAGGGTTTGGGGTACCAGGTCGTCGACCATGTCCCGACCAAAGCAGAAAGGCTACGGTACCCCAAACTGGTTTTTATGGACGGCGGGGGAGGAGGCTCCCCGGCGTTTCGAACCGAAATAGACTCGCCAATAGGAAACTGGCTGAAAAAATGTGTGACAACGGCTTTTCAGACCGAGCCCGTCATCATACGGATCATGGGCGGCTCGGTGCCGGTAGTGCCTTTTATACAGGCCCTCGGAGTACCCGCGGTGATTGTACCGCTTGTGAATATGGACAACAACCAGCATAGCCCCAATGAAAACCTCCGGCTGGGTAATCTCAGGTCCGGTATCAAAACCTGCTATTCAATTTTAACGACACCTATCGATCGATGATCCGTCACCGGCAAACACGCGCAATCGTTTTCAAATTAATGTCTGCCAGCGCAAGTATCATGCTGGCGGGCATTTTGCATTTAACACCGGCAGCCAACGCTTCCCCACAGCCACCTGCCGATTCAGTGAAGGTTACCCTTACCGAAGGGACCAATATGGCCATGGCGCTTTCGCCCGACAAGCAAACGATCGCAATGGACCTTCAGGGGACGATATGGGTACTGCCCGTAACGGGCGGCAACGCGAGAGCCATTACCGACGCGCTCGGCGATTGCCGGCAGCCAACCTGGTCACCCGACGGGACCCAGATTGCCTTTCAGTCCTACCGGGACGGTTATTTCCACATTTGGAAAGTCAATAGGGACGGCAGCGGGCTCCGGCCACTCACCAGCGGAATCTACCATGACCGTGAGCCGTACTGGTCACCGGACGGGACCAGCATCGCATTCTCTTCCGACCGCAGCGGCAATTACGATATCTGGAAAATTGTTTTAAAAAGCGACAGTCTGGTGCAATTGACCGATCACCCCGGTAGCGACTATTCCCCCGTTTTCAGCACAGATGGCAAAAGCATTGCTTATGTATCCGAACGCGCTACGGCTGCGGGCATCTATATGGGAGATTCGGAAGGCAAGCATCTGTTGTTTGTGCACAGCAAAGAGAAGTTGGCCTCCCCGGTATGGCATCCCGACGGACAGCATATCATCTTCAACAGTTTTGCAGCAGGGATAAGTCAGCTTGAAATGGTAAAAACGGGAGGCGGTGATTGGCAGACCCTGTCGCGGGACGTGGAAGACGTATTTCCGTTCAGAACAGCCTGGCTTTCGCCTACCGAATACTTGTATACGGCCGACGGGCAGATCAAGCTCGGCAGGATTGGAACGAGCACGGCGGAAACAATCGCCTTTACAGCCGAAGTAACGCTTGCCAGGGACAGGTATGCACCTAAAAAACGCGACTTTGACACAGCCGTTTCAACGCCCGTACAAGGTATCCGCGGGCCGGTGGTTTCCAACAGCGGCAAGTTCGTAGCGTTTGCTGCACTGGGAGATATCTGGGTTTTAGAAACGGGTAAATCCCGACCGGTGCAGATCAACAACGACGTGTTCATCGATATCGACCCGGTATGGTCTCCCGATGACCGGTGGCTGGCCTTTACTAGTGACAGAAATGGTAATATGGATTTGTGGATCAGGGAAATAAAAACCGGAAAAGAGGTGTGCCTGCTGGATGCGGCGGATAACCTGAAATTTCCAAGCTGGTCGGCCGACGGCAGCCAGATCGCGTTCTATCAGGCCGATCCGAATGCTTACAGTCGTAGCAGCCTCACCGTGATCGACGTTAAAACGCAAAAAGTGACGACCCTGTATGACGGATTGTTTGAAGCTTCGCAGCCCAGCTGGTCAAATGACGGCAAATACCTGGTGGTTTCTTCGCTGGACCCGTATTCCAGCCGTTTTCGTGAGGGGATCAGTAAATTTCTCGTCATTCCATCCGATCGGTCCGGGGCACGTTTCGCATCCCCGGTCCCGGGGCGTTCGCTGGCTACGCGAGGCAAAAATGGCCCGGTGATTTCCCCCGACGGCAAGGCGATCGCCTACATTCTGGATAATGTGCTCTGGACCGTCCAGGTGGATGCCCGGCTTAATATCCTCGGGCGGCCGGTTCAGCTGACGCATGAGCTGGCGGAAAACCCCAGCTGGACGGGTGATTCGAAAAGCATTGTTTTCCTGGCCACGGATAAGCTCAAAAGGGTCGCTGTCTCCGACGGACGCATAGAGCCGCTCAATATGGAATTTAACTGGGAACCGCAACAGCCTGAGGGGCGGCTGGTGATCCACGCGGGAAAAATTTTCGATGGTGTATCGGATAAATACACAGAGAATGCCGACATCGTCATCGAGCAAAACCGTATCAGGGAAATTGTGCCGCATCAGCCCGGACGGAAGGAAAGGGTTATCGACGCTTCGAGACAAACTGTGATCCCGGGCCTCTTTGAAATGCATACCCATCAAAATGCCCAATTAGGCGAAAAAGGCGGCCGGTTGTGGCTGGCATATGGGATTACTTCCATACGGGAACCCGGCACAGATCCCTACGATGCATTGGAGCGGAAAGAGTCCTGGACCAGTGGCAAGCGACTGGGGCCAAGGAGTTTTTTCACCGGTGGTCATATGGAAGGCAACCGGATTTATTATAACCGTAACACCAGCAACGTAGCAGGAGCCCAACTGGAACTCGAACTTGGCCGTGCGGCCACATTAGGGTACGACATGATCAAAACCTATGTGGGGCTGCCCGATATTTTACAAAAAAGGGTCACTGAATTTGCCCATGCACACGGCTTGCCGGTATCATCGCACGAGATATATCCCGCCGCGGGCCTGGGCGTCGACGGAGTGGAGCACATCGGGGCAACGAGCCGGCGGGGGTATTCTCCCAAATTGTCGGCGCAGAACAAGAGTTACCAGGATGTCCTGGCCCTGACGGCACAATCGGGCATCTACATGACGCCTACTATTTCACTTCACGGAGGAATGAATGCATTGATATCGGGCGACAGTTTATTTTTCGACCATTGGCAGTTTCAGGCATTTTATGCTGAGAAGCAAAAACAAGAGCTCCGATCTGCTGCCGCAAGAGCCAGGGGATCGAACAAGACCTACCAAAATATCGAAAAAACGATGGTCCGGCTTATGCGGTCAGGGGCCAGGCTTACGCCGGGGACCGACTCTCCGATCATACCGTCGGGACTAAGCTACCATGCAGAACTCCAAAGTTGGGTGGCTGCCGGGCTTTCACCGTTTGAAACTTTACGTGCTGCGACCCAATGGTCGGCCCGACAAGCAGGGGCTGGTGACGACCTGGGTGCGATCCAACCCGGCAGGCTTGCCGACATAGTGATCATCGACGGAGATCCGTTGACGCGGATCAAAGATCTTCTGAATGTAAAGGCGGTCATCAAAAACGGACAATACCTGGATATTAAAGACCTTAAAGAAGCGAAATGATACATTATTCTGCCGGGTAATTGCAATACAATTTATTATATTTAACAATATGATTTTTACGGAATAATATTTTGATAATATTGCTATTTCAACGATAAAAAATATGAATAAATCAACATTTTCCGACGATCAGCTTGTTGATCTGATCGCGGCGGACGATACAGAGGCATTCAAAATACTGTTTGACAAATATTATTCGACGCTGGCCCGAATCCTGATGCGCTATTCGGATGACCCCGAGCTGATCAAGGATTGGGTCCAGGATATTTTCGTTATGCTCTGGGAAACCAGGGCGCAGCTTCAAGGTTACCAGATCGCCAACTTTAAGGCCTATTTTATTGTAATGGCGCGCAATTATGCGATGCGCGTGCTTTCCAGAAAGAAAAGAGGAGTGTTGGTTTTCATCCGGGAAATGGAAAGATGTGATGTCCCGGATAATACCCTCTGTGAAAGCCTGGACGAAGCCGAACTACAACTAATGCATGATGCTGCGCTGGCCAAGCTTCCTCAAAAGACACAGCAAGCCTACCTCCTTAACCGGCACAAAGGACTCACATACGGCAAAATAGCCGATAAAATGGGGATTTCCGTTAAAACTGTCGAAGCCCACATATCCCGTACGATCGCATTCCTACGGCAGGAACTGGTCATTTATCTGCGTTAAATCGCTTGCGAACAGCTTTTCCCCGGCGCGCGTGAAGTGGACGATAGAACACTGAATAAGAGTTAATGAATAGATGTAGTTCTGTAGGGCATGGAATAGGTAACTGTCCGAGGAGCTGCAAACATGGTGGGAAAGTCGCTGTCGTAAATTACTTAGGTATATTGTGGTATCCGTGAATAGTTAATTATAGGATCTGGTTGTGATCTATAATGCGCTGAAATGGAGGTTAATAATCTTATTTAAAGGATAATTATAAACTTTTCATGAAAATAGGGTGATTGTTTGTACGTACGTAATTTGTTTATATTTTTGAACTATATTACTTACGTAAACAAATCAACGACCATCATGAAAAGACTTTTCCTACATGCAGGATTGCTGCTGCTGCTTTGCCAGGGCGTCGCACTGGCCGATGGCAGTCAAGATGCGAGAGATCGAAAGGCAGCCCGGAAAGTGCGTGTGCTGCGTGAACTTCCCGGTTACCTGGCGCCGAAGGATTCTGCGCTGGCGGCAGAAAAAGCAGAGGACGACTTCAAGCCGTCCATTCACGTAGGTGCGATCGTGCACATGTTCGCTTCCGCGGAGCAATCGGGGTTCGGTGGTAATGTTACCAGCAAGGCAAGTGACTGGAACAAAGGGTTTTCGCTGTACAGGGCTCGCGTGCTGGTCGGTGGGCAGCTTTCCCGGAAGGGTAGCTTTTTTATGGAGACAGACCTTCCGTCGCCCATAGGTATCCAGCTGGGAGATAGCACCAAAAATGTAAAAGTGGCGCCGATCCTGCTCGATTGCCAATATGAATATGCCTTTTCCAATGCATTTCAGCTCATTGCAGGGATGCAGCTCGTTTCCAGCAACCGGAATGGCTTACAGGGCGCTGCCGGGCTAATGGCCAACGATTTCACCTATTTTCAATATCCTTACAACCTGTTTGCCGAGAGCCCGTTGCAAGGTAACTTCGGTCGCGACCTGGGTGTGAATGCGCGCGGGTTTTTGTTGAAAGACAAATTGGAATACCGGTTGGGTTTATTCACGGGAAGGAACCTCGATGGTCAGGCGCCGTTACGTATAGTGGGTCGCGTTGCTTACAATTTCCTCGATCCCGAAAAAGATTATTACTATGCCGGTACCAAACTCGGCGCGGGCAATACCATCGCCTGGGGTGCGGGTTTCGATACACAGGGTTCCTATTACAATGTCGGTACGGACCTTTTTATTGATAAAAAAGCCGGTGACGCCGGTTCGGTAACCCTGAATGCTGCATTTCAATACATGACGGGCGGCACGAATGTCAATTCGAAATATTCCTTTGCACGTCAGATTCCCAAACAAACGGTGCAGTTCCTCGAACTGGGTTACTATTTCAAGAAATCGCGTATTCAGCCCTGGCTGCGTTACGAAAACCAGCATATATCCGCCAGCAAAGAACAGGTTGGTTCGGAACTGATCGATAATTTTGACAAGGCCAAATCGAGCAGCGTTTACGGCGGCGGGTTGAACTACTTTTTTAATGGAAGCGCCACGAATCTTCGTCTCTCCTATGTAGCGCGCAAGCACAATGTGGCCGACGCGGGCGGCGGATATAGCTCGAAGACGTACGGCCAGGTTTGGTTGCAAGTGCAGTTTTTCCTATTTTGATCCACTCCGGCACAGTCCGGAAGGTTTCTGTTGATCTTAATTTTCACTCATATCACTATTAAAATTTACCGATGAAAACATTCAAAATGTCTTACCAGGTAGTATGGATGGTTGTGCTGGTGCTCGCACTGGCGGCTTGCGGCGGCTCGGGTTCGGGAGGAAACGAAGGGGGCAAAAAAGAAACCGTGAAAGTTGGCATCCTGCATTCGCTGAGCGGAACGATGGCGATTTCCGAAGTTTCGCTAAAAGATGTCGTGCAAATGGCCATCGACGAAATCAATGCGAAAGGCGGTGTGCTCGGCAAGCAGATCGAACCGGTGATCGTCGACCCGGCATCGGATTGGGACCTTTTTGCGGAAAAATCGAAGGAATTATTGCTGGATAAAAAGGTGGCTGCGGTTTTTGGTTGCTGGACGTCCGTTTCCCGCAAATCGGTACTGCCGGTTTTTGAGGAAAACAATGGCTTGCTGTTTTATCCTGTGCAGTACGAAGGCGAGGAGTGCTCAACGAGTGTGATCTATACGGGTGCAACACCCAACCAGCAGTTGATCCCCGCCGCCGAATACATGATGAGTGAAGAGGGAGGAGCTTACAAGAAGTTTTACCTGCTGGGGACCGATTATGTTTTTCCAAGGACGGCCAACAAGATACTGAAAGCGTTTTTGCTTTCGAAAGGCGTTCCCAAAGAGAATATCGTGGAAGAATACACGCCGTTTCACCATCAGGATTACCAGACGATCGTTTCCAAAGTGAAGCAATTCGCGGCTGGTGGTAAGGCCTGTGTGCTTTCGACCATCAACGGTGATTCGAATGTGCCGTTCTACAAAGAGTTTGCAAATCAGGGGCTTTCGGCTGCTACCTGCCCGATTATGGCGTTCTCGGTAGCGGAAGACGAGCTGCGTGCAACGGATACCGAATTTTTGGTGGGCCACCTGGCGGCATGGAATTACTTCCAGTCCAAAGAATCGGCTGAAAACAAGAAGTTTGTCGAAGATTTCCGCGCATTCTGCAAGAAAAATAACCTCCCCGGCGGCGACAAAAGGGTAACCGACGACCCGATCTGCTGGGCTTATACGGGCGTATACCTGTGGGCGAAGGCAGCCGAAAAAGCGGGCTCGTTCGAGGTATCCAAAGTGCGCCCTGCATTGTACGGCCTCGAATTCGAATCTCCTGATGGTCTGGTGAAAATGGATACCAAAAATCACCACCTGGCCAAGCCGGTAATGATCGGCGAGATCAAGCCCGACGGACAATTCGATATCATCTGGCAATCGACAGGCCTGGTTAATCCTGAACCATGGTCGAAACTGACTTCCCCCGATAAAGACTGCGATCACGTGGCGCACGGCGGAACGTATACAGTCGCAAGTAAGTAGGCATCTGTCCCAACGCGGTCATCGCGACCGCATTTAACTTCCCTGGTTATGAACTGCATTCAAAAGGTGTGGCTGGTGATCCTCTTGTCCATAGGAATGGGTCACGGGGCGATTGCACAGCAGGCAGACAGCATTTCGATTCGGGTTGCCGCCGTCCTGAACCCGCCGAACGATACGGCCCGGAGCCAGGCGCTGCGGTATCTGGCGGCGCAGAAAGACCCCGCGACCTTCCCGCTGCTCGCGGCAATCAATGACAAGAAGCTTTATACGCTGGATGGCAAGCCAGTCACGACGGGCGAGGGCGAAACTTCCGGCGGAAAAGAGGTTTTTACAGTCTTTTACCTCTATCCGCAAAACAAGCCGGCAGCCACAAAGCTGTCGGCCGAGCAACTGCAAAAAGTGGAGATCAGCAGATCTGAAAGGCTTATACTTAACGTTGTTTTGCCCTATCTGAATTTGACCAGCCATGATCCCCAAAAGCGGATCATGGCGTACGGTCAGCTCGTGGACGCGAAGGATACTGGGAAAATCGCGCTTCTTGAAAAAGCATTGAAGCAAGAAACCGATCCGGGCGCGCTGACGGCAGGCAGGGAGGTGCTTTTTCAGTTGAAACTGAATGAAACCGCTTCCGAACATCAGGCAAAGGCATACATCGACAGCCTTGACCAAAACTGGGGTGAAAATGTGGGGCTGATCCTGAAAAATTATGCGGAAAAAGGCAATGTGGTGTCGGCGCGGGCATATGCTGCCGAAAAGGTAAAGTCGCTTGAAAGCCTGCAAGGGCGTATCGAGAAGGCACAAAATCTGTTCAGCGGCATTAGCCTGGGTAGTATTCTGATCCTCATCGCGCTTGGCCTGGCGATTGTGTACGGGCTGGCAGGGATCATCAACATGGCTCATGGCGAATTTCTGATGATAGGCGCTTACACGACCTATTGCATGCAATCGCTTTTGATAGAAACGCTGGGCGTGAAATCCGATTTGTATTTCTGGGTATCGCTGCCGGCCTCGTTTGTGGTGGCCGGGGTGTTTGGATTGGTGCTGGAAAAGTTGGTGATCAGGCATTTGTACGCCAGACCGCTGGAAAGCCTGCTGGCAACCTGGGGCGTCAGTCTGATTATGGTGCAAACCGCGAGGAGTATTTTCGGAGATCTGACAGCAGTGAAAGCTCCCGCATTCCTGGCTGGTGGCTGGCAGCTGATGCCGCATTTGGTATTGCCGTTTAACAGGTTGTTTATCATTGGATTAACGATCGTCGTAGTCTCGCTCACCTACCTGATGCTCTACCGCAGCCGCCTGGGAATCCGCATTCGCGCGGTCACCCAGAACCGCACCATGAGCGCATGCCTGGGCGTAGAGACGCGCCGTGTGGATGCGATCACATTCTTTTTGGGTTCGGGACTGGCGGGGCTTGCCGGATGTGCCATGACGCTGATTGGTAATGTGGTGCCCGATATGGGCCAAACCTACATTGTCGATTCCTTCCTGGTGGTGGTGACAGGCGGCGTCGGGAAGATTGCCGGGGCCATTGTTTCCGGACTGGGCATCGGCTTCCTGACCAAGGTCCTGGAATCGTTCTATGAAGCTGTTTATGGAAAAGTGCTCATTCTGGCACTGATCGTGATCTTCCTGCAATTCAAACCCCGGGGGCTCTTCCCCGACAAGGGGCGGATCGCCGAGGATTGACGGAAAGGTATTGTCAATTTTGAAGGGAAACCAATGTTATCTCAATCGATTATGGGAAATAAAAAGGATTTCGGGTGGTATGCATGCTGCATTGCATTGTTCCTGATTATTTTGCCGCTGGGAAATGTGCTGGGTTTTGTATCCGGTAACACGATCTCGCTCTGGGGCCGCTACTTCTGTTTTGCGATCGTCGCGCTGGGCGTTGACCTCATCTGGGGCTATACCGGCATTCTTTCCATGTGCCAGGCCTTTTTCTTCTGTCTGGGCGGGTACAGCGTAGCCATGCACATAGTACTTAGGGGCGCAACAGCCTTGGGAATCAACGGCATTCCAATGCCCGACTTTATGGCCTGGAACCAGGTTGAATCATTACCGTTTTTCTGGGTGCCCTTCCAGTCGTTTGGCCTGGCAGTGGTGCTGGGGCTGCTCATTCCGGCTGCATTTGCACTGGTTTTCGGGTATTTTATTTTCCGAAGCCGTATCCGGGGCGTTTATATGGCCATTATCACCCAGGCACTGGCGTTAGCAATGTGGCTTATTTTCCTGCGGAACGAAACTATGCTCGGTGGTACCAACGGCCTGACCGACTTCAAAACGCTGCTTGGGCTCAGTCTGTCAACACCGGGTGTGAAGCTGGGACTCTATCTGCTTTCGCTGCTCACGCTGGGTATCGCATTCTGGCTGAGCACGAAGCTCGTCGACTCCAAGTTTGGTAAAGTACTCCAAGCCATCCGTGACAGCGAGTCGAGGACGAGTTACACCGCCTATCGCGTCATGCATTATAAACTGGCCATATTCATCGTAGCCGCATTGCTCGCCGCCGTTGCCGGCATGCTTTATGCACCTCAGACGGGCATTATTACGCCCGGAAGAATGGACGTACGGGCGTCGGTTGAAATGGTGATGTGGGTGGCGATAGGCGGCAGGGGGAAATTAAAGGGGGCTATCTTAGGTTCACTGATCGTCAATTTCCTGTACAGTATTTGCACCAGTCTTTTCCCCGACTCTTGGCTGTTTATCCTTGGTTTCTTGTTCATTATCACTGTATTGTATTTTGATAAAGGACTACTAGGTATGCTGGAAACGGTAATTGCCAAACTGGGAAGAAAGCGTACACCGGCCGCCGAGCCGACAGGTCGGGAGGTAGTGCAGTCGTAACGCTGCATGGCTGGTTATCTGTTATTTCAAATCACAAAACTGCCATTATCATGCTATTGACAGTGAAAAACCTATCCGTCTCCTTCGGGGGCGTCCATGCACTGAATTTGAGCCATTTCAATTTGCTGGATCGCGAACTCAGGGTTATTATCGGCCCCAACGGCGCAGGTAAATCGACATTCCTGGATATTCTGTGCGGCAAAACCAAAGCGGATGCCGGCGAAGTCCATTTCGACGGTCATCCGGTATTGGGTAAAAGCGAAGTGCGGATCGCCGACATGGGCATTGGGCGGAAATTCCAGAAACCTTCTGTATTTCCCAGCCTGACGGTCTATGATAATATGCTGCTCGCTTTCAAGATGAACAAGGGCATTTTCGCTTCGCTTTTTTTCAAACCCAGCGTGCAGATCGACGACCGCATCCGCGAGGTAGCATTGAAAGTGGGTTTGCAGAAATGCCTGGGAAAAATTGCGGGAGAGCTCTCGCACGGACAGAAACAATGGCTGGAAATCGCCATTGTGGTTTTGCAAGACCCGAAACTGATGCTGATCGACGAACCGGCGGCGGGGATGTCGGATGAGGAAACAGAGAAAACCGGTGAACTGCTGCTGCAACTTGCCCGCCAGCACGCGATTATCGTGATTGAGCACGACATGAAATTTGTGGAGCAGATCGCGCAGGACCTGGTAACCGTGCTCGTGCGCGGGAAGCTGCTCATGGAAGGCACTTTCGACGACGTACGTAATGACCAGCGGGTGATCGACAGTTACCTGGGCCGGGCTAATGTTCAACTTGAAAATTTCTGAGAATGGGGACGCCGATCTTGAAAGTCAGTTCGCTGACATCCGCCTATGGGCAAAGCACGATCCTCTGGGGTACGTCGCTGGAAGTGAAAAAGGGAACCGTGACCACGGTAATGGGCCGCAATGGGGTGGGTAAGACCACTTTGCTGAAAACCATCATGGGCATTGTGCCGCCGAAAGACGGGACCATCGAATACAATGGCGAGCCCGTAACGAAGTTGCCCGCATTCAAAAAATCGAGAATGGGCATTGCCTATGTGCCGCAGGGAAGGGAAATTATTCCCAAACTGACGGTTTATGAAAACCTCAAACTCGGCCTTGAAGCGGTTCCTGACCGGAATGCTAAAATTCCCGAGGAAGAGATTTACACCTTATTCCCGATCTTGAAAGATTTCCGAAACCGGCTGGGCGGTAACCTCAGCGGTGGCCAGCAGCAACAGCTGGCCATTGCCCGCGCGCTCACGGGAAGGCCGTCGTTACTGCTCCTGGATGAACCGACCGAAGGCATTCAGCCTTCCATTTCGCAGGAGATCGGGCAGATATTGAAGACTTTGGCGCGGGAAAGAGGCATTTCGGTATTGCTGGTAGAACAAAAGATCGACTTCGCCAGCCCGGTCACGGACTACTACTATTTCATGAGCCGGGGCGCGGTGGTTTCGGAGGGTAATGCGGAGGAAATGAGTATGGAAGAGCTGCAAAGCCACATTTCGCTTTAAGTTTTACAGGTTTACATAATGCATATGCTCATGTACCTACGTATCTTTACGCGTAGGTACATGAGATTTTCCAGTTTCAGCCCATGTTAAGAAAACAAGTTGTCCAGGACGAAACCCAGGAGCGGAAGACATTTCTGTACTTCACCTGGCTCTATGTGTCGGCATTGCTGATTGTGGCGGTGATTTCGATCCTCAGCCAAATCCTGATCCAGCGGTATCTCACCGCCCAGCGAGACGATTCGCATATTATCAACTATGCCGGTCGTTTACGTACTTACAGCCAGACGCTGAGTAAAACAGCATTGCTCATCGAGTCGGGAAGGGACGTGGAATCCAACCAGAAGGAATTTGTGAACACCCTTAAACAATGGCAGAAGGCGCATGTATCGCTTATCAGCGGTAACTCCTTTTTAAACCTTCCCCCTAATAACCGTAAGGAGATCGCCATGATGTACGACATGGTGAAAGATCCTTACCAGGAGATACTGGCGGCCTCCAATAAAATGGTGGCTGTCATGGACAATCAAAAGGCCGGGGACTCGCTGAACATCGGACCTTATGTGAAAAAAATACTGGAATACGAAAAATCGTACCTGCTCGGCATGGAACTGATCGTATTCGACTACGACCGTTTCTGGCGGCAGAAGGTACGTACGTTGAAGGAGATCGAATACATCCTGCTCGGCGTTGTGCTGTTTACGCTTCTCCTGGAAGCGGCGCTGATCTTCTTTCCACTTTCGATCCGCATCCGGCAGACGATGACCGGGCTTATCGATTCGGAAAACCGTTCAAAGCAACTCGCGAAGCAATTGCAGGAAAGCAGCATTTCCAATGAAAAATCGCATAAGGAGCTTCGGGAAACCAATTATGCATTGGAAAAGGCAACCTATCTGGTCAAAACAGACCAGGACGGCAGGATCATTTATGCCAATGACAAGTACTGCCATGTGACCAAATACAGCGGCTCCGAATTACGCGATCGACCGCTTTTTTACAATAATCAGGGCGGAAACGAGAGCATTATTTACAGCCATATCCGCGACCCGCGCCGGCGTACGGAAGTATGGCAGGGAGAAGTATTCGACACAGCCTCCGACGGTTCGGGTTTCTGGCTGGACGTGACATTGATGCCGATCATCAATAATCAGGGCGAGCTGTATCAGTATCTGGTCGTTTGCACCGACATTACTAAGCGCAAAAACACCGAAAAGGAACTCTGGTTGCTTACCGACGAGAAAATGCGGCGGCAGGAAACCGAGCAGCATATTCGGTCGCTGTCTATCATCACCGGGCAGGAAAAGGAACGCGAGCGCGTCGCCGCCGAAATCCATGACGGGATCGGGCAAATGCTCACCAGCCTGCGTATGAAACTGGAACAGGTCGACGACCGGATGGAGCATAAGGACCCGGAAATTCACCGCGTCAACGAGTTGCTGGCGGCGATCATATTTGAAACCAAACGCATTTGTGCGGACCTGCTACCCAGCGTACTGGAAGATTTCGGGTTGCGCTCGGCGATCAGGGAGCTGGTCAAAATGTGCCGGGAAGCATCAGGTCAGCTCACTTTTCACCTCGAAGAGAACATCAAGACCGAAGCATTGCCGCGCGAACTGGAAGTCGGGGTTTTCAGGATCTTGCAGGAAGCGCTGAACAACGTGATCAAGCATTCGGGCGCGACGATGGTCGAAATCCACGTGGATAGCGACAGCGAGTTCCTGAACATGATCATTCAGGATAACGGGAAAGGATTTTATTTTGAGAACCAATATATTTATTCGCGGGAAAAGTTTCCGAAGGCGCATGGGTTGCGGGGGATGAAGGAACGTGCCGATCTGCTGAGAGGTACGCTCAATATCAGTTCGGAGCCCGGAAAAGGGACTACCGTCCAGCTTGAACTTCCGTTGCACCTTTAAACTAACTTCTCACGACAGTCAAACGACCCGATCACATGAAAAAAATCGCTGTATTTTTAGTCGACGACCATGAAATATTCAGACACGGTCTCAAGCAGCTCATCAACAACGAGCCGGATATGGAAGTGTCCGGCGAGGCCTCTTCGGGCGAGGAGGCGATCGCAGCACTTGCGCACATCCCCGCGGACGTGATCATCATGGACATCCGCATGCAGGGTATCAGCGGGTTGGATACCGGCAAATCGGTCATTAAGGCCAATTCCAATGCGAAACTACTGTTTTTTAGTCTCTTCGATAACCCAGATTACGTAAGCACTGCACTCGATATGGGCGCGAGCGGCTACATTTTGAAAGATACAAGCAACAAGATTTTCCTGCATGCAATCCGCTCGGTTCATGGCGGGCATTTCTATTTCATTGGCGATGTGACCGACACGGTAGTGCGGAAATACCACGAGCAGCGCAATGCTACCGGTGAGGCGTCGGCTGTTGCGGGTGCGGCCGAAATCGCGCTTTCCAAACGGGAGCAGCAGATTATTCGCATGATCCATCAAGGAGTGAGCAACAAGGATATCGCCGAGACGCTCGGTATCAGTATCCGCACCATCGAAGCACACCGTTTGAATATCCTTCGCAAGTTTCAGGTCAGTACGATCGAGGAAGCGATGGAAAATGCGCGGGCAGCTTCCTTATTGGTTTAAAAAATACTTCAAAAACTTGCAGCGCTTGGAATAGGTACTTATATTTACGTACGTAATAATACCTAAGTAATTCCGAGCGCTATGCATTTATCTCCCAGAGAACAGGAAAAGCTCATGTTGTTTCTGGCCGGCGAGCTGGCCGAAAAGCGAAAGGCCCGCGGGTTGAGACTGAACTACCCCGAATCGATCGCGCTGATCAGCAGCCGGTTGCAGGAAGCGGCACGTGACGGGCATTCGGTGGCGCAACTCATGCAGTTTGGCGCTACGATTCTGGCCCGTGAGGATGTCATGGAAGGTATTCCTGAAATGATCCATGATATTCAGATCGAAGCTACCTTTCCGGATGGCACCAAGCTGGTGACGGTCCACAATCCGATACGTTAAAAAGTCACGATATGGTACCAGGTGAATACTTTCTCGCGGAAGGCGACATTGTGGCCAATCCCGGCCGTCGCACCGAGCAGCTCACGGTCGTCAATACAGGCGACAGGCCGGTTCAGGTAGGCTCGCATTTTCATTTTTTTGAAGCCAACAAGCAGCTCGCATTTGAGCGTGGGAGGACATATGGCATGCGCCTGAACATCCCGGCGGGTACAGCGGTGCGTTTCGAGCCCGGTGAGGAAAAAGACGTATGGTTGGTAGCGTTAGCAGGCAGCGGCCATGTTTTTGGCTTCAATAACCTGGTAGACGGCCCGCTGGAAGGGGGCGAGGATGCGGCGCTGGCCGAAGCATTAAACAGGGGTTTTAAAAACGAACTGCCATGAGTCTGCGCATTAACCGCATTAAATACGCCAATATGTACGGCCCTACCACGGGCGACCGGGTGCGCCTGGGCGATACTGACCTGATCATCGAGATCGAGCGGGATCTATCAGTGGGCGGGCCGGAAGGGTATGGTGAAGAATCGAAATTTGGAGGGGGCAAAACGATCCGCGACGGCATGGCGCAGTCGGGCACGGCTGTGCGCGACGAAGGCGTACTGGATATGGTCATTACCAGCGTGATGATCATCGATCACTGGGGCATTGTCAAGGCCGACGTCGGTATCCGCGACGGGCATATTGTGGCTGTCGGCAAGGCGGGCAACCCCGATACCACCGACGGTATTACGCCCGGAATGGTCATCGGCGCGGCCACAGAAGTACACGGCGGTGCGGGGCTGATCGCGACCGCGGGTGGCATTGATACGCATATTCATTTTATCTGTCCCCAGCAAATCGACCACGCATTGTTCAGCGGGATTACCACCATGATCGGTGGTGGTACCGGGCCGGCGGATGGCACCAATGCAACTACTGTTACGCCCGGCGCCTGGAATATCCGTAAAATGCTGGAAGCCGCAGAAGCTTTTCCGATGAACCTTGGATTTACCGGTAAAGGAAACTGCGCCACCGAAGCCCCTCTTGAAGAGCAGGTGAGGGCAGGGGCAATCGGGTTGAAGATCCACGAAGACTGGGGTGCCACGCCGGCAGTGATCCACGCATCGCTCCGTGTCGCCGATCGTTTGGACATTCAAGTGGCTATACACACCGACACGCTCAATGAGGCCGGTTTTCTGGAGAGTACCATGGAGGCCATCGGCGGGCGCGTGATCCATACTTACCACACGGAGGGGGCCGGCGGGGGGCATGCGCCCGACATTATCAAGGCGGCGATGTATCCCAATATCCTTCCGTCATCCACCAATCCGACCCGACCTTTTACCGTCAACACCATCGATGAACATCTCGATATGCTCATGGTATGCCACCATTTGGACAAATCGGTGCCCGAGGATGTTTCATTTGCCGACTCTCGTATCCGTCCCGAGACGATCGCCGCCGAGGATATTCTGCACGATATGGGCGTTTTCAGTATGATGAGCTCCGATTCGCAGGCCATGGGCCGGGTGGCGGAGGTGATCACGCGCACGTGGCAGACGGCCGATAAGATGAAAAAGCAGCGTGGTTTCCTGCCGGAAGACAGCCAGGCGGGCAATGACAATTTCCGGGCAAAAAGATATGTGGCCAAATACACAATTAACCCGGCCATTACCCACGGCATTTCGGAATATGTCGGCTCTATCGAACCGGGGAAACTGGCCGATCTGGTGCTATGGAAACCTGCGTTTTTCGGGGTAAAGCCGGAAATGATCATCAAGGGTGGTATGATCATTGGCAGCAGAATGGGCGATCCGAATGCGTCTATTCCCACTCCGCAGCCTGTTATATACCGGCATATGTTCGGGGCTTATGGCAAGGCGCTGACGGGTACCTGCATCAGTTTTGTTTCGCAATGTTCATTGGATGAGGGTGTTGTGCAGCAATATGGTTTGGAAAAGCTGCTGCGGCCCGTCCGGAATTGCCGCAACATTTCCAAAAAAGACCTGATCCACAACGACGCGACCCCGCACATCGATGTGAACCCTGAGAACTACGAAGTGAAAGTAGACGGAGCGCACATCACCTGCGAGCCGGTTTCGGTAGTGCCGTTAGCCCAGCGCTATTTTCTTTTTTGATAAAATATCCGATTGACTATCAACGCATTTGTAAAATGATCATCAGGGAAAAAGCCGGGCGAATCGAAGCGTACGAGGGCATGGGCATTGAGCCCGACTGGCTGGACCTGGAATGGTTCGAGACCAGAAAGCGGATCCTGCATAAGAAAAGCAGTGAGGGAGTGGCGGTATCCCTGAAATTTCTGGCCGAATCGCCGGAAATTACGGAAGGTGATGTGTTGCATGCCGATGGGGAGCGGCTGATCGTTGCCCGCATTCTTCCTTGCGATAGCATTGTGGTAAAACCGGGCAGCCTGTTTGAAACGGCTTCACTTTGCTACGAAATCGGGAACAAACACCTGCCGCTTTTTTTCGAAGACAATGCATTGCTGGTGCCGTTCGAGGCGCCGCTCTATCGCTTGCTGGTAGCGCAGGGGTATGCTGTGCTGCGGGAAAATCGGAAGTTGCTCCAACCGCTCAGAACGACCGTTTCGCCACATCCTTCGGGAAATAGCGGCAGTTTGTTTTCGAAAATCATGCAATTAACCAATTCCTGATATGGAAATGCGTATGCTCAGCCTGCTGCAACTAAGCGATCCGACGCTGCCGATCGGCGGGTATGCGCATTCGGGCGGGCTGGAAACCTACGTACAGTCGGGGAAGGTGTGCAGCCGGGACAGCGCCGGCGACTACATCCGACAAATGCTCACTGAAAATATCCGGTATGGCGACGCGGCATTTGCTTCGCTGGCTTATGAGGCGGTTTGCCATAGCGATATCGACGAATGCATTTGTCTGGATACCGAATGTACGGCGCTCAAACTGCCCAGGGAAATCCGCGAAGCGAGCGCTAAACTGGGGATCCGGTTGTTAAAAGTATTCCAACCTGTCTTGCAAAATCCTGTACTGGACCAGTATGCCCAAGCTATCCGCAAAAAGACCGCTTCGGGGCATTACTGTCTGGCTTTCGGGATGTGCGCCGCTGCGATGGACATTCCTAAGAATGACATGCTTGCGGGATTTTATTACAATGTGAGTGTGGGAATGGTTACCAATAGCGTCAAGATGATCCCGCTGGGACAGCAGGAGGGGCAGGAGCTTTTATTTTCATTACAACCATTGATAGCGGAGCTGGTCGAAAATACCATGAATCCGGACCGCGACCTGCTCGGACTTTGCTGCACCGGCTTTGATATCCGCTGCATGCAGCATGAAACTTTGTATTCAAGACTTTATATGTCCTAACATGACTCGTAACTATATTAAAATCGGCGTGGCTGGTCCCGTGGGGTCCGGTAAAACAGCCCTCATCGAGCGGCTTACACGGCAAATGGCTTCGGTTTACAGCGTAGGCGTTATTACCAACGATATTTACACCCGCGAAGATGCCGCGTTCCTGACCGTCAACAGCCTTTTGCCACCGGAGCGGATCATTGGCGTCGAAACCGGCGGTTGCCCGCACACGGCCATCCGCGAGGACGCGAGCATGAACCTGGAAGCTGTCGAAGAAATGGCGGAGCGCTTTCCCGATCTGGAAATCATTTTCATCGAAAGCGGTGGCGATAACCTGTCGGCCACATTCAGTCCCGATCTTGCCGACCTGAGTATTTTTGTGATCGACGTGGCCGAAGGGGATAAGATCCCGCGGAAGGGTGGGCCAGGCATCACCCGCAGCGATTTGCTGGTGATCAACAAGATAGACCTCGCGCCTTACGTGCACGCCGACCTGGGCGTGATGGAGTGTGACGCGCGCAGGATGCGGAATGGCGCGCCTTTTGTTTTCACCAACCTGATGTCGCTCCAAGGCCTCGACCAGGTGATCGGATGGATACGCCGGTACGCATTGATGGAAGAGATTGACGAGCCCGAGCTGGTCCGATGATTGCTTCCCTGGACATTACGGCCGCCCTGCGCGACGGACGCACCTACCTGAAAAAGAGCTTTTGGCAACCTCCGTTCAAAATAGCGGATGTTACCGAAGACAGGCGGCGGCCCACCTTGCATTTAATGCAAATGAGCGCATCGCCGGGTGTGCTGGCCGGGGACTGTTACCAGATCGGCATTCAGCTGGAAGAAGGCGCGGCCCTACACTGGCACACACAATCGTACCAGCGACTGTTCAGTATGGCATCGGCGGCACGTCAGCAGGTGCGGGTGGATTTGGCTCCCAGGGCTGCATTGACATACCTGCCACATCCTTGCGTACCACAAGTGGGAGCCGATTTCCGGGCTGATAACCAAATATTTCTCTCTGCAGACAGTAGGCTGATATGGGGTGAAATCATAACCTGCGGGCGGAAGCTGAACGGGGAGATGTTCCAATTTTCCAACTACCGCTCGGTAACCGAAGTGTTTCTGGAAGACAAGCTCATGGTAAAGGAAAATCTGCGTCTGGTACCGCAACGCGTCGATCCGCGGGGGATCGGGCATTTGGAAGGTTTTACACACCAGGGAGGGCTGCTCTGTATTGATCAGCAACTGGATGTTCCGGGTCTGGTCCCGCATTTGACGGAAGCGCTGGCGGCGATCCCGGGTATCGATTTCGGTATTACCGGGTTGCCGGTCAACGGGTTCGCGTTGCGAATGCTGGGCAACCATTCCGAACGGCTGATGCAGGCACTCAAAATGGTATCGGAAATTATTACAAACGACAATATATTATGCAAACCGAGTTTCAGGTATTAATGGCTGCGGCGATTAGCATCGCTTGTCTGCACACGCTCAGCGGCCCCGACCATTATGTTCCATTCATTGCATTGTCCCGAAGCAGAAACTGGTCGCTTCCCAGGACCATTGGCTGGACGGTACTTTGCGGCTGCGCGCATGTTTGGAGTTCGGTACTGCTGGGCCTTGGCGGCGCGGCTGCGGGCTGGTCGCTGAGCAGGATAGAATGGCTGGAAGGCGTAAGGGGAGGCATTGCGGGCTGGATGTTACTCGGTTTCGGGATTGTTTACGGGATATGGGGATTATGGAAGATACGGCGCGGGTATTCACACAAACATTTCGATGCCAGTGATAACGGGGAACTGTATGTGTATGAACACAATCATAATCAGTCAGTTGTGCCGGGCGACCGCCATAAGGTCACGCCATGGGTGATGTTTATCATATTCCTGCTAGGGCCTTGTGAGCCGATGATCCCGCTCCTTTATTTCCCGGCAGCGAAAAGCTCCTGGGCAACGATGGTAACGATGATTGCCGTCTACACGATTTGCACGCTGGCAATGATGCTCCTGATGGTTTTGCTGGGATTCTTTGGTATTTCAATTTTTCGTTTGTCCTCACTTGAAAAGTATATGCACGCCCTGGGTGGTCTTACGATTACCATCTGCGGCGCCGGAATGGTGTTTCTGGACTGGTAAGCTGAACTACGACGAAACGACGGAACACTCCAGTTGAAGGAAAATTCTGGGAATATCGGGTTGATGGTAGTACCCTCATTGCTCACTGATACTGGTGCCTGAGTGGCTTAGAGTCGCATCAAAATAATTTCAAAGATGTTAGGTTGATAATCCTTCGTGAACGCTGCTTCATGGCCGGATTTCTTAAAAATGTATCATTCAATAATATCGGCACACAGAAATCCAGTAATTTGGCCTTATGCCAGAAACTGCTGAACATATACCTGTATTAAACTCGATCGCAGATTTTTTCCGGGTTTACGGACTTGGAGAGCCTGTTAACAATGAAATTATGTGTATGCGCTTGCAGGATCAGCCAGACAAGAGGCTGATGAGCATGCCTCTTTGCCGGACCAACTTTTATCGGATCATTCATTTAACCTCCGAAAACCTTTTTCATCTATACGAAAATAAAAAAACAGAGATTGCAGCCAATACCCTCATTTTCAGTTACCCAGGAAAACTGGAATCATGGAGCCGGTCGGGAAAGCTCTATGGTAATGTGGTGTATTTTTCAAAGGACTTTTTGCCATTGGATCCTGTCCGTCCCGGATATGAAAGCTTGTATCCCTATTTTACTGCCGACGGCGCTTTGCCGCTTGCGATCAGCGATCAGCAGGCTTCAAACCTTAAACTGCTTTCAGATGAAATGATTGAAGAAACAGGTTCGAGCCGCCCCGACAAAACAGAAATGCTCAAAAACCTCCTTCCCGTCTATCTGCATAAAATAAAAAGAATTTACGAGACGAATACCGGCAAATTGACGGGCAAAACAAAAGAAAACCGCTTACTGTATAATTTGTTCAGGAAACAGCTTGAATCTTACATTGTCCAGCTCCAGGCCGGCAAGCACACCATAATGCCATCCGTCTCAGCGCTTGCTGAAATGATGAACATGAATCCGAATTATCTGAATTCTTCAGTTAAAAAAGTGACAGGACAAACGGCATCGGCGATGATCCAGGAAAAACTTTTACTGGAAGCCAAAGCATACCTGATCCATACCTCACTGCAGGTTGCTGAAATTGCCTACCGGCTTGGCTTTGAAAATCTTTCGTACTTCAACCGCTTCTTTAAGAAGCATACCCAAACCACCCCGTCCGAGTTTCGCAAGTCGATTATTTTGTAGCTGGTCAAAAGCGTATGGCCTATTGTGAAAAGTGCTATTATACCTGTAAAAAGTACTAGCAGTAACCCTTCACGCAGCGCTTACTTTGCAACAACATTTGAAACCAATCAACAGTTGTTGCGGCTATGAAAGCGATCCTAATTATCACAGTTCTCTGCCTGCTTCTCAACCTGCTCGTTTTTGCTCAGAAATCGGACACTATTATCGGCAGGCAGGTCGGTGACACGGTCAAATCACAAGCGTCGATTGATTCCGTGATTCAAAAGAGTCTAACCGCGCAGGAATATCAGGATTATCGCGCCTGGGTTGCCTTAGGCATTGGAGGCTTACCGCACACCCTGGAAGGTTACCGGACGGTGAAAAAGATGGGCATGGCAATGAAGGATCCACTGGATGTGGACAGGGTCAGTCCATACATAGGTAAAAACGGGGACCTGGCTTCGTTGCAACCGTTGCCAAAACGTCCGGGAACAAAACCTTCCATAGCCCCATTCGCCGTACCCCACCGTCAAACTGACCAGCATAATACCGGGCAGATCAGAAAGAAACAGACTGAGCTATTTGATGCCGCGGTACAAGGTTCACATGGGCAGCTGATGTATCGAAATTCCTATCTGGAAAAGCATAGCCCGGGGATTTTTTTGGCCGACCCTACCAAAGGGAACCAGACCGTTGTTGGTCTTTCCCATGCTGAAATCGGCCATATCCATGCATTTGACGGATCTATGCATCTGATTCTCAGCCCGAGCGATACCAAAGAAGTGATCGAAAAAGGATGGGGGGAATTACACGGCCTGGCTAATGGAGAGGGCATGGTAGCCAGGACTTATATGTTGATTTATTCTCCCCGCGACCAACAGGAACTTGCCATAACAAGTCAAATACTGGATGCAGCCATCCAATACAGCAGCTATCCGGCCCACCCATAATTTAAATGCAAACCTTTCAACCTGATATCAAAGAAGCTGATTCTGGGAATTAAGGCTACAACCAAAATCGACGGCCAGGACTTCATGGTTGGCACATCACTGGCTTCAAAAACAGTAGCAGATGAAGTAGAGTTGCGTGCTACCGGAGAATTCAAACAAAATTAGACCGGCATAAACCAAGCGTATTACAAACACCTATATCAAGGAAGGTGAAGAAAACTAACAAATATTTCAATAATCAAAAGAACAATCCGAATATGAAAAAGCTAGCATTTGCATTCTTCTGTCTGATCGGCATTTGTGCCGCGGGTATCGCTTTCGCCCAAGGCCCGCCGCGTGGCGGCGCGCCTGCGCTAATGGATTTGGCGACTGCCAAATCACTAACCGAGGCCGCTAGCGCAGCCGCCAAGGCTGCCAACGCCAATGTCGCCATCAGTATCGTGGACGCCAATGGCGACCTTGTGTTTTTTGAAAGAATGGACGGCGCCATCAGTATGGCTGTGACCAGTTCTCAGGGAAAAGCACGTGCCGCCATACTTTTTGGTATGCCTACCAAAGCGGCCGCTGATGCGGCGGCGGCGGGAACGCCGCTTAATGCTAAAATAATGCCATCCGGAGCAGGTTCCTTCGCTATTGCTGTTCAGCAGGGCGGGCTTCCGATTGTAAAAGACGGGAAAATCATTGGCGGTATCGGTGTAGGCGGGTCATCGCCAGCCAATGACGAGACATTTGCGCAAAAGGCGTTAGACAGCCTGCGGTAAATAATCTTGAATGGTGTATCCCCAAAATCGTTTTGGAAACAAATCAAGGAATTCGGTATCGATTTTTAGCATTCCTTTCATCGGTAGTTGCCCTGTTAGAAATAATACAAAGGGAAGTGACTACCCCAACGCGGCGTCCAGATGATATTATTCTTGACACCGCACTTAACATTATCAGGATGGCAATAAGAGTTGAAACTCAGTCCGTTATTTCGAAAGGATCCCTTGATCCGTCATCTGGTATTTTGGAAATAATGGAGCATATCCGCACGTGTGTCAGCGATCAGCTATTGCGTAATCACATCAATTTCACCATAACCCACTTCGCCATTCCCCTGCGTGTTTTGAAGTGCGCGGAGCTTGATATACCGTCCTTTAACCGCGTCGAATTGTTTGATCTGGATTAATGGATTGTTTTTAATGTTGGAGAATTCTCCCTCAGTTGCCAGTTTCCATGTTTGACCATCGGTTGACACGTAAAACTGGAAATGGGAGATGATACCGTCGATTCTTCCCTGGCCCGGAAGATATTTGAAACCGGTCAATGCCTGCTGCTCACCTAAATCAATGACGATATCTACCGGCATTTTTTGGTCCCGCGGCTGGTACCAGGCCGTGTTGGGGTTTCCGTCGATCACCGCAATGGCTTTTTCGTCTGCCAAGTTTAAAAGCTTCCAGGTTTTGCGAGTTATATCAAATTTCTCCCGCGCCTCCGGGCTACCTGCTCCCGATTTCGAATCGACGGCGATCGTGCGGACTTCGATCTTTCCATCAGTTTGAACCGGTGCGGTGTACCTTGTTGAATGCTTGCCTGGCGCACTGCCGTCGAGTGTATAGTAAATATCCGATTCTTTATCAGCCGCTTCGATGGTGACAGCGCCATCCTTATTCCTGGTGATAGCCGGCGCAGTGAGTACCTGGGGCGCATTGTAAACACCGATGTTGGAAATGATGGGAGAACTCTTTGCATCTGTAATGGTAAAGCGGAGCTGCGTTGTCTGAACCGTCGGGAAAACGAGGATTCGTTTGTATCCGATCGTGCTTTGGGAAGCCAGCTGTTTCCATTCGCTTCCTACCTTCGCTTCAAGCTGAAAGGATTTCACCCGCTGCCCAAGGGGAATATATTCCTGCACCAGAAAGCGGTTAAAGGTAGTTGGTTTTCCAAAATCAATAGTCAGTGAAGCAGACGTGAGCTTATCATCGGTGGCCCAGTAGGTATCTTTCTTGCCGTCCAGCGCTTTATCAGCACCAAACACTTTGGCATTGCCGCGGACGTTCGATGCACTGACTTTTTTGTTTGCTGCAAGATCCACGGCAAAGGTTTTTCTGACGGTTTCGGCCAGTTCCAAAACCGCCTTTTCGTCGTTTTCATGGATTAAACCTCTTTTGTCGACCGGGAAGTTGAGCAGTAGCGTTCCGTTCCGGCCAAAGGAGCTGTAATAAGTTTCCAGCAGCCGTGGTAATGTTTTAACCTTGCTGTCTTCATATTCATGATAAAACCATCCCGGACGAATTGAGGTATTGACTTCACCCGGCACCCATGAATCTCCGTTTTCAAGACCATGTCGAAGCATATCCCTGGTGACTTCGCCGGAAGCATTCAACAGGCTCCAATTTTTTTCACCCACATGTCCATCCTCGGTTCCCACCCAGCGCAGGTCCGCCCGGTCGCCGCCATCGTTCCAAATGACAATGTTGGGTTGCAATTTTCGGATCAATTTGTAGGTATTTAGCCAGTCGTAGTAGGTTTTGGCATCAATTCGGCGCGTTTCTTTCGCGCCGCCGTAATATCCTGAGCCCCCGTTCGCACCATCAAACCATATCTCAAAAACCTCGCCGTAATTCGTTAGTAGTTCGGTGAGCTGATTTCGGAAATAGGTAATGTATTCCGGCTTGCCGTAATCCGAGTAGTTGCGGTCCCAGGGAGATAAATAAATTCCAAGTTTAAGGCCATATTCTTTACAGGCCTCCGCCAATTCCCGAACGATGTCACCTTTTCCCGCTTTCCAACTGGAATTTTTTACAGAATACTCCGTGTACCTGGAAGGCCACAGACAGAATCCGGAGTGGTGTTTGGCCGTCAGTATGATCCCCTTCATCCCCGCTGCCTTACATACCCGCGCCCACTGGCGACAATCCAGTTTCTCGGGATTGAAAATCTTAGGATCGTCCTCCCCGTATCCCCATTCCTGGTCGGTGAATGTATTGGTCGATAAGTGTATAAAGGCATAGTACTCCATTTGCTGCCATCTGATCTGGTTTTTGTTGGGCTCCGGGCCAAATGGCTTAGGTGGGGTAGGTTGCCCAAGGCAATTCCCCGACAATTGCGTGATTAAAAGAACCATTAACAATCCTCTCAGCATATGATGCCGGCTATTTATGAAGGTAGCTTCTGAGGTATATTTTTTCATTATTTGCAATTGATTTTCTAATTAACCTGCTTGTTCCATTTTGTAAATTTGTTCCATCAAATGCCATTTCTGGTCGGCCGAAGCCGCTAACGTGGTTGCTCGAAATTCAGACATGTACTGCCGATTACCGCTATACGTGCCCTCTATCAGATCACGCACCGTGTTTGTGTCAGAACCGCCGAATTTCGGAATAACATCGTTGTTTTGACTTTTGCTCCAAAAAGCTGGCGGTTTCGCTTTCTCCCGTCGTGGAAGCTCGATTTTTGCCCTCTGCCTTCCAGCGTCAGCTCACTGTCAGAATCCATGCTTGTAACGACGTAATGAACATCGCCCCATTCTGCGCGGTGTAATGCGTGTACATAGGCTCATTGCGCCAGTCGCTGGCACAGTATCTTTGGCGTTACTCCTGCTCTTCGAACGCCATGTGCCCCGATCGTTCTTCTCTGCATAGCACTATTTTGGCAATTGGTAAGTAGTCAAAACATACCGATTTCCAGGAGATCGGAATATGGGACAAATGTATAGTTTAATAAATTGTAGTAATTGTACAAAAATACTTTTTATTTTAACAAATCAGACTATCTTTGAAAAATGTATCAATGACAATTATCGACTTGAATGGACAATGAAGGCTTTAAATCCATATTTTCGTTATTGAATGCGGACTATGTACAATTGAACAAAAATTGGAATTATCGAAATGTAATCAGTCCTTTTTATCGGATTTACTTGATTGATGACGGGTATGGGTTGCTCGGTGAGGAAGACAGTGGGCATGTCTTGGAGAAAGGCTACTTGTATTTGGTGCCCAGTTTCACTTTATGCAGTCACCACTGCCCCAAACATCTCAGCCAGTTTTACGTTCATGTATTGGAAGAAACTACAGACGGGACCTCGCTATTTTCTTCCGGCAGAAAAATCTATAAGATTCGGTCGGAACCGGAAGACACCATTCGCTTCAAAAGGATTCTGCAACTGAACCCTGGTAGGGATCTGAGAAGGTCAGACAATCCCCGTGAGTACGAGAAACAGCCCACACTTGCCGGTTTTCAGAAAAAAAACAATCTGATACCGCTGTCTGACTACATCGAGACGAAAGGCTTGATTCTCGAATTGATTGCACGATTCTTAAGGCTTGAGTACTTCCAGCCTGCGGAGCCAAAAAAGATTCCTTCCAAGATTCTCGACTCGATCAATTATATCCTCACGCATCTGCAGCAGAATCTGACTGTTGAACATTTAGCTGACCGGGTAAGCTATAATGCTAATTATTTTTCCAAGATTTTCACCAGCTATACAGGGGAACGCCCGTTGGTATACATCCAGAAGAAAAGAATTGAAAGGGCGCAGTACCTCATTATTGCCACAAATCTTACCCTTTCGGAAATTGCGACAGAAACCGGCTTTGATAGTCTTTCTTATTTCTCTCGCACGTTCAAGAACATTACTGGACAAACGCCTACCGAATATAAGAAAATCAACAGTGTCGTGTAATAAGTAGCACCGAGATTAGCAGTGCGTAGATTTACACGGCACTGCCGGCCGCGGGAACCGATACCTGTGTTAGCCCCCTAAATGGTTGGACAAAATTGTAAAAACAGCCGCGTCGGCAGTCCGATTAGTCCATTAATTTAGGAATCATGATAAAATTATTACCGAGTTTAAGCCACCAATGCCCTGAAAACGGGAAGCCTTCATTCCGTGAATAAAAATTAAGGACGGCTGTTGGTATGACCATGAAGTATTGATTTAGTCGGTATTTTTCAGGAGAAGCCTTATCGTTACCTTTTGTATACCTACTTTCCAGGCCAGTGTACCTCTTGTATACCCGTCGGAATAGGATGCCTGCCGCCGCCATTCCTAAGTTTGCATCAGTCGAATCTGAGAATATTTGCATCACATGATCATCAGGATTTTACACACAATCGCCGATGTCGGCCGAGTTTTACCCGCGATGCTTTATCCAAGGATATTTACTAGTCAAATCAATTCAATTTATTTAAACCACATGCAAAACGCCATGAAAAATGTTCTTACGAGTACCGCAATGCTTTCACTTTCACTGTTTATTTTGAGCTGCGAAAAACCGAATGACCTGACGCCGGATGGCGGCGCAATGCCTACCATGGCTGGTTATGCGGCTACGCCAAACGAAAGCACAGCGGCTATGCAGGTAGACGGCAGGACACCGAAACAAATACCACCTTTCTTAACGGTTACCTGGAAATACGTTCACACAGCGACAGTTCCGCTACTCAAAGGATTGAAACTGACCAGTCCGTTCTCGATCGTGGATGAGCATGCAGGAGATATCAGCTGGGGAGTAGGTTCCAATTGCTACTATGCGATCAACACAGAATCAATGCATTTCGCAATTGCAGGCATCCAGGATGTCAGTAAACTGACGAAAGAATATTTGGCTACGCTCAAATTTTACACGGGGGGCGGCGCGAACTGGGCCCCTGCGGGTTCCGCGTTCTGGACAAACTATATTCCAGTCGGAACGGTGCTAGCTTACAAAACGCCAGGCGGAAAATACATTCTGGTACAGGTCAAAAGCACAGATACCCTGGTGCTGGATATCTATCACGAAAATGCCCTGATATCGTATTAAGGAGATTTAAGGCCGGGGCAGTAAAACCCCGGCCTTTTACCATGCACCTCTAATAATGCTTGCAAATGATCGTCTTCTGGGTTCTTTGGTTTTTTTGCGCCGGTACACTGCTGGTTTTGCTTTACCTTTTCAGAGACAGCGTATACACTACTCCGGGAGGCCCGTCGGCACCCTTTTATAGGGCGGCGATCGTCGCCATTGGCGTGCCTCTTGTTGCATTGTCGGGAAGTTTTTGGCTATTCAGCAATGGCTTTTACGCAGCCGCCAAGCTGTTGCTCGCCATACCCGATTTGCCAGGACTGGCCTTTCTGCTTTGGTTGCTGATATTCCGGTTCTCAAATGGCCGTAAAAATTAACCTGCGATTGTTTGTCGCCAACACCATTTTCATTTTTTCAAATACAAATTAGCATTAGTCATGAAACTTTCGATTACTAAAAGGCCAAACAACTACTTTAAACATACATTGCTGGTACTGCTGCTGTTTGTCCAGATTTTCGCAGCCCAGGCACAGATTGATTGGACGAGCCGCCAGCTATTACCCAGCATTGTTCTTTTTGACGTTGCATTTGGTGCAGGAAAGTATGTAGCAGTAGGGCAGTCCGGGATGATCCGGGTTTCAACCGACGGTATTACCTGGGACGAACGATCATCACCCGTCGGCAAGACCAGAAATTTGAGGCGCATTGTATACGCCAATGGAATTTTTGTCGTGGTGGGAGACCTTGGGACAGTCTTGACATCAACCGATGGCCTGAGCTGGTACCAGCATGATTCGGGAACAGACCGGAACCTGTACAGCCTTGCCTATGGTGGCGGAACTTTCGTCGCGGTGGGGATGCAGGGTTGCCGGTTAACATCATCGAGTGGTATTGACTGGACTATCAGGTCAGATAAGCAGCAAAACAGCATTTATGACGTCGTTTACGGCAACGGACTTTTTGTGTCGGTCGGGGAAAGTGGCCTTTTGAAAACATCTAATGACAATGGTGTAACATGGACTGCAAGGGTTTCTGCAACAACAAACACTTTGTATGGCATCAGTATCAACAAATCAGGACGTTTCGTAGCAGTCGGCATTAAAGGTACGATCGTCGCTTCGGCAGAAGGAATGGCGTGGAGCTCATATAGTCTGGCTGATCAGACATTGATCCTGAAAGCAGTCGCATCGAATCCGCAGACCGGGAAGTTTGTTGTCATGATCCAAAACAAAAATAAGGTACTTACTTCTGCCGATGGTATTTCCTGGAATAATCCACTCGTTGCGACGGCCATCGATCAAAACCTTTATAGCGTACGCCATCTTCAGAATCAGTTTCTGGCCACGGGGGAAGGTTGTATGTTCCGCTCGTCATATAACGACGGCCTCACCTGGGTTTCGGAGACAGTCAATTACTGGAAGACGCAGATCGGCGGTTCGGCTTATGGAAACGGGCGTCTTGTACTCGCTGGCGGTACGAATAACGGCGAAATCTATGGAACGAAGCGCAACCTGATTTTGACTACCCTGGATGGTATAAATTATAAGGCGGCGGAAACGATCCAATTGAATCTCGGGGCAGAAGTGTTTACCTCCGTTACGTTTGGTAAAGGACTTTTTGTCGCAGTGGGCACAGACGCCATCATTCAAACCTCTATCGACGGTTACGTGTGGAGTTATAGCCAGGTAGAGTACGGACAAAGGCTTGAAGGTGTCGCATATGGTGGTGGTAAATTCGTCGCAGTCGGCGATCATGGCCTCATTCTATATTCCTCTGATGGTAAAACCTGGTATAAGGCGGTTACTAAGAGTAATTACCACTACAAAGCTGTGGCTTATGCCAACGGAATGTTCGTGCTGGTAGGATTGCAAGGAATTTTGGCAACCTCCACGGATGGTAATCAATGGACATTCAGGGCCAGCGGCACGCCGTATCCATTGGAAAGTGTGACTTATGGAAACGGCAAATGGGTAGCTGTGGGCCTTGCAAAGTCGTTTGCGACATCGTCAGACGGAAAGGTCTGGTCAGCAACCAGCGATCCTTACAGTGATATTCACTATCTCGACGTGGCGTTTGCAAATGGCCAGTTCGTGATTTGTGGAAGAGATGGAAAATTGTTCAGATATATTCCTGGCGTAGCGTGGACGGCTTTGAAGAGCAAGGTAAGCGTCGACTTGCTGACAATTACTTATGGTAATGGTATTTTCATTACCGGCGGATTTGTGGGAATTCAAACGTCGCCTGGGACGAGCTCTGCTGCCCCGGCACAACAAAATGCATTTTCAGCTGACAATAATATGCGGCAAGCTTTCGCAGGCGACAGTACCGGACTTGAAAACGTAGCGCCCGAAGATGCATTTAACGCCATTACATATCCCAATCCGGTTTTGGATCAATTTTCGCTGAATGTGGAAGGTGCGAGTGGCGAGACGATACGCCTTCAATTGTCGGACCTTTCGGGGCGGACGATCTTTGACAAAGTGGTGACTGCTCGAAACGGAAATTATCAAGAAACGATCTCCATGACGCAAAAGCAAACAGGATTGTACCTGATTCGGGTGAGTACGCCGACCCAAACGCAAACTGTGAAGGTCTTGAAGAAATAAGTCTCAGCACTTTTCTGCCACTTTACGTTAAATAAGCTTATTGGTCATTTGGGGCCGAATCACTGAATAGTCTTCTCAGTTACAATTATATTCGTGAAACCTAAACAGACTGGCGGAACGTCTCGATGAAATTAATGCTCTACCTCCTGCTCATTGCTACTTTACCCGTTTTTGCACAGTCTCCCAAAATTGATAGCCTCCAAAATCTTTTAACCAAAGCACAATCGGACACCACACGGGTGAACCTGATCTTTGAGATCGCAATGGAATCGTGGAGTACTGCCCCGGAAAAGACATTGGCCAATGCGGAAAAAGTGTTGTCGATTTCACGTAAAATAAACTACCCGAAAGGCGAGGCAGACGGTGAATATGCGCTCGGGGTATATTATTGGCAAAAAAACAAATACCCCCAAGCGCTTGCCCATTATTCAAAAAGTGAGAAGATCTCAAAAGACATCGAAAACGAGATTGGCGTTGGCAAAGCCATCGCTAGTGCGGGAATTATCTATGGCGAACAGGGAAATTACGGTCATGCGCTGGACAATTATTTACAAGCGCTGGCTATTTTTCAGGGTCTCAGGGATCAGAAGCGCAGTTCCAATATCCTCAACAGCATTGGTAATGTCCATAAAAACCAAAAGAACTACGATGAGGCGCTGAACTTCTACAAGCAGGCGCAGGCGATCTGGATGAAAGCGGGTGACCGGAAGTCGCTTGCCGGCTCCTACATTAATATCGCCTCGATCCAAATCCGGAAAAAAGATTTTAATGCGGCACTCGCCAGCGCACAAAAAGGATTGGAGCTGTTCGACCAGTTCAAGGATATAAATGGCCAGATCATTTGCCACAACAATCTCGGCGAGATCTACTTCCAAACCGGAAAATATGACTTAGCCGCGACGGAGTATGAAAAGGCACTGGCCATCAATCATGAATTCCAGCGGAAACCCGCGATGGTTAGCTCTTATAATGGACTGGGCCATGTTTATTCCAAAACCAACGATTTTCAAAAGGCGCTTACCAGTTATCACCAGGCGGAAGAGCTGGCCAGGACTAGTGGGGTACGGCCCGCATTGCAGCTGGCTTATGAAGGATTGGCGCACGTTTACGGGCAGAGCGGCAAATTTGCCAATGCATTTCGCTATCAGGAATTGGCGATGGTTTTAAAAGACTCGCTGTTCAATGAAGAGAATACCGTAAAAATGACCAATCTCCGCGTGCATTACGAAAACGAGCGGAAGGAATCGGAGATCAAGCTGCTGCAAAAAGAGAAGGACCTGGGAGATGCCACCCGGAACACCGTTATGGTGGCATTGGCCGCGATACTCATACTTGTAGCCCTGGCTTTTAACAGGCAACGATTGAAAGTTGGCAAAGACAAGGAACTGCATGCCGCCCAAAGAGCGCTTGCAGACATTGAGATACAAAATGGTTTTGAAAAAGAGCAGCGCCTCCAAGCCGAACTGGAATTCCGGAACAAGGCGTTGACCACCCATACTTTAAACCTGATCCAGAAAAACAGTATCCTGGAAGATATCCGCCAAACGGTTTCGCAAGCATTGAAAACGGGCCCCAGGGATGAAAATACGCCGCTATTCAGCAAGCTCATCAACCTGATCGATTACAGTTTCAACCAAGACAAGGATTGGGACGAGTTCAAGGCCTATTTTGAAGGGGTTCACCCGGATTTTTTCTCCAAACTTAAAAAAGCCAATCCCGAACTCAGCGCGGGCGAGCTCCGGCTTTGCGCGCTCATCAGACTGAACCTCAATTTAAAGGAATCCGCGGGGCTGCTCAGCATTTCGCCGGACAGCGTCAAAACTGCCCGCCACAGGCTTCGGAAAAAGCTGAAACTGGGGGAGGAGGGTAGTTTGTTGGATTACCTGATGGGTATTTAAAGGCTGATTACCTATTGTATACCTCGCTTTTTTGGTGTTGCCGCCGAAAATCAATCTCTTTGGTCAGGCAAATTCTTCGTCGATATAAACAGGCAAACCGTGACAGACCGGAAAATATTGATCATCAAAACAACCTGGAGCTACGCCATTTCCCAGCCGGAGATGACGGGAGAAATGTTCTATGAGGCGCTTTTTGAAATCGATCCCAGCTTACAGGCCATGTTCCCGCGCGATATGGAGCAGCAGGTAAGAAAGCTTACCGACATGATCACGTACATGGTGAGCCGCCTGCAAACGATGTCTGAAATACAGAAAGACATCGATGCAATGGCCGTTCGGCATGCTGGGTACGGCGTAAGGGGCCGCCATTATGCGACGGTGGGAAAGGCATTGTTGCAAGTGCTGGAACAGCGTCTTGAAGACCGATGGGATGAAGAAGCCAGTCAGGCATGGAACGAGCTTTACGATATCTGGGCGACGTCCATGATCAAAGCCGCGCATAAGGCGTGATAGCCGCGTTGTATAGTAATCAGGTAAATCGCCGACGTAAGACAACATACCGCAGGTCAGTGTAGCGTCATAGATAGTCACGTCGCCGCTTGATGGTATTTTACTTACAATCCGGTATTTAGATACCAGAACAAGCAATGGTCGATAAAATCGGTTTATTGACGGGCAAAAAATACCTGTTGAGCCAGTTTTTTTCTGTTGAGAATGGAAATGGGTATTATCGCGTATGATTGAGCCGACAAAAGAAGCATGGCAGCCGTTGCTGGAAAAGAAACTTCCGGCGCTGTTGCATGTGCTTGCGTGGGGTATTTACGCAACCCTGGTATTCTACGGGAACTTCGCCCGGATGTCTCCGAAAGCCTTCTTTGTACATTACGGTCTGGCTTTCGGGATGCATGCAGGCAGTTTTTATCTTAATTACCTCTATCTGGTCCCCAAATCGCTGCCGCGGCACAGTGTAACGCGGTTTTTGGGGATAAATCTGCTGGCAGCGCTGCTGATGGCGGCAGCTGTCCTCGTGGTAGAAGACTTGTTGCTGGCTGAAAGTAATTGTGTCAAGCGGATAACCAATGGCGATTTATTGCCTTTGCTGACCCGGATTAGCAATTACATTATTTTTGCCCTGTTCGGGCTTCTTATAAGGTTGAGCGTTGATTGGTACAGGAAGGTTCAGAGGGACAAGGAAAAGGAAAACGAGCACCTGAAATCCGAACTCGCGGTTTTAAAGGCGCAGATTAATCCCCATTTTCTTTTCAACTCGCTGAACAATCTGTATGCACTCTCGCTGCGCCAGGCAGCCGAAACACCAGATGTTATCCTGCGTATTTCTGAAATGATGCGCTACCTGTTGTATGAGACCAATGCCGAAATGGTCCCGCTCGAAAAAGAGATCGAGATGATACGCACGTATGTGGCCATGCACGAGCTGCGCAGCAAGTCGGGGGAGGGGATCCAATTTGAAACGTCGGGTAACCTGCAAGCGGTGATGATCCAGCCGCTGTTGCTTTTGCCTTTGGTTGAGAATGTATTCAAACATGGATCGCTGCCGATGGCTATCAGGGTCAGTTTTGCCGGCAACGTGCTCAGGATTTATACCGAAAATAGGCTGCGGGCGGCGGGGCCGGAGCTTTCAGGCGGCGTTGGCATTGCCAATCTGCGCCGCAGGCTGGCGTTGCTTTACCCCCGGGTGCACGAACTGGCATTACAGCAGACGGGCGACTCGTTCACCGCCGATCTTACCATTCAATTGTCAAGCACTGCCCATGATTAAATGTATCGCCATCGACGATGAATTCCTTGCACTGGAAATAATTGAAAATTACGTCTCCAAATGCCCCTTCCTGGAACTTGTTGCCGCCTTTGCATCTCCTTTGGAGGCGCTTTCCGTTCTTAATGGTACAGGCTGCGATCTGCTGCTGCTGGATATCAATATGCCCCAGGTCAACGGCCTGGACTTTCTGTCGGCGATCGCCAATCCGCCGCTGGCAGTGCTTACGACAGCCTATCCCCAGTTTGCGCTGGCAGGTTTTGAAGCCGATGTGGTCGATTACCTGGTCAAACCGTTTTCTTTCGAGCGCTTTTTGAAGGCGGTTCAGAAAGTGCAGTCGCGCCTGGCACCCGTCCAGGTCAGCGGACCAGAATACCTTTTCATCAGGTCGGCTCACAGGATGATCCGTGTAGATCTGGACGATATCCTTTTGCTCGAAGGGAAAAAGGACTATGTCGCCGTACATACGCCAGCTCAGGTGATCGACACGCTAACAACCCTTACCGCATTCCAGGACAAGCTGCCTGGAAAAGACTTTGTGCGCGTGCACCGCTCTTTTATCGTCGCCCTCAGCAAAATCACCGCCATCGAGCGCAACATCATTTATATAGGAGAAAGGAAGGTGCCGATCGGTGACCTGTTTCGCGAAGAGCTGCTGAGGCGCATTGGCTAACGTGCCGGTATTTTGGTCGGTCATTTCAATGCGTTCGAAGGCAAATAAAGCCCGTTGGTGATTTTATTTCCGCTTGTGAAAAGCTACGTATTTCTTTGATACACAATCAAAACAACAACGGAAATGAAACAAGCGGTTATCGAAACTGACCATTTGGTTTACAGCTTTCAAAAAGGTCAAAAGGTTCTCGACGACATTAATCTACAGGTACCGCAAGGCAGTATCTACGGTTTTCTGGGGCCGAACGGCGCGGGGAAAACAACGACTTTACGACTCTTACTGGGGCTTCTTCGTAGCGAAAATACCGGGATACGCCTTTTCGGTTATCAGATACATCGCAGCCGGATCGAGATTTTACGGCGTATCGGCTCGCTGATCGAGCAGCCTTCGCTTTACCTGCATTTGACCGGACAGGAAAACCTGGAAGTGTTCAGGCGATCCTATGATTGCCCCAAAAGCAGGGTTGAACAGGTTTTGCGTATCACGGGCCTTTCCGATGCGGCCCACAAAAAAGCAAAGACTTATTCGCTGGGTATGAAACAGCGGCTTTCAATTGCGATTGCCCTGCTGCATGACCCCGAGCTGCTGATCATGGACGAGCCCACCAATGGCCTGGACCCCAGTGGTATCATCGAGATCCGCGAGCTGATCCGTGATTTGAACCAAAACCAGGGAAAGACAGTGCTCGTTTCGAGCCACTTGCTGGCAGAAGTGGAGAAGGTAGCGACGCATGTGGGGATTATTCATAAGGGCAAACTGCTTTTTCAGGGGACATTATCCGAGCTGCAAAGCCTGCAACACCGGCACGCGCTGCTGGAAATCGAAGTTGACAACCTTACCAGGACCGAGCAGATTCTCGCAGGCCGGTTTTCTGTCTTTGTCAAAGACGGCTTTACTGTCCATGTTGGCCATTCAGGCCCGGATGAAGCCGCATTGATTAATCACATGCTGGTCGGAGGTGGCGTCCGGGTGAGCCGGCTTGGCGCGGTTGGCAACGACCTGGAAGAGCTTTTTTTACAAATCATTTCAGCCTGACCGATGAAAACAAGATTTTTTGCTAACACGTCCGCAGAGTTCATTAAAACCAAAAGAAGCTTTGCCCTGTGGCTGACGATCCTTGCCGCAGCATTCATTCCGGCGATCAACGCGGTCATTCTGCTCGAACGGCCCGAGGTGCTGCTGACAAAATTTGAACAGACTCCCTGGCTGACCTTCCTGCGGTTTAATTGGAAGAACGTGGCGGCGGTGATCCTGCCAATGTATATCATATTGATCACAAACCTTGTCGTGCAGATCGAATTCCGAAGCAATACCTGGAAACAGGTGTATGCCTCGCCGCGGCCTTTTGCGGACATCTTTTTTTCGAAGTTGCTGGTAATCCAGGCACTTGTGCCGTTTTATATCATTTGTTTCGATGGTTTTGTCCTATTGTCGGGGCTGCTCGTTCATCGCCTTAATCCGGCCTATCGCTTAACGGTTACCAGCATCGACTGGCAAAATCTGCTGCTGATTTCGGGCCGTGTTTACCTGGGCTGCCTGTCCGTCTCGATCATCCAGTACTGGCTGAGCCTGCGTTTCCGGAACTTTGTCATTCCGCTCGGTCTTGGGCTGGGACTATGGATTACCGGCATCATATTGATGGATTGGGACAAATCGATCTACTATCCTTACGTATATTCCGCATTCATGTTTTTTATCGATTTCGAAAAGGAGCCCGGGCAGCTTGTCGTGCTTACAGTCAGCTCACTGACCGCATTGGTGTTGTCAATCGGCTTTGCCTTTTACGACATCAAACACATGCCGGAAAAAGGGTAGCGGCCTAGGTGTAAATGCCGATCAGCAGGGAGAATACCGGCTGTCACTTCCGGCGGGAACTTATCTATTGAAGGCATGCGGGGTTGGGTTTAGGCATTGGAGCAAAAAAATGTCGGTTTTGCTGAATTTGCTGCTGACATACTGTTGTCAGATGATGGTTGTTTCTTTGGAAAATCAAGCATTAATCGAGCCAGTCTATGACATTCATTTCAACACGGATCATTACCGCCGATATCGATCGGCTTATTGATTTTTATCAGGAAATCACGGGCTTTCCTGCCAACCGATACACCGAGGATTTTGCCGAGTTTCGCACACCAGTCGCTGTACTCGCAATAGGCAGTATCCGTACTTTGCAACTGTTTGGTGGCGAGGGCGTTGCCTCACCGGCGGCAAACCGTTCGGTAATTCTTGAATTCCGGGTTGACAATGTGGATACATATTACGAGCGACTTGCAGCCTACCTCGGCGAAGCACTCGTTCAGGAGCCAACGACAATGCCATGGGGAAACCGCTCGCTGCTTTTCCGCGATCCGGACGGTAACTTGGTCAACTTTTTTACACCAGTTACGCCAGAAGCGGCCGCGCGGGCGCGCTAGGGCTATCTATCATTCGGAAGAGCCGCTAACTTCCTCAAATCTTCGAGCAAAAGATTCGACCAACTCCTAAATCTGGCTTCCTATGAAAACTCCAGACAACATCCGGCAGGCGGTGCCCTTTCTTTGGGTTTCAGATATGGATAGGTCGCTGCGATACTATGTCAACGATCTAGGCTTTGAAGTGAGCAATCAATGGGTCCCCGACGGGCGTATCGAATGGTGCTGGCTGCAATTAGGCGGTGCTGCATTGATGTTGCAGGAAGTGCGGAAAAATCACTTGGACCAGTGGTTCGCAGACGGTAAACCCGGGCACGGCGTTACCATTTACTTTATTTGCGATGACGCCTTAACGGTTTATCGGGATGCGCTCGCACGAGGTATTGCGTTGGAAACGCCATTCGTGGGAAATGGCATGTGGGTAGTAGGTATGAGCGATCCGGACGGATATAGTTTAACGTTTGAAAGTAAAACAGATGTTAAAGAAGGAACTGAATATACGGATTGACAGTCAAAAGCTTCGTCGTTTTTCTGACAGCCCCAAAGAGAAACAAACATCAACGCCGTCAACGCGCGGATTTTTAAAGTTTTCATATCCTTTCGTTTAATTTTTGGTCAAAACTACCCGGATATAGTGCTCATGGACAGGGGCGTTGCGTAGACGGCGCATTTATTGAGCAGGATTTACTTTTTTGCCGGCCGACGGCATCAGAAAGTCTGGCAGTTTCAAAGCTAATCTTGTTGTCTGCCGTCAGTCTCAATCACAAAACAAAGCTGTAAAGAACCCCTAAAGTCAGCAGTACCGCTTTGGGGCTGTGTAGCGAAAGCCCCCTTAGGGATATAGGAGATACTTCTTTCTGATCGCCTTAAACTGCTGCAATCCGGGCTCCCAACTTTTTCTGATGTCTGCTTCCGATACGCCCGCTACGATCTGTTTTCGCAGTTGATCAGTTCCGATTCGCAGGTCAAAGGCGGATATGTCCTGGTTAGCCCTTCCGGGGGTAAAGAAATGCGCTTTATCCGGATAGGCATTGTACAACTCGATGAGCCACGCTAAATTGATCTGGCGGCGCTTGCGAAGACTGGCCATATCGTATTCCCGAAGGTCGAGCCCGTAGCAAACAGAGTCTTTGTGATTGGGCCGCTCGCTCATTCCGGGAATACCGACCGGTTTGTAAGAAAATGGATACTTGCCTTTCAATGCAGGCGCCCCCAGAATAGTAAATGGCATATAGGTTCCTCTTCCTTCATTGATGGCTGTTCCTTCGAACATACATAAGCTGGGGAAAAGCATGACAGCTTGCCGGCTATTCAAATTTGGCGAGGGATTGATCGGTAATGCATACGCCATATCATGATCATAGTTAGCGACCTTGATGACCTTTATTTTGCATTGTTTTGGCAGATATCCTTCACCGTTAAGGTATTGGGCAAATTCGCCGATTGTCATGCCGTGCGTCATAGGCGTATAATGGATCCCTATGGCAGATTTAAATCGATCATCCGTCATTACCGGTCCGTCCACCACATATCCGTTTGGATTGGGCCTGTCAAGAATGAGCAGTTCTTTATCATTCTCTCCACAGGCTTCCATTACATATTCAAGGGTATTGATATTGGTATAGTAGCGACAGCCCACATCCTGAATATCAAATACAAGAAGGTCGATATCCGCCAGTTGTTCTTTCGTCGGTTTCTGGTTTTTTCCGTATAAAGAAATGATTGGAATGCCGGTTTTGGCGTCCGTCTCATTGTTTACCGCGGCTCCGTTACTGGCGTTGCCACGGAAACCGTGTTCAGGTCCGAACACTTTAACAATCTTGATACCTAGGCTCAGCAAGCTGTCTACGCTGCTCTTTGTGCCGATGATGGAACTCTGATTTGCCACCAGGCCAATTCGTTTCCCCTTTAGAAGCGGCAAATATTTTTCAGTCTGGTCTGCACCCGTGATAATTTCCTGATGGTCTGGTATACGTTGGTTTGCTGATGCAATTTGTGCGACGCATTCAATAGTGCCGATCGTCAGAATCGTCAAAAAAAGTATTGAAAAAAGTTTCGTCATTTTTGTTAGGGTTATGATTGGGTTGCCATTCGTGGCCAGCCAGGAAGTTCCTTAAGTGATAAATGGCAAATTAGCCAATTTAGGTGAATGAATGTATTTGTATGAAGCACGTCTTATTTACCATTTTTAGGCAAGTTTTCAAACTGCTCGCCGGAAGGCCTTCTTAACGCTTGATACGGACAAGCCACTCCTGATATTTCTTTAATAAAAAGTCATTCTGCGCTTTGCCGTACGCGGGAGTAGCTACGGTGAAATGTGTACCGGGATAATACGCAAATTCAATGTTGGCACCCAGTTTTTTCATTTCCGTTTCCATTATTCTGATGGCAGGACATTGGGCGTTGTCCTCAGTGCCGACGGAAATGCGTAGCTTTCCATTCAGATCCGTTTTAAGATTTCCCCAATGCTTGATGATGTATTGCGTCAAGTCATATTGTTTCCAATGCGCTAATACCTGACGGTCAATTTTGCCCGTTTGGGGGTCATAAAGCGGAATGGGCAATCCATCCTTTCCTTTAGGTCCAAACACGGCATCGAAAGAGACATTTTGCTCGCCGCGATAGATCACCTGCTCGATACTGTGCGCGATGTTTGGTCGGTCATAAACCGACGGCAGATCCTTCCTTTTATCAAATTTGGCCCAATCAACAAACTCTACACGTTTGTGATCTGTGTACAGGTTGGTCTCATTGAACCGACGAAAGTCCACGGGATCAGGCGCGCTTGCGTTGCCGCCCGCAAATAGCGAGGGATAATGTGTCATCAGGTAGGCCACGGTCCATCCACCGCTGCTGTGGCCGCGTATTACCCGGCCGCCATTTGTCCGGAAACAACGGTCGAGTTCTGGTATAAATTCCTTTGCGAATGCGTCGCCGACGGGGCCATTATTATCGCTGTTGGCGTAGGTACTATGGCCGAGCCGACAATCGCCATCCAGGTATACCTTAATGCAGGCAATCGTGTCGAGAGGAATTGACGCTGCGGTGTCTGTACTTTCAGTTTTAGAATAATGATAATAAGCGCCACCAAAACCGCCGACCATAAAATAGACTGGAAAGCGTCTTTGGGGTTCGGTGTAGTACTGAACCGGTAAAATAACGGCTCCTGCCAGGTACTCGGGGCGGTGGTGAAACCGGCTTAACAACTTCGACCGGACTTTGATCTCTTTCACAAATTTACTATCAGCAAACACCGGTGTCGGGACCTTACTGTCGCAAACCAATGAGAAGCGCTCGGTGGTATCGCCCATCGTTATCTTTTGGGATGGATTATACATGTTTCCCGCGCTCTGTCCAATGACCCGGCCGCCGAGATCTCTGTCCCAAACTGCCTGAACAAAATAGTCACCCCGCGGGATGCGTGACAATAAATTGGGATAGGACAGCGCCGCGTCGGTAAAAACGACCGGCTGATCAGGCATCACATTACGAACATATACGCTATAACAGGGCCATCGGTTATGGTCTTTGGGAGTTTCATTTTTCTGGGAGAGATAAAGGATAACATTCCCCGTGAAAGGTCCTTGAAAAGCCGAAGATTTATATATAACGGAGAAATGCTGCGCTATGGTGGAACTTTGTGAGGCGATGAAGAGAGAAAGGGCGAAGGTGAGATATTTCATAATTACAACGGCATTTTTTTGTTTAAAGACATTTAGGGCCGCCCTCGCTTTGGGTTTTGATCTGTTTTTGAAACACAATAAGTGAAGTGTTTGCTGGATGGCCCTTCTAAACTGGTGGGTGTCTATGGCAGAGACGATTGACGCAAAGAAATGTTACAGATTCCGGCAGTATTAATTCCTCCTAAGGCAATACCACCTTTGAAGCGTTTAAATAGAGGTAATGGTGTCGTTCCAGTGCCCCGGTTCCTACCTGTTCAATCGCCGGACGACCCCGGAAGGCTTTGATGCCGCCCTCTCAATAATGGACGTATGCTGTTCGATAGCGAACAGTATATGTTTTAGTTGTTCTGATAATATGTTTATTTTCAACTATTTATAATGAAATAATTCCCTGGCAAGTTATTTTATCAGCAAATATGGAAATAACTAAATACGATGAACAGAAGCTATCTCGGCGAGTTTGAAGAAATCATCTTGTTGGCCGTCGCTGTAATGGATGGGAGGGCTTACGGCGTTGCGGTAATGCATGAAATTATGGAACAAAGCGGGAGGGTAGCCAGGCTGAACCAGGTACATTCGGCCTTGCAACGTCTTGAAGAAAAAGGGATGGTACGCTCGGCGCTCGGAGAACCGACAGCCGAGCGTGGCGGGAAACGCAAGAAACTTTTCACAGTAACTGCCTACGGGCAACGAACACTGAGAGAAATACAGGAGGTACGCACCAGTTTTTGGGACCGACTCGTAAATCCGTTTAAATTATCTATTTCAGAATGATTCAGCCATGAAGCAACCGCCCCGTTTAGCCGAAAATTTTTTGAAATGGTTTGTAGCTCCACATTTGCTGGAACCGATACAAGGCGATTTGACTGAGGAGTTTTACTATCAGCTCAAAACCGTAGGTTACCGGCGCGCGTCAATGCTTTACTGGTGCGGCGTATTGGGCTTTTTCAAGCCACGATACATCCAAAGACAGTCCGGCTTGAATTCTCCCAGCCCTTTATTTAGCCATCCCATGATCAGAAATTACTTTAAAGTCGCTACGCGGCACCTGTTGCGCAACAAGACGCTGTCATTCATTAATATTCTGGGCCTGTCACTTGGGATGACTTTCGCGCTCCTTATCGGAATGTGGGTTTATTTCGAAACTAGTTTTGACAGTTTCAATAAAAACGGCGAGCGGGTTGCACTGGTAATGAAACATACGCTCATGAACGACCAGAAAAATACATCCAGTTCGCTCATGATGCCGGTTTATGATGAGTTGAAAAACAATTATCCCGAGATTAAGCATATTTCCAGGCTGGATTGGGGCAGCACCCACAGCCTGGTTAGTAAAAACCGCAAGTTCAAAAAGCAGGGTTATTATGTGGACCCCGACTTTTTGCGAATTTTCACTTATCCTATTATCAAAGGCAATGCGGAAACCGCGCTACGTGAGCCCAATTCCATTGTGTTGACCGAATCACTCGCAGACGCCATCTTCGGGAAAGTCAATCCTATTGGAAAAGTAATCCGGATCGACAATAAGTATAACATACAGGTTACCGCCGTTATGCAAGATGTTCCCACGAATTCTTCCCTGGATTTTGAATATCTGGCTCCATTTGAATTTAAGGTACAGAATGATCCCGATGTGAAAGGGTCTCAGACGCGCTGGAATAACAGTTTTATCGGAACGGTCGTCGAAGTGAATGAAGGTGTTTCGATGGATGCGCTTTCCAAGAAAATCAGTCCGATGCTCGCTGGAAGAGACCCATATATCAAAACCCAGACCCTTTCACTGTATCCCATGGGCAGATGGCATTTGCATGACGATTTCAAGGACTGGGTCAATACCGGGGGGCAAATTCTGTTTGTGCGGCTTTTCGGTATCATTGGCGCATTTGTGCTATTGATCGCCTGCATCAACTTCATGAACCTGAGCACTGCCCGGTTTGAGAAACGGGCAAAGGAGGTGGGGATCCGTAAAGCAATCGGCTCACAGCGCCGCCAACTGGTCATCCAGTTTCTTGCTGAATCGTTACTGACTGTATTTCTGGCTTTTTTCCTGTCGCTTGTCCTTATCCAGCTGTTACTGCCTTTTCTTAAAGACATTGGATTTGAAAATATTCAGTTCGATTTTACCAATGGATCGCTCTGGGCCGCCGTTTTGGGCGTATGTCTGCTGACAGGTTTGCTGGCAGGTAGTTACCCTGCCCTTTATCTTTCCTCTTTTTTACCCGTTAAGGTATTGAAAGGAATACTGCAACAGGGAACCGGTACAGTAAACTTCCGCAAAACGTTGGTTGTGACCCAGTTTTTTATTTCCATCATGCTCATTATCGGCACCGTCGTTATTTTTCAACAAATTAGCCATGTCAGAAGCCGCTCCATTGGATACGATCCGGATAATCTGATCACGCTCGACGCGAGTGAGGATCTTGTTAAAAACTATGATGCACTCAAACATGATCTCCTAAATACCGGCTACATCGCCTCGGTAGCCAAAGCATCCAGTGGGATGACGTGGGTTAATAATGATTTTACGCATTTCAGCTGGGAAGGAAAAGACCCCGGGAGTGCCGTGACGATCAATGTTGTGATGACAGACTGGGATTACGAAAAGGCAGCGGGGTTGAAATTCATCGCCGGTCGCTCATTCGAGAAACGATATGCGACTGATTCAACCGCGGTGATCCTCAACGAATCTGCATTGAAACTAATCGGATATAAAGAACCCATTGGTAAAACCATGAAACTGGGCGATCAGGATTTAACCATTATAGGTGTTACTAAAAATGTTTTAATGCAAAACCCATTTAGTCATGTCAAGCCCGGTGTAATTCTCTTTAATGGGGGTAATGTAAATGCCATTCTGATCCGGTTGAAAGACCAGGCCGATTTATCGAAAGCCATCGCAGCAATGCAGCCGGTTGTGAACAAATACAATCCTTCACTGCCGTTTGAGTATCGTTTTGCCGACGAAGAATTCGGGAAGAAGTTTAGAATAGCGAATCAGGTGGCCAAACTCGCCGGGATTTTTGCGTGCCTTGGCATTTTTATCTCGTGCCTGGGTCTGTTCGGGCTGGCGATATTCATGGCCGAACGCAGGTCGAAAGAAGTGACGATCCGTAAAATATTAGGTGCAACGGTCACCAATTTGTGGCTGCTTTTGTCCGCAGAATTTGTCTGGCTGGTAGCCATAGCATGTATTCTGGCATCTCCTATTACCTTTTGGGTGATGACCAAGTGGCTTCAAACCTATGAATATCACATTGAGATCCAGTGGTGGATCATTCCTGCCGCGGCTATGGCGGCCATATTGATCGCCTTGTTCACCGTGAGTTTTCAGGCCATCAATACGGCTTCCCTGAATCCTGCAAAGACACTTCGTTCGGAATAGGATAGTGATCTTGGACCTCAATGCAGTTACCTATTGTTACAATCTGATTTGTTTGATTGATGTGTATTCCGCCGATTGGGTTCGAACCGGCATAGTTTTTGACGAGGTGCTTAATAAACAATCGAACATTACATATGGGAATCATCACATGGATTATTATTGGACTTGTAGCAGGTGCAATTGCGAAGGCCATCCACCCGGGCAAGGATCCGGGCGGCTTTTTCCTAACAATTATAATTGTTGGTGCGGTCGTTGGTGGATGGATTTCCTCATTGCTAGGCTACGGAACAGTGGATGGCTTCAATATTGGGAGTCTGTTTGTCGCAGTTTTAGGTTCGGTTCTTCTTCTGTTCATTTACAGAAAGTTTGCTGCCGGCCAGAACCGATCTTAAAGCGGCTGCTAATTCTCGCAAAAAGCGCATCAACTTAATTCAGCAACAGCCGTTACGCAATTAAGTTGATGTCCAACTTCAATGTACTGTATGCCGCCTTGTGGATAGCTCACAATGAGCTCCATTTGAGCATCTGCATTGGATTTTGGAGATCAGAAACGAAAATATTGACTTCACCTATTTTAATCAATTGATTTTTAAAATCGGTTGATACCGTTTATAATTGCATTTGCTTTGGTACCAATAGTTTAGGCTATCTTCAAGCCTATGAAATAGTCGCTCTTTTGCCATCGCTTTCAAGAAACTGGTCACATTGTAAGCATCGCCAGGATTGAACCGCTTGCCACCCGGAGTTCGGGTTATTCAAAGCATTAATATTAGTTTTCATGAAAATGTTAATGCATTTATGGTTAATGCTGCTGCTGTTATCTGCGGGCAAGAATGTTGCCCAGCCTCATCCTGCTAGCTTCAGGCAATTATCTACCCGGCAAGGGCTGTCGAATAATTTTATCGGCGCCATTTGCCAGGACCGGGAGGGTTTTTTATGGTTTGGTACCGCCGACGGGCTCAATAAGTTTGATGGCTACCAGTTCACAGCTTTCCGGTTTGATCCAAAGGCTGGTAGCAACACCATGCAGCATACCATCGTCACCGACCTTCATGAAGACCGAAAGGGGAGATTATGGGTGGCGACGATGGGGGGCGGTTTGCACCGGGTAGACAAGCGTACTGGGAAAGTAACGGCCTATAACCAGCTTCCGGGACTTTCCTATTACTGGAATGTCGATTTCAATATGTTTGAAGACAGGCAGGGCTACATATGGCTTGGCACTCCTCTTGGCCTGCTTCGTTTTGACCCCGCTACCACTAAATTCATTCCTTTTCCGATGGAGCGGGTCAATCACATCATCGGGCAGGATACCCGCGGCGACCTGCTCGTAGAAGTAAAATCCCGGGGCCAGCTTTGCAGGTTTGATCCAAAGACGGGGCATTTTGCGCCCATTTGGTTTCAATTACCAAAACTTACTCATAATCCGGATGTTTGGCGCAGGGCTGCCAGCGGGCGACAGTTCGCTTTGCCCTATCAAGCCGTCAAGCCTGTGAGCCCCTATGCTTTTATGCTCGACAAGTCCGGTGAACTGTGGATCGGAACGGAGAGCAATGGATTGTTTCGGGTTAAAATCACAGGCGACTCGCTCAGGCCCATTGCTTACAACCCGAAAGGGCTCGTATCGCAAACGATTTATGAAAGCGGCATTTTTGAGGATCGTGCCGGGTTTGTATGGGCTTCTTCACCGGAAGGGCTGCAACGCATAGATCCTAAAACCGATGAGCTGACAACCTATCGGGCCGAACCGACACAGCCGGGCAGTATGAGCAGCAATGATGTGCGCGCCGTTTTTCGCGATCGCACGGGCACCGTATGGATCGGTACCGATAATGGCATTAACCAGCTTCCTGCCGTTTCAAAGACATTCCAAACCTATCCCGCACATTTGCCGCATGCACCTGTCAGACTACCGGAATATAACTTTCAGGCCGTGCTGCGGGACCGAACCGGCACAATCTGGCTGGGCAGTTTGCAAAAGGGACTTTACCGCTGGCGCGCAGACGCCGGGAAGCTGGAACACATCCCGGCAAATCCAAGCGATCCAAGGTCCTTGGCAAGTGAAGGGGTTTCGACCCTTTTCGAAGACCGTGCGGGCCAGGTGTGGGTCAGTATCAAAGAGGCATTGCACCGCTTCGACCGCGCCAGTGGTACATTCAGGCGCTACCCCACGCAGGTGCCTACGATGTGCATGGATGAGGACCGGGACGGTAAACTTTGGATAGGCGGATCAGTAGGGCTGAAAGGAGCGGTCGGGCGGCTCGACCCTGCAACCGGGCAATGCCAGTATTACACGCGGGATGTTTTGCAACCCAAAAGTGAAGCAGCGTTGCGCCCATACCGAACGCTAAGCCACTTTCTTATTCTTGACCTGCTGGTGGGCCGAAAAGGGGAGATCTGGATTGCCACCGCCCAGGGACTGAACCGGCTTGATCCGGCTACGGGAAAATTCACCTACCACCAGGCCGGTCGGACTTATTTGCCGGGCCTGCTGACCGACAATTGGGTGCGTGCATTGTATGAGGACGAAAAAGGCATTCTGTGGGTCGGTACCCATCACGGCGGGTTGAACCGCTTTGATCCGGCGACGGGGCGGTTTTCCTATTACAACATGAAAGACGGCCTGCCTTCCAACCAGGTAGTGAGCATTGCCCCTGACAACTCGGGGAACCTTTGGCTGGGCACCGGTCACGGGATCAGCCGTTTCAATCCTTCTTCCCGCCAATTCAGGAATTTTGATCTGCAAGACGGGCTGCCCGATAATGAATGCAACCTGGGCAGCGTACATAGTCGGGACGGACGCTTGTTGTTTGGGACGATCAACGGCGCTGTTGATTTTGAAGCTGTGCAAATCAAGCAGAACAAGGTCATTCCTCCCGTGCAACTAACTGGCCTGATGGTTCAGGAAAACAGAAGGCCAGTTCCGGCCGGTATGCTGGAATTACCCTACGATGAGAATTTTCTTTCCTTTGAATTCGTATCCCTGGATTACAACGCACCGGAAAAAAACCAGTATGCATTTCAACTGGTAGGGGTGGACAACGATTGGGTTTACTCAGGGAACCGGCATTTTGCGCGCTATACAGACCTGAGACCCGGCACTTACACCTTCCGGGTGAAGGGCTCGAACAACGATGGTGTATGGAATCAGACGGGAGCTTCACTTCATGTAATCATTCATCCGCCCTGGTGGGAAAGCAGATGGGCTTATGCGCTATACGCGGTACTTGTCCTTATTCTTTTTTGGCTGGCACGGCAGCATTTGGTCAATCGGGAGCGGCTTCGGAGCGAGCTGAAATTACAACGGCTTACTGCCGAAAAGTTGCAGGAGGTAGATAAATTGAAGTCGGATTTCTTTGCCAACCTTTCCCACGAATTCCGTACACCTCTTGCGTTGATTAAAGGAGCGATCGACAAATTGAAAGCAGAGGAGAACGATAAGCATCGGGCTGATTATCAGCTTCTCGACCGGCAAGCGGGGCAGTTGCTGGATATGATCAACCAACTCCTGGATCTTTCCAGGCTGGAAGCGGGCAAATTAGCGCTTAATCCACAGCCTATCGATCTGAGTGATTTTCTTAGGCAACTCGGGGGATCGTTTGTGTCCCTTTTTGAAAGTCGGCAAATCAGTTACCGTTACACCGTGCCGCTGCAATCGGTTTGGGTAAATGCTGACCAGGAAAAGCTCACCCGCATCCTGTCGAACCTGTTGAACAATGCGGCCAAGTTTACGCCAGTTGGAGGCCAGGTGCAGTTTTCAGTATGGGCAGAAGCTATCCACGCCGGCTTGCTCGATTTGCGCGTGCTTGTGCAGGACACGGGAATAGGCATCCCCACCCAGCAGCTGCCCTATATTTTCGATCGGTTCTTTCAAGCCGACAGCTCCATTACCCGCAGTTACGAAGGCACCGGGATTGGGCTGGCACTGGTAAAGGAATTGGTAGAATTGCATAACGGAGCGATCGAAGCAGCGAGCATTGAGGGAAGCGGCACCACTTTTACGATATCATTACCATTTTTGGTTGTAGATCAGCAACAGCATGCCCGGCAAACGGCCGCAGATCTGTCGGCGTTACCCAACTCCTTAGCGGCCGGGGAGCTCAAACCCGAACAAGCGGGCCAGAAAGCACAGCTGCTTATTATTGAAGACAATAGCGATTTAAGAAATTTCCTCGTCGATTGTTTTGCCCCGGCCTACCGTACGCTGGCTGTGGATAACGGCAATAAAGGCTTTGACCAGGCCATCGCGCACCTGCCCGATCTGATCATCAGCGATGTGATGATGCCGGGAATGAATGGCGTAGAGCTATGCCGCCGCCTGAAAACAGATGAGCGTACCAGCCACATACCTGTTGTGCTATTAACCGCAAAAACCGGCTCCGAAAGCAAACTGGCCGGATTGGAAACCGGGGCTGACGAATACCTGACCAAGCCCTTCGACCGACAGGAGCTGGTAATGCGGGTTAAAAACCTTTTGGAAGGTCGAAAGAAACTGAGGGAGCGCTTTGGCCGACAGCTCGTTGTACAGCCGACTGAGGTGACCGTGACTTCGACGGATGAGAAGTTCCTGCAGAATGTTTTTGCATCGCTGGAAAAAAACCTATCTCATGCCGATTTTGACGTCAGCACTTTTTGTCGGGAAATGGGTGTGAGTCAAACTCACATGCACCGCAAGCTAACGGCGCTTTTGGGACAATCCGCCAACGATCTGATCCGCTCATTTCGCTTGAAGCGGGCGGCCAGTTTGCTGGGCCAGCAACACGGCAATGTCAGCGAAATCGCATTTATGGTAGGCTTCACCAATCCCAACTATTTCAGCAAATGTTTCCGCGACCAATTTGGTCAGACGCCTACCGAGTATGCCCGTATCAATGCAGCCAGCCCATCTTCAAAGTAAGCCATCGGCATAGTATCCGGCCGGGAGCGCCAGGCCGGGCACCGCGCATTGGTTAGCAGGATAATTTCTTTTTCCTACAAATTTCGACCATGGTCAATTTTTGCTGCATCGAGGGTGATCCGGACTAACCATTGCCCGGGGGATGAACTAGGTTTGGGCATTGATTCATTTTTCATAGCCAATCCTACATGCCATGTGTGCACGCAAGCTTTACCAGTGTAATGAAGTTTCTGATGAGTATAAGCCCCTCAACCGCCGGACCGCATTAGCGCAGCTTTCCGCATTCGCGGGCTTTGCGGCCTGGCGTGGCCAGATCGAGGGTGTACTGGGCCAAAAGAATAATGGGGTGCCGCCGCCAGTCCAGAAGCGGGTAAAGAAAATTGCGACCGAAGAAGCTTTCATGATTCCGGAAGTAGCCACTGCCGTGCGCGAGCTGGTGCGAAAGGGCGGATCGAACCTGGATATCAAACTGCTGACTACGGTGTTTGACAGTCCCGTCGTTTCCCAGGACCCATCAAAAGCACCGCCTCCGATATCCAACCGTGATGCGGGCGCCCGGTTGCTGCTACCCAGTCTGCTCGACCTGGACGCTGGCCGCCTGGCCACTATGGACGCGTCGGGCGTGGACATGCACGTGCTCTCATTGGGGTTGCCCGGTGTTCAGCTTTTTGAAACCGACAAGGCAGTAGCACTTGCCCGCCTTTCCAACGACCGGCTATGCGAAGCTATTCGCCGGCATCCGACTCGTTTTGCAGGCCTTGCCAGCTTTGCGCCCCAGGATCCCAGGCAAGCCGCTATGGAGATGGAGCGCTCTATTCGAACGCTCAACTTGAATGGCTTTCTGGTCAATTCGCATACCGCGAACGGGTATCTGGATGAACAGCGGTTCTGGCCGATCCTGGAAGCTGCCGAGGCTTTGGGCGCCCCGCTGTATATTCATCCCAGGGCGCCGTCGGATGGTATGGCCGCGCCTTTTCGCGACTACCGGTTGGAAGGGGCAATCTGGGGGTATGGCATCGAAGCGGGCACGCATGCGCTGCGTTTAATACTTAGCGGTGTACTCGACCGGTTTCCGAAGTTGCAAATCGTGCTCGGGCATATGGGTGAAGCGCTGCCATTCTGGCTTTGGCGACTTGACTTTATGGGCGCGCCGGGAGCGCGGGCTGGCCGGAGAAACCAGCTCAAACCCAGCGAGTACTTCAGGCGTAATTTCTCTGTTACCACCAGCGGGGTGGAGGACCCGCTCGCCCTCCGGTTTTGTATCGATAAGTTGGGCGTAGACTCGGTGATGTGGGCCATTGATTATCCTTTTCAACCCACCGCCCCGGCCGTCACATTCATCGATACCGCGCCGCTTTCCTATGCCGAACGTGAAAAAGTGGCCCATGGAAATGCGGAGCGGATTTTTGGTATTACGATGTGAGCAGTGCAGCATCAATCGAGTACTGTGTGGGTTACGATTACTAAACCAACAAAACTTCTTTCATCATGAAAAATCTATGGATGTGTGGCCTGCTGCTTGCGGTGGGGCTGACGGGTTGTGAGAAGAATGAAGCTGTCAAACCAGCCGAGAACCCGATAACGACCCTGTTGAGCGAAGAGTCGCAGGCGTTAAAAATAGTAGCATATCGGACTAACAGTTTTCGGGAGTCGGGTGTCCTTTTCAGCAGTTCCGTCGCCGGTAAAATCACCCAAGTGGGCAGCAAACTGCCGGACGCTGGTATTTATGTAGTTACGGTCTGGGATTTTAATAACGGACAAATATTGCTGCAAAAGACGGTGGAGCAAGAGGTCCCCGACAAACTATCACTCACCGATACAGACTTAGGGCCGCTGACTATCGACAAGCAATATGTGATCAGCGTCAACAACAGATCAGGCAGTCGCGGCGAGGGGTCTGTTGCCTTTGCCTTTAAAGCCAGCGGGGGCGATGTTTTTCCGACCAGTAAAGGCAGCATCACGATGCACGCCAGCCGCTCCGGTAACGGCAATACTGTTGCCTTTCCAGCCTCCTCTAATAACCAGTTCAGCACAATTTACGGCTTTCCCGAATTTACGTTTATCCCCGACTGAGCCGTTGAATGTCGACGGCGGTCGTTTTACCCTGAGTGTTCATAAAAACCGACAACCTCGTTCGGTCAGCTGGCCGACAGTACCCAATCTTGTGCACGTTCGCGGTGCGGTCAATGCTTTTTGCTGAACACGGACTTAGAAAAGTAACAAAGTAACCTGGAAGTAATGTTGTGTTGGCCCGAATCGGGAAGATCATGGTAACCGGGCTCTGACATACCGCCTGAGCAAACATATTGAGCAAAACAACTCGGAGATTTACTTAACGATATTGTACATAACGGCAAATTTCACATTATCATGCTTGTTGAAAAGTTTAACAAGTCGGGCGCGTCCACGTGCATCCAACTGCCATTCTTTCGATGCTTTGTCTTTCGATATCTCGTGCGAACCCATCACAGAGTCACCGGTATTGAGAATAAGTCCGGCTTGATGCTAAGGTTCTGGACCCGTCGGAGGTATTTACGCCGTTTTGCTGCCCAGAGGAGGGGCTGAATGTGCTCGGACGTCTATGAACTTGTGGCCGTCTTCGAGTTAGAGGTAGTATGTGTTATGCGGCTGGAGATTTGGTTAAAAAAGCAATTGAGCACTGCTACCTGACTATATCCAGTTTCAAATACATTTTCTACATTGTGCAATGCAATTAATTTTGAACGGTACGACACCGCATTACTGAAAGGCATTAAATGAAACTCCCGACTTACATTTCGATTTTATTGTTGGCTATTTCTCTTGTGAACTGTAAAAAGGATGCACCTGAAATCCCCGATTTGCCTCAAATTGACAATTTTTCTTTGCGTGAAGATACTGTTGGAGCAGTTGTGACAATTTTAGGAAAAAATTTCAGCGAAACATCTTCCAACAATATTGTCATCTTCAATTCCGCACAAGCCAATCCATTCTATTCCAGACGTGATACATTAAAAGTGAGGGTGCCGAACGGAGCGTCAACCGGTACGATTCAAGTGAAAGTTTACTCCAAACTTTGCGTAAGCAAAGACACTTTTTTTGTACTCACAGGAAAATGGACCAAAATGGCCGATTGTCCCGAAGGCGGCCGCTTCGATGCCGTGGGTTTTTCTGTTGGAAATATCGGCTATATCTCCAATGGAACGGGTTATGACAAATACCGCAAGGATACCTGGGCTTTTAATCCGGCCAGGAACACCTGGACGAGGGTTGCCGATTTTCCGGACGGAAATCGCAGGGAAGCGGTTAGTTTTTCAATTGGTAACAAAGCCTATGTGGGTTACGGAACCAATACGGACACATTCTCATCGATGCGCGACTTTTATGAGTTTGATCCCGAAACCAACAAATGGACCCGAAAAGCGGATATTCCATTGCTTTCAAACAACAATGCGGTGGGACTTACATTAAATGGTAAGGGATATATTATTACAGGTGATTTCAGTAAACAAGTTTTGGAATACGATCCGGTAAAAGACCACTGGACTCAGAAAAAAGATTTTCCTGGTGAAGAAAGGACAGCCGCGGCGGGGTTTGTCATTAACGGCAAAGGTTATATAGCCGGAGGAGGTCCCGGTCCCTTACAAGGATTTGTCGACCTCTGGGAATATGATGCCAGCGTTGATAAATGGACAAGAAAAGCAGATATGAAACCGATCGGCTATGAAGGAATCGGGTTTTCGGTGAAGGGCAAAGGCTATGTCGGCAACACGAACTGGGCATATAAACAGTTATGGGAATATGATCCGTCCAAGAACAAATGGACAAAGAAAAAGAATTTCCCAGGGATAGCGGTAAGTGGCTGTGTTTCATTTGTAATCGATGATATAGCCTACGTTGCGACAGGTGTATTAAGTAATAATGTTTCCAGTGAAATATGGAAGTTCGAACCGGAATAAGATAGTTTTACTACTTATCCATGTATTCGTTCTAATCAATCATAAGGCCATTCATGACTGACAAAGATGAGATCGTTAGCCTGCATTTAAAGGAATTCGCTGTTTAACGGACAAAAATATTAAGGAGAAAAAACCATTCTTTTTTAGAGCTGGGTGATGATACTTGTTGGATTTTCGATAGAGTATCAAAGCTAGCATGTTTCTTTTTTACCTATTAATCCGCACATGAAGAATGGGCCGCCACTTCAGACTGGATAGCGTGTAGCCACCGAAATCCGCCGAGCTCAGGGTCGCTTTAAAGCGATGAAGGCAGTTCTCTGGCAGACTCTGATAAAAAAGATTTTGTCAAAGAGCTAGTAATAACTATTTCATTATGGTTCATATCTTCAACTGATTAATCATCAGTAAAAATACAGCCAATCAAAAACATGGACAAGCCTACACTTAATTAGTGAGACAATATTATATATTGCAATTATTCATATATCGAATGTATGAATTATAGATTATCATCAGTGCTAAATACAAATGATTGATCGTTAAAACAAATCAGTTTCACAATGAAAATATTTACAGATTTCTATTGCAATACTGATTAGTTTTCGTCGTTGTGTTTCTGAAAGCAACGGTGTGATTTGTATTCATTGACGCCATAAAATAACCTCCTTTTTTAATATTTGTTTGTGGAAATTCAATGACAGTGTCATGGTGATATTGCTATGTCCATTCAATATCAATTACAAAAAATCAATAAGCATATTGAGTCTTAACTCTTATTCCATAACCAATAATCAATTTAAATAAACTACACTATGCCTACTGTTCAAGAATTCGATTCGATCAGAAAAACCAGCACGCTTCCATTGGATGCAAATTCCATGAAGGCTGATGGGACACCTTACACATCTGTTGCCGAGGCGCATTCAAGTGTTCCGGGCACACGCATAGCCATCGGGGATACGCGTATTATCAATTCCGGCAATGGCAACCGGGAATTCTGGTACCAGGGAGGCACAGCACTGGTCAATCTCGTTAAAAAGTACCCTGACAGCGGTTTTGGTGAAACGTTCAGTGATATCATACTGAAAAACAGACAAGCCGGATGGGGGCCTTCTGTTCCCACCACCGACACGAGTGGCGAAAGCAATGGAGGCGATGTTGACGCCCTTTTAAAAACAATAACCATCACTTCGGGAACAGGGATCAATACTTTCATAGCCAGATCGTTCCAGACCTCCACTTTTACCAGCTACGAGATCGGCGATACCATCAAAATCCGGCTTTTGTTGACCGAAAATAAGCCGGTGCTGATCGGCAATATTACAGCCGTGACATTATCATCCGGCGGAACAAACGTTCCACTTGCGCCAGAGGATATCGTCACCAGGCCCTATCCCGAGGACAACCTTAAAATCGAGGTGATAATCTCCTACGTCTTACAGGCCGCCAATGAAACACTGGCAGTAAAGCTTTCGATTGTTGCGGGGAACCCGCCGCAATCAGGAAACAGGACCATTACCTGGGAATCTCTGAACGTTCTGAATGAAACCCAGGCTTATGTTGCTGCGACTAATATTGTCGATCAGGCAGTGCGCGATATCGAAGGGCTTTATCCTTTCTTCGAGCGGAGTGCGGTGGTTTCTCTGGCCGATACTAGCACGGGCGTTGATAACTTGGCAAGATTACAAGACGAATTTGAGGACGCCAGGCAAAAAAGCGGCGTGATTATTTTGCCTAATGGCACGATCACGGTAAGCGATACGCTCGAAATCAATGGTCCGCTGTACATCATGGGACGCGAAAATACAATTATTAATCCCACGACCCTGGTGGCCAATAAATGCGTGTTTGAAGTAAAGACGGCCGATTCTATTCAATGTGAGAGTTTTACGATCCATCGTGGTACAGCGAATACTTCCCTAACAAGCTTTAAGTTCAACGCTGCCAATATCAACAAGGATAGTGTCTTCAAACGGGTCACCTTTTCCAATATGACCAACGGCCTGCTCCTGGACTATGTCGACGGTTTTGTGGTCGAGGATTGCGTGTTCCTCAGTGGCGATAAGGGGATAATCCTCGGAAGCGTAGCTCCTGGCTCTGTCAAGAATGTGGCCATTCGCCAGTCCAGGTTTGAAGGAAATACCACCAATGGGATTTCGGCGCTAGCCGCCGCCGACCTTGTTATTGCCGGTAATATATTCAGGGCGGGGATCGGGCATATTGCGCGCTGTATCTCGATTATTGCGACGGGAGGCACTTCTTCGGTGCCGGTAACTTACGATAACACTGTGATACGTGAAAACACTTTCAAATCATTCACGCAACACGCCATCCGGGTAGCCGCCGCAGATTACTCCCGGTTAACAGGATTCGAGATCAGCAACAATTACTTTCGCGACGAATCCACCGCGACCGATTGCAGCCCAATCAACGTAAGCGGTACGCTGATTACCGACATCTACACCCTTAATTCTGTGCTGATCGCTAATAACAGGGTTAGAAACAAGAACAGGGCAGTATGGGTCACGTTAGGCGCCAACCTTCTGGTGAGCAACAATACGCTTGTCAGAGATGGCAGTTATGCCGGAGCGCAAGGGCTTTATATCGACCAATGTCCCAATCCCAAGAGCCTGGCGGGCAATGTCATTTCCGGCCAAGTTCTTTCTGACTTCATCACTGTTTAGTCCAAAACACACTAATTATGCCAGTAACGATCACCACAACGTCATCGGTCGTGCCTAGTGATTATATGAATGACAAGGCAAACGCGATCTATCCTGTATTTGTTGACAATTTGAAATACGCTTCCTGGATTTCCGAACATGTCATGGACAACGGCCCCGATCATCCGGAGAAGGATTATTTTCAAATGAGAGCAACCGGCGCAACAACCTACGCTTGGTCGCTTGTTTCCGGAACTTTACCAACAGGGCTCATTCTTTCCACAAATGGAAGAATTACGGGAACCCCCACAGAAGAGGGCCTTTTCGAATTTAGAGTAAGGGTAGTTACCGATGTTGGGACAGAAGAGAAGGACCTGGCCATTACGGCATTTCCTGAGCGGTCGCGTTGGCTGAGGGATGCTCGTTTAGGGGTGACCGTTCACTGGGGACGGTTTACCGATCCACAGATCAAAAATAGCCCGCCGCGAGGAGATGGGACAGGAACTACCGAATTTCAAGGCAGGGTGGGTCAATTTAATGCCGCGAGCTGGGCCCAACAGATGGAAAGCTGGGGGGCAGGCTTCATCGAGTTCTCGGGACTTTGGCAGGATAGCTACCGGAATTGGGACTCCACCACAGTAACACGGTATTTCTTGCATTCTACGCGTGGATTTATGGACGAAATTGTTACCGCATTCCATGCCCGTAGCTTAAAAGTACTGTGTTATTTCCCACCGGATTACCGAGGAAATCCCGCATGTCAAAACTGCTCAGATCCGGATAAATTCTTATGGACGGATGGCGATGGCAATGGTAATTGGGGGGGACCCAACATCGGTTATGTTCGCGAGTTGGTCGTCGACAAAAAGCTGGACGGACTTTGGATCGATATTGGCGGAGCGTCGGATATTTTTGATCCCCCTAAAATCATTCCGCAATGGTTTTATTGGAATAACATACTCCCTATTATCCGCTACAACAATCCGTTTTTTATTTTCGGCGTTAATCCCGGAACGAGGGAATCGTTGCTTGAGCGAAAAATGGGCGGAACGCAGGTCCGGTATCCTTATGCGGATTTTGTAATCTACGAAACCACAAAATCTGATTCGACCAGCGCATCTCTTCTTGAAACGGCCACGCCATTGCTGTCAAAGAAAAAGATGGCCATTTATATCTCCAATCAGATCACCACCTCATTTGCCTGGGGGCCGGGCTCTGGCAGCTCTCCTGTTAAAAACACCCAGGGTACCATTGACAACATCACGAACAATTGGCTGGCAGGAGCGACGGTTGCCATAGCCTTACCAGTAAAGGCCTGCGGAGAATTACTGGATAGTCATTATCAGCCCCTCATCACTTCGATCGCACAGTATGTTACAACAAACAAAGCGTTCAGTGCAGATCTGGAAATCAGCTATGTTGATGGCAAGGTAGTCATGAGCACTCCGGTTCCAGCCAGGATATTTTACACTTTGGACGGAAGTGATCCCGATACCACCAGCCATATTTACTCGGGTCCGATAGCGCTTAAAGCCAATGTCAAAGTCAGGGCACGATCAAAGGAAGAGGGCAAATTCATCGGATATGTGAAAGAGCTCTATGTAGAGACTTACGCCAATCCCGACTTCGGCCGCAAGTTGTTTAGCAACCAGGTCGACGGCGTTGCAGATAGTGAAGATCCCGGAAAGCCCTACTACCGTGGCATGCAGTTCACGGTCGGCAGTGCACCCATTATTGTAACGGCTGTGGGAAGAAGGTCTGCCTCAGCTATCACAACGAGCCACGATATCATTATCAAGCGATATTTTGACGAGTATCCGCTCTACTCGGGATCGATGGACGTTGCCGCTCCGCTGGTAGACGGCTATCAGTACCACAATACGGCCGAAATCAGGCTGGAAGCCGGTACAACATACATCGTATGTATCCAGGAAAACAACGTCGATAGCTATTTATCCAACGCGGTAACGGAGGGCTCCATTCCTTATAGTCAGGACTTGCGGATTACCCACCCATTCTTTTTGAGTATAAACGGCGATTTTTTTCCGATACCGCCCAATAAAGTCGGCCAGCTAATCAATTTGAAATACCGGGTCGTCGAGTCGGAGCGCAGCGTAAATTTTGCTTTGGGTAAACCTGTGGGATTTTTTAGCAATGCAGGCGCTTCACTTAACGCTTCCGCGCTCTATTATGCCATCAACGCTACAGATGGGAACATGGACTCCTGGGCTCGCGCCGGCGGGCTGATTGCCTACACGCTGCGGGTCGACCTGCTGACAGCTGTCCGGATCGACCGCATATCTCTGGCATTTACCGAGGAGGCCTTCGCGACCGAATTTGTCATTGAAACTTCACTGGATAATTTGGCAAGAACGACCGTTGCTGTTAGAAAGAACAATAATCTTAAGTACCTCTCGATCAGTTTTAACCCTGTCGTTGCCCGCTACGTCTATATAAAGGCTCTGCAACCAAGCCTTGACGACCAGCCCGGAGCCCAGATGGCTATCGCCGACCTTGGCGTTTTTTGTGACAATCCATCATTTAATTAATTCAACGATATGAGCCTGCCAATCAGCGATCTGGAATTTCAGAAAAGTCACACAAAATTCATTATCGGCAATGAGGACGCCATCATAGTAAGTAAAGCATATAATGCGACTGACGGTGTTTACTACAATATTACATTGACCGCACCAGTCAATGTAATTGATGAAAGAGGTGGTTATCGAGGCATTGCGCCCACCACAATCTCTGTCAAAAATTATGAGATCCTTTGCTTGTCGGGCAGTGACGGCGGAGTCTACAGTGATCCTAAAATTTACGAAAAAGGTACTGGTCAGGCTCTGTATTTATATAAGTTCCCATTCAATAACCCAAGCCAAACAGAGCCGTTGGAGGGGTACGCTGAAATAGGCTCTGTGCTTAACTTCGTATGGAACTCACAATATCCTTCTTTCGACGGCCGAAAAACACGGTTTCAGAAAGGGCATGCCAAGTTTATAATCGGAAATCCTCAGGGAATTTCAGTGATCGACCATGGCGACACGGTAACCGTAAAAGTTGACGGGATCTATCTGTTCGACGAAATGGGTGGATACAAAGTAGTCAAGTCGGCAAGTATGACACTGAGCAACAATGAAATCCTTTGCCTTTCAGGAGCCGAATACCCAGCTTACAGTGATCCTAAAATCTATGAAAAAGGAACGGGGCAGACACTGCACTTGCATAGGTATCTATTCAACAGTGCCACCCAGCTCGATCCGCTTCAAGGCTATGCCGAGCTGGGAGCAGTTATGAACCGCTCCTGGACGCCTTACAATCCGTCTTTCGCGGAAGGGGTCTATGACCGTTTTCGTGACCTGGAAGGGAAAGGCCTGCTCATGAAGCGTTCGGACGAGAATTCCCCCATTAAGGACAAAGTCTCCAATTTTGTCAAGAAATGGAGAAACCGCCGCGAAGATGTCAATATTGTCATGCTCGACGGGTCGATCAGCACAGACATGAATTACAGCGTCAAGCGTACTGACGAGGCTTACCGGCCACCTTGTTGTACGGAGCGGAATATCCCTTCCTTCATTGAAGAGAAACTCAGGTGGAAGCAACAAAAATTTCGCCGGTTTGACGCGATGACCGAAATTACAGCTGTCAATGATCCCGCATTCGTTGAGGTCGGATCCGGGGTGACGAAAAACAAGGATAAGGCCTGGGATTGGATCTACCGGGTCGGCGACGATCCTAACGGCCAAATCGAAGAGCCCCCTGTCGCCAACTATAACGGCCTGACCAGAATACTTACCGGCGCGAATCCGCAGGTAACCTTTTTGTTCAGAAATTTTTATCGCAGGTGCGACTTCATTTACCGAACGGATTATCTCTGCTCAGACGCACTTCAGGTAATCGTAGGAGAATTGAACCAGCCGGTTAACGGCGTCGTGGAAGTCTTCGACGAACTAAACAATGTGTGGAAGGAAGCAAACGGATTTATATTTTCAGCGCAGGAACCGGACCTGATCGAAGCAGCAGAATTCGAATCAACCATTAATGGGACCAAGCGTAAATCCCATGGTTTTCGAAAGACCATATTTCAGAAACGCTTGAAGATGAGACGAACGGTCGTTGACAACAGCCGAAAAATAACCATCAAGAGTATGGACGGCGGGCGCCTGGGTTATTGGGGCATTCAATATTCGTCAACCGAAACGATGATTAATTTTATTGATTCGGCCAGAGGCTCTCATAATATTGACGCACTAGGCAAATTCGAGGAGTGGTCAGTGGATTATTGGAAACCTGATCTGATCCTTTATTCCTGCAACACCATCAACGAGGGCGCTAGTTGCTTTTCGATAACCTCAGACAAATCACCAACAATGTTTGCTGCCAAGTTTGAGGAATTCATTACGCATCTTTTGAACAAGCCCTATCAACCCGACCTAATGGCTTATATCTTGTTCTGTATGCGTAATCAGCTTCTGGTAGATTCAAATGATTTGGTAAGAATGACCTATATCAACGGCTACGGCGCCGCGACCGTATTCGACTATCACGATACCTTGTTCCAAACCCTGCAAGAGCTGCCTATCGCGTCTGCAAATGCGTTCTACGAGTTTTGGAACATCGCCAAAGCAAGGTCGGAATACTATGGCACGTCCATCTATAATGAAATGCATGGAGCAGCAGGCCCCGATAGCAACAGTTTTACGACGGACGCCACCCATTTAAATGAATATGGCGCTATGGTAGGTTGGCGTTTCCTTGAAAAATATTTCAATTTTTAATGTAGAGACGTCCATTATCGCATTGATTGATAATCCTTTTGTTTGAAAAGCAGTATGCATTCCGTAGCATACACCGGCCTTCACCTGTAGAATCTCACGCTCTTAATCAAAAAATGCTCCCGCCACAGGCGGGAGCATTTAACAAGTACAGTGTATGAGTTGACTCCATTATAAGCTCACGTTGATCCGGTAAAAGAACGGGGAACTATAAAAAGCGCCGCCGGTGATGTCGATGGTGGTGTTCGATGCGGTGAATGATTTACCGTCGGTCAGCACCATCGTGCCGGTTACCTCGAACCGGTCTCCCGCACTCACCAGTTTGGGGTCAATACCGGTGGCTTTCAATGCCTCTTCGCCTGTAATGGTCATTGTTGCGCGGGGGTAGCCGGTAGTGGGATCTTTGGTATACGAGGACGCGGCTATCTTCCGCAAGGCCACGTCCGAAATATTATTGGTGCCGTTGGCGGGCGTGTTGTCGACAAAACGGATCGTGAGGTCATAAGAGGCAAATAGTCCCCCTTTGTCTTTGGTGATCGCCTCATGCAGGCATTCCAGTTTGGTCCCCGCCATATTAGCCAGGCTAACGGTAAATGTGTTGGCCAAAACCGGGTAAGGCGTTACCACGCGCATGTACCCGCCCGATTGCAGGGAGAATTCATCGATCCGCTCGTTTTCGAGCGGGGAGTCACATCCGGCGCCAGCCAGGGCGAGCAGGCAGTTCAGTAACACGCTTTGTATATGTTTCATAACCGATATTTTAAAGTTGAATTAAACTTTGATCCAATGAGCTCGCTATCTGAAAAGCGTTGCCGGATTATTATCCCAGAACACGGGTTGTGTCACATCTGCTTTCTGCTTCGCGTTCGCATTCCGGGTAATAAAGGAGGCCGGGTAGTAATACGACCTGGCGAAGCCGCCCGGATTGGCCTCCAGTGCCGGCTGCATATTAAGCGGCATGCCTGTCCGACGGTATAGGTTATACGCTTCGACGCCGTTGCCATAAAGCGCCAGCCAGTACTCGGTTGCAATGATGTTGAGTCTGGCTGCGTCTGTGGCTGCTGCATCGTAGGCTTTGAGTACGGTGCTCAGGTATGTCTCAACATCCTTGGCCCATACGATCGCTTTGGCCTCTTCGAAAGCGGAGATTTTGCTACTCTCTATGGTCGCCAGTCCGAAGCTCCTTACATCAGCCATCGATTTTTCGATGCCGCTTTTCAGTAACTCGCGTGGGCTGCCCGCTGTACCGAGTGTCAGGGCCGCTTCGGCCAGCATAAAATCCACGAACGACCGCATCATGATCGGGTGTATGCCCGCGCCGCCTGCCCCCGCACCGAGGGAAACAGCCTTTCCCGCGTCATTGTCATACAATCCCCCTGCCGGATAAACTCCCCAGGCAGTTCTGAGCAAGCCATCTGGCGGAATGCCTTCGTTGCTTAGATGGTCGCGGCCCCAGTAACCCACTGATGTCGGTAAGCAGTAAACGTCTGTGGCCGAGTAATGGGATGGTTTTTGATTGTTAATGCATCTGAGGGTATTGACGTCAGTGGGGTTGACAATGGTTTGGCGGTAAAAATAGTAACGGATGCGGGGATCGGGAAACCCTTTGGACGCGTACAATGCGGCCATGTAATGGTTGGCCTGGTAGTCGCCGCCGCCGGTGGGGGAGTACTGCCCCGCATATCGGGGATGGCGCGTGTCGGGGTTGGTCAGGTTCGAGCCGAATTTAAACTGAAAGTTCTCCGTGGCCGAACTAATGAGCCGGCCGCCGGTAATCAGGGCCGAGATGCCGGAAGTAGCTTTCGCTTTGTCAGTTAATCTCAGGTTCAGTAGCGCTTTCAATTTGAGCGTATTGGCCGCCTTGTTCCAGTTGTCGACATTGCCGGCATAGTACAAGTCGCCTGCTGCCGCTGAGCGTGAAGTGGCCGAGAAATTGGCGATGGCCTGGTCCAGGATCGTCAGGGCGGCGGTATAGATGGCGGCCCCACCGTCTGTCTTCGGATTGAAATTATTGATATCCAGCGCCTCGCTGTAAGGTACATCCCCGAAGCCGTCGACCAGGTTAAGCATCACCGATGCCTGAATCGTACGGGCGATACCCGCATGGACAAAGAACTCGCTCGACTCCGCGATCGGGATCAGGGTTTTGACGTCGGTCATGATATTGGCGTAGGCATTGGTCCAGGCACCGTCAAAACCACCGGGCGAAACGGCGTTGTCATAGATGGCCGCGCCCTGGTTGAGCATACGCGTCAGGCGCATTCCGGAGTTGCCCATTTGATCGAAATGGCTGGCGTAGTCGAGTTCGATGCGGCTAAGCAGGTAATTGATATCGGTATTATTGGTCGTAACCGCATTAGGGTTGTCGAGCAGGTCCAGCGAACAGGCGCTGACCAGCAGACAGGTAAATGCCAGCAGGCATATTTTTAATTTTGGTAACATATCCTTCTTCATAATCTGGATGGATTAATGGCAAATAAATGTTTTGAAGGGCGGCTAGAATGTAAGCTTCAAGGTCGCGCCGTACCGTTTCGAGCTGGGCCCGGTCAAAAACTCGAAACCCAGGCCGTTGCCAACCCCTAGTCCGAGGTTGTCCGTGTCGAAATTCAACCCCTTGGGAAAGTGAAGCGCCTTATACCAGAGGTTGTTGCCGGTGAATGCAATGGATGCCCTTTTGATCTTTAACTTGCTCAAAAGGCCGGTCGGAAGCCGGTAGGAAAGCGAAACCTCCTGAAGACGAACGGTGCTGCCATCGTACATCCTGCCTTCATCTCCAAAGAAGTAAATATTGTTGAACCCGACATCGGAAGCTGTCACCTGATAGTTGTTGGGCGTGCCATCCGCTTTTACACCGTCAAAAATATAGGTCTGGGCGCGGTCGTAGCCGTTTTTCAGACCAGTGTCTTCGGTCATGCCCCGACCCATCAGAGCCCCCGCGGTAGAGGAATACATCGCGCCGCCGTGACGGTAGGAGACCATTACATCCAAAGTAATGCCCTTGTAGCTGAATGTGTTGGACAGGCTGCTCGTAAATGCAGGATTGGGGTTGCCCAGTATCACCGGAGAAGTGGTGGCTTGCAAGTAGCCGTTGCTGCCGATCAGTAGCCGGCCCTGATCATCCCTGCGGAAACCTGAACCTTTGATGATATTGAAAGGCTGCCCTACAATGGCATAGTTGCCCAGTGATGCTCCGAAACCGCTGATCTGGACCTCCTGTAAGGTGCCGCCCAGGTCGAGCACTTTTGGCAGGATTCTGGAATATACAAGATTCAGGTCCCAGGAAAAGTTGGCCGTTTTGATTGCGGTGGCATTCATACTGAGCTCGATTCCCTCATTCCGGATCTTGCCGATGTTAATCGTCGTAGACGTATAACCTGCCGATGCATCCAGGGGCGAATTGGTGATCAGGTCGCGGGTATTTCTCCGGAACAGCGTCAGGTCGAAACCCACTTTGTTGTCAAAAGCTTTGCCTTCTACACCCAATTCGTATTCTGTATGCAGTTCAGGTTTCAGGTTGGGGTTACCCAGGTTGTTGTTGACCGAATGCGTCTGTATGGTCGCGCCGGCGCTGTTCAGAAATGCTCTTGCGTTCTGATCCAGTATGTTTCGCGTGCTGTAAGGTGAAGGGAAACCGGCGGAAGTTCCTACGCCAACGCGCAGTTTCAGGAAATTCAGGAAGTCGGACTGCATCCCTCTGAATGCGCTGGTCGGTACAAATGATAGACTGGCGGAGGGGTAAAAGATCCTACGGTTGGCGATTTCCACGGTCGAGGTCCAATCGTTTCGGCCCGCTACGTTCAGAAACAATGCGTTGTCGATATCGGCCGTAATTTCCCCGAATATCCCGATCCGCGTTTGCTCGGTTTCGAAATCGGCGGCCGAATTGTCGATGAAATTATCATGACGGAAAAGCCCGCGGGCCAATTGGTTCTGGCTGGTGATTACTTTCCCTTCAAATAAGTCATTACGCATATTTCCCCCGATTTTGGCAGAAAATGAAAACTTCTCCGAAAGTGTTTTGCTATATGAAAGGATCAGGCTGTTATCCCAGATCCTGTTGTTGATATCAAAAGTGTTGTAAAATCCATTGACAAAGCTCACACCTCCCTTGTTGAGCATGTATCGCTGGTTTTCCGTGTAGTAATCCAGCCCTACCTTATAAATCAGGGAAAAATCCGGGGCCAACTGATAGTTGAGCAGCGTCGAGGTAAAAAGCCTGTTGACAATGCCGGTGGTCTTGTAGTTTTTCAAAATCCACCTGGGGTTTGGAATGTCGTTGCCGCTACGGAAATACACCGTGCCGCCGGTAACAGGGTTTTCGTAGGGCCACCCCATCAGGTCGACCTGCCTGGGCGTGTACATCACATTGGCGAGTACCGACGGAAAATCGAGCGCATTGTTTCCGGTTCCCCCACTGAGCGGCGGGGAGTACTGGTCGGTATTGACGAAATTAAACGAGGTGATGATATTGAGCTTTTTACTGAGTTGAGCGTTCAGTCCCAGACCCAGATTGAGCCTTTTCAAGCCATTCTCGGGGATGTAGCCCTGTTCTGCGTTGTATCCCGCCGATATATTGTAGCTCACTTTTTCTCCGCCTCCGGACACGTTCAGAGATGTTGTAGAGATTTTCCCGGTACGAAAAAAGTCCTTGACGTTGTTGGGGTAAACCTGCATTTTATACGGGCTTACGGAAGCCACATAATCCGCCATGGCCGCCCGAAGGCCTCCGGATGTCGTCAGGTTGGCATAAGGGTGCGTGGTCAGGGCCGCATTGGTGTTTTGGGACGGGTAGGTCTGGGCTTCCTCCAAAGTGGGGCCCCAGTTACTGAAAAAATAGCCCAGGTTTTGCTGGAAGCCACCCACGTAATCATTTTGATACCGGGGCAGATGTGCCTGGTTGGCAAATAACGACTGGCTTATGGAGTATTCGGTTGCGCGGGCCTTTTTACTTCCGTTCTTGGTCGTTACCAGGATAACCCCGTTCCGGCCCTGGTCGCCATAGGTTACCGTCGCGGCAAGACCTTTCAGCACGGTGATATTTTCGATATTGTTCGGGTCGATGTCCAGGAAGCGGCTCGAAGCCGATTGCCCGCCGCCTGTGAAACCACCGCGTGAGTTGGTATTGGAATTGAACGGGATGCCATCGACGACGAATAGAGGCTGATTGGAGCCGGTAATGGAAGAATATCCCCGGATTGTAATGTTGGTACCCGTACCCGAAACCCCGGATGTGGACGTGATATTGACGCCGGCGATCTTGCCCTGCAATACCCGGCCCACGTCTGCCTGCGGGCGGTCCTCGATCGATTTTTTCTCGATGGTCGTCACCGCGTACCCCAATGCACGTTTCTCGCGTGCAATGCCCTGGGCCGTCACCACGATCTCCTGAAGGTTTTTGGTGTCGACTACCAGCTGTACATCGACCGTGGATCGGTTGCCGACCAGGATTTCCTGGGTTGTGGTACCGACGAAACTGTACACAAGCGTCGTGGCACCGTCGGGCAGGGAAATAGCGTATGTTCCGTCGGTACCGGTGTTGGTGCCTATGGGCGTGCCCTTCACCACAATCGCAACGCCCGGGAGCTCACTCCCGTCGTCAGAAGACGTCACCTTGCCGGTGACTTTTCGTTGCTGGGCAGAGACAATCTGCCAGCAGGAGCATCCCAGCAGGATGCCCAGCAGTAAAAATTTCCTCATAAATTATTCCGTTAGTTAGGTTTTGGCAGTCGGCTACAAGTAACCTGTCCACAATGATAGAAAACTTGATTAGTGACCATTTACCGGATATTAACCGATTTTTACCAAAAATTAACATAACAGAATGTTATTCTATATTTATATAATTTTGCATTGATTAAATGTTGAAAAATACAAATGATGGAAAATAAAATTTGTAATTTTTTGACACTTATAGTATTGTGTGTGTTTAAAATTTATTATTTTGAATTGTAATAATACCAATAGGTCGTCAAGCTGCTCCCGGGGGGCGCATCCTATTTTTGCCTATAAGATGCCACGGGCAAAGGAATGCACTGGTCTCATTGCCGCCGGAATAAGTATTCAGATTGGGGGCATTATAGTAAGCAGCATACTGCGTTTCACAGACGTTACAGTGGAAAAATCCTTGAAAAATCAATCGTAATATTGCAATTGATAAATCAATCTTTATATTTGCATCATGGGAGTCACGAAAACCGAAATATTCACCGAGCAGCAGAACCGGATTGCGGATCTGGCCAAGGCGTTCTCGCATCCAGCCAGGGTTGCGATCTTACAACTCTTGATTGCAAGGAAAGCCTGTGTTTGCGGCGATTTGGTCGATGAGCTCGAACTTGCCCAAGCGACAGTATCCCAGCATTTGAAAGAGTTGAAACGAATCGGGATTATCCACGGTGAAATTAATCCGCCACGGGTATGCTATTGCATCAATCCAGTCGTATGGGAGGAAGCACAAAAGACGTTTGGCTCATTACTTGACACGTTTGCCCTTGCTACATCCTGCTGTAATTAAGCAGGGTATTTTTTTGAATATATCAATCGTAATATTACATTTAACCAATTAAAACCATGAGCCAATCAAATCCAATGACGTGGGGTGATTTTAAAAGCACTTTGGAGCAAAATCCGGATTTGCACCTGCAATTCCAGTATGAAGAAGGCAAGTTTGTAGATAGTTCTTACCACATTACCGAGATCAAGCAAGCGCCGATCGTTTCGGTAGACTGCGGCGGCGTTATGAATAGCTGGACAGAGATCATCGTGCAACTTTGGGAGCCTTCGGTGAAGGAAGTGGACCGTTCCATGAAGGTCGGCAAAGCACTTAAAATTGTTAACCTGGTTGAAAAAACGCTTCCTTTGAATCCGGATGCAACCGTGAAGGTAGAGTTTGGGAATTCAAAGTTCGATACGCGGCAAATGTATCCTGGTGAATTTGTTGCCGATGGCGAAACATTCACAGTCAACCTCGTTCCGGACTTTACCCAATGCAAGGCGCTCACCCGCAACCAGAGTTGCGGTACAACAGCAACAGAAGCATCGTGCTGCGCGCCTGCCCCTGTCAAACAGGAGCTGGAATTAGTCGCTTCTGAGCCGGCGTGCTGCGAGCCTGGCTCAGGATGTTGTTAATCAAAATTTAAAAATATGCGGATTCAAATCGATAATGCCAGGCCGGAAGAAAAAGAATTGGTGGTCAGCCTACTAAAAGAAGCTGACCTACTTACCGAAGATTTACCGGATGGCCTGCGCAATTTTCTTTTGGCAAAACAGGACGGAGTGCTTGTGGGCGTCGCCGGTCTTGAACTGTTTGGGTCCGTCGGGCTATTGCGCTCAGTCGCTGTCTATCCTACCCACCAGGGCAAAGGTATTGCCGGCCAGATGGTCGAGCAGCTACTGGCAGGTGCAGACGAGCGAGGATTGCGAGAGGTTTATTTGATCACAACGACAGCTGATCGTTACTTTGACCGGTATGGTTTCGCGGCAGTGAACCGTGAGCAAGTGCCAGAAGCAATTCAACAAACCAGGCAATTTAGCGGTCTTTGCCCTTCATCAGCTGCCGTCATGAAACGGAATTTAACTCAGCAAACGGCATGAATACCCCGCGTCTTTCTTTTCTAGACCGATATCTGACCCTATGGATCTTTTTAGCTATGCTTATCGGTGTATTAATCGGCTATTTCTTGCCAGGTACACCCGATTTCATCAATCAGTTTAATTCAGGGCAGACAAATGTGCCGCTAGCCATTGGTCTGGTGCTGATGATGTACCCGCCCTTGGCGAAGGTGCGCTATGCAGAGCTGCCGAAAGTGTTTAACAACACCAAGATTTTGGGGCTCTCACTGTTCCAAAACTGGATAATAGGCCCATTGCTGATGTTTGGCCTGGCAGTAATATTTCTGCCAGATAAGCCGGAGTACATGACCGGGCTAATTATGATCGGCATTGCCCGCTGTATCGCGATGGTTATTGTGTGGAATGATCTGGCTAATGGTGACCGCTTGTACGCTGCCGGCCTGGTGGCTTTCAACAGCATTTTTCAGGTCTTGTTCTATTCTGTGTATGCCTATGTGTTCGTAACAGTTTTGCCGCCACTTTTTGGATTGAAAGGATTCGGGCAGGGCCACCTGGTGGTGAACATTACGATTGGCCAAGTCGCCCAGAGCGTTTTTATCTATTTGGGTATCCCATTTTTGGCTGGGATCATCTCCAGGGTCGTATTGACCAAGCTGTTTAGCAAAGAATGGTATGAGAAGAAATTCCTTCCAGCCATCAGCCCGATCACCTTAATCGCACTGCTCTTTACGATTGTAGTCATGTTCAGTTTGAAAGGGCAGCTGATCGTCGGTATACCGTTTGACGTGTTGCGCATCGCGCTACCGCTAACGATCTATTTTGCTATCATGTTTTTCTCTGCCTTTTACCTTTCAAAACGTGCGGGCGCGGACTATGCCAAATCTACGTCGCTGGCCTTCACTGCGGCAGGGAACAATTTTGAGCTTGGGATTGCGGTCGCAATAGCGGTATTCGGCATTGATTCGGGGGCAGCCTTCGCAGCTGTGATTGGCCCGCTGATCGAAGTGCCGGTATTGATCCTATTGGTCAATTTTGCGCTTAAACAACAAAAGAGGTTTTCTGTATAAGGTTGCTCTATGAACGATGAACTATATGAGCTGATCATTATCGGTGGCGGGCAAAGCTCCTTGCCAGGCTGGATGATCAGTGTTAATAGCCGGCGGAGGAAATTATTGAATACTTAAATAATGATTTATGAGAATTGCCCTTTTTTCAGACATTCACGCCAACCTTCCGGCATTGGAGGCGTTTTTTAATGATGTCGAGTCAAGAGACACCGACGCTATTTATTGTTTAGGAGACCTGGTTGGTTATAACATCTGGCCCAATGAAGTAATAGACCACATCAAAAGGCGTGGCATCCCTACCATTGCCGGTAATTACGACTTTGGGATCGGAAGGAGCAGCGACGATTGTGGCTGCGCCTATAAAACCGACAATGAAAAAGAAAATGGCAAAGTGTCGATTGCCTACACAAACGAAATTGTCAAAGACGAGCAGCGGGCTTATTTAAGAACGCTACCGTCACACATCCGTCTTGACTTTCAACTCAACGATAAGCCGCTTTCAGTGCTTTTGGTACATGGCAGTCCACGACGGATTAATGAGTATTTGTTTGAAGACCGGGACGAAAAAAGTATGCTACGGATCATGGAGCAGGCCAGTGCAGATGTGATGCTTTTTGGCCATACCCACAAACCTTACCATAGGATCCTGGACTCCGCAGCGTCAGACGGCACGGAGCATTTCCGTCATGCGATCAATATAGGTTCAGTTGGTAAACCAAAGGATGGTGACCCAAGAGGTGGTTATGTAATCCTGCACATAAATGCCGATGCGTCCACATCCAGCAAGGAAAGTATCACCGTTGAATTTATACGTTTTGAGTACGATGTTGAAAAAGCGGCGCAGGCCGTTGAGTTGAGCCCACTTCCCAATTCATATGCCGATAGCCTTAGGAATGCATATTAGCCCAAAGGGGATAAAGGCTTTATAGTTAATGAAAGGTTTATGAAGGCTAAATAAATCCATCACCCAAGGATGCAAAAGCATATTGACGAGTTAAAATTGCCGATGTATGCATCGTTCAGCTTGACGTTTGCCCTGATGGGTGATGCGTTTTTGTATTCATTTTTGCCTGTGAACGCGCCTAGTATCCATGTGCCAGTCATTTGGATCGGGACTATTTTGTCTATTAACCGTTTCACCAGGATCCTGCTTAACCCGTTAATTTTGCGCGTTTTCAGCCGTCTGGGCTTTCGTCTGCCAATGATTTTTGCGGCCATTGCCGCCGTATTTGCCACTGCTGGCTATGGTGCTGGTTTTGGTATCGCAACATTATTGCTGCTCAGGATCGTCTGGGGCATATCGTATTCTATTCTTCGCGTCGGAGCAATCACCTATGCGATGGATTATCCTCAAAAAGGCCTTGCCTTGGGAGTGAGCCAAAGTATTATTGAATCCGGGCCGCTGCTGGCGCTTTTAATCGGTCCATTGCTTTTTGATCTGATCAGCCCGAAATTGATATTTTTCGTAATAGCGCTCCTTTCAACGCCCGGAATTTATTTTGCCATCAAACTTAAAGAAAGAGATCGCGCGCCAGGCCGGCAGTTCAGCTTCAAAGTATCTTTTCCTTCAATTTTTAACCGGTTGGCGTTCTTAGGAGCTTTTGCAGTGGAAGGTATGCTTGTGGTTTTGATTGGTGCCTTGTTGCTGGATGCTCGGCCCAATTGGTCAGCGGTTGAAATTACTGCCGCAGCTGCGGGGTTTCTGAGCTTTCGCCGGATTTGCTCTCTTCTGATTTCGCCGTTTGCCGGTTGGGCGGCTGATCGGTACGGACTCCCCAATATTTATTCAGGCTCTATCCTGTTGATTTGCTCAGGCCTATTGTTGGCAACAAATGGCTGGGCAATTACCGGGTTGGTTGTTGTGTTTACATTTTATAACGTTAATGCCTCTCTTGCGGCCGGGGCGGCATCAGCAGGCAAAGCCAACGTCACTCAGGCAGTATCCGAAAATGCCACGTTCAGGGATGCGGGCTCGGCCTTTGGCGCGTTAGCAGGTGGGTTTTTACTGGCTAATGATCATCTATACTTAATGTACGCGCCAATTGTTGTACTGTTAGTATTCTTCACCTGGAAATATCATCGACAGTCTAACGCATTCCCTGCGTAAAGCAATATTATAGATCTTGTCTATGGCAAATCCTCTGCATCTATCATCTTTCACTTTAACTGTAAGATTGCCGTCGCTTTGAATATCATGACCCGCACGTTGCAGCGGAAACTGCAACAAAGAAAATACTTCGTTCCGGGAACTAAGCGATGCCGTGAAATGCGAGTTTGCTTCCGCATTGCTAAGGCATGGTGCGTTCACTGTTTCGGAAGTTTACTACACCGGTCCGACAGCGCAGGGAATGATTTAACCGCAGCCGCGGACGACCTCAAAAGAATTTGTTAATTTACATCGAAAAACACCGGAAACGCTACGTTCACCCGTCTGTGGACCCGGGAGTGGCTCAAAAAAGGAAATACGACACCAAACGACTGTCCAGGATACGGGGTACTTACAAATGGATTTTATCTACGCCACACAGGAACGGGAGATAAGTGATGAGCTTTGGAGTCAATTCAAAGCCGGCAATCCTGATGCTTTGGGCCGGCTTGCAGATATCCATCACCGCAGCCTGCTCAATTACGGGACCAAATTCTCCCGTGATCTGGAATTTATCCGGGATTGTATCCAGGACGTTTATCTCCAGCTATGGGAAAGGAAGCTTTTCCTTGCCGAAGACACCGTGGTTAAACCTTACCTGTTCAAATCGTTAAGGAATAAGATCTTCAAGGAAAGTGTTCGCCTGAAACGCCTTGGTGAGTCATCAGAATTGCTGTTCGAGCCTGAGGATTCTTCGGGGACTATCGAGAGCAGTCTCATCGAAGACGAACTTCAGAATCGGGAATTGCATCGACTTAATCAAATCATTTCCGGGCTTTCCAAACGGCAGCGCGAGATTGTTTATCTTCGTTATTATCAGGGGCTCGGTAACGATGAGATTGCTGAAATTATGGATATCGGCAAACCCGGTGTGGCTAATCTCCTGTCCAAAACCCTGCGTGAAATGCGTGAACAATGGGGCGCTTATCTTTTAGCTTTTTGCTGCTATTTTCTTTGGCTAAAAGGGCATTAGGGAGCGTTTTAATGGCCTTTCTGAAATTTTTTTGAAAAATAATGATGATAAATCGGTGATTTGCGGATAATCATACCAAACGAGTGTGTTCGTGCACATCGAAAATCTGTCCAGCCACCATTTATGAGCAACGAAAGTAATATCGGATTTGAAGAGTTAGCGGGCAACCACGCATTTCGCAAGTGGGTTTTAAACCCGGCGGATCCTTCTGCGTCCTTTTGGGAAGGCTGGGTGAAAGAGGACGAAAGCAGAAAAGTAATAGTGGAAAAGGCCAGGCTGTTTGTTCTGGCTCTGGAAGAACGGTTTGGGGAAATCACCGATGAGAAAATAGCGCAGGAAGATATCCGGAAGTTGGTCGATGGTGTGAAAAACAGGAACATCCCGGCTTCGGCCATCTCGCGGGCACGTCACATTTTGAGAAAAGGCTACTTCTGGCGGATCGCTGCCTCATTTATCCTATTGGGAAGCCTGGGGCTATGGTATTTTCAAATGAAAAAGACCGATGTACCGGTTATTGTGCAGACTTATACGGGTTCGAAGAATACGGAATGGCTTACAAAAGTAAATAGCGACGATCAGACATTGACGGTTTTATTGAGCGATGGCTCTGTCGTTATGCTGGAAAAGGGAGGGGAATTGATCTACCCTGCAAGTTTTTCCGGCAGCAACCGGGCGGTGTATTTAAAAGGGGATGCATTTTTTGATGTGACTAAGGATGTACAAAAGCCTTTTCTAGTCTTCGCAGGTCAAACAGTAACCAAAGTGCTGGGCACCAGTTTTCGGGTTAGGACCAACAAAGAGGATGGCGGTGTGCTGGTGGCGGTGAAAACCGGAAAAGTTTCGGTATACAATCAAAATGAGTTCAGGAATGATGGGGCCGACTCGGCCACAAGCGTTGTGTTGACGCCCAACGAAGGAGTTGTTTTTAGCGCAAAAGCTAAAAAGAATGAAAAGGAGGTAATCCGTGACCTGGCGATACTCGAAAGCTTACCGGATGATTCGGACGTCGTTTTTGAAGAACGGCCGGTTTCTGAGGTTTTTGACAGTATTGAAAAGAAGTACGGGATTGAAATTCTTTATGATGAGGCTCGGCTGGCTTCCTGTGTCGTATCGACAGTTTTCAGGGCAGAAGGATTGAAACAAAGGTTACATGCAACCTGCACGGCCATCGGAGCAACGTATAGCATAAAGGGTGAGAAAGTTGTCGTGCATTTAGCCAAAGGTTGCAAATAAAAACGTGAATCAACTACCTAACTATATCGTAATCTCTAAACCGCTTTCCTGCCTATGAATTAGTAGCCATCACAAAAAAAGCCAGCAGTGTTTGCCCCACTACTGACTTCAATTTTCCCGGAGCTGTGCAAGCGTCCTTCGCAAAAAGGACACGGGAGCAATTTGTCCGATTCTGAAAAGAACAAATCATTTCAAAAGTATGAAAAAACGTCGACAAAGAACTCAGTTGTTACTGATAGCAATGAGAATTTCATTTTACCAACTTTTACTGGCCGGTTTGTTCGCGGGGATTTCCTTCGCGAACAACGCGGATGCGCAGGAGCTTTTAAAGCAAAAGGTGTCCATTCATGTTAAAAATCAGGAGATTAAAAGTATTCTAAAAGAACTTGACAAAATTTGCGACGTACATTTTACCTATGCGCCGTCGATCTTTCCGGCGCGACATCGGGTAAATATTCAGGTAAGCAACAAATCGCTGGGAGAGGTTTTGGATGAACTGCTCACACCGCTGGAGATAAACTATCAGGTAGATGGCCAGCAAGTGATTTTGAAGAAGGAGGAAAGTGAGCCCGAACTGTCGACCGACGAAGTAAACAACTCCACCTTGCTGGACAAGCAGATCAAAGGCACCGTGAAAGACGAGAAAGGCGATCTGTTGGCCGGGGTTACGATCATGGTAAAAGGGTCGAATCAGGGAACTGTTACCGATGCGGGGGGGAGTTTTTCGCTCAATTTGTCGGATACGGATGTGAATACCGCCTTACTGGTTTTCAGTTTTGTGGGATACCAGTCCACCGAAGTTCCGGCCAACGGGCAAACAACTTTTGACATTACCCTGCAGCCGTCCGTAAACCTGTTGGAACAGGTGGTCGTAACCGGGTATGGGTCGAAAAAGGCGAAATACCTTTCCAGTTCCGTCGCGGTGATACCCAATGAGAAATTGCGGGACGTAACTTCGAATGAGCTATCGAGCCTTTTGCAGGGTAAAGCCCCTGGCGTAGTGGTATCAACCAGCTCGGGAGATCCAACCAGCGGATCAAATATCCTGATCCGTGGGGCAGGTACCATTTCGGCAAGCACAGCCCCCCTGATTATTGTGGATGGGAATATCGGCGGTTCTTATAATCCTACTGATATCGAATCTGTTACTGTTTTGAAAGATGCTGCCGCTACCGGCCTTTATGGGTCCCGCGCCGCGAATGGCGTGATCATCATTACGACCAAGATGGGAAAAGCCGGTAAGACAAAAATTGATTTCAGTACCACTTTGGGCTTTGCTGAGGCGACAACCGGAAATTTCAAACTGATGAATTCGCAGCAGTTGTACGATTATCAGAAAACATTTTACGACCGCGATCCGTCCATCGTGAATACCAATACCAATTGGTGGGACCTGGCGTTCAGAAAGGGTTTCGTGAATAGCTACACTTTGTCGGCGTCGGGAGGTTCAGAAAAGACCCAGTTTTATGTTTCCGGCAACTATTACAAGGAGCAGGGAACTGTCCTGGAAAATGATAAAACGGGGTATAATTTCCGGTCTAATATTACTTCTCAATTGACCCAAAAGTTGAAATTGAGCGTATTATTCAATGGGATTTTCACCCAGGACAATTACGAAAACAGCGGTACGCTTTATGATGCCTATGTAAACATGCCTTTCGATGCGGCATATGATGCGGACGGAAGCCCCATCGACGGCCGGATTGCGGCAAACTGGCAGGGGAGGGACCGCGAGAACTTTTTGCACTCCCTTCCATACAACTACTCTAAAGCAAGAAGTCTGAATGTCAATACAGACGTCAACCTGGATTATGCCATCACGCCCAAGCTGACATTCTCGACCTATAACCGCGTTCGCTTTTTCGACTATAAAGACGCAAGTTATTACGATAAAAGAACAAAGCAGGGTGGTGCGAATGGGGGCGAATTGTACAATTCCCGGTCTTATACGAGCCGTATACTGACCTCGAACCGGTTACGATACGAGGAGAGTTTCGGATTGCATAACCTGGCTGTTCTCGCGGTCGGCGAAGCGGAGCGCAATTATTATGACGATGCGTCCATTTCAGGGAAAGGGCTTCCTCCGGGAAGAGATGTGATGTCGGTGGCCACGGATATTATCAATAACCCGACGGGGGGTAATGATCAGTATAGTTTTAGCAAATACCTTGCGCAAGCCGACTACAATTTTGACAACCGTTATTTCGCGATCGCGTCTTTTGTTCATGAATATTCTTCCAAATTCGGAAGCAATAATCCGGCGGGTAACTTTTATCAGTTGGGTGGCTCGTGGATTGTAAGCAACGAAAACTTTATGAAGCAATGGAAAACCATCAGCTTTTTGAAGCTCCGCGCCAGCTACGGTACGGTGGGTAATGCCGATGGGATATCCAATTACGCGGCACTGGGGCTATATAGTATCTCACAGGATGCCAGCTATGCAGGTCTTCCGGGAGCGGCGCCCTCGCAGAAGGGCAACCCCGATTTATCTTGGGAGAAAATGAAAACAGCCAATATTGGCGCGGAAATTGGTTTGTTCAACAACAGACTCGATCTGACCGTCGACGCATACGAGAAGAAATCAAGCGCACTTTTGTACAAACAACCTTTGCAGGCTACAACCGGTTACAGCTACCGCTGGGTAAATGCGGGGGCCGTCAGAAACCGTGGAATGGAGTTCAGCGCCACTTCGAAAAATATCGTCGGCGTCTTCAACTGGGAAACGAACCTGAACGTGTCATTTAACCGCAACAAGGTTTTAGAGCTCAGCGACGGAGCGACGGTGTTTAACTCCGGTGCACGTCAGCCTATCGCGGTTGGACACAATATGGATGAATGGAATCTGCCCATCTGGGCTGGTGTGGACCCCGCCAACGGAGATCCGTTGTGGGAGAAGATCGTGACCGATGCAGACGGGGCGAAATATAAGGTGTTGACCAACTCTTACAGCTCGGTGGCCACGGCGCAGTCGCGGCAGTTCACGGGAACCTCGGCAGCTCCGAAATTTACGGGCGGGTTGACTAACACTTTTTCTTACAAAGGCATATCCCTGAGCACGTTTTTCAATTTCGTATACGGTAATGAGATTTACAACAACAGCCGGGCGTATTTCGATAATGACGGTTTATACGAAAGCTACAATGCGATGGTCTTGGCCAAAGGATGGAGCAGATGGGAAAAGCCCGGCGATATCGCCACGCATCCGAAACCGATCGTTGGCGGAAATCATGACTCCAATCAATCGTCGTCGAGATACCTGGAAGATGGAAGCTATATCCGTTTGAGAAACATCAAATTGAGTTATGCCCTGCCGGCAGCCTGGCTTGCCAAAAGCGGGATCTCTAATCTGAATATATTCCTGAGCGGAGATAACCTGTGGACTGCCACCAAATTCTCAGGGCCTGACCCGGAAGTGTCATTCACCCAAACCGATCTCAGCTCCGGGGTTTCAAGTTTCAAATATCCGATCAGTAAGAAATTTCTGTGCGGAGTAAATATTTCATTCTAAATCAGATAGGCGATGAAAGCGAACGATCTTTATAAATATATCCTGTCAGGCGTACTGATAGTAGGAGCGTCGGCCTGCGAGGAAACTTTTGCTCCTTCCACGGCAATCGAAGAAACCTCCGCACTGACCAATGCGGGTGATGTTGAAACGGCAACCATCGGTACATATGCGGTGCTGCGAAATCCGTCCTATGTGCGAAGCGTCCATTTCCTGACCGAGTTCCCAAGCGACGAGGTGGCTCAGGGACAGTCCTCTTCCGACGACCTTACGCGTGCTTACCGGTATACCCATATTAATACCTCCTCACATTGTACCAATTTCTGGGGGCAGGCCTACAAGGTAATAGCCGCGGCGAACAAGATCATTGCCTATGTGCCAGACGACGCATCTGCGGACCTGAAACAGCTCAAAGGAGAGAATTTGTACCTGCGTGCGATGATGCATTACAATTTGGTGCGCGTATTCGGCCGGCCGTATCCGCAGGGTAATGGCGCGGGCGCGGGTGTGCCTATATTGAAAGACGGTCTTTCAGATGAAGAAACAACGGGCCTTTCGAGAAGTTCTGTGAAAGAGGTTTATGACTTCGTGATCGCGGATCTTTTGAAAGCGGTTGACCTCATGTCGGTTGACAAGGGTAATTCCTTCGCTTCAAAAGAGGTAGCATATGCGCTCTTGTCGCGGGTATATCTATACAAGGAGGATAATGAGAATGCGGTTAAATATGCAGATTTAGTAATCAACTCGGGGCGGTATGCTCTGCTCGATGGCGCCAATTTTCAGGGATATTTCAAGATGGACCCTGAAACGAATCCTGAAACGATCATGTGCATCCGTCACACCAAAGTTCAAAACCAGGACTTCTCGGCGATTGGATCGATGTATTTCAGCGGTGATGTTGCCGGCAATCCGGCCGGACAGGGCGTTAGCGGGTGGGGCGAAATATATGCTTCCGAAAAGCTGGTTAACCAATATGCACTGCATCCCAAGGATCTGCGGAAAAGCTTTATCACGCCTTATGTATTAAATGGCGTGCAGCAAAAGAACCTGAAACTGACCCCGCAGACACCCATGTATTATGTCAACAAATACAATCTTCAGGAGAGTATTATCAATCTCAGCTCGCCGGTGTATTTGCGTCTTGCGGAAATGTATCTGAACCGTGCCGAGGCCAATGCCAAACTGGGTAAAACAGCCGCGGCGCTTGCGGATGTGAACATCATTAGAACAAGGGCAGGGCTGGATGATGCACTTTATACTTCGCTCCCTGCGGGTAAAACGGCGCTCGATATTGTATTGGAAGAGCGTTGGATGGAATTGGCATTCGAAGGGCACCGTTCCTATGATCTTTTCCGGAACAACCGTTCAATGATCCGGAATTACCCGGGAACGCATTCGCTTAACAACACCCCGACGACGAATGTCAACCAGACGGTGCCGGCAACCGATGCCCGCGTGATATTTTTTATACCGCAGTCAGAAATAGATAAGAACAGCAAACTGACCCAAAATCCGTAACTGTTACGCCTAATTTTAAACGGACGCCAATATCTGTATGCTATGAATAAATTGTGTTTGATTACTGTCCTATTTGTATGCGCTCTGACGTGCAGTTATGGTTGCACCAATAGGGCTAAGAATGACCCCAAAGAAGAGGTACTACCTGATCCAACACCCAAAGTGAGTATTCCCTTAGCTGGGAATGCCTATATCACCAAAGGTGCTGCCGGGCAATCTGAAAAGATCACCAGCAAGGGGCTCGTCAACTGGACCACACCCGGCGTTGTGACAAGCATCTGGTTTCGTGCGGCGCAGCCGGGAGAGCTCACGGTATTTCTAAAGGCCGGTGTCGCCGGCGGCGGGACAAGCAAGGTGAACGTGCGTGTGAACGGAACTTCTTTCGACGTTAGTTTAGCGGGAGCGGATGCAAAACCCTACTATGCCGGAAAAGTGAATATAGCGGCAGAAGGTTATGTGAAAGTGGATCTGGAGGGCGTCAGTAAATCCGGCTCCTCGTTTGCCGATGTGTCCGATATTCAGATTGGTGGGGTCGCAGCCAACGGCGCGATTTACGCCAATGATCCTGAGAACTTCTACTGGTCAAGACGAGGGCCGTCGACGCATGTCAATTATACCGTTCCTGCCGGTGATATCGAATACTTTTACAATGAATTGGTGGTACCCGAAAAGCAGGATCAGATTGGTTCCTTTTTCATGTGCAATGGATTCAGTCACGGATATTTCGGTATACAGGTGAAGTCGGAATCGGAGCGCTGGGTTTTGTTTTCTGTCTGGGACCCTGACGGCGGAACAACGGTGCCCGTCAAATCGGGAGAAGGCGTGGTAACCAAACGTTTCGGTGGCGAAGGGGAAGGAGGACAGAGTTATTTTGTCTATAACTGGAAAGCGGGTAGTACCTATAAATTTCTGACCAAGGGCAAGCCGGATGGTAATGGAAACACACTTTATTCGGCATGGTTTCGCGGACCAGAGCATGATAAGTGGCAATTTATGGCCACCTGGAAGCGGCCGCTAACGGCGACTTATCTGGCCAGAATTCATTCGTTCCTGGAAAATTTCATTCCTGAACAAGGTTATCTGGAACGCAAGGGCACCTGGGGCAATCAGTGGGTGAGAGATGTGAATGGAAAGTGGACTGAGCTAACTTCCTTCAAGATGGGTGTTGATGCCACAGGTAAAAACAAACAAAGGATGGATTTCGGAGGAGGTGTTGAAAACGGCCGTTTTTTCCTCAGGAACGGTGGTTTTTTTAATACCTATGTGGAGGCGGGAACTCCTTTCACACGTCCGGCAGGAGGACAGCTGCCGCAAGTTGATATCGAAAGTTTACCTTAAAAATGGAGAGAAAATGAAAAAGAATATATTTCAACTAATGATGGCCTTGGTAGTAACCGCTTCGTTTATGGGTTGCTCTGATGATAAGATGGACTATCCCCTGGCTGCCAAAGCTGACCGTTCGGGCTGGACCGTTACAGCGGTGTCCAGCGAACAGGGAGATGGCTCCGAGAATACAGGTTTAGCTTCGGCAGTGCTGGATGGGGATTTGAACACCATTTGGCACACACAATATGATCCCGACCATCCGGGGTTTCCACATTGGTTTGTAGTGGATATGAAGAAGCCCAACAAGATGATTTCAGTAGATCTGACGGCCCGCCAAAACAACAAGAATGGTTTCACCAAATTCAAATTGGAAGGAAGCGCCAATGGCGAATCATGGACAAACCTCGGAGAATTTAAATTTGTTCCGGCAACCATCACGCCGCAGAGTTTTCCGGTTTCATCAGCCGTTGGATACCAGTATCTCAAATTTACGGCATTAGAAGGGCTCGCTGTGCATACGTTCTTGGCTGAAATGGAAGTATTTGTGAATGAGTAAACAGCGGTTGCAGCCGGGTTAACCGACCGTTAAAGTAAATCGAAGGGTAACGAACAGCATATTTTGCTGCTTGTTGCCCTTTTTTTGATTCTAACACGTGATTTCCCGGCAATGACACTATATTATTGTCTATTATTGGTGATATTTTGTCAATTATACTTGACAAAAAGAAATGTTTACCTATCTTTATGAGGCTAAACATTCAACATCTATATTTATGGAACGATCTGGGAAAAACGAAAGCCAAAACTCCGTAATTTTCGCGCTCATCTACGGGGCTACCTACCTGCCCGCGGCATGGTTGTTAAAGCATCAGATGATCGGCAAACCATTTTCGATAATCGTAGCAATAATACCGATTATCACATTCGCTGTTTTTGTGTTGAAGTTGATCAAGGCATTTTCGGTAATGGACGAAGTAAGGCAGCGTGTGCAATTGGAAGCGGTGGTTATCGGGTTTTCATTGACGGCCATGTTAATAATGCTCTTGTTTTTGCTCGAACTTTGTGGTGTTTCTAATCCTGGTTGGTTTGGCTATGGCCACCTTGTGGGATATTGTTGGCTGTTTTATTTTGTTGGCTGGTTCGTTTCGAAGAAAAAGTACGATGTATGAAGAACACGATAAAGGTTGAACGGGCTAAGAAAAACTGGACTCAGGCCGATCTTGCAAAGCATATCGGGATATCGCGACAAGGTCTAAATTCGATTGAAACCGGGAAATTCATTCCCTCTACTGTACTCGCGTTGCGAATGGCGAAAGCTTTTAACACTACTGTTGAAGTATTGTTTCAGCTGGATGACACAGAACAGTGACTGGCTGACCGGTTTTCTTCCAACACCGGTCTGTTGCTGAACTTTGCCTAAGGAACTATGGTGATTACGATATTTATTTGTACAATTCTTCTGTTTGGCTAGTTTTGTGTATATTCGCAGCGGCTCCTACCTAATAATGCAAAGCACAAGAGTACCGGAAATGGCAGACAAAATTCCGATTTATTGGAAATGAGGCCTGTGCGGCGCTGTTCGAATCATTGTTAACATGAATTTTTATCGTCAAAATAGTGACCTTGAGTTAGCCCGGCTGATAGCTGAGGATGACCCCCAGGCGTTCGGTGAAATCTATCAGCGCTACAAAGGTGTGCTCTTTTTACATGCGTACCGGATGTTGGGAGATGACGACGAAGCCAAGGATATTTTGCAGGAGCTTTTCACGGTACTCTGGGTTAATCGCAAACAGATCAAACTGCACACCTCTTTTTCATCCTATCTCTACAAGGCCCTGCGAAACCGGATTTTCGACGCCATCGCTCACAAAAAGGTTGAACAGAAATACATAGAATCCCTGGCGTGGTTCATGGAAGAAGGGGAATGCGTAACGGATCAGCAGATCAGGGAGCAAGAGCTTACCCAGATCATTGAAAGTGAAATTTCCCTGCTGCCTCCCAGAATGAGGGAAGTGTTCGAGATGAGCAGAAATACGGACCTTTCCTACAAGCAGATCGCCGAAGAGCTGCATATATCCGACAAGACGGTCAAAAAACAAGTCAGCAGCGCCCTTCATATTTTGAAACACAAAATTGACCTTGTCTTCATTGTTGTGCTCATATCCCTGAAAATGTAAAAAAAAGTAATTTTTTTTCAACAGGATACTACTCTGGCCTGACTTCCCCGTCCTATATACACTAAGGATAAAAACTTGTGTAATGGACGAATCTTCTGCCAAAGACTTATTACGGAAATATCGGGACAATACCTTGACCGACGAGGAAATGGCTTTGCTCGAAAGCTGGTACCTCGCCAGGGCAAAGTCCGCAAACCTCGCGTTGAATACCGATGAACTGGAAAAACAGCTCGATATGGTTTGGGAGTCGCTTCCGCTGAACCAGGAGAGGGCTTTGCGCCAAAAGACGCGGACCCTCCCGTTGCTAAAATGGGTTGGAGTAGCGGCGTCGGTGGTTATTGCCGCAACAATAGGGTTGAATTTTTTCCGTAAAGCGAAACCTCAACCGCCTGTCAGCCAGGGTGTAGTTGTCGGGGACGCCATACCGGGCGACAATAGGGCCAAGCTTACGCTGGCCAATGGGCAAAGCATTATGCTGCACGAAGCGGTCAATGGGAAGCTGGCCCAGCAGGGTCAAACCGCTGTGATCAAGACGAAGCAGGGAGAAATCGTGTACGAATTTGAGACGCGGGAAGGCAGTGGCCCTTCGCGCGGCCTTGCATATAATACGATCAGCACGCCACGGGCGGGGCAATATAGAATCAAACTTCCGGACGGAACGGGCGTTTGGTTGAACGCCGCGTCGTCCATTCGCTTCCCGACCGTGTTTCCGACGGAGGAAAGAGTCGTGGAGATAGTAGGTGAAGCCTATTTTGAAGTGGCCAAAGTTTCTAAAAACTCAAAACGGGTCCCTTTTAAAGTAAGATCAGGCAACCAGATAATTGAAGTCCTCGGGACCCGCTTCAACGTGAATAGCTATGCCGATGAAGGGGCCATCAAAACCACCCTGCTCGAAGGGAGCATCAAATTGAAAGTAAACGGTGCAGAGGATCGGGGCGTGTTGCTCAAACCCGGCGATCAGGCCCGGCTTGTAACCAATATCAGGAAAAACGCCAGCCAGCCGGCCCGCCCTTTCGAAGTCAAACAGATCAACACCAGCAATGTAATTGCCTGGAAGGAGGGTTATTTCAGGTTTGACAATGTGGGATTGCCGGAACTGATGAGGCAATTGGCACGATGGTATGATATGGAGGTGGTATACGAAGGCACCATCAAAGATTATGAATTTGTAGGACAGATCGAACGGGATGCGAAGCTCTCAAAAGTGCTCCGGATACTGGAACTCGGAGACGTGCATTTCAAAATCGACAATAAGAAAATAATCGTGACCAACTAACCCTAAACCCCTGACCTAATCCTTTTTGCTATGGTAAAATAAAAAAGAAAAAATCCACGAAACCAGGGCCATTAAAAAGCCGCTTCAGTTCTGACCCTGAAACGGCTCGTGGCTTGGTATTACCCCAATCCGCAGAGCGGACCCCGGGGAGAATTGCCCTTTTTGCGAAACAACAATTTTACACCCAAACCCCGCCAAAAATATGCAAATTATTTTACACGGGAAAATAGCGTATATACGATATCGTTACTTTCTCAAATTGATTTTGATCATGAAGTTAATGGCCCTGCTCTTAGCCATCGCATGTGTGCATGTGTCAGCCGAAGGTGTTTCGCAGAAAATAACCTTTTCTGTCAGGCAAGCGCCGCTTTCCAGCGTGTTTACCCGCATTGAACAGCAAACGGGATACAAATTTTTCTATGATAATAAAATTGTAAAAAAGGCGAAAAAAGTGACGGTCTCTCTTCAGAGCGCATCTGTCAATGAGATCATGGACGAGGTACTGGCGGGGCAGCAGCTCACCTATTATATCGTGGATAAAACCATTGTAATTAAAGAGAAGAAGACTCAAGGCTTTGAACCTCAATCGCTCGCGCCGCAGGATATATCCTCTCCGAGGGAAAATACACTCGGGGACTCCAGGATGAATCTCGATAAGAGAATGAAAGAGTTATTGCAGGAAAACCTCGACAAGGCGGAGCGAAAGGAAATTGCCATTCAGGGGGCTGTCACCAACAAAGCGGGAGAGGCCCTCCCGGGCGTGAGCATTCTCGTCAAAGGGGCGTTGATTGGAACCGCTTCCGATGTGGATGGTAAGTTTCAACTGGATGTGCCTGACCAGAATGCTAAGCTGGTTTTCAGTTATGTGGGCTATGTAACGCAGGAAATCGCGGTAGGAACATCGAAAATTATTGATGTGGTGATGGCCGAAGACGATAAAGCCCTGGAAGAAGTGGTGGTGATAGGGTATGGAACCCAGCGAAAAGTAGATGTAACGGGTTCGGTAGCGTCCGTCAGCAGCACAACAATTACGGAAAGACCATCCCCCAATGCGCTGGGTGCTCTGCAGGGTCTCGTTCCGGGATTGAATATCACTTCCAACTCCGGGCGCCCCGGCGATATGCGCGTGAATATCAGAGGATTTAATTCAATCAATGCTTCCAATAACCCATTATTTGTCGTGGATGGGGTGATCGGAGTGGATTATTCTACGATCAACCCGAATGATATTGAAACTATCGACGTTTTGAAAGATGCTTCTTCCACTGCCATTTATGGAGCCAGGGGGTCGGGCGGGGTAATTATCATCACCACCAAGCGCGGTAAGGATGGAAAGACGGCTGTAAGTTTAAATCTTACAGGAGGCTAAAACGTATTACCGAGGGAAATTCCGCTCCTTAACTCTACGCAATATCAGGCGATGGAGAAGGCGGCATACGGCGCCGTTCCCGGCAGGGCGTACCCCGATTTCGCGAAACTTGAACCATTGCTTTATAATGCAGATGGTACCCCAAAATACAATACCAATTGGCAAAAAGAGGTTTATAAACCCACTTTTTCTCAAAATTATAACTTGTCGATCTCCGGTGGTAACCCCAATGTGAAATACAGCATGAACTATGGGTATCAGGATGATCATGCCTTAATGCTATTCACATATCTGAAGAAATATTCGGCGAGAATTAATGTTGATGCAAAGGTCAACAGCTGGCTCACGACGGGTATAAATTTGTCGGGAATCGGCACTAAAGAGCGCATTCAGGACGACCAGGTAGGAGGCTTTAACGGGCCCCGGAATGTCATGGAGCAGCTGCCTATGATCCCCGTAAAAATGCCTGACGGCTCGTGGGGAGGCAATTTTATGCATTTAAATTCAGAAGGCTCCGATAACCCGGTAAACCTTTTGACCAATTACTATAATATTAATAATAAAATTAATGTTCTCGGCGGCTCGTATATCAATGTCCGTTTTTCAGATAGTTTCGAATTCAAAACAAGTTTATCAGCGGAAAGTTTTACAAACAAAAACGATATATCGTCCAGCGGTTCCGCAGTACAGCGAGGACTTTACCAGAGAATCCGCGCAGGAATAAACGCCGAGAGATATTTTTACTGGCAGAGTTCCAGCTATTTTACCTATAAAAAGCAATTGAATGAAGCCAATAACTTAAATGTCATTCTGGGAACCGAGTGGGCTAAAAAGCACGACGAGACTTTTGGCGTTTCTGCCTCAAATTTTGACAGTGATTTCTATCTGGCCAATAACCTGGGAGCCGGAATCGTTCCCAGTCCTCCTACGTCTAATGCTTATGACTGGCAGATACACTCGTATTTTTCCCGGGTAACTTATTCTCTTTTAGACAGATATTTGTTTACCGCAACAGGGCGGTACGACGGGTCTTCGAAGTTTGGGGCAAATCATAAATATGCATTTTTCCCCTCCGCCGCAGTAGCATGGCGTGTGTCAGAAGAGAACTTTTTGAAGAACTCGAGGATAGTAAGTGATTTAAAATTAAGATTAAGCTACGGTAGCACCGGGAATTCAGAAATTGGCCAGTACCAATCAATCGGCGCCCTGGCGTCCAACACGGCGATATTCGGGGGCTCACGCGCGGGAGGACAGGTGCAAGGCAGGATTCCCAATCCCAATCTTCAGTGGGAAAAGACCAATCAGTTCGATGCAGGTGTAGATCTGGGCCTGTTCAACAACCGCATTAATGCAGTGGCCGACTTTTACAACAAAATCACGACCGGTCTGCTGCTGAATGCCCCGGTACCTTTTTCGTCAGGATTTGACAATGTGCTGACTAACATTGGGTCGGTGCGCAATAGAGGTTTCGAACTGGGTTTAAACACGCGCAATCTCATAGGTGCATTCAAGTGGAACACTACTGTCAACTTTTCGGCCAACAAGACAAAAATATTGGCATTGGGATTGAACAACGAGGATATTTTTCCCGGACCCGGATTCCTCGACCAAACCAATATATTGCGGGTCGGAGAATCTGTGGGAACGTTTTACGGGCTTACCCGTCTGGGGACATGGGGAGAACATGAAGCTGATGAGGCCGCGAAAGTGGGCGCTAAGCCTGGCGACATAAAAGAGTCGACAACCAAAAGTATTCTGGGACATGCGTATCCGAAGTTTGTGTCGGAAATCATCAATAAGTTCTCGTATAAAAATTTTGAACTGCTTGTTGACATCCAGGTAAGTGAAGGCAATAGTGTACTAAATCTTGGTTACGCCACCTCCGAAGACAGACAAACGCTTGCCAACAGTTACACGACGGTACTGGATGCCTGGACGCCGTCCAATCAGAACACCAGCATTGCGCGCGTAAGATTAAATGGTGATGGCCCCTCATTGCGCCAGGATAGCCACTATGTTCAGGACGGATCTTTCATCAGAGGTAAGAATATTTTATTGTCTTACACTTTTCCTAAAAGTATCGTTACCGCGCTGCACCTAAGCAACTTGCGCATGTTTGCCGGGGTTCAGAATGCATTCCTGATCACCAAATACAAAACAGGATACGACCCGGAAGTATCGACCTACCCTCAGGCTTTCGCTTACGGGATTGAATTCTACGCGCAGCCAAAAGCCAGGACATTCAATTTTGGTATCAATGCTAGTTTATAATTCTACAAATAAGACTATGAAAAATATCAGGATACTAATTGCGCTTGTAAGCATGTCTGTAATGTCATGCAACGACTTCCTGGAAGAAAAGCCAGCAAGTTTTTATACACCGGACAACTACTATACAAGCTACCAGCAAGCGCAAAATGCCGTGAACGGTATTTATGCTTCTACACGCGATTTTTATAGTCCGGTGGGCCTTTACGAAGAAAATGCTATGCTCATGCTGGAAAACCCTACTGGCCAGGCAAAAAGTGATATCAATCAATCGAACAACAATGCCAATTTAAGGAACCTCAATATGCAGACCACAGACCTGTATTTCAGGGTATGGTGGCGTAGTTCCTATAAGGGTATCGGTGCGGCAAATCTGGCCATTAAGAATATACCGTTGATTTCATCTGCTGTTGTTACAGATGTTCAAAAAAGTCAGTTGCTGGGACAAGCCAGATTTTTGCGGGCGTGGTTCTATTTCAACCTGGTAAGAATATTTGGCGACGTGCCGTTGGTTAGCGATCCTGTCAGCAGCGCGGTCGGGCTTCAGATACCGCGGACACCCGTAAAGGACATCTATGAGCAACTAATTGTGCCCGATTTACTTGCAGCGGAACAAAGCGGGTTGCCGTTTTCGGATAACACGGGCAGGGTAGCCATTGGGGCGGTAAAATCACTGTTGGCAAAAGTGTATCAAACCATGGCGGGTTTCCCGTTGCAGCAAAAGGATAAGCTGCCTTTGGCCAAGCAAAAAGCGATGGAAGTGATCAGCTCCGGGAAATATACCCTTTACCAAAACTATGATCAGTTCCGTGACCCGGCAAATGATAATAGGATGGAGAACATTTTCATGGCGCAATTCGCATCTACAATTGCAGTGAGTCCTATGTTCGCCTTTACCCTCCCAAGTTTCAGCCTGATCTCCAATGGACAGCAGGAAATAGGGACGCTTCTGCCGGACGATACGTTTTTCGCATCGTACAGCGCGAATGACCTTCGGAAGCAGGAAAGGCAATTTTTCTATTCCCACGCTCCCAACTTTTCGACAGGGGCCAATGTGCAGTTTAAAAATGGGCAGCATATTTTCAAATACTGGGATGACGTAGCCCAGGCCAGCGGGCTGGGTTCCGGCAAATGCTTTCCTGTGATCCGCCTGTCGGATATCATGCTTCTCTATGCGGAAGCTCAGAATGAAAGTGAGGGCGCACCGGATGTAAATAGCTATGAATATATCAATGCGATCCGTAAAAGGGCACAGCTGGCGCCATTGGCCGGCCTGAGCAAAGAGCAGTTTCGCCAGGCCGTGTGGCGCGAAAGAAATCATGAGCTTTGTTTTGAAAACCAAACATGGTTTGACATGGTCAGAACGAGGATGGTATATGACACTAAAAACGACACATTCGTCCCGATGCTCGGATATGCATTCCCGCGGGACAATACCATCAAATTCCAGGAGAAGCATTATTTATTCCCGATACCCCAGGATGAAATGAATGCAAACCCTAAGCTGGCTCCGAACAATCCCGGATATTAAAAACAACAATAGCAAAGTGAGAATGGGTGAATCCCGCGAGGCATTCACCCATTTCGAGTGTAACTTATTTATCGCAGGTTCAGCATATGTTTAACGTCGGGTCCATCGGACATCTTCATCCTCTCCTGGTCCATCTGCCCATAGGTATTTTGCTATTCGCCGCGGCGCTTATGCTTTTTGGCAAGATCGCCAAAGCAGAGGTTGGGCAAGCGGTCTCCTTTGCATGGGGAGCCGGTACGTTTTTTGCCTTTCTGTCGTGCGGGGCAGGTTGGCTGCTGGCACAATCAGGTGAATATGACCCGGATATGGTTCAAATACATCAATGGACCGGGCTACTGACCGCCGGACTGGGAACGATAACCTTTTTCATGGTCAAATACCGCTGGGTCCCGGCCACGATAACGGTAATTGTGCTCTCCATTGCCGGGCACTACGGCGGGAACCTCACCCATGGAGAGGGATACCTTTTTTCAAACGGGGAAGAGGCCTTGCAGGCCGGAGAGCCCGCCGTGCCATCAGAAGACAAGGTGGTGGCTGTTACAGATTCGACCGGAAAGAAGCTTATCCGCCGGACATTTATATACAGAGACCAGGTAGCGCCTGTTCTTAAAGCCAAATGTTACAACTGCCATTCGGCTTCTAAAAAGAAGGGGGGGCTCCGGCTCGATTCCGAAGCGTTTATCCGGAAGGGCGGAAAAAATGGCAGCGTACTCGTGGCGGGTAATCCTGCAAGGAGCAAATTGTTTTCCTATCTGCTGCTGCCCGAGGGAGACGATCGGCATATGCCGCCCAAAGGCAAATTGCAACTTTCGCGCCAGGAGCTCGCTATTATTCAGAACTGGATCCAGCGTGGAGCTTCATTCAAAGAAGAAATAGAGGAGATTCTCCAAAGCGGGGACGATCAGCCCGTCGCGACGCTCCCGCCGTTGCCGGCAGACTCTTCCCACGCGACGGCAGCGATCCCGCAAGAACCCGAATTGGAAGCCGCATTGCTGAGCAAGCCCGTGAATGCGCCGGACCAGCAGATTTTACAAAGGCTGAAAGCACAACACGTTTCGCTTACAAAAATGTCGTCCGGCTCGGACTACTTATCCGCCAATTTTGTGAATACGAGAGATTTCAATGCGGAAACAGTCCAGACGCTGCAAGGCATTCAAAACCAGGTAGTGCGGCTGCGGTTTACAGGCCAGCCAGTTAAGGACAGCGACGTGAAACATCTCGCGCAATTTAAAAACTTAACGAGGCTGAATCTGGAAAATACGCAGATCACCGACAGTTCTCTTGAACTCCTCGCCACATTACCCAATCTCGAACATCTGAACCTTTACGGCACGTCCGTCACGGATGAAGGATTGGCCAGGCTAGCCGGTTCGCCGAACCTGAAAGTGGTGTATTTATGGCAAACAAAGACTACACCGGAGGGCATAAGCCGGCTTCGAAAAGCGCGGCCGGACATTAAAGTAGAAACCGGTACCCAACAGCTCGCCAAACCGGATACCAATAAAGTACAGTTAAACGATAGTAAGTGATGATCAAATATTTGATGTTTTTACTGGCAGGTATACCACTGTGGTTTTCGCAAGGCCCCGGTGGCAAGGATATTAAGGTACCTGCCGAGGTGACCGCCGAGATGACGAAACTACCTGCGCAGCTCGACTATAACCGGCATGTAAAGCCGGTCCTGTCCGATAAATGCTTTGCATGCCATGGCCCCGACAAAGCCAAGCAGAAAGCCGGCCTTCGTTTGGACATGCCGAAAAATGCCTTCGGACAGCTTCCCGAAAGCTCAGGGAAGGTCGCTATTAAGCCAGGTGACTGGGCCAAGAGTGAGGTCGTACACCGTATTCTTTCCGATGATCCCGATTTCAGAATGCCTACACCCCAATCGCACCTGACGCTGGACGCGCGCGAAAAAGCCGTATTGATGAAGTGGATTAAGGATGGGGCCGAATATAAACCGCATTGGGCATTCGTCAAACCGCAGAAATCGCCGGTCCCAGCTGTAAAATCTGGCGATGAAGCGGTAGCTAACCCCATTGATAATTTCATACTGGCGGGGCTTGAAAGGGAAGGGCTCCGGCCCGCGGCCGAGGCCGACAAAGAACTGCTGCTCCGAAGGCTCTCGCTGGATATTACCGGCCTTCCGCCGACGATTGAGCAATTGGATGCTTTTGTGGCGGATAAAGCCCCGAATGCATATGAAAAGCAGGTGGACAGGCTCCTGGCTTCCGCCCATTACGGGGAAAGAATGGCTGCCGACTGGCTCGATGCGGCCCGGTTTGCGGATTCGCACGGGTACTCGACCGATCGCCTGCGAGACATGTCACCCTACCGCGACTGGGTGATCCGCTCCTTCAACCAGAATATGCGTTACAGCGACTTTATTCACCTGCAACTTGCGGGGGATCTCATGAAAGGGCCGGGAAATAGTGCCCCCACCAGGGATATGCTCATTGCCACCGCTTTTAACCGGCTGCATCAGCAGAATATGGAAGGGGGTATTGTGGAGGAGGAATTTCAGACAGAATATGTGATGGACCGGACCAATACGGTAGGGGACGCATTTATGGCGATCTCACTGGGTTGCGCACGCTGCCATGACCACAAGTACGACCCGGTTTCCCATAAAAACTACTATGAGCTGTTCAGTTTTTTTAACAATGTACGGGAAGCGGGACAAATCTCCCTGAATGACGACTTGCCGACGCCGACCCTGATGCTTCCCAATGAAAATCAGGAAAAGCTGATGCAATTTATGCGTTCGGCTATTTCGGAAAAAGAGGCGAAGTTGTCGGGAGCAAATACGTCTACCGGTTTTCAGCAATGGCTTGCGTCGGGGGATTATCAAAAACTTGCGGGAGAGACTACTCCCAAAGCGGGCTTACAGGGGCTTTATGATTTTGAAGACTCTCTTTCCAACAGCATCAATAAAGCGCAAAAGGGTTTGATGAAGCGGGACGCAGGAGACAAGGATAGGCCCGTATTCGAAAAGACTGTACGCGGGCAGGTGCTTGTATTGAATGGGGACAGCTACGCGGATCTCAAAGATGTAGGGGTCTTCCGCAAGTCGGAACCTTTTTCGGTGGGTATATGGGCCTGGTTCCCCAAAGATTTCAAGGAAGGGGTTATCTTTCACAAGGGTAATGCGGAGCGTTTATTCAATTTCAAGGGCTATCATCTCTTGATGAAGAACAATTTGCTGGAAATTAGCATGGCGCACACTGCACCCTCCAATGCGATTACCCGCCACAGCCGCCAGCCCGTACCGCGTGAGAAATGGGTACATCTGACCATGACTTACGATGGCTCGTCAACCGCCCGGGGTTTCCGGCTGTACCAGGACGGCGTGGAGGCGCCCATGGAAACAGTAGTCGACCAGCTCTACAAAGACATTATCTTTTATCAGAAAAATGAACCGGCGCTGCAGATCGGAGGCTGGTGGCGCGGGCAGGGCTTCAAAGGTGGGAGGGCGGACGATATAGCCGTATACAACCGGGAACTGACGCCCTATGAAGTGCGCATATTGGCCGGCAAATCGAGTTGGGCGAGCTTGGCCGGCAAAAGTGAGGCAAACCTTAGTGATAATGAAAAAGAAGCACTGCAGGCATACTATCGTCAGGTTATAGATGCGGGAATGCAGATCGAAAGGGAGGAACTCCTTCGCCTTCGCAGGGCATTCGACGACTCGACCCGGAATGTGAATGAAGTGATGGTCATGCAGGAAATGCCAAAACCTAAAAAGAGCTTTCTGCTTCAACGAGGCCAGTATGATATGCCCGCCGAAGAGGTTTTCCCAAATACCCCGACTGCGATCCTCGCATTCCCCGACAGTTTACCTAAAAACAGATTGGGACTGGCAAAATGGCTCACCAGCAACGACAACCCGTTGACTGCCCGGGTAGCCGTGAACCGCTACTGGCAGAATTTCTTCGGTGTGGGACTGGTAAAAACGGCAGAGGATTTTGGTAACCAGGGCGCGTTGCCGAGCAATCTCGAACTGCTCGACTGGCTGGCTGTGACGTTTCAACAGGACTACGCCTGGGATGTGAAACGGTTGGTGAAGCTGATGGTCATGTCCAGGGCTTACCGGCAGGACTCCCATACAAGTCGTGAACTTTTGGAAAAAGACCCTGATAACCAGCTTTTGGCAAGAGGCCCGTCGGCAAGGCTTTCGGCTGAAATGATCCGTGACAATGCGCTGGCAGCAAGCGGGCTTTTGAACCCGAAAATCGGGGGAAGGAGCATCAAACCTTACCAGCCGGAGGGCTTGTGGGAGATCAACAGCATGACTTACAAGGCCGATACAACCGATGAAGTTTACCGCAGAAGCGTGTATGTAATTGTAAAACGCTCGGTACCTAACCCCACACTCGCGACATTCGACGCATCTTCGCGCAGTAGCTGCATTGTAAGGCGCCAGCGGACGAATACACCTTTGCAGGCCCTGGTGACGTTAAACGACCCTACTTTCCTGGAAGCGGCCAAGGTAATCGGCGAGCAAATGGCGAAAGTGCAGGATACCGGTGCGGCGATCGTGCAAACCTACCGTAAACTCACCGGGAGAACCCCGCAGCAAAGAGAAGTAACCGTACTTGAAAAGCTGCGAAAAATGGAGTTGGATAAATTCAGGTCGCATCCTGAAAAATCGAAAGGATGGCTGAAATCGGGCATGTACGTGCCCGACCCGTCGCTGGACGCAGCCGCTGTGGCCGCAAATGCGGTGGTAGCGATCACTATTTTAAACTCAGATGCCACATTAACCAAAAGATAAAGGGTATGACAGCACATCACGACGAACCATTCCGAATGCACACACCGGACCTGGCGGATTTGAACCAAAAATTGGACAGACGGGCTTTTTTTCTGCGAACGGCCTCAGGCCTGGGCGCGCTCGCGCTGGGCAACCTTCTATCAAATACGGCCCGGAGCGCACCCATGAGCGAAAAGACGTTGGAGTCGATCAGACAGCAGGTGGCTCCCAAAGCGAAACGGGTGGTATACCTGTTTATGGCAGGGGGGCCGTCGCAGTTCGAAACCTTCGATTACAAACCGAAGCTGGCCAACATGCTGGGCAAGGGGCTCCCCGATTCGGTCCGCGGCGGCCAACGCCTTACCGGGATGAGCGCCAATCAGGCAAATCTGCCGATTGCACCCTCGCTTTACAAATTCGGGCAATACGGGAAATCCGGGGCCTGGGTAAGTGAGTTGTTACCTTACACAGCGCAGGTTGTGGACGAGCTTTGCATTGTAAAATCCCTTTTTACCGAGCAGATCAACCACGATCCTGCAATCACATTTTTTCAAACCGGGCACCAGTTGCCCGGCAGGCCGTCGATCGGCTCATGGGTGAGCTACGGCCTGGGGTCCGAAAACCAGAATTTGCCGGCATTCATTGTGCTGGTCTCTAAAAACGCATCGAAAGATCAGCCGCTCTACGCGCGATTGTGGGGAAACGGCTTTCTGCCATCAGAACATCAGGGCGTACAATTTCGCTCCGGTAAAGACCCCGTGCTATTTTTGAATAACCCCGAAGGCTATGATGGCTCTGACCGGGAAAAGATGCTCGGCTACCTTACCGAGCTCAACCGGATGCAGAATGAAAGCTGGGGCGATCCGGAAGTAAATGCGCGCATTTCGCAGTATGAAATGGCTTTCCGGATGCAGACTTCGGTGCCGGAAGTGATGGATACGGCCGGTGAGCCGGACGAGGTATTTGAGTTGTACGGGCCCGACAGCCGCGATAAAGGAACCTATGCCGCCAATTGCCTGCTGGCTAGGAAGCTGCTGGAAAAGGACGTGCGGTTTGTTCAGTTGTACCATCAGGGATGGGACCACCATGGCTCATTACCCAAAGGAATGGCTAATCAATGCAAGCAGGTCGACCGCGCAACCGCGGGGCTGATCGTCGACCTGAAGCGCCGTGGAATGCTTGAAGACACGCTCGTTGTCTGGGGCGGCGAATTCGGCAGGACCGTATATTCACAAGGCAAACTCACAGCCAGCGACTATGGCCGCGACCATCACCCGAGATGCTTCACGATGTGGATGGCAGGAGCCGGGGTGAAAGCCGGGTTCAGTTATGGTCAGACGGATGATTTTAGCTACAATATTATCAAGGATCCTGTACATGTTCATGATTTTCACGCTACCCTGCTGCACTTGCTGGGCGTTGATCACGAACAACTCGTGTACAAGTACCAGGGCAGGAGATTTCGTCTTACGGATGTTCACGGCAGGGTGGTGAACGAGATCCTGACGTGACCTGTTGCTTTGTTTAGTTAAATATTTGAAAATCAAATATTTGTTTGGTTGTTATTGGTGGTTTTCAAATGCCTTTTGGAGCTGAGGGTCCCGGCCTTCGAGCATATCGGAAATGGTAGCGGTGACAGCGTATTCTGGAATAATGCCCCGTCCGTGCAGTTTGGCTGGTTTCACTGCATTAGCGTACCTGACTGTGGGTACGGCTATTTGAATGCTCGAATAGGGCAGGCTTACCCTCACGGTTCCTCCCGAGTTGTTGCCCTCATAACCCCCGCCGGTCTCTTCGCCGATGAAGATTGCCCTGCCGTTGCTGCGGGCTATGGCGCAAAAGTCAGCTGCGGTAGAAAATGTCCGCCCGTCGATGAGTACAAATACTTTCTGCTGAAAATGGATTTTGGCAGGTTGCTGGACAGCAAGTCCCGGGTGGTCGTTGGCAGTCATGACCGGCTTGGACCTGGATTGAAGCGCCAAAAAATATCGGAATGGCTCAACGGTCAGGTAAGAATACAGTAATGCGCCGTAAATATCATCACCTCCACCGTTTCCCCGCAAATCGATGATCAGGCGCGTTATTTTTCTCTGTTGCAGTTCCTGAAATGCGGTTTCCAAAAAGGCCGGAAAATCCTGATTGGCATCGTTAATTCTTTGCTTGCTGAATGTACGGATGGTTAGCAAGGCCAGTGAGTCGCCGGGGTAGGTAATTTCAAGCGGCTTGGCATTGCTGCCGGTTTTATATGCCGGGCAAAGCGTGTTTTCAAATTTTGCTGATTTCAGGGTGACCTCCCGCGGATTACCGCCTGCCGCTGCTAAACTCACCCTATAAGTCGCTTTAACGCCATAGATGAAGTTGTACAGGAACAGAAATGCGTCGTTATTCAGCGTAGCGTTTTTCTTCGTCTCAATTTTTCCGTCCGAGGGCAAGTATAGCATGAGCTTCCGGCGGATATTTTCAATAGACTCTCCGTCGATCGATAGGATTTCTGATCCTGCCGGTGCATTTTCATCCTTGCTGCAAAGCACAAACGCGTGGCCATCTGCAAACCAGACTTTTAGCGGAAACATCGGTACGGCCGCTGCGTAGCTTTCCATTATTTCGCCGGGCAGACTGCCGCTCGTATGCCCACATTCAAGGGCGCTGACAGCAAACCGAATCAGATTGTTGAACCTAATCAGGCTCATCGGACCGCTAATGCTTGCCTGACAGCTGTCCAGCAGTTGGTTTAAAGATTCCTCAGGCCGGTAGCGGTACATGTCGGGATGATGTTGGCTTAATGCCGTTCGAAAAGATTGAAAATCATCGCGAAGCTGTGATGGTTCCAGCAGCCGGTCAAAATCGGATTCCGTTTTTGACTGGCCGATCGCACCTCCGATACTCAGCAGCAACAGTAAGGCAAAGGCAATAAGAACCCGTTCCCATAGAATGGGTAGTTTCGGATGCGTCATGGTTGATTGATTTATAATGAATTAATGATCAGCTCTCTTTAGAAAAATGTAGTACCCCATAAAGCTTACCGATAGGCATAGCGACAAAGCAGCCAATGCGGCCCAAACGGGAGGGTTTGTAAGTGCAATTATGGTAAAGCCCAAAGCCAAACCCAGGAAAATAGCGAGCCATTTGATGCAAGCCTGCAAGTTTTCCCGACGATCTGATTTCAATAAAAGCGCTGCCAGCTGCTCGGTCACGCCGGATTCAAGGACTTTCTCTCTGAGGCGGTATTGAAAATAGCGGTTGGTTAGTTCTAACAGGAACACGAGTATAAAAGCAATTAGCAGGACTGTTACCCCGAGCGCAATCTGGTCACGATCAATGTAGGTACTTTTTGATGTTTGCGCGCTCGCCAAGGCGGGAAGCAGTGCTATGAATAGGGTTAATATGCGCTTTTTCATGTTTATTTAGCCGTTTACAGATTAGACCGCCGCATCCGGATATTGTTGCAAATGTCCCGAGCCGGCGAGCTGTCGGATTTTGAGAATGTACTCCCGTCGCAGATTTGTCGTCAGGAAAGAAAATAGCAAACCGCAGGTCAGCAGAAAGCCACAGATGACCGCGCTGTTGTTGGATGGTATTTTACTTAGCAGTCCGGCATTGAGATACCAGAATAGGCCGGTGCCGGCTACCATGCCGATCGCAGATATGCAAATAACGAATACCAATTCATTTGCTTTTCTGGCCCTTTTCGCCGGAAGCTTGGCCAATACTAGTGGCGCAAGCTCAAAATCAAAGACTTCCGCTGTGGACAAAGACAGGTTTCGCGCTATTTCCCGGTAGAATTTGACATGAGCGGAACAATGAGGACAATGCTCGATATGGCTCGTTAAGGTATGATCGATCCTTGATTCGCCCAAAGCATATTGCTGGATTTCAGTATCCGATAAATGGCCCTCTTTTTTCATAAACCTTTGTTATAAATGGCTTGTAACTGCTCTCTCAACATTTTTCGTGCTCTGAAAAGGTAGCTTTTGGCTGTCCCCTCCGGCAAGGCGACGATCTGTGCGATCTCCGAGTAGCTCAGCTCCTGATGATGGTAGAGGGTGACCAGTAATTTATAGATCGCAGGAAGCCTTTCGATCTCTAATTGAAGCAGGCCGCTGAATTCGGCACCCATCAGGTTCTCTTCGAGATCGCCAGGGTCTGCGAATTCGGGTCGGTTAGCCTGGTTGTCACCATCGTTTTCAATTGGTATTTCATAGTAGTTTGCGGTAGCCAGTGTTTTGTTTTTTTCAAGTTGATTAACGCAAGTATTATAAGCGATTCGTGCGATCCAGGTCGAGAGCTTTGACTGAAAACGAAAGCTGCTGAGCTTTTGAAAGACTTTCAGGTAAATGTCCTGAGCTATATCGGCACGCTCCTCCCGGTTAGAAATCATCCTGAACAAAATCTGCCCGACAAGCCCTTCTGTGTTCTTAATGATGATGCCGAAGGCCCTGGTGTTGCCACCGAGCACTCTTTCCACCAATATGCGGTCGGTCGGACTGTGGGGTTCTTTCTGATCCATTGCTACTGATTGGACAGCGATGGCTTAAAAAAGTTGCAAAAACAGCGTGACTACTACCTGGCCGGCACGCCAAATGGTCGTTAGAATCGCCGTGCAAAGTTCTATTGGAAACGTATGCGTTCATTAACTCCGTCGCGGTAAAACTCGCCAATGGGTATTTCCGTCTTTTCGATCAGTATCCGCCCTCGTTCAATCGTCTCGATTTTTGTAATGGAAACAATAAATGACCGGTGTACTCTCAGGAATTGCTCCGCAGGTAATTTTTCAAGGAGAGTGGCCATTGAAAGCTGCGTGGCAATTTTATGCTGTTTTGTGATAATCAACACATGATCTTTCCTGGCTTCGATAAAAAGGATATCCGTAAAGTCGATGCGCACGGTCTTTGTGCCTGATTTAATAAACATAGGCCCCGCGGATGCATTTGTCCTGTTTTCAAGTGCAGGACTTACAGCTGCCTTTGCAGATATGAGCGACTGGACTTTTTGAACAGCTGTCAGAAACCGCGGAAATGGTATAGGTTTGAGCAGGTAATCCACTGCATTGAGTTCAAATGCATCGACAGCAAATTGTGGATAGGCTGTGGTCAGGATTACCGCCGGAGGGGCTTTAAGGGTTTGCAGCAATTGCAAACCGGTAAGGCCGGGCATTTCAATATCCAGAAAGATCACATCGACCGTATTTCTAGATAAAAAATCAAGCGCTTCCAACGGCGTCGAACATAGTTTCGCCAATTGCAAGAAAGGTGCCCTTTCAATATAGCTTTCCATTACTTCCAGGGCCAGCCGTTCATCGTCCACCACCAGGCAACGGATCTTCATATCGTGTCAGTTTAAAGTCAAAGTGAGGGTAGCTTGAAAACCTAGGGCGCTATTTTCAACCTGAAAGAAATATTTGTCGGGGTACAGGTGCAAAAGCCGTCTTTGAAGATTTGCCAGGCCGATCCCGCCCGGTTCATAACCACCAGGCTGCTGAATTCCGTTAACCGTGACCAGCGTTAAGCGGTTTTCGGCCACCTTGACAGAAATAGAAGCAAATTCAGTCCCGTGTTTAAACATATTTTCGATCAAGGGCATCACCAGGAACGGCGCTATTACACACTCGTTTACATTTCCCTCGACCGTAAGATCAATGCGGAAGTCGAGGGGAAGGCGCAATTTCTGTAATTCGATGAAATTCTCGATCATCTCTACCTCTTTTGAAAGCGCTACGCGTTCTTCATTAGTTTCATATAAAGCATAGCGCATCAGCTGTGAAAGATGCATAATGCCGTCGGGCGTGCCTGGTGCGTGCCTGATCGCTAGCGCGTACAGGGAGTTGAGTGTGTTGAAAAGAAAGTGGGGATTGAGTTGGGAGCGAAGGAATGCAAGTTCAGTTTTTAGTTGAAGATTTTCCATATCCCGTGTTTTTTGCTGAAAAGTAAACCAGTCAACGGCAAATCGGGTCAGGCACGCCAGCAGCGCCATTAACAGCAACTCGAAAAACCTAAGCACAAATTGATCCCCGTACGACAATGGAAAAGCTACCAACGTCGATCCCAGCGACCAGCCACGCAGCCCATGATAAAGCGGAATGAAGATGCCAACCAAAGAGGCAGCGAGCAGAAGATTAATTAGTAAAAACCAGGTAAGTTTCTTTTCCCCAAGTAACGAAGGAATGAGAAAGTTATAATTGGAATAAAAGATAATCGCCTGGGCAAAAATGTAGATGCCCGGATAGCCCACCAGGAAATCGAGGCCCTGCAAATGATTGATGTAAAGCACAAACATCAGGTACACCAGCCAGACCACGGCATGGACCCAGACAGGCAAACGAGCAGGAAATGGCCGGTAAAACAAGTCTTGTAGTCGGATATGCATCATCCGGGTAATTTACAAAATTACAACATTGCCTTTTCTGTTTTTCCCTCAGACAGGCAATTCCAAAGGCCAGACACCATTTATAGCTCCCTCAAACCGATGATGGTTATAAATCCATTTTTGGCGGCCAGGGATTCCGGGTCTACGGATTACGGTTTGTCATACAACAAACAGCAGTTTCTTTTGACAAAAAATCAAACAGCTATGAGTGCCTATATAATCCAGACCGACCGGCTAGCTTATGCTTACGGTGAGCGACAGATCCTTCAAAATATTAGCCTGCAAGTTCCCGCGGGATCTATTTTTGGATTCCTGGGACCAAATGGTTCCGGTAAAACGACAACGATCCGTTTGTTACTTGGCTTGATCCAAACCGGCAAACAGCGCATAAGCTTGTTTGGCCAGGATATCAACGGTAACCGGCTGTCGATACTGCGCAGGGTAGGTGCCTTGATTGAAATACCGACCCTTTATCCGCATCTTACCGGGCAGCAGAATCTGGAAATCGCCAGGCTTGCACGCAATGCAGATCGTGACCAGGTAGGCAAAGTACTGCGCATGGTAGGATTGACCGACGATGCCTCTTTAAAGGTGAACGGGTACTCGCTGGGCATGCGCCAGCGGCTGGGTATCGCACTGGCCCTGCTTGGCGACCCTGATTTACTGATCCTGGATGAGCCAACCAACGGACTGGATCCGGCCGGGATTCGCGAAATCCGCAGCTTGCTCATTGAATTGAGCCAGGAGCACGGTAAAACGATTTTTGTATCGAGCCATTTGTTGAGCGAAATGGAGAAAATGGTGACCGATGTCGCGATCATCCATAACGGCCATCTATTATTTCAAGGGCCGATAGGAGGGCTGTATCAAGCATACCAATTGCGGATCGGTGCAGTTCCAAACTTGCACGGGCATTCGGCTGTAACCCTGGAAGATATATTTCTGAACCTTACTAACGCTTCAATATGAATAGTTTTAGTTATTTATCCCGCAGCGTGGCTATGGAGAAAATCAAGATCAAAAACACGCTGGTGCCATGGCTTGCGCTTTTTGCGCCCTTATTTGTAGTGACGGTCGCCTTCGTAGCCGCTTATGCGGACGGGGACAGATTTTACGGGCCCGATATCAATCCCTGGGACAATTTCTCAGGGCATATTTTGGTAGGCTGGGCGCTGTTTGTTTTCCCCATTTACGTTTCACTTCAATCTGCGCTGTATAGCGCCATGGAGCATCAGAACCGCGCTTTCGCCTATTTATACAGTCTGCCGGTGCCGAAATGGAGTATTTATGCGGGGAAGTTGCTGATCCTTACGGGGCTTATCTCGATGAGCCACGCCGCATTGTACGGCTTTTCCGAGATGGCCGGATGGTTGCTGGGTATTCTTAAACCCCGTTACGGGTTCCAGTCATATTCTATGCACGAAGTGTTATCAAAAGCAACTTTACTGATGTTTCTGGCCGGCGGCGGGATGATTGTTATTCAGCTATACATCAGTATGGAATTTGCAAGCTTTATCGTGCCGGCAGGCCTCGGGCTTTTCGCCACGATGGCAGGCGCCATTTCACGTGGCTTTGCAATCAGCCAAGCGTCGCCGTACCTGTGGCCCATTGGTTTTCTGAACAATTCACTGCAAATGGCCGATTGGCAATACTCGTATTTATGGATCGGTCTGGCGGTTTATGTTTCCGGTGCATTGGCGAGCATCGTGCTGATCAGCCGAAAGGATATTGTTTGACATGAAATGTTTGAATGATTAGCAGCATTTTTACCATCAGAAGCGGTTATTCAACCGGGGAACAATATACTAACCCTGATCATGATGATTGAGTCACTTCCCGTGCCGTCCAGACATTATCTATTAGTTTCTAATCCATCATCAATGCGGTCGTTCTTTCGTGAAAAAGCACCCTCCGGTCAAACCGGAAGGTGCTTTTTCCAAAAGCTTGAAATTTATAACCCGAACCCAATGGCAAGCCCTTTTACTGGTCCGCTGAACGGGAACTTGTGCGTGGTCGCGCCGGTAGTCAGATCGACTGTATAAAAGCCGGTGTTGAGTCCCACTGTGAAGATGGCGTAACCTTTGCCGGAGATATTACCGATGTCGAAACCGAGGCCGGAACTTACATCGATGCCCAGCGCTTTCGGGTCGGCCATCACGCCGTTGTTGGGCGGTGTCTGTAAGTATAATGTATTCGATTGGCTGTCGATGTCGAAGAGCATCGTGGTAGTGGTGCCCGGGTAGCTGTTGGTATAGGCAACGCCGGTAATGAAGGGAGTCGGGCCTGCCATACCGATTTTGAGGGGTTGATCTACGGCTGTAACCCCGTCGCTTACGTTAATGCGAAGATTCTGTCCATTGTCGCTGACAACACGCAGGCGGTCGGCCACTGGATTGAAATCGACGCCAAAATAAGTTCCGCTCAGCATTACCGGGGTGTTGTCGGCCAGTTTCAGGCTTGCCAGCTCGGTCGCAGCTCCGCTTCCAAGGTCGATGCCGTAGATTTTGCTGTTGCTGCCGAGTGCGTACAGCCTGCCGTTAGCCGGGCGGATATCTATGCCTTGCAAGGTGACGCCTGGGATGGTTGGGATCGACTTAGTGCCGTATTCCATGCCGTTTTCAGGGTTGAAAATTTTCAGCATACCACTGTCGGTCAAAGCATAGGCGACAGGGAGCGGGGGGATAGTAATGCCGATAACATTCGTATTAGCAGGGAAATTGCCCAGTTTTTGAAGTTTGCCGGTAGCCAAATCGACAAAATCAAGCTCCCATTTGTCGTCGAATTTGACAGAGACAATTGGGTAAATATCAGAAGGGGTTATGTCGGGGGAGATATCGAATCCGCCTACTTCCTGGATGTTCAGGCCGAGTGGACCTACCGGCACTAAACCGCCGGGATTGGGAGGGTTTTGTATGTACAATATGTCTGTCGAAGGGTCGATGTCGTAAAGCGTCGTGCCCGCGCCCGCAGGAGCGGCGGTAACGCCCGCGCGACTGTTGGTGTAGGCCACCGCGCCGATCATCGGATTGTCATAACCATTCAATGGAGAGTCGCCCGGAACAATTGCACCCGTTTCAGGATGCAGGCGCAGATTCTGAGTCGAGCTGGTCACTACCCGGATGCGGTCGACGGTGGGGTTGAAGTCAAAACCGATATGACCGTTCAAAGTAGCGGCAATCGGAGCTGAGCCAATGCGGGTAGCCTTTCCTTCCTGGTCACCGGATTTAATATTCACCTGATAAAGGTTATTCATCGAACCGATCGCGTAAAGCTGTCCCGTGGCCGGGCGGAAATCGATGCCTTTCAGCATATCACCCTGTTCAAGACCGGTTACGGCAAAAGTGCGTAATGGCACGGCGGTGTTTCGGATGTTGATCTCATGCAACTGGTTGTTATCCGACAATGCGTAGAAGACCCTGTCGGGGAGTGACGGCCCGGAAGGCGGCACGCGGTGATCCTCGCAGGAATACATGGAGAACGAGAGAATGAAGCTAAGGGCGGCAACCACCGGCCTCAGGCGAAAGTTGAGTAATTTCATAGGAACGTGATTGAGTTATGTAGTTTGATAACCCACTTACGTCGCCAGCCGGTCTTTGGATTTATTGGTTATGTTAAATTTCGATTTATCCTAATTGTCTTGATGAATGTTAAAAGCGGGATGCTATGACTGAACAACAGATAACGCCCTGCGGATATTGATTTGAATGTTGACGGGACGTTGGGCTTTGCCGATGGAAATTGGATTATGAATAAAAAAATCCGTTGTACCTGTGACAACGGATTTTAAACTGCGATCAATTCGCTTTACTATACAACTCAATCAACCTTTTATGAATGGACCGGCAATAGCTAATACCGCATCCTTTGTCAACGGCTCGTCGAACGCTTCTGTAACAGCAGCGTCCGTTTTAGAAGCCAAACCTTTAATGTTCACCCCACCCTGGGTCATATTGTCTTCCCCGGCATAAATAGCCGGTACGGCTCCTTCTTTGCCTGTAATCCAGCCCTTCATGGCGGGCATTCCCAATAGCGTGGCCGCGAGTCTGCGGGCGACAGCCGCGTGGCGCGCCTCCACCGAGTGAACCTGTAATGCATATTCCAGAATCTGCGGGTCGGCGATCAAAACTCCGGCCTGGCCTTTGTAGGCCCGTACACCCGTATCTTCCAGCGCGCTTGAAACCGTCACAAAGGTGTTATAGTTACTGAATACGTCGGCGAATGCCCCTTTATAGGTAAAATCAAACATAGGTTTGGCAATAGCTTTCGCGCCAAGCGCTTTCACCAGAAAGGCGACGTGCTGCGACTCGTGTTTGCCGATCTGCATAAATATCGATTTATCCGATGCAGGGATCAAATTCGCTGCCGCCAGGCCTCCTTTGTAGAATTCGTCTTCCAGATATTCAAGTGTTAATGCATAATTAAGCACATCGATAGCCGCTGCCGACTGTGCAAATGCTTTATTTACAATCGCTGCAAATGCCGTTGGAATTGCGGCGGAAGCCAGCTTACTTCCGACCTTGCTCATGAAGTGGCGGCGCGATGCATATTCGAGTCTCCCCACGGCATCGCCGTCAATTTGCTGAAACTGATCTATAATTTTGAAAATATTCATTGTGTCTGATCCGGTTAGTGTGAATACGATTATTTACCTACGTTAGCACCATTAATTGTGTCTTTAACGTAGCCCTTGACTGCCGCAAGAATGTCAGCAGGCGCAACGGCCTTGTCCATGCCATTCAAATCGATGATGTCGTCACCGGCAAAATCGGCAGACTTGGGGTTGATCAGGTCACGGATAACTGCCGCGTGGCGTGCTTCAACGGAGACAATCTTTCCGGCCAACAGCAGGTAATTCGGGTCTTTAATCAGTTTTCCCGCGCCGTTGTATGCAGCTACGCCAGTATCTTCGAACAATTTGGCTGCACCCAGAACTGCTGTTCTGCTGCCAAAGTCGATTCCGTCGAAATTGGGAGTCAATCCTTTGATTGCGTTACCTGCCAATGCTGCCTTGAAAAATTCCCGGTGAACAATCTCGTGGTCACGGATCTCGGTTAGGATCGTCTTCTCCGCGTCGGTCATACCCGAAAAAGGCGAGTCTATCACCTTTGCGTAAAATGCCGCTTCAAGTTGTTCCAGTGCGTACGCATAATTGAGCACGCCGATATCCCCGGAGCCGAGGTCTACGGCGTCACTCATGCCAGGGATCTGGTGATCTTCCTTGGTACAGCCCGTTACAATCAACATAGTACCAAATGCTGTGGTCAGTCCCGCCGAACTTAAAAACAAACGTCTGTTGACCAGTGATGCCCCTTCTTCGTCTACTTCGTAGGAGCCGTACTTCTTGTTTGTGTGCATAATCTAGATCAGTAAAAGTTTAAGAGCTTGTTTCCCTTTCATTTTGAATGAGTTTCGGGGAGACATACGCCTCTTTTTTTACTTAAGATCAAGGCACGAAAAAAAATATTTTCCCTGGAAATCTATGTTTAATTCAATCATCGATATACGTTTTCTACGTATATCGACCAATTTTTATGGGTTTAAAGTGCTGTAAACTAGATAGTTAATAGTATTTTATTTGAAATTTGATGAAAATAAGTGGGTAAACTGATCTAATCGCCTGGCAACCCGCGTAGATTGGTCGTGTTGATCGATCACACACACTTTTTTTTCACTATCAAGATAACTTACACTATGAAAAAGCTACATTTTTTGACGGCACTCACCACATTGCTTTTTATCGGTACTTATTCGTTTGCGCAAGAGAAATCCGTAACCGTCGGGGGGGCACCTATGTACCCATCCAAAAACATTATCGAGAATGCAGTCAATTCCAAGGATCACACTACACTGGTAGCAGCCGTGAAAGCCGCGGGTTTGGTAGAAACCTTATCGGGCCCGGGGCCATTCACCGTATTTGCGCCGACCAACATGGCGTTTGATAAATTGCCGAAAGGAACGGTTGACATGTTGGTAAAACCAGAAAACAAAGAAATGCTGACAGGCATTTTGACCTACCACGTGGTAGCGGGCAACATGAGCGCCGCCGATCTGATGAAAGCTATCAAGGATGGAGACGGCAAAGCAATGTTGAAAACTGTGGGAGGAGGAGAGCTTACTGCCATGCAGAAGGGTAAGAAAATCGTGTTGACCGACGCCAAAGGAAACAAAGCGATGGTCACCATTGCTGATGTTTTTCAGTCTAATGGGGTAATTCACGTAATTGATACAGTGCTGATGCCCAAGTAAGATGGGCCGGGTTGAGCGTAGCGAAGCCGGTAGGAGAATTTCCTGCCGGCTTATCCTCCGATGATCTTTTTGCGATGCTCCATACCCCAATCGGTCAGGTTATTGATGATGGTCTTTAACGTAAGACCGTGCTCCGTCAATTCGTATTGGACAGTCACGGGTTGGGTGTCGAGCACCGTCCGTTTTACCAGCTGGTTGATTTCCAGCTCTTTTAATTCCTTGCTGAGCATCCTGTTGGAAATACCATCCACATCGTTGAGGATGTCGGAAAACCGCCGTTTATTATAATAGCAAATGGATGAAATGATCGAAACCTTCCACTTGCCGCTGAGCACGTCCATCGAATCCTGGACAGCCATCATTTCCTTTTTATGCTTATCGATCTGACGTGGTTCGCACTCCATATGTTACTTTGTTACCTGGATGTTACTGTTACTTTTCGACACAAAGTTACGAAAAGTAACTAACGTGACCTAGCTTTGTAATCCAAACTTAAATGGATTGAAAAAGTGAACAGATTAGCAAACAAAGTGGCCTTGGTGACCGGCGCATCCAAAGGCATAGGCGCGGCGATCGCCAAACAATTCGCAGCAGAGGGCGCAAAAGTAGTGGTTAATTACGCATCCAGTAAGGAAGATGCCGACAAGGTGGTGCAAGCCATTACCGAAAATGGAGGCAGGGCCATCTCTGTAAAAGGTGACGTATCAAAAGAAGACGATGTCGTGCGCATGTTCGAGGAGACGAAACATGCATTTGGTTCGCTGGATATTCTGGTCAATAATGCGGGGATTTATCAGTACGAGCCGATCGAACAGGTGTCGGCCGGGACCTTCCATCAACAGTTCAATATCAATGTATTCGGCTCCATTCTCGCTATCCAGGAGTCGTTGAAACTGTTTGGCGATGCTGGCGGCAATATCATCAATATCAGCTCCGAAGCAGGCCGCACGCCACTCCCGACCGGATCGGTGTACTCGGCCACCAAGGCTGCGCTGGATGCTATTACGATTTCATTATCCAAGGAATTCAGCGGCAAAAACATACGAATCAACTCCATTCTGCCCGGCGTGGTAGAAACCGAAGGCGCACGCAGCGCAGGCTTCATCGGTAGCGATTTTGAAAAAAAACTCATCGACACCACGCCGCTTGGCCGCACGGGACAGCCCGACGACATCGCCAAAGTAGCCGTGTTCCTCGCATCTGACGACGCAGCCTGGATTACCGGAGAAAAAATCTCCGTTTCGGGCGGTATTTACGGGCTGTAAATGCTCCCAAACTCGCTATTGATTTAATACAAAACACATGGACAAGCTAAAAAACAAAGTGGCCGTCATTACCGGCGGCAATAGTGGTATCGGCTTTGGTATCGCGGAAGCATTCAAAAATGAGGGTGCAACAGGTGCGATCACCGGACGAAACCAGACGACATTGAACCGCTCCGTCCAGGCATTGGGCAACGGATTTGTCGGTATACAGGGCAACGTTACCAGCCAGGATGATTTGGAAAATATCTTTCAAAAAACATCTGAAACATTCGGCAAGATCGATGTGCTGGTCGTGAATGCAGGCGGTGTGGTGGACGGCATGCCGATGGGCCCGATCAGCGATGTGACCGAGGAAGGCTACGATCGGTATATGGATTTAAACCTTAAAAGCGCCTATTTCACCGTTCAAAAGTCGCTGCCGTACCTGAACGATGGAGCGTCGGTCATCCTGATCGGATCGAGCGCCGCCCACCGCGCCGCGCCGGGCATGGCGATTTACAGTGCCGCCAAAGCGGCCATTATCTCGCTTGCGAAAGGCCTGTCGCTGGATTTGCTGGCCAGAAACATCCGGGTCAACACCCTTTCACCGGGCTCGATCGATACGCCTGTATTCGGCAAACTGGTTCCCGAAGCGCATTTGGAGCAGGTAAAGCAAGCCTGGATCGACATTATTCCAATCGGCAAACAAGGTCTTCCGTCCGACATTGGAAAGGCGGCGGTGTTTCTGGCCTCGACTGACTCGGCTTTTATTGTGGGAACGGAAATTCTCGCGGACGGTGGCATGACGAATATCAGTATGATGAAATGAGCAGTCGAGGATTCAGACTATTGTGCTGATTAATGGCCTGATGCGATCTGCCGGTTAATCCTGAATCTTAACAGGGATAAAAATCGTCGACCGGGCGGGATCGATGTCATATTTCGAAACCGATGTAATTTTAAGCGGCAGCATGTATTCGCCATTGGCAACTTTGCCTTTCAGCAGGTAATAGGAGAATGCCTGCTCGTCGTTCAGACTTGCGATCACAAAACTGCTTTCGTCAAGCTTATATGCCTCAGCGGGCAGGAGTTTGTGGGTTGTACCATTGGCGAGGTTGTAGGCCGCTAAGGCAGCCTCGCTTATTTCGACTTTATATCGCAAGTCTGTTTTGTTATGATAATTGGTTTGAAGAAAAGCGTAAAACCTTGATTCAGAAGGCGAATTTGCCAAGCTGACGGTCGAGGCATCGGGAGCAAGGCCTGCTGTTTTAAAATGAATGTAAGGACTCAGTATTTTGGGAACGACCAGGGAATAAAGCTGACTTTCCGCAGCAGGTTTAATCGTATTGGACGAAAGTCGGAAAGGTACGGCATACAGCAGTTTGGTTTCAGCCTGCAATGCTTCGATTCCGGCAGCATTAAATTCTATTTCAAAAGGGACGCTGTAATCTGATTTTCCCAGGGAAATGAGCGGTGTCTTAACCTTGTAGAGCTCATCCGGTAGTAGCGTATAGGTATCACCGTATTTGTCCAGGACCGACTTGTCGACACTGAGCGTAACCTCACCGCCCGTTTGTCCGGCCCCGCTTTTGATGACCCGAAGCTGGTAGGTGGAGTTTTCCCATTTGAATACTTTTTGCACATTTTCACCAAAATCGTTGAGTGAGACCTTGTCTTCGGCCATGTTATTCATGCGGCGATCTTCACAGGCTGATGCGACAATGGCGAGCAGGCAGATCAGGAGTAGTGACAGGCTGTTTGTATTGTTCATACGTGTAGGTCGGTTGTTCATGTGGCTACCATCCATAATTTTGTGTGAAGTTTTTCATTTCGTTCAACTGCTCCTGGTTAATAGGGAAGAAGTAATGTTTCTTTTCAAAAACCCTGGTGCCGGGAAATAATGTCGAGGAGCGCTTCCACGAATCGTCATAGTTGGTCGCAGCAACGTTTCTGGTATAATTGGGACCAACAAATTCCTTTTCTGCAATAAGCCATGTGCGGGCGTCGTGGTAGCGGTGCGATTCGAAGGCCATTTCTACCATGCGCTCTTTGCGGATCAACTCCCGCAGTAGCGACTGGTTCCCGATTACCTCCGGATATGCTACCTGTAAATTGTTCAATCCGCTCCGGTTTCTGACCTTATTGATGTAAAGCAAGGCATCCGCTTCATTCCGCTGCGGTTTTTCATTGCAGGCCTCGGCATAGCTGAGGTAGATCTCCGCCAACCTGAACATAGGCCAGCAGAATTGTCCCCATTGTCCGTTTTCGGTATTGTTATTCGGGTCACTCATTCTCCTGAACAGGTAGCCTGCCTTCACGCAATCTCCCGAAGCCTGGTAACCCGAAGTGCCGCCGGTATGAAATGTAACGACCTTGTCGCCGGCCCCGCGATTGTACCAGTTGAACCCATTGGCAAGAATGGAAGCATAAAAACGCGCATCGCGGCCGACCGTGCTGTTGTGCGCCCTGACGGGTTTCCAGTTGTCGACCGGATGGATGTAGCCGGGCGTAAAGCCTTCTTCGCGATAACCCGATTTCGGATCTATGACCGGATAGCCGTTCGCATCGTAACCCGTCACCGGATAGCGCCCGCTGGCCGCCATTGGATAAGTATCGACCAATTTGAGAGACGGCGAATATCCACCGTAACCCTCTTTGACCACTCTTGGTGGGTTGGCCCTCACGACCCATGCATTCGCGGCACCGAGCCAACGGCCCCAAATCACTTCCGAATTCCAGAATTTGAAAAATATACCCTGGTAAGATTTGATCGCCTTGCGCATGGGGTCTGTTTCGCTATTGTCCGTGTACAATGCGTACTGGTTCATGTCGATCAGCTCTTTCGCTGTTCGCGCGGCGGTTTCCCATTTTCCGGGATCGGCGTTTTCAGGAAAGATATGTTTACCTTCCTTGTTGACCATTCCTTTGAGAAACTCGGCGCCGTTGAAAAGCGGACGTGCGGCATAAAGCGTAGCACGGGTTTTGGCAGCGAGCACAGCCCCTTTCGTAACCCGTCCCGCCCAGGCGTCCTCGGTGATCGTTACGGGCAGGACGCTTATGCATTTGTCGAATTCCGACAAGATGAATGCGAAGTTTTCCTCCGTCGTGTGCCGGTCCACCGACTCCGGCCGTATGGAAATATCGGGATCCTTGTCTCCCCAGATATATACGGGACCATATTTCCGCAGCAGGTTGAAGTACAGAAACGCGCGGATAAAACGGGCTTCGGCCTTCATTACTTCCTTTTCGGCAGGGCCAATCTCCACGTTCTTATCGACATTATTCATGAAGATTGTCGCCTGGTTGATACCGGTGTAGCTATTTTTCCAGGTCACGTACGACGACGTGGTAGGTCCCCATGAGCCGTTGTTCATGTTGAGCCACGACACGCCCGACAACCAGGAGAACATGCCTTCGTCCGATCTGGGAACGACGGAGGCTTCGCCGCCAACCATGTCGGAGTCATCGGGCAAAAAGCTGTAAACCTGAGCAAGATAAGCCTCAGTAGTAGCCCTTTTATTGAAAGTTTCTTCGAGTGTAAGCGCATTCTTCAACTCTACCGAGAGGTAGTCGCTGCAAGACGAGAAGGCGATCACACTCAATAACAGGACAGATATGATGGAAAAGTTTCTCATGTTCGTGGTATTAAAAATTAAGACTTGCTCCGAAGCTTACCGTTTTCATTTGCGGGTAGATGTTCCCGAAGCTGGCATTCAGCTCGGGGTCCCATAGTTTGAATTTACTGAAAGTGAACAGGTTAACTGCTTGTGCGTAAATCCGCACGTTGGAGATTTTCGCCTTGTTGACAATCCGTTTCGGCACGGTATAACCCACTTCGGCGTTCTTTAATCGGATGAAGCTCATGTCCCTCTGATAAAAGGTAGACGCCTGCCGGTTGTTTTCATTGTAAGCCAGGGACATCCGCGCGTACTCGGCATTCGGGTTCTGGTTGTGCAGGCTCCATCTTTTCTCGGCCGCGTCGGCCAGGATCTGCCCGTTTACGAGGATACTTCCCTGAGGTCCTTGCACCGGGTCTCCGCCAATGATCCTGGTCACGTGCCCTGTTCCCTGAAAGAATGCCGACAGGTCGAATTGTTTATATTTGGCGCTCAATCCGAAACCATATGACAGTTCTGGCACGGTGGTCCGTCCGATGGCTATCCTGTCGTAGCTGTCTACCACACCATCCCCGTTGATATCCTTGAACTTGATATCACCGGGCACGACCGACCCGAACTTCTGGACGGGGCTTTGTTCAATATCTTCCACCGACTTAAATAGTCCCATTGAAACCAATCCGAATTGCTGATCGTAGGCTTGTCCCGCAATTTCCTGGTAGCCGTATATCGGGGTTGGTGAATCATTGTAAATCACCTTGTTGCGGTTGTAGGAGAAGTTGCCGCGGGCCGAAAGCAGCCAGTCGCCCTTCACATAACTGTATTCGACAGAGCCGTCCACGCCCCGGTTCGCCATTTGCCCCAGGTTCACATACTGCGCTACATTGATCCCCACCACCGATGGCACACTTTGTTGTAAAATGTAGATCCCGTCGCGGCGCTCGTTGAAATAATCGACCTGCAATTTTAGCTTATCCCAAATACCCAGCTCAAACCCGATATTGGTTTTGATCGCTTCTTCCCAGGCGACATTGGGGTTCCCCGGGTTTCCCGTGGCAATACCGGTAATGTATTTCTGGCCGGTTGTTCCAAAGGTGTATGAATTGGAATACTTCATTTCCGAGTTGTAGGCAAACCGGCGGTCGCCGCCAATCTGGTCGTTTCCGATATACCCGTGAGAACCCCGGAACTTCATCAGGTTAACCGCCGGGAACAGGTTCTGAAAGAATTTCTCCCTGCTCAGGTTATATCCGATGCCGATCGAGGGAAAGAAACCGAAACGGTGGGCAGGAGCGAAGTTCTCCGAGCCGTTGTAGCCGAAGTTGCCGTCGAAGAAGAGCTTGTTTTGAAAGGCGTAGGTCACCCGCCCCGCAATGCCGATGTTGCGGTAGGGGAACGCCTGGATGTAATCGCCAGGAAAATTGTTGGTATGTTCTCTTCTGGTAAATAGAAACAATCCTCCTATGCGATGATCGCCAAATGCATTGTCGTAGTTCAGCGACGATTCGAGATTGGTCGTTTTCGTGCCGCGGTTGGATCTCGCCAATGACAGATAATCGCTTCCGTCGGTGTTCTTATGGAGGATAAGCCGCCCGTTATCGTCACGGCCTGTTGCGTAGTAAGTCGCCGGATTTTTTCTTTTGTCCAGGGTCGATTCATTGGTCGCATCCCATGAAAACTTGATATTGAATTTTAAACCCGGCAGCAAAAAATCACCCAGGTCCTGCGTGAGGCTCATCAGCGACTGCGACGTATTCCAGAAATCCTGGGAATAGCCCGTGGAGTTCAGCGAATAGTAGGGATTGGCACCGACCAGCGGCTGGGCATGCGTACCATCGGAATAATAAGGCGGAATGGAAATAGGCGGCGTTGTCATTACCATTACATACATGGCATCCATGTTGACTCCCAGGCGATTCTTATTTTCGTAGGTATTCGACAGGTTAAGGCTTAATTCTGTGGATTTGGTAATGTCGACATCCAGGTTTGACCGGAAGGTGAATTTGTTGTAACTCACCGAAGGGTTGTACGACTTGCTGACGACCGGATTGAAAAGGCCGTTTTCATTGTAATACGAACCGGAAACATAATACCGGGCGATCCTACCGCCACCCGATACATTCAGGTTCAAGCGGTTGCTGGTTGTCGCGTCTTTGTAAATCGTCTTCATCCAGTCTACGTTAGGATAAAGGTCCGGATCTTCGCCCGAGAGATATTTCTGTTTGATATGATCGGGGAAAGGGGTGGATCCGTTTGCGTCATAACTGATGTCGTTATAGTAATCCATCCACTGGCTTGCATTGGCCAGCTTGGGCAACCTCGTGGGGGCAAGAAAGCCCCTTTCGTAGCGGACATTAATGGTTGGCTTATCAGAATATTTACCCTTTTTCGTGGTGATCAGGACAATGCCGTTTGCACCTCTCACACCATAAACGGCCGTCGCGCTGGCATCTTTCAGGATTGAAAAGGACTCTATATCCTCCGGGTCGACCAGGTCCATAGAGCGCTGGATACCATCTACCAGGATCAGTGGCGTGTTGTTGGCCCCGAAACTGCTGATGCCGCGAATCCAGAAACTCGACCCTGAGCCGGGTTCGCCGCTTCCCTGGACCGAGACGATACCCGCGATCTGACCGGCCAGCGCATTGCTCAGCTTGCTGACGGGTACTTTCAGGTCGCTTGCAGAAATCGTCGAAATCGCCCCAACGATACTTTCTTTCCGCTGGGTCCCGAACGCGACGACCACTACCTCGTCCAGGTTTTGATTGTTCGGGCGCAGGATCACATCGAGGGTTTTGCGGTTGGCAAGCTGTACTTCCTGGGTTACATACCCGACAAAGGAAAAAACGAGCGTTACGTCGCCTGCGGGTACCATCAGGCTGTAATTGCCGGACGCATCCGCCGATATTCCACGTAAAGTACCCTTCACCGTGATATTCACACCGGGAAGTACTTCCCCTTTTTCATCCGTAACACGGCCGGTAATAGGCACATCCGCGTTAGTTTTCGAAAATTCCCTGATCTTTCTCCCCATGAGCTCCAACGCCTTCACCGTGCTGCCCTCCGCCGGCTGACCGGAAATACCCCCCGGTGTTTTTTGTATCGGTGCAGGATTTATTTTTTCATCCAGCAGCACATAGGTGCCCTTCTTCACCTTCCTGAATCGTATCCCTGTGGACTCCAGCAGAAATTCCAGGTTGGCTTCGAAGGATGCCGATGGACGGATACTATTGGCCGGAACCATGATCTTATGCAGGATTTTCTCCTCAAAGAGCAAATCCACCTGATATTTGTCTTTAAGTATCAACAGCATATCTGCCAGCTCCTTCAACTGCGGCCTCGTGTCCGACTGGCGCGAAATCGTCTTCGAATCGGCAAGGAGCTGGCTCTGAACCGGATTTGGAATTGCGCCGCTTGCAAGACAAAGGCAGAAAAACCTTATCAGCTGTAACTTTAAATTCATAAATCGGCAGGTTAGGATGAAACAATAATTAAGGGTTAGGAATCAGTATGATCTTGTTTTCGGCCTTCATTATTTCAAAGCTGTACATATAGGACATGTTTGAAAGCAGCTCTTCGGCATTCTCTGCAGGGAATGAGCCCGTTGCGGTCCGGGCCGCGAGTTTGTTGTCGTTTATTTTCACTACCACCCCAAACACCTCGTGAATCTTCGCGGCGACTTCCCGCAAAGGCGTATCATGAAAGACAAACCGGTGTTGCTTCCATGCCGAGTGCTGCGCGAGTTGCGCTTCGGACAGTTTCTCAACCTTTATTTCTCCGCTTTTCCCGATGGTTGCACGATCTCCCGGCAGCATGGTAAGGGGCTTTTCGCCGGCATTTGAAGAAAGCTCGACCTTGCCTTTGTTGAGTACCACGTTAGTTTGCTTCGGATTTGTGTAGACGACAAACTCGGTCCCGAGTACGGTAATCAGGCTATTGTCCGCGTTGTGGACTTTAAAGTATTGGTGATCAATGGTATGTCGTATTGAGAACTCGGCTTCGCCTTGCAGGTACACATGCCGGGTGGCTTTGCCAAAACCCCATCTGGGGACTTTCAAGGTCGAATTTGCATTCAGGAATACGACACTGCTGTCTGCCAGACGAAACCTGTTCACCTCGCCAAAGGCAGTTTCGTAGGTGCGGTACATCAAAAAGTCCCTGCCCAGGTACGAGCCCAACCCCACTATGAACAGGCTGGCTGCCGCCCAGAGCATAACCGTCCTTATGGAAGCTTTCCTGGCGGGAAGTACCGGTTGATGTGGTGCAGGCTCATGCTCGCAGGCCAATTTCTCCGTAACTGCAAGCAAGGCTGCCGATGTATCGGGCTGAAACTGGAGCTGGCTCCTTTCCCATTCTTCCAGCCATTCAAAGTAGGTCTCCGCATTTCGTCCCTCGGCAAGCCAATCTGCTATTATTTGTTTCTGCAGAGTGGTTGCATCTCCCGAAAAGTAGGTGAAGACAGTATGTTTCGTCAATTCTGGTCTCATTTTTTAATCTTTTTAGCCATGGGGCAGAGGAATAGGGGACCTCTGTCGGCCCACAGATTCTGGGTTAAAACAATTCTGAAAGGCCCGCGATAATCATCAGGTTGTAGCTTCTGAGCGCTTTCCGCAGTTCGACAAGTGCTTTGCTGATATGTGCCTCGACGGCCTTTTTTGAGATCTGAAGCTTGTCGGCTATTTCCTGATAGGACTTTCCGCCGAAGCGGCTCATCAAAAAGACTTTCTGATTTTGAGCGGGAAACCCGGCGATAATCCGCTCGATTTTCATATAGAGTTCGTCAAACTCCATCAGACGGTCGGGCTGCATATGTACCGATACGAGCGTTGCGTCTTCAAGTTCCTCGGCTATTTCATTCCTTAATTCCCACTTCAGATAGCTGAAACATTTGTTTCGCACCGACACAAACAGGTAAGCGCGAAACGAAGTGGTGATATGCTCATGCACACTGTTTTTCCAAAACGATAAAAATGTTTCAGAAACGATATCCTCAGCTACCTCTTTGGAATATACGTACCTGACGGCATGGCTGCATAGCGGCGCGTAGTAGTGGCGGAATAACAGGTCGTATCCCTTTTTGACATCTGTTTGAAATACGCTTTTAATAAAAAACTCCTTGTCGACAGGCAACTCCGAACCTGTGTCCTGACTGTTTTCGGAATTTGCCTGCATCAAAATACTTTCCCGCAAAGGTTCAGTCAAACTCATATTCTGCGTCTTTTCCAAACTGACCAATATTTAGTATACCATTTGTTACAGAGACAGAATTTGATAACAATACCCTACCTGTTTTTGAGAAATAGGCAAAAAAAGTTGCCCGCCATCCGATTTTTTGAAAATAGTGCCTTACCCTCATAGACCTTTATCAAAAAATCCACCTGGTTGCAGAGTACCGGAAAGTGGTTGGATACGTGGGCCTGTCAATAAGTTATTGCTCGCGTAAAGTCTTCACGGGGTTCAGTAGTGAAGCTCTCAAAGCTTGAAAACTAACCGTAAGCATGGTGACAAGCAGCGCGCCCAGAAAGGTGGTGACGAAAATCCACCACGAAAGGTTCGTACGATAGGCGTACTGTTCCAGCCAGTCACGCATGATGGTGAAAGCAACAGGTATGGCTATGACGCAGGCGATCACGACCAGCATCAGGAAGTCTTTGGAAAGCATTTGCCATAAACTTCCAACGGACGCCCCAAGCACTTTACGAATACTTATTTCTTTTTGACGCTGCTCCGCAAAAAATAATGTTAATCCGAATAGGCCCAGGCAGCTAATGAAAATGGCTAAGGAGGAAAATATAGTTGAAAGCGTTCCGATGCGCTCTTCAGTGCTAAATTTCAGGTCGTATTCCTGGCTGGCAAAACTGTATTCGAATGGACTTCCGGGGTTATACTTTTTAAAAATTGCTTCCAGTCTAGCCAACGCCTGCCGAGCATCGAGAGATGGGTTAAGTCTGATGTGGATAAATGCCGCCCAATCTTCCTTAAGCATAAAGACGGTGGGTTGAATAGGCATAAAAGGTGACCCTGTGATCACATCGCTAATCATCCCGATTATAGTGTATTGCTCATTATTCCAATCGATTTTCGTGCCAATGGCATTTTTCAAACCCATGAATTTAGCGGCGCTTTCATTAATAACCATGCCAAGATTGTCAGTGGAAAAATTAGTTGAAAAATCACGGCCTTGCTTTAACTGCCAGCCAACCGTTTTCCCATAGCCGTGCGTGACGCCTACCGTTCCCAGGTCGCCTGGTTGATTAGGGTCTTTGCCGGGCCAGCTAAAACTCGCGTCACTGCTCCAAACCTCAGAGGTCGGGCTGGAAGATTTGCCTGCATGCATTGCTACGCCGGTATACTCTAATTCCTGCAAAAGGGCGCGCGAGTGATCTTGGAGGTCAGCGGTGTTGATAGCGATAGACAACAATCCGGCCCGGTCGAAACCGACCGGGCGATCTTTGGCATGCCGGATCTGGCGAAGCACGATCACCGTGCCGATCACCAGAGTGATAGACACCGTAAATTGAACCACCACCAATGCCTGGCGTGGCAAAGCTGCAAAGCGGCCAGCCCGAAAAGTGCCTTTAAGCACCTTAACCGGCCGGAAGCCCGATAAGTAAAGTGCCGGATAACTGCCGGCCAGCAATCCGATAAGGAAGGTAAAACCTACACCCAGCAGCCAGCTTTTTAAACTATGCCAGGGGAAAAGTATTTGCTTGTCGGCGATCTGATTAAATAAGGGTAAGGATATCTGCACGAGAAATAGGGCGATAATAGCGGCCATCGAAGCCATCAAAATCGACTCACTGAAAAACTGGGTGACCAATTGACTCCGTACCGACCCAACGACTTTGCGAACACCGACTTCTTTGGCGCGCTTCTGTGAACGCGCTGTGGCGAGGTTCATGAAGTTGATACAAGCCAGCAACATCACAAAAGCACCGATCAATCCAAACAGCCATACATACTGGATCCGGCCGCGCACAGGCCGGCCATTTTCCCACTCTGAATATAAATGCCAGCTGCTCATGGGATGAAGAAAGGCCTGGGGATCGAATCGCGCTTCATCTTTCGCGTGCCGGGCCTTGATATTCTTGATTTTAGCGTTTATCTGTTCAAAACTTTTGTCGTCGGCAATTTGCGCTAATAATAAGAATGAGTTGTTGCCCCAATTGGTCTCGGATCGTTTAACCCAGGTTTCTTCTTCCAGGAAAAACTTCCATGGAAGCAAAATGGATGCGTCCCGGAATTCAGTTGAATGGGGCAGGTCCTCGTACACGCCGACTACTTTGAAATGCTTCTTGTTGTCGACCCTGATGATTTTATTCAATGGATCCCCGCTGCCGAACAAGGCTTTTGCAACGGATTCAGAGAGCAATGCAGATGTGGGATTAGAAAAGTCCGCGGCCGTGCCCCGGAGCATTTTGAGCGACATCATCATGGGGAAATCCGGCTCGACACAATTACCTTTTCGGGAAATTTTCTTTTCACCAAATGCCAGTACGTAGTCCCTCGTCCAGGATGACGAAACGATGTAGGTGAAGTCACTGCCGTGATCGTTTTGCAGCGCCGTTCGCATGGGCAATGGCGTTGCAACGGTCGTATTGGTCACGCCATTGTAGGTCTGATGCTGCATAACGCGCGCAATGCGGTCGTAATGCTTGTGATATTTGTTGTAGGAAAGTTCGTCCCATATCCAAAGGCCGACTAAAATTGCCGTCGTCATTCCAATGGATAACCCGAATATGTTGATGAACGAATAGGTCCTGTTTTTGACCAGATTGCGAAAGGCGACCTTGATGTAGTTTTGTAACATATCTGTATGGCTGGGGTTTGGGTAGTGATTTGACTTCGACCTGAGAAGAGCGGGACGCATCAGACTCAACACATCCTGAATGTAACGCCACCTGGCCCTGCGCACGCCAGCGGACCTCACCCGTTCCTCGAACAGCTGATTCAGATCGTCCTCCAATTCATTAATCAGATATGCGTCACAGAACATCCTCAGAAGCAATGTAGCCCAAACGGGAGGAGTGGGACGGTCGCGTTTTGATTTTTTCATGACCACGCTATTTTTGGAATGGTGTCCCACATTTGGTTTCGGATCTGCCTGATTTCTTCCAGGGAACGACGGCCAAGCGCCGTGACCACATACAACCGCTTGCTGCGTCCACCTCTTTCACCCGTCACGCCACCGAATTCAGATTTGACCAAACACTTTTCCTGAAGACGATGCAAGGCAGTGTGCACGGAGCCCAGGCTCACCGTCCGGCCTATCTGCTGTTCAATTTCATTCACAATCGTCGCCCCGTACGAATCTCCGGTTCGTATGGCAACGGCCAGCAGCACGATTTCCTCAAACTCACCCAGGTAGGTCCCCTTCATAGTGTTTATTAGTTTCGTAAATGTCTGACAAATACTTTGCCATTTAAGAAATAGTGTAAATGATAGAGTAATGGGGCATTTTAGAAATCAGTGTTGTCCGTTAGCGAACGGCCTTGCGTCCGAATCCGAACGTGCTAAACGCCTTACCAGGAGCTATTTGGATATGCTTAATAGTTTGTAACCATTGTATGATTAATAACTTATCAGTACATTAAAGGCATTATCAAAATGGTGCCGATCTGATTGATATTCTGTCACAGCTTTATTACAAGCGAATTAACCGTTCATAGCCATGAGACATTTTAATTATTGCTGCCGATCCTTTGTTGCAACTGTACTTGTTCTTGCGCTGGCGCAGCACACGACATGCGGTCAAGTTCATTCATTCGTCGTCCGGGGGAAAATTGATCCGTTAAAAAAACAGGAGACCGTTCACATTTGGTATCCTGATCCGACCAACCTGGTCGGTGTCAAAGATTCGGCGGTTCTCCACGACGGGAATTTTGTAATCGACGGCACCATTAAGGCTCCTGGTAAAGCTATTATGTATACCAAGCCTGATTACAGCAATATTGAATTCTATGTTGAGCCAGGAACTATTTTGGTGGAGAGCACTGGCTTATTGAGTGAGGCGGTAGTCTCCGGAGGTCAGGCCAATAAAGATTTTGGTAAGCTCGCCGAAATGCTGCGGCCCGTCACCCGGAAGCTTTCCGAAACATATCAGGCATACCACGCAGCGAAAAAAGCATTACCTGATGATGCGGACAAGAAGGAATTCGAACAAAGGTGGGAGAAGCAATTGGAAGCGGTGCGTACAGAAAGGACCAATGTTTATAGGCAATTTATTCAGGCCATGCCTGCCAGCATTGTCAGTATTGGAGCCGTCAAATCCGTCGGTGGCTTTACGCCGGACGTTAAAGAACTCACCGGCCTGTTTGAAAGCCTGGATAAATCTGTTCAAAATAGCCCCTCCGGCATATACTATAAGGATGCTCTCACCAAGCTTTCGAGAACCAGCATTGGCGCAGTTGCTCCGCATTTCGTTCAGGCAGACACTGCCGGAAAGCCGGTTTCTTTGAATGAATTCCGGGGGAAATATTTGTTCGTTGATTTTTGGGCCAGTTGGTGCGGTCCGTGTCGCGCTGAGCATCCGGGCCTGGTCAAGGTATTTGATAAATATAGAGATCGCAATTTCACCATTGTCGGGATTTCACTTGATCAGTTAAAAAACAGGGACGCATGGATAAAAGCGATAAAGGCAGATAAATTGGCATGGCCTCAACTTTCAGATTTAAAAGGTTGGTCAAATGAAGTATCGACTTTGTACGGTGTGGAAGCTATTCCAAAGAACTTTTTAATCGGGCCAGACGGCACGATACTATCCATAGATCTGAAACCGGATGCCTTAGACGAGAAATTGGCCAAATTTTTCCCGAATGCTCCCTAAAAAGATCCTTAGACGGGCTTATTATAAATAGCTCAGCCACCATTTGTCTTTATGTGCTTGTTTGTAAGCATCGTAACGTTTGCACAAGGGGTATAGGCCGATTACAACGCATACCCAGAATAGGTAAGCGACGGGCAGCGAAAAACCGTAGCCTTTCAGGTTTTCGGTGAACCAGATCGGTTTTTCCAGTATCCATCGCCGCCAGTCCTGTCCGGGCGTTAGCGCTGACGCGAGCATCGCGATTGCATGGATCACATAGATATGGACCAGGTAATAAAACATGGGTACCCTGCCGTAGACCGAGATGATCTTTACGCCGGGCCCTTTTAACCGCTCCGTAAATGACAGGAACAGGCAGGCGGTGCCCAGCGTGATCAGCAGATACGAAAGAGACGGAGGGTATTTATTGACGTTGATGAATGATAAAAAGGTAAAGAAGTTATCTTTTTGCACGGTCCAGGGTACGGGATCGCCATAGCTGTTGAGCAGGCGGATCAATACGAAGACGGTCAAAGCGCAGAGCCCTGTCCATTTTAGATGGCGTTGCCTTTTTGCAACATCATAGCCGGTGGTGTACCAGACGCCCATACAATAGCCCAGCGGCATCACCGCCAGGAGCGGGACAATGGGATAGCCGACCAGGAAGAGCTTTTCGTGCCAGGAGAAGAAACGTTGGTCGTGCACCAATGCCCAAAGGAAGGAGGGAAATGTATTACCGTCCAGATGGACGCTATCCAGCAGGTTATGTCCGGCAATGATCAATAGGCATACAGACAGGATTACTTTAACCGGCAAATAAACCAAGACCGCAAGGACAATCATGCTCAGGCCAAGCGCCCAGATGGTGATGAAAAAGAACATAGGGAATTCCAGGTTAAAGTTCCATCCGAGATTGACCACGGTCAGTTCAAGGACAATTAACCAAATACCCCTTTTTAAGAGGAATACGCTTAGTTCTTGCTTGGTCTTCCGCTGACCGATCAGGTAGGCCGAGGTGCCGGCCAGCAGCATAAATATCGGGGCGCAGAAATGAGTGACCCAACGGGTAAAAAATACCGGGCCGTTCGTCCTCGCCAAGTCTAAGGGATCGTACAAAAAGGAGTCTGTGAACAGGTAGTCCCTGACGTGGTCAAGCGCCATAATGATCATGACCGTACCGCGAAGCAGATCAATGGCCGTTATTCTGTTCTTGCTGAAATTGTCCATCGGTTTGGTTTTGACTATCGTCCTGGAATTTGGGGGCGCAAGGCCTTTTTTGTTATGGAAGCATCGTCTGAAGTTCAACGCTATGCCCAGCAAATACCATTCACGCAGGGTAAGAATGTATATCAAGGTGCGTTAATCCTTCCTAAACTGAATCAGAAAACCCGTCCAACCTTGTTCCGGTGTCAGTTCATGGACCTGTCCCGGCCGGATGAAAATTACGATATGGTCGGCGACAATACTAAGTATTTTTCCTGTATTTTGAAGGAGACATTCCCATGTTCTTTGTGAAAATCTGACGAAATGAGGAAAATCATTAAATCCTACCAGTTGACGATCAATACGCTAGGGCTTATCAAGCGGAATGGACTTACATACCTGCGCGAACATGCCCGAATGGTAAGCCAGTTTATTATCACCATTTTTTTCCTGGGGTTAGGGCTGTGGTTTTTTCGGCATCAGCAGATAGAGCTGATGCAGGTGAGGGCTATTGTTTCCGCTTCCAGTTGGGATTGGCTGATTCTCGGTATTGTTTTGACCATTATCTACATCATTCTGCAAGGCTTGATGTATGTGGCATCGTTCGCGGCTGTGGGGGAGCATATATCACTTTTAGACAGTACAGTGCTTTTCCTGAAACGGAATTTTGTCAGCGTGTTTCTTCCCGCAGGCGGGGTGTCTTCTCTGGCTTTCTTTACCACGGCTATCGAAAGAAAAGGAATCAGTAAAGCACAGATCCATTTTGCGTCTGTAATCTATGCGTTTGTAGGAATATTGTCTGTTGTGCTCGTCGCGGCTCCTGCTTTCGTCATTGCAATTTCCCTGGGGAGTATTGGGGAAAAAGAGTTGGTGGCGCTTATATCGGTGGTTGTCCTGATGCTCGTGCTTCTTATACTTTACAGGTCGATTGTTGCCCAGGGATATGTTTTCAACAAGCTGATAAGCCATTTCCCCTCGATAGAATACTACCTGGATAATTTGAAGAGTAACAAGATCGAAAGGAGGCAGTTTTTTCGAATCGTTTTGTACAGTGTTATCATTGAGCTGACGGGTATAGCTCATATCTATATTGCAATGCGCGCACTGCATTTACAGCCTAATTTGCTCGCTGCCACCCTAAGCTATATTGTAGCCGTCGTTTTTCTGATACTTTCTCCGTTTCTGCGAGGCCTGGGCGCCATAGAGCTATCAATGGCTTACCTGCTGGGCAGATTTGGATTCGGCGATGCGGCAGCACTTTCTATTACGTTGTTTTACAGACTTCTTGAGTTTTGGATACCGCTCGCGGCCGGAGCATTGAGCTTCCTTTTGAAAATTAATAAGCTCATCATGCGGGTATTCCCCGCCTTGCTGCTACTGATTCTGGGTATAGTCAACATCATATCAGTGTTGACACCGGCGATTGGCAGTCGGCTCCATTTGCTGGAAGATTTCATCCCGGTAAGTGCGATGGCCGTTTCCAACTATTTTGTGTTAATCACTGGCCTGTTTCTGCTGGTCACCGCGGCGTTTATGCTTAAGGGGCTGAGGACGGCATGGTACTTTGCGTTGTTTCTTTGCGTTGTTTCTGTTGTCGGAAATCTGCTTAAAGCAATCGATTACGAAGAAGCTCTGTTTGCTGCTGCGGTGATGATAATCCTGGTGGCATCAAGAAAACAGTACTATATGCACAATAGCCGCCGGTTGGGGTTGATTGGTGTGAAGACGATGCTTTTAGGTTGCTTGGCAGTTCTTCTGTATGGATTTATTGGGTTTTATAATCTTGATCCTAACCATTTTGACCAGGATTTTAATTGGATGGAATCGGTCCGGTATACTTTTCAAAACTTCTTCTTGCTGCGTAGCGAGGGGCTCGTTGCAAAGGATAATTTTGCCCGCGATTTTTTATACTCGCTCAATATCAGCGGAGCCGCATGCATTTCTTTCCTGGTCTACACGCTTGTCCGTCCTCATTTCTCACAAGCTCAATCGGAGCAAGATGATTTTGAATGGGCTCGCCAGCAGCTTGGCAAATATGGCGATTCCTCGCTGGATTACTTCAAAACGTATCCGGACAAACTTTTTTTTCGGATTCCTGAGAAAGAAGGGTTTCTCAGCTACCGGATTGCCGGAAGCTTTGCCGTAGTGTTGGAAGGCCCGGTTGCTCCCGACAAATCGAAGAAGGAGATTGTGGACGCATTCGACAGGCATTGTTTCGAAACAGGGTTAAAAAGCATTTACTATCGGGTATCCGAGGAATCGCTTTCGCTTTTTCCCAAAAAGGGGCGGTTGCTTTTAGGACAGGAAGCGGTGGTGGACCTGCTGAGTTTTTCATTGGAGGGTGGTGCCAAGAAGTCAATCCGTAATGCATTAAAGAAGGTTACAGACAAAGGCTTTCACACGAAAGTTTACGCTGCCCCCATTGAAACAGATCTGTTAAAAATGCTGAGGGCCGTCTCCGACGAATGGCTTGAAGAAACGGGACGGTCCGAAATTGTCTTCTCTCAGGGCATGTTTCTGGAAGAGGAGCTTCGGCAGCATACGATCATGACGGTGGAGGATGAAGAGGGGAAAGTTGTTGCTTTTCTTGACATTATTCCAGATTATGTGAAGGATGAGGCAACATTTGATCTGATCCGGAAAACCAGGGAGGCGCCCAATGGAATCATCGATTTTATCACGGTTGAAATGTTTCTGTATCTGAAAAATCAAGGATATCGATCGGTGAATTTGGGCTTTGCCCCATTGTCGGGAATTATCGACCCCAGGAATTTTCCTGAACGTTCCATGAAATTTGCATACGAGAAAATAAGAGCATTCTCACATTATAAAGGGCTACGCGACTATAAGGATAAATTCTCTCCCGTATGGTCTAATAAATATCTGGTTTATGATCAGGATTACGATCTGTTCAAGGTTCCCGCTGCGTTGACGTCCGTCATTAAACCCTAGCCCTCAGTTTTCAATTCTTATAACAAATGTTTGAAGAGTAATGAACAAATTGCTGACGACCATATTACTGCTCTGTACGTTATCCATTACTGTGAAGGCTGTTGGGACGGAGTTTTTTTCTTATGGCCCTTTTGGGAAAATTACCCTGTATCACCCGGCTAAACAACCCAGCTCCGTGGCCCTGTTTGTTTCGGGAGACGGAGGTTGGGATTCTGGTGTAATCAATATGGCTAAAACCCTTGCTGAAAAAGGGGCACTTGTGCTGGGAATAGATGCTCGCACTTACAAGAAATCGCTTGCCGCACAAAAACAAGGCTGCCTTTATCCGGCCTCGGACTTTGAGAATCTGAGTCTGATGATTCAAAAGAAATACAAGTTTCCTACTTATTTTAAACCCGTTTTAGTCGGTTACTCGTATGGGGCCGTCCTGGTGTATGGCATACTGGCGCAGGCTCCGGCAAATACTTTTAAAGGCGCTTTGGCACTCGGTTTTTGCCCGGATATTGATGTTCCGCGCCCGCTTTGTAAGGGTACAGCACTCAGTATCCGCACGATAAAGGAAGGCAAGTCGTATTATCTGGAAAAGACCTCCGGATTAACAGCACCATTCATTGTTTTGAATGGCGTTAAAGACTTGAATTGCCTGTATCAGCCGGTAAAAGAATTTCTATCGAGTGTTGCAAGGGCGGAACTTGTGCCGCTGCAAAAGGTGGGGCACGGTTTCGGCGTCGATGCAAACTGGCTACCGCAATTTAAAACAGCTTATCAGAAAATTTGCGATGCGCCATCTTTTGCGCAGCTTAAAGCGGAAGAAAATCAGGCCCTTCGTAATCAGAACTTTGTTCCTTTCCCTGGACAACTCCCATTGTGTATGGTACCTGCTTCCAGACCGGACACGCAGCTGCCGCTTGTTTTCTTTGTTTCCGGCGATGGGGGCTGGACCAGTTTTGACCAGTCCGTGTCAGAGGCAATTGCGTCGCTGGGCATGCCTGTCATTGGAATGGATGCCCAGAAGTATTTTTGGAACAAGAAAAGTCCGGAGATGGCCAGCTCGGAAATAGCTCAGGCTATTAACTATTACAGGAACCATCTGCAAAAAACACGGGTGATATTGGTTGGGTTTTCGTTTGGGGCCTCTATCGTTCCATTCGTAGCGAATCGGCTCGCTCTTGGAAAGGATCTCGAAGGAATGGTTCTTTTTTCTCCATCTTCCTCGACTGATTTTGAAGTCCATCTTGCCGACATGCTTAGCATAGGAACCGGCCAGAATGACGAAAATGTCCTTTCTGAAATCCTTAAAGCCAAAGCGATAAGCACTATTTGTGTTTTCGGCTCGGAAGAGGACGTCGCTTTCAAAAACAAGCTGACAGATGCGGGCATTAAGACTGCCCTGATTCCCGGGGGGCATCACTATGATGAAAATTACCGTGGACTCGCAGAAACGGTACTTAAAGTCGCCGAATAGGGGCGATCCGACCTTGGATAAGTTAACACAAAACACGATGAACAGGACCTTGGCTACCTTTCCGACTTTAATTTTTTTCCTTCTCCTGGCGGGCAAGCTTTTGGCCCAAACGCTTCCACCTGGTCTGGAAAACGAATATTATCTCAAAAAGCAATACCAGGACACCTCCTATCTGGCGGCCAAGAATAGGGTTTCTGCCGAGTTTGCGCACACCCCACCCGGCAGTTGGGGAGAGTTTGTAAAGGGTGTCGACGAGGACATTGTGACCAACAAAAAGCTGCTTGCCCTGACTTTTGACGGCTGCGGAGGCCCACACGGCAGCGGATATGATGCGGAGCTGATCGGCTACCTGGAAAAAATGAAAATACCCGCCACCTTGTTTGTGACGGGCAGGTGGATTGACGCCAACTATCCGACATTTCTAAACCTGAGTAAAAACAGCCTTTTCGAAATTGAAAATCACGGCCTGAATCATAAGCCTTGTTCAGTGGACGGCGAAAGCGAATATGGGATCAAGGGCACCCCCGACGTTCCCGACGCATTTGATGAAATTGAAGCAAATGAACGTAAAATCACGGCTATTACCGGCAGACGGCCTGTTTTCTTCCGGTCAGCTACTGCCTTTACAGACGAAGCGTGCGCGAAAATCGCAAGGCAGCTTGGAGTTACCATGATCAGCTTCGATGTTCTTTCCGGCGATGCCGTTCCTAATACACCGGCCAATGTCATCGAAAGCAGTATCTTAAAACATGTCAGGCCGGGTGCACTGATTATTATGCATTTCAACCACCCGGAATGGAATTCTTACGAGGCTTTGCAAAAGGTTGTGCCATCCTTACTTGCGTTGGGTTATTCGTTTGTGCGTTTGAAGGATTATCCGTTGAAAGGGAGGTAGCCGTCGTGCTCATTATCAAATGGTAATTAGGGAAATCAGCGTATAGACTCTCTCAGCGATTCAATGATCGTTGCAGACATCCAGAAAATGTCTCCGTCGCGAGAAAAGAATAAATATTTTCCGTCGCCTGTAACGAACGGGCAAAATTCATACCCTTCCGTATTGACTGCGTTACCCATGTTCTTTGCCTTTTGCCACTCCCCGCTGCTGTCTTTAAAGCTGATATACAGGTCGCCTTTTCCCAGACCGCCCGGACGTTCAGAGCAAAAGATAATATATTGCTCGTCGGGGGAAACAAAGACGTCGGCTTCGTAATGCTCACTGTTTACAGCATTTGCAAGCTTATTGGAAGGTTCAAATGTACCTTTCGAAAAGCGGGATAGGCGGATATCATAATTTTGATCGGCCGCCTGATTTGTACCTCCATTCGAGGAAAAGTACATGCTACCTGTTTTTGTAAATGACATATAATATTCATTTTTATTCGTGTTAATAGCCGGGCCAGCATTAACCGGAGTCTGGGACCAGCCGTCTTTTTGCCGTTCCAAATACCAGATATCGAAGTCTTTCTTCTTGCCTTTTCCATCTTTTGCCTGGTCGGATATAAAGTAGAGTCGTTTCTTATCGGGAGACAGGAAGGGATCATTGTATTCATAGTTGGTGCTGCCAATGATCGTTTGAGGTTTTTCCCAGGCGTTATTTACAAACCGGCTCCACCGGATCTGAGGCTTATCATTAATAATTACTGCATAATAGAACTCGGTGCCATCTTTGGAAAACGTCGATCCATATTCGTAGTGATTTTTTGAAGAGATTAAATTCGGCGCAAACAAAGTCGCCACCGAACCGGGAGGCTTCTGATTTAAATACATAGCACTTTCTGGGACGGTCTGCCCCAGCAGTGTAATCGGTAAAATGAGTAGTAGTGCAAGCAGTATCCGCAAATAGGTCATAGCGAAGGTTCTGGTTAAATGTAAATACTGGCAACGATAGAATACCAATCGCCTATGCGATAGTCGTGCCAGTTGTTAAGTGTTTGGAATATAGGTAATTAAATATTTGTGCGGTGCGAATGAGTGTGCGCCTTCGCTCGCTGCGTTCGATATCGAACAGCGAGAGGCTAGCCCCGGCTATCAATCTCAGCGACTAGTTTTTTTGTGAGAAGAACAGTGTATATGTCATTTTTTTGGTAGTCTAATCCGCATATCAACATACTTTTCGGGGAGAGGGCGATGGACATATCCATACCCATATCGATGCAAGGCCGTAGTTGGCGGGGTGCTGTCGCGAAGATCAATCGTAGCCTGCTCAAATACCTCTTTGACGAGCTGATCGCCAATCGGACCGGTTTTTGCCGGAGCGTAGACGGACCTGTTACCCCAAAAACCTGGTATTTTCTCTTTCACAGCAAGCGGTAATGTGTCCACTGCAATGTTGAAAGCGATGTTCATTGTATAGCGAACAGCCACTCGTTTGAAGTTTTTTTCGGCAGGTCGCCATCTAGGCATTAATCGGACGACACGCATAGCTTCATGATCCAGGTCTTTTCTTACACCTTTTTCGATTTTAGGATCGCTTACATTCCCCTCCGTATCGATTAGGAATGACACCAGCACCTGTCCTTCGACCCCGTCGAGAATGGCCTGCTTTGGATATTTTAGCGTGGTGGCGATGAAATTGCTTTTATCAGGAAGTCCTGGCCAGCGGTCCAGCAGCATGCGGGCTCGCTCGTTAGTTACGAGCATTCGTCTGGCTGCACGCTTATCTTTCTTTGTCAAACGTGGCATGGTGTTACGCTTCAACCGAATAGGGTATTCATCGCTCGACTTGCGAATTTTCTGTGTGTAACGTAAAAAATCGTCGTGCTCCACCGTCATCGTTGAGCCCCGGGGAATGTTAGTTGCCTCGAAGCGGCCTGTTGGGCCAGTTACCGCACTTTCATAGCTGCCCGAGAAAGTGATCGCAGCATTGGACACCGACACACCCGATTCGTCAGTTACGATTCCTTTAACCGTTACTAAATCAAAAGTATGCGCATTTTCAGCCCGGATGTTTCTTTCTTCATAGACATACTTTCTGGCGGCCATCAGAATGACTGCCAACGCGAGCACAGGCAATAGCAGCAGGTACTTACCCCTTAGCCAGGCCGCTGTCCGGTTCTTGTATATCATGTGAATCCGTCTTTTAAGCAACGAAGAGTTGAAGAACTGATTGGTAATGGAAGTCGCTATTGAACTTTTCGCGTAGGCAAGCAGGAATGTGGCGTAATAGTCCCTGTCGGTGGCCTGCTCATCGGCTAGAAACTCGTGTGTATCCTGTAATGCACGTTTGTAAAGCCATACGGCCGGATTGAACCAGAATGCAACCTTCAATACTTCGATCAGCAGAATATCGAGCGAGTGCCATTGTTTGATATGCACTATTTCGTGCGTGAAAATAGGTTCAAAGTTTTGCTCGTAATCCTCATTGGAGATGATCATCCATTTGAGGAATGAAAACGACCCGCTCCGGGTATGCTGGCTTTCACTGATGACCAGACGATAACCCTGCATGGGAATGCAAATCCCACGCTGCACGATTCGAAACACCTGACGGATAGCGCAGATCAGCCCAGTCAGCATCACAACAACTCCGGCACAATAGCAGGCGAGCAGTAAATATTCCGTAGAATTTGTACCAGCCGTCACTTCCGCAGCTGCGACCGGACCGCTTGCCGTTGCCACAACGCTCGCATTTTCGACGACTGTAACGGTTTGCTGTAATTCAATGAGCGGAATCAAAAAGCTGATGACCAAAGAGAGAAGTAAATAGCCCCGGTTGAGCATAAAAAAGGTGTGCTTCCGGAAGAGCAGCCAGTAGCAGCCATAGAATACCGCCCAGCAGATGTTGACTTTCAGCAAATAGGGAAGTGCTTCCATTTTTCAGGATGTTTATTACTTGCTTTTATTTTTTTCGATAAACGCGGCTAAATCGTCGAGGTCACTCTTTTTTAAATTATCGTCTTTCATGAAGAAAGAGACGAGGTTGGTTACAGAATTGTCAAAGTAATTTTCTACAAGCTGCTGAACCTCATATTTTCTGTATTCCTGCTCGCTGATCAGCGGGTAGTATTCGTGTGTATTGCCGTAGGTGGTGTGGGCGACGATACCTTTTTTTTCCAGTATGCGCACGAAAGTAGCAACGGTCGTATATGCGGGCTTCGGGTCATTCATTTGCGCCAGGATGTCTTTAATGAATGCTTTGCCGAGTTGCCAGAGAATCTTCATGATTTCTGCTTCGGCCCGGGTAAGTGAACGGGGTTCCATATTCCAGATTAATAGTATGATGTTATCGCAAACGTACTACTAAAAAACTAGTAGACAAACTAATTGATTAGATTTTGTACTAATTATTTAGTAATAATAAGCCCAATGCTCGACAAGCCGCGACTTACCTGCCTTAAAAGTGAAAAAATGGGCGTAGTAATCTTTCATATCCTGGTCCGGTTAAATTGCAGAATCCTCCTTCTGTAACGACTCGGCCACTTCTCTCAGTAAATGAAGTGCTACTTTCCAGTAAAACTCCAGGTGTTTAAAAATCTCGAACGTCACTAAGTTGCTAATCGTTAATTTTAGAACGGTGCGACTGTCGATATTTTGTAATTGGAACTGCAAGAGCGAGTAATTCTGCGGCACATCAGGTATGAGCGACAATGTACTCCAATGCGTGTATTGCAGCGCGGCGGGAGGATCGAATCGGATAATTTCACCCCGGTTTTCAAATGGCAGGCCGTGCAGATCTCCCTGTTCCCGTAACTTACCGCCCTCATGCCATTCGGTGTCGATCTCGACCGGTGTATCAAACATCCATTTCCCGATCAATTCGGGTTGGGTCAGCACAGTCCAGACGTGCTCGGCGGACGCATTTACAGTAATATCAAGGTAAATCAATGGATTCTCGAGCACAGCTGTTGTATTGGTGGATTGTTCAGGAGAACAAGCGGAGTGCCGTGCGAATTCCTTTCCTTCACTTAAAACCTGTACCCGAGATGGATCGTTGGAAAAACGGACCATCGTGATTGCGTATAATCATGTCCATTGCTTGTAATGATCGAAGGGTTTAGAGCATGTATCAAGCCTACCCATGGAACCAGGTAAAAACCTTTAAACTGACGTTCTTCCTTTCCAAACATGAACCGATACCCCGTTCTTAATCCAAGCGTTACGCCACTTACAGACTGGGTGTCACCACCCGACTTCAAACCAACTTTGTCGGTTGCATAATCTGATTGCAGACCAATGAACAATCCACGGTTACGGCGCAGCAGATAATCGACTTTAATACCGCCGCCGGAACTAAAAACCGAGAAAAGTTTATTCTCCACGGCGAAACTAGGCTGTTTGATGCCAAAAATACCGGCATCGAACCGTAAATGCCCCCTGGTATAACCAAGATGGAACGAGTATCCGTTAAATATGAATGCAACCGGATCTGCTTCGACCTCAAACCGGTCAGGCGAAGGAAGGCGCTGTGCTTGGCTTTGAAGGCAGGATACCAACATGGTAATCAAAATGACTTTGCAGATTCTGGTCATAACATTTCGTGTTTGATGAGCTGCAAAGATATCCACCGTCAATAGGGCCAGTCCTTAACAAAAGATAAGAAATCACCCCGACCGGGCAATTCGCTTGCGGATGCGGCTGAGGGAAACCGGCGTTATTCCCAAAAACGAGGCCAGAATATATTGCGGCACACGCTGTACCAAATGTGGATAGTGGAGCGAAAACAGCTCGTAACGCTCCTTGGGCCCGGCCAAAATATAGGATGACAAAAGCTGTTGTGCAGCAATAAACCGGGCCTCCATTACTTTTCGCATGATCACATGCGTTTTAGGGACCTGCGCGTAAAGTGCATTAAGATTGTCCGTGCTGAGCGCAAGGATCGTACAGCTTTCCAATGTTTCAAGATTCTGCGTGCTGGGGTGCTGTTTAATGAAGCTTTCCATGCAGCTGGCGAACATATTTTCGCAAAAAATAAAGGCGGTAATCTGTTCATTGTCTCTGGTTTGGTAATAAAGCCGCACCAAACCGGAACAGATAAAATATACTTCCTTCTCAATTTCTCCTTCCCGGGTAATGATCGTTTTGCTATCTACAGTCCGTTCCGTAAAGGCAGCTCTCAGCGAGCCCCACTCCTCGTCCGAAAGAGGAACAAGGGTTTCAAGTACTGATTTAAGCCTGTCATACGCATTCGGGGTCTGCATTGTTTTCACGATGATTGATTTGGGCAGTAGTTCGCGAAAAATCATTGATTTTACAAGGGAGTTATCAGAGGAGTAGCAAATGTAATGCAGGCTTCAGGGCGAAGGCGGCGGGGCCGTTATCCTGAATATTCCGCCGACCACCCTGGGCTCAAAACGAGCAGGCTGGGGATCAAGCGGAATTTCAGTTTCTAAAAAACTAATTTGCATTTATAAAGTGGCCATTCCTCCATCGATAATTAACTCAGTTCCAAGTAAGAACCGGGATTCATCGGAAGCAAAGTACACGGCGGCACTGGCGATCTCTTCGGGAGCACCAAAGCGTCCTGCCGGAATTTGCGCTGCAATGCTCTCGCCGATTTGTTTGAATTCAGCTTCGGATATCCCGAATTTGTCGGGTGTATGGAGTGGCGTGGCAATTGGGCCAGGGCTGATGGCATTTACGCGGATCTTTCTGGAAACGAGCTCGGCCGAAAGGTTTTTGGCCAGCGATAGCAGTGCAGCCTTCGATGCAGCATAAATACTGGCTCCGGGCATACCCACATGCGCGTTGATCGAAGTATTCAGGATGATCGATCCTCCGTCGCTAACCAATGGTAGGAGGGCCTGGATCGTGAAAAAGGCACCTTTAAAGTTCACATCCAATATCTTATCAAAAAAGCCTTCACTCACCTGATCAATCGGTGCAAACTGGGCAATTCCTGCATTGATAAACAGAATATCGACTTTGGGCGCAATCGCTTCTACCTGCGCTTTGATCGCCTGAATATGCTCCCATTTTCCGGCATCGGACACAATGCCGTGAACACATTCTCCGAGCGCTTGCTCTACCTGCTGGTTCGCATCGGCATTCCGCCCGGTGAAAATAACTTCTGCACCTTCCTGAACAAAGGCTTGCACCGTAGCCAAACCTATTCCGCTGTTACCGCCTGTAACTACTGCTGTTTTATGAGCTAATCTTGACATGATCTTCTTCGTTTGATTGTTTTGTAATGATCGATACAAAACTACTTAAAATTTTTGTAGTGATCACTATAAAACACAAAAAAAATTTAGATAGCTGAGAGAATGACGTCTAATGCACTGTGCAAGTGTTTCTTATTATTATTGGTAGCGGCTATCACACGAATGCCCATGAAGCTGATAAACAGAAAACTGGCCAGTATGTCGGCATCTTTATCGGGAGAAATCTCACCTGTCTGCTGGCCATTGCGAATCAGGTCGGCCAGGATCGAGCGGACGCGGTGCTCATTGTCGGAAGCGATTGTAAACACCTGGGCATCCTGGTTGGCCATTTCGGTAATCGTGTTGACCATAAAACATCCGCGGCGTTCCGGGTCCGCCAGGGTTTCATCTACCAGCGATGTCAAAAGAAGCCGGATGATTTCCCTGACGGGCTTGTTTTCACCCACCGACTGCCGCATCCACGCATGCTGGGATTGCATATAGGCTTGCAGAGCCGAGACAAACAGCGTATGCTTATCCCCATAGGTGGCATACAGGCTTGGTGCATTGATCTCCATGCTGGCCGTGAGATCTGAAATCGAGGTACCTGCATACCCTTTTTTCCAAAATACGTTCAGGGCCTTTTGCAATCCGGCAGCATCATCGAATTTTTTGGGTCGTGCCATAGCTGTTTTGTATCGTTCATTACAGTAACAACGCCTGCACACTTTGGTTCCCAAACAGCACCGACGAGGTTCCATTCTAAGAGCCCTTCATCAGCGGCCAGTCGCGCACAGGAAGCATGTGCGGTATTGCTCGTGACTACCTGGCAAGTTGGAGATCTGCTATGCTTTTGATCCGATTGCGTTCCAAAAATGCATCAATCGTTTCAAAATGCTCGATCACACGTTTGTCTTTGAACTCAAAGACCTTTTGGGATAAGCCTTGCAAGAAATCACGATCGTGAGATACCAGCACCAACGTACCATCAAAGTTTCTGAGTGCTTCTTTCAAAACATCCTTCGACTTTAAGTCCAGGTGGTTCGTAGGTTCATCGAGAATTAACAGGTTTACAGGTTCCAGAAGCAACTTCACCATTGCGAGCCGCGTTTTTTCTCCGCCGGACAAAACACTGACTTTCTTGTCAATATCATCCCCTTGAAACATGAAGGCCCCCAAAATATTCTTGATTTGGGTTCTCACATCTCCTTCTGCGACCTCGTCCACCGTCTGAAAAATAGTCAGATTAGGGTCCAGCAGGGATGCCTGGTTTTGCGCAAAATAGCCGACCTTAACATTGTGTCCAAGCTGGCAGGTGCCATCCACATCGATCTGGCCCATGATTGCCTTAATCATTGTAGACTTACCTTCCCCATTTCGCCCCACAAATGATACCTTTTCACCTCTTGAAATGGACATGCTTGCGTTTTTGAACACAACCTGGTCCCCGTACGACTTTGACACATCTTTCACGGTAACCGGATAGTCCCCTGACCGCGGCGAAGGTGGAAACCGAAGTTTCAGGGCGGAATTATCAATTTCGTCAATTTCAATAATTTCCAGTTTCTCCAACATGCGTTCGCGGGAGGAAACCTGATTGGTCTTGGAGTATGTCCCGCGAAAGCGTTCAATGAACTGCAGATTATCAGCAATCATTTTCTGCTGTTCCTGATACGCCTTAATCTGATGTGACCTGCGCTCCTCACGCAGCACCAGGTAATGTGAATAGTTTGCTTTATAGTCAAAAATCCGCCCCATGGTCACTTCAACGGTACGGTTGGTAATGTTGTCGATGAAAGCACGGTCGTGGGAAATAACCATTACTGCATTTGCCTTATTCACCAAAAAATCTTCCAACCACATCACGGACTCGATGTCAATGTGGTTCGTAGGCTCATCCAGCAAAATCAGGTCTGGCTTTTGCAATAATATTTTCGCAAGCTCGATACGCATGCGCCACCCTCCGCTGAACTCCTTGGTTTGCCGCTGAAAATCTTCCGGCCTGAATCCTAAACCTTTTAAGGCCTTTTCAACCTCCGCGTCATAATTTACCTCTTCCAGCTGGTAGTATTTTTCACCCAGTTCGGTAACCTGCTCGATGATTGCCATATATTCATCGCTCTCGTAATCTGTGCGGGTTTCGAGGGCAAGATTCAGTTTTTCCATCTCGGCACGCATTTCAAAGACCTGCTTGAATGCTTTTGCCGCTTCTTCGAAAACGGTACAGTTATCTTCGGTCAGTAAATGTTGCGGCAGGTAGGCGATGACGGCATCCTTAGGCGCACGTACGTGGCCACGCGTGGGTTTTTGTTCACCAGCAATAATTTTCATCATGGTGGACTTCCCGGCGCCATTTTTACCCATCAGGGCAATTTTATCAGTAGGGTTAATCACGAAGGAAACTTCGCTAAAAAGGACAGAACCGCTAAATTCAACGGCCAAATTTTCAATTGTAATCATCTTTGCACTGGTTGAAGCGGCAAAGCTACGATTATAGCATTGAAAGAGACGAAAAAAGTCAACTTTTGGCCCTTTCTGTCTTGTGAGGTGTCCTATTCCTACTTATTCCCACTCTTACGGTCCAGAAACAAGTACCGGGCATCATTGTATTTTACTGCTTTCGATTCTTTGTCCAAAATCATCACCGGTGGTGTAGCATCGTTTGGCTGCGCTGCCTGCCATTCGGGAAGTTTATCGCCGTTTGGATTTCCTTTGATAATAAAATTTGCAAAGTAATTCAGCATGGTTTCTGATACTTTGTAGTCATCCGGCGTCCAGGCGTAGTCTTTCACCAGATCCAGGTTTCCCATGCAATATTCAATCTCACAGGCATGCGGGGCTCCAATGGGTTCGGGCATCTTATTGGCAGCCTGCTGTACACCGCCGGCAAGGCCGGGTGTCAGGTTTTTGTCAACCAAAGGTGGGCGAAGTTTGCTATAAAGGTAACGGTAGACGGCCTGATTGCTGTTTTTGCGATGCACATCAAACCACTTCCAGGTGCTGTAAGCGATGAACCGGTCGGAAGCCAGGTTGGTCGCGGCCCATTCTACTTCTTTCGCATTGCCGTGCGGATACACTTTCAATACCTCTTCCCAGTCATCCGGATAAGCCTCTTTTACCTTTTTAACCAAATTCTCGTCATTGATAGCTCCTTGCGTGAAAGCTGTTCCCGGAATCTCGGCCGAATTCCAGCCCAGGAGCAGAGGGACTTGCGCTTGTTCCCTGGCATTAAAAATTTCCAGCATAGTCTTTGGAAGAAAGTATCCATCTATTACGGAGGGAAAACCGAAACGTTTGGATTCGGTATATGCTTCGTACAGTTCGCGGGTGCTGGCTGCCCTGAGCTGGGCCAGGGATGTGTAACCGGCATTTTTGGCAAACTCGGCGCCTACCTTTTCGGCTTCGGCCAACGGCACTGCCGATAATGCGCCAATTCCGGAGCCACTCTCACCGATTGCACCGGCTATCAGGTTCCTCGATAATGGGGAGGCCATTTGCGCACTTACAGAAATTGACCCGGCGGACTCACCCGCAATGGTCACCTTCTTAGGATCGCCGCCAAATGCCGCAATGTTTTTGTTCACCCATTTCAATGCAAATGCCTGATCCAGCAAGCCATAGTTGCCGGATGCCTTGTAGGCGGCTTCTTTACTCAACTCCGGATGCGCCAGGAATCCGAACAATCCCAGGCGATAATTAACCGTAACAACCACAATTCCTTTCCTGGCCATAGCTGCTCCGTCATAACGGGGTTCGGAGCCATCGCCGGCAACGAATCCGCCACCATAGAAATAAACCAAAACGGGAAGCCCGGCTGTGTTGCGTTTAGCGGGGGTCCATACGTTCAGATACAAGCAATCTTCGCTGATACCGTTCGAACGGAAACCCATGTCGCCGAATACGGGTGCTTGTATGGCACGCGGGCCAAATGCTTTCGTTTGTTTTACGCCTGTCCAGTTGCTCGGCGCTTGCGGTGCTTTCCACCGGAGGTCCCCAACCGGCGGTTTGGCGAAAGGGATGCCCAGATAGTATTGCAGGCCGGTTTTAGTGTCAAACAGGCCCTCGATCGTGCCGGTTTCTACTTTTGTTTGCACCGCAAATCCATTGTTACCCTGTGCAAACAGGTTGGTGCTGTCAACGAGGCACAACAGTAGTGCCGCCAGGAAAAGGAATGTTTTCATTCTTATTGTCTCAGTTTGTGACAATAGTAATTGGTAATTATCAGAAGTGCTAACTATTTTTGATGAAAATTTTCAGAATGCCCAAAACGGCCTATTTACCCCATATTGCTTACGATTCAGTGATCTTTGGATTTTCAGAAGGTGACTTGAAAATCCTGATCATGGAATATCATAACACCGGCCTGTTCGCATTACCGGGCGGGTTTGTACAATTGCAGGAAAATCTGAACGACGCTGTGCTTCGTGGTTTGAATGAACGGACGGGCCTGACGGACATATACCTCGAACAATTCTATACATTTGGAGATTTTAGCCGTTTTGATCCCGAAGTCATGCGAACTTTGCTGGAAGCCAACGGTATTCTGCCTGGTGATGGATACCAATGGATGCTGGACCGGTTTATTTCCGTAGCCTATTACGCGTTGATCAATTACGAAGAGGTAACACCAAGGCCGGATGCACTTTCGGATTCCTGTGAGTGGTATCCGGTCAATGAACTTCCTGAACTTATTTTGGATCACCGGGATATCGTTGAGAAAGCCATTCAAACTTTACGGGATAATTTGGACAGAAAACTGGTGGGAGGGAACCTGCTTCCCAAAAAATTCACCATGAATGAACTTCAAAATGTGTACGAAGCCATTTTAGGAACCAAGCTTCGAAGAACAACTTTTCAGCGTAAAATGCTCGCGGCGGAGGTATTGACACGTCATGAGAAGCACTTTTCAGGAAAGGCACATATGGCTCCCTATTTGTATAGCTTTAAGTGAGGAGTAGCTCCGATAAAAATTTTGCTCATAGCGAGGCCATTAAAAAGCTGCCGCAAATGAGTTGCGGCAGCTTTTTAATGGCCTCTTATTTGCGTTATTTGAAATGCAATTTAAAGCGGCATAAACGAATTTTCGTACATCTGCGCGATAACCGTCGGATCTGAAATGTCGCTCTGAGGCGAATTGGCAAACACTGCTACCTGCACGGGGCCAAAGTCGATCAAGATCGTTTCGCAATTATAGCCGACTCCGCTTTTATAAAAATAGTTGCCTTTCGTGCCGGTAAGTTTACCATCGAAACCAAGCAGTTTGGATTTCATCAGGTTTAGCTCAGTAAGGGTGAGTAATTCATTTTTAGCAACTTTTGAGGAGAGTTTTCCGAATTGAGAAGCGCTCAGATATAAGCCGGTAGCGCCACAGTCCCAACGAACGATGGGCTTGTCGATTCCTGGCTCATCACCATTTCTGGACGGGTAGCCCTGCGTAGACAGCCCCGCACTGATGGGCCCCATTTGTCCCCAGGCATTTTGTCCCCAGGCTTGCCAATCGATTACTGTCGCATTTTCAAGCCCTGCCGGAACAAACACATTGGTGCGTACAATGTTGCGATAATGCTCGCCGTATAATGCGAAGTTTTCGGGTGTCGCATTCAATTCATTCCATTTAGCAGCATTGCCCTGTTTTTTTAGTTCAGTTGCTTCTACATAAGGAAGTATGATCCCCAGCAACAAATAGTTGATATTGTTATCCTGCTTTGTTTTTGAATTAAAGATGCTTTCATTGACCGGTCCTTCCACAGTCAGTTTAACTTTATCCCAATGATTCGGATAATAAATAAGGCCTGTTTTGTGTGCTAAAAATCGCTCAAAATCCAGCTCTTTAAATTTAGAACTGGGCACCCAGTTTTTAGGAAGATAGTTCCATACTTTTGTCGTAATGGGTAAATTGTATTTTTTAAGAATTTTTAATACCGTAATGGCAGTTACGTATTGTGTCGTGTTCAGTACCTCCTGTTTTACAATGGCACCGTGCAACTGAAAGTTTCCTTCGAAGTGCTTTCTGGCAAAGCCATCGCCTCCATTGGCGCGGTAAAATTCCTCTCCGTTATTGTAAATAGCATAGCCAAAACCAACCTCGCCTTCCAGGAGGTTTTCTATTCTGGTTGCAAATCCGTTGGCGTCAAATTTGGTCGGGATTCCCAGCTTGGCGTTGCGGTTATCTCCTTCTGTTTGTGCTGATAATTCCTCTGCCGGAATAAGGTCTTCTTTGCAGGAAGTAGTGAATAATGCCACTACTGCGAGAACGCCCAGGCTTAATGATTTAACGATGTGCTTTTTCATTGTTAACTGTCTTTGAGTATGGATAGTAGTTTAATTTATATCACAAATGTATAGTGAAGACTAAAACCCATTTTTTAACAGTTCTGTAAAAAGAATAAAAAATTATAAATGAAGATTCGGGATTGTGCCAGCACTGCCGGATTTCAAAATGACATGGTGGTAGCGATCAGGAAATTGCTCTTGCTCAACCCGGAACGCTACCAGTAACTTGTTAAACTACCATATTCACCATTGACTGGATCTGTGAAGGGAATTGGCACGCTCCTGATGCGGTCCAATGCCCTGTCTCTCCCTTCTTCATCACCTTTCAGGAGGTCCCACGCTCTGCCTTCCGGGTAGCCGCCGACTACTTCGTAATCGTGCGAAGTTGTCAACGCGCAATGGCCAACACCGGCTGGAAGTATGACGACATCGCCTGCGTTCAGGAGCAAGCGCTTCCCCAAACGTCCTCCGACTTGCAGCGTAACACTACCTTTGCCCATACCCAGCACTTCGTGTGTTGTGCTGTGGAAGTGATCATAGGGAAGAATGATGTCGCGCCAGTTATTGGTCCACCCGTTTTTAATAAAAGTAGATTCAAACCAGTCCGACTTATCTTCTACCATGCAAACTTGCCGGTAAACAAGGACAGGCAAGCTACTGTTAGGTATCAGCCCATCGTCTTCAAACCAATATTTCTCGACTTCAAAATCTTTTGACATAACCATCGAATGTTTATAACTACTTCTGGGAGAGTCGAATGAAAACTAGCGAAATTGACTTTATATAGCTTACATAAATCCAGTTTGCAGTCTGGATATTGCAACACAACGAGTATGGATTTAGTATTCACATAAATACTTCACTTCCTTCACTATGATCCGAAATTACTTAAAAATAGCCCTTCGCAATTTGCGCGCAGGCGGCTGGTATTCTGCATTGAACATCGGCGGTCTGGCGGTGGTGTTGGCTGTCAGCCTGCTTTTGTTCCGGTGGGTTCAGGATGAGCTGAGTTATGACAGCTTTCACGCCGATACAGAACGGATCTATCAGGTCAATGTTCATTTTGGTAAAGGCGAGGACGAATATACTTCTACCTCGACACCCGGCCCCATCGCAGTGGCGGCGCTCCGGGAAGTGCCGGAAGTAGAAAGCGCGGTGCGCATGGGTGATTATCCGTCGGCGACATTCCGCGCCAACAACAAAACATTTACGGAAAAGGATAACCTGGCTTATACGGACGCCAATTTTGTCGACATCTTCAACGGCTTCAAAGTGCTTTATGGCAACAAAAATGTACTTTTTCCTACCCCTAATGCCGTTGTATTGTCAGAGAAACTGGCTCGTAAGTTCTTCGGAACGGCTGATGCCATTGGAAAAACCTTCACCAATGTTGAAAGCAATGCCACCTTCACGGTAAGCGCAGTTTTGGAAAATGCGCCTGATAATTCATCGTTCAAAAATGATATCTATGTGAATCTGGCCATTCTGAAAACCCTTGATCCGGGAAAAGGAGGACGCCCGGTGGACGAGAATTGGGATGATTACGGGTTTGGAACCTATGTGAAGCTGGCAGCGAACGCAGATCCGTCGGCAGTTGCAAAAAAATTAACCTCGATACAAGCCAAAACGCGCGACGACGCGACTAATCCGTCAAACTTCCAATTACAGCCGCTTTCTGAAATCCATCTTTATGCTGTCGAAGGCAACGATTCGGCCGATAAGCAGGTGGGGATAATGGGAGCGGTTGCGCTGCTTTTGCTCAGCATTGGCTGCATTAATTATGTAAACCTGACCACAGCGCGGGCCACGAGGCGGGCCAGGGAAATCGGCATTCGCAAAGTCGCAGGCGCCGGCTCGCGGCAGCTGGCTATGCAATTGCTGGTGGAATCCTTGCTGACACTAAGCCTTTCCTTGTTTTTGTCAATCATGCTCCTACAAGGAATTCTACCTTTTTATGCGAGCATTACGGGCAAGTCGGGCCGCTTTTCCCTTTTCGATCCGCATACCTGGCAAATTCTGCTCGGCGCGCTCACATTCTGTTTTATTCTGGCAGGCGTTTACCCTGCGTTTTTGATTTCGGGTTTTAATCCCGTTCAGGCATTAAAAGGGCGTTCCAGCCACGTGAGTGGTGCTTTGCTGCGCAAATCGCTGGTAGTGGCGCAGTTCGCGCTGGCAACCATGCTCATTGTAGGCACCTTTGTTATCGGGAGTCAAATGCGTTTTATCAGAGATCGAGACCCGGGTTTCGACCGAAAACACACTTTTACATTCGACGGACGGACCTTTACGCCACAGATCAAGCAAGCGCTCAGCGGTGAGTCGAGCGTTCTGGGCGTAAGTACTTCAACAGATACGCCGGTTAATGTCTTGACAGGGACTTTATCAACGGATTGGGATGGAAAGGCTAAGGATAGGGCGCTTATTATGGCACAGCTGAATGTGGATCGGGATTTTATCCCGAATTTTAAATTAAAACTGCTCGCAGGGCGGAATTTCAGGGGTACCAAAGTAGATTCGACCTCTGTGATTTTGAATGAAACTGCCGTGAAGCAAACTGGAATTAAGGACCCGATCGGCAAGCGTTTTAAGCTGGATGCCACAGAAGGGATCATCATTGGTGTGGTGAAAGATTTCAATATAACCTCGGTCAGGATGCCTATCTTCCCTTTGGTTATATTTAGCCATCCGGGCCGAAATTTCCGTGTGCATGTACACACAACGGCAGAACTTGCGCCAGTCGCCATTAAAAAAACCGAACAGTTATGGAAGCGATACATGCCGGCCTATCCGTTCGAATATGCATTTCTGGATGCCGATTACAATGCGCTCTACCGCACGGAGGAGCAAACGGGTCGGCTGTTCAACTTTTTTGCAGGCGTGGCAATTGTAATATCATGCCTGGGACTACTGGGGTTAACATCATTTACCACCGAACAGCGTACCAAGGAAATTGGAATCCGGAAGGTGCTGGGTGCGACGGTTTTGAATATTACAACATTGCTGTCCAGGGACTTCATGAAATTGATCCTCATCGCCATCGTAATCGCGTCGCCCATTGCCTGGCTTGTAATGGATCATTGGCTGAATGATTTTGCCTATAAAGTGGAAATTCAATGGTGGATTTTCTTGCTGGCGGGGCTATTGGCCGTGATCACGGCGTTGCTTACCATTGGTTTCCAAAGTATCAAAGCGGCCATGGCCAACCCGGTTCAGTCAATCAAAGCGGAGTAACAAAAAACATTCAATCGCCCGGGTTACCGCCCTTGCCCGACTTTCAGCGGTGTGGCCTTTGCCGGAGTGCACGCCGCTGCATATGCCGAAAGTATTTCTCCCAATATATATTCAGCTACGGGAATTGTTCCCGGAAATGAAAACCCGGATTCCCGACCGGGCTTGCCTCCCCACTGTAGCGTTTGCTTCCGCTGATACGTCATGTGTTTGAAATCAAATCACTTAGAACCATGAAAAAAATCAGACTAGTTGGAACAGGAATGCTGTTGCTGTCATTGCTCTCATTCGTCGCCTGTGATCATAATAACCAAAATGTAAAGCCCGATCCGGGAAGCGAACTAAATGGTGATTACGAACGGATCATGAAGAGCAGGGCAGACTCCCGCGGTGTCCCTTTCGAAATCCCGAACATCGTACTTACCGGCAATACGCTGGCCATCGATGTGAAGGGCGGCTGTTCGGCGGATGACTTCAAAACAATCTGGAATGGAGAGATACTTGAATCTTATCCGCAGCAGATCAACCTGGTGGTAGCAAATGAGAGCAACAACGACGGCTGCGATCCCAAAGGATCCTACACGTTGCAGGTTGATCTTAAAAAGTTAATAGGTGATTCCTTCAATCCAACCGACTTCGTAGTGAGAGTGTCCAATGGGTCGAAAGTGGCCGACAAAGTGGTGGATGAAAAAGGGAGCGTGTCGAATTTGTAAACAAAACAAGGTAATCTCTATTAACCTATTCTTCTACTTTGAATACCCTTGTTCTGCAACATTTTCTGGAATCGGAATGGATTGAAGGCTGTCGACGCGGAGACGCGCGTTGCCAGGAAAAGGTGTTCAGGCATTTTTATGGGTTTGTGATGGGTATATGTCTGAGGTATTCCAATTCCGATCAGCAAGCCCAGGAAATTCTGAACGACAGTTTCCTGAAAGTCTTTGAAAATATCCTGATCACCCGGGAAATCTTAGTTTTCAGGGCCTGGCTGCGAAGAATCGTCGTGAATACCGCGCTTGACCACTACCGCAAAGAGCGGCGACGAATGGAAAGGATCACCACCGATTATGCCGAAGAGGATATGACGATCGCGGAGGATGTGATCGACAAACTTTCGGCTGAGGAGATTATCAAATTGTTGCAGGAGCTTCCGGAGAGCCAAAGATTGGTGTTTAACCTGTACGAAATCGAAGGATATAACCACCAGGAGATAGGAGAGATGCTTGGGTTTCCCGCAGCCACCAGCAGGACCTATTTGACGCGGGCAAAGCAACGGATAAAGTCGTTGATGTTACAACGAAAATTTGGAAGCCGATATGGGGAATGACGAAGGGTTTCGGAAAATAAGGGACAAATTGGCCGGGTTCGAAAGCGACCCCAGAGATGATTCCTGGCAGCTATTTGAAAAACACCGGCGCAGGAAGGATAGGAACCGAAAACTTGCCGGTGCCGCAGGCATCGGCATGTTGGTCCTATTCATTTTGAGCGTTTTGATTGGTTTCCGGGTCTTTTTAGAAAATGGAAAAAGGGCTGTTCAACAATCGAATAGCGTTAAGGGTGCCATTCAAAAGCATCGTGCGCAGGTTGAGAAGGGTAAGACCGATAGAAGCATCGATCTGCAATCCCGGGGAGTCGGTTATCAAAGAAATGCCCACGAAAAGGCAGTTTCGGGAAAAACACCTGCAACATTTCGGGTTAAAACAGGTACCGGATTAGCGGGCACCGCCTCCACAATTCCTCATTTAATGCCGTCGCACAACAATTCTCCATTCGTTATTTCCGGGTCGGAAGCCAATTTGCCCCGGAATCCGGGAGCGTTGCTCAGCAGAGGACCTTCATTATATGCCGTAAAATTGGGGCTACCGTCCATCCGGCTTAGCGAAATGAATGCGACCAGGGATACCGGAAATATCGGTCGTGGCTTTCACCTAAGCCTGGGGCCGGCCATGAGGGCAAACTATACCAGACCTTCCGAAAACAGACTTACATTAGGACCCGCCGTTTTTGCTACATTTCCTATTGCATCCAAACTGTCGCTGCGCGGCGGGCTCGCCCTACTGCGCGAACACGCGTACGTGAGCAACCCGGATCCGGAATTTAAGAAAGATGCGGTCAGATGGCTCACCACGGGCGATTACCGCTGGTGGGACCTGGATATTCCGGTAGATATCCAGGTAGCGCTTCATAACAGCCCAAAATTTAGCTTATCCGGTCTTTTCGGGGTGTCGTCGTCCTTAAATTGGGGTGAGCATTTCAAAGAATTGTATCGGAAAGATAAAATCGTTACGAATACGCTGGCGCTTTCCAACGGAGAAGTCAGGGAAGTTCAAGAACTGGTTTCAAAGCAAGAAAAGCCGTTGACCGGTGGGAACAGCGGGGTTGTTTTTGCTCCGGCGTCGTATTTAAGTGCCTCAATCCTGCTAGAAAAGAAGGTAACGACACGGAGCTCCCTGTTAATCGAACCGCAGCTTCGTTATCCCATTGGCGGTGTCACGAGCCGTAATCTGAGGTTCACATCCATAGGCCTTCAGATCAGAATACTGTATAAGTAAGAAAACGAGCCCGATGAATACAATTCACCATTTGAACAAGGATTTAGCGCCACCCCAATCCGGGGGCCACGTGCTCTAAAATAGAAGACAATACGTGTACGTTGTAGTCAACTCCCAGCGTATTAGGTATTGTCAAAAGGAGCGTATCCGCTTCCTGGATAGCCTCGTCCTGTGCCAGTTCCTTTATCAGCTGATCCGGTTCTGCGGCGTAACTTCTACCGAAAATCGCGCGTTTGTTCTGTTCGATCATGCCAATTTTATCGCTCCGATTGGATTCCTGTCCAAATAAATAGCGATCCTGATCGGATACCAATGCGAAAATAGACCGACTCACGGAAACCCTCGGTTCACGCTGGTGCCCCGCTTTTTTCCACGCCTCTTTGTACAATCTGATCTGCTCGGCTTGCTGCACATGAAAAGGCTTACCGCTTTCATCAAATTTCAAGGTTGAACTTTGAAGATACATTCCGTTTTCGGCCGCCCAAACAGCAGTGGCGTTGGAGCCTGCTCCCCACCAGATACGTTCCCGCAATCCTTCCGAGTAAGGTTCCAAACGCAGCAGGCCCGGCGGGTTCGGAAACATCGGGTATGGATTTGGTTGCGCAAATCCTACACCATTGAGCTTATCCAGGAATTCCAATGCCTTGCGGCGTCCCATATCTGCATCGGTTTCACCCTCAGCCGGTTCATACCCGAAATAGCGCCAACCGTCAATTACCTGTTCCGGCGATCCTCTGCTGATTCCCAATTGCAGTCGGCCCTCCGAAATCAAATCCGCGGCGCCGGCATCTTCTATCATGTAAAGCGGATTTTCGTACCGCATGTCAATGACACCCGTTCCAATCTCTATTTTACGCGTTTTGGCGCCGATAGCCGAAAGCAAAGGAAAGGGCGATGCCAACTGCGCTGCAAAATGATGAACCCGAAAGTAAGCGCCGTCCAAACCGATCTCTTCGGCAGCGACAGCCAGGTCGATAGATTGAAGCAACGTGTCGCTTGCTGTCCGGGCCCGGTAAGCCGGATGGTTTGACCAATGTCCGAACGATAAAAATCCGATTTTCTTCATAATGCATCTTTCAGGCCGTTTTCCGGGCCGGTTTAACAAGAGACAGATTATTCAGCTTTAAAAGTTCCTGATTTGGGATAAGTCGGGGAGCAATGGGCTTCGTGAGCGGAGATTTCTTCGATTAATCAGCTCTTTCGGCATACCACCACGTTGATGGAATACTGAAAGTAATAATTGTATATATTACAATTATTGTGAAAATAATTACAATATTTGTGGTGTTAGTCTTAATTAGTAGCTCCTGCATGCCGATTTGTCGCTGTGTTTAACAGGCCCGGCAATGCCAGTTCGCTAAGTAGTCGTGGCCAGCATTGAGCAAAATGGATAAACTGATCGAAATCCAGCAGGTAAATATCACAGACACCGTGGCCTGGGCTCTTTTTAAGAGTGGGGATGATCAATCCTTGAATATACTTCTGTCGCGCTATTTTCGTCCCCTGCTTCACTATGGAAGCAAATTCAGCAAAGATCGTTCGCTGGTGGAGGACGTTATTCAGGACCTTTTCCTGGATTTTCTTGAAAGAAGAACCCATCTTGGCAACCCTGTTTCAATTAAAAATTACCTTTTCAAATGCCTGAGGAATAACCTCATCAGGGCTATGAACGACAACATGGTTAACATCGAAATGCCCGAAAAGGAGGATCTTTTTGCGGATTTCGAAAACATCGAAAAATTTCTTGTCAGCCTCGACGAGTCAACAGAGCTTACTTCAAAAATCACCCGCTTCTTTTCTTTCCTTACCAAACGACAAAAGGAGGTCCTTTTTCTTCGTTACTACGAAAATCTGGACAATGATGAAATTGCCGAAATGATGGGCATCAGCAAACAGTCCGTTTCGAACCTGCTGTTGAAAAGCATCAATGTTTTGAGGGAAAATTGGATATTTGCACCTTTTCTTTTTCTTCACAAGTTATTGTTAATCAATTGGTTTTAGTAGACTAGTCGAAATTTTTCAAAAAACTTTTTGTGAAATAGGGTATAAATGATGCGATTCTTTCTAATCGTATCAGGAAATCAACAATACTTCAATTTCATGAATGAGTATGAAAATTTCAAGACGATAGACTTTGTGAATGATCCGGGATTTCGCGACTGGATCTTTCACAGGAAGCAGGAGTCTGGTCTATTTTGGAATGCATTGTCCGACAAGCACCCTCATCTCCGGGGGGAGATGGAAGTAGCCAGGTTGTTTTTGCTCAACATCGCCGACGGGCAACCAGCGGTGACCGACGATTATATTGAGCAATTCGCGAACAAAATTTTATCAAAACACCAGAAACGCCATGACAGGCAGGTGGTGAAACCGTTCTGGCAGAGATACTCCGTAAGTACATTCTCTGTGGCCGCTTCTGTTTTGCTGATACTGGGCTTTGCCTGGTTCTATTCCGCAGGAAGCAAATTCGCATTCGTTTCAGATCCGGAAACATCACAGGTTCCCGGGCAGGGCGAGCTGATTAAAGAACACAATAACTCCGACGTGGCCAAAATAATCAGCCTGGCCGACGGTAGTAAAGTTACCCTTCATCCCCACAGTTCGCTCACCTATCCCGCGGCATTCGACAAAAGTATCCGCGTTGTACGACTGGATGGGCAGGCATTTTTTGATGTCGCAAGGAACCCTGACCAACCTTTTCTGGTGCATTTCAATAAGCTGGTGGTGAAAGTCCTTGGTACGAGTTTTACGATCCGGTCCTTCGATAGTGAAGAAAAGGTACTCGTAACGGTGAAAACGGGGAAAGTGTCGGTGTTTGACAATGAGGAGTTAACCAAAACTAAGGAGGAGCCCAATCCTTCGCTCAATGGGATCGTGCTGACGGCCAATCAGGAGATTTATTACAAAAAAGACGAAAAGCAATTTCAGAAAAGCCTGATCGCCAATCCAGTCATTGTGGACCGTACGGTAAGGGAAGAGGACTTTGTTTTTGAAGAAACGCCGCTGATTGAAGTTTTCAGAAAGTTTGAAAAAGCTTACGGCATTCCAATCATCGTGGACGAAAACCAGGTGCAAAACTGTACCCTGACGGCTTCCATGGCCGACGAACCGCTGATAGAAAAATTAAACCTGATGTGCAAGGCCATTCATGCGAGTTACGAAATGATCGACGGACAGATCGTGATGAATGTAAGAAGTTGCAGGAAGTAAACCAACCATCTCAACCCAGAATCTCAGCTATATGAAAACATAAGCTCTACCCAATAAAAAAGACCAGCAGTGTTTGCGGCACTGCGGGTCTTCCATAATCCTCCCCCTTTTTCTACTTACGTATAAGGCTTTCTTGCAAAAAGCCCGGGGGATCGCTTTGTCCAAAATTTTCCCAAAAATTGACACAAAACAAATCAAATGTATGAAAGTTAACCCAGTCCTCCAACGCTTACTACTGCTTTCTATGAAGGTGACGTTGATACAATTCTGCACCATTGCATTGTTTGCGACCATTGTGGTTGCCCGGCCCGGACATGCACAGGAAATCCTTGAACAGCGGGTTACATTGAAGATTGAAAACCAGGATATTAAGACCGCTTTATTGAAAATAGAAGCTATCGCACATGTAAAGTTCATGTACAGCCCGGAGCTGATCCGGTCGAGGCGAAAGGTAACGCTGGAAGTCAAAAACGAAAGGCTCGCCCAGGTACTTGCCCGGTTTTTCAAACCCCTGGAGATATCATTCCAGGTCAACAAAAAGCATATAATTTTAAGCGATAACGAATTTGAAAACTCGGGCGCTGTCGAAGAACCCGCGGAGATCCCGAAACCGGAGGACTTGACGCAGTTTATGGTCAGCGGAAAAGTTACCGATGAAAAGGGGGACGGATTGCCGGGCGTAAATGTCGTCTTGAAAGGAACACAAACCGGGACGGCAACAGACGTTAATGGGAAGTATAGCCTGAATATCCCGGACGAAAAGGGCACGCTTGTTTATAGTTTTCTTGGCTACGTGACCCAGGAGAAAGCAATAGGCAACCAGAGCGTGGTGGACATCAAATTGGTGGTGGACGACAAGGCGCTGGAGGAAGTGGTAGTGGTAGGTTATGGAAGCCAGCGGAAGGCGGATGTTACCAGTGCCGTGGTGCGCGTAACCCCCGAAAATTTCATCAAAGGTCCAACCCTCGATGCAGGGCAGCTTTTGCAGGGAAAAGTAGCCGGGCTTACCATTTCGGCACCGAGCGGCGACCCTACGCAAGGCTCGCAGATCCTGCTTCGCGGAAACACGACGCTACTCGGTGCCAATTCCAACCCACTGGTTCTGATCGATGGCGTGCCGGGAGATCTTAAGACGATTGCCCCCGAAGATATCGAGGCCATTGATGTGTTGAAAGATGGTTCCGCTGCGGCCATTTACGGCACACGCGGTACCAACGGGGTGATTATCGTGACCACCAAAAGAGCCAGCGGGGACTACAACAGTGCAGTTGAATACAATACTTCGTTCAGTACCCAGACGATCGCCAGGAAGCTGGACCTGCTTACCGCTGCCGATTACCGGGGGCATATTTCGCAGGGTATCAGGGATAAATCCTGGGACCTGGGCGGGAATACCGACTGGATGAAAGAGGTGACGAAAAAGACGCTCAGTCAGATACACAACCTGACGTTCCGCGGTGGCAACCACAAAACCAATTACCTGGTCAACCTCAATTACCGCTTTCTGGATGGGATTTTTATTAAGTCGGAAAACACCACTTTCAATGGGCGCGCTGACGTAAACCATACCATGTTCAATGATAAACTGAACATCAATATCGGGTTTCTTAACTCCTACAATACTTATCCGACGACCGGCGACGGCGTGAGCTTCAATGGTTATGCATACCGCCAGGCGCTGATACAAAATCCAACTGCCCCTACCAAAAACCCGGATGGAACATGGTTTCAGCAAACCGGTATCTTTAATTACGACAACCCCCTGGCACGTCTGTATGAAAGCGATGGGAAAAACGATTCGCAAAACAGCCGCATCACCGGTAACCTGACTTATAATCCAATCAGCGGCCTGAAACTATCGGCTTTGCTCTCCTACAACCGCTACAATCAAACCCGCGGTTATTCCGAGACGAAGAACCACATTTCCACCTTGCGCGACGGCCGCAATGGCTATGCTTCTAACGGGTCCACTTCGTCTGTGGACAAATTGATGGAATTGACCGCGCAGTTTTCCAAAAACTTTGGGCAGCACAAGGCATCTGTTTTGGGCGGTTACAGCTATCAGGACAACTCGAACCGGAATTTTTGGATGCAAAACTGGGATTTCCCGACCGACAAATTCACTTACAACAACATAGGTATAGGAAACGCCATCAAAACGGGCCTTGCGCCGATGGGCAGTGGAAAAGCGGAAACCAATCTGATCGGCTTTTTCGCACGGGCTACCTATAACTATGATGACCGCTACCTGCTACTCGCCAGCGTAAGGCATGAAGGAGCTAGCCAACTCGTAGGCAGTAAGCATCCCTGGGGGACATTTCCGGCCGTTTCGCTCGGGTGGCGCATTAGCAATGAGGCTTTTATGAAAGGCCAACATCTGTTTGACGATCTGAAACTTCGTGCGGGCTATGGTGTAACGGGTACCCAGCCCAGCAACCTGTTTCTGGGGGTAGCGATCCTGAACTATCAAAAATATTTTTACTCGAACGGGAAGTGGATACAAACCCTGGTACCAGCGCAGAACCCCAATCCGGACCTTCGGTGGGAAGAAAAGCACGAGTCCAATATCGGTCTTGACTTCTCGATCCTGAAAGCAAGGATCAGCGGTAGCATAGACTATTATAACAGGCGGATTAATGGATTGCTATACGATTTTCAGGTACCCAGCCCGCCGAACCTGTATACTTCCACCCGCGCGAATGTGGGGGTGATGGAGAACAAGGGGCTTGAAGTGCTTGTCAATTTTGTTCCGGTTCAGACGAAAGACCTGGTGTGGAATTCGAGCGTCAATTATTCCACCAATACCAATAAGCTTGTGAGTCTTTCGAACGAAATTTATAAGTCCACAAATGACTATTTCGTAACGGGAGCAACCGGCGATCCGGTGCAGACCTTTACCCATATTGTGAGAATCGGTGATAAGGTCGGTGACTTCTACGGGTTCAAGGTGGTCGATATTTCGGAAGACGGGAAATGGATTTACGAGGGAAGGGATGGAAAACCGCAGGCTTATGCGGACTATCAGCATGCATTTGAAGATAAGCGGGTGCTCGGAAACGGCCTTCCCAAGTTCTACCTGAACTGGAACAACAACATCCGTTACAAGAAGTTTGATCTGGGGGTGACCATGCGGGGCGCATTCAAATATCAGATCCTGAACTTCCAGCGCATGTTCTTCGAAAGCACCGGATTGCAGCAGTACAACAATATCAAGTCCGCTTACGACAAAATATTCGACAAGGCCGTGCTAAGCCCCAGTATGCCGCAGGAATTTAACAGCTATTATGTAGAAAACGGCGATTTCTGGAAAATCGACAACATTACGCTGGGCTACGATATCAATGGGTTCAAGAATAAGTTCATCAAGTCCATCCGTATTTACGGATCTACATTGAACACTTTCACTTTTACAAAGTACAAGGGCATCGACCCGGAAGTGGACCGGCTGGGGCTCTCACCAGGGAATGACAACCGTGACAAGTACCCAACCACGCGCACATTCACCCTGGGGCTAAACCTTGTTTTGTAAAATTCTTAAACTATCTCCGATCATGAAGAACATACAGTTAATCATAAAAAGTAAGATTGCACTACTTCTTTTGCTTTGGGCTACCGCCTGCACCGAATTAAAGGACGAGAGTTTTGACAGGATCATTGCAAGCCAGTTCACGCCTGCGTCGGGAGACGTGGCCTCACTCGTTGGCGCAGCGTATACCAACTGGCGTGACGTGTTGCAACAATGGAACGGGCTCTTCAGGACACAGGAGGTTTCCGGCGACCAACTCGTGATGCCCGCGCGGCCCAACGGCTGGGTGGATGGTGGTGTTTATCGCCGGATACACGACCATAAATGGACAGCCGATGACGACATTGCCGTCAACAACTGGAACCGGTCCTATGCGGGGATTGCCAATTGCAACCGCATCATTTATCAGATCGAATCGGGCAGCATCCCATTCACCGACGGGAAAGAAGCGGTTATTGCCGAACTGAAAGTACTGCGGGCTTCGTACTACTACGTGCTTTGCGACATCTTCGGCAATGTACCCATCATTACCCAGTTTGATGTACCCGCCGGCTTTTTACCGGAGCAAAGTACCCGTAAGCAGGTCTTTGAGTTTATCGTAAAGGATATTACCGATAACCTGCCGCTTCTTTCCGACAAGAATGACCCTACTACTTACGGACGGTTCAACAAATGGGCAGCACATACTTTGCTTGCCAAGATGTACCTGAATGCAGAGGTATTTACAGGTACCGCAGCCTGGGATAAGTGTATTGAACATTGCAATGCGGTTATCAATTCCGGTGCGGGTTATGCACTGGAAGCTACCCAAAAAGAGGTTTTTAAAACAAACAATGAATCATCGAAGGAGATTATTTTTGCGATCCCCTTTGACATTAAATATGTGACGGACTGGAATGGTTTTTCAATACACATGGAAACACTTCAACCGGCCAACCAGGCTACGTATAATCTGCTGAATACACCTTGGGGAGGAATTTGTGCTATCCCGCAGTTTATCAATTCATTCGACAAAAACGATGAAAGGTTGACAAGTAACTGGATCCAGGGGCCTCAGTTTTCTGCCGGCGGAACACCGCTTAACTGCACATTGGGCGCTTTTGCAGGCAAGCCTCTGAGTTATATCAACGAACTGCCGGGTGTCGATCAGTCCGAAGAGATTCACGGTTTCAGGCTTGGGAAGTTCGAAATTGAAAAAGGTACCACCGTCAATCTGAGTAACGACTGGCCACTTTTGCGTTATGCCGATGTGCTTATGATGAAAGCGGAATCGCTTCTCAGAAGTGGTAAAGCCGATGAAGCCGCTACGCTTGTCACAACCGTCAGACAACGCAATTTCAAAGCCAACCCTACCAAAGCTACTGTCACCGGCGCCGATCTGATGAAGGGTAGCGCATACGATTACGGGCTCCGCAACACCACCACATCGACGCAGGAAGGTGGGGCAGACATTAAGTACGGACGCTTTTTGGATGAATTGGGCTGGGAGTTTGCACAGGAAGGCCGCCGCCGCCAGGATTTGATCCGGTTCGGAGTTTTCACTACCAAGTCGTGGCTTTCCCATAAGCCAAACGGAGCTTACCGGAGTTTGCTGCCGATCCCGCGTCCGGAACTTAATAAAAACTCAAATCTGAAACAGAACGACGGCTATTAAAGCGAAGGTCGAATAGCGCTGTTTTTCCAAATCCCGGCGCCCCGCTTATGTGATTTTTACATAGCCGGGGCGCTTTTTGTTACTTGTGCCCGATTTCTTCTGCCAATCCAATAAGAATCCCTTCGGTTCCGCGCATATAGCAGAGCCGATACGAGTTCTCATACTGAACCACTTCTCCAACCAGCTGAGCGCCGTGTGCAGAGAGCCGGGCTACCGTGTCGTCAATGTTTTCAACCGTGAACATGGCCCGTAGATACCCTAATGCATTCACAGGGGCAGTCCGGTGGTCCGATTTAACTGGTGGGGTAAGAAATCTGGAAAGTTCGAGCCGGCTGTGACCATCCGGCGTAACCATCATAGCAACCTCTACGTGCTGAGAGCCCAGTCCGGTTACACGGCCAGCCCACTCGCCTTCAATGGTGGCTCGTCCCTCAAGACTCAGTCCGAGTTCTGTGAAAAACGAAACGGCGTCGTCAAGGGATTCTACGACGATGCCGATATTGTCCATTCTTACTAAATTATTTTTTGCCATAGTTTTATTTGTTAGTCAGTTGAAATTATGTTTTCTGTTTTAACTTCTCTTGATGAAGCCGTTCTACTTGTCGGGAAAAAGGGAAGTCACTCGTTTGATATACCCAAACAAAATTCATTAAAGGAAATTCGAAAAGAATATACAAGTCAATTGGGTTGCAGCAGTACCGGACACAGGTTGTCCGAAATCGTACATTTTAAGCGATTAGGAAGCCTCTCCTTAATCAAAATGCAGGTTCAACTTCGTGGTATGATAATTGACTCAATAGGGCAGGGGGAAGCCTTTTTAGATTGAACAAAGCATCACGATCCATCAATATGCTACAGAACTATTTCAAAATTGCCTGGCGTAACTTACGCAAAAACCAAGCTTATGCATTCATTAATATATCAGGTCTGGCACTTGGTATGGGTTGTGCCCTGCTGATTTTCGCGCTTGTTCGCTTCCACTACCAAACCGACCGTCACCATCGGAACTACGACCGGATTTATCAATTCACTTCCCGGTTTACATCGCCAACCAACGAATTCAACATTCAGGGTATCCCTTACCCGTTCGGTCAGGCAGTTCGCAACGATTACCCCGGGATTGAGCGCATTGCAATGCTGGATGAGTGGTATTCGCCACTGATAGCGGTGCCCGTCGCCAACCAGGCCGATAAGAAAATTAAAGAGAAGAGTCACAACGGCGCGTTTGTTGAACCGGCTTATTTCAGCATCTTCGACTACACCTGGATCGCAGGTGGGCCCGACGACCTCAGCCAGCCAGGTACAGTCGTAATGAGCGCTGAGCTGGCCCGCAAATGCTTCGGTACCACCACCAACGTCATAGGCCGGACGGTCCGGCTCGAGGCGCGCATTCCCGCGCGCGTGGTGGGCGTGTTTGCCGACTACCGCGAGGATACCGATCTGGATTACTCGATCATGGCCTCTTGGGGGTCGCTGAAAGAGCAGTTCAATGGACGTCCCGAAGATGAACCCTTTGACAACACGAACGGCAGCACCCACTGTTTTGCCCTGTTTAACGACCGCTTTACGGTCGCGGATTGGAACCAGCAAATGCTTCCGTTCGTCAAGAAGTATAATCTGAGGAAAATCAAGGAAACATCCTACCCGGCTATACCTTTTAGCAGTATGCACCTGTCGCCCGAGTATGGGGGCGTTAGTCGCGGCTTGTTACTGTCGCTGGTGTTGATCGGCATACTGCTGATCGGTACGGCGAGCATCAATTTTGTGAACCTGGCTACGGCACAGGCGCTCAACCGCGCGCGGGAGGTGGGCGTTCGTAAGGTATTGGGCAGTACAAAAACGCAGCTATTCTGGCAATTCATGGGCGAAACTACGCTCATAGTACTATCTGCCCTTGCCTTGGGGATCGTCCTATCTCAGTATGGGCAAACATTGGCTCATTCGTATCTGAGTGGTCCTTTCCGGTTTACATTTTACTTTTCACCGTCGGTGCTGGCATGGCTGGCCCTTATGGTGGCCGCGGTCATTCTGCTGGCGGGCCTCTACCCGGCGTTGATCGTGGCGGGTTTCCGTCCGGTGGTGGCATTAGCCGGACGTCTCACCACGCAGCAGACAGGTGGCTTTTCCCTCAGGCGGGGACTGGTGGTGGCGCAGTTTGCCATTTCGCAAATGCTGATTATCGGGTTAATCGTAGTGACCAATCAGCTCAGTTACGTTCAGACAAAAGATTTGGGCTTTCGAAAGGATGCTATCCTGACTGTGAGCCTACCAAACCTTCCGGCGCAGGACATCAGCAAAATGAGCGCGTTTCGTAACCTGGCTTCCTCGGTACCCAATGTGAGCAGTTTCAGTTACTCGATGAGTGGGCCCCCTCAGTCAGGCTCCACCAGTCAAACGAACGTCCGTTTCGACACCCGCCCGAATGAAGAGCCTTATACCCCGCAGCAGGCTTGGATTGATGCCGATTATGTGGGTTTGTATGGATTGAAACTGATAACCGGCCGCAACCTCCAACGTTCCGACACTGCCCGCGAAGCACTCATTAACGAAACCTTCATGCGGCAGTTGGGTTTCAGCCGACCGGAGGAGGTGTTGGGCAAAATCCTGCATAAACAGTCGGTATCCCTGGAAATCGTCGGCGTTTTAAAAGATTACAATCAGTCTGATCTCAGGCAGCGGATCAAGCCCATGTTCCTTACCACGATGGCTAGCGGGTACTATTCGGCCAACATCCAGTTGCGTTCGGCTGACTTCGGCCGGGCGTTGAAACAATTGGAAAAGGCCTACAATCAAGTTTATGCCGATAGTTTTTTCGATCCCCAGTTTGTAGATGATCAGATTCAGGAGGCTTATCAGCAGGAGCAGACGATGGGTAAGTTGATCAACTTCTTCACCGGGATAGCCCTGGTTATTGGTTGTATGGGCTTGTATGGGCTTGTCTTGTTCATGGTCAACCAGCGAACTAAGGAGGTTGGCGTCCGTAAAGTACTCGGGGCTAGTGTACGGAGCATTCTTTGGTTGTTTAGCAAAGAGTTTATACAATTAATCGCTATTGCTTTTGTACTGTCTGCGCCTGTCGCTTGGTGGGCGATGGAGAGCTGGCTAAAGAATTTTGAGTACAAGATTTCGCTTAATCCGGCTATTTTCCTGCTGGCACTTTTGGCTACTGTGGTGGTAGCGCTATTGACAGTCAGTTTTCAGAGTGTGAAAGCAGCTCTGACGAACCCGGTAAAGTCATTACGAAGTGAATAACAGCATAACCCTTGCATTGGAAAAAGCCGCGCGATCAGAAATGGCTCACTTCGATGTTTGGCGCACTATTTGGTAGAAAAATTTTGAATAGCGCGCCGTTGCCGGGTTGGCTCTCAGCTCTGACGATTCCCTTGTGGTTATCGACGACCCGTTTGACGGTAGAGAGCCCGATGCCGCTGCCTGCTTGCATACTGGTATGTTGCAGGCGGGTGAAAAGCTGGAAAATATTCTCGGCAAACTGCTGTTCAAATCCCAGACCGTTGTCGCGTACTTCCAGCTGGTGATAGTTTATTCCGTTCTCGGTGCAAGGGGCTGCGGAGATTTCAATGTTCAGCGGAGTTGCGGGGTCCCGGTATTTCAGCGAATTGCTGATCAGATTTTGAAACATTTGGTACAACTGCCTTTTGTAGCCATTTATGACGGGTAGTTCCTTCAATATCAAAGACGCGTTGCTTTCCTGAATCCGAACTTCCAGATCTTCTATTACCTGGCGGACATTCTCATTGAGGTCAACCGGTTCCATTAAAGGCGGCAAAAGACTAAATTGCGAGTACTGCAGCAAGTCGTCGATCAGCTTACCCATCCTTTCAGCTGCGGATATGATCTTGCTGAATGACATTCGGTTTTGCTCGGATAATTTATCCCCGAGTTGCCCTTGGAGGATGTTGGCGAACATTTGTATTTTCCTTACAGGCTCCTTCAAATCGTGTGACGCGGCATGTGCGAAGGCTTCAAGGTTTTGATTCGAGTTTTCAAGCTCTGTGATCTTATTGAGCAGCTCAAATTCGAGGTATTTCAGCTTCGTATAATCTGCGAAATGAAGTATCACTTCGTCTCCCATTTTAATCGCAGTCATTTCATTATACAAATCCAGCCCGTCCTGATCATAATGGATCATCCACGTGTCCGTTTCCCCCGACAGGAAAGTCCGTGCCACATTGGTAAAACTGGTTGTTTTCAGGTAACCCGGGAATATCTCGCTTACTCTGCTGCCGCTGATCGCATCCGGTGTCGTGTTGGCATAGGACGCATAGGCCTGATTCGTCAGTTTGAAACGAAAATCAACGATCTCGCCCCCTTCATAGACGGGCACGAGCACCTGAAGAGGTTGTTTGAATGAGTTAATGATATCCTGAAGGTACGCGTTGGCCTGACTGATCGAGGCGTTGGCTTGTTCCAGCTCCCGCGTACGTTTTAAGACCGTTTCCTTGATCTTCTGCTGGGCTATCACCGTCGGCGTTGTTTCCAGCGAGGTAACCAGCACACCGGCTATGGTACCATTGTCCCCGTATACCGGGCTGTGGCTGAATGTCCAATAGACGTCTTCAAGCCGGCCGTTGCGTTCAATGGGGATCAACTTGTTCTCAAACCACAGCGCGTTTCCTGTTAAATATACCTCATTGATCAGCGCAGCAGTTATTTCCCAGATCTCCGGCCATACCTCGATTGCCGGCTTGCCAATGGCGGGATGCTTCCCCGGTAGACCTAAACTGGGGCGATAGGCGTCGTTGTAAAAGCAAATATTGTCAGGTCCCCAAAACAGGAACATAGGGAACGCCGAATGCAATACAATGCCCAGTGTCGTACGCAGACTAGACGGCCACTGAGAAAGGGGGCCCAGGGAGGAATTGTCCCAGTCATATTGAAGAATCAATTGCCCTGATTCGCCTGTGTTCCTTAAAAAATTGGCTTCTGTGCCAATGCTGTGCTGTTCCAACACAAAAGATCGTTATGTTATCGTCAGATACAAATATCGCTTTCCCGCACTTTAAATATACTGTTTTTAGGTGTACAGGTGACATCCTTTAAGATCAAATCCAGAGAGCACTTGCACTTTTGATCGGGTATATCCAGTGTAAATGCTCCGGCGGCCAGGATCATGGCTTCGCTTTTGCTAACGGTAGTATTGTGTTCTAATGTCGATGGCAACTTCAAGATAGCCCTCGGGTGATGTTGGCTTTGAGTAGAAACCATCTGCACCAGCCCGGTAGGCGAGTTCCAGATTATACTTATCACCCGACATGATGACCAGCGGTACCTGCTTCAGATGTTGCTGGTCGCGCAGTTTGCAGAGAATATCCGTTCCCGAAATAAACGGCATTTGCATATCGATAATGATGAGCTCCGGTCGAAATGTTGGGCTTTTGGCGAGTGCGAGTAATTCGCGGCCATTCGGAACCTGTATCACTTGTTTGTCCTGGCCAAAGACCGAAATCAGGGCCGTGCGCATGTATTCGCTATCATCGGCGTCGTCGTCGGCAATTATAATGGGTTGGTCGTTCATGGAACTTCGTTGAGCTTCAAACAATTCAAAAGCCTGCTATCGGGTGCGAGCTCTCGCGCTCACCGACCAGCCGTGGCTTTGTATCGCCAAATATAAAACTTTATAGGCGAGACCAATGCAATGAAATCCGGCTGCTCCGCATTGAGGCTCAAATTGGCAACAGGCTATCTACCTGCTATATTGCAAGGATTATTGCTCCTATATTATTTCCATGAAGAAATACAATTCGCGACTTGGTGCGCTGATGGCTACCGTGGTAACCGTCTCCATCCTGCCAGTCAGGCTTTCTGAGGGCCAGGCTGCTAACCCCGTAAATCTGATCGGGTCGGAAACTGTTATCTGGCTGATGTGTATGTCAATCTGGCTGGTGAGCTATTACACTTACTACCGGCCTGGTTTAGTTACCTGGCAGAAACTCGTTGTTTCATTGATATTTTGCGCTATTCTGTCCAATTTGTTCTATTACGGATCAAACCCCTTTTTCGAGGACTATCCGCTTAAACCAATCCGTGAACTTCCATTTTGGATAGCAGCAATTCGCCTTTCCTTGCGCGGCCTCTTAATAGGACTTATTATGGTTCCCATTATTTTTCTGCTTGAAATCGAACGTCAGCGGCAAAAAGAGGCGTTACAAAGAGCCACAGATCGTGCTATTGCTGCCGAGCGGCAAAAATACTTGCTGGAAATACGCGTTTCGGAGCGGACCGCGGAATTAGAGCAAACACTTTCCGTTTTGAGCAAGTCGCAGGACGAGCTGGACCATCAGGTATACCTTCTCACGCGCATCATTGCATCGATCGCCCATGATGTCAATGCACCACTGAAATTTATCATCACCGGAACTAAACTTACCGGCGATCTCATCAGGGACAACCAGTTGCAGCGGGCAGATGAATATAATCAGCAACTGGAACGAGCGTTGAGCAATATGGGGACATTTATGCAAAATCTGCTGGAATTTGCAAAAGGCCAGATCCGTAAAGGGGCGCTGCATTTAGGTAATGTGAACCTGGTAGCTTTGATCCACGAAAAGGCAGGTTTGTTTGAACAGATTCTACATTCAAGGGGCAACACATTACGCTACTCTTTGGACGAAAACCTGACTGTGATCAGCAATTCTAACCTTCTCGGCGTGATCCTGCATAATCTGCTGGACAACGCGATAAAAAATACCCTGGACGGTGAAATCGAAATATCAGGCACCGTTATCGACGACCGGCTGCACCTTTGTATTCAAAACCCAGTTCCGGGCGAAGACCGGGATGAAATTCCGCGAACAGATCAGGGGTACCAGTTTGAAGCAGATGCTGGCAGTTCAGGTAGAGATAGTTACGGGTTAGGCTTAATATTGGTAAAGGATATTTCGGCGCTGTTAAATGTTGACTTCTCGTTGGAGACGGCAGGTGGAAAAGTAGTTGCCATGATAATCTTTGCTGAGTTTTACGATTCTGAGCATGGTTCGGACATTGATTTGAGCACGACTGCTATTGCGCGCTAAAACCCGCTGGCGGCACGATAGCTTCATCTTACCAGGAGCAAACATTTCCGGCTTGGAGGGGTATCAAATGGAGGGTCTTGAGTAATTAGACCAGTTATTCTTTAAAACCCAACCGATGATACGCACTTGCTTTCTTTGTGTAATACTGTTCTCTTCATCATTATGTATTGCGCAGAACAAGCCCACCGATACGGCGACGCTCACCGACCCCTGCCTTGATGCCAAAGGCAACGCATATATGGACCGGCAGGCCAGGGCATTTCTTGCGGAAGTCAACGCAACCCTCAAAAAATATCCTCCCGGGCTGTCGCATCAGGCGCACAGGCAGCCCCATTTACTATTGCTCGATGCCGTATTGCACGACAAGTATGCTGCGTACAGAAAGCCTGTGCAGGATTTTTTTCATGAAAGAATAGCAAATACCCTCGCGGAAATCGAAAATACGAAAGTCCAAAAAGGGGCCGTCATATGGAAACTGTATAATATGGGTTTCATCATCCGCACGAAAACGGTAACGCTTGCATTCGATCTTGTGGATGGGAAAAGCTCCCGTTCCGACTCATTTGCTCTTTCCGGGAACATCATGACCCGGCTCATTCGCCAATGCGATGTACTTTTCGTAAGCCATTACCACCGCGACCATGCTGATGAAGCGATTGCGAGGCAGTTTATCGACAATGGAAAACCGGTAATCGCGCCGCCTCAAATCTGGGCTGGACAACCGGTCCACAATGCAGTAACGCATTTGAAGCGGCAGGCCGACACCTTGCAGGAACTGACGCTCAAAAGTGGTCGGAAATTAAAAATCGTGTTGTATCCCGGACACCAGATGGGAGAAACTGAAAATAATGTTCCGCTCGTGTTCACACCCGAAGGCCTTTCGTTTTCGCATATGGGCGACCAGATCAACGAGGGAAAATTCATGATCGATTACGACTGGATTGACCATGTGACAAGGAAGTACCACGTTGACGTGCTGATCCCCCCAAGCTGGACCAACGAAATCCACAGGATCGTAAAAGGGTTCAATCCTGAACTTGTGATTCCCGGACACGAAAATGAATTGGGACATCCGCTGGACGACCGGGTACCGTTCTGGGGCGATTCCGAATTTCTCCAATTAACTTACCCCGAGCTCAAAGCCTCATCCTTCAAAACACTGAATATGACGTGGGGAGAATCTTTCCACTACGTCCGGCCATGAAAAGTCCTTTTCACGCGTCCCACGGCTACCTTTCATTGACGAAATAGCGGCAAGTTTTACGGAACGACGCCAAAACCAGCGAATGGGATGGTGGAGTTTTGACGACAGCGTCGAAAATCCGGTTATATTTAATAGATGACAAACTCATAGGTAGCTGCGGCCTCAAACCACGCAGGGTGAGCCATGTGACATCTGGGCCTTAAAATAAACCGGGAACTTATGGATGACTTGAACAAACAAATGTTATCGGCAGCTTTCGATGGCCATCTGGCGACAGTCGAAAAAATGGTGAGCCTCGGGGCAGATATCAACTATACCGATCAGTGGGGCAATTTTGCGATGTTTACAGCCGCCTGGGATGGTAATATAGCGGCGTTGGACCTGTTCTACAGCTTAGGAGCCAAAATCACGTTTGAGGGTGCCAACCTCCTGTGCAACGCGGCTTACAATGGAAAGGTGAATTCTGTAAAATGGCTGTTGGATAAAGGGGAGGACGCCAATTTCGCATTCACAGAGACTGGCGAGAATGCTTTGCACTACACGATTTCTAAAACCAGCGAAATGAAGGAGAGGGAAGAAATTGTCAGGATCTTAATAGCCGCAGGCATTGATGTGAATAAGAAAACATTCCCCGGTGTGTCGACCCTTTGCTTCATGCGCGATGCTTACCTCAAAGGGGAAACTCCGCTGCACAGGGCCGCCGCGTACGCGAGCACGACGATTATCAAAAGTTTACTGGAAGCCGGAGCCGACCCGTCGGTGAAAGACGCGAACGGTGATACGCCCATATCGTGGGGAAGCTGGCATTTGCGAGACGCCGACGCATTGCGGTTACTGGTTTATAGCGGGGTTCCCGGTATTCATTAGGCACTATCGGTGGCTTTACCGCGGGCCGCATCTGACGATGTGATCAAATCAAGTTTTTAATATCCAGCATAATAAAAATCAGGGCGGGGTAGGTGGCTGTAAATGCCCAGAAAAATGAATTCAGGCCCATCACAATCACATTCAGTAAATGAAAAGTGAATCCCCACAGGAGTATGGCAAACGATACATAAATCGGACCGATCAAACATAAAGGAAATATTATTTCCATGATGATTACTGCCCAGCACAAAAATAGGTTGATGTATTTTTTATTTTTCAGCAAATTTGATATGGTTTTATTTCCATACGATCCGGTATTGAAAATCTCATAGACCGCATCGCCGCTGCGCCATTTTTTTGAGAGTATTTTTGCGATACCTGATGTTGAATAGGCCAGACATGATTGTAAACCAATAAAATAAAAGCAATACTTTTGAATGACTGGCGACGAAACCATGCTTAATCCAAAAAAGATGGACACCGCAAGAATGAGTGACATCTGATCTGAACCATCTCCCCCGTACATGCTCCTGAATTGTATCAGAAGCATGCATAATACGAGCGTTGCGCTAGCGAATGTGAAAAGATAGGAGTACGGAGCGGCAGCCACCAGAATAATCAGGCAAGCTAACTTCATGAACACCAGTTTAACAAAACCACGGGCATCTAAAAGATTATCCAGAATATTCCCGATTCGAGAGTCTCCGGTCAAGGTGTTGATGTCGAGCCTTATGATTTTCCAGGAGAAAAAACCGTTGCTGCTGTATTCCCCTTTGAGGTGCAGGAACAGCAACTCTGAGGTCGTGAAAACCTGGCCTATTACGAATAATAGTAAAATGACGTATAAATATTCATAGTAATACATATTGTCATGATTTTAAGTGTATTTACCTGACACGATGAAACGGAGAACTGATAATAGGCTTCGCTGCTTCGGTTGACCCTATCCCAAAACTCTCCACAAGGGTGAACTGCAAATGCGTAGCGTTTTTATCCATGTTATTTTGATGGAATTTTGTTACCGCATTAAGTATTAGTAAATATGGAACACTTGTGCATAGATTTTGTGTCATGTAAAGATCACTCATGTTTTCTTTACGACATTTTTGCACGGTCTTGATCAGTGCATTGATGCAATCTATCAGTAGTTTTACCTTCCTTTTTTCCGGATTCCAGACGGAATTTGAATAGGTCCTGTAAGAAATCAGGGGGATTTCCGTCCATTCGGTTATAACGGTATCATTTTGCGCTAATCGATATACAATATGATAGTCGCTGGTTCCTGGATTGGGGGCGAAAAAGGTCCAGTTGGGGAAAATACCAATAAAGTCGAACTCCTTGATGGTTGTTAAGCTTTTGAATTGGAATTGCCAAACAATTGAAATCAAAAGCCACACACCGAATATGAAAGCTACACAAATGTCCATATTTACTAATTGATTTGTTCGATTACCTATTTAACATCGTGTTGATTTCTCCCCTGGCATCTATTAACTGTTCGAGGGAAAAGTCGTGCTCAATCTTGAATCTTTGAAGCAACTCGGTAGGCAATACCCGGGTGTTCGCGAGAGCCCCTGATTTATATGCTTTATAAACGGCAATAGTCAGGGCCACCACCGCAACCGCAACTTCAACATAGGGTGTTGTGGCTACCAAATCCCGACCGGGAACGGCTACACCCCGCTCGTTAATGTCTTTCAGCCGGGTAAGATCGTCGACTTTCTTAACATTATTGTTTCTTAAAATTTCAATACCCAAATCTATTAAATTTAGATCTGTCGTGGTAAGCGTAAGTTTTTCCGGAATTTTTCTACCCTTTGCCATTTGCTTACAGTTTAGATTTGAAAAAAAATATGTTAACGAATCGAATTTATATGAATACTTAATTCGATCATATTTTATATTATTAAACGGCAATATGAATAATGGCCTTTCCTTTGGGTAAAATGGATTGTTCCGTTAAACTTGTTTTCTATTTTGAAATTTCATTTTGATGGATATTAATATTTATATAATTGTTATTCGAATTTGTTTTCAACTAATATAATTAATGGTTTTGTGGTATGAATGGGTGATGAAGTATCGACAACTGAATTTTGTGACTGTTTCTGATGATTTTGTAAATGAGTTTCGTGAGTAAATGCAAAATGAGATTCAGGTAGGACATACCACTACGGGAAAACGATTAATTGAATTGTTTGATAATTGGATTTTTAAATGTTGAAAATAAATATTAAGTAATTGCAATTGGAGCGCGTTCGAAATAGTAACTTTAACTAAAAAGCGGACAATGCGGCTAGTATCGCGCTAGCCGCATTGTCCGCTTTATTCAATCTGTATTCAGGATTACCGGTTGCTTGAAACCCCCTGCCTAGCCTAGCAAGGAACGCATTTTGCGCTGGATCAGGTCAGCCGCATATTTTGGATTGAGACGGTAAAGTTTGTCCATAGCACGCGCATCCCGGCCAATCACCACACGAAATTGGTCCTTCTCAATGGCCCGAAGAATCTGCCCCGCGGCTTCCCGCGGTGATATGGGCTTGAACTCAGACGCACCGGCCGTGTCCGCCTTAGGGACGTTCAGCCCCGAGTTCTGCATTATATTGGTCGCAACGGCACCGGGAAACACGACCGTAACCTTCACATGCGTATCCTTCAATTCTGCATAAAGTCCCTCGGTAAACAGCTTCACAGCCGCCTTTGCTGCGCCATAGAGCGTTTGGCCCGGCACCGGAAGAAAGCCGCCCATGCTCGACACATTGGCGATATGCGCCTCCGGCCGGGCTAAAAGAAGCGGTAAAAAAGCTTTCGTAAGGTAGAGCGTACCGTAGAAATTAACAGCCATTACGCGGTTGATATCCTCGATCGTCAGATCGAGAACGCGCCGGAAAGGTTGGATAATACCGGCATTGTTAATGATTCCGTCGACCGTACCGAAATGCGCGAGCACTTCGGCCGGTAACGAGTTTACTTTGTTGGGATCGGTAATGTCTGCCTGGAAGCCTTTGAATTCGCCCGGCGCTGAACTTGCCAGCCGCCCCGTTTCGTCAAGCGTAGCTGCATTGATATCGATGCCCGCGACGTTGGCTCCCCGCTGCAACAGTTGCAGGCTCAGTTGCTGACCGATACCGCTTCCGGCACCGGTCACAACAATGGTCTTTTTCGCTAATTGCATGGAAATTTTGGTTGTGTATTACCGAAGTTCGCCAGGTACGCCCGTTGGCAGGCCTTTCGAGAGATCAACTTCAATTTTGTGGCCGTCCAGTTGTGTCCGGATAGTGCCCGACCCATGGCTTCTTCCGCTAAACTTCGCGTTATCAACTTTGAGAAAGCCCTTGTGTTTGCCGGTTACAGTAATATCCGCATTCCAGGTTGCTTCCCAAAAGGTTTTTTGACCGATCGTTTCTGAGCCATTCAGGACATATTGCCCATCATCGGAGAAATTCACATACTCGATTTTGAATAGCGTTTCTTCGGAAGGCGACGCAGGTTTTTGGGTGCTTATATTGGCATGGCCGGAAACAAGCCCGACCAGCTTTCCTTCGGTTGGTTGTGAGGAATCCAGCGGTTTAAGATCTGCCAGGTTCACTGCCCAGTCCATGGTTGGGGTCACGATCGGGAGGGGAGTGGTCGGCTTTCTCGATGTAAAAGTAATCATCCGCAGGCGGCCCATCGCTTCGCCCTTTTTTACCTTCCGGGGATCCTTTTGCTCCCAGAAAATACCGCGGGTGCTGCTTGGGTGCCAGGTCAGGTTACCGAAGTGATTGTACTCGGTCAGGTTGTCCGATGCCGTCGTCAGGTTCTGCCCGGTGTATCCGTCCTCCGGTAGCCGTGCACGGTCGCCGTACTGGTCCGTCATCGTCAGGCCGTAATACCGCCTGGCATCCCTGAACCCTTCAACTTCTTCGTTCCGCCATTCCGCGACTCCCGGTGCCAGGGCATTGTTGACAATGAGCGGGCGGGGGATCAGGCTAAACGCGTCCATTCGGGTTGTATGCCGGTGCGACTGGAAAATCAGCCACTTGCCGTCCGGCGAAGGATAAACGCCCTCATCATAGCTGAAATGCCTTGTGAAGCGGCTGACGTCGCCGGTGGTCAGGTCGATTTTGGCAATATCGAAATTACCTGCTTCAAAGGCACTGATAGTCGTCAGATATTTCCCCATCCCGGTAAAGCTTTTTACCTCGCCTCCTCCGTAGAAGAAGGGCCGGAAGATAGGAGCACCGGGTAGCGCTGTCTTGTCTCCTGAAATTACCTTCGTTTTGGCGAGTTCGTAGCGCTCTCCTTTCTCATCTGAAACGCGGGTCAGTTCGCTCACCAGCACCAGGGCGCTCGGTAATGGCCTCGCTACCAGCAGGGTGTAAGCGACGTGAATGCCGTCCTGAGACATATTGCTGGCAATGCGGGCCAGTGTTTTAGCTCCCGGAACAGCTGGGTACACCAGCGGTAGGATTCGGGCTTGCTTGCAATCCACGATAGAGGGGCTGCATTCAAGAATGCCGGTCGGCGTGTAAACGCGCTTTCCATCCGCGAGGGGTACCGGCATTTCTCCGCCGATGTTCTCCGGCAAATCACAGGTCAGGCATTTGAAACCGGTGCCATCGTCCTTCATGACGGCAAGGTTCGATTTTTTCGCACCGGCCATTGTGACCTCCATAATCAGATGTTGGGCATCGGGTAAGTAGTTGACCAGCACCGCATCCAGAACGTTGTCCGGCAGAGGGATGGTGGACACTTTGAAAGGCTCGGGCTTCGGCGGGGGCGGGAGTTTTGGGGTAAGCGCGTAATTGGTTTGATTGACCGCGGCCTTTTGCCCTTGGGTCACAGGAGAATGCAGTAGGCAGGCCACACCGCAAGCCCACATCAGGTAACTTAACTTTTTCATTTTAAACATTTGATTTGATGAATGACATGATGGTAAGGTGGATGGTCAATCGGCACCGGTCCGGTAGTATGGACCTTGCGCGGTTATCATCGGTGAATGCATTGGTACTCGGTCAGAAGGTGTAAGTTGCCGTCAGGAAATAGGCTCTCGGAGGTAGGCTTAGCGTGAAAAATACCGCATTGGGATTGCCTTCCATTTGGGCCTTCGTGAAGCCCTGCGTATTGAGCGACGCCGGAAACCCGCCCGGTGCCGACCAGCCCATGATGCCGTTTTGATTGAACACGTTGTTGACATTGGCCTGAATCTGTAACCTGCGTGAAACGTTATAGCCCAGGTTCAGGTTGGTCTGGTCAAAACCGGGGAGGTAAAATACGTTGGCCACATTACCTGCCCGCCTGCCTGTATACGACCAGTCGATCGAACCGTAGACTTTATCGGAGGTGTAGGTTGGGGAAATGCGCAGGATCTGGCGGGGCGAATAATCGGTTTCGTTGCCCGAGTAGCTTTGAATCTGATCATCGGCCTTGCCATTACCGTTCAGCACCCAGGTATTGAAATCGACAGCTGTTGATTTCTGGAATGTCGCGACTGCGCGGACACTCAGTTGTTTGGTCAGATTATAAGTCCCTTCCACTTCAACTCCGACCGTTTTGAACTTGTTGTAGAGAACAGCAGTCGTGTAGGTGGAGGTGAGCTCGGCCGATTCCTGGCCGAGGGCCTGCTGCGGGACTTTGCCCAGCAGACTGTAAAACGGGGTAACGAAAAGCGAGAACCGATCCTGTTTTGCTTTGAAACCCACTTCATATTGCTGTGTGCTTTGCGCAATCGGATTGAGGTAACTGGCGTTGACCGACGACTGAACGTTGAGATAAATGCCAAGATCAGGCGCTTTGCGGCCCTGTGAATAGCGGGCGTATACGGCCAGCTGGTCATTGAACTTGTAATTAAGGCCGGTTGAGTAGGAAATGGTCTTGACCGTTTTGTTATAATCCAATGTCGAAGTCACGGCTCCGCCCATGTTGTCGTATAATGTCAGGGGATTTTTGTCCGTTCCGCCGTCGGTGGAGGTCGTCGCGGACGCGATCTGGTTGCTACCTCTAACCCTTATACGTTCAAAGCGAATCCCCCAGTCAAAATTCAGTTTGCCGGATATTTCCCATGTATGTCCGAAGAAACCGGCGAGTTGATTTTGCGTGAGATCAAAGATATTGGTAGCTACGCTCCTGCCGGAACCGCCTGTTGTACCCTCGGGGTTGGTAACCTGGTATACTTTTCCTTGGAGGTCGGTGTAGACAATCGCCGTTGGTTGCGGACGGGCGCTTCCCATGAGCCCAAACATGCTGCCTACGCCATTAGGATTAAGCCGCTTTACACCGGCATGCGCGTAGTAAAGGCCGCCTGTAAAACTCATGTGGCTCAGCCGTTTGGTCAGCGTGACCTGGTCGATGGTTTCCTTTACCCGGTTATCAAACACGATCAAAGGGTTGAACAGCAGGGAGTTCTTCTGAACCTCCGCCCCGGGTAAATTGCTGCGGTTAACGGTGAATTTGAGGCCCGCCGGCGCCCCGTTTACGAAATTGATGCCTTGCGTAACATTGGCCAGTTCGGTGCCGGTGGCCAGATCACGGAACGAATAAGTGCCCAATTTACCCGCCAGGCTATTTACCCCGTAGAACGTCACATTGTCGATTGCAAATGGGTAGGGGATCGATGTCGTGTTCCAATAGGACGTTTTGTAGGCGTAGCGAACCTTGTTTTCAAGCGTCCATCCCTTCCCGAAGCTGTGGTCGAAATTGAGCCCGATTGCCAGGTCTTTAGAGTGGATCTTGTCCCGCGAATCGAAGGTGCCCTGCTCGCCGCTGTCATTGATGGTGTATTGGGCCGATACCGGCGGGATCAATACCGAGCTGGTTTGCTTGACGCCCGGTGCCAGATGAGGGTTTTTGAAATCAACTGTCGGCAACTGTTCAAACCAGGAATTGTGGTCGTTCAGGTATTTGGCGTATAATTTCATGGAGCCTTTTTTGAAGTGTTTCGCGACATTGGCTTTGATCTGCCCGCCGTTGTTCATGGGATATCCGGGGTAGCGGGCACCATTATTTTGCCGCCAGAACCCGCCCATATTAAAGGTGAGCGTTTTATCGCTCGTCAGCGGGCCGCCGATATTAGCGTCTGCCCGGTAATAGGGATTCCGGCCGTTGCCTTCCAGCCCGAACTTCACCCGCGCCTGCGCTTCGAATGTCTGGCCACCTGTTTTGGAAACATAGTTAAAGATGCCTCCCGGAGCATTGTTGCCCAGAATCGACGCCGTACCGCCCCGAACCGCTTCCAGTTTGCCCAGGGTAAGGTCGGGCCGCAGAAAGAAATCCGGGCCATAGTTGCCGTAAGTTGCATTTGTTACCGGCAGTCCGTCCTCCTGCATCGAAACATAGTAATAGCCATTGGAGACGTCGTTCCCGCCTACGTTTACGCCTCTGGAACTGACCGTGTTACGGATTTCGCCCAGCGATGAGTTGACATATACACCGGGTACATTTTTCAAAAGATCGGCTGCACTCAGGGGCACCTGCAACTGAATAAGCTTGGCAGGAAGCACCGATATCGCCACCGAGGACTCCATCCGGCTTCGCTTATCGAATACGCCGGTAACAATCACTTCTTCCAGATTAGCCGGGCTTTCCATGAGCTGTACATTGATAACGGCCTGAGAACCAATGACTACCTCTTTGGGTAAGAAACCAATAAAACTGAATACAAGCGTCGCGGACGGGTCGAGGTTAGAAAGCTCGTAATTCCCCGAGCCATCGGTAACCGTACCCTGGACCGAACCTTTCACCTTTACACTGACGCCCAACAGGGACTCTCCCTTTCCATCTGCCACCTTTCCGTGGACCGACGACTGGGCTAACGCAATCTGGCAACTGATCATGAATAGGAGCACAAGTCCAAAGAGCGGCCGAAATACATTTTCAGGCCGGGGAAGGTAGAATTGTCTGTTCATCTGTTAATCGGTTATAATGTACAAATCGGGCAAGCCGGTACCAGGCACAGTACCCCTTGGCGCTGGCGGCTTTTCAAACAAAAATTCAATGGCGTTTAAAAACACCAGCCACTCTGTAATGGAGTGACTGGTAGCTGATTACTTCAATGCGTCAATATGTGATCATATATAACTCCACAAATGTAAAAGAAAAATATTATTATTATCTACATGAATAGATAATAAATTTTTTGACTGTGTTTCGGATTTGAACGCGGCGCATCGCGATCCGTCTTAGTTACTTGTCGTCTACATAATATCTTGATAGTCTTCGTTTTATTGGTTTGAAGGGGCCGCTGCCGGGACATCCGTTTAGCAACATTGGGCCGCTGAACCGAAAATCGGCAGTTATTCTCTACATGATCAGATAATAAATTAAATCTGTATCTTTCGGTCGTTCCCGGCGGCACCCTTTGTGAGCAGACTGCCTGTATCAAGAAATGAAAAACAATATGGAATCAGTAAGTGATAAAAATTACATCGAACAGGTTTCTGTCGAATGTGTCATCCTGGGGTACCAGGACCGGCAGCTGAGGGTTTTGGTGCCAAAGCTTGCTTTTAAAGGAGATTTTTGGGGCTTGCCCGGCGGGTTTGTGTACCAGGACGAGGACACGGACGACGCGGCCAGGCGCATCCTTTACGAACGTACGGGCATAAAGGACGTGTACCTGGAACAGTTTCAGGTAATGGGAAAGGCGAACCGGAACAGCCGGGAGTTCCTCGACCGGATGATCGGTCAGAATAGCGACTTGTTTAGTGACCCGCTAGCCGAAGGGCAACGTAGCCGGATGGATTATGATTGGTTCACCCGTCGTTTTATATCCATCGGTTATTACGCCCTGGTAGACATGAATCAGGTAATTCCGCAAAAGACGGACCTCGACGTGTCTATTGAGTGGTATCCCATTGGGGAGTTGCCGCCTATGATCATGGACCATAACCAGATCGTGGCCAATGCGCTGGCAACGCTCAGGCTCACGATCGACCAGAAATTGAATGCATTCAATCTGCTTCCTGAAACCTTTACCATGCAGGAAATCCAGGACCTCTATGAAGCCATATTTGAAAAGCGCTTCGCTCAAAACAACTTTCCCAAACGCATTTTGCGCCTGAACGTTCTCGACCGGCTGGAAAAGAAGTACACCGGCGCTGCCAACAAAGCGCCTTACTTATACCGTTTCGATAGAGCGCGCAGCAGCCAGTTGCCCACGGAGGATTTGTTTACCGAGTAAAACGTATATTGTGAATCGGTAGTAATTGGGGCGTATTTTCTATTCCGGCTATTCCGTCGGCGGAGTTTCGTGACAAAAGAAAATAGGATATTACTTCTTTATTTTTTTGTTATTTTTGCTTCTGTATCTGGACATACCTGGCATGAATACCCTCGAGAAGGCAACGGATGATGAGTTGGCGACCCTGTTGACAGACGGATCCGAAGCTGCATTTGATTCGATTTATGAGCGTTACTGGAGAAAACTTTATAATGAAGCGTTCAAAAGGATCAATGACTCTTCGGACAGTGAGGAGATTGTACAGGACATATTCGTTGATCTATGGCACAAAAGGGCCAGCAGACGGATCGAAAACCTCCGGGGATATTTGCTGGGGGCGGTACGGTACCAGGTATTTGCTGTTTATCACAAACGGAAGAATTTACCGGCTTTCGAGGAGCCGCTCGATTATATGGCGTTTTCTACCGATAATGCCGATTCCAATTTTCTGAGGGATGAGCTGCTCACAAGCATCCATCAATGGCTGGAAACACAGCCCGAAAAGCGCCGGGAAATTTTCAGATTACGGTTTCTTGAAGGACTTTCCACAATCGAAATTGCCGAGCAGCTCGATATATCGAGAAAAACCGTACAAAACCAGCTTAATACTTCCCAACAAAGCCTTCGCGAGAGTATCGGAAGGCTCCTTATCGTCATCATTTTGTTGCTTCGCCCATAGCCTTTCCACGAGCCGGGTCTGCCTGCATTAAAATTTTTTGTAAAAAATCTGAGGTCGGCCTGGGACTTTTCAGGGACATTCTTCACTGGTAAATAAACAGCGTTTTATAAACATGTCAAGCGGAAATAGGAATAAGTTCAGGTCGATCGTCGCGAAGTACCTCAAAGGGGGTGCCGATGAGGAAGAAACGGACATGATCGAGAAATACTATGAGCTCTTTGCAGGCAAACCGGATCATTTATCCGAAGTGTCGGCAGAAGAGCTCGCCGGCGTGCATGAAAGAATGAAAGGAAACATAGCCAAACGCATTAATTCTCAACCAGCCAGGTCTCGGCCGCTCTGGTCCGGGATATTCTGGCGTATGGCGGCGGCAGTTGTGATCCTGATTGGGTTGGGCTGGATTTTCTTCGTTCTAAGGGAACAACAGCATCCCGGAGTCAAGCTTTCAATCGCCAGAATGGTAACGCACCGGTCGGTGAAAGGCCAGACGAAATTTGTCGTACTCCCGGATGGCAGCCGGGTCGTGCTGCATGGCGACACGCGGATTGAATACGGTCGGGATTTTAACAACAAAACCCGGGAGGTGTCGCTGACAGGGGAGGCTTATTTTGATGTGGTGCATCTAAATGCCAGTGGCCGCAAGCCTGTTCCTTTTGTGATCAAGACGGGGAAAATCAGTACTACGGTTCTCGGGACTGCATTTAGCATTAAATCCCTGCCCTCCGAAAGTGAGGTGGTGGTAACGGTCACCAGGGGGAAAGTAAGGGTGGACGACGGAGGTAAGCACACGAGTTTGCTGACTGCGAACGAGCAGATGACCTACAACACCCACACGACCATTGCGGACGAAAAAGTTGTGAAGTCGCAAGAGCTTACCGCCTGGGTGCAGGCCGATATGGTGTTTCAGGAAATGCCTTTCGGGGAGCTGGCGGAAATGCTGGCAAAACGTTATGGTGTAAGAATATCTTTTCAAAATACGCAATTACAAAACTGCCTGATAACCGGCCGGTTTTCAGGGACGGAAACCCTGGAAGAAGTCTTTAAGGTACTGACCCTGACCAGCAATACAAAATATGCCCTGGAAGGCGGCGAACTGGTGTTAAGTGGAGAAGGCTGCCGCTGAATTGACTGATAACTAAACTCTTATGAAACAAAACGCCAACCATCCCGGCCGGGCTCCGTAGCTGCCCGGTGATCCCATAAAAAAGCTCCCCGGCCTTGGACAGCAATAGGGAGCTTTGAATAGAAAATTCGCAAAACAAATTTCTAGACAATACAAATATATGAAAAAACCTATATCCGTAGGCAGAAGAACTGTGCCCGGCCGGCAAGGTATCTTGTGCCGATATCTTTGCAATTTAATGAAGATCAGCGTTTATGGTATCGGCCTTCTCATCATAGCAAGCCAACTGCTGCTGGCGGGTGTGAGCGGTGCGCAAGATATTAGGGAAGCCAATGTAACAATTGGTTTGGAAAAGTCTTCTTTAAGGGAAGCGCTTCAAAAGCTGCAACAGGAATCGGGGTACAATATCTTCTACCTTTCGAAGGCCGTCTCGCCATTCGACAACATAACGCTCCGAAGGGAGCCGAGGACGGTTCAGAAAACGCTGGAATTGATCCTCGACCGAACCCATATCGTGTTCCGGCAGGAGGGCAGAAATATTATCCTGACCGAACGTGAGGTACTGATCCCCGAGCCCAAAACGAAGGTTCCGGTCAGGGGCAAGGTGGCCGACAAGGATGGAGTGGGCTTGCCGGGCGTAAGCGTGATCATCAAGGGGACCAGTCACGGGACGATTACGGATCAGAACGGGAATTATAATCTGGATTTCCAGGAAGATAATCCGGTGCTCATATTCAGCTTTGTGGGCTACGTGGCCCAGGAGCTGGAAGTTGGCAAGCGCGAAGTGCTCGACGTCGTGCTGGCGACGGACGAAAAGGCTTTGGAAGAGGTAGTGGTGGTGGGCTACGGTACCCAGAAAAAAGTGAATCTGACCGGCGCCGTTAGCAATGTGACAGGCTCCGAGCTGACCACCCGGCAAGCGCCCAATACCACTTCGCTGTTACAGGGAAGAATGCCCGGCGTACAGGTGACGCAGAACTCGGGGCAGCCGGGCGCTGAAAACGCCAGTATACAAATCCGCGGGCAGGGTACTTTCAGCGGAGCGGGGAACGATCCGCTCATATTGATCGATGGGGTGGAGGGTAACCTTAACAACGTCAACCCTAATCAGATCGAAAGCATTTCTGTATTAAAAGATGCGGCGTCGGCGGCTATTTACGGTTCGCGCGCCGCGAACGGGGTTATACTGGTAACCACCAAAACCGGTACGGCCGGAAGGTTAAACGTCGATTACAGCTACAACTTCGGCAGCCAAAAAGCCACTTCCGTCTATGACAGGATAACAAACTCGGTGCAGTTTATGGAGCTGCTCAACAAGGCCATCGCCCACACGGGAACGAATGCGAACCAGCTCTATACGCCCGCGCAAATTGAAGAATACCGCCAGGGAAGCATTACAAACCCTGCCCAGTACCCGAGCTATGACTGGATGGATGCCATTTTCCGGACTTCCCCCATGCAGCAGCATTACCTGAGCGTAAACGGCGGAAAGGAAAATACGACCTATAATTTCGGCGCAGGTTACCTCAATCAGGACGGGATCCTGATCGCTACCGGCTACAAGCGCTACGATGCGCAGTTCAATTTCAAGACAAGTCTTAACAAAAAAATTACGTTTGGGACCAACCTGGCCTTTTCGAAAGGAGATCGGAATGAAACTGCATTGAATACCGTTTTCGACGGGAATTCGACCGAAGACCAGATTCTCAGTGCATTGGCAGCGCACCCTACATTTACGCCGAAGCTGCCCGATGGAAGTGGCCGTTATGCTGCCAAAGCCTATATACAGGAAGGCGGTAACAAAAACCCGGTCGCGCTCGCGGAAAACGGCGGCAGGTATGTCAGGAATTATTATGCGCTGGCATCGGCATTTTTAGATGTGAATATTTTCCCGGGTTTAAAAGGGCAGATCAAAGGCGCTGTGAAATTCAACGACCGGCAAACCAAAGTGCACGTAGTGGGGATTCCGGCCTATATGTTTTTGCCGGACGCCAGCGGCCAGTACTTGTACAACACGCAGTGGAACGGTACAGTGGGCGAAAACAACCTGACGGTCCGGAAAGAAAATGACGTGCAGTACACCTTGTTTGGTACTTTGAATTACACGAAGAAAATCAGGGAAAATCACGACCTGAATGCATTGTTGGGCGTGAGCCAGGAAACCTTCCGGTACGACCGCTTGCAGGCATTCAAAAGGAATGCGCCGTCGAATGACCTGCTGGAACTGGGCGCATACTCCCCAGGCGGGCAGCTGGCCGACGGCCTGGCTTATCAATGGGCGCTTCAATCGGTATTCGGGCGGGTGAGTTACAATTACAGAGAGAAATACCTGCTTGAAGGAAATTTCCGTTACGATGGTTCGTCGCGCTTCCCGGAAGGTAATAAATGGGGCTTTTTCCCGTCGGCCTCGGCAGGATGGAGGATTTCTGAAGAGCAGTTTTTGAAACAGGTTAACTGGCTGGAAAGCCTGAAAGCGCGCGTATCCTGGGGACAGGTCGGTAACCAGAATGTAAACCGGAACCTGGGCGGCGAATCCATGCCCTACCCGTATCAGCAGGTGCTCAACCCCGTGGTGTACAATATCGGCGGCTCATTGCAGCAAGGCGTAACGCAGACAGACCTCATCAACCGCAACATTACCTGGGAAACCACGACGGTAACCGACGTCGGGATCGATTTTGGCCTGTTCAGGGCATCGGTGTTCGGAAGCATCGACTGGTATTCCAAAAAGACCACGAACATCCTGAGGCCTTTGCAGGTGCCCGACTTTATTGGTGTAGCCGGTCCGACGGTCAATCTGGGAGAAATGAGCAATACAGGTGTTGAAATTTCACTGGGCTACCAAAGCAGGGTTAAGGATTTCCGCTACAAGGTTCAGGGAAATTTTGAAACCTACAAAAACAAGGTTGTGAAGTTCGGTGCCCGTGAAGTGAACAACGGCAACGGCACGGTAACGCAGGAAGGCCTGCCTTACAACTCCTATTTTATGTACGTTTTTGACGGCATTTACCAAAACCAGGGCGAAATTGACAATGGGCCGACCCCGCTCGTGAAACCAAAGCCCGGTGACATGAAGTATCGCGACATCAGCGGGCCCAACGGCGTACCGGATGGGAAGATTACAACGGACGACCGCATGGTGGTCGGCGGCGCCTTCCCCAAGTTCAACTATGGGTTGACTTTTAACGCAGACTACAAAAACTTTGACATCGGCATTTTCCTGCAAGGCGTGGAAGGGCGTAAAATATACATCAAGGAGTGGGGGATAGCACCTTTCAGGCAGGCGGGGCCGCCTCCTACATTCTGGGAAAAAGCCTGGGACGGTGAAGGAACGTCTAATACGATACCGCACATCTTTAACGAAAATTACGCGCCTAACACCCAGGTATCCGACTGGTGGCTCCAAGATGCTTCCTATCTGAGGTTGAAGAACTTTCAGCTGGGTTACAGCTTCCCAACCAAACTGATCAACCGCGTGAAGATCCAGATGCTCAGACTATACGTGTCGGGAGATAACCTGGTGACATTCACCAAGTTTTTCAAGGGTATAGATCCCGAGCGGGCGGCGGCAAGCGGCAGGGCGGCTATTTATCCGCAGGCCAGGATCTATTCATTTGGTGTTAAAGTCACATTTTAATCAGTAATGCTATGACAACCAGATATTTAAATAATATAATTCTATTACTTTTAACTACGCTGGTGTTCGCCTGTCAGGACACGCTGGACACCAATCCGCTCGGCAGTCCCAACTCCGAAAACTTCTGGAAGACGGAGACGGAAGCCAACAAGGCTTTGATCGCCTGCTATGCCAAGCTCAAAGAGCCGATTATTTCAAACGGTCCGGCCCAGAGCGGCAACTCTCTTTTTTGGGAGGCATTATCGGACAATGCTTCCAATACCTCCAATTACGAGTCGTTCGATATCGTGATGCGAGGGGAACACAATTCGGCCACTACGGGAATTGTCAGCAAGTCGTTTACCATCGGATTTCAGGGCATAGCCGCGTGCAATTATTTCTTGGCCAATATCGATCGCGTGACGGCTACTACCGACGCTGTGCGCAACCGTATGAAAGGAGAAGCATTGTTCCTGAGGGCTTTTTATTACAATGACCTCACCCAACTCTACGGGGACCTGCCGCTGATTCTGAAACCGGCGGAGCTCGACGATAATCTCCGTGCAACGCCCAGGGCGCCAAAAACAGAGATAGTAGCACAGATCCTCAAAGATCTCGATCTCGCCATCTCGTATCTGCCCGCGGTTGCGTATACCGACGGGCGTGCGGTAAAAGGATCGGCCATTGCTTTAAAGACGAGGGTATTGCTGAACAATGAGCTGTACAGCGAGGCAGCCGATGCGGCATGGAGCCTGATCGGGGATGCCGCCAATCCATTCAAACTCTCAGATAACTATGCCGGTATCTTCTTCGGAAACCAGATCGGCAACCGCGAAATCATGTTTTCGGTGCAGTTCAAAGCCCCGGACGATTACCATTCGCTTGATCAGATTATCGGGGCGAGGATGTCGGTATTCCCCACACTCGAACTCCGGGATGCTTATGAACCCAACGACCCGCGCAGGAAAATGACCATTTTTGAAGCAGGAGACCCTTGGGCCTACAATCCGGCTGGCTTTAAGCAAACCGGAAGTCTTGCGGAAGGACAAATCCCGTACACCGGCATGGCTTTCAGGAAATGGGTTAACACGGCGATCAACAACGGATCGGGCTCGACGCTGAGCGAGCAGCATATGGTGAAGATCCGTTACGCCGACTTGCTCCTGATGTACGCCGAGGCCATGTTCGAAAGCGGAAAAGGGAGCGACGCACGTGCGTTGAAAGCATTGAATGATGTAAGAGCGAGGCCAGGGGTCGAAATGCCCGCCAAACCGGCCCTCACGCGCGATGTGATTCGGAACGAGCGAAGGGTCGAGCTTGCCTTCGAAGGATTGCGTTATAACGACCTGGTACGCTGGAAAGTGGCCGAGAAGGTTATTCCGCAGGTTGCATATGACGCGAAAGGAACCAAGAGAAAATTCAAGGCCTATCTTTTGCCAATCCCCTTAGGGCAAATGGATATCATGAAGGGGGTGTGGACTCAAAACGAAAATTACTAAGGACTGATGTTTGGTATAAAAAGATTAATGGTGCTGATACTTTCAGCGTCCGGCAGCCTATTGGCCGCAGACCAACTGGCCGTGAAAAGCCCTGATAGCAAGATTTCGTTTCATGTTTTTACGAAAAGTGATTCCCTGTTCTACCGCATTTCCTACGAAAATGGAGACGTGATAGAAGCTTCGCCCATTCGGATGTCTCTGGATGCGAAGGCTATTACCGGTAAGGTGACGATTGGTAAAGCAGACAGCTATCAGCTGAACGAAGAATATCCCTGGTACGGAGCCCACTCTGTTGCCAGGAGCCATTCCAACGGCTCGAAAATCAGCATTAACAGCGGCGGATTGCATTACACGCTCGATGTACGGGTGTTCAACAATGGCGCGTCATTCCGGCTGATCGTTCCGGGCAAATCGGACGTAAAACGGATTCCGGACGAATCTACCGTTTTCAGATTGCCCGTTGGCACTACCGCCTGGTTCCACGACCTGAATATGCATTATGAAGGCGAATATGCCCGGAAAAACATGGATACCGTAAAAGCAGGGCAATGGGCCGCTCCATCTGTTACATTCCGGTTACCCGGCAGTGAGATTTATCTGTCGGTGACCGAGGCCGACCTCAAAAACTATGGCGGGATGGCCCTGCAAACGGACGGTAGCCGGGGTATGGTTTTAAGGTTGCCGCAAAGCCAGCCCACTTCCTACCCGTTTAAGCTGCGATACAGCGCTGAGGATGTGCTCAGGCTTTCGCAACCTGCCGCCGTCACGGGCACCATCACTACCCCGTGGCGGGTGGTCATGATCGCCAACGGGCTGAATGCATTGGTAAACAACGACCTCGTACATAACCTTTGCCCGCCACCGGACAAAAAGCTGTTCCCTCAGGGTATCAAAACCGACTGGATTCAGCCGGGGGCGGCAGTGTGGAAGTACCTTGACGGCGGAGGAGAAGGCACGCTGGAAACGATGAAGGAATACTCCCGGCAGGCATCCGAGCTCGGTTTCAAGCATAATATACTGGAAGGTTTCTGGAAAAAATGGTCGGATGGCGACCTGAAATCCCTCGTCGATTATTCCCGCGAAAAAGGTGTTCACATCTGGTTGTGGGAGCATTCAAAAAACCTCAGGGAGGCGAAAACACGTCAGGCGTTTTTCAAGCATTGTCATGAACTGGGCGTTAGCGGCTTGAAAATCGATTTCTTCGACCATGAAGCAAAAGAGGAAATCGATTTGTACCAATCGATCCTCAGGGAAACCGCGGAACTGAAAATCATGGTGGATTTTCACGGAGCCAACAAACCGACCGGCCAGGAACGTACCTGGCCCAATGAACTGACCCGCGAGGCAGTGAAGGGAATGGAAGCCAGTAAACTGAAAGACAGGGCCGGGCATAATGTAACATTGCCGTTTACCCGGTTTGCAACGGGCCATGCGGAATACACGCCCGTACACTTCGGCGAGCGCCGGAAAAACACGACCTGGACGCACCAGATCGCCAGCGCCGCCATTTTCTCGGCCCCGTTGCTTACCTACTCTGCCAGCCCCGAGCATTTGCTGACCAACCCCGCCGCAGGGATGATCAAAAGCATTCCGTCCGTGTGGGATGAGACGATCGTGCTATCCGGCTCTGCGATCGGGGAGGCAGCCGTGTACGCGCGTCGGAGCGGAAAGAGCTGGTTTCTGGCTGTGATGAATGGGGCAATGCCGAGGAGCTTTGAGATTCCGCTGGCTTTTCTGGGCGAAGGCACTTTTGGCGCTTCGGAAGTAAGGGACGTGGACGGAAACCCCGCGGCTGTGGAGCTTGGAAAAGGGAACTACGATAAAAACGGTACCATACGGCTGAACCTCGCCGAAGGCGGTGGATTCATCGCAAAATTCGATCGCCCATGAATCATATTTTTCGGACAATAACTATCCAAGGAGCCTGCCTGTTGATGGCTATCCTGCTTTGTTTTCTGCAAGAGGTGAATGCCCAGGAAATATATGCCGGACGCTATAGGGCCGTCTTTACGAGCCCGCCAGGCAAGGTGCCGACAGCTAAAACGCCGGATGGGCCATTGGCGGGAAATGGGGACATTGGCCTGACGCTCGGTGGCAAGCCGGATAAACTGCTGTTTTACCTGGGGAAAAACGATTTCTGGCGGGCATATCCTGTTTATCCCGGCGGTGGAATTGCATTACCCGGTTGGTTGGAAATGCGCATTCCGGCACTTTCCGGCGCAGACTATTATGCGGAGCAAATACAGGACAAAGCCGAGATCGCTGCAAGGTTTACGAAGGATAGTCTTTCTGTTTGGGTTAAAACCTGGGTATCCGCAACGGCTAACACGGTTGTTATAGAACTCGGGTCCGACAAGGCCTGCTCTATGAATTTTGCCCTAAAAGCGGCGGAAGGGAATACTTCCGTCAATGCAAAGGGTGTGGACGCAGGCACCTATTGGGTAACGCGCTCTTTTGAAAATACGCCCTTGCTTGCATGGCCATCGCACGTGGCGATGGCCGTTAAAGTGCTGGGAGCAAAGCCCGATGAGCATGGAGCTATCGCATTGAAGCCCAACAGCAAGGTGACAATGGTGGTAACGATGTATACCAATTTCGACTCCAAAACTTGGAAACAAAAGACGATATCGGTAGCGAAGGCCACGACGCCAGCGACTGTAAACCAGTTGCGGAAGGACCATTATACCTGGTGGGAGCGGTTTTGGAAGCAGTCGACGGTGCAAATAGGGGACCCGTTTTTGGAAAAATATTACTATGCTTCTCAATACCTTTTCGGCGCGACCTCGCGGGGAAATAAGTTTGCGCCGGGTATTTGGGGGCCATTTATAACCAAAGATTCTGCTGCGTGGGGCGGGGACTACCATCTGAATTACAACTACCAGGCACCTTATTGGGCTGCCTATTCGTCGAACCATATCGACGAGACCGACAATTTTGACAAGCCCCTGCTCGATTACATGGAAAGCGGGAAGCGGCATGCAAAGGAGCTTCTAGGCATCGGCGGTATCTATTATCCGGTCGGGATCGGCCCAATGGGGCTAGTTACGACCCGCTGGCCATTGACCCCCGATGAAATGGAGAAGCGGTATGCCTCCCGTGAAAATACGATTGACGGAGGTTACAAGTTTCTGGGACAAAAAATCAACGCGGTATTCAGCGTCGGAAATATGCTCATGCGCTTTTACAGCACCTATGATGCTGCCTACGCACGTAAGGTGTACCCATACATGCGCGAATGCGCCAACTTCTGGGAGGATTATCTGAAGTTTGAAAACGGCCGCTACGTCATTCACATGGATCACTATAATGAGGTGATGCCGAACCTGAAAAATAAGGGGCAATGGCGGCAGCTTTTAGGTGATTTTAATTCCACATTATCGGTGGGATTGGTAAAAATGCTTTTCAAAGGCATTATCGACGTAAGCAAGTTTCTAAAGGTCGATGAGGAAAGAGTGCAAAAGTGGGAACATATTGTGACACATATGAGCCAATTTACCGTAGTCGAGGTTGATGGTCACCCGAGCCTTAAAGGCGTAGAATCCAGCCCATCTCCGGCACAAAACCGGGTTGAGGGCCTGGCCAGGGTTTCGATACACGGCTTACTGCTGCCCGCAGGCGTGTGCGGGCCTAAAACCGACTCCGCATTCAATCAGGTCCTGCTGGGCGACGTAAGCCGTTGGAAAGACAAAATGAAAGCTCCGGGCGAATGGGCGAATACCCTTGGCAACGGGATCGAAACCTGTATTCCGGCTGCCGTCAGGGTTGGGTATGATGCGGATGAAATCATGCGGCAGCTCACCGACCGCATCAAAAGGCAGTCGCTGCCCAATCTTTGGATTACGGCGGAAGGCGGCGGGATCGAGACGCTGGCGGCAGTTCCGCTGACGATCAACGAAATGATGATGCAAAGTTATGAAGGGGTCGTCAGGATATTCCCGAACTGGAACAAAACCAAAGATGCCAGTTTTGACCAGCTCCGGGCCTATGGGGCTTTCTTAGTAAGCAGCCGTTTGGAGCGAGGGGAAATTAAATATGTCAAGCTCCTGAGTGAAGCCGGGAGGCTCTGTCTCATCGAAAATCCCTGGCCGGGACATGCCGTACAGCTGTTACGAAATGGCTGGAAAGCGGAACGGCTGACCGGCAGCACATTCTCTTTTCCTACCGGGCGGGGAGAGCGGTTGGAGATGGTTAAGATCTTTACGCATAAACCTCATTTGCTCATCATCACCGGAGGCCATGGATTCAAAAAGGTACCATTTTACAATATGATGGATTCATTAGGCAATTTCAGTTACGACAAAATAGAACAGCCGAAAGCCAACGAGCTCATCGCCTCGCCTGCGGTTGACAAATACGACGCCCTGGTTTTTTATGACATGAACGACTCGATTACGGCGTCGCAAAAACAGGCCTATTTGCAGCAGCTGCAAAAAGGCAAGGCGATGATCTTCCTGCATCATGCGTTGGTTTCCTATCAAAATTGGGATACGTTCCAGCAAATTATCGGCGGCAAGTATTACGCAAAGGCTACGTTAGTCGATGGCGATACGTTGAAATCCAGTTACCAACATGATGTTGTGATCCCGGTTAAAATTGAAAACCGGGCGCATCCTGTGACCACGGGACTCTCGGATTTTGAGATTTTTGACGAAGTATACGGGAACTTTGGGACCCAGCCAACGATCCGGCCTCTCCTGAGCACAACGCACCCGGGAAGTTCGAAATACATTGCCTGGACCAATCCCTTTGGCCGGAGCGAGGTACTTTTCATACAACTCGGTCACGGGCCGGAGGCATTTGGAAACCCCAATTACAGGCAATTGCTGCGACAGGGGATAGCGTGGTCGATAAAGAACAATAGCCCAACGCTCAACCGAAAGTAGATTTGAACGAGCTTCGTGTTCGTTTCGGGTTTAGCTAAGTAGCAAAGGCAATCAGAACATTTAAAGGGTCATTTTAGTGTAAAGCGCTAATATTTAGCAAATTACTCTAAGTGACAACTTAGCCTTTCTAGTTCTTTACCCGCTGCTCTTCGCTTCCCGAGCCACCTACATTGCGTTTTTGCTTCCCGGAAGCGCCTTTGGCAAAATTGTAGGTGAAGGATGCCACGAGCACCCGTGTGTCGGCATCGTTATAATACGTCGCCTGGGCATTGGGAATGTTGAGAATGCGGCCATTCGGTTCGAGCGAGCTGAAAATGTCCCGAAGCGACAGCTTGACTATACCCTTATCCTTCATAACTTTTTTCTGAACGGCTGTATTGACAAGAAACAGGTCGTTCTTATCGAACTGCGCGCTCTGGCTTCTGGTGATATAGAACCCGCTCAGTTCGGCGCTCCACCCGTTTTTGAATAGAAACTGATTGTTCGGACTAATGTAGCCATAGGTTGAGCCGGTCGTGCGGCTAGGATCGCCGGGCATGCCCCGGAAGTTGTTGCGGATCAGTTCGGCGTAAAAGTTGCAGGTCCACCAACTGCCGGCTTTAAGCTGCGCCGACAATGTGATACCACCCCAGATCAACCTGCTGATGTTGCCCGTTCTGCTGATGAAAATGTTCCCGGCCTGCTCGATTACTTCACCATGCATATTCCGGGTGTAATTGTAAAGTAACGACAGGTTGAACCGGCGCTTATAGTTGAGTGAAAGCTGGAACCTGTTGCCCAGCTCAGGTTTCAGGTAGGGATTACCGGCGAAGTAGGAAAATTTGTCCAGCAAAAAAACGAATGGGTTCAAGTCCTGATAATAGGGACGGCCAATCCTGCGGCCATAGGAGAAATTCAGGTGCGTCTGGTTGGTGTCGAGTTTGTAACTCAGGAAAAGGGTAGGGAAGAGACTGGTATAATGCAGGGAAAACGACGAATCGGGCTTGACTGCATTGCCCAGCTGGTGACCATAACTATTCGTGTTTTCTGCCCGGAGGCCGGTTTGCAACGAGAGCCTTTTGAACTCGCGGCTGAAATTCAGATAGGCCGCATTGATATTTTCGGAATAACGAAAGCGGTTGGTTTTGTCATAATCCGTCGATACGTTTTCGCCCTGATGCATAAAGTAATTGGCCGCATTGTCGGTTAGGACAAGACTTGTTTTAAATCCGCTTCCGAGTTTTCCCTTTCGCAGCGGATGTTCGTAATCGGTTTTGGCTGAGTAAATAGCAATCGACGAAGGCAGGTCGGTGGTAATTTTTTCCCGCTTTTTGAAGTTCTGATCGCCGTCGAAGAAATCGTTGACGAATGTCTGCCTGGCGCGGATGCGGTAGCTGATATAATCGAGGTCGAAGGTCAGTAACTTTCCGGTGCTGTCGTATTGATGGCTGAAATTAAGGTTGATACCATGCTGCCGGAAGCGGTTTTTGTCGCTGTTGTCGGCGCGTATGACCGAATCGATATCGCCGGTAGCGTTCCTGACCGAGCTACTTACAGGCCGCCGCTCGCGCGAGCGTGTGAATGCGCCTGTGTACACGAGGCCCCAGGTAGTCTTTTCATTGGCATAAAAATCGATACCGGCTTTCAGGTTGGAGGTCCTGCTTTTGGGGTAAAAAAGCGTGGTTTGGTCGAACGATGACCGTAATACATCATTTTCGCCATAATACCTTCGCCGGATATCGAGCCGGCGCCACTGATCGGTGCTGTTGAAGCTGGCATTGGTAAAGAAATTAATGCGGTTGCTCCGGTAATTGAGGTTGATGTTTTCATTATGTCGCCAGTACCTAGATCTTGCCGGACTGAGCGTAATGCTGCCATTCAGGCCATGGACCTTGTTTTTACGCATTTTAATATGAATGATCCCCGCGCTCCCGGCTGCGTCATAGCGAGCGGGAGGATTTGTGATCAGCTCGATTTTCTCAACTGAGTTGGCAGGCAATGACCGCAGGTAGGCTGCCAATGCGGCCGGAGAGAGGTACGTGGGGCGGTTATCGATCAACACCAGTACGCCCGGCTGGCCCTTAAGGCTGATGCTGCCGCTCTGATCGACCATTACGCCGGGAGCTTTTTCCAGTACTTCCAGCACATTGGCACCTGCATTCGAAATCAGCGCATCGACGTTGAGTACCGTGCGGTCGATCTGGTATTCCACGAAGTTCTTCTGCCCGGTCACTTTCACCTCGTGGAGCCGGATGTCGGCGACGCTCAACGTAATGGTCCCCAAATCGATATCCGGCTTTCCGTCGGCGAGGTCAAACTTGCCGCCGGTGAAATTTTTAAAACCCAGCATCGCGACAGACGTGAAATAGGTGCCCTTTTGCAGGCCGGAAACGGAAAAAGTCCCGTCCCGGGCGGTAAGCACTGTTTGGACCAGACTCGAATCGGCGGCTTGAAGCATTGTAACGGCCGCACCTTCCAGCGGCTTGTTGTCTTGCGTTACCACTTTCCCTTTTATTTGGGCATAAGCATTCCCTAATGCCGCCAGCATGGCAACGGCAATCCAAAGGGTGGTTCCCACCCGGCCATTGGTTTTCATGATGTAATGTTAAGGTTAGTGTTTTTGTGACCGGCAGAGCCGTAGTTTGTCTGCCTTACCGGAAGTAAGTTATTGGTTATGAATGCACTGTTTTGAACTATTGGTGGCTTCCGTAGGTGAAGTCGATGACGTCGTCCGGGTTGGTAAGCACCGCGTCGAGCACGTTTTTGTGAACTGCTTCCGGCTGCCTGATACCATTGACGATCAGTTCTTTATTGGTAATCCTGAAATCGATCTCGTTCCTGGAAATCGCGACTCCCTGCTGTTCGATCGCGTCCATGATTTTCTCGTTGATCGCCTGGCGCTTGATGCGAATCGGATTGGGCTGATATTCGTGCTTATAGGTTTGCAGCGGCTGCATTTTATATTTCTGCTGATAAGGCTGCCATTGCACAGGGGCCAGCCGTACGCCGCCGGAAGAATCGGCATAGAGGGGAGCCACAGGCTGATAGAGAGGGGCGATCGGTTTTTGCAGTGGTTGGAGCGTATCCGCTGATGTCACATTCCGGCGCTGTGCATGCTGTACGGGATTTTGGAGTCCTTGTTTATTCGCTGTGTTCAGACTGTTAATGCTTTGATTTTGAGCGTTGTTTGGTTGTGCGTCAGTCTCATTTTGTGGAGAGCTGGCATTGACTTTAGTTTTCCCTGAACGTCCTGCTTGCTTTACATTGCCCTTTTGCGGTACTATTTGCGTATTTCCGGATTGCCGGCCACCGGACTGTCGGCCACCGGACTGCCGGCCACCGGACTGAGCAAAAAGGACTGAAAATGTGAAGAATGCGAACATGGCCATGAGCAGTATCGTTTTTTCGGCCGCTCCCAATGTCGAGTTCGTGCGTGAGGCGATGCGTTTGGCGCGTTGTACAATGCCACTTTTCCCGGAGAACGCTAGTTCATATACGTTTTCGCCCAGCTGGTATTCGCGAAACGCAAGCAGGGCACGAATATAGGTCGTCTGGTTCCCCGAATGCCGCAGGGCCATGTCATCGCAGCAATTTTCCCGCTCTTCGCGAATGAGCCCGGAAATCCAGAGAATGCCCGGGTTGAAGAAAAACAGCAACTCGGTAAGCCGTTGCAGGAAATTGACGAAAAAGTCCAGACGACGGATATGGGCGAGTTCATGCAGCAGCACCATTTCGATCTGATCTGCCGGAATGGAGGCGATCACGCCCAGCGGGACGAGTATCACCGGTTTGAAATGGCCCAGCACGGTCGGGACTTTCACCAGGCCGGACTGAAATAGCTTCACGGGCTGCGTTATGCTCATGGCTTTGGCAAACTCGCCCACACGCTGCTCCCAATGGCTGCCTATGCTGTAAATCTGCTGCGTTTTAAGCTGGTACAAACGGTAAAGCCCGAGCATGAGGCCGGTGATTTTGGCAACTACAATGACAAGCCAGGCCAGCGTGATCGTGTAGATGTTCCGGGTTAAAAAGTCCGCTGCAATGCTGACAATACTTTGCCTTTGGGATGGTATTTGACCGGAAACCATTGGCTCATTTGCAATGCCGGCGGCCGAAAAGCCGCGGGCCGGTACGCCGCCCGGCAACGAGGGGCCCGATTGAAAAAACGCAACGCCGGTGGCCAAGATGAACAGCAAAAGCAGGGCGGTCAGCAAGTTATAGCGGATCTCCGGACGGCTGCGGCGCGTGCAGACGACGACGGCTGCCGCCAGAAGTGAAGCAACAGCGCCAATCCAGAGCGAATGGCCAAGTGCAACCCCGATCTGCCGGATCAGGGCGTAGGTGGTTTCGGAAGTAAGAAGATTTTTCATGGCTGGTTTGATTTAGGAATTTCCTTTTTCCAATTGGTCCAAAACTGCCCGGATTTCGTCCAGCTCTGCTTTGGAGGTTTTTTTGTTGTCCAACAATTGCATGACCAGGTTACTGGCCGAGCCGCCGTACAAATGGTCCACAAAGCGGTCGAGCAGGAGGCTTTTCGTTTTTTGCTCCTCTTCAACGGCTTCATAAATATGCTTCATGCTGCGCTCGTCACGCGATAGCATACCTTTTTCGGCCATCAATTGCATTTGTTTGAGGGTCGTGGTGTAATTCACTTCCTTAAATGAATTCAGCTGGTCGTGAACAGCACGGACGGTGGACGGGCCGTGTTTCCAGAGGATTGTCAGGATATCGAGCTCGGCTTTCGTCGGTTCGGTTTTTTCGGAACTCATGGCTATGAAAATTAAGTACATGGCAAAGGTACGATTTTAATCGTACGATGCAAGTAGTAGGTGTAATTAATTTGAATAGGTCAGCAATGTCTCCGTATTGTACCGGTTCCGGTATTCGATGGGGGTCAGGCCTGTAATTCGTTTGAATATGGTCCGGAAGGTTTTCAAGTCGTTGTAACCGACCTCGTAGGTAACATAGGCGATGTTTGATTCGCCCGCTTCGAGGGATTTCTTGGCGGCCTCGATCTTTATCCGCTGGATGTATTCGATCGGGTTCAGGGAAGTTGCGCTTTTAAAACGACGTATAAAATTCCGCTTGCTCATATTTACGCGTCCGGCAATCTGGTCAACCGAAATGTCTGTCTTGAATTCGTCTTCGATATAGGTTTGCGCGCGGTGGATATCTTCGTCTTTGTGGCCGCGGTGTCCGGAGAATATCGTAAAGATGCTCTGGGAGGTCCGGCCGTAATCGAGGGCATAGTACTTGCTCAGGGTAATGGCGGTTTCTTTCCCGCAGTTCTTTTCGATAAAATACAACACCGCATTCAACGCCGAAAAGCCCCCGCCGCCCGTAATGATCGCCTCCGACTGGGTGATGACCTTTTCGGGCCTGAAATTGACAAGCGGGTACCTCTTGCGCATGTCGTCGATTGCGCCCCAGTGTGATGTAGCCGGCATGCCGTTCAGCAAACCGCATTCGGCGACAAAATAGGAGCCTGTGCAAAGGCTGATGATCTGCGCTTTCCGATGGTATTTTTCGGCCATCCATTGCGTCAGTTTACGGTTTTTCGACAGCATCTTGTCAATGTCGACATCTTCCGTGTTCATAGGAGGTACCACGATCACATCTGTTTGAAAATCGTCGGATATCGTTTTCCCGCAATGAAATTGGACAGGCAGCTGTAACTGTACATCATGAAGGTCGACGCCGACCAGCTCGATTTCAAACGGAGCCGGTTTGCCGCTTCTGACGACCGCCTTTTTTGCTCCGGTGAGCAACGCCACCGTGCTGGAAAGTGCCGTCAAAAGTACTTCTTCATACACGATCACCGAAATGTGTCTGGTACGCATCGATCAATGGGTTTGTTTAAAGCAAGCTAACACAAAGATGGCACAAAATACACCCTTGATTGTCATTTTTACACGCGGGACAACTCTGAGGGCCCCGGTAATTTTACATCATCAACCAAAACAAAAAACAAACTATGAAAACGATCTTTGATGAAGCCACCAGAGAAGAATTGATCAGAAGAATCCAGTCGCTCGAAAAAAGCCATCCGGCGCAATGGGGTAAAATGAATGTGTATCAAATGGCGAAGCACTGCACCATTTGGGACGAATGGGTTTTGGGTGTCCATAAGCCGAAGTATAAACAGGGATTTCTGGGACTGATTTTTGGTAAAATGGTTTTGAAAGCCTCCGTGAAAGACGACCGGCCGATTAAGAAAAACGCCCCGGCGGGCCTGGCGTTTATCGTAAAAGAGCAGGATGGAGACCTGGAACTACAAAAGAAAATCTGGATCGGTCGCATCGCGGCATATAAGAACTTTTCCAACCCGGATTTCATTCACGATTTTTTCGGCAAGATGACGCGGGACGAAATCGGGATATTCGCCTACAAGCATTCTGACCACCATTTACGGCAGTTCGGTGCCGTTGACCGGGCCGAAAATTCCAGCCGGAAAACCACTGCCGCTAACCCCTGACATGCACGGCAAAATATTGAACCGGATTAAGATCTGTAAAATGTAACTCCTGATATAATTACGAGTATACTTCAACCGTTAAAAGGCAAAGCCCGTCTGTGTGTTGCCGAGATATTTTATAATCCTGTTCTTCTTTTCCCAGTATGCCGCCGCGCAGCCTTATTATACCCGGGTACGGGGTGCATTTGGTGTCGAATTGTATGGCATAACACCCAAAGGCGCCGTTACAGCCGAGGCGGCATTCGGTTATCTCAAAAGGTCATTCTGGAATGCGCAGGCGGGACTTGGCGCCATTAACAGGAAGGAGTTCCGTAGTCCTACACTCTCTGCAGCATTGACCCATTGTTTTATTTTAAATCCTTACAAACGTAATTCCTGCATTCCGCAACCGGGGAACTACCTTATTGAAAGTTACTTTGAGGCAGGACTAGGCGGTTTTTTAGTGGATCGATACGACAATGGCATTTATGGCAGGACCGACCACCAGCGGCTTCTGACGCCATCCGGTCTGGCCGGTTTTCGCTTTAACTTCGTGACCCGAAGATGGATTTATATCCTAAAACTACGCTATACCCCGCCGCTATTGCCTAATAACCTCGCTTCACACGCGGGTGTGGGAGTAGGGGTGGGCTGGCGTTGATGGGACAATTATTGGCGCTGCCCGTTTTTTTACCGGCGACCCGTGTACCGGCAGGTGGCAAATGACCGGAAGTTTGAAGGGGTCGTTCCATGGTAGCGTTTGAAAGCTGTGGAGAAATGCTGGGGGTGTTCGTAGCCCAGGATCTCCGAGATATCTTCGATGCTTTTGAGGGAATCCAGGAGCAAATTTCCCGCAAAATCCATTCTTAGCTTACGCAAATAAGCAAACACCGTTGTGCCAAACAGTTCCTTAAATCCCTTTTTAAGCTTAAAATCATTGAGCAGGCAAATGCGGCTGAGGTGTGGCAAACTGAAATCTTCGAGGAAATGCGACTCCATGTAATTTTTTAGCTCATGCAGGCGCCCTGTTTCCGCCACGCTCAGACCGGGCGAGCCAGACCGGCTGTCCTGCATCTGGCCAATCTGCAATGCCAGAAGCTCCAAAACCTTCGACTGGATCAGCAGGTTACGCATTGCCCCCGATTCCTGGCATTGCTTGATATCCCGGATTAGCTTGTGCATGTGGGGTGTCAGATCCGGATTCACGTCCTTTCCCGCAAATGGCCTGTCTTTTAAAAGATTATTCTGAGCACATTCACTCCAATAGTCGTCGCAACCGATCAGATCGGAGAAGTATCCCTTCCCCATACTGATATGGAACATTTCGACTTGCTCGCCTGACTTTACGCCGTTCTGAAAGCCGCCTTCGGGAGAAAAAATGAGGTTATGCTTCCGGGGCTTCATCGCAAGCTCGCTGCGGATGCCCGTAAACCGGGTGTTCATGTGCCCCGACATCTGGAAATTGATGTTCACAGTATCGGCACGGCTGTTTTCAACGATACTAACGTCCCTGTCGACCTGCCAATGCAGGTTCATGACATGCATGCCTGGGAAAAGCAGGCTTTTGAATTTCAGGGTACCCACTGCCGTATTATAGCAAGTACTGAATTCGCTTTCACCCACCCCAGCCGTTCGTGGCCGGAGTAATTGCGGGTTCGGGAAGGAATCAATATTGAAAACATCGGCCGAGTTGATAAGGGTTGTCGCCATCGCTGTTTGTCTGTACTGATTAAAGCAGCAAAAAAACTGGTATGGCGAAAGAAAACCTTATTCCATCGACAGAAAGCCGGATTTGTCGACAAAAGAGTGCGACCGGGTTGCTGTTGCGGTGAGACGCGATTGCTGATTCGGGGTACTATTTAACCACAACCCGCACCCGGCCCAGATTTTGGATGCGGGTATAGGGTGTCTTAGCATTTCCCTGCCTTTGAGAAGCCACCCGCAACGTTGGAAAGTAAGTGCCCGGTTTTGTGAATGTGTAAGTTGTTTTCAAAGTAACACGGGAACCCTTTTTGTCAACCGGCGTGAAGCTGCCGGCTACCGGGAAAGCTTCCGATTTTTCAAAATCCCATCCCGACTGCTTGCCGACCTCTTTCTGTAATCCCTCGAAGTTCCACGCAGCGGCAACGACTTTGCCCATATTTTCAGGTACATCCACTTCTGCCGTAAACGTAACTGCCTGGCCTGCATTCGCCTCGGCCCGTTCGTTGCCATTGGCCTTTAATGTGACAACAGGCTGGATACCTTTGCGTTCATCGGCGGTTTCCGGCACGATTACCTGTCCTTTTTCGATTTTATACCGCGTTGTTGCAGCGGGAGCTACGCCTTTTTCGACCCACGCGCTGAGATCGAGCAGGGCCTGTTGTAAAACGCCTAGATAGCCCACAGTACGGGTCGGGTCGTCTTCGATGGACACATCCCCATGCAGGGCGCGGTCGGTGTACCAGAGCCGGAAGTTGTCGTCGAGTTTGTCGCCGAGGTGTGCCTGGACCTTTGAACGGTACCAGTCGGCCTGCCATGGAAATGCCTCGCGGTCCCATAGCGACTCCAGTAGTATCATTTTACCATTGAACTTACCCGTAGGCAGTACGCCTGCGGCTCCGCGTGTGAACATAGGTCCCAGCAGCATGGGCCGCTGCGGGTAAACGGGTTTGCCGTCCTGATCGCGGAAATAGTCGTAAACTTTATATTCATTACCCGGGGTTTGGTGGCGGTGATAGGTTTGGACCGCCAGAAAATTGGAGTTATCTACCTGTACTTCATCCCCTGGTTTTACCTGCGCAAGCACTGCGGCGTCGGCAGGGCCCAGCACTACTTTATCTCCGGCAATTTTGGTGATCTGCAACGCTTTGCCTGCCGCCGCGCCACTTTTGATGAGCAGGTCGCCGCCCAGAAAATCCACATCGGGCAGCATATCCGTGAGCTGAAATGCAACGGGCATTGCGCCCTGCGCTCCACCAATGGCTTTCCAGGCCGCGTCGGCCGTTCCCCGCTCGGAAGGCGAGACTGGCTGTGTTAACCCCAAACGCACCGCCTGATCAACGGAAATACCCTCTTTGATCTTGGCGGGCTGCTGAATGCGGGCTTTGAGTAAAGAAACAGGCGGATTAGCCCCCAAATACCCGGGCGTTTTCCAGAAATCATTTTCGAAATAGCTTTTATCTGCCCCGACTACCCCCTGGTAGAGCACCAAAAAGCCATGAATGCCCATGCGCAGATAGCCAAACCAGGCCTTCGGTGGAAAACCCATGCGGGTAACTTCTTCCAGGGCTTGCTTTTCCTCGTCGTTCAGGCCGGCATACATATTGCCGCTGCCGCCTGGTTCCAGCGCATCGATAATCTGGGGAAACTTGTCTTTTAGCACACGCATGGCATGCATGCGTACGGTGAAAACGTTGGGGATCGCCATCGGGGAGCCGAGTACATAAGGTACCACACCATCCCAAACACCCTCCGTATTTTCGATGCTGCCGACCGTCCGGTAGGCACCACCACTGCCTCCGAACGCATATCCGTACGTGCGACTGCCGCCATAAATCCGGGCCGCGACGATCCTGGAAAACTGCGCAGCCGCGGCATTCACGCGGAAAGCCCCGATCGTAGGGTCTCTGGACTCCGGTTTGGCGAAGTCTACGCGCCCGCCGCCATTCGTTTCAATGAAATAGGAGCCGTGCGTAACGGAAAAACCTATCTTGTCCTCCTCGCCGGAAGCTCCCTGCGACAGGGTCTCACTGTCGGGAAAAGGTGTAATGTATTGGAAAAAGCGGCCCAGGTACTGCTCTTTTGGGGGAAAGTAGAAGGAGAATCTGGCGCCTGTTCCTTTGAACCCACCGTGCACGTACCGGTGGCGCACCGGCTTGTCGCGCCATTCATCGGCATCGATATACGGCTCTCTGAACAGCGTGTCTGCGGTAGTGAATTTTTGGGCCAGGTCGCCGCTCAGTTTTTGCAACCCGGTTTGCGCACGGCCGACATTTGCATAAATGAATGGCAAGCACAGAAGAAAGGCACGGCAGGTACGAACAAGCATTTGTTGCTACTTTTAAATGTTAAATATTTTCGTGCTGTTTTTCAGTCGCCTCCAAGGCTTTCAGCAATTGGACGCGTGCTTCCAGCGCCTTCCGGCCTTCTTCCGTACACAGGCCCCGGATGTATTGGGCGGTGGTTTGCAAAAGCAGATCAGTGGCCGGCAAGCCGAACACCTTGAAGGATTCGTTCGTAACCGATGCCCTGTGCAGGATAAATATGCTTTGCAATGCAATTTCCGGCAGAATGTCGCTGCGGAAAGCGCCCTGCTGTATGCCCCGGTGAATAATAGACAGAAAGTGCTGTTCGAACCGCGGGCCAATGGATGCCTCCACTTTTTTGGCCAGTTCGGGATAGTAATAATGCAGATCCTCGTAAAAAGATTTGTTGACCTGATATTCCATTTCAACGGCAATCTGCCATACCTCGAGAAAATGACACGCCGCATCTTGCTCCTCCGATAAGTTCAATAGCCTATCGTACTGCGTGTTATGGTATAGGTATAGCGCTTCTTCCAGCAAGCCTTCCTTGTTTTGGAAGTATTTGTAAATGGTTTTGGTTGAAATGCCCAGCCAGTCGACCAGCTTCTGATTGGACATTTCCCGGATACCATGCTTCAAAAACAGGCTGAGCGACTTTTGCAGGATTTCTTCTTTCATACCAACTTTTTACTGCGAAGTTAAACGGATTGAATGGTTGCGGGTTACTTCAATCGCTTGGCGGTTGCCTCGAAAGTATAAAGCGTGCCTTTCAGGTTGTCGTTATCCACTTTTGCCAGTTCCAGGCTCATTTCCCCGCCTTGCGACGATTCGAAAACGAGCACCAGTTTGTCGGCGCTATCCTCTGCTTTCAAAATTTTGCGGGTATTATTGGCAGCATCGCCCTTCTCGACGAGGTCGCCGGTGAGTAATCCGTCCTTCCGAACCAGGTCAGTCAGAAAAACAACGTCACCTTTGGGCGAGTTCAGGACGGTGATTTCCCACTTCCCGGCGAAGAAATCAGCGGGAGCGGAAGCTTGTGAAAAACAGGCGGCAGTGGCGCCCAAAAATAGCAGGAACAGAAAAATACCGGCTTTTCTCATGAGATCCGATGATTTGAAGTGAAACAAAGTACAGACTGACTGACAAGCGGAACGGCCTGGCACCCGGCTTGATTGGAAATTTTTTTGTTGAAATTAATTTCCAGCAAAGGAAATGGAAATTATTATAATAAAAAAAATTTCCGATTGAAAATTTACATCTCGGGACTACATCCGGCCAATGCCTTTCGCAAAAGCGAACGAATGTGTTCACTTTTGGACATTAAATTTGCGTAATCAACAATGTAAATTATTGATAATTAATAATTTAAGAAGAGTTTTGTGCCCGGGCGCGACTTTTGCGTAGCATACGCTGTATCCCCGTTATCCAACCTTAAACTTGCGCTGATATGCTCGGTAATTACTTCAAAATTGCGCGGCGGAATTTGTGGAGAAACAAGGCTTTCTCCGCGATCAACATTTTTGGCCTGGCATTGGGGATAGCTGCCTGTTTTTTTGTATTTCAATATGTCTACTTCGAAAACAGCTACGACCGCTTCAATGTGAATGCGGCCAATATTTACCGCGTCCCGATCTCCTATTCGGGTAGTATGGCGGATGTGCCCACCACGGCGACCAACCACCCGGCGCTGGGTCCGGCGATGAAGGCGGATTTTCCCGAGGTGCTAGATTATGTTCGTATCGTGAGTGTTTCGCTGTTTATGAATGCCTCGACTATGTCGTATACAGACGGAGGTGCGGCGCCAAAGACTTTTAACGAGGGCAATATTTTTATCGCCGACCAATCCTTCTTCAAAATCTTCAGCTACCCACTGATTTCCGGCGACCCGGCGACCTGCCTTGCAGGCGAGAGGGCCATCGCGATATCGGAACGCACAGCCGCAAGGTATTTTGGCAAAACCAATCCACTTGGAAAGATACTGAAACTAAACAGCGACCTGCCGCTGAAGGTGACGGCTGTTTACAAGGAAATGCCTGAAAATTCGCATTTCAAGTTCGATATGCTGATCTCCTTTGAAACGGTAGGGCATGAGTGGGGCTTCCAGGAATGGACGTACCCGGAATTTTACAACTATGTGCTCCTCGCGCCGGGCACGGATCCCAAAAGAGTCGAGGCCAAATTTCCGGCATTCATTAATAAGTACCTGGCCGCCAAAATGAAAGAGCTGAACTTCGGATGCAGCTTCGAATTGCAGCCACTGACCGATATTCATCTCACTTCCAACTACCTGCATGAAACAGAGGCAAACGGCAGTCAGAAAGAAGTGTATTTCCTGGGTATTATCGGCGTATTTATTTTGCTGATTGCCTGGATAAACTACATTAATCTTTCGACGGCCAAATCGATGGAACGGGCCAAGGAGGTCGGTTTGAGAAAAGTAGTGGGTGCATTTAAAAAACAGCTGATCGGTCAATTTTTGTTTGAATCACTGATTATCAATCTGCTATCCCTTCTTTTGGCGGTTGTGTTTATCGTTTTGTTCGGTCCGTTTTTCGATGGTTTTGTGGGTAAACAAATTAGTCAGGATTTCTTTTCTACCGGCTTGGGCAGCGAACCACGGTTCTGGGCGACGGCGTTGCTGGTTTTTATGGCAGGGGCTTTGCTTGTGGGTGCTTATCCCGCATTCGTACTCTCGTCGTTTCTTCCGGTAAAAGTACTAAAAGGCCTGATGGTCCAATCGCGGTCGGGCATCTCGATGCGAAGGGTGCTGGTATCGTTTCAGTTCACGCTTTCCATTATATTGATCGCCTGCACGTTCGTGGTGCTGAAACAATTCAACTACATGCGGAATGGCAGCCTGGGTTATGACAAAGACCAGCTATTGATCGTGAAGGCGCCGGTAGTCAACGACACGACTGTTTTCAGAAAGTACCGGTTCTTCAAATCCGAGATGCGCAATGTACCGTCGATCGGCCCCGCTACGGCCACATCCGATATTCCCGGAAATACGATCAGGTACCGCAACGCCGTGCGACGGGCAAGCCAGGGTGTCGACAAGAATTTTACGAGCTACCTCATGGAAATCGATGAGCAGTTTCTCCCATCGTACAAAATCCAGCTGGTGGCGGGCCGGAATTTTGAGAATGCGGATTCGTCGGACATGCAAATGACCACCAATAATAAAGTACTCGTTAATGAGGAGGTCGTTAAAGCGTTGGGATATCCCGACGCCGCAGCCGCCGTGAATCAGGATATCAAATTTAAATTAGGGCAGAATGAGCTACCGTGCAGGGTAATAGGCGTCGTCAAAAACTTTCATCAGCGATCGATGAAAGAAAAATACGACCCGATCCTGTTTTATTATCCCACCCGCACCGAATGGAAATATATTTCGGTGAATGTCCGACGGGGAGATTTCGCCAGAAGCCTTGCCGACATCGGGAATCTCTACAAAAAGACTTTTACCGGAAACCCGTTCGAATACTTTTTCCTGGACGAGTATTTCAACAAGCAATATCAGGCCGACCAGCGGCTGGGCAATGTCTTCGGCCTTTTTGCGGTGCTTGCCATCCTCGTGGCGTGTATGGGGCTGCTGGGCTTGTCGAGCTTTGTAATCAGGCTGCGTACCAAGGAAATCGGGATTAGAAAAGTACTGGGTGCGACGATCGGCGGCTTGCTGGTCCTTATTTCAAAAGACTTCGTGAAACTGGTCATGCTGGCCTCGCTGATCGCCGTGCCCATCGTGTACTTCATAGCCAAAGCCTGGCTAGACAACTATGCCTTCCACATTGGCCTGGGCGCCTCTATTTTCCTGGTTCCGCCATTGCTGCTGCTGGGCCTGACGCTCCTGACAATCAGTTTGCAAAGTATGAAAGCAGCATTGAGTAACCCGGTCAAGAGTTTGAAGAGCGAATAGGGGACAGAGATTTTTCACCGCTCCATCCCGTATTTCGCAGAAATTGTTCCCAGCTTAGCGTGTCCGGGTCGATGCGCCGGCTCCATAGCAGGTCGCGATCCTGACCGAAATAGCCATAATCAACGGCATACGCCACCATTCCCGAAATCTCCCGCACCAGTGTCTCATTGGAGCCGAATTCCGGGAAATGAAGAAGAAGTTCCTCGCGGGTAAATGCGGAGCTGTATTCGGCCTTTTTGCCTGTGACCCGCGTGAAAGTATCGACCATTTCCTGCGGAGAAATGAAGTCGCCGATTACCGGCAACGATTTACCCGCATATTCATCCGGATTCGAGAAAATCTCCAGAACGGCAGGCCCGGTCGCGGTGAGCGAATCAACAAATGGTGCCCGAAAATCCCTCGGTAAATAGATCGGGAACACGAGCGAGTCGCCTTTGATGGTGGGAGTATAAAATTCAATCAGGTTGGTGTAAAAGAAAGCCATGTATATAAACGAGCTTACGACCGGTAAATTCCGGATATATTCTTCGATCCTGGCCTTGTCGGTAAAATGAGGGGCAAACATTTTTCCGCCGCTGATTTTGTCGACATTTTCCAGGCTGCTAAAGATAATGTGTCCTACGCCTGCGTCAACGGCCGCATTCGCCAGTTCTTTACCCAGCTCGAACTCGTGACTTGCCGGCGGGGCGATGTTGGGCGTCAGCAGGAACACGCCATCCGAACCACGGAATGCGTTTTCGAATTCTTTTTTGTGTCCCGGGGCTAGTGGAAGACTCACGAGTTCCATTCCCTGCGCTGCCAGGCCAAGCGCTTCGGGCGAATCAATCCTGCGGGTAATGCCGCGGACACGATAACGCCCGCTTGCCAACAGGGTGTGCGCAACACTGCGCCCCTGCTTGCCCAAAACGCCGACGATAGTAATGAGTGGTTTATCCTGATATTTCATGCTATCTGGTGAAGTTTTTTGACTATAAAAATTATAGTTGCAAAACTATTTATAGTCTAATAGCTTTGCAATAACTATCCATTTGGATAGGTGCTTCAAAACGACATATGATGGGAATAGAATGTGAAGGTGATTTTGTAAAGGTCAATAACAAGCTATACCCTTGCACAGTGAGTGTAGCAATGGATCTGGTGGGTGGAAAGTGGAAAGTGGTTATTCTCTACCATTTGAAGGACGCCTCCAAGCGGTACAGCGCGCTGAGGAAGGAGCTGCCTGGTGTTACGGAAAGGACGTTGAGCCTCCAGTTGAAGCAATTGGAGGAGGATGGCCTGATTTTACGGCAAGTGTTCGGGGAAAAGCCGCCTATTAAAGTTGTTTACAGCCTGACGGACTTCGGGAGGTCTTTCACGCCCGTGCTGGATGCCATTCTTGGATGGGGGAATCAGATCGCCGCGGAAAAAGGTGAATTTGTTACCGCAAAGAATCCAGGTAATTTCTGAGCTCCTTTAAAAACGGGAAATATACTTTCTTGCTGTTTTCGAGCTTCCCGAAGTTGCGTATCCCCCAATATCCTGACATGACAAACATGGTCGCCTGCAAGGGGTCTACATTTGGGCGTACATGTCCGTTCCTCTTCCCGTTTTCAATGGAACCTGCCATTGTCTTTATCCATTGTTGGGTGAGGTCGTTTAATGCATGGTGGAAGTCGGCATTCCACGGCGTCATTTCGTGGGTCAGGTTGGAAGCGGGGCACCCATATTCTACTTTAAGAAACTCGTTGTCGATCAAAAGGTTATGTATCAGATTGTAGATGGCGTCCAGGGGGTCGCTATCATTCTGCAGGGGGTCGATGAAGCTGGTCGTCAATGAAGGCTTCAACAGCTCATTGATAATGGCTACGCCCATTTCATCTTTGTTTTTGAAATGATAATAAAAGGCACCTTTGGTCACTTCGGTAGTGGCAATAATGTCGTCGACACTGGTGGTCTGGTAGCCTTTGACGTAGATCAGCTCAAATGCCTTTTCCAGAATGTTCAGTCGCGTAGCTTCCGCTTTTTTCATAGATCAATGTGCTTAATGGCATTTGTCATCGACATCGGCCGGCTCCTTCAATATAGCCTCCTGCGGTTTCAGAATCGTTCTATCAATGTAAAATGTACCAAAAGGAACGATGCAGGCCAAGAGTACTTTCCACGAGGTTTCCGAAAATTTCCAGCGATAAGCCACGCCTACGCTTAATGTAGTAAAGACAAACAGCGTAAAAAGTAGTCCGTGAACGGGCCCGATCAATTTTACGAGCATTGGCTGGCCGCCGAGGTATTTGAATGGCATGGCCACAAATACCAGCAGGATCAGGGAGATACCCTCTAAGAATCCGATGATTCTCAGACGGCCGATGGGCGTTTTGAACAAATTCAGCATGGGTAATGAATTTAAAATGATCTGAAATAGGGTCTTTGGGCGAGCGGCGAAAAGGGCCAGGGAATGGCGATCAGAATGATCAGCAAGGCAATCGAAAACCACACAAGCATGGTCCTGTATTTCGACTTGTCGGTACCTGTTCGCCTGGCACGCGCAGAGCCGATTGTGATAATGACAATGGCGACCACCATTAGAGCGATGTGTACGAGGCGGAAAAATAGGGGCTCGCCTCCAAGACCCGTGCCTTCCACCGGTGCAAGTTTCACAATCGGACTAATCATGTACAGATACAGGCCAAGTAATAGCTGAATGTGGGCTATCGTCGCTGTAACGTGCCTGGCGGTGTTGTCCGGGCCCGAAAATGCCCGGTTTGTCTGGTATCCCTTCCAACTGATGATAATCGTGTAGACGAGGCTTGCCAGTACCAGCCATCTGGTGAGGGAATGTAAAATAAGAAGTGTTTGATACATTGCTGATGAGGTTATGGGGCAAAGGTAAATCAAAAACATACTAGTTAGTATGTTTTTGTTCAAAAAAAGACCAGCAGGCCGAATACTAAGTATCGGCCACCGTTAATTTGTTTATTCAAAGATTAATTTGTAACATTTGTATGCACTTACCCTAAACTTTGAATCGCTATGACCAGACGTTTATCCGTTTTCGGGATGGTCTTTTTGTCCCTTTTCCTTTTTAGCTACTCCTGTCAGGATCATCAGATTCCAGAAGTACCGCCTTCGCTTGTTACACTTCAGGTGTCCCCGGGCGCAGTAAGATGTGAGGTTGCTTTTAACTTCAATTTGGTCGATACGGGCAACATCCCCATAACAGAGTTCGGCATGGTGGTGGCAGGCACCGGTTTCGGCGGAAATTCTTCGGAAACACCATCCGTAGGAACCCATACCAAATTGGTCTTTGATCCGCCTTTTACTACGGGTGTGAAAAATAAGAACTCCAAAGTTTGCACTAATAACGTATCCTTCCGGGCTTATGCCATTCTGAGTAACGGAACGATCGTTTACGGCGAAAGACTGATTTATCAGGACGTCTGATCTGACTTCGGCAATAAAACTCATCGCCCCGCTATTGTCATAAAGCAACAGCGGGGCGATTTCGTTGGCAGCAACCACGCCGGTCCTGAAACACGCGGATACCGTATTTAGTAATAAACCAGTTTTTATTTAAAATATTTTTGTATTTGTGCTATATGTACATACATTTGTACATATTCAGTTGAATGGCCGGGAACGACCAGTATTGCCCGTAAATGTAGGCCTCCGAGGTGCCACGTTTATAGTCTGGCGTTCAGTACTGCGGGCCGGACTCATTAGACTTGGGGTAGCATTCGTCTTTGACGTTAAACTAACAACGCTTTGCAAACAAAACAGGTAAAACACTTTATCTCCCTTATCACGCTCATCGCCGCATTGGGAGGCTTTCTATTTGGGTTCGATATGGCTGTGGTAAGCGGCATTATCGAGCCTGTCAGGGCGCAATATGGCTTATCAGCCGCTGAGGAAGGGTTGTTTGTTTCGTTTGCGCTGCTGGGGTGCATTGTCGGGGTCGCATTCTCTGGCTACCTGGCCGATAAGATAGGGAGGAAAAAGGTCCTCTTTGTAGCTGCTTCCCTGTTCCTGGTCAGCGCTGTTGGTTTTTCTTTATCCGGCACTTATGCAATTTTGATTGTATTCAGGATACTCGCCGGGGTGGGCGTGGGGGTAGCTTCCAATGTGTCGCCCCTCTATATTTCCGAAATCGCTCCGGCGGACAAGCGGGGTGGATTGGTGACTTTCTATCAGCTGGCCATCACCATTGGCGTACTGGCTGCTTACACGAGTAATATGCTTTTGCAGCGCCACGCAGTAGCACATCAGGAAGTCGGCGACGGTTTGTTCCATTGGCTTTTCGAACAGCAGGTATGGCGTGGGATGTTTTTTGTGAGTGTGATCCCCGCGTCGCTATTTTGTGTGCTGCTCACGATCGTGCCCGAAAGCCCGCGGTGGCTGGCAGGTAACGGCCGAAACCAGGAGGCATTGGAAATCCTGGAAAAGATAAGCGGTGAGGAAACGGCGCGTTCCGAATTGGAGGCAATAAAACAGGTCGCTTCGCAGAAGTCGGGCGGCTTAAAGGAACTGACGCGTTTTCCTTTCAGAGGCTTACTGGTGATGACGATGACTTTGACGGCGCTATCGCAGTTCAGCGGGATTAACGGGGTGATTTTTTACGGGCCAACCATTTTGAAATCTGCGGGAATAGTTACCAGCGATGCATTGCTGTACCAGGTGATCCTGGGAACAGCGAGTATGCTGTTCACCCTCATCGCCATCTGGAAGGTCGATACGTGGGGCAGGCGGTCGCTTTATCTGGTCGGGTCATTCTGGGCCGCAATAGCGTTGGCATTGACCGGCCTCTGTTTTATGTATGGGGTCAATGGTTGGGGAATGCTGTTGTGTATCATATTGTTCCTGCTCTTTTTCGCATTCTCGCTCGGTCCTTTGAAGTTTGTGATCGCTACGGAAGTCTTTCCGATGCACATACGGGGAAGGGCGTTATCGATTTGCATCATGACGATGTGGGTATCCGACTGGATCGTGAACCTGCTTTTTCCAATCATGCGCGACGATTTAGGAATTGCCAACACATTCTTCGTGTTCTCTTTCTTTTGCATCTGCTCGTACCTGTACGCGAGGAAGAATTTGTTTGAAACCAAAGGAAAAAGGTTGGAGGAAATAGAACAACTTTTGACAATCAGTAAAGCCCATAATCATGTCGAGAGCTAGTTGAGCAGCTACCTATACGGAGCGAACCTGTTTTTTGAAAGAATATCCGCTTGAATGTTTATACATATATACATATTGAATATATTTATAAAATAATCGTAAACCGGGATGAAATACTACGCTCTGTTGTTCTTGTTCGCCAGTTTCTCATGCGGCACACGGTCGTCCGACCGTAACGAGCCGACGGGTGGGCTGGATGTGGATGAGCATGAATTTACGGCAGCGCCTGCCCCGGAATGGTCCGACTTATTCGTCAGGAAATCGGGGTGGTTTGGCGGCGACGGAATTTTTGCGATCCCATTTTCCGGCAGTGATTACGAGCAGCAAGACAGCGTGCTCTTTCTGTTCAGCGATACCATGATTGGCCAAATTGAAGGAAACAAACTGAAACCGGGTTTCTCGCTGGTCAACAATTCGGTAGCAGTACTGAAAGGCAAAAAGCCCGATTCCACCGGGCTGACATTCAGAATGGCAGGAGAAGTAGGGCATTACCGGGCGCTATTCACACCCAACGCACACAAGCCGGATAAGGACACATACTTCTGGCTCGGCGACGGTTTTGTGAATCGCGATGCAGGCAAAGACCTGTTTATTTTTAGTTATCAAATCACCAATACACATGATAATTCGGCGCTCCCGTTCAAAGAGACCGGCAATTCGTTGATACGCATTCCCGCGGGAAGCCATTTTCCCTACACGGACCAGCAGCAATTTGACCTGCCTTTCAATGACTATAAAAGCGGAGGAGAGACGATCTCATTCGGTTCGGCGGTGTTCAACAATAGCAGCTCGGCGGAGCAGGCCGGTCCTGACGGCTTCGTATATGTGTATGGGACCAAAGGAGCCGATAAAAAGCTCGTGTCGGCTCGGGTAACGCCGGCTAGGGTGACAGCGTTTAATGAATGGGAGTTCTGGAATGGTACAGGATGGACCAAAGACGTGAAATCGGTAGCTACATTGGCTGATTCTGTCTCCAATGAATTGAGTGTTAGTTTGCTGGCTCCCGGTAAGTATGCATTGGTTTACCAGTTGGGAGGGTTATTCCCGGATATCTGCATGCAGGTAGGGCCTACGCCCGTGGGACCTTTCGGCCCGCGGATCGTTCTTTACAAGACTTCGGCCGACATAAAGGATCCCGACTTGTTTACCTACAATGCCAAAGCGCATCCCGCATTGTCGGCGCCGGGAGAATTGCTGATCTCCTATAACGTAAACACTTTCAAGTTTTTTGAAATATTGGAAAAGCAACCTAATATGTATCGTCCGCGGTTTGTACGTCTGAAATTCAAGTCACGTTCAGACAGCCAGCCAGGAAGGACGGAATAGGAAGAAGCTTGAAGTATTAAAACATTTTCTAATGAAAGAAGTCTTTGTCGGTATAGATTTTGGTGGCACCCGGATTAAGATCGGACTGGTCGGTGATGGCGAAATTCTGGAAGACCTTAATATGGAGGCGGCAGCCGAGCAGGATTTTGAATACAGGCTGAATGAGGTAGGTGCGGAGATCCATCGGTTGCTGGCCCGCCGCGACTACCGGGTTATGGGTATGGGCTTTGCGTTCCCCGGTATTGTCAATTTTTACCAGGGGACCATTTTATCCCGGTATGTGAAATATCCCGGGGCCGAAAACACAGACCTTCGTGCGTGGGCAAACAGGCATTTCGGAGTACCGGCTGTGGTGGAGAACGATGCGAGGGCGGCGCTGATCGGGGAGTGGAAGCATGGCGCGGGTGTGGGTAGCACCGATCTCGTGCTGGTCACGCTCGGTACGGGCGTGGGCACAGGCGCACTCGTGAATGGCGCGCCGCTGCGCGGGAAGAACTTTCTCGGCGGCAACCTCGGGGGGCACATGACGATCAATGTCGATGGAGCGGTTTGCAACTGCGGGAATATCGGCTGTGTGGAAAGCGAGGGCTCGACCTGGGCACTGAAACGGATCGCAGAGGCATCTCCCGATTTTTCGGCAAGCAAGCTGGCAGGGTTGGATCTGATTGATTTTAAAGCCCTTTTTGAATTGGCGGAAGAAGGTGACCCGCTTGCCGCAAAGCTAAGAGACCGCTGCCTGAAAGTATGGTCGTTATGTGTGATCAATCTGATCCACGCCTACGACCCCGCGAAAGTAATAGTGGGAGGCGGGATCATGAAAAGCAGCCATATTATTTTACCATACATCAGGCAAATGATCGATAAACACGCCTGGATCACTCCGGCCGACGTAGCGCTCGTCGCCGCCGTGCGCCCGGAGCATGCGGGAATATTGGGGGTATATGAATTGTTAAAACAAACTAATAGCTGATAATGCGTTCCAATTACGACAAGTTTCCATTTGTTGAAGTCAGCAAATCGTCAGAGCTGTGCATGGCCGGCTGGGAAAATATCTTTACGGAGGTGAAGCGTCTTGTCGTGTCCAAAAACAAAACTAAGACGGTGATTTGCATAGAGCTGTATCATGGCGTTGATACAGCCGAAATACTGGACGCGATCAGAATGAACCTTGAAACCGTAGCCTTGCTGAACACCGGTGACTTCCTGAAAGGCACCGAAGAAATCAGGGAAATGGTGTACCCGTTTGTGACGGACGATCCTGTTTTCGGGAAAATGAATAGCCTGGAAATGAAGGACTTTTTTGAAATGGACTTGGTGGCGCAGGCGCAGGCCGAGCTGCGGGCGATCACAGCGGGTACAGTGGTGGTTTTGGGAGAAGGCGCCGCCCTTTTTGCTGACGCGGATATTCTGATCTATGCCGATCTGGCGCGTTGGGAGATCCAGAAACGTATGAAACGGAAAGAGGTCGGGAATTTTGGACTGAATAACCTCGACGAAGCATTTGCACTGAAATACAAGCAAGGATATTTCGTCGACTGGCGTGTTCTGGATAGGCATAAGGAGGCGCTTTTCGACCTTATTGATTATTTCCTGGACACTCACCTCGCCGGTGAACCTAAAATGGTGGGTGCGGAGATATACAAAAAGGGCCTGGATAAGGCCGTAAACCAGCCTTTTCGCGTCGTTCCCTTTTTTGATCCCGGCCCATGGGGAGGACAATGGCTTAAAGAAGTGGCAGACCTGGATCGCGACGAAGTGAATTATGCCTGGGGCTTTGACTGCGTTCCGGAAGAGAATAGCCTTCTTTTCAAATTGGGGGAGTATATTTTCGAACTCCCCTCGATTAACCTGGTATTAACCCGCCCCAAACAGCTGCTCGGGGAGTCGGTCTACAAGCAATTTGGTGCCGAGTTCCCGATCCGGTTCGACTTCCTGGATACCATGGAGGGCGGGAACCTGAGCTTGCAGGTGCATCCTACCAGGGCTTACATCCAGGAGCAGTTTGGCATGGATTATACCCAGGACGAAAGCTATTATTTTCTTGAAGCTGGCGATGACGCCTGCGTATACCTGGGTACGTGTAAAGATGTGAATGCGGCCCAGATGATCACGGATCTGGAAGATGCCCAGAACGGTTCGACCGACTTTGATGCCGAAAAATACGTCAACAAGCTGGCGGTCAAGAAGCATGACCATATCCTGATACCGGCCGGAACGGTCCATTGTTCGGGAAAGAACGCGGTAGTACTCGAAATTTCGGCCACACCATACATTTTTACCTTCAAATTGTGGGATTGGGGCAGGCTGGGACTGGACGGAAAGCCAAGGCCGATCAATATAGAGCACGGTAAAAAGGTGATCGACTGGAACCGCGATGAAGATTGGGTCAAAGAAAACCTGTTTAACAACATTACCGAAATCTCTGTAAACGGGCATTCGAGAGAGGAATCTACCGGGCTGTATGCGACGCAGTTTATTGAAACCAGAAGGCACTGGTTTGATGCCAGGGTAACGCATTACACCCGCGGTAACCTGAACGTAGTCAACCTGGTGGAAGGTGAGGAGGCCGTTGTGGAGAGCCCCGACGGACTTTTTGAACCCTATGTGATCCATTACGCGGAAACATTCATAGTACCCGCCAATGTGCCGGCTTACACGGTTACGCCGTTCGGGAAATCGGCAGGGAAACAATGTGCGACCCTGAAAGCATACATCAGGATATAGACAACCAGTTATTTTATCACCGGAAAGCATGAGCGTATTGAGATTGTCTTTATTAATGTTCTTCGCCCTGACCACCGCGGCACACGGGCAAGCGCAGCAGGAACCGTCCAAAGTAACCGATGTATGGCTGGTTTTCAAGACGCATTTCGATCTTGGTTTTACCGATCTGCCCGCCAACGTATTTGCCAGGTACAGAGAGGAAATGATGGATAATGCATTGAAAATAATAGACGAGAATGCCAGGCTCCCTAAGGAAAAACGTTTTTCGTGGACCGTCCCCGGATGGCCGCTGAGTGCCCAGATACTGGGCCCGCTGCAAACGCCCGAGCGCAGGCTGCGCGTAGAAAAAGCGGTCCGCGAAGGCGCCATTGTCGCCCATGCATTTCCATTCAGTACCCATACCGAGTCGCTTGATTACGAAGATCTTGTAAGGGGGTTGGGGTTTTCCTCAAAAGTTGCCCGCACGTATGGCCTGCCGCTCCCGATCAGCGCGAAAATGACCGATGTTCCGAGCCATTCGTGGGTGCTACCGGTATTGCTCAACCACGCGGGTGTTAAATTTCTCCAATTGGGTTGCAATCCCGCCAGTCAGTATCCCCGGGTTCCGCCGCTGTTTTGGTGGGAGGGAGCTGATGGTTCCCGAATTTTATGCCAGTACACGGCGCTGTATGGGTCGGAAATAAAGCCGCCGACGGATTGGCCTTGCCGCAACTACCTGGGCATGATTATGACCAACGATAATGAGGGGCCGCCGACCCAAAAGCAGCTGGACGAAATTTTGGCAAGAACCACCAGGGACCTGCCGGGCGTACGCATACATTTGGGAACGCTGGACGATTTCGCCCGGGCGGTACTGGCCGAAAACCCGAAGTTGCCTGTTGTGAAGGGGGATACGCCCGATACCTGGATTCAAGGGTTGCTGTCGAATCCGGAAGAAGCAAAAATTGCCAGAAATATCCGTCCGCTGGAGTCGGCACTGGATGGCTTGCATACGCAAATGAAATTATGGAATATCCCGATAGAACCGGTCTCGGAGAAATTGGCAAAAGCCTACGAGCAGAGCCTGTTGTACGCCGAGCATACCTGGGGAATGAATGCAGAATATGGCCCGCGGTACAGCTATGGCGATGATTGGAAAAAATGGATGAAAGAAGCGGAGGCTGAGCCGGTTGCCGCCGATGGCGACTATTCGAAACTACCGAACAGCTACGCCAAAAATACCGAGAAAGGAAGCAAAAGAAAGTGGCTGAATTCTTACGACGAAAAGCGCCGGTATATTCATAATGCTGGCAATATCGTGAATGAGGAGCTGTCGAATCACCTCAATCTCCTTGCCCGCTCAGTAGGTATCGGTGGGAGGCGCATGGTCGTATATAATGCGCTGCCGTGGCCGCGCTCCGGACTAGTGGAAATCCCCTGGGAAAAAGGCAAGTACTTTTATGCGAAGGATGTGCCGGCTTCGGGATTTGTGGCATTCACCGAAAGCCAGGTACAGGATTATACTCCGACCGTCGACACGCAACCATCGTTTGATACACCTCATTTTAAAATCGTTTTTGATTTGAATAAAGGCGGTATTTCATCGCTCATCGAAAAATCGACAGGCCGGGAATTGGCCGATAAGTCTTCGGGATATGTGCTGGGACAGTTCCTGCATGAGCGGTTCAGCAGTAATGAAGTCGACTCCTGGTTCAACGCATACAGCCGGATCAAAGAAGGCTGGGGATTGAACGACCTGGGTAAACCCGGCATGCCGACGGCTGATAAGGTGCCCTACAAGGCCATCACGCCTGCAAACTGGCATATTAAGGTGTCACATTCGGCCGTTGCCGATATTGCCACGCTCATTTCGGAGGATACCGAAGGCCTGGCAAAAAAATACACCATGGTATTTACATTTCCGCGTAAAGCTGCCTATGTCGACGTGGAATGGTTTGTGGACTCCAAAACCGCGGATAAACATCCCGAAGGAGGCTGGCTTTGCTTTCCTTTTGCGGTGAAGAGTCCCGCGTTTACGATAGGCCGTCTGGGCGGACCCGTTGATCCGGCCAAGGACATCATAACCGGCACAAGCAAGTATCTGATGGCGGTCAATTCGGGCGTATCGGTAACACAGGCAGATCGGTCGGGCGTAGCGTTGTCGCCTGTGGATTCACCCTTGATCAGCCTCGGCGAGCCCGGTTTGTGGAAGTTTTCAATGGACCATGTTCCCAGTAAGCCAGCTGTGTTTGTGAATATTTACAATAATATGTGGAACACCAATTTCCCGTTATGGCAGGCAGGAACTTGGAGTGAAAAAGTGCGTGTATGGGGCGTCGGCACACATTCTGCTACGATGTCCAACCTCGTAGAAGGTGCCTGGGATGCCAGGTTACCGTTGCTGACCGGCTTTGCTGACGGCCAGGGCGGAAAGCTCCCATCTCAAAAAACGGGGGTGACAACATCCCGGAGCGGCGCGTTGGTGACGGCATTCGGAGAGAACCCGGACGGCCCCGGAGTGATTTTCAGATTGTGGGAGCAGGCAGGAGAATCGGGCGAGATTACCGTATCACTTCCGGCGAAGTCAGCATTCAAGTCTGCGACGCCGGTGAACCTTCGTGGCGAACCCACAGGTTCCCGAATCGCCCTTTCAGGCGGGAAGTTCAGTTTTCCTCTCGGGGCTTATGCGCCTGCAAGTTTTGTTCTGGAGTAGCCCGACGGCCGCGAGCCTATTTGTTTGCATTGGCCGCGCAGGTATTTCGCAAGCAGGCTATTTAGCTATTTTTGTGATTGTATACTTTAACTCCGATTATGAAATTTAGCATCGACCATAAAAGCCCGGTTCCATTGCATGTTCAGGCCGAAAACCTGCTTCGCAACATCATTAACGATCCCGAGCACATGAATGGAAAGTTCCTGCCCAATGAAGTCGAACTGGCCAAGCAGCTTGCGATATCGAGATCGACTTTGCGGCAGGCGCTCAACAAATTGGTCTACGAGGGGCTCCTCATACGGAAAAAAGGTATCGGGACGAAGGTTGCTGAGTCGGTAATAAGTTCAAAATCAAAGAACTGGCAGAGTTTTACGCAAGAGATGAATGCGCGTGGAATAGTCGTCAAAAATTTCGAACTACACGTAAGTTGGGTTACGCCCGAGGAAAAGGTTGCCAATTTTTTCGACATTACCCGGGACAAAAAAGTCCTGAAACTGGAACGTCTCAGAGGAAAGGTGGAGGGGCCATTTGTCTATTTCATTTCCTATTTTCATCCCAGGGTAGGCCTCACGGGCGAGGAAGATTTTAAGCGCCCGCTTTACGATATTCTGGAAAGGGACCATCTGGTGGTTGCGACACTCTCCAAAGAGGAAGTAGGGGCGATTGCCGCCGATAAATTCATTGCGGCTAAACTGGAGGTCGAACCGGGAAGTCCTATCCTGTTCAGGAAACGTTTCGTATTCGATCAGGGCGAGCGGCCCATCGAGTATAACTTGGGTTATTACCGGGCCGACAGCTTTGTGTATACAGTAGAAAGCGTAAGAGAATAGCTCCCGGGCGTTGTGGGCGGATACCTTCTGTCTGGGTCTTTGTGCAAACATAGTGTCGGAGTATGTTAATACAAAACAAGATATTGGATTAATTTCTGATATCTTGGTATTTTAATGCAAATAAATGGCCCGAAAACGCATTTTTGCTGTTTATTAAGAATATCCGCGAGAGATGTGAAATACGGTTACTTGCAATATTCATATCCTTTCATCGAATTATTATTTACGATAATTCTTGTTTGTTCGGTTTTATGTCGATATGTTTGTACATATAAATGATTTTTTAGTGCTGATTTTGAATACGGTATTACCCGGGCCTTTTAAGGCGTTTAAGCGCAGCGTATGCTGAGCGACGCTTCCGGTTATTCAAAATCAAACGACGGAACCCCGGCTTAACCGGGTTGGTAGGCAGTAGTAAAAATACAGCGACTTTTCAGGCGGTGCTTTTGAGCACACCGCCGTACTGTGGCAGCTTTCCAGGTGTAGCGTATATTGCTTACCGGTTGGTGGCGTGCGGGTAGCGCTTATGCCGGTATCGGACCGTATTCCCGCCTTAATGGCTTTTGCATTTTTGAATATATTGGTCTGCGGGCTTTCGTATGTGCTTTTTGTGAAAATATGAATTGTAAGAGATTTAAGTTCTTAACCCTGGACTGAACGATAGCGCCATTGCCGATTTTACTAACCAATAATTTTTTATGAAACCTAAACTACTTACAGACAATGCGCACAAGTCGTTGGGCGCTTTCTGGGGGATTGCCCTTGTGAGTCTTCTGGCGCCGACGCCGAGGGCGAGCAGCAGCCCGTTAAGCCGCGGACTGACTGCGGTTGCCCATCATGAACCCGGAACCCGTATTAAGGCCGACCAAGCTGTTTCCGGAAAGGTGACCGACGAAAACAACGCGGGGATACCCGGCGTGAATATCTTGGAGAAAGGCACTAACAACGGCGTCGTTTCGGACCAGGACGGGAATTATTCTATCAGGGTGAAAGACGAGAACAGCATGCTGGTTTTCTCTTATATCGGCTATACGAGTAAGGAAGTGAAGGTCGGTTCGCAGTCGACAATACAGGTTAAGCTCGACGTGTCGCCGCAGGAATTGAACGACGTGGTGGTGGTAGGTTATGGTACGCAGAAAAGGTCGGAGCTGACCAATGCCGTTGTGCAGACAACCGGCGCGGAGATCAAGAAATCCTCGGCTGCGTCGCTTTCCAACTCGCTTGCGGGCCGCATGGCTGGGGTATACGTGACGCAAAGGAGCGCCGCGCCGGGTTTTGACGACGCGCAGATCCTGGTTAGGGGTGCTAGCACTTACCGCAATACCTCTGCGCTGATCGTAATCGACGGGGTGGCCAATGCCGATCCCGATGGATTGAACCGATTGGATCCCAATGATATAGAGTCTATTTCGGTCTTGAAAGATGCCTCCGCAGCCATTTATGGAGCGCAGTCGGCGGGAGGGGTTATTCTGGTGACTACCAAAAGGGGTACTACCGGTAAGCCAACATTCGATTTCTCTACCACGCAGGCATGGCAGTCTCCGACGATGAAAGTAAAATCGGCGGATGCATTCCAGTATATGAAGGTGCTCAACGACAGAAGGGCACTGGAAGGAACGCCTCCCGACTTTCCCGACGCTTTGGTGGATGCCTTCAAAACAGGGAAAAGAAGACCGGAAAACTGGTGGAATGCCCTGATCGGCCCGCCGGTGCATCAAACACGTTATTCGCTGACAATGCGCGGTGGTACCGAAAGGGTCAGATATTTTCTATCGCTTGGTACGGCTTCGCAAGGTGGGATTCTCCGTGGCGACAACAAGTCGAAGCTGAGACAATATAATGTGAGAAGTAATATCGATGTGTCGGTAACCAAGGATTTTGAAGTAGGTCTTGACCTTTCGGTCCGCGAGAAATACACGCAAACACCTCAGGGCGGTCCCGGCGGTGAAGTAGGATCACTTGCGAGCACCAGCCCGTTGCAGGAAGCTTATATCGGCGGCGATTACCGCTACCCAGGCGAAGGTTGGTCGCACCTTAACCCGGCTGCACGCTTGCTCAGCCCCGGTTATCGCAGGTACCGGGCCGATGTTGCCAGCGGAACGCTGCGGGCGAAATACAGCATTCCGTTTGTGAAGGGCCTGGCGCTGGATGGTTACCTGTCGCTGGTGAAAACGATCGACTACAATAAGCAGTTTAACTACGTGTGGCCATACTACGAGCGGGCTCCGGACGGATCGATCGTGAAGAAGCAATCCAGAACAGTGGAAGACATCGGTCTGAGGGAGGATTTCAAACAGAGTTTCCGTACCACTGGAAACGTGAAGCTTTCGTATGCCACGACATTTGCAAGAGACCATAAAGTGAACGCTTTCGTGGCTTACGAGCAGATGAGCTATAACGACAACCTGTTCTGGGCACAACGCCTTGGCTACGATTCACCGCTGATAGACCAGTTATTTGCAGGAAGTACCAACAGATCGAACTGGAATAACGATGGTACTGCGACGGAATCGGGCCGCCAGAACTTTTTCGGACGTGTCAGCTACGACTTTAAGGAAAAATACCTGTTCGGTTTCAGTGCGCGGTACGACGGCTCGCCGATTTTCCCGAAAGAAACCCGTTTCGGCTTTTTCCCGCAGGTTTCGGCCGGCTGGGTGATCAGCAACGAAGCATTCATTCCAAAGAATGTGATCAGCAATTTGAAACTGAGAGCCTCGTGGGGACGCCTGGGGAACGACCGGGTTAACCCATTCCAATACATCGCCGCTTATGGATACGACGCCGGATGGGTGGTGAACGGGGTAGATGCACGCGGTATTGCTGTGAAGTCGACACCGAACCCGAACATCACCTGGGAGGTGAGCGAAAAGACCGATTTGGGACTTGAAGCGGCATTTCTGGATAACAGGCTGACTTTCGAAATGGATCTTTTCAAAAATAAAACCTCCAATATCCTCGGTAGAAGACAGGCGTCGATTCCGAGCTACACGGGATTGATCCTGCCGGATGAGAACATCGGTAAGATGAACAGCCAAGGGATCGAATTCCAGGCAGGTTACCGGCACAACTTCTCGAATCTGACATTGCGCATCAACGGAAACATTTCCTATAACAAAAACGAAATCGTTTATTTCGACGAAACACCTCAGGCTGAGCTCTATCAAAAGCTGGAAGGGCAACCGTTCGGATCCAGGCTGGTGTACAAGGCAACCGGTATTTACCGCACGCAGCAAGACCTCGACAATAGCGTGAAATATCCGGGAGCGATGTTGGGAGGATTGATTTTTGCGGACCTGAACAACGATGGTAAAATCGACAGCAACGACCGTTATATGTTCAATACCACCAATAATACCGATGCAAGTGGTGTCACCACGATTTTCCCAAGTACGCAATACGGTTTAAGCATAGGGTTGAATTACAAAGATTTCGATCTGACGATGTTGCTGCAAGGACAAAGCGGTGCTAAGTTCCGCCTGAGTACAGGATTCAACTCGGGTGCAGGTGGTAACGGGCTGGAATATGTGGCCCTGAACAGCTACTCCAAGGATAATGTAAATTCGGTGCTTCCGATGATCGCACCAACGGGCGTAGCCGGTTCCGACAGCGATTTCTATTACCACACCGCCACATGGATGCGCATGAAAAACATGCAGCTGGGTTATACGCTTCCCAAAAGCCTGCTTTCAAAAGCAAAGGTTACCGCTTTGCGGATTTACGTTTCCGGCGACAATGCATTCATGCTATTTAATTCGCTTAAAAAGTTTGGCAACGGCGACCCGGAATTCCTGAGCGGAAACGGCGGGGCGTATCCCAACATGAAGACGTTGAGCTTCGGAGTCAATCTTACTTTCTAATCAGAAAAACCTATGAAATATTCAGTTATAAAAAATCACGTAATGAAGCGGGCGTTCACGATGTCGGTCATCGGCATCATCGCTACCGCCACTTCATGTAACGTGCTCGACAAAAAGCCGCTGGACGCGATATCGGACGATGCGGTATTCAATGATGCGGTTTTTCTCCAAAACTATGTCTATAACGTCTACAATGGCATCAAACCCCCTTGGGCACCCGGAACCGGCGGTTACGACGCATTGACGGACATCGCGGTGAACCAACCCGAAACGCATGAGCGTTCGGCGGGTATCCGCAACTACATCGAAGGCAACCTGACAGCCGACAACGTTGCAGACCTGGCTGCCATGCAGAATGGCGCGTCGCTCTGGGATTTTGAATATGGTTTTATCAGAAAGGCGAACGTATTTTTCGAGAATATCGAAAAATCGAGCATTGCTGCCGATAAACTGGACCCAATGAGGGGAGAGGTGCATTTCCTGCGGGCGTGGATGTATTTCGAGTTGATGCGCACGTTTGGTGGTGTGCCCATCATTACAAGCAGCTTCCAGCTGAACTCGGAGAGTTTCGATGTACCCAGAAATACTTTTGACGAATGCGCTCAGTTTGTATTGGCCGAGCTGGATAAATCGATCGGGTTTTTAAATGGGGTGCCGGTCAATACGGGCAAGATCAGCAAAGCGGCTGCACAGGCATTGAAGGCGAGGGTATTGCTCTACCTGGCCAGTCCGTTGAATAACCCGTCTAACGACATAGCTAAATGGAAAGCGGCCGAAGCAGCAACCAAGGTGGTGCTCGACGCCGGATTTACGCTGCACCCGCAATACGCTGCATTGTTTAAAAAACCGCTGAAAACTGACGAAACCATTTTCGGAAAGTCGTTCACGCCGGCTACCCGCATACCCGGCTGGGGTTACAATTACGACTATTGGCCGAGCGGTTTCGATGCGCAGCAGCGGATCGTGCCGACGCAGAATTTTGTGAACATGTTCCAGATGACAAACGGAGAATATCCGTACATGCCGGATGGTGTCACGGTGAACCCCGCTTCGGGTTACGATCCTCAGAAACCTGAGAAAAACAGGGACCCGAGGTTCTACGACGCGGTGATCTATCCGGGAGCAGGCCCGATCAACATCATCGATGGTTCGAAAAGTACCGAGCGCCTCTACGAATACTGGGAGGATGCCAATCCGAATCCGGACAATGCGCCGCCTTATACCAATCCTAATAAAGTGGACCCTAAAAACGGCCAGAACCTGTTCGACTTCGGCCGCGATTCGAAAACCTACTGGGTAAAAGGGCTTACGCCTTTCCACTGGCGGGTGCAAACGGGCTATACATTCAAAAAGACCGACGACTTTTCCGGCCCGCGTGCAAGCTTTGACTACGATTATAACCAGGTGGTTGTATTCATGAGATTGACGGAGTTTTACCTGAACTACGCTGAAATACAAATGGCATTGGGCAACGACGCCGTGGCCCGGGAGTATATCAACAAGGTTAGAAAGCGCGGATCGGTGAATATGCCCGACATTAAAAGCAGCGGTGCGGCCCTGGTAAGGGATTATCGCAACGAAAGGGCGATCGAGCTGCATTTGGAAGATACGCGTTTCTTTGACCTCATGCGTTGGAAAGCCGCGCCGGGGAATGTGGATATCGCCGTGAGAGGGCTTACGAAAGTGACCATGGACTGGTCGGCTGCCAAGCCGGGCGATGCTTTGGGCAAACTGAGCTATACTTATGGTGTAATACCTGAGGCAGAGGTGAGAAAGCCGTGGAAAGGTGACCACTACTACCTTTTCCCGATCCCGAACACAGAGATCAGAAAGAGTAATGGTGCTTTGAAACAGAACCCTGGATATTAAAAATAGTGAATTAGAATAGGTTAATAATTAGCAGTATTTTAAACCCGTGGCGGGATTCCCCGTCACAGGTTTTTTTTAATTGGGAGTCCCATCATTAAGCAGCTATTTATGAGGTTTATTTCTACTGCTCTTCTGTCAGGGGCGATCGTTTTAATGTCTTTTTCCTGCAAAAGGAATGGTAAACTGTTTCAGTTGGTATCTCCGGAGCATTCGGGTATCGATTTCAATAATAAAATCGTAGAGAATGATTCGATCAACCCGATCAATCTCATCAATATCTACAATGGGGGTGGCGTCGGGATAGGGGATTTTAACAACGATGGCTTGCAGGATATCTATTTTACAGGGAATATGGTATCCAATAAACTATACCTGAATAAAGGCGAAATGCAGTTTGAGGATGTGACCGACCGTGCCGGTGTAGGCGGAAACGGTAAATGGTGCAGAGGGGTGGCGGTTGTGGATATCAACAACGATGGCTGGCTCGACATGTACGTATGCGCGTCCATTCATGGAGATCCGGAGAAAAGGAAGAATTTACTCTATATTAATCAGGGCAAGGATAGCACCGGAGGGGTGACATTCCGGGAATCCGCGGCGGCCTATGGCCTGGACGATACCACGCATTCCACCATGGCCAGTTTTTTTGACTACGATAATGACGGCGACCTGGATGTATACCTGGTGGTGAACGAGATAGTTCCCAGGGTAGACCCTTCTACTTTCAAGCCTAAAATCATTGATGGCTCGTTCCCGAGTACGGGCCGGCTTTACCGCAACGACCCCGATCCTGCGTTGAAACATCCGGTATTTACCAACGTCACCACGCAAGCAGGGTTGACGATCGAAGGTTACGGCCACGGGGTGACCGTCACCGACATTAACCGTGATGGCTGGAAGGATATATTCGTCACGAACGATTTCATCGCTAACGACCTCTTGTATATCAATAATCACGACGGGACTTTTACTGATAAGGCCTCGTCCTATTTCAAGCATACTTCCGCCAATGGAATGGGGCAGGACGTGATCGATATTAATAATGACGGGCTGTCGGATATTGTGGAGCTGGACATGAACCCGGAGGATAATTATCGTAAAAAAATGATGATGGGGCCGGGCAGCTATCAGACATTTCAGCTGAACGATTTTTATAAATACCAGTACCAATATGTCAGGAATACCATTCAGCTCAATCAGGGACCGAGGGTGAATGCCAACGACTCGATCGGCGATCCGGTTTTCAGCGAGGTGGGTTACATTGCCGGTGTTTCAGCAACCGATTGGAGCTGGACCCCGCTCGTGGCCGATTTCGATAACGATGGTTGGCGCGACCTGGTCGTCACCAACGGTTTTCCGAAGGATGTGAGTGACCGGGATTTTATGACTTACCGCCTCGAAGCGTCGCCGGTTACACCGCAATCCGAAACCTTACGGCAGATTCCGGAGGTGAAGCTCCATAATTATGCCTACAAAAATGGCGGTAACTGCTCCTTCACCGACGTCTCCGAAGACTGGGGACTGACCGACATTTCGTTTTCGAACGGCGCCGCCTATGCCGATCTCGATAATGACGGCGATCTGGATATGGTGGTGAACAATATCAACGATGCAGCTTCTTTATATGAGAACACGAAGGCCGATGCCGGATCTTCCGGGGAACACTACCTGTCTGTTCAGTTACAGGGCGATGCCTTGAATCGTAATGGACTGGGTGCCTGGGTTGAGGTTTACCACGCAGGCACACACCAGGCGTACGAGCAGACGCCCTACCGCGGGTATCTTTCTTCGGTACAACTTAATCCTTATTTTGGCCTCGGAGCTGTTTCCGTGGTGGATTCCCTGGTTGTCCAATGGCCCGATGGCGACAGGCAAACGCTGCTGAATGTGAAGGCCGACCAGACCATCAAGGTCAACAAGGCCGCTTCAAAAGGCAAACACGTTCAATCTCATCCGGTATTTGCCCAAAACACGCTGTTTCGTGATGTTACGGGTATGCTGGGCGTACATTATGTACACGCACAAATGGATCAGATTGATTTCAGTATTCAAAAACTGCTTCCGCACAAACTTTCCGAGTATGGCCCCTCCCTCGCTGCGGGCGACGTGAATGGCGACGGGCTGGATGATATCGTAGTCGGCGGCAGTGCTACATCCGGGACCACGCTGCTCGTGCAGCAAAACAATGGTTTGTTTGCTCAAAAGACGATAGTGCCGCCATCGGCTATTGCCGACGCGCATTATCAGGATATGGGGACCCTGCTCTTCGACGCCGATGGCGACGACGACCCGGACCTTTACATTGCCCGGGGTGGTTATACGGCGAAATCCAATTCCAATGTCTATCAGGATCAATTCTATGTCAACGACGGTAAGGGTAACTTCGCAGCCGATAGTACTGTATTCCCCCGTAATTTCACGAGTAAGTCGTGTGTCAGGGCGGTGGATTACGACCGGGATGGCGACCTTGACCTGTTCGTTGGCGGCCGGGTAGATCCCTGGCATTACCCCAGGCCGGTGTCCAGCGTTATTTACCGGAATGATTCGAAGGGCGGCAAAGTTCGTTTCACGGATGTTACTGCACAGGTGGCAGGTGAGCTCGGTGGGATCGGTCTTGTGTGCGATGCCGTTTTTACTGATTTTGATAACGATGGCTGGCCCGACCTGTTATTGGCCGGTGAATGGATGCCGGTTACTTTTTTCAAAAATAATAACGGGGTTTTCAAAAACGTGTCAGCCGCCACTGGGATTTCCAATCAGAAAGGTTGGTGGAACAGCATTGTGCCAGGCGATTTCGATAACGACGGCGACATGGATTATGTGGTCGGGAACCTGGGACGGAATTCGTTTTTCCAGGCTTCGGAGCAATATCCTGTATCGGTTTATGCCAAAGATTTCGATAACAATGGCAGTTATGATGCCTTTCCGTCGCTGTACCTGCCCACCAGCCAGGCCGACCTCACCCGGAAAGAATATCCTGCACACATGCGGGACGATGCTGTGAAGCAGGTGATCGGAATGCGTGCGAAATTTCAAAACTATAAATCGTATGCCAATGCCGGCATGGACCAGCTATTCACCAGCGAGCAACTCGAAGGCGCATTGGTATTGAAGGCGGGCAATCTCAGTTCGGGCTACTGCCGCAACGATGGCGGCGGTAAGTTTACATTGGCCCCCCTGCCGTTTATGGCGCAGCTGTCTGTATTGAACGGCATGATAGCCGATGACTTCGACGGCGACGGCAATCTCGATCTGGCCATCAATACCAACGATTACGGAACCGACGTGACTGTCGGCCGTTACGATGCGCTGAATGGCCTGATGCTGAAAGGAAATGGCAAAGGGGATTTTGTGCCGATGTCCATCCTCCAAAGCGGGATTTTTATTCCTGGCAATGGAAAAGCGATGGTGAAGCTAAGGGGCGCCGCGGGGAGCTATCTGCTTGCCGCGGGACAGAACCGGGGCCCGCTGAAAATATTCGAACTCAAACAGGCCATCAACGCCATTCCTTTGAAACGCGCCGACGTCAGCGTCGGGATCACCTTCGCCGATGGCAGAAAACAAAAAGCGGAGGTGCATTACGGTTCGTCGTTTCTTTCGCAATCAGCCAGTTTTTTCAGTGCCGGAAAAGGTGTAAAATCGGTAGCTGTCACTGAAAAAACGGGCAGAATAAGGAGAATCGATTTTTGAACCGCCCGTAGTCTACTAACCCGCCACAACAACCGCAAATGAAAATATTATTGAAAGCGATCTGCGCGTCAGTCATTCTTTTGAACGTGATCACGGGCTGCACCAGGGAAAGGGCAGTACGCCGGGATGAAGCCGAAGTACTTCACCAAAACCAGGATATTCTCACCCAAGTCATCATTTACGACGTATTCTCGCCGCCCGTAGCAAGCCGTATTTACGCGTACTCGTCCCTCGCATCCTATGAAGCCATACGATTCGCGAAGGAAGGGAGCCCTTCTATCACAGAAAAACTGAATGGATTCGGGAAAATGCCTGAGCCGGTACCAGGCAAGGAATACAACTATACGCTGGCAGCTACCAAGGCATTTTTTACGGTGGTAAGGATGGTAAAAGTGTTTTCAGTCGATTCGCTGAGCGCTTACGAGGCTTCGGTATACGATAATTTTAAAGAAACGCTGGATGATTCAACCTACCAGCGATCGGTCGCATTGGGCGATACGGTTGCGAAAACCATCCTGGCGAGAGCGAAAGCGGATGGTTACGTGAAATCAAGAGGCAAGCCGAAATACCTCGGTACCAGCGAGCCCGGAAAATGGAGGCCCACACCGCCCGATTACCTGGACGGCGTAGAATGGTGCTGGAACACCATGATGCCCATGGCGCTCGATTCCGCGGCGCAATTTATGCCGCCCAGGCCGCCCAAATACAGTAAAGATACCAACAGTGCTTTCTATAAAGGCGCAAAAGAGGTTTTTGAAACGGGGATACATTTGACCGAAGCGCAAAGGGAAATTGCGCGTTTCTGGGACGACAATCCTTTTACTATCGAACATTCGGGGCATTTGATAATGGGTAAAAAGAAAATTACCCCGGGAGGCCACTGGATGGGTATCGCCGCCATCGCCGCAAAACAAACCCACGCCGATCCGGTAAAAACCGCGAGGGGGTATGCGCTCACCGCCATCGCATTATACGATGCGTTTATCGCTTGCTGGGACGAAAAGTACCGCAGCAGTGTAGTAAGGCCCGTAACGGTCATCAATGAAATGATCGACAGGAACTTTGTCCCCTTTTTGCAAACACCGCCTTTCCCCGAATACCCCAGCGGGCACAGTAGCATCACAGCGTCGGCGTCGACCGTGCTGACCCATTTGTATGGGGCCAATTTTGCGTTTCAGGACACGAGTGATCTCCGGTACATCGGCATGCAGCGGCATTTTAACTCATTTCAGGAAGCTGCCTCCGAGGCATCGGTGAGCCGTTTGTATGGCGGTATCCATTACAGGCTCAGTGTCGACGAGGGCGCCAGGCAGGGCAAGAAAGTAGGGGCTCATATCATCCAAAGATTACGCTAGTCTCTGCCTGTCAGGCGCGGATAATGCACAAGCCACAGGCTACCGCTTCGGGAAGGTCTATTTGCGGGCTTGATTAGTATGTATGTACATTAAATACATACTATCCATGAAAGAGGGTAAGATTGCGTCATCTGCTGTAACTGTCGAAATTTGCATTAAAAAATGACTGATATGTAAAGTACTGAATATTAAAGTATTATGTATTTTAATGCAAATGTAAAATGGATTTTTAGCTTTCTTTTTTGTGTGCTGTTAATATGTTGGTATATTTGAACATATATAAAATAACCAGACATAGCAGCTCTTGTAATCGCGTTTGTCGCCCCGAAAAGGGAGGTGGTAATGAGAAGAACAAGCAGGTTGAGGCAAGAAACGAGGTAAATGCAAACATGGTATTGAAAGGTGTCAATATGAAACTGAACCCTTGGACTAAATTGCTATAAATTTGCAATTTGTCGGTGTGTGGCTGTGGCAGATAAGGTTGTTTCGGTGTCCCCGGGTGGAGAAATAGCAGGAGGTGAGGAGCAGATATCACTGATAGTATATTAGCATTTACCTGGGTGCGGAGTTTGCATGGCTTGGAGCGGATAATCGGATGAGTTTTTTCCAGTTTTAGTGATCGATAAATGAAGAAGCAGTCTTTATTTTTAGTGTTGGCAATTGGCGCCTTTGCCTTGCTGGTGGTTTCCTGCTTTCAAAAGAACGGGACCTTGCAGAAAAAATCAGGCACCGGGCCTGTCAGTTATAATTTTGATATCAGGCCTATCCTTTCTGATAAATGTTTTGCCTGCCATGGTCCCGACGCCAAGAAACGAGAGGCGGGCTTACGGCTCGATGTTGCCGAAAGTGCCTATGCCAAATTGAAAGATGGCAAAGGTTTCGCGATTTTCCCGGGCAAACCTGAACAGTCGGAGGTGTACAAGCGGATCACTTCGGTAGATCCCTCTTATCAGATGCCTACGCCCGAATCGCACCTGGGTTTGTTGAATGAATCGGAAATCGGGCTGGTACGCGATTGGATCAAGCAAGGTGCCAAATATGAAAAGCACTGGGCGTTTGCCGCCCCGGTATTGCCTGCCGTGCCGGAAGTGTCGGATGAAGCCTGGCCTAAAAACGAGATCGATCATTTTGTCCTTCAAAAAATGGAGGGCGCAGGGCTTGCGCCTAACGAGGAGGCCGGGAAGAGTCATCTGCTGAAAAGGGCCGCGCTGGATCTGACCGGCCTGCCACCCACTTTGGAAATGCAGCAAAAATTTGCCGCCGATAAAAGCGACAAAGCTTACGAAAAGATAGTAGATGAGCTGCTCGCTCAAAAGACATTTGGAGAGAAAATGGCTGTTTACTGGCTCGATGTGGCCCGCTATGCCGATTCCTATGGTTACCAGGACGATGAGTACCGGACCCAGTGGCCCTGGCGCGATTGGGTGATCAATGCATTCAACAAAAACATGCCTTATGACCGTTTCCTGTCGTGGCAGATCGCGGGCGATATGCTGCCCAATGCCAATAAGGAGCAAATACTGGCGACCGCCTTTTTCCGGAACCATAAATACACCGAAGAAGGCGGAGTGATCCCGGAGGAATATCGGATCGAGTACAATATCGATAAGACGAAGACTTTCAGTACCGGGATATTGGGATTGACCGTAGAATGTGCGCAATGCCATGACCACAAGTACGACCCCATTTCCCAGGAAGACTACTACCGGCTTTTCGCGTTTTTCAACAACTCGAAAGAGCTCGGTTTCGAGGGCGCGATTGATAATACCAGACCGGCCAAAATACCGGTGATGACGATTTCCGACGCCGAAGCGAAGACGTTGCTATCGTTCATCAACAGGCCCGATACCAGCAGGCTCATGGTGTCCGTATTGGGCGACCTGGACACGCTCCGGCCTACGCACATTCTCAACCGCGGCGTGTACGACGCTCCCGGGCGCGTGGTGACCGCGGTCGCATTGCCGGCAGTAATGAAATTCGACACCACCAAAATGCCACAGAACAGGTTGGGACTGGCCAAATGGACAACCAGCAAAAGCAACCCGCTCACGGCCAGGGTATTCGTGAATCAGATCTGGCAGGAGTTCTTCGGCCGAGGTATTGTCAAAAGTACAGGTGATTTCGGGATGCAGGGCGACCTGCCTACAAACCCGGCGTTGCTGGATTGGCTTGCCGTTGATTTCATGAACCATGGCTGGGACATTAAGAGGTTGGTGAAGCAGATCGTAACATCGGCCACCTACCGGCAATCGGCTAAGATCAGCGAAGAAAAGCTCAAAGCCGATCCCGATAATATTTACCTGTCGCACGGCCCGCGTTACAGGCTGCCTGCGGAGCTGGTAAGGGATATGGTATTGTCGACGAGCGGGCTCCTCAACCCGAAAATCGGCGGGCCTAGCGTAAAGCCTTACCAGCCGAAAGGACTCTGGGAGGCTGCAACTTCGGGGCGCGGCACGCTGCGGACGTATCAGCAGGACAAAGGTGACGCATTGTACCGGCGTGGGATGTATACATTCATTAAGCTGACTGTACCGCCGCCGTCGATGATCATTTTCGATGCCAGTAACCGCGACCATTGCGAGGTCAAACGTTCCAAAACGAACACGCCATTGCAGGCCCTGGTGATGCTCAACGACCCCACGGTCCTGGAAGCGTCACGGGTACTCGCCGAACGGACTGTTGTGAAATCTACCGACGTAGATCACAATATCAGGATGTTGTTTCAGCGGATTGTCTGCCGCCAGCCCACCGACAAGGAGGTGAAGCTGCTGACAGATTACTACAATGGCGAAGCCTCTATGTTCTCCAAAGACAAGAAGCACGCTTTCAAAGTGCTGAATGTGGGTGAATATCCGCACGAAGCCAAAGCGGATGAGGTACGGGCAGCGGCGCTCATGCGGGTGATCAACGCGCTGTACAACATGGAAGAGACGATTACAAAAAGCTAAAACTAGTGACAATGGAAAAGCCAATATTTGATTTCGGGATGAATACCACCCGCAGGCACTTTTTATCCAAACTGAGTCTGGGAATTGGCAGTGCTGCCCTGGGCTCGCTACTCATTCCGGATCTGTTTAAAGGCGGAGGCGGGGAAGCGGACGTGGAAGGACTCATGGCCGGCCTGCCTCACTTTGCGCCCAAAGCGAAACGCGTGATCTACCTTTTTCAAAACGGTGCACCGTCGCAGCTTGACCTGTTCGACTACAAGCCCATGCTGAACAAAATGCATGGGCAGGACCTGCCGGAATCGATCCGCGGTACCCAGCGCCTGACCGGTATGACGGCCAATCAGGCCAAGTTTCCGTTGGCCGGTTCGGTATTTAATTTTAAACAGCACGGGAAAAGCGGCGCGTGGATGAGCGAGTTACTGCCCCATATGGCAAGTATCGCCGACGATCTTTGTATTATCAAAACCCTGAATACCGAGGCAATCAACCATGACCCTGCCCTTACCTTTTTCCAGACCGGTGCGCAGGTAGGTAACCGGCCCAGTTTCGGGTCGTGGCTGAGCTACGGCCTGGGAAGCGAGAACCAGAACCTGCCCGGCTTTTGCGTTTTGTTGTCGCGCGGGAAAGGAAACGGACAGGGCGTTTATTCCAAATTGTGGACCAATGGCTTCCTGGATTCGGTACACCAGGGCGTACAGTTCAGCAGTGGGGAAAATCCGGTTTTATACCTCAATGACCCCGACGGCATGGATAGGGCGCAGCGTCGTAAAATGCTTGATAATCTGACCGAGCTGAACCAGGGAACATATAATGAGTTTGGTGACCCGGAAATTACCGCCAAGGTGCAGCAATACGAAATGGCTTTTCGTATGCAGACTGCCGTTCCGGAAATCACCGACATGACCAAAGAGCCGGAATCCATCGTGAAAATGTATGGGCCGGAGTGCCTTGTGCCCGGTACTTACGCGGCGAACTGCCTTTTGGCACGGAAGCTCTCCGAGCAGGGCGTCCGCTTCGTGCAGCTGTACCATCAGGGCTGGGACAGCCATGGCGGGCTCCCGAACGAGATCAAGGGGCAATGTATGGATGTCGACCAGGCGTCGGCGGCTTTGATCACCGATCTCAAACAGCGTGGATTGCTGGATGAGACGCTGGTGATCTGGGGCGGAGAGTTCGGCCGTACCAACTATTGCCAGGGAACACTCACCAAAGACAACTACGGTCGTGACCATCACCCGAGGGCCTTTACCGTATGGATGGCCGGCGGTGGTGTGAAGCCGGGCATTGTTTACGGGGAGACCGATGAGTTCGGATATAACATCGTGAAGGATCCGGTGCATGTGCATGATTTTCATGCGACCATACTTAATCAGTTGGGCTTGGATCACGAAAAACTGGTTTTCAAACACCAGGGACGCCGTTATCGACTTACCGATGTAGCCGGCAAGCTGGTGAAAGGGATCATTGCATAATCAAACTCAAACCTCGAAACAGTGCGCAGATATTTGTCGGATTGGAAAGGGCTGGTCTATAACCTGGCCTTCTTCCTGAATGGTTTACTCGTATTCCTTATGCTTTTCGAAGGCCGTTTTGTCGTCCCGTTCTGGATGCAGGCCATCGGAAGGATGCACCCATTGGTTTTACACTTTCCTTTGGTGGTGCTGATATTGTACAGTTTATGGGTGATCATCGTCGAAAAGCCGGAGTCGGCCCGATGGAATACCGGATTGGCGGATAGTTTGCTGATCATCGGGACGCTGACGGCCGTAGTGGCGGCATTTTCAGGTTTTATTCTCTCCAAAGAAGAGGGGTATGAATCGGGAACATTGCTATGGCATAAATGGCTGGGTGTCGCGATCTCGCTTGCGAGCATTATCTGGTATGGGTTCCGGAAGTCGCTGATGCCTTGGAAAATACCTTCCAAAATGGTGGCGGGTTCGTTTCTGGTGCTGCTTTTTGTAGGCGGGCACCTGGGGGGGAATCTTACCCACGGCGAGGATTTCCTGATCTCGCCCCTGGGGCCAGCGGTAGAGGAAAGCCCGAAAGTGGCCTTTGAAGAGGCGAAAGTTTATGCCGATCTCGTAAAACCTGTATTGGATCAGAAATGCCTCTCGTGCCATAATGCAGAGAAATCGAAAGGGGATTTGCAGATGCAGACCCAGGCATTGCTTACCAAAGGAGGGAAGGGAGGCATTTTGTGGGATACTACCAAAGCGGACCTCGGCCTGCTCATCGGCCGGCTGCATTTGCCGCTCGACGACAAAAAACACATGCCACCACGCGGCAAGGTCCAGCTCACGGACGACGAAATTATGTTGCTCGCGGCATGGGTGAAGGGTGGTTCGCGGTTCGATCAGTTGGTTAGTTCCCTGTCGCCTCAGAACCCGGTTTATGCTTACGGGCAGAATGTATTGGGTGGCGGCCGGACCGAAGAGGCATATGATTTTAGTGCAGCGGACCCCGACGAAGTGATTAAGCTCAATACAAGCTACCGGTTGATCAAACCACTTTCAGCGGAATCCCCGGCATTGTTTGTTAATTTTTATAGTCGTGCCAATTTTAAAATAACAGAGATTGAAGGATTGCAGCCGTTGAAGGCTCAGATCGTCTCCATGGATTTGAGCAAGATGCCGGTGCGTGATGAGGACCTTAAAGTGATAGCCGGTTTTCCCGAACTCCGCAAGCTGATCCTGAACTTCACCGATGTGACGGGTAATTCGCTCGGGGAGCTGAAAAAACTCGGAAAGCTTCGTGAACTGTCGCTGAGTGGTACTGCCGTGAAAATGGAGCAGGTGAAAGCGCTGGAAGCCATCCCATCCCTGAAAAAGGTTTATTTGTGGAGTACGGGCATGAAGAAAGACGAGCTGGCAAGACTGAAAAAAGGCTCTAAAATCGCATTTGAAACGGGTTTTAGCGGCGATACTGTGGTGCTGGCCCTCAACCCGCCGATTATTGTTACCGAAAATCAGCTCGTGGGCGCGGACGGTACATTATCCCTTAAACATCAGATAGCCGGTACGGTTATCCGGTATACTTTGGACGGCAGCGAGCCCGATAGCACAAAATCGCCAGTGTACGAAAAGCCGATTTCCATTACCAGGAACACGATGCTGAAAGCCCGCGCATTCAGAGCGGGGTGGTATGGCAGCAAGCAGGTTGGAAAGGTGTTTTTCAAAGCCGGCTACCCCGTCGACAGCGCGCAGCTGCTCACGCCGGCAGACCAGGGTTACAAGGGAAAGGGAGCTTTATCACTGTTCGACGGCAAGGTAGGGGATACCGAACGGGTCAGCGGGACCTGGCTGGGTTATAACCAGAGTGATTTCCAGGGCTATCTGTATTTCAAAAAACCGGTAAAAGCGGCTAATGTGACCGTCAGCATGCTTAGAAACCTGGGAAGTTATATTTTCCCGCCAACCCGGATCGAGGTGTGGGGTGGCGCCAATGAAAAATCGCTCAAATTACTGAAAGTGATCACCCCGGAAGTGCCCGCAAAGGACATCCCGGGAGCGGAGAACCTTGTTTACGAAGCGGCGTTCGAACCCCAGTTGCTTAGTTGCGTTAAAGTCGTGGCTAAACCACTCGGGAAATTGCCGGCCTGGCATCAGGGCAAGGGAGGAAAAGGCTGGATGTTTGTGGACGAGATCATAGTGAATTAGAGCAGAATACCCATTAGATAGGTTAATCGGTGGTACGCAAGAGACTGGCTTTTTAAGTCAGTCTTTCTTCATATCCGGCGGTAGGATAGAAGAAAAAAACTATTTTTAGGCATTGTCAAACACTCCCTTGGTCAATGTCTGAATCGCTGCCGACAAGAAATCTCGTAAAGCTCAACATCGTGCTTTCTGTATTGTTGTCGGTCGTGTTTTGCGTATTTCTCCTGGCCATCACCAAGAATCCGGCCGACACCCTTGTACGGTTTGTCCAGATCTCGTTATTTATCGGCCTGGCAGGCTTTCTCAATCTTTGTTTACACATCCTTTTTGCCCGAAGATCTTCGCGGTATCTCACTCACGACCAGTTTCTATTTTATAGTCTGAGCTACTGCGTGGCCATTTTGGTCTGGCTTTTGGTCAGATACTTCCATATGGCTGTAACGGGACGGCCCTGGGAGGGCGAGGGTGAAAACATGCTGGAATCTTACAGCCTGGCGATACTGGCGGTATCTGCATTCAACACACTGATCCTGATGCTGCAAAATCTGGTGATCCTGCAACACCGCAAAGCCAGAAGCGAGATCGAAAACCTCCAATTGAAAGCATATGCCGGAGAAACGAGGAATCTTCTGCTTAGTCAGCAAATCCATCCCCATTTTTTGTTCAATGCTCTGAACACCGTCAAATCGCTTTACAAAAGAGATGTTAACGAAGGCGAACGTTACCTGGTGCATCTGGCCAATTTTCTCCGGGTCGCCGTCTCGAACCATGGTACCACTACCACATTGATAAAAAACGAGCTCGACTTTTGCCTGAACTACCTGCAAATGCAGCAGGTCCGGTTTGGAAGCGCGTTGACCTATTCGGTAGCGCTTTCCGACCACACGGTGAATAGTGGCTTCCTGCCGTTCTTTTCCTTGCAGCCGCTCGTAGAGAATGCGTTGAAGCACAACCTGCTGACCGAAGAAAAACCGATTAAAATCCTGATCGACGAGCACGAAGGCTACATTCGTGTAAGCAACAACCTGCAAGTACGGGCCTACAAGGAGCCGTCGACAGGTCAGGGGCTGTCGAACCTGACCGAGCGGTACCGACTCCTGGGAGCAGGGCAGATCGGGATCGAATCGGGCCCGGAGGTATTCAGGGTGAGCATTAAAATTCTCAACAAATGAACATCGTAATCATCGAAGACGAATGGCTGACGGCGGATGACCTGATGCAGACGATACAGGAAGCGGATCCGTCCCTTGCAATCACTGCAATCATCAAATCGGTGGACGAAGGCGTTCGCTGGTTCGGGAGCAACCCGGCCCCCGACCTGATATTCAGCGACATCCAGCTGGGCGACGGATTGAGCTTTGAAATACTTGCGGGACAGCAGGTTCCGGTGATTTTTTGTACTGCTTACGACGAATATGCGCTCCATGCATTTAATGCGAACGGTATCGACTATATCCTCAAACCTTTTACCAAAGAATCCGTTTCCCGGGCACTGGCTAAATACAAAAACCTGACCCGCGGCAAGGTCGGGGACATTTCAACGCAATACGAATCGGTCAGGCGGCTGTTTTCCGATGTGAGAGCGGCCAGGCCCTCGTCATTGCTGATCCATTTTAAGGATACGATATTCCCGCTTAAAATAGCGGATATCGCGCTGTTCCGTCTGGAGCACGGAATTGTCCACCTGACTACTTTTGAGAAAAAGATCTATTATCCGGGTAAAAGTCTGGATGAATTGGAAGGAGTTGTGGGAGACGATTTTTTTCGTGTAAACCGGCAATATCTGGTCAACCGGAGCGCGATCGTGAATGCGTCGAGTATCTTGTCACGGAAGCTTTCCATCAGTGTGAATGTGCCTGTAAGTGAAACGGTGACAATCAGTAAAGAGAAGGCGCCAGCCTTTCTCAAATGGCTTACCGGAGCGGTATGAGGGAACTCCGGGCGGCTGTCGGCTACCCGGAGTTGTGCAATTGGAGTGCGCGGTAAGCCGCTAGAAAGTATAAAAGATGCTTGCCTGCGCGGTCGACGTCGTAAAGTCCGGTTTGATGATCGGATTACCTGTGTCGCCGATTTTAGTAAAACCATAAATGTAGCGCACCCCCATACCAAGGCCCATTTTGGATTGGAAACCGATACCGCCTACTGCGCCGGCGTCGACTTTTTTTGCAAACTTTTGGTCACCGGCAAGACCCGGCACTTCCTCTTTAATAAGCATAGCCGCTTGCGCACCGCCTTCAAGATAGAATCCCGACCTTGTTTTATAGCGAAGCAGGATCGGGACGGTCATGTAGTGGAGTTTGATATCCTCTTTGCCCAAAATATCGGACTTGGCTCCCTGCAGAGAATACAAAATATCTTCCTGGATAGAAAACCGGTCGTTGAGCTTAAAGCCGATGGTGCCTCCGAAGTGATAGCCAACGAGCGGATCGGTAGCGAAGTTTGCATTAACGAAATCGCTGTAACCCACGCCGGCTTTGATTCCGAATTCCAGTCTTTTCGTCAGGCCGGGCACCAAACCCTGGCTGAATGCACCTGTTGACATTAGCACTAAGGCCGCCAATAATAACTTTTTCATAATTTGAATTGTAAGGATGAACATTACTGTCTGTTGACAAGGATTAATGTCCAAAATTGGCGTGCTGGCGGAAGTTACGTAAGCGGAATCATTGCGAAACGGACACATTGGGCAATAAGGCGGCCCGGTGCGGGGCGGTACCGCTCGCCCGATACACACGTACGGATAAGGTCGCAGCCGATTTTTCAGGGTCGGCAGGATGCTACATTTAAAAGCAGGGAAAAATTCGATTACATTGTAAAGCCGAAAGGCGTCCACCAACATTAGCCAGCATGAACCCGAACATCATTCTCCAATCGGTTTTTCTATTTCTCACTATCGGCGTTTTTACTTCCTATGCCCAAAAACCGACCATTGCCGGATCAATTACCGGGATAGGGAAGTCGCCGATCCAATTCCGGTATGTGAAGGACGGAAAGCGCCAGGTTGATACAGTTTTCGCTGTAAATGATCATTTTAAGTATAGTCCGAAAGGCTCCGACGATAGCACATTGACAATGCTCTTCGCAACGTCGGGATATTTACGGCTATGGGTTGAACCGGGCGAAGTAACTGTCTCCGGCTCTTTTGATCACCCATTCAGGCTACGTTTAAAGGGTGGGAAGGAAAACGCGCTGGTGGATCAGTACAATGCAGCAATCGACTGGAAATATGACGAGCTGGCAAATGGTAAACCCGACTCGGTGAAGAGCAAACTGGAAAAGGAGAAGGAGCTAAAAACACGGGCATTCATCCAATCGCATCCGTCCAGCCACATGGCCGCTGAGCTTCTTTATTGGCAATCCATGTACAACGATGCCGAGCTCGCGACACACGAAACGTTGTGGCAGGCATTCACGCCGGCTGTCCGTGCCTCTAAGCAGGGAATAAAGCTTTCGCAGAGATTAAATGCCGTCCGAAATCAACCTGTTCCCGGCAAATCAGCGCCCGACTTCACAATCCCGGATGTTTCCGGCAACCCTGTTTCGTTGGCAGATTTCAAAGGTAAATACGTCCTTCTCGACTTTTGGGGCCATTGGTGCGGCCCGTGTGTCCGGGCATTTCCGGCGTTGAAAGCCCTTCATGACCGCTTCGCAAACAAAATGACGATTGTCGGGATTGCGGCAGAATCCAAAAATGACCGCGACAAATGGGTGAATATGATTAAGGAAAATAACCTGAACTGGGTCCAGCTCTCCGAGCTTGAAGCAGACAATGGAAAAGTGAACCAGACCTATAATATCGTCGCCTTTCCAACCTATTTTCTGGTTGATAAGGCCGGAAAGGTTGTCAGTAAGTCAAATGCTATCAGGGACATCGAATCGGCTATTGATTCTATTGAAGATTTGAAATGAGGAATAAAATGACAGGTACTGATCATAATTTCTTTTTGAAAACCACGCTGACCTGCCTGGCAGCGTTGTCGTTTTTGACGGGCCAGGCCCAACCGCAGGAGAAACATAACCTCCATTTTGACAAGCTTGCCAAAGTTTGGGACGAGGCTTTGCCGCTGGGTAATGGCACGGTAGGAGCGCTGATCTGGGAACGCGAAGGTAAACTACGCCTCTCGCTGGATCGCGCCGATATCTGGGACATGCGCCCGATGGCTGGCCTGCATCGCGAAGAATTCAGCTACAAATGGGTACAGGACCAGGTTCGAAAAAAGGATTATAAGCCTGTACAGCAGTATTTTGATGCACCGTACGACCGGGAGCCGGCGCCGTCCAAGATTCCGGCCGGCGCACTGGAATTCGCCCTTCCCGCAGGGCTTGAAGTAACGAAGGCGGACGTGCTGCTGGCTTCGGCCACGGCAGTGGTGGAATGGTCTAACGGGATGGTGCTTAAGACCTTTGTACACGCCACTAAACCAGCGGGCTGGTTCCGGTTTGAGCATGTTTCGGAGAATGTGATGCCAGAGCTCATTGCGCCCAAATACAGTGGGGCGGTCAAGGAAGGAGGCGAGGTCAACTCGCTGGTAGGTGATGATCTCGCCCGCCTCGGGTACAAACAGGGCATCATTACGCGGGAAGCCAATAGCATTACTTATCGTCAGGAGGGCTGGGGCGGTTTCAGTTACGAGATCGCCGTGAAGTGGAAGCCGCTTCGTAACGGCGTTATAGAAGGGGTATGGAGCGTTTCTTCGCATTATCCGAAGGCGGCTGCCAATCCAAATGCTACCGCCATTACAGGTGATGCATTAAAAGGGACCTACTCCTCTGCTTATACGTCGCACGTTGCCTGGTGGCAGAAATTCTGGAATATGTCGTCCATTCGTGTGCCGGACGCGCTGATCGAAAAACAATGGTACCTCGAACAATACAAGTTCGGTTCGGCGGCCCGGCGTGGCGCCCCGCCCATTTCATTGCAGGCGGTATGGACGGCGGATAATGGCCGTATCCCGCCATGGAAAGGTGATTACCACCATGACCTCAACACCCAGCTCAGCTACTGGCCTGCTTACAGCGGTAACCACCTGGAAGAAGCATTGGGATACCTCGATCATTTGGACGAAAACAAGGAGAATTACCAACGCTATACCAAACAATATTTCGGTGTAGAAGGTCTCGCTGTTCCGGGCGTAACCACCCTCGATGGTACCGAAATGGGCGGCTGGATCCAGTATTCGCTTTCCCCGACCGTATCGGGCTGGCTTGCGCATCATTACTATCTGCAATGGCGCTACGGTATGGATAGCGATTTTCTGAAAGATCGTGCCTATCCCTGGTTCAAACAGGTTTGTACATTCTTTGAAAATATTACTATTAAAAATGAAAAGGGGATCCGGCAATTGCCCATCAGTTCGAGTCCCGAAATCCGCGACAACAAGCTGGAAGCCTGGTTTCCCCAGACAACGAATTATGACCTGGCGTTGATCAAGTTTGCATTCGGGGCGGGTGCGGAACTCGCGCTCGCGACGGGCGACCGGCTACAGGCGCAAAAGTGGCGTGAGCTTCTGGCCGAATTCCCGCCGTTTGCCTTTACTGAAAACAGCGAGCTGATGTTTGGCCCAACGCTTCCGTACAACGAATCGCACCGGCATTTTTCGCATCTGATGGCCATTCATCCATTGGGCCTCATCAAATGGGAGGATGGCCCGGAGGCGCAGAAAATGATCGGGAACACCATCGCATTGCTGGATAAAATCGGTCCCGATTATTGGTGCGGCTATTCCTATTCCTGGCTGGCAAACCTGAAAGCGCGGGCGAAAGACGGAGCGGGTGCCCAAAAGGCCCTTGAAATTTTCGCGAAGGCATTCTGCCTGCCCAATAGCTTCCACGCCAACGGCGACCAGACGAAATCGGGGCTTTCAAAATTTACCTACCGGCCGTTTACCCTGGAAGGTAATTTCGCATTCGCCTCGGGTTTGCAGGAAATGATGCTACAAAGTTATGCCGGTTTTATTGAGATCATGCCGGCGGTGCCCGAAGTATGGAAAGACGCTGATTTTAAGGATTTACGCGCCGAAGGGGCCGTTCTCGTAAGTGCTGCCAAACGTGGCGGTAAGGTTACGTCGATCGGAATGACCGCCGAAAAGGAGGGTGAAATTGTTTTGAAAAAACCTTTTGAAAAATACCGGATAGCGTCAGCCAAAGGAATTGAGATCGTCAAAGATGAAGGTGGGTTTCTGCGGCTTAAATGCCGTGCGAGCGGCAGCATTGTATTGACAAGGGCTGAGTAGTTGCATGAGGATTGTTTTCATGGCTTTTTCGGTCTGAATCATACCAGTTTTCGATGCCAGTCGACCTGGTAGCCGTACACCCATTCCATTTTTCGGGCTTCCAGCCTGACGAACAACGGCAGGAGCAAGTCCCGGAAAAATTGTTGAAAACGGTTCGGGACGGTTTTGCTATCCCCAACCTTGCGGGCTTGTTGGATAATGGCCTGAACCCGTGCCTGACGTAGGAATTGAAAGTGCGTAAAGGCTGTTGACAGATCGGCAAAATCCCGGATGCATTGGGCCAGAACCAGTGTATCTTCCAGCGCCAGGGAGGCGCCCTGGCCAATGTGCGGGGCCGTAGCATGGGCAGCGTCGCCGATCAGGCAAATGCGTCCCTGATGCCACTCCGGCAAAAACGGGATGTCGTAAATTGCGTAAATTTCAATCGAATGTGCGGCCCGAATGGTAGCTGCAATGGGTTCCGGGTCATTCTGGTGCAATGCGAGCAACCGCTCTCTCATATCGGCCTTCTCCGAGCGGTTCAGCGCTTGCCGGGACGGTTCGGTTGTTTGGGCGATGTTGTTAAACCACCAGACTTCGCCATGATTGGAGACCGCATATGCGAAGAACCCGCGTTCGCCAAATGTCATGTGAATAGCGTCTGTCGGAAGCGACAAATTGGCCAAATTGCTGGTCCCCGCGGTGGACAGCAAGCCGGTGTACTCCGGTTTGGGCGCATTCGGGAAAAGTTTCTGGCGGACGACCGAATGAATGCCGTCGCAGCCAATCAACAAATCGCCTTCGGCCGTGGAACCGTCCGCAAAATGGGCCGTTACGATGCCATTCTCCTCATTTTGAACGACAGATACCAGGTATTTACCAAACTCGACGCGAATATCGGCCCGCTGAGCGGCCTTGCGCAGGGAGCTATTAAGCAAACTACGTTTAACCTGAACCGTCTGACTGCCGTAGCGGGAAATTTGATCCGCATTATCGATCACGCCGATGGCCTTGTTACGGGAATTGAAAAACCGGATCTTTCCGGGCGTGTATTCCGTCAGGACTTCATCTAATGCGACATATTGCTTCAAAATGTTAAGTCCGTTCGGGGAAATACCAAGGAAAGCGCCTTTTTCGTCGTCAGTATCCGGTTTTGCTTCGTAGATCACGGACTGGATGTCAATTTTCTTCAAGGCAAGTGCCATGGCAGGGCCGGCGATCCCGCAGCCAATAATGATTGCTTTCATATAAATGATATGTTCAAGGAATTCAGAACTCTTTCTGCTATTGTCGGAAGTGTTAAATGGAAGTCTCGTTTCCGGCTGCGTGCCGTAAAGATTTTTGTAAAACGCGTATGGTTATTACATCGATTTCGTTTTATAAATACAAAACTAGATCGAAAAAGATACAAAAACAACGAAACCGATTTTTTTATTTATATTTGCAACAAAATCGATTTATTATGAAACCTGTCGTTGAACTGATCAGTGAATGGGATAATTACCAGGAAACCCATCCTGACGCGACCGTGTCGGACTTTTGCAGGCATTACCTGGCCATGGTGGAGATTAACAGCGTGTCCGAAGGCCTCTTTGCAGGGGTGGAGCCACCAGATCAGACATCGACCGTTGCCAAATTGATTGGAAGACTAGGCAGTATGCTAGCCGCTTATTCCAAGTTGGCATTGAAAGAGGGCGACGAAGTGGAGCTGGATGCATTCTATTGTCTGAACACAATTTTCCACCAGGGCGAGGCCCGAAAAATTGACGTGATCAGCTATAACTTTTTCGAGCAAACCACGGGTATCGACTTACTGAACCGCTTAAAAAAAGCGGCTTACATCTCCGAAAGAACTGATCCATCGGACAAACGCGCCAAGCTGGTTCAGCTCACCGGTAGCGGGAAACAGCTGTTGTTTTCGCTTTATCAACGACTTTATTTTCCCGCTTACCTATTGTTTGGCGAAATGTCGAAAGTGGATATTCATTTGATTATAAGCTTGCTGGGGCCTGTTGAGATGAAGCATGGAAGGATACTGGGCGATAACCGCACCCGGAGCTTTGCCGACATGCTGGTCGAAACATTAGGTGCTGAAAAACTGGATGAGGTGATCAAATATCAGCAAAACCAGGTTGCGCGGTTCGCGGCCGGGAAGCAATGAGCTGAATTTAAAAAAGCGTTTCTCCTTCTTTTATCCGACTTTCCGCCGGTTCCAAAAAGGCATTCCCGCCCATCGCTGCTCGGCTGAATACTGTTGGCTATGCATTTGAAGATAAATATCGAATGCCTGGCTGATGATCACATCGTAAGCGAGCAGGGCGTCCGTGTGACCCGCAAGCGTGTCCGCGATCGCGTGGCCCGCATAATAACCCCCTTCCAATGCCGACATGATCCCGTATGAAGAGATAGGGTCGAAAGAATAGGCAGCATCGCCGACGGCCAGCCACCGGTTACCAGTTCGCTCATCGAGCATGGAGGTGGAGGCGGGTCTTAGCGTTATTTCTTCGGCATTACAGGCAATGGGTTTCTTTAATAGGTTGGATATTAACTTGTTGGTGCTTGACTGGGCAAATGCCATAAAATGATTGGTATTCATTAATTCCTTGTCGACCAGGTCGTTGTCGGTCATGTAGGCAATTGACAGCTTGTGATTGGAAAGCGGCGCAGCATACCACCAGCCGTTTGCGACAGCTTCGATAAAAGTATTTTGCCGCAGCATCGTGTCGCCGACGGTCAGTTGCGCGGAGATGCCCACCAGCGCATCCAGCCGCTTTCGCTTCCGGCCCAGAATGCGGGCGATCCGGGCCTGGCGGCCGGTGGCATCCACGACGAAGCTGCATGAAACTGTGGCATTTTGCTCCCCATCCAGGGAAACCTGCCAACGGTCGGGAAGTTGTTCGATGTGTGTCACGCGATGGCCCGCCAGCCATCCAATGCCACGGGAAATGCAGTGCGTCCGCAGCTGTTTTTCAAAAAAAGGCCGGTCCAGATGCCACCCATGCGGATTGATCTGTGTGAAAAAACTCTTTTCGTACGGAACATCGCTGCCCCATACGAAATGGTTGCCATAACACGGCAGGTGAGCCGGATCGACCATCAAATGATCGATCCCGGCCCTTGCCAATATGGAAGCCGCATTGGGTGGAATCGTTTCGCCGATTTTAGCCGTCAATGCAATTTCAGGCTCGACAATCAGGCAACCAACTCCACGGTTAATCAGACTCAATGCAGTAGCCATCCCGGCAATGCCTCCTCCGGCGATTACGACGGGCGTTGTGTGCTCCATCTAGCGTTCGTCGCGTCTGAATGCACGCCGTTCGCGCCGTGGCCGCGCGGGGCTTTCCTCGTCTCCCGCCACGGTTTTCAAAAGCACCGTAGCTTCCCGAAGTATCTGCGGCGTTGCATGTTCCGCTTCCAGGACCTGCTGGTAGGTTGGGTCGCTCTCAGTAAACTGCGCGCGGTCCGACTCTACCCATAGCTGTTCGGGGAGCCACTTGGTTTCACCGGTTTTCGGCAGCGGATGTTGCACGATAATGCCCAGCTCATGCCAGCGGGCCACCATATTATTGATTTTGGATTGATACTGTGTACCCAGGTCGCGCAGCCAGTCCTGGCGGTAATCCAGGTGCTTCAACCGCTGGGCGTCATTCATGCCGCTGTCTGACAGCCTGGTAAAACTGTCGCTCGAAAGCACCTGATTAGGAACGCGCGCGGCCCAAAAGGAGGGAAGCGCCAGGTACAATGAGGCCACATATCCGGAGAGGCAGCTTGCTTCGTCGGTTTGCCAGGGCACGCCAAGCCAGCGGGTGAGCGAGCCCGGCCCGCTGCCATCGAGCGGCCCTCCTGGTTGCAGCGCGATGGCGGGGGACAACAGGGGACCATAATCGTCTTTGGGCGAAACACCTTCCGGAAGTATTTTAATACGGAAAGGCTTTTTCTCCTGCCAGAAAATCAGGTTGCGGAAAGGCCAGGTGATTTCGATGCCGGGGTGGAATGGCCCGCCGAGGCATTCTTCCAGGGGGGCCTTGTTAAGGGCGGCAACCTGTTCTTCCGGATTCAGATGGTCAAACAACGGTGGTGCTTGTAGCGAACCCGTAGTAAAATCTCCATTCGCCCAACGCTCCATGCATTCATACTGGGTTGCGGTGAGAGGCAAATCCACGCTCGGTAGCGCTTCATAATCGCCGAAGGTATCTCCGTAAAACGGCGGGATCTTTTCCGGCTCATATTGGTCGCCATTCGGCTTGCGGTACCAATTGAATACCCGTTCCCTATCTGCCCGGCTGCTTTCGGAAGGGTCGGAGAGTTTGGCAAGAATGTCTTTTTCGGTAAAATCGCTGGGCGAATTCTGGCCAAACAGCATGTAGAAACCGTGGTTTACCCACTGCGTGTCGACGGTCCGTTTGAGGATCGGATAGATGTGTTCATAGAAAACGATCGCTTCCGGTTTTTCCAGCCAGCCGCTGCGTACATACAGGTCATACACGACGTCGTACATGGTCACGACGGCAAACAATCCTTGTCCGAAGTTGGGAGGCGTTACCGCTACCATCGCCGGCGCAGCCTCGAACGTCTGGCCATCCAGCACGACAGTCGCGCGGACCGTGCCGTCGGAGACATCGTCGTGCCAGCCGTCGTTGTTGGCAAAAGTGATGGCTGGCAAACTGTTATGCGAGGCCGACTTTCCTTCCCCGCCCAACACGATCAGACGTCCTGCGTGATCTGTACGGACTTCTCCAAGCGGAACCTCGGTATCGTAAAACTTGCCGCCGTCAAATTGGTAAGCGGGGCCGCTCACGTTTTGGCCGTTGATCGCCCTTGGCCCAGGGTCGATGATTAACTGGGAACGGTCATCACCTTTGACGCCCGCATTACGAAATGCCGCCGGTATTCCGTAACCGGGAATATCCAAGGCATTCATAAACTGGTACCAGCCGGCCTTCCTGTTGGCAACATGCACCCGCCAGCTAATGCTTACATTGTCGGAGGCTGTCAGTTCCCTGATCACCTCGCCGTTTTCGCCGATGCCGTAAATCCGGAAGAGAACGGCCTGTTTCTTTACGCGCCCGAGCGCATCCTTGTACCCGCTCTCGGGCACAGGAGGTTGTCCCGGTATCTCCGAGGCCAGGAAAAATTCATCCGAGTTCCCGACACGCGCAATGCCGAGCGGTGGATAAATCGCAACTGATTTGATGGTAGAGGGCATCTGTTTTCAGTTTAAATGGTTGATGTGATTGAATGGAAATCCGGACTGCCCTTAATTGCAATCGAATGCAACCGGTATTGGCCGATGATCTTAGGACAAAGGAGTATGTAGCTATTTTTACTTTTGGCAGCACTTTTTTCTAATAAAGTATTGAGTTATCGGTAGAATTAGTTTGTAATGTCTGGCTGTAACCCGGCACGTAGTCGTCGTTTCAGCGCTCGTAAAGCAGCCAGATTTCGATCTGTTTTACTTCTTATTTTATTTATAGTTTTTCTATAAATAAATCTGTAAATTAAAGCGAAGATCACCCTCAAATTCAGTATGTTATGGAAACGAAACCCGCTCATCAGGGAGCCCCGGGGCATGCTGCCGCCGGCGCGCTCCTGGTCTGGTTACTACTGTTCGGTGCCGCGGAGGTTTTGGCACAAACGATCGTACCTTACCAGTCCAATTGGAAATACCTGCAAGATGGAGTAGTGCAAAATGGCAGCACCTGGGCCACTGCCGGGTATAATGACGCCAGCTGGCAAAGCGGAAATGCGCCATTCGGGTTCGGAAGCAATGCGGGCTATACCTATGCCACCACACTTCAGCGTGGGCCCAACAATACGACGCCGAACCACCCGGTGTTTTATTTTCGAAAAAGCTTTCAGGTCAGTAATACCTCGACGTATGCTAGTTTACGGTTGCGCGCTACGCTCGACGACGGCATTGTCATCTATATCGGAGGGGTGGAGGTTGCCCGAAAGAATATGACACCCTCCCAGGGAGGCTACGCCGGTACGCCCGTAGGTACCCCACTGCTGACGATCGATACTGTGTTATCGGTAAACCGGATCCAAAACGGGACCAATATCATAGCGGTTGAATTGCACCAGACAGGCCAAACCAGCTCCGATATTTACTTCGACTTGCAACTGGATGGGCAGCCGGCAGGGGCACCGCCGTCGTTGTTCCGCCATCCGTACCTGCAACTGGCTTCGCACAATCAGATGACGGTTTACTGGTACACCAATGTAAAGACCAATGCGAGCGTCCGGTATAGTACCAATCCCGATCTGGAAATATACCAGGAGGTCAGGTCGTCAGTCAGTGATACCTTGCACACCGTTACGCTTAAAAACCTGGCTCCCGATACCCAATATTATTATAGCGTAGGCTATTACAGCGGTTACGACTACGTGCAGCTGCAATACAACCCATCGGTGAATTACTTCCGAACGCTGCATGACCCGGCCGATACTACCAAATCGCTGCGCTTCTGGTTGCTGGGTGACTCCGGAGCAGGGCAAAGCACCAATCCGCGGCCCTACAACGTGCGGGATGCCTACCTGGCCTATTTGGCCTCTAAAAACAACCCGAAGGTCGACGGTATGCTTTTCCTGGGTGACAATTCCAATACATTCCCTTATGAGGGTCTTCAGACCGCATTGGACCTGACGCTGTTCAAATTTTACAACAACCCTTCCGACAAGCAGCTGCTCTCGCGCATACCCTCCTGGACGGTCATGGGAAACCACGATTATGATCCGGATTTGGCCTACAAAACCAAAAGCGGAAAGACGATCAAGCTCAAAAAGGGTTATCAAAACCAGACAGCCGCGAGCTTTTCAGCTTTTGCTTACCCGGATAGCGCGCAGATCGGGGGAGAACCTACATATAATAAAAAGGGGTATTATTCTTTTAACCAGAGTAATGTCCATTTTGTCGTTTTGAACCCACCGATGGTCGAATCTCAGAATGTGAACGAAAACTGGGAACGGGAATCTTCCACCGCAGGTTACTATGACCTGTTTAGTAAAAACTCGATTGCGATGGACGATTCCACCAATTCGCCCATCGATTCCTTGCCGCAGGTTAAATGGCTGGTCAAAGATTTGACCAAGAATAAGCAAAAGTGGACGGTGGTAACCTTTCACCTGCCGCCCTTCTCGACGATAGGCCATTTTCCAACCGAGAAAGATTTGTTGCGGGTGCAGGAGAAGCTGCTGCCGATTCTGGAAAAGCCTGAGTACCATGTCGATGCGCTGGTTGTATCGCACTCGCATGCATATGAGCGTGCGGGGATGATCCGCAAAAAAGGCACACAGGCGCGGACTAGCGATTATACACAAACCGGCGGGCAAGCAGGAAATGGTAACCTGGGAAGATACCCCAACACGCTGCCATATGCCAAGACTAACAGCGAAACAGCTTATACCTATATCCTGTCCGGGTCGGCGGGTCGTGGTTGGTACACAACCAGTCTAAGCGACGGAGGCTATACCCCGGGCTCTTCGAGTATAAAGCACCCGAGCACCTCGGTGCCCCCGCTGGACAATCTGACGGGCGATAATACCACAGACTTTTATCACAAGGAAGGCGGATCGGTGGAACTGGTGTTTCAGGAGAACCGGCTTGATGTGAAATTTATCAAGGAGTCGGATGTGTCTCCAAAATTTGTCGTTGCGGATTCGTTCGTGGTGATGAAGGATGTAAGCAAGAAAAAGACCATGACGATTCAGAACGGTGGAGACGCAGTCAAACTGACTGCCTCCTGGATCGGCAAGTACAATTGGTACACTGCTCAGCAGCCAGGGGTGCTATTGGCATCGGGTGTGCGCGACCTGAGCATCGGACCGGGTAGTTCGAGCACATTCTACGTCAAAGACGATAAGGGTTACCTGGCCGATACCTTTATTGTGAATGTTACCAATCCCAAACCGGTCAGTACGGGCGACACGCTGATTAAGTTTCAGTCGCAATGGCTCCTCCCGCTGATGGCTGGTTTCATGAGCAAGGACATTAAACTTGAAAAGCAATGCATTGCCCCATGGAGTTTCACAGGCCCCCCGTTTGAAATGCCGGTTAAGAGCATTGTTGGCTTCGGGCATGGTGATGAAGGATACCCGATGGCCACCTATTTGATTGAAAAAGTAATGGTTCCTGCGGAAAGGCTGTGGTTTAGACGGAGTTTCGTATTGAACGGCTCGGCCCAGACCTACGCCGGATTCAAACTCACGCTGCTGCGGGATAAGAACCTTTCCAACCGAAAAAGCTTTTACATAAAAGAGCACCTTCTGCTCGTGAACGGACAGCCCATAGAGATCACCGCGTCCAGCACAAAGGATCTTGGGAATGGTCGGGAGGAAGTCACCTACACATTAAGCAACCGCGGCTTTGTTTACGGGATCAACTACATTCTGGTGAGCTATTACATCTATCCGATGTCGTTGACGTCTGTCAATCCTGCCACAGACCCATTTACATTCGACGCACAGCTGATCAGCATGCCGCTAGGCCTGGCACCGCCGCCGGCTTCCAAACAATTCAAGCTGGGAACAGTGGCATTGAGCCAGCAGACGTGTGCCGGGGATACGGTCAGTGTGGAATTTGAGGCGGTTGGCAACGAATCAGGGTTTCCCGTTTTGTACGAAGCCAGGCTGGTAACCGCTACCGGTGATATTCCGTTCGGTGAAGGGACGCGGTCGCCCATTTTGGGACGGCTGCCCAGGGGGTTGGCTGAGGGAAAATACAAGGTGAGAATAGCCACTAAAAATGCATTTATGGATGACCTCGAAGGGCCGGAGACGTTTGTGAAGGCATTGCCGACGGCGGCAATCCTGCCTGCCCCGGCGGTCACGGTCTGGAAGGGCGAGTTCGTTACCTTGTCCGTGAAGTTTGCGGGACCGGGGCCCTGGCATTATGTGGCGTCCGACGGAACGGAAGGTACCGCTGCCGCGGCCGACACGTCCATTCGGGTGAAGGCGGGCAGTACCGGGCCGTACATGCTGCGCTCGGTGAGCAATGGGTGCGGGGCAGGGGATGTGAGCGGCGCAGTGGAAGTGGCGGTCAAAGAGCCATTCCTGACCGTATCCGATGTTTCGCAACTGACCTCGGCACCATTTAAAACGGCGCTCTGTGACGGAGACTCTGTTGCCGTGAGCTTTACCGTGACAGGACCCGATCGCGCACGGACCTACGCAGCCCAGCTTTCCGATGCTAATGGAGGGTTTGGCTCAGCCGCATTGCTTGGCAATAGTGCGGGTAGTCCGGTTCGAATGCGCCTGCCTGCCGCGCTCGCCGAAGGAAATGATTACCGGATCCGGGTTGTGGCAGTCAATCCTGATGTCGATTTTACCTCCAATCAATCCGATGCGCAGCCGATCCGCAGCCGTGCGGAAGGGAACTTCACGCTCAGCAAGGTGGCCGTTTTTGAAGGAGAAGAGGTGCAGTTGAACCTGCTTATCAAGGGTACTTTACCCGCCCATTACTACCTGCATTACGGGGCCGACATACTATCCGGAACGACTAGTCAGCCCACAGTCGGCAAGGTGCTCACCTTGCGCCAGACCACGGTCTTTTCACTCGATTCGGTGCGGAATGTGTGCGGCTATGGCCTGGTTGCCGGGAACGGCACGGTCACTGTCAGCTTGCTCGTCGGCGTTGACCCGCTGTCCGGCAACGGAATTACGGCGTATCCTAACCCGGCGGCCGACCGGCTCATGCTTCGAGGAAAGCCCTATTCGAGGGACCCTTTTCAGTGGCAAATCTATGGTGCAGACGGAAAGCTCTTTCAAAAAGGGATAGGTGTACCTTCCCCCGGAGCTTCTTACGAGATCGATACCCGGATGCTGCCATCAGGGCTTTACATTTTGAAACTGAACCGGGGCAAACAGGAGAACTCGTGGAAAATCATCAAGAAGTGATGTTCAGCGCGTCAAAAACACGGGCATATATGTAATTTAAATCCTCTTCGGAGATACAATAGGGCGGGACGAAATACAGGACATTCCCCAGCGGCCTCACTAATATGTGATGTTCGAGGAAAAAGCTATTGAGGAATGCCTGAATGGAATTGAAATAGGAGGTGGCCTCTTCTGTTTTCCATTCGATGGCGAGTATGGTTCCGCATTGTCTTGCAGTCAGCCGGTTGGCATAAAGTTCTGTTTGCTGAACGAATGCTTTATGCTGCATGCAAATGCGTTGAATATTGCCTTGGGTGGCATCGCTGAGCAACAGGTCGAGACTGGCTAATGCGGCACTGCAGGCTATTGGATTGGCAGTGAACGAATGACCGTGAAACAGCGCTTTTGACTTGTCGTCGGAATAAAAGGCATCGTATATTTTCTGGGAACAGGTCGTCAAACCGAGGGGCATTGTACCGCCGGTCAGGCCTTTGGAGAAACACATGACATCGGGGGCGACGGTCAGATGGTTGGCTGCAAAAAGCTTCCCTGTGCGCCCGAAGCCAACGAAAATCTCATCTTGTACCAATAAAACTTCCTTCGCTCGGCAGTATTCAAGCAATTCCGACAATTCTTCCGCGCCGTGCATCCGCATGCCCGCGGCACCTTGCACGAGCGGCTCATACACGAAGCAGGCCAGCTCGGCCGCGTGTCGGTCAATGACCTGTTTTAGCTCAGAAAGATTGTCCTTCGCAGGCGCGTCAATAAACAGCACTTCGAACATAAAGTCCATATAGGGCGCCGTCCAGGCACTCCGGCCGCTGACCGACATCGCCCCGAAAGTATCGCCATGGTACCCGTTATGAAAGGCAAGGATTTTGGTCTTTGGAATGCCCAGGTTCGCATGGTACTGGATGCACATTTTCAGGGCAACCTCTACGGCTGTCGATCCATTGTCGGTGTAGAAGACCTTCTGCTGGTTATCGGGTAACAATGCTAACAGCCTCTCGGACAGTTCAATGGCGGGAGGATGGGTGAATCCCGCAAAAATTACCTGTTCCAGCGTCGACAGCTGCTCAGCTACTTTCCGGGCAATATAGGGGTGTGCATGGCCGTGCAAGGTGACCCACCAGGAAGAAATGGCATCGATGTATCGCGTGCCGTCGGCATCGAAGAGGTAGGTTCCTTCCCCTTTGACGATCGGCAGCAGCGTTCCCGATTTCATCTGGGTGTAGGGGTGCCAGTTAACTTGCCGGTCCCGCCTGATTAGTTCTTGTTGGGTCATAATGAGGGTATTTCTTTAAAGCAATGGCTGCTTTGTAAATTTCATTTCTGTTTAAATACTCAAATTCAGGCAATTCGATGATCGTCGCCTCGGCGGGGCAGTGCCTGATCAGAACAGCCCGGGTGGCCGGGTTGAAAATGCCGTTAAAAACGACAAATGCAACGGGAATGCTGGCCGCTTTTAATGCTTGTACCGACAGCAGAGTATGGTTGATACAGCCTAAATAATCACGCACGACCAAAACCGCGGGTAGTTGCAGTTGCTCTATCAGTTCGATCATAAAATGCCGGTCATTGACCGGCACGAACAGACCGCCGGCACCTTCTACGATAAGCGGGCCGTCGGTGCGGGGTAACTGGAAATCAGACAATTCGATGCGAACGTCCTCTGCCTCCGCTGCCTGGTGCGGCGAGACGGCAAGCTGCAAACGAAACCGCTCCGGGTAGATCTTCAAATAGGGATTGATCAGGCCCCCGACTTCAATGCTGTCGGATTGCGCAAGGTCTCCCGATTGAATGGGTTTCCAGTAACCGGCCTGAAAATGTTGTGCGAGCACAGCCGAAACCACCGTTTTCCCGACGCCGGTTCCGATGCCGGTGATAAAGAACCTATTTCCTGTATTCATATTGTTGGATGATTCCGCACAGTTGGTCTATTTCATCATGGGAGTTGAAAGCGTGAATACTCACCCGCAAACGAGCCTGCCCGACTGTGGGCGGGAAAAGTGCATACGCGCCAATGCCTGCCTCGGCCAAAGCCTGTGTTACTGCCCGCAACTCGCGGTCGTGTTGAAATTGGACGGACTGGATCGGGCTCGATTCCTGGGAGGTATTGGATAATTGATACTTTCTGAAATGCCGGATCCGGTCTTGCAGTGTGATCGCTAATGTTGGATGCCTTTCCAGGTGGTCGTATGCGGCCGTGATGCTTACGATCTGCACGCCGGGCATTCCGGTAGAGTAGATGAATGGCGCCGCAAAGTTCACCAGGTATTCTTTCAGCAAATGGGTCCCCAGCACTGCGGCTCCCTGCACGCCCATCGCTTTTCCGTAGGTCACTACCGTTGCAAGCATTTCCTGTTGCAGCCCGGCACGATGTACCAGGCCCTTGCCGAAAACACCGATGGCATGGGCCTCATCGACAACGATGCCCGCCTGATACTTTTTCGCCAGCGCTACAATTGCGCCCAGCGGAGCGAAATCGCCTTCCATGGAATAAAGGCTTTCTACCGCGATGACCACATTCCCGCTGGCTTTTTTCAACAGGGCTTCCAGGTGGGTCAAATCATTATGTCGGAACTTCCATTTTCGGGCCGTCGACATCAGGCAGCCATCGTGAACCGAACGATGAATGAGCTCGTCGACAATAATGGTATCGTGCCTGCCCGCAATGCAAGAAAACAATGCAAGATTGGCCTTGTAGCCCGATGGAAATAGCAATGCGGCTTCGACCTGATGTGCCGTCGTTATCCGTTTTTCAGCCCCGGTCGCTGCATCCGAATTGCCGCTGATCAATCGTGAGCCCGTTGACCCGGTTAGGAGCCTCGTATCGCGGCCGATCGCTTCGTAAATAGTCTGTTGAAACGCGGCATCCGCGGACAATCCCAGGTAATCATTGGAATAAAAATCACAACCTTCGTTCGGTGGCCTTAATCGGCGCAAATGACCGTTTTCCTTCCGTGTTGAAAGGGCATTATGCCAGTTCAGCTCTAAGTGGTTCACTCCTAAGAACGTTTTTCGCTATTTCCTCAAACCAATTGTTAAATAGTGTCTCTTCTATCCTCTGAAGATGGGATGCATGCATTTGCCAGTCCTGATGGAGGATTTCCAGCATGGAAGTCATCTCTTTCAAGTGACCTTCTTCTTCCAGTATGATGGACTTGACGGTTACTTTGGATTGTTGGCCGGTCAGCACGTCCTGGTAGGCCGGGTACAGCTCATCCGCCCGCACCTCGATGAGGTAAGTGACGTACAAATAGGCTGCATACTTTAACTTGCGCCCCTCGAAACCAAATTGGGTTTTAAGGTAACGTGCGCATTGGATGTCGAGTTTGTGGAGATACTGCCGGGTATGAATAGGCGCCAGCAATTCGGAAAGCCCGTAATGCCGGGGGGCCGGCCCGTCGAGCTTCTGAATCTGCTTTTTAAGGTAATAGGCATGCCGATGCTCCTCTGCCGCATGTTTGAGCTGTGTGATGTCAACGAGTTCCGGCTCTTCGCAGGCCGAGATTTTGCGCGCACCGGCATTTTCCAAAAAAGAAAGCGTGTTAAGCCATTTTTTGTGCAGTTCGCTTCGTTGAACTATTTTGGTCAGTATTTCTCTCATGATCTTTTCTGAATTCTGACCAAAGAAACGGTGTTCTGATCCGAGGCGAGGTACCAGCTTGTAAGATTAGGCGTAGTCCGGCCATGTAGCCGCCCGGTTAAAACGCCGGTAGTTTGGTACGCAAGGCGGTATTAGGTTCACTTAAACAAATATTATGCGCGTTTGACCCATGGTATACTACTCTCAAAATTACAACTCGCTGGATCGCGTTCGAAGGATGGTAATAGCCATGTTGCTTGTAATTAGCGCTCTGGGCAGGCATTCTCCCAACAGGCTGTAACCATAGCCGATTCGCAGGACCAGCACAGGTTGGTATCAGTTATATTAAACGAAAATTCGGTTACATGACCTCATAAGTGCTCAGCTCAGACCGCTCATAAACTCTAAACTCTAAACCAATTTCACATGCAACGAAGGAAATTTATCCAATCTTCACTTGCGGCAACGACCGTCGCCGTCAACCCCGCATTAGCCCATGAAAAATATCAGGCACAAAAAGAAGTGTATGAATGGCGTGAATACGAAATGCGTTAAGGTTGGCCCGCTTTGACGTTACCATCGGGCGCATCCCGGGTATTTGAATTACGGACGTATGAGGCGGCCAATGAAGACGCTCTGAGAAGAAAAATCAAGATGTTCCATGACGGAGAGTTTCCCATATTTACCAGGGCGAAATTGAATCCTGTATTCTTTGGAGAAGTAATTGCAGGCGACAGGATGCCCCGGCTCACCTATATGCTCACATGCAGCAGCATGGAAGAGCGCGACAAAGGGTGGTCTGCCTTCGTAGCCGACGCGGCATGGAAGAAATTGGTAGGGGATCCCCAATACGCCAACACTATTTCGAAAATCAGTAACACTTTTTTGGCCCCAACAGCCTATTCACAGGTGTAGACCGACACTCCCGATTTCTTCCGGCTTGCAATCGAACCGGAAGTTTCTCTATATTTGCTATTATTTATAATAAGTCCAAATTAAATATAAGCAAATGTCGAGATTTATATTGCTATTTTTGTTGCTTTCGGTAGAGGCCTATGCGCAAACCGGGACGATCAGGGGCACGGTGACTACTTCGGACGGTAAGCCTGCCGAATTTGTGAATATTGTGCTGGAAAAAACGGCCAGGGGAGCCGTCGTGAATGAGGAGGGGCAGTACGTGATCCACAAAGTTTCTGCCGGAACCTACACGATCACAGCGAGTTTTACAGGGCTTATCGCACAGAAAAGTACTGTAACCGTCACCGCCGGGGAAACCAGTTCGGTGGATTTTACGCTTGCCGAAGATAACCGGCAATTGCAGGAGGTGGTCGTTCGGGACGATAGCCGGCTTATGAACAAGGAAACCGAATATGTGGCGCGGATGCCTTTGAAGAACCTGGAAAACCCGCAGGTTTACAACGTGGTGGGGAAGGACCTGATTAAGGAACAGCAGATGACCGACATTAAGGACGTCTTTCGTGCTGCGGCCGGTGTTGCTCCTACCGAATACGTGACCGGCAGTTTTGCCGTCGTGTTCAGGGGATTCACGAACTTCGATTATGCCCGGAACGGGATGGCGACGTCGGTTTACAGGACGGGAACCGAAATCGCGAATCTCGAACGGGTCGAATTGATCAAGGGCCCGTCCGGTACGCTTTTCGGTTCGCAGGTATCCACTTTCGGCGGAGCGATGAACCTGGTTACCAAGAAACCATATGCCGGTTTCGGGGGCGAAGTATCTTACAGTATGGGCAGTTTTAACCTGAGCAGGGGTACTGTCGATCTCAATACACCGCTGAATAAGGAGAAGACGGTGCTGTTGCGGTTCAACGCTGTGAACCACCAGCAGAACAGTTCGAATGAATATGGTAAAAACAGAAGGTATGTCATTACCCCGAGCCTTTATTACCAGGCCAGCGAACGCCTTTCGTTTCTTTTTGATTTTGAGTATTTCAAGAGTAATGCCACGCGCCTGTCCTACACGATTCTTTTTGCTGATCAGGTGCCATTCAAATCCACAAAGGATATTCGGCTGGGTTTCAAAAAATCGTTCTTCGAAAATGATTTGCTCAGCGATGCGCAAGCGACCAAATATTTTGGACAGGCCAAATATCAGATGGGTAAAAACTGGACTTCCACAACGGGCGTTTCTTATGTGAACGAATTTCTGAATAACAGCTTTCAGCCTTATGTTAACTGGATCAGCGCCGATACGGCTGTAACGAGCATCAGGCTTTTCGGGCCAAGGGAAAGGACTTACGCCAATGTCCAGCAGAATTTCAACGGAAGTTTCAATACGGGCAGGTTTCACCATAACCTGTTGATTGGGGCCAGTTACGAGTACAATGACGAAACACTGACTTACCGGGCATTACCGCTTGATAAAATCAATATCAACGACCCCTTCCAAAAAGTGAGCCTGAGCAGGGTGAACAGCATTCTAGCCAATCCTTCAACCGTTGCGTCGCACGACGCTTACGGAGGAAATGCTTTCGGCGTATATGTTTCTGACGTTATCAATTGGACGGATCGTCTATCGACGATGCTGAGCTTGCGCTATGACAGGTTCGAACAAACTTATGAAGGCGGTTTTGTTCAACCGTCGCTTTCTCCAAAGTTGGGCGTTGTATATCAGGTGGTAAAAGACCAGGTATCCCTGTTCGGTAATTTTATGAATGGCTTTCGGAACCAGGGGCCAGTTGAACAACCCAACGGCAGCCTGTTTAAACCTAAACCGGTATTTGCCAATCAATTGGAAGGAGGCATAAAAGCCGAATTGCCAGGAAATAAACTGGGCGGAAGCGTAAGCTATTATTATATTGGTATTGATAATGCATTGCGTACCGACGATGCGCAATATAGTTTTCAGGATGGCCAGCAGGTAAGCAAGGGCTTGGAAGTCGAACTTACTGCCAATCCGGTAGCCGGGCTTAATATCGTAGCCGGATATGGCTTCAATGAAAACAAATTCGTGAAAGCCGATGTGTATGAAGGCAAGTTCGAAACACAGGCGCCACAGCATATCGCCAATTACTGGCTTAGCTACCGTTTGCCCTTCCCGACTCTTAAGGGTATTGGCTTAGGTTTTGGCGGCAATTATGTAGGTGAATCATATTTTAATTCCAGCAATACCTACGCAATTCCGGCCTACCACACGATAAATGCTACCGCTTTTTATCAAAAGGAAAAATGGAAGTTCGGGCTGAAACTTAACAATATTACCGATGTGGAATATTGGGACTCGGTCGGAAATCCGCAGTTTACCAGAAACTTTGTGGCCAGTTTTTCTTTCAGATTCTAAGTATTAAACGCATCATCCTGGTTATCATACAAAGGCCGGCAGTGGTCCCCGTCGCGGAGGACTCTGCCGGCTTTTTCAGTATCGTACGCTCCCATCCGGCTCCCAGTGTCACCCCGCGGCGCATTCGGCTCGTTCCCATCGACTGAATTTTTTCTACAATTTTTCCGTACGAATTGTGTAGATTTTTGCTGACTTTTCAATCTTGATATATCCACAGAAGACTGGCCTCCGTGGATGAATTGTACAAAACGCATTATTGTTTTGTATCTCCTGGTATCGTTATAGAGGTAAATCGATCTGAAAACGATGAGTAATCCATCTTCCCTATTGTTGCCCTCCTTTCAATGTAGGATTATTCTGATTTTCCTGGTTTTGGCCGGATGCCTTGCAGGATGCCGGAAATCGGAAAAAAGCGAGCGTCACGTACAACTGAAAGTGTGGATCGACAGCCTCGACAGGCACTCGCGGGAGATGGGTATCCCGAAAGCAATAGCCAGGCTCGATTCGTTCATGGCTACCCAGGAGGATAAAAACGTTCATGACAGTATCCTCTATTATAAGTTCATGAAGGTATTAAGTCACCGCGATTCTACCCTGGAACACAACGCGTTGATCTATACCGATAGCCTGCTTCATCTGTTCGCCCCCGAACACGTCCGTCTGGAAAATCCCAACGATTATTCGAAAGCATTGCTTTTAAAGGGAGATGATTTATTGAAACAAAAAGAATATTATCTGGCATACCGCAACTATTATAAAGGCAAGTCATTTTTGACATCGATTGGTGAAATTTGCGAATGTGCGCGTTACAGCAGCAGAATCGCAACCATTTCTTTTAAGGAAGAAAACTATTACCAGGCTATTGAATACTGGAAGCAGGAATTAAAGGAATTGTCGGAGTGTAGGGAAGCGGATAATTTTCAATTGGAATTTATTGAGAAGCAGGGAAGCATGCGAAATATCGGAACTGCTTACCTGCACCTGAACGACCCGGCCATGGCGCTTGATTACTTTAATCAGGCAAGTAAATTCGTCAGGCAGAACGCGGCCCGGTTTCCCCGTGAGAAAAATTTTATCCGGTTTGCCCGGATTGTCATTTTAAGAAACCAGGCGGAAGCTTATGCTTTGAAGGGTGATAACCGGACCGCCGAAAAATTAATCAAAAAATGCCTCGAACACGACCCGAATATCGATTGGTCTGTGGAAGTAGAGCAGGAATCCCGTCAGATATTGACGCAGATTTACATTGATACGCAACAGTACGACAAAGCGCAGGCCGAGCTGGACACGCTTCGGCGCCTGCCTGGTGCTGTAAACAATGCATTCAAATACAACTCATTTCAGCGAATGCAAGCCTCTATTTTGTATGGCCGCGGGGATTATAAAGAGGCTGGCAAATTGTTACTGGCCGAACTCGAAAACGAGCGCATTGCTAAACTGAAAAGAAATATAGCAACTAAAAGTAATGTCGGGCGGCTTTTGCAACAGGTTCAGCGCGAGCATGAAATAGAACTGGCTGCCGGGAAAGACGCGCGGGAAGATTTGATCCTCCGGTTTTCGATACTGATTTCCTTCGCTATGGCCGTGATCGTTTACCTGATCTGGCGAAATGCCCGAAAAAAAGCAATGAACCTGCGTGCCGTAACCAAATTGAATGGAGAGATCACGCAAAGTAATATCGCGCTGCTGGATACGGTCAATGCATTGGAACAATCCGAAATCGATAAGGAAAATATGTTACGGATCGTGGCGCATGATTTGAGGAACCCGATCGCCGCGATGATCTCGGGTTCAGATGTGCTTTTCTGGGACCAGCCTCCGTCCGAAGAGCAGGCCATGATCATCGAGGCCATTCAGCAGTCCGGCCAGCTGGCGTTTGGGCTGATCGGCCAGATATTGCAATCGGAAACGGACAGGAAAAAGATCGTTAAGAATGAGGAGGACCTGGCGGAAATAGTTCAGTCTTGCATTGATATGCTGAGTTACAAGGGCAAGGAAAAGCGCCAGACGATCTATTACGATTACGAAAAAGCGATGGTAGCCGTTGACAGGGAAAAAATCTGGCGCGTGTTTTCCAATTTGCTTAGTAATGCGGTCAAATTTTCCCCGTCGGAAAGTGCCATAAAGGTGAACCTGAAAAAGCGTTCGAACCAGGCGCTGCTTAGTGTGCAGGATCACGGCATTGGGATTCCCGAAGATCTTCAGGGGCACATCTTTCATTCTACCAACGATGCCCGGAGAGTAGGCACCGCCGGAGAACAATCCTTCGGGATCGGGCTTTCGATTTGCAAGCAGATCGTAGAAGCACACGGAGGGAAAATCTGGTTTGAATCGGCGAGCGGCGCCGGAACGACATTTTTTGTGGAATTGCCTGGCTAAATGAAAATTTTGCCGATACCTCCCTCTTTTTTTCAGTGAGCTGTCCCCATTGACGAACGCCGGTCGTCATCTGCCCAAAATCATCAATAACAATATGAAAAGGGCATTACACATTACATCAAGTGCGCGGGGCGGACAGTCGTACAGCCGGGGCCTCAGCACGGCAATTATCAATAAGCTGGTTTCCCGGAACGAAGTAAGTACCGTCGTAGAGCGCGACCTGACCCAGTCACCGCCGCCGTTTTTGGATGAAACGCTGATTTGGGAGTTCTACAAACAGGCCGGCGCGACAAATGGGGAAGAGCGGCAACTGCTGGCCTATGCCGATGGGGTATTCAACGAGATAAACCAGGCCGATATTATCGTTCTCAGTACACCCATGTATAACCTCGGGATGTCGGCCCTGTTGAAAGGCTGGCTCGATCAGCTGGTACGGGTAGGGCTTACCTATAAATTCAACGACGACGGCTCAAAATCGGGGTGCTTGACAAACAAGAAGGTATATTTGGCCATCGCATCGGGCGGAAAACTGGCGTTCTGGCCGGAAGGTTACGAGTTTATAGAATCACATATAAAGGCCGTGTTCAGTACCTATGCGGGCATTACCGATGTCTCGACATACAGGGTTGAAGGCACAGCCATGCCGGGTGTCGCGATCGACTACGAAGAAATTATTCAAAGCCTTTAACCGACAGAATATGAAAGAGTTTATGTTGATTTTCAGGATAAAAGATATAGCCGACTTTAAGCCAACGCCGGAGCAAATACAGGAACGACTGAACTGGCTCGCGGGTATTGCGGCACAAAACAAGCTGGTCGACCAGGGTAACTCTCTCTCACCTTTTCCCGGAAGTGCTAAAACTGTGCGCCCCGACAACGAGGTGACAGACGGCCCTTACACGGAGATCAAGGAGTTTATCGTAGGCTATATCATCGTCAGGGCTGAAACCATTGATGAAGCGGTGGAAATGGCGAAGGAAAATACGATCTTCAAACTTGGGGGAAATATCGAGGTGAGGGAAGTTATAAAGCATAAGTTGCATTGACCGGACAGCAATTCAGGAATAATGGCCTGCTGGGAGACCTTTTCAGGCAAGAATACCCGAAGATGACGGCTGTACTATGCCGTCGGTTCGGATTGGAGCATATTGAAATTGCGGAAGACATTATCAGCGATGCGTTCCTTAAAGCATCCGAATACTGGGCCGTCCACGGCGTGCCGGAAAACCCGGCCGCCTGGCTTTATACTGTCGCCAAAAACAAGGCCAAAGACCACCTCAAGCGCATTTCGCTTTTCGAAACCCGTATCGCCAGTCAGATTAAACCCGACGAGGAAGAGGCGGAATCCGATTTTGGGTTCGGGAGCGGCTATATCGGGGACAGTCAGCTGGCGATGATCTTCGCCGTCGGCGATCCGGGTAATTCGGCGCAGAGCCAGATTTGCCTTGCGCTTCAGATCCTTTGCGGTTTTAGTGTGGAAGAGATTGCCAATGCTTTCCTGACCAACCTCGAAACCGTCAAAAAGCGCTTGTACCGGGCTAAAACCCAGCTTCGTGACAGCCGATTTCAGATCCGGACACTGAGCGCGGCCAGTATCCAGTCGCGGCTGGACACGGTATTGAAAACGCTGTACCTGTTGTTTAATGAAGGTTATTTTTCCAAAACCAATGACCAGTTGATCCGGAATGAACTTTGTGCCGAGGCAATGAAACTGGCTTTGATGCTGACGGACAATCCGTTGACAGACAACGCACAAACAAAAGCGCTGCTGGCCCTGATGTGCTATCAGGGATCACGGCTCGAAGCGCGTGCCGCCGACACAGGCGAAATGGTCCTTTTTGAAGAGCAGGACCAAAGCCTGTGGAATCAGGAACTCATCGAAAAGGGGAACTACTACCTTGTAAATGCCTGCCAGGGCAACGAGGTATCCAAATATCACCTCGAAGCGGCGATCGCCTATTGGCATGCGCATCCCGCCTCCCCCGATCGATGGAGGCGTATCCTGCAACTGTATAATCAGCTCATTCTCATTGAATACTCGCCGATTGCTGCATTGAACAGGGCTTTCGCGCTGGCCCGGGTGTATGGGCACGGGAAAGCCATACTGGAAACCGAAAAGCTGGGGCTGACCGGTAACGACCAGTATCACAAGTTATTAGGTTACCTGTACGAAGTGACGGATGTCGGCAAAGCCATAGATCATTACCGCCTGGCTCTACAACTTACCAGGGCCAGCCCGGCGAAACAGGTTCTGGAAAGAAAAATTGAAGCGCTGAATAAGTAGCATCGCTTCGATGCGGGACACCAATTGTGTTTTTGCCGAAATATCGTCAATTGACGAATCAATTGACGATATTTCGGGAGCGCATGCAATGTCGGCAGCACACCGGCGACGATAGGCGTGTGATAAATGGCTTAGGATCAGTAGGAGATGAAATAATTTGTGTTTCTACTGGCAGCGGGCACGGTTTTGCATGACTGTTTGCTTCAAAAAACCGCTTGATTCTCTTCCTTACAAACATAGCTGCATGAAACGAAAGATACTGATCGTTGAGGACCTGTTCGTTGAAGCAAACCACCTCCGGATTATGCTGAAACGTGCCGGCTACGAGGTAACCGGTATCGCCAGGACGTTTGAAGAGGCCGTTAGCCTGATCCGCCAGCACCCGCCCGGGATCGTTTTGCTCGACATTTTCCTGGCCGGCAAAAAGACCGGGATTGATCTTGCCGGCGTCTTGAACCAGCAGCATATCCCATTCCTGTATCTATCCGCAAATTCCAGCGAGGAAGTGCTTAAACAGGCCAAAGCAACCAGGCCGAGCGGCTTTATCGTGAAGCCGTTCCGGGAAAAGGATTTACTGGTTTCGCTTGAAATCGCGGAATACCTGCATGAAAACAGCAGTGAATCACAGCTGAGGCAGGAGGCCAACTTTCAGCTTGAAGTAAAGCAGCTCCTCCAAAGTGAAAATGAATGGGCAGGGCAGATGTTGGGGATTGTTAAGGCGTTGCAAAAGCTGATTTCTTTTGACTATGCCGCGGTAGGTTTTATGGGAACCCGGCATTTGCCCTTCAACGCCCTGCATTTTCTGCGGACCGGTTTCGACGAATATCAGGTAATGGATTCGGAGGGCATTCAGACCGTGTGGAACATACGGAAAGATGAGATGGATGCATTATTGAAAGCTACTCCTGTGGACCCGCGCACGCAATTTTATAACGATGAGCGATTTAGGGAAATGGCATCGGGCAACTCCATCAGAAAACTGGTAGCCGCAAAATTCGGAATGCGATCTAACCTGACCATACCATATCCGGACATCTCGATGGACGGTCAGTTTTTCTTCATTTCCCTGTACAGCCGGCGACCGGACGCGTTCAGTGGGAATGACCTAGAACTTTGCGACCGGATCCAGGCACCGCTCGAACACATCGTAAAGGAAATGGCCGGCAGGACGTCGGCGGCTTTTCCTCAGGTACGATTGGGTAAATCCGTAGGGATTGTCGCGGGGAACCGGGATGCAGAGAATTCGTTCAAAGGCATGATCGGCCAGAGCCACTTGCTCCTGAACGTATTCAATCTGATCAACCAGGTGGCAGAGACCGACACCTCGGTTCTGGTAACGGGCGAAAGCGGCACGGGAAAGGAGCGGGTCGCTGATAATATTCATTCGCTGTCGTCGAGGAAAAATAAGCCGTTTGTAAAGGTAAACTGCGCAGCCCTGCCGATCAGCCTGATCGAATCCGAGCTGTTTGGCCATGAAAAAGGAGCTTTTACAGGTGCAACAGCAAAGCGCATCGGGCGGTTTGAGCAAGCGAATGGCGGCACGATATTCCTGGACGAAATTGGCGACATGCCTGCCGAAATCCAGATGAAGTTGCTGCGCGTCCTGCAACAGCGCGAAATCGAAAGGCTGGGTGGGACGGAAACGATCAAAATCGATATCAGGGTGATCGCTGCAACCAACCGTAACCTCGAAAGGGCCATCGCCGAAGGGAAATTCAGGCTCGATCTCTATTACCGGCTGAACGTTTTTCCCATCGTCATGCCGTCGCTACGTGAGCGACGCGACGATATAGAGCTGCTCGTAAACCACTTCATCGGCTATTTCAGCCGTAAAATCGGGAAGGCCGTCGGCGGTGTATCCGAAAAAGTACTAAAAGCCTTAACAGATTACGACTGGCCGGGTAACATCCGCGAATTGGAAAATGTGATCGAAAGAAGCGTTTTGTTGGCCAGGAGTAATATCATCGACCAAATATCTTTACCGGCCAACAGTACGCCCACGAATGAACCCAGTACGCCGGAGCCGACATTTAAAAACATTTTCGAAAATGAACGGGACCATATCATAGCGGTGCTAAAAGCCTGTGAAGGAAGAATAAGCGGAGAAAACGGGGCGGCAAAAGTGCTGGCAATTCCCGCCACTACATTGGGTTCGAAAATGAAGAAACTGGGGATCAAAAGGCACATCGGAGTCACCTAAAGTTTGACAACGATTAAATAAAACTTTTCATGAAATACATTTATGCGCTGGCAATCGCATTAACTATTGTGGCCCAAAGCGCATGCGCCGAGGGGTACGATCAGGTTGCGCGCTTGCGGGAGCTGAAAACGAAATTGGCAGAGGCGAAAACACCCGTTGAGGAAGCAAAGTGGCTGGTCGAATTGGGTTATTTTTATTTGCTGAAACCTGGTGAAACCAAAGAGGACCTGCAACTTGCCCGCTATTATTGCCATGCAGTTGCCAAATTGAATTACAAATTGCATTCCGATTTGGTGAGCGGTGATATTTTCCTTTTAGATTCTCAGATAGAAAAAGAATCCGGCAATAAAACGGCGGCTATTCAAAAAGTAAATGAGGCTATTAAGCTATTCAGGAAAACCAATAATCCCGATCGCGAAGGCGCGGCGCTGATGGAGCTGCGCCATTATTATCACTGGGATGGCCCGGGAATGGACCAGCGGATCGATATTGTAAAACTGGCGGTAAACCGGTTTGCAGCTGCCGGCGATAAAATTCACGAAGCAAATGCCTACCTGGAACTCGGGGACCTTTACCAGTTGAAGGGCAAACCGGCAGAAGCAATTTCCTGCCTCAGGAAAGCAATTACGCTCTATAAGGAGTCGAAATATGAGGCATTACAGTCGGTATATAACCTGATCGGCCACATCTATACTGTCTCTGGCGATTTAAATAACGGGCTTACTTACGGGCATATGGCCGTGAAGGTGCTGGAAGAAAGGCAGGACACTTCCATTGTGGCAGCAACAACGTACAATCGGCTCGGCGTTACTTATGCCAAGCTGGGACGTTTCGAGACTGCGTTGGAATTTCTGCAAAAGGGGTTGTCATTTGCTATCAAAAATGCATGGGACGATGGCACGGTCGAAATACTGGGGAATATCATTGATACCAGTATTAAAATGGGCGATAAAATGAATGCCCAGATATCCTACCTGGAAAGATTGCTGCAAAAGCATTCGAAAAACATGACTTTGTTTGTTAAATACGAGATCGAAGAAGATCTACGCCTTTTTTTTCTAAAATCCCGTAATGCTCCCAAAGCTTATTATTATTTAAATAAATGCCTCGCCTACGAATCGGAGGGGAAAATTTCGTTCAATGCAAACCTCTATCGTGACGCGGTAGAGTATTACCTGCTGGTCGGAAATATAAAAATGGCCAGAGTATATCTGGATAAATATTCCCTGTTAAAGGAAAAAACTACTGACCTGTCCATCTTGCAGGATTATTATTATGTAAGCTACCGTAGCGATTCAGTTTCAGGGAAATTTAAAAGTGCATTCTTTAATCACCTCAATTATAAAGCGTATAGCGACTCCCTGAACCTTCTCCGGTCGGAGGATGAGTTAAAAGTGCTTGCTGCCCGGTATGATCTCGAAAAAAAGGATGCGGAAATTAAACTGAAATCGGAGAATATTAAACTGCTTGAAAAAGATATCGCAACGCAGGTTGAGTTACTTAGCCGAAGTAACACGACGAGAAATGTGACGATCGTCGCCTTTTTGATTTCATTCCTTTTATTGTTCTCGCTTTTCAGCAGGTGGAAAATCGTTAAGAAATATAGCAACAGCATTGCTCAGAAAAACGCCTATTTGGAGCAACTGGTGCAGGAAAAGGAGTGGTTGATACGCGAAGTTCACCATCGTGTGAAAAACAACCTTCAGATGATCGTCAGCCTGATCGATTCACAGGCTTCTTACCTGAACAACGGCGAATTTGATGCGGTGATGGATAGTAAGCACCGGATTGAAGCAATGTCTTTAATCCATCAAAAACTATATCTGACCGAGAATATTACGACTGTTAACATGCAGGCGTATATGAAAGAACTGGTCATGTATTTGCGCGACAGTTTTGGTTCGATGCATCATATTGCATTTTTAACGGACGTAGATGAGATCAGCCTCGATGTTTCACACGCCATACCGATAGGGTTGCTGCTCAACGAAGCAATAACCAATTCCATTAAATATGCTTTTCCTGAAAGCCGGCCGGGCAAAATAGCGGTTAGCTTTAAATATAAGGTAGGAACTCAGGTAACCCTGATGATCAAAGATAACGGCATGGGGCTGCCGCCCGATTTCGATGCAAGCCAGGTGCAATCTTTGGGAATGAGCCTTATGCATGGATTAGCCACGGAGGTGAGCGGGATACTTCATATCGACGGAAGTGAAGGAACTACCGTCACATTGGCATTTGATTTGCCCAATGTAAACTGGACCAGTGGCCATTCGCCGAAGATCGAATACACTACGATTTGATGACGCTTTCGCCCGGCAAGGCAGGCATTACTTATTTATTTTCTTAAAAAAATAATAGTTTCGTGACGGGTAGGTTACGAAACTATTTGCTTTTTGCTTATAGAATTACTTCGAAGTAGCTTTTTTTAAGCGCCCCACTAAATTCCTTCATATTGCTTTTTCAGTGACCAGTGCACCTTCATTTGGTTTAGGAAATGTATTGCCTACCTGTTACACAAAAATTATCATCATGGACGAAAAACAGTTAAGAAAATCTTTTATTGATCCGGTTCTGGAATGGGCCAGGGCCAATCAGAAACACAAAGAAGTTCGCCTGAAAGGTCTGGCCGATGTGTCGGCAACGGATGCCGGGGCGGATGCTGAAATGCCGTTTGTTGTTCCCATGCAGTTTACCGGAAAAGACTACATCACCATGCTCCTGCATGTCGATGCGGAAATAGAACACGGACTGATGCTGCAATACCTGTATGCGGCTTACAGCATTGGCGGGCCCCAAATTCAGGAGAAGTACAAGGAACGGGTGCATAACTGGAAAAATATCATCCTCGGGATCGCCAAGGAGGAAATGGGGCATTTTATCTCCGTTCAAAATGTGTTGAAAATCATCGGCGCCCCGCTCAATTTCGGCCGTGAAAGCTATCCCTGGGACGTGCCGTTTTATCCGTTCCCTTTCACATTGGAGAAATTTACCCTCGGGTCGCTGGCAAAGTACGTATATGCCGAAGCGCCAGCGGAGTGGCTCAGCAGTGACAACCCGACCGCCAAGGAAATTAATAAAAGCGTGCATGCGCAAGCTTCGGACCCGCATACTGTGGGCGCGCTTTTCAAAGTGCTGCTGCAACTGATCCAGGACCCGGATGTGATCTCCGACGACGCGTTTCAGCCGGGAACCTATCCCTATCAGGCCAAATTTGACGAATGGGGCCGGGGTTATACCGGGGGAGACAGAGGAAGCGCCAATGGCGGCAAATTCACCAAAAGTCCCGACGTGCTGGTAGCGCCGCTGCTGTCCCGCGATGATGCCTACAATGCCCTCGAACAAATCGCCGAGCAGGGCGAAGGCGACGAGCTGGCCTCGGACACGCCATCGCATTTCGAGCGCTTCTTGTTTATATATGAGGAGTTTAAGTCTATATTGAAAGAGTCGGGAGGGGATTTTGATCCTTCATACAATGTCGCCACCAATCCGTATGCGGGCGACCCTGACCATGCGGGCACGGCATCGAACGAACCGGCAGATGAAATGGAGCAGAACGAGATTACCAGCGAGGAAGGCATTTTGTGGGCCGAACTCTTTGATACACGTTATCGCTTACTGCTTAACTTTCTCAATCACAGTTTTCTGCTGGACAATGGCAACAACAACGTCGGCTCGTTTACGCCGCGGGGCCTGATCATCAACTCTACTTTTGGCGAGATGTACAACCTCAGGAGCCTGGCTACCATTCTCGTGCAAACGCCGCTGGCGAAAGGAGGCAAGCTGATGGCCGGTCCGCCGTTTACATCGCCGTACAGTTTCGATCTGCCATTCGGCGAGCACAACCGCTGGCGCCTGCACCGCGATTTGCTCGAAGCGTCGGCCAAGCTCATCGCCAGCCTGAAGGCATTGAAAACGCAGCCGCATAGCCAGTACCTCAATGCATTGCAGGAGATTGACCGGAAGCTGCTTGATGCCATTTCCCAACTTATGCAGGCCGAGCTGGCCTGAGTTCTCAACACATCAAAGCCAAAAACCATTGCCGGATATGAAAATTCTAGCATTAAGAATACTTCCGCCCATCGCGATAGGGCGTTTGGGTGAATCGGACGAGCGAATGGCCGCTTATGGTCTCGAACTATCCAAAGAAAAGCCCCTGGATTTCCGGAAAATCGTACCGGAGCAAACGTTTAATGTGCATCCGTCGACCGGCGAAATAACGGCCTACCAACCGAAAAAAGTACAGTTCAAAGATGCCGAAAGCCTGGACGACAAAACCGGAAAAGCGCACCCGGTCGCCCCGTTTCTTGAAGTGTTTGCCATTACCGACCAGGCACCGGATGCGCTGGTGCCGCTCACGGTCGACTTGCTTCAAAAGGCGGGCCACGAACTGGGAGACATTAGCTGGGACGTTCGTGTGGGCAATATCAAGATATTCAGAAGGACGAACGACGAAAACGACAAGATGTATGCCGACATGGACGACATCCGGTCCCACGAGCTGAAACCGCTGCTTGGAGAATGCCCTAATTTCATCGACGGCAAAACGCTGCCGCTCGGGTATGTGCAATTCATCAAACCAACACCTGATTTTCCTGAAATTCGGTTCCGGTTTACACCCGCCGCCGGGAAGGTATACGGTTCCAGCCTGACCAGGTTCAATAACGGAAAGGAAGAGATCGACCCGGTATTTGCTGGCCGGCGCGAGGACCCTATTTTATATGATATTAAAAAGGGAAAATGGCATGGCTATTCCGAAACGAGTACGCCTAACCCGCTTTATACCAATCCGGCACAGATATTTGCCGGGTATGCGGATAAAAACGGCAACCAGGTAAGCTGGGGTTACCTGGACGATGAATGCGACGGGTTCGTAACGGTGAAGCTCTCCGGGCCGGTGGGCACGGTATTGTCGGCCAATGCGCATATCAGCGCGGGCCCGCCCGCTTACGCGCCCGACACATTGCCGATACGCGTCGTGTCCGACGAGCTGGAACAAATTCTGCTGGGTACGGACATTAAGGAAGAAGTAACGATTGAGGAAGCGGAGGAGATCATACGCCGCGCATTCGAAACGATCCGGTTGATGAACACCGCCATTATGAACGGAAACGCCTACGAAGGCAAACTGAACGTGGCGAGCACGATGGTAAGGCAGAATACCAACGACTTCGGACGCCTCTACGAGCCTATTATGGCCACTTCCCTTGTCGATAATATGGCATTGCAGGTTTTGCACGAACGCGTTTTTGCAGGCCTGAGCACCGGAGCCTCGCCCTGGTTTGCGGACCTGCTCCGCAAGCCCGAGGAAATTGGCGATCTTTCGGCCAAGGCCCTTCGCAAAATGCCCGCGTTGATGCGCGGTGCAGATGGCCGGTCGCTTACGTTTACCTCCCGGCAGATCAACATGGTGATCAAAGCCGCCGCCAGATCGCTTATGCCCGGGGGCGACCTCGCACACATTGCAGACGATGTGCCGCTGGCTCCTGCCAACCTTACCGCCCAGCTGCATTACCGGGGGAAAGGGAATCCCGTCAGCGTCTTGCCCCGGACCGCCATATCCAACTGCTTCCCCGGCCTTGAATTCGATTTCCGGAACCTGTGGCGGAGGGCATTTCAGGGAATTGTATTAATTGAAAACAACAATTACGTGATAGATGCCGATGATGCTTTTAAGCATTTGATCCATCATCGCCTGGTGGCTATCGATGGGAAGCCTACGATGGTCGCTACTTCCGGGCCCGTGTTTCCGGATGGGGATAGCGTAGCCCTGCGCACGGAAGCCAACCCGAACGGCGTATCGTTTATGGAATGGTCCAATTCGATGGTGAATGTCCTGCAAAAACAGGGGCAGCAGGTTGCTTGCTATTTTACGGCTGAAACCAGCACGCATGAAGTAGTTGTGGACCTCAAAAAACTCGATGACCCTGCCCGGTATACCAAGGTAATGCTGACGGTCAATCAGGTTTTCGAAGGCGACAGCGCCGCACTTTCCCACCAGATCATTAAACCCGGTGAACTTACGCAGGGACTTTGCGCCCCGTGGCAGAACGACTACCGCGAATGCGCCTGCTATTACTGGGCAGCCAGCAGGCCCGACTACGTCAATGTCGTTGCCGACGAAAAGGGACTGAGTACCGGCGACAGCTGGATGGCTAAAAAACGCACCGGCAAATACATCCCCGACGACCGGGTCAATACCCGATTGCTTTCCTATGACGACCTGTTCATCAACTGGCAGGGCGAGCTCAACTTTATCGTGGAAGGAAAAGATGCACTTAACAGCTGAAATCGAACCGGCGGTTTCACGACTGGCCGGGACTATTGCCACGCAGTCCCGGCCCAAATCGCCGTCGGCCCACCTGATCAAAGGCGGAAGGCAGTCACAACTTTTCATTCCGAACGGCAGCAGGCTTTACGCCGTGGCGGGCGACATCGAGCAAAGGATTTCCCGCGCACTGGACGCAGGCGATGAAGCAGAATTGCAGGATTTGCTGGTCAGATGTGGCCTGTCCGCGCCCGACTACGTCGATAATACGCCACTGGAAAGCCCCAGGCTGTATGCACTCTCGCTGGCCATCGCGCAGAAATGCAATATGGGTTGTACCTATTGCTACGCCGATCAGGGCAGCTTTGGCGGGCAAGCCAAAAGCATGTCGCTTGATACTGCGCTCCGGGCGATAGACCTGCTGATGGATGAATGCCCCGAGGGAGAAAAAGTACAGCTGACGTTTTTGGGCGGCGAGCCGCTCGCGAACCGGAAAGCGCTGACCGAAGCCACCGCCTATGCCGTTTCCAAAGCCGAAAAAAAGAAAATTAAAGTCGGTTTTTCAATTACCACCAATGGTACGATGGTTACCGAAGCTGACGCCCGGTTTTTTGAAGAATATAGCTTCGCAGTTACCGTGAGCCTGGATGGCATTGGTAAAAGCCACGATTTGCAAAGGCCGATGAAAGGGGGGAAGGGAAGTTTTGATTTGATTATGAAAAACCTGGGGCCATTGCTGGCTATGCAGGGCAAAATGCAGGTTTCTGCCCGCGTTACCGTCACGCCGCGCAACCTTGATTTGCCGGTTATGCTCGATGAATTCATCAGAATGGGTTTTCACAGCGTCGGATTTTCGCCGTTATTAAGGTCGATGAACGGCCGGGACGAAATGGGGAAGGAAGAACTTTCTGTTTTGCTGGAAAACATGATTGCCTGCGGGCTGAATTTTGAGAAAAGCGTCCTGGCAGGCAAGCGATACCCGTTCCTGAATATGGTGAATGCGTTGAAGGAGATTTCAAAAGGCACGCACAGGCCGTATCCCTGCGGGGCCGGTGCCGGTTACATGGGTGTTTCCGCCGACGAGGAGCTCTTTGCCTGCCACCGGTTCGTGAATGAGGACGAAGGCAAAATGGGTAACCTCAGCGACGGCATCGACGCAACTTTACAGAATAACTGGCTGTCGTCGCGCCACGTGGGCAATCAAAGCCCGTGCACGCAATGCTGGGCCCGTTACCTGTGCGGGGGCGGGTGCCATCACGAGGTGATCGCCAAAGGAAGGCTCTCGTGCGACTACATACGCGCGTGGCTGCATTATACGATACAGGCCCACGAGAGGCTATCGCGTCTGGCGCCCGGATGGAACATGTAATGGCTTATGGTTCAGGAATTTGAAATCGTAGTTATCGGTGCCGGCCCGGCCGGGCTTACCGCAGCTATCCGTTTAATGGAAATGGGGCATTCGGTAGCGCTCGTTGAGCAAGAAGCGTTTCCCCGCCCGCAGATCGGGGAATCGCTTTCGCCCGGGGTACGGCATATTTTTGCTTACCTCGGGGCCGGAGAGTTATTGGAAGATGCTCATTACCTGCGCGATATACCGGCAAGGGTCGCGTGGGGCGAGGGCGAGCCTGCCCTGCTGGAAGCGGGACAACGGGGCGCTGGATTGATGGTCGACAGGGCGCGGATGGACGCGCACCTACTGGCATTGGCAGTAGGTAAGGGACTACATGTTTTCCAGCCTGCGAAAGTAGTCGCCTCGTCGTTTCGCAATGATCAGTATGAATTGAAAATACAGTCGGCGGCCGGTAACGAACAGATTACCAGCCGCGTGATTTTAGACGGTCGTGGCCGGAAGGGCGCGCATTCCCGCGAGCGGGTTGAACTGGCCCTGGCGTCGGTCGGTATCTGGACGAACGTTCCTTCCAATGCAATGCCGGCCCGACCCCACGAAACCCGTATTGAAACGGTTGACGAAGGATGGATATGGGGCGCGCCGGTCCCGGGGAACCAGTATCGCATCATGGCGTTCGCGGACCCGGAGTCGGTTAAAGAAAAAGGTCCGGCAAGGGTATTACAGCAAATGCGCTCCAACTCGCGGTTATTTGCACCTTTGGCTAACGATACTTTGAATACGGGCATCAAAAGCTGCGTCGTGAACGCCTACGTGCATACGCGCCCGTGGGACGAGCGATTCATAAAGATCGGCGAAGCTGCATTTGCACTCGATCCCCTATCCTCAACAGGGGTGGAGGCAGCGATGCGCTTTTCGTTGCAAACGGCCATCGCGGTCCATACGATGCTTTCGGACGGAAACCCGGCTGTGGCCAGGACATTCTATGAAAGTAAGCTCGCCGACGCCGTGGCCAGTCATTGCCGCTGGACTTCCGACTATTATGCACAGTCGGGCAAGTTGGAAACGCCGTCCTCTTTTTGGGTAAAAAGAAGAAACTTTCGCCTGGACGACATAACTGTTTCCAATGACTTTACTGCATTGGTAAAACAGCGGTCGACCCGGGAGGACGCGGCACGGGAAGTCAAAGAACCGCCAGCCATCCCCATCGATCCGCTTATCCGTTTTCTTTGGGACAAGCCCGTTCGCTTGTCGGACCAGCTGGCATTCAGCTCCGAATTCGCTGTCACGGGCGACCGGGTCGAAATCCGGCGTGCATTGGTGCATCCTAATCTTTTAAGGCCAATGGTTTACCTCAACCAGATTGAAATACCCCCGCTTCTGAACGCTTTGCACGAAGGTGCAACCTACGGCACCGTTATCGAAACCTGGTGCCGTTATGTCCCGTATACGGAAGTCAAAAAGGTATTAGGCTTCCTTTGGGGGGCGGAAGTTCTTCAATAATGGTTTATTTTAATGCTATCGCTGGATTACAAGCTTCTGCGTTTCCGCCCCGATTTTGACAAAAAATAGTCCGGGAGGAAGCGCATGAATATCAATGGGTGCCGCTGCATTGAATTCTTTTTTCAGTAACAATTTTCCTTCAATATTGGAAATGGATACTTCATTGTTCGTTCCCACATTCTTCACAAATAGTTGGTTTTGAGCCGGATTAGGGTAAATTCCAAACATCGCCGCATGACTTTTGACCGAGATAATACTGGAATACTCGAACGTATGGTCAAAATCGATCTGTTTCAGGCGGTAGTAACTGGTCGGGAATGGGTTTGAGTCCGTAAAATCATATTTCCTCACTTCACTGGCATCCCCGCTGCCGTCGACAAAACCGATTTTTTCAAACTTCCGGGCATCAGCACTCCTTTCGATTTCAAAGCCTGCATTGTTTTCTTCACCGGCTGTTTTCCAGTTTAGTAAAACGGCGTTGCCCTGCTGTTGGCCAGTGAAACTGATCAGCCTCACGGGTAAAGCACAATTCGTCCCGGAAGCCTCATCGTTGTTGATTATCCAGCCCTTGTTGGTGATCAGGTTGGTACGCGCGGCCACCGCATTGGTGCCATATGGTCGTTGGAATGCGCCAAGTTCGAGATCGTTGGGCGTGAGGGCGTTGTTGCTCCATCCGATTAGCGAGGCGCTGTAATTAATGCAGTCCAGTCCACTGTTATTCAGCATACTGCCCAGGTTGACGGCCGCACTGAAAGTCCAGTCGCCGATCTGGTGATTAAAGGCCTTGGCACTGAAAAACATGCTACTCATATCCACCACGCTAGCTACATTCCACCCGCCGATGGCCTGGTTAAATTGAGTTGCACCCTGAAACATGCTCTCCATAGCCATCACGTTGGCGGTGTTCCAGGTCCCGATGGGTTGGTTGAAGGCCGGAGCGCTCAAAAACATCGACGTCATATCCCTGACGCCGGCGGTGTTCCAGGTGCCGATGGGCTGATTAAATACGGAGGCGTCTTGAAACATCCTGTTCATGTTGATAACATTGGCAGTATTCCAGTTCCCGATCGGCTGGTTAAATGCCTTAGCGCCAGCGAACATCGAGCTCATATCCGTCACATTAACGGTGTTCCATATGCCTATGGACTGATTGAAGAGCGTGTCGTTCGCAAACATGCCCCTCATCGTTGTGACTTTTCCGATGTTCCAGCCATTGATCGGCTGGTTGAACTGGCAATGCTGAAACATGAAACTCATATCGGTAACATTGCCGGTATTCCATGTGCCGATCGGCTGATTGAAGGCCGTGGCGCTGTTAAACATAAAGGTCATGCCGGTAACCTTGGCTGTGTTCCAACTGCCGATCGGCTGGTTAAATGCGGAGGCATTCAGAAACATCAGGCTCATATCGGTCACATTAGCGGTGTTCCAGCTGCCGATGGGCTGGTTAAATGCATAGGCGTCCAGAAACATGCCCCTCATATCGGTAACCTTGTCGGTGTTCCAGTTGCCGATGGGTTGGTTAAAGGCCTTGGCGCCAAAAAGCATGCTGTTCATGTTCAATACGTTGGCTGTGTTCCAGCTGCCGATCGGCTGGTTAAATGCGGCGGCATTGGAAAACATACCATACATGTTGGTTACATTCGCTGTATTCCAGGTACCGATGGGTTGGTTGAACACGGAAGCATTTTCAAAGATCGCGCTCATGTTCGTGACGCTGGCGGTATTCCAGGCACCTATATTAGTCGGTCCGGTCAATACCTTGCAGCTGGAGAACATCCGTGCCATGCTGATAACCAGGCTCAGATTGGGCATATCGGTTGCGCTGATTTGCAAATTGGAGCAACCAAGGAACGCTGTCGCCATAGTTGTCCATACGGTCGTTCCCCACTGCCGGACATCAATCAGCCGTTCCGCGTCGCCGCCTACACCGACAATGATGTTACTGAAATTGGTGGGGCTAATACTGACGTCGATCGTAGCACCCGCAGGCAGCCCGGTGATAATGCTTATCGGTCCGGTAAATGTCCCCGAGCCCGAGGCGCTACCCGGCGATACTTCCGCCCAGGAGTAACTGACGGGCCCGGTGGAATTGATTACAAAGTAGAGCTGCGTCAGTCCTGATCCGACATTGGCCAGGTTCCATCGGGTAATAAATTCATTTTGGGCAAATGCCTGGGTGGTTAGCGATAATGCCAGCAGTAAGTAGAACAGTTTTTTCATAATAGCATGGGTGAAGTTTTGAGCGACACCGCAATGCTACCTCAGATCCACCGGAATGAGGTGGAGATTTGTGCCAAATAGGTATAAGCCTGTCCCAGGCAACGGAACAGCACGGATGTAATACCTTCACTCAACGATTTTGGAAGCCATGCACGGCGAACTTGTGCTTTTCAGAGCCATGCCGGACGAACAACGTACCCTTGTACTCCGTCGTCCCGTCGTCAATTCGTTTCGCCTCTTTTACAGCCAGGGTAATGTTATAGTCGGTTGCTGAAAAGTACATCTCGAATCCTTTGGCACTCTTCACGGTCATGGTGTGGCTCAGGAAGATGTTCTTGTCCCCGTCGACAAAAACAGCTTTCTTCAGAAGATCTGCTGAAAAAATGTAATGCTTGTCGGCAAGAGGCACTTGCCGCAGGGCAAAGAAATAGCCGACATTTTCATTCAGGGGACTTTTAACAACCGTTGCGACCAGACGGCCCCCGGCGGTTTGCCAGGCGTCGGCCGCCGGCATCAGAAGGCCCGTAAATGCGAGCCAGAGTGGTAGTGTGTTCATAAGTGGCTGATCGAAAAGTGGTTAAACTGAAAGTGAAGAACAGGTGAGACCATTTTCCTTACAAAAATCGTACCGCGACCAGAAAATGGGGGTGTTTCCCCAAACCGTGAAATTTTTTTGTATTTAAGGTTTTTTATCTTTCACTTTACCGGTGAAAAATATCCAGGCAATGGCCGGCGAACCCACAGATGAAACAAAATGCTGGAAGGAGCTCCTTTCTGGCAGCAAAGAGGCTTATGCGGCAATCTACGGATTGCACGTGAAGGCAATGTACCGTTACGGGATGAGCCTGGTGTCTATTTCCGAGGAGTTCGTCCTAGACTGCATTCATGATGTTTTTGCCGAGATCTGGATCAGACGCGAGCGGCTGACTGTTCCCGACAACATTCGTTCGTACCTGTTTGTTGCGTTGAAAAACAGGATATTGCATTTGCTGAAACGGCAGGAGCGCCCGCATATGTTTGTGCCCCAGGAGAATTTCGAGGACCTGTGGTTCGAATCCTCCGCAGAAGATATCCTCACACAAAAGGAGGAATCGGCAAGCAGGGAGGAACTGCTTACACGCATGGTTGCCCGGCTCCCACCGCGCCAGCAGGAAGCCATCCGACTCCGGTTCGTCGAAAACATGGATTACAACGAAATAGGGCAGGTGCTGGAAGTCAATACCCAGTCGGCGCATAATCTGGTATTTCGCGCCATGGAAAAACTACGTGGCTGGCTTTTAGCGGCATTCTTCATTTTTCAATCCGGCTCCTTTTGAAAATAATATTTTGTAACTCCCGGTACTTTTAAAATTTTTTTAAAATTTATTCAACCTGCCGAGTATGAAAATGAAGTATCTGTTATCTAACTGTAAAACAATCTTGCAGTGGACAACACATACGAGCATTTTGGACCGGTAGACTTCGTAACGGACGATCAGTTTCTGAGGCATCGCCTGGCTCCCTCGGCGAACTCAGAGGCGTTTTGGGCGGAGTACCTCGGCATCTATCCCCACAAAAAAACAGAATGGCTACAAGCGGGGGAACTGCTCAATGCGGTGCTGCTGGGACTGACGAGCTATTCGAGAACGTATCTTTCCGAAGAAGAGGAAGCAAAGCTACTCGACAGGATCCTGCGTACCACGGAAGCGTACGACGCAGATATCCGCACACAAGAAGCCGCGCCGGTAAAGCCGCTCCGGGAAAGTTCGGGCTGGTACCGGAGAGCCGCTGTCGCTGCCGCCGTCGCATTGGCAGTCATAGCGACGGGTTACCTGGCGTGGCGGCCGAAAAATTCCCCCCAAGGCCGTTATGCCGAAACCATCACCGCATTGGAAAGTACTTCCACAGTAACCCGGCACACCAACAAATCGGCGCAGCCAGAGCTCTATTATCTGCCCGACAGTTCGTCGGTAATGCTCTCCCCGAAGAGCGAGGTCAGTTTTACTTCCGCATATAACCAGCAGAATCGCAGCGTATACCTCTCGGGAAAAGCGACGCTGGATGTGGTTCCGAATGCCGGAAAGCCGTTCTATGTGTATGCCAACGAGGTCGTCACCAAAGTATTGGGTACCAAATTCGAGGTAGTCGCGTTCGACGACGGCTCGGATGTTACGGTAAAGGTGTTGAATGGTAAAGTGACTGTCTATCAGAACAATGTGAGGAATAATGGGGCAATTGGTGCCCCGAAACAGTCAGCTATTCTGCTGCTGCCGAACCAGCTTGTGGTGTTCGACCGGAAAGCGGAGTTGTTCGACAAGCGCTTAGTGGAAAACCCCGTATCGCTGCCCGACATAAAATCCCTGCCCAGATTCGAATACGAGGACGCCTACGCGGTGAGGTTTTTTGAAGATATTAAAAAAGCATATGGGGTAAATGTAGTCTATAACCCCGAATTACTGGAAAATTGCCAGTTTTCAGCCGCATTTTCAGATGAAAGCCTGCCGGAGAAACTGAATGTGGTTTGCAAAACGATCGGCGCGTCGTACGAGATCATCGACGCGCAGGTAGTGATCACCACCACCGGATGTAAACCATAACGCTATATTTTTTTGACTTACCTAACCCTTTAACCTTTTCAACCAAATCCCTCTTCCCATGAGAACATAACTACTATCCCATACTTCTTAAGCAACATGGCCAATGATGCTTGCTCCATCATTGGCCTGTGTTAATCCTTAGCATCCCGGAGAGGTTGGAAGGATCGCTTGTGTCCGAATTTTTCAAACGAACAACTGATTCAAAAGTATGAAACAAGCAAGACATTTACTATTCCAATGTATGAAAATATCGTTGGTTCAGGCGTTACTGGCGTTTGTGTGTATGGGGGTTTCCTGGGCTAACGATCTGTCAGCACAGGAACTGTTGAGTCGTCGGGTCAGCCTGAACCTGACAGAGGTAAAACTCAGACCTGCACTGAAAGAGCTGGAAAGGATCGCTGACGTGCGGTTCTCCTACACGCCCCAGATTGGCCAGTCGCAGCATGTGGTTACGCTCAAAGTGACCAACGCGCCGCTGGGTTATCTGCTCGACAAACTTTTTCAGCCGATGAACATCCGGTACGAGCTGAGCGGGAAGCACATTATTCTCTCGCGCATTCCCGCAGCGCCCACGCCAGTGAAAGTGGAAGTGAACGAGGCGCAGATGATCAACATGGCGCCGGTGAAGGGAAAGGTAGTCGACGAGATCGGCGTGCCGCTTGCGGGCGTCAGCATCCTGCTCAAAGGCACCACCACCGGCACGCTCACCAATGCGGAAGGCGAGTTTTCCTTTGACGTGCCCGGCGGCGACGGCATTCTGGTGTTCAGTTTTGTGGGATTTGTATCCAAAGAAGTGCCCATCGGAGGCAGGACTTATCTGGATATTAAACTGGAACCGTTGGCCAGCGCGCTGAACGAGGTGGTCGTCGTGGGATATGGTACCCAGAAGAAGATTTCCATGACAGGAGCAGTAAGCACGGTGTCTGCCGACGCCATCAAAAACGTACCCACCGCGAACATTACCAATGCGTTGGCGGGTCGCATAGCAGGCTTGTTCGCAACGCAGAAAAGCGGCGCGCCGGGATCTGGGAGTACGCTGATCATCAGGGGTAAAAGCACGTTCAATTCAACAGATCCTATTTATGTAATCGACGGGATAGTCCGCACCGCCGGCGATTTCGAGGCGCTCAGTACGACTGAAATAGACAATATTTCGGTATTGAAGGATGCGACCTCGGCCGCCGTTTACGGGGCCCGCTCGGCCAACGGGGTGATCCTCGTGACCACCAAACGGGGCACCGCGGACGCGCCTACCTTCACGTACAGCGCATACGTGGGCAAGGAGTCTCCCAGCAAAGTCCCCGAGCGTATGAATGCGTATGAACATGCATTGTACCGCAACAATGTGGCCCGGTTCAACAACAGGCCCATTACCGACCCTTCGTATTATACGCAGGACGAAATCGATTATTTCCGGAACAACAACGTCAACTACGACTGGTTTAAAGGCGCCTGGCAGAACCCGGTTTTCACTCAGCACAACCTGAGCGTGTCGGGCGGGAGCGAAAAGGTGAAGTACTTTTCCAGTCTGGGCTATAACTATCAGGATGGCGGGTTCAAAAACCTGAAATACGACCGTTTTAACCTACGGTCCAATGTGGATGCCAAAATAGCGAAAGGCCTCAATATGGCATTGATGGTAGACGCCAGCCTCCAAAAACGCGACAGGCCGTACTGGCCGTACGACGGCGGCGACGACGACCGGATGTACGATCTTTACCGCGGTCTGCTGAACAAACCATCGTTCATGCCCTGGAAAATAGGGGATAAGTACGTCCGCGCATTCCAGCAGTGGAACCCCATCGGTCTCATCGACAACGCCGGTTTCAGAAGCATTAGGAAGAATACATTCAATGGGATACTGAAACTGGATTATGCCATTCCGCACGTCGACGGTCTGAAAGCGAACGTCTCTTTCAACTACCGCAAATACTACGATTACGACAAGACCGTCCGTAAAAAATACCCGGTTTCCGAGTTCAAAACCACAGGCGGGCACAACCACCTGTTGACGGACGAAGTAACCAACAGCCTGCTGCTGGGCGACTGGGAGAACAGCGCATACGCGTCTTTCAGCGAGGCTAATTCCTATCAGCTCAACGCGGGATTGCAATACGAAAAGACATTCAACGAAAAGCACTTCCTGACGATCATGGGAATGTACGAGCAGGCGGAAGGCACCGGGAATTACCTCTACGGGATGCGCAACAAGCTGCTGACACCCACCATCGAGCAGCTATTTATCGGCAATGCCGCCAGCGAAAACCAGAGCGCCACCGGCAGCGCTTCCGAAACCGGCAGGTTGGGCTACATTGGGCGTGTGACTTACTCTTACAATGAGAAATACCTCTTCGAAGCAAACTTTCGTTCGGATGCTTCCCTGAAATTTGCGCCGGAAGGCCGCTGGGGCTTCTTTCCTTCGGTGTCGGCAGGCTGGCGCTTGTCGGAGGAATCGTTTGTTAAAAACAATTTCAAAAACATCGACAACCTGAAACTGCGCGCCTCGTACGGTTTGCTGGGGAATGATGGTGGGGCAAATGTGGCCGAGTATGGTTACCAGAGCGTCTTTTCCGTTGCGAGCGGTGCGGTGTTCGGTTCGGCCACTTCCGGTATTGCGCCGGGTGCATTGCCCAACTACAACATTACCTGGGAAAAAACGCGAATTACCGACATCGGTCTCGAAGGGTCGCTGTGGAGAGGATTGCTGAGTTTTGAACTGGATTATTTCAGAAAGTATACCTACGATATTCTTGGTTCGAGGGTGATTTCAATACCCAATACTTTCGGTGCTACGCTCCCCAAAGAAAATTATGGCATCGTGAGCAACCAGGGCATCGAAATTGTTGCGCGACATGACCACACCCTGAAAAACGGTTTACAGTATTTCCTGGGCGGTAATTTCAGTTTTGCAAGAAACAAAGTAAAGCAGCAGGATTACGCAGCCGGCGCGTTCGATTATCAAATCCCGACAGGACGTCCGATGGGTTATTTGTCCGGTTATGAAGCAGCCGGCATAGCCCGCACCCAGGCCGACCTCGAAAACCTGCCCAAATGGGGTACCTACGAATGGTCGCTTGGGGACGTGATCCTGAAAGACCAGAATGGTGACGGTACAATCGATTCGAAAGATATGGTCGTGCTATCGAAACAGGGCACGGCGCCTGAAATCATGTACGGCATCACTACCGGCGGGCGCTGGAAAGGCTTTGACCTGAATGTGCTGTTGCAGGGCGTTGCCAACCGTAAGCTCGTATTTCCGAACCGCAGCGACCTTTGGGACGAGCAGGCGATATTGAAAATATGGACGGATTCCTGGTCACCGGAAAATCCCGACGCCAAATACCCGCGTGTAGGAGGTATCGGTGCGAGCAGTTACGGAGCGAGCCGGGTTTCTTCCTCATTCTGGCTTATGAACGGTAACTACATTCGTTTGAAAAACGTCGAGCTCGGCTACTCATTGCCGAAGGCTTTGACCAACAAGCTGGGTATCGGGGCGTTACGTATATATGTATCCGGTGCTAACTTACTGACCTTCGATAAAATCAAGGTCTCCGATCCGGAAGCCATCGAAGGTCCGTTCGGCGTATACCAGTACCCGATCATGAAAAGCTACAATGCGGGATTGTCCCTCAGGTTTTGAGCGGGACGGGTAACAATGTTTCAGTTGATCAAAGAATTAGACAAAAATGAGAAAGAGAACATATCAATACCTGTGCGCTGTTATGCTGGCGAGCTCCCTCGGACTGATTTCCTGTGAAGATGTGCTGGACAAAAAGAACCTGTCGGCTATTACCGAACGGGACGTGTGGACGGACCCCGCGCTGGCGACGGCATTTGTGAACAATGTTTACCTGTCGGTGCCCTCCTGGGATGTGGCCGTTGCCGATGCGACGGACGAAGCCTCCCGGGGCAGTATCTGGATTTCGGGTACCACCACCATCGATAACGGAGGGCCGGCTTACTGGCCTTATGCCGATATTCGCAAAATGAACCTGTTCCTGCGGGAGATCGACAAACCGTCCAGCACCATTGACCAGGCCGTCAAAACGACGCTGAAAGGGCAGGTACGGTTTATCCGGGCATTCGTTTATTTCGAAATGATCAAGCGCTACGGCGGCGTTCCGCTGGTAATTACCGCACAGGAGCGCGAAGACGACCTGCTCGTGCCGCGTAGCTCGACGAAGCAATGTTTCGATTTTGTGATTTCCGAACTGAATACTGCGGCAGGCGAATTGCCGGAATCGTATCCGGCCGCAGACCTGGGGCGCGTTACCAAAGGCGCAGCGCTGGCGATGAAAGGCCGCGTGCTGCTTTTCCGTGCCAGTCCGCAGTTCAACCCTACCAATAACGCGGCGCACTGGCAGGCGGCTTACGACGCTAATAAGGAGGCCATCACCTACCTTTCTTCCAAAGGAGTCGGGCTGGTGGATACTTACAGCAATGCGGCATTGTTCCTGGCTGAGATGAATAAGGAAGTAATCTTCGCGATCCGCTTCCTGAACCCCGCCGGGCGCACGCAGAGCCGCGACGCGGCCGTGCGGCCGATAGACTTTACGGCGAATGCAACCGGTGGCTGCCACCCGACGCAGGAAATGGTGGACGCGTTCCCATTGAAGAGCGGTAAAAAGACCGCCTGGAACGATCCTCAATATGCAGGCGATGTGACCAAAAGCTGGCAGAACAGGGATAACCGGTTCTACACCACAGTCGTGTACAATGGCGCTTCTTATCTTGGCAAAACCATGGAGCTGAATGCCGACGCTTCCGGCAACGGTTATTCCTACGGCAAGCAGAATGGCAGCCTCACCGGCTATTATTCAAGAAAGACGGTGGACGAGTCGTTGGACATTACCAATTCGCAAATCTCCGGAACGGATTACATCGATATGCGCTACGCCGAAGTGCTGATGAATTATGCCGAAGCGGCGATGGAACTCAACAAGCTGCCGGAGGCATTTGACGTGCTCAAACAGATCCGCAAGCGCGCGGGCATCAATGAAACGACGCCTGGGGATGCATCTTTGGCAGGCAAGCTGTACGGGCTGAGCCCTTCCATGGGGCAGTCGGAAATGCGGCAGGCTATCCAGGACGAACGGTACATCGAGTTTGCATTCGAGCAGAAAAGGTTGTGGGATTTGCGCAGATGGCGGCTGATGCATCTGAAAATGACGGGCAAAGACAAACGTCATGCGATGATCCTGAACACCGATGCCTCGAAGCCAGGCGGTTTTACCTATACGCTTTATGACCGCGACAATGCGCCGATGGTTTACAATGAAAACATGTATTTCCTGCCGCTAAGCACGGCTACCATTCAGGGAAATGCTAATCTGAAACAAACCAAAGGCTGGGGCGACGGCACTTTCGACCCGCTGGAAGGGATGTAAGATGAAACCGGTGTCCCGGAATGCAAGCTGCGTAACGGGACACCTTATTTCTTTTACCAAATTTTCCTAAACCCATGAAGAGAGGCATTCTCGCAGGAATACTCGTTTGCTTTACCACAACATCGTTCGCGCAGGAGCTGGTTATCCGAAATGACCAGATCCAGCGTGTGTTGTCTTATGACGGGCAGGTATGGCGAACGGTCCGGTTTGCGGACGCTTCCGGCAAAACTGCATTGACTACCCGGAGCGACGAGTTTCACATCCTGCCCATGCAAGCAGAGAAGGGCTTCACAGTAGGCGATTTCGTTGCCGACGGCCTGCCGGTCAGTTCGCATTCGGCTGATACCAGTTTTGTCAGGATCGCTTACCGGCCCAAACCGGCGATAGCGGGCAAGTCGGGCGTGCCCGAAAAGCTGCTCATTACCTATTTTACAGTTGAAGGCCAGCGGCATATCCGTAAAGCCCTCGCACTGGATTATGCGGGTACCGCGGCCGGCGATCCGGTCGCAGTTGACCGCTTGGAAGTGGAGCGCTTTGAGGTGGAAAAATCAGCCACCGGCGGCGGACGGGGAGAACCTGTTTTTATCGACAACAAATGGTTTGCCGGTCTCGAATATCCGGCCGGGTACAGCCGCCATACCAACGGCAACACGCCTGCCGATTATGCAAGGCATTATGAGAAAGTAGGCAATTACAGCTTCATCGACCTTGAAGGAAGGGATATCGAGCCCGCCGGAAAGGCAGGTTTGATCAGGCTGATGCATTTTCCGGGTTACGCCGCTACCGCCGACTCGGTCCGTTTCAGTATCAAAAGCAAGACAGCGGTGTTCGGATTTGCGCAGGCAGGTTCGTCGATCCATCAAGCATTCATACAATACCTGGCTACGGTGTGGAAAGCACCGCGGTCGTTTTTGCATTATAACAACTGGTTCGAACCACGGGCGAAAGACCTGAGCGGGAATGCGTTGGTCGATATTTATAAAGAATTCCGCACCGCTACGGAACCCTACGGCGTGAAACTCGACGCCATGGTGATCGACGATGGCTGGCAAGACAGAAAATCGGTTTGGCAGCCTTTGCCAAAATTTTTCCCCAATGGCTGGGCGGACGTCAAAAAGCTCGCCGGCAACCTCAAAAAGGAAGGTGTTGACTTTGGATTCTGGCTTTCGTTGAACGGCTATACCAATGACATCGACTGGGGAGTGAAAAACGGTTATCGCGAGGCTATTCCTAACCCGTACTTTAAACAATTCAGGCGATATTACAGCCTGTCGGCGCCGGCCTACAAACGCGAACTGCTGCGGCAGGTGCAACATATCGTGAGAGAAACAGGGGCGGTTTACTATAAACACGATTTCAACGAGCTCAGCGACACGGGCGAAGGGAACGGGCACCCGGCTACGGACAGGCACGGGCACGAAGCGAACCTGGATGCGGCCATCGAAGTACTGCTGGCAACACGGAAAGTAAAACCGGATATTTTACAAAACCTCACCAACTGGGTCTGGTTTTCGCCCTGGTGGCTGATGTACGGTGACTACCTGTGGATGCTCGCCGGCGACGACGGTACCAATGGGAACTGGCCGGAAATCTCAACGCGTGCCATGGCCTCCACCGACCGCGATACGTACATCTGGCGCATGTGGGGCAATGCCGCTGACCGCCCGCTGGTACCCATCTCGCGCCTCATGACCCACGGGATCATCAAAAGTTCCGACGGCAGAATGGAAAGCAAGGAGGATGATTTGCAGGACTGGCTGGAACACGTGCTGATGCATTACGGCCGGGGTACGCTGCTGAAAGAATGGTACATTACGCCCTCCGCCCTAAAACCCGACGAATGGAAAGCGCTTTGTACCGTAGATAGCTGGGCAAAGGAAAACCGGGAAACGCTCAACAATACGGTGTACGTGGGAGGCAGGCCCGACGAAGGCCAGGCCTATGGCTATATAGGCTGGCATGACCAAAACGGCATTCTTGTGGCCCGTAACCCCAGCGCGGAAACACAGAAACTGATTATTCCTTTCGATGAAAGCACGGGTTTTTACAAGAAAAAGGGAGAAAACTATGCTGCAACCGTGCTGTTCCCGTATCAGGATGCTTACCCTGCTGCGTTCCAATCAGGTGGCAAGATAGTGATCGAGCTGCCGGGCTATGCGACCATGGCTTTTTCATTCGGGAAAGGGAAACCAATGCGATCTGTCAAGCCTGCGGGTAAGATCGTTTGGAACAATATAAGCAAAGCAAACGGTAAGAGGGAAACCACGCTGACCGTACCTACCGACACGGGTAACCGCTGTGACCTGCTGCTGATCGGCTATCCGGAGCTTCCGGTGATTCAAATAAACGGAGCGACGGTAGCCCCGCGAAGGAGCTCGAAATCCAGCATCAACCAATTTGCCGGTTATGCCAGAGCGGGCATGCTCAGCGAAAAGGCGCGGGCCTGGAATATGCAGGCATTCGATCTGCGACCGTATAAAGGCCAGCGTATCACCATTTCCTATGACGGGAAGGGAGGATTTGAAAGCCATTTGCTCGCCGAGCGGCTGGTGTCGTCATCTGTTTTAAAATCGACCGGAAAAAATTTGTTATGGCCCATTACCAATAGTACCCGGCGTGAAACGGTGCGACTTTGCGAGGGGAAGTAGTATTTTTGAAAAACCTTGGAAGAACCTATGGCAGGAAAACGCCACAACCAGTAACCTTTTAAATCGCCCTTAATCAATTCCCAATTACCTTTTATGAAATACTTTCTTTTAGCACTTGGCCTCCTCAGTTTTTCCTCCCGCGCACAAACGGCCGGCGGGGACAGCGACTGGCTTGTCAAACCCACCATCGCCAAAGCGCGTATCGATCAATCGGCCGGCGATATCGTCATGTCCAATGGCCTGGTGAAAAGGGCATTCCGGCTCAAACCCGACCTGGCTTGCATTGAATACAAAAACCTGACCAACGGCCAGCAACTGCTCCGCGCGGTGAAACCCGAAGCGAGGGTGGTAGTGAATGGCGTCGCCTATAATGTAGGCGGATTGTACGGGCAGAAAGAAAATGCGTACCTGCTGCCGCAGTGGATCGATCAGCTGAAAGTGTCGGACAGTGCGTTTCATTACATCGACCTGAAAATTTCGAAAATAGAGCCTTACCTGAAATGGAAGACCGCCATGTGGGCAGGAAGCAAGAAAAATGCCACCGGAAGTGAGGTAACATTCCGTTTCGGCTCGTCGCTTCCCGCGCTCGCGGGCGTGGATGTATACGTGCATTACGCGATCTTCGACGGCATTCCGCTGGTATCCAAATGGGTGACGATCGAAAACAGAAGCAAGAACGATATGACGGTCGATCAGGTTGTGAACGAGATCCTGGCCGTGACGGAAGAGGAAAGCGCGGTAGTAGGCAAGCCGGAAGAAATGGCTAAGCCCAATGGTTTGTACATTGAAAACAATTTCGCATTCAACAATGCCATGCGTTACCCGCTCAGCGACCAGGCGACGCATTGGAAGGTAGATAAAAGCTATACCTCGCAGGTTAATTACGATTACCAGACGCCCTGTTTGCTCGAAGTTCATCCGAAGGTAGCTATGGGAACGCGCCTTAAAGCGGGCGAAAAGCTGGAATCAATCCGTACGTACGAATTGCTGATGGATAGCTACGACCGCGAACGCAAAGGGATGGCCATCCGTAAAATGTACCGGACCATCGCGCCCTGGACGACGGTCAACCCGATTTTCATGCACCTGGTAAGCAAAAACGACGAGCAGGTGCGGACGGCGATCGACCAATGCGCGGCTACGGGCTATGAAGCGCTGATCCTTAGCTTCGGAAGCCATTGTAATATGGAGGATGTTTCACCCGAAAACCTCAAAAAATGGAAGGACCTGACCGACTATGCACACAGTAAAAAGATCATGATCGGCAGCTATTCGCTTTTTAGCTCGCGGAAGATCAGCGAAGAGGACGACGTCATTAACCCAAAAACGGGTAAAACCGGCGGCGCATTCTTCGGTAATGCGCCCTGCATGGGTAGCAAATGGGGCCTGGCTTACCTGGATAAGCTAAAAAAATTCATGAGCTACACGGGTTTCGATATTTTTGAAAACGACGGGCCTTATCCGGGCGACGTTTGTGCGTCCACGTCACATCCGGGCCACGAGGGCCTGGCCGACTCGCAATGGAAGCAAATGGCGCTGCAAAAAGGCCTCTATCACTGGTGTGCCGAAAATGGTATTTACGTGAATGCGCCAGATTGGTATTTCCTCGATGGCACCAACAAAGTGGCCCTCGGTTACCGGGAGGTGAACTTTTCCCTCCCGCGCGAACAACAGAAAATCCTGAACCGCCAAAACATCTACGACGCGACCTGGAATGAAACGCCGTCGATGGTATGGGGTTTTGTGCCGCTCACCAAATACCAGGGCGGCGGGCCGGAGGCGGTGCTCGAACCGCTGTCGGAGCACCTGGATGCCTACGAGCAACTGATGATGCAGTACTATGGAGCCGGTGTGCAGGCATGCTACCGCGGCCCAAGACTGTACGATACCGACGAGACGAAAAAGACCGTGAGCAATGTAATCAGCTGGTATAAAAAGTACCGCGACATCCTCAATTCCGACGTCATCCACCTCCGCCGCGCCGACGGCCGCGATTGGGACGGCATTATGCACGTCAACCCCGAGTTGCCCGCGAAAGGATTGGTGATGCTGTACAATCCAACGGGCGAGAAAATGGTCAGAAATATCAAATTGCCATTATACTACACCGGCAAAGATCAATCGGTGAAGATCCGGGTAAAAGAAGGCGTAGCGCAATCCTACAAGGTGGGTCGTAACTACGAGGTAGATTACAAAGTGGAGATACCTGCGGAGAGCTACACCTGGCTGGTAGTGGAATAGGGTACGTCTGCCGGTAACGGCGCGTAAAATGAAAGAGACAAGTCTGCGTCGTGAGCTGGCTTGTCTCTTTTTATTTTGTGAAAGTATAGAATAGTACAGATTCTAAATTCTTGCAATGAAATCCTCTAAAAGTGTCATAATGATACTTATTGATAGCTATTTAGCCATAAAATGATGTGTTGGCAGTTGGCGGGTCATTCAAAAAATATTTTTGTTGAAAATAGTATAGAATAGTATAGGTTAATAAAAAAATTGTGTTCTTTTGATAAAAAATTAGACGTATGGTTGTGTTCGGCCGCATCCGGAGGCTGGTCGGAACACGACTCGCGTTTCACCTATAACTCTCTTTAACATGGTTTTTTCTACCCGCTTTTCTCCACTGCTTCTGGCCGTGTTGCTGCTGTTGATCGGCGCCCGGGCGGTCAAGTCCCAGGTTCCGGTTTCGGGCCGGGTAACGGACGCATCCGGCCCGCTCGTAGGCGTAAGTGTGATCATCAAGGGTGCCAATGGCGGCACATCGACCAATACCGACGGAAATTTTACGATCAATGTGCCTTCTGCCGATGCGGTCCTCGTCTTTTCCTACATTGGCTACATTCCCCGCGAAATACAGGTGGGCAAACAAAGCAAGCTCGATGTCCTGCTCGAAGCCGACACCAAAGCCCTCGATGAAGTCGTGGTAGTTGGCTATGGGACCAAAACCCGTGCGGACCTTACCGGTTCGGTTTCGACGATCAAAGGCGCCGATCTGGAAAAATCGCCCGCCAGTAACCTCACCAACTCCATTGCCGGCCGCGTACCCGGTCTGATCGCCAACACACGGAGCGGCGAGCCGGGTAACGACAATGCCGAGTTATTTGTCCGCGGGAAAGCTACTCTCGGCAGTACCGGCGCACTGGTGGTGATCGACGGCATTCCCGATCGCTCGGGCGGTTTTGCCCGGCTCAATCCGGCGGATATCGAGTCGTTTACGGTGATCAAGGACGCCACAGCGGCGATTTACGGCGCACGGTCGGCCAATGGCGTGATTCTGATCACCACCAAGCGCGGGCAGGCCGGCAAGCCGGTGCTGTCCATCGGTACCAACTGGTCGCTCACGCAGGCGACGCGCGTACCGCAAATGCTGAATTCCTACGAATACGCATTGGCTACCAACGAATACGACCAGATGATTGGCCAGAAACCTACCTGGCCCGACGCGACATTGCAAAAGTTCCGCGACGGCTCCGACCCGCTCTCGTTCCCGAGTACCAACTGGTGGGATGCGACGATGAAAAAACAGGCATTGCAGCACAACCAGGTCATTTCCCTGCGCGGGGGTACGGACAAGGTTACCTATTTCCTTTCGGGCCAGTACCAGAAGCAGGACGGCATTTATAAGCGGGACGCGGCTTTTTACAAGCAGGCCCAGGCGCGCGCCAACGTGGATATTGCCGTGACGGACAACCTGAAAATCGGGGTAGATGTGTTGTACCGCAACGAATTCCGCAACTCGGCCGTGGGCAATTACAATGCCGGGGCGATATTTCGGGAGCTGTGGCTCGCGTATCCGTACCTCGTTCCCATTTATCCGAACGGTCTCGTGGGACCGGGCATCGGCGGCGGGCCTAACAACAGCATGGTGTACATCACCGGCGGCGAGGCTGGCTATAACCGTGCGACCAACGATTTTTTGCAAACCAAGACCTATTTCAAATGGGACCTGTCCAAATTGGCCAACGGCGTGTTCGTGGACGGGTATTATGCCTATGATGTTACTTTTTCGAAGACGAAAGCATTTACCAAAACACCTCCGCCCGCTTTCCGTTATGACGGCGCGGCGGGTAATTATGTGCAAATCAATTCGGCCATTAAACCGAGCTTGTCGGAACTGCGTGGTACGCTGAAACAAAACCTGCTGAACATCCGGCTGGGCTATAACAACCGGTTCGGCGACCATTCTGTCGAAGGTTTCGCGGCATATGAGCGTTTCGAAGGCAATGCCGACGAGATCAGCGCATACAGGTTGAATTTTCTCAGCAACTCGCTCGATCAGCTTTCGGCGGGCAGCCTGATCGGCCAGCAGAACAATGCGACTGCCGCCCAGACGGGCCGCAACAACTTCATCGGCCGTGCTTCCTACGGTTTCAAGAACAAATACCTTTTTGATTACAACATGCGCTACGACGGCTCGCAGAACTTCCCGGAAGGCAAGCGTTACGGCTTTTTCCCGGCAGTTTCGGCGGCATGGCGCATTTCGCAGGAAGATTTTTTTAATTCCAAAAGCATTACCGAGCTGAAACTGCGCGGATCGTGGGGAAAGACTGGTAACGACGCTGTTTCGGCATTTAACTACATCCAGACCTACCTCCTTGGAACAGGCTTCGGATATTCGCTCGGGCCGAATGCCTCGCAGGTAAGCTCGCTGGTACCCGGCCCAACCCCCAACAAGGACATTACCTGGGAAGTGGCCACTACCACCGACGTGGCGCTCGACGCACAGTTCCTCAAAGGCAAACTGGGTCTGACCGTCGACTATTTCCGTTCCATGCGCTCGGGTATCCTCATCACGCGCAGCGAGTCCGTACCCGCGTACACGGGCCTGACATTGCCCAACCAGAACCTCGGAAAAGTATTGAATCGGGGCATAGAGCTCGAAGCCTATTACAATGGCACCATCGGGACGAGCTTCGGATACAATATCAGAGGCAACCTAACTTTCGTCCGCAACAAGGTGATTTTCATGGACGAGGCGGCCAGCGTGCCTTCCTATCAACGCAAAACAGACATTCCTATCGATTCGTGGCTCGTGTACGAATCCGACGGCATTTACCAGAACCAGGCGGAGATCGACGGCAGTCCACACCCGGCCAACACGGCTCCCGGCGACATCCGCTATAAGGACATCAATGGCGACGGGACCATCAGTGGTCTGGATCAGGTGAGGAAATCGTCGGTCCGGACGCCCGAACTCATCTATGGTACTTCACTGGGCTTTTCATGGCGTAACCTGGACCTCTCGCTGTTTGTTCAGGGCCAGGCCAGGGCGCAGTCGTACCTGGCACCTGCCGGGCTGAATATGGCGAGGGAGTTTTTCGACGGGCGCTGGCAAAAAGAGGGTGATAATCAGTTTCCGCGCAATTTCAATGGCCCTACCGGCGCATCGAGAGGGGTGAATACGCTGACCTCGGATTTCTGGCTTCGCAATGCGGCATTTGTTCGGCTGAAAAACGTAGAGCTGGGCTTCACGGTGCCTTCCGGCTTGCTGAAAAAGGCCAAAATGCATAGCGCGCGGATCTACATCAATGGCAGTAACCTGTTCTCGATCGATCAATTCGGGCCATCTTTTGATCCTGAGATCCCTAACAACTCGGGCTACTACTATCCACAGCAGCGCGTCGTGAACCTGGGCGCCAACATCAGCTTCTAATCCTTACTCTTTATCCGATGAAACCACAAATCAATCATAAAACGCTGTTCGCAGGCATTGCCCTTGCGACTGGCATGTTGTTGATCAGCTCCTGCAAGGATGTGCTCGACCTGAAACCGCTGAATGCCTATTCCGAATCCGACGTATGGACAGATCCGAACCTGGTCCAGGTATATGTAAACGGGATTTATGATCAGACAGTAATGGCTTACAAAGACGGCGGCTTCGGCTGGGGCGCGCAGACCGACGAATTGTACGGTAACTTCAACTGGACCAACGAAAACAGTTACGTGCAGGGCGAAGCCACAGCCGATAACCAAACTGCTTCTTCGCTCAACCGCTGGGGAGATCTGTATGCTTCTGTCCGGAAATGTAATGTATTTCTGAGTAACGCCGGCAAGCTGGACACCGTCGCCAATGGGCAGGTAGTGCGTACCATGCGGGGTGAAGTTCATTTTTTGAGAGCATTGGCTTACTTTGAACTGTTGAAACGATTTGGCGGCGTGCCGCTGATCACCAAAGTTTACGACGTCAACGACAAGGATTTCAACGAAAAGCGCGCGACCTGGACCGAGACGCAGAACTTCATCCTGGCCGACATCGAGCAGGCGACGAAGTTGCTTCCTGCCGCTTATGCCAACGACCTCGACAAAGGCCGGGCCACGATAGGGGCGGCGCTTGCCCTCAAATCCCGTTTGCTGCTGTACGCGGCCAGCCCTTATTTCAATACATCAGGAGATAAAAAGCTGTGGCAGCAGGCCAAGGAAGCCGCCAAAGCGGTGATCGATTTTAAAGGAGCTTCGTATGCGCTGTACGGCAATGCCGGTAATGGAACCTACAATAAGACCTATCTGGATTTTTTCAACCCGGAAGTGATTTTTGCCAGGGTTTACAGCGGTCTGGCCCGTGCCGACCGGTACAATACCGTAAGCCGCGACCTCAGCCCGAATGGTTATGAAGGGTATAGCGCCTATAATGTAGTGCAGCAAATGGTGGACGCATTTGAAATGTCCGACGGGACGCCTTTCAGCTGGACTAACCCGGTGCATGCCAAAAGTCCCTATGCCAACCGTGATCCAAGGTTCTATGCGACGATCCTGGCTAATAATCAGCAGTTCAAAGGCCGCACGACGCAGTTTTTTGAAGGCGGGGACGATTCGCCGCAAAGCCCGTATTCGCCATGGAACGCTTCCAAGACCCGCTATGTGATCCGCAAAATGGTGGATGAGTCCGTCGACTGGCAAAAGCAGGACTACGCGGCATCGCAATGGGTCGGTTTCAGGCTATCGGAAATATACCTGAACTATATGGAAGCCTGTGCCGCACTAGGCGAGGATGGCGAGGCGCTCACTTATCTGAACAAATTGCGTGCTCAAAAGGCAGGTATGCCGGCCGTGATTGCTTCCGGGCAGGCATTGATGGACAAAATCCGGCAGGAGCGCCGCATCGAACTTTGCTTTGAAGGCCACCGGTATTTCGATATCCGGCGGTGGGGTATTGCTGAGACGGGCTCAAAGGATGCATTGGGCGTGATCATCACCAAACAGGCCGACGGTACATTTACTTATCAATCGTCTACGGTCCAGAAACGTACCTGGATTCCCGCGCTGTATTTTTACCCGATACCGCGGACAGAGTTACAGCGCAACCCGGCTTTGACGCAGAATCCGAATTATAATTGAGAGAGGTTGTATTAAATGTCAGCCTGAGCGCAGTCGAAGGCCGGTATCGTGCGGCGCTTCGACCGCCCGGCTACCCCGTAAGCTCAGGCTGACAACCTAGGCACATTTGATACAACTTCATTTTAAGAGGATATTTTTCACAAGATTGTATTTTAATTCAAAAACAAGAATAATGATCAGATTCATCGCAGCTGCTTCCATATGGTTTGCATTTCAGCAGGGCTTCCAGCAGGATTGTATGGCGCAAAGCGAAAGGTTGAGGTTCCGATCGACGGACGCTGCATTGCAAACCGCATTCGACCGGGCCACGGAAATGGCCCTGAGCCACCGCGGAAACCCGGCAGACCCGGTGGGCGACTGGTACGAAGCCGCATTGCCCTCGCGCTTCGCATTCTGCATGCGCGACGTCGCACATCAGAGCATGGCGGCCGAAATGCTTGGTCTCGGCAAGGCCAACAGCAATATGTTTTCTCAATTTGCCAAAAACATCTCCGACAGCAAGGATTGGTGCTCGTATTGGGAAATCAATAAGGAAGGAAAGCCCGCGCCGGCAGATTACCGGAACGACGAAGAATTCTGGTACAACCTCAATGCGAATTTCGATGTGCTGAACGCTGCATGGAAGCTCTATTTGTGGACAGGCGACAAGCGGTACGTCAATGGTCCCGAGTTTGCCAATTTCCACCGGAAATCAGTCCGCGAATATGTGGAGCGCTGGGTATTGCAGCCGGATTCGCTGCTGTCGAGACCGCTTCATCCGAATGCGCTTGCGGGTTATGATGATAAAGATTCCTTTCACCGTTGCCGCGGTCTAGCGTCCTATTCCGAAGGCGTGCACGACCTGAAAATGGGCGTCGACCTGATTGCGGCGCTGTCGCGCGGTATGCAAACCTATGCGGATATGCTTCGCTTGGAGGGTAAAAACACAGAGGCCGCCGCATTTGACAAAAAGGCGGAACAGTACCGGCAGGATATCGAAAACAAATGGTGGAGCGAAAAAGAGGACAAATACTTTACCTATTATTCATCCAAAGGTGCATTTGGCTATACCGAAGGTGAAACTTTCCTGCTCTGGTTCGATGTGCTGAAAGATACCACCCGCACCCGCAAGACGATTGATCAGATCCTTGCGCGCGACTGGAACATCGAAAATCAGTCGTATTTCCCTTATGTACTGGGCCAATATGGCTACCCTGAGCAGATCCGCAGCCAGGTACTCCACCTGACCGACCCGGCCACAAAGCGCCGCGAATACCCCGAGGTGTCCTATGGAGCTGTTCAGGGTGTTGTGCAGGGCATTATGGGTATCGACGCCGATGCACGCGTGAACCGGGTCACTACATTGTTCAACGGACGGGCAGCGGACACGCATACCATTGAGAATCTGCCTGTTTTGCAGCGGAACATATCTGTTACCGAAAGCGTAAAAACCACTTCGTTGCGTAATGCCGGTTCCAGTGCAGTGCAATGGCGGGTGATGTTTGCTGGAAAACATCCGTTTATCATGGTGAACGGGGCCAGAAGGAAAGCAAGCCAGACGGTCGTGAAAGGGTCGCGGACAGCATCGTTCCTGGAAGTGACGGTGCCGGCGGGCCGCGAGGTTACAGCCAGGATTGAGTAATTTTTGGGGTTGTATTAAATGTGAGTATGCTGTCACGCTGAGCGAACCGGGCCTCCTAGCGGGCCCGTACGCTCAGCGTGACAACGAGGTGATACAACCTCTTTATTGAAAAAATAAGTTTTTAGCTTTACGCAGTAAATACCGCCGAATGGAGAGCATATTTGATAAAATAAGGGAATTACGGGAAGTGACATCCTATTCCAAGCATGATCAGATCGTTACAGGGATCATCAATGCCATCGACCAGAAAATCGTTTCACCCAATGATTTGCTGCCGTCGGTCAACCAGATGATCCAGGAACTGAGCTTCTCCCGCGAGACCATACGCAAGGGATACGGAGAGCTGGTAGACAGGGGGGTGGTCGAATCCAAAAACAGGATCGGGTACTACGTTACCAATGCGCAGACGAGCCAGTTCATGAAAGTCGCTCTGATCATGTACAATCTCGATACATTCGAAGAACTTTTTTACCGGAATTTCCGGAAGGAGCTAGGGAGCAAAGTGCATCTGGATGTATTCTTCCATCATGGCAGCGTCGACGTACTCGAAAGCACCTTGTTTCAAATTAAGGGGAAATACGGCATGTACGTGGTGGCGCCTATCCCGCACCGCAAAACGAAGGAGATCCTGGAAACCATTCCCCGTAATAACCTGCTCACTTTCGACCGCTTCGAGCCGCTGGACGGAGACGTAAGCTACATTGCCCAGGAATTCGAACGGTCGACCTACGCGGTACTCGAAACACTTGCGGACAAGATCCGGGAGTTCGACGAGATCATTTTCTATCATTCCCCCAAATCCCTCGACCCGAAAGAGATCGTTTCTTCTTTCAAGCGGTTCCTGCACGACTATTCCATCCGGGGGCAGATCGTGAGCGAGTTCGTACCGGGCTCGGTCGAAAAAGGGAAGGCCTATTTCACGCTCGACAACTACACCATGTGGTCGATACTGAAAGAATGCAAGGGCAAAAACCTTACAATGGGTGTGGACGTGGGGCTGCTGTCGGTCAACGACGAACCTGCCAAGGAGTTTGTAGACATTACCACTTACTCCACCGACTTCGCGCTGATGGGCAAGCTCGCGGGTCAGGCGATCATGCAAAAACAGAAGATCCAGGTGATCCTGCCCAATGTGCTGATCCGGAGAAAAACATTGTGACGGCCCATGCGCGAAAAAGTGGCACTCAGCGGCATCGACGCCGGCATTATCGTGCTCTACCTGGCCATTTTGGTCGGGGTAGGGCTTTATTTTTCGCGGAAGCGCAAGATCGAAACGGCCAACGACCTCTTCCTCGGCGGCCGGTCGTTGAAATGGTATAATGTAGGTTTTTCGATTTTCAGCAGTAATGTGAGCCCGGTCATGCTGGTCGGTTACGGCGGCATGGCCTACACGACCGGCATGGTCGCCGCCAACTTCGATTGGCTCGCATGGTGGTTTCTGCTGCTTCTGGCGATGGTGTTTGTGCCCCATTATTTTGCCACGAAAGTCAGTACCATGCCCGAATTCCTCCTGCGGCGCTACGGGCAGCGGTCATTTACCTTCCTTACCTACTATTCCATGATTTCGACGCTCATCGTATCGGTGAGCTTCGTGCTGCTAACGGGCGGGCTCGTGATCGCGCAAATGCTCGACGTGCCGTTTTGGGTAGCGGCGGTCGGCGCTACCGTGCTGGCAACCAGTTTTACCGCCACGGGCGGCCTCGGAGCTATTGCCAGGACCGGCGTGCTGCAATCGGTGGTCGTGACCGTCGCGGCTGTGATCGTGGGCGTCATCGCCATTGACCGCATAGGCGGAGTGGGCGAGGTAATCAGCCGGTCGCCGAAAGAATTCTGGACGATATTCCGCCCGTCGGACGACCCGGTGTATCCCTGGCATGCGGTACTGCTCGGTTATCCTGTGGTAGGGATCTGGTACTGGTGTACCGATCAGACGATCGTCCAGCAAACCCTCGCCGCCAAAAACATCCAGCACGGGCAATATGGCACCATGCTTATGGCAGCCCTTAAAGCCCTCGTACCCTTCATTTTCCTGCTTCCAGGCATTTACTGCTACATCCTGTTCCCCAACCTCACCAATCCCGACCACGCATACCTGGTTATGACGGCCAACCTGCTGCCCGCCGGGCTGGTAGGCATTACCCTCGCGGCGCTTATTGCGGCGCTTATTTATGACGTCGCCGTAGGCATCAATGCATTCAGCATGGTATTTTCTTTGAATGTTTATTCCAAATTCATCGATCCGAATGCCTCGCAGCGAAAGCTCAGGACTGTCGGGCGGCTGGTGATCATCGGCTCGTCGTTCATTGCTATGCTGATGTCGATTTTGCTGTCGACCGTCGACAAAGGGTTGTTCGACCTCTCCCAAGCCGTAGGAACCTACCTCGCCCCGCCGCTTACCACCGTATTTTTAATGGGTGTGATTTGGAAAAAAGCCACCAGCCGCTCGGCTAACCTCGCGTTGTACCTAGGCTCGCCCCTCTGCCTCAGCGTGGGCATTATGCAGCTGTCCGAATTTCCCCACAAAGCATTCTGGCCGCATTTCATGCTGCTCACATTTCTGCTGACTGCCTTTCTGATGGTTTTCATGACCGTCGTTTCCCTGCTATTCCCTGAAAAAGAAACCGTTTCGTCATTACCGACCCTGGCCGAAACATACGCCTCCCAGCCGCATTACGACCGCAGCAAAGTTTGGCTGGGCTGGGCGTGCATTGGCGTGGTGATGGGATGTTTGTATTTTTTGTTCGGGTAAAATATGTTTTAAATTGATTGGTATTAGGTAGGATGCCCCTTTCGGTGGAACAATGAAGCCGTTATTGATCTGGTCTTTTCAAAATATAGACATGGAAATAAAACTTACCCTTCTTCTGTCTTTCTTGCTGCTCTCGTTCAAGCTGGCAGCGCAGCCCTTCACTGGTAGGCCTTCCGATAAAGTTGAGGTTTATGGTAAATTATCGAACTCGGAAGGCAAGATGATTTATTTCACAAAGGAACCCTATTTTGACAATCATATTAGCGTCGATAGTACTCAGTCCAATGCTTCGGGAAGGTTTGTATTTCGAGGCATTATGACTGAACCCACCCCTTATTTGTTACAAGTAGGGGAACAAGGGGTCCGGTTACTTTTAGAGCCCGGTACGATCCTTATTACTGGGAATGCCGATTCACTGGAACAGATTAGTGTAGCAGGTGCCAGGGAAGAGATAATTCGGCGGATATACCTCGATTCGATGGCGCGGTTCGATGAAGGAATCATGCGTGACCAAATCCTATCGGCAAAATACGGGGGTGACACTGCTAAACTAAAAGTACTGGAAAGAAAACTTTCCGCTATGCGTGCCAGGCAGCGGCAAGTGATACTGGCGCTTATGAAAACCTACCCGTTAGCGGCGAGTTCCATTTATTACACGAGTTATTTCCTGACAACTCATGAAAGCCGTGACCTTGCCATTGCCGACTCTTTGTTGGAGCTGTACGAGAATTCAAAAACGGCACATTACGAGCAGGTAAAACGTCTTCGCAGCTCTTGGGGCACGACGAAAAAGTTAGTACTGGGCGAACCGGTCCATGATTTTGTACAATACGATACGACGGGGCGCGAGGTATTGCTAACCTCGTTAAAGGGCCGTTATCTGCTGGTCGACTTTTGGGCGAGCTGGTGTGGCCCGTGTCGCCAGGAAAATCCTATGCTCGTCGCCATTAGAAAGGAGTTTTCCGGGAGGAATTTTGACATTATTTCCGTTTCACTGGATAGCGATTCCAAGGCTTGGCTAAACGCAATTAAAGCCGATCAAATGAATTGGATGCATGCGAGCGATCTGAAAGGCTGGAAAAATGACGCCGCCCAACTTTACGGCATCCAGAGTGTACCTTTCAATTTTTTACTAGACCCTGAGGGAAAGGTCCTGGCTGTAAACATAAGGGGAGTCGACCTTCAACCTTTCCTTCAACGCCACTTACCATAACACGGTTCGCCATTACCATTTGAAAATCCCCCTGACTAGCCTATTTTAGCCCTAAAAGGTTGGAAGAAAAACAGCGGTTGTTCAAGAATTGCACAAAAGCATAAAATATTTAGAGTTTTCCTTGCTTCGTCGTATTTTCCATCTATATTTGCATTCAACCTTGTTGAATGATATGAAACAAAGCGCCAAATAAGTAAACAGGGTTGAAAATTATGTTGATAGCCGAAGGGAATACGCTTAATATCGGAGACCGGATCAGGATATTGAGAACGAGCCAGAAAAGAACTTTGCAGGAGGTAGCCGATGGAAGCGATTTGTCCAAAAGCATGATCTCCAAAATCGAGAACAACAAGACCGTCCCGTCGGTGGCTGCATTGGTGAAAATCGCGCAGGTGCTGGGGACCAACATTTCCAGTTTGCTGGAAACTGAGGAGTGGCTCAACGCTATTTTCACAGCAAGGCTTACGGCGGAGCAGAACCTGACGAAAACGGAAAAGGGATATTTCATTTACCCGTTCGGTACCGAGTACCATCAGAAGAAAATGCAGCCAATGCTTTTCGTAGCCAAAAAAGGCGAAGTGAAGCAGCACGAGCTTTCCCACGAGGGTGAGGAATTCATTTATGTGATCGAAGGCGAAATGAAAATGACGCTGGGTGATACCGAATACCTTTTGAAGGCGGGTGACAGCATGTATTTCAATTGCCTTCAAAAACACGGAATTATGCCGGTTTCCGATGAAGTAAAGTACCTTGATATTTTCGTATAGTCGTTATCGTTTACGCTTAATTGCCTGATACGCACACCGCATTGACGCGCTTTCAGTGAAAGCGCGAGAGAATCTAATTGCCTGTTTTTTAGTCCGCTGACCCCGTCAGCAACGTTGCCTGCCCTATGCCATAGGGTTATCAGGAATGTATTGTTTTTCAAAAACTTAGTCCGAACAGTGTTTAAAAACTGGCGGAGCATGCTTTGTCCCGACTTTCCGGTAGTCGCTGGGCCTGGTATGATACTGCCTGCACCTTAGCTTTAACAAAATCATGAGAAATGCTATACGATACCCCCGAGGGGGTAACTGGCTGCGCTTTCCCCTGTGGGTCGCAGTCACCCTCCTGATCAGTACAGTGGCTGTCGGTAAGAACAGGTACCGGCCTGAATTACGTCACACAAGGCCCGTCGACAAGGCGGTAAAAGGTAGAATTACCGACGAAAAAGACCAGCCGCTCGTAGGCGTCAACATCGTTGTGAAAGGGACTTCCATTGGGACCACTTCCGACGGGAATGGTAAATATGAGTTGAATAATGTTGTTGAAAATCAGTCGCTTGTGTTTTCCTTTATTGGGTATGTGCAGCAGGAAATCGCCGTGCGTAACCAGACGACGATCGACGTGCAACTCTCGCCCAATGCGGAGCAGCTCAGCGAGGTGGTAGTAGTAGGTTATGGTACGGTTCAGAAGAAGGACCTTACAGGCGCCATCGCTACGATTGCAGGCAAGGACATCGAACAAGGCTCGATCAACACGCCCGACAAGGCATTGCAGGGCAAAATCGCCGGTGTGCAGGTAAACACCAACTCACACGCACCCGGCGGCGGCATTTCGGTGCAGGTACGGGGCACGGCTTCGCTTTCCGCGAGCGGTTCACCGCTGTACGTGATCGACGGCGTGCCGATCAGCAACGGTTTCCAGACGGGCGCCAGCAGCGATGCCGGCTCGTTTGGCGGTAACGCCAATCCGATGAACTCCATCGATCCGTCGGATATCGAATCCATTCAAATCCTGAAAGACGCTTCGGCATCTGCCATTTACGGCTCGCGTGCGGCGAATGGCGTGGTATTGATTACCACCAGAAGGGGCAAAGCAGGCCAGCAGCGGGTCGATTTCGAATATGCTTTCGGCTTGCAGACAATCCGTAAGAAGCTCGATTTCATGAACGCGACCCAATGGGCCACACAGGCGAGCGAGCGAGCGAGCCTGCTCGGGCAATCGCAGGTGTACACGCCTGCCCAGGTGGCCGGTTTTGGCAAGGGTACCGACTGGCAGAGCGAAATTTACAACTCCGCGCCGAGACAGAACTTCAAGCTGTCGTTCTCCGGCGGCGGCCCCAGCGTGCGTTACATGCTCGCCGAAAACGTCACTTTGCAGGACGGGATCATTCCGGGCTCGAATTTCAAGCGATACGGGACGTCCATTAACATCGATGCGGATATCAGCAAAAAGCTGCGCGTAGGGCAGAGCCTGCTCTTTACAATGACCAACGAAAACGTTGTGCCGACCGATACCAAGGGTTACGAGGGCATTTCCAATGTCGTGGACGCCGTGTACGAAGCCCCGCCGACCATTCCGGCCCGCGACGAGCTCGGCCAGGCCACTAACCTGCGGAATTTCCCGATGGGCGGCGGCCTCGAAAACCCGCTGACGATGACGGAAAAATACCGGCAGCTCAGCAATACCATGCGCATTCTCGGCAACATTTACGCCGATTACAGCATTATCCCGGGCCTGGATCTGAATGTTCGCTTCGGCGCCGACATTCGCGACTGGAAATTCCACCAATACTTTCCGATCGGCTCCGAGGCCGCGGCTGGGGCGAACGGAAAAGCCCGGCAAATCGGTGTGCGCAACCTCAATATTACCAATGCGAATACACTGACCTATTCCAAGACTTTCGCAGCCATTCATAACCTGAAAGTCCTGGCCGGGTTTACCTACCAGAAAGAAACTAATGAAACCGTCGACGCCTCGTCGTTTGGTTTTCCGAGTGATATTTTTGAGTACTACAATCTCGGCCTCGGCAGTAGTCCGCAGGCGCCGGGCAGCAATATGAATGAATGGACGCTCATTTCGTACCTGGGCCGCTTGAACTACTCATTGAAGGACAAATACCTGTTCACTGCCTCAGTACGGGCCGATGGTTCTTCCAAATTTGGGGTCAACAACAAATATGGCGTGTTCCCGGCCGTGGCATTTGGCTGGCAGCTGGGCGAGGAGAAGTTCATCCGCGACCTGGATGTGTTCGATCAGTTGAAATTCCGGGCGAGCTATGGCAAAACAGGTAATGAGGCCATTGGCGTTTACCGGTCGCTTTCGCTGCTGGGTACTTCGTTCGGGACGCGCAGCTCCTACATTTTCGGCGGTGCCCGCGTGCCTATCGCATTTCCTTCCAACATCGCCAATCCCGATCTGAGCTGGGAAAAGACAGGCGAGTTTAACGTGGGACTGGACGCCGCGGTGCTGAATGGCCGCCTCAGTTTTACAGTGGATTATTATCACAAAAAAACCACCGACCTGCTCCTCGATGTGCCGATCCCATCGCAAACCGGCTACGGAAGTGTGCTGAAAAACACGGGGGCAATGCTGAACAAAGGTTGGGAATTCGGTATCAATACCGTGAATACCAACGGCAAGCTCAATTGGACGACGAACTTCAATATTTCATTTAATAAAAACGAAATCCTGTCGCTGGGCGGTGCCGAATACCTATATTCCGGCTGGGTAGGCGGTGCCAACGTGAACCCGCACGCCAAAAACACGGTACGGCTTCAACCGGGCCATACCGTAGGCGAGTTTTACGGTTCGGTGTATGAAGGCATCTGGCGTTCGAAAGAAGAAATCAAGGAGGTGGGCACCATGCCGGCCGCCAAGCCGGGCGATATCCGGTATAAGGATGTGAATGGCGACGGCACTTACGATACCGAAAAGGACGATGTTTTCCTGGGTAGCCCGCTTCCCAAGTTCAGCTACGGCCTTACCAACGACCTGTCGTTCGGTCCGTTGAGCCTGCACGTGTTCATGTACGGCATGCAGGGCAACAAGGTGCTGAACCTGGCGGCGCAGCAATACGTGCTGGATGGGATCGGCGTATCGGCCAAGCGCCTCGACCGCTGGGCACCTGAAAATCCCAACGGCAATATCCCCGCCGCGAGCGCCTCGCACCCGCAGCGCGTGAGTTCTTTTCTGGTGGAGGACGGCTCGTTCCTGCGTGTGCAGAATGTGTCGCTGAGCTACAAGATCCCTGGTTTTGTGAGTTTTGTCAAGAATGCGAGGATCGGCATCGGCGTCGATAACCTGGCACTGATCACGAAGTATTCGGGGTATGATCCGGAAGTAAACGCTTTCGGCAGCAGCAATACCACCAAAGGCATGGACCGGTTCGGGTACCCGTCGTCGCGGACCTACCGGGTGGAAATCAAGCTAGGGTTTTAATGCAAAAACATTGAATTGACATGATCCGATTTAAACAAAAACCAACATACCGCGCCGTTGCCCTTGCCGCATTGGCGCTGCTGGGCGGAAGCGGTTGCGAAAATTCCCTGCAAGAGAAAGTATACAGCCAGGTGGCGACCGATGATTTTTACAAAACCCTCGACCAGGCGCAGCTGGGACTGAACGGGGTTTATAACTATCTCTGGAATGATAACTACCGAGACGGACAATGGGTTACCCTCGGCGACGTCACCGCATTTACGCTCATCGGCGGCGGCTCTGCCAATGGTTCGGGCGACCGCTCGGGCATTCAGAACGAATGGAATACCTATTCGTGGACACCCGATGCCGTGGAACTCGTGACAGCCTGGGACTATTTTTACCAGGTGATCAACCGGGCCAACACGCTGATCGATAAGATGGAAGTGGCTGAATTTCAAGGGAAAGAAAAGGTGCTAGGCGAAGCGAAGTTCCTGCGTGCATTCTTTTACTTCAACCTCGTGAGAATGTTCGGCGGCGTGCCGCTGCACGTGAAAGCGACCACCGATCTGAGCGAAGTGGATAAGCCGAGAAGTTCCGAAGAGGAGGTGTATGCACAAATCGTGAGCGATCTCAATGCGTCCGTAACGTTGCTCAGCCCGCTCAACAAGGCCGATATCACCGCCGGCAGGGCTACGGCCATTTCGGCTACTGCATTGCTTTCCAAGGTTTATTTACAGCAACGCAAATGGAAAGAAGCGGCCACCGAGGCCAAAAAAGTACTGGATGCAGGCGTTTTTAGCCTTTTTGAGGATTATGAAAACATCAATAATCCTGATTTTCAGAACGGTAAGGAGCATATTTTCTCCATTCAGCACGGGGGGAATGGCAACAATACCTCGCAGATGTACCAGACGCGGATGATTTACCTGTTCGGCCCGCCCGCGCAGACGGTCAACGGTGTGAATGTACAGTTCCATGTGCTTAAAGACCTGGTCATTTTTCAGGCGCGGAAATCATTTTTTGCTGAAAGCCCTGACACTTACCGCAAGTGGCAGTCGGTGCGCCAGAAAATGCCCTATTATTACAAAAATGGTACAAAGGAGCTCGTCCGCGACACGGTTACGATGTACGCGCCATTTTTGACCAAGTTTCACCGGATAGATTTTGCCACCGGCTACCTTAAAGAAGGCGTAAACTATCCACTGATCCGCTACGCTGACATGCTGCTCACCTACGCCGAAGCGACCAATGAAACCGATGGGCCGACGCCCCAGGCATTCGAGGCGCTCAACCAGGTACGGCGACGGGCAAGGGCAGTGGGTACGGCTTCCGAACAACCCGCGACGGTTTATCCCGATTTGAAAGGGTTATCGAAAGAAGAATTCCGGAATGCGGTGCTCAAAGAGCGCGCGCAGGAGTTTGTGGGCGAGGGGCATTACCGTTGGGACCTGATCCGGCACAACCGCCTGATCGCTACTGCACAGGCGAATGGCGTTACCGCCGCAGCCGAGAAGCATAATCTTTTCCCGATACCCACCCAGCAGATCAGCCGGAACAGCCAGATTAAACAGAATCCCGGATATTAATTTTTACGCTTAACCAGAGTCTCATGTTTTTCAAAAAAACCAAACTTGCCCTGTTCCACGCAGCCACCCTGGGCGCGGCATTGTCCACTCCTGTTTTCAGCCAGCAGCAACCCGTCACTATCGACGTCAACCTGGCGAAGGTAAAAGCCCCTATGCAGCCGATCTGGGCGTTTTTTGGCTACGATGAGCCCAATTACACCTACATGAAGGACGGGAAAAAGCTGCTCACGGAAATCTCCCAGTTCAGCAAAGTTCCCGTGTACGTACGGGCGCATAGCCTGCTCGTGACGGGCGACGGCGAGGCGGCGCTCAAATGGGGCTCCACCAATGCCTACACCGAAGATGCGCAGGGCAAACCGGTGTACGACTGGAAGATCGTCGACAAAATTTTCGATACCTATATCGAAAGAGGCATGAAACCCATTGCCCAGATCGGTTTTATGCCGCAGGCACTGTCCTCCAAACCGGAGCCCTACCGTCACCACTGGAAGCCGGGCGATAATTACAACGACATTTACCTCGGCTGGGCCTATCCTCCCAATGACTACAACAAATGGGCGGAGCTTGTGTTTCAATGGGTGAAGCACTCGGTAGCCCGCTATAGCAAGAAGGAGGTGGAAAGCTGGTACTGGGAGCTTTGGAATGAACCGAACATCAGCTATTGGAAGGGGACTGTCGATGAATACATTAAACTATACGACTACACGGCCGACGCGGTGAAGCGCGCATTGCCTACCGCTAAAATAGGCGGGCCCGAAGTGACGGGACCGTCGTGGGATAAGTCGCAGGTTTTTATGACAAAATTCCTCGACCACGTGACCGCCGGCAAAAACTACGTGACCGGCAAAACGGGCACGCCGATCGATTTCATTACCTACCATGCGAAAGGTGCACCGAAAATTGTAGACGGGCACGTGCAGATGAACATGGGCACGCAGCTGCGCGATTTGGACAAGGGTTTCGAGATCGTGGCTTCTTACCCGGCACTGAAAAAGCTGCCGATCATCATCGGTGAATCGGATCCGGAGGGCTGCGCGGCCTGCTCGGAGGATGTGAGCCCGCAGAATGCCTACCGCAATGGTACCATGTATTCGAGCTACACGGCGGCGTCGTTTGCACGTAAATACGAGCTGGCCGAGGCGCGTGGAGTGAATTTGCTGGGCGCGGTGAGCTGGTCGTTCGAATTTGAGGATCAGGCCTGGTTCCGCGGCTTCCGCGATTTGGCTACCAATGGCGTCGACAAGCCGGTACTAAACGTTTTCCGGATGTTTGGCATGATGGAAGGCAACCGCGTGGAAGTGAAGCAGGACCTGGCCTACGACTTCAAAAGGGTTAGGGACGAAAGCGTTCGCAAAGAGGCGGACATCAATGGTATTGCCTCAAAAAGCGCCAATTCGGCGGCGGTAATGGTGTGGAATTATCACGACGATAATGTGCCCGTGCCCGATGCGACTGTGAAAGTGTCTGTGAAGGGCTTGCCGCAGCAGAAAATGATGCTCTACCACTACCGCATCGACAAGGAAAACAGCAACTCCTACGAAGTGTGGAAAGCGATGGGCTCGCCGAAGCAACCGACGGCGGAGCAGATCAGGCAACTCGAAAAGGCCGGGCAACTAGAATTGCTGACTTCGCCGCAGTGGATCGAACCGAAAGATGGCAGTACGACCGTGGAAATGCAGCTCCCGCGCCAGGGCGTTTCATTCCTGCATTTCAAGTGGTAAGTGAGATCATTCCGATAGTAAAATGATTTTGTTTTAACATGCATTTCAATGAAAATCAAGAGAGTAACAGCGAAATTATATAAATGGACAGGCCCGGTGCTGACGACCAATACCGTGTTTGCGACGCCGCTCAGTCCCATTCATTCCCAAACCGATTCGCAGGCCGCCTTCCGGTTTTTCAGCTGGCTGGTGGTGGAAATAGAGACCGACGAGGGGCATCTTGGCTACGGTAACGCAGGGCTGAGCCCGGATGTGACCAAGGCTGTGATCGACAGCAAGCTGACGCCGATCCTGCTGGGCGAAAATCCTTTAAATACCGAATATCTTTTCGAGAAAATGTACCGCTCGACGGTCGCATTCGGCCGGAAAGGCACCGTAATCGCGGCCATCAGCGCCATCGACATTGCCCTTTGGGATATCAAAGGCAAAGTAATGAACCAGCCCGTGTTCATGCTCATGGGCGGGCGCACGACGCCGGATATCGAAACCTATTACAGCCGCCTCTACACCCGCGACCTCGACAGCCTCCAGGCCGAGGCCGTACATTACAAGGAGCAGGGCTTTTCGGGCATGAAACTGCGCTGCGGCTACCCGCTCACCGAAGGCGTGGCGGGAATGCGGAAGAACGTGGAGATGGTGAAAGTGGTGCGCGAAGCCGTGGGCGACGACATCAATGTGATGCTGGAAGGTTATATGGGCTTCAACCTGGCCTATGCGAAGCAATTCCTGAAAGCGCTGGAACCGTATAACCTTCGCTGGGCCGAAGAGCTGCTTTTGCCCGACGAGATCCACAATTTTGCCAAACTCCGCAACTATACCGACATTCCGCTTTCGGGTGGGGAGCACGAATACACCCGCTACGGCTTCCACGACCTGCTGCAAACCGGTGCGCTGGACATTTTTCAGTTCGATACCAACCGGGTGGGAGGATTTACCGAGGCGCAGAAGATCTGTAATATGGCCCTCGCACATGGCATTGAAGTAATCCCACACGGGGGGCAAATGCATAATCTGCATGTGGTAATGAGCTCCTTCGCGAGCCCGATGGCCGAGTATTTCCCGCAAACGGAGATCGAAGTAGGCAACGAAATGTTCTGGTACATTTTCGACGGCGAGGCGATCGCCGAAAACGGAAGGGTACAGCTCAGCGATACATTGCCGGGTGTGGGTCTCACACTCAAAACAGAAGGTCTCGAACATTTCATTATTTCCGAATAAGCACCATGGAAACGCTAAGCATGCAACAAAGCATTCTCGACCAGTTTAAACTGCACGGGCAAACCGCGCTCGTTGTGGGCGGTAACCGCGGGCTGGGGCTGGCCATGGCCAAAGCCCTCGCCGAAGCCGGTGCCAATATCGTGATCGCGGCGCGAGACGAGGCGGTGAACAGGGAGTCGGAGCAGCTGCTCAAAGAAACGTACGACATCAACTGCATCAGCGTGGGCTGCGACGTTACTTCCGAGCAGCATATCAAAGCGGCCGTCAGAACGGCGGTTGATACTTTTGGAAAAATCGATATTCTGGTAAATTCTGCCGGTATCAATATCCGCGGGCCTATCGAGGCACTTTCGCTGGATGATTTCAATAAAGTACAGAGTGTGAATGTGACCGGCACCTGGCTCGCCTGCCGGGAAGTTGTGCCGGTCATGAAGGAAAACGGTTACGGCCGGATCATCAACATCGGCTCCATGCTTGCGCTCACGGCCATTCCCGAGCGCACGCCTTACGCGACGAGCAAAGGCGCCATTTTGCAGCTCACCCGATCGCTGGCCATGGAATTAGCGCTCGACGGCATTACCGTGAACGCCATTCTGCCCGGCCCGTTCGCCACCGACCTCAACCTGCCTCTCATTAACGATCCCGAAAAATATAAAGCATTCATTTCCAAGATCCCAATGGGCCGCTGGGGCGAATTACACGAGATTGGCGGCATTGCATTGTACCTGGCCAGCAAGGCTTCGAGCTATTCCACCGGCGGCTGCTTTTCGATCGACGGCGGGTGGGTGACGCAGTAATATGTATGATTTTTTAAATGATATTAATGCAAAACATGACAAGAATCGTGCAGATCTCGCACCCGCAGCACGGGCGCGCCCTGGCCACGGTGGAAGAACCTTCGTTGGTGCTTTTAAATGGCGCCAAATCGGTTTACGAAGCCGCAATGGAGGCCATCGATACTAAAAAGACGCTCGTGGAGTTGCTGCTGGCCGCGCGCTCGGAAACGAAACTGCATTACGACGACGTGTATGCGGGAACCAGTGAATGGAAGCTGCTCCCGGCATTCGATTGCCCGGGCGACCCGTTCCGCTGCCTGGTAGCCGGAACCGGCCTTACACACAAAAACAGCGCCCTCAACCGCCAGGCGATGCACGCCGCGACCGAGGGTACCAAGCCCACCGACAGCATCATCATGTACGAATGGGGCGTGGAAAACGGCTTTCCGGACCCCGGTGAGATCGGCGTTCAGCCGGAGTGGTTTTACAAAGGCAACGGCTCAGTACTGAGGGCACACGGCGAAACGCTCGAAGTGCCCGACTTTGGCGACGATGGGGGCGAAGAGCCGGAAATTGCCGGCATTTACATCGTCGACCGGGAAGGCACGCCGCACCGGATCGGCTTCGCGACCGGGAACGAGTTTTCTGATCACGTGATGGAGAAAAAGAACTACCTCTACCTGGCACCCTCCAAGCTGAGGCAATGTGCAATCGGCCCGGAGCTCGTAGTAGGAGGTGATTTTGGGTATATTAAAGGTCATGTACAGGTGTCGGCCAACGAGCAGGTAAAATGGAGTGCCGATATCCAAACCGGCGAGCAAAATATGGCCCACAGTCTTGAAAACCTCGAATACCACCATTTCAAATACCCTGGCCACAGGCTTCCTTTACAGGCCCACGTGCATTTCTTCGGTGCCGACGCGTTCAGTTTCGGAAGCAAGCTGCTGCTCGAAAACAACGACCTCATGACCGTGCATTGGGAAGGGCGGGGGAGGCCGCTTCAAAACAGACTGTCGGTTTCGTCCGATACACCGCGACTTAGCCCGCTATTCCAGCTCTGACGTTCCGTTTACATTCTAAAACCTGCATTTGAATGGTAGAAAATCAAATACCCGTGTCCCCGGCGATCAAAATGTCGGGGATGCGATGGGTCATGGTCGGAATGGCCTTCCTGGCGACGGTCCTGAACTACGTGCACAGACTGTCGTTCAACTACCTGAGCGCGGAGGGGGAGCTGCGCAAACTCATCCCGGACGATGCATTCGGCTACATCGGTACCGCATTTTTCGCGGCCTACATGATCTCGAATGCATTCTCCGGCTTTGTAATCGACCGCCTTGGTACTAGGGTAGGGTATTCCCTTTGCATGGCATTCTGGACAACGGCCGGGCTCGTCCACGCGTTTGCTTCGACACCCTTTCAGTTTGGCGTTTGCAGGTTTATGCTCGGGATCGGCGAGGCGGGAAACTGGCCCGCCGCCATCCGGCTCACCACCGAATGGTTCCCGCCGCACGAAAGGTCCACGGCCTCGGGGATCTTCAACAGCGGCTCTGCATTGGGTGCAGTGATTGTCCCGCCATTGGTGGCATTACTGGGCGTAAACTACGGCTGGCAGGCGACATTCGTTATTCTGGCGGTCTGCGGGTATTTGTGGCTGGTAGCGTTTTGGTTTATTTATTACACTCCCAAAGAAAATAAAGAGGAAAAGAAGGAGGCCTTTCGAGTACCGGTAAAGGCGCTCCTGAAAACGCGGTTCGTACGGATGTTTACCTTATCCAAAACCTTCATGGACCCTGTCTGGTACTTCGTAACGTTCTGGATCGGCCGCTACCTGGTGGATGTGCATCACCTCGAAATGAAGCAAATCGGCTGGCTGGCCATGATTCCCTTCGTCATCGCCGACGTCGGTAACATTGCGGGCGGCTATTTCACCCAATACATTATCAAAAGAGGCATGCCTATCCCGCGCGCAAGGAAAGTGGCGGTCACCATCGCGAGTCTCATTATGATATTGCCGCTGCTTGCCGGGCCATTCGTGATTTCGACGCCTATTTCGGCACTGATTGTCTTCGGACTGGCGGGTTTCGGCTACACGGCCTACACGGCCAACACGCTTACATTTCCGGCTGATGTGGTGCCAAAGAACTCGGCTGCCTCGGTATGGGGCATGGCTTGCGTCGGTACCGGACTTGGTGGCGCCGTTTTTCAGTCCGTATCGGGGATTATCCTTAAAAACAATGCTGCGGAAATGGGCTACCATTACGCTTACAACATCCTTTTCCTGGGTTTCGGGCTGGTGGCGCTCGTCGGGCTGCTGATCATGCTCTTCCTCATAGGCCCGCTCGTGCCCGACAAGAGCCTGTTAAGGTATGGTGAAGGTGTTCGTCCCTGAATGCAAGTTGGAAGTAGTAGTTAACGCCAGTATGATTTGACCATCGAATACTTTTGTCACCAATATTGACATTTAAATAAACATCAGTATGAGGCTGGCAATCATTATTGTATCGATAGCATTCATCGGCCGTGCGCCCGTCTTTGCACAGGCGGTCGATAACGCCGAAATTCTCAGGATGTATAATGAAGACCAGTCGGCCAGAAAAGCCCAGAACATCAACTGGACCCAACTGAACAAGGATGACGCACAGAGGCGTACCCGCGTGAATGAGCTTCTCGATTCGAACAAGGTGCGAACAGGAAAGGACTATTATCACAGTGCAATGATCTTTCAGCACGGCATAGATACCCTCGCTTCCAGTAAGGCCATAACGTTAATGAAAAAGGCTATCGAACTGGATAGCAATACCAATAAATGGCTGCTCGCTGCGGCTATCGACAGGCACCTGATGCGGAAAGGCCAGCCGCAGATTTACGGGACCCAATATGTAAAAATGGGTCCCAACGCAAAATTTGAACGGTACCGCATCGACTCGACCAAAGTCAGCGACGAGGAGCGTAAAGCCCACAATGTCGAAACCCTGGCCGAACAGCGGATAAAAGAGCGGCAAATGAACGAGTCCCGTCCGGGAAACTGAACGTTCCTGGTCAAACATCACCTCATCAAATACACATCAACACGCTTCTTAACTTCTTCCAATGTCTTTTCCGGTTTAGGATAAATGGCGGGAATGGGCTTTTTAGAGAATGTCTGCAAATACAATACCCACGCATCCCGCCACCAGATCGCCTCATTATATTGTTTCGCGAGCCTGCCGGTAACGTCGGAGTGGATCGCCGAGTCAATGGAGGACGCAACGCCGGCCCATTGTTTTTGCATCCACAATACTGAGTCGGCGCCAGTGTAGAACCGGTGGCAAAGTTCATCCCAGAGGTTTCGGCCGGAGCTGAGTTTTTGCGACCAGGGAATGTGATGGAACCAAAGCAAATAGGGAAGCGGGCAAGTTTCCGCATTGAGCCAGGTGCGGCCTACTTCGGGCCGGTATTGCAGTAATGCATTGCTGCCGGTGGCGGTGCGGTCGAATCCCAATCCCAACGAGTCGGCGCGGTGGTAGTAAATGGCCGTCCAGTCGGGGCGCGAGCTGCGGTTTTGCCACGGTTCGGGCGCGTAATGGCTGCCCGTCCACGGGCGCGAGAGACCGAGCGGCGTATTGTAATCCACATAAATATCCCTCGACCGCAGCATGATGTCGCTGATCGCCGAGACGTGCCTTGGCTCGGTGGTTAATGTGAGCTGTGTCCATTCGCGCGCGATGGCTTCCGGGCTCAGGGTGTGATCCCAGGCCAGCCGCCCGAATGCGTACCAGTTGGCCTGGGCCATGGGATTGCCGGTCCAGTTACGGTCGGAGCCGGTATTGGCCACGCCAGCCATGCAGGTTAATCGGTAATTGTGCAGCGAACCGTCCACAATCGTGGCGACGGTGGAGCCTTTGCCTTTAACATAAGTATCGGCGTCGAGGCATTCCTTGAAAATCGGGGCCTCGTAAACCCAATGCGTCGCGAAGCCAAGGTATTCCTGGGTGAGCTGGAACTCCATGCCCAACGGCGTGCGGGGCATATTGCCGAACAGCGGTGAAAATGGCTCGCGCGGCTGGAAATCGATCGGGCCGTTTTTGACCTGGACAATCACATTTTTCGCAAACTTTCCGTCGAGCGTCGCGAATTCGTCGTAGGCTGCTTTGAAACGATCTGCATTTGGATCGGCCTTGTAAACGAAAGCCCGCCAGATCACCACGCCATTGAATGGTGCCAGTGCTTCGGCCAGCATATTGGCGCCGTCGGCATGGGTGCGTCCGTAATCCTGCGGGCCGGGTTCGCCCTCGGAATTGGCTTTTACCAAAAACCCTCCGAAATCGGGGATAATGCTGTAAATTTCCTTCGTCTTTTCAATCCACCATTTCCGCACTTCCGGATCGAGCGGGTCGGAAGTCTTCAACCCGCCGAGCGTTTTTGGGGCGGCAAAATGAATAGACAGATAGGTTTTAATCCCAAACTTCCTGAAAACGCCGGCCAATGCAGCCACTTTGTGCACGTATTCAGCCGTAAGAAACCGGGCACTCGCATTCACATTGTTCACCACGGTACCATTAATCCCGATCGACGCATTGGCTCTCGCATAATCAGTGTACCGCGGATCGACGGTCTCGGGCAGCTCGTACCATTTCCATAACGACGACCCCGCGTACCCGCGCTCGATGGGTCCTTCGGGGTTATCCCAATGGTTCAGCATCCGCAGCTGGATCTTCGGACTGCTCTGAACTACCACTTTTTCGACGGGTAAATGCTGCCGCAAATGCCGGAGCAGGGCAAAACTGCCATAAAGTACGCCAGCGTCTTTCGAAGCGGTAATCACGGTATTTCCTGACTGCATTTGAATCGAATACCCGTCACCGGATGCTCCGTTGGCCGAAATGGTCAGGATAATGCCGCTTTGGTTAATGACCGGTGTCTTCACGATCGGAATTGGCTTGCCGAGCATCGCGGTAAGGCCGGTTTGAAGTTCTTTGACAGCATTGTTCAGAATGTCGCTGTTGCCGGATAAGGCTATGAAATTGAATGACTTGCTATAAGTAGCGCTTATAGTGGTATTTTGAATGCGGTCATATTTGAGCCAGAGCCGGTAGCCGTCGTCAGCCGAGGCATTGTTTGAGATAGCTACAAAAAGGAGGAGCAGCAGGGCCAGGTTTTGAATCTTACTGTGAAAAAGGGTTTTTGTAAATACCATCATAAATAAGGTTGGTTCCGGTTGAAGCGTGATTTAATGTGTTGAATGGCTTTGAATAGCCTCTGCCCCCTGGCCGTCCGTCCGAAAAGGTGAGGCTGGCAGCCCGGCTGAATTATAAAAATTGACGCCTTCCGGGTTATCCTGCCAGGCATAGCGAACGTATTTAGGCGATGTAACCTGCCCGCTGCGCAATGCGACCCGGTCTTTTCCGAGTATTTCAGCCTCCGCCCAATAGAATTTCCGGTCGTCACCTGCGACGGCAAACCAGCGTAATGTTTCACTGTCGGACGAAAAAATGCCATCGCCCACATGGTCGAATGTTAATATAATCTTTTCGTTTTCAGTGCTGTACGATTTCAGCACCGGGCCGGAGTAAATCACGTCTTTCTCTCCGTATGCGAGGTTTCGGGCGGCGAGCGCCAGCCGTTTACCAATATCTTTTTTATTAAGCGGGTGAATATCGTTCCATTCGCCCAGGTCGATCGTGACGGCCACGGCGGTATTAGGCAGCGTGAGGGCCTTATTCTGCGCCTCCCGCAGCAACGCAATGTTGCTTTCCGCCGGAGTGTAATCGATGTCCTGGAAATTGGGCAGCTGCGCAACCAGGAAAGGCAGATGGTCGTCGTGCCAATGCGCCCGCCAGTCCTTGATCAGCGCTGGGAGCAATGCGTTGTATGGCTCCGGGTTTCCGGTGTTGGACTCGCCCTGGTACCATAAAAATCCCTTGATTTTCAGTGGTAAAACCGGCGCAATCATCGCATTGTACAACGCCGTCGGCTGGTTCTGGTGCACGAGGCGCGGGGTAGGGCGGCCTGGCAAGGCTGGGAACACAGCGCCGACTTTGTACTGCCAGGTGCCCTTCAAATCGATCGTGTCGCTCCCGGTGGTCATGAAATAGGGCTTATCGGGCACAAATCCGCCCTTATCCGACGAATTGGTAACCCTTACGACAAAGGTATTCCGCCCCGCTTTGAGCAAACCGCTCGGGATTTCGTACCGCCGGGGCGGGTATTGGTAGGTGATATTGCCGATTTTCTTGCCATTGACATACATTTCGTCGGCATCCACAATGCGCCCCATGTACAGTTTGACAGGCTTCCCTGCCCAGTTTTGGGGCACTTCAATTGTTTTTCGAAACCACACCACACCATCGAGCTCCTTCAATCCCTGATCTTCCCAATAACCGGGAATATTGAAATTCCTCCAACCTTTGGGCTGGTATGCATCGCTTTCCCAGTGCTCCGCCCGCCCCGCGTCCGCCACTGTGCGCTCTTGCGGGACCGCGGTCACGATGCGGGCAAATGCATTGACATAGCTCGTATCCTTGTTCTGTGCGATGGTTTGCCTGATATTTTCAAAATCCTTAAAACCACCCTCACCGATCCACGCCTCAATGGGCGTTCCTCCCACGGAGCTATTAATAATACCGATCGGCACCTTGTGTTTTTCGTAAATTTCCCGAGCAAAAAAGTAGGCGACGGCCCCAAATATCAGCACGTTTTCCGGACTGGCGGTTTTCCATTCGCCTTTTGGGAAGTCTTCCGCGGGCCCGCTCAGGCTCGTGAGCGTGGGGACGAAGAAATTACGGATTTCGGGGTAGCTGGCCGACGTAATGTCTGCCGGAAACCGCTCCTTCACACGCTCCATGTTGATCACCATATTGCTTTGCCCGCTGCAAAGCCACACGTCGCCGAATGCAATGTCGGTAATGCGGATTTCACTCCTGCCCTTCAAAACCATCGAATAACCGGTACCCGCGGAATGTGCGGGAAGCGCTATTTCCCACTTTCCGGCTACGGTGGCCGTCGTTTTAAAGGTTTTGCGATCAAATTGAAGCATAATCTTTTCTTTCGGCGAGGCCCAGCCCCATATTTTCAGCGGCTGGTCACGCTGCAAAACCATATGGTCTGAAATCAGTTTCGGCAAGCGTATCTGCGCGTGCAGCGGTATGGCCGCGCAGAAGAGGAACAAGGTCAGGAGTTTTGAAATCTTCATCCGGAACAATCCGATTTTATTTAAAATAATGTAATTCAATGTGATGCGTGTAAAAATGGCTTGCGCTTCATTGCCATGTATTCGGAAGGGAGCATGTTGAATTTGGCCTTGAACGACTTGGTGAAATAGTTGGGCGTGGCAAAACCGGCCGTGTAGGAGATCTGCGAAACATTCATATCGCTTTTTTCGAGCAATAGCGCAGCTTTTTCCAATTTGATCGACCGGATAAACTCGATGGGTGTTTGTCCGCTGATTTCCAGTACTTTGGTATAAAGCGTCCCCCGGCTCATGCCCACATGCCGGGCGAGGTTTTCTACACTGAGCTGTGGTGAATTCAGGTTGTCGTCGATATACGAAAGCATGTCGCGGAGCAGTTTTACATCCCCGGATTCGATTGCCACATCACGGCCCGACATTTGTATCTGCCTCGAATACACATCTTTAAGTAGCCGGTTGAGCAGCAGCAGGTTATTGATCTTCACATTCAGTATTTCAAAATTAAAAGGCTTGGTCAGGTAATCGTTTGCCCCGGAGCTGAGCCCTTTCAATTGCTGTTCTTCGCCGCTCGACGCCGTTAGGAGAATGATCGGGATGTGGCTGGTCCGTTTATCGGATTTGATTTTTTCGCTCATGGCCAGCCCATCCATTTCCGGCATCGCGATGTCGCTGACGATCAGCTCGGGGTGGTAGCTCAATGCTTTTTGCCAGCCTTCCCGGCCATCAGCCGCTTCCAGCACACGGTAATGCGTTTCCAGGTTCTCTTTGAGATAATGCCTGAACTCCACATTATCCTCCACGATCAGGATTCGGGGCAAGTCGTTGCCCGGCAAGTCGTTGCCCGGCAAATCGTTGCGCGGCAAACCGTTGCGCGGCATTTCATCGGGGGCTGGCGGTATTTTACCGGCCGGTTCGGCGACTTTTTCAGGTAGAACAATGTCCGCGAAAGGAGCCGCGGCTGCATCCGCCGGCGTAATTTCGACGGGGTTGAACACCAATGTTTCACAAGGCAGCCCGACAGTAAAAATGCTGCCCTTACCCGCATTGTTGCCGACGGTGATGAACCCGCCATGCATTTGCACAAACTCCCTGACAATGGAAAGACCGATCCCGCTGCCCTGATTGAGTACCGAAGCGTCGGCCTCGTCCTGGAAGAACCGGTCGAATATTTTTTCGTGATTTTCGGTCGAAATACCGATGCCGGTGTCGGATACCTTGATATACAGCCAGTTTTGCTGCGAATCGTCGGTGCTGCATTTCAATTGCAATGCCACCTCGCCGCCCTCGGGTGTAAATTTGAATGCATTCGAAAGCAAGTTAAATAGTACGCGCTCCATTTTGCCGGCGTCGAAATCGATCAGTAAATGTTCCACAGCACTGTCGAAAGTGAAACGGATCCTTTTCCGCTGCGAAAGGTCGCTGAACGAATCGCAGGCGTCGCGGATGAACGGCACGATGTCGGCGCGTCGCAAATCGGCTTTCAGTTCCTGTTCCTGCAAGTTTTTGAAATCCAGCAGCTGGTCAACCAGATTGAGCAGTCGTTTGGCGTTGCGTCGGATGGCCGCAATTTGCGGCTGATGCCGTTGCTCCTGGCCGAGCAGGTTGTCGACGGGTGCGAGGATGAGCGAAATAGGCGTGCGGAATTCATGACTGAGGTTAGTCAGAAACTTAATTTTGAGCCTGTCCAGCTCTTGGGCGCGTTCGGTTTCCCGGCGGGCCTGCTCTTCCCTGAATTTCCGGTGCAGCCTGCGGATACCGCGCCGCCGCATGAGGAACACCGCCGCAACGGGCGCCAGCACATAGAAAATGTAGGCATAAATGGTAAGGTAGAACGGCGGCTTCACAATCACGGCGACAGTCGCCGGTGGAGAGCTCCAATCACTGTCGTCGCTGCTGGCCTGTACTTCGAAGCGGTAATCGCCGGGACTGAGGTTGGTATAACTGGCGGTAGTTGCCTTGCCCGCCTGCTGCCACTCGTTTTGCAGTCCCACAAGCCGGTACCGGTAGGCGGTCTGTTCGGGGTTGGTGTAGTTGAGTGCCCCGTAAGCGATGGAAAAATTCTGTTTGTAATCGAGCCGGATCGACTGCGCGACGGAAATATCGGCATCGATCATACCCGAATCTGCGGAGGTAATGGTGCGGTTTCCTACTTTCAGGTCCCTTAAGATCACCGGAGTTTGGCCCTGGTTCCTTTTCAGGCCATGGGTATCGATGTAGTTGAAACCCGCAATGCCGCCGAAAAAGAGCAGGTTATCGGACGTGCGCAGGCCTGCCCCTAATGCGAAAGTGTTGTTTTGCAGGCCATTATGCGTGGTATAGTTGGTAAATTTCTTCTTATGTATATCAAAAAAACTGATCCCTTCATTGGTACTCACCCAGATACGCCCCTGCGCGTCCTCCAACACCTTGTTGATCATGCCGCTCGAAAGCCCCTCATTGACGCCGAATGTGATGAATTTTCGTGTTTTCGGATTAAATAAAGCGAGACCTTCGCCGCCGGTACCGGCCCAGATGTTTCCTCGGCTGTCTTCCAGGAGCGAGAGTACATTGTTGCTGGGCAATGCGGCTTTGTCGCGATCGAGCAGTAAGGAAGTGCGCCTATCGGGGTCAAAAACAGCGATGCCGGTACCGTGCGACGCGATCCACATTTTGCCGTGCCGATCTTCCAGAATATCGCGGATGTAGGCATTCAGCGGGATAATACGATTTGGCAGGGAAATATTCTGGTCAAAAAGCCGTTCAAACTGCTCCGTTTCGGGGTGGAATATATTCACTCCTCCGCCATTGGTACCGATCCACAGCCTTCCTTTTTTGTCTTTGGTAAGGGCAAAAATGTTGTTGTTGCCCAGCGAACCGGCTTCCGTGCCCTGCGTGAACTGCTCGTACCGGCCGGTAGCGGGGTTGAGCCGGAAAAGTCCGTCCTGAAATGTGCCGATCCAGAGCGCATCGGGCGCGGTCAGTTTCAGCGACAGCACGGCAAGCCCCGATGAAGCGGCCTTGTTCCTCGGATGAATGGCGTATTTGCGGAAAAGGTTGGTTTTGCGGTCGTACAGGTTCACCCCGCCGTCGTCGGTGCCAACGAAAATGCGGCCATCGGAATGCTCGGCGAAGGAAGTCACAAACGGAGCACTGAGGCCGTACGGGTCGTAAGGATCACAACGTTTCAAGCCGAAAAGCATGAGGTTGCGATCGTATTTGTTGACACCGCCTTTGTAGGTGCCCAGCCAGGTAATGCCCGCAGGATCGGTGAGAATGCTGCGTATAGACTTGTTCGTTATGCTGAACGGCGTGCGCGGGTCGGGTGAGCGGTGCGTAATGCCGCCCGTGCGGGTATCAATGATGTTCAATCCGCCGTCGGTGCCGACCCAGACTTCCTCCCGGCTTTGCGCGGCAACCGAGAAGATCATATTGTTGCTGATCGAATGGCTGTTTCCCGGTTGATAGCTGAAACGCCGGATTTGTTTCCCTTCCGCAGAAAGGACAAACAGGCCATTCTGCGTGCCGACCCACATGCTGCCGGTACTGTCCTCTTCAATGGACGTTACAAATTCTGCCCCCGCCTGATAGCTTTCGGCAGCGCGGTAGTCTATGGAGAGGAAGCGATTATGTTTGTTCAAATACCTGAAAAGCCCATTGCCAGTACCGACCCACATTTGCTGTTGACGGTCGCGGAATATCCGGTGTACGTGCTTCCCCGCTACCTGCGCCGGAGTACCGGGAACAGCTGCGAAAGTTTTGATCTCAAATGTAAGAGGATCGACGATAATCAGGCCCTGCGTAGTTCCTATCCATATTTTGCCCTGTCCATCCTCGCATATCGAATTGATACTGTGATAGGTTTTGATCCGGACGAACGAATCTTTCCGGCGGTCGTACAGATGCAGGGAGCCCATGATCGTCCCGACCCATATGCGGCCCGCTTGATCTTCGTAGAGCGCCGAAATGTCGTTCGATTTAAGGGAGTTCGGATCTGTTTTCCGGTGCCTGTAAACGGTGAAACCTGTCCCGTCGAATTTGTTAAGGCCGTCGTCGGTAGCGAACCAGAGCAACCCGTAACGGTCTTTCAGGATTGCGGTGACCGTGTTGGAAGAAAGCCCGTCCATGGAAGTAATGGCTGTAAAACGAGGCTGTTCGTTTTGGCCCATGGCCGTCCTGCCGGTGCCGATGAACAGCAGCAGGAAGCAAATCGGCAGGAGCAGGAAAGGCCTGGTCTGTTTCAATTTCAATGCTTTAAATAGAGGTCAGTGATAAAGACGAAAGAAAGGTGCTTTTCTCCTCGTCAGGAATGGGTTAAATGCAACTTTGTCCCTGAATCGGCCACTTCTCGCCCTGTTTTGAACATTTGTTCCCATAGTTTGAACAAATGTGCTCACGGGCCGCCTCACGGCCATGCTACTTTTGTCCATTGCCAGGTTACCATAAATTATTGGAATCATTATGTTCTAAAAATATATTGTCAAAATGACAAATAAAAATTTTCAACAAAAACCCTGCAAGCCTATGCGCTACTTTTTACAGAACAAGAGAAACCGGCTCGAAGCATTAGCGACCATAGGATGGCCGATAATGCTCATGGCGACGCTGGGCCACGCGGCCCCCGTCCGTGCATCGGAAACCGATTTGAACAAACGGTTGGCAAGGCAGGCCAGCCATGTCGTTGCGGATGTGGAGATAACGGGCAAGGTTACTGGCGAGACGGGCGATGCATTGCCTGGCGCGAATATCCTCATTAAAGGCACCACACGTGGCACGAGCGCCGACGAGAATGGTAATTTCAGAATTTCGATCCCCGATAATGAGAGCACTGTACTCGTATTTTCGCTGGTGGGTTACGCTAGCAAAGAAGTGGTGACGGGCAATCAGAAGATCATCAACGTGTCGCTCGCACCCGATCACAAGGTGCTGGAAGAAGTGGTGGTGGTCGGCTACGGAACGCAACGCAAACGGGATGTGACCGGCTCGGTGGTGTCCGTAAGCGAGTCAACCCTCAAAGAAGTGCCCGCGCCCAACCTGATCAGCCAGCTTAAAGGCCGTGCGGCGGGGGTGTCCATTATCAGCAATGGCAGCACGCCCGGCTCGCAGGGGCAGATCAGAATCAGGGGCAATAGGACGCTTACGACAAGTTCCGGATCCAGCGATGGGCTGGACGGCCCGTTGGTGGTGGTCGACGGAATACCTTTCGGAGGGTTGAACGACATCAATCCCGACGATATCGTAAGCCTGGAAGTATTGAAAGACGCTTCTGCAACGGCTATTTACGGCTCGCGCGGCGCGGGTGGTGTGATCCTCGTGACAACCAAAAGAGGGAAGGTAGGCAAGCCCGTTTTCAGTTACGACGGTTACCACGGAGAGACCCGCATTATGGGTAAATTCAATGTCATGAACGGCGCTGAATATGCCCAGTTCAAAACCGACGCGGCGAAATACAACCGCAGCAGCCCCGGCACATCGGGTTATCTGCTCACTCCTAAGGAGCAGGAAGCCCTGGCCAACGGCGTGTCTACCGACTGGCAGGACCTGATCTACAAGCCGGGTTTCATGTCCAATCACCAGCTTGGCATGCAGGGCGGCGTTGAAAACACGCAGTATTCGCTCGGGCTGGGGTATTTCAATGAAACGGGCATTATCCCTAATCAGAGTTTCCAGCGCTTCAACCTCCGCGCGACCGTTGACCAGCGCATTGGGAAGAATATCAAAATCGGGCTGAACACGCTGAATACCCTCACCTACCAGAACACGCCCGGTGGTGGCGGCGTACCAGGCGGATTGGTACGCCTGACTCCGCTGGCGTCACCTTACAATGCCGATGGCAGCGTCAATATGTTCCCGTCGGAGGGCTCGATCGATGCTGCCGGCGTGAGTCCGCTCACGATTCTGACCAAAAAGGATTCGTACCTTGGCCGTACGCGCTCGGTGCGGACGTTCAATAGCCTCTATGCGGAGGTGACCATTTTGCCGGGTTTGAAATACCGGTTTAATGCGGGTTTGAATTTCAGTCAGTCGAATTACAATGGCTACAATGGCCCGCTCACGTATTTCAATTCTGCGACGGTACAATCCTCGTCGACAGCCGAGATCAGCAATACCGAGTACTGGGACGTGAACCTGCAACATTTGCTTTATTATGACAAAACATTTGCAGATAAGCACAAACTGGGCTTCACCGCACTTTATGAATATACTAAAAACCACTCATTAGGGAGCCGCTTCACGGTGACGGGCGTTCCGGCGGATTACATTAAAACTTCGAACTTCTCGCTGGCATCCGGCCAACCGGTTGCCAATTCGGATTTCGGTAACTCGTTTTCGGAAACCGGCCTGCTTTCCTACATGGGCAGGATCAATTACAGCTATGACGACCGCTATTTGCTCACGTTGACATTGCGCAGAGATGGCTCTTCCACCTTGTCGCCCGGTAATCAGTACTTCAACTATCCGGCCGTGGGGGTGGGTTGGAATGTGATCGAGGAAGGATTTATGAAAAGCATTGCCTTTGTTTCCAACCTGAAACTGCGTGGCGGCTGGGGGGTATCGGGGAACCGGAATGTGGGCGCGTATTCGACGCTGGGCGCATTGTCGGCCGGGTATTACAACTTCGGGACCGGTACCGCAGGGCAGCAACTGGCCTACACCGTTACCAGCCTTCCCGCGAGCAACCTAAGTTGGCAATCAACCTCTCAGGTCGATATTGGTATCGACTTCGGGTTTCTGAACAACCGCATTACCGGCTCCGTGGACTGGTACCATCAGAAAACCAAGAATATCCTGCTCTCCGTACCGCTTCCTCCAAGCAATGGAGCCGGTTCCACATTGAAAAACCTGGGTAAAACAGAGGGTAAGGGACTGGAAGTGGCTGTCACTTTTGAAATTGCCCGAAAACCGAAAGGGTTCAACTGGAGCGTGGACGCGACCTATTTCTTCAACCGCGAGAAAATCACGCAGCTGACCACCCCGCAGGAAAAGGCTAACCTGGGCGCGGGATGGTTCGTAGGACAGCCGCTTTCGGTGATTTATGATTATAAAAAACTGGGTATATGGCAGCTCAGCGACGCCGAGAATGGTACTTTGGCTAAACAGACCTCTCCCTTGCAATATCCGGGGCAGATCAGGGTCCAGGACTTGAATGCGGACGGGAAAATCGACGCGAACGATCGGCAGATCCTCGGTAATTTCCAGCCTAAATGGGAGGGAGGGCTTACTAACCGTTTCAGTTTCAAAAACTTCGACGCGTCCATCGTTACCTATGCGCGGATGGGTATGAAAGTGCTTGTCCCTTACCTTACCGGCAACTCTACGGGTTCGGGTGGGTTTGCATTCTTCAACCAAAGCCGCGTCAACCAGGTGAAAGTCGACTACTGGACTGATACCAACCCCACCAACGCATTCCCGGCGCCCGACGCCAGCAGCGCGGTCGCCAACTTCGGTTCGACGCTGGGGTATTACGACGGCTCGTTCATCAAATGCCGCAGCATTAACCTCGGGTATACGTTCGCCAGCGACATTATCAAAAAGATCGGGGCTACGTCAGCCCGTATTTACGTCAACCTGACGAACCCGTTCATTATCTATTCACCGCTGGTGAAAGACAATCTGGCTGTCGATCCGGAAGGGAACAGCTATGCCAGCGGTCAGTCGACGCTTAACCCGCAAGGGGCCAGTGAGCGTGGGGCACCGGAGCGGCAGATTTCCGTAAACCTTAATAATCCGCCGGTAAGGCAATTCACCGTGGGCGTAAACCTTAAATTCTGATCCGACTATGAAATCCATAAAAGTTTTAATCACCGCGGGCCTGGTCACATTGCTGGGTTCCGGTTGTGAAAAAGTGCTCGAAGAGCATCCGCAATCCCAGATCGTCCCTTCGTATTTCAATAGCCCGTCGGGTGTGCTCGGCGGCATTGCCGGGGTGTACAACGACATTCGTAGTCAATGGGGTACCGAAGGTTTTACCGTGGAAATGCAGGCCGGTACCGATGAGTTTATCCAGGGCCTCAGCGCTGGTACGCCCATTCCTTATACTTACAATGGGCTGAACGGCAGTAATTTCGGGTCGGCCTGGGGCGTCGCATTTCAGGATATCAATACATTGAACGGCGTATTGCAATACGGCCAGACGATCGACCTCCCCGAAGCTACCCGGAAGCAATACCTGGCCCAGGCGAAGTTCCTAAGGGCATTCTGGTATTTCTATCTGGTCCAAACCTGGGGAGATGTGCCCTTGCATACCGAGTTTATTACCGTGCCTTCGCAGGCCGCATCGCGCCAGCCAGCGGCGCAGGTTTATGAGTTGATAATTAAAGATCTGACCGAAGCTGCGGTCGACTTGCCTAACCAGCCGACCGCGCCGTTTTTGGGGAAGGCGGCTACCAAGGCGGTGGCGCAATTCCTGCTCGCAAAAGCATACCTTACCCGAGGCTGGCTGAACAACACCGCGGCCGATTTTACGAAAGCAGCCGCATTGTGCGACGAGATCATCGCCAACAAATCGGCTTACGGGCTGGATTTATGGCAGGATTACGGCGACGCATTCGTGGCCGGCAATGATTACGGGAAGGAAACCATGTTCGTCAGCGACCACGTCCTCGACCCTAAATACGGCTATTACAGCGTAGGTGGTGCGGCCGGCGGGGGTGCGGCACAGAACCTTTCGCCGTGGTTTACCAACTGGAATTACCCGAACAACAGCGGTATCAACTCATTTAAAAATGCCGCTGGCGCGTTTGTCAACAGCGGTACTTCGGGCATGATCCGCGACTCGTATTACGGTCGCCCTTATATACGTATGCGCCCGAACTCCGACAAATGGCCCACCGGCCCACACGCAGGCAAGAACTATTTCCTCGACCAGGCGTTTACCAAGCGCGACGTTGACTCCCGTTTTGCCAATTCTTTCTACACGGTTTATATTTCCAATACCTCCATCACCAATGCGGCTAATGCGGCCAACAACAGCCGGGGGATCGGTTATACCACCGTCGTTGGCTCGGATACGGCTGTATGGCTGCCGGATTACGAGGTGCCCGGTGCCCCGCAGTTCGTTGGCACGAGGCCATTCAAGGGCATTGTGGTGCCGCCGAGTCTTTGGAACAACGGTATTTTCCCTGCATTAAAGAAATTCATGGACCCGAGCCGCGGTGCCAACTTTAATGATCCCTCCACTCGTCCCTGCGTCTTGTACCGCTTTTCGGATGTGTACATGACTGGCGCGGAGGCCTATTTCAAAACTGGTGACGCCGCGAAGGCTGCCGCCCTGATCAACGTCGTACGCCAGCGCGCGGCATTCCGCAAAAGCAACACCACCGCGCAGAATGCAGCCGCAGCCGCAGCCATGGCTATTACCGCTGCCGACGTGACCCTGGATTTCATCCTCGACGAGCGTAGCCGCGAGTTTTTCGGAGAATGGCAGCGCTGGCACGACCTCGTACGTACGCGCTCGCTTGTGCGCCGCGTGCAGGAATGGAACCAGGAGGCGGCACAATATGTGAAGGAATTCAATATGTTAAGGCCAATTCCACAGTCTCAGATCGATAGAGTTGTGGACGGGCCTGCTTTTCCTCAAAATTCAGGATATTAAACCGTATTAATCAGCATTCTATATGACCCGCAGCTTTTTATCAGCCGGACTACTGGCTCTGGCGGCTATGGTTGGCCCCGGCCTGGGAACGGGCTTTTGTCAGCACGCCAAGGTGAAGCCATTGATCAGCGACCTGTTCACCGCCGATCCGTCCGCGCATGTTTTCAACGGCAGGATTTACATTTACCCATCCCACGATATCGAGGCGAATGTGCCTCAGGACGATGAAGGCGGGCATTTCAACATGCGGGATTACCACGTGTATTCGATGGATAACATCGGCGGCAAGGTGACCGACCACGGTGTGGTGCTGGACCTGAAAGACATTCCCTGGGCAGGGCGCCAGCTGTGGGCGCCCGATGCGGCATTTAGGAACGGTACTTATTATTTGTACTTTCCTGTGAAAGATAAGGAGGATGTTTTCCGGATCGGAGTGGCTACTGCCCAATCGCCCGCGGGCCCTTTCAAGGCTGAGGCAAAGCCTATTCCGGGTAGTTACAGCATCGACCCGGCCGTTTTTACCGATACCGATGGGCAGACTTATATGTACTTCGGGGGCATCTGGGGCGGGCAGCTGCAACGCTGGCATTCGGGGAAGTACGACAAGTCGCTTTCCACCGACCTGGGCAAGGGCCACGACCAGGAGCCTGCATTAAGCGCCAAAGTGGCGAAGATGAGTGGCGATATGCTCACGTTCGCCGAAACGCCGCGCGACGTGCAGATCCTGGACGAGCAAGGAAAACCGCTGCTCGGTGGCGATCACGATCGCCGGTTTTTCGAAGGGGCATGGATGCACAAGTACAACGGCAAATACTACTTTTCGTATTCTACCGGCGATACCCACTTGCTCTGTTATGCCGAAAGCAACTCGCCTTACGGGCCATTTACTTACAAAGGCGTGATCATGAAACCGGTGGAAGGCTGGACGACCCACCATTCCATTGTAGAATTCAAAGGAAAATGGTACATCTTTTACCACGACACCGAGATTTCCGGCAAGACACACCTGCGTAACGTGAAGGTACGCGAGCTCGTGCGTGGCGCGGATGGCGCGATCCTACCGATCGTCCCTTAAAATAATACCGATTATTTTGGTAAAACGGATGCCGGTACTGGCTTTTAAAAGCTGTACCGGCGTGTTCGTGCCGATGACCTATCCCAAAGCATTCAATCATACAAGCTATGCAAATCGAAAGACGCGATTTTTTATCGACACTAACACTGGCCGGGGCCGCTACGTTGTTCTCCGGTAACCCGCTTATCGCAGCAACTTCCCCGAAAAAGGACAAGCTCGGCATTGCGCTCGTGGGTCTGGGCTATTACAGTACCGACCTGCTTGCTCCCGCGCTGCAACTGACCGAAAAGTGCTATCTCGCGGGCATCGTCACCGGCACGCCCGCGAAAGCCGAAACCTGGAAAGCCAAATACAATATTCCCGACAAGAACATTTACAATTACCAGAACTTCGACCAGATTGCTAAAAACCCGGATATCGACATTGTGTATGTCGTATTGCCGCCCTCGATGCACCGCGAATATGTGGTAAGGGCAGCCAAAGCCGGTAAACATGTGTTTTGCGAGAAGCCCATGGCGCCGTCCGTAGCCGACTGTGAAGCGATGATCGCGGCCTGCAAGAGCAATAAAGTGAAGCTCGCGATCGGCTACCGTTGCCAGCACGACCCGAATATCCAGACTTACATGAAGGTAGCAAAGGAACAGAAGTTCGGGAAAGTAAAAATGGTCAACAGCGCCGCCGGGTATTTCGATGCCCGTACCGACCACTGGAAGCAGAAAAAGGCACTTGGGGGTGGTTGTATGGGCGATATGGGCGTGTATGCTTTGCAGGGTGCGCGCCTGGCCACGGGCGAAGAGCCTGTCAGCGTGATCGCCCAGGCTTCGACCACCCGGCCCGACATTTACAAGGAAGTGGAAGAAACAATGATGTTTATGCTCGATTTTCCGAGCGGGGCCAGGGCTGCCTGCCAGACCAGTTTCGGCATTAACATGAATTACCTGCAAGTAAACTACGAAAAAGGCTGGCTGAAAATGGAGCCGCAATCGGGTTACAACGGGAACAAGGGCAGCATGTCGGACGGAACGATTATCAATTTCCCGATCAAAAGCCAGCAGGCGAAGCAAATGGACGAAGACTGCCTGGCCATTATAAACAACACCGACCTGATCGCCCCCGGCGAGGAAGGGCTGCGCGACATACGTGTCGTGGAAGCGATTTACAAATCGGTAGCATCGGGTAAGAGCGTCAGAATTTAAATTTATACAAATAATTATGCTCAAAATTTTCCTGTTTCTGATCCCGTTTCTGGCGGGTTGGGGGGCTTTTGCCCAAAACAATACCGCGAAGGAAATGCCGAAGGGCTTCGATGTGCCCCGGCAGGGTGTTGCGGCCGGGCGAATCGATACGGTAAGCTACAAGTCGAAGACTGTGGGCACGGTGCGGAAAGCGCTGGTGTACACGCCGCCCGGCTATTCCAAAAGGGTTAGATACCCGGTTTTGTACCTTTTGCACGGTATTGGCGGGGATGAAAAGGAGTGGCTCAAAGGCGGTAATCCGCAGCTGATCCTGGACAACTTGTATGCCGACGGGAAGATTGAGCCGATGATCGTGGTAATGCCCAATGGCCGTGCGATGAAGGACGACCGCGCCACCGGCAACATCATGGCGGCCGATAAGGTGGCGGCATTTACGACGTTCGAGCAGGATTTGCTCACAGACCTGATCCCGTTTGTCGAAAGCAAATATCCCGTACTTACCGATCGCGAGCACCGCGCCATCGCCGGGTTGTCGATGGGCGGCGGGCAGTCGCTGAATTTCGGGCTCGGGAATCTCGACAAATTTGCCTGGGTGGGCGGCTTTTCTTCCGCTCCCAACACCAAAAAGCCCGAAGAACTGATCCCGGACCCGGCGGCTGCACGGCGAAAGTTGAAGTTGTTGTGGCTATCTTGCGGCGACGACGACCGGCTAATCACTTTCAGTAAGCGTACACACGACTACCTGTTCGTGAACGACGTGCCGCATGTGTACTATGTAGAGCCAGGCGTGCACGATTTCAAGGTTTGGAAGAATGGGCTGTTTATGTTTTCACAGTTTCTTTTCAAACCGGTGGACATCAAAAGTCTCAATCAATACACTATCCTCGGTTCACCGGCTGAAACCAATATCCGCTCGGCGAAATATCCGCAAATCCTGCCCGATAACCGGGTCGTGTTCCGTACCAAGGCGCCGGGTGCACAGCGGGTGCAGGTGGATTTGGGTAAAAAGTACGATATGGTGAAAGATACCGCCGGTTTCTGGTCTGTCACGACCGATTCTATCGGGGAAGGCTTTCATTATTATTCGCTTCTGATCGACGGCGTTGCGCTGGCCGACCCGGCCAGTGAAACCTTCTACGGAATGGGCCGCATGGCGAGCGGCATTGAAATACCGTTTAAAGGAGGCGGGTATTATGCGCTCCGCGATGTGCCGCATGGGGATATCCGTGTGAAAAAGTACTTGTCGAAAGCTTCCAACGCCTGGCGCGAAATGTGCGTGTACACCCCGCCAGGTTACGACCAGTTGGCCGAAAAGCTGCCGGTACTTTACCTGTTGCACGGTGGGGGTGAAGACCAGCGCGGCTGGGCAACCCAGGGCCGGACTGGCCTCATTCTGGATAACCTCATCGCCGAAGGCAAAGCCAAACCGATGGTGGTGGTCATGATGGATGGTAACATGGGCGGTGGCGGCGGCATTGCAGGTTTTAATGAGAATGCATTGAAAATGTTTGAAAATGAACTGAAACAAGGTGTTATGCCATTTGTTGAGGGCAATTTCAGCGTGAGAACCGACGCACAGGGCCGGGCGCTGGCGGGCCTTTCGATGGGCGGTTTGCAGACTTTGTATGCGGGCGTGAAAAATACCGACCAGTTTGCCTACCTGGGTGTATTTAGCTCGGGTTGGTTTGCCAACAACGCGGAGCTTTCGAAGTCGCATTATGCTTTGATCGAAGGTAATTCGAATAATATCAACACTAATCTGAAACATTTCCGCATTTCGATGGGTGGCCAAAAGGACATCGCCTACGAGAATTGCAAGGTAATGCTGGCGAAGTACGACAAGGCGGGCATTCGCTACCAGTACAGCGAATATCCCGGAGGGCATACCTGGCCGGTATGGCGGCACGACCTGTTCGAATTTGCGCAGGTGCTTTTCAAGTGATTCAGGTCAAAAGCAATTTTTGGATTATGAAAAAATACAATTTGCAGGCCGTGCTATCTGCCATGTTGGGCTGCGGGTTTTTGGTCCTGGCCACAGAACAGGCATTTGCCCAGAAAGCTTTGAAGGATGCTTACCAGGACTATTTCCCGGTCGGTGTAGCGGTGGCTCCAAGGAATTTGTCTGGCCCGGAAGCGGAGCTGATCGTCAGGCAGTTCAACAGCATCACCCCTGAAAATGCGATGAAAATGGGGCCGATCCATCCCGAGCCGGATCGCTATGCCTGGGAGGCGCCCGATGCGATTGTGGCATTTGCGCAGCAGAACGGTATGAAAGTGCGGGGCCACACGCTCTGCTGGCATAATCAGACGCCAAAATGGTTTTTTACCGATGCCGCGGGCAAGCAGGTAACGCGCGAAGTGCTCCTGGAACGCTTGAAACAGCATATTACCGACGTAGTAAGCCGCTATAAGGGCCGCATTTACGCCTGGGATGTGGTGAACGAGGCGGTGCCTGACACGGGAACGGCCATTTACCGCCCATCGAAGTTTTATGAGATCATCGGGGAAGATTATATTGAAAAGGCATTTGAATATGCCCACGCCGCCGATCCTTCCGCGAAGTTGTTTTACAATGATTATAATACCGAGAGCAGCGCCAAACGGGCGAAGATATTTGAGCTACTCAAAAAACTGAAAGCGAAGAATGTGCCCGTCCACGGCGTGGGATTACAGGGGCATTGGTCTGTGTATGAGCCTTCTGAGGCGGAACTGCAAGAGTCGATCAGCCGGTTTGCCAGCCTGGGCCTGGCGGTTCAGATCACTGAACTGGACGTTTCCATTCATGCAAAAGAACACGGCAGACGCGAACTGACCGAGGCCGACAAAACCGTGCTCACGCCTGAGATTCTCGCCAAACAGGCAGCGCAATACGAAATGCTTTTCAAAATATTCCGCAAAAACCGCGGCGTGCTTACCGGCATTACTTTCTGGAATGTATCCGACAAGACCACCTGGCTGGACAATTTCCCGGTACGCGGCAGGAAGGATTACCCGCTGCTGTTCGATGAAAAGCTTCAACCGAAGGCCTATTTTAATAGGATTGTTGATTTTTAAAATGAATGGGGATGGTTTGCCTAGCGCTTTAATTGGTTTCGACTGTCAGGCACGCGTTTTCGAGTTCTTTTTTCTTGCATGCCTGGGTGGAAATAGCCTCATTTTCATGAGAAAGCGCAGCTGTTTCTAGTTAATTCAAAAACACCCTAAATTGCAGCAATTAAGCCACTTTTCATCCTTCAATACATCTCAACATCTACAATGAACAACACCCGTCGTAAATTTATCGCAAGTTCCGTCACACTGGCAGCAGGCGCTGCCGCGTCGGTAGCTGCGCCCGCCGCACCTGCGAAAGGCAAAACGCCATTGGTTCACCATGTATTTTTCTGGCTTAAAAACCCCGGCTCCGTGGCCGATCGTGACCGGATCATCGAAGGCCTGAAAACATTGCGGAAGATCGAGGCTATTAAGGAGCTCCGTATCGGCGTAGTGGCGAGTACCGAGAAAAGGGACGTCGTCGACAACAGCTGGGGGGTGTCGGAACTGATGTTTTTTGAAGATCTTGCCGGCCAGGCCAGTTATCAGGACCACCCGATCCACCAAAAGTTCATCAAGGATTGCAGCCACCTTTGGGACAAGGTGATCGTGTACGACGCGATGGACGTTTAGGTAAAACAAAAAATGAAAGTGGGTGTCCCGATTGGATTTGAGACACCCGCTTTTGCTTTTTACTAATCCATAATACTCGATGATGCGGCGATTTTGATGTCGGCATGCTGCCAGGATTTGCCGAAAGCGGATTTTGCCGCTTGCGCTTCGGTGGTGTTTTTTTGTTGTTCCAAAGCATTGTAGAGACCAATCAGCGCCCAGCCGTTTTTCTTCCAGGTCAGTAAATCCTGGCGATAGACGCGTTCGGCTTCTGCATTCTTTCCGGCTTTAAGCAGCACCGCGCCCAGGTGGTGCCGGACCGAGAAAAACCAGTCGGGCGGCTCATTGTAGTTGAGGTTGTCTTCGATGGCAATGGCCTCTCTGAGCAGCGAGGCTGACTTGTCGAGCTGATTTTGCTGTGCTGCTAGGCCGGCCGACAGCACTTTGGACGCGATTTGTACCAGGTCCGCCGAAGTGTTGATATTCCAGATGGTGAGGTGTTTCAGGGTGGTGTCGGCTGCCAATGCACCGAGTGCCTTCACTTCTTCCTGCGCGTGGGGCAGGTCATGTTTTCCTAAAAAAGCCATTCCCCTCGCGTAATGCCAGATTGCCCGCGGGTAAACCAGATCTTTTGCCGGGCTCGGCTCTGCAAGAAGGGTGTCCCACATCGAAAATTTCGCAGCAACATAATAGGGGATGGTATAATAATGCTGCAGCGTGCCCCAGCCGGGTTGGCGCATTACCTCCTTCGCGGTGTATTGCTGTACTTTCCGTGCAGCCAGCCAAGCCAGCTCCGAGTTGCCTTCCAGTGTAGCGGTAGCGGCCAGGAAGTGGTAATTGTGCGGAAAATAGGCGAGTGGGTAGGCACCTTGCGCATGGCAGGTGGTAATGTAGCTGCTGTCGGCCTCTACCGAGCGGACGTTGGAAAGCGAGCCCAGATGGTAGTCGCCGGTATTGATGTAAACATGCGACGGCATATGGAGCAGGTGACCGGCACCGGGAACCAGAGAATCGAGCAGCGCGGCAGAAGCCAGGGCTTTTTCAGGCGTTGCGGAAGCCTCCTGTGCGTGTATGTACAGGTGATGCGCGCCCGGGTGCTGCGGGTTCTTTTGTAGCAGGCCTTCCAGAACAGCTACCAGCGCCGGTGTCCAGGATTTCGGAGCCTTCGTTTTTTTTTCGTACAGGTCCCAGGGGTGCAGGTCCATCTGCGCCTCGGCATACAACGCCCCGATATCAGGATCGGAAGGAAATTGCGTGTATACTTTTTTCATGGCCGCGGCATAAGCAATGTCCAGCGAAGCTCTGTCGGCGGGAGGTACTTTGGCATAACGTGCGGCGAGCGCGCCGATCAGCGCCTTTTCTTTCGGCGTGCAGTTGGCTGCCAGCCGTTGTGCTTTCTCGCCCGCAGCCCAGGCGCGCTCGAAATTGTCTTCCTCCATACCTGCATTATAATTGGGTCCGAGCACGTAGGCGAAACCCCAGTAGGCCATGGCGCAGGTCGAATCGAGCCGGGTGGCTTCATAAAACGACCGGGCAGCTTCCGCGTGGTTGAAGCCGTAGGAGAGCATCATTCCCTGGTTGAAATAGGCCTGTGCTTCCGGGTTGGTAGTCGAAATTTTGAAATTGACGCCTTGCAATCCGCTCAGGATCGGCGCCTTTTTTTTCGAACGGTACCATTCGGCGTCGGTGGTTTGGGGATTGTAACACACCGTGATCCTGTCGGATACGGGTTTTTCTTTTTCCTCCTTCTTTTTGAAGCAGGCCGAAAGAATAACAACGAGTGCGAGGTAACAATGGCCGTGCTTCATGAGCGTAGAAGTTTGAGTCACAGATCATGTTTAGGTAAAATAGGCCGCGGGGCGCGGTATATGCAAATATAGAAAATATCACACTGGAAATGAGTGTGTTGTCCTGTTATTAGTAAACGGCAGGACGGGGGCTGGTTGAATGGGCAATGAGGAAGCGGGGCGAATAACCCTGAATGCTATACGCTGCTATTTTTTTCTCACATATTTGCTAATTCCCCCGTTACATGACTCGATCGTCATCTCGTCGCCTGTTTGGGTGATGATCAGCTTCGGGCAGGCCCAGCAGTCGACCAAGCCACAATCCAGGTCATGAGGCACGTCCTTAAGCGGTTTTACTTCGAACGCCTTTCCATTGACCAGGTACTCAGACGCGGCGCAACAAGATGCATATCCGTCGTACAGCATCACGCCATCGAAACGGATCGAAAAGGCTCTCTGCGGCTCGTTGGTCATGTTTTTAATAACTGTTGAATCGCCGGAAGTATACCGGGTTTCAATCATATGCCATTCGCCGACAATGCCGGAGATTTCCGGTTGAGGTTCGGGATCTCTATTGCGTTTGCACTGGGCAAAGGCTAATGCGAGTACGAGAAGAAGTAATAGTCTGTTCATAATGCTGACAATTTATAGCCAGGACGCTCATGGCGGACGAAGCGTTGGAATGCGGGAAAATTCCCTGTGGCCGAAATGACAACTAGTTATTTAGTATTTATTTTAATTGCTTAGTTGTATTACTAAAAAGTTAGTAATAAATTCACCTGACGAAGGAAAACTTCCCATCACTTATAAGCGACCTGGGTGAGCTGGAAGATCCCATTAACAAAAGAAGAGCGAAAGATAAACTATCCCATATTTATGGATGCACTTCATTATCTGCTTAAAGTGAACTTATGCTGGATTATTTTCTACATAGTCTACTGGGCACTATTTCGAAACCATACCTTCTTTATGGCGAACAGACTCTACCTAATCGCGTCGCTTTTCGCAGGCATGCTCATACCCGCGGTAGAAATGCGTGGGCAAGTCGGCCTTTTGCCAGCAGAGAGCCCGCTCGTAAGCGCTGCAAATTTGTCCGCTACTTCGAATGCGGTGCATGGATCCACGGTCCCCGATTGGCAGCTGGTTATTCCGTTTGTGTATCTGGCGGGTGTGTCGCTTATGCTTTTACTTTTATTAAGGGCATTGATCCGCATTTATCTCGTCATTCGATCGGCAGTGCCGGTGCCAACGGAGGAATGCAGACTTTTAATAAATCAGGGCGGGAAGGTCGGCAGCGGTTCGTTTTCGTTTCTGAGATGGATGGTCGTCTCACCGGAAGATTATGAAGAGTATTTTGAATCCATATTCGCCCATGAATTGGTCCATATCCGGCAATGGCACTCATTGGATATATTGTTAATCGAGGTGTTAAAGGTATTCTTTTGGTTTAACCCCGTGCTGTGGTTGTACAAGTCCTCGCTCGAACAGCTCCACGAATTCCTCGCTGACGAGGGCGCGGAGGATAAAGATCGCTACGCGACTTTTATGATATCCTATGCCCGTCGGGCCTTGTCTGCGGCGGTAACAAGCAATTTCTTCCACAAATCACTTTTAAAGCAACGAATTCAGATGATCTACAAGCAACGTACACCTGGATGGATGGGATGGAAATACGTGTCCATTTTCCCCTTATTGGCGGCAACAGTCATGCTGATGGCGACCAGAAATTACGAACATTCAAAGCCGGCGATTGAAAAGCAAGCGGATAGTCAACAAAAGGTGAACCCCGGTAGTGTGGGCATCTTGCCTTTATTGAACGATGATGCAACGCTTGTTTCAGATAAAAGTAAACCTGACGACAAATTGCTCAAAAAGCCAAAAATCGGCGTAGCTGTGTCTTTTGCAGGCGTGCACGAAGCTACGGACGCTGGTCAGCAAAATCTGATAGATTCCTTATCTGAGCTCAGAACGCTCATTTCCAGATTGACTACGGCTGTATCCAACGATGATTTGAGAAATGCGGATAGTCTCAGAAAGGAAATTAATCCTATCATCTGGTCTGAATCCGCACGCATGCGGAAGGAGCAAACGGAGGCCAAGTTACGTTCGCAGGGATTCGCCGCATTGAACGATGCTCAGCAATCGTCAAATGTGCTCGACCGTCTGCGGAGTGGGATGATCGAGACTTCTCAGGAGCATTTTGAAGCCCAGTGGGATTATTTTGGTAAAATACGGAAGCAATTTGAGGAGGTTCTGACCAGCCTGAGGAATAAGATAAATGACGCAACCGCCGAAGAAGAAAAAAGGACACAGGACCAGATCATCGACGATCTGATCACTGAGGGTGTCGCTACCGACAAAGAAAACCTGAGCTTCCGGCTTCACAACATGTTCCTGATCGTCAATGGCGTAGAGCAGTCCGAAGAACTTCATCAAAAACTCAAATCCAGATATATCAAATACAGCTGGATGGAGTGGGTATATAAATGGGACGGTACCACAGGACATCGCTTTACTGGTGTTCGTTTCAACGGTTGAAAGGTTTGCCTGGCCTGGATTTTTACCTTTACTTTATCCGGTTAACCCAGACGTATCGTAAAGGGAACAAAGCTGACCATTGTGAAACAGGCTACAATCAAGAAATTCCACTCATTCCTGAAATTTAAAAGAGGGCTGACTGCGTACAGTTTAAGGAAGTTCAAGCTGTATGAAGTCATTATCTTCTGGCTTAAAAATATCCTGACCAGGTCGCAATTTCTGATATTATCCGGGATATTGGTGGGTTGCAGTGCCGGATTGGCAGGCGTAATCCTCAAATCACTGGTGCACGGCATTCATAATCTGATCACGCACAGGGTGCATTTTGAGACGCAGATCCTGTTTTATGCGGTGTTCCCTTTCCTGGGGATCGTGCTCACCTCCATTGTCGTGATCCTGTTCTTCGGCGGTAATGACCGCAAAGGCATTCCGGCTATCCTGCATGAAATCGCCCAGAATTCCAGTATCGTCGCCCCGGTGAAAATGTACTCGCAAATAGTGCAAAGTGCCATTACTGTGGGGCTTGGAGGTTCTGCGGGACTAGAAAGCCCCATTGCCGTAACTGGCTCGGCGATCGGGTCCAATTTCGCACAAACCTACAAGCTCGATTACCGCGAGCGGACCTTGTTATTGGCGGCCGGGGCCACAGCCGGGATCGCGTCGGCCTTCAACGCGCCGATCGCCGGGATGATGTTCGCCGTGGAAATATTGCTAACCGGTGTGGTTTTTACGGACTTTATTCCCCTCGTACTGGCGGCAGTTTGCGGTAATGTGCTTTCCAGAATGCTGCTCAATGAGGAGACCCTGTTCCATTTCAGCAGCCGCCACCCCTTCAATTACCACAACCTGCCCTTTTACCTTGTGCTGGGTGTTTTGTGTGGACTTTATGCCCGGTACTTTGTGGTAATCGGGCATCAGGTGGAGCGATTTTTTGCCAATCTCAAAGGCGGGAGGCTCAGAAAGGCGATGATAGGAGGAGCGGTGCTGTCGACGCTCTGCGTTTTGTACCCGCCGCTTTTCGGGGAAGGTTACGAAACAATCAAGGCGCTGGTCAACGGGCAGGTCGGCGAATTGATGGAAAACAGCTTCTTCGGTATTGTCGGTGAACAGCGGTGGGCTGTCGTCGTGTTCCTCACGATCGTGTGCCTTTTGAAGGCCTTTGCAAGCTCCATCACTATTTTCAGCGGCGGTAATGGCGGTAACTTTGCCCCCTCGCTTTTTGCAGGCGGCACGCTCGGGTTCGTATTTGCCTTGTTCTGCAACTTCATCGGCATATCCGACGTGCCGGTGGCGAACCTGGTACTGGTAGGAATGGCGGGTGTCATGAGCGGGGTTCTTTACGCCCCTCTGACGGCAATATTTCTGATCGCCGAGTCCAGCTCGGGATACGATCTCTTTATTCCTTTGATGGTAGTGGGAGTTATGTCCTTTCTGATCTCCAAATGGTTTTCGGCCATCTCTCCCGATTTGAAAAGGCTGGCCGATGAGGGCAAGATATTCACGCGGGAACACGACCGGAACCTGCTTTCACAGCTGAATACGCTGGATTTCATCGACAAGGACGTACCCGTGGTGAACATAGACCTGCCATTTGAAAACTTTGTGGATGCATTGCACGAAAACCGGCATAACCACATGGCCGTGGTAGACAGCGAGGGTATTTTACGCGGAATAATCCTCGTTAAAGAGCTGCATCCTTACCTGTTTGCTTCGGGCGAAGAAACCGGTTTGACTGTCGCTTCCTTCATGCGGGAGCCGGCTGCAACGGTTGCGGAGACAGAGCCTGTTGCCCGGATCGTAACCAAATTTGATCAGACCGGCTCCTGGCATTTGCCCGTCACCGATCCCAAAGGCCGTTACATCGGTTTCATTGCAAAATCGAGGTTGCTCGACCGTTACCGCAGCCTGCTGCAAGCGCATTCGGGGTAGTTTTGGCTTTGTTTAAAGTAATACTTTTTTAACTTGCCTGGCCATACGCTATGAAAGCGGGCCGCACTATCCGGCATTTTCCACCAGAACTCTTCTCCTTATGGCATTATACAAATACCTTCCTGGCACACTTGTAATCCTGAGCCTGTTCTGCGGTTGTCGCAACAAAGAAAAGGAGCGCGGGCTTGACTTGCGGGAGCAGCGAATACTTGCAAGAGAGAAAGAGTTCGCGACCAAAGAGGCCGATTATCAGTCGCTTCTGCGCATGCGCGACAGCCTGCTCACCAGGAGAGATACAGCCGTTATCATCCAGCACTGGCCCGACGATATTGCCGGACTCTGGAATAGCAAGTCGGTTTGCCGCGAATCCAATTGCAGTGACTATGTCATCGGCGACCAGCGGTCCAATACCTGGGAATTTATCAGTGACTCAACCGGGCTTTACACTCGTGTGATCAATAATAATAAGGTCGTCCGGGTGTTTTCTGCGAAGTTTGACAGTACCAGCATCCAGCTCCATTACGCCAGCGACACTTCGGCAAGCAAAAATCTTGAATTGACGGTGGAACTCACGCGGGAAAATAAAAACCTTATCAAGGGAATGCAAACCGCGGGTATCGACAAATCGTGTACTGCGAAATTTTCAATCGAGCTGAACCGCTTGACAAACCGCTAAATTATGCCGCTGCTCAACATCCACATCGGCAGTTTACCGATCGAAGACCCGGTATTGAAGTTTCTGCTTGAACTGATCATCATACTAGGTGCACCACTGCTGCTCAATAAAATCAAGGTACCGCATTTGCTGGGCCTGCTGATTGCCGGTGCCCTGGTAGGGCCCAACGGCCTGAACCTTCTGTCGCGCGACAGCAGCGTAGTCGTTACCGGTACTACAGGCCTGCTTTACATCATGTTCCTGGCTGGGCTCGAAATCGATATGGGCGATTTCAAGAAGAACATGGGCAAGAGCATCACATTTACCGTGTTCACGTTTGCCGTTCCGTTTATTCTGGGAATGGCAGGCGGTTATTATGTACTGGATTTTCCGTTACTTACCTGCGTACTGTTTGCCAGTCTTTTTTCTTCACACACACTCATTTCTTATCCACTGGTGAGCAAAATGGGCGTTGCGAAAAACTTGTCGGTTAATATCACCGTAGGAGGGACGATGCTGACGGATGTCCTTTCGCTCCTGGTGCTGGCCGTGGTGGTGGGTATGACGCAGGGTGAAGTAAATAGTGCATTCTGGTTGCGCCTGGGCCTTTCCGTGCTGGCGTTCAGCCTCACCGTATTATTTGTTTTTCCAATAATAGGAAGATGGTTTTTCAAAAAGGTCGACGACAAAATCTCCCAATACATATTTGTGCTGGTGATGATCTACCTCGCAGCCGTGTTGGCGGAACTTGCCGGCATCGAAGCGATAATCGGTGCTTTTTTTGCCGGGCTTGCGCTCAACAGGCTTATTCCTCATACGTCAGCCCTGATGAACCGGGTGGAGTTTGTCGGTAACGCTATGTTCATTCCCTTTTTCCTGATCAGTGTGGGAATGCTGATCGATTTTTCGGTTTTCTTCAAAAGTTTGGAAACCCTCGGTGTGGCGGCAGTAATGCTCGTTGCTTCTATTGGCGGAAAGTATCTGGCGGCGGTATTGACGCAGAAGACATTCAGGTTGACGAAGGATGAAGGCATGATCATTTTCGGGTTGAGTTCGGCGTCGGCGGCGGCAACGCTGGCGGCTGTGATGGTGGGTTATAACATCATTCTCTCCGAAACTGAAAGCGGCGAGCCGGTCCGTCTGTTGAGTGAACACGTGCTCAATGGCAGTATCCTGCTGATACTCATTTCCTGTACGGTTTCGTCGTTTGTGTCGATGTCGAGCGCGGCAAAGATCGCGGAGGCCGATAACGAGGCTACGGCGTCGGGTGTGAATCCGGAGACTGAAAATATTCTGATCGCCGTCAACTATGAGGAGACGGTGGAAAAGTCGGTGAACCTTGGCTTACTCATCAAGGCAACGCATAACAGAAACAGGCTGTTCGCATTGAATGTGATCAATGACGAAAAGAATGAGTCGTCTGTCAGGAATGCGGAAAAAACACTCCACGCGGCAGTGACGATGGCCGCGGCCGCCGACATCCGGATCCAGCCGCTTACCCGGTACGACAGCGATGCGGCAACGGGTATCAGCAATGTGATCAAAGAACAGAGGATAACCGATCTGATACTCGCATTGCAGCCCGACAAAGGTCTGACGCCTTCGTTCGTTTACAACCTTACCAATGGCTATTTGCAGAATGAAAATGTCAACACGCTGATCTACCATGCGGTTCAGCCCATTTCGACCATCAAAAAATACTTTGTTCTCATCCCGCCCAGAGCGGATAAGGAGCCCGGATTTTTCCATGCCCTGCTCCGCGTATGGAACATCGGGAAGTCGTCGGGCTCGGAAATGGCTTTCTATACCAGCGCCCCGATCATCAGTATCATCGAAAGGGTAGCCAAAAAATCCGCCATTGAACTATCGTCGCACACGATCGACTACTGGGGCGAGGCCGAGGAGGCTATCGCCGGGATCTCGGCCGACGAGGGGCTGATATTGTTTATGGCCAAACGGGGAATGGTATCCTTTTTTCCGAGAATGGGCCAGGTGCCCGACATCCTGAACCAGCACGCATTGACAAACAATTTCTTGCTCATTTATCCATTCTCACAACAAAATGCCGACGAGACTGAAAAGCGGTCCGTCAGCAACCACGACGATTTTGTCGAGATCGGCCGGATGATCGGTAAAATCTTTCCCGGGTAGCGCGTTTATACAACCTGATCCGTACAAGCAAGTTATTTGAGCCGTGGAGGAAATCGGCGGGGGGCGGTAACGCGTCATCTTTGTATCGTTAAAACCAACGAAAAAAGATGACAACGATCACAAAAATAAACCTTGGCCAGAATGGGCCGCTTGTTTCTAAACTTGGATTGGGCTGTATGCGGATGTCGCCCGTTTGGGGAGGCGTGGGCAGTGACGAGTCCGAAAGCATTGCTACCATTCAAACGGCGCTGGATCATGGCATTAATTTCCTGAATACGGGGGATTTTTACGCCGCGGGTCACAATGAATTGCTGGTGGGTAAAGCCATCAAAGGCCGCCGCGACGATGCTTTCATCAGTGTCAAGTTCGGGGCTATTTTTTACAATAACCAATGGCTTGGATTGGACCTTCGCCCGGTGGCCATCAAAAACTTCATCAACTATTCACTCGTGCGTCTGGGGATTGATACCATCGATCTCTACCAGCCATGCAGGCTGGATAACAGCGTTCCGGTGGAAGACGTGATCGGTACAGTCGCCGACCTGATCACGGAAGGGAAAGTGCGGTACCTGGGTGTCTCCGAAATTACCGCTGAGCAACTGCGTCAGGCGCATAGCGTCCATCCGGTAACCGCTTTGGAAATAGGCTATTCATTGGCCGACCGGCAAATCGAAAGCGACCTGCTTCCGACGGCCAAAGAGCTGGGCATCGGCGTTGTAGCGTTTGCCAATACGGCCGAGGGGCTTCTGACGGGGGAAATGCACGCTCCGCTCGCAGCCGGCAGTTACCAGCACCACTTTCCGCGTTTCCAGGGAGAGAACCTTATCCAAAACCTGGCAACGGTGGAGGTATTAAAACAAATGGCAAGGGATAAAGGGTACACGGCGACGCAGCTGGCGATCGCCTGGGTGAATGCGCAGGGTGACCATATCATGCCGCTGGTGAGCATGAACCGGAGGGCGCGACTGTCGGAAAACGTGGAGGCGATGGAAATCGGGTTTACCCCAGAGGAAATGGATGTGCTTAATACGCACTTTGCACCTGGCGCAATAGTAGGAGGAACCTATCTTCAACGATAGCGGGGCTATTTTCAAGCCTTGGTTTTTAATATCTTTACGGCGTGACGAATCCAACTGAAATAATCCCGGGTGTTATCTTTTACTCTTATTTCTCGAAACAGAGGAAAGATAAAGTGGCATTTATGGAACACAATACATTGATATTGCAGGTCTCGGGCCGTTTTTCCTTGGAAACGGCCACGCAGAAGGTATCGATGGGCGCCGGCGAGATGCTGCTGGTACAAAAGAATCAGTTAGGCGAAATTACCAAGACCCCCCTGGACGGGGAAGATTATCAGACCATCGTTATTTGCTTGCAGGAGGACATGCTGCGGACGATTGCGCTCGAAGAGCAGGTCGAAACGGGGCACAAATACTCCGGGCCGCCCAATGTGCTCATCCCGGGAAACGACTTTTTGCGTGCCTTCTTTCAGTCGGTAATCCCTTATGTCCGCAACCCGCACGAGGCTGTAACCACCAGCCTTGGGATGCTCAAAGTGAAAGAAGCGGTGCATTTGCTGATGCACGCCATGCCGGAGCTGGAAGAAATGCTGTTCGATTTTTCGGAGCCCTATAAAATGGATCTGGAAAAATTCATGCTCAGCAATTTCCATTACAATGTGCCGGTCGAAAAGTTTGCGAGGCTTACCGGAAGAAGCCTGGCGGGTTTCAAGCGCGATTTTCAGCGGCTATTCGGTATGTCCCCGCGGCACTGGCTTCAAGAACGAAGGCTTGCGGAAGCCCGGTACCTGATCGAGACCAAGAACAAGAAGCCGTCGGCGATTTACCTCGACCTCGGGTTTGAAAGTCTTTCACATTTCTCACATTCATTCAAGAAAAAATTCGGTAAGACGCCTACCGAGTGGTCGGTTTAGGGTTTACGCGATTGCCCCCTTCTTTTGGCAGGTTTGCACCCGGACTTCCATTGAATGTCAATGTACTTTTGTTTAGTCAGATCACGATTTCGCTGAATCAGAAAAACTAAATAGAGGAGAAAACATGGGAAAGATCATTGCTATTACCCAAATTTCGGTCGACGGCGTCATGCAGGCGCCTGGCGGGCCCGATGAAGACCCGAGCAGCGGGTTCACGCACGGTGGCTGGTTTATGCATTACGGGGACGATCTGCTGAATAAGACCATCAATGAAACCATCGCAGGAGAGTTTGAAATGCTTTTGGGGCGCCGTACCTACGACATCTTTGCGTCGTACTGGCCTCAGCACGACGACAATCCGATCGGAAAAGCGTTCAACAAAGCAAAGAAATACATTGCCACACGCACGCTTGACCAAACCCACTGGCACAACGCCCAGGTTGTACACGACGTGGAAGAAATCGGACGGCTGCGGGCTTCGGACGGGCCTGATATCCATATCTGGGGCAGCGGCAATTTGCTGCAAACGCTCATCTCCGCCGGGCTCGTCGATGAGCACCGCTTGTGGATCGCTCCGGTGGTGCTTGGCGGAGGAAAGCGGTTGTTTGAAAACGGCGTTCCCGCGGGCCGTCTCGCGCTGGTCGGCACGCAAATCACCTCGACGGGCATGATTATCAATACCTATCGCCCCTCAGGACCGCTTCCGGGTGCCTAGTTCTTCGCCTTATTTTCGCTACGTATATCGATATCCGCACGGCAACCCGGCCTGGCTAGTCAGTCAGGCCAAGTTGCTGTTTGATAAATGCGTAATCTTTCAAATCAGCTATGTTGATACGTCCGCGGGCGTTGATCTGATCACCAGCATCACCGCGCCCGCGGGAGGTGTTTTGTGCTGATCCATTTTACGTCGTAATTTGAACTATAAAACAAATACTGTCCATCCGGGGTGAGGTAGGAGCAGTATTCATAGCTGTCGGTATTGAATCGGGTGCCCATGTTTTCAGCGGTTGCCCAGGTGCCGTCTTCATTGCGGAGTGCGTAGTAGAGGTCACCGCTTCCATGCGAATCTTTCCGGTCGACGGACGTGAAGAGGAGGTACCGCTCATCCGGTGCGATCATCGGATCATGTTCCATCTTGACGGAATTGATAGCCGGGCCGAGGTTTTCAGGCTGCGTGAAATTGCCGTTCACGTACCGGCTCACGTATATATCGTGCGATCCGAGTGCGCCCTGCCGGTCGGACGCAAAGTACAGATTACCATTAGCGGCAAGCGATACATAATATTCGGTACTGTCTGAATTTACGGCCTCCACATTTTCGGGTTTCGTCCAGGAGCCGTCCGGCCGGGGGCGGACCCGCCAAATATCATAGTCGGAAATGGTGTCTCCGGCGACTTTGGGCCGGTTCGAAATATAATACAGCGTCCCGTCGCTGGTGATGAAGGGATCAGCCTGCGAATAGCGAAGCTCATTGAACGGGGCCAACCGGGGTTTGCTCCACGATTCTGCTTGCAGCTCCGTTACATATATCATCCATTTACCCTTGCCTGATCTTGAAAAATAGAAGGACTTCCCATCCGGCGAAAAGGCTGAGTTGAAATCGAGCGAATCGCTGCTGACAATGCCGGGCAGGAAAGGCATCGCGATGGAGTCGGGCTGTGGCGTAGGATAGCCGATCGTCGCTTGTTGTCCCCCGTCGCGGGTGCATTGCAGGATGGTGAATGCGGTTGCGATGAGCAGAAGATGTCTGATGTATTTGCCGGAGCTCATGTGTTATGGCGGGCTTTGGTTTTCCTGTAATAGTATTCGAGCGATTTTTCGCGGCTGCCGCACACATTCATATCGCACCATTTACGCTTTCCGTTTTTAGAAGTGTCCAGAAAAAGCCACCCGCAGCGTGGGCATTCTTTTATCCTTTCAAAACCATCGCGGGTAAGGATATCAAATGCGGATTTCAGGACGGGAAGCAGCGGCTCGTTCAAAGAAACCCCTTTGCCGTCTAAATGTATCTCGGCACCGGCGGGGCCGAACGTTAAATGAATCCTTTGGAACGCGATTGATAGCCTCTGATTGAACGCATCGGTCACCGTAACGTCGGGCGGGGTGTCTTTGGCAATGGCCGAAAATAAACCGTAGAGCATTTCGCGGGCTTCAATCATGTCTTGAAGCACCGCCAGGGCAGCGTCCGGCTCCTGCACGGCATATTCACTAAGAGCCCGTAACTGCTTCCCGTCAAGCGATTCCGCCTTTGCGGACCACGTTAAAACATCCTCAAATGTTTCCAGGTAGTCGAATTCAGGCGCCGGTTTTCGGGTATTGACAGTGTTTACGAAATTAAACACCAGGCATCCTCCATCCATTTGCAGGTTATCCAACGTCCTCATCATGTCTGTCCGGCTGATTGTTAATTTACATTCCATTCAAAAATAGCTATTTTACCAGTAAAACTATTTTTAATGGTAAAATAAAATTTTCGCTATTTTGGCGGCCTGATAGGGCGTTCGCCCGCCGTTGACAAACAGGAACATAGAAACCAGCACGTTATGCACAAAAAATTCAATCTGACGTCCTTCAATCTGTACGAGTTTCTCAAACACCAAAATTCCCATGGTTTCAATGTTCCGTTCTTTCTGGCCGACAGGCATACCTATCAAAGCGCTCATGTAAATTTCCCGTTCCGGACATTCACGTTTGGTCTGGGCGTTACGTATTCTGGCGAAGGTGACGTGTTCAAGATCGGCAGTACCGACTACCTGGTTACGGGCGGGTGCCTTACGACCGTAGGGCCGGGGATGGTTTGCCAGTGGACGGGCAACTATACGGCCGAGCACGATACGGTCTATTTTACGGAAGAGCTGTTGGCGGGTTTACAAAACAACTCGTTTCTGCATTCGCTTTCATTCTTCTTCCACGGGGGCAGGCATGTGATCAGGCTCTCGGACGACCAGACCCGAAAAATGGCGTCGTTGTTTAGTCTGCTCAAAGAATTAAGAGACGACAAAAGTGCAGTTCCGGGTATCGTCCATTCCTTGCTGATGCTGGCCGAATCGTTCCATTCCGAGCTGTCTGGTCAGCCGCAAAACGCCGGCAGCCCGAACGGCATTTCGAATCGGGTTTCCAACGGCATTTCCAACAAAGAAAAAATAGCCCAGGCATTCAGGAAGCTGGTCGCGGAGCATTTCCCGGAGCATAAGGAAGTTGCATTTTACGCGACTGCATTGCATATCACCCCGAAATACCTGAGTGAAGTCTTGCAGTCGGAATTAGGCAAGCCCGCAAAGGCATTCATCGACGAATATGTGGTGATGGAAGCCAAAAGTTTGCTGAAACAAACGTCCTTGTCGATCCAGGAGATTTGCTACTGGCTGGGCTTCGAGGACGCTTCGCATTTCAATAAGTCGTTCAAAAAGCAGACAAATACAACGCCGACCGAATACCGGAAAAACTGATTTGTTCAGCGGAGTTTTTTACTATCTTTCCCGAAATCCTTCCTAACGGCACCCCGCTTCATAGCTATACCTTTGTTTTACTCAAACAACAGGACGCCATGAAAAAACTTCGCATGCTCATTTTTACAGCGCTCGTACTGAGCCCGGTGATCACTTTTTCACAAACCAAAAAAAACGCAACTATGAAAAACATGGAGGTATTTAAAGTATCGGTTTCGCAGCAAGTACTGGATGATCTGAAAAGCCGTTTGCAGAACACCCGCTGGCCGGGAGAGGCGGAGGGCTCGGGCTGGCACTTCGGTACCAGCGAGGTATATTTGAAGGAACTGGTGCAATACTGGCTTACCACCTACGACTGGCGCAAGCAGGAAGCCGAACTCAACAAATACCCGCAATACATTGCCGACGTGAATGGGGTGAAGGTCCATTTTCAATATATCAAAGGCAAAGGCAAGAATTCCAAGCCGCTCATCCTGACGCACGGCTGGCCCGACAGCTATTACCGGTTCCACAAGATCATCCCGCTCCTGACCGAAGGGGAACAGAGTTTCGACCTGGTGATCCCTTCCATTCCGGGCTTCGGATTTTCGGGTAAAGTGGCCCTTACCACCGAAGCAGTTGCCGATTTATGGAAAGAGTTGATGACCGGTAACCTGGGTTATGAAAAATTCTATGCGGCCGGCGGAGATGTGGGAATGGGTGTTACGAAAGCATTGGCCTCCAAATATCCCGGGATTGTCGCTGGGGTGCATTTTACGGACGTTGGCTACCCCATGGGCCAGGAAGACCCCGCTACGATGACCGAGGCTGAAAAACAGTTCGCGCAGTTTGTACAGCAATGGTGGTACAGCGAAGGTGCTTATGCGATGGTACATGCCACCAAACCGCAATCGCTTGCCTACGGACTGAACGATTCGCCTACCGGACTCGCTGCCTGGATCCTCAGCTTTGGCAGTGCCGGGGCTTCTCCCGAAATCCTGGAAGGCGCATTTGGCGGCCGGGACGGGTTGCTTACCAACGTGATGATTTATTGGGTGACACAAACCATCGCTACCTCGGTGAGGATGTACAAGGCCGATGCGATAGCGCAATGGAGTGGTGCCCAGCCATTACAAAAATCGAATGTACCGGCGGGTGTGGCCCTGTTCCCCCGGGAGGCCCAGTTCCCGAAAGAGTGGGCAGAACGTTTCGTGAACGTCGTCAGTTTCCGGAAAATGAGCGAGGGCGGTCACTTTGCAGCGTTAGAGGTGCCGGACGTTTTCGCAACCGAACTGAGAAGTTTCTTTTACAGCATTGATTAGCCATAAATAGGATGTATTAAATGCCGGCGGAGCGTTTGCTGATAAACGCTCCGCCGGCATTTGGCTTATTTTTTAATGATTTTCTTTGAAACCGTGTACCCGTTTCCCATCGTTACCCGAACCACGTAAAGTCCGGCAGGAAGGCGTTTTGAATCAATGTAGCGTTGGTTCTTCGCCCGCTGAACCACGGTGCCGTTCGCATTGATCACTTCGATGTCACAGTTATGGGATACTCCGCTGACGGTAATAATGTTCTCGGTAGGGTTGGGGCCGACAGTTACCAGCACGCTTTCGGGAATTCGAACGGGTATCGTTTTGGAAAAAGCATAGGTTCCGTCGGTATCGACCTGCTTCAGTCGATAATAGACCATATCGGCTGGTGGTTCGGGAATGTCAGTAAACTGGTATTCCGAAACCCCGGCGACTGACCGGAAAGGGGCAGTAACCCGTCCCGTATAGTGGAACGTTTTAGCATCCCGCGCCGATTCCACGTCGAAATGGTCGTGCATGGTTTCAAATGAGGTAGCCCAGCTTAATGTGACCTGGTTTTGTTCCGTCAGCGCGGCACTGAAGCGGATAAGATGGACCGGCAGGCCCGAGCCGACGGTTACGACGCCCGGTACCCGCACATCGCTCGGGCAGTCGGCGCGCAGGCATGAAGCGTAATAGGTTTTGGATTCTTCCAGGACGGGCGTGGTATAACTGTTGCCTGACGCCAGGTGGTTGCCATTTGACGGGGCATCATACCAATTTATTAACCCATTGCAGCCCGTTGCAGTGAGGGTAGCAGTGGTCCCTTTCGGAATGCTCAACGGGGCGATGACCGGGTCCAGCCCTTTGCTGTTGATCAGCCCCGATCGCAGGGATTCCAGGGCATTCCGCATCCGGGTACGCTGGTCGTTGGTGAACTGCGACTGGCACTCGAAACTATTGTAACCCATGTAATTTTTGAGGACATTGCCGTACGGACTATTGTTGTTGCACGCATTGAGCGGATTGGGATTTCCTAAACAGAGATAATTGGAGCTTTGATTGACCGGCTCGGTATCGCAGATATTGTCACCCTGTGCGCTGCAATTGTCGTTCAGGGGGCATTCAACTGTACCCAGATCTCCCTCGCCGATCCCTCTCGCGAACGTGTGACCAAGAAACAGGGCGTGCCCCAGCTCGTGCGCGAGTAATTTGGTATTGAAGTATGCCGACATTACCATCATTCCATCATTTGGCGAGTAGGCGCCCGTTGGATATGCTGCGAATGCGCCTGCCTGGTCCATGTAGTTGACCACCCATATGTTGTAGTATTCCAGATTACTCCAGTAACTCATGGGATATACCTGATCATAAGGCAAGCCGTTGCCGCCGAAACCTGTGACGCCAAATTGGGTATAGGCTGCATTGTTGGTGTAAATCCTGTTAATTCCCGTAGACGGTGTACACTGAGGTGACCTGACGGCCAGCTGAAACTGAATTTGGACATCCACCCCGTCCGATTCGGGGAGCTGGTTTCTGAACATCTTACTCACCTCGGCAATCCCGTCGATCACCTGCTGGTCGGTCAGCAGGGAATAGCCGATAGGTTCAATAATATGCACAACGACCGGAATCGTATAAACCTGGTCGACGGCATTTGTGCGGCTGGCCTTTTTGGCGGCAATGTAGGCCGCAAGACTTTGTTGTGCATGGTTAAAAATTTGTTTCTGGGAATTAGATAGGATCAGCTTTTGATGTTGTGACGTAGAAGAGCAGATGGGACTGGCCAGCGGTTGGGCATGTAAAACTGCGATTGACAGCGATAGCGCCGCAACGATGATCGCGCAGCAGGCCCGGTTGGGCATAAGCCTGGTAATGTTTTTCATGGTAATGGATGCTTAGGGTTCACACGAAAATCATTCGGTAATAAATATAACTATATTTTAAATCAATATAATTATTCTCCGTGAGGCGATTCTGGAAACCAATGCGCGCGAAAGGTCGGTGTATAATGATTCAGACACTGCTCAATTACAGCACGTTGCGCAGGCGGCCCAACAAAAACAGCCGACTCAGTGAGCCGGCTGTTTCCATTCTAACCATTATTGTTCTTTAATTAAAACCCGGGATTATTTGGCAGCAAATTCGGGTTCACGTCCGATTCTTGTCTCGGTACCGGGAACAGCAGTTGCTTTTCGCTGAAAGTAGCGCCGAAAACGGTTTTGTGGCCCACGAAATTGTCCCAGTTGCCGGTGACGTCGTTGCGTACTTTGCGTGTCCTGATCATGTCGAACCACATTTTGTTTTCAAAACACAATTCAAAATAACGTTGCGACCACACTTCCTGTTCGAATGCAGTCTGGTTCAACCCTGAAACAGGTGCCAGGTTAGCGCGGGCACGGATCGCATTCACATACTCGACCGCCTTTGCGTTAGGCGTGCCCTCTGCGCGGTTGGACGCTTCCGCGTACATCAGGTACACGTCCGCGAGGCGGTAAAGCGTGTAATTCAGGTCGGATTTAATCGTGCTCGTGATCGCATTGGCATCGAACCACTTATAGATGTAGGTATTCTTGAATTTCACGGGCTGGCCGGTTTTGATGCTCGGAGCAGTGGTGTAAAAGAATTGCTTCTCTTCCACGCGCTTGTCGCCCTTCGGGAACGACTTGATAAACTCGGGCGTCGGGTAAACCGAGCCATATTCATCCGCATACTTCGAAATGCCTGAATAATTCGGGATCGTAAGCGGCGTGAGCGGGTTGGTCAGCGGCACACTGGCAGCATATTGCACCTGGAAAATGAATTCGCCCAGGTTTTTGTTTGCCGGGTTGATCATGTCGGTGTAATTTTTGAAAAGTGTATAACCGCCTTTCTGAATCACATTGAGCGACCGCTTCGCCGATTCGGCATAGTACTGCTGGCCACCGTTGATCGCCGCGCCGGCGTAGGTCAGGTACACGTCCGCCAACAGCGATTCCACTGCCGACATTGATACATTTCCCGTCGTATTCGACCACGGTAACGAGGATGCTTCCGCAGCGAGCAGGTCGGGGATGATGATCTTGTCATAAATGTCCTTCGCCGGGGTACGTGCGACGTTCAGGTCGAGGTTTGTAGGAACGGCGGTTACCGCAGGCACCGCGCCGTACATCCGCACCAGGTAAAAGTAGTACAATGCACGCAGCGTGTGGACCTCCGCAAGCATATTGTTCTTTTGTTCGTCGGTAAGTCCGGCCGCATTAATGCCCGGGATGCTTTGCAAAGCCAGGTTACAGGCACCCACGCCGAGGTACATTTGCTGCCACCAGGTGTCGAAGTAGAACGAAGTATTAGTATAACCCAGGTTCTGGTAGTTCACAAATCCGGTCTGGCCGAGATCGCTGTTGGCCTTGCCGGTCATGAATTCGAGCAAATTGTAGGTGTTCCCGCCATAGGAAGCAGGCTGGCCGGCCAAAAGCCCCTGCAAGTTAACATACGCGGAATTCGCATAAGCCCGGGCCACTTTGCTGCTGGACGCCTCCGATTCGGGTGTCAGGAAGCCGGTCGGGTTCTCCTCGAGAAAATCCGAGCAGGAACCCAGGGTCAGCAATGATGCTGCCAGCAATATATTTTTCAGCACTTTCATATCTTTTGTAGTTGCGGTTTAAAAAGTAAGTGTCAAGCCCAGGTTCCAAACCCTTGGGCGGGGATTGGAGAAGAAATCCAGGTTTTGCGAGAAGGCGGTATTAGCCCCGTAGCCGGAATTGAATGTATCCACCTCGGGGTCGTAACCGGTGTATTTCGTGATCACAAACAGGTTCTGGACACTTGCGTACAGGCGCAGACGGTCAATTCTCAGCTTTTCAAGAACAGGGTCGTTGAACGAGTAGCCTAGCATGAAGTTCTGGCCGCGGATAAACGAGCCGTTTTCAACCCACCAGGTATCGAAATGCGAATCCTGCGCGAACTTGTAGTTCCGCACCTGCGAGATCATCGTGTTCTGGTTTGTAGGTGTCCATGCATTCAGCACGGTTGCGAGGCTGTTAGCGATGGTCTGCCTGTCTTCCACCGAGTGCTTGAATGTCGCTGCGGTATTCAGGCCTTCGACAAACCGGATGTTGAATGAAAAATCCCAGCCTTTGTACTTCATGGTACTGTTGAAGCTGCCGGTCCATTTAGGCGTCGTGCGGCCGATAATGCTGTAATAATTGCTGCCGTCGGCATTGTAAATGTACTTTCTGTCGCCTGGTTTCAGGTTATGCTCCGCGGCCAGGGCTGCTTCATCGGTGCTGTAAGTTCCGAGCCTTGTCATACCGTACAATGAACCGATCGGCTCGCCTACGCGCAGGATGTTGGTCTGCCCGAGGAAGTTGGGGCCGGGGAAAATGTCGGCATTACCACGGTTCAATTTCAGGATCTTGTTCGCATTGGTGGCGAAAATAAAGTTGGTGGTCCAGGAGAAGTTGCGCGTCTCGATGTTCGTCGTATTCAAGCTCACTTCAAAGCCCGAGTTCCGTACCGAACCTACGTTTTGGTACACATTCGCATTCACTTCACCGGCCGACCACGGAATAGGCGCTTGAAGCAGCAGGTCTTTTGTCACGCGGTTGTAATAATCCACCGTCAGGTCGATTTTTTGTCCCAGACCCAGTTCAACACCCGCATCGAATTGCAGCGATTTCTCCCATTTCAAATTGGGGTTACCCAAATAGCTCGGCAGCAAAGTCGATTGCAATGCTCCGTTCAGCACCGTGCTGGTTGCATTGGTAGTGCCTGGCTGAATTTGTGCAATAGATTGATATTGACCGATTTCCTGGTTGCCCGAAAGCCCGTAGCTGGTGCGTACTTTCAAATTGGTGATCGTCTTGTTGCCTTTCAGGAAAGCCTCTTCCGAAACGCGCCACGCGGCACCTACCGAAGGGAAAAACGCATATTTATTGTTCGCACCGAATTTCGATGATCCATCATAGCGACCGGTCGCCGTGAACAGGTACTTCTCGTCGAGGTTGTAGGTCGCCCGGGCGAAGTAGGAGTTCATGGCCCATTTGTAATCGGCTGAGGTAGAGGAGCTCCTTACAGAACCGGAACCTAGCGTGTGCCATTGGAAGATGTCGTCGATAAAGTTCTGGGTTTCAACAAAATCGGTTTCCTGGTTGTACTGCTGCCACGAAGCGCCGAGCAATGCCGTAAACCGGTGGCGCTGGTTGATCGTCTTGTTCCAGGTCAGGTAGTTTTCCGATTGCCAGTAAGTGTTCAGATAGCCCCGGATGTTCGCGACCCCGCCCTGGTCGGCCGACATGTGCGCCAGGTTTTGGGAAGAGAAGTAATTGTTTTTCTGCGATTGCAGATTAAATCCGAGGTCGGTTTTGAAATCCAGGTCCTTGGTGATGTGGAATAGCAAATAGGTATTGCCCAGGGATTGGAGCGTGTTGTTGATGGTATACCGATTGTTGGCGATGTTCACGGGGTTGGGGCCACCTTCCAACCCGGCGATGTCGTTGTTGCCGGCCCAGGTACCGTCGGGATATTTAACAGGTAGGATAGGTACCTCCTCCGACACCATGCGGGGCACATTCAACGAGCCGTTGCCGTCGGACACCATGCGCTGGCGGCTGTCGATCAGTGACAGGCTTCCGCCCACTTTCAGCCACTTGTTGATATCGCTGTCAACGGTAAATCGAAGGTTGTACCGCTTGAATGCGGAAGTGGCCATTAGACCATTCTGGTTCAGGTAGCCCAGCGAAAGGCTGAATAGGGTTTTATCGTTACCCCCCTGGAAGTTAAGCGAATGATTGGTGGAAATGGCCGGCTTGTACACTTCTTTCTCCCAGTTGGTATTGTACAATGGCTTGTCGTTGGCATCGAACAGCAACGGGAAATTGGCGTGGTTGAGCAACGCAGGGGGCGTCCAGGTGCCGCCGGCCGGGTCGAATTTGGTACCATTGGCATAGGCCTCGTTGTAGACCTTCACAAACTCATCGGAATTTAGCGTTTTGACATGGCGGTAAAGATCACTTACATTGACATTCCCGTCATAAGAAACCTTCATTCCGCCCGCCCGTCCGCGTTTGGTCGTGATCATGATCACGCCATTGGCACCTCTCGCACCGTAAATGGCTGTCGACGAGGCATCTTTGAGCACTTCGAGCGAAGCAATATCATTCGGATTGATCGAGTTTCCGTCCACACCGATCACCCCATCCACCACGTAAAGCGGGTCGATATTGGAGTTGATGGAGCCGATACCGCGAACGCGCACTTTTGCCGCCGCACCGGGTGCATTGCTGTTTACGCTCACCTCGACACCCGCAATTTTACCTTGAAGGGCCTGCGAAACGTTGGGTACCGGCTTGTCCATCAGCTGCTCACCTTTGATGGTGGCCACAGCGCCTGTAAGATCCGATTTGCGTACGGTACCGTACCCGATCACGACCACTTCGCTCAGCGCTTTCGCGTCCGTAGCCAGGTTTACATCGATTACCGACTGGCTCCCGACGGTAATTTCCTGGCTGGTGAAGCCTACAAAGCTGAATACCAGTACGCTGGATTCACCAGGGACATTAATTTCGTAATTTCCGGAAGCATCTGTGGAGGTTCCGATGCCGGTTCCTTTAATGAGCACATTCACGCCGGGCAGTGGAGAGGCGTCTTTAGAATCGAGTACTTTACCTGTAATTTTCTTATCGGCGGCAAAAATGTTTCCGCCGGCGTTGGCGCAAAGCGAGACCAGGAGCAAAAGGTTTAGCAGGATTATCTTTATAATCCCTCCCGACCGGTCGACGGGCGGTTGTACATAACTTTTCATGTAGAAATCAGTTAGTTTTTATCAAGCGTTTCATTTCAAAAAAATAGGTAGAGGAGCGTCCGTACGGGCGGGACGGGGAGCGGATATTTGTCATGATTTAAAAAAAGGTTTAGTAATGATTTCCGGTTTTAGTAAATTCCGAACATAGCAAAGCCATCGCCTTTTGCTTTGTAGCTGGCGTAGTTCGGTTTCTTGTCAGGGGGAGGGGATATTAATATTTTAAAAAAATATAGTCCAAAAGAGGGCAGTGCAGATTTAAACGCCGTTAAAATGACCTTAAATTAGGATTAAAATGCACCCTGGATTTGGGTGCCGGAAAGGGACAAACAAACGAAAATAGCGCACTAACGGCGAAGCCCGGCAATGATTACCAGCCTATTAATCCAGAATATCGAACGCCACGTACACCTCGACGTCGGGGAGATTGAATTGGTCCTTTCCCTGTTTCAGCCGAAGCAATTGAAGCGAAAAGCATTTTTGCTGCGGCAAGGCGAAGTGTGCCGGTCGGAGCATTTCATCATGAAAGGGTGTGTTAAAATATATTCTATCGATGAAAATGGATTTGAGCACATTCTGATGTTTGGGGCCGAAGGCTGGTGGGTAGGCGATTTGTTCAGCTTTCTGACGGGGAAGGAAAGCCGTTATCACATCGAGGCACTGGAAGATACCCAACTGCTGCAAATCACGAAGCCCGACCTCGACCTGCTTTACGAAAAGGTCCCTAAAATGGAGCGGTTTTTCAGGATTCTCCTGCAAAATGCATTCATTGCCCATATGGAACGGATCGATCAATCACTTTCGCTCGATGCGGCGGGGCGCTACCAGCATTTTGTGCGTAAATACCCCGCTTTCGGACAGCGTATTCCGCAAAAGCAGATCGCTGCGTACCTCGGCATCACTCCTGTATTTCTCAGTATGCTTCGAAAAAAGTTAATGGAAGGCTGATTTCTTCAACTACTTTAATTTTTTAGGCGCACGCTTTCCGGTCCTTTGCTGCTTCAAATAACCATTAGCAAAGTAATGAAAGCAATCATTTTCAAAGCAAATAACGACTGGACAGGTCTAGTTCTACGCCTTACCATAGGCCTCGTTCTCTTTCCCCACGGCGCGCAAAAAGTACTGGGTTGGTTCGGCGGCCCGGGTTTCAAAGGCGAAATGCAGTTTTTTACCCAAACCCTGCATATTCCCTGGCTCGTGGGCTTCCTGGTGATCCTGATCGAATTCGCGGGTGCGATCGCATTAATCGCCGGTTTCGCTTCCAGGCTTTGGTCTGCGGCTATCATCGGATTGTTTACCGGGATTATTTTCGTCGGGCAGCACGCACAGAACGGCTTTTTTATGAACTGGTTCGGTAACCAGCAGGGTGAGGGCTACGAGTACCATTTGCTCGTGATCGGGCTGGCGCTGGCGATTATCGCGGAGGGCAGCGGGAGGTTTTCGGTGGACAGGAAGCTGTTACCTGCCGGCTAATTTGCCAGGCCCGAATTCTAGCTACAAATGGTGTAAAGTAGGTCTGCTACATTTATTGTTTTTGTAGCTTTTGTTAACCAGGTGAAAACAGCAGGTCTTGTCTTAGGGTTACTTTTTTTGCTGTGCATCCGACCGTGTGCAGCCCAGCCGAACGCTGCCCGACCGAGCGCGGCCCGACCGAATGCCGCCCATCCTTACGTTGCCTGGGTGAAACACTATAGCCCGGCAGAGGGGCTGGCGCATCGGGAAGTGAACGCCATTTTTCAGGACCGGCAGGGGTTTATGTGGTTCGGTACCAAGTATGGGCTCAGCCGTTTAGACGGAAAGACATTTACGAACTTCACCAAAGACCGCAGTGGGCTTGCATTTGATGATATACAATCTATTGCGCAGGACGCCGACGGGATATTGTGGCTGATGGGCCCTTTCGGGGAATCGCGTATTTCTCTTTTCAATCCGCTAACGGGGAAAACCATCTCTTTTGAAGAGAAATTCGGCAAAAAATACCTGAATAGCCACCTGAACGTTCCGCAGCGCCTGCTGGCGACCCCGGATGGGACCATCTTTTTTGCAAACTACCAGTCTGCTATATTGTCTTCCTACCGCTCAAAATCCGGTTTGAAGTCCGTTCGTTTGAAACAGTTCAAGCAATTGACGCTCCTGCGAGCAACGGTTCACAACACGGTTTGGTGCATTGCCGATGGGAAGAACCTGGTCGAGCTTACCGCAGAGGGGCGGGTCCTTCGGGAATATAAGCACTCGGTGAACCTGATCGCGAATTGTATGGGGCAACGCAATGCCGGTAGCGAATTTTGCTATCTGCTTGTAACGCTGTCCCGCGATTTCGCTTACCATTTTTACAGGATAGACGAGGCGGGCAACCGGCATGAATTACCGCGTGCCCAGCTTCCGGTTTTGTCCCAGGCACTTTTTCCGGTTTGTTACATTTTTGATAAAACCGGCGACATGTGGGACGGAACACGTCTTCGCGATTCGACGGGCGCAGTTCTCCTGGATATCAACGATCAGTTGTCGGGGGAAGCGGTAGTCAATCGGAGCTTTTTTGTTGATCGGAACGGTTCGATGTGGCTGGGGACAAGTTTTGGAGTGTATCAGGTGAAAGTAGCACCCAATTACTTTCGCAGGCTGTTTTACAATGCGACCTACACGGGCGAGAAAACGGCGGCGATTCGCGGCATTACCGTTGCGGGAGATGCCGTTTACGCCAGTCTTGAAAAATTCGGACTCTATTCGAGCAGCTTAAATGGAGGATCGGTTAAGAAACTGCTGAGTGAGCCGCGCTATGGCCCAACCGTGGCGCTTGTCGACAATCTCCCTGGTCGGGTAATGCTTGGATTGGGCAATGCGCTGATTGACTATGGGTTCAAAAGCGGGGCGGGAGCGGCATTTGAATTACCCGGTAATGTGACAATTTGGGCTGTGCGCCACTTTGGTGAAGACCGGTGGCTGATCGGTGGCCGCCTGGGACTGTGGTTAGGTGATTCAAAAGCCGGTAAGGTCGAGTCATTCACGAAATTCAACCAGTTCAAGGAGCTGGCGCAGTCGCACGTACTGTACATAGCCCCCGACCGGAAAGGCACTTTCTGGATTTGCTCGGGAACCGGTTTGTATACGGCTGATCCGGTGAAAGGCATTACCGGCCGCTATTGGAGCGGTGGTAAAGGCGAGTTCTACCTGCCGGCGGATGTTTACGAGTATTTTTACGAGGATCAGAATGGCGTCTTTTGGTTGGGAACGGCTAATGCGGGCATGATACGCTGGGACAGGCCGCGGAACAAATACCGCCAGTTCCGGCGCTCTGAAGGGTTGTCCAACGACAATATCCACGCGATCTATCCCGACAGACGTGGGCATCTCTGGCTAAGCAGCGACAACGGCATTATGCAGTTCGACCCGGGGAGACTCACCACCCGGACGTATTTTACCCAAGACGGCCTTACCCATAATGAATTTAACCGCATTGCGCATTTTCAGGACAAGGCCGGCAATATCTATTTCGGAGGACTAAACGGCGTCACCGCATTCAATCCCCGGGATTTTGAGTCCGAAAAACCGACGAATCCGCTGAGTATGCGCGTGGTCTCGTTCCGGCAATTTGATAACTCGCTCGGCGAGCTCAAAGACAAAACGGAAGAGCTTGCTCAAACGCAGAAAATCGTCGTGCAGCCAGGCGAGCATACTGCCGTGCTCGAATTTGCCATGCTGAATTTTACCGACGCGGAAAAGAACGTTTATACCTATCGGTTACAAGGGCTGGACAATGCGTGGACGCAGCAGACCGAATCGACACTGAGGCTTGGGACACTGCCTTACGGCATTTATCAACTGTTGATCAAAGGTCAGGCGGCCGATGGACAATGGTCGGCCAACACGCTGACTTTTGCTGTCGAAGTATTGAAGCCGTTTTATCTGCAAACCTGGTTTTTGGTGCTGGCGGCGCTGGTTTTAATGGCTGGCATCTGGGGTTGGCTCAAATGGCGGATCTGGAATCATCAGCAGGAGCAGGTACGACTGGAAGCGGAGATCAGGCACGCCACAGCGCGCATCGAACAGGATAAGAAGGTTATCGAGCATCAGGCCCGGTCGCTGCATGAGCTCAATGAGGCAAAATCCCGCTTTTTTGCCAATATCTCTCACGAATTCCGGACGCCTCTGACGGTGATACTTGGTATGACTTCCGAACTGAAACGTTATGGGCCTGATGAGCTTTTGAAGCGGAGCCCTCGCGCGGCCGACCTGATCGAACGGAATGGGAGCAGTTTATTGCGGCTGATCAATCAGATCCTGGACCTTTCGAAACTCGAATCCGGGGCGATGCTATGGCAGCCCATCCGGTCGGATTTGGTCAGGTTCGCGCGGTATGTGGCCGAGTCTTTCGATACGATGGCCGCAGGAAAGGATATTCAAATGCATTTTTGTTCCGACGAGGCATTTCTGGAAGCCGATTTTGATAAAGATAAATTGCAGGACATCCTATCCAACCTCCTGACTAACGCCATCAAGTTTACACCGGCAGGAGGGGATATTTATCTGCGGCTGACCCTGGACGACAAGGACCCATTAGTTGGCACGGAATGTTATGAGGCCGTTCCGGTAGGGAGCCAGTCGGATGGCGAATGGATTTCAATTCGTGTACGAAATACCGGTTTGGGTATCGAGGCCGATAAGTTACCCTTGATCTTTGACCGGTTTTTCCAGGTTTCAGGCCAACCGGCTTCCGAAACTGGGGGGACCGGCATTGGCCTCGCGCTCGTGCGGGAGCTGGTATCCCTGATGCACGGCGGGCTGGCAGTCCGAAGTGTGCCTGGCGAAGGCGCCGAGTTTGTTGTACGTTTCCGGCGGACCCGCCGAGCCCCGTTTGTTTTATTGCCGCAGCAGCCGAAGGCCATTTTCAGCAAGCCCGACGTGCCTGAAGCAACTGACGTGACCAGCGAAACGGATGAGGAGAAACCGGTGCTGCTACTTGTGGAAGACAACGAGGATGTGGCTGCTTACATCGTATCTTCACTCAATATCCATTACCAGATTATCCGGGCAGAAAACGGTCAGGCGGGCATCGATTTTGCTTTGGAAAGTATTCCAGATCTGATCCTGACGGACGTAATGATGCCCCTGAAAGATGGTTATGAACTGTGCGATACGCTGAAAAACAACCCGGCGACGAGCCATATTCCAATCGTCATGCTGACGGCCCGGGCCGGGATGAACGACCGGATCAGCGGCCTCCGGCGCGGTGCGGATGCATATCTTACCAAGCCTTATCAACGGGAGGAATTGGAGGTGGTGTTGGGCAATCTGCTCGAATCGCGGCGGCGCCTGCGCGTATATTACAGCCAGCACGCGATGGAGTCGTTGGAGCCTGGTACGGCTTTCGTCGAAGAAAACGAGTCGCTGGAAAACCTGTTTTTACAAAAGTTGCGCTCGGCGCTGGAAGGGCAGTGGGAAAACAGCCCGTCGTCGATGGAAGCCATTTATCACGAGATGGGTATGAGCCGCTCTTCGCTCCACAGGAAGATGATCGCGCTCACAGGTATGTCGGTTACGCGCTACGACCGTTCGCTACGGCTTACGCAGGCGCGTCAATTGCTGACTACCCGCCCCATGACCATTTCCGAAGTTGCCTATGCCGTCGGGTTCGAAGACCCTAAGTATTTCAGCCGGCTGTTTTCCGAAGAATTTGAGTATTCTCCCACGGAATTCCGGCGTCTGAAACAATAATCCACCTTTTTGGGTATATTCTCCACCTGCTTGGCTGCGGCCTTGAATAGCTTTGTAACAAGGATTTAGCGCGATGGCACCCTCTTTCACACTGGCACGCCTGCACACTGAATAATACCATTTAAGCGTCCTCTTCAATTGCTAATTACTCAACGTTGATCGATAGGCTCAGCAGGTGGGAGTTATTCCCGCCTTGCTGCTGCCCCAACAGCATTCAGTTTTTGGAAAACCCTATAAATAACTAAATCGAAAGGAAATGGAAAAGATAACGGTATTTTCTTTTACGATACGCTCAACAGGACATTTATCAGTAAGCTTGTCGCGATTAAAATATGGCAGGAGTAGAAACGCTGGGCATTTATGCCGCCTAATCTGCACGTTTGGGAAATGTTCATCAAGCCGGAGGAAATAAAATCACTTTTAGTTAAAAGCGGGTTCGAATGGAAAGAGCACCACGGGTCCGAACCTAATGTATCTATCCCCAAAATGCTGGGTTATCTCAGGAAACGGGTCAAAGGAGAATGGACTTTCGTAGAGCTCGGTCAAAAGTTCAAATTGGTAGGAAGCAAGGACATGAATATACTCTATGCCGGTTATGCCATCAAGAAATAGAATTGGCGCCCTGCAAACGTGTGTGCAGGGCGCCAATATGTTATACTACCGGGTCCCAGCCCTTCGCATACTCGCGTGACCACAATTTCTCAGCTTCTTTGTCGCCGATAATGTGCCCGTTCTTAGGGTCGATTTTCAGGTCGCGACCCACGCGCCAGGCGATATTGCCGAGCTGCATTGCCACCACACTCTTGTAGCCCAGCTCTACATCGCAGTTCGGTTTGCGGTTGTTGCGGATCGCGTCCAGGAAGTCGGCCACATGGAGGTTGTCCATACCGAGGCTCGGGCTGGCGAGGTTACGGCCTTGCATTCCCGCTTCTTCGGTGGGTGAGTTCACCTCTTTGATCAGTTTGCCATCGAGATCGTAGACCTTGTAGCTGTCGCCGCCGGTGTCGAGACTACCGTTTTCACCGTAAAAAATAATCCCGCGGTCCTGGCCTTCGATCTTGCGCCCATTCGAGCTTCTCGATTCCCAGATCAGCGAAATGCGGCCTGGATAATCCATCGCGATCACCTGCGTGTCGGGTGTTTCCCAATCGTCCTTGAACTCGTACCGTCCGCCCACTGAGCTAACACGCGTCGGGAAGTCGACGCCGAGCCCCCAGCGGGCTACATCCACCTCATGCGTACCGTTGTTGAGGGCCTCGCCGGTACCCCAATGCCAGAACCAGTGCCAATCGTAATGGATCAGGCCTTCTTTGTACGGCATACGCGGTGCAGGCCCCTGCCAGAGTTCATAGTCGAGCCAGGAAGGAACGGTACCCGGTTTCAGATAAGTCGCCTTTCTTTTATTGGTATACCATGTTTTGGCTAAATACACGCGACCTATAATGCCCTGGTGCAACTGCTTGATGCCTTCCGTGAGCACCGGCGCGGACCTGCGCTGCGCGCCCATCTGTACGACGCGCTTGTACTTGCGCGCCGCCTCGACCGCCAGCTCGCCCTCGCGCGGGTTGTGGCTCAGTGGCTTCTCTACATACACGTGCTTGCCCGCCTGGCAGCCCATGATCGTCAGCGGGGCGTGCCAGTGGTCCGGCGTAGCAATATATATGGCATCTATCGATTTGTCTTCCAGTACCTTGCGGCAGTCCTTCTCCGATTTGGGTTTGGCGGTTTGTTTGGCATCCATAACGGCCTCTACGGCTTTCGGGATTGCCCGTTCGTCCACGTCGCAAATGGTACCTACTTCTGCATTTTTCTGACTTGCGAATGTGCCGCTCATGCTTTTGCCCCGGCTGTTGACCCCGATCGTCGCTATGCGGATGAGGTCGTTCGCACCGATAATGCGGTTATAGCTCCTCGCGCTGAAACCCATGGCCGTTCCGCCGATGGCGATCCCCAGCGAGCCTGCCGCGGTAGTTTTTAAAAATTCACGTCTGTTAGCCATGACTGGTAATGTGTTGATCCGAATTACTAAGTATTGCCGCGCCGGTATATACCTTTCCGCCGCGTGCAAATCCGAAGATTTTCGTGTCGTCAGAAGGCTTTGAAAAAAAGCAGTAGGAAGGAAGCGGCCGGTGCGGGGATTTTGCTGAATAATAAAAAAGATACGCAGGAGGAGCATTCACTAGTAATAAATTCAGAAAATGATGTTTAGTTTGAAGAATGGACGGCCAGGGTAGCAGGATGTCCATCATGCAGGTATTCTTTTATGGAGAAGCGGCAGGAAGCCGTATATCAAGTAATGTCATGTTTCTAAACAAGATCAAATCCCAGGAATCAGGAGTGGTACTTTACGGTATCACGCCACCCAAAGCCGACACCACTGCTGAACGCATTGCCGAGATTGCCCAGAAGACTATTGAGCGGTTAGCAGCGCTCGATATTGATGCGCTGGTCGTGTATGATGTGCAGGATGAATCGGCCCGCACCAAAGAGGAAAGGCCTTTCCCGTTCCTGAACTCGCTTGATCCGCTCATTTTTGCCTCGGAATATCTGGGCACGCTCGACGTCCCGAAAATAATATACCGTCCTGCCGGCAAGTTTTCCGGAGAGGAGCTGTCCGAATGGCTCGAAGCGCTGCACAAGCAAAGTTTCTACCCTGTGTTTGTCGGCGTTCCCGCTCCCGATTTTCCAGTAAAGACCAGTCTTCCAGAAGCTTATAAAATCTGGCGCAAAAATGAAGAAACGTCCGTTATCGGTGCTGTAACCATTCCCGAGCGCCATAAAGTGCTGCGAGATGAAGATGTGCGGATACTGGATAAGATGGAAAGCGGGGTGTCTTATTTCATTTCACAGTGTGTTTTTAACCTCGAGTATGCAAAGCAGGTGATCGACGACCTGGCCCTTAGTTGCGACCGCCAGCAGATAGCCCCGCCTACGATTATTTTCACGATTACGGCATGCGGGTCCGAAAAAACGCTGCATTTCATGGATTGGCTGGGCATTAATGTGCCCGAAGAGCTGAAAGAAGATCTTCGAAAGTCCGATGATATGCTTGAAAGGTCGGTCAATATATGCCTTGACATTGCTTCCGAGCTTACCACATTCTGCATGCAGCGGTCCATTCCCTTCGGTTTCAATATCGAGAGCGTGGCTATCCGCAAAGCAGAAATCGAAGCTTCCATTTACATGGCAAGCCAGATTAGCCAAATGCTGAAAGACAGAGGTGTAAGGAAGTCGGTTAATACACTAAAAGTAATCGGAACTACAACTTAAACCTGACCGATATGTTTGCCCGTATCAGGCCACGGCCATCGGCTGTTTAACGGGCAGGCTGATCGTGAAGCGGGAGCCTTTACCCGGGGTGCTTTCGGCGGAAATCCTTCCGTGATGCCTTTCGATGATTTTCCGGGTGATTGACAGCCCGATCCCGGAACCCTCGTACTGGTCTTTGTTATTGAGCCGTTCGAACAGGGAGAATATCCTTTCGTGGTATTGCTTTTCAAAGCCGATGCCATTATCGGCAACGACAATGTGGTAAAGAGCAACCTCGTCTGGTCCGTCGGAAGGAGCATTCGTCGGCGTACAGAATATCCGGATTACCGGCGGCTGGTCGTGCCGGGAAAACTTAATGGAGTTGCTGATCAGGTTCTGGAAAACCTGCTTAATCTGCGCCCGGTTTCCTTCGAGGACCGGCAGCCGTTCTACGACCACTTCGGCATTCCGCTCCTGTAACAGCAATTCGTAATCGTCCAGGATTTCAGCGATTATCGCTTCCAGATTCACCTCATCAAAGGCGTGAGGGCTTGTCGACAGGCTGGAATAATTCAGAATATCCGATGCCATCGAACGCATTCTTTGCGAAGACGAAATGATTTTATCGAGGTATTTGCGGCTTTCCGGGGGAAGCTCCTTCGCATGCCGGTCCCTGATCATGTTAGAGAAAATCAATATTTTCCGCAGAGGCTCCTGAAGGTCATGAGAGGCGATCGAAGCGAACTGTTGGAGGTCGTGATTGCTCGCTTCCAGTTCCCCGTTGGCGATAGTCAGGCGTTCGTTATTCTCTTTAAGCAAGCCCTGGATCCTTTTTTGAAAAGTAAGGTTCGTGACGATCACGCTCAACGACAGCCCCTCGTCCAGTTGCAGCACCGCAAGGGATAGCTGGCACGGTACTGCGTCGCTATCCCGGCAAATCTTAACTTCGATCTGCATATCCTTGTTCCAGGCCATACCGAACGCATCTTTGAACTCCGGTTGGCAATCATCAGAAACAAATGATTCGAAAACCTTTCCGACGATGTCCGATAAAGTGGCGTCCAGCATGGACGCGAACCGCGAATTGGCGTAGAGAATAATGCCGTCTTCGTTCAAGGTTACGGCGCCCTCGTTCATCTTCTCGATAAAGAGGCGGTAGGAGTGGTCGGCGGTTTTGAGTGTGTAAAGCTGGTGTCCGGCTTTGGCGTCGTTAACCACCAGGGCGTCCACCTGACCCGTGCGTATCGCGTCGATGGTGTCGGTGGCTTCCTCCAATCGCCGGCTTAGCTCGGCGTTTTCCCGAAGCAGTTGTTCGTAAGTTTTCAGATCGCCCATATCATTCGCCGGAAATACCAAGACCTTTCAAAACTTTCTGCGTATCGGACATATCCCCGATGAGCCGCCGCTCGGGAAAAGGCCTTGATTTGATCAGCATCGGCAGGGCCACAAGCTGTTCCTGCGAGGCAAGCGACTTCTCCTGATGAACATCTATCACCCGGAGCGTATATCTTTCCTTGATGTATTGTTCACAGATTTCCCTAAGATTCGCTACCGCCCGTATCGAATTGGAGGAAGCACCGGCTATATACAGGTTTAGCTCGAAGTGATTGTCCACCTCGTCGCCATCATCCCAATCCTGTTTCTGGTGTATTCCTTGAATCATCTCACTTAGTTTGCCGGGCGAATATTGAGTCCTACCAATACTTTTTCTTCATTAGAAAGGTCTCCGATGATCTTACGAATAGGCTCGGGGACCTTTTTGACGAGCGTCGGAATGGCTAGTATCTGATCGCCTTCGGCCAGTTGCGGTTGAACCAGTAAGTCGATCACTTCTATCACATATTTATCTTTCAGGTGCTCCTCGCAGTATTTTTTAAGATTTGCGAGCGCGGTCACGGACCGGGCGGTTTTCCCGGCGACGTACAGTCTGAGCTCCCATATTTCCTCATTTACCTCCATAATACGGTGTTAAAGCAAATTGTCGCGCTTGTGCGTGAGTTCTTTGCGATTGTCGTTTAGAATGCTCTTTTTGAGCTCGTCCTCGATATAACTTTTGTTAAGCTCTTCCTGTACCGACTCGAATTCTTCCTTCAAAGCCGCGATCCTCGATTCGAGGACCAGTCTTTTGCGTTCGATCTCCCGGTCTTTTCTCGAAATGGCATGGTCGTGAATGGCTTCGGAGGTTCTTTCCAACAATTGTTGTGTCTCCCGTGCGGAGCCCGTCAGCACGCCTACGGGGCCGAGGAATACATCTACCAGTTTAAGGCCTTCGTCCGTAATGACAAACTCCCTTACCTGGTTAGAATGCTTCATCCCACGCGATTTCATGACGTACAATCCACGGTTGCGCTCACCATTGGACTCGATGTCCCTCACGAGTATCCAAACGTCCACCAGGGACGAGATGCTCTCGTCGGTTTGTTCAGCTTTGCCGTCATTGAGTGCCAGCGCTGTAAACATGACGGTAATCTGCTGGCTTTGCAGAAAATCGATGAGGCGTGTGAGCAGGCTCTTTACCTCGCTGGTTGAGCCGACTGTAATGAGATTGCTGATCGGGTCGAGGACGACCACGTTGGGTTTGAACTTTTCGACGAGCCTTATGATGTTCAGCAAATGCATTTCGAGACCGTTAAGCGTGGGCCTGGATGCACTGAATAGCAGCAGGCCGCTATCCAGGTGACTTTGCAGATCGATATTAATCGATCGCATGTTGCGAACGATCTGGTGCGGCGATTCTTCGAATGCAAAATAGATGGCACGTCCGCCGTCTTTACACGTGCTGTCGATAAAACTCCCCGCTATGCTGGTTTTTCCCGTACCCGCCGTGCCGGAAACCAATACGCTGCTGCCCTTGAAGAAGCCCTTTCCGTTGAGCATTTTGTCCAGTGCGGGAATGCCTGATGATAACCTTTCGACCGAGGTCGGATGGTTCAGTTGCAGTGAAGTGACAGGTAACACGGAAATGCCTTCATCGTCGATCAGAAACGGATATTCGTTGGTGCCGTGAATCGTGCCGCGGTATTTTACGATCCTTAGAATGCGGGTAGATATCTTGTTTTCAATCCGGTGATCGAGCAGGATTACACAATCCGACACATATTCTTCGAGGCCCTGGCGTGTAAGGGATGCCTCCCCTTTTTCGCCGGTAATGATCGTTGTTACCTTCTTTTCTTTAAGCCATTCGAACAGCCTGCGGAGCTCGGCTCTTAATACGCCCTGATTGGTCAACCCTGCGAAGAGGCTTTCGATGGTATCCAGCACCACGCGCTTGGCACCAATACTGTCTATCGCATATCCGAGCCGAATAAAGAGGCCTTCCAGATTGTATTCACCAGTCTCTTCGATCTCACTGCGTTCAACACGCACGTGATCGATCCGGATTTTCCCGTCGGCCTGCAATTGGTTCAAGTCGAATCCCAGGGATGCTACATTGACGGCCAGTTCTTCTGCTTTTTCTTCAAAAGCCACAAAAACACCAGGTTCGTTATACCGTGTAGCACCGTGAACCAGGAATTCCATCGAGAACAGGGTTTTCCCTGACCCGGCAGCGCCGCAAATCAGTGTTGGCCTGCCGGAGGGCAATCCGCCCGCAGTTATTTCGTCGAGGCCGCGCATGCCGCTGCTCGATTTGGGGAGTGTACGATGCATTTTGGTTGATTCTGAGGGTTCCAAACTCATGGTCAATTCTTGAATGGTCTGTTAAATGAAACACTTTCCGGGAAAACGCCCCCAGAGGAGTGCTCCACAGAAAGATTTCAATAAAAACCATGCCTGAACAATGAACGTATACCCTGCATATGGCAAAGGCACCGCCGGACGACGTATCGCCTGGCAGTGCCTTTGGGGAATATTCAACGTCTATTATTGACCCGCTGCCGGCTCACTGTAAAAGAAGTCGTCCATGATCACCAGATCGTCGTTGGCATTGTATTTGTACCCGCCGGAAATGCCCGCCGAACCGGAGGTAATCGTAACCCTTGTCACTTTGTTGTCGGGAAAAACGACGCCAAGGAATGAGAAGCCGTTGCCGTCCGTTCTGGTAGGTACTTTGAACTTACCCAGGCTTTTATCTCCTTCGAAAAACTCAATACTGCTGATGTTGTCGCGGTCCACATCGGAGAATATGGCTCCGAAGCCCCTCACGAATGCGGCATTGGACGTGCCGGGTATTTTGAAAGTCAGGTCCATTTTGTTGCTGCCGATAGCGGCAAACGTGCGGGCCGGGCTGAACGCCTTGAATTGCTCGCTATGGCCGGAAACCGCGTCGCTGAAATCCTTGTCGCTTACCCGCAAGCCTTTACCGGGCGTGGAGAAGATAACGCCGCGCTTTCTGCCGGCGGGCAGAGCGGGGTCGGTACTGTTGAAAAAGTCACCAGGGAAATTGTCGGTATTTGTCTGGTTGTCGGGTACGGCGTCCCAGTTGATCTCCCGGCGGCCGGTTGTATTGACGGTCGTGTTCAGCGGATTGCCCAGTAATGTCCTAAATGCCGAGATTTGCGTGTTAATATCGCCGCTGCCTTTGATTTCAGTGAAATTGATCGCCGGCGAGGGGTTTTGATCGTCATTGTCTGAACTACAAGCGGAGACTAATGCGATGCAAGCAAAAAGTGTGACATTGCCCAGAATTGTTTTGAATGATGTTTTCATGGATAATTGAATTGATATGGATATAGAATGGAATCGAAAAATTCTTGAAAGCATTAATTCATACAAAGTGTGGCCTGATCAGCCGGGACCGGACTTTTGATTTTTAGAAACAGATTGATCCCGAGTGGTTCCTGCTCAACGGTGATCAGCTCCCGCTGTACCCCGGCCTGGAGAGAGAGACTGACCAATTTTTCGCGGCTCCGGTGAATGAGGAACCATTCCCCGAAGAGCTCCATATACCCGCGGCTCGGATTTTGCTCGGAGAAATTACCGATCAGGATCTCCCCGCCCGGGCGCAGCATGGTCAGCAGTCGTTTCAGCGCCAACACAAACAGCCGGTCTTCGAAATAATCAAACAACCCCGCCGACCAGATCACATCGTACTTTTCGGCACTGGAAAAACGCAGGATATTCTTTTGGTTGAAATTGATCTGTTCAGCGTATGGGCTGCACAGCCCGGAAGCAAACGCGATGGCGTCCGCATCGATGTCCACACAGGTAGTAACCAGCATGTCCGGCCCAACCTGGGTATATAGCTCGTAAAGATCACGCGCGGGACCGCTGGCGACATTCAGCAGGTGAAGCGGGGTTTTCCGGCCGTCGATCTTGCGTGTTAACTGCTGTTTAAAAAAAACCTTTCTGTTGCGGACGGCCCCGGTTGCGATGTTATGGTGGAAATACCGGTCCCAGCGCTCATATGATTTGTGGCAGGAGTGATGATGCGTATAGATCATGTCGATCAGCCGGAAATCACCTGCATAGCCCAACGGCTTTCTGTATACGTATCCGTGGATCGTTTCCGCCCGGAATTCGTCGTGAAACAAGCCTTGCAGAAACGTCAGCGTAGTGCTATCAAGCTGGCCCGCCAGCTTCATCTGATATAAGTTATCCATCAATGCATCCAGCAGTGGATATTCGGATTCCTGCGGCCCTCCGGCAGCCAGCATGTCAACCAGAACACTGACGGCATCGGATGCGGTTACACGACGGGTGGGTGCAGGGGCGGTGAGCACAATAGAGTCCCCGTCAGCGTCCCGAAGAGACGCGAAGCTTTGATTCTGCATGATTCAGTTGAGTTTGGTGTAAGTATGTGCTAAAAAAAGGGAAATGCTTAGAATGCTGCCGAGGCGGGTATCATGGTTTTTCTTGTGAGGTAGTCGCGCGCGGCATCGGCGTCGTCGAGCCAGGGGAACAAGGCGGGCGGATGGTTGAAACCGTTCACGAAATCGGAAGCGACCTCGGGATGGCGGGCGGCTGCCTGCAGAATTTCGACCACGTGGGGTGCGGGCGGTGCCAGAAAAATGTCGCAAAAACGGTTGACATGCTGCGAATACTGCCAGAATTCTTCAAAAGTCCGGTTCATCCATTCTACATCGAACGGGGCATCACCCCGGTTAATGATCGCCTGCGCATAAGTATTCGCCATTTTAGAGGCATTATTCCCGCCCTGGCCTACTATCGGGTCGTTGAGGATAACAGTGTCGCCCACACCGAGCACGGCCGCCGTCGAATTGAGCTGTACAACGGGCTTTCTGACCACGGGTGTGAAGGAGCCTTTCAGAAAAGCGTTGTTGCCGACAAGTGCCGCATTTTCAAATGCGGGATACCGCCAGGGCAGGAGCGTGCGCATCATTTCCTTTGCTTTGTCGAGGATCGCCGCCGCCGAATCGGCTTCGTCGAAAACGTCCATCGGACCCCCCGGAATGCTTTCGAGAAGCAGGAAGGCGCATTGAATGTCGTCCTTTTGGTAAAACGGTGCCGTAATAATCTCCCCGGCACCCATTACCGCGTCCAGCGTGATCGCATTGAACCGGGTTCTGTGTGTGTGTTCGAAATCGTTGATATGGATCTGCACAAGCTTGCGGGCCGGCACCTGGTGTGTCGACCGTTCTTCGTCTTTTGTAAACAGCCTCGCCAGAGGGCCTTTGCCGGATGAAACGACGACGAGATCGAACTGTGCCGTGCATGCCAGCAGGTCGGAGGGGGTGGTGTCGCTTACAATGAACTTGCCGCCGAGTTTTTCGAACAGTTTGATCCATTGATAAAATTTCAAACGCTGATCGATGGAAGCGCCTGGTTTGCTGGTGCGCGATTGGATTCCGAAAGCAAAGTCGCCGGCGGGGGTACCAAAGTTGATATTGAACCCGGTCGAATGGAAAGCGGTGTCGGCCCAGAGATCGAGGCCCAGCTCCTTCTCCAGTTGCAGGGTATCGTTGAAAAGGTAGGTGGCGCCGGTTGGCGGCCCGTTGAAGATCTCCTCTGCCGAACGCTCCGAAATGATGGTCACGTCATATCCGCTTCTGACCAGTCTGATACCAAGGTGTAGTCCCGATTGGCCCGCGCCCATAATTGCTATCTTTCTCATTGTCCGATGTGTTTGATTTCATTTGATGCTGACAAAGGTACAGTCACCGACTGGTGCCAAGTGGTAAGAACTCCTTAAAAAGTATAAAAAAATATAAAAATCAGGCAGGCTCCATTTGACGGTATTGCCTGGAAGTTACCTTTGCATTGCTTTGAAACTGAATATTTTAAGATGTAATGAGTCTCGACAATATACAAGTGCCGGACTACCGGGTCACGCAGGAACTTTATAAAGACCGGAGCCGCGTTTTTTTTTCGGCGGTGCGTGAAAGCACGGGCGAAAAAGTCATTTTAAAAGCAGTCCCCGTTTCCGCCGGGAGCGAGCAGGTGTACGACCGGTCGTCCGAGGGATTCGCCTGGCTGAATACCCGGCGGTTCGACCGCATTCTGAATACCCGGCGGTTCGTACGGACAGAAAGCTACCACATTACCGAATTGGACTATTTCGACGGTATGCTGTTAGAGCAATATCTGGATACCAATGAAATAGACATTCCCACCGGCATTGCGATCGCAGAAGAGCTCGTTCTGATCGTGGAGGAACTGCATTACCAGGGCATTACGCACTCCGACCTCCGCCCGGCACACTTGTTGATCGATCCTTCGACAGCAAGCATCCGGCTCGCAGACATGCTCCATGCACGGCCATTGGCCACCGATCCTGGCGTCTTGGGCCACCACTCGGCTATCGATCTACATTACATTGCCCCCGAACAAAGCGGGCTTATCGACGTCCCTGTCGATTATCGCTCCGAGTATTACCACCTGGGCGTGTTGTTTTACCGCCTTTTCACCGGCAAATTGCCGTTTGACAGCACCGACCCGAATGAACTCGTACATGCGCACATTGCGCGTACGCCCGGGCGCCTTTCCGAAGGACCGTCCGCGCTTTCAAGCATTGTACTGAAACTGTTGGCGAAGAAGCCGGAAGACCGTTATCAGACCACCCGCGGCATACTGGCGGACCTGGCGATCTGTAAAAGCAATGGGCTTTTGTCGGAAGATTTTGTGGCCGGCAAGGCCGATCAACCCGGCGTTTTCAGAATATCCGACGGCCTTTACGGGCGCGCGGATGAGGTGGCGCAGATACTGGCCGCCTACGCACGCATTCACGAGGCCAATGAGCTGGTGCTGGTATCGGGGCAATCGGGGATCGGGAAATCGTCGCTGGTCGCCGCCGTGCAGCAACGATTGGAAGCCGCCGGGGCGCTCTTTATTTCCGGGAAATTTGATCAGTATGTCCAAAATATTCCGTTCGAAGGGGTGATCAAATCCTTCAAAGAGCTGGTGTGCAAGATATCGCAGGGCGATGCAGCTCACTGGAAAAAGACCATTACAGGCGCGCTAGGGCCTTTTGGGCAGATTATTGTTGACGTTATCCCCGAGTTGCAACATCTCATTGGGCGCCAGCCTGCCGTAGAACGCCTTTCGCCGCTGGAAGCGCAGAACCGGTTCGTAAATGTATTTACCAATTTTATTAATGTTTTTACCAAACCAGAACACCCGCTGGTTATATTCCTCGACGATTTACATTGGGCCGACCTTTCCAGCCTGCGTTTCCTGAGCCGCGTTACGCATTCGGTAGAGGGGAGGAATCTGCTCATCATTGGCACCTATCGCGACAATGAAGTCCCGGCCGCGCACCCCCTCCGGACGGCCATCCGGGAACTCGATAAAAGCCAGTCCCGCCTGACCCGGATCGCACTTCTTCCTTTGCGTAAAGAGACCATTTCAGAACTCGTGGCTGATACTTTTTCATGTCCCGCAAGTGCAGCAATGCCATTGGCGGAGGTGGTTCTGGCGGGAACGTTGGGTAATCCCTACTTTGTGTCGGAAACCCTTCAAAGGTACTATCACCAGGCGATGATCACCTACGATGCGAAGGAGAAGAAATGGTTATGGGACCTGGAACGGCTAAACAGCGACACGAAATCGGTTTCCTCCCAGCATTTGCTGGCCACTAAGATCACCAGCCTTTCCCCCGCGGCCCGGAAAGCGCTGACCACCGCCTCCTGCATCGGTACCGAGTTCGATCTGGTGGTGTTGTCGGCGCTGCTGGACAAAACCCCGCAGGAAACGGGGGAGGATGTCCAGGAGGCTGTAACCGAACACCTGCTCCGCGTCGTCGCAAGCCGGCAGCCGGCAGCGCATTACCTGGTTCAAAACAGATACATTTTTGTGCACGATCAGGTTCAGGCTGCGGCCTATGACCTGCTTACGGTTGGGGAACAGACCGATACCCACCTGAACACCGGCTATTTTCTCCTCGAAAGGCTTTCGGCGGAGGAACGGGGACAGCAGCTTTTCGAGATAGTCAATCACCTGAATTACTGCCCCGAATACGAGGCCGCCTCCGAGCGCCGCCGGATCGCCCGCCTTAATTGTGACGCCGGCGAAAAGGCCAAGGCATCGGCAGCCTATTCGGTGGCATTCGCCTATTTTAAAAAGGGCAGGGAGCTGCTTAGGCAGGAAGACTGGCAGGATGATTACCCGCTTGCGTTCTCCCTCGGTATTCAATGCGCAGAGAGCGCTTATCTGGCAGGTCATCACGAGGTTTGCCTGGCCATCGCGGGGGAGATACTTGCCCGTGCCAACCGGCTCGAAGACAAGGTAGAAATCTACGACGTTCAGATCCGGTGTCTTATTTCAAGTGAACAGGAAGGCGCTGCTATTGAAATTGCCCTCGCTGTTCTGCGCGAGCTGGGCATCCGTTTTCCCGGCCGACCCGGCAATGTGCATATTATTACTGCCTATCTGAAATCGAAATGGTGGCTGCGCGGGAGAACGATCGAATCGCTGTTGCTGCTGCCGGCCATGACGGATGTTCGCGCGCTGGCGGCTATGCGGGTGTTGCAGAACATCACCGCCATAGTGTATGCCAGGATCCCCGCGCTGTATCCGCTGATGGTCATCAAAATGGTGGAGCTTTCACTCAGGCATGGTGTGGCGGCGGAATCGGCGATCACATTTGCAACCTATGGGGCGATAGTCAATGCCGTTGAAACGAATCCCACGGCCTGTTACCGCTATGGCAATCTTGCGCTGAAACTGGCCGAGCAAGCCGGCGGCGTAGCGCGCGAGCGGACTTTGCTGGTGTACAACATCGTGAACCGCCCGTGGGGCCAGCATATCAACGATTCCCTCGAACCATTGCGGAAGTCGTACCTGACGGGCATTGAAATGGGTGATCTCGAGTATTGCACCTATGCGTCTAACAGCTACGCCTTTCATTTAATGCTGTCTGGGAAAAACCTGCATTGGGTCAAGCATGAGATCATGCGGTTCAATGAGCCGCCGCGGGCACTTTCCCGCGAGCACACAACCCATCACAACGAGCCATTTATCCAGATAATCGCCAGCCTCCTCGGCAACACCGACGACCCCGCGACACTTTCAGGGCCTTATTTTGATGAAAAACCTGATTTTGCGGCAATCCTGGCTCAAAAGGACCGGTCACGGATGTTTGCCTGTTTTGTCTATAAAATGATTATCGCATACCTCGACGGAAACCCATCCCGGGCAATGCTGCATGCTACACATGCCTCAGTTTACCTCGATGCCGTAAAGGCATCACTTTTTGATCCGCTGTACACTTTCTTTCTGGGGTTGGTCAATGTGGGCTTACATCGCGCGGGCGACCGTAACCCGCGACATATCCGTTCGGCCAAAGCCCAGTTGAGAAAGCTGCAAAAGCTGGCGGGAACGGTTCCCGTCAATTTTGCGCACCGCTATTACCTGCTCGATGCCGAGATTATGGCCATTGAAGGTAAAGGCAGCCAAGCCATTGCCTGTTTCGACCAGGCCATCGTCACGGCGCAGGCAAATGGTCACGCACATGAGGCCGCGCTCGCACATGAGCTCTGCGGCAGGTATTGGGTTGAAAAAGGGCAGGGAAAAGCGGCCGACTTTTACCTGCGCGCCGCGCTGGACGGCTACCACGAGTGGGGGTGCGTATTAAAGGAGCGACAATTGCTCGCCGCGTTCCCCGGAATAGCCCACTCCATGGAAGAGCACGGAAAAACAGCACCGCTGAATGCCGGCGAAAGCATTGCATCAACGCTCGATCTGTCGACATTAATGAAGACTTCCGCGGCCATTTCAAGCGAGGTTATTTTTGATCAGCTCATGGAAAAACTCATGCAGTTCGCGATCGAAAACGCAGGTGCGCAATCGGGTTACTTCATCATAGACTGGGGCGGAGAACTGATGATCGAAGCGACGCGGTCGGTGGTGAACGAACGGACCGATATTCGGAAAATCCCTTTAGCCGAATCGGTATCGGTTCCGCCGGGCATTATTGAGCATGTTTTCCTGAACAAGACCGATATTGTTTTACCGGATGCGCAGTTGAGTGAATTCAAAAGCGACCCGGTAGTGGCTGTCCGGGGCGTTCGCTCAGCCTTGTGTATCCCCGCATTGAATCAGGGGAAAGTCGTTGGCGCGCTCTATCTGGAAAACAACCTGGCGACGGGGGTTTTTACCCAGGAACGCACCCAGTTGATCAAACTCCTCTCGGGGCAGATAGCGGTGGCGATCGAAAATGCGATTTTGTATGAAAAGCTGGAACAGAAAGTGGCCGTCAGAACGGCTGAAATCCAGATTCAAAAGGAAGAAATAGAGCGGCAGAAGCAACTTGTGGAGCAGAAATCACGGTTCAAAGAGCAGTTTTTTGCCAATATGAGCCATGAGATCAGGACACCGATGACAGCGATTCTGGGAATGTCCGAACTGATTTTTGATACTCCCCTCAACGACAAGCAACTGGAATATGCCAAGGGCATCCGCTATTCTTCGGAAAACCTGCTGGCCATTATCAACGATATTCTCGACTATTCGAAAATCGAGGCGGGCAAATTTTCATTTGTAAATAAACCCTTCGAGGTTCGCGACCGGTTGGAGCGGCTGGGCTACATTCTGAGGGTAATAGCGGAAGAAAAAGGCTTGAAGCTCGAAATTTCCGTAGATCCCGACGTGAGCCCGCAACTGATCGGCGACCCGATCCGGCTCCACCAGATTCTGCTGAACCTGGCCGGTAATGCAGTGAAATTCACCGAAAACGGCTCCGTATCCATTCGAGCAGGCGTTGCCTCGCGCGACGAGACGTACGAGCAACTGCAATTCGCCGTGAATGATACCGGCATCGGCATCGCCGAAGATAAGCTGGAATACATCTTCGAGACCTTCGCCCGGATCGACGACGATTCGAACAGCAGGCAGTCGGGTACCGGTTTGGGACTTTTTATTGCCAAAAAACTGGTGGAAGAACAGGGCGGACGGATGCAGGTCCAAAGCCGGCCAGGGCAGGGGACCACTTTTAGTTTCGACCTCACATTTCAGATATGTAACCCGTCCGAAGACCATGCCGAGGCCGGGGACGACACGCCGCTTACCGGGCTGGCGGTATTGCTGGTCGAAGATAATCTGTTTAACCAGGTGGTGGCGGAAGAGACTTTGAAGAAGTTGATCCGCGACGTTAGCGTGACGATTGCCGACAATGGGGAGATCGCATTGCAAAAACTGGCTGACGGTGATTTCGATATTGTACTGATGGACGTGAAAATGCCTGTGATGGACGGTTACAGCGCCACGCGGGCCATTCGTGCACGTGAAAACGGCCGCCGCGTGCCGATACTGGCATTTACATCCAACGCCAATCCCTCCGAAGCGCAAAAATGCCTGGACGCCGGTATGGACGACTACATTACCAAGCCCATTGAAGCCAAGAAATTGAAATACAAAATCAGGAAGCTTTTGCCGGCAAGCCAGGCCGGCACATTTGAATGAGCTGGTTACGGCTGCCAGGATTGTTGAAATTCCTGCGTGAAGTTTTGGATCTGTGAGGAAATACCATCGGTTTGTCCGCTGTCGACCTGTTCTTCCAGGCTACGCATTTGCTCGGCAAATCCATTCATTCCTACGTAGTTGAATTGCGTTTTCAAGCTGTGCAGCGCCGTTGAAAGTCCTTCCCAGTCCTGTGCCTCGCAGAGCTCCGGAAGCATGGACACCTGGCCGGGTACCTGGGTTTTGAAGATAGCCACGAAGCGCTCGACCAGCTGCTGGTCGCCGCCCATCAGATTGCCAAGCAGCGAAAGGTCCATCACGAAGCAACACCCGGTTTGAAAATGAGTTTATAACCCTCGCCATGCAAATTCAGGATCTCTACTGCCGGGTCCGCCTTTAAGAACTTCCTTAACTTGCTGACGTACACATTGAGGCTGTATCCGCGGTAATGTTCCTCGTCACCCCAGATGCCGATCATCGCGACGTCGCGCGTGAGGACTCTATTCTGGTGTTCACAAAACAATTTCAGGAGTTTGGCCTCGATAGAGGTTAGTTTGATAGTCTCGCCGGAAACGACGAGTTGCCGCAGTTCGGGATCGAAACGGGACTGTCCCCACTCGTACTGGTCGCACACACGTGTTTTTTCCTGCACTTTCACCCGTTTGAGAATGGCCCTGATCCGCAAATAGAGCTCTTCCATACTGAACGGCTTGGTGAGGTAATCGTCCGCTCCGAGCATCAGGCCCCTGATTTTATCCTCTTTGAGTGACTGCCCGGTCAGAAAAATAATGGGGATTGCTTCATCGATCTGCTTGATCTCTTCTGCCAGCGTAAAGCCGTCCTTTTTAGGCATTTTAATGTCCAGAACGCATAAATCGAAGGGGTGTGACTTAAATGCGTCGAGCCCTGCCTGTCCGTCGTGTTTGAGCATTACCCTGCATCCCTTCATTTCAAGGTACTCCTTCGTCAGTTCACTGTATTGAACTTCATCATCGATGAACAACAAGTGTGGCTGTTCCATAAATAAGTAAGTTAGTTGGGTGCCAGCAAGAATATCGCGAGGAAGGAAATGCAATATTATCAAATGCCGGGCTCTGGGGCAAGAACATCCTATTTAACGGGCTCCCGCAATCCTTCTACCGACCACCAGGGCCCGCCGAGCGCAGAACTCAAATATCCACAAACAGAATCGATACTGATTTATAGATTAATATCTACTATTTCATTGCAAATAGTTTGACAAATTAATTATCAAACTATTTCTACTTTTGCTCGCATCGGTCCGGACCAGGAAACAGTTAAATTAAACATTTACTCGACAAGCACATCGTTATGAATCCCGAAGTGAGCGAATCCGCGTCCTTTGCCACCGCATTGGAAGAACAATTTAGTCTAGACAGCTATCAGACCATTATTAACACATTAAACAACTGGGGAATCCGATTATATGCGGGTGTAAATGGGGGAGGAGTGATCCATTTGCTCAAATATCTGGACCCCCTTGATCAGGGCGCGATCGAAACGCCCTCTTTTCTGACCATCGGGGAATACACGGCGGGATTTATTCCTTTGGGCTACTACCTGGGGAGCGGCAAAATAGCGGCTTCCGTTGCGACCACCGGCGCAGCTACCAAGCTTATCTGCTGCGGGTTAAGCGATGCCAAGCTGCATGACATCCCCGCCGTATATGTAGTCCCGGTCTCGAACGGGAGTACCGCAGGCTTCTCGCCCCTGCAAGACACCACAGCTTATGGCAGCAATATCGTAATGCAATTGCGCGCCGAATTACCTGAATCTGTTTTTGTGCTGGATAACCAGATAACTTTAACCGAACAGCTCTCTCTGGCAAAGGCGCAGCTGGACCGCTCGAAGCCGGTTGTGCTGGTTCTGGATAATGAAGGGCTCAGCGTTTCACAAACAGGGCCGGATATCCCTACCGCTGTAACTGATATCCCCGTCATCGAAAATCATTATTCCGAAGCGTTCCTGGATGCATTCAGGAGGGAAACGGAGGGTAAGCGTGTAGTGATCTTCGTGGGTGAGGAAATGGCACGCTACCCCAACGCCACCGACCTGACTACCCGGCTCAGCAAGGTGCTGCATGGTGCCACGATATGGAGCATCAATGGCGCCAATGCCGTAAGCCGCGACAATCCTTATGGCTATGGTTATATTTCTTTCGGAGGTAATGACAGGGCTATTTCGCTTTATAACTCATTGGGAGATAGTGATGTGTTGCTGGTTGTCGGCGCGTGTCCCGACGAGTATACGGTCAATTTTAAGAAGATTCCGGCATCCGCTACATTTCATTTCAGCAATATTTCCCAGGCCTACGGATTTGTCGACAATAGCTTGCGGCACGTTGTGGAAGGCAGGTATTATCAAATGCATGCTCCGCTGGATTCGTCGCTGCAAACATTGATTGACGACATAGCCGAACGCCCATTTACCAATATACCCACGGAGCCGGCACCCCGGAACCTGAACGATTTGCCTTTTGACAATGCCCGGGGCAACTATGCCGATATGGCTGCGCTTTACCAACGCCTCGATCAATGGTGGCCGCAGGGTTCTATCGGGATCGATGATACGTGCCTGGCTTACAAAGACCGCCAATACGTAACCCAGCGGCCCAACAACAATATCCGCTTTTACTCACTATATCGCGGTTCGGCGATGGGCGGTGCCTTTGGGGTTGCCATTGGCGCCAAACTGGCCGATCCCGACCGGCAAGTGTTTTTGTTTACCGGCGACGGCTGTTTTCGGCTGTTTTCCGGCTCTCTGGCGGAGGTGAGTAGCTTGGGATTGGTGGTGTTCCTGCTCAATAACGAGACATTCGGTATTGTGGAACAGGGCCTAAGAAAGGTTTTGCCCGATGTTGGAACCGCCTATTACCATTCCCGGCTCGACGCCGTCGATTACTGCGCGATTGCCCGGGCAAACGACTGGGATGCAATACGCCTCGCGCCCGACCTCGGTAATCTTGAGGAAATACTGCGTAAAGTAAACGACAGGCCGTCCCGCTCCATGCTCATTGAAGTCCCCGTTGACCCAAACCAAGTATTGGGTAAGAATCCACGTCTGAAAAATTTATAGCGAATGATCCCTGCACAAAACGACACTTTAATCCGGCAAATAAACGACTGCTTTTACCGGTTATCCGGTAAGCCCCTTTACGCTCCGGTAGCCGTTGCTCCGGGAGTCGTTGCTCCGGGAGCCGCCGCTCCGGGAGCCGCCGCTCCGGGAGCCGCCGCCGTTGATCAATGGCTTCACGAGGAAGCCCCGTATGGCATATTGGCGCACAATACCGCAGCCGACCCGCGCTTTATTTATGCCAATAAGCATGCATTGGCTTCATTCAGATATACGCCTGACGAAATACTTGCAGTACCGTCCCGGCTGAGTGCTTCGGAACAAGACCGGCAGGAGCGGCAACGGATGCTGGAAATCGTTCTGCGGGACGGCATCGTTTACAACTATACCGGCCCCAGGGTTGATAAATACGGGAACAGCTTCACCATTTACGACGGGATAGTGTGGGAGCTGCGAAACGCAAGCGGTGAAGTATGGGGCCAGGCCGCCCTTTTCTGGACGGACGAACTGAAACGACCCGAATGGTTCCGGCGCATGCCCGATTAAGTCATCAATACACCGGCTGCATTTTAGCATGAGCTCTTCCCCATTTGTACCTGTGCGTCCAATAGGCCACTTTCATCGACAAATACCCAATCCCGGCGCCCACCAGCACATCGCTGATATAATGCCGGTTATTTGCTACGCGCAATAGCCCCACGGACGACGCGACGGTATACGAAGCATAGGGCATCCACGGATAGCGGTCTTTGTATTCCTCGTTCAGAAACGTGGCCGCGGCGAATGCCTGGGTCGTGTGGCCGGATGGGAACGAGTTATAGGAGCTTCCGTCGGGCCGGAGGGTGTGTGTAGCCGATTTCAGGATGGTAGCGGTGGTAAGTGCCATGGCTTCGCCTTTGACGAGGATGGCGGTGCGGTTGAGCACATCGGTTTTGGATTGAATACCGAATGCGTCCAGGCCGTAAGCGAATACGAGCGGCGAAAACTGCATATAATCGTCGATATGCGTGTGGAACCGGGGAATGTGCCGGTTCCGGCTTTCGGCAAGCTCGTTTTTAATGGACTCTTCCGAATGGCCGTTGGCGATAAGACCGCCGATGATCAGTGATGCGGGCGTATATAACGCGTGCAACGTCAACGGTTTACGCAGGCTGTCGGCGGGTGTAAGCGGGCTTGCGAAGGAAGAGATGGAGGTGAGGAGGAGGCAGAAGAGGAAGCGCATGGTAAGTAATGCTAAAATTTAAAGCTATATCCAGCCCGCACCAGCTGGGTTTCGTAATAATCGCGGCTGGTGTAATGAAAGCCGTCGCCGTACACGGTTTTCCGGATAACCAGTGTTCCGAAAAGGTCTGTTGCGTTGATGAAAAGCTCGCCTTTGGGCAATTGTCGTTTGGCACCGGCGTCTACCGAGAAACGGTAACCTGTGCGGCCTTGGGGGACGATATCCGGGGCCTGGTAAATGGCGACCACCTGCACCTCGGTCTTTTTGCTTTTCAGCAGGGCGCTTACCTTGGCGCTCCCCGAAGTGAGCGTTTGTTTGGCGGAACTGTATTTGGATTTTACAGGGTACAGGTTCTCGACGGAGAATGCGTTAACCGTATTTTTATAAATATTACCATTTACATTCACCGAAAACCATGGAGCAAGGTCCTGCTGCAAAACCAGCTCACCACCTGTATTATAGCTTTTGCCGGCATTTTGGAAAATGTTATAAATCAAAGTGCTGCCGGATACGATGGTGCCGATGCGGATAATGGTGCCGTTGATCTGCTTGCGGTATAATGCGGCGTAGAGAGATCCGTTGGTCCAGCTGGTTTTATAACCGGCCTCCCAGGAACTGGTAAACTGCGGTTTAAGGGCGGGGTTGCCGATTTTGATGATCCCCGCATCGTCGTACTTCGGGAAAATGCGAATGTCTACCTCATTGGGCCGGTCGACGCGCCGGTTGTAAAACAGCGAGAGTTTATTGTGATCGTCGATTTTGTAGGCGAAACGGACATTCGGAAAGGGCTTCGCATAAGTGTAACCGTCGCTGTGATAGGTAGGGTGGGTCGGGTTGACGTCATAACGGAGGTTGATATACTCGACCCGCAAACCTGCTTCCACCTCGAAATTTCTGTTTTCAAACACATAATTTCCATAAACCGCTGGAATCGTCTCCTTGTAATCGGCCCAGCCGCCTGCCAGACTGTCGATAGGGGAGTTGAGGCCCGGGAAAAACTGCATATTCGTCGGGATGAAACGCCGGCGCAGTTTCAACCCGCCTTCAAGCCGTCCGTAGCGCAGCGGGCGGATGTAGTCGGCGTTAAAATCAAATACATTCTCGTCCGAAATCAGTTTGAAAGCATCCTTACCGGTGAAATCGGGCATGATATTGGTAAAAAAATACTGCTCGTTCTCGCGGTGGAAAGTGTAGTTGAGGCCGATATTGAGCAAGCGTCCCGGCTGGGCATATTTATGCTGGTAGGAGGCGCTGGCGGTTAGGGTGGTTTTCAATTCGTCTTCCAGGAACTGCCATAGCTGGTTTCGCCGGGTCAGGTTTGCATTGAAAAAAGGTTCGTCGCCACGGTCGAGTATCTTCTCGCTGCTGAATAGTGCCGAAACCGACAATGCATTGCGTTCGTCGAAAGTCCAGTCGGCACCGGTTTTGGCAGTGACCACATTGGTACTTCGGTTGCGCTTGGTTTGCTGCCGCACAGTATCGCCGCTGTCGTAATACCGGTCCACAAACTCGTTCTTGTTGAGAGTCGGCGTGTGCAGGTAATCGCCCTGGAAGAACACATTCACCTTCTTCTTTTTGTAGTTCAGGGCTATGGAAGGATTCAATTTGAGCGTATTGCGGTATTGCGGACGGATATCGGGCAGGTTTTCTTTCCGTACCCACAATGCACCTAATCCGGCTGCCATTCCGATTTTCCCGTTGAAGCCCTCTTGTTTTTCTTTTTTGTAAATAATATTGATGATCCCCGCATTGCCATTCGCATCGTAGCGCGCCGAAGGGTTATGAATGATCTCGATCCGTTCGATAGCCGACGCCGGGATGTTGTCGAGGCTCGTCTGACTACCGAAACCCGTGAGCGCGGTCTGCCGGCCATCCACCAGAATAGCTACTTTATCGCTTCCCCGCAGGAGTACTTTGCCGTCTTCTCCGGCGGTAACACCCGGCAGGTTTTTCAGCGCCTGCAATACCGATCCGCCACTCTGGCTCACATTACTGCCGATGTTGAAGGTCTTGCGGTCGAGCTTGTCGTCGACACCCTCAGCCTGCTGGCCGGTGACGGTCACTTCTTGCAAGTTTTGGGGATCATCGGCCATCCGGAACTCGCCCAGCTCGAGAAACGGGCTCAATGTGCCCACGGTGATGGGCTTTTGCAATTCTTTGTAACCCAGCGAAACGCATGCGATGCGGTAATTGCCGCTCTTTACATCCGGCAGACTAAATCGTCCCAGTTCGTTTGTAATCGTTCCCGTTACAAATGCACTGTCTTTTTCAGTTTTGAGAACAATATTGACAAACGGGAGCGCTTGCCCGCTTGCAGCAGAAGTAACCTGCCCGGAAAGCGTTACTTTACTTACCTGCGCCCTGAGCTGGACCAAGATAAAAAAGCAAAAAAGCAGCGTCAGGGTTGTTTTGAAAGCCATTCAGAGTACATATTGAATTATCTGATGGCAAAAATGAAAACTGATTTGGAAGAAATTTCGAATTCAGAAACGGACCGAGAAGCGATGCATTCCATCGGCGAAATCATAGCCGATCTGCCAGCCGTAGCGCTCGCAGATCTCGCGTGCGATCGCGAGCCCGAGCCCACTGCCGGCATGTTCGCCCGACGCCTGCGCGAACCTTCTGAACAGGTTTTCGGCCTGCAATGCCGTCGGGCCGGTGTTGGAAACCGTAAGTTTACCACCGCGCAAATGCACCCGCACATCTCCACCCGCCGGCGTGTAGCGTACTGCATTCACGAGGAGGTTGGTCAGCAGAATTTCCGTTAGTACCGGATTTGCTTCGATGGGAAAAGGTTCGATGTTTTCGGCGTAATGCACTGCATTGTTTTCAAAACGGTCGGAGAACTGCGCTGCGACGGCTGCCAGCGTTTGGTCGAGTGCTAACTGCCCGTTTTCCTCGAATTGCGCATGCTCGATCCGGGCCAGCAGGAGCAGGTTCTTATTAATGCGGGAAACGCGGTTAATGGCCTGATAAACCTGCTCGACGATCCGCATCTGCTCCGCATCCAGCGACTGGCTCTGCAAAAGCATGTCCAGCTGGGATTTGACAATCGCCAGGGGGGTCTGCAATTCATGCGAAGCGTTCTCGGTGAATTCCTTTTGCTGGCGGTACGAGGCCAGGCTGCCCTGCATCAGCGAATCGAGGCTGGCATTCAGATCCGCAAACTCGGTCACGTCCGATGCCGGCAAGGGCACGGCTTTGCCGGTTTCCAGCCGGAAAGTGTGCAGGCTGGCCAGCGTATCGTAAAACGGTTGCCAGATGCGTAAGGCGGTTTTTCTATTAAGGTAAATAAAGCCGATAAGCAGCAACGTGATGAAGAAAACCGTTGCCGCGGCAATGGCCAGGATCGTTTCGTCGATCTCCTCCATATTCGTTTCGACCAGCACCCGGTATAGTTTACCATTGACGCGAATATCGGTCGTCAGGCAGCGAAACTGTTCCCGGTCGTTCATGAAACTGTCGAACCGGATGACGGTATACAGGCTGTCGGGCCGGGGAGCGGCGGTCTCGCTGAACGAGAAGCCGGGCTGCACTTTGTCGAGGGCGGCGATCATATTGTCCACCGCGGTATCGGGCAAGCTCAGGCGTGTGAGGCGTTTTTCCAGTTTCTCCCGAATGGCATGGTGGTGCTTGTCCAGCTCGTTTTCCCAAATCCAGTCGACGATCAGGAAGTAAACCGGAATGCTGATCACCAGTACCGTGAACGCATAAATCACCAGCGGGCGCAGACTTTGGTCGAGCAGCTTTTTCATCCTTCCCATTTGTAGCCGGTACCGTAAATTGTTTTCAGATAATTACCATAACCGGCCTCACTGAGTTTCTTTTTCAGGTTTTTGACATGTGCGTACACAAAGTCATGGTTGTCGAACATATCTGCAATATCGCCGGACAAATGCTCTGCCAATGCACTTTTGGCGATCACCCGGTTTTTGTTTCCGATAAAAAAAAGCAAAAGGTCGAGCTCCTTTTTTGTCAGTACTATTAATGAGCCGTGAACAGTAACCGTTTTACTGAGCAGATCAACCTTCAACTCATTTTGAACCACATGGTTGTGATTGCCAAAATTCCTCCTGCGGATCACTGAGTAAATGCGTGCGGCCAGTTCGGGTAAATGAAAGGGTTTGACCAGGTAATCGTCCGCACCGGCGTGCAAGCCCCTGATCTTGTTCTCATAATCGCCTTTGGCAGAAATTATGATCACGCCGTCCTGCTGTCCCTGCTTTTTGAGTGTTTCGAGAATATCGATGCCATCTCCGCCCGGAAGCATAAGATCCAGCAGAATGCAGTCGTAACGGTACATTTCCACTTTCTCGCGCGCCTGTGCCCATGTGGTTGCGTATTCGCACAGGTAGTCCTGCGCGGCCAGATAGGCGCCGATGCTTTCGGCCAGGCCGGGCTCGTCTTCAATGATCAGGATCTTCATTCAGGCAATTTAGCGTAACAATTTGGAATTCTTTTTGAAGGAAAACGATGTTATCTTCACGCTAATGAATCGGTGGGTTATCAATATTTGTCTGGCCCTGGCGGGCCTCGTGGGATGGGTGGGGCGTGGTATTGGCCAACCGGCCCAGCCGCAGTCGGTCGCACCACATCCGGCCGCGCCGTCCCATGCCGACTATCAGTTTGTCCGTTACAATACCGAAAAAGGGCTTTCCCATAATCAGGTCAATTGTTTTTTAAAAGACAGCCGCGGGTTTGTGTGGATAGGCACGGCTAATGGGCTGAACCGTTTCGACGGCTATTCTTTCCGGGTGTTCAAGCACGATCCGGCCGATTCTACCAGTATTTCAGACCACCAGGTGAATGCCCTTTTCGAAGATCCGCAAGGTTATATCTGGATTAATACCAGGCTCGGCTTCGATATTTACGACCCGGTTACCGAGACGATCGATCACGATGCAAACCAGGCCGCGCAGCGTTTCGGACTCAGTGACGCCGATTTTAATCGCATCATCAAGACTCGTTCGGGTGACTACTGGATCAGTCACAACAAATTGGGCCTACTGAAATATCGTACGGCTTCGAAGCAGCTCATCAAGGTAAAGTTCGGACCTACGCAGGATGCGCCGGGTATGCGTACGATTTCGGATTTCGATGAGGATGCTCAGGGGAATCTTTGGGTGGTATGCGACGACGGTCTTCTCGCCCGGGTGAATGTCCGCACGCAAGGGATCGATATCCGGAGCGTGTTGTTGCAGCGCCGCAATCTGGGCAAGCTGTCCAATCACAAGGTTTTTGTAGACGGGCAGGGCGAACCCTGGGTGTATATAGTCAAAGCGGCTGTCGGGGCATTTAATTTTGATTTCACGAAAAACACCCTTCGCGTTGCAGGCACGACCGGCCCGGATTTCAGGCTGAGTAACAATGCCGTAAGCGCGATGATCTCCGGGCCCGACGGCCGAATCTGGATCGGGACGGACCACGGCGGCATCAATATCCTGGACAAACAAAGCGGCAGGGTCTCCACGCTGCGCTCCAACCCCGGCGACCCAAGGACGCTCAGCCAGAACAGCATTCAGGCTTTGTACAAGGATGCCACCGGCATGATCTGGGCGGGGACCTACAAGCAGGGTTTTTGTAATTACCATCAGAATATTTTCAAATTTTCGCTCGTCCGCCATTTACCCGGCGATGCGACGAGTCTGCCGTTCGACGATGTAAACGTGTTTGCCGAAGACCGGAAGGGTAACCTGTGGGTAGGTACGAATGGCGGGGGGCTGATCTACTACGACCGGAAGAATAACAGCTTCCGGCAGTTCAGAAACAAGCCGGGCGACGCCAATAGCCTGAGCAATGACGTGATTGTGAGCCTGTTCCTCGACCGGCAGGATGTGCTCTGGATCGGAACCTACTTCGGCGGACTGAACAGCTTCGATGGCCGGAAATTTACCCGATACCTGCACGATCCGGCGGATTCTACCAGCCTGATAGACGACCGCGTGTGGGAGATATTCGAAGATTCGCGCCGGAGGCTGTGGGTCGGTACCATGGCCGACGGACTCGATCTGTTTGACCGGTCGGCGAAGACATTCCGGCATTATCGCAACCGCGCACCCAACTCCGTCAATTCCGATTACATTTCGTCCATGCTGGAAGACAGGCAGGGTAATTTGTGGGTAGGGACCGCGAATGGTATCGACGTGCTGATGCGCCGGACCGGCCGTTTTGTGCATTATAGCTACCGCGCCGGCGACCGCAACAGCCTTAGCAGCGATGCCGTGATGTCGTTGGCGCAGGACAATGCGGGTACGATCTGGATCGGCACCTCGGAAGGCCTCAACCGCTACGATGCCGCGCGGAATGCATTTGTGACTTACGACACCCGCCACGGGCTGCCCGACAATTCCATTCTGACGGTGATCGTCGACGCCCGGCAGAACTTATGGCTTGGCACCCCGAAAGGAATGGTGAATTTGCAGGTTACCAGGAGGAAAGCGACATCTGCCGCTTCAACTGCATTTCAGGTCCGGGCCTACAACGAGGTAGACGGCTTGCAGGGGCGGGGCTTCAACGAGAATGCGGCGCTCCGGCTGAATTCGGGCGAACTGGTATTTGGCGGTGCCAACGGCTTCTCCATTTTCGATCCCGCACGCGTTACCGACGAGCGCACGGCGGCAAAAGTGGTTTTGACTGATTTTCAAATATTTAATAAAAGCATTCATCCGGGTCTGCTCGCGGATGGCAGCCAGGTTCTTGAAAAATCTATTTCAACGACCGATCGCATTGTGCTGGAACACAGCCAGAACGTATTCACGATTGAATTCGCGGCTTTGAATTTTCTTCATCCCGAAAAAAACCATTACCAGTATCGATTGGAGGGTTTTAATGACCAATGGTTTGAGGCAGACAACACACGCCGCGTCACCTACACCAACCTTGACCCGGGCACTTACACATTTAAGGTTAAAACAAAAGAAGGCGGCGAATCGACCGAGCGGCGATTGGAAATCAGGATATTACCGCCGTTCTGGCAGACGCCCTGGGCCTATTTACTGTATTTTTTGTTGATAGCGGCCGCATTAATGATCGCCCGCTGGATATTGATCGAACGGGAGCGGATGAATTTCAAGCTGGAACAGGAGCGGCATTATGCCCAGCAAATGCACGAGCTGGATTTGATGAAGATCAGGTTTTTTACCAATGTGAGCCACGAGTTCCGCACGCCGCTTACTCTCATGCTCACCCCGCTCGAGAACTTGCTGAGGGGCATTCGTTCGGACCATACCGTTCACCGGCAGCTTTCGCTTGTGCACCGTAACGCCCAGCGGTTGCTCAATCTGGTCACGCAGATGCTCGATTTCAAAAAGCTGGAAGTGGAGGAAACCCGGTTCATGCCGGAGCGTGGCGATATTGTGCAGTTTGTAAGACAAATCGCCCAGACGTTTTCTGAACTGTCGGAACACAAGCACATCCGGTACCGGTTCGAAAGTGCCGTGGATTCGCGCTACGCCGATTTCGACCAGGATAAATTATCGAAAGTGATGTACAACCTGCTGTCCAATGCATTCAAGTTCACGCCCGAAAACGGCGAGGTAACGGTGCGGCTCCGGACGGTAGGGCAGGAGGGCGAGGAGGCTCTGGAGATAAGTGTGGAAGACTCCGGCATAGGCATTCCGCCGGAAGCGCAGCAGAAAGTATTCGAACGTTTTTACCAGCACCCTACGCCGGGACACATGATCAACCAGGGGAGCGGTATCGGGCTTTCCATTGCAGGAGAGTTTATCAAAATGCACGGAGGTACCATCGATCTCGAAAGTGAGGTAGGCAAGGGCAGCACATTTACCGTGACGGTTCCCCTGCGTGAGCGCCTTGCGCGTGTGGTGCCCGTGCAGGAAGCCGACGCAATGCCGGTGGACGCTGCCCCCATCGATGTCGACCTTTACGACGAAAAAGCGGGCAAGGAAAAGCCCCTGATCCTGCTCGTAGAGGATAACGACGAGTTCAGGGAGTATCTCAAAGAAGTATTTCAGAAAGAATACCGGGTGCTGGAAGCCGCTAATGGCAGGGCCGGCCTCGATATGACCCTGGAACATATTCCGGACCTGATCGTGAGCGACGTGATGATGCCGGAAATGGACGGGACCGAGCTTTGCCGGACGATCAAAACCGACCGGCGCGTTTCCCACATTCCTGTGGTGCTCCTCACCGCACGTGCAGAAGAAGAGCAGCAATTGCAGGGCTATCAGACCGGCGCGGATGCCTATGTCACCAAGCCTTTCAGGCTGGATATTTTAAGGGTCAGGATCGCGAACCTGATCTTGCAGCGCGAGCAGTTGCAGAAGCAGTTCCAGCAGCACGTAGAGATCCGCCCGACCGACGTGGCGGTGCGATCGATGGACGAACAGTTCGTGAACAGCGCCGTGAAGGTGGTGGAGGAGAACCTGGCCAATGCCGAATACACGGTGGAGCAATTGAGTGACGCGATGTCGATGAGCCGGGTTTATTTGTATAAAAAAGTACTTTCGCTGACGGGCAAGACGCCTATCGAGTTCATCCGCATTATCCGTATCCGCAGGGCGGCCACGCTGCTCGAAAAGAGCCAGCTGACAGTTTCAGAGATCGCCTACCAGGTGGGGTTCAACAACCCTAAGTACTTCGCCAAACTCTTCAAAGACGAATATCAGGTGCTGCCAACCGAATACCGCAGGAGGCAGGCATCGCAGCAAATATTAGAATAGTGCAAGAGTCCAGTCCGATACTCTAATAACGGCCTATAATCACCTGCTCAACGCTTGCTCATCCCATTCTTACACATAGTCCTCCCTCAAACTGGAATAAAAGGTGAAAAAATAGCCCGATTTTTTGCCTTGGTTTACAAATGACCCCCTATTTGTAAACATTTGGATCCCATGCCGCATGTTTTAAAGAGACACATTTGTCCAACTATTCATTCGATTTATCCCATTGTCCGGTATACGACCCCGAGATATTGGAAATGTCTAAATCGGGATGAACAAATAGTCACTTTTAAAACAAAACAACATGCAACAAAATTTGTACGAAACAAGGCGGATAAAGCGGCGTTCGCGCTTTCTGGCCGGGTTGCTACGACCTCTCCTTCTATCATTGGGGATCATGGGTACTGCCTTCGGCGCATTCGCGCAGTCGGAAGCTAAAAGGGTTATTACGGGGACGGTCGTTGCCTTGGAGCAAGGCGATGGTATCCCCGGTGTGAGTGTGGTGGTGAAGGGAACGTCCAACGGTACGACGACCAACACCAATGGAGCGTTTTCGATTGAAGCAGCGTCGGGCAGTACGCTCGTGTTTTCCTTCATCGGGTATGAAACGCAGGAAGCGCCGATAGGGAACAAGACAAAAATCGACATTAAACTGAAAGAGAGCATTTCTTCTCTGGACGAGGTGGTGGTAGTAGGGTATGGAGAAATGAAGAAGACCGACGTTTCGAGTTCGCAGGTAACTGTTTCGGGCAAGGATCTGAGCAAAACCATTAATACTTCCCTCGAACAAGGCTTGCAGGGCCGCGCGGCCAACGTGCTGGTGCAGCAGAACTCCGGCCAGCCGGGAGCGGCGCCGTCGGTACTGATCCGCGGTCTGAGCTCTTTGACGGGTACTACACAGCCACTATATGTGATCGATGGGGTGCAGATCAAGCCGGATAATATGAAGGACGACCCTAACAACCGTCCGACAGGCTTTTCTAACATCCTTTCCAGCATAAACCCCGACGATATCGAGACGATCAACGTTTTGCAGGGACCTTCGGCCACAGCTATTTACGGTGCCGTGGGTGCCAATGGAGTTGTGATGATCACCACCAAGCGCGGTAAGGCGGGCGAGGCGAAGATTACATTTAACTCACTCGTAACCGTGCAGGCTGAGCCTAAGCATATTGATGTAATGAACCTGCGGGAGTATGCGCAGTTCAGAAATGAAGCGGCCGCAGTGGGTAGCACCGCCAGCGACCCGGCATTTGCAGATCCGTCGGTGCTCGGCAATGGTACCGACTGGCAGAGCGCGCTTTTCAGGCCTACTACCCTTCAAAAATACTCGCTGGGGCTTAGTGGCGGTACGGAGAAATCGACCTACTATTTGTCGGGAGAGTATTTCAACCAGAAAGGTATCGTCGAAGGTTCGGGTTTCAAACGCTACAACAGCCGCTTGAACCTCGAAAACCAGACCCGCAGCTGGCTGAAAATCGGTGCCAATATGAGCGTAGGTATTACCGAAGAAAAAGTGAATACCAATAATGGCGGCATTATCCAGCTCGCCCTCGACCAGAACCCGAGCGTGCCTGTGACCAATCCCGACGGCAGCTGGGGCGGGCCTACCTCCACGCAATTCCAGTTTACGAACCCGGTGATGATCTCGAAGATCTACAATGACTACAACCGCCGGACGTCGATCCTGGGAAGCCTTTTCGCGGATGTGAAACTGGCCAAGAATCTCACCTGGCACACCGAAGCCAACGGTAGCGCCGAATTTTTGAAATACTATTCATTCCACCCGTCGTATACCATCGGCGGTTATGTGGTGTCGCAGGACGCGGCCACCTCGACCCGCTCGGTGAATACAAATACATGGTGGAGTTTGCATAGCCGATTAACCTATGATTTGGAACTCGGACAACATGGTGTCAACCTGATGGCCGGTCACGAGGCGCAGGAGTTTGCTTACGAGTCGCTCACAGGAACACGTAAGAAGTTCATTACCAATACCATTGAAGAACTTTCCGGAGGGGATGCTTCCGTGATTTCTAATGTGAGCAACGGAAGCGGCAAAGGCGGCGGCTCGCGTGAATCGTATTTTGCCCGTGTAAATTACAGCTTCAAGGAGCGCTATTTCGTGCAGGGAACTTACCGGATGGACGGTTCGTCGGCATTCCGCGAAGGCCGTCGCTGGGGTAATTTCCCGGCGGTGTCGGTGGCATGGCGTGTGTCGGAGGAGCCGTTCCTGAAAAATGTGAAAGAGATCAACGGCCTGAAACTGCGTTTCGAAGTAGGTCGCTCCGGTAATCAGGGCAGCGGTGGCAATGCGATCTTCTCGACCTTGCAAACTGTGCCCACCGGTTGGGGAACCGGCTTTCTGGCGTCCAACTTCGCCAATGAGTTCCTTACCTGGGAAAAGGACGACGTGATCAACGGAGGACTTGACCTGCACATGTTCGGCAACCGCTTGGAGCTGATCGCGGATGCGTACATTAAGAACATTACCAGCCTCATTACCGTAAACTCCTACCCATTCACGTACGGCGGCGACATCGCTTATTCGCCGGGTTATTTGAGCTGGCCTGCCGTGAATGCGGGCTCGATGAAAAACCGTGGTATCGGCTTTACGCTGAATACCGTGAACATCGACAAAGGTGGTTTTTATTGGAAAACGGGTATTAACCTCTCGTTTGACCGCAACAAAGTGACCTCGCTGCTGAACCCGATCACGCCAATCTGGAATGCGACTTCGGTAGGTTTCAAAACCGAAGTAGGGCGGCCCGCGAGCATGATCACCGGGTATGTAGCCGACGGGCTTTTCCAGGATGCGAACGATATCAAGAACCACGCCGTGCAGACCTCGAACGGTCAATTGACGATCAATCCTGCAACCGGTAGCTGGGTAGGGGACACCAAGTTCCGCGACCTGAACGGCGACGGCGTGATCGACGCCGAGGACCGCACCGTGATCGGTAACCCATGGCCGAAATTTACCCTCGGTTTCAACAACAATATGACTTACAAGAATTTCGAACTGAATGCATTCCTGACCGGAAGCTTCAAGAACGATATTCTCAACTACCCACGTTATCGTGCCGAAATCCCCGGTAATGGCGGTGTGTTTGGCAACCAGTGGAAATCGGTGGCTAACTACGCGAAGCCGAGCAGCTACAATGCGGGCGACGCGGAAACTGTTACGCTCACCAATCCGGGTTACACGATCCCGCGCATCGCGCCGGGCGACCCGAATGGCAACAACCGGATGAATACCAACTTCATTGAGGACGGCAGCTACGTGCGCCTGAAAAACATCACGCTCAGCTACAACTTCCCGAAATCGATGTTGAAAGACTTCTTCATCAGGGGCTTACGGGCTTCGGTGGGTGCGCAGAACCTGTTCACGATCACGAAATACAAAGGCTACGATCCGGAGATAGGGATGGTGAACTATGGCGGTACTGTGATGGCCGGGATCGATACGGGCCGTTACCCTTCCGTGCGCATGTATTCATTCGGTTTGCTGGCCGATTTCTAAGCGGGCCGGTCCAACGTCAATTTTTCTTAAAAAATATTCCATATGCAATTCAAATTCAGATTCATAGCGGCTATCGGGGCGATGATGCTCTTGCAGGGGTGCGGCGAGGAATTCCTCAACCACCCGCCGCTGGACGCGATGACGTCGGGTAACTTTTACAAAACCAACGACGAAATCCTGGCCGGAACAGCCCCGCTCTACAACATTGTCTGGTTCGATTTTAACGACAAGGCCAACATGGCATTCCAGGAGGCGCGCGCCGGGAACCTCAATTCCAACGACCGCACGGCCTATATCAAGCATGCGGTCCCGTCGACAGACGTGGGTACGTTACTGCCTGGTTATAAGTCGTTTTACAAGATCATCGCGCAGAGCAACAATGCCTACAAGGCGATCAAAGAGGCCCAGGGCAGCACTGCTTCGGCAGCCGTAAAGGCGCAGGGACTGGGCGAATGCCGTTTTATGCGTGCTACGGCCTATTATTACCTGGTAACCAACTGGGGCGCGGTTCCCATTGTATATGACAACGTGGCGCAGCTGAACACGCCGCCCGTCCGCAACCGGATCGACGATGTGTGGAAACTCGTCATTCAAGACTACCGCTTCGCTGCTGAAAACCTGCCTGCAACGGCGGTACAGGGGCGTCTGACGAAGTATTCGGCCGAAGGAATGCTAGCCCGTATGTACCTGATGCGCTCGGGCCTGAACCAGAACGGTACCCGTAAACAGGCTGACCTGGACAGTGCGAAATACTATGCGGAAAGCGTGATCACCAAAAGCGGCCTTTCGCTGGCGCCTACGTATGGGGAGCTGTTCGAGAGCGCGAACAACAATGCTTCGAAGAACAATCCTGAGAGCCTTTTCTCCCTGCAATGGATGCCCGTGAGCAGCCCGTGGGGCGTGAACAACTCTTTCCAGGCATATTTCGCCTACGATGCCAATATTACCGGCACGGGCGACGGCTGGGGCGCGGCACAGGGGCTTTCGGCCGACCTCGTGAAGTATTTCACCGAAAACCCGGCCGATTCATTGCGCAGAAAGGCGATTGCCATGTTCGATACCGATGTTTACCCTAATATCCAGAAAGGGACCGGCGGGTTGAAATACAACCGTCCGGCTGCATTGTCGGCCATTAAAAAGTACATTATCGGCTCACCGGCGGATAATGGCGGCCTCGGCGGCTTCATGGCTGCGAACATCAACTCCTACATGTTGCGCCTGGCGGAAGTGTACCTGATTTATGCCGACGCCGTCTTGGGAAATGCCGCAACAACTGCCGACGCAAAAGCGCTGGAATACTTCAATGCCGTGCGTAAAAGAGCGGGAATGCCTGCGAAGACTTCGCTGACTTTCGAGGATATTTTCAGAGAGAGAAGGGTGGAAACGGTTTTTGAGGGTAATTCCTGGAACGAAGTGGTGCGCTGGTATTATTTCAATCCTGCCAAAGCGATCGCTTACACAGCAGCCCAACACAAGGAAAACTATACGATGACCTACATGGCGGGCTCTATCAATCCCAAAAAGTACACTGTGACGTATTCACCGGCCGAGTATTACCCGCTGACCGACGCGACCTTGTACCTGCCGTTCCCGGAAAGCGAGATCGTCAATGCGCCTTCGTTGAAGAATGAGCCGGTCGCTTTCGATTTCAGCAAGCTAGTTGATTAACCCAAATCCCTGATCACAATGAATTTGAAAAATATATGCAAAACGGCGCTGGGACTATTGCTGGCGGCAGGTATGCTGCTGTCCTTCCAGAGCTGTAACGACGACGACATCGATGGCGCGCCGACCATCAGCAAAGTGCGCCTGCTCGATCCCACGAAAGCCGACAGCTCCCTGACCGCCGCCGAACCGGGCAGCCTGATCGTGATCCAGGGACAGAACCTGGGCAGCGTGTTGAAAGTGTATTTCAATGATTTCGAAGCGAGTTTTAATTCCGCATTGGGCAGTAACTCGAACATTATCGTGACCATTCCGGCCAATGCGCCTACCAAAGCGGTGGACGCCGCTGTGCCCAGCAAAATCAAGGTGGTTACCAAAGGTGGCGAGACGACCTACGATTTCGTGCTGACGGCACCGGTACCGGTCATTTCGGGTTTGTATTCCGAGTTTGTGAAGGCTAATGGTACGGTGGTAATCAATGGGGATTATTTCTATAATATTAAATCGGTGAAGCTGGGTACCACCAGTTTGCAGGTTTTGAGCGCTACGGTAAAGCAAATTACCGCCAAAATGCCCGCTACCGCCGCGGTTGACATTATTACGGTTGAAGGAGAGTTCGGAACTACGAAAACTACCTTTAAAATGAACGACCTCACGGGCAATATGATCAATTTCGATATTCCCGCTACTACGTGGGGATCGGAAGTATGCTGGGGAGGGGCGCCTATTGTGCCCGCAACGGACGCGCAGGCCATTTCGGGCAAGTTTTCGAGGATCAAGCAAACCAAACTGCCCGCTGCCGGCTATAACGACGGCTGGGTGTTCTCCACCTGCTATTTCGACTTCAAACTGGCGGCCGGAGACGCAGGGAGCAGACAATTCAAATTCGAACATAATATCGCAGAACCGTGGAAAGCCGGGAAGTACGATATTACCATCGGCGCCGGCGGCACTGAATATGTGTATGCATTCCAGCCCTGGAACTCTACGGAATATGCTTCGGCAGGCTATCAGACAAACGGGTGGAGAACAGCGGTTATCGAGCTTTCCGAGTTCAAGAGTGCTTCCGGCTCTACCATCTCCGATGTATCGAAGATTACCGACCTGAAAGTGTCGTTCGGTTCGGCGGATGTGGCCATCGCTTCTTTTAACGGTAGCGTGGACAATTTCCGGATCGTGAAAAAATAGGTACAACGCCGAATAATCCATTATCCGCCATCGGTTGGGCGCTCGCAATATGATTGCCGGGTAGCCCGCCGGTGGCCGGACAAATACAAGTGACTGGAACCTTACCCGACCAGGATCTCGTGCGCCTGCGTGACGTGGGCGTAGCGTTTTTCAGGGAAATCATTGCCCGCAAATATCGGGCATCACATTTGAAAAGCACTCCATGTATAACTTAAAGCGCCCAGTCCGCAACAGACTTTACAACTTGCAGCTTATAGCTTATAGCCTCTTACTAACGCTGGTCACGGTTTTTAGCACCGACGCCCAGCCGGGGAGCGGCCGGCACAGCAAGCTGATCAACGAACCAGTCGACATCAGCCATGATTTTCGCGATTTTTCCAACACCGTTTTCTTCGCCGACAGTCTGGCCGCATTCGACCCGGCTACCGGTGCTGGCAAGATCAAATGGAAGAGGAACGAGCCGTTTTCGGCCCACAACTTCAACAACTCGATGTTGAGCTACAAACGCTCGTTCAGTAACGAGTTCCCGGCAATTGAATACGCCCAGGACCCGGTTCTGCCATTTTCCGTCGAATTCACCTCCCCGCGTACGGTGCGCATCCGTGCGAACACAGGTGCACAGGGGCCCGCACCGAGCCCGTCGCTCATGCTTACGGGCGAGCCTGCGAAGGATGCTTCGTGGAAGTATAGCAAGATTAACGGCGGGCACCAGTACACCGGCGCGTATGGCTCGGTGACCATTTATGAAAACCCCTGGAAAATACTTATCCGCGATGCCAGTGGCAAGATTTTAACCCAAACCCGCAGCCAGGCCGATGGCAAGGCTTCCTACACGCCGACATTGCCGTTTTCGTTTGTCCGCCGGGCATCCGATTATTCGCGCAGCGTGGCAGCGGTGTTTGCCATCTCGCCCGATGAAAAGATCTTCGGCTGCGGCGAGTCATTTACCCGCCTGGACAAAAACGGGCAGAAGCTGGTGCTCTGGACCCACGACCCCAACGGCGTCGAAACGCAGACCATGTACAAGCCCATTCCATTTTATATGAGCTCGCGCGGTTACGGCATGTTCATGCACACCACGGCTCCCATTACCTGTGATTTCGGAGCTACCTACGGGGAGTCGAATGCGATGCAGATCGGCGATGAAAACCTCGACCTGTTTGTATTCCTGGGGCAACCTAAGGAAATTCTGGATGCCTATACCGACCTCACCGGCAAAGCTTCCATGCCGCCATTGTGGTCGTTCGGGTTGTGGATGAGCCGCATTACTTATTTTTCGGAGCAGGATGGCCGTAACGTAGCCGCGAAACTCCGCCAGAACCGCATTCCGTCGGATGTAATCCATTTCGACACCGGCTGGTTTGAAACCGACTGGCGCTGCGATTACCGTTTCGCTCCGAGCCGTTTCAAGGACCCGGAAGGCATGATCGCCGACCTGAAAAAGCAGGGTTTCCGTACCTCGCTCTGGCAGCTGCCTTATTTTGTTCCTAAAAATGCGCTATATCCTGAAATTGTGGAAAAAGGGCTGGCTGTTAAAAACGCCAATGGTACACTCCCTTACGAGGATGCGGTGCTCGATTTTTCGAATCCTAATACGGTAAAGTGGTATGAAGACAAAATAGCCGGACTGTTGAAACTGGGTGTTTCGGCCATTAAGGTTGATTTTGGGGAGGCTGCGCCATTATCGGGTCTATATGCTTCGGGCCGCACTGGTTTTTACGAACATAACCTCTACCCGCTGCGCTACAACAAGATTGTATCCGAACTAACCCGGAAAATGACGGGCGATAACATCATCTGGGCGCGGAGCACCTGGGCAGGGAGCCAGCGTTACCCGATCCACTGGGGAGGCGACGCCGAAACCACGAACAAGGGAATGGAAGCGCAGCTGCGGGGCGGTTTGTCGCTAGGGTTATCGGGTTTTACATTTTGGAGTCACGACATCGGCGGGTTTACCATGAAGACGCCGGAAGATCTCTACCGTCGCTGGCTGCCGATGGGGCTACTCGCCTCACATACCCGCACGCATGGGCAGGCGCCCAAGGAGCCGTGGGAATACGGTGAGGAGTTTCAGAACTATTTCAGAAAGGCAGTGGAGATGAAGTACAAACTCATGCCCTACATTTATACGCAATCGAAGCTCGCGTCGGAAAGAGGATTGCCGATGGTGCGTGCGTTGCTGGTGGAGTTCCCCGCCGATCCCGGTGCCTGGATGGTCGATAATGAGTATATGCTTGGCTCGGACCTGCTAGTGGCGCCCCTTTTTGAAGCAGGCAAAACACGTAGCGTTTACCTGCCGAAAGGCCAATGGACCGACTACCAAACCGGCAAGGCCTACGGAAGCGGCTGGCATGAAATCGCAACCGGCGAACTCGACGTGGTGATGATGGTGCGCGAGGGCGCGGTACTTCCGCACGTAAAGGTTGCGCAGTCTACCGGCGATATCGACTGGTCACGGATCGAATTGCAAACTTATGGTGGCGGTGCTACCGCGAAAGTGCAGCTTTTCCTGCCTGGCCTGGAAAGTGTAAAGGAGCTTGTACTCCTGAAAAAGGGTAGCAAATATATAGTGAGCAGTGACCCGTTCGCAGGAAAAGTCAAATGGGATATCCGGTGACCCCGCTGGTCACTGGCACATCAAACGTAGTTCTGGCGATGATCTTCCGGTTCCAGTCTTTCCGATTGTGCCGAAAGATCATCCGTCATTTGCGCCATTTGTTTCCGATGCTGTCGAAGCAACGAAAGGTTAAGATTAGAACCATCGACCAGCGCAAATAATGTTTCGTATTCTGCGATTATCTGCCGGTGCACGTTGACGATTTTACCCATTGCCAGCTCTACATTGCCTTTTACGTCCACAACCATGGTAGCTCCGGTATCGGGGCGTGTGATACAAACATCCTGCATGCAGCATTTGAGCGCGTCGTACAGATTAGCCATTTCTTTCTTCAACACAGAGCAAATCATGTAATCACGGCTCAACAGCTTCCGCATCCGGAACGGGATTTCATGGCGCATGGCAAGCGTCAGCGTCAGTTGCAGGGTCTTATACAGACGCCAGATCTTGATAACCTGTTTAACAATGGGCTTCACGTTTTCCATAACAGTCAGTGTTTGAGAGCAATCAGCAATAAGTGTACCAAAGTCCTGCTCCCTTACGGCAGTGCCCCTATTCCGACTGGCTTTCCGGTTCGTATTCCCAGCGCGCAATATCTTCTTCCGGGAAAAAGTACTGCTCCTTGCGTGGAATTTCTGTCTCGGCAATTTCCTGAAAGCCCTGATCTTTCCTGTAAACGCCTCTGCGCCTGATGCCCTGAAGGTCGGTGAATATAACTTGTGACTTGTCGTCCGCTGGTGTCCATGGTATTTTTTGTTCTGATTTGGTCAGCTTATGGATAAAATCTGTGCCAGATTGCTGTCACAACAAAACACCCGTCGCATGACAACGCTGTTGCCGGTGCGACGGGTGATGGGTCGGTTTGCTATTCCGGGAGAATGCTCCTGAAAATTACTTTTTACCGATTTTATATAGTCTTCCCTGGTCCGTAACGGCGTAAAGCGCTCCGTCGTGGCCTTCGGTAATGTCCCTGAAACGCTGGTTTTCGCCGGAAAGAAGTCGTTCTTCGCCGACGACCTTATTGTCTTTGATCACGATCCGGCAAACGTGCATGCCGCTGAGGGAGGAGATGAACAGGTTATTTTTCCATTCGGGTATTTGCTTGCCGTCGTAGAATGTGATACCACTCGGGGAAATAACGGGGTCATAATAGTACACCGGTTGTTCCATTCCTTCTTTTTGCTGAATCACATCGCCAATCTGCTTGCCGCTGTACTCAATTCCGTAGGTGATGGTTGGCCAGCCGTAGTTCTTGCCTGGCAATACGCGGTTGATCTCGTCACCACCTCTTGGGCCGAATTCGGTTTCCCACAAATCGCCCGTAACCGGATTGATCGCCAGACCCTGAACGTTGCGGTGTCCGTATGAATACAGTTCGGGGCGTGCATTTTCCTTGCCAATGAACGGGTTTCCTTTGGCAGGTTTTCCGTCCGTGGTAATGCGGATTACCTTGCCCAGTCCGGAGTTGAGGTCCTGCGCTTGCGGGCGTGTAACGAGGTCGGAGCGCTCCCCGGTCGATACGAACAGGTTTCCGTCCTTCGCAAATTTCACGCGGCCGCCGTAGTGGAGCGTACCTTTATAGGCAGGAGTTGCCTGATAAATAACTTTAACATTTTCCAGCTTCGTCGCGTCCGCCGAAAGTTTGCCTTTCGCCACGGCTGTGAGGTTTCCGTCAGCCAGCGGCTCTGAAAACGCCCAGTACACCATTCTGTTTTGAGCAAAAGCGGGATCAAGCGTAACGCCGAGCAGGCCACCCTGGCCGTCGCTGTTTACTTTGGGTACACCGTCAATCGGTTTCCCAACTTCGCCGGTTGCAGACACGATACGCATCGTCCCGCCCTTTTCCGTCACGATAAACTTGCCGTCGGGCAGCACTGCTATTCCCCATGGTCTTTCGAGGGAGGATGTCAGTACTTTCCCCTCATAGGGGGTTTTGGTTACGACCGAGCCGATGCGGGTTTGGCCTGCAAAAGCAGATTTGTACTCGGAGTTGGGCTTTTTGGTCTCAACGGGGGCTCCGGCCGCCGGCGCTGCCGTTTGCTGGGCGATCGAGAGCGATGGCGCAAGCGTGAGTGTGGCACCGGCAAGGAATGCGTGGATTGCAAATTTCATTTTTTCAGGAAGTTTAGTCTTAAAGCCCGGAGTTGGATACAGGGCTGTTGCGAATTTACTTATTTCAATTCACAACGAAACGCCAAGGCCGGAAGAAAACATTTTCGGGCCCGGGTGTTTAAAGGGTTTATGCGCGCATTATTGTGGCTATTTTTACCCCGCACAACAACGGAAGCACGCTTATGCAGGAACTGATTACCCATATTGCCCGATATTCTTCGGTAAAGCCCGGGCAACTCGACGCGATCGGGGGTTTCTTTGTGAGGCGGTCCTTTGAAAAAAAGGAGTTGCTGCTCGAAGAAGGACAGCGTTGTCATGAGAAGTTTTTTATCGTGAAAGGATGTGTTCATTTGCTGTACCTACGGCAGAATGGCGTGGAACAAACCATTGATTTCGCACTGGAAAACTGGTGGACTACTGATTTTATGGCATTTCAGGATGGTGGCACTGCGCAATTTTCCATCCGCGCCATCGAAGCAACCGAAGTATTGGCTATTTCCGCCGCGCAACAACGAGAACTGCTATCGGCATTTCCTGAACTTAACGAGTACTTTCATCTCGTATTCCAGCGGGCGTATGCGGCTTCGCAAATGAGGGTGCGTAAGATGTACGATCTGTCGAAGGAGGATTTGTACCGGGATTTTAGCAAAAAATATCCGGCCTTCCTGCAAAGGGTACCGCAATACCTGATGGCCTCGTTCCTGGGTTTTACCCCCGAGTACCTCAGTGAGATCCGGAAGAAATACCTTTCTTAAACCAGTTTAAGAAGTTCCTCCGCATGGCTGACGAATTTTGTAGCACAAAACAAAACAATGTCAATCATGCAAAAAGTTGTCAAACACCGCCTGGATGTCTGGAAGGAAGAACCCCAATACTGGACGCACATGTCTGCCATCGAAAAACGCGTATACGCATCATCCGTTCCCCGGAGCCTGATCGAGCTCATCAAGATCCGCGCTTCACAGATCAATAAATGTGCCTATTGTATCGATTACCACACCGCTGAGGCTTTGCAAATCGGCGAATCTGCCCGGAGGATATTTGCGCTTTCGGCCTGGAAAGAAAGCCCGCTGTTCACCGAGGCCGAAAGGAGTGTGCTTCAACTGACCGAAGAGATCACGCACATTTCGGTCGACGGCCTTTCCGACGAAACCTATGAACGTGTCAAAACGCATTTCACGACCAGCGAGATCGGCGATCTGATCATTTGCATCAGCCACATTAACTTTCTGAATCGCGTTGGTATTTCTACGAGGACGGTTGCGTTGTAGGAGGGAAATGTGGGTTAATAATCGGCCGAAAGCATGCGGAATGTATGTTTTCGGCTTTTAGTTGATATTAAATAAGATGGGTAGATTGTATTTGACCCTGACAATTTTGTTAGACTGTCTGGCTGGTTTCCATTTGGGCATTAACCCCACTATTCGCACCGCTTCTTCGTCACACCCGAATCCAAGCCCTTTCAAAACGGTGATATCGCTGATCTCGCCTGTTTCTTTTACCAGAAAACTCACAAATACCCTCCCCGAAATCCGGGCGTTTTTCGCCTTTCGAGGCATACGAAGGTTGGCTTCAATAAATTTGTACATTGCATGAGTCCCGCCGGGGTATTCCGGCTGTCGCTCGACGGGCCCAAAGACCTTCTCTTGTGAAAAATTTTCAACTTCGGGTGGATGGCGGTACAGCAAGTCCTGCAAGATGATTTCCGTGGTGATGGTGTCCTCCGGCAATGCAGGTTTGCGCGTCTGCGCGCGGGCGGTCATATAAGCGCCTAACGCGAGGACGAAGACGGTAAGTGGTAATGGCTTCATGGTAATATATAATTTAATTAAATATAATATAAAATACAATAATGCCAAAAAATGTTCCGTAAAAACTTAATATGTTGCTATGATCGTCCCGCTATTCAAAGTCACAAACATGGCCGAGGCTATCCGGTACTACACGGAGGTGCTTGATTTCGAAATGACCGACCCGAATGATAATGCCGAATCGCCGGTGGTAGACCTGGGCCGGGATGGCTGGAACATGCAACTAACTACCTCGGAAAGCGAAAGGTTGTTTGGCTCCGTAGTCTATTTTTGGGTGGAAGATGTGGATACATTGTTCGCGAAGTACATAGGGCGGGGGCTTGACATTTCGCTCAGGGCCGGCTCGAAGGTGCATCAGGGACCGGTGGACCAGACCTGGGGCCGGAGGGAGTTTTATGTCACGGATGCGGACGGCAACACGATCCGGTTTTGTAAACTTATCGAGTAATTTTTTGTCAATCATAACTTTCCCGGTCATGCCGCTTAATAACGACGTTACCCGATTTCTGGATGAATTGCATCACCCGCTCAGGCAGGAGATCGAAGCGCTGCGCCTCATTATTTTGCAGGCAAATGCATTGCTGGAAGAAAATATCAAATGGAATGGCCCCAACTACTCAATAGGCCCTGAAGACAGGGTCACGATGAGAATCCAACCTCCCAAGCAAATCCAGCTCGTTTTTCACCGTGGCGCGAAGGTGAAGGAGCAGCCGAAAGGCAGGCTGATACAGGACGCGTCCGGCCTGCTCGTTTGGAGGGAAAACGACCGGGCGATCGCTTCTTTTAAGCATATGGAGGCCGTGAAGGCGGGAGAGCAGACGCTGGCCGCCATTGTGCGGAACTGGATTGCGGCGACGGTTTAGTGAATTTCTGACGTAGAGATACTTCTATAATATTTTTTTGCTTCTATCGGCCTTTTCTGGCCCATTTCACCTCATTTTTTACCGGTTTACCATTCAGGCAGGTGTAAACACGTGTTTTTCAAAACAGGTGTTTGTAGTCGTTTTTGAAGAATTATTTCTACGAACCTTTGTCAGGCAAAAGCTTTTGTAAAGTGGAGATCAGCAACCACTCGAAAAAACGGGCTTACCTGTAAAGGCATTATTACGGGGACGGATCCTGCACGTCTTAAAAAAGGGGATTATTCATACGTCACAATGAGCGATTTTCTAGATTTACAAAACGGCTGGTACAATGGTTTGATCCAGGGTTTAGGCCAGAGTAAGGACTCTTTTCAGATCATTCAGCCAGCACCTCCGATTGCGAGTGGTACTGCCGCAAACCCGACTTTCTGGGCTTACTACAACAATATCCCTCCCAAATCATTGACCGCACAGTTTGTTGCCAGCGGCGGTAACCAGTTCTATAACAATTACAGAGGCTTGCTTTCGGCGCTGGAGGCTTCGCGGACTATCAATGTGAGAAAGGATATCGGGGACGAGAATTTTCTCGCATGGCAGGCTTATGTGCAAAAACAGCCTACGCCAAGTATGAACCAGATCCCCACGATGTTCAGAAACTGGGCGATGTTCAACGCGCCGGACGTGGCCAATATCGGTTCTTCCGACTATGCAGCTATTCTGCTTGACCCGATCGCTACCGCACAGAACGAACTTACATTGGTGTACACCACGCCTCAAGGTCTGCCGATCAACTTCGACTGGCAACTGAACTATGCCGATATGGTAAACCAATTGGCAAACGCTCCTTCACGTTCGTTCTCGTTCGACAGCAGTACGATGGACAAAAATGTAAGCAGCTCCTGGGCAGGCGGCTCGACCTCGGGTTTCTTCGGCCTGTGGGGCGGCAGCAGCTCTACCTCGACGCTCAGCGAGCAATTCGCTTCCAGCCGCATTCAGCTCGAAGCGAAATTTGAGCACCTCCTCGTGTTGCCCAACACACCGGGCGCATGGTATTATTCTTCGGCGATGGGTCTGGCATTTGCCAACAAAACCGGCAGCCCATGGAGAGACAAGGCACCCATTAATTGGAACAATACGTTTGGCACAGATGGTAACATGCAATACTTCTCCGCGAACGTGATCGTGGCGTCGGGTATGTCCATCACCATTACTTCGAATGCCAAGTATTCTTCCGTTGATCAGCAGACGATTACATCCAGCGGCTCGTCCGGTTTCTGGCCGTTCTATTCGGGCGATAGCGGCAGCACGTCGACCAACCGCGTCACATTCAACAAGGACAACAATATGACCATCACTACCAGCAGTATTCCGGGGGTACCGGTTGTGCTGGGTGTGAACGTATTGTCAGCCGGAGAATTTGTGGGCCACTCTGCGGACCTGGGCGTTTCGCTTTTCGAATCGGCCAAAGCATTCGTTCCGAACAGCCTGGCTACTGCTTAGTGTTTTCTTTGGAAGGCTGGGTAAGACCAGCCTTCTTCTTTTGATTTTACCCATGTGGAAGGAAACCATTATTCAGGAAGCAAAATGATAACTATCACCGATACCCCTACCGAAGCGATGACCGCCGTGACCGACGGGTGGTATAATCAGTTGGCGGCCAGTCTGAACCTGTCGATCCGGCATTTCCAGTTGCTGCAACCTCCGGCGGTACCCACGGGCGACCAGGCTCTTTGGGATTCCTTCAATGTCGTTCCACCCGTCACGCTCAAATACAATCGCTGGCTTTATCAGCAGCCAACGTTTTTCAGCCAGTACGCGGCGGTGGTGAATGGGCTTTCGTTCCCCGAAAGCGATTTTGTGGAGGACATCGGTGCCGACACCTATGTGCAATGGCAGGCTTACCTTAAAACCATCACGCCCCCTCCGCCCGCCAATACCTTACCGACCGTGTGGTTTCAGTGGGCAATGGTGAATGCGCCGGATGTAGCCAACATCGGGCGCTCCGACCTTTCCACTCAACTGCTGATCGAAGGCGCGCAGGCGCTTTTGCAGCCCTATGAAGGGCCAAATGCCAAACCAGCGGATTTTTTGCCTACTTTTTCGGATCTGAAAAACACCCTCCGGGCTTCTTCCGGGGCAAGCTTCTCCTTCGACTCGACCCACGACGACCCGGATGTTTCCAATTCCTGGGTGCCCGGCGATGACCCTAATTATTTCGGAATATGGACGGGCAGTTCGGCGGCCTTTCATGTGAGCAGGAAGTTCGCATTGAGCAAGATCACCGTTTCCGCCCAGTTCGACCATGTCGCAACCGTCGCGGTCACGCCAGGGCAATGGTACAATTCCTTCCTGCTGCACCAGGCATGGGCATCGCCGTGTACTCCGCCGTGGATCGACAGTGCCGACTGGCAGGCCTACTTCGGGGCTACCGGAAGCTTTACCCATGCTGTGGGCTCCCTGTTTGCCGCCGACGGCATTACGCTTACCCTTACTTCTGATGCAGACTTTACCCCGGCCGAACAGGTGATCATTAAAGGCCTGGCAGCGGTGGGTGACTGGCCCGTTTACTGCCCTATATCGTCGTCGGTATTTTCCAACAGCATTGCAACCGGGCCCGGATCACTGGTGATACGGTTCAAATCTGCACCGGGGAATCCGGTCATTTTAGGCCTTAACGTTTTTGATATCCGGAGTTACGTGGGGGCTGGTTAGGGAATAACTAGTTAAAAAGTCTAATGTCTGCATATCTTCGGGGTGCAGACTTTTTTTCGTTGTATCCAGCTATTGCAAAATAGTATTTATGCTACTTTGTAGGGCTTGATCTACGATAACTATTTCGTATGTCGACAGATTGAAGTAATCCTGCGATTGTAGATTTGTTCTGTTTCAAACTCAACCATAGTTCCACAAACAAATCACTTCATGAAAACAATTCGACTCTTTTCAGCACTGGCGATTGCCATGACGGTGGCAACCGGTGCTGCCACTTTCGGTCAGGTGAAGATCGGCTCCAATCCCACGACAATCAATCCGAACAATAACCTCGAAGTTGAAAGTACGGATCCTGCCAAAAAAATCAGCATTCACAAAACGACGGGCAAACTGACCATCGCTGACGGTTCCCAGGGCGATAAAAAGGTATTGACGTCCGATGCGAACGGTGTGGCTACCTGGCAAAGCCAGTCCGATCTCTCGATTCCGGTAACTGCATTCAGCGGGGCTATTACCGGGCTTGCTACGATTCCCACTTTCACAACCCATGACGAACCGGATCAGCGGCTTCCGCTTGTCCCTACGCTGGGTGCGGCAGGCTGGAACGCATCTACCAAACGGTATACCGTTCCCGTGGATGGTACTTACTCCGTGCAAGTTGGATTGTCGTGTATCAGCACAACGGGTGCCGGCGTAACGCTCTGGACAAGGATATGGGTAGTATCGGAAAATGGCGGTCCGATTTTCAAGGGAGCCAGCCCGATGGGCCTGACAGCCGGGGACTGGCAATCCGTGGTTTACACGGGGAAATTAACAGCAGGTGACGGAATCTCGCTGGAAGGGTACACGATGCAAACCGATGGAAATCCGCCAGTCAATCCCATCTGGACAGGAACCTGCGGACGTGCATACATGACTGTCACCAAAATCGACTGAGACATTTGCTTCATTTCAACATGCCTGGCATGTGGTGGTGATGAAGCACGGCGGCGTGGGTATCAACACCGCGGCGCTGCAAGCATTTTCGTGATGCCTGTCATTTAACCAAGACGAAACAATGAAACAACTTTATACCAGCTCATCCAGAAGCGGATGGCGCGGCGCGGCGGTTTCTGCTGCCCTGCTTTTGCTCGGGCACCTGGCCCATGCCCAGGAAGGCAGCCAGGGAAATACGACTATTTTCGGCGGTGCTCAAATGTCATTTTTCGGCAACCACAATTTCGTTACCGGAGGAGGGGGCACCCAGCCCGGTGTGATCCTTACCGAGCGTGCAACAGGAAGCTTCGGTGTGCTGAACTTCGCCGGAGATAACCTGACGTCCGTTGGTGCTTCGGACGCGGGCTATGTGGACGGCTACGTGCGCAAGTACGGAGCGGGCACATTTGTCTTCCCTGTAGGCGACAATGGAGCTTTGGGGCAGTTTGCGGCATCCGCAGATGGGACAATGGGTGCTTATTTTCATACAGACCCTAATACCGCCGCCACAAGTAACCTATTTACAGGGGCTAACTATGCCGCGCTTCCAAATGGCGGGCCGTTCGCAACGGCCAGCGTGGGCCAGAACGTCGAGGTCGTGAGTATTATCGAATATTGGGACATTGATGGCGCAAATGCGACGCCACTGACGCTGACCTGGGACGCAGGAAGCGCCATAGCTTCGTTGACGGGGGGGAACCTTGCTAAACTCACGATCGCCGGATGGAACGGAACGCAATGGGTGGCCATTCCGTCGAAAGTGGATGTTACATCCATACTGGGTGGTAGCAGCAGCCTGGCAGAGGGGTCCATTACGACTACCTCGTCGCTGGCGCCGGATTCCTATACAGCCTATACATTTGCTTCGCTTATTCTGCCGCTTCCGGTAACGCTGACCCGCTTTGCGGCCGTTGCCGAGGGGAAAACCGCATTGCTCAGCTGGGCAACCACGGAGGAAACCAATAGCGACCGGTTCGAAGTCGAGCGAAGTGCCGACGGCAAAAAATGGGGCAAGATCGGGACGGTTGCTTCAACTGGAGAAAGTAAAGTTCTGGTCGATTACTTCTATACAGATAACGCACCTTTGACAGGACAGAACCTGTACCGGCTGAAAATGGTGGACAGGGATGATAGCTTCGCGTACAGCGCGATCCGTAATGTAGAAATCAAAGGTGAGGCCGTCAGACCATATCCGAACCCGGTGTCTGACAAACTGCTCATCGACAGTTATGTCATGGTGAAAGAAGTATCGGTAAAAAACATTGCCGGCCAATATCTTCTACAAGTGCAAAAGGTATCCAACGACGGAGTCGATGTCAGCAAGCTCACGCCCGGCGTCTATATCGTGACCTTGACCCTGTTTGACGGCACTATCAGCACACACAAAGTAGCCGTTACCCGGTAGCGCCACGCTGGCCATTGTCCGTAGAGGTGATAAAAACTCCCATTCTCCCGGGTTGTTGTATAAGCCCGGGAGATTTTTGGTATTATTACTTCGCATTCGCCGCAGGCTCCGAAATCCGTGGGCTTACCCCGGAAGAAGCTAAATTTAACTTGAAGAATATGCGAATTATTACTACAATTGCGTGTTGTTTTACGACAAACCCACTATTAGATTAGGTCATGAACATTCTTATTGTTGAAGATCATTTTTTGGTTCGAATGAGTATGAAGATCGTTTTGCAGGACCTTTACGGCCATGCAACCATCGATGAATCAGAAAGCTTTGATCATGCCGTCATCTGCGTCCGCGGCAACCCGTATGACCTGATCCTGCTCGATATCGAACTTCCCGGGGGCCAGGGGACGGCGATGATCGGAAAAATCCGCCAGTTGCAGCCGGAGGTGCCTATTCTGGTTTGCTCTGCGGCCGACGAGCAACAGAACGCGCTCGCATTCGTCGCAGCCGGTGCAAACGGGTATCTTTCCAAAACCGCCGAGCGGAGCGAGACTGTCAAAGCCATCTTAACGGTGGTCAAGAAAAGCCGTTATGTAAGCCAGGCCGTGCAGGAGAGGTTGCTCGATGTGGTGACTTACGGTAAGCAGAAACGGACACGTCCATTCGGAATCAAGAGCCTTTCGGGGCGCGAGCGAGAGATCTCGGAATTGTTGGTTGCGGGAAAATGGGTGAAGGAAATTGCCGCTCATCTCGATATTCAGTCCAATACCGTGAGTACTTACAAAGCGCGGATATTTGAAAAACTGGGTGTCGATAATGTGATTGACCTAGCGGACAAGCTCCGTGAGCAGCGACTGGCCGAGCAACGGCTCCCGGAGCAGCGGTTCCCGGAACAACGGTTCCCGGAACAGCCTTGATATGCCGGGTTAATTATGCTGCGAAAATGCACGGAACGTGAGCGTAACCCTGGTTCCCGGATCGAGCCGTTCCATCTCAATACGTTCCGTCACCGATGGCGCCAGTTCCTTGATCATCGCCAGGCCGATCCCGGTGTGCGGTGATGTAGGCGGCAATGCCTTGTCTTCCATAAACCAGGCAAGCAGCTCCTTTGAAATTCCGCGACCGGAATCTTCGATGATGAGTTGCAGGCGGCTGTTGTGTTGTGAGACGTAAGCCCGAATCTCGCCATTATCCGTGAACTTGTTGGCATTGTCGATGATGTTATGGATGATGATTTTGAGCAGTTGCTGGTGGGTATCGACAAATGTACCGGCGGGGATCAGGTTCAGGAATGTGTTTGAATTGATTCTGGTGTTTTTACCGTAGAGCTGCATATTTTCTTCGAGCAGTTCGTGCAGCGCCACTGTTTCACTCTTGGGTTCGTGATTGTAGACCTGGATCTTTACATAGGCCAGCAGGTCTTCCAGGGAGCCCTTTACCATGCGCAGGGCATCTTCTATGTTTTTGCCAAAAAGCGACACCATGTCGAACTGTTGTCGTTCGATCATTTTCTGCATTTCGCCGGCTACGATGATCGCCGCGCCAAGCGGGGAGCGGACGTCATGCGCAATAGAGGCCATTAGACGGGATTGAAGGTGCATCTGGCTGAGTAGCTCGTTTTGTGAGCTTTCCAGATCACGTAGTGTGCCCTGTAACTGGCTGGTACGTTCGCTGATCTGGAGTTCAAGGAGCCGGCTTCTTCGCTGGATCGAACGAATCCTGTATTTCAAGTAAAGAAACGCAGCCAGAAAGACTGCCAGCACGATCGACAAGTAAAACCACCAGGTCTGATACCAGAACGGCGGAACATCGATTTCGACAGTCTCGTAGCCGTAATTACCTGCGCCGAAACCGTTTTTTTTTCTGATATACAGGGTATACCTCCCTTTGCCCAGGCTGGAAATATTGATCGTCGCTTTGTTGGTAATGGGCGCGTCGACGTTCAGCCAGTCGGGTGGAGCAGGGGCAGTACCACGTTTCGCTAGGGCGTAGGAAAATTCAACGTTGTAGTCATTTCCGAAAAAAGGTGTATTCACCTCTAATCTCAGCTGTTTCTGGCTCTGTGTGAAGGTAATGCGCTTCCAGGGTTCCGCTACGGCTTGCTGGTCGATCTCGATGCGGTCGATGACAATCTTCTTGTCGGGCATCTCCGCCGACGTCTGCTCCGGGTTGAACCAGACCAGTCCATTCATGGAAGGCAGCGACACTATTCCGGAAGGCAGCCGGAGGGCACAGGGCTGGCACCCTCCATTGAATTCATTGCTATTAAACCCGTCGATTTTCGAATAGTGGTGATAATAGAGGTCTGTTGGCTTATCGGCGTAGTTCAGTAAGTCCTTCTTTAAGATCTGGAACAAGCCCCGGTTCGTAGGAATCCATAAAAAACCCTTATCGTCTTCGACAATGCAATGCGAGTTGGCGAGATAACCCTTCCGGTCGGGCGGAAAGCGGGTTAGTTTTCCATCTTTCAGAAGAAAAAAGCCATCCTTATAAGTCGTTAGCCAGATCTCGGATTGGTTTTGAGAGATATGCAGGCTTCGTATATAAATACCTTCCAGTCCCTTGATCGCCGATATCTTCTTGGTTCTTTTTGAAATCCGGAAAAGCCCCCGACGGGTACCAACCCAGAACGTGTCGGCCGATTGCTCTACCAGCCACGATATGTCGATGAGAGGTCCTTTTAAAAACAAATCGGGGTGGCTGTTCCTTGTGAAGGGAGCGCGCATCGAGAAGAGGCCTTCGGTACTGGTTGCTATCCAGATCGTTCTATCGGGACCCTGGTAAAGTTGGGTGATTTCGGAGGGCAGTGTCCAGGCCAGTTTAATAACAGACCCATCTGGCTCGAACAGCATCAGTTTTTTTGCGAGTTTACACCAGATAAAGCCGTTGTCATCTCTTAGAATGCTGGACTTGTCCCAGAACACGCTGCTTGTTATCAGGGGAAGCTGCCGGCTCGTGGTGTTTCCGGAATCATTTGTCGTGTAGGCGATCCCCTGGTTGGATAATACTGTGTTTTTGTTAATCAGCGCTTGTCCGTAGTAGACCTGGTCGGTACCGGGGTAGGGGGATGCCAGGGTTGTAAACCTTTTTCTGGTAAGCACGAAAAGGCCGCTGAGTTGCGTGCCGAGGAAGATGCGGTGGGTGTTGGGGTCGTAATGAATGGCTAATACTTGTTCTTTCTCGAAATCAAATCCATTCAGGATCAGCTCGGAGTTTAAATCTCCGTTTTGTTCGCGTCTGATCCGGTAAACAGACTGACCCGCTCGTATAAACGTCTGGTTCATGGCGTTGTTCCAATACAGCTCGTATTTGCCCTGCCGGTATAAAAGTTCATTGGTTAATGCGCCTTTCAAAACGGCTGGCCGGGCACTGAACGGGCCCGAATCGGTGGTAAACAGGTGGAGTTTTCCATTTTTGAGATGGTAGAAACAGTTATCCAGCCAAAAGAAATGCCAGGGGCCTTCATCAACCCACCTGACCCGCCCTTTGCTCTTTTTTTTCTCGAAATATTCAAGCGCAGTACCGTTGAAAACAAAAAAGCGGTCGCCTCCGGCCGGGTACACAGCGTAGTTCGGGAACGGGTTTCCATAGTAGAGCCTCGGATGCCGCTCCATAATATGTCCGTCGCCTTTGTCCGGGTATCGAAATGGCTGCTGTTTGATAAACTGATGCAAAACAGTGTCTATCGCGGCCTTGCCCTGATGGACATGTATGAAGTTCCATTCATTGTTCAGCGCAAAAAAACCAGCGGGTTTTGGGCGGGGATCGATGTTGAACATGCCTATACTGGCAGAGGAATAGGTCTTTCCGAAATTCTCGAAAATTTTAAAATTCTTACCGTCGAACCGGGCGAGGCCACGCTCGGTCGAAAGCCACACGTACCCCAGTTCGTCGCGGGCGATGGCGTAAACGCTATTTTGGGGCAGGCCGTCTTCATCGGTGTAATGTTCGATGCGAAACTCCTGTAACCAGGGAGGCTGTGTTCTCTGAGACCAGGTAAGGACTGAATTGCAGAATAGGAGAAGCAGCAAAAGACAGACGGAACGGGCGCTTTTATTCACTGAGGATGCTTATGCGTATACAATAGTCGACAATATAGAAATTGTTCTACGCATTTCGATGAAATACACGGGAATAACTGTTCAGAAAAGCGCGCGCGATAATTCTATTGTAGTGTAAATACTACAAATTGTCGACACAATGCGGGTGTAGGCTTATTGTTTTTCAGGCTTCGGCATGATTTGCCGTATTTTGCAATGCCTCGCGATAGGGGGATTCGTATAGTTTGTAGAACTGCTCTTTCGAATCATGGTAGCTGGATATCGCGCCGAGCGTATTCATCATTTTGATGTAGTACCATGCCATATCCACCTGGTGAGGTTTAAAACCGCTACGGGCACTTTTCGGGAAAAGATGGTGGTTGTTATGCCATTCGCCGGCAACGATCCCCGGCCAAAGCTGGTTGATCGACTTGTCGCTTTGATTAAAGTCGGTTCCTGGGCGTTGCTTATCCTGGCCTTTTCCGTGCCCTTCATAATTAAATGTACGCACACCAACCGCCCAGAAGCCGGCGGCGCCGAACAACGTGCAGGCCAGTGCGTGGCCACCGAGCAGGAAGAAAGCCGCATACCAGAACGACCAGTTGAGCAGCCAGTAGAGCATAGCTCGTCCCGGGTGCTGGTAGGAGCCCCACGATAGGTATTGCTGATAAGAATTGGCTATAACGCCCGTATGCTTCATGAGCGATTTCACGCGGTTATAGTCGTTTTCGCTAAGATCCGTTGCGATTGGCTGATGGTTCACGTCGGCCAGGAAGCAATAAAGGAAACCCGCCTCGGCATTGTACGGATCGCCGGGTTGGTCGGATTTGGCGTGGTGTACGTGGTGCGAAATCACGTAGATCTCTTCCGGGATCATACAAACCGTAAGATTTTGGGTAAAGAAACGCCAGAAGCGGTTCTTGAACTTGTATGCGCCGTGTGTGCAATAGCGATGGTGCCAGATGGTGCCATGCGTGCCCATAATGAACATGCTGTACACGAATGCCGCCAGCAGCAACCAGAGACTGAAAAATTTGAAAATAAAAAGTGCCAGGAAAGGCACCATACAAAGCACTTTCACCCAGCTCATCAGCGAGAGCCAGTTCCTCTTATCCCGCACAATGTTCAGCCGTTTGAAGAATTCGGCAAAAATCTGACCAGGACGTGGTTTGATCAGATTTCCCTGTTTATCTTGCCATCCGTACGAAGGCCGGCGCAGTACAATGTCGATAAATGCCATAAAGGATGGGTGTTAATGCTCGATTTTTAAATAAAAAATCCTCCCAAATAAGGAGGATTTATCTGTTGTCGTATAAAGTGACCGCTTAAACCAACGTAACGTTGACAGCATTCAGTCCTTTCCGGCCATTCTCAACTTCATAAGTTACAAGGTCGTTTTCACGAACATTGTCTTTCAGACCTGATGTGTGTACAAAAATGTCATCTCCTCCATCTTCAGGAGAAATGAAACCGAAACCTTTCGTTTCATTAAAAAATTTGACCCTACCCTTGTTCATACTTTTACTATTTTGTTAAGCTTCAAAGGTAGAATAAAATGTTTGATGTTGTTACGGAAATAAAATATAAAAAATCAAATGTTCATTTGACTACCTGGCTAATCAGTAATTCGTAGCGCTGGTCATACAAATCGCCCGACAACCAGTCCCTGACAATGTATTTGAAAAACAACATCGGCGGTTCGTGTTTGTCGATCGCCGCCTGGAAGCAGACCACGGCCGTCGCGGTTTCGCCGATCGAGGCATTTACAATGCCCATGTCATAATTGGCAACGACGCTGGTTTTACCCAGCGATGACATTTGCGTGAGAATATCTCTCGCACTGTCGGTTTCTCCCGACAATCCGAAGAGTACGCCGCAGGCGCTCAGTGTAATGCCGTTGTAGTTGATTTCCAAAGCGGTTTCAAGGGCATCCTGGGCGGAGGGGTAGTCTTTTAGCGTGATCAGGTTCAGGCCGGTGATCATATGGCCGCCCCAGAAAGAAGGGTCCAGCGCCACAAGCCTGCGTCCCTGCCCGACGGCCAGGTCGAACTTGGCTGAAACCCAGTATACATAGGCTGCGTAGAAATTGTTGATCAGTGAAAACGGTTCGAGCGATAGGGCCTGTGCCGCTTCGGCTTCTGCCTCGGCTGGCCGATCGGTAAGGGCCAGATACAGTGCGTGTTGTCCGTGAAGGTCGGCTGTATTCCAGTTCAGGTCCAATGCCTTTTGGAACGACGCCGAGGCGGCGGCGAAGTCCCATTCGTACAGCATTTGCATGCGTGCGAGCGCGAGGTAACTTTCGGCAATGCCGTCGTCCAGCGCCAGTGCCTGTTCGGTAGCTTCCTTCATCAGCGGCAAGGCTTTCGCGGCCGGAAGATGCCGGTAAAACCACATGTTCAAATAGCAGGAAGCAATGCCGGAGTAGGCTATCGCGTAAGACGGGTCGATTTCCAGGGCAGCCTGGAAATAGCCGATGGCCCGATGGTTGTCATCGCTGCCGCCGAACTTATTGTGGTAGAACCGCGCGCGGAGGTAAAGCTGGTAAGCTTCCTTATTATGCGTATACCGCTTGAAAGCAATTCCGGGTTCCTCGCCCAGCAGTTCGATCTTGACGGAACCCAGAATGGCCTGTGCTATTTCTTCCTGAACGTCAAATATGTCTTCCAATGCCCTGTCATACTTTTCAGACCAGACCTGCAAGCCATCTTCGGCCTTCACAAGCCTTGCGGTGATCAGCAACTGGTCACCGGACGTTTGCAAGCTGCCGTCCAGAACAAAACCGACCTGCAACTGCGCGCCGATCCATTGCGGGTTGTCATGATGGCCCTTAAAAGTAAAAGACGAAGTTCTCCCGGCCACCTGCAAACCCGGTACACGACTCAACACATTGATGATTTCTTCGGTGACACCATCGCTGAAATACTCCTCTTCGGGATCATTGCTCAGATTCGTAAATGGCAGGACAGCAATGGATATTTGCGCGGATGGGCGGTTAGGATGATTTTTTTCGTTCATGACGGAAGCGTATGGGTCGGCTAATGTAAATACCGGTTTTCAAAAATGCTGAAAATTCTTTCTGGTTAAACATGCCTCACGCCACTACGCCGTTGCGATACACCATGCCCCAGCTGGCTATTTCGTTGATAATCGGTTCAACAGATCTGCCGTATTCGGTGAGCTCGTATTCTACGGTTACCGGCTTCGTGTCGAGTACGCGGCGGGTGATCAGCCGGTTCATTTCCATATCATTCAGTTCTTTGGAAAGCATCTTGGCGGCAATTCCGTCCACCTCTCTCATAAGGTCCATAAAACGCATTTTGTCGTTGAGAAGCAGTGTTCCCAGGATGTGAAACTTCCATTTTCCGGAAAGAATCTCCATGGTATCCTTAATAGCGAGGATCCTTTTTCTGCACTGCTGGGAGGTATTGCACGATGCCTGTTTTTTCATCTTTTTTTCGCGATAGGGTTGCCTGTAAAGTTAGGAGCCGGTTTAATAGTTTCCAAGAGGTAACTGGTTACCAAAGGGAAATGGATAGCAATAGTAAACTATGCCGCCAGTATTTTCGTGTATGAAAAACAATCCATTGCTCTGCGATACCGAAAGCGGCGTTTGCGAAATGCCGTCTGCCCCTGATGAAAGTGCGCACGGTCCTGTTCAACCGGGAAACAAGCCCTTAAAAGTGCTCTATTTCACCGACCCGATCTGCTCTACCTGCTGGGGGATCGAGCCGCAGTTGCGAAAATTGAAATTGGAATACGGCCAGCTGGTCGACCTCGAATACCGGATGGGAGGCCTCTTGCCCGACTGGTCCTACAACAGCGGCGGGATCAGTAAGCCGGCGGACGTGGCGTCCCATTGGGACGAAGTGAGCCGGCACTATCAAATGCCCATTGTTGGTGATGTATGGTTGGAAGATCCCCTGCATTCGTCTTATCCGCCTTCGGTAGCATTCAAGGCGGCGCAAATGCAGGATGAGCACAAAGCGATCGCCTTTCTGCGCAGGATCAGGGAAATGGTGTTTTTAGAAAAGAAAAACATTACCAGATGGGAGCACCTTGCGGATGCTGCCAGGGACGCGGGCCTTGATGTCGGCATTTTCGAGCGAAACTGCCAAACCGATGCCGTGGCCTTATTCGACGCGGATTTGCAGCTGGCAGCCCAATGGGGCGTCCGCGGCTTTCCTACGCTCCTGATTTTCAACCGGGGAGACGAGTATGAGAAAGTATACGGTTTTAAACCCTACGAAGTGTTTGAAGCCGCGATAGCCAAAATGCATCCCGGTGCCCCGAAAAGCTGGTACAGCAAAAACTGGCAGGACCTGTTTGGCAAATATCCCACGCTCACTACCAAAGAATTTGCCGGACTGACGGGACAAAGCTTTGAAAACAGCGAAAACCAGCTCCGCATATTGCATCGGCAAGGCCTTTTCCAAGCCTGGGTCACGCCGAACGGCACTCTCTGGAAATTCGCAACTTCCTGATCAGAATGCAAACAGAAAACCGATACTAAGCGCCTGGGCGAACTGGATTTTACTGCTCTGGTCCTTATCGTAAACCAAGATCGCACCAAGGTTTACGTTGACATACTTGTTGATCTTCGCCGTCAGCTGAGCGTCCAGGCGGTTATCGATTTCCAACGGATCCCGGAAAGTGGAAAATAGCAGGTACCTGAATTTCAGGTTCATACCCTTGGCCACGTCCTTCTCGAAGTTGGCCACGAGCTGAATGAGCGCGGCTTCCGTTCGTACGCGCTTTCCAATGGGCACGCCGTAGTTTTTCTGGTCAGGCGTATTGATATACAAATCCCTGTCAATCACGATTGTCTGCCGTAATGCGCCCGGCGCGAGGTCGACGAAGAAATAGGGAGCTGGGCGGTATTCAATACCGATCGCCTCGGTGAGATAGGCCGGAGAAAGCAGTCCCGAAACCTTTTTCCTGAAAGCGACGGAATCCGTACTTGCGCTATATTCATAACCTGCCGCGAATTGCGAGAGGAAGTTGACATTGGCGAAGAAGCTCCATTTCGCCGACAACTCGCGGTTGTATTTGGTGTCGAAGAAAATACGGTCTGCATTCTTGCGGCTCTCCTGTCCCTTGTTGCGCACAATTCCGTACTGCGATTGAAAATCGTTACGCCACGAATCCTTTCCTTTCTTCGTTTCGTTCAATGCATTAAAAAATACACCGAGCGCAACGGAACTTACTCCCCCGCCTGTCCAATTGGAGCTAAATGCCCCTTGGTTGAGATTAGCGCCGAACTCGATCTTACGCCACGTTGTATCCTTGTCCGTTTTCAGGCGGGCGGCATTGATGGGATTGGAGAGGTCGACTTTGTTTTGTGCAAATGTTGTTGATAATGAGAGAATAACAGAAAAAACTACACCCGGAATTACATTCCTTGTACGCATACCCGAAAAAAGAACTGATTAACAATTGGGCGAAGATATTCGTGACGTACTTTTTTTTAAAATTTTGGCAGATAAAATTTGCTGGAGAAATTAGTGAAGACGAAGTTTAAATAAATAGTTAACTACTATTTAAGCGGCCTTCTTTCCTTTAATTAAGGCAGTTATTCCAAGTACAATAATTGCGCCTATAAAAGATGTAAGGATGCGCGAGCCGATTGAAGGAAGGCCGAGCACAGCTTCCGGGTCGTTTCCTGATACCCAACCTCCAACGAAGCCACCTATAATCCCCAGAAGTATTTGTAGCCACAATGACAACGAGAAGCGCTGAATACCTTGTCCGCGAGCTAGCCTGCCAGCGCATCGATCAGAATTGATATCAGAAGATTTGTTATGGTAATTAGTTTAGGTGAAAATTTTCTCGTCAAGGCCTTTAATAAAAGATAATAAGCCCAAGACTTTAATTATTTGATGTGATTGCTGGTTCGCAAGAATGTGTTTTTTATTGAAATGCAACAACTTACTTTGGATAATTTACACCAATGACCTATGATCAGTTTGATGGATATTTTTGAACAAAACGAATTGTAATTAGTATGATAATTCGCTTTGCTCACGCTGAAATGTGAAATTGTATTTTTGTTCAATACCTTCTACAAAATGTGCCTGATGTATTATTTGAATAGACGTAATTCTATTTATTGGACCTTCAATTGAGGTTTTCTTAAAGCCTTCCTGCGGGCAGTTTCCCGTCCTTCATTGTCGCGACCTGTTGTGGTGTAAATGCGTCGGAGTACAGCGCCGTATCGAAGTGGTAACACCGAAATAACTCCGCGATGAAATGGATGCGTTCGCGCAGGTCTGCCCAATCGATGGCGCCACTTTGGGCAACGCTGTCGGGGGTGGGGTCTATTTCAGAAAGCATCGCCAGCAAGCCTGCGCACGAGAGTTGCAGCAGGGGTGCGGGATAAGGTTTGTTGAGATCTTTGCCCAGCGAAAGACGGAGGTCGGGAGGGATCGTCAATGTCATGAGGTGTGTAGTAAGTAGTCCCCTCACAATGCCCTGTAACCGGTTCATCAATTGGTCGATGGCTGCGTCCAGCCGCGATGTTTTGCCGGTGATTTTCAGGTAAGCGAGCCGGATCCGGGCCAGCCAGCTGTCGGGAGGAAAAAAGCCGTCGATTATCTTCTTGCGGACCATTTCGATATCTACCGCTAATGTAGCATTCAGCGACGCCGCTATTTCCGGTTGCAGACGGGTCTGTTCATGAAACCCGATTTCGAGATTGGCAAGCAGCTGCAATTCAGTCCGCAACTGCGGGTCTTGCTCAAAAAAAGCCTGGTAGTAATTGGTGAAAGCCTCTTTAAGATATTGCTGTCCATTCGGCGGGTTTCCCGGCCTGAATTCCGCACAAAAGGTATCCAGCCGCTGCTGATCGAAAGCTTCATCAGGAACACACAGCGAAAAGAAACGCGCAAATTCCCAACCGATTTCTTCGAAAACCTTTCGGTTGCCACGGGCAACAGCGTCACTGATCTTATCGGTGATGCTTGCCAGCCAGGCGTTGCGAATAATACCGTGCAGCCTTTGTTCCAGACCACCATTGATTCCCAGTTCTCCGGCGACGCGCCATACCAACTTCAGCTCTTCCAATTGAGCGAGGTTCAACCGGGCCTCCATACTCCGCAGCAGGTCTTCGCGCCTGATACTCTGGCCTGCCTGCTTGGAAGCCCAGGTAGCAAACGTGCACCAGTTGGCAACCGGGCCCGTGCGGCCGATAAATGCGGTCGAAAGTTCGCAATAGCATTGCGTAATACGCAAATTGCGGATTGTCGGTTCGGCGATCGCCGAGATAGCCCGCACTTCATCCGGGGAAGGTATATGCATAACCTATGGTTTCCTTGTGAAGTTAAAAATAGCAAATCGAAGAAGGCGAAGCGGAATTACCTATTGAAAGGCTCTAGACGTGCCGGTTCGCGGCCGCGGAATCGGTGCCGGAGGCGTTGCGGTTTCACGCATTCAGCGCCCGGAAGCCTTTTCGTACTCTGCCACACAAACATCCAGCGGCTTTCCCTGTACGTAAATGCAGTCGCAAAAACGCGTACAGGCTTCCGGGTTGCTATTACCGGCGCAGCCATTCGAGCATTCCTCGGCGGAGTTGCCTGGGCGGATGTTGTACAGAAAATAGTTTCCTATAATGACCGCCGCGATGATTGCGATGACCATGCCGAAGAATTTGAAGGGGAATTTGTTGCTGCCCGGCGTGTATTCCTGCATGCCAAGGTCGGCTTGCCGAAAGGGCAGTATGTACTTGATCCTGTCGAAGTACCAGCAGAGCAGATAGAAGTTCGCCAGTAGCATAAGCGTGGTGATGCGCGTTCCTTCGAAACGGAGAGCGTACACCAGCACGCAGATATTCAGGATAATAGGAAAGGCCATCAGAGCGCCCAGCAACGCGGTTCGCGGGATTAGCAATAGTACTGCGGTGATCAGCTGCCCGGCGCGGATAAATGTATAATAGTAGCCGGTCAAATGCAGAGCATCGAAATAATGACCAAGCGGATGGTTCGACGGCAGTGCCGTAAACCTGTCGCCCATTATCTTCACAATGCCGGAAGGAATAAAACCCAATGCCAGCCCGATGCGGCAGAAGGTAGCGAAGTAGCGGAACCATTTGTTCCCTTTTGCTTCCAGGTAAAAAGCTGCCAGGCGGCTTAATAAATGCATATCGTTTGGAAATTTTCTCAAATATTTAAAAAAGTACTTTGTTTTTCAAAGTAAATAGTCAATAAAAATGCCGCCAGGTTGGACTGACGGCGTTTATTTAATCGCTTTTCAGAACCCTCGCCGGATTGCTCCTGGCAGCTTTGGCGGTTTGCGATCCGATCATTACCAGTGCCAGTAGCATTACAGCCAATGTTCCACCCAGCAGTTCGGCGACGCCAATGGGCTGGTGGTAGGCAAAGCGGGCGAGGATTACTTTGTCAAACAGCAGATAGGTGGCCGGCAGGGCGATCAGGGCCGCTATCGCGAGGAGCGTTATAAATCCGCGGCAAAGGAGGTAAATGAGCCCTGGCTCGCTGGCACCCAGTACTTTGCGAATGCTGATTTCTTTCAGTTTGGTTTCGGTGGTGAACACGACCATTCCAAAAAGACCCAACGAAGCAATGCAAATCGCCAGAAATGCGAGGAAGCCGATGGTTTTTACCATCATGGAAAACTCGCTGTACGCTTCTTCAATTTGCTGATCATAGAAATTGGCTTTTAACGGATGCACCGGATCGAACCGTTTCCAGGCCGATTCAATTTTTGCCATAGTACTTTCAACGTCTTTGGATGCGATTTGGAGGTTCAGGTAACCCCACGTCTCGCTTTTCGAATAGCGGAACATCACCGGCTCGATCTTATTTTCCATTGTTCCGTAGTGGAAATCCTTCAATACGCCTACGATGGCAAGCTTCTGCCCGTCGACCTCCACAACCCGGCCCAATGCTTTCTGGGGATCCCGGCCGGCAATGTTGAGCCGCTTCAAAACCTGCTGGTTTACAATAATTTCGCTTTCTTTTCCTTTTTCCGGGCGCAATGTAAAGTTCTTTCCCGCCAATAATTGATGTTGATGGATAGGCAGATAGTTTTCGTCTACCATATTCATCCAAACCAGTGCAGAATCGCCCGCCATCGGAGCATTTCCCGGCGACGCTGCGCCGGGCTGGTATTTCATTGTGAAACCGTAAATGCTGCCCAGGCTGGTGACCATGCTCGACTGCGAGACCTGTTTCACCCCGGGTATTTCCGCCAATTCCTTTTTCAGGGCCGCAGCATCTTTGCCGCGCAGTTTAATATTCAGGATATTCTCAGTGTTAAAACCCAGGTCGAAATTCAGAAAGCCTTTGTATTGGCTGTAACCGACGAGGGTAGTGGCGATGAATATCAATGATAGTGCATATTGCGCCACGATAAGCACCCGGCGTAACCCGATATGCTTGAAAATCTTAATCCCCGACGCATCTTTCATGACAGAAAGGGCATTGATTTTCGAGAAAAACACAGCCGGAAGAAAGCCGGCCGCAAGCCCGGTAAATGCAGCCAGGGCGACAAAGCAGAGCACTGAACGGACCGAAAGACCGAGCGTGAAAATCTCGGGAATGTGGGGGTCAAGCGCAAGGAATTCTCTCCGCAAAAACAGATAAAGCCCGAATGAAAACAGCAATGCGAGAAAGGCGATCATCACCGATTCGGCCATAAACTGTCCAAGAACATGGCTTCCGCGTGCGCCGATGATCTTGCGCACCCCCACCTCGCGTGACCGCCTGAGCGAGCGTGCGACAGAGAGATTAGTATAATTGAAACAGGCCGAAAGGATGATCACAAATGCCAGCCCGCCCAATATCCAGAGCATGAGAGGTGTCATCCGCGGGCCCGTATTGTTAGAAAGTTTGCCGCCTAATGCGATATCCTTTAACGGTTGGAGCGATAAGGTCACTTTCTTTCGGTATAAAGCCTTGTTTTCTTCCTTGCTAACCTGGTTGAATGCCCGTTGTATACCCGCTGTGTTGCCACTTTTGGGGAGCGTCACGTATATGTAGTTGGACCACACATTGTCCCAGTTGTCGAAGCCCTCGTCCTTCTTTCCAAATGTCGCGTAAGCGGTGGCGAACGATATCAGGGCGTCGAAGCGGATGTGGGAGAGGTGCGGAACGTCCTTTGCCACGCCGGTAACCTGGTAATCGAGCGTGTCGAAGCGTACCGTCTGTCCCAGCACATGCGTATTGCCGAAAAGTTTTAGCGCTGTTTTTTCTGTCAAAACCAGCGAATAGGGTTCTTTGAGCGCTGTCGCCGGATTTCCAGCTATCAGCGGGAAGGTAAGTACTTTGAAAAACGATTGGTCGGCATAGGTACCTTCGAGCGGGAAAGTGTTTTGTCCGACCTTGGCATCTCCCGAAAATCCGTTTCGTATGATCGTGAAATCCTCTATTCCGGGGACGTCGCCGCCGAGTCTTTGAGCAACTCTTACGGACGAGGAGGCAAGATCCATTGGCGGCTGCCCATCGTCCTGATGGCGGGTAATAACGCGATAAATGCGGTCCTTCTTTTCATGAAAATCGTCGTAAGAACGCAAGTCGTTTACAATAGCAATTACCAGCAATCCTACCGACATGCTCACCGCCAGGCCGACGATATTGATGAACGAAAACAGTTTGTTGCGCACAAGGTTACGCCTCGAAGTTTTGAAATAGCTGCCGATCATCATGAAATGGGTTATAAAGGTGAGAAGTTCTATTTTGCGGATGGTGTAAGGCCGCAGGAACTTGATCACATCGAGCATATACACGAAACGTGCGCGTCCCGGCCCCTTCTCGCGTACATTGCGGAGGAAATACTCGTAAAGATCGCCTTCGAGGTCTTCGAGCAGCCGGGGACGGCAATACCATCTCAGGAAACTGGTGGCCCATTTCGGCGGCTGCGGATCAGGTTTTTTCATATCGAACCTTCCAGGTTAAAGCCGGGGATATTCCGCCAGATTGCCTCGCGCAATTCCTTCGCACGGGTGAGCGCCACCTTGCCCGTATGTGATACTTCGTAAAATCGCTTGCGTTTCCCTCCGCGGGTAGCGCTGGCATCGCCGAGGTGGCTTTTGGCCAGCCCTTTTTCTTCAAGCCTGTTCAGAACGGCGTGTACTACGCCAAGCTTCGCCGAGCGGCCGGTATACCTTTCCAGCTCATCACAAATTGCCACGCTGTACGCTTCCGTCCCGAGTGCCGCGATCGTCAGCAATACCAGTTCTTCAAATTCGCCAAGGTTAGTCCCTTTCACTGGCAGATAATGGTTTAGCTTATTTAGTCATTAAATGTATGTATTATCAAATTATAAAATCATATTTTGTATGTAAAATATTTTTTAACCCCGGTCTCAAGACCGGGGCAATTGACCCCGGCAAGGGACAAGAGAGAGGCATAAAAAAGCGAGGCCGCTGGAAACGGCAACCTCGCTCTCATAACCCAGGTCTTAAGACCTGGGGTCACCCGCTCTGGGCCGCCCGGGGTCATCCACCTGGGGGGCGAGCTGGGGTGTTGCCGCCCGGGTGGATGACCCAAGCCTGGTAGGCCCTATAACTGGCTCCATCTGACAAAGCCTGACATTACCAGCCCGGATTCTGGCCCAATGCCGGGTTGCGAATGCGATCCGGTTCGGGAATGGGGTAGAGGTATTTCTTATCCGCCCATTCACGTGCCCCGGGGTTCCAGATCACTTCGCCGGAAGTGCCTTTTGAAAGCTGGATACGTCCTACGGCCGTCGATGGGCTTACATCCACAAATGCGATACCCGGAGTTGTCGACGTAGGTTTGGTTCCCTGGTAGAAATACACGTCGTTCTTGCCGTCGCCGTTCAGGTCGTACTCGCCGAGTGCCGGAACGTACATGCCGTTCATCGGCGCATCCTGGAACAGGTTACCCAGTTTCCATCTTCTCAGGTCGTCCGGACGGAGGCCTTCGAAGACCAGCTCAGTGCCTCTTTCACGCAATACTTCCAGCAGCACAGGATTGCTGAACTTACCCCCGAAAAATGATATCATATAAGGATCGGCCGTCGTGGGTAGGGATGTCAACGTAGCGCCGGTGATACCTGCCCGTTTGCGCAACGCACCGATGGTACTGGTCCATTCGGCGGCCGTCATTTTGTCCAGTTCAGCCAATGCTTCTGCCTTGTTAAGGAGCACTTCCGCCCAACGCATGACAATGTGCGCGTTGTCGTTACGGCTTTCATCATCGAAAGGAAAACGCTCGTCGTAGCACCATTTGATCGGCTGGTAACCTGTGTAGGTCTGACTGAAATTCGGTGGCGCAACCACGGGAACACCGTTTTCAGTACGCGTGTAATCGCCGGTGCGGATGGTTTGTTTCAAACGCAGGTCGCGGTTTTTTACTTCTTCAACAAACGGCGTGGTTTCATATCCCTTTTTGCTGGTGAATGGGGTGCCGTCCAGGTTCAGGTAAGTATTTACAAAACGGCGTGTCAGGCTGGGACGGTTACCGTAAGTAGGACTGATGAACCGGCGGTTGGCAGAGCTGTACACCTGCAAGTTCGCACTTAATGCGACGGAAAGGATCGACTCGTCGGCGTAGGCGCTCTTTGCGATGAATAAATCACGGTAGGCCCGGTCTGCGGCGGCTGAATGCAGCGTAAAGCTGGTGATTGCATTGGCTTCTTTCACCACTTCTTCATACCAGGTGTTGGCGGTCGCCTGCTTGTTGTCCTCGGTATGGTACTTCCGCCACGACGCCTCGAACAGCGCAATACGCGTTTTGTAAGCACGCGCAACGTTTTTAGTAATACGTGTTACCGACGGATCGGAAGCCAATGTAATGTTCTCGATCGCGAAATTCAGGTCTGCAAGCACCTTTTCCATTACCTCGTAACGGTTCATACGCGGACCGTACAGGCTAACATCATCTTTTACATCGATGGTTTTGTCGATCCAGGGTACATCACCGAACCTTTTGACCTTATCAAAGTAAAACAACGCCCTGAAAAAACGCGCCACGCCCAGGTAGTGGTTTTTGGTAGGAACGGAGCTTTTCTCTGTGTTTTCTAAAAAATAATTAATATTCCTGACCGGTGCCCAGTCGCTGACTGACCATCCTGAACTGGTAATGGGGCTCAATGCATTTACCGCGAGGTAGTTATCTACGCCATTACGCGCTACGAGGTCGGAGTTGTCGTCGATTTGGAATACGCCAACGTCCGGATCAGGAAGCAAGTTGTAAAAAGAGCTTGCGTAAAGTTCAAGACCACTTTCTGAACCGAAAACGGCGTCGTTAGTCGCGGTATCTACCGGCACCTCATTGAGGTCGCAGGAGCTTGCCGTGGCTATCAGCATGGCGGCAAGCATATAGTTAAGTATTTTTCTAGTCTTCATAATTCCATTAAAAATTGAGTGACAAGCCAATGGATACGGCTTTCAACATCGGGTAATTGTATCCGTCGCCGGCGCCTCCGTTACCAAGATCGCGGTCGGAACCGTAAATGCTGGTCACGTCGGTGTCGCGCGTCCATTTGTACAGCGGCGACCAGGTCCAGAGGTTTTCACCGGAAACGTAGACTTGCAGCGAGCGGGCGTGGATTTTCGAGGTAATACGCTCCGGAATCGTGTAACCTATTTGCAGGTTCCTGAGGCGGATGTAGCCCACGTTCTGGATGTAACGATCGTTCGCCACCTGCAACGCGCGGCCGGTGCCTTGGGCCACATAACCTACGAGACGTGGGAGATAGGCATCGAAGTTGCCCAGCTCCTCGCGGTACATATTGTCCTGTTGCCAGCGGGGGTAGGAGTTGTAGGGACGGTTGTACTGTCCCCAGAAACGCGCTTCCGACGAGGGGTACCAGTTTTGTTTGATCACACCCTGGAAGAATGCGCCCACAAAGAAGCCGCTCCAATCCCCCGACAGGTTGACACCATAGGAATAGCGGGGCTCGGAGTTACCGATAATGCTTTTGTCCCCCGAGTTGCCGACGCGGTTCAGTCCCTGGTAGATCACGTTGTCGCCATCCAGGTTCTGGAATTTGAGGTCACCTACGTAGTTTTTCCGGGTGTTGGTGTTCGGAATGTTGCTTTGCGAAGGAGACTCGGCAATTTCCGCGTCCGACCTAAACAGGCCGGCCACCTTGTACCCCCAAATCTCGCCCACACGCTGGCCTTCGTAGTAGTCGGTCAGGTTTTTGTCGGGATTGTTGTATTTGGTGATAGTCGCTTTGTAGTCCGCCAATGTGAAACGCACATTGTAATGCAATGGCTTCGATGCCACGTTGAACTGATCGTCCCAGGTGACGGTAAGCTCCCATCCGTTGGTTTTCAGGTCGGCGTAGTTCCCAAATGGTACAGCTGTTCCGTAAATGGCAGGAACCGTTGGGCCTACGGTGAACATGTCCGTCGTTTTGCGCTGGTAAATGTCTCCCGAGAATTGCAGACGGCTATTCAGGGCGTAAAAGTCCAGACCGAGGTTGGCAGTTGTAGCAGTTTCCCAGGTCAGACCATTGGGTACTACGGCCGGCATGCTGGTGGCTTGCGGACGGATACCGTTGATCACACGTCCCAATTGCGAAATGCCAAACTTCTCGTTGAATGTGTAAGGGGGGATGTTACCATTACCCAACGAGCCATAAGAGGCGCGAATCTTTACGTTCGAAAGGATTTTCGGGCTCACTTTCCAGAACGGTTCTTCGGATACCCGCCATCCGGCCGATACCGACGGGAAGAATGCCCATTGCTGGTCGGTCGGGAATTTGGAAGAGCCGTCGTAACGTCCGTTTACTTCCAGCAGGTAGCGCTCGCGGAAATTATAGTTCAAACGGAAGAAACCACCGGCAATGGCCCATTTCTGGTAGCCGCCCCTGGTCGTAATGCTTTGTCCCAGCGCAAGGTTAATGTCGTCGGCGTCGCTGTACACGATGCCGTTACGCGAGGCACTCAGGCTGGTGGTCAATGACCTTTCGTAGTTGAAACCGCCCAGCAAGGTGAAATTATGCGCATTGTTGAACGACTTCACATAGTCCGCATAGAAGTTCGTAGCCAGATAGTTGGTGGTTCCTCTGCTTTCCGAAATATCGTTGGTGTTCGTGCCGGTGTATCCGATCACCCCTTTGGTACGGCTGTAAGGCACCTGAACCCGGTTTTGCTGTATAGCGACGTCAGTGCTCTGGAAAGTCATATTGGCCTTGATCGTCAGAGCCTTGTCGAAGAACTGTGCCTTCAATGCAGTCTGGTTTTTCAGGAAGCGGCGCGTCTGGTCGCTCGCGTTTTTGCCGTAGTAATAATCACCCACCGTGTAAGCCGCCGAGAATGAAAGCGAACCGTCGGGATTAGTCAACGGCGCCAACGGATGGCCCTCATCGGCGATGTTGCGGTAAATGCCGCTTCCTTCCCCTACGTTCAGGGGCTGGTGGTACTTCATCGATGAGAATTCCGTGTTGTTATCGACGCGCAACCACGGAGCCAGCTGAACACCGCCTTTGCCGCGGAAATTGTACATGCTGTATTTATCCGGATTGTAGCGGAAAAGACCGTCCTGGTTGTTGAAGCGCCCGCTCAGGAGGTAGGTAGCCTTGTCGGTACCGCCCGCAATGGAAAGCGCGTGGTCCTGGGCGCTGAGACGCTTTTTATACAGCTCTTTGTACCAGTCGGTGCTGTAATAGTACTGGTATTCGCCGGTAGTAGGGTTCACTTCCACACGTGGGAGCGAGGGGTCCTCGTATCTTCGTTTGATCTCGGCCAGGTAGGTAGGAGAGAAGGCGATGGTTTTGTTGATCGCCGTCGGTGTGCTGCCATTGTCGTTCCAGCGCGACCATGCGTCGCTGAAACCCTGTGCCCATGGGTATGAGTCGGTGATATTGTCGGGTACGGCTGTCGGTGCTTTAATCGAGTAGTTGGCCGAATAGGAAACCCTTATTTTACCTTCCGGTGCCGGCTTGGTAGTGATCAATACCACCCCGAAAACTGCGCGGGCACCATAAATGGACGCCGAAGCCGCGTCTTTCAGTATCGAAATGCTTTCGATGTCCTGTGGGTTGAGCATTCGCGGATCACCTTCTACGCCATCAATCAGTACCAGGGCGCTTCCTCCCATCGTGCTGATTGACGTAGTACCCCGGACGTTGAATGCAGGCGACTGCGTCGGCTTGCCGTCGAACATCCGGATGTTCAGGTTGGGCACGGCGCCTACCAGGCCTTGCGCGAGGTTGGGGAGCGGACGGTTTTGCAACACTTCCTGGCCCACCTGATCCACCGCGCCGGTCAGATTAACTTTCTTTTGAGTACCGTACCCGACAACGACCACTTCGTTAAGAGACTTGCTATCGGCCTTCAATGCGATATCGATCGTGGAGCGTGTGCCCGTCTCGACTTCCTGGCTTACATAACCTACATAGGAGAATACCAGAATGGCCCCTCCTTCCGGGATTTCGAGTGAATAGTTTCCACTGGCGTCGGTAACGCTACCGGTCTGGGACCCTTTAATAACAACGTTCACGCCCGGGATACCGTCGGGGGTATCTCCATCGGTCACGCGTCCTTTGATCTGACGGTCTGCTTTCGCGAAATTCCAGTGTACATGACCGGTTTTGATCCCGGTTTCGAGGGTCGGACTTGCCCAGCTCGTGCCGCCGATCAGGGCGATCAGCGCAGCCTGGGCAATCGATTTGTGTAAGGTGCCTGCACGCAGCGGCCACCTTTCTTTACATCGATACATATGGGTAGATTTTGGGTATGGTGGGTAGATTAAGTTAGTTCCGGTTTTGAGGCGACAAAATTGGGCAATCCTTTGTACTTACCCTTTCGGGGAAAGGCTATTTAACAATATCATAATCTGCCACGGAGCTGGCAACGCTGGCAGCGCAACGGTTAAGTAGAGGACGAGTAACTTGGATTAATAAGCCAAGCAGGGTTAAACAATTACTGTTATTTTTAATTATTTGTTGAATAAGTATTAAAAAACACTGTTTAAGCAAAGCCGCCCGACCGGTGGGCGGGATCGCGTGTGGTTCTTTCTGAATGATTGTTATTTTTGACTGTATTTTAGATTAAACTAAACCTATCATGTTAAAAACAACTTCATTAGCCGCACTCCTGTTTCTATTCTTCGCTGTCAGTTTTCAGGGTGTAGCACAAACCGGTCGCCCCGATCCGGAAAAAAAGCTGACCGAGCTGGGCATTACCCTGCCCAAACTCAATGCGGGTAAAGGAAATCTCATGCGTGCGGTGCGCGTCGGCAACCTGATCTACCTCTCGGGGCACGGTCCGGATAAGCCCGGTGGCGGGCAAATACTGGGAAAAATAGGGGATGACCTCACCGTCGAGCAAGGAAAAGAGGCCGCCAAACTTTGTGGTATCGCATTGCTGGCCTCCCTGAAATACGAAATCGGCGATCTGAACAAAGTGAAAAGAGTCGTGAAGGTATTGGGCCTCGTAAACTCAACGCCGACATTGACCCAGCAACCGCAGGTGATCAATGGTTTTACCGATTTTATGGTGGAGGTTTTCGGAGAAAGCGGTAAACATGCCCGTTCGGCGATAGGTGTAGCGTCGTTGCCGTCTGGTATTGCCGTGGAGATTGAAATGATCGTGGAAGTGGAACCTTAAGAGGTTTTTTATGGGAAAAACCTTATTATTGAAGGTATTAATCCTAACCACCACCACAATGGCAACTGTAAACATTTACCTCACTTTTAATGGCAACTGCGAAGAGGCCTTTCATTTTTATAAATCTGTTTTCGGAGGAGAATTTCCCTATGTAGGCCGTTTCGGGGAAATGCCACCGGGAGAGGATGGCAAAAGTATGAGCGCGGAGGATGCGGACAAGATCATGCACATCAGCTTGCCGATCAGTAAGGAAACCATTCTCATGGGAAGCGATACGGGCGGCGAATGGGCATCGCATTATCAGCCGGGCAACAACTTTTCCATTTCGGTCAATGCGGAAAACCGTGGGGAAGCCGATCAGCTTTTTGCCGGTCTCGCGACGGGCGGGCAGGTTACCATGCCGCTCGCGGACACTTTCTGGGGCGCCTATTTCGGGATGCTGACCGATCAATTTGGTATCAACTGGATGGTCAACTACGATGATCCGGAAAAAATGCAGGGCAAATGACGGTCGAAGAAGCGTTAACACGACTTGAATCACTCGGACATGAGAAAGTGCGGGCCATGAATACAAAAAATGGCGCTCACGAAAATCAGTTCGGGGTGAAAATGGGCGACATCCGGGCCATTGCGAATAAGATCAAGGTTGACCACGACCTGGGCCTGGCATTGTGGGATACCGGCAATATCGAGGCGCAGCTTTTGGGTGTGCTCGTGATGAAGCCCAAATTGCTGTCCGTTGCCGAAGTCGATAGGCTGGTACATAGCGTCAACTATTTTTGGGTTGCCGACTGGCTTTCTTCCTATATTATCAAAGAGCATCCTCAAAAGGAAGAACTTCGCGAGGCGTGGATGGACTCGGATTATCCGTGGGCTGCCCGCGCGGGTTGGAGCCTTACGGCCGGCCGCGTAGCACGCAGCCCCGAAGGTATTGACGTCGTGGGTTTGCTAAACCGCATTGAATCCGAAATGCCGACGGCCCCGTCCGAAGCGCAATGGACGATGAACACAACTTTGGCGCAGATCGGGATCAATTTTCCCGAGCACCGCGCACGTGCGCTGGCGATCGGTGAAAAGCTGGGCATTTACCGCGACTATCCCGTTTCAAAAGGCTGTACATCGCCTTTTGCGCCGATCTGGATCAATGAAATGGTGAGCAGGCAAAATAAATAACGCCGGTCAGTTTTTGATGAGAAAGAAGCCCTTGTCGTAGCCAGCTTTCACATGGTCGATCTCCATTTCCTGTTCGCCCGCCACAAATGATTCGAATTCCATTTTGATCTCGTATCCTTCAAAATGTTCGAGAAAGCGCTTCTCATTGAAAAACCAGGCCGGGTAATGCGCCTCATAGATCTCCGGCGGCACTACTTGCAGTGTCAACCGATCGGTGCGGTCACCTTTGACGAATGCCGTCCGGTCGATGAGTATGTATTTGAAATTGTATTGCTTGATCTCTTCAAGGAAATCGTGCGGCTTTTCGAGGTATTGTACCACGCTCGAAAGCAACAGGAGGTCGGCCTTTTGGGCTCCCATGCTTTCTTCGATCGTGAAATGAAATTTCAGGGTATTATCTTCAAAAAACTGCTGCCCGCACCGGACGTAATTCTCTTGTTCTACCACGCTCCAATGCAGCTGCACCCCAGGTGGGATGACGTCCCTCACTTGGTAATAGGTGCTACCTAGTGACCCTCCGAAATCAAGCACGTTCAGGTTGTTGCCGCATTCGACGGCAGTGTACAGCAGCGCCGAGATGACGGAATAGGGATAGATTTTTTTATCAAACAAAACCGAATCGCGTTCGTACACCGCCTGACCATTTTTTACTTTTAGCAGCGCATTCTTTGTTTTATCCAATATTGCTTCGGCTTCGTAGCCGCCCGACAGTGCGGTCAATGTTTCCCACTTTTTGTAGTCGCCGAACCAGCCGTACGGGTTTTTTTTCTTTGGTTTAAAGAATGCCATGTTTCTATTCTAGGGTTTCGTGCAAGTTAGGGCTTTATTCAGTAACCGCATTACAATACGATCTTAGCATAGCCAACTTCGTGATAATGAGACGGGTTATGTCTTATATAACTGGTAGTCAATTAATTATTCTACAATTTTACAACCTGGACGGCAAAAAAATAGTCTGCCATATATTATTTTACCAACCACGAAGAGGACGAGATTCACAATTTATCGCTGATATTTGTAATAGAAGATCGCGGTCTTCCACCCCTAACATATTTTAATGCAGAATTTTTGTACCCTTTTCGATTCATGCTACCTGTCGAGGGGATTGGCGATGTACAATTCGCTGGTCGGGCAAGAGGTTGATTTTCATTTGTATATTTTCGCGTTCGACGACGCTTGCGACGCATTGCTGCGGCGCCTGAACCTCTCGCATGCAACCATCATTTCCCTAGACGAATTTGAAACGCCGGAACTCCTTGCAATAAAAGAAAGCCGCACGCCCGGCGAGTATTGCTGGACCTGTACTTCTTTCACGATCTGGCATTGTATCCATACATTTTCGCTCGACCACTGCACCTATCTCGATGCGGACCTGCTGTTTTTTGCCGATCCGAAGGTTCTAACGGATGAAATTGGGGAGAAATCAGTGCTGATCACCGCGCACAGATATAGTCCGCAATACGACCAGTCGGGGGATAGCGGCATCTATTGCGTCCAGTTCGTTACTTTTAGAAATACGGACCAGGGGTTGGCGGTACTCCGGTGGTGGATGAACGCTTGCCTGGAATGGTGTTACAACCGTTTCGAGGATGGCAAGTTCGGGGACCAGAAATACCTCGATGATTGGACGGAACGTTTCGAGGGCGTTCACGTGCTCGAACATAGGGGAGGGGGAATCGCACCCTGGAATGCAGTGGACTATTCCTGTGTCAATGCGAACGGACAGGTATTTGTTCAGAATGCCGGTACAGGGGAAATACCGCTTGTTTTCTATCACTTCCACGATTTCCGGTATTGCATCGACAAAAGTTTTCGCCTTACTGCTGAACAATATTACCTTCCGGATGATATGATCCGGCTCGTGTACAGTACTTATATCAAAGCGCTTTCTTCCGCTGAGTCCCAAATCTTGCTGATTGATCCGGCCGCCGTTTTCCATGAACAACCGATGGTTTTAAAATGGATAAAGGTCAGCTTGTCGCGGCGTATACAGTTCGGGTTGCGGGGTCGCTATAAGAATTATACCAAAAAGAATGCATTAACCTAAACTAATCGTAAACACCCCTTGGCTCGTTTAATTAATCTGAAAACTTTTACGGACACCCGCGGGAGCCTGACCGTGATCGAGCGTGTCATTCCGTTCGAAATCAAGCGTATTTTCTACGTCAATGGCCCCGATCAATTTAAAAATGGTCGCAAACGGATGAAGCAGGCGGTCATTTGCCTGAAAGGCAATTGCCTGATCACCAACCACACCGGCACCGAAGATCAGCACTTTGTCCTCAATTCGGCAGACCAATGTCTGCTGTTAACGCCCGAGGACCGGTATGACATGCTTGAAATTGCCGACGATTCCATTCTGATGGTACTCGCCTCCGAGCCGTTTGAGGTTCCGGAGCGCGTACGCGAGCCCTATCAGCGCGAATTGTCGCTTACTTAACGGTTGCCCATAAGTTTTATGCATTGAATATGTCCCTGCCGAAGATTACCATTGTGACCCCCTCGTTTAATCAGGCTAAATACCTGGAAAATACCATCGTATCGGTGTTGGGGCAGGGGTATCCCAATTTGGAATACATTATTATCGACGGCGGGAGCACCGATGGGTCTGTGGATATTATCCGGAAATACGAGCAGCAGCTTGCATGGTGGGTCAGTGAGGAGGATAATGGCCTTTACGATGCCTTGCAGAAGGGCTTTGCACGGTCGTCGGGCGATATCATGGCGTGGCTCAATGCCGACGATATGTATCACCCGAAGTCGCTCTTTACGGTCGCCGACCTTTTCGGACGGTTTGCGCACGTGAAGTGGATCATGGGGGCCAACACCTTCTTCGACGAAAGCGGACGGGCTTTCCTTTATGACGACCTTCCGTACGGCCAGCGTTGGTCGAGATTGCGGCTTCAATTGTTCGATGGGCGGTTTATCCAGCAGGAATCGGTCTTTTGGCGGCGCGGGTTGTGGGATCAGGCGGGTAGTTTGATTGACCAAAACCACCCGCTGGCAGCAGATTTCGAACTTTGGCTCCGGTTTTTCAGATACGAGCGCCTATATTCGACCTCTTTCCTGCTCGGTGGTTTCCGTTTCCGGACCGAAAACCAGAAGAGCTACGACCAGCGCGACCAATATTTAGAGGAAGTAAAACAATTGCTCGTAAAGGACAGTAGCAATGCATTGCAGTTAGCCATTTGCCGCGCGATGATGGTTTTGATTCGTATTATTCCAAAAAGAAAATGGCGAAACCGGCTGCTTGTGAAACTCCTCGGCCTTCCGCCCAAGATAGTATTTGACAGGAGTGCGGGAATGGTAATGCAGGAAAGTTTTTAATGGCTGAAAATTCGTTCTTTCAGTTTTTTGAATAAAAATCTTACATAAATCACTGGTCCGAAGTGCTTCAAGATCAGCCCGGCCTTCTCTTTTTCAAATACGAGGTCCTTCTGTGTGGACGATATGCCTGTATCGTTGAAAAGTGCGATATCGAAATCCCTGAAAACAAAGTGGTAGCGGCTGTCGCTGTGGCACTGCATGTTGAACACGTGATCTGCTGAAATGCGGTAGCGGGTGTCGTACCTGCGCAGGGAGAATACCCCGGCGGGGTAGATGATCGCCTGATGGTTGATGCCCGTTTTTGCCTGCTTGTAGGGTGCCATTTCTCCCAGGTATTTTTGGCCGGCTTTGAGTACGCTGCCGTAATAAATGGCATAGGGGTCAGTTAACCCGGCAAGCATTTGCGAAAATGCGGGGGTAAGGATATCGTCTGCTCCGATGAAATAAATCCTCTTACCCCGGGCATGGTCCAGGGCTTTGTTCATCGCTTCATAGATCCCGCCGTCCTTTTCACTTTTCCAGAAAGCCAGTTTGCCGGCGTTACTGCTAAGAACGGCCGCCGTTCCGTCGGTACTGCCGCCATCCATGACGATGATCTCGATATGCGGGTAATGCTGGCTGTAAATGCTGTCCAGGCATCGCTGCAAAAAACCTTCTGCATTATACGTGACCAGGATGACTGAAATCAATTCACTGTTACCCATGCATTAAAGCGCAAATTCCTGCTCAGCCATCCGGACCGGCTCGATACTTTCAAGATATTGATGAATGCCTTTGCTGCAATAAACCGTTTTGTTGAGCAGCGCATCGGTGAGGTACGCTTCATTTTTGGGGCAGCCGCCACGGTCCACTTCGGGATGATAAATGTGAAAAACCACCCCGCCGAATTTGGCAGCCCGTTTTTTCAGGCCTGCGTTGAGCAACCGAACGGCAATTTCATTGTCCTCACGGCCCCAGGCATGAAACACCTCGTTGTAGCCATTTACACGCAGGAGGTCTTCCCGCCAGAACGCCATATTGCAGCCGCGCAAAGCAAATATGTCCTGCGTTTTGTAGCGATCGGCCATGTACCTGCACAGCCAGGTGATGCTGAACCGGTTCGAGAAATTCCCGAGTCCCTGTTGAAAAGGTGCTACCCTGGCTTGTTGTTTGCCCAGCATATTTTCGGATAATTCCTTGTTCATCAGTACCCTGCTTCCTGCAACAAAGGTGCCGCGTTTGCTCAATGCCAGGTGGTCTTTGACAAAATGTTTATGCAGGATAAGGTCTCCGTCGATCTGGATAATATAGTCGGCCGAACTGCTCGCAATGGCTTTGTTGCGGATTTTCGAAAGTTGAAAACCTTCGTCTTCCTGCCAGACATGGATCAGTTTCATCGGAAAAGAAGGTCGTAGGGATTCGATCACCTCCGCGGTTTGCCCGGTAGACCCGTCGTCGGCGATAATCACTTCATCGGGCAATACCGACTGCTCTCTGACGCTGAGCAGGCAAAGCCGCAATGCTTCCGGCCAGTTGTAGGTGGAAATAATCAGCGCGCTCTTAGAGAAGGTTTTCATATCCATTAAGGCATCTTTTGACTTTTGTTAGCAGGGTATGTTGAATGATCTGGCGGTGGACCGGCTCGTTCGACCGCGGCAGTTCTTCGTGGTGCAGGTGGTACTGCACGGCACCCAGCTTCACGATCTTTTTAATGATATTGTTATTGATGAAGCGGGCCGCCAGTTCTTCGTCTTCATGGCCCCATCCGCTGAGTTCATTGTTGTAGCCGTTCACGCGCAGGAAATCTTCCTTCCAATAGGAGAGATTGCTGCCTCGGACGCTCCGGCTCTTCATTTCCTTGCGCTGCCCGAGTGATTGCAGCACAGGTAACCGCAATGCATTCAGCCTGTTGTAAACTCCTTTTGAAAAGATGCTGACGTGTGTGCCCGGGGCCCGGAGTAGTTCGTCGGTCTTCGCCGGAGTAAGCCGCGCACGTGACCCGCGTATGAACGTCCCGCGCTCGGCCGCGGCCAGGTGATCTGCCACGAAAGAAGTATGCAGGAGCACATCGCCATCTACCTGGATCACGTAAGAGCCGGAACACTGTCCGATCGCTTTATTAAGGATCTGGCTTTTGCGGAACCCGACGTCCTCGTGCCACGCATGGATAATCGGCACAGGAAATGTTTCCTGCATTTTGCGGACCACTTCCAGCGTCCGTTTGTCGGAACCATCGTCGGCGATGACTACCTCCGTTGGTAAGATTTTCTGCTTTATAACACTCAAAAGGCTGCAATGCAGCGCTTCCGCCCAGTTATAAGTTGCAATAATGAGCGATGTTGCCGGAGCGGAATCCATCAATAATCTGAGTTATTATTTCCTGATACACCTGGTGTCGGGTATTTCAAACTTTCCTAAACCTTGATTGCCGACTGGGCTTCCCTGCTTTGAAGGGTATAGCAAACACTTGACGCACATGGAGCGTCCATGGTTGTAACCGATGGCTAAGCGATCGGTTAAAAAAAAGAGTTGCTGTTCCAGAAACGAGAAGAGGACAGTTCGGGCCGGAAAATAGATTATTTCGGAAACCGCCAGTTACTTGCACTGCTATACGTTCGCCCGCGTTCTGACCGGCCGAGCGGTAACAGGCTAGGAAGTAAATTGTTGATAGGGGACATGCTTTACGTTTGTTAGGGATTGAGTTTCGTCTTTAATTCAGACGTCATAAAGATCGAAAAAGTATAAGAATTACAGCAAAGCAGTTCCCTGTTTTTTTTAATTTATTTTTAACCTTTTTGTGAATGGTGGTACGATGCGGGCTGCGAAGGTCGGGCAGTAAAAAGCCCCGCAAATACGCTCGTATCGCGGGGCTTTTCCGATAGGCTTGCCGGTGGTGTTACCAGGCCGCGCTGTCGCATTATAAGGCTCTTAAGATGCGTAAATGGGCCAGTTTTGATCCTAACAGATTGGGAAAGATTGTATAGTACTGATAAGCCGCTACGACAATCCGGGCGCGCCAGCGATGGTAAATGCTGTGCTGCCGCAGGCAAGATTCAGCAGGGATTTCCTTGTCCGCATGTTACTCGATAATTAACATCACCTCATCTTCTTTTAATACTTCGCTTTTCGCGCTGCGTTCCAGCCATTTGGTGCGGATGATGAGCACCAGCACAGCCAAAATCAGTACCGCATAGCCAGCGCCGAGCCAAACCTGGCTGTCGATGCGGATGGCCTTCACGACAACGTAGCTGAATGCCGAGGTCGAAAGAATGTACCCGCCGCCCGTCAGTCCGCTTGCCAATCCGCCGAATTGCGAAAACCGGGTAAGGCAATAGGCAAGCATGCCATTGAAAATGAAACCTGACGCCGAGTGCAGCAAAATCACGTAGACCATCAGCGTGTACAGGTTGTGGTACTGTAATGTAAGCACGATGAGCACACCCGAAACGGCCAGTTGCGCCACGGCTGCTGTGAATAATCTTTGATAGAATGGCTTGGAAATAAGCGCTTTGGATAGCAAGCTTCCACCGAGCATGGCCAGGCCCGAAATCATGGAGCAATTGCCCGTGATCGTTGCGGGGTAATGCATTACTTCTTCGATCAGGAACGGGCTCGACATGTTATAGATCATCAGAACGGCGTACGACAAGCCCAGAATGAGCAGGCCCGAAGTGAAATCCCAGGTCCCGAGCATCGACCGGTAGGCATTACCGATGGTTTTCAGGCGGAATGGTGCTTTTGAGGCGATGGTTTCGCCGCTGAACAGAAGCTCCAACGCAAGAAATGCCAACCCGAAAAAGCCGAGGAAGTAGAAATTTGACTGCCAGCCGAAGCGCGTTTGCAGGTACCCGCCCAGAAAAGGCGCAATGATCGGCGCCGCCGACCAGATCACGGAAAATAGGCTCGTGTAATGTTTCAGTTTTTCGCCTTCGAAAAGGTCGAAGAAAAAGGATCTTTTGCTGACTACGATCACTGCAGACATCACTCCCTGTACAGCCCGCATCACATAAATCATTTCAAGGCTGTCGGTGTTTGCGATGACGAAACTGGCGGCACTGAAACCCGCCAGCGCGAAGATATTGGGCCAGAAACGGCCATAGCTGTCGAGCAAGCCGCCGACCAGCAGCTGGCTTACGCCGTAAGTTGCGAGAAAAATGGAGATACACAATTGCACGGCCTCGGGCGTAGCGTGCAGCCGCGCGCTCATGGCTGGGAGTGAGGGAATGAACACGTCGAGCGCAAAGCCTGTGATGGGGATCAGGCTGAGGGCCAGAACGGTGCTGACTGTTTTATTGGATTCTTTAAGTCTTTTCATATGCTTGCTATTAATGTCCCAAAGGTAGGGCTGCAAGCAAATCAGTAGGTAATATGAATCAAAGCAATGCTTATATAAATCAAATGTCAATTGGCATGCCGTAGCTGCTCCCGGAATAGCAGGGGAGTGGTTTGGGTATTCTGTTTGAAATACTTGTTGAAATGGGAGGGGTACTCGAAGCCGAGCGTGTAGGCGATCTGGGCGGCATCCCAGTCGGTGTTCAGTAGCAATGTTTTAGCCTCTTCCACAATGCGTTCGTGAATAATCTCCCGGGTAGTTTTGCCCGTCGATTTTTTAAGCACATTGTTTAAATGGTTGACATGAATGCTCAACTGGTCGGCATAGGCGGCGGGTGTGAGTAATCTCAGGGGGTTTTCCGGCGAGTCGACGGGGAATTGCTGGTTGAGTAAGCCAAAAAAGCGGGAGATCAGGCGGTCGGCAGTGTTTTCGTTAGTAACCGGACCCTGCAAGCGTATGCCTTCCAGGATGATCATTTGCAATAAACTCCTGATCATATCGAACCTGTAAGTGTATGTGGTTGATAATAAGCGCTCCATCTCGCCGAAGAGGCTGCTGAAACGCTCGCGGTCGACAACATCCAGCGGGATTACCGCCTGAATGGCAGGGTTGAACAACGCGCTCCGGTAGCGTATCTCCTGCCGGATGCTGTTGAGCAGGAATGTGTCGTTGAAAAGGCAGTAGAAACCTGTTTGCGACTCCGAAACAGCGTGGTAGGAAGACGGTACCCCGGGGTTTGAAAAAATAATGCCGGCACCTTCGATAGGCGTTTCTCTGCCGCCCGCCAAGTGCATGCCCTGCCCGATGATCAGGCAGATTTTATAATAGTCGCGCCGGTTATAGGGCGTCATTCTGTTTAGGCAGGTGCGCTGTTTTACATTGAAGTGGCTCACATTGGACTGCGAAGCCAGCTCTGCGGGCATCGGCTGTTTCGTGCGCTCATAAAACTGTTGCAGCGTTTCGGTATGCATTGGTACTTTGGTATTATACAAATCAAAGCCAAAGATAATTATTTGTACTGCTACATCAAACATCGTGCGGAGGGATCGGCCTTCTTGCTAGTTCCCAAACCGTCCCCTGCCAGTTGCCTATCGCATTACCATCGGCTGGCAAGTACCGGCAATGGCAGCGCTCGCAGCATTGTTGTTGGCTGTCGTCACGATTAGTTTCCAGGCCGTCAAAACGGCTTTGTTGAACCCGGTCAAGAACCTGCGTGCCGATTAAAAATAGCGGGTATGACCTTCATCATTGTTATTGATGCCAGATGAATGGTAAATTTCTGTTCCTACTTGCCTTATATAAGGGAGTTTGAGTTGAATATGGAGATTGGAATGGCAGGAATATCGATTGAAGTGTTAAGGAATTGTATTTTGACCCTGGGTGCCGCCACTATGTTTTTTTCATGCGGCGAGCGGAATGCAGTATCGGAAAAGGCCGAGGAGAGGGTGGAAACGATCGCGGACCTCGGCGCGTTGCCGCTGACGGCCACCGATCCCGCCGATAACCCCTCGACGCCCGAAAAAGTGGCGCTGGGCAGGTTGCTGTTCTTCGACCCTGTTCTTTCGGGGAATAAGGATGTGGCCTGTGCTACGTGCCATCAGCCCGAATTCAATTACGCGGAATTCCTCGAAACATCCATTGGTGTAAATGGCGTCGGGCGAGGGCAAAACCGCAGGTTCACAGACCCGAACGACATCCCGTTTGTTAAAAGAAATTCCCAAAGCGTAGTGAATACAGCCTTCAACGGGCTTAGAAATAATGAAGTCTACGACCCTGCTTCGGCCCCGATGTTTTGGGATAACCGGGCCAGGGGATTGGAGGAGCAGGCGTTGGAACCTATCAAGACTTTGGAAGAAATGCGGGGAAATGGTTTTCACGAAACCGGTATCCTCGACGAAGTAGTGGCAAGGCTTTCCCGGCTCCCTGAATACCGCAGGCTGTTCTCGGTGGCATTTCCCAAGGACCAGTCGCCCGTCAGCCGGGTGAATCTCGCCCGCTCCCTCGCTGCGTATGAACGCACGCTCGTGGCGAACAACACGCGTTTCGATCAGTACATGCGCGGCGACAGCAATGCATTATCGACCGGCGAAAAGGAGGGAATGAATGCATTCCTCGCCACGGGATGTGCCAAGTGCCACTCCGGCCCGATGTTCTCCGATTTTAAATTGCACGTCCTCGGCGTACCCGATACAGAAAACAGACAGGAAAGCGACTCTGGCGCCGATAAAAAGTATGCATTCAGGACACCGTCGCTCCGCAACCTCAGGTTCACCGGCCCCTATATGCACAGTGGCAAATTTGTTACCCTCGACCAGGTACTCATGTTCTATGAGGATATTGCAGGTGGGAAACTGCTGAACCCGAATGTAAAGGAAGGGCAGATCGATCCGCTCGCGACGCAAATGGACGTCAATTTCAAAGACATTTCCCGGATCGTGGAGTTTCTGAACACGCTTAATGACGATTCGTTTGATAAATCGATACCCAAAAGTGTTCCCAGCGGACTACCGGTAATGGGTAAATAAAGTGTATTTACTGCTCTTGATTTGGAATACACATAATTTTAATAGGTGAATAATCCCCGAAATCCGTCGATTTATGGCATTTAACAACAAACTCCTGATTTTCCTCCTCGCGTTGCTGGGCGCAGGCTCTTTTTCTGTTTCCTCCTTCGCGCAGAAGTCGCCTTTGAAAGTGCTTATCGTCGATGGGCAGAATAACCACGAGCAGTGGCCAAAGATCACGGCTATGATGAAGTATTACCTGGAAGACAGCAAAAAATTCAGCGTGGACATTCAACGCACGCGCTATACCTGGCAGGGCGACAAGCTTGTGCAGGAATATCCGGTGAAAAGCGGCCCGGAAACTCAGGCATTGAAGCAGCCTAAGACAGATTCTGCTTTTCATCCCAAATTTTCAAATTACGATGTGGTCATCTGCAATTTCGGGTGGAATGCGGCGCCATGGACGGCTGATGTACAGAAAGATTTCGAAAAATTCATGAAAAACGGTGGCGGCCTTGTGGTCATTCATGCTGCCAACAACTCATTTCCGCAATGGCCTGCCTATAACCAGATGATCGGCCTCGGCGGCTGGGGCGACCGGACGGAAAAGGACGGTCCTTATGTGTATTTCGATCAGAATGGTAAAGAAGTGCGCGATACGCAGCCGGGTAAGGCCGGCTCTCACGGCGCACAAATGGAGTTTAAAATCACGGTTCGCGAACCGAACCACCCCATTACGAAAGGCATGCCGGCAAGCTGGCTGCATAGCCGCGACGAGTTGTACGACCGCCTGCGGGGCCCGGCCGAAAACATGCAGATTCTGGCCACGGCATTCTCTCCCAAGACCAACAACGGTACCGACCGCAACGAGCCTATGCTGATCGCGCTGCGCTACGGTAAGGGCCGGATTTTTCATATGGCGCTGGGCCACGCCGATTACTCCGTGGAATGTGTAGGATTCATAACTTGTCTGCAACGCGGGAGCCAGTGGGCAGCTACCGGGAAAACGAATATTCCTATCCCATCCGACTTTCCAACTGAGACGGAAACGAAGCAGCGGAAGTTTGCGCAGTGATTTGATAGAAATGAAGATGCAAAAGCGCCGCGAAACCTCCATTCCGCGGCGCTTTTGCATAGAAAGTTATTAAACGGTTTTAAGAAGAGCCTCTCGATGAAGATGTGATCGATAATCAACCAGTTATGAATCCTGGCAACAGCCAGTGCGGTTAGTACGCGACGGCAGTTAATGTTAGTTATCTGGCTGCTGATGTTTTCTACATGCGCTATTGTTGGCCATGTAAAAGTAGTTTTCATTCATAGTTGTATTTTTGGAATTAGTTGTACTTTTCATAACAACACCTAATCCTATCTGTCATATGAATGCAAGCTTTACCCCAAATTCTTCCCGCAGAAAATTGTCCAATTTGTTCCTGCGGCAACCTGTTTTAAAAACTTTGCTCTGTTCAATACTGGTGCCTGTGGGCGCGCATGCGCAAAAGACGGACACACTCTTGGTTGGGCGGGATGCCGCGCAAAACAAGAACATGGTCATTTATCAAGACGGAGCGTTTCTATTCGGAGGTGAATACAATGGAGACGGATCAGGTGTTGACGTACCTGTCGAAGGAGCTGGTACACGCCTGATGTGGTACCCAAGAAAGGCCGCTTTCCGGGGAGGAGGTGTAAACAGTACGCAATGGGATGCGGCCAATATCGGAGACTATTCCGTGGCGATCGGACAAGATGTGCGGGCATCGGCCAGCAACGCAACTGCTTTTGGTTTACGGACGACCGCCGCGCAGCAATCGTCATTTGCAGTAGGTGAAAACAATGTCGCGAGCGGAGCTGCTTCCGTCGCCATGGGTTATCATGCACATACCAATGCCCGGCAGGGTAGTTTTGTGTTCGCCGATAGATCGAGCGTAGATACACTCCGGGCCGGTGTGAACCACTCGGCCAACTGGCGCGTCAGCGGTGGGTACCGGATATTTACCTCGTCCAATCTTAGTACCGGTGTGACGCTTCAGAGCGGTGCTTCGGTGAGTAACTGGGGGCAGTCCAGCGCGGTTATTTCCACCTCCACCGGAGCTATGCTGACCACCGGCGGGGTATGGCAGAATGCATCGGATGTGAACCGCAAACATCGTTTTGAACAAATTTCAAACGAAGAAATCCTCGGAAAGCTCCGTAAACTCCCGGTAACCCGATGGAGCTATAAAACGGAAGGCGACAATATCAGGCACATCGGCCCCATGGCGCAGGACTTTTACGCGGCGTTCAGGCTGGGCAACGATAACCGTGGCATCGGAACCGTGGACGCCGACGGTGTGGCATTGGCGGGTATCAAAGCGCTGGAAGAGCGCACCCGCAACCTTGCGGCAGAGCTGGAAAGCCTGAAAGCGGATAATGCGGCACTTCGCCAGCAAATGCATGACAATAACGGGAATTCCTGGATGGGACTAGCCGGTTTGGCCCTGCTTGCACTTGCAGTGGGAACTGGTTTGGTGATGGGGCGCCGGCGTATGGAACCAAGCGGAAGCAGGGGCTTCTAGGCTTCGCGCATTCAGTCATTTTCCTGTTATTTAATCAAATACATTCCAAATGAAAGCTATATATATTGTGGCGGTCCTTGCCGGACTCGGCGGGAGCGCCGTTGCGCAGGGCTTGTCCAGCACCGGAGGGACGGTTAAGGTCAGCGGCGGCATTTTGCAGGTAAAAGGCGATCTGCAACTGGGAGGAGGGTCTTTTACCAATAACGGCAACGTTTTTGTTTCCGGAAACCTGGTCAACAACCAGGCGATGGCGGAGGCGGATACCGGGGTGCTGACGCTCGATGGCGTCGCCGCGCAGACTTTGAGCGGTACCCAAACTTATTTCACTCGTTTTCTGACGATCAACAATCCTGCGGGCATTGTGTTGGACAATAGCATCAAGGTTGGTGCGAGGGTGAATCTCGTAAACGGCATCGTGGATGCTACCAATGACCTGGCCGCGCTGGTGATTGGCGATACCGCATCGGTGCTGGGCGTATCCGATGAGCGGCATGTGAATGGCTACGTGGTGAAAACCGGGACGGGCAGTTTCGTTTACCCGGTTGGGGACGGAGTCAGGTACCAGCCTGTTACGACGGAACTGACCGATAACACCGCGGGGATGAGCGTCCGTTACTTTGCCGGAGACGCTGGCACCGGTACATTCACGACGACCGGTGCCTCCGATATTGCCCTTGAAGCCTACAATAACCAGGAATACTGGGATCTCGCGCCGAAAGGCACCGCAACCGGTAAGGTAATTATCACCTACGATGACTATAAAAACCCGACTATCACAGCTTCCGAAAACGCGAATGTTTTCAGCGTAGCCCACCTTACGGGAGGCAACTGGCTCAACGAAGGTCATAATGTGACCGGCACACTGACGGCAGGTTTTGTAACGAGCGAGGTGCTATCGGCTTGGAGCCCGTTTACGCTCGGTGCGATACCGGAAGCCGGTTTACCGGTCACGCTGGTCAGTTTCAATGCGAAAGCAGTTGAAAACAACGCATTGCTCGAATGGCAGACAACCAGTGAAGAGAACGCTTCTCATTTTGAAATAGAACGAAGCCTCGACGCGCGCAGCTTTCAGAAAATCGGCACTGTGGCCGCAGCCGGTAATAGTAACGCGCTACAACGGTACTATTTCACAGACCGCTCGTTCGGCGGCCAGTTGCAAACCGTGTATTACCGGCTCCGTTCGGTCGACCTGGACGGTACTTTCAGTTTGTCAAGGGTTGTTTCCCTGCACCCGCGCGATGCGGGCCAGCTCGCGGGCGTATACCCGAATCCCGCACGTAAGGCGGGTGTGGTGACGGTTTCTTCCGGTGTTCCCGCAAGCGAAGTAAGCCTTTGGGATATGCTCGGCCGCCAAATACCTGCCCGCACTTCGGCACTGTCCGACGGCTCGATTCAGGTGAGCCTGAATGGCGTTGTGTCAGGTCTGTATCTTCTTAAACTAACTACGAGCCAAGGTGTTGTGAATCACAAACTGGTTGTTGAATAATCTGTATCCACTTTATCCTTCTGACATGAAACGAATTGTGTTTGCTTCCCTCTTTGTCGCTATTTCCTCTTACACCCATGCCCAGGTGGGGATCGGTACACTTACACCGCGGGCTGGTTTGCACGTTGCCGACAGCAGTGTGGTTTTTTCCGCCCCCGGTGATGTTGCAGTCAACAAACCTGTACCTATTTCGGGCGGAGGTCGTCGTATGATGTGGTACGTGGACAAGGCCGCATTCCGCGTAGGGTACGTGGGCTCATTTTCGAGCAGCTATTGGGACGGCCCCAATGTCGGGAACTATTCGTTCGGAGCGGGCCAGCATGTTCGTGCTTCCGGCGATAATTCTTTCGCGGTCGGTCTCGCAACTACCGCATCCGGCGATGAATCGGTAGCATTGGGAAACAACGGCACGGCAGCGGCAGACCGCTCACTGGCATTCAACGGAACTGCAAACGGAGTGGGCGCCATCGCACTTGGTAGCGGTGCGCAGGCCACCAGTGACGATGCCGTAGCCATTGGCCCGTCGTCGATCGCAGGCGGACTGGCCTCGGTTGTGATCGGGCCGTCTATCGCAAACGGTGCATTTGCGGTTGCCATTGGCCTGCAAAACAGTGCAAGAGGAAATTTCTCCTTCGCGCTCGGCAAAAATGCGCGGGTAAGGCATCAGGGATCTTTCGTGATCAGCGACGGTAGCGCAGGGTTTAGTAGCGACAGCGCTTACAGCACTACCAACAACCAGCTGACCATGCGTTTTGCAGGTGGGGCTCGGGTCTTTACCAATCAGGGTCTCAGCAGCGGAGTTGAAATATCTGCTGGCGGAGGATCGTGGAGTACGGTCAGCGACAGGCGGAAAAAGGAGAATTTCGAAGCATTGGATACCGAGAAAATCCTCCATAAAGTGGCACAGTTACCCCTTACCAGCTGGAATTACAAAAGCCAGCCTGCTACGACAAGGCACATAGGTCCGATGGCACAGGATTTCTATGCCGCATTCGGTCTGGACGGAATTGCGAATGATACAACGATCAACACCTCCGATATCGACGGCGTGAATATGGCTGCCATTCAGGCGCTTGAAAAACGTACAAGAGCATTACAGGAGGAGAATGATCAGCTGAAAGCCAAACTCGAAGCGATGGATTCGAAAATGGCTTCCATTGAAAAAATGATCCTGGGAGCGCCAAGGAAGGAAGAAATATCGGTTTCCAGATAGTCCCGGCTTTTCAAACAAGCCCGCCAATGTAACCCGTTGCGATTTCATTGGCGGGATAATTCCTGAACTCCTCGCTGAGTTGGTGAGCCCGCTTGCGGTAATTGTTGTCGGATAACACGGTGGCGACCGCACGCCGGATCTGGCCCGCTTTGGGTGTTTCCGTTTTCAGATCGATCCCGACACCGTTGAACTGGACACGCGCCGCAATATCGTCTTTGCCTTCGTGGACACCCGCCACCACGATGGGCAGCTTGTGTTGCAGCGCGAGCATCACGCCCCCGTAGCCCCCATTTGTTACATACACGCTCGCGTAAGGCATTACTGCATCGTAATCGATGAAATCTTCGATGAGGAAATGAGGCTGCGGGTAGCGCTGGCGCAATGCCGCAGTGCCGGAGCCACCGGTAGTAACGATCAACATCGTTTCCGGGTCGTTTTTGTAGGCTTCCAATGTAGGGACGATGATTTTCTCTACATCCCGCTCGAATGTGCCCTGCGTAACCAGAATGACCCTATTATATTTCAATGTCTCGTCGGCATATGCAAATGAGGCCTTCCCGTTCGATTTATTGGGCAGAAGCGGTCCGACAAACCTGACGTTGGGGCTCAGCTTTCTGTGCGGATAGTCAAACCCCGGCACACCGCTTTGGAGGTACAGGTGGGCATTCCGGAACACCGCGTCGAACATGAAGCCCGGCTCCGGCGGCAGGCCGTATTTAACACGCAATTCGTTGAACAATGTGCTGCATGGCTTCATGATGATGTTGAATTGAAAATGGATCTTGGCACGCTTGGCCCAACGCGCCACCGACCTCGCGATCGCATTCCGGCCGGGGTCGTCGGAAGGGAGGTTCGACTCACTTTCAAATAACGGCAGTACGCCCACAGCTACCCCTTTCAGGGCCAGCAACTCCTGTACAAACAATGCGCCCAGGCAAGCCAGGTCGTACACGATCAGGTCGAACGGCCACTCGTCGTGAATTTTTACAAGATCGTCGACATACCCCGGAATAGGGCTCAGGAAGGTATGCTTTACATCGAATCGGGCGCGGGCAATCGGGTTTTTGATCTTTTTGCGTTCAGGGAACAGTTCATCCATATTCTCCTGGTTGATCACGGGCGCCTTTACACACGGGTAGTGGACAAGGCCCAGCTTCGTGACGCGCCCGCCATAGTGGCCGCCCACGTACCAGCGCACATCGTGCCCGAGCTGTTTGAGGTGGGCGGCCAGGCCGGCAAGCGGGCTGAAATGCCCGTCGAAAGGAACCGTTGCAAAAAGTATACGTTGAATTTTCATGGCTAATATTACTTGTTTTGACCCGACAAAAGTAGGAGACGTATTCCTCGCCGCCTACGCTCACTCAGATGAACTGTAAAATGAAGGGTATGAAACGACTTTTATGTATTTTCGTCTGAATATCACCCTGCCCGTTCATGACGTTACTTTCGCCCGGCTATCAACAATGGTTACTGCTTTTTATAGGTGCCGCTGCCGTATTGCTGGCTGCAAACCTGCTCCAATGGGTGGTCCGTCGCGACCGTATTTACCTTTTGTACAGCCTGTACGTTTTTTTGTGGATCACCTCCTTCGGGCTGGAACTGGTGGCCCCAGCCGACAATATAGTTGCTTTCGGCAGAACAGTGCCCTTCTATTTGTTCTCCATCATATACCTGGAACTGGCGGTTGAATTTATCGATCTGAGCGACCATCCGAGGCTTGTGCGATGGTACCGGATCATGCAATACACCTGGTTCATTTGTACTTTGCCTGAAATCTATTTTAACCTGTTTTCCGACCTCTGGCGCACCGACTGGCATGAAGCGCAACTGAATGTGATCCGTACCATTGTAATGGCGGCTACGAATTTTACCATTTTATACACGTTTGTAAAGCACCTGAAGCGTACTGATGTCCTGGCCCGCTTCTTTTTTGCAGGGACACTGGCGCTGTGGGTCGGTGAAATCCTGTCGACCATATCATTGCATATGCATCTGGGCAATGGTATACCAGCTTTGGATCAGCTGCCGCTGCTCATTCACCCGGGCTTTTTAATGCAGGCGGGCATTTTCCTCGACCTCGCACTGGTATCGCTTGGAATCTCGTACCGGCAGCAGCGTCAGGCGATGCGGCAGGTAATTGCAGAGCAGGAACTGATCCGTGAACGGGAACAGCACCTCCGCAGGCAACTCGAAGCCGACTTGATCCTCGAACAGTTGAAACAGCAGCACACCGAGGCGCAAATGAAGGCATTGCAGAGCCAGGTTAACCCGCATTTTCTTTTCAATGCACTCAACACATTATCATCGCTGATCGACGAAACCCCGAGCCAGGCCATCGACTATGTCGACGAACTGTCGAGCGTTTACCGTTACCTGCTGCGCGCCGGAGATGGCGAACTGACTACGCTGAGCCAGGAGATGGGTTTTATACAGTCCTACTTTCACCTCCTGCGTACCCGGTACGGCAATGGTGTCCACACCGATCTCCTCACCATGGATACCCACAAGGAGGCGTTGCTGCCACCGCTCACATTACAATTACTGGTCGAAAATGCGGTCAAGCATAATGTGGTACTGCCCCACCAGCCACTCACCATCCGTATCCGTACAACGCCTGAACAGCAGTTGGTCATCGAAAATAATATCCAGCGGCGCAAGGTAAGGGTCGAATCGAACGGGGTGGGGCTGTCCAACATTGCATTCAAATACAAGCTTCTCAACCAGTCCAGCCCGCATATAGAGGAAGTGGATGGCTGGTTCCGCGTGACGTTGCCGCTGCTGCAACCTGTATAGCTGCATCAGGGCAGGCGCACGGTATTTAGCGCCGTACCAAGTGATTGCACGAAATATCGCTACATAATTCGTCGTATTTATCGTTTAATTAATTGCAAATCAATTAGTTAAAATAATGGCACGCGGCTTGCAATTGAATATAGCATCCGGGCAGATTTCACTGGTGAAACAGTCTGACAATTCTTGCCCGAACCGATTTCCTTTTTTCATAGAAACAAAGATGACGGATGCCAGCTCATCGAGGCTGCTGTAAGGGGTGTGCACTTTCCATCCGTTCGTGCACGGGACAAACCAACGTCGGCGCGCCGTTCCCGCGAAGTCCGATCAGCAACACGGTGATTCAATGAAAGGGAAAATTTCAGGATTAATTAAAAAAGAACTCAACCAACATGAAAAAGAAGCAAAAAAAGCAAGCTATCAAAGACTATGCTACCGATCCCAACCTGTCCAGGGACGTCAGGGAATTTCTGAAAATTGTCAACAATTCCGGAGGCCCCGCCCTTGAAACACTCCCGCTTGCCGATGCGCAGGCCGGACTGGCCAATGCACAGGCATCCGTGGATGTAGATGTTTCGGGTGTTAAAATAAACCTGAAAACCATTACCAGCGACGGCTACACGGTGGATCTCCACATCGTACGCCCTGAAAACGCGACCGAAACCCTGCCCGCATTCATGTTCATTCACGGCGGCGGCTGGATACTCGGTGATTTTCCGACGCATCACCGGCTGGTCCGCGACATCGTGCTCGAATCGGGTATGGCCGCGGTGTTCGTCAACTACTCCCGCACTTCCGAGGCGCGATATCCGCAGGCGATCAACGAAATTTACGCAGCTACGAAATGGGTAGCAGCCAACGGTCCTGCGATCAACGTCGACGGCAGCAAGCTTGCCATAGTGGGAAACAGCGTGGGCGGCAACATGAGCACTGTTACTTGCCTGATGGCGAAGGAAAAAGGCGGGCCGGAAATCAAGCTGCAGGTAATGATGTGGCCGATCGTCGACGCCGATTTCGAAACCAAATCTTACCGTAAATTCGGCAAAGATCGTTTCCTGAGCACTTCGCTGATGAAATGGATGTACGACCTCTACATCGAGGACCCCAAAGAGCGCAAAGCCATTTACGCCTCTCCATTGCAAGCGACCTTGGAACAGCTGAAAGGCTTGCCGCCGGCACTTATCCAGACTGCCGAAAATGATATTCTTCGTGACGAGGGTGAAGCCTACGGCCGCAAACTCGACGAAGCCGGTGTGCCGGTAACGACGGTGCGCTACAACGGAATGATCCACGATTTCGGGTTGCTGAATGGCCTGGCCACATTGCCGGCGGTTCGTTCGCACATCCGACAAATTGGTGCGGAACTGAAAAGGTACCTCAGCTAATCCACCATCATTTTCTTACGAATCACCCTTAATCCATTTAACACCATGTCAAAAATCAACTTAATCGCTATTGGAATGGTCGCTACTGCATTATTTGCATTCGTCTCGCGACAGCAAATCGAATCCGGGCAGAAGCACGAAGAGCCCCAAAAAGGCGTCAAAAACATTGTACTGGTACATGGCGCATTCGCCGACGGTTCGAGCTGGTCGAAAGTGATCCCGCTCCTGGAAGCGAAGGGCTTCAAAGTGACGGCAGTACAAAACCCGCTTACCTCGCTCAACGATGACGTGACAGCCGCCAAGCGCATTATAGCCTTGCAGGACGGCCCCGTGCTGCTCGTAGGCCATTCGTGGGGCGGAGTGGTAATTTCCGAAGCGGGTAACGACCCGAAAGTGGTGGGTCTCGTATATATGGCAGCGTTCGCACCGGACACGGGTGAATCGCTGAACGACGTTGCCAAAACCGCAACTCTTGCACCGGGTAATGAGGAGGTTCGAGCCGATGCAGCCGGCTTCCTGTCCCTGACTCCGAAGGGTATTTTCGAAGACTTCGCTCAGGACCTGCCTATGCCAGAACGCAAATTGATTCTCGCCACACAGGGCCAGTGGGCTGCATTTACCACAGGCGAGAAGGTTAGCAAAGCTGCCTGGCACGACAAGCCGTCGTGGTTCATCATAGGCGGTAACGACAGAATGATCAATCCAGGCCTGCAACGTACTTTGGCAAAAAAAATCGGTGCAAAGTCACTCGAATTGAATTCCAGCCATGTGCCGATGCTGTCGCAGCCTGCAAAAGTGGCCGCTTTCATCGCCAATGCTGCAAGTACTGTCGATACCCAGGGCATTGCTTCTAAATAAGTATGATTTCAAAAGTTCCCAGGTCACCTTTCGCTTCTTCGACAAGGTGGCCGGGAACCAAAACCAATACAAAAACACCATGCACATAGGTAAATCATACCGGTTGGGTGAATTTCTCGTCTGGACCCGCCGGAACACTTACATCCTCTTTTTCCTCGGCCTTTTCCCGGTGGTTATTCATGAAATATGGGGACTGAAATGGCTGAACGTCCCCTGGCCCGTGGTGGCGCTTCTGGGTACGGCTACCGCTTTTACAGTAGGTTTTAAAAATGCCCAGACTTACAACCGGGCGGCCGAAGGGCAACGGCTTTGGACCGATATTCTGGGCCTGAGCCGTTTCTGGGGTACCATTAGTGTTGATTTTTTGAATAACCAGGAACAAAGCAGGGAGCTGATCTACCGTCACCTTGCCTGGCTTACGGCCTTGCGTTTTTACCTCCGCGAGGACCGCGTCTGGGAAAGCAACGAAAAGAGCCATAACAAGGAGTACCAGCAGTTTTTTCACATTCCCGAACGCATGCAGGCGGTGGAAGCCGAACTGAAAGGACTTCTGCCCGAACACGAGCTGGAACAGGTTTTGGGTTCGAAGAACAAGATCGGAAAGATACTCGGATTGCAAAGCAAAGCCGTTAAATCACTCAATGCCGACGGAGAGGTGATTGCGCCGCAATATGCCGCATTGCAACAGATGCTGAAAGACCTGCACAGTTTGCAGGCAAAATGCGAACAGCTCAAAGACTCACCTTATCCGCGGCAATATGCGGTGATCAACCACATTTTCGTGTGGACGTTCTGTTTCATGCTGCCGTTCGGGATCGTCCATGATTTCGATTTGCTCAATGAAGTCGTGGATCCGCCGTTGCGGGGGTACATGGCTTGGGTAACGATCCCTTTCAGCATGCTCATTTCATGGATGTACATTTCGCTTGAACAGGTAGGGGAGAGCACCGAAAATCCGTTCGAGGGGAGTGCCAACGACGCACCTATTTCCCAGATGAGCCAGCAGCTGAATATCGAGCTCCGCGAAATGCTGGGTGAAAGCAATTTGCCCGACGATTTGCTGCCTCACAACAATATTATCCTTTAAACCTAAATCAAACATAAAATGGAAACACTTAACCTTGAAATTCTGAACCCCGGCCCGATCCTTAACGACATGCGTGGCCAGCTGCAGTCCCTTGGCGCTTTGCCGCATTATTACCTGCGCCGTCCGACACCTAGTGGTTCACCCGATTTTTCGATCTGGGACTTTGGTGTCAACCCGCTGGGCGTAAGGGAATCGGCTCTTCCGGAAGTGCTGCAAGTGATGGGTGTCCGGAGCCTGACGTTGAATACAGCCCAGGATCTCAGCCCGTTGCACCGGCTGAGCGCGGGTATTCCGCATACAGGCAACGACCAGGACAAATTGGGCTACCTGACGAGCGATGCGATAACCCGCATTTTGCAGCCTTTTTTGATGAACTGCCGCACCATTGCGTTCCACGATTGGGCCGGCCTCTCCGGCGCTTCCGAACTCTGGAGCAGCCTGTTACTGGGTGCCATCAAGCCGGTTGGCACACAGGATATTGAGTTTATCTTTTACTTCGGCGACCCGCTCACCCGGCGCTCGTTTCAGGTGGAGGAGGCCATCGATATCATCACCGAATTTTCGGAATATGGCCAGGTTACCATTGCGCTCGATGAGGAAGAGGCCATTAAACTCTGGATGGTGTTGAATGGAGTACATGAATACGACAGTGTAGTGAACCAGACCTTCCCCGATTTGAAGAGAAAATTCATTTCCATTTTCAGGACTATCAATATCGATCGCCTGCTGGTGTACTCGGCCACGCAGGCGATGCTTTTTACCAGGCACACCCAGCTGCTGCTGGCGCGTAAAAAGGTGGCGTCGTCGTTTGAGATCGCGCCCGAGGCACGCGAGCATTTTATCGAAGGTTTCTGCATTGGCCTGGTGCGGCAGATGGACATCGTGCGCTGCCTCGCCCTGGGCCTGATCGTTTTCGGCTCGCGGACGGAAAAACGCTCTAATGTGGCCCGTCAAGGTCTTGTGGATTATATCGATCAATGGGTCGACGACCTTCAACAGCAGGAAATCATGTATCTTTACCAGTAATGGCTTCAATTATTGGAAAATAAAATTCCACGTCAACAGGTCGATCGATGCGGATGCTTAGAAACGAAGAACTTGCGGAAAAAGAGCGGATCAATGACGCTTTGCTCGAACTGAGCAACCGGATGGTGAAAGTCCGTGACCGGAAGGACCTGTTGCACGTCATCAATTCGGGTTTGCGGAAGGCGATCAATTTCACGGCCTGCGTGATGACCATACTCGACGAGGTGCACCAGACCTATAACGCTTTTCTGACGGATCCCGAGTCTAAATCCCGTGACTACGCAGCCTATAACGAGGCCATCAGTACGCCTTACCCGGTCGGAGACGGCATTTACGACGTTGCAGCCCGGTCGGAGGAGCCGGTGCTGTTCGATATGCGGAACTTCGATGTCGAAAATGCGCCGGTGTGGTTTAAGCTGCATTACGCGGCCGGGGCGCGGGAAATGCTGATCAAGGCCCTGCCGGGCGAAGACGTCCGGAGGCACAGTCTGATCCTTTTTTCTGATGAAACGGGCACTTTCGACGATTGCGCGGTGCACATTATCGAGCGCATTGCCAGCCAGCTGTCGACAGCGGCCAGCAATATCACAGCTAACGAAGAGATTCTCAACCGGGAAAGCGAAAAGTCGTTTCTGCTTGATTTCAGCCAGAATATCGCCGCCGTGCGGACAAAACCTGATCTCGAAGCCGCCATTTCCGACGCCCTGGAACACCTGTTGAGCACCCGCCTGGCGATGATCAGGGTGATTGAGGATGATGGGGTGACATTGACCCCTTACCTGTGGGACATTTCGCTTTTTGCCGGTGTAATGGATATGTTCGATCAGCTGGCCAACCGTCGGGCGACGGTCGACGAATATTTTTTCGCGCAGGTGCTCGCCAGCAGGGAGCCGATCGTGATCGACATTGCGGAGGAGGAGCGGAAAGGCAACAGCCCCAACTACATCGCGTTCTGGAAACGGTTGGGCCTGAAAAACGTGTATGCGGCGGCGTTACGCGTGGGTCAGGAAAATCTCGGAACGATGTTTTTTCTATCCGATAATCTCAATTTAAACCTGCTCAAAGGCCTTTGTGCACAGATTTCCATTGCCATATCGAATATCAGGGCCAATGAAAAGATATTGGCCTACAAGAAATTGCTCGAAATCGAAAACGATCAGCTGAAAGAACAGATCCGGACGATCTACAATTTCTCGGAGATCGTAGGCAGCGGTCCCGAAATGCAGGAAGTTTACCATTTAATGTCCATCGTGGCCGATTCGGCTTCGACCGTACTGCTCCTTGGCGAGACGGGCACGGGAAAGGAGCTCATCGCCCGCGCTATACATAATGCGTCGCCGCGCAGGGACAAGCTGATGATCAAGGTCAACTGCGCCGCATTGCCGGCCAGCCTGATTGAAAGCGAATTGTTCGGCCACGAAAAAGGCGCATTCACCGGCGCGGTGGAGCGGCGGATCGGTAAGTTCGAGCTGGCCGACCAAAGTACGCTGTTCCTGGACGAGATCGGCGAAATGCCCCTGGAAGCGCAGGTGAAGCTGCTGCGCGTTTTGCAGGAAAAGGAGCTGGAAAGGATCGGCGGAAAAACGACCATCAAAGTAGACGTACGCATTATCGCTGCCACCAACCGTAACCTGGAAGAAGAGGTGCGGGCGGGGCGGTTCCGATCCGACCTTTACTACCGCCTCAATGTATTTCCCATTGTACTTCCGCCGCTTCGCAACCGTCGTGACGATATCGTCCCGCTGACGCATTTCTTTGTAGACCGTTACAATAAAACTTCCGGCCGGAAGGTAACCGGTTTTTCGCCCCGGGTAATTCAGGAGTTGCAAGCTTATCCGTGGCCGGGCAATGTCCGCGAGCTTGAACACCTCGTCGAGCGCAGCGTGCTGCTGAGTGAGGATGCCATAATCCGCGAAATTCATTTACCTAAACTAAGACCGGAAGAGAAGATGCCGGTGGCGCCGCTTAGCAGGACACTCTCGGAGGTGGAACGGACCTACATTATCGAGGTATTGAGGCAATTTCAAGGTAAAATTTCGGGCATGGACGGCGCTGCCGAATTCCTCGATATTCCAGCTACTACCCTTCATTCCAAAATCAAAAAACTGAAAATCAGCAAGGCGGATTACTTCTGAAGCCTGACTCCCAAAGTGCCGCGGTATTTCGCCTTTGCGTCGTCAAATGGCTGAATATCGCGGCATATTGCATTATGCCCGGTAGGTAACTTCCTTGTAAATAGCTGGTTGGGTATTTGGCACAACGCTTGCAGCTTGGTGTACTCTGAAATCTTAGCTACACAGAAACAATGGAGTTCGTATTGGTTTTCAGAAGAGATCATCGAAGCACTGCCCCGCAATTGGAAGAGGAAGACCTGCTCATGTATCGCAAGCATTGGCAAGACTGGTATCTGAGCCTGGCAGCTTCCAAGCGGCTCGCAAGGCCGGTTCAGCGATGGGACGCGCAGGGGGTTACCGTTAGTCAGGAAGGGGTGATGGAAAACGCAGTAGTCGTTGAAGGGTTGATCTTCATCGAGGCCAGTGATTATACCCAAGCCGCCGAAATAGCCCGGGATTGCCCGATACTGCTTTTGGGAGGGTGCGTGGAGGTTCTACAAGGTAAATGAACCCTTCTGAAAATGAAATGTCAGCCTGAGCGAAGCCGAAGGCAGGCCATACCGTAATATGGACGTCCCGTATGACGCTTCGACTGCGCTCCGCATGACGATTCGCTCAGGCTGACATCTCAAAGGTTTACTGCACGGGCGGGATCGCCATACGGACTTCCACCGAAGCACCGAACTCGATAATTGGGCAGCCGCTCGCGATTTCAACCGCCTCATCATAGCTCTCGGCCTGGATCAGGAACAGCCCGCCGATTGACTGCTTGTTTTCGACAAACGGTCCTTTGCTGATCTCATTACCTTTTTTGATAACGCGGCCGTCCATGTCCCATCTTTTGGGAGGCGCTACCAGACGGCCTTTCGCACCAATGCCGGCAACCCAGTCCTGGTAGGGTTTGATAGCCGCTTGCATTTGTGCGGGAGTAGGTATCGGATCGGAGCTGGTAATGTCTCTGTGGATCGCAATCAGGAAATCATTCATTGTTTTGAAAATTAAATGGTTAGTAAAAAAATAAAAGGTCAAAAAATAGCTTAATAGCGGGCTCCTACATGCAGGATCTCCCGGGCTTCCTCCAGGGAATAGTGGGCGGTAAGGTCTGCTTCCTCGATCATTTCCAGCACCTGGTCGTCGGTGAGCGGGGTAGCGGTGGACGATACCGGATCGAGTTCTATGAAATGCCCCAAAGCGAGGTCTTGGAGCATACTGATGACGGCCCCGGAGCAATCGCCGGGTAGCACTTTTACATGGTACTGTTGCATGGTTTGGCTGGGAATTTAGGTGGCTAAAACAACTGTTCTGAGGTTCCCTTCGATGCGGATGAAGCCCATCCGGCCTTCTTCAAAATCCGATATGGCTTTTCCGAGCTCTTCTTCGGAACCCATGGCCATAGCTCCTGCCGAGAAGATCGGCTCGCCGAGGGGTTTGCCGCTCAGCAGGATGAGCCGTGCGTCGGAAATTGCGGTCAACGCCAGTATTTCTTGCCGGTCGGAGCGGCCCGCGGCCAGTACCTGGCCGGTGGTAACGATCCAGGATTTGTGGTCGTTGGAGAAAACGGCTTTTCCCGATACGACGTAAATGGTCGCGGTCCACCCCGCCGGCAGGTCATGCCGGAACGTATGATCCTGTTCAATGGTGATGTCGAGGAATGTCAGGCGATCGGGTGTTTCAGTGGGGTTGCTGCCGGCTTCGGTGCGCCCGGTGACCACTTTCACGGCTGTCCCTTTTGTGCTTACTACGGGCATGTCGCTGCCGTCGATAAAGAGCGCCTGCGGAAGTTGCTGCTTGCGGCTCGCGGCCGTGTTGACGAATATCTGCATGCCGTGTACGCGGGAGCCTTCGGGTACGGGAAATTCCGTGTGGACGATGCCGCGCCCTGCCCAGGTCCACATCAGGCTGCCGGGCGTGATCATGATGTCGGTCCCGGACGAATCAAGATTGTGGTAATGCCCGGAATCTTCAAAAAGATAACTCACTGCCGACATACCTGCGTGCGGGTGCGGGCCGAAAACATCGGACGTCAACTCGAAATGGTCGAAACCGATCAAAGGGTCCAGAAGACCATTGAAATGGATCGAGCGGACTTTCCTCGCTGCAAACTGCCCGTCACCCGAACTAACGGTTTGAAATACCTTGGATACCTCTAAATGCTTCATGACTGAATTTGAAAATCTGTACTATACTATTCGTTCCGGTAGGGACTAGCCGACCGCTGACGGCCGATCATGTTCGGCAACTAGCCGTCCGCAACTAGCCGGTGAGTTACTGGTCGTCGTCGAGCAGTTGCTCGTGCATCCGGAGTGCATCGTCCATGAACTCGCTACCTTCGAAGGTATGGTCTTCATGATGGTGAACCTCTGTGGAGAGTATCTCGACCTCGTGTTTGTAGTTGTCGTCGGTGCCATTATCGTGCACCATTTGCATAAACAGGTTCATAATCGTAGTTGTTTATGGTTTAGAAATAAACTAAGAATAGAATACGCACTATAAATGCTATACGTTGACTGCCTCGAACCAATCTGCGAACTTGATCGAACCCACACGTGCGTCGCCCGCAGGGAGCAGTACCACATCGGAGAGAAGAGCGCCATAATACCGTGCCTGGCTGTCTGTCACCACCGAGCGGGTGTCGCCTTTCAGGTTCAGGAACTTCTGTACCAGCTCGGCGAGCCTGAAACGTTCCGGTCCGGCGATTTCAATTACCCCGTTGTGCGGCGTATGGAGGGCAACTTCCGTCATAGCCGAGGCTACATCATCCGATGAAATAGGTTGCACATAAGCTGCCGACAGCCGCACGATCTGGCCCTGCGTGGCAGCTTGCGCAATACCGCCCAAAAACTCGAAAAACTGCGTGGAATGCACAATAGTATAAGGCATACCCGACTCCCGGATCAGCTTTTCCTGCGCGATCTTGCCCCGGAAATAGCCGCTGTCCGAAAGCAACTGCGTGCCCACCACCGACAATGCGATGTGATGTTTCACGCCGGCTTCCTTTTCGGCCGCCAGCAGGTTGCGGCCCGAAGTGGTGAAAAAATCGAGCACAGCCTGGTCTTCGAAAGAAGGCGAATTGGCCACGTCGATCACAATGTCCGCGCCTTTCAGGGCTTCCGCCAATCCTTCGCCGGTGATGGTATTGATACCCGTTGCGGGTGAGCCTGCAATGACCTCGTGGCCCAGGTTGATAAGGTTATTGACGACTTTGGAACCGATCAGGCCGCTTCCGCCGATTACAACGATTTTCATGAGTGTTAAAGATTTTGGTTTGAAAACACTTTATAAAGATCAATCGTCGTGCCAAGGTATTAATATACTAATAATCAGTTGTTTGTGTGTTTTCTTATATTAAAAATCACGCGATATTTCGCCTAATGACACACGTCGGCTTTAAATATCGCGTGATTCGTTCCGGGCAAAATCACTCTGCCAGGTACTGGCGTTTGGTGATGCCGAGCTTCTTGATTTTCGAATGCAGGGTAGTGGCAGGCATACCCAGGTACTCGGCGGCGCCGCCGCGGCCTGCGAGCTTCCCGCGGCATCGCTTGATGGTCTCGATAATGTGCATGCGCTCCACGTCTTCCAGCGTGCCCAGCATGGCCACTGGCTGCACTTCGGCACCTGTGTTTTTGTTGGGCAAATAAACCTCCCGGATCATGGGCTCAGTCGATAACAGGACACACCGTTCCATCAGGTGTTCGAGCTCGCGTACGTTGCCCGGCCAGGGGTAGCTGGTGAGCTCTTGGAGTACTTTGGGCGAAATTTTCCTGACCTTTCGGCCGGTAGCCTTGCTGTAACGGTCCACAAACAAATGCGCGAGGGGTATAATGTCGTCACGGCGGTCGCGGAGGGGCGGGAGGTGGATCGGGAATACGTTGAGGCGGTAATAGAGATCGGAGCGGAACCGGCCGGCTTTTACTTCCTCTCCCAGGTTGCGGTTGGTGGCGGTAATGATGCGGACATTCACTTTGATCGTCGTTTTTCCGCCGATCCTTTCCAGTTCCTTTTCCTGCAAGACGCGCAGCAGCTTCACCTGTGCTTCGAGGGGCATTTCACCGATCTCATCAAGGAAAAGCGTGCTGTTATCCGCCAGCTCAAACTTCCCGATGCGGCGTTCCACTGCGCCGGTAAATGCCCCTTTTTCGTGGCCAAACAATTCACTTTCAATGAGGTTGGCCGGTAATGCGGCGCAATTGACCTTGATCATCAGCTTGTCCTTTCGGGGAGAAGCGCTGTGAATGGCCCGGGCGATCAGCTCCTTGCCCGTGCCGGTTTCGCCGGTAATAAGCACAGTCGAGTTCGATTCTGAAACCAGGCTGATCAGGTCGTACACCTGCTGCATTTCCGGCCCGCTTCCTACGATTTCGTTGAAATTATAGGTCCGTTTGATCTGTTCCTTCAACTGGCTGTTCTCCATTTCGAGCATTCTTTTGTAAGCCAGTATCTTTTCGTTGGCCTGTATGTTGGCGATGGCCGTGGAGATTTGCGAGCAAATGCCTTGAAGCAGCTCGCTTTTCAGGTTGTCGGTCAGCAGCCAGATTGTGCCGAGGTCGGCCTGGGCGCTGCGCAGCGGTGCCGCGAACATATATTTCAGCCCGGTTTTCGCCCAGAGCTGCACAAAAGGGTTGTCGGGGCACGCTTGCAGTTCTTCCGCTACTTTCAGGATCAGACGATCTTCCGCAGCGAGCACCCGGGCGGCAGTCGGCTCGTGTATGGTATTGGAAGCCGCCACGAGCGCGTCGAATTCTTCGGACGCGTTTTCAAAAAGCGTCCTGTCGTACATAAACGGCTTCAAAGTGACATTATCATCCTCGATCAGGTTGATCATCGCCAGCTTGACATTCAGCACGCGGTTAAGCACTTTGAAAACCGCATTCTTCAAATCTTCTTTGGTACGTACACGCGCCACTTCATTGCTGAACCCCAGCAGAAAGGTCTTCTCGCGTTCCCGATCGATGATTTCCTCTGCGGCCAACACATTGGACATGGCGACGGAAATTTGGGAGCCGATGGCCTGTAACAGCGAAAGATTGGCCTGCTCGATGCCCAGCCACAGCACACCCAGCGTCACATCGCCGTTCCGCAGGGCAATACCCACCATCGTTTTCAATCCCATATCCTGCCACAGGACCAGGTACCGGCTTGTAATGCCCCGCCTGATTTCGGCGTCTATGTTGACTTGTAATGGGATACTGCTGTCGAGCACGCGGTCCTGCAAGCCGTCATAGATAGGGAACTGGCTTTGTGTCAGTTCAATCATTTCAGCTTCGGACACATTGGTAACTCCCAGGTCATGGACATAGGTCGTCATGGTTTCCTGGTCGGCGTTGATCCGCCGGATGCCGAACCCGCGCATGAGGTTGAACCGGATGAGTGTAGTCCGCACGGTACCGGCAAGCTCCTCGCGCGTACGCACGGCAGCCAGGCCAATGCTGCATTCAAGCAGGATTTCATTGATCCATTCCTTTTCCCGGATCTCGTCGTTCTTGATAATATTGGTAACCGCGCTGGAAATTTGCGGTGCAATGCCTTCAATAATGCTGATGAACTCTTCCGTTATACTGCCGGGCCGATCGGTGTACATGTGCAGGAAACCTATTGTTTCATTCTTGCTTTTCAAAGGCGTCATCAGGATTTCCCGGATGCCTCCTTCATAGTTAACCCGCAAAAAAGAAGGGCTGCCAGGCAGGTCCATGATATCTTCCATCCAATACAATACAGGCTTGCCGGCATCGAGTACGCCCTCGATGAATGCGCCGCGAAGCGGAAAATCCGAATCAACCAACCTGGCGTACGAGGGGTGGGTCTGGATCGGCGACGAGACCGGATCGAGCAAAAAGGGACGATACGAGGTTCGTTCCGGGTCGATCAGGGTCACAATCGTATGTTTGAAATAGAAAAGGTTTTTAATGCGGGAAGAAAACAGGATAATCAGGTCGGTCTTGTCGCGGATCTGCGTGATGTCGTCGCTAAGGTCGAGCAATATTTTCCGCTGCTTTTCCAGGAACTCCTTGGTTTTGAGGTCCGTTTTCGGCGCGGCTGGCAGGTCGTTCCCGTTTTGCGTAGTTGTTTTCATGATTAATGATAGTTGCCGGCCTGTCGGTTTCCGGCAGAAAGTGCTATGCCGTTGACGGTAGCATTTATACTAATTTAATAAAAGTCGGAATGCAAAAAGGCTACCCGGGCAGGGCAGCCACGAACGCGCGGTGAGCGGCCGCTTTCAAAGTTCGTTAGCCCAATTGGACAGAAAGCGTTGAACTTCCGCCTTGGCAGGGACATTACTTCCCTCGGGAACCGAGCCGGAAGTGGCAATGCCCAGCACAAGGCAATGCGCTATCTCCATATTGTTTTTCAGGCCTAATGCATATCCCTCGATGAAGTTGGCACGCTCCTGCTCATTGTGTACGTATGCGGGCACAGGAGGGCGGGTGAGTTCGAAATGCGAATCCTGCGTGATTATTAGTGCATTGTCTTCCGAATAGACGATAAGGCGCCGGATGTCCAGGGTCTGGAAAATAGCGCGGTAACGTCCTCTGGCATCGGGGTCGTGCGTATCAAACTCCGACTTGCCGCCGAACAGGATCGACCAAAGGCCCGAGGCTTCCCGCTCATCCAGTGCGAGCGTCACATTGCCGCTCCGTGTGAAACTGCCCATTACATCCAGAATTTCATCGACGTCGAAAAAATGACTGTTGGCAGGGTTGCCGAGATAGAAAATGAATTCCCAGTCATTACGCGCCAGGGGGCGGATCACGTCGGCGAGCAGGCCATACCAGAGATCGGCGGCCTGATGAACGTCCGTCCAGTCGGAAAAAGGAATGACGCGGCTATTGGAAAACAGCACTTTGAGTTCCTCTATGCCGATTTTTGAAACGACATCGCGCCATCTGGCAGCCTGACCCGTGCCGCCTGCATGGCTGGCTACTGCTACGGTCGGCCTGGCCCGGATTCCCATCGATCGCAACAGGGGAGCGTTTTCTTCGGCAGCAGGTGCGAAGTCGGTTTCCCCGAGCAGCCCCACTGCCTGCAAGACCGCATGCAGCATCGTACGCGTAGCATTGTACGGTAAAGGTTGACGGTTCATCATATTGAGTTCTGGATAGGATGCTCTTATGGGGACAATACCCATGCCAAAAGTTAAGATGATGATTATCAGTGCGGATTTTGAAATGGTTATAAAAAAAGGCACGGTATTTCGTCAAATACCTATCGGGTTACGAAATACCGTAAATTTTGTAGCAATGAAAGACCGACGGGGTTGGCTCTTAATGTGCCGCCTCCGAGCAGTAGTGCGCGGTGTCGCGCAGCGTGTCGAAGTCTTCGTCAATCGAAACAAAATGGGCGCACTTGCGTCCGGTCAGAATAAGTACATTCAGAAAGTTCGTTTCTGACCCGACGTGGCTGCTGTGGCAAAGTATCAGTACGTCTCCTTCTTGAAGTCCGTCCAGCAGTTCCGTCAGGCGGGAACTACCGCCAGCTTCCGATTCTCTTACTATTTTGTGGCACCCGGCCGTTTGAAGTTTTTCTAAAAAAATGTCCTCTGCCCCGAATGGCAAGTAGCCTATAAACATTCCGCAACGTAATGATGAGCGCTAAAAGTAGGGCAGGGCGGGCCGAAGGCCCACTAAAATGGATTAGAAAAAAATTAAAACCTTTGATTCTGTCAAAATATTTATAATATTTCTGAGAACGTTCATGCGTTTCGAACAACCCCTCTAACAGCATCCATCATATGAATTTGAATGAAATACGGGCCGAACTGGTCACGAAAACCGAGCGTAAAATCCAGGAAATGAAGGCCAGAAGTATTATCCTGCCCGAACGGAGGGCGGATATGTGCGAACTTTGCGATCAGCTTTCGCAGGAAATTTACGATTTCGCAGTAAAGACCACCATTCAGATCGCCGATCGGCACCATCTCCACGGCCGGGCGGCCAATTTGCTCGACGAGCTGCATGAAGACATTTACGCCCTCACCAACGGGGCACTGGACATCGTGCTAGCCGCGTCGGCCACACGGGGACCCGGCGCCGGAAACTCCCCAAGCCTGCAACCGGCAGACAGAAAGCGCCGGACAGCCCCTGCCGCCCCCAAATTCTTCCAGGTACTTTACAGCTGGTTCAAAGGCTTGCGCGGATACAAACAACCCGCGGCTACCTGCTACTAATTTCGGGGCCATTTGGCTAATGTGCCGCCTGATCCAGTATCGAGCGGACAATCTTGTTGTCCGGATCTTTCCGAATGGCTTGCTGCGCATATAAAATCGCGAGATCGGTTTTACCCTGTTGCTTATACGCTTCGGCAATGAACTGGCAGGCGATGGCGTAATCCTTATTCTGCAAGTCCAGGAGAAGACCAAGCGTAAATACCCTGATGGCGTCGTCGATCCGGTTGCGCCGCATAAGGAACTTGCCGGTATTGACAAGGTCGCCGATTTCGAACGATAGGTCGTAGAAGTCTTTCTTCTGCTCCCTGGCGGTCCGGTAAAACGCTACGCCGGCGTCGAAATCGGCGAGCATTTCCTCGCGTAATTCGAGGTATAGCGAACGTTTGGGAACGGTGTAAGCCGCATTGTCGAGGATGGAAAGGATAGCGGAAGCTAGCTGGCGGACTTTGAAATTCTGGTTATTCGTCATCAGTATCACGAACCGGTCTTTTTTCAGATCGTGTGTAATAAGTGCTTCGTAGTTGTAATTAGAGCCGTGATGCTGATGCCAGACCAATTCGCCCTGCTCGAACTTCGCTTCGCCCAGGCTGCTTTCGCCTTCTCCGAAATGCTGCGAAAGTTGCTGAACGGAGGCTTTGCCGACGAGTTTGTAACTGTCAACAGCCGACATGAAGCGATAAAGGTCTTCCACCGTCAGCCGGGGCCAGCCGGTGGTGGTTTCGCGGGGCTTTTCGTTGACAAATTTGTTATTGAAAGCCACCGCCATGGTGGTATCGTTGATAGGCAGGTCCATCGCGGTATGCTTCATTTCGAGCGGTTTCAGGATGTTTTTCTCCACAAAAGCATGGTACTTCAAACCGGAGACTTTTTCTATGATCCGTTGTTGCAGGTACACGTTGGCATAGCTGTATATGTACGACTTCCCGGGGGCATTCGCGAGGTGTTTTAGGGCCAAAAGGTCATTCAGGACGTCCTGGTCGGTATTTGCCGGGTTACCGGGTAGTCCGCTGGTGTAATTGAGCAGGTGGGCGATCTGAATGCTGTCGGCCCAGGCGGGCAGTTCGGGAAGGTACTTACGTATGTGGTCGGTTACCGACAGCTTTCCCTTTTCCGCGAGGAGCATGATCGATATGCCGTTGAATTCTTTGGCGACGGAGCCGATGTCGAACCGCTTTTGCTGGGTTAGTGGATATTGCCTGCTGCCGTCGGCGAACCCTACGGCCGCTTTGTAAATGGTTTGCCCTTTGTTGACGACTATAACATTTCCATTAAAAACACCGATCCGATGGGCTGCCTGCATCAGGGAGTCGATGCGCCGGGAGAGTGGGTCGGTTTGGGCATAGAGCGGGCTGGTTAGTAGGTTAGAGAAAAAGATGATCCTGAGGAGATTGTTTTTCATACAAATATGGCTGATTAGATAAATGCGGTCATTCAAGGATTATGCCAAATTGTAACCTGTTGACCCAGAGTGTATTTTTAAACTAATGCGATGTTCGGAAGCGAACGGGCCTGTCCGTTTTCAACTCAGACCGGCCGTGCAGCCACGGACGTGTGCGTCCGATTTCGGACAAGTTGTTTTTATTAAATTGCTTATTTTCAATAGATTATTTCCATGGCATACATTTGTTGGTGTCCAGCCGAACCGACATTCTATCTCCTTGCCTCACCACGGCCCAAATGCAAACACCATGTTCAAAAACTATCTTAAAATAGCGTTCCGGAATCTGACCAAGTACAAAGCTTTCAGTTTCATCAACATTTCCGGTGTATCACTCGGGCTGACCTGCTTTCTGCTCCTTGCCTTGTATGTAAAGGATGAGCTGGCTTACGACCGTTTCCACGAGCATGCCGACCGCATTTACAGGCTCAACCGCACGTTCCTGGCCAACGATGGCACCGAATCGCTTCGTCTCGGACACGCGGCACCGCCGTTCGGTCCGCTGGTGAAGCAGGATTTCCCGCAGGTAGAACAGGTGGTGCGTTTACTAGAAACCGGGGCTTTGGTGAAGTACGGCGAAAACCGGTTTTCGGAGGAACAGATGTTTGCCGCCGAAGCGAATATCTTTAAGGTCTTTACCTTCAAAATAGACCGCGGAAACCCCGATAAGGCACTCGAAAACCCTTTTTCGATCATGTTTTCAAAACCTATGGCGGAGAAATATTTCGGAAAGGAGGACCCGGTTGGTAAAGTGGTGCGGCTGGACAACCAGTTTGACTACACGGTTACGGGTGTTTTCGAGCCGCTTCCTTCTCAGTCGCATTTCCATCCCAATTTTCTGGTATCTTTCTCGACCCTCAACGACAACCGTATTTACGGTGCCGAAGGGCTTCGCACCAACTGGGGCAACAATTCATTCTCGACTTTCCTGCTTTTACCGAAGCATTACGACGCGCAAAAACTGGCAGCTTCTTTCCCCGCATTTCAGAACAAGCACGTCGGTCCCAACACATCAAAATATTCGGTGCTGACGCTTACGAAGCTCACGGACATTCACCTGCGCTCTCATTTAGATTCTGAGATAGAGGGCAACGGAGACATTCAATATGTGTACCTTTTTTCGGCGATCGCGATCTTCATTTTGATGATAGCTTGCATTAACTATATGAACCTGGCAACGGCGAAATCTGCTACACGTGCGAAGGAGGTCGGAATGCGGAAGGTCATTGGGGCCGTACGTAGTCAGCTGATCAACCAGTTTCTGAGCGAATCGGTGGTGCTGGTAGTGATTTCCGTCGTACTTGCATTTGTAGCCGTGGTCCTTTGTCTTCCGCTGTTCAATAATTTTACGCAAAAACAGCTCTCTGTTTCCGCATTGCTGGACCCTTCTTTCCTGGGCATCCTGCTGGGCATTACCGTCTTCACAGGGCTGGTAGCGGGCAGTTATCCGGCATTTTTCATGACGGGCTTTCAGCCTATCGCAGTTTTGAAAGGTAAAATAGCCACCGCCCTGAAAAACGGAAAATTGCGTCAGACGCTCGTAGTAACACAATTTGCGATCGCCGTGACGCTGATCATCAGTACGACGGTCGTTTATAACCAGATGCGTTACATTCAGAATTACAAGCTGGGTTATGCCAAAGATCAGGTGATCACTTTCGGTATGCCCGATGATTCGACGACCGACGTCGAGGCGATCCGACAGCGTTTCAAGGAACATGCGGGCGTTAGGGAAATGGGCCGCTCATCGCGCATTCCGTCTGGCCGTTTGCTCGACTCCTGGGAAGCCTATGTGATGAAAGGCGATTCGATGGCGCCCACGGAAATCAGTATCAAGTCTCTTTCCGTAGATGAGGACTTCATTCCCGCTTACCAGATCCGCATGGCGGCGGGCCGTAATTTCTCCCGCCAGCATCCGACAGATCGTACCAATGGCTTCATATTGAATGCGACAGCTGCTCGTTTGCTGGGTTGGAAAAACCCGGAAGAGGCCATCGGCAACCGTTTTGGTTATGGCGAAGTGAGGGGGCAGATCATTGGCGTAACTACCGACTACCATTTCGAATCGCTGCATCAGAAAGTGGCACCGATTGTGATGTTTTACCAGCCTGGCCGCCTCGGGCGCGTGTCGGTGCAGGTAGCGGGCGGCAATATTCAAAGTGCGATCGCACACATCGGGTCTGTGTGGAAGGAACGTTTCCCCGACGTGCCATTCCAATACGAATTCCTCGACCAGCGCTTCGGCAAGCTTTACGCACGCGAGCAGACCCAGCAGTTGCTGTTTGGCATATTTGCGGGCATTGCCATTCTCATTTCGTGCATGGGGCTCCTCGGGCTCTCGATGTTCATGGCCGAGCTGCGGACGAAGGAAATCGGCGTCAGAAAAGTACTCGGCGCTTCGGTACCGAGCATTGTGGGGCTGCTTTCGAAAGATTTTCTCAAACCTGTCCTCATTGCCATTCTCATAGCATCGCCCATTGCCTGGTACGGCATGAAAAACTGGTTGCAGGATTTTGCCTACCACACCGATATCAGATGGTGGGTCTTTCTGCTGGCCGGGGCCCTGTCGATCGCCATCGCATTGTTCACCGTCAGCTTCCAGAGCATCCGCGCTGCCCTGATGAACCCGGTCAGGAGTTTGAGGAGTGAGTAGCGACTGCTCAAAACCGCTAAAAATTCAAGTCTATTCTATGGATTTAGTATATTAGCAATCTTTGGTTTAAACCGCGGTAGCCTTTTGAGGATGCCGCGGGGTACGGGAATGCAGTAGGACATCACATGGACGGGACCAGACTAGCAAGGTTATTAGCGGGTATTGTATTGGTATTGAGCTTGCTGCCGGTATTTGCGCAACGCCGGGCAGGTGCAGCACAGTCGCCCCCGAACATCATCATTATCCTTACCGACGACATGGGATACGGCGATGTCGGTGCTTATGGCGGACGTTTTGTTCCTACACCCAATATCGACCGGCTCGCAGCCAGCGGTCTCAAACTAACGCAATATTATAGTGGCGCCCCCATTTGCTCGCCGTCACGGGCCAGCATTCTCACCGGTATGCAACCTGGAAAATGGAACTTTACCACCTTTTTGGATTCAAAAAAGCACAACAAAGACGCTGAGCAGATCGACTACCTGAATACGGAAGCACCTTCGATTGCCCGCTTTTTCAAGCATTCGGGGTATGCAACCGGGCATTTCGGCAAGTGGCACATGGGCGGTGGGAGAGATGTTACCGACGCCCCCGGTTTTGTGCAATATGGCTTCGATGAGCACGCCAGCACCTACGAAAGCCCGGAGCCGGATCCCGCAATTACGGCTACAAACTGGATATGGTCTGAAAAAGACAGCATTAAAAGGTGGGACAGAAGCCGGTATTTCGTGGACCGGACGCTCGATTTCATGAAGCGGCACAGAGGGCAGCCGTGTTTCGTGAACCTCTGGCCCGACGACGTGCACACGCCGTGGGTGCCTGAACCGGAAACCGAGTACGACGGTAAATCTCCGGTGAAGCCCCAGGAAGAAGCGGCATTTAAGGGGGTTCTCAAAGAATACGATGTGCAGATCGGCCGCCTGCTCGACGGCCTCCATGAACTCGGGCTGGCCGAAAATACCATCATTATCTTCACCAGCGACAACGGCGCACTCCCTACTTTCGGCGGAAAGCGCAGCGGTGGCCTTCGGGGATCTAAGCTTTCGCTGTACGAAGGCGGCATTCGGATGCCCTTCATGATCTGCTGGCCAGGGCGTATTCCGGCCAATCGAACCGACGACCGTTCGGAACTGCACGCGACCGATCTTTTGCCTACATTATCGAAACTTGCGGGTGTGAAAATACCCGAAAGCTACCACGGCGATGGAGTTGACCGGTCGGGGATGTTGCTGGGGAAGCCTTCGTTGAGAAAAAAGGAAATGTTTTGGGAATACGGGCGAAACGACGTTGCTTACAACTATCCGAAAAACAACGACCGCAGCCCTCGCCTCGCTGTGCGGTCGGGCGAATGGAAGCTGTTGATGGACGCAGACGGCACCAGGTTGGAGCTTTACAATATCGTAAAGGACTCCGCCGAAACGACCAATCTTGAAGCTACCGAGGAAAAACTTACGAAGGAACTGAGCGCCAAGCTGGTTGACTGGTGGAAATCGCTTCCAAAGTTGGGTGATAATTAATTAAGCCAGGCTATTCAACCCGTGCTGAAATTTCGGCTATCTTGCCGCAGTCACCTCAAAGCAGTCGTCATTGGCACATCGTCGGGTTTGGAAACCTTCCTCGCGCCGTTTCCGCATATTCTGGTTGCTGTTGCTCCTCCCGAATGCCCTCACAGTACTCGGGCAGGGCGATTCCATACGTTCCAATTTGGAATACACTATTACCAAACGGCTGCTTTCCGTGGAAAACGGGTTCGCGTCGCACGAGGTGTTTTGCGGGGTGCAGGATTCTTCCGGCTTTCTGTGGTTCGGTACGCGTAACGGACTCAACCGCTTCGACGGAAGTAATTGTCTGCTTTTTACCCGCCAGCGAAACAAATTGCAAGAAAACAAGGTAGTGCAGCTGGCGGTCGACGACGCCAACCGCCTTTTCCTTCAATATGGCAGCGCCGGTTTTCAGCTTACAACCATCGGGAAGGTCGATGTGATGGATGCCAACACGCAGGAGGTAAAAACGCTGACAGCGGCTTTCCCCAACCTGCCTTTCAGGGAACGGGATGTTTACTGGATCGCCAACGACGGCACCGGCGAGATCAGCTTCCTGACCGCCTCGCCCTTCCGGTATTGGCGGTATTCTTCTAAAAAAGGTTTCAGGCTGATGCTGGAAATGAAAGGGTGGGTTAGGCAGGATTCGCTCTTAGATTACCGCACCACAGGGCCCGTGAATACGTTTATTCAGGGGACGGCGCATTTGAAACTGACCAACCAGCAGGTACAGTATGTAGTGAAAGGCAAAAAGGTGACGCCGTTCCGCCAGCATCAGGTGCTACGGTCGTTGCCGATCGGTTTGACGGAGCAGCATGAGCTGCTGATTACTTACAATACCGCAACGGACATTGACAAATTCGCCGTGGACAAACTGGACAGCAATGGCCAGCTTGCACCGGTTCAAAACCTTGATCCATACCACCTTAACGAGGTAAAGGGCCGGTACTGGTTCCAGGTGTGGCCGGCTACCGACGGGCAGGCAGCAGCTTTTTATATTGCCACCGACGCGCTGTACCTCTGGAATAAGCATGCTTTTCTGAAGGTGACTCGTAAATCGGAATTGAAAGGCTTTGAAAACCTGTTCATATACCGGCTTTTTCCCGACAGGCTGGGAAACCTCTGGCTCTGTACTTCATCGGGTGTAATGCAGCTGACTATTAAAAAGAACCGTTTCAAACCCTATTTCTCGACCAGCCAGCAGGCATTGGAGCCGAACGGACAGGCCCGCGGCATTTTCGCTGACGCGCGCGGCAACGTGATCGCGAATGTATGGGGGCACACATTTATCCAACAAGGCGTTCGCATTCAGGGGTTTAGCCATCACTTCATCAATTACGGGCTTGCCTGGCATGGCGGTGCATTGTATACCGGGGGCTTTGCGTTGTCGCGGTACAACGAAGCACAGAAAAGATTTATCGGCTTTCCGATGGCGCCCCCGTCGGAGATCTGGTCAATTTATTCGTTGAACGACAGTCTCTTGTTACTTGGTGGTATCAACGGGTTTTCGGTGTTCAACACCACTGCCAACCGCTTTGATCCGCTGCCGTCATCTGGTGGACCGGAAGCCAGGTTTGTCTACCGTTTTTTGAAGGATAAAAACGGGGTAATATGGGCAGTGGCCGAAAACGGGTTGTTCCGGCTCAATGCGATTTCGGGGCAAAAGCAGCTGCTGCAAATGGCCCGGCTGAAATCGCCCTTTCTGAATGGGCTAAGCCTGCTGGATGCCTGGCAGGATCCCGACGGTGTGTGGTGGCTCGCTACGAACGGGGAAGGACTTTACCGCTGGAACCCGAAGACAAACCTGTCGCGGCAGTTCAATATTACGGCGGGCTTCCCCTCCGATGTCCTATACCGCATCGAGCCGGACGCATCCGATAACCTCTGGATCAGCTCCGACTATGGCCTGATCCGCTTCAACCGCAGGAATTTTTCGATTAATACCTACACCACCACCGACGGTATTTCCCACAACGAGTTCAACCGTACGTCGTCCTTTAAAGCCAGCGACGGCAAGTTGTATTTTGGAGGCCTGAATGGCGTGACCGGCTTCGATCCCCGTGATTTCGAGACAGACACTTCGCAGTTGCAGGTGCCATTGCGGGTGATCGCATTCAACCAGTTTGTCGGCTCGGCCAATGAGCTGGTAAACAAAACGGGCGAGCTGCTGCGTAATCTCCCGATCGTGCTCGAACCGGACGACAAGTTCTTTACGCTGGATTTTCAGTTACTGGATTTTGCCAAAGACGAGGGGCATCGCACCGCCAGCCACCGGTACGCCTATCTGATCGAGGGGCTGGATAAAAACTGGGTGTTCATCAATGAAAATTCAGTTCGGATAAGCGGTTTGCCTTACGGTGATTTTGTGCTGAGGATCAGAGCGCAGAATAGGGAAGGCGCCTGGAACAAGGAGGAGCTGGCCATTCCGTTGAAAGTTTTAAAACCCGTTTACCTGGAATGGTACTTTATTATGGCAATGGTACTGTTGACCGGAACGATGATTTACCTGTTTATCAGGTTCCGGACCAAACAACTCGCACGCGAAAAAAGCAGGCTGGAAGAGACTGTTAATGAGCGGACAATGCAGTTGAAACAGTCGCTTTCCGAGCAGACGGCCCTGCTGCTGGAAAAAGATGTGTTGATGAAGGAAATCCACCACCGCGTCAAAAATAACCTGCAGGTGATTTCAGGCCTGCTCGAATTGCAGGGCAAAAGCCTGACTGACGAGGCTGCCCGGGAGGCATTGGAGGAAGGACGAAACCGTGTACGGAGCATTGCATTGATCCATCAGAACCTCTATCAGTTCGAAAACCTCAGCAGCATTGACTTAAAACGTTTCATCGGGGATTTGTGCCGCCAGGTCCAAAGTGTATTTCAAAAAGAAAAGAAGGTTTCGTTGGCTGTCGATGTTCCTGAGCTCCACCTCGATATAGACTCTGCGGTTCCTTTGGGATTAATTTTGAACGAATTGTTGTCAAATTCGTTTAAATATGCGTTTGAATATGTGACCGATGGTAAAATATTGGTAACGGTCCGCATTGTTTCGGAAGGGCGGTTCCAGCTGATCTATTCCGACAACGGGCCTGGCCTGCCGGCAAACTTCGACCTGAAACGGGCGACAACACTCGGTTTGCAGCTGATCTATGACCTGAGTCGGCAAATTGGCGGACGTGTGCATTATGAAACCCGGAGCGGCGGGGTGTTTACCATCAATTTCACCAATCGCGATGTGCGTAAAAATCAGGACTAAACCCTAATGGCAGAATTAAAAATAGGTATTGTTGAAGATGAACTGGTGATAGCGCGCACGATACTGAGCACGCTGGAAGAGCTGGGTTACTCGCATTGCGGCCCGGCGATCAACTACACCGAGGCCCTCGAAATGCTCGAAACCGACAAACCGGACCTGTTGCTGCTGGACATACAGCTTGCTGGCCGGAAAGATGGCTTTGACGTGGCCGAACGGCTCAATGAGACCTATAAACTGCCTTTCATTTTCCTTACGGCCAACAGTGACATCGAAACCATCGACCGCGCCAAGAAAGTTAAGCCGCACGCGTACATTGTAAAACCGTTTACGAAGGAAGAGCTCTACGCGGCGATCGAGATCGCTTTTCATAATTTTACGGGTGCCCAAACAAGCGGCAAGGCTAAAACACCGGCCGCATTCACGACCAAAAACTTCCTGTTCGTAAAGGACGGCTACGTGTTCCGGAAGGTATTTTTTGATGAACTACTTTACCTGGAAAGCGAAGCTAACTACGTCCTGCTGCACCTGGTGTCCCGGAAAAAGATCATGGTACGCTCCACGATTAACGACTTCACCGACCAGCTTGAACCGGGCCGGTTTGTCCGCATCCATCGCCGCTTCGCCGTGAACAATCATTTTATCGAAGACATCTTTCCCAACGAACTTACCATCCGCGGCGAAAAACTGCCGATCGGCAAGTCGTATAGGGCGGAATTACTTCGGGGGTTGGGGATTTTTTGACCGCCGACGGCTGACCTTCTTCCCGAACCTCCCCGCATTCGTCCCACCGCACAAGCGTTCGTCCCTTTTTTTTGCCCTTGCTCTTGCCGGCGCCCATTTTTGGCATCGCTGTGGGTTTGCTCGATCTGGATAAAATTATCATTAAACGGAACTTCTTCGGGATACGCTGTACGATTTGCGGCGGGAACCTGGTTGTTTACCCGAAAATGAGCTTCGCCGGCCGCCTGGCGAAGATTGCGTCGCTGGGCAAGCTCCAACCCGAATGCTACGAATGCGAAGCCTGCAAAAAACGCTACACGCTTTTCTGACGGCCCGACCGTACCTCTAAATAATCATCATCCATCCATTAACCTTTTAAATTTTTATATACCATGAGTTTGAGAATAAACGACATTGCTCCCGATTTCCAGGCCGACACCACCCAGGGTACTATCCGGTTCCACGAATGGATCGGCGAAGGCTGGGCCATTCTTTTTTCACACCCCAAAGACTTCACGCCCGTATGTACGACCGAGCTGGGGTACATGGCTAAGCTTGCACCCGAGTTCGCGCAGCGCAACTGCAAGGTTATCGGCCTGAGTGTCGACCCGGTGGATAGTCACTTAAAATGGGAGAAGGACATCGAAGAAACACAAGGCCACGCGGTGAATTACCCGATGATCGGCGACCCTGACCTTGCAATCGCAAAACTGTATGACATGCTCCCGGCCGATGAACCCGGTACTTTCGAAGGCCGCACCGCCGCTACCAACCAAACCGTTCGCTCGGTATTCGTCGTTGGCCCGGACAAGAAGATCAAGCTGAACCTGACGTACCCGATGACCACCGGCCGCAATTTTCATGAAATCCTGCGCGTCCTCGACTCCATGCAGCTCACTGCCCAACACAAAGTTGCCACACCCGCGAACTGGCAGGACGGCGACGAGGTAATCATCGTCCCGGCCGTATCCGATGCCGAAGCAAAAGAAAAGTACCCACAAGGCTGGAAGACGGTGAAGCCGTATTTGAGGTATGTGGCACAGCCGGAGAGGGAGTAGTGACGACTGACGGCCGGCCGCGAATCGCCGACCACTTGACTTATTTCGGCAGATGCTTTTCAACTGACTCAGCAGTCGGCCGTCATCACCCATTCCCCAGCGTCAACCGTTTAAAATCCCGCGTCAGTTCGGTGAGCGATTGCTCTATCCCCATGCGTTCGAGGGAAGATGCGCCCACAAAGCCGTGGATGTCGCTTTTCGATAGTACTTCGCGGACGTCCGCCGGGGTATTCACGGGTCCGCCGTGAGCGAGTACGAACACACCGGGGTTGACATTGCGTGCCGCATCGCCGATGAGCTGCGTGCGTTCAATGGCTTCGTCCATGCTACAAGTAGCATCTACTACGCCGATAGAACCGCCCACAGTAGTGCCGACGTGCGCAATGATCGCATCCGCACCTACTTCTGCCATCTGGCGCGCCTCTTCGGGCGTAGCCACGTATACGATCGAGAAAAGATCCATCATCGTCGCCAGTCTGATCATCTCCACCTCTTTGGCAAAACCCATCCCGGTTTCTTCCAGTACTTGCCTGAAATGCCCGTCCACAATGCTGTGGGTAGGGAAGTTGTTGACGCCCGAAAAGCCCATTTCCTTTACTTTCAGCAAGTGGTGCCACATTCTGCGGCGCGGGTCGGAGCCGTGTACACCGCATATTACCGGTATTTCTTCCACCACGGGCAGTACCTCGAACTCACCGATTTCCATGGCCACTGCATTCGCGTCGCCATACGCCATCAGGCCCGCCGTCGACCCATGACCGGCCATCCGAAAGCGCCCTGAATTGTAGATGATAATGAGGTCGGCACCGCCTTTTTCGATGAACTTGGCACTGATACCCGTGCCGGCACCAGCTGCAATGATTGCTTTTCCCTGGTCTATTGTAGCTTGCAGACGGTCTTTTACTTCCTGTTTCGTATAGGGATTTCCCTTACCTGTCCATGGGTTAGGCATATTGTTTCGGTTCTGGTTATTTAATGATAAGACTCATTTATTTTTCTTTACTATTTCTGCATTAGGCCCAGCAAAGTTTCTACCAGCAAATGGGCAAATGCCGGGTCGTTGATGTGCGTATCTGCCTCGGTCACCGATACGTCGCCGGATACATGGGCCCGGATCGCGGCAAACAATGCCTCGTCGGCTACCGGGTTATGAAAAATCCCCCCTTCCGAGGCTACTTGTGAAATGCCACGCAGCGGTAGCACAACGGCAGCAGGTACCGGCGACCGGCTTACCTTGCGCGCCAGGCGCTCACCCAGGATCGCATTCTCGCGCTCATCCGTACGCATGAGCGTCACGTCGGGCGCCCAGCTGTACAGCTGCCTAGCGACGAATGCGTGCGGGATGGTGTCTGGGTGGGCAAAGTTGACCATATCCATACAGCCCGGCACCACTACTTGCGGAATGCCCATATCTGCCGCAGCCGTGAGCCTTTCGGGCCCGGCGCTGCAAATGCCGCCACACAAATCGTCGGCCAGCTCGGTGGTGGTAATGTCGAGCACCGCGTCGAAACAGCCTTCGCGAATGAGCGATTCCATCGTCTTGCCGCCTACGCCGGTGGCGTGGAAGGAGAGCACTTCGTAGCCGGCATGGGTGAGGAGCTCGGTGCATTTGTCGACGCACGGCGTGGTGTTCCCGAACATACTGATGGCAATGCTGCGCACCTTTGTGCTGGTATCAACGGTTTCGACATTAGCCATCGCGCATATTGCCGCAGCGGCTTGTGCTACCAATTGTCTTAAAATATGGTTCATTCCGGCCACGTCCACCACGGACGGGATCAGCATAACGTCCTTATCGCCAATCTGCCGGGAGAGGTCTTTTGTGGCCAGGGTCGTCAGGCAAACTTTGGGCACGCCGAATGGGATGCCCTGCATGGCCGAAAGTGCAATGTAAGTGCCTCCACCTCCTCCCATCCCGGCCACAGCTTTGATTTTTCCTTCGGCATAAAGTTGTGAAACCAGTTGCGAAGCGCCCCGGCCCATGACATCGATCGCCTTGCCCCGGTCGCGGTCGCGGCGGAGGTCGGAAATATCGTGGCCAGCTTCGGCGGCGACACGATCGGCTTCGAAGTCGACGGGAAACGCCTTTGTAGTTCCAAAAATGCCTGTATTGACGCTAATCACCGTTTCGCCGCGTCCGATAATGCAATTCCTGAGGTAGGAAAACACGTCGCCCTTGGTATCAAAACAGCCGAGTATTAAAATGCTTTTGTCTGAAACTGCCATAATGCAAGTATAACCAGATATCGGTATCCGAAGCAAACCCGGGCATGGTTTTACCCATCGACCTAAAATCGGTGGAAAGCGGCGCAATGCCCCGGCGTGTTTATCAGGAGAACCGGCTGCGGGCGTCGTAGGCTAATCCTAGTCCGACGCTCGATAGCTTGTTCTCTTCCGACCATTCGGCGGCAGGGAACAGTTCGCGGAAACGTTCCTGGATGAGCGGGATTTCCGTGGAGCCGCCGGTCATGATCACCAGGGCAATGGCTTCCGGCGCGATGCCCGCGCTTTGGAGGCATTGTTTGGCTGCTTCGATAATGCGCTGTGTTTTGGTGCTGATCGCTTCGTTGAACACTTCGCGTTCGACGTTGATCTGCAAGTTTTCGTCTATAAATGGGAGGGAGGCCACATAGGCGTCGTTTTGCGTGAGGCCGATCTTGATGTTTTCGGTTTCGGCAAGTACCGCGTGGCCGCTTTCCTGTTCCAGGACGCTGATCAGCCTTCCGTATTTCTCAGGCGAATGCGTTTCGCGGAGGAGCTGCTTGGCCTGGAATATCGTGCGGTTGGTGTACAGGAAGTTGACCTTGCTCCATTCCGAAAGGTCGAAATAATGGTAGGACGGTACTTCGAGGTTCTTGGTGCCGTAGGTTGTGCGGAAGCCCAGCTCCGGCATCATGCGTGCGAGGCTCAGGTCCTTATCGAAGTCGTTGCCGCCGAGTCGCACACCTGTGTTGGCCAGAATATCACCGCTGCGGTCGTGTTTGCGGGTATTGTCTTTGGAAAGACGGATGATCGTGAAATCGGAAGTCCCGCCGCCGAGATCCACCACCAGGGCGAGTTTTTCGCCCGTTACCCGCGCCTCGTGCGCAAATGCAGCCGCGATCGGTTCAAACTGGAAACCGACATGTTCGAAACCCAGGCTTTTAGCGATCGCCTTCAATTCGTTTTCCGCGCGTTCGTCGGCAGCAGGGTCGTTATCGATAAAATGCACCGGCCGACCCATTACCACATGTTTCAGTTCGGTGCCGGTGTCGGCTTCTGCCTTCTGCTTCATCTGGTCGAGAAAAGCGGCGACGATCTGGTCGAATTTCATCAATTCACCATTCACCATCGTACCCTGGCGCATGGCGGGGGTTCCCAGCACGCGTTTCAAACTTCGCATTAACCTGCCCGGGTGCCGGCCCAGGAAACGTTCCATGGCTGCGCGGCCGAAGAATGCCTCGTTGTCCTTTCGTGCGAAAAACATCGCGCTGGGGATCGTCTTATGTTCGTTTTCAACCGGGATCAGGAAAACGTCGTCTTGGTTTGCTATTGCGAGGCTGGAATTGGAAGTGCCGAAATCGATGCCGCAGAAAACAGGAGTTGTCATTGTATTGGAAAATTGGGGGCGCAATTTCTCACTATTTGCCCGGCAATGCAAATGGGAAGGACGATACTTGTGATGTATGTCACGTAATGGTCTGTCGGCAACCGGGTTCCTTTGTATGGTCAAAACGGAGTAAGGAATTGACATCAAATGTATTGATAACCCTTTTAAAGACAGAAATCATGCCATATGTAAAAATTGAGGTAACCCGTGAAGGGGTTACCCGCAAGCAAAAACAAGAACTTATCGCCGGGGTAACGCAGCTGATCACCGAAGTCCTTGACAAAGATCCACACCTGACCCATGTCGTGATCCAGGAAGTGGAACTGGACGATTGGGGCTACGCCGGGGAACAGGTGTCGGTGCTACGCGAAAAAGGTATTACAGCAAACAGAAATCAATAACAAACCTGACAAATCATCGTGAAAAAGCAAACAATTATCGTAACCGGCGCGTCTACGGGCATCGGCAAAGCGGTAGCAAGCCTGTTTCTGGAACATGGCCATCATGTGATCATCAACTCGGCCAACGCGGATAACCTCACCGCGACGTATAACGAGCTGGGTAACCACGACCGCCTGGTGATGGTACCGGGCGACATCAGTAAAAAATCGACCGGCCAGTTGCTGGTCGATACGGCAGTTCGCGAATTCGGCGGCGTGGATGTGCTGGTGAATAATGCGGGTGTATTTGAACCGCGTAATTTTCTCGAAGTAGACGAAGCGCATCTGGATTATTTCCTCGATATCAACTTGAAGGGGACATTTTTTACCAGCCAGGCGGCGATTACCCAAATGCTGCAACAAGGCGACGGTTCGATCATCAACATCGGTACCGTGCTGGTGGATCACGCGATCGGCGGCTTCCCTGCAACTGCACCCATTTCGAGCAAGGGAGGCATTCATGCATTGACACGCCAGCTCGCCGCGGAATTTGGCAGAAACAACATACGTGTGAACGCTATCGCACCAGGCATTATCCGCAGCCCGCTCCAAGCGAAAACGGGTGTGAGCGATGCCGACAGCCTTGCAGGCCTGCACCTGGTAGACCGCATCGGAGAAACGGAAGACGTTGCCCAGCTCGCATTGTACCTGGCCGGCAGCAACTTCATCACCGGCGAAGTGATCAACCTCGATGGAGGCCATGTTGCCGGGCACCATATTGGTTAAAAACCATGGATGTGAATGTAATTCAGGCGTACTGGCTTTGTTCCGGTACGCCTGATTTTTTGGCACGGAATTTGCTGGGTTCTTCCCGATTTGACTTATACCTTACCCAAGCATGCATTTGAACAGTGACCTGATTTTTCGCAGCCTTGCCGAAGGTATTTTTTTATTGGACGAAACAGGCAGAATAACGACTTGCAACCCAGCGGCGAGCGCTATCACAGGCTATGATGCTACCGAAATAGAAGCCAAACCGTTTTATGCCATCGGCGAGGGCCAGGACGATCCTATCAAATACCGGTATGAGCTCGATCAGGCCCTGAAAAAGAAAAAGTTCGTGGTGGAGGGCTGGAAGATGAGGAAAGATCACACCAGGTATTGGGCGGAAACTTCTTATTCCCCGGTTTTCGACGAGTCCGGGCACCTCACCGGGTACTGCGTGCTTTTGCGCGATATTAATGAACAGAAGAAAAGGCAATTCGATCTGCTCGAAAGCGAGGAGCGCTACCGGTTGATGGTAGAGGCGATCAGGGATTATTCGATATTCATGCTCGATCCGGACGGAAACGTGATGACCTGGAACGACGGCGGGACTTTTATCCACGGTTATTCCGAAAGCGAGATCCTCGGCAAGCATTTCTCGGTGTTTTATCTATCCGCCGACCTTATCGACGAGAAGCCGAAAAAGAAATTGCAGATCGCCAGCGAAAGCGGCTCGTACCGAGAGGAAGGCTGGCGGGTCAAAAAGGGCGGCTCGCTGTTTTGGGCAAGTGTGGTTTTGACCGCCCTGTTCAACGACCGGAATATGCTTATCGGTTATTCGAAGGTCACGCGCGACCTGACCCATCGACTGAAAGACGAGGAAATACTGCGCCAGAGTGAAGCCCGGTACCGTTCCCTGGTTGAGCAGGTAGGCGATTACGGGATATTTATGCTGGATACGAAAGGGCGCATTATTAGCTGGAACGAAGGCGCCGGACGTATTAAAGGTTACAGCGCCGAGGATGTGATCGGAAAATACTTCTCCATATTTTATCCGGAAGAGGATATACTCAACGGCAAGCCCGCCTGGGAACTGAAAGTAGCGAGGTCGACTGGTAAATATGAGGAAGAGGGATGGCGTTTGCGGAAAGACGGGAGTCGTTTCTGGGCGAGTATCGTCATCACCGCGGTTTATGACACCGAGAGCCGGCTGAGTGGTTTTTCGAAAGTGACACGCGACCTTACAGAACGCAAAATGAGCGAGCAGGCATTGCAGGAGAGTTCCGACAAATACAGACAGCTCGCGGAGGAACTTTCCGTAACTAACGGTGAGCTGTCGTCTGTAAACCGTGAATTGGAGCAGTTCACCGCCATCGTTTCCCACGATTTAAAAGAACCTGTTCGGACGGTGCGAAGTTTTTTGCACCTGATGGATCAGCACCTCGACCAGCAGAAGTTCGACCTCCTGAAAGCGAGTATCGGAAAAGGCATTCTGGCGGCCCAGCGCATGCACGATCTCATCGATAACCTGCTGCATTATTCGCAGATCAGCAAGATAGGGCTGGAACGCCAGAAGCTGAAAGTAGCAAATGTGATCGGGGAGGCGATCCAGAACCTGAACGACGCCATTGAGCAATCGGGTGCGCATATCCGTGTCGATAGCGACGTGCCGTTTATTTACGGCGACAGGGTACAGCTTGTACAGCTTTTTCAAAATCTGCTGGCCAATGCGTTGAAATTTACCAACGGAAGCACACCGGAAGTGCAGGTGAAGTCCTGGATGGAAGATGGCAGCGTAAGGTTTGTTGTGCACGACAACGGGATAGGCATTTCACCTCAAAACCTGGAAAAGATCTTCGAAATTTTCAGGAGGCTGCATTTCTCAGATCAATATCAGGGGAATGGTGTCGGCCTGGCGGTTTGCAAAAAGGTCGTCGAACGGCACCGGGGTAAAATCTGGGCCGAATCGGTGCAGGGAAATGGAGCCAGTTTTCATATTGTTTTACCCAAGATATAAGACCGGAGCATGAGAACATTCAGACTTGCCATTGTTGAAAACGATGAAGACGAGCGCTTCTTTATGTCCGAGGCGTTCAGGGCTTCCGGAGAATTCGAAATTCTTGGGGAGTTCGGTAACGGCGACCAATTGACGGAATGGCTGCATGAATCGCCACGTGAGCTTCCCGAGCTGGTTCTTTCGGACCTGAATATGCCCGGTAAAAATGGCTACGACATTATCGACGAGCTCAAAACCACCTATCCGGATATTGCGGTGTTCGCCACCTCAACCTCATCTGTTGTGTCCACGCGCGAGAAGTGTATGCGCGCGGGTGCAAAGGATTTTATCGCCAAGCCCGACATATTCATCGCCTACGATTCGTTCGTCGCCGAGTTTTACCAACTGGCCTGTCGCTACTTGGGCGCCTGACCGTCCGTGGCACATTAGTTTACGAAACGATTTTAGTATGTCTCCAACAATGATCGGGATTATCGCCGGCGTGCTCACTTCTGCCTCCATGGTTCCGCAGTTTGTGAAGGTGCTCCGGAAGAAGGATGTCGGCAACCTTTCGCCGCTCATGCTGTTTGTCCTGATCTCCGGCGTGGCCCTATGGACCTATTATGGCTTTTTAACAGACGAATTACCTATTATCCTTTCAAATGGCTTTTCGGTACTGCTCAATACCGGTTTGCTGATATCCTATTTTATAATCAAGAAAAAGAGCGACTTGGAAAAGTGAATATCAATTGATCAGCTTATCGTTCACTTTTACATTCGTGAGTGTAAAATCTCTGACCACAGATTTGTCATAATCAGCGTTTTTAGCCCTTATATCCAGGTTTTCAAAACTGAATTTCGAAAGTTTGTCATATTCGCCGGGGCTCACATCGAAAAACACGTCGCATTTCAGTTTGATGTTTTTTAGGCTGATGTTGTCCGAGTAGGAGAGCGGGACATCCTTTCTACCCTTCAAATCGAAGAACTGCTTCCAGGGTTTTACGTAAATGAGGCTGTACGCATAGCCGTCCACGTTTTCGACACTGATGAATTCGTACTTCTGAGGCGTGTCGGGGCGCATTTTGAGCCAGAGGACGCGCATGGCGTTCACGATATGGCAGTTGCGCATCACTACATTTTTGTTATGAATTGCCTCGCTCCCGCACGTAAGCGCCGCGTGGCAAAAGCCGAAGTTGGTGTCTTCGATGATGATATTCGTGTTGGCTCTGTTACGGGGATCCTGGTCAGCATAAGGCCCTTTTCCACCTTTCAATGCAATGGCATCGTCGTTTACGGCGAGGTAACAGCCCTTCACGAGCACATTGTTGCACACATCCAGGTCGATGGCGTCAGTACTTGGCGCCTTGATCGGCTCATGCGGCGCGGTGATCCTTACATTCAGTATTTTAACGTTGTTGCACTGGTAATAATGGCTCGTCCAGAAGCCCGAATTTTGAAGCGTCACTTCCTGGACCTGTACATCGTTGCTTTTCCAGATAAAGACCAGCCGCGGGCGCGACACTTCGAGGTTGGTACAATTCGGGTTTTCCTGCGTCGCTGCCAGAATGCTTTCCAGTAATTCAGCCCGTTGCCATCGATCGTACCCTTGCCCGAAATCGAAAAGCCGTTCACACCATAGGCATTTACCAGCGCCGGAAAGTAATCGAGGTTTTGTCCCTCCATGCGCGAAGGCATGATCGGGTAATCGGCGATCTTGTCGGAGCCTTTCAGCACGGCCCCTTCCGCGACGTAGAGGTGTGTTTTGGGTTTGAAAAACAATGCCCCGCTCAGAAAAGTACCTTTCGGGATCACTACCACGCCGCCGCCTTGTGCATTCGCCTGGTCGATTACCCGCTGGATTTTGGCCGTTTGAACAACGTTGCTATCAGTAGAAACCCCATGCTCCGTGATCACAAACTGCTTGCCAAGGTTTTTTAGCTCTATTTTGGATGTATCTGAAAACCAGGCAGGTATTTTCGTTCCGTCGGGGAAGTTGACGGATCGGCCTACCTGGGCAAAGGAGGAAAATGCAATATTTGAAAGCAGGAAAGCAAGCAGGCAATATTTCTTCATGACAGCAAATTGTGATAGAAATCCATCACAATTTGCAACTATTTCTCCATTAAGCCATCGCGCCATTCAGTCCGATACTCTGCCCGCTGATCCATTTGGCGTCATCGCTGGCGAGGAATGCGACAGTTTTGGCAATGTCTTCGGGCTCGCCCAGCCGGTTGAAGGCATTCAGGGAAGCGAGACGGTCGATTACTTCCTGAGGTTTTCCTTTCGTGAAAAGTTCGGTATTGGTAGGGCCGGGCAATACTGCGTTGACGTTGATGCCACGTGCACCGACTTCTTTCGCAAAAACGCGTGTCAGTTGCTCAACGGCACCTTTTGTGGCTACATATGTCGCGTAGGTAGGCATCATCACACGCGTGGTGGTGGACGAGAAGTTGATAATGCTGCCCCCGTCGGCCAGGCGGGTAGCGGCTTCGCGCAGCGTGTTGAAGGTGCCGCGCACATTCACTTCAAACTGGCGGGTGAAATCCTCGTCGGTGGTGTCTTTGAGCAGTTTGGTGATCATAATGCCGGCGTTGTTGACCAGCACGTCGATCTGGCCGAAGCGGGTAATGGCCGCATCGAACATGTCTTTCACCTGCGCCGGGTTCGCTACGTCGGCCTGCAATGCAATGGCCTCTCCGCCGCCGGCTTCGATCGCTGCGACCGTTTGTTGGGCCGCTTCCAGGCCACTGGTATAATTTACAATAATTTTTGCACCTGCCCGGGCAAGCTGAAAGGCTACTGCTGCACCTATTCCCCTTGACGCGCCGGTCACGAGGGCTACTTTATTTTCGAGTGAGTTCATGGTCGTTTTTGTTTAGTGTTAAAGAACATTACAAAGATGGCAGACTGCCCGCGCCAGGAGCGTACAAGGATTACAGCAAGAGTTACAAATATCTCAGATCGCCTTTAAAATGAAAAAGGCTGCCGGTGATCCGACAGCCTTTCCGTGTTGGGAGAAATCTTCATTCCTGCAATATTTTGCAAGTGCGCTATTTAAATCCGAAAATCAACGGGAAGAGAAAGATTACGGTGGCGCTCCAAATGCTATAAAGAGGCAGGAATACCGCCAGCGACGCACCCACGGCCGACAGGCTGGTTCTTTTGCTAAGCACGGAAAAAAGTTTTAGTCCGACATAAAACAAATGGGCGAGCATCAACACATTGGCGCCCAGCACCGCGGCGCGGTTCGGCGTCAGCCCCCATTCCGAAATTCTGAACAGAACCGCCGACAATGCAATGCTATTCACAAGCAGTGTCACCGCCGATAAGAGGAACAGCAGTACAATTTGGCCCCGGTTACTGCCCGATTGGTCGGTTTCGGCTACCGAAAAGAAGATCAGGGCCATCACACCGACCAGCAATCCGTTGAAAAGCACGAGGAATTCCCGATCGTGATAGGGACTTTTGCCGGCTACAAGCGTTGCCACCAGGTATACCACCAGCATGACCAGCGCCACCGGGCTGAACAGCTTCGCGATAACCGGTGAAACCTTGCTGACGAGCGTTGGCTGTACACGGGTTATGAAGGTGGCGACGATAGGCACGGCGGAAAGCCCGCAAATCACGATATATTGAAAGTAAAATTCCTGAATATCCCAGCCAATCAGCTTGAAAAGCCCGATGGTAATGGCGGTAGTGAGCCCGCCGGATAAGACCAGCAACCCCGACATTACTACCAGTTCGCCGGTGTAACGCAGAAATTCCAGCCAGTTTGCGCCTTTTCTCCATTTTCCGCCATTGTACGCCGCGCCCAGCAGCGACCACAGCCAGAGCGGGAGGTGAATGCACGACAGGATCAGCGTGTCGCTCTTTTCATTCTGGGGCAGCCAGTTGATAAATACTGCCGATGCGACGAGTAACAGGATTGCTAAGCCCCGGGTTTTCCACGAAATGAAGTTTTTCCATGCAAAATAGGCCATTAGCACAGGAGCGACTATGAAACCGATATTGCGTGGATAGAAAAAGTCTTCGCTGATGGAAAGCATTTCGGGCAGCTTGGCGATCAGTGCGGCGAAGAGCGAAGCCGCCACCACAAATGTGCGCTCGCCGGGCGTACCCCACGCACCTGCCCCCCCGGAGAGTTCGTCCTGACCGAAATTGAGCCGCTGGTACCATCCTTCCGCGAGCGGATTCCCGGGTAATTCGGGGTACAGTGCATTGAAAGCTGCCTTAAAGCCGGGCTTGTTGCCACGGTACAACTTTTCCAGTTGCAGGGCATTGTGTTGATTTAACAGGATTTCTTCGCGCATAAAACCATGATTGAAAATTGGAATTAGCTTTTTTCAGTGCTGAGTGAGTGTGATTAAAAGTACTTTGTATTTCAAAGTTAAAAATGAATTTAGATTCTGCAATATGGTTGGCACGGATTTTTTTGAAAAACCTGTTTTTAGCCGTTTACTAATTATGATAACCGGTTAATTGATAACACTTTAATTGCAGCCTTCGTCGTTTTTATTTTGTGTTGAAAATTAAATCGATACAATAATGGAATGGACTATTAGCATGTGGGCAGGTCTGGCTCAGCTTGGGATTGCGGTGGTGATTGCCGGCATGGGCATTCGGATCGTACTGGAACTGCGGAAAGCCGAAATGACCGACCAACCCTCGAAGTAGGGAAGAGCCCCTCGAAAAATGAACTGAACTAACTTTTGGGGCGGCAAGCCCTTATCAAAGCGCTGAATATGTAAGTAAGGTCTGCAAGCCAATGTGTTTGCAGACCTTATTTGTTATGGAAGTGACGTTCCATTTATCCAAGTTGATGCTGCGATACTTTTATTCGTACTTCATTTCAATCGCCTTAAATTCACTTTTCTGGTTCGCCGGGCCGGTAATGCTGATCCCTACTCTCGGTGCCCGGTCCCAGCGCGGCAGCCAGGGAGCTTCCAATTGCAGCGGGCTGGTCAGCGAGTCGATCTTCTGACCTTTTACAGCCCAGCTGAATGTGTAGAAGCGGCCATAGCGGCTTTGCAGTTCCAGCCGGATATTCTTGTATTTATCGGGAATCTCCTGTTTTTGAAGGGTTTCGCGTTTACCGTCCTTCACTTGCCAAAGCTCCACGCGGTTCTGGCCGGCACCGTAGCCAATGGCATTGTGTGCATCGCCGTAAAGGATAATGTTGTGGAAGGCGGTGTCTTTGATCACGAATTCGGTTGCGAAGGTGTAGCTGCCGTTTTTAATGGTATGACCTAAAAAGTTACCCGTTATGGCTGGATTTTCGCATTCGATTTCCAGCGCCGATGCCCTGATATCGAATTTCGGCTTTGGCAGGCTTGCGTCGAACACCCAGGGAAGCCGCAAGGTGTCACGCTCATAGTTAACCGAAAAGTTGAGCGTTTGCTGCGGTACAGGTCCCACGCCGGTGGGTGACTCGGCCTGCGCGGGGGGCGTTTTGCCATATCTGAATGCAGGCCAGTGGGTTGTTTCGTCCCAAACCAGCTCGCTGAGCACGCCCTGTCGGCCGGCAAACGTGAAATCAGTGCCGTTATAGGCGTGGTGCAGGTAAAAATACCGGCGATCCGGTGTCACTACCACGGTGCCGTGTCCCGGGCATTTCCAGAAATGATCCCCAAAAAGTACCGGGTTGCCCGTGTATTTGGTCCATGGCCCTTGCAGCTTTTCGGCCCTGGCGAGCCCTACCTGGTAGTCGCAGCGATCGCCGCAGCAGGCATTGCCGGAATAGAGCATATACCAGTAATTGCCTCTTTTAAATATAGCCTGTCCTTCGGCCCCGCCGGCTTCCCATCCTGCCGGGTCTGCCTTGATGAGGCTGAATTCCTTTCCGGCCAATTTAAGGCCATCCGGCGAAAGCTCGGCACCGAGCAGTTCAATACCCCGGTCTTTGTCCAGACCATAAGCCTTCCAGGTAATGAACAGTTTTCCCTTATCCTCCACAACATAGGCGTCGATGGCCTCTTTGGTCCATTCGATGATAATGCCGTGGTCTTTGAATCCCTTTCTGATATCCTTCGTGCTGGCTACACCGATCACCGATTGCTTGTCCGATTTCCGGCGGGCAGTATAGTAAACATAGAAAGTGCCATTTCGAAAAAACAACTCAGGCGCCCAATAACTTCCCATCGTCCATTTGGGCAGCTCTGCGAACACCGGACCTACGTACTCCCAATTCACCAGGTCTTTGGAACTGTAAATGGGGTATGCGGGCCCCCATTCCGAAGAAGTGCCGGCCGCATAATACGTGTCACCCACCCGAATGACCGACGGATCCGCAAAATCGCCCGCAATCACGGGATTCCGGTAGGTGATTACCCTTGTTGGAGCGGGCTTCTGGGCCAGAGCCTGGGCAGCAACGAACCACGAAAAAAAGAGTAAACCGGGCAGGAATTTCATAATCTGGTGGATTGATGGAACTGCGAATAAAGGGATTTATTTCCCGATAACAAATCTGCCAAAGCGGTAAAAAAGTAGCGCATCCTGCACGCCGATAGTTGAAATGACGGGGAATAATTGAAATATTGCAGTTATTACCTTAACTGAACAATGCACTATTTCAAAACCTTTCTGGAAGTCGCCGGCGTGGTGGTCGTTCTGATGTCGCTTATTCCGCTGGTCCGTAGCGACTACTGGACATTCCGGGTTTTCGAATACCCCAGGTTGCAAAAACTCGTCCTCAGCGTGGCCATTGCCGGCATTCATCTCAGCCTGTTTTCTTCTACCGACTTGCAGACGCTGACGTTGTCCGCCGTATTTGTTTTAAACAGCATTTACCTTTGCTACCTGATCTACCCATTTACACCGCTTGCGGGTAAGGTAATCCTGCCTGCTCGGAAAGATCTGCCGGAAAACAGGCTGTCGATTCTATCCTCCAATGTATTTCAGGATAACCAAAATACGACCGGCTGCCTGAATCTGATCCGGAAACACGACCCAGACGTCGTACTGCTTTTGGAAACCGACAAATTTTGGCATGAAAACACCTTGGCGTTGCGCGATAACTACCCGCATGAGGTGCCGGTGCCGCTGGAAAATACCTACGGAATGTTGCTTTACTCGAAATTGGAGCTTTCTGAAATAGCGGTACGTTACCTGGTAGATGAGGAAATACCGTCCATTAAAGTACTGGTAACATTGCCTTCCGGCCAAAAAGTGCAGCTCTATTGTGTACATCCCACGCCGCCTGTTCCCGGCGAAAACCTGCATTCGACCGAGCGCGACAAGGAGCTTTTGCTGGTGGCGAAAGAAGTGAAGAAGAGCCGTTTACCTTGTATTGTGGTGGGGGACCTCAACGACGTGGCCTGGTCGTACACCACGGATCTTTTTACCCGGATCAGCGGCTTGCTCGATCCGCGTATCGGCCGCGGCTTCTTCAATACGTTCCACGCCAAAATGCCTTTGTTGCGCTTTCCCCTCGATCATGTGTTCTGTTCAACGGATTTTAAGCTGGTGAGACTCGCCCGGCTGGAAAACTTCTCGTCGGACCATTTCCCTATCCTGATTTCCCTGCAATATGAGCGGTCGGCGAGCAGTGAGCAGGAGGCGCCCGATGCCGAACCGGAGGATATTGAGCTGGCGAATGAAAAAATCGCCAAAGAAGTACCGGACTGAAATCGGCTCCCGGAGGAGCTTCGACACGGAAGGGAAAATACGGGAGCCCCCTGACCCCCGGAAAACACCTGTTTTTGTATTCAGGTGTTTCCACGCTTACCCGCTGTCCTTGCTTTGCGGAACTTTGACATGTCAATCGGGACGGGTGCTGAAAAATAATCCTGATTGGCTCTTGCGTCTGAAATCATCAAACTAAAATCCGGGGTAGCTTAAATGATTCGGGGAACAGACAGTTCTCCGAATCCCAGCCCCCAAGGGCCGTTCCCCGTAGACCCCAACAAGAAATTGTAACCTAACCGATTAATCGAATTAATTCTAGTTTTTGACGAATTAGTTACATCACTTCCTTGCCCTTAGGTATATTGCTTTCCATTGTCCGGATGCGGGTTGCTCCGGATGATCGGAAAGCAAATGCCTTTTTTAACCACTAAATCTCAGCGAACATGCCTAAGTTTATCAGTGACGAAGTTTTTGCAAAATGGGCTGCCCAGTGGCAGGCATTGGAACACAGCCGTGAGCCCTTTGGCTTTTTTAATTTGGGGAGCAAACTCCTTTTAGGCGATTTCTTTGACGGAAACGATTTTGAAACACTCGTGTCGACGCCAGGCATTTCCACTATAAAAGTGCGTTTTGGCTTTGATACGGAGGAAACCAAATTCAAACTCGTGCTCTTCGGCGTTGACAGCGCCGGACAAATCATTACGCCCTATTATGCACACGCCCCGGGCGATTTCCGGGAAGCGGGAGATGGTCCGGGTGGCAATGTGCCTGATGTTTTGGCAAGACAATGGATTAAATATTGGGAAGAAAAAGGACATGCCGGAGAAATTACCAGTCCGCTGTTTCGCACGCAGTACGGTTTTCTGAATGGCTACAATTACCCCGTAAAAGAGCTGCTGGCCGCACTTTTCAGGTTTGAGAAAATGCCGAAGATCTATATTCGCTTTGTGCTGCACCGGTATTTCCCCGCGGCCGGCGAAGCGGTCCAAAAGGAATTGACCGGCTCTTATTCTTTCGGCTTGCTATTTCAGGGCATTGCCAACCGTGGGAACGATAATAGTGGTGCGCTAAGCCTTGAAGAGGAAAGCGGCTATTACGACCTGAGCGCTCCGTGCCCGCGGACTTGTTAATGGTAGGGGCAAGAATGGTCATGTGTTGTCAGGAATGGGGCAGCACATGACTCTCCCTGACGATACATGACCATTTCCTAATCAACCCATTTGCCTTATTTCGCGGGCGATGCAGCGATCAATTTCACCGGCCCGAGTAAGCCGCTGGGCAGCAACGGGGAATCGGCTTTGTAAAATGGCATTGTCGTAAAAGTGATCTTGTTCGTCACGCCGGGTTGCGCGTCGCCGATCAGCCGGTTCACCCAGGTATTGGTAACCTTCACCTGAATGCTGTTGGAACCTTTTTTCAACGCCTCGGTGACATCTATGCGGAACGGTTTTTTCCAGGTAATACCTACGCTTTTACCGTTGACAACCACTTCGGCCAAGTTTTTGACATCGCCCAGATCCAGCCAGTATCGTGCATTCTTACTGATAGAGGGTGCATTTAAAGTATTTTCATAAGTAGCAGTTCCCGAGAAATACCTGATACCCGCATCCGCATTCTCCGAAAGCGACGTGAGGGCATTCAGCCGGGCCTGTGAGGGAGCGCCCAGGCCCGGCTGGAAGCGGACGGTCCACGCGCCCGTAACGCCCGCGATTTCCGATTCCGCCCAAACCGGCGCAGTGTAAGAATTCGCGGCTGCTTTCGCACTAAAAACGATGAAATAGGCCTGCCAGGAGTCGAATTTCAACGGTATGGTGGTGCGCCCTTCGGCGATGTGGTAGGATACCTTGCTGATTTTTCCGGTTTCGGGGTTCCAGAGTAGCGGGACTTTATCGGTAACCCGGAAGCTGACCTGCGCCTCGTTAGCGTCGTTGCTGCGGTTGTCGAGCCAGTAAATATCGCTGTCGGCCGTTTGGCGGTGCACGTAAAGAATCTTCGCTTTCTCGCCGGTAATGGTCACGTCTTTGGGGGTAATGCTGCTCAAAACGGTTTCCAGCGGCTGTGAGGAGACATTTGAGTTGCGCCAAATCTGGTTTACCAGCGCGCCGAATGCCGAGGCATCGTCGCTCAGGCTGGGGGAGCGTTCGGGTTTTACGCCCGCCACCTTCATGCCGGAAGCTACCAGCTCGCCGATCTTTTGAAGCACCGGCAAAGTCATATTGCGGGCGGTAGAATCGAGCACGAGCAAACGGTACTGTTGCCCCGATGGCGTTACGATAGCGCCTTTTTCTACTTTCAGCATATTTTTGACCACACTCGCATTCGCAAAATCAAAAGCATAGCCTGCCGGGATAGCGGGCAGTTTTTGAGTGGAAATCTGCGTGATATTGGAATTCTCTCCGTAGTAATAGAGCACATCCACCACCGGCTTGCCCTGTTGCAGCATGAAGCAGCTCCTGCCCAGATAATCCATCCACGCCTTCGCCTGCTCGGCCCAGGTTTCCTGTCGGGTGAAATACTGTCCGAATGGCCCCAATGAGAAGCCCGGCTTCTTGTCGTCGAGTGGCTGGTGCACCGAAGTATGGATCACGAAACGGTTCAAACCGGAGGCCATTTCAAGATCGGCGGTGCGTTTCAGCTTTTCAGGATACCAGGTAAATGCATTGCCGACGGACGTCATCGACTCGGCGGCGACGAGATTTTGCCCGTAAATATGTGCTACCGATGCCGATTCGCGGATATCGGCCTCACTACGGACTTCCTCGTCGGCACCGCCCGCCAGGCTGCCGGGCGTCCACATCGCGGCCATCGGGACGTTGGCCTTGCGCTTCACATCCATGCCATCGGCCAGGTAAATGCGCCCGCCCTCGTGCGACTCGGTGTAACGTTTCATTCCCCGGGCCTTCAATGCATCGCCGATGGCCTCGTAATGATTTTCGACGATTAGCTCGCCGATCGTTTTGCGGAAATCCCACAGAAACCGGTCACTTTCCGCCGCACTTTTGACCACTGTCCCCGTGAGGACAGGGATCCACGGTGTAATATCGTAACCACGTCGTTTTTTGAACTCCTCGGGCATCGCTTTCGTCCAGGTCATGTGGCCCGCTTCGTAGCTGTCCAGTACCATATATTGCAACCCTTTCGCACCCATTTGGCCGCCCGTAGCGTCTTTGTACATGTCGAGGTAGGTGTTGATGTACTTCATAACGGCCTCCTTATCCAGCTTGTCCACTTCCAGGCCGGTTGCTTCCGGCGACGCGGGATGGTTTTTGCGACCGGTAAGCGAGTAGCCAAGCCGCACGATCACCCAATTACCGTTCGGTGGGGTCCAGTTCAGGCTGCCGTCCGCACTCATTTTGGAGGTTAGGTCAACTACATCGGTTAGCGGTATGGCATCGGCATCAGGCTGCACAAAGGATGCTGTATTCTCTTTCCACGGGCTGAAACCCGCCTTCTCTTCGAACTGGTCCATTCGATCGGTATTATGGAGCAGGATTTCGGCAACTTGCACGCCCTCCGGCTTCGGTGGCTCCCCGCTGCCGCCGAACATCGCGGCGAACGGATTAGATGGCGGCGGTAGCGTTTTAAATGCAATACGATAGAATCTGGCGGTTACCGGTGCGAATGCCAGGGTATTTTGAGGGACAGTACTGCCTTTGATGGGTGTCACATCGCGGAAGTTCACGCCGTCGTCGCTTACCCGCAACGTCCGATTGTTCGGTGCGCCGTTGAATTCTGCAAGTGCCCCGCCCGAGCTCGCGCCTACGATTGTCAATGCCTTGAAAGTCTGTGGACTATCAAATTCATATTGGATCCACATATCCTGGCCTACTTCCACGGGAGGCAGCAGACTGGTTTTACCCAAATCGCCGTCGGTCAGGTCGGAGACGGAGAATGTGCCGCCGCTGGACGTCACTTTCGGGTTCAGGGAGGTCATAAGCTTGTCGGTAGCCGGCAAGCGGTACGCGATCACCGCAGCGTCGGCATAATAGTCGGGTACTTCCCCGGTAGGTCCGGTAATGCCGCCTTCGGCCGGTAGCGGCACATTCTGAAACTTGCCGGCTACGGGTTTGGGTTGCGGAAGTTTGCCGGTGAATGTCTGGCCGCCAGGTACCCGGGTTTCGGTCCAGACATATTTTTTCATCGCGTCGGCTGCCGGCACCCACGGTCCGCCGGTCACGCTCCATCCGGGCGAGCCGGCAATGGCCATTTCGAGCCCCAGTTTTTCTGCGAGATCAGTAGTGTGTTTGAATGCGTCCTTCCATTCCGGCGTCATGAACACCAGTTTCTTCGGCGTCACATTGGGTGTAAAAAGGCTCGCATCGAAATTCTGGAAACCGCCTATGCCTACGCGTTTCATCCATTCAAGGTCTTTGGTAACGCCTTCCTTGGTGATATTGCCGTTCATCCAGTGCCACCACACACGCGGTTTGGCGGCGTCGGGCGGGGTTTGGAAGCCTTGCCGGAGAGTTGTGGTTTGTCCGAATGCGAGCGCAGGAAGTACCCATGCAAGTAGCGCGAGTTTTTTCATAGTAATATGCTGATTTACTGCCGGAAAACTGGTCTATCGGATGGTGAAGCGGTGATTTTGTGATATCTACTTATAAAATTTAACTGGGATTTTTTTAGATATTGCTAATAGAATCGATCTCGCTCAACATTCCTTTTTGTCAGGAAATGTTTTATATTTGAACTTAACTTATAAGTGAATCGTATCTATTTTGAATTGTATTCCCGGTCGAAGAAGGTAACCGTTTATTCGATCAGATTTGAAGGTTGTCCCGTCACAGAGACCGACCTTTTTCTAGACGAATATTTTGAAAAGGGATTTTTTGAAGACATTCGGTTAATCAGGCGCTGGCTGTACAACATTAAATCCCGCGGAGCACAGCCAAGATTTTTCCGGGCCGAAAACAATGTCACAGCAGGGCCTGTAACTTTTTCCAGGCTGCGGATTTACTGCATAAGGTGTAGTGACAGCATGATCATTTTGGATGGTGGCGGAGAAAAGAAAGGTCAGAAAACGCAGGATGGTGCGGAAACCTGGAAAACGATGAAGCTTATGATGGCTATCGACAAAAAATTGATTGAAAAGATTCGGGAAAAGGCAATTCACTATTCCGACGACCTGATGACCTTGCAGGGAGAACTTTTTGTAGACTTATAATTATGAACGCACTAGACAGAATTACCCCAGATCCGGCAATTGATAAATTCGTGGATACGAGCTTCGATCTTTCAGACCGTATACACGAGATACTGGAAGCTAAGGGAATATCACAGCGAGAATTGGCTGAAATGCTGGGCAAAAAGGAATCGCAGGTGAGCAAATGGATGACCGGCACGCATAATTTTACGATCAAAACACTGGCGTTGCTCGAAGTGAAATTAGGCGCTTCGATTTTTCAAATCACGAGTGGTCCCATTGAGCCATTGAAAAAGAAAAGAGCGGAGCCTGATGATGTAATGGCTTAGGGGACGGGGCGTCTTTTTGGTTTAATACAAAAAATCGGGACGCCCCAATGGAGCGCCCCGATCGACAGTGTTATAATATTCGTATTCCCTTCGAAATCTTAGAAAGAGTAGCGCAATGTTACACCGTAGGTGCGCTGGTCGCCTACGACACCCGCGTACTGTCCGTAGCTGCCCGGAGCTGCAAGGAGCAGTTCGTAATAGTCTTTGTTGAACACGTTTCTTGCCCACACAAAGAACGAAATGCCGTTAGAAGCTCGGAAACCAAGGCGACTGTTGGTCAGCGAGTAACCTTCGATGTTCAGGTATTTGGATGGCGATGGGCTGGATGAGAAGCCTGAGCGGGCGAATACGTCGACACCGAGGAAGTAGTTGCCTTTCAATCCAAGGAATGTACCTTTCACGGTCCCTTCACCACCTACCGATCCCGAAAATTTAGAGATACCTGGCAGTCTGCCACCTGAAATATCCTTGAAAGCCTGCTCGCCACCTACTTCTTCCAAAGGCACGGGAGCGTTTTTGAACTTCACATATTTGCCATCGGTATAAGCTACCGCCGCATTGAACGACAGGTGGCTGAACCGGATATTACCGTCCACTTCCGCGCCTTGAACACGAACTTTCTCAGCATTCGCGAGATACCCGCGGTTTACACCGGGATCAGGAGTCTGAACCTGGGTCTGGAAGTCATTGATGTCGGAACGGAACAATGTCAGGTTAAGAACCGAGTTGGCACTGGGTTTTGTTTTGATACCCAGTTCTTTATGGGCTACGTGCTCTGGTTTTACATTAGCCAGATCGAGCAATACCGCGCCGTTGGCCGTTGGTAAACCACCCACGTTCACACCGATGGGCTTGTAGCCGATCGAATAGGTAGCATAGGCATTGAAGCGGCTGCTGGCTTTGTATTGGAGCGACAACTGTCCTGAGAAGTTACCCTGGTCGTAGTTGGTATTGAATGCCTGGTCGGTATAAACAAGTCTTTTCAGTGCGAGCAATGCCGGGTCGGTCGTTTGCAGGCCACCGTATGTTTTTCGCTCATAGTCTACAACCTTCTTATCGTAGTTGTAACGTACACCAGGCAAAACGTGCAGCTTGTCGGTGATAGCCCAGTCGGCCTGTGCAAAAACAGCCAAGCTGGTGCTTTTAATGCGGTTGGTGGTGCGGATACCGAAGTTATCGAGCAAGCCCGGTGTTTTCCAAAGCTCACTGGTAGTGCTTTGTGCAAAACGCCATTGTGCCGAACCTGCTTCTTCCGTTTGTACCGGATCCGATTTCAAATCTTGCCAAAGGCCGAACAAGCCCACTACGCCGCTGAGTTTCGGAGAGATTTTACCCGAATAGCGGATCTCCTGTGACCATTGGTCGTGTACCGAGTTACCGGAAGAGATCGTGAATACCGGCAATCCAATATAATCGCGGTCGTTAAGCGGAGTCCATTTCCAGAAGCGCCAGGCCGAAGTGGCGGTAAGCGTTCCGTTCCCGATTTTGATATCTGCGTTGGCCGAAACACCACCCAGTCTGTTGTCGGACTTCGAAGGTGTGTCAAGGTCCAATTTGCGTTCGAATGCACTTGAATAGGGGAGTTTGTAGCCCAAATCAGCGATGATCGCGTCGAACTGGCGGTAAGCCGCACGTTTGGTAGGCACCACACCTGCTACCGGCCAGCCGTAACCATTTGGTTTCTGGTCCGAAACATCACCGATTACCGTAATGTTGACTTTGCTGCTTGGTTGGTAAAGGATCTGTCCGCGTACACCGATGTTGTTGATGTCGTTGATCGGCTGTTGCGTATGCTCATTGAAGAACAGGCCGTTGCGCTGCGTACCGGTGAATGAAACGCGTGCCGCAAGTTTTTTGCTGATCGGACCGGTGAATGATCCTTTGGCCTGAATATAACCGAAGTTACCGTAGCTCAATTCAAAGCTGCCGCCTGGATCGAATTGGGCACCGCGGGTGGTAATGTTGAATGCACCGGCAGTTGTGTTCTTTCCGAAAAGCGTTCCCTGAGGCCCGCGAAGTACTTCAATGCGCTCGATATCGATGAAATCCAGGGCGGTAGCTGCCGGACGAGCATAGTAAACGCCGTCGACATAAAAACCTACACCCGGGTCGATACCGTCGTTGGTCAGACCGTAGGTCGAACCAAGTCCGCGAATGTTCAATGTGGTGTTACGTGCGTTTGAAACGTAGAGCTGAACCGTAGGAACGAGTTCTTTCAAACGGTTCACATTGAACGCACCCGCATCTTCCGCTGCCGACCCGCGGATCACGGAGATCGGAATAGGTACTTCCTGTGCCGATTCCTGGCGACGACGCGACGAAATGATCACGTCTTCCAGGTTATCCGCCGAAGGGTCAAGCTTAATAGTTACCCCGCTGCCTTCAATCACTGTCTCTTTCTTGATATAGCCCAAAAACGAAACGACCAGTGTAAATGGAAGTTTCTGACCTGTTACAAGCTGGAACTGCCCGTTTGCATCTGTTGCTGCTCCGTTGGTCGTCCCCTTGATGGTTACGGTCGCGCCGATGAGTGGGGAGTCGGTAGCTGCATCAAGAACCGTTCCGGAAACCGTCGCATTGACGATCGGGGCGTTTTGGGCATGGGCAACAAATGAGGCGAGTAGAATTGCTGAACTGAATAGGGCTTTTAAAAATGGCTTCATAAATGAGGATAGCTTTACTGTTTTTCGATGGTGTTTTTGAGTGGTGGTTACTGCGAAACAGCCTGTCCTAGTGCTGCTTTCGGCGATTCGGACAACAACAGTAAGGTATAATCGGTGGTTTCATATGTAGGGATTGTAAGTTCGGGGACAAAGCTACTGATATTATTAAGTATATAGAAATAGTAGAGTAATATTTTTTTAAAATAATAAACAAAACAGGCCGGGAACATCGTCCGGGCCTGTTTGTAATGCGTTGTAAATGAGTAGACAATACGCTCAATGCCGTCGCCGGACTTGATGCGCGGCATATTGCGGTTTTTGTTAATGCGCCAAGACGGCATTCCGGCCAACGGTATTTCCGGAGTATTTTTCAAGCCGGCGGAACATGGCGTAAGTGACTGAAACCATTACAAATGCAATGATCGCATCGACGGTTGCCGCAAAGCCTATCACCGCCAGTTTAGACACGAATGCAAAGATGATATCGAACAAGATCCCCGCAAAGACCCATTCTTTCAGTCTGTGCAGCTTGTTGGGAGTAAGCAGCACGGCCACGCCTGACAGTTTGAAAACGCCGAGCAGGTAAATGAAATGTGCCGGGTAGCCCAGTTGCACGGTAATGTCCCACACGACGGGGTTTTTGGTCAATTCGAAAAAGCCGCTTGCGCCGAACCAAAGGGAAGTTAATGCCGTGCCTATCCAGTAGATTGTGGTTGTTGTTTTCTGTGTCATGACCTTGATTGTTTTTGAGTGAATGATGACACAAAACTGGCCTGAAATCAGCATCTGCACATGCGCAATCGTGCCGAAATGGACGCATCCACAGCCGGGTTGGACGGCGCGGGTGGTGACATTGGCAACGCGACCGGTGTTTTTTGGTATGGTTTTTACATCAAATGCGTAAACTAAATAGCTGCAATAGGCCGGGAAAGCCGGTTCTTGCAATTTCAGGTTATGGTAAAAGAAGGAAACCCCATTATCCGCAATCCCTACACCGCCGATCCGACGGTGCTTGTCCATGAAGGAACGGTTTATCTCTATACCGGTCACGACGACCCACCTCCCGGCGCCGACGATTACTATATGCAGGATTGGCTCTGCTTTTCTTCCAACGACCTCACGCATTGGACCGAATATTCATCGCCCCTGAAAGCCACGGATTTTCAATGGGCGAGCGGCGACGCCTACGCATCGAAAGTGGTTGAATATCGGGGTAAATTCTATTGGTTCGTATCCGTAACGCACGCGGGAGGGTCTCGGAAGGCAATCGGTGTAGCTGTTTCCGAAAATCCGACGGGGCCATTTGAGGACGCGAAGGGCTCGGCGCTGGTTACCCACGATATGTTACCGGTTAGCGAAAGCGACAAAGCCAACCTCGATCCGACCGTGCTGATCGACGATGACGGACGTTCGTATTTGTTCTGGGGTAATGGGCAATGCTATTTTGCCGAACTGCAAAGCAACCTTACCGGACTTGCCAGCCCGATTGCCGTGATCGATCTCCCCGGATTTGCGGAAGGCGCCCACATTCACAAAAAGAACGGCATCTATTATCTTGCTTATGGCTATGGTTACCCGGAAAAAGTGGCCTACGCGATGAGCCGCAACATCCATGGTCCATGGGAATTCAAAGGTATTCTGAACGAAATCGCCGGAAACTGCGCCACCAACCGGCCTGCGATTGTTGAATTTAACGGCTCGGATTATTTCTTCTATCACAATGGTGCATTACCCGGTGGTGGCAGCCACCGTCGCTCCGTGTGCGTCGACCGATTGTATTATCAAGAGGATGGTTCGATGAGCAGGGTGGTGATGACGACCGAGGGCTTAGGGTGACGTTGCAGGTGTTATAACGAACCCCAAACGCGCGCGGAATGAGTTGATTTAAGTTTATTTTGAATATAGTATATAGGATATATAGAATAAATATATTTTTGTGGCCACATCTCTTGTTACACTTTTTTCCAAAATCATGAAGACCTCTGCATTCTTCGCCCTGGCATTGATGACCTTCTCCGGTGTCGTGGCGCAAAAGAAACCCGCGCCCGACCGGAAAGGCCCGGAAAATCGCCCCAACATTATCCTGATCATGGTCGATGACCTGGGCTATTCGGACATCGGCGCGTACGGTTCCGAAATCAAAACGCCCAATATCGACCAGCTTGCCGGTGAGGGCATCCGCTTCCGCGAGTTTTACAACAACTCCATCTGTGCCCCCACGCGTGCGTCGCTCATCACGGGCCAGTACCCGCACAAGGCCGGGGTGGGGTATTTCAATGTGAACCTTGGCCTGCCCGCTTACCAGGGATATCTCAATAAAGAGTCGCTTACATTCGGCGAAGTACTCCGCAATGCGGGTTACAGCACGCTGCTGAGTGGCAAATGGCACGTCGGCAATGATAGTATCGCTTGGCCTAACCAACGTGGTTTCGACCGTTTCTATGGGTTTATCAATGGCGCGAGCAATTATTATGATATTGGTAAATACGGCAAAGGCCAGCCTGTGGAGCTGGTTGAAAACAATAAGCGCATCAATCTGCCGCCCGATAAATACCTGACCGACGAGATTACCGATCACGCGCTCGGCTTCCTCGACGAGCAAAGCAAAACAGCCAAGCCTTTCTTCCTTTACCTGGCTTTTAACGCCCCGCACTGGCCGCTCCAGGCACCCGAATCGGATATTGCGAAATACAAAGGCCGGTACAGCATCGGCTGGGATTCGCTGCGCAGAGAGCGGATCGAACGCCAGAAAGCATTGGGTATCGCCGACCCGAAACAGGCAATAGCCGTTCGGGATAAGGACGTGACGCCCTGGGATAATGTGCCTTATGATGAAAAATTGCTTTGGGAACGAAAAATGGAGATCTACGCTGCGATGGTCGACCGGGTAGACCAGAACATCGGCAAGCTTCGCGAGAAGCTGAAAGCGCTGAACAAGGACGATAACACATTGATTGTCTTCATTTCCGACAACGGCGCGCAGGGCGGCTACGCAGGCGCATCGCCTCGCAGGCCTCAGCGCAATACCGGCCCGGCGGGTACGGCAGGTTCGTATGTCTACCAGGATCAGCCCTGGGCGTATGTGTCGAACACGCCGCATTCGGCCTACAAGAACAATATGCACGAGGGAGGGATCAGCGCGCCGTTTATCGCCTGGTTTCCGAAGCAGATCAAAGGCGGACAGATCGTAAAAGGTACCGGCCACCTGATCGACCTCGCGCCGACGTTCTATGATTTGGCCAAAGCAGCCTATCCGGCTTCTGAAAAAGGGATTAACATCAATTCGCTTCCAGGCAAAAGCCTCGTGCCCGTGCTCACGGGCAAATCCACAGAGGTAGACCGTGGCGGCGAGCCGATTTTCTGGGAACGCGCAGGTAATAGGGCAGTAAGAAAAGGCAAATGGAAGATCGTTTCGACTTACCCGGCTTACAAATGGGAGCTATACGACCTGGAAACTGATAGGGGAGAAACCACCGACGTAGCCTCTGCGAACCCAAATATCGTAGACCAACTTTCCGCCGACTATTTCCGTTGGGCGGAAAAAACTGGGGTCGTGGAATATGATAAGATCAAGCCGGCCACTCCGATCGGTGCTCCCGCCGAACGGCCGAATCGGAGACCGCCTACTTTTTGAGCATTTGCATAGCGTCCTCGCATGTGCTTCGACTTCGCTGCATGACATCCGGATGTCAATGCTGAGCGAAGTCGAAGCATTTTTGTGAGATGTCACCAAAACGGCCTATTCTCCTCACTCGGTCGGCGCGTAGCCGAATTGCTTTTTAAATGCATACCCGAAATGCGACAGATTTTCAAATCCGGCTTCGAGGTAAACTTCCGACGGACGCCGTTTTTTCTCCCGGATGAGGTAATGCGCCAAGTCCAGCCGCTTTTCGGTGAGCCATTTCTGCGGTGTGGTTTGGAAGGTCTTTTTAAAATCGCGCTTGAAAGTGGTGAGGCTGCGGCCGGTGAGGTAGCCGAATTTAGTCATCGGCAGATTATACATATAATGATGCTCCATAAAATCGGCGAGGTTGATCTTGCCGGGCTCTCCGAAATCGGCCAGTAAGTGATCGATTTCCGGGGCGAGCGTCCTCAAAATGGTAATGGCTTCCGTGACTTTAATAGCTGCCAATGCTTCGGGTAACGGATCGCGCAGGTCGAAATAGGGTACCAGCGACGCCAGGCAGCTTTGCAGCAGCGGATGCTTGCCGAATGTCCTGAACCCGGGTTTGGGTACGGGCTTTACCTCCACTTTATTTTTAGCATAATAATCTTCCAGGCGCTTCGCCGTCAAATGCATTACCACCGATCGATGAGGTAACCCGTCCTTGGGGTAGTTGATTACCGTCACCAGCTCATGCCTCGGAAAGAAAAGCGTATCCCCCGCGCCGAAAAGGTGTGTTTGGCCGCCTTGCACGATCTTCGTTTCCCCCGAAATAAACCAGACGAGCAAATGCTCCTCAAAAAGCACGTCGCTTTTGTGAAAATGTTCGGTAAAACCGGAGATTTTCAGGTCGGGATGAATGTAATGCGCCTCGTGTGCCACCGGTTTTCAGTTTATTTCAAAAGTAATACCTGTCATTTGTTCGCTCAATGTCCAAAGCCTGCGGGCGTTTTCCGGGTCGATGGAATAGGGTTTTACTCCCCGTAATGTCAGCGGCTCATCGTATCGGTGTTCGATGTCGTCATTGTCGATCTCGGCCACATCGGTGTTTTCGCAATATACACCGCCCAACCGCCAGTTGCGGGTTGGTAGCACACCAAACCGTAGTTGCTGCGCCTTGGGGGATTGTTTTTAGCTTCCTGGCTACCTCCGGGTAAATGTTACCGCTGGCATCGTGCGTACCCATTTGCTGGAAAAGCTCCATCGGTGCAACACGGCCAAGGTCGGTGCCATTCACCGAGCCGGGGTGGAGTGAAAATGCACGCACGCCGAATGCTTTTCCCCGCCGGTCGAGCTCCACGGCAAATAGGTTATTAGCCGTTTTGGACTGGCCGTAACCCGCCAGCGTCTGGTATTCCCGGTGTTCAAAATTGGGGTCTGCAAAATCAAACGGGGCGATATGGTGACCGAACGAAGAAACGCTGATCACCCTCGCGGCACCGGCTTGCTTCAACGCGGGCCATAACCTGGCCGCAAGCTGAAAATGGCCCAGATGGTTGGTCGAGAGCTGCGATTCGTAGCCCCGCGCATCCCGTTGGAGCGGTACCCACATAATGCCCGCATTGTTAACCAATATATCCAGCGGACGTCCGGTTTGCAAGAATTTCTGCGTAAAACTGTCGATGGACGCCGGGTCCATCAGGTCGAGGGATTCGACGGTCGTATTCGGAATGCCCGCTACATTGCGGGTCGCCTTGGCCAGGTCCCGGGCGGGGACGATCACGTGCGCGCCGGCTTCCGCGAATGTCCTGGCCGTTTCGAGGCCGATGCCCGCATAGCCGCCGGTGACGATGATGGTTTTTCCGGTGAGGTCAATGCCCCTGATCACATCCTGGGCCGTAGAAAAGGCGTCGAAGCCGGAGCCGATGGGTTGCTGCGCATTGCCAGGGCGAATCTCTGTTGTTGCTGATTGTTTCATAAAAGTCTGATTGTTTTGATGAAACAAAATTAGCCTGACCCGCTCCCGACGGTTTTGTTTTAAAGTCCGATTTTATTTGTTTTAAAGGCCATCCCCAGTGCGCCTGAAAAGCCTGGGCAACAAAACCGGCCGCTATGCCTTTTGCAGCAGGTAATTTTGTTATTTTGGCGACAGATAAACACGACCGCTGGCACCTGATGAAACCGAAATTTGTAAGTATTAGTGATGAAATAATAGAAAGGATCAAATCGGGCGAATTGCAGCCCGGTGACAAGGTGCCTTCTGAGAATGATCTCATCAAAAATTACAAGGTAAGCAATACCACGGCGCGGAAAAGTCTGCTTGAAATTGAAAATCAGGGTTGGGCGCGCCGCATTAAAGGCAAGGGAACATTTGTGCTGAACCGGACGGTTGGCCATCACCTGATCCGCACGTTGGGGTCTATCAATGCCACCCGGCGCGGCTTCCACGAAAGCCTTATCGCCGAGGGCTTCGAGCCGCATAATGTGGTGTTGGAGAAAACGGTGCTCGACGATGGGATATCCTCTGAAATAGGCGGCAAGCATTTCATTATGGATGGGCCGGTGCTGAAAATCCACCAGTTGCGGTATGCCGACGAGGAGATTATCAAGGACGAGATCAAGTATATTTCCCTCACTCTTTGTCCGAAGATCAACCGCATGCCAACGGAGATCTCGTATTTCAAGGTTTATGAAAATACCTATCACCTGCGCATCGACGAGGTGAAGCAGACGCTGAGCACAGAAATCGTGCACCCCGGCTCGGAAGTGGATAATTTTGAATTAACGGCGCCCACACCGATGTTCATCCTCGACAGTGCGGTAATCTGCCCGGACAGCCAGGTGGTGGAAATCGAGCGCTCGTTTTACCGGGGCGACAAATACAAATTCGCTATCAGTGCGAACCCCGATTACCAGAACACCTGATCCGCATTAAAGGAAATAGGGAAGGAGGCTGTTCACAATAAGCGTATGACCGGCCAGATTCGGATGATTGACCGACGACATTACTTCTTTCAGTTTACCCTCTTTCACCACTTTTTGAAAATTGACATAGGGATCGGCGAGACCGGTATGATACTGTTTTGCCAGCTCACGAATTTGCGCTGCGTAGGGATCGAGCGGGTTTGCGGGATCTGAAATATCGATGCGCTGATCGGGCGAAGGCGTTACCAATATTACTTTGATATTTTTCGCCTGCGCGGCGAGAATCATCTTTGCCAATGCTTCACGGGTTTTATCCAAAGGTGAAAACCGGTCATTCAATGCATAATCGATGAAAATCACATCGGGCTGGTGCGGTAACACCTCCGATTCAAAACGCGTCGCACCTTTCAGTGAATTTTCCCCGCCAACCGCCGTCACGATCACATTGACGACGGCGTAAGGATATTTGTCTTTCAATGCCTTCAAAAACAAATTGGGATACGATTCCAGTGTGTGCACTTCATGGTTATCCCAAAAGCCTGCCGGTACCGAATGCCCGTGAAAAACGACGTTAATGCGCCGGTTCTTCGGCCATTGCGTACGCAGTTCGCGTTTTACATCCGATAAATAGGTCGTGTCGGCGACTTGGCCGAAGGCATTGGTAAAAGCAAAGAGCAGGATGGGAAGGAGGTATTTTAGCATGGTTCTTTCGGGGAAATGACTGAATGAGTCAGTAATTGTTAGTTAATTGGTCAGCGGTCCGCTGTCAGCCGTCAACGCGCAGCGCCCTCCTTACCACGACACCACCAGATCCCCCGTCACGTTTTCCACCACGTAATGCTTCCCGAATTTCGGATCGCCAGCCTTGAAGGAAATACGGCCCTCTTTCCACGGGTAGTTGGCATTCAGATAAGCATTGAACTGCTCGGAGCTAATGTTCTCATGCGGATAAATGCGCAAGATAGCATTTTTAAGGCCGGTAATGCGGTATCGCTTGGTAATGCCCATTTCGCCGGAATGCAGTTCTTTCAGTGAAACAATTCCCTCGTTTTGCTCCACAAATACCCGCGATTCGCGGTTCCAGGACGTCGGGAGGCTGTATACCGAATGCCCCTTGTCGAGCTTGGTATCCAGGCCGTTCAGCAAGGGCGCACCTTGCGGAAAGCGGAACTTGTTGCTAATGGTCGTGTTGGGATTATACCCTGCGAAAATGAATGCATTATGGCTTCTGGAAACCGTCAGCACCGGGTTTTTGATCGACGGATCTTCTTTCACGATGTTGAAATCTACTCCAAACTCATGCATGGCATACCTCAGCAGCAGCGGCCCGGTGAAGAGTTGGGAAGGATCGTCGGGTGTCAGTAGTTTTCCTCCTGTGAACTTGCTGGAATTGGTGCCGCGGATATACACCACTTTTCCGCCATTCCATTCCTTTGTACTACGGACCCAGGCTGCATCGCGTTTTTGGCCGCCCTGGCTCATTTGCGCGAGTACTTTGGTGGAGGGGTCTTTCAAATTCTGCACGCGTGTACCCACGCCGCCGCCCGAGAACAATGCATGATGGATGATTTTGTCGGGATAAGGCTTGCCCATCTGGTCAACGGCGTAAACCGAGCTGATACGGAACTCGCCATCGAGCGGCGTCACATTTTGCAGATTCAAAAGTTCGAGAAATGCTTTTCCTGCATGCCCGGCCGGGCCGTATACCATCAGTTTTCCCCCATTTTGAACAAATGAAACCAATGTCTTTTCTAATTCCGAGCCTGCTTCCGGCACAACCGTCAGCAATACCGATTCTTTAAACCTGGCAGGATCGATCTGAATGACTTTTTTAAATGAGGTAGTGGAAATCACCGTGTTGACCGGCAAGCCATTGTTCAATGCCTGGCGGATCAGCCAGTCGCCGTAATAGATTTCGGGGAGGCGATCTTTGTAGCGGAATGCCCAGTCGTAGTACTCGTCGAACGGGTAAACCCACACGAGCGGGCCAGGTGCGGTGGGGGCGTCGTAGCGGGCTTTGAGGATGTGCGGCGTAACTTCGTCGGGCACCTGCGTGGGCATGTTGCCGAAGGAATCGTCGATGCTCAGCAAGTTCAGGTGGCTCGGCAGTTTTACCTCGCCTTTGGCATTCATGCGCGACACGGCCAGGGGTAGGTAAATATCGTGCGGCTCCCGGCCGTAGCGGTCCAGCCAGGGGCTGTTGATCCACCACGGGTCGTGGGTGTAGTAGCGGAAAAGGTAGCGCTCGTCGGGCAGTTCGGCCATTCTCGACATATAGCCTACCATTTCCAGTCCGAAATCGCCGTCCAGTGCCGCCCAGGGCGAGTTGGGGGGCGGCAGTATGTTTTTGTCCTTGTAAATGGATTTAAGATCGACACCGTCGCGTGCCAGGTCGGCACCGGCCGAGAGGTTGGTACCGCGCGTCTGGACCTGCACATCCGGGCATTCGTTCCTGAAAAACTTCCAGAAATCGGCGATTTTGGAACGCGTCGCCGCCAGTTTGTCCTGGTCAAAACCCTTGCCATCAAAAATAGCACCGGTTGACGACCAGCCTTCCACTCCGAAGCCAAAGCCGTTGCTCAGCCAGATATAATCAAAACCCATATCTTGCAATAAGTGACGGCTCTGCCTGCCGAGAAACGTTCCAAACGGCGTGCCTTCGGGGATGCCGTTCGGGAAACCTGCGTAAGGCTGGCTATCGGCTTTCAGGACGGAGTAGCAGCTTACCATCGTATTGTGCCCCATTGCGCTGCCGCCCAGGATTTCGCGGTGGCGGTTGTATTTGAAATCCGATTGGGCGAATTCCGGCCCCGGATCGAACGTTTCGCCGATGCGGATGGGTTTGCCAGTGACCTTCCGCCCCTCCTCCTTTAATGCCTGCACAATGAATTTCAGGTCGCCATAGGTAAATTCCGGCGGGTTTTCGAGATACAAATAGGCCCTTTCATGAATCGAAAGCTCCTTAGGTCCGGAGTTGACCGCATGCCGGGTATTGGGGTTGCCGATATATCGGGCCCATTCCAGCCGTTGGGCAGGATCGCCTTTGTATTCGAGGATTTCGGAGCCGTCGCCGGTCCATAGCATCACCGACACCGTGTCGGCATGCCGTAGCAACGAATGCCACTGCGTGAACATTTCATGGGCAGTTTCCCGGATGTACGCTTGGTCGTTCTTCCGGAAGGGTTTCAGGGAAACTTCCAGGGTAATGTTGTTGAATGGCACACCTTTGAGCGTCGAGGTCTGCGGCTGGGCCGTGGCTGCCAACGGTGCCAGGAGCAACGCGATCCATGCCCGTAAAGTCTTATTTACAATCATTGGTATTAATCGTTAATATCCCGGATTCTGTCCCAGATTTGGATTGATATCGATTTCACGCAAAGGGATGGGCATCAGTACCTCATGGTCAGCTACGGTGAAACTCAATCCGTTGTCTTTGAAATATTGGTTCATCACCACCTGAAAACGTCCTGTCCGCACGAGGTCGAACCACCGGTGCCCTTCGAGGAAAAATTCGAACTTCCTTTCATTTTCGAGCGCGAGTGTGAATGCGGCCTTATTCAAGCCTGTTTTCGCCGGTAGCCCCGCGCGGCTTCGCACCAAATTAAGGTAAGTATGTGCTTCGGCCGTATTACTGGTCTCGTTTAATGCTTCGGCATACATTAACAGTACGTCGGCGTACCGCAATGCAGTAAAGTTGATGCCGCCATCGCCGACAATGCCGGTTGTGAAATCCACGAATTTCAGTCCAAAAAGGTCTTTCTCATATTTGCCGGATATCAGCTTCACCGAATCGCCAATGGACGCGGCCCGTCTTAAATCGCCTGTCTCGTAGGAGTTGGCCATCGTGCGGGTAGGCAAAACCCTGCCCGCACCCTGCATATTGCCGGGGAACATGCCCACGTCAAACCGGGAGGGCATGAAGATCGTCGAGAACGAATTGCCTTCGCCGACGTTACCTGATAAATATTTTACTTCAAAAATCGATTCCTGCAATTCGTCATTGCCGTTGGTGAACAATTTTTTGTAATCCGGATTCAATGCGTAGCTTTTCTGGTCAATCACTTCTTTCAAAACTGTTTTAGCCAGATCAAACTCCTTCACCGTAAGATATACTTTGCCCAAAAGCGTTTTAGCCGCGCCTACAGACGCCTGCGATTTGCTTAAACCGGTACCCCCATTTAGCAAGGCAGCTGCCTGCGTCAAGTCCTGGATAATGACCTGGTACACCTCGGCGACAGGCCTTCTGGTCATGTCAAAATTCATGATCTCGGCAGGACTTCGGAACGACACATCCACCATGGGCACCTTTCCGAACAGACGTACCAGATAGAAATAGGCGTAAGCCCGCAAAAATAAGGCCTCGCCCTTGTACTGGTTCTTTTGCGCGTCGGTCATAGGCACAGCGTCCAGCCGTGAAAGGATATTATTGGACCGGGCGATGGTCGCAAAGCTGGTGCTCCACACGGTATTCAGGAAATCATTGGATGCGGTCAGGTTCACCTCGTCGCATTCGGCTTCGGCCACAAGCGGGGAAGTGGATTTGATGTCGGTGTTATCGGTCGTAAGGTCGCCCAGGTCTATCAGCGCGGTGTTATGCAAGCCTTGTAAGCCGGCATAATTTCCTACCAATGCGGTTTCAAAATCCTTCGGGCTTTTATAAAACGAATTTTCGTTGATCTGATACTCGGGCTGCAAACTGAGGAAGTCGGAGCAGGAGCTGGCGCCAAGCGCGATGAGGCTGTATATGATGTACTTTTTCATGGGAAATGCTTTTAAAGGGTGAGTTTGATCCCAAGTGTATAAGTGCGCGGCAGGGGATAGTTGAGGTAATCGATACCTGCATTGACTATATTGTCGCCTGTAATGCTCGATTCGGGGTCGTAGCCGGGATATTTCGTGAATGTGTGCACGTTCGAAACATTTCCATACACATTCAGATTGCTCACGCCCATGCGCCGGGTCAGGTCTTTGGGCAGATTGTACGACAGCTTGATGTTTCTGATTCGGGTAAACGAATTATCGAACAGGTAATGCGACGAGGTGCCGAAGCCCAGTGCATGGTTACTGCGGATCGAACGTGGCATGATGCCATCGCCGGGGTCCGCCTCGGAGCGCCATCTTCTGTCGGTCAATACGAGGTTGTTTTGCACACCATTGTCACCGAGCAGGGAAGCCCCCGCGTCCAGATAAGTGTAGGCACCGTGCGAGCCGACAAGTCCAATGTTAAGGCTCAGGTTTCCCAGCGAAAAATTATTGTCCATCCCCCAGGTATAATCCGGCCAGGGTGATCCCACGATCTTCCGGTCACTCTGGTTGATGACGCCGTCTTTGTTCACATCTTCAAATTTGAGGTCGCCAGCCTGGGTTTTCGGATGCTGCAATGCGGCTCCGTCCAATTCGGCGCTGTTCATGAATACGCCGAGCTTGTTGATCAGGTAAAAGCTCGAAATAGGGGAGCCCACCTGGGTGATCTGATAGGCCGAGTTGGAGATTCTTCCGCCTTCGGTAGCCAGTTTCAAAACCTTGTTTTCGTTGTGGCTGAACGTGATGTTGGTGCTCCATTCAAACCCTTTGTGACGAATATTCACGGTTTGCAAACCCAGCTCGAACCCTTTGTTCTCGATGTCGCCGATGTTCTGTGTTGAACTGTTGAACCCGGATGCGGCGGGTAATTGCACGGCCAGCAGCAAGTCGGTCTTGCGGTCGCGATAGGCGTCGGCGGTGAGGATAACACGGTCTTTGAACAAGCTTAGGTCCAGTCCGATATTGGTCTGTTTCGATTTTTCCCAGGTCAGGTTATCGTTGGATAATGTGCTGGGGATAAGGCCGGGATTGAGCGCCCGGTTTTTGATATACCTCGTGGTCGATAACAAGCCGATGCTGGTGTAGTCGCCGATCTGGTTATTTCCTGAAATACCGTAGCTGGCCCTCAGTTTCAGGTTGGTGACCACGTGCTGGTTTTTCATGAAATCTTCCTCGGCCATATTGTAACCTACTGAAAACGAAGGGAACGAACCCCAGCGGTTGTTAGCGCCGAATCTCGAACTTCCATCGCGCCGCACGGTAGCGGTAAGCATATATTTCCCTGCATAAGAGTACGTTACCCGAGCCATCATCGAAAGCAGCGACCATTCATTGATACTCTGCGATCCTGCATTAACGATGCCTGCTGTGATGAACGGCACATACTCGGTCGGGAAATCGGAGGCGCCTGTGGAAACGAGGTCCCGGCTGTTTTTCTGGGTGGTAAAGCCGATCAGACCGTTTACAAAATGCTTGTTGTTGAAGACTTTGGCGTAGGTTAATGTATTTTCATTCAGCCAGTTCAGGTTTTCGGCCCGGGAGGTGCCGGCCGTTGCGGGGTAATTTAGTGTACCAAAATTGGGTACCGCCGACGATCTCCACAAGCGAATGTTATTGGTACCGAAATTCACGCCGATCGAGCTTTTGAAGGTCAGGTTATCATTAATATTAACTTCCACAAAATTGTTGGTAACCAGGTCCATCACTTTGCGCCGGTCGCCGGAGCCATCGGCCACGGCCAATACGTTAGCCAGAAACCCGAGGCCGTCGTTGACGTCGTTCTGGTTGAAATAGTAACCTCCGTTGGCATCGTAAACCGGAATGGTAGGCGAGGCGGCCAGTACGTTCGCCAAAAGCCCTCCCGCACCGTAATGCGATTCGGTATTCACAAACCGGCCATAACCGTACGAACCGAATGTAGAAGTTCCGATTTTAATGCGCTTGGTGATCTGCGCATCGAGGTTTACCCGCAGGTTGAAACGGGTGTAATCAGAATTGATAATGACGCCCTCTTGCGAGAAATAACCTCCGGAAATGAAGTATCTGGCCTTTTCAGTTCCGCCGGTGGACGATAGCTGCAAATTCCGTACTGGCGCTGTTCTGAACAACACATCCTGCCAGTCGGTATCGGTAGTAAGGGACTCCGGGTTCCTGAAATCGGGCCTTACCCGCGTGTTGACGGACCGCAACTCGTTGGGGTCCGTCGCTTTTCCTCCTGCATACACCCATGCATTGTCGCGTCCATCGACCACGTAGTCGGCGTATTGCCTGGCATTCAGCATTTTGAGCTTGTGCGCCACTTCCTGGAAACCGTAGGATGCGTCCACACTGATCTGCGATTTGCCGTAAGCGCCCCTTTTGGTGGTTACAATCACCACCCCATTTGCTCCGCGCGAACCGTAAATAGCCGTGGCGGAAGCGTCTTTCAGGATTTCAATGGACTCAATGTCAGAGGGGTTGATAGAGGCCAGCGGGTTCACGCGGTTGCCGGTATTGGTTGCCATCCCGGCAGACGAAAAGTTGTTTCCCCCATAGTTGCGCATATCCGAACCTCCCCCGCCCGAACCTATCGCGAAGCCGTCAATCACGTACAATGGCTGATTCCCGCCGGTAATAGAGCTCACACCCCGGATGAGGATATTGACATTACCGCCTGGGGCGCCGGTGGTTTGAGTTACCTGCACACCCGGCGCTTTGCCTTGCAGCATCTGATCGAAGCTGCCGGTCGACGGCTGAATGAATTGCTCGCCGGAAATTTTGGCAATGGAACCAGTGAGGTCTTTCTTGCGCTGTGTGCCGTAGCCGACCACCACCACATCCTGTAACTGATGCTGGTCGGCAGCGAGCATCACATCGATGACGGTGCGGCTGCCAACCTGTATTTCCTGCGGAACATAGCCGATAAAGCTCACAACGATACTGGCTCCGGAGGCTACCGAAAGCTTGAAGTTACCTTCTACGTCCGAAACGGTGCCATTGTTAGTGCCTTTCTCGGTAATCGTCGCACCGATAAGCGGTGCTTTGTCGGTGTCTCCGAGGATCTGGCCCGTGACGGATACGCGGCCGCCGGATTGGGCCAATGCAGGCACCACGCTGAGAAGGAGGCACAACAGGCCACCCACCCACAGCCAGCGCCCGGGGAATAGGGTACATTTCATAATTGTCAATTTTGAGGATTAAACTCGGGTTTGATAAAGGCAAGAAATGCTTGAAATTCAGCACATAATGCTGCTTGAAAGAGCGGACCTGGGGTATGTTGTTGCTAGTCTTCGCGGATGATGACGGCGTCGAGGTTGAGGTATCCGGCTATTTTAGCAATAGCGCTTGCATGGTGTCCTACGCCCAATGCAAAGTGGTGAGTAGGGCCTTCCTTCATCCAGCGTTGAAGGAAAGTGCGTACATCGGGTTTGAAGAAGCCCCTCGTGTTAGTGTTGCCGGTTGGCGGAATAGGGCCCTCAACCGACTGACCCTCAGCGATTACAAATTTAAATTTTCCATCGAAAGTAGAATTAATGCTCAGCATCGTGATAGGCCCTTCCTTGATCTTGAACTCTACACCCGCACCAAAACCAGGTTTGCCGTGGTATTTGGTGAGGCTGCGTAAAACCGGTTTTCCTTCCGCTATGGCCACATTATGCGGGCCGTCGTGGCCAACAAGTACAAAACCTTCCTTGAAATCGACCGGGTGGAACTCCGCGAAGCTGCCGCCTATACCTAAACGTTCCATGATCAGCATCGCAAAACAGGTTTTCAGGTCGGATTCTCCGCACATCGGGAAACCCGCGCCGGTAAGCAGCGAATTTCCGACAATGAGATTGGACATGACAGTGCGGGTTTCGCTATTGTCGGGCCCTTCGTAGTAGTAGGCCAGGCCATCGAGCTGCTTCGCTTCCACAAACTTTTCCAATGCCACTGTCACCCTGGCGGCCGTTTCCAGGTCGCTGTCGCGGAGCTTTTCCGAGATAGGGTCGGAAACCGGCTCGGGCGTGTCGAAAAAGTCGAGAATGCGCTCCTTCATGTTTTCGATATCGGCGGGGTCGGCGTGCTGGTAATGCGTCACGATCTCGTGCGCCTCGCATTGCACGATATGCGCACCGAAATGCGCGGTAAACATGGTCGAATCTGAATGCATATCCAGCATAGCTTCGATCGGATGGCCGATATGCCCGATCCGCGACGTCCGCACATCGTGCAGCACGGCGGCGATTCGGCAGTATTCCGCTATTTCCGCATCGGCCTGCGGGTCGTCATGAAGTGTTCCGATGATCATTTCCGGCACTTTTTTGCCCATACGCGCGGCCACGCCCGCAAACTCGGGCAGGGAGCAAATGTCGTCGTTATAAAGTTGCATGTAGGTCGATGCGCGGGTATAATCCATCGCATGGTCGGGTTGCAGGGCCACGAGCACGATCGGTACGTTGAGATTGCGGATGATAGTCCCGAAAGTGTTGGAAGTCGCATACGTAAGCATGTCGCAGAAAATCAGGTCCAGATTAGCCGCATTGAGTTTAGGTACCAGGTCATAGGCTTTCTGGACATTGTCGATCAGCCCGAAATCGATCAGCTCGGCATGCGCCATTCGTTCTATTTTTTCGATGAAAACGGCTTGTTTGCGGAGCATATCGTCGAGCAGGCCGTCGAACTGGCTCCAATATTTGAAATATCCCACCCCAAATACCCCGATGCGCGGCCTGGTAGGCTGACGTTTCCGGATGATGGCTTCTTTGAAGATGTGATTCTCGATTTGTAATGGATTTTCCATGAGTGAGTGGTATTGTTTCTATGATTTAAATCTTAACGCACTAAGTTTTTTTGGCAACAGTTTCCCCTTTTCGGGGTTTGTTTAAAAAATTGAAATGCTAATCCGCAACTTCTACGGGCGCCACTATTTCCTCCGGACGGTCGAAAAGTGGTTTTAATCTGGGAATCAGCAGAATGAATGCAAGGAACGCGATAGGATATAGCAACCCGGAAGCGATCCAAAGTGGCTTGTAGGAATATTCCTGCACGATTTTTCCGATCATCGGATTAAGTATCAGGCTGGATAATGCGCCCGCGGTACCCGAAAGGCCTACAACCGTAGAAGTAGCGCCCGGCCCGAACACATCCGAAATAGCCGTGATGTAATTGGTGATCCAGCACCCGTGTGCGAACATATAGAGCGCCATGAGCGCCACCGCGATGGCGACCGACGACGTGTATTCGGTCATCGGAACGGCCAGCGTCAATGCGGCGGCACAGCCCATGATCATTTTTCTGGCGCGATTGGTACTGACCTCCTTTTTAACCAGTTGGTCGGAGAACAGGCCGCCCAGGATATTGGAAATGCCCAAAGCGAGGAAGGGTATCCAGAAAAGGCTTCCTATTTGCTCAAAGGGCACATTTCGCGCTTCGCTAAGGTATTTGGGGATCCAGAACATCATAAAATACATCACCGGGTCGAGCAGGAAGCGCATGAGAACGAAAACCCAGGTTTCGTGCTGTCTCAGGACGGCGCGGAATGGCACCTTAAAGGTGTCCTGTCGCGCTTCGCTGATTGCGCCTGCTTTTTGCCGCCAGGGGATAAACAGCCAGATCGCCACCCACGCAATGCCGATAAGCCCTGGAAGTACAAACCCCGCGCGCCATCCGTAACTGTTTGAAATCCAAATTGTAAGCGGTGGTGCAATGACGGCCCCGATAGCCGATCCGCCGATAGCGATGCCATTGGCCAGTGCCCGTTCTTTTTGATCAAACCATTCATAAACCGTCTTGGCCGCGCCGGGGAAACAGGCCCCTTCGCCCAGGCCGAGGAGAAACCGGAACGCAAGCAACTGCGGGAGGTTCGCCATAACGCCATGTAACGCGTTAGCCACCGACCATACCCCCACGGCAATTCCAAGGCCTTTTTTGGCCCCGATGCGGTCGATCACCCAACCACCGACGGTGAACATCAATGCGTAGCTCAGCAAGAAACTGGTATTCACCCAACCATATTCCACGTCGCTGAAACCGAATTCCTTCTGGATGCGGATAACGGCGATGGACAGTACCTGCCGGTCCAGAAAGCTCAGTCCGGTAGCGATGAAGACCAGGAAAACGACCCACCAGCGGATATAGTTTTTCTTCATATTAACTTAACGCACTAACTTAGTTTTGGTCAAAAATAAAATGACAAAATACCAAATGCAAGGGTTTTCAGAATTTTTTCAAAAGCCGGCGCCGATTGCCGGTAGATTTGACGGCAGAGCGCCTCTGATTACTTCAATATTCATGTTCCAAATGATCCTATCCATTATCAAACGAGGTGTGCTATTATGCTCGCTGGCTTTCCCGTTGAGTGGCAGTATGTTCGCGCAAAATGTCGCGCAGACACTCAAAACCGACATTCCGCTGGATTCCATCCGCCTCAGCGATCCATTCATACTCGCCGACAGGCCGACTCAAACCTATTACATGACCGGCACCGGTGGCAAACTTTGGAAAAGTAAGGATTTAAAGAAATGGACGGGACCTTACACCATCGCACAAACGGATCCCAAATCGTGGATGGGGCCGACGCCGATGATTTGGGCAGCCGAATTGCACGCCTACAAAGGCAAATATTACTACTTCGCCACTTTCACCAACAAGGCTATCAAACTGGGCGAAGGCTTGGAGCGCCGTGCCTGCCACGTACTGGTGAGTGATCGTCCGGAGGGCCCATACGTACCAATGAAGGATTCGACCTACCTGCCGGAGGATAAACTGACACTCGATGCCACGCTCTGGACCGACACCGACGGCAAACCGTACATGATTTTTTGCCACGAATGGCTGCAAAATGGCGACGGTACCGTCGAAAAGATCGCGATGAAGCCGGATTTCAGCGGTACCACCGGTCCGTCGAAGTTGCTCTTCCTGGCCAGCGACTCGCCTTGGAGCACGGAAAAAAACAAGGACGGCACCGACCGCCCCAACAAGGTCACCGATGGCCCATGGCTCTTTCGAACGAAAACCGGGAAGCTGGGTATGCTCTGGACAAGCTGGATCTATGACGTTTACACGCAGGGTGTTGCCTACTCTGAAAGCGGCAAACTCGATGGCCCTTGGGTACAGGAAAAGGAACCAGTCAGCCCGCCCAACTTCGGGCACGGGATGCTTTTCCGGACTTTTGAAGGTAAACTGCTGATGTCCATTCACAGCCACCGAAGTGTAAACGGCCGCACGGTACGCGTTCCCAAACTCTTTGAAGTGGATGATTCGGGAGATAAGCTGGCGATAGGCAAACAGATTTTGGACGTAAGGTAATTTCTCCATTGCCGCCTGGTAAATGGATTAATCCAATGAAGTGCTCCAAGTTGTTCTATCACTTCCGCGGGCGCAAAAAAGCTAGGGCGTTTCCGTTGCGGGCTGCGGCCGGTCTCCAAACGCCAGCAGCACCGATACTAGTCCGAATACAAAAAAGCAAAGCACGAGCGGAAACACGCCGTGCGCCATCAGGTGGCTCGTAACAGACCCTATCAAAGCGCCGACGAAAAAGAAACATGTTCCGTAAATGGCCGAAGCCATTCCAGCCATATTGCCCATCGGTCCGAGGGCCAATGCGCTGCTATTGGGCTCGACGGCGAGGTTAATCGCGAGCATCGTGGTTACGGCAATAAAAAACAGCGGCATTTGCGGCGGATCGCCAAATGCCCAGGTACATACCAACAGCACCGCGCCCACAACGGTATAAATCGAGAGAAGCCATTTGATTGTCCGTCGGGCACCGTACCGCGCAGAGAGCCGTGAGTTCAGCAATGCACAGAGCGACATCGTGGCTCCCATACCCGCGAAAATCCAGGCGAAAAGCTCCGGCTTCCCGTAAATCTCTCCCACAATATGCTCAGAGCTGGACACATAGGAACTAAGGGCCGTAAAAAGCAAAGTAGTGACTGTCGTATACCGCAGAAATGCCCGATTGCTGAGTACGCGCACGATTGAACGTCCCACGTGCGTGCGGCTGAGCGGCGTACGTTGCGCGGCCGGGAGCGATTCTTCCAACCGCAGCGACCACAAAAAAACCGCTACCGCAAATAGGGGCGGCGCAAGAAATACCATTTGCCAGGATCCCACCGACATGATCGCCAGCCCGAGAAAAGGTGCTATTACCGGCGTGAACAGAAATATCGTAAAGATCAATGAGAGGATGCGCGCCATTTCATCACCCACAAAGCGGTCGCGGACGCCGGCTATTGTAGTCATGAATACCGCAGAAGCGCCCATACCGGCGAAAAAGCGCGCTACGAGCATGGTAGGCAGGTCGGGTGCCATCGCCGCTATAATGCCGCCGATGATGTACAGCGGAAATCCGATCCGTAGGATGGCAATGCGGCCAAAGCGGTCGGAAAGAGCGCCGAATACGATCTGAGCTACCTGGCCCATGAAAAAGAACGAAATGATCTGAGCCGTGTCGGTAGAGCCGGTGCTCAGTCCGAAATGCTTCCGTACTTCACCGAATGCGGGCAGCATAATATCGATGCCCAGCGCAGTGAGCGTCATAGTGCAAGCCGAGAGGGCGATGAATTCGCCGGGTTTCATTTTCATAGCGAGATGTTTCTGGCAAAGTTATCTCTTAGGAAGGGTGCAGCTGGTGTGCAAAGTAGACTTTCTCGAGGGGCAATCAGGACAAAATCTGCCGCTACGAAACCTACTGGTCAGTTTGTATTAAATATATAAGTAATTGGAAAAATATTATTGTCTTAAATATAGACAATAAATAAACTTCTTCTTTACATTTGTTGTATGATGGTCGCGGGGGTGCCACTTTCCCGGGCCGGACGGTTTCATTTCTTCACCAAAAACATATTGACTATGAGAAGGATTAGCTCTATTCTGATGATCCTGTGCCTGCTGGGCGCGGTTTGTACCAGCATTGCCCAAACAACGGCACCGGCCGATTTTTTTGCCGGTAAATGGGAGATTACCGTTGCCGGAACGCCCAATGGCGATGCCAAGCTCGTCGCTGACCTTGCGCGGACCGATGGCAAGCTCACCGGCCAAATCACCAACGCGACCGATCCAAGCGCCGAGAAAATCGCCATTACCAGTATCGACGAAGCGGCTGACAAGATCACGATCGGCTTTTCCGCGCAGGGGTACGACGTTACCCTCGACCTCTCAAAAGTGGACGACGATAACCTCAAAGGAAGCATGATGAGCATGTTTGATGCTACTGCGAAGAGAGTGAAATAGGAGTGTTGTCAGCGGGCGTCGATCCTTCCACGATCTTGCGCACTGCCTCAAAATCCGCCAGCGCCTGCTCGTCTTCGGGGTAGTAGCTATCGCCCTGATCAATAAAAACTTGCAGAGAGGTGCCGTCCGGCGTGGTATAGCGTGGGTCGGCACCTTTTTCAATCAGCATTTTACATACACCCCAATATTGTCGTTCGGCGGCGTAAAGCAGGGGTGAAATTTTTAGACGATCGCCGTGCCGCGGCATAATTGCATTCGGATCGGCACCGTGATCGAGCAGGGCTTTGGTGCAGTCATACGCACCATAAGGTGTATCCAACGCCGCAAAAATAATAGGTACCACATTGCGTCTGCCGCTGCCGAATTCGGTGGTTTTAGCATTTGCGCTCGCGCCTTATTTTCCAGCAAAAGGCGTAATATAAGCGGATTTCCATGCTCTGCCGGCTCGTAATGAATCGGTTGGTCGTCGGGGTTCTCACTTCTGATGGGCACGCCTGCATCCAGCAGGGCGTTGATGCAAGCGATATGGGGTTCCAGGTTTTTATGCTCGAAAACGGAACTTTTGACCGCCATTTCAAGAAGCGGATAACCGTAAGCATTCTTGCGAAGTTGGGGCCCAAATTCCGCGATGTATTTTTTTAACCTGTCGGGCTTACCATTCAGAATCGCCCTAGCCATTTTGTCTCTTTCTTTCTCTTCAAAAAACGGCTTCGCTTCTATCATATCCACGATCCCTCTTTTGAACCTGCTGATAGATGAACCGAACTGTGTCCAAAAAAGCGGGACCGCGATCAGTACAAATGCCGTATATCTGCTCCACTTAAAAGGAAGTAAATTGAGGGTGATCAATACGACCAGAACGAAAATGGCCAGGTAGTAAAATACTTTTCCCATGGAAGAAGCAGCGTCGCCGCCTTTCGCAGGGAACAGCGTTTCGAGCATGACAAGCGTGAAAAGTACGCCAATCACCACCCAGTTAATGACGGTGGCTATTTTCAGGTAGTTCATGAAATGAAGGAAGGGCGGTTTCGAATAGGGACTTGGCGTAATTTAGCCAAAAACGGGCTGGAATTGCATCATTGCCCGAAAGACCGGCTGTCCGGAATTGCTGCGAAAGCCGTCTCCATCAAACTTGTATACCTGATAACGGTCGGTAAAAATCCCATTTCCTGCGTAGTCGAAAGTATCGATATCGGCAACCCGGTAACCTTTCCCGTTCACGAAAACCTTACTTTGGTCTTTGTAGAATGAGACTTTTTGCCATTTTCCGATGTATCTGAAATGGCTGGCGTCTTCGGAAATCACATGATCGTCGAAGTATACGCGGTTAGCGTCCTTGCTCAGGCGCTCGTCGAGGCATTTGAAATTCCTGGCATCGGCGGAAATCAGATGGCATGCTTTGAAAACATGCCGGTCGTCGCGGCCGAGATCGGGCCCCAGGACCTGGAAGTAAACCGGATTGGCACCGGGGATGCTTTTGCCCCGAAAATAGACGTTTTCAAAATCGCGGGCATAAAGCGACGGGTTCGGTTGCCTTACAGCTCCGGCAGTGAGTATTTGAAAGGTCCTGGCGTGCGCATCGGAGATCGGGGATCTGCGTCCATCGCTTTCCGTGTAGTAAACAACTTTGTTTTCGATCTCATACACATCAAATGAAGGAGATGGCGCGAAGGATTCGGTAGCAGGGCGTAGGAGGAAACGGGTTGCGATGACCAGGATCAGGCATACGCAGGTAATGAGAAGCAGGATGAGCATGACGTTATAGGATGAGGTTAAGTGTGATAATGATTATTTTTCATGGCGTCAGGATTCGAGCCGCAAAAGTGCACACCGGGACATGCAACGTCCATTTTTAATGATGCAACGGTCGGTATTGACTATTTACCGGTAAATCAATGATTATTCGGTGCCTCAAAAAACCGCATTTCAGCGATTCTGAGGCGGTTACGGCGTTTTACCGATAAATAAATGAGGTAGTACAGTTGTATAGAATTGACGTATTTGGTCTTCAGATCGCACATATTGATGCGTGAATCGTCAATGAAATCCTGTAAGCAGTGGTGTTTTTCTATAAAAAGCTAGGCTATGTATTACCTCTTGTGGTCCTCTGTTTATTTGGAGGATCGCTCGGGGCACAGACGCTTTTTCAGAATATCAGATGGCAGGATGGCCTCAGTGCCAAGCAGATAAGGTGTTTATATAAAGATTCTTCCGGCTTTCTCTGGATTGGGACGTCGGCCGGCCTCGACCGTTACGATGGCGCTGTTGTGGAGCGTTTTCATGATGCGAACGGCGGCCAGAAGCATTTTGTGAATGCTATTTTACCGTTTCGCGGCGAGGATACACTCATGATAGGGCTAAGAAGGGGAATCCTGTTGTTCGATAAAAAATCAGGCAGGTTCTCGCGCGATCCCCGGTTTGCCGCACTTGCACAAAAGTACATCGTGAGCATACGCGTCGACGGTCAGAGACGCATCTGGATAGGCACATCCCAGGCGCTATATGTATACGACGGGCAAAAACTAAAACCATTGACGGAGGTTTTTCCCGAAGCCCGCAAGTTCGACTTCTCGCGTTTTCAGCTCACCTTTATGACCTACGACACCCTGCGGCGCGGTTTGTGGGTTGGCGGTAGCCGGCCGTTTTTTGTGGATTGTAAAGCAAACCGTGTTTATTTCAAAGGCAATAACCCATTGAATAGCCCGCTGTTGGAATCTGAGCATGTGAATGCCATTGCACTGGATCGCCGCGGCGATGTCTGGTATGGTTGCGATACAGAACCGACACTGAATTACTGGGATTATCGCACCGGCAAGCTTGAAAAATATTACGAGCTCGACGGAAAGCTGATCGGCGAGGGGTGTAATTTCATTTTTATCGACCGCCAGGACAGGCTATGGGTTTCTACATGGCTGTTTGCGGCATTCCTGAAAGAGCCCGGGCAGCCGTTTCGTAAAATAGAATACAGCCAGGATCAGGCCTACACGATCGCATACGGACATTTCCGAGATGCTATTTCGGATGCACAAGGCAATGTTTGGCTCGGTACGATCAACGGCGTGAGTAAAACGTTGCCCAAGAATCCCATCGAGGCCATTTACAAATTGCCCAGTTTTGCGTTTTTCCTGGAAACTACCTTCGCCCACGCCAATTCCATCACAGTCGACGGTAAGACGATCATCGCTTGCAAAGAAGACGGCGTGGTGTTCTATAATACGGTCGACCGCACCTACCGGAAATACCTCACGGCTAGTAAGAGGCTGCGGGATAACCGTTCGGTAATGACGGCCAAAGTGGGCAATACCTGGTGGTTCGCGGGCTTCGACGGCATTTATTCGCTTGCTCCCGGGCAGTCCGTCCTACAACGTTTCGATCAGATGAAGAAAGGATTGTCCTCGTACCAGGCACCCTTTGTTTTTCTGGACAAACAGGGTAATATCTGGTTTGAGATAGACGGCGACGCATTCTACCGCTATAATCCGGTGACCAAAGTCTGTGATCGCTTCGACGGTACCGATCCGAAATACGGGCTGTTCCAATTTGCCAACTCACAGGCATTCGCCCTGCTTGCCAACGGCGATATTCTTTTTGCCGTGGAGGGAAAAGGGTTATTACGCCACGACCATTCTTCCGGGCGGTTCATTACCCTGGCTGCACCTGAACTGGTAGACGAGCACATATATGCCATGCATGAAAGCAAAACCGGCGGGATCTGGGCGGCTTCGACAGCCAACGGATTGATGAGAATCGACGCCAATGGCAAGGTTATCAAGACGATCAGCACCAAAAGCGGCTTGCCATACGACCAGGTTTCATCGCTGGATATCGATGATAACGGCGTAGTGTGGGCCGCTACCCGCGAAGGATTGGCCGCCTATGACCCCGTTAGCAACAATGTCAGTAAAGTTGAGCTCGATCTCGGTAAAACCTTACAGGATTATTGGAACTATGTAACAGTGGCCGGAGGTAAAATTTATGCGGTAATGCTCGATCACGTCGTGGTGATTAATCCGCAGCATTTCGCTTCCGTACCCGTCCAGAAGCCGCCTGCCATTACATCCGTGAAGGTTTTCGGGCAGGAGAGGATCAGGGAACTGAAAGGCGATTTGCTGGAACTGAAACCCGACGAGTCTTTCGTAGCCTTCCAATATGCTTCGCTCAGCCATCGGGACATTCCTTCACTTCAATACAGCTACCAGCTCGTCGGGCTCGACGACGACTGGGTTGTGGCGGGCCGCAATATCAGGGCGTCTTATACTAACCTGCTTCCGGCCGAGTACGTTTTCAAGGTCAGAAGCACCGACGAAAATGGCCGGTGGATGAAGACTGCTCAAACGCTCCGAATTCGGGTGTTGCCGCATTGGTGGCAGACGTGGTGGTTCTTCGTCGTTTGTGCATTGGCGCTCGTGAGTATCGTTTACTGGTTTTATACTGTTTATACCAAAAGGCTCAGAAAGAAAGATCTCGATGACACGATCGAGTATTTTGCCAACAGCGTCTACGGCGATAACTCCGTCAATGAAATATGCTGGGACATTGCCCGTAACTGTATTTCAAAACTGCATTTTGAAGATTGCGTAGTCTATCTCCTGGATAAGGAAAGCGGCAAATTGATCCAGAAAGCCGCTTACGGGCCGAAAAGTCCGAAGGAGTATGAAATTCTTAACCCCATCGAAATCCAGGTAGGTGAGGGCATCGTAGGAGCTGCCGCGGCTACCGCTACGCCGCAGATCATCAGCGATACTTCAAAGGACGACCGTTACATTATCGATGACCAGGCGAGGGCGTCGGAGCTGGCGGTGCCTATTTTGCATGAAGGGCAGGTGATAGGGGTTATTGATTCGGAACATCCACGTAAGAATTTTTATACGCACGACCATGTCCGCGTGATCTCGACCATCGCTGCCATCAGCGCCAACAAAATTACCGAGGCCATGGCGCGAGCACAAGCAGAGCGGCAGGAGATCATGCTTTTGCGGATTAATAAAATGCTTGCAGAAAGCCAGCTGATGGCTCTCCGTGCGCAAATGAACCCGCACTTTATTTTTAACTGTCTCAATAGCATCCAGGAATGCATCGTCACTAAGAAATATACCGAGGCCAGCAAGTACCTCAACAAATTCGCCAAGCTTTTCAGGCTTGTGCTCAACAACTCGGGCAGAAACCTGGTGACGATCGCCGAAGAGCGGGACGTTCTCGAACTTTATCTTGAACTTGAACTGATGCGTTTCGGCCAGGGATTTACCTATTCCATCGACCTGGATCCTGAACTCGAAGACGATTATGTGCGGCTGCCATCGATGCTCCTTCAACCTTTCGTGGAGAACGGTTTGTGGCACGGATTAATGCATAAGGAAGGCGACAGACACATGAGAATCAGCTTTTTCCTGATCGGGCCGGAGCAGTTTGCGTGCGAAATCGAGGACAATGGCATTGGCCGGAAAAAATCGGCGGAGATCAGACAAAATTCCTCGCGCACAAGGGAACACGAATCGCGTGGAATACGTATCTGTGAAGACCGGATCGACGTACTTGCGCGGCAGGGCAACCACGCCACCCTCGAAGTGATCGACCGGTACGATCCCGCCGGTAACGCACTTGGAACGCTTGTCAGAATAGAATTATCTACCTATTTATATCAGACTTAAACAATGATCAAAGCACTTATTGTTGACGACGAGCCTAAATCAAGAAACGTGCTGGCGCATTACATTGAAACTTATGTTGAAGAGATCCGTGAAGTAAAGCAAGCCGAATCCGTGGATATTGCGCTCGAAATACTCAAAACGTTCCGCCCTAATATTGTTTTTCTAGATGTCGAAATGCCCGGTAAAAATGGTTTCGATTTTCTGAGGGCCTTAAAGGAGCCTGCTTTTGAAGTGATTTTTACCACCGCGTATAATCAGTATGCCGTGCAGGCGATCCGGTTCAGTGCGCTTGACTATTTGCTCAAACCCGTCGATCCGGATGAGCTGCGGGCTGCCGTCGACCGTTTCCTCAAAAAGCAGAACGTGCACCAGAACCCGGTACTGTTCGATAACCTTGTGCGCAACATCGCGCACAAGCGCGCGAGCGAATTCCGGCTGGCTGTGCCTTACCAGGACGGCGTGTCGTTTTTTACGCTCGACCAGATCATCCGGTTACAGGGCGAAGGCAACTATACCAATATCTTCATTAAAAGCCGCAAGCCGGTCCTGGCAAGCAAGACCCTGAAATATTACGAGGAAATGCTGACCGAATTCGGGTTTATCAGGACGCACAAATCACATTTGGTCAACCCGAAATTTATTGCAAAACTCATGGCGGATCACGATTTGGTAGAACTGCTTGATGGTAGCCGTGTAGAAATATCGAGGCGTAAAAAAGAAGAAGTGCTTTTACAATTACCACTCGGAAACCAGCCACTCGATAAGTGATAATGTCCGTTAAATCACTATTGTCGTACTTTGGAACATTGCCTCTTTTCTTTGAAGCCATTGAATTCTATTGGCTATGGAGATATTGGCGATTCGTGCAGGGCAATTGTTGCTCATTTTATTACTGGCAGTTCTGATCATCGGGGGGCTTTGGTTTGTGCTGCGGTTTCGTCGCACCATGTTGTTGCTCGGCGGCAGGGATATTGCGGATGGGCAGGTTGCCGATGCCGTGGTGCTGTTTTCGGAAGAGCATCTCGGCTCTTATTTACAAGGCGAAACCTACTATACATTCCAGGTACATGTGAAGCCGGCAAGGGGCCGCAATTTTGTGACCGAGGTCCACGTGTTGCGCGAACAACTCACCCGCATACCCCAGGCCGGCGACCGTGTCTCGGTCAAATACAATTACGCAGGTCGCAAACGGACGGTCGTGCTGAACCTGGACAGCATAAGCGCGGTTTAACCGTACAAGCTACCTGCATTGCATTGTTTTATTTGGTTATTCTAAACCACTCGTAATCAGCATATCCCGAATCGTTAGTCTGGTTTTCCCGGGTGCAGAAAATCCCCACTTTGGCGCCAATCCATCTTCCAACCTCCGCCTGGAAAGTCTCGCCCATCATCTTGAAACGGGTGCCATCCTCACTGAACCCGAATTCGCATTTACCGCCCTTGCTTACTTTGACGCGCAATTGAATATCGGTTTCAGGTTTGAATTCGGCCAGAACGCGTTCGGTTTCCGGTTTGGCGTCCGATGCCTTCTGGCAGACCGCGTAAATCAGTTCCGTTTTGTTCTTGCCGCTGCGCAGGTAAATACCCGCATAGCTTTGCCCCATAACCACCAGCCCGGTCTTTTCGTTTGTCAGGTTCGTATTCGGGGTAAATCGTAGCCTGGTGGTTACCGTAAATTCTTCCGCCGGGAATTTTTGTAAAAGCACGTTGGGCACATCCCACAGGTTTTTTGCCTGTTCGGGCTTTTGGTAGGAATATAACCTCAGATAACCTGCCGCGGGCATCGCCCAGGTTCCTTTCAGGTTAGCCTGCCATTGCCATTGTTTGCCCAAAGCCGGTTCGGTGAATTCGTCGGACTCGGGTGGGGTTGCCAGCGGGTACTTTCTGACGGTCAATGGTTTGGTGTAGGTCAACACGGGATCTCCAATGCCGTCGCCATCCGGGTCGGTACCGATAACCGGCCAGTCGTTCGTCCATTTCATCGGCTGTAAATGCACGACGCGACCGTATTCGTTTTTGTCCTGAAAATGCAGGAACCAGTCTTCCGATTTACCATCGACAGGGCTGGTCGTCAGCCAGGCGCCCTGGTGCGGGCCGTTAATGCCGGATTTTCCCTCGGCCATTACCACCTTCCGCTCGTAAGGGCCATACACGTTTTGGGATCTCAACACAATTTGCCACCCGGTTGCGACGCCTCCCGCAGGCGCGAAAATGTAGTAGTAGCCATTTCGTTTGTAAAACTTAGGACCCTCCACCGTCGGGTCGATCTTGTGGCCGTCGTACACGAGCGCCCCTGCGTCGGTTACGTTCGTGCCTTCCGCATTCATTTTCTTGACGGTAATCACACTTTTAATTCCCGCGCGGCTGCCCGCCCACCCGTGTACGAGGTACGCCTTGCCGTCGTCGTCCCAAAGCGGGCACGGATCGATCAGCCCTTTGCCACCTTCCACGAGTACCGGTTCGCTCCATGGCCCAGCGGCATTTTTGGCCTTAATTACATAAATACCAAAATCAGGGTCGGGATAGTAAATGTAGAATTCGCCTTTGTGGAAGCGTATTGCGGGCGCCCACACACCGTTTCCATGCTGCGTTTTCTCGAAATGTTCGATAGGCACCTGCCGTGGTAATGCATGGCCGATCAACGTCCAGTTGACGAGGTCTTTGGAATGCAGAATGGGCAGGCCGGGGATTGCATCGAAACTGGATGCAGTCATGTAGTAGTCTTCCCCCACACGGCAGGCATCGGGGTCGGAGTAATCGGCGTGGAGGACCGGGTTTCTGTAACGGCCATCCTGCAAATCGGCTACCCAGGTTTCGGAAACTGCCGTTTTGGAAACCGCAGTTGGTGAAACAATAGTTCTTGTTTTTGTATTTAAAACAGTATTTTTCTGTGCGAAAGCGGAGGTCGCCAGCAGTGCGCCGACGACCCAATAGTACTTATTTACCTTCATGAATAACCAGGCTCTTTTCCTGTGCTCCCTTTGAAAATTCCTTTACTTTTTTTGCCTTCGAAGCATCCGTGTGAGTGATGTTGATGTTCTGGCTGCGTTCGCCGGTGACCGAAATCAGGGTTTCGCTATGATCGTTATATTGCAGTGCGTCGATCGTGATATTGGTGGCATTATCGGTGAAAATAACCGGTTTGGAATGCTTGGTGATCAGTTTAACTTGCTTAAAGCTGATTTTGTCAGCGTCGATAAGTTCCACACCCGTTTCGGCAGAAAGTACCATGTTTTCCATGATGATATTGCGGACCGGCATTTCAGGCAGGCCGCGTACAAATACGCCTTTGGTAGCACCATTGCACACAATGTTTTCAAAATGCATGTCTTTGAAAACCGGTGTACCTTCATTGACGACCGGACGCATATCGCGCTCGCCATCCGTAGCGAATTTGACGAAATAGTAAAGGTCAAAGAAGATAGCTTCCTGCTTGATATCCTTCATATTGATATTTCTCGCAAAAATCTTCTCCACCACGCCGCCGCGCCCGCGCACCGATTTGAAGCGCAAGCCCTTATCGGTACCCATAAAAGTGCATTGCTCCACGAAAATATTCCGGGCACCGCCGCTCATTTCACTACCCACCACAAACCCGCCGTGTCCCTGGTACACGATATTGTTGCGGATAATACCGTTTTCGGTCGGTATGCCACGCTTACGGCCTTCTTCGTCCTTACCGGATTTAATGCAGATCGCATCATCGCCCACGTCGAGCACACAGCCTTCGATGAGGAAGTTTTTGCAGGATTCGATGTCCATACCATCACCATTATGCGCATATTCCGGGTTTTTGACGCGTACATTGCGGATCGTCAGGTCCTGTACCATCAGTGGGTGCAGGCACCAGGCAGCTGAGTTCTGGAACGTAACGCCTTCCAGCAAAACCTTTTTACAGTTATTGAAAACCACCAGATTAGGTCGAAGGAAATCTTTAATATCCGTAAAATCTCCCGGTTTTTTGCCGCCGGTCAGCAGCATACTTTTGTTCTCGACGCTCGCCTTTTTGAACTGTTCACTCGGATACCAGACTTTGCCATCGTCTTTCAGCACGCCACCGGATTCGATTTTCTCCTTCCACTGCGGTTCGTTGAGCTGGTTTTTATTGACTGCCCGCCACACATCGCCGTTGCCGTCCACAATGCCCTTGCCGGTAATGGCTACGTTTTCAAGGTCTTTTCCAGAAATAGGCGACTCGTTCCGCGCCGCGGCTTTTCCTTCGTAAAAACCTTCGGTAATGGCATATTGCGACTTGTCCGTCGTGAAAAGGAGCAGCGAGCCTTCCTGCAAATGCAGGTTTACATTACTTTTCAGCACAACAGGGCCTGTAATCCACAACCCGGCAGGTACCAGCACCACACCACCGCCTTTTTTGCTGCAACTTTCAATGGCCTGGTTAATGGCCCTGGTGTTGAGCGTGTGGCCGTCGGGCACGGCGCCGAATGCGGTAATGCGGAGGGTATCCTTTCGGAACACCGGCTGTTGGATCTTCGGCAGGTTCGACCAACTGTATTCGGGCGCATTCGCGCGGGGACTATTCTGAGCCGTTGCAAACTGCGCGGCGATGTTACAATAGCCCATCGCGACAAGGGCAAAAGCTGCAATTCGTATTTTGTAGGTCATAGCAAAAGCGTCTTCCTGCTTTTTGGGCAGGAAGACATTTAAAATGGATTATTGATAACCGGCATTCTGTTTAAACTCGCTCTTATTCACCACCGCATCCAGCTGCGTTTGCGGGATCGGGCGGACGGTGTGGTGTTCCTGGATATTGACCGCATTGTCGGGCGCGTATTTTTTGATGCGCTCCACGAGTTTACCAGTGCGTTTCAGGTCGAACCAGCGCAGTTGCTCACCTGCAAGCTCGCGTGCGCGCTCGTCGAGGATGAAATCCAGCGTAATATCCGCCGCTTTCACTTGCATGGCGGCTGCTTTGCCGGGCTTGGCCGCCCTGGTGCGGACCACATTCACATATTCCGCTGCTTTGGCAAGGTCGCCGGTTTGCATGGCGGCTTCCGCGGCGATCAGGTACACTTCCGCCAGCCGGATCACGAACACATCACGCGCGCTTTGCGCCTCATTCAGGCTCGCGCGGGTGGGATCCATGAATTTGGACAGGGTAGGGTAGCGCAGGTTGTCTTTCACGGTCCCGTCGGCAAGGTAAATATCGCTGCGGTCATAGGTCTGGTACTTTTTGGAAGCTTCCACTGCGTCGGCGATTTCAAGTTTGGTGCAATAAACAGCCGTGTCACCTTTGGCAATACCCGCGGGAAGCGTATTTGAATTGGCATACCACGATTCCATGAAACTGCCTTCGTAGCGTGCGTCCTCGGCCGGGAAAAGGTCGAGCAGGAAACGGGTAGGCATGTAGCGGTTGAAGGGGCGGCCATTGGTAATGTCGCGGGTCATGCCGGGTCGGTCGTCGTACTTCATCAGGAAAAGCAAATGCGCATTGTTACTGCCGCGCCCATGGCCATATGGGTTAAATGTCGAATTTGCAAGGTCGTTCAGCGCCAGGTTAGCGGAGTAATCCACGGTGTAGATCACCTCTTTGGATTTCAGGTTGCTCATTTTCCAGAGATCCGCATAATTCGCTTCCAGTTTGTAACCATAATTGCCATCTAAAACCGCTTTCGCCGTTTCCAATGCCTCTTTGTTCATGCCTCTGGTAAGGTACATTCGTGCCAGAAATGCCTGCGCTGCACCTTTCGTAACGCGGCCATATTGCGGCTGTGTTGCAGGCAGGTTGTTGACGGCGATTTTGAGGTCTTCGAAAATCTGGTTGTAGAAAGTCTCTACCGGGGTTTTGTTGGCCGTTGTCACAATGCCGCTGGTCTCGGTGGTCGTAAAGTGCACACCACCCCAGTTTTCGACGATATGCCAGTAGTAAAATGCCCGCAAAAAGCGCAGCTCTCCCTCGCGTACGGGGCGCAGGGCCGCCGACAAGCCAGCCTGGCCGATGCGGTTGATACCGCCGTTGCAGAGATTGATAGCTGCGTAGAACTCTCGCCATTCGTTGGTAAGTGCCGTGTTGCTGCCCTGGAGGTTGAGGTATTGGGTCAAATCGCGGTATACTTCGCCCGCACCGCTCGTCCAGATATCCGTGCCGGTTTCGGCGATATTGTATCCTTCTTCCTTGCCATACCACCAGCGCTGATACGAGTAGGCGGCGTTCACGAGTGTTTCAAAACCTTCGGGCGTGGTGTACACGGTTTCCGAGGTCAGGCCCGAGGGATTATATTCCTCCAATGTATTTTCACAGGCAAACAGCCCCAGGAGGGAAACCGCTATAAACCCTGTTTTCAATAGTTGTGATCTCATCGTTTGACTGGTTTAAAGGGTTACAGGTTCACATTCAGGCCAAAAACGAACAGTTTCGTCATCGGGAAGTTCTCCGATCCGCCGCGTTCGGGGTCGTAATCGAGTTTGGTGAATGTCGCCAGGTTCTTGGCGGTGGCGTAAATGCGCAGGCCGCGGATGACCTTCCAGTTAAACTTGTCCACCGGCAGGTTGTACGCGAGCGTCACGTTGCGAATGCGTGCATAGGAAGCATCCCGGTAACCCAATGTCGAAAGGTATTTGAGCCCCGCATTCTTGTTCGGACGGGGATAATCGTTGGTCGGGTTCTCCGGTGTCCAGTAGTCGAGGCCTGCGGTGCTGTTGCCGACACCCTGCTGATCGAACCGCGCGTAACGGTCGGAGTTGATCATCGATCCGATTCTCGCGTAAATCATTACATTTAAATCAAAACCTTTGAATTTGATCGTGTTGTCCAATCCCCCGCTCCATTTCGGGCGCGGTGTGCCGAGGATCACGCGGTCGTTTACGGCGTCGATCTTGCCGTCGCCATTTTGATCTTTCACTTTAATTTCACCAGGCAGCTGCGTGGGCGACATCGCCTTGGCCGCTTCCGCTTCCGAAGTTTGCCAGATACCCAGTTTCTCGTAATCGTAGAATACGCTGATAGGGCTGCCGATGAACCAGCCGTTGCCAATGTCGTTGCCCTGGGTTACGAGTTCCGTGATCTCCTCTTTGTTTTTAGTGAATGTGAGGCTTGAATTCCAGGTGAAATCGGCGGTGCGGATGTTGGTGCTTCCCAGTACTACCTCAATACCCCGGTTGCGGGTTTTCCCGATGTTCTGCTTCACGGTCGTTACGCCGGTAGTAGGAGGCAAGCCGCGGTCGAGAAGCAAGTCGGAAGTCCGGGTGTCGTAGTAGTCGACCGAACCGTTGATGCGGCCATCGAATAATCCGAAATCGAGCCCCAGGTTTTGCGTAGCCGAAAGCTCCCAGCCCAAAGCCGCATTCCCGACATTTCGGGAGAAAGTGTAAGCCGGATAGGCCACTTCGTCAAAGCCGAATGCAATGCGGGTCAGCGTGGTTTGCGTCGCATACGGCCCCGATGGGTCGTTCCCCGCGATTCCGTAGCTCAGGCGCAGTTTCAGGTCGCTGAGCTTTTTGAAATTCTTCATAAAACCCTCATCGATGATCCGCCACGCAAATGCAGCCGAGGGGAAAAACGTCCATTTGTTGCCCGGTGCGAGTTTGGAGGAACCATCTTTCCGCGCCGTCAGCGTGAGCAAATAGCGGTCTTTGAAACCGTAATTCACACGTGCTGCGAAGGACACGAGGTTGTTTTTAGCATAGGCAGAATTGATCTTGATCTCTTCCGTAGCACTACCGAGCGAGTAAAACAGCTGCGAGGGAATCAATTGGTTGACCCCGGATGCCTGCGCATTGTCCGAAACGGTCGCCAGGGAGCTACCAATACCTGTAAATGTAAAATTGTGCTGTTCGAAAGCCTTTTGGTAGGTCACCACGTTCTCCCAGTTGATCGTCCGGCCGTTGGACACGTTGTAGGTAGCCAGAGACTTTCCGGTCAGCGAGCGGTCGATGGATTTGGGCGAAGAATAGGCGCCGTTGCGCGAGCTGGAAAGGTTCGCACCCAGGGTACTGCGGAACGTGAGGCCCTTCAATGGCGTGATTTCGACGTAGCCGTTCGTTAGTGTGCGGGTTGTCAGGATATTGTTGTTGAAAACGCCAGGCTGCTCGTCGGAGAGCGGGTTGGCCGTCTGCCCGTCGAGCATAATAAAGTTAAAATTGCCGTTCTCATCGTACAGTGAGCCCAGCGGACTGATCTTGTTGGCCTGGTTCAAAGGATCGCGGCGGACGCTCTGGTTGTAGTACGTCAGCTGGCTTTGCAAACCGATCTTCATCCAGTCCGTCAGCGTGTAATCGACATTCAAGCGCGCCGTGTAGCGCTTCATTTCGTCGAGTTTCAAGATTCCTTTTTCATTGAAATAATCAACCGAAACATAGGATTTCAGCTTTTCAGAACCGCCGCGGAAGCCGAGCTGGTAATTCTGCTGGAAACCGGGATGGATGAGTTCTTTCTGGTAATCGGTCCAGGTACCTTTTTGCAATGCATCATATTCGGCCACATTGGTAAAAATCGTCGGATCGTCGGCGGCGGTGTTCCAGACGCCCGCTGCACGCCACGCTTCACGTTTGAAATCGCGGAACTCGTTGATGTCCATCGCACGCGGGTACATCGTTACCTGCGAAACGCCGGCATAGGAGTTGAAGGAAATATCGGGGCGGCCGCTTTTCCCTTTTTTGGTTGTGATTAAAATAACGCCGTTGGCACCTCGCGAACCGTAGATAGCGATAGACGACGCATCTTTCAAAACCTCCATCGATTCGATGTCGTTGGAGTTGATATCCGCCAAGTCACCATATTGAACCCCGTCAACGATGATGAGCGGCGAGTTATTTCCACCTATCGAACGGTTACCACGGATCGTAATGTTCACGCCCGCTCCCGCCTGACCGCTGCTGCGCGTAATGTCCGCCCCCGCGATCTTACCCTGCACGGCATCGAGGACGTTGTTGGAAGGCACTTGTTTCAATTGCTCGCTTTTAAGTTGTACCACCGAGCCGGTCAGGTCACGCTTGCGCACGGCGCCATAGCCAATCACGACCACTTCTTCCAATGCGCTTACATCGGGTTTCAGCGAAATATTGAAGATCGTTTGTGCGCCCAATGCAACATCCTGACTTTGGTAACCCACAAATGAGAAGGTCAGGACAGCGCCCGCATCGTCCGGAACGAGCAGACTGAACTTGCCCTGGCCGTCTGTGGTAGTACCGCGGTTGGTACCTTTCAGGATCACGCTTACGCCAGGGAGCACGGCATTCTTTTCGTCGGTGAGCACGCCGGTAATGGTCCGGTCCGCCGCCTGGGTTTTCGCAGGCGCCATCGATTCGTCACGCGCCAGGCTTTCGAGCACGATCTGCCCGCCTACCACGCGATAAGTAAGGTTCAGTGGAGAAAGAAGTTCGTCCAAAACCGCGTCGAGACGTTTTTTGTTTACTTCCACACTCACATTCCTGGCCACATTCACACGCTCAGAACTATAAACGATCCTGGCTTTGGTTTGTCTTTCAATGCTGCTGATGACTTTTTCGAACCGCTGGTTCTGGAATTTCAGCGTAACGAGCCGGGACATTACTTCCTGCTGACTGCCCGCCAGTACCGTATGGCAGGCCAGCAGCGTCACCGTTACGGCCCATAGCAATAACTTGCGCGGCATATTCATACCCCGGTAATTGGAAAGCCTTAAAAGTAAAGGTTCTGTTTTTTTCATACCTTTAAATGTTTTATTGAATGGAGATTTGATAAAATGAAGCTCCCGAAAAGGCGCGATTCGCTGTCGGCCTTACAGGATTTGCTGGCGCTGGCCCATGTTCGCTGCATGGCCAGCGTTTTCGTTTGCGGCTATGTCTGCATATGGGAATGGTTGGGTTTACGAGTTCGAAAAGCGTGGGTACTGCGTATTTTGCAACCGGGGCCCGAAATACGGATAGTCGAGCCGCGGACTTTGTATTTTGCGCCTAGTGCTGCGCAAATGATATCCAGCTGTGTAAAAAGGGGCTGTCCACTCAGGTCGGCCGTCAGCGGGCAATTCATAATCTGGCTGTTTTCGGCCTCCACATCCACACCCCACGCGTCACGCATATGTTGCGCAACCAGCGATAACGGTGCATTGTTGAATTGGAACGATATGCCCGCGTTGAGCATGCGTGGTCGGTCGGCCAGTCCCGCCGAGAATTTGCCCGAGTTGCGGTTGAATGTGGCGGTATGGTTGGGGCTTACCAGCATATCCACGGCATCTTCGCCCGTTTTTTCGCTGTAAACCGACACAAGTCCTGTTACGACTTCCACCTTTGTTTGCTGCCCGTCGGGCGCCGTGCTCACGTGGAAGCTCGTGCCCAACACTCTCGTGGTAACGCCTCCCGAATGCACGTAAAAGGGCTTCTTAGGGTTTTTACGAATGCTGAAAAAGCCGTTCCCCTTCAAAACCACCTCTCTTTTTCCTCCCTCGAAGCGGCTTGGATAGCGTAGTGAGCTTCCGGGGCGGAGTTCCACCACGCTGCTGTCTTCCAGCATCACAGGCAGGATGTTGGTGCCGTCGTTACGCTTTTCTTCCCAGGCATAGGCAGTCAGCGGCACATGGCGATCGCGAACCCTTCCCGTGAAAAACCAGCCGATCAGGAGCAGGGAGGCCGCCATGGCGGCCCATCGGAGATAGATGGATCGAAAGGGGCTGTTGCCATTTCTCTCATGGAGGTCGGGGAGGAAAGTCTTTTCCTGCATTTCCGCCCACATTCGCTCGCTGGTACCTTCCAGATCACTTTCGGAAACTTCACCGGCATTTTCGTTTTCAAGCAATGCAAACCAATGCTCCACCAGCAGCTTCTCCTGCTCGGTGCACCGGCCGTCCTGATATTTCTCCAATAATGCTGCGAATTGTTCCCGGTTCATTGCCTGATATGGCTGCTTGCTTTTTAGTTAGTAGTCAAATTCAGGGCCGGTGTTCCGCAAAAGTTTTTAGAAATTATTGGATAAGTTATGTTAAATCGGACTTTGGGGTAGAAAGTTCTGGCTTTTGTGCTATGAGGGGAGGAAAGGAGGAAAGGGAGGAAAGGGAGGAAGGGGAGGAAAGGGAGGATGGAGGAGGGAGGAAGGGGAAGGGGAAGGGGAAGGGGAAGGGGAAGGGGAAGGGGAAGGGGAAGGGGAAGGGGAAGGGGAAGGGGAAGGGGAAGGGGAAGGGGAAGGGGAAGGGGAAGGGGATTGGATCGGATAGAAATCCCCTCCTCCCTTTTAAAGATAATCTTTCAAATAGGAACGCAGCGCCTTTACCACTAGGCTGAGATGATGCTCTACCGTTCGCTGGGGCATTTGGATTTGGGTGGCTATTTCTTTGGTAGAACGGTTTTCGAGGCGGTGAAGGCGGAAAATGGTCTGGGCTTTTTCGGGGAAATGACTCAGGCGCGCTTCGATGCTGCTCATCAGTTCGCTCACGTTCAGCTGATCTTCAGTGGTAGAAATCGAGTCGGAATACCCGACAAATGCGTGGGCGAGGTATTTTTCGTGTACCATCGCCGATTTGAAATGATTGATGCATGTGTATTTGACCGACGTGACGAGGTAGGCTTCCAGGTTGTCGATCTGCAAAAGGCTGCGGCGTTCCCACAATCGGAGGAACACGTCCTGGACGATGCTCTCTACGGCCTCACGGTCGTCGATCTTGCGGAGCGCGAGCAGGTACATTTTTTTCCAGTAACGTTGGTAAATCTCCCGGAATGCCAGGCTGTCGTCGTCCCGCAGGGCTTCGACGAGGTGTTGGTCCGGTAGAGATTTAACGTTCATGTGCAGTTACTGAATGTGGTTAAATGGGTGTCGGGTCAATGTTTTGAAATTGTATTTTTCCGATAAGTGGCAAATGCTTGCATTGTTGCCCGGACTTAATTTGAACCCATTTTTGATCGTGACCAATGTAATCGCCCGATTTTTTTACGCAGACGTTGCCGGGAACGTTGTCATTCGGGAATTTTATAGGGAAAGCCATACTTTTTCCCGGCAATACCAAATTATACGACAACATTTGTCAAACTGACATTTGAAATATTGCAAGAATTGTTTGTGTAAAAACAGCGGTAAAAGTCTGCCAAAACCTGCTTTGTTTTCCGCTAATCATCATCTTGGTTTGTCATGACTATTTCCAGAAGAAAATTCATCCATACTGCGACCGCCCTGGCTGGTGGAGCGGGCATTTTACCCATGATCACCGACTTCGCGCAGGCCGGTTCTGTCCGATCAGCTGCCGGGTCGCCGGCCGCAGGGCCGCCGGCCGCAGGATCGCCGGCCGCCGACAAGATCCGTGTTGCGGCGATCGGTATCAACAGTATGGGGTGGGCGGACATCAATGCGGTGATCCGAAATCCGGGTGTGGAATGCGTTGCGCTCTGCGATGCCGACCGCAATGTGCTGGACAAACGGGCTGCCGAGTTTGCCTCGAAAGGAATTCAGGTGAAAACCTATGGCGATTACCGGAGGATTTTGGAAAACAAAGATATAGACGCAGTGGTGATCGGCACGCCCGACCACTGGCATTGCCTGATGATGGTCGAAGCGTGCGAAGCGGGCAAGGATGTGTATGTAGAAAAGCCCATCGGCAACTCCATTGCCGAATGCCGGGCGATGGTGGCGGCTCAGGAGCGGTACAAGCGCGTGGTGCAGGTGGGGCAATGGCAACGCAGCCAGAAACATTTTCGCGACGCGGTCGATTTTGTGCATTCGGGAAAACTCGGGAAAATAGGGTTGGTGAAAGTTTGGGGATATTTTAATTATGGTAATCCAATCCTAAAACAGCCAGACGGTACAGCCCCGGCCGGCGTGGATTATGATATGTGGCTGGGACCGGCTAGCAAGCGGCCATTCAATCCCAATCGTTTCCATGGCTCGTTTCGTTGGTTTTGGGATTATGCAGGTGGTATTATGACCGATTGGGGCGTGCATTTGCTCGACTATGCATTGCTGGGTATGAAGACTGCCGGATCGCCGGCCGCCGGATCGCCGGCCGCCGCCGCGCCGAAACGTGTGAGCGCCAGCGGCGCAATGCTGCGTAACCCCGGCGCGGAAACGCCCGATACGCTTACGACACTCTTTGAATACGAAGGTTTTAATATACAATGGGAACACGTGATCGGCTATGGCGCGGGCATTTACAACCGCGAGCACGGCGTCGCATTCCTGGGTGAGAACGGCACGTTAATCGTCGACAGGCGTGGTTGGGAAGTCGTACCGTACGAAAAACGGATGGAAGCCGTTCCGTTCCAGGCTTCGTCGGACAATGGCCTTGATGAACATGCCAAAAACTTCGTGGAAGTGATCCGCTCGCGGCGTATGGACGACCTGCATGCGCCCATACATGTAGGCGCGGAGGTCGCGATTCTTTCTCAAATGGGTAATATCGCTTATCGAACGGGGAGTACGCTTCGTTGGGATGCCCAAAAAGGGGAGTTCGACAATGCGGCGGCCAACAAGCTGATCGGTAACGAGTACCACAACGGCTATAAAATGCCACGGGTATAGCATTTAATGGTCAGGAAGGCCGGGGCTGGGGAACCGCCTTACTGATGAGCCAGCCAAATATCACACAACCAAAAATCCCGACGCCAGGGTACAGGAAGAAATGTACCCAGCCATTCGCCTGCACAAAATACAACAGCACCGCGCTTATGAAAAACCCGGCGAGAATGCCAGTGCTGTTAATCGAAGGGACGAATATCCCCGCCACGAACATCCCGGCCAGGCAGCCGCCGAATATCCCGATCAGTTTCAGGTACTGGTCCCAAATGCTGTTGTTTTCTATAAAAACCAGCCAAACGGCAATTCCGATCCCGGCCGCGCCTAGTACCAGCGTCGTGTAACGTGCAAAGCGGAAGCGTTGCAGATCGGTGGATTTTGGCACAAAATGCTGGAAAAAATCGGTAGTGACCACGGTGGCAATGGAGTTCATCGAGGAACTGATAGTGGACATCGTAGCCGCGAAGAGCCCCGCGATCACCAATCCGCGCAGGCCAGCGGGTAGTTGTGTGGAGATAAACCAGGGGAAAATATCGTCGGTGCGCGCCATCGGGTTCAGCAGGTGAGGTGACTGTCTGAAATACACCCACAATGCCGTCCCAACCAAAAAGAAAATCAATGTGGCCGGAATGACGAGAAATGCATTCGTCCAAATCGAACGGCGGGCTTCGGCTTCCGTAGGAGTGGTGAGGTAGCGTTGCACCACCACCTGATCGGAAGTGTAAGTGACGATTTGTGTTAAAAAATTACCCACCAAAACTACCCAAAGCACCGGCTCGGTGATAGCCCAGCCGCTATTCACCATGTGGAATTTGCCGGCGTCACCCGCTTGTGTAAATAGTGATTCAAAGCCTCCTGAGGCATTTGCAATAAAAAACAAGCTGATAAACGCCCCGCCGAGCAACACCCCGACTTGCATTACTTCCGTCCAGACCACGGCTTCGATCCCACCCGAAATGGTGTAGGCGGTCGTAATAAGGCTGGTGAGGGTGATGCACAGCATGAGGTTCATCCCGGTGACCGTGCTTAGTACCAATGCAGGGAGGTAAATCACGATCCCCAATCTTCCTACCTGAAAAACAACAAATGTGAAGCTGCCCACCAGTTTGACGGTTTTATTGAACCGGAAATCGAGGTATTCGTAGACGCTGGTGATTTTCAGTTTGCGGAAATAGGGCAGGAAGAACCAGATCACGATCGGTGCCACGACGATGATCATCGCATTGGCAAAGATGTAGACCCAGTCGGTAGCGTAGGTTTTCGCGGGGATGGCGATGAATGTAAGCGCGCTGAGTTTGCTCCCGAAAATGCTCAGTCCGGCCGCCCACCAGGGAATGTTCTGGCCGCCGAGGAAAAAATCGTCTGTGCTGGCGCTCATCTTGCGCGAAACGTAAATGCTAATGCCCAGTACCAGCAAAAAGTAAACCGACACCACGCCCCAGTCGATCCCATTGAATGTGCCGGTACTTACTACCGGACTGCCCGCCACCACGCGCGGCGTGCGGATGCCCGGTTGCACCTCGCCCGAGGGGATCACCGGTTGCCCGTTCCACGTCACAAGCGGCGTAGTAACCGCTCCCTTACCTTCCGAAAATGTCCCCAGCGATGCCCATGTGTCGGTAATGCTGTGGTAGGCCATGATTTCGTTGCGAAAACCGGGATGGTCCTCTTTAAGCTCCATTACCCGTTGGGCATTGGCACCATCATCGCCACCCACTACAAGCAGGTGCGACTGCCCGGCCGCATATGCGGGGGAAGGTGCGGCAGCCACGGCGTTCGGCAGGTCGGCAAGGCGCTTCCAGCTTTTCGAGGCAGGATTATAGGCAAGGCATTCTTTCAAATAGGTGCGCCGGGCGACACCGGCATGATGGTGCAACTCTACGCCGCTGAACAGGAAAAAACGGCCATCCTGTGCACCCGCAACGGCCAGCATGCGGCCATTGCCGGGGATTCGAGGCAGTTCGTGCCATTGTTTTTTGTGTAAATCAAATTCCCAGAAACGGTTCAATGCATGGGTGTCGGACGGAGCGGTGGTGCCCCCTGCCACATATATTTTGTCGCCGAGCACCGCGCCGGACGCATAGGCAAGGGGAACCGGTGGCGCCGGGAGTAGCGTCGTGGTAATCCGGCCGTCCTTCCAATTCAGATAAAATGCCTGCTTGTAATGCTGTGTACCATCGGCGCCTCCGAGGCAGAAAATGCCTTCCGGGGTTGTGAGCGAAATGCCGTATCCCATTGCCTGGGGCAATTTACCCGCGTTCTTCCAGGTTCCCGACGGATTTTCCAGCACAAAAATATCGTCATACCAGGTTTTGGGCGCGTTACCCCACGGTCCGGCGTTGCCCGGGAAGTTGGCACCGCCCGCGACGATCAGCGCGTCGTTACTGACGCCGGCATAAGCACCCGCAAACCCAACATCGTCAGGAAGCGGTGGAAGGCTTTTCCATCGCAACGGCGAAGGGCCGACCAATTGGGCATTGGAAGTCATAGTTTGTAGGAAAATAGTCAGGAACAGCAGTAAGCGGGTCATTGCGTCATTCGGTTATACACTCATTCACTCATTTACTCATTCAATCATTGTCCCAGGAATTTGAAGAACCCGATTTCAGTGAGCTGGCGATTTAATTCCTGGTATTGCTCGTCGGACAGGGTCACGAGCGGGAGGCGGCAGGGACCCATATCGAAGCCGAGCATTTTCATCACGGCCTTTTGTGCGGGAATCGGCGGGTACTGCACCACGATCCGCACCATCTCGACGCAGAAAAGCATTTGCTTCCGCGCCTTTTCCATCTCGCCCGCTTCAAAATACTCCCTTACTTTCAGATAAAGAGGTGCTGCGAAGTTGAATGTACTGCCGATGCACCCTTTGGCACCCATCGACAATGCGGGCAAATGATTTTCATCAAAACCATACAATACATCGTATTTGCCGCCTTCGTGATTCAGGCATTCCTGGTATTCCCAAAGCGTAGCTGCGGTGTATTTCACTCCGGCGAAGTTGGGGATCTGCTTTTCGGCAATGCGCATGAAGTCGAGCACGTCTACGGAAAAGCCGGTGAGTGAAGGAATATGATAATAATAAAAAGGTAGCTCTGGTGCACCTGCCGCAATGTCGGTCATGCAGTCGGCCAGGTTTTGCACGGAAGTAGGTTTGAAATAGAATGCTGCGACGGACGAAATGGCGTCTGCCCCCGCCTCTTGCGCGTGACGTGCCAGCTTGCGCGCTTCCGCAATGCTTGCATGCCCTACGTGTACGATCATGCGCAGGCGGCCTTTACCGGCTTGGATGACGGTTTCGGAAACCTGCATCCGTTCTTCGAGTGTCAGATTGGGACCTTCGCCGTTGCTGCCGCAAATGAATATGCCCGAAATACCGGTACTGATCAAATGTTCGACTAATGCGGGCAGCAGCTCGTAATGCACGGAGCCATCAGGATGTAAGGGAGTGAAAAGCGCGGCGATGAGGCCGTCGGTGTGTTGGATGGTATTCATGTGGATTGATAAACTTGAAATTCAACTATTTGCGGTCCCCGAACAACCATTGCGGGGTGATGGTTTGCAGCACGATCTGCTCATAGGCACCGGTTTTTCCCGCTTCGTAAAGGCACAGGATATTGCCGTCGGGCAATGCCGCCATGCTCGAATAGGCCGATGGGCCGGGGAAAATGGTCCGGATAACCGGCCAGGTTTTTCCCTCGTCGAAACTGGCGCGCAATGTCAGGTTGTGCCGTTTGGTAGTGCTGGCAGGATTGAGGAAGAGCATTGCACTACTCCCTTTCGGACGCTGGTACCGGATGATCGACGCCTGACATACCGGTTCAACGAGCTCGGGAATGTCTTCGGGGGCCGTCCAGCTAACGCCGCCATCGTAGCTTACCGACTGCGCCAGCCGCCCATGGCCGAAATAGGAGCGCATATTCATGAGCAGCGTGCCGTTGCCGTCGGCCACTTCAATTACCTGACATTCATTCATTTTGGGTGTGATCGTCCCGCCCAGCTGCCACGTTTTACCGTGATCGTCGCTGTAAATGGCGTGCGCGCCGTATTCGAACGGGCCGTTACGGACCTTGCCGTTCGGGTCGTCGTAGCTGAAATCGCAGGGGATCACCAGCCGGCCTTTGCGCGGACCGTTTTTGATTTGTATGCCAATGCCGGGTCCGGTTGCGTACCAGCCCCACTCGGGTTTCTTGGTAGTTTGGGTTATTTCAACCGGTTTGGCCCAGGTGGCACCGTGGTCGGCGCTGCGGGAGAGCCACACCGTCCGGGTCGACTCGGATTTTTTAATGATAATGTCCTTTTCGGGTACGTCGCCCCGGTTTTGGGTAAGTAGGAGGAGAATTTCGCCTGTTTCCTCGTCGAGCACCGGGCAAGGATTGCCGCAGGTATTGGTACCATCGTCCCAGACGACCGTTTGCGGCCCCCAGGTTTTGCCATTATCCGTCGAGCGTTTCATGAGCAAATCAATATCGCCGGCATCGCCGGTGCCGTCTTTGCGGCCTTCACAAAACGCGATCAGTGCACCGTTTCTGGCTTTGATCAGCGACGGAATGCGATAGCTTTTGTAGCCGCCTTCACCTGCGCTGAACAATGCACGCGTTTCGGGAATGTCTTGCGCAAATGCCCTAGTGGCGCCCAGGACGATCAGGATCAGCAATGTTCTTTTTATCATATCAAAACATCAAATAAAATTCTTGAAAAGTAAAGGTTAATAATCCGCTGTCTGGACCAATAGCTTGTTATTGGCTAGAACCGTCGTATTGAGCGGCCAGAAAAGCGGCGTTTTCTTGCCCACCAGGTTCGGTACAAATTGGTACACATCGATGGTGCCTCCTTTGTGAAACCTTGCGAGGTCGTACCACCGCTTATTCTCGAAAAAAAGCTCCCGACCACGTTCGTCGAGGATTTCCCGCTCCACGGCTGCCTTTGTTTTTGCTCCCGCGTAGGCGCCGGTGCCTGCCCGCGTGCGGATTTTGTCGAGGGAGGCGATCGCCTCCTCCATTTTGTTAAGAGCTGCGTAGGCTTCGGCTTTCATGAGATAAATGTCGGCGAGGCGGAAAATGATGAGCTCGTTGTCGGAAATGCGGTCGTCGGAATATTTGGTACCGGGGTATTTGGTGATCCAGGAAATCTTCGGGCCGGAAGTTTGCCGTTCGGTAATCCAGGTGTACGGAATGCGATTGTCGGGGGTGCTTTTGCTAAATAATGCCCGCGACGGCTGGCTGATCTGGTAGGCTCCCTGGCCGGTGGTGGAAGTTTGGGTGTAGGGCAGGCTGTCGAGATTGACGGCACCCTGCACGATCGTCAGGAAGGGTAATGCATTTACGCCATAATTGCCGCCCGTTTCGTCCCGGCTGAAATAGGCCGATAGCATGACTTCCGGGTTATTGGGTGCCCGCAGGCCTGTCACGTTTTTGAAATCCGCATTCAGTGAAACGCCCGAAGCTTCTGCTTCCGAAATAGCCGCGATAGCCGTATTGAAATCCGCATCGCCGCCGCCGAGTACTTTGGCGCTCCACAAACTGGCTTCCGCTTTGAGTGCCTGCGTTGAGCCATATGCGAAGCGGTATTTGCTTGGGTATGAAGCCGCATTGAAATTGCCCACAGATTTGTAAAACCCGATTGCTTTATCCAGGTCCCCCTGAACCTGCTTCATCACTTCGGCAGCCGTAGAGCGTGGCAGTAACGGCACATTTTCGTCCGTCACCGCTTGCAGCATCAGCGGCGCGTCTCCGATAATGCGGGTCAAATGAAAGTAAAAATAGGCGCGTAGACTGTAAGTTTCGGCGAGAATGCGCTTTCTGAGATCGGGATTGCCGGCGAATGGGAAGGCTTCTATCCTCGCCAGCAGCAGGTTGCAATGGCCGATGGCCTTATACCAATCGTTGTAATTGATAGCGCCGGAAGTAGGGGTGATGATCTGCGACCATGCCACGCCGAAACGCGAGTTGGAGCCGGCGATCAACTCTTCGCTGCGCTCGGTACCGTAGCTTACATTGTTTGCAAAAGTTCGCATGTAGGTATAAATCCCCGTCAGGTATGGTTCAAAATCGCCTTCATTCTGAAAATAAACCGCCTCGGTGATGCTCGACTGCGGCTTCACGTCCAGCAAACTGTCGCAGGCACTCAGGCTTGTGAGAGCAAAAGCGGTTAGGGTGAGGAATTTAATTCTTGGATTCATAATACTTTCTGTTAAAATCTGAGCGTGGTTCCTACCGAAAATTGGCGCGGGCGCGGGTAGCCCACGGCGTCGAAGCCGGTGTAAGTTTCCGGGTTAATGCCTTTGTACCTGGTGAGATAACCGAGGTTGTACACGCTTACGAACACATTCATTCCGGTGGAATGGATTTTTTTGAGCAGGTTTTTGGGCAGGTCGTAGGCCAGTGAAAGCTCGCGCAGGGCCAGGAAATTGCCCTTTTCGATCATGGCCGATACGTCGGATCCATAGCCGTTGTTGTTGCCCAAAGTCGCCGAGCGGAGGTAGTTGCGCTGGCCGAAATCGGCATCTGCGAATGAGAAACGGGCATATTTCTTACCGGTATCGCCCGATTTTTGCCAAATGTCGGGCCCGAGTGCCTGCGAAGGCGCCCCTTCGTTGAATGCCCTTCCGGTTCCGAGCGAGCGGGCCAGTGCGCCGTTGCTGATCATATGCCCGAGCGCATAGTCGACGGCCACTCGCAGGGACAGGGACTTATAAGTAAAAGTATTCTGCATTCCGCCGATTTTGTCGGGGTTGCGGTAGCCCATGAACACCTGGTCTTTGGTGTCGATCACCCCGTCGTTGTTGAGGTCGTCGAAGATGAAGTCGCCGGCGTGCTTCCCGGTGGTAATGCCGGAGGGTGAAGCGAGGTTGTCTTTTTTGGTAGCGTTCCAGGCCTTGGCCTCCTCCTCGGTCGAGAATACGCCCAGCACTTTGTAGGCGTACAATCCAAACGGCCGCTCGCCTTCTGCCAGTCCACCGGCTTCTACGTTTTTGCCTGCGGCGCGGTCGTAAACAAGATCGCCGCCTTGCCGGTTTTTAGCCCGGCCGTTGTCGGGTAGTTTTTTGATAGTGGTCTGGTTGAGGGCAAATGAAAAACTGGATCGCCACGTAAATGCGCCGGCTTTGATCACCGTCGCGCCCAGTTCTATTTCAACGCCTTTGTTTTGCAGGGTCCCGTTATTGTAAGTAATGGAGGGGAACGGCGCTTCGGAAGGCAGTGGTTTCGATTCTAACCTGTTTTTTGTGAGTTTGTTGTAAAAATCAACCGATAATGTAACCCGGTCACCGAACAGCGCTGCGTCGAGTGCGAGGTCGGTGGTTTCGGTGAGTTCCCATTTAAGGTTCGGGTTCGAGAGATTGGCCCTCAGGATACCGGAGCCCAATGCGTACGTCGCTGCGGAATAGCCACCGTAGGTATCGGTGAGGCTCAGGTCGCTGGAACCGGCCTGGCCCCAGCTTGCGCGGAGTTTCAGCATACTTACCGGTGCGATGTTCCAGAATTTCTCCCGGTGGATGTTCCAGCCCAGGGAGGCCGAGGGAAACAATGCATATTTGTTTTGAGGGGCGAAATTGGAGAACCCATCGTACCGCAATGCGCCGCTGAGCAGGTATTTCCCGTCGTAATCATAATTGAACTGCCCGAAGTAGCTCGCCGAACGGCTTTCCGAAAGGGAGGTCCTGAAATCCGTCACGTTGGTGTTCACCACGCCGTTGATGACCGACGTCGAAGGTTCATTAATAGTATAGATGTAGTCGCTCGTAGCGCGCTGCGAACCGATATTGATAATGCTGTTGGTGGATTTGGTAAAATTGAAACCCGCCAGGAATGTAAAGTTATGGGCATCACGCAGGCTGAGGTCGTATTGGAGGATCTGGTCGATCATCAGTTGCCGGAAGTTGTTGGTATCCTCATTCTTCTGGCGCTGGGTACCGGGCTGGATTTCGGAGGCCGGTGTGCCTTTCCGCATAAACATATACCGATAATCCTGCATTAAATAGGAGATGGCCGCTTTGTAACTCAATCCTTTGGCGATTAGGAGGTCACCGGCAATGCGTGAAATGACCCGCTCGGTGGAGGACCGGACGTCGTCGTATTTCAAAGTGTGGAACCGGTTGCGGGTTGCATAGTTCTCGCCGGGCGTCGGGTTACCGTCGTCCTTGTATATGCGTATGAGCGGGGTCAGGCGCGTGCCGCGTGTGAGCTCGTTCTGAAATGCCTCCACGTAATTGGGGAGCACATTCTGGTAGTTCACCATCGCATCGATCCGGAAATTGTCGGCCGCTTTGAAACCGAAATTGCCGAGCACATCGTATCGTTTGTATCTGGTACCTGCGAACGTACCTGCCTGATTGGTATAACCTGCCGACACATTGTAACTCGCCCTTTCGCTGCCGCCGTCGACGGATAGGTTGTGGTTTTGAGTAACGCCGGTGTTCCAGAGCATGTCCTGGTAATGATTGTCAGCAAAAAGCAGCTTCGTACCTGGGTTGATCGGGTCATCCATGGTCTGCCACCCGTTTGCCAGCAGCCGGTCGACGTAAGGCTGGCCTTCTACGGCTACGATGTTGTCGTACAATGCGGTGAGGTTGATATTGTTCCCGTATTGCCCCGGCGTGGTATAAATGCGTGTTCCGGCCGAGAAACCCCCGTTGTTAAGCAGGTTGTTTTTGTCGATAGGGTCGAAAGTCGCCTGGACTGTCTTTCTTGCCAATGCGAGGTAATCCCTCGCATTCAGGTATTTATAATCCCGCGCATTGGTTTCCCAGGTTGTGCGGTGGTTGAGGGAGATATTGGCTTTGGTATTGAACTTTCCCCCTTTGGTTTTGACGACGATCACGCCGTTCGCACCTCGTCCACCGTAAATGGCTGTCGCCGCGGCGTCCTTCATCACCTGAAACGATTCGATATTGTCGGGATTGATGTCACTCAATGACCGGAACACGCCATCCACGATCACCAGCGGCCCGCTCGACTCCGAAGTCCCCACGGAATTGCCGCCCGAATTGCCTAACCCTGTCCCATAAACGTTGAGCTTCGTCCCGCCACGAATGATGATATTGGTCGCCCCGGCGCCCGGCTGCCCGGAATTGACCGGTACCGACACACCTGCCATTTTGCCCTGCATAGCCTGCACAGGGTTGGGATTAGAAGTATTTCTGAGCTCTTCAGTCCCCAGTTTCGACACCGCAGCGGTCGTTTTTGCTTTGGATTGGCTTGTATAGCCCACCACCACAACTTCGCTAAGCGCCTTTTCGCTTTCCGAGAGGGAAATATCAATTTTCGAACGGCTTGAAATGGCTACTTCCTGAGGATCGAAACCGACGTAGGAGAAAACCAGACGGCCCGTGGCTGGTGCCTGTATCGTATACTTTCCATCGGCATCGGTGGTGGTACCGGAGGAGGTACCACCGAGGATAATGCTCACGCCCGGCAGGTTCTCGCCCGTCCCGGCTGATCTGACGGTCCCGGTGATGGTCAGTTGCTGCGCCGTGACGACCGGAGCCAGGAGCAACAACGCACAGCCCAGCAGGACTACCGCGTACACTTTCTTCATAGGATCGAATTTTAAAGAGTCAGGAATTTGATATGTTTATTAGTAGTTATGTACTACATAATAACAAAGATAGAAGCTTTGCTACTGAACATCCAAATATTTATTCAGAAAATAATGCAAAATATGGTGCCGTTGCGCGGTTTATAGTCGTTGTTGCATCCCCACGGGAATTGATGTCCGTTTTCTGCCGATGTTACATGTCTGACGACATTTTGCGATCTGCCATCAATCTTCCACTAATAGTCTGGTAATGCAAAATCGCGTAGCGATGTAATATACCGTTTCAAGCTTTCAAACGGTCGAAGTGTGGCTTTAAATGCGCCTTCATACCTCGACGAAAATCTTCCGAATCACCTGTTTTTAATATTTCAACCAAATCGTGATGGGTAACCTTGCCCACATCCGCCTGGCCATTGACCTGGATCTCATAATCGAGCACATATTCGAATACGGGCAGCAGCATTTTCTGGAAACGCATATAAGTGTCGTTTCCGGTCATCTGGTAAAGCTTGCCGTGGAAAGCGATCTCATGTTCTACGCGGAAGGGCTTCTGCTGCTTGTTTACCTCCTGGGCAACAATCGTTTCAAGGGCGGTAATGTCTTCCGGGGTTTTGCGCAGGTAAATGAGGTCGGCCAGGCCCATTTCCAGTACGAGCCGCAGTTCGAAAATGTCTTTCAATGTGTTTTTACCGAGGATCAGCGGATCGAGGACGCGTTCGAGCGAGCCGAGGATATCGGGTTGGGTGAGCACCATCCCGCGTTTTTTGCGGGTATCGATCATCCCGAGCATGCGCAGGCGGCTGAGCGCCTCACGCACCACATTCCGGCTCACGCCCAGGGCGTCGGCCAGTTCCTGTTCCTTGGGCAATGCGTCGCCGGGTACGAAGGATTTCCGTTTCAAATACTCACGCAGCCTCGACTCGACCATGTCGGCCATGGTAGAAGCCCCCAAAGGCTGGATATCGTTTTTCAGATCATTCATAATTGCAATGGCCAGGTGCCGGGTCGGAAGAGAGATTTGGATGCAAAGCTAATAATTCCTTTTGTAGGACATAACAGAAGCGCCGAATTTACCCACCCTGCGAAAACCTTTGACCGTTAAATAAGTCCACAAGTAGTATTAGTTTGGCTACACCTTCTATGATCTAATTTGTAGAAAATATAAAACTAATTCTATATAAACGACATGGTGAATGCCGATCGGGTGATTTGTGAAGGGTTGGTAACGGTCGGATTTACCAGCCATACTTGTTACCCTGCATCCTCTTTTTTTCACTTAAACCATCTACACCATGTTAAAAGTTACTAGCAATGCCCTTCAAACCACTCGTTTAGGTGGTGCTCCCGAGGAAACCAACTCGATGTTCGGTCCGCTGACCGACCTGATCGGTACCTGGGTGGGGCGCAAGGGCTGGAACCTCGTGGCCGTTCCTAACCAAAGAGGCGGCTTTATTTTGCTTGTGCAGCCCTACACCGAAATGCTCACCGTCACGCCGTTGAGCACACCTACGCCCAACCGCGGAACGCACATCGTGCAGCAGGTACCTACTTTGCTGTACCAGCTCACGATCCATAGCAATATCGATGGCAGTTTGCTACACGCAGAGAACGGAACGTGGCTGCTGTTGCAGGATTGCCCGGACGAATTCAGCATTGCCCGCCAGGCATCTGTCCCGCATGGGGATTCATTGCTGGCACTGGGCGGTTCGTCTGTCAACGGCGGGGCGCCCAACATCCCGGCGATCAGCACATTGCCGATTACCGGCCCGGGTTCGAAACCGCTGGGCTACACCGACCCTTACCTCACACCGCAGGAAGGCTTCAACAAGGTGAACCCGAATGCCACTTTGCAGGATGCCATTGCCGGTCAGACGATCACTTCCACCACCACCATTTCGGTGAGCACGGCCAACAAAGGCGGGATTACCAACATTCCCTTCATCGTTCAGAACGCTAACACGACCAGTTTTGAGGCAACTTACTGGATTGAAACCGTACAAAACCCGAATACCGGCGGCTCGTTCCTGCAACTGCAATACTCGCAGACTTCCATCATCGAGTTTATCCCGCAGTTCCACGATCCTGCTAAGCTCATCCAATGGCCGCACGTGAACATTAACACGCTGGTGAAACAATAAGTAATACACGAAACCTTCACGATAAATACGACATACATGGCGCAACCAGCAGATCATCATTTTGATGTGATCGTGGTCGGGGGAGGGGCAATAGGCCTCTCCACCGGTTACCATCTGGGAAAACGAAAAGCTAAAACACTGGTTTTGGAGCAGTTCAATTTCAAAAATCAGCTTGGCAGCTCAGCGGGCGTTTCGCGGCAATACCGCATTCCGTATCCCGAAGAATATATGGTGCAAATGGCGCTGGACGCGCAGCCGTATTGGGACGAGCTGCAAACGCTGACGCCCAAAACACTGCTCGACAAGGTTGGGACGCTTTGGTTCGGTGATCCTTCGGTGCATTCCACCGAGGGTAATATTGCCGAGGCCGAGCAGGCACTCAAAGCATTGAGCGTGCCTTACACCAGCCTGACGGCGAAGGAAATCGAGTCGCAATACCACTTCCGGAACCTGCCCGATACTTATACCGGCCTTTTCCAGGCGGATGGTGCGAGCATCGATTTCCGTGCCACCATCGAAACCCTCTACCAGGCCTGCGAGCGGGACCCGTACACGACCCTGCACGAAGAATCGCCGGTGACAGCGATTGGGCAGGACGGAAAGTTGTTCAACGTGACGACGCCGAAAGGTGTTTTTACAAGTGAAAAACTGGTGTTAGTACCCGGGCCGTATATTGATAGCGTGATCAACCTGCTCGGGTTTACGATCGAAGCGACCTATTGGAATATGTCTTCGGCCTATTTCAAAAAGACGGATCCGAAAATCCAGTACCCGACCTGGTTTGTGTTTCAGAATGCGATCGGCTCGAACGGTAACCAGTTTTATGGCTTCCCAGGTGTGGTTTGGGACCATCCGGAGTACATCCGTGTCGCACCCGACTTTGTGATCGATCCCCTCACAAGTCCTGAGCAACGGACGCTCGTACCTAACCCGAAGGAGCTCGCCTACACGTCGGAATGGGTCAGCGAGCACATGACAGGCCTCGATCCGACGCCCTATTTTACTTCGACCTGCCTTATCGCGCTCAGCAAGATCGCGAACAAGGAGCTGCTGATCGATTTTGCGCCGCCTTATGTGCCTAATCACCACAACATCGTGGTGTATGCCACAGGCTGGGCTGCCAAGTTTACCCCGTTTTTAGGTAAGATACTGACCGAGCTGGCGCTCGACGGCCATTCCACTTTCGATATCTCGCCATTTAAGCTGGGTTATAATTATTTCAAAGCCATTTAAAACCATCAACATGAACAAAAACACGCCACTTAACAACGGAATAAAGCCTGGTTTACGGACGGAAGTCGCGATCATCGGCGCGGGAACCTCGGGCCTGTACAGTGCCTACCGCCTGACCGACACCGGCAAATACACCGGCGAGCAGGTGCAGATTTTCGACATGAGCGATCGCCTCGGCGGCCGCCTCGAATCGGTAATCCTGCCCGGGATGAACTTCTGGGGCGAGCTGGGCGGTATGCGCTACCTCACTTCACAGCAGATCGTGACTACGCTTATTGAAGGCTATCCGCTGACGGAAAAAGACCTGAGCAAGCGCACGCCGGTACTCAAAGACCATATGACGCCCGTTCCGTTCCCGATGGGCAACCCGGCTGATCTGCTCTTTTACCTCCGCAAGCAACATTTCAAACAAAATGCCTGGAATGTAGCACAGGATAAAGGAGAGAAACTCGTGACCCGCTACTACCTCAACGACGACGACATCGGTTTCAGCTCCGACCAGCTTTTCAACAAGATCATCTACGACGTGCTTGTGGCCGATCCCTGGTTTGTAGCTAATTATTCCGACAAGGTTACCAAAGGGCCTACACAATATGATTACGGTTTCAAACTGACCAGTGAGGATTGGGACCAGGTGAAGCCTAAACTCACCTACAATTTCCCGGGGTCGCCCTATGATGGCCGCAAGGTGAACGACCTCGGTTTCTGGAACCTGATCAAAGACCAGATTTCGGAAGAGGGTTATAGTTTTGTGGCGAATGCGGGAGGTTATTATTCCAACACGATCAACTGGAATGCCGCAGAGGCATTTCCTTATATGGTAGGAGATTTTTCGGCCGATGTGACTTATAAAACGATCGAGGAAGGTTATGATAGCATCGCCTATGCGCTTGCGAATCAGTATACAGGCATTCCGGGCGCGACTATCTGGTCGGAAAACAAGCTGCTGACCTTCTCGAAAGGCCATGAGCTGCGTGACGATTACCGCTACGAGCTCACTTTCCTGAATATCCCGAGCAACACCCTGTGGTATGCTTATGCCAACCACATTATTCTCGGAATGCCGCGTAAATCGCTGGAACTGCTCGATCAGCAGAATTTCTTTTTCAATTCCAATGAAAACACCGCTCTTGACCGGAATATCCGTTCGGTAATCATGGAGCCTGCATTCAAAATCCTGATGGGCTTCCGTGAGCCCTGGTGGAAACAGCTGGGTATCGACTCCGGGCACTCTATTACCGACCTGCCGATGCGGCAATGCTACTACTTCGGCACCGATCCGCAGAACAACAACTCGATGCTACTCGGCAGCTACGGGGATATGGAAACCGAGACATTTTGGAAGGCACTTTCGGATGATACCGTGCTGTTCAAAGTAAGCGCGGCGGCATCGGCCTCGCTGGTGGAGCTGAAAGCCCTTGAAAGAGAGCAGGCTACGCAATTGATGGTGAATGAAATTATGAATCAGCTGCGTGAATTGCATGGTGCACAGGTGGAAATCCCGGAACCATACGTGACCTATTTCCGCGACTGGTCCGACGATCCGTTCGGCGCAGGGTACCATGCCTGGAAGGCCGGTGTGCCGGTTTGGGACGTCATGCCTTACATGCGCAAGCCGGATGCAGACGAGCATATTTATGTTGTTGGTGAGGCCTATTCCGATCAGCAAGGGTGGGTAGAAGGAGCGTTTTGCGAAGCGGAGAAAATGCTGGAATCACATTTTCATCTCCTGCGCCCGGATTGGTTAAGCAAGACCTATTATATGGGCTGGTAGCGATTCACGCAATCCGGCTGTCCGGTAAGAGTCTGGTTTGAACCAGGTATTGAAACGAAAAAGGGCACCTCGCATGTGAGATGTCCTTTTTCATAATTGGCTTGATCTAAATGTAAACCTCAGAGGCTTACATCACAATAATGTCTGGTTTCATAGCAGATTCAGTTTTAACCGTGGTGGCTTAAAAGTATGTAATGATACAGAATTCAATTTACAATTTCAAATGTATTGCCCGACTTGAATGTGCCTTCTTTTATGTCATGTTTTGAATAGGTTCTGACAAATACGCTTCCCAAGCCCGTTAGTTCGTGCTTGCAAATTACTCGTAGTTCAATGATGTGATGTTCATTGTCATTGAGGATGGTGGAGATATCGTCCGTTGTCAAAAACCAGAGTGCGTACTCGGATTTTTCCCCAACTCTGAACGGTGCTACGTAGTTGTACTGGTCTTTTATGAGCGTGAGGGGTTCCGTCCGGTGGTTCGTTTTCCCCTCGGGACCGGTCATCGGGATCTTTTGAATCACCTCGACACGAAGGTCAAACGCTCTGAACAAGGATCTGTTGATGATTTTGAAGCAATACCACTTGTTCGACCGGCAACCATATGATCTCACATGTGTCGCGATATGACGGGCTATTCTTATCCGTGGACGAAACAAAAACAGAAGCGCAAAGAGGAATACGAAGGAGGTTATGAAACCGGAAAGTATGTCGGCGATAAACGACTGGCAGAAGACTTTCTGCTCCAAAAAGATAAGTGTTTCATTCATAATTCAGGTTGATGAAAGTTCTTCAATGTCATAATTTGCCGGGGCAACGGGGCATAAGTATAAGTCAGCCTACGGAAATTCTTATTCGGCGAATTAGCGGAAGGCTGGTACTAATGAATATCTGGTTTACGGTAGATAATAGGTTACCGATTGCTTTGATACATCTGATAAATCCGAAATTCCAGATCATCAAAACCGCTCCCTATGACCGCGTCCAGACGTTACCTTCATGCATATATTATTGCGGTGGTTTCATGTATAACACCGGCTGCCGCGCAGGACAAGACTCATTCCGTCCGTAGGGGCGCCAATACGCCGGAGCAGGAGTTGGCCGGATTTCATCTGCCCGAAGGGTTTGTGATAGAACTCGTGGCCAGCGAGCGTGACAGCGTATTCAAGCCGATCGACCTTACGTTCGACGATGCGGGGAGGTTGTGGACGCAGACGGCCAGAATGTACCCCCTCGACCCGATTTCAGACATTCGCTGGGAAGATCTCCTGAAATTGATGGACGATGAGAATGCCCAGCGTAATCATCCCAATTTCAAACGCGTTTTGCAGCTCTACAAAGGCGAAACCAAAGGAGTGGACAAGGTCATTGTGCTTTCGGATATCTACGGAAAGGGGCCAGCGAAACCGACGGTTTGGGCCGATGGACTGACGATCCCGATGAGTATCCTGCCGTACCGCGACGGCGCGTATATCGCCCAGGGATCGGAGCTGTTTTTTATGGATGATACCGATAAAGACGGCAGGGCCGATAAGCGCGTGCCGCTCTTTACCGGTTTCGGGTTCACGGATACGCACACGATGGCGCATGCGCTCGTGCGGGCGCCGGGAAACTGGATCCATTTCAGTCACGGCGCGCTCAATAAGGGACGCGTGAAGTCGCTGGTGAGTGGTGATAGTTTGAAAATCGATTTCAGTAAAATAGCGCGTTTTACGTCCGATGGCCGGAAAATGGAACTGGTAAGCGTGGGACTGAACAATATATGGGGCTTTCAGTTGCGGGGTAATGGGCAATGGTACGGGTCCGAAGCGAACGACCTGGGCTATTCGGTGGTCCCGATGGAGCCGGGAACGGCGTTGCCGGGCATAGGGAATGAAAAGTTGAGGCCTTATCAGCCATTTATGCCTGCATTGCATTCGTTCCGCGTCGGTGGTACGGGCATTTCGGGGACGGCGTTCGCGGACGATGCATCCGGTTCATTTCCCGAGGCGTTTCGCGATGTGGCGTTCCTGGCCAACCCGATCACGAGCTCTGTTAATGCGGTGAAAGTTGTGAGAAATGCGGATGGCACTGTTTCCGCCGCCCATTTGCCCGATTTGCTTACCTCGGAAGATGACTGGTTCAGGCCTGTGAATATGGAATTCGGGCCAGATGGCTGCCTGTACATCGCCGATTGGTACAACAAGATCGTTTCCCACAACGAATTACCCACCACGCACCCCGACCGCGACAAGACACACGGCCGCATTTGGCGGATTCGCCATGTGACCCAGCAGCCGAGGAATATTCCTGATTTTTACGAAATGCCTGCTTCTGCTTTGCCGGAGCATTTGCGCGCTCCCTCGCTTTGGGCAAAAAGGGCCGCCTGGCATCAGATCGCCGACCGGCCACGCGAAGAAACGAATGCGCTGATCCCGGCCATCACCACCATAGCCGCGGACCGTACTGCCGACGACATTACAAGAATCCACGCGCTCTGGTGCCTCGAAAGTTTACAGCACTTCGATGCCGCATTAATGGGCAACCTGCTCGCCGAAGCATCCCCCGCTATCCGGCGCGAGGCGGTACGGTCATTGAGTAGTTTTAAATTGAATGGTGCTGAAATTGCGGCGCTGGTGAAGATTTCGGCAGACGATTCCGATCCCATGGTGCGCTCGCAGGTATTGCGCACGTTGGGCGAGGCGGTCGAGCTGGATAGGGCGGGTATTGCCATTCTTATTGCCGCTTGCAAGCCGGAGTTGGCGGGCGAAATGCTCGGCGGGCCTTATGAGCGGAGTTTCGAAAGGTTTTTGGCAAGAATGGCCCTTGAAAAACATTCGGAGGCACTAAACCGCTTCATTTCCGGGCCGGATGTGGCTAGGGTACCTGTCGAAAACCTGCTCTGGGCGACCCAAGCATTGCCGAAGGACGATCGGGAAGAGGCATTCCTGCGTTTCTGGCCAGAGGCACATATCGAAAAGCTCGACGAGCCTACGTTTACCAGCATTACCGCGATGCTGTCCAATAAAAATGTGCTTTCAGCGATCAAACCGGCCTTCGAGGCACCCCAGGCGACGCAATATGTCCGTTTTGCGATCGATAACCAGGCACAGGTCCAGTCGGCGGAACTGAATGGCTTGCTGGCTGCGCCGGTATCGCGGCTTTTAAAAAGTAACGATCAGGCGGAAGTCGACCTCGGGTTCGATGCAGTCGGGAGGTTTGGAATGCGTGATGCAGTAGGTCAGGTGCTGGCCGTGCTGGACCGCGATATGCCCGCGTCGTCGGTCAAACTGGCGTTGAAAGCGATCGACGCGAATCCGGCTTTGGGCAAAAATGCATTGGTTAAGGTCGTTAACAACGGCAGCCGGGAGTTCGATGTGCGCGCCTATGCATTGACGGCGCTGGCAAAGACGGATCCCGCATCGGCGAGGCTGGCCGCTCAAAAGTGGGTATCAAAGCTGGACGGCGCGGAAAAAGCAGCGCTAGCGAGCATGCTCCCATCGTCGCCCGCCGGGGCCGATCTTTTGATTTACCTTATTAAAAACAAACAACTCAGTGGAAGCTCCCTGGACGTCCCTACTGCCGAAAGGCTGGTGGCTGTTCGCCGGAACGCGGAAACGGCAAGCCTGCTAAGCCGGGCGAAATCTGCGGAAAGTGAGAAAAAGAAGGCATTCAAAACCAGACTAGACAAATATATGACCATAGCCGGGCAGCAGAAAGGAGATGCGGAAACGGGCAGGGCCCTCTTTCAGACCTGCCTGAACTGTCATCAGGCCGGAGGTAAGGGGCAGAATATCGCGCCATCGCTGGACGGCTCGGCGAGCCGGGAAAATGAGGCATTGCTGACGGCCATTCTTGATCCCGATGCCGCCGTCGAAAGCGGATACACTGTTTATAGGATAAGTAAAAAGGACGGGACGAATTTCGAAGGCTATCTGGTGAGTCAGGACAAACGAGGCACCACGCTCGCATTCATGGGAGGGGCAACTACCTTCATTCCAGCCGGGCAGATCAAAAGCCAAGGCGCGCTGGGCGGTCGGTCATTCATGATTAAGGGACTGATCGACACCTACTCCGACCAGCAGGTAGCCGATTTGTTGGCCTATATCCGTACATTGAAATAGCTATTTATATTAATCAGAACGAAGTTTGATCGGTACCGGCTCCGTACGGTGTTTTTTAGTTATGAATAAAAATTTTAAAAGACTGATAACGATTGCATTGTGTGCCATATGCGCTGCATTTACGACCTCACTGCTTGCTGCGGATATTTACGTTGCCCCGGGTGGGAGCGATCGTAACGCGGGCACGAAGGAAAAACCGTTGGCGACCCTTGAAGCTGCGCGCAACAAGGTGAGGAGCATGAGCGGAACAGTAACTGTGTTTCTGCGGGGAGGCACGTATTATTTTTCAAAACCGGTCGTTTTCGGGCCGGAGGACTCGCGGGCGGCGGGGCAAGCGGTAACCTACAAAGCCTTTCCCGGAGAAAAAGTCACAATTAGCGGTGCGGCAGTTGTCCCGGTTAAATGGTTGGAATACAAGGGTAATGTCAAGAAGGCGACTATCGGCGGCGATTATATTTTCGACCAGCTGTTTATTGGCAGGAAAAAACTGCACATGGCGCGTTACCCGAATCTTGACCCGGCGGTCAGCCATTTCGGCGGCTATTCGGCCGATGTGCTTTCACCAGCGAAAATCAACTCCTGGAAGCGGCCGGAGGGTGCCTTTATCCACGCCATGCATAAGCACGAATGGGGCGATTACCATTACCGGGTGACAGGGAAAACCGGCGACACCACGCTGGCGCTCGAAGGGGGGTATCAGAACAATCGCCAGATGGGCATGCACGACAAGTACCGTTTCATCGAAAACCTGCTCGAGGAGCTCGACGCGCCTGATGAATGGTACTATGACGCCCCTTCGCGTACGCTGTACGTGTATGCGCCTGCGGACGCCCGCGAGGTGCTGACGCCGCAGATCAGGCATTTGTTCGAATTCCGCAGCACCGCGCAGAAACCGGTTCGGAATATCCGTATCGAGGGTTTTGAACTTGCGCATACCCTCCGCACTTTCATGGAAACCAAAGAACCGTTACTCCGGAGCGACTGGGCCATTTACCGTGGCGGAGCGGTGTTGCTGGACGGTACCGAAAATTGCGCCATTCGCAAGTGCCATTTCAATGCGGTGGGTGGCAACGGGGTGTTTTTCAGTAATTACAACCGCGGTGGCGAAGTTTCCGGATGTCATTTTGAAGAAACCGGAGCCAGTGCGGTTTGCTTTGTGGGCGACCCCGGCGCGGTGCGTTCGCCGAGTTTCGAATACAACCAGGCGGTGCCTTACGACCGAATGGACAAGGCTCCCGGGCCGAAAACCGATAATTACCCGGCCCAATGCAGAGTTTACGATAACCTGATGCACGGCCTGGGGCGCGTGGAGAAGCAGGTCGCCGGCGTGGAGATTTCGATGAGTATGGATATTACCGTTAGCCACAACACGATCTACAACATCCCGCGGGCAGGCATTAACGTGAGCGAAGGCACGTGGGGCGGGCATTTGATCGAGTTCAACGACGTGTTCGACACCGTGCTGGAAACGGGTGACCATGGCTCGTTCAATTCCTGGGGACGCGACCGGTTCTGGCATCCGGTGCGGGAACGGATGGACAGCCTCGCTGCCGCCCATCCCGAACTGATCCTTCTGGACGCAGGCAGGACGATCGTGATCCGTAATAACCGCTTCCGTTGCGACCATGGGTGGGACATCGACCTCGACGATGGCAGTTCCAACTATCATATTTACAATAATTTGTGCCTGAATGGCGGTTTGAAGCTGCGGGAAGGTTTTCAGCGGGTCGTGGAAAATAATATTATGGTTAATAACTCCTTCCACCCGCATGTGTGGTTTGCCAAAAGCGGTGATGTATTCCGGAAAAATATCGTCACGAAACCCTACGCGCCGATCCGGGTAAATGAATGGGGCAAAGAGGTGGATTACAACCTTTTCCCCGACCAGCCAGCGCTTGAAAAGGCCCGCTATAATGGTACCGATGCGCACAGCCTGGAAGGTGACCCGATGTTTGAGGACCCGGCAAAGGGCGATTACCGCGTGAAACCGGGCAGTCCGGCATTGAAATTGGGCTTTGTGAATTTCGCCATGGACGAATTTGGCATCGTCTCTATCGAACTGAAAAGCAAGGCCGCAAAGGTGCCTCTTCCGGCGATCAAAAATGGGACCGACAGCAAAGCCGTATCCGCGATAGCCTGGCTGGGCGGCCAGTTGCGGAATGTAAATGGCCTGGGTGACCGATCGGCCTATGGGTTGCCCGATGAAAAGGGTGTGGTAGTAGAAGCAGTGGCTGAAAATAGCTTGCTTGCACGTGCAGGCATGAAGCCGGGTGATGTGATACGGGTCCTGAACCACCGCGATATTGCCAATGTGGCGGAGTTGACAGATATTTTTCAGGAGATCAACTGGATGGGCGAGGGGGAAGTCGCGTTTTTCCGGAACCAGGCTTTGCATAAGTTGAAAGTACCCTTTAAATAGTCGGCGCCGATTCTGTTATATTTGAAGTTCCGCCCGTAAAAAAACGGGCGGGCAAGATCGTTTCGTTTCGGAAATATGTCAGAAAAGTGGGTTATGCGGGTGATGAAACGCGTATTTTCAAATTTGGTTAAAGCCTTGCTGCCGGTGCTATGCTGTGTGGCGCTGGCAGGTAGCGCCATTGCCGGTCGCGCTGCCGACAATGCTGCGGGACGGGTGCTGCGCTATTCGATCCGCGAGGGGCTTTCGTTTGGCGTGGTGAATAGTATCGCACAGGACAACGACGGGCTGATGTGGTTTGCAACAGGCGACGGTGTCAGCCGGTTCGACGGCACTGCATTCAGGAATTTCAAATATGACCGCAACGATCCGCACAGTTTGCCAGGTAACTATGTCAAATCCATTCTCCGGGACAAAAACGGTACGATCTGGGTTTCCTCGCGCGAAGGCATCGGGGAGTTTGTGCCTTCGAGCCAGCGTTTCAACAAGTACAAACCCTATCAAACCAAAGGCGGTGTCGGGAACGACGTGAGCGATATCAGCCAGGGGGCGGGCGATCACCTTTGGCTTGCATTAAATGGCTCTGGTTTCGCTTCTTTCAATACCAAATCCCATCGATTTACACTTCATAACCAGCAAACGCTTCCCGGCCTTTTTACGAATTCCATTCTTAATGTGTTCGAAGATTCGCAGGGAATGTTATGGCTCGGCTCGCGCGATAATGGGATCGAGGTTTGGAAACATGATGGCGCCGGAAAGCTGGTGAAGGCAGGGCTGGACGTCGGCAGGGTATCCCGTGCGCGGATCAATGCGCTTTACGAGGACCATTTGCGTAACGTCTGGATCGCGTCTTCCCGTGGCCTGATCCTCTTCAAAAGGAGCGAAAACCGGTTTTATGACTTGCATATCAATACATTCCATCACAGCGACATCTATCTGTCGCTGATAGAGGACCAGCAGCAGAACCTGTTGATCGGTGTGCAGGATGGCGGGATTTATAGGCTGGCATTATCACAATTGGGTTCCAGGTCGCCGGATGCGCTCCTTTTCGAGCAGGTACGTGATAAGGACAATAAGGGCATTACGCAGCGCTCGGTGCAGTCGCTTTACATTGATAAGGACCGCAATGTGTGGCTCGGCACCTACGGCGAAGGCGCGTACCTGATCAGCGCGATACCGGAGAAATTCAGGAAGTTTGAACAGAAAACCATCGATTCCCGGGCTGAAAGCTATTTGCGTTACTATGGCATGTGCGCCGACAAGGATGGTAACCTGTGGATCGGCACCGATGGCGACGGCATTTACAAAACAACTGCTTCGGGGGAAGTTTTAAAGCATTATGCGGCCTCCACAACGCCCGGCATGCTGCCGGACGGAGCCGTAATCGCCGCGCACCGCGACCGGCAGGACCGGCTATGGTTTGGGACGTATTCCAAAGGCCTGGTCCGGTACGATCCTGCTACGGATACTTTCAGACGTTACGCGCACGACCCGTCGGAGCCGTATTCGCTGGGCGCGAACGACGTTCGTGTCATTTATCAGGACCGGCGACGTAATATCTGGGTCGGTACAAATGGGGGAGGGCTTAGCCTGCTCGATGAACGGACCGGTAAGTTCCGCAATTTTATCCCGTCCAACAGCTCCATTAATGCGAACGACGTGCGTGCGATCGCGGAGGATAAGTATGGCAATCTTTGGATCGGGACTTATGGCGGCGGGCTCAACTACCTGAATACCCGTACGATGCGGTTCGAGTCGTGGTTCAATGCGGCCGGTAAGGAGCCCTATTTGTCCAACAGGATCATTTTCTCCCTGTATATGGATGGTCTCGACCGGCTTTGGATCGGATCGGAAGGGAACGGGCTGTTGCTGTTTGATACCCGCGCGAAAACGGTGCGGTTTTTTGACGAGAAGCGCGGTTTGGCAAGCAATGTGGTCAATGCGATCCAGCCGGAAAGTGCGGGAAAAGTTTGGTTAAGTACAAATAAAGGTCTTTCAAGAATCGATGCGACAACCGGCTCGATCGAGAATTTTGACACCAGCCACGGGCTGCAAGGCGGGCAATTTAATCCTGGTTCTGCACTTTATAATGCCGAAAGCGGCCTGATGAGCTTCGGGGGGACCGAGGGCTGGAACCTCTTCGACCCTACGCAGGTGCGGGCGTCGCGGTATCAGCCGAAGGTGATGATCAGCGGGATCAGAATATTTGGTAAGGACAAGGAGGGCAACGAGGCTATTTCACTTTTTGAATACCTGGGTAAATCCCGCCGGTTTTCGATCAAACCCGACCAGTCGGTATTTGCGATCGATTACACGGCATTGAACTACGCTTACCCGGAACTTACACGCTACGCCTACATGCTCGAAGGGCTCGACAAGGATTGGAGTTATGTCGAAAACGAGCGTTCGGCGACCTACCGCTACCTACCTTCGGGCAACTATGAGTTTAAGGTGAAGGTCGCCAATCAGGACGGTGTCTGGTTTGAAGACTATGCCTCGCTGCCGATCCGCGTGATGCCGCCCTGGTACCAGAGCTGGTGGGCGTATTTCCTCTATATACTCACCATCGGGCTGGTGCTTTACTACTACCAGCAGTATAAGCTGGGGCAGGAAAAAATGAAGTATGAGGTGCAGCTGGCACATTTGGAAACGCGGCAGCAAATGGAGCTGAACGAAAAGAAGCTATCGTTTTTTACGAATGTTTCGCACGAGTTCCGGACGCCGCTTACATTGATCATCAACCCGATACGGGAGATGATGCAGTCCGCTGGGGCGGCTAGCGCCGACGTCCCGTCGGTGCCGTCAGCGACGACGAGCATGCACATCATTTACCGCAATGCAAAACGCCTCCTCAGCCTGGTGGACCAACTCCTCCTCTTCCGTAAGGCCGACCAGCAGACCGACCAGCTCAAACCGGCCGTACACAACCTTCCCCAGCTGGTTACCGAAGTTTTCCAATGCTTCCTGCACCAGGCCGAACAAAAGCATATCCGCTATGAGCTGGCCGTTCCCGAAACCGAACTGGAAGTGACCTGCGATTGGGAAAAAATCGAAATTGCGGTCTTTAACCTGATTTCCAATGCCATAAAATTTACGCCCGAACATGGGACTGTGAGGGTGCAGGTGCTCGATCTCGGGGAGCAGGTGGAAATCGTTGTGAGCGATACCGGGCCGGGCATTCCGGCGGACGCGGGCGAGGATATTTTCAAGGTCTTTCATCAGTATGCCGACCGTCGTTTTGCAGCCAAAGGTGGCTTTGGGATCGGTTTATATTTAGCCAAGACATTTGCAGAAAACCATTTCGGGCAGCTGAGGTATGAATCGGAGCTGGACCGCGGCACGACATTCCATATTTCGCTTTGGAAAAACCATCCCGAGCTTGCCAGTTTTGCGCGCGGAGGCGAAATGCGCGATTCGGTGCTGCTGGAAGAGCTTTCGGAAGGGGTAATGCCGGTAAAAACGCCCGCTATGCCCGACTGGCAGAGCGAACTGCTGGATATGAAGGAACCTTCGACCGAAAGCCACACCATGCTTGTGGTGGACGACGATCCGGAGATAAGGCAGTACCTGGGCTCCATTTTCTCGGGAAAGTACAAAATGTTTGAAGCAGGAAGCGGGGAGGAGGGCCTTGAACTTGTACGCAGGCATTTGCCCGACATCGTGATCAGCGATGTGATGATGGGGGGCACTTCCGGCATCGAACTCTGCCGCCAGATGAAACTCGATATGGCACTGAGCCATATCCCGGTGATCCTGCTCACGGCCAGTACCTCACAGGATGTCCGTTTGAAAGGTATCGAGGGTGGTGCTGACGACTATATCGGCAAGCCGTTCGATAAGGATATTCTCGTGGCGCGGGTGGCATCGATCCTCCGCAACCGCAACGACCTGCAAAGGTATTTTTACAACGAAATCACCTTGCAGACGAGTGATTTCAAGATCTCGGCCGAATATAAGGAGTTCCTGAACGAATGTATCCGCATTGTAGAAAACCATATCACCGACCCGGCATTCAATGTGAAAGTGCTCGCTTCGGAGATCGGGATGAGCCATTCTACGCTTTACAACCGCATTAAATCCATTTCCGGGCAGTCGGCGACGAGCTTCGTCCGTTTCATACGCTTGCGCAAGGCTGCCCAATTGCTCATTACCACGGACATTACGATCAGCGAGACGGCATTCAGTGTTGGCATCAACGACATCCGCTACTTCCGTGAACATTTCCAGAAACTGTTCGGGATGAAGCCATCCGAATATGTGAAAAAATTCAGAACGCCTTTCCACGAGCAGATGACAATCGACAAGGATCTTTTCCGCAAAAGAACCGTGTAGTAGGTTGTTTATTGGAGTTTCCCCAGCTTTTCATGCCTGATTCTAACAAAATCAGGCATTTTTTGTGAATTCACCCCCTTTTTAATGCGAAAATGTCCCCCTATGGCCGGGTTGAAATAGTCCTACTTTTGATTGATCAATTTATAAAAGCGGCGGGCGGTACCCCGGTTTATGATTAAATCAAGATTGGCCGGATCCAGTCAAGCCGCCCCCTTATGAGCTGATCCGGCATCCAATTATTCAACTTTACAGCTGTATGAAAAAAACTCTTTACGAAGGCGTTCGGCCAACCGTTAGACCAACCCTCCGGGCGGCCCTGTACACCGTCAGCCGGCCCGCCCGGCAAGCCCTCCCGGCGACTTTGCGCACTGCTTGTTTTTTGCTGTTCCTCGCGTTAACCTCCTTGTCGGCGTTTGCACAAAACCCATTTAACGTGAAAGGGACGGTCACTTCCGAAACCGGCGAAGGGCTGCCTGGTGCTAGTGTGATCCTGAAAGGCACTTCTACCGGCACTACGACAGACGTGGACGGCAAGTATTCGCTCAACGTGCCCGACGGCAGCGGGACGTTGGTATTCACCTACATCGGCTACCTGAACCAGGAAATCGCGCTGGGCAACCGCTCGCAGCTGGATGTAAAACTCGCTCCCAACGACAAGACGCTGGAAGAGATCGTGGTGGTAGGGTATGGCACCCAGAAAAAGGCCACATTAACGGGCTCGGTTTCGGAAGTAAAAGGGGCCGACATTGTGAAAAGCCCGCAACCCAACCTTTCCAACTCGCTTGCGGGCCGTTTTTCAGGCTTTGTGGCCAACAACCGTGGCGGTGAGCCGGGTTATGATGGGTCGAGCTACACGGTGCGCGGGTTCGCTACCACCGGAAATAACGATGTGCTGATCGTCGTGGATGGTATTCCCGGCCAGGTTGGCGGGCTCGACCGCCTCGATCCGAACGATATCGAGAGCATTTCGATCCTGAAAGACGCTTCGGCGGCTGTTTATGGTAGCCGTGCGGCGAACGGGGTGATTCTTGTAACTACCAAGCGCGGTACCACGGGCAAGCCGGTCATTTCTTACAGCTTCAACCAGGGTTTTTCATCGCCTACACGCCTGCCTAAGCTGGCCGACGCGCCTACGTATGCGACGATCATGAATGAGATCGATTACTATAACAACCCGGCGGGCGGGATGAACCAGCATTATTCAGCGGACGAGATCGAGAAGTTCCGCAATGGTTCCGATCCTTTGAATTACCCGAATACCGACTGGCAGAAGGAAACCCTCAAAAGCTTCGCATTGCAGAATCAGCATAGTCTGGCGATCAACGGCGGTACCGACAATGTGAAGTATTATGTGTCACTGGGGACGATTTACCAGGATGGTTTGTACAAAAATGGCGCTACGAAATACAAGCAGTATAATTTCCGCTCGAATATCGACGCCAATGTAACGAAGGATTTCAAGGTCAGTCTGGGCGTTTCGGGCCGTCAGGAGAACCGCGCTTTCCCGATTTCGTCGGCAGGAAACACATTCCGTTCGATTTACCGGGCCTATCCAACCGTTATCGCGCAATATCCAAACGGCTACTACTCGACGGGCGTGGAGAACCAGAACCCCGTTGTACTGGGGACTAACATGGGAGGTACTGTCAGCAACCCGACGTCCGTCTTCAATGGTATCCTGCGTGCGAACTATAACCTTCCGTTTGTGGACGGCCTTTCGGTGGACGGGTTTTACTCGGTGGATAAATCGTTCAACTTCTCGAAGTCGTTCAGCACGCCTTACACGCTCTATAATTACAATAAGACTACCGGGGCTTACTCCGGCGTAGTTACCGGCGGGTCGGCCGGCGCGGCGTCGATTGACCAGTCGCAGCTCAATATTACCAACCTTACGCAGAACTTGCGGTTGAGCTACGTCAAAACGATCGGCAAGCACAATGTGAATGCATTTGTGGCTTACGAGCAAAACAAGCGTAATGAGGCCAAATTCGGTGCAACGCGGATCAATTTCCCGACTACCTCCACGCCTGAACTTTCACAGGGTGGTGCGGCGGCGACCGACAAGAACAACTCGGGTAGCAGCTTCAACTTCACCCGCCGAAGCTACATCGGGCGCTTCGCATACAATTTCAATGAAAAATACCTGGCAGAAGTGCAGGCGCGTGTGGACGGCTCATCGGTTTTCCCGAAAGGCAAGCAATATGGTTTCTTCCCGTCGGTTTCGGCAGGTTACCGCATTTCGGAAGAAGATTGGTTTAAAAACAGCGTTAATTTCATCGACGACCTGAAATTACGTGCTTCTTACGGTACGTTGGGTAATGATAATGTGGGCCAATTCCAGTTCTACAATAACTACTCCTTCGTGAACCAGTATGTGCTGGGCAACAATGTGATTTCTCCGGGTATCGACCTTACGAAGATCGCCAATCCGAACATTACCTGGGAGACTTCCAAGAAGCTGGATATCGGTCTGAATGCGGTGTTCCTGAAAAATTTCAATATCGAAGTGATCTATTTCAGTCAGAAGAGATCGGACATCCTGGCGGCGAGAAATGCTTCTATACCAAATACTTCCGGTATCGTAAACCCTTACAAAACCAATGACAATACCCCATTGGTGCCGGACGAAAATCTTGGAAAAGTGAACAACACCGGAGTGGAAGCGACATTAGGCTATAACCACAATGGCAAGTTCCGCTACAACATTTCAGGAAACATTACCTATGCCAAAAGCAAGGTGATTTTCATCGACGAAGCTCCCGGCGCGCTTGATTATCAGCGCCAGACAGGCGGGCCGCTTTACACCAACCTGCTTTATAATACCCTCGGAATCTTCCGCACGCAAGCTGACCTGGATGCACACCCGCACGTACAAGGCGCGCAGCCGGGCGATTTGATCCTGGAAGACTACAATAAGGATGGCAAAATCACCGCCGACGACCAGGTACGCAGCAAATACGGCAATGTGCCTCTGCTGACTTACGGTTTGACGTTCAATGCGGGTTACGATGCATTCGACCTGTCGTTGGTATTCTCCGGTCAGGGCATGGTAAGCCAGTATGTGTTGCCCGAATCGGGCCAGGTAGGAAACTTTTACAGCAGCTGGGCCGACAACCGTTGGAGCCCTTCAAATCCTGACGGCTCGTTCCCGCGTGTCGACACCCGTGCTTCTTCGTCGATCAACGGTGGTTTGTATGCCAATAATTTCTGGTTGAACAACTCGTCGTTCGTTCGTTTGAAAAACCTGGAATTGGGCTATACACTGCCGAAAGACGCATTGTCGAGGCTTAAAATCGCGTCACTGCGGGTGTATGCGAGTGCATTTAACCTGTTCACGATCACGGGTGTGAAAGATTACGATCCGGAAGGCAATAGCAACAGCGGCCAGTTCTATCCGCAGCAACGTATTCTGAACCTGGGCCTCAATATCAAATTTTAATTGAAATCATGATTAACATGAAAATAAAGAGCTTCACATTACCAGCCCTGGCCGCAGCGATGATGCTTTCGCTGTCTGCGTGCGACCAGAATTTCCTGGATGTCGTTCCCACCGACCGTGTGTCCGATGCCTCCATTCTCTCCGACTCCGTACTTTTCGAAGCATATGTTACGAACCGCTACATGGGCGTCCGCCTGGCCGACAAGGAAGCGGAAGGCACCTTGCCCGGCTTTGGCCGCGGATTTGAATATGCGCTATGGTCTTCCGTTACCGACGAATCAATTTATAACAATGATGATAACACCTGGCTGATCCAGCGCGGGCAGATCGCACCGGAGAACACTGGTATCGCAGGGACATTCTGGGGCCGTAGCTACCGTAGTATCCGCGAGATTAACTACGCGCTGACAAATATCGACGCCGTGCCGATGAGCGCTGCCCGCCGCAGCCGTTTGAAAGGCGAATTGCAGTTCATCCGTGCATTCCGCTACCACGATTTGCTGCGTAATTATGGCAAAGTGGTGTTGCTGGGGGATAAAGTGTACCAAGTAAGCGATGACCTGACGAGCCCGGAGCTGTTCCAGCGATCGGAGATTAAAGCGGGTCTGGACTATGCGATCGCGCAGCTTGACGAAGCAGTCGCGTTACTGCCCGCATCGAACGACAACAGTACCTGGAAGCTCGGCCGTGCTACGAAAGGCGCTGCATTGGCATTGAAATCGCGTCTGGCACTTTATGCTGCAAGTCCGCTTTACAATGCAGGAACATGGCAGCAGGCAGCGGCAGCGGCCAAAGCGGTGATGGATTTGAACAAATACTCGCTCTACACCGGCGGATATGGTAATCTTTTCACGACTACCGATAACCAGGAGATCATTTTCGGCCGTTTGTACGCGGTAGGCGCGCGCCACGTGTGCCTCGAAATTTCGAACGGCCCGAATGGCTACAATGCATGGGGCGGTAACGTGCCGGTGCAGAACCTGGTGGACGACTACGAAATGCTGGACGGTACGCGCATTACCGATGCCAACACGAGCTATGACCCGAAAAACCCGTACAAAAACCGTGACCCGCGTTTTTACGCCACTATTCTTTACAATGGCGCCTCATATCGCGGCAGCACCGTGGAGACCTTCACACCGGGAGGAAAGGATAGCAAGGACGGACCTTCGAACTGGAATACGTCCAAGACAGGCTATTATCTGAAGAAATTCATGAACGACAACCTGCCGATCGACAACCCCTGGGACGTGGCCGGAACGCAGACCTGGATTTACTTCCGGTATGCTGAGATCCTGCTGAACTACGCCGAGGCGCAAAACGAAGCCTCGGGCCCGGATGCAACCGTGTACGCAGCTGTGAATGCGATCCGCCAACGTACGGGTGTGGGCATGCCTGCATTGCCCGCGGGCCTCACACAGGCGCAAATGCGCGAGCGTATCCGCAACGAGCGCCGCATCGAGCTGGCATTCGAAGAGCACCGTTTCTACGATGTGCGCCGCTGGAAAATCGCAAGCACGACCGAAAACGTGCCTGCTTATGGCGTCGAGATCGGCAAGAGCGGCAGCGCGTTTACCTATGCCCGTAAGGAAGCGCTTACCGGCCGCAAGTTCGCCGACAAGCAATACTGGCTCCCGATCCCGCGTACCGAGATCCAGGCTTCGAACAACAAGCTCGAACAGAACCCGGGCTATTAATATCCTTCACTCCCGGCGCCTCAGTCGCCGGGAGTTCTTTTTCTATCCATTCCCTGACAGACCAATTCATGCAAATTTCTCAAAACCTCGGAACATTGTTCCTGGGGTTGCTCATGGCTGCACCCATCAGTTGCCAAGGAAGCGACCCCGTTGCTAAGACCAACGAGCCGGCTGCCGGAACGGTGACGATCCGCATCGATCCAACCAAAACTTATCAAACGATCAGAAATTTCGGTGGTTCCGATGCCTGGGCATGCCAGTTTGTAGGCAACTGGCCGCTGGCCAAAAAGAACGGGATCGCCGATCTGCTTTTCAGCAAAGACACGCTCGCCGACGGTCGTCTGAAAGGCATTGGCCTGTCGCTGTGGCGGTTTAATGCCGGTGGCGGTACAACCGAGCAGGGCGATGCGAGCGGTATCCGCGATGAGTGGCGGCGTGCGGAATCGTTTTTTGCCAACGACGGAGGTTATGACTGGAACAAGCAAGCCGGCCAGGTGTGGTTTCTCAATGCGGCCAGGGAACGCGGTGTAGGCGAGTTTTTGCTTTTCCCAAATACCCCGCCGGTGCAGTTTACGACCAACGGAAAAGGCTATGCCACAAACGGCCAGCCAAACCTTGCCTCCCAGCAGTTCGATAAATTTGCGGGTTACCTGGCCGATGTGATCGACGGCGTGCGCAAGAAAACCGGCATTACGTTTCAGTACGTGAGCCCGGTGAATGAGCCACAGTGGGATTGGAGTGACGGCGGCCAGGAAGGAACGCCGTATTTCAACAACCAAGTGGCAGCCATTACCCGCTCGCTAAGCGCTTCGCTGCTGAAAAAGAACCTTTCAACCAAAATCAATGTGGCGGAAGCCGGGCAGCTCGAATATCTCTATTCGGAGCATAACCGCCCGGGACGTGCGAGCCAGATCGCAGCTTTCTTTGATAAAAACAGCTCCGAATACATTGGTAACCTTCCTAATCTGGTTCCGGCGATTTCGGGGCACAGCTATTTCACTACTTCCCCTTATAAAACCGCCGTTGACAAGCGAAAACAGCTTGCGGGCGGGCTTGCGACCGTACCGGGGCTGGAATACTGGCAGACGGAATACTGCATTCTGGGCGATAACGATGGCGAAATAAAGGGTGAGGGCCGCGATTTGAGCATCACTTCCGGTCTGTACATTGCCAGAGTGATCCACAACGACCTCGTCTATGCGAATGCCACGGCCTGGCATTGGTGGCTTTCCGTTTCGCCTTACGACTACAAGGATGGGTTGGTATACATTGATAAAAACAAAACCGACGGTAGTTTCCAGTCATCCAAAATGCTTTGGGCATTGGGTAATTTCAGTCGTTTCGTGCGTCCGGGCGCTAAGAGGGTGGAGGCATCGAGCAGCCTCGGTACCGACGGGCTATTGGTTTCTTCTTATTTAAATACAAATAATGAACTGGTAACCGTGATCGTGAACAACGACAATCAGGATCGGGAGATTCAGCTCTCGCTCGGATCCGGCCAGAAGCCGGTGGCGACCAGGGTTTACGAAACTTCCGCCGAGCGTGACCTCGCGCCTGTACAGGTAAGCGGTCCGAACGGCAATATTTCGGTAAAAGCGCGGAGCATTGTTACCGTTACCAGCAAAATGTAAGTGGATAGTGTTCAATATGGTATCCTGGACAGGTAGTCCTGGACGGACTTTTTGGGCGGGCCGGTTCTTTGGGATCGGCCCGTTTTCGTCTGTACAGCCATTTTGTAATGTAATAGTTACAACCTAATTTTGACCCAACTACTCACCTAAATCAAATTGTATCTGTTGAAATCCGTTATACGACGGGACAACTCGTGTACGAGACGGCCAAAATAAGTGGCGAAGGCATTGCAGCAAATTCTCTAAAATATTTATGCCCACAAGAAATATCCTTGCATTGCTTGCAACGCTGCTGGTTATCGCAGCAGCCCGTTTATATTGGGTCGAAACCTTCGCGATCCGACTGCCCTTCTGGGACCAGTGGGATGCCGAGGGTGATTTTCTGCTCAGACCGTGGATCGAAGGCCGGCTGAAATTGCATAACCTGTGGGAGCCGCATAACGAGCACCGCATTTTTCCCACGCGGTTGCTGTCGCTGCTGATTTTCAGTGTTACAGGCGTATGGGACAACCTGGTCGAGGCGCGGGTGAACATCCTTGTCGCAGCTTGCATTCCGCTCATTATCCTGCTGTTTTTAATGCGGCAAAAGGCGTTGCACGGCCCGCGCTGGCTGGTGCTGATTGTGATCATCGCCCAGTTTTCGCTGCCATTCGCATTCGAAAACCTACTGATCGGCTTTCAAAGCCAGTTTTATTTTCTCATCATTTTTACACTTTTGGCCCTCATACTGGTCTCCCGCTATCCCGACAGTTTCGTGGCGATGGCTGGTGTGCTGGTACTGTCGTGGCTGAGTGTATTGACGATGGCTTCTGGCATCCTTACGCCCCTGGCGGCGGCGGGCGTGTATGCATTGCAAGGGTTTCAAAAGCGGCAGCTCAATTGGAAACATGTGGCTTTTGCCGCTGTGCTCATTGGCTTATCCGTGGCCGGGTATTTCCTGATGCCGCAGATCGAAGCCAACCACATTTACCGCTCCCGGAACGTTGTCGAGCTACGTAAGGCGTTGCGGTACATTCTGGCCTGGCCGGTGCTGAAAAGCTGGCCTGCTGCGATTGCGTTGTGGGCTCCTGCTGTGGTGATGGTACCCTGGTTTTTGCGGAACCGCACGCTCTCCCGGGCGGACCTGTTCATGGCCGGATGCGTGATGTGGTCGCTCGCACAGACGCTCGCGATCGCATACGGGCGCGGACAGGCGATGCAAACCGTCTCTTCCCGCTACACCGAGCTATTTACCATCGGATTGATCGGCGGTGCCTGGTTTGCAGCACGTTTTATGGAAATTACGCTGAAACACTGGTATATTACCTGGATTGGGGCAGTGTTTTTCGTGGTATTCATCAGGGGGCACATCACTCGCCGCGATCTGGAAATGCATAATGTCCGCACGTCGTACGGCCTCTCCGTGAAACAGGAATCGAACGTGCGCAAGTACCTGAAAACGGGCGACCCGTCGGCGCTGGTTCAACCGCAATTTGAAATACCTTACCCCGATTCCGTCCGCTTGCGCAGCCTGCTCGATAATCCGACGCTCAGGCATATCTTACCACCCTATTTGAGCCAATAGCGTACCCATTTCCTTCCCGGGAAAGCAAATAATATGGTGCCGTTAAATCACTGAAAAGCACGTATAATACCCTGTTTTTACGCCTTTGGATAATCAAAATTGTCAAAGCAGGTAAAAAGAAATAGCATTGTGGCCACATTCCGGACAATGGTCGCGGCAGTTCACGAAAAGCCGGCAGCCATTTGTTACGGAACAAGCGTTCACAAAACAAAAGCTATGAAAATCAGTACACTTTTTACCCTAGTTTGGCTCTGTGTGGCCATGCAATGCTTCGGCCAGGAAAAGCTCTGGACCGCAGCTGACAAACAGTCAACGATCGATCAATTGACCCGCACACGCGATGCATTGGTGAAGGAAACGGAAAACCTCACGCCCGAGCAATGGGCATTCCGCGAGTCGCCCGACCGTTGGTCCATTGCCGAAGTGGTGGAGCATCTGGCGCTCTGGGAGATTGTCTGGTTCAGAGAGCTTAGCATCGGGACAAGAAACAAGCCGCAACCGGAGCTGATCAAAACCACGCGGCCAGACAGCTATTACCAGGAATTCATCATGGAGCCGAACCCTCACAAAGCCGCTGAAATCGCGAAGCCAACCGGGTTTATCAAAGGAAAGGACAACCTGACGTTTTTCCTGCGAGGCCGGGAGCAAAGTATCTCTTTTGTGCGCACCAGCGAAGCCGATATGCGGGCTATTTTCGAGCTGACCGGCACACCCGACCCGCGCAACATGCATCAGGTGCTCATTTACCAATGGGGCCACACGGACCGACATTTGCGGCAGATCCTGAAAGTGAAAAGCCATTCGTCGTATCCACGGTAAGAGGGAGGAAGGAGGAAGGGGAGGAAGGAGGAAGGAGGAAGGGATAGTCCCTCCTCCCTTTCCTCCCTCCCCCCCTTTCTTCCTCCTTTCACCCAAAATAAAAATTGTTTAATTATATAAAAACGTGTAGGATTGCATTCCCGTTACATCTGACGTACCGTTCCTGAATGCAATCCAATCCCGACAACAATGCTGATGACGCTGACTTGTGGAAGTCGTTTCGTGCCGGGGATGATGAGGCGTTCGGGCAGATAGCCCGGCATTACTACAAAAGCCTGTTCAGTTATGGGGCCAAGTTCTCACGTGACCGTGAATTTGTAAAAGATTGCATCCAGGATCTTTTCATGGAACTTTGGGCGAAGCGCGAGACGATAGGGGATACTGAATTTGTAAAATTTTACCTGCTTAAATCTCTTCGCCGGAAAATCTACCGCGAAAGCCAGCGGCAGCAATGGATTAACGACGGGGATGAACTAGACTTTTCTGCCGAAATCACCGGAGACGCCTCCATTGAAGAGCATATCATCGAGATCGAAACCAATGAAGCGATGCTCAAAACGCTCAATCAGCAAATAAACCTGCTCACGCGCCGCCAGCAGGAGGTGATTTACCTCCGTTTTTTTGAAAGTATGGATAATGAAGCCATCGCACAGGTAATGGGGATCACACGTCCCGCCGTTGCCAACCTGCTCTACCGCACCATCCAGGAGCTGAAAGATCGTCTGTAAAGCGTTCGTGCGCTTGTGCAAATCTCCTGATTTGCACACCCCATTCGCAGGCCTCCGGCCGGTCGGTACTGCAAAGACGCTATCGCAGTATAGACTAGCCGGAGGCCCTTTCCTTCCTCCTCCCTTTCCTCCTTCCTCCCTTTCCTCCCTCCTCCCTTTTAAAAAAAAATTGAAATATTTTGATTATTCCAATGCGACCCCTGCCTATGTATAGTTAGAAAACAATTATAACATGGATCAGTACCAGGAATACACCCTTGAAGATTTCGTTCTCGACGCCCGTTTTCAGGGCTGGGTACGGCATCAGGAAGCTACGGATGCGGTATTCTGGAAGCAATATATCGACGAAAACCCTTTGCAGGCAGACGACATTCGAAGCGCCCGCAAGCTGCTCGACGGCGTGTACCGTCATTACCGTACGGACATTGACGAAGTGGAGATCGACCTGGAAATACAGGGACTTTTGGAACGCGTCAGAACGGATAAGTTGCTGGGTTTGAGGACGGAGGAAAAGGAGTATGGAAGAAGGGAGGAGCGAATTGTCAGTGAGCCATTGAAACTCAACGAGTCGCGTGTTGTTAGTGAATCCGGGCGTAGCGTGTGGTTTGGGTCGGCGTTTTGGACTCGGGTGGCGGCTTGTCTGGTGCTGGCGATTGGTTTGGGGTGGATCGGATGGCGGTATTATCGCTTCAATGACGGCTATAACGGGCTGGTATCGGGTAAGGGGCTGGTGGAGCGGGTGAATACTTCCGGGAAACAGCAGGTTATCAAACTCGCAGACGGCACGCAGGTGGTGCTTTACCCGCAATCCCGGCTGAGCTTTGCTGAAACATTTCAACCGGATCAGCGTATTGTATACTTGTTGGGCGATGCCTATTTCCAGGTGGTCAAGGACCCGAAGAGGCCGTTTCTGGTACATACGACGGACTTGGTGACCAAAGTGCTGGGTACCAGCTTCTTCGTGCGGGCGCAGGATGCTTCGGACAAGACGCTGGTAGAGGTGCGGGAAGGAAAAGTTTCTGTTTTTAAACAAAAGGAATTTGCGGCGCGCAAAAATGCCCTGGCCAAAACGCCGAACGGCATGGTACTCACGCCCAACCAGAAGCTCATTTTCGAGCATGCAAGCAGCGAAATGCGCAGGACGCTGAGCGACAATCCGGAAATCGTGCCTTCCGATAACCCGAAGACATTCGAATTTGTAAATACACCCGCTTCCTCCGTGCTCACCGACATCGAAGAGGCTTACCAGATCGACATCATTTTCGACCGTGATGTCATGAAGGGGTGCCCGGTAACGGCATCGCTCGGCGGGCAGCCGATGTTCAGCAAACTGAGCATTCTCTGCGAGGTGATCGAGGCGAGGTACGAAGTGCTCGACGGCAAGATTGTCATTTACAGTAGGGGCTGTAAAAGCTAGAAACCCTGTTTAACCCAACCAAAACCGGATGCCGATGCGTATATAGAAGAAAGTAACCACAAAAAAAGAGTCGGACAATGCTACCAACATGCCCGACCCTCATGAATCCCCATATTTGTTTTCGACCGCAAATACTATCCGTCCTAAGAAGGATAACGGGGATTGTTTTATCAAAATCTAACCTCAATAAAACAGTCAAATGTATGAAAGAAGCTTTTAAGTTTCAATTTATTTTCAATGTGATGCGGATATCGCTGTGCCAGTTTTTACTTGTCGGGTTGTGGGCGCTTGGTACTGCCAAAGCGACGGACGGCAACGCGCAGGCGCTTTTGTCCAAAAAAGTGACGGTGGATATCCAGGAGCAGGGGATCGAGCATGTGCTGGGAAATCTGGAAAAACAAGTGAACGGCAAATTTGTTTACAGCGCGAAAATGATTGGCAGCGAGCGAAAAGTGAGCATTAAGGCAAGCCAGAGACCATTATATAAGGTTTTGGATGAAGCATTGAAACCGCTCGGGCTGCATTACCGGGTGACGGACAACCTGATCATCATCAGTCGGTCCGATAAGTCGGCAGTAGCGCCTACGACGGGCATCCGCAGCCGGGCGGCGGGGTATACCGTTTCGGGGAAGATTACCGACGTGGCGGGCGAGACGCTCAGCGGCGTCACCGTGATCCTCAGCCACAACAACCTCGGCGTGGTGACCGACATTAACGGAACTTACAGCTTCGCCGATATTCCGGACGGTACCTATACATTGAACGTGACGAGCATTGGTTTCACGGCCATTAAGAAAGAAATACAGGTGGCAGGCCAGGACGTGCAGCTGAATATAGAAATGAAAGACGACATTCTGCAATTGCAGGAAATAGTCGTGACGGGCGGTAACCCGAAGAAAAAGATCGAAAGCAGCGTAGCCATTACGACTATCAATAATAAAGACATTCAAACCCGCGCGCCGTTGAACAGTACCGACCTCCTGAAAGCTATCCCAGGCCTGACGGTGGAAAGTACTGGAGGCGACGGGCCCGGCAACGTGTGGGTACGCGGTTTCCCGCAGCAGGGCGGCTATATTTTCCTCGGAATAATGGAAGACGGGCTGCCCGTACTGCCCACAGGTTTCAATTCCATTCCTTCTGTGGACCAGTATTATAAAACAGATTTGACGATTAAGAATATCGAAGCCGTGCGCGGCGGTAATGCGTCGATTGTGATGGCTAACACGCCCGGCGCGGTGATCAACAACCTTAGCTACACCGGTGCGGATAAAACTTACGGCAAATTCAAAGTCACGACCGGCCTTTCACAAGGCTTGTACCGCCTCGACGGTAATGTAGGCGGCAAGGTAAGCGAGCAGATCCGGTACAACATCGGTGGCTTCTTCCGCACCGATAAAGGCATTGTGCCTCCGGGCTATACAGCCAACCAGGGCGGTCAGTTGAAAGGTAATATGACTTTCAATTTCAAAAACCAGAAAGGCTTCGTGCGCCTTTACGGGAAGTATCTCAATGATAAAGTACAGTGGATGCTGACGAGCTTCTATCCCTACGACGGCACAGGTAAGCCCACCAAAACCGGCAATTTCGACATGGTTACGCAGTCGCTGGCGACGATCGATACTAAGTTCAGTTATACCGATGCCAGCGGCGTGACACGTAATTATGATTTTTCCGACGGCATTCACACCAAGCAGGGGTCGGGCGGTTTCCAGTTCAATTACCTGCTGGATAATGGCTGGGAGGTGAATAACAATTTTCGCTACCAGCACACCAACCGCACCGTTACTGCGGGCATTCCGGCAAGCATTACAACCTACAACGGAACGACACCTTATTATTACCTCGATGGCTCAGAGGCCGGTTTGAAAGCGGGCGACAGGATTGTGAATGTGACCGGCATCGGCCAGGAGGGTAAGGATGTTCAGGTTGTTGATTACCTGGATTTTAAAAAGACGATCAGCAACCATAGCGTTGGCTTCGGCGCAGGTATTCACCAGTTCAACCGCAACGACGGACCTAACTATAACTTCTCTTACCAGCAGGAGTTTAAAGAAAATCCTAAAAGACTGCTGACCTCGCCAACGGCGGCCAAAATCACGGCCACCAACCTTGTAACGGTGATCGGCGACACCCGCACATTATCAGCCTATGCATCGGACGAGATCACACTGAATCCCCAATGGCGCCTTGACCTCGGAGCACGCATCGATAACCAGAATGTTTCAGGCAAGCGTCCATTCTACGCATTCAAAGCCGATGGCACACCCGATTACACGAGAGGGGCAGGCCTGACGATCGCGGGTCACACCGATTATTCGGAAACCATCACCAACTGGGCGGCAACGGCTGGTTTGAACTACAAAGTCAACAATGAGGCGGCCTTGTTTGCACGCGCCACACGCGCCTACAATGCACCCACCATCGCGGATTACAACGCCACCGCGTACGATCCGGCGAGGATCAAGAAACGTCCTGTGTACCTGGGTGAAGTGGGGGTAAAGTATGCGAAAAACGACTTTTCACTGTTTGCTTCTGCCAGCTATTCCGCGATCAAGAATGTGTCGTTGTCCATTACAGTACCGACCATTTCCTCGGGTAACCAGGTGCTCGTAGCGTTCGGCTCCACGCGCACTTACAGCGCTGAGTTCGAAGCGTCCTACAAGCTGACAAAAGCCCTGAGCCTTCGCTGGACGGGTACTTTACAGGATTCGAAATACACAGATTATACCGCCAACACCAATACCAACTCGGCCATTGTGGCGATTCTGGGCGATACTACTTACAGCTTCACAGGCAAAAGAACGGAACGCGTCCCCGTTTTCAACACCGAATTGTCGGCGACTTACGATTACAAGAAGTTTAACATTTACCTCGCAGGAAACTACATCGGTTCCCGTTTTACTGCGCCGAGCGATAGCTACAAGCTGCCAGCTTATGTGCTCATGAAAGGTGGTGCCGGGTACAACTTTACGAAAGCGATCAATGCACGTTTCTGGGTTGATAACCTGCTCAATGCAAGAGTATTGACGGAAGGCGATGTGCGCGGCGACCAGTTCCGCAACTTCGCTGCCGTGGAAAAAGGAACAATGATGCCGGGACGCACGATTCTCCCGAGGAGTTTTTGGCTCTCGTTGTCTTACGAGTTTTAATACGATGGATGAAAAGGAGGGCGGGGGAGGCTTCCCCTGCTTTCCGCTTTTGATGCGAATTCAATGAAGGTCATATATTAAATGGTTCATTTTGATGTACATATCTATGCTTAAACCTTTCCCGATTCCGCGCAAAAGCCTTGTTTCGTCGGTGCGCTGGTCCGCCAAACTGATCACAGTCGCCGCCTTTGCTGCATTCACGATGCAGGACACCGTCACCAAACCTGATGAAAGTCGGTTCACGCCTGTTGTCCTGGCCGATAACCTCGATGAACCGATGGCATTCGAAGTGCTGCCCGACGGCAGTTCCTACATTATCGAGCGTAAAGGCGCTTTGAAAAAGTACAATCCGTCGACCAACACCACCGAGCTCATCACGACGATCCCCGTCAATACCAAATATGTGAGCAAAGAGGGCGTCTCGCGAGAGGCTGAGGAGGGTCTAATGGGTATTACCCTGGATCCGAACTTTGCCAAAAACCACTGGATTTACCTCTATTATGCCCATCCCACGGAGAAAAAGCACATTCTGGCACGCTGGGACCTGGTAAGCGACCAACTGGTCGAAAATTCAAAAAAAGTGGTGCTCGAAGTAACTACCCAGCGGGAAGTGTGCTGCCACACGGGTGGCGGTATGACGTGGGATAAAAACGGCAACCTTTTGCTTACTGTTGGCAACAACACCGGTAATGACAAAGCCGCCCAAACCGACGAACGCCCCGGCCGAGAAAGCTGGGACGACCAGGGACATGCCGGTAATACCAATGATTTGAGGGGCAAAATTCTCCGCATTCATCCCGAACCGGACGGTAGTTACACCATTCCGGAGGGCAATCTTTACCCGAAAGGCACTGCGAAAACCCGTCCGGAGATTTACTCGATGGGCCACCGCAACCCATGGCGCATCTCGGTCGACAGCAAGACGGGCTTCATTTACTGGGGCGAAGTAGGACCGGATGCGAACGAGGATTCCGAGATCGGACCGAGAGGCTACGACGAACTGAACCAGGCGCGTAAGCCGGGCAACTTCGGCTGGCCGTGGTTTGTGGGCAACGATCAGGCGTTTCCGGTTTTTGATTATGGCAATAATAAACCCGGCGAGAAGAAAGACCCTAAAAACCTGGTGAACACCTCGCCGAACAATACGGGTTTGAAGGAACTGTTCCCGACCACCCCGAGCTTCATATATTATCCCTACGGCGTTTCGGAGAAGTTCCCGCAGGTAGGCTCAGGCTCGCGCAGCGCAACGGGCGGTCCTATTTACCACCGTTCCGATTTCAAGGCTCCGAAACGTCCGTGGCCGGCTTATTACGAAAACAAATGGATCGCCGCCGACTTCTCACGCGGCTGGATCATGGCCATTACGATGAATGCGCAGGGCGATTACGAATCGATGGAGCGCGTATTGCCGAGCTATCACCCGGTGCAGCCGATCGATATCAAATTCGGGCCGGATGGCGATTTGTACATCCTCGAATACGGCAGCAACTGGTTCCGCAAAAGCGACAATTCGCGGCTGGTGCGCATTGAGTACAATGGCGGAAACCGCAAGCCCGTAGTAGCCGCATCGGCAGAGAAAAAGGGTGGGACGGTGCCATTCGAAACAATTTTGTCCTCCAAAGGCACGAAGGATTTCGATAAAGACGCATTGAAATACAGCTGGAAAGTAACCGGTCCGGGTGTTGCGCCAAAGGTTTTTAGTACTGAAAACCCTGCGGTAAAATTCGATAAAGCGGGCGTTTACACCGCCACTCTGACCGTTACCGATGCCAAAGGTGCCAGCAACAGCCAATCCGTACGCATTATTGCCGGTAACGAGCCGCCGAAAGTGGCGATCAAACTCGACGGTAACAGCACATTTTTCTTCCCTAAAAAGCCGATCGGTTACGCGGTCGGTATTACGGATAAGGAAGATGGCAGCACGGCCGACGGCAAAATCAAAGCGGGGCAGGTGGCGGTAAGTATCGACTATACCGCCGAAGGCTTTGACTATGCCGAAGTGGCCCAGAGCCAGCGCAGCGTGGATGCGACGACGCAATTCGCAGTAGCACAGACATTAATGAGTAAAAGCGATTGCAAAGTGTGCCACCAGCCGAACACCAAGTCGGTAGGGCCTTCATTTGCCGATGTTTCGAACAAATACAAAGCTGACCCGGGCGCATTGGATAAACTGGTGAAGAAAGTACGCGAAGGCGGATCGGGCGTTTGGGGCGAAGTAGCCATGGCGGCGCACCCTGCATTGCCCGTAGCTGATGCCGAAGTAATCGTCAAATACATTCTGAACAGTACCGAAAAAACGCTTTCGACATTGCCGCTGGAAGGGCAATACACCCCCCAGATCCCGAAAACAGACAACGGGAAAGGCTCCGTAATCATCCGCGCCGCCTACACTGACCGTCCTGTGGGCACCACGAAAGCCGTTCCCGCCCAAACCACCGAGGAAATGATCGTGCTTCGCAGTCCGGAGCTTAATGCGGCCGAAGCACCTGTCACGAAAGGTGTCGAAACCAAAGCATTGGGTGTAGCCGGACAAGGCTTTGCCGTGGTCGCGTTTGAAAACAGCTACATCGCATTCCCGGCCATTGATCTCACGGGCATCGATTCCCTCGAACTGAATGCCGCCGCCCAGCAACGCGAAGGCAGCGTGGGAGGAACCATCGAAATTCGCCTGAGTTCGCCGACCGGCACGTTGATCGGCCAGCAAAAACTCGCCGTAGCCAAGCCGGTAGACGTCGCTAAAATGATGGCCGAGCTGGAAAACGGCGCGAAAAAGGAAGGATCGGGTGCTGCCGCAGCATCGACTGCCAAACCGGCACCGGCGCCTCCACGACGCTTCTCGCAGCCCCCTGTTCGAATCGGCATTCAACCTACGACCGGCAAGCAGGACATTTATTTCGTGTTCCGGAACGCCGAAGCTAAGGCTATCGAGCCGCTGATGTCGTTCTCCAAAATCAAGTTTAAAAACAAACCATAACTAATTGAAATATGAAGTTTAACATAAACAGGAGGGATTTTCTCACCCGTGCAGGTGCAATGGCCGCCGGTACGCTGTTGGCGCCCTCGTTGGTCGAAGCTGCCCGCCAGGCAGGCATCACTTTGGCCGAAAAACCAGCCGGTATCCAGCTTTTCACGGTTTTTGAAAAAATGAACACCGACCCGAAAGGTACTTTGGAGCAGATCGCTAAGATCGGGTACAAGGAAATCGAATCCGCATTCAGCACGCGGGGCAAGTATTATGGTTATGAGCCTAAGGAGTTCAAAGCATTGGTGGAAGGTCTCGGCATGACCTGGCGCGCACATCACGCACTAGGCGCACCGTTCAAAATGCCTCCCGGGCGTAAGTTGCCGGTTGGCTCCGACGGAAAGCCCATTACCATCCCGCCGATGAAAAATCTTCGGGATAACTACCAGGAACTTGTAGACGACGCAGCCTCCGCCGGCCTGAGCTACCTCGTATGCGCAAGCACGCCCGTAGGCACAACCGACGAGATCAAAAGCTCTATTGAAGTGTTCCAGAAAACCGGTGAAGCAGCGAAAAAAGCCGGCATTCAATTCGCTTACCACAACCACGCAACGGAGTTCGATCCCGTGGATGGCGGGAAAACGCCTTACGAACTGGTATTGTCCCAAACCGATAAGGACCTGGTGAAAATGGAGCTCGACCTGGCCTGGGCTACCAAAGCCAAAAAAGATCCGGTAGCACTGTTTAAGGAGCATCCGGGCCGTTTCCCGCTCTGGCACGTGAAAGACATTAAGGCAGATCTTGCCACTATTACTGCCGTAGGAACCGGCGTCGTGGAGTTCAAACGCATTTTCGAAGCTGCGCAAATCGCCGGTTTGAAATATTTCTTCGTGGAATACGACCTCGCACCGGGCTTCGAAACGGTAGAAACCTGTTATAAAAACCTGCAAAAAATCCTGGCCTGAGGGTTTTGACCAGGATTTCAAAGCACACGCCAGCGGATTTCCGGGGCGTGTGCTTGTTTTAAGGGTTAGGGGGGAATAGTTGAAATTCGTTCACGCCGAAATAGCCGTGGTAATCCTGAATGGCCAGCCTGAATTTTTGGGCTTTCACAGGTGCGATGGTCTTGTCCCAGTCACCCATTTGGGTGTCCTGCGCCAGCGAAACCCATTGATTTCCTTTTAAATAGAGCACTTCAAACTTTTTGATCTCTGATTTTCCGTACCTGGATTCGCCCAGCTTAATGCGGCCTACGGTCTCCGGCTTGCCCAGATCTACTTCCAGCCAGCCCGTTGGCTCATACAACGCCATGATCTCGGGCGACTGATAATGCAGGTTTTTACCATAATATTTCGAGAAATCGACGTCCTTCCGCCGCCCGATCTTCCAGGCTGTTTTGGGGTTATCATCAAATGCGGACGCCGCGTCGTGGTAAAACTGCCCTACCGCGCTTGAAGCTGTGGCCTTGTGGGCATAAGCGAGCGAGCCGCTGGCTGGCAGCGGAACGGTCGGCGCGATCGTCGAAGCGTCTTTGTCGAGCGTCAGTACGGCAATCGTCGCGATCGGGTCGATTTTGTCTGCGGGGTAGGCGAGGCTAATGCTTTTATTATTTTGTGTGAACTGAACCGGCGTGCCGTCCGGCAGCTTTGCGCTCAGTATTTTGGCGGGAATGGCCGGCAATGCGAGGGTGGTTTTGTCCGCATTTAGCAAATGGACGAACACTTGTTTGCCACGATACGAGCTCACATAGTCGGGAGCGGGGGTGAATACGCCGCCTTTGGTATTGTAAATGGCAGTCCGGTTCTTCGCAATCCAATCGCCCATTTCGCGGGCCCGGGCTGCAAAGTCGGCGGGGAAAATGCCGGTGCTATCCGGACCGATGTTGAAAAGCAGGTTGCCGTTTCCGCCTACACAGCGCAACAGGGTGTGCACCGATTCTTTCAGGCTGCGGGGCGTGTCGCCGAACCTCCATGCCCATTGGTGGCCCATATTGGTGCAGGTTTCCCAGGGTACTTTTCCGTAACCGGCCACAAAACCCTCGGGCGTAGCATAGTCGGCGTATTTGCCCACATAAGCGTGCGATTCGTCGGGTGTGAATGGTTCCAGGCGGTTGTTGATAATGATTTCTGGTTGGAGTTTTCTGGCCAGATCATACACTTTTTTAGGCTCAACCGGCGTCGGCCAGCCTTCGTAATCGATCCAAAGCAGACTGATCTTGCCGTAGTTGGTTAATAGCTCGCGTACCTGTTCGAGTGCACGGTCGGCGAATATGCCGTTCGTTTGCGGATTACGGCAGTCGGGGTCTTTCCAGTCGGCTACTGAAAAGTACCAGCCGATGGGCATATTGGCCTCGTGCGCAGCCTGCGCAAGCTCCTTGCACACATCGCGGCCGAATGGCGTGTGCATGATGTTGTAATCATTGGTTTTGGTATCAAAAAGCGAGAAGCCGTCGTGGTGCTTGGCCGTGAGCACCATATACTTCATGCCCGAAGCTTTCGCGAGTGCTACCCATTCTTTGGCATTGAAGCGGGTAGGGTTGAAGCCGCGGTAGAGCGAGTCGTATTTGGCCTTGCCATAGCCTTCCCGCGACCAGCTGATTTCCTTGCCGATGCGGGAGACGGGCCCCCAGTGAATGAAGAGGCCCATTTTGGCGTCTTGCCACCATTTCAGGCGCTGCGCTTTCGGCATTTCGGTTTGAGAAAATCCGGGTAGCGCAAATGCCGCCAGTAACATTCCTAGTATTGTTTTTTTCATCATCATAAAAATTCAAATCAATGCTTTAAACTTGCGTTATGCCTGCCTGCGTGATGGTGTGCCCCGTCCGTGCGTAATACACGAGGTAGATGTAGCAGAGCACCGGTACGATAAATGCTTTTTGTATTCCAAAACCGTCGGACAGGAGTCCCATTACCGGCGGTATCACAGCTCCGCCCACAATGCTCATGATGATCAGCGAGGAGCCGGTTTTGGTGTAAATCCCTAAATTTTTAATACTGAGCGTGAACAGGATAGGGTACATCACGGAAGTGAACAGCCCTACCAGCGACAACGCATACACCGATACGTAACCGGTGGTTGTCATTGAAATACACACCAGTACCATTGCCGCTGCCGAGCAGAAGGCCAGGGTTACCGGTGGGTTCGCGCTCCGCAGCCAGTAAGCCCCGACCAGCCGCCCGGTCAGCACCAATGCCATGTATAGTGTGATAAATAATGCCGCGCTTTGTTCGGTAAGCCCCGGAATGCCGGACGATTTCGCATAGCGGATCAAAAAGCTCACGATACCCACTTCCGCGCCCAGGTAGCAGAACACGCCGAGCGCGCCGAGAACGGTATGGCGGAATTTCAGAATGTCGCGGATGCTGCCCGTGTGGTTGTCCTCGCCTTCTATTTTGGGTAGTTTAATAAAATACAGGAGGAGTCCGATGGTTAAAAACAGCCCGCCAAGGCTCAAATAGGGCGTTTTCACGAGCTGGGCTTCTGCATTCAGGTAATGGGTCAATTGTTCCGAATTGAACTGCCCGACCGTTTCAGGTGACACTTCCGTCGCATGAAGCAGGAAGCGGCTGCCAATAAATGGCCCGAGCGTGGCACCCACCGAGCCCACTGCCGAAGCGAGGCTCAACCTGCTGGATGCGCGTTCGGGATCGCCGAGGACAGAGATATAGGGCGTCGCGGTTACTTCGAGGAACGTAAAACCGGCTGCCATAACGAACAACGCCGTCAGAAACAGCGGGTAATAACGCATATCGGCGGCGGGGAAGAACAGGAGTGCACCCGCAGCGGCCGTAAGTAGCCCGGTAACCATGCCGGCCTTGTAGCCAAACCGGCCGATAAACTGCCCCACCGGCAATGCCAGCAGGAAATAGCCACCAAAAAACGCCGATTGTACGAGCGACGATTGAAAGTCCGTCAGCTGACAGGCCCGTTTCAAATGCGGGATCAGCACGTCGTTGATATTCCGGCTGAGGTTCCAGATAAACATCAGGCTCATCACAACGAGCAATGGTACCACCACGTCTTTGCTGTTTTTCATTACAAATGGTCGTTGAGTAGAAACACAGGTTTCATTGCGGCCCAATGCTCGCCGGCTGGGGCTTCGGAAAGTTTCTGCTGGAAACTGCCCATCCATGCGGCCCATTCTCCCTGCCGGGGCAGGGTAGCCATTTTATCGAATGCGGTTTGGAGGTCGGTGGTCTCGTCATGCTCCACGATCATGAACAAATGGCGGCCGATCCGGTAAATCTGCATATCGGTAATGCCCGCATCGCGAATACCGGCCGGGATTTCGGGCCAGATGTTTCCTGGTTTGTGGTGATGTTCGTACGATGCGATGAGTTCGGCGTTGTCGACCAGGTCGAGGGCCATGCACGTTCTTTTTGTTGCCATTGCTTATCTTCTATAACCTAATTCCGCACCGCCGCTAACGGGCATGATGCAACCTGTTACAAACCGCGCCGCATCCGAAACCAGGAATACGGCCACATCGGCGATTACGTCGCCCTCGGGGCAATGGCCGAGCGGATGGATATCGTCCAGGTACTGTTCGATTTCGCCTGCATTCGGCTGCTCGCCTGCCCATTTGCGCAGCATGGGTGTCCATACACCCGCAGGGCAAACGGCATTCACGCGAATGCCGAAAGGGGCATAATCCAGCGCCATGGCCTTCGTCAGGGCGCTCATGCCGCCCTTTGTCGCCACATATGCGGCGTGGTTCTCCTGGCCTATTTCACCCACCATGCTGCTGGTGTTGAGGATATTGCCGCGGGTTTGTTTCAGGTATTCTAAACCGTATTTGGTGGTGTAGTAAACGCTTTTCAGGTTGATCTCGAAAAGGCTGTCCCATTCGTCTTCCGAAGTCTGGTCGAGCGGCCTGGATGGGCTGGCGATGCCTGCATTGTTGTGGATCACGTGCAGGGTGCCGAAGGTAGCTACCGTTTGTTGGATAGCGGTTTGAATGTCGTCTTTTTGCCTGACATCACCCGGTAGTGCCAGCAACGCATCGCCAAACTGTGTTCGTAGCTCGTTCAGGGCGTTTTCGTCCCGGTCGAGCACGCCCACACGTGCCCCCGCACGCAGGTAGGCGGTCACGCATTCGCGCCCGATACCCGATGCGCCGCCGGTGATAAAAATCGTTTTACTGGTCAGATTCATAATGCTCGTTTTTGCTGTGGCGGTCAGTCATTCAGGTCGCTGCCGCTGCCCGGTATTTGCGGTACCTGATAGTAACCGTCCCTGATTTCCGCCGGATGCGCAAAATACGTCCGTAAATGCGGAATATGTTCCAAAAACAAATGCTCATGCCCCATGCCGATGTGGTTGAACAGCACCAGATGCTGGTGGATCTGTCCCATATCGCCCACGTGTGGCACCACCGGAATCCCCATTTGCCGGGACAGCAGGCTGATCGTCAGGAATTCTGATATGCCGCCTACCCGCACGGCATCCACCTGGCAGAAGTCCATGGCACCGGCTTGCAGGAAGTTTTTGAATATCACCTTGTTGGGAATGTGCTCGCCCGTAGCCACTTTAAAAGGGGCAATAGCGCTTGCGATAGCCTGGTGGCCCGTCACATCGTCGGGATGGGTAGGTTCTTCGATCCAGAAAGGGTTGATGTCGCTGAGTTTTTTACAAATATCCAATGCCTGCGGCAGGTTCCATTTCTGGTTGGCATCCACCATAATGGTTGCGCCGTCGCCCGCCGTTTGGCGGATCAACCCGGCCCTGCGGATGTCGCGTTCCGGGTCGTCGGAGCCGACTTTAAGCTTCATCGCATTAAAACCGTTATCCATGGCCTTGCGGGTATTTGCGACGATCTTTTCATCGGGATAGTTGAACCAGCCCACGGAAGTATCGTAACCCCGGTAGCCCGACGAAAGGACGGACGTGCGCGTGTTCCGGGTAGGCAAATGGCTTTCCAGCAGTGAAATGGCCTGGTCGCGGGTTAATATTTCTTCAAGGTAACTGAGGTCGAGGGTATTCACAAGCTGTGTGGGCGTGAGATCGAGCAACAACTGCCAGAGCGGCACCCCGCGCGACTTGGCCCAGAGGTCGTAGCAGGCATTTACGACAGCCGCAAGCGCCAGGTGAATCACACCCTTATGCGGCCCTAGCCAGCGGAGTGAAGGCGAATCGGCCATACGACGGTATTCGTTGCCGAAGTCGGCCATGAGCGTTTCGATTTCCTTTCCTTTTAATGCAACCGAGAGGTATTCAATGGCTTTGCAAACAAGATCGTTCCCGGCGCCAAGTGTAAATGCGAGACCGACGCCTGTAACCGGCGTGCCCGTGTGCAGGCAACAAACGGCATAGGCGTATTGCGGGGTGGTGTGTGTAGCGTCCGAGCCGACCCCTTCCGCCAGGTCGAAGCGCTTGTCTTTTATTTCAATGGATGTAATAATATGCATGTTTTCAGCGGATGTCAATATGATACCAATTCGGATTCTTGCCGGAGTTGCAGTTTAGTGAAATGGAGAAAGCTTGCAATAGTGTTGAAAAATAGATTCTTATCGGTGTTACATTATATTTTAGTGTTAAAAGGGTCCGGAATATTTGGATATCATTTTTTTGCTTGGTTGGTTTGCTACTGAATTTGTACAAAAATATGGGTGATAAATCCTGTAAGTTAATGGCGGATTGATAACTTGTAGTACTAAGTTTGCTTAACTCCCGAAACTATGAAAGCTACCTACACCCTCCTTCCTGAATTTGCGCCTTCGCAGAAGCCATTTGTCGTAAAAAAGACGGTGAGGCCGTATTTTTCGACGGATTTTCACTTCCACAAAGAATGCCAGCTCGTGTACGTGCTTTCAGGTTCAGGTACGCGCATTATCGGTCACTCGACCGAGCGGTTTGAAGAAGGCGATCTGACATTTGTAGGCGCCAACGTGCCCCACGTGTGGTATAGCGAGTCAAAACCGAATGAACCGGCGTTCGAGGCTGTCTCGCTCGCGCTGTATATTAATCCGGAAACGGTTTGCGAGTACTTGAGTGCGCTGACCGACACCGTGGAGCTGCGGCAGTTTTTTAAGGAATCGGAGCGGGGAATACGGATATGCGGAGAGAAAAAGGCATTGATTACCGACATTTTGAAACAAATGCTCGGGCAGCAGAACCGTCACGTAGGAATGCTCGCATCGTTTCTGCAAATTCTCGATCAGCTGCTCGATCCGGAGGAGCTGGTGTGGCTCAACGTTCCGGACCCCATTTCGAGCTATACCACTCAGACCTCCGGCCGCGTACCCAAGCTTATGCATTTCATCCAGCAGAACTTCAAGGAGGACATTACTTTGCAACAAGCCGCTTCGGTAGCCGGATTGCAAATCCATTCATTCTGCCGTTTTTTTAAGACACTCACCAACCGCACCTTCTCCGATTTCCTGAACGAGGTACGCATCGGTTTTGCCTGCAAGCTGTTGCAGCAATCGGATCTGTCGGTTACGCAAATTGCGCTGGAATGCGGCTATTCAAATATTTCCTATTTCAACCGGTGCTTCAAGAAGATCAACAAAATGTCGCCGAAGGCATACCGGAACGGGCGTGTAGCTAAAAGTTAGCCATCCGCCCACGGGTGACGGATGGCTCTAAACGTATTACAATGCGGAGCTTACCAGGCTAACGATGCCGCCCAGTTGCTTGGACGATGCCGCCGCGGCGAGTTTGGCAGCAGGGCCTTTTTTGTCAAGACCAGAAACGGTTTTGGTGGCTTCACCAAGCAGTCCGTTCAGTTTCGACTCGTTGGAATCGCCCAGGATTGAGCTTCCGGCTTTGATCAGCCCGAGGTTGCTGGTGAGGCTCGCTGCGTTCCCCAACAGGCCCGATTCGCCTTTTCCGAGCAATCCGCTGATGCGATTGGCGCCGATCAGCATTTTTACGGCGTTAACCACCTTGCCGAGCGTGCCGCCCGACAGCTTGCCCGACGAAGCCAGCGGAATCAGGTTTTTAAGGTCGCCCGCCTTGCCCAGCAGCTTGTCTTTCAGGCTGCCGTCGGAGGATTTCGCCTCTTTTTCCAATGCGGAAACACCCTGTGTAAGCGCATCGGCCGTGCCGGATTTGTCACCTTTTTGCGTCAATGATACAGCTTTGTCAAGCAGGCTTTCAACCGAAAGGCCTTGTGCGAAGGTGGTGGAAGCCCCCGAGAACAGAAACAAAGCGGCTGCGAGAGAAAAGAGGAAACGTTTCATAGTGTATTAATCAAATTGTGTTTAAATGGGCGGCAAAATAGCATTTATCTGGCATACCACCTCACTCGCCGGTCAAAGCATCAGCTTTTCACCAGCCGCCAATCCTTGGGCGATACCCCAAACCGGGTTTTGAAAACGGTAGAGAAATAGCTCTGCGAGGTAAATCCGGTCTGGTCGGCAATCTCTGCGACGGTCAGATCGGGGTTGCGGAGCAATGCGCAGGCTTTTTCGAGCCGGATGTTCAGAATGAGGTCGTTGGTTCCGCCGCCGAGGAGCGCCTTGGTTTTGCGGAAAAGCTGCACGCGCGACAGGCCCATTTCCTTGCCGATGGCTTCTACGGTAAGGGTTGGGTCGGCCAGCCGGGAGACGATCAGCGCGCGGAGATCATTCACAAACTTCTTGTCAAGTCGCGATATGCCGGTATCGGTGTCTGCCATATTTCGCCCTATCTGAGCGGATAGCAGCAATTGTCTGTTAGTCAATAGGCTGCGTATGCTTTCCTGTAAAAACTGCGGACTGAATGGCTTCGTCATGTACATATCCGCACGCGCCTGCATGCCCTCTACCTGCTGTTCTGGCGCGTTTTTGGCCGTGAGCAGGATTACCGGGATATGCGACGTGCGCATGTCGGCTTTGAGGGCGGCGGTGATCTGTAAACCGTCCATGCCAGGCAGCATTACATCACAAATGATCAGGTCGGGTACGGTGTCGAAGCACTGGTCGAGCCCGGCCTTGCCGTCCGTTGCGGTAACGACCTCGTACTGGGTTTGCAAAAGGCCGGTCATGAAACCGACCAGATCTTCATTGTCTTCGATGACCACGATGGTCGGTAGGTCGCGGTGCGGCGGCGTACTGGTTGGCTCCTCCGTTTCGAAGCTTGTGGTCGTCCAGGTAACGGATTTTTCGATGGCACCGGCCGCGGGATCGGCCAGGTCCTCGGGGCGGAAATGGGTATTTCCGAGTGGTAATGTGACCGTAAAAGTTGCGCCATCGCCTTTTTTGCCGTCGGCAGTGATGGTGCCCTGGTGTAATTCGACAAACTCCCGGGAAAGCGGTAAGCCGAGCCCGGTACCCTTGGTCGAATTTTTTCCCTGGTAAAACATTTCAAATGCACCCACCATATCGGCCTCGCTCAATCCCGAGCCGTTATCCTGCACTTTGATGGTCACTTCACCGGCATTTTGGGTGATATGAATATAAATATGCCCCCAGTCGGATGTAAACTTGAATGCATTTGAAAGCAGGTTGAAGAGTACCTTGTCCAACATGTCCCGGTCGAACCAGACATTTAGCTCATGCAGCGTGGTGATCAGTCGGAAATCAATCCTGCGTTTTTTGGCGACCTGTTCAAAAGGGAGCATGAGCTCGCTGATAAACGCAATAATATCGTTTTCGGCGGCCTGCAAACGGATTTTGCCGCTTTCGATCTTGCGGAAATCCATCAGTTGGTTCACGAGCCATAGCAGTCGCTGCGCGTTCTTTTGCACAAGGGAAAGGTTTTTCTTAGCTGCCGGGCTTTCGTTTTTTTGCCTGAGAAGCTCTTCCACCGGTGCGAGTATGAGTGTTAGCGGCGTCCTGAATTCGTGGGAAATGTTGGTAAAAAACCGGAATTTGGATTCCGTAGCTTCCTGCGCCTTTTCGGCAATGTCTTGAATACGGTTCCGCTGGATGAGGATTTCTGTGTTTTTAGAATTCAATTCGCGGTTGATCTTCTTGTTTTCGATCAGTGAATACAAAGCCACAGAGCCGAGGATGATCGAGACGATAAACAGGACGGTCATCACATAAAGCAGGCCGCGCTGGGTTTGGTAAATTTCCAGTTGCTCGTCGATACGGGCCTGCTGACGCTCGATATCATTCTGTTGGGAGATCATCTTGTCGGTCTGCATTTTGATCATCCTTACATTCGACGAATCGATAATAGCCGTTTGCAGCAGGTTTTCCTTTTGATAGGGCTGCTTTTGCAGGATATTCATTGCTACCCGTGCAGCCTCCTCGCCGCCTGTAGGGTAAAGTGCCGTAGCGGTAATATGGCCGTCGTAGACCATCTGGATATCCCCAAATTGCCCCGGTAGCCCGTCCACGCCGATCACGCGGATCTTTCGTTCGGGAAAAATCTCATTGCAAACTTCGCGCGCGCCCATAGCCATTACCTCGTTCTGTGCGAAGATGAGAGCCAGGTTGGGGAAGTTCGGAAGGGTTTTTCGGAGTTCTTTTTTGGCAATATCCTTTTCCCACTGGCCATTCAATGTGGCCACGCGCTGAATACCCGGACGGGTCACGAGCGCGTCTACGAGGCCGCGGTGGCGGTCGGAGGCGGGCGAGGAGCGGGGCAAGCCGGTGATCTCGATCATACTGCCCTTTCCACCGAGTAAAGTGGCTGCATATTCGCCCACAGTTTTGCCAACCTGGTAATTATCCCCGCCCACATAGGCCGTATAATAGGGCGATGAAGTGCGCCTGTCGACGACTACGACCGGGATACCCTTTTGAAAAACCTTTTCGATCACGGGCGTGAGCGGGTCCGACTCGTTGGGTGAAACGATCAGCAACTGAATACCGCTTTGGAGCAGCTCTTCGATCTGTTTCACCTGCACGGCGCTGTTGGCATGAGCGTCCCTGAAAATTAGCTTGGTATTGTTGTAAAATGCGAGTTCGCGCTGCATCCCGTCGAGCATGGCCCGCCGCCATTCGTCGTCACCGGTACATTGGGAGAATCCGATGACATAACCCTCCTCCTGTTTTTGAGAACAGCCTCCAAACAACATCAGCAACAGGAAAGCGATCAGCGCGAATCTCATAGAATAATTTGTATTTCAAATATAATACAAAATAGAGCTGCCGTAGCGATGGCCACGGCAGCTCTCATACCGCCGGGGCCGCTATTCGATCGACGGTTTCAATGCATGATACTGCAAATCTTCTATCTGAATACCCTTTGCGGATTTGATACTCAGTCCCGAAAGCGGCGTATCGGCGAAGAAAATATCGGTCATGACAGTCAACCCGCCATCGGCGAAAAGTTCGACGGACGCCGCGTCAGCAATGAGCGTCAATGCAATTTTCGTGTCACTGGACAATCTCGGTGCAAGATGCTTTTGCCCGAAACCCGCTTCGAAATCAACCTTGCCCGATTTGGTACGGTCAATGTAATATTGATTGCTGGCCTTGTCGTAACCGATCAGGAGCTCATTGCCTTCTTTGTTGGACAGCACCAGTTCAAAATCGTTGGCCGTTGCCGTTTTCAGATCGAGCCGGAATAGGCCGGAAGCATTGCCGCCTTTCGGTGCCAGGTCAACGGGCGCTTTTACGGCCAGGCTCTTTTTGGAATAACCTTCCGCTTTAATGGCGTCCAGCTCTTTGGCGGGTACCGAGGTCAGGTACAGCTCTTTACCCACAGTTTTCAGGCCCAGCTCGCGGGAAATAGTGTTGGCGCTACGCCAGGGGTCGGTGGGAACTTGGTTGGCGTATTGCCAGTTGCTCATCCAGCCCATCAGCAGGCTTCGGTTGCCGGTGTTGGAGAAGGTCACGGCGGCATAGTTGTCTGCACCCCAGTCGAGCCATTTGGTTTCTTTGGAATACGCGGTAAATGTTTTGCCGTCGAAATCGCCGAGGAAATATTGGCCTGCGGAGCCTTTGTTGGGTCCTCCGGGATTGATATTAACGATCAGCACCCACACCTGCTTGCCATTGTGCGTGAGCGGGAGCAGGTCCGGGCATTCCCATACGCCGCCATGCGCGCCCGCATCGACGCCGAATTCGCTTTCCTTCGACCAACTTTTGAGGTCGGGGGAGGAGTAGAAAGTAATGCGGTCTTTGGTAGCGAGCGTCATGATCCACTTTTTCTGCGGTCCGTACCAGCGCACTTTCGGATCGCGGAAATCGGTAATGCCGGGGTTGGGAAGTACGGGGTTTCCATTGTATTTGGTCCAGGTAACACCGTCGTCGAGGCTGTAAGCAATGCTCTGGTACTCGTGGCGGCCGGTTTTTTGCTTTTCCAAAACAGGGTTATGGTGCGTAAAAATGGCCACCAACGGCGCTTTGCCGTTTTTCCCGAAACCGGAAGTATTATTCACATCGACCACCGCGCTCCCCGAGAAAATGTAGCCGAGGCTGTCGGGATAGAGCGCGATGGGCTGTTCCTTCCAATGCACCATATCTTTGCTCGTGGCATGGCCCCAGTGCATTGGCCCCCATATTTTCGCCTCAGGGTAATATTGGTAGAACAAATGGTAGGTGCCGTTGTGGAACACCATCCCGTTCGGGTCGTTCATCCAATGCGCCTTCGGCGAGAAGTGGAATTGAGGGCGGTACTTTTCGGGCGTGCCCTGGGCTTGTGTTAGTTGCGCGAATAGCAGTGCTGCTAGTATTGTGATTTGTTTTTTCATATGTTTTTTTTGACATGATGCGCTCAGACTGACATTGCTGCAAAGTGGGCTTTTGCCCTTACAACTACCTCATTACATAACTAATAACCCGGATTCTGAACATAAAGCCCCTTCGTAAAGCTGATCTCCCGCTGCGGAATGGGCAAATATTCATCCCTTCCCGCAGTAAATTTCGCAGTCGCCAGAAACGGCCTCCTCACTTTTTCCTTTTCAAGATACGCATTCAAAGTCTGCTCAGCGATACCCCAACGCACAAGGTCGAAGAAACGCGGACTTTCGGTCGCAAATTCGAGCCTTCTTTCCCAGCGGAGTGCCTTTCTTGCATAATCCTGCGTCCAGCCAGAAGTGCTGTATTCTTTGATATTGTATTTTGAGGGCAATGTGCCGTCCTTCTTTTTCAACCGGCCGGTACTCGCGGCAGCGCGTTTGCGGATCTGGTTAATGAGCGGCAATGCAAGCGTATGCTGCCCGAGTTCAATATAAGCCTCGGCCTGCATGAGCAACACATCGTCGTAGCGGATAATGTCGATGTTTTTAGAGCTGCCGATGAACGGACCTTCCTTGTGGTACGACGCGCTCGTTGCCAGCTGCTGCTCTTTCATGGTATGGAAAAAGCCGTACACGCCCGGGTCGCGCACCCAGCTGTTGCTGAACGGCTTGGTTGCGTCGTATTTGTAAGGATGGCCGTCGATACCGATAGTATGGTCTACACGTGGATCGACGGTTTCGTTTGTGAAATCCACGTTTTTGTCATTGAATGTCTCGAAAAGCGGCAAACCGTTCGCATCGGTGCGGTAGGCGTTGGCGAGGTTCTGGCTGGGCTGGTGGAAGCCGCAGCAACCGTATTGCGGCGCGCCGTGCGGGTAGTTGAGGCCGGTCACATAGCTGAGGCGGCCCACGGCGGTACCGTCGTTGATCGAGTACTGGATCGCGAAGATCGATTCGGGGCCGTTTTCGGTTTCGGCGATGAAGTTCTCGGCGAAATCGGGTTGCAGGCTGTACTGGCCGGAGGCGATCACTTGCTGGGTAAGCGTTACCACTTCCTGCAAGCGGTTTTTGTTAATAGCCGTCACCTTGTGGTTTGCATCCTGCTCGTAGGCCTGGAAAAGCCGTAATTTAGCGAGATAAGCAGCCGCCGAAAGCTTGTTGGCTCTACCAAGCTGACTTTGTTTGGCTGGCAGGTTGTCGACCGCAAACTGAAAATCTTCTCCGATTTTGTTCCAAAGCTCGTCGTTGTTGTACCGCACGTTCGACTCTTTCAAAATGTCGTCGCTCGATAGTTTTTCATCGATATAAGGCACATTCTTGAACAACATTTTGAGCATAAAATGCGAGTGGCCGCGCAGGAAACGCATTTCGGCAATGCGGGTACTGCGGAGGGGAAATTCCGCATCGGTCAATGTATTGAGGCTCGTGAGGGCGGCGTTGGCACGAGAAATGGCTTTGTAAAAATTCTCCCAGGTGAAGGGGTGCATCAGGCCGAGATCCGGGCGGGTGAGGTTGTAGTGCTCGTAAAAATCCACTTCCGCCACGTCGGAAACACCGCCGCCGCCCTTGTAGGCGTCATCCGAGCGCACGCTGCCGTACACCCACATGCTCGTCATGGGGCCGATCATATCGTCGTTGCCGATACCGGCATAGGCAGCCGTAACCAGCGATTCCACCGCCGAGGCCGATTTGACGTTCTCCGACGACAGCAACCCCTGCGGCTGGTAGTCGAGAAAATCGTTACAGGAAGTAGTGATCAGCAACGTGCCGCTGGCGATCAGACCGAATAGATATTTGCTTTTCATAACAATGCGCTTTGGGGATTAGAAAGAAATGTTCAAACCAAATGTGAATGTCCTCGGAATCGGGATCGCGTTGATGTCCGTCCGCTCGGGATCAGGGCCGGTGAACTGCTTTGATTTAATCAGGAACAGGTTTTCGGCCATGAGGTACATCCGTACGCGTTGCAGTTTGATCTTCTGGGTTAGCTCTGAACTCAGTGCGTACCCCAGCTGGATGTTGCGCAGTTTGAAATAGGAGGTATTCACATTGAAATAATCCGAAGAACGCGTCTCGTTGTTGGCGTCGGAAAGCGACAATGCGGGGATTTTGGAGCCGGTGTTGCTTGTCGACCAGGCATCGAACACGCCCGGACCTACGTTCTCGCGACCACGGATGAAGTTGTTATAAAAAGTATAGGTATCGAATCCCTTCCTGCCCGCAATGCCGGAGCCGAAGATCGAGAAGTCGAACGACTTGTAGAATGCTTCCACTTTCAGGTTGTATTCGAATGCGGGCAAGGTAGTGCCGAAAAACACGCGGTCGAGGTCGTCGATGCGGTTGTCGCCGTTGGTGTCCACGTAGCGGATGCGGCCCGGCCCTGCACCCACCTGTGCGGGAGCGGCGTCCACTTCGGCCTGGTTCTGGAAGAGGCCGTTGGTTTTATAGCCAAACAGATCGAACTGCGAATGGCCGAGGATCGTCTGGATCGCATTGCCGGGATAAGCGGCGCGCACTTCTTCGGGCAGCTCGGTGATTTTGTCGCGGAAACGGCTCACGCCAGCCATGATATTGTAGGTGAAGTCGCCTTTCGGGCGAGCATAGTAGCCGGCCGAAAACTCAAAACCCTTGTTGGACTTGGCCGCACCATTCAGCACGCGCAGCTGCCCTTCGCCCACGGCCGATGCCACCGGCGGGGTGATCAGGATATCGCTGGTTTTGCGGGTAAAGTAGTCAAATGAACCCTGGATCATCCCGTCGAAAAGCCCGAAATCGAGCCCGAAGTTAGCTTCATCGGTTGTTTCCCACTTCAAATTCGGGTTAGCGCCCTGAATGGAGACGAAGCCGGAAGGCAGGTTGCCTGTATTGGCACCATTGAGGTCATAGGCAGTGCCGATGTTGTAGAACTGGTCGAAAAAGCCGTTATGACCGTTCGGAAACTGCGATTGCCGCGCGCCGTAACGCGTATCGTACAATCCAAAGCGGGCGAGGTCACCGATCTCCTGGTTACCAACCCTGCCGACCCCGGCCCGCAGTTTCAGATTGCTTATTTTGGTTACTCCCTTGAAAAACTGCTCTTTATCGATGCGCCAGCCCACCGATGCCGCCGGGAAAATACCGTAGGCATTCTCGGAACCGAAGCGCGACGAGCCGTCACGACGGATGGTAATGGCCGCCAGGTAACGGTCCGAGAAACCGTAGTCGATGCGGGCGAATTGGGAAAGCAGCCTGCTGCCCGAGCCGGAGCCGGTCACGTTGGTATTGCCGGTGCCGGCATTGAGCACAAAGTACTCCTTGGTTTGCACAGCGAAGCCTTCTTTTCTCGCAATTTCAAAATCGGAGTCGTTTTTAATGGCCTCGACACCCGCCAGGAACTTGAAATGGCTGTTGCCAAGGTCGAGGTTGTAGCGGGCCGTGTTGGACCAGGTAATGCTCAGGTAGCGGTTCTGGTCGATCGTGAGGCTATTGTTGGCGCGGCCGAAAGAGCCTTCTTCAAAGGATTGTTCGATGTTTTTGAAGCGAAAAGCCGCATTATCCGCACCGAGGCTGGTTTTAAGAAAGAAATTTTTAAATGGCTGTAATTCCACAAAAACATTGCCAAACAGCGTGAGCCGGTGCGCATTGTCCCATTTGTTGATCTCCTGCATGTGGAGGGGGTTGTTGCGGTCGGAGTAACCCGAGCCGATAGCGCCGCCCCAGGAGCCGTCTTTGGCATACACCGGAATGGTAGGGGCAAGGGTAACGGCCAGGCCGGGCGTGCCGGCACCACCGATGTCGGTCGAAGCCAGCGTCTCGTTCGAGGAGGCGATCTGCATATTCGCCCCGATTTTCAGTTTGCCGTCGAATGCGCTCGTAAGGCCGTTAATGCGCCCGCTGATCTTATCATAGTCGGTGTAGCGGAGCATACCCGTATTTTTGTAATAACCCAGGTTGATTTGCAGCGAAGAAGTGCCGTTACCACCCGAGATGGTCAGTTCATTGTTGGTCACGATGCCGGTTTTGTACATCACTTTCTGCCAATCGGTATCGCCTGCGGGCATGTTGGCATTCCCGCCCACGAGCGGCTGTACTTTTACACCATTTAATATGGGATTGGTGAAATCCTTGTTCCAGTCGAACTGGTATAAGGCCCCGTAACCGTCCTCCGGATTGACCTTGTCGTTCACCGAAGCCTGCCACAATGCACGCCCGCGATCAACCGCATTCAGCATTTTATACCGCGCATATTTCTCCGATTGCGTCGAAATGCTCGTATTGAAGTCGATATTGATCTTGCCGTTGGAATTGGCACCGTTTTTGGTGGTAATGATAATCACCCCATTGGAAGCACGCGACCCGTAAATGGACGATGCAGAGGCGTCTTTCAGCACCTGAATTGACTCAATGGAGTTCGGGTTCAACCCCTGAAATACCTCCGGGCGCTTGGTAGGCACGCCGTCGATGATATAAAGCGGATCTGTATTACCCAGCGTGTTCGCGCCACGGATCAGGATCCGGGAATTGGTACCATTCGGCGAGCCGGTTTTTTCAATATACAAACCAGGCACGCGTCCCTGCAAAGCCTGCATCGGGTTACCGGAGCTGATGTTTTTTAAAGGGGCCATGTCCACTACGGCAATGGCGCCGGTGAGGTCTTCTTTTTTGGAAGAAGTATAACCTACTACCACCACTTCGTTGAGACTTTTCTGGTCGTAATCGAGGGTAACGTTGATGGTCGTCTGGTTACCCACGGCCACCTCTTTGGTTTGCATGCCAATGTAGGAGAAAACCAACGAAGCATTCGCAGCTGGCGAAATATTATACGCTCCCGAAACATCGGTTACGGCACCATTCGAGGTCCCTTTTTCGAGGACATTCACACCGGGAAGCGGCTCGCCGTCGGTACTCTTGACGACACCCTTGATTTGCGCCCTGTTTTGCGCGTGGGCGGGCAGTTGCATCACGCAGGTGACCGCGAAGGCCACCAGCAGTAAAATTCTTTGCATACGGATTGAGATTAAAATAGGGTGATTGGAAACTAGTGGGTAACGGAGTGCTGCCCCAGTGGATGCTGCCCCAGCGGCAGCTGTGCGTGAATGAAATCCTGAATATCGGTTTCGCCGAATGCGGGCAATGCACCGGCTTTTCCGGCTACGAATGCACCGGCGGCGCAGGCAAATTCGAGGGATTCAGCAAGCGGATGCCCGGTGGCGGTCTGGTAAAGGAATGCGCCCAGGAATGCGTCGCCGCTGCCGATGGTATCTGCCACCTCCACGATAAACCCGGGGTGCTGGTGGAACTCGCCGCTAGCGGTAAGTAGCATTGCGCCGTCCGCCCCGCAGGTAAGAACCAGCATATCGAGTTTGAAATGGTCGATCAGGAATGCCATGGCTTGTTTTTCGCTTTCAAACGGTGTGAGCCAGCCCATCACTTCGCGAATTTCATGCTCGTTCATTTTGACGATGCCGGCAAATCCGAGGAGTTCGAGTACCTGCTCGCGGGTGTAATGCGGCGGGCGCAGATTCACGTCGAACACACGCGTCTGGGCATGGCTTAGATACCGCATAAGCGTAGCACGCGTGGTATGGTCGCGGGCGGCCAGCGTGCCGTACACGAAGAAATCGCTGTGGGCAACCTGCTGTGCGGCGGCGGCATCGAACTGAATGTAGTCCCAGGCCACCGGGTGCAGGATCTTGTAGGTAACCTCGTTGCTGTCCGACACGTTGGCTTTGGCAATGCCCGTCAAATGCGTCTCGCCGGTTTGTACCCATTGCGTATCGAGCCCGTGCTGTGCCATAAATGCGAGCAGTTCGTCACCCAGCTCGTCGTGACCTACGCGGCTGATGAAGGCAACGTCCATGCCGTAGCGTTGCAAATGTGCAGCAACGTTCATCGTAGCACCGCCGGCCAGGCGCGCGTCGGGCAGAACGTCCCAGAGTACTTCTCCAAAAACAGTCAGTTTCGGTGTCATATGTATTCGGTTAAAGTGGAGATTTTAGTGGAGGACCAGTGTTTTTTCGATTTGTTCGAGGGACGTGCCTTTTGTTTCGGGCATCATCTTCCATACAAAAAGCAATTGGAGTACCATCATCCCGCAGAAGATCATAAAGGTGTTGCCGCCACCGAGCGTTTCGGCGATGTAGGGGAATGTGAATGCGATCACGGCGGCCAGCAGCCAGTGCATAAAGCTGCCCATCGACTGCCCGGCTGCACGTACCTGATTCGGGAAAATTTCAGAAATGAAAACCCAGATCACCGCGCCCTGCGACAATGCGAAGAATGCAATGTAAATGAACAAGTACACCGGTACGGCATAACCGCCCAGGTTGCCGCTGTAAAATGCCTGCGCCACAAGCCCCAGCGTTGCGATCAATCCGAACGACCCGATGAACATCAGCGTCCGGCGGCCGAAACGATCTATGAGATTGATGGCGATGAATGTGAAACAGAAATTCACCAGCCCTACACCGGCAGACGACAGCAGCGCCGAACTTTTGCCCAGGCCAGCCATTTCGAAAATGCGCGGTGCATAATAGATGATCGCATTAATGCCCGAAACCTGGTTGAAAAAGGCAAAAAGCAAGGCCAGCGCCAGGGGGAGTTTGTATTGGGATGAAAAAATGGACATGCTGTTTCCGCTCTGGATGCCCGCATTGGCGGAGTTCTGAATGTCGGAAACAATGCCGCTCACATCTATACCGCCATTAGCGACGGATAGTATGTGCCGCGCTTCTTCCACTCTGCCGCGTTTCACGATCAGCCAGCGGGGGCTTTCGGGTACGAACAGGATCGTCACCAGGAAAACCAGCGACGGGAACGCCTGCACGCCCAGCATCCAGCGCCAGTCGTTGTCGCCCACGCCTACGAGCAGGAAGTTGGACAGGTAGGCGATGAGGATTCCAAGCACCACATTGAACTGGAACATGGCTACCAGGCGGCCGCGGGAATTGGCGGGCGATATTTCGGAAATGTATAATGGAGCGGTAACCGACGAAATGCCTACACCGATGCCGCCAAGGAAGCGGAAGACGAGGAAGGAAATCCAGTCGGAGGCGAGTGCCGAGCCGATCGAAGACAGCAGGTAAAGGACAGCAATGGCGAAGAGCGTGTACTTACGCCCGTAACGCTCGGAAGGGATAGCACCGGTGAGCGACCCGAGGACGGTGCCGATCAAAGCGATGGAAACTGTGAACCCGTGCTGCACCGTAGTGAGGCCCCACAATTGCTGGATCGATTTCTCCGCGCCCGAAATGACCGCCGTATCAAAACCGAATAAAAAACCGCCCAGCGCGACTGTGAATGCCCAGAAGATTACCTTTTTGCTTGTCATGATTGTTGAATTAATTTCTGACGAAGCTACCGGCTCTCCGGGCAAACTATTTTCGAATCCGTACCAAATGTTTTTAAATTTCACATTTGGTATTTTTGTATGTAGTTAGTTGATTATTAGATTTTTATATTAATTTAAAAAGCCTTTGTTTTTAAATTTGTTTCAAAGTTTTCAGGAAATGTTTCATACGTTGTCAATCACATAAAACCGGCAGCCCGGGATCAGAAGCGAATGGGAGCAGCTGGCTGATCTGCGAATAGGCGACCCGGTTCACCGACAAGTCCAGCGACAGCAACGCGTCGAACCTGATCCAACTGACACCAGAAGTTTCGTTGGTTTGGTCAAGCATCTCGCCGCCCGTGACCCGGCAGAGAATGAAGAATTTATAAACGTACCAGAGCTCTTCCGGGTGGTCGTGTTTGCGTTTATCAAAAACAGCCAGTAACCGCACTGCTTCCACGTGCAGGCCGGTTTCTTCAAATGTTTCTTTCACCGCCACTTCAAATGGCGTGTAGCCGACATCCGCCCAGCCGCCGGGCAATGTCCAGCGATCGTTGTCGATCTTTTCCTGCACCATCAGGATCTCATCGGTACCACGGAAAATCACGGCGCGGATATCGACTTTCGGTGTAACATAACCGATTTCGTGGGGCAAGAGGCTGATAATCTGCTCAATGGGCGCGTTACTGATATCGGCGAGGAGGCTGAGGCTGATCTGGCGGATCTCCTCGTAACGTTCCCGGTCGTATTCTCCGGGTTGAAAGGCCAGGCCGGTTTGGGAAAGGGCCAGAATGCGTTTGACGGCAGCCAGCCAGGGATTTGCGGACATAGCAATGAAAAAGGGACAAGTGTAGATCGATTCGCACCAGCCGGATCAGAAGGCCGGCAGCATTTAAGTAACCGGCGAATATCTGAAACATTTGTGTGAATTCAATCCAGCCTGCCCCCATTATGGAACGTTGAGTATTAGCTAGCGTTTGTAATGATTATGGCGCCACCGCGAGTTTGAGGATCTGCCGGCTGCCACCAGTTGTTTCTATTTCAACGGCATAGGTGCCTGGCCGCAGCTTGCCGATATCCATACAGCCTTCCCGCAATGCAGGCTGTACAACTAGCCTTCCGCTGGTGTCGAACAGCCTGATGTTCTTGATGCTTTCAGGTTTTAGCCCTTTCACACGAACTGCCGCCACGCCTATGGCAGGATTAGGATAAATGGCCACCCTTTCTCCTTCAAATTCCAGCACGGCAATGCGGCTGTACGAGAATGTACCGTCCAGATCGATCATTTTAAGCCGGTACATATTGGTACCGGCTTGTGGAAGGGCATCGGTATAGGAATAGTCGGTAACTGTCGCTTCACCGCCGCTCGACATTACTTCGCCAAGGTGGTGCCATTGCTTGCCGTCGCGGCTGCGTTCAATTTCGAATGTACGGCTGTTGATCTCGGAGCTGGTCTGCCATTGCAGATGAGCCTCATTCTCGCGTTTTTTGGCTTGAAAGGACACGAGCGTAACAGGCAATGCGGCCTCCGATTGCCCCGAAATAAAGAACCCGCTGAACCCGCTCACCTGAAATGAAACGAGGTACATGGTGTGGTCTTCGCTTTCCGTTACGGTTACGTTCGTGATCAGTTGCGTAGGCCCGGAGTAGGTACCCGGGAAGCCATACGGACTGGTACCATGGTATTGTACCACTTTCAGGTTTGCAGGGAGAGAGGCATTGTTGGCGTTGCCGTAGGCCTGGTTATAGGCTTCAAAATCCTGCTTGGAAAAGAATAACGTCACTTTTGCGGGGCCGTCGGTTCCGGAAGGGGTGATGTCGTAATGCCTCTTGACAAATATTTTTTGTCCTTCCGACACGGTATTGCCGGCTGCCAGGAAAGTCTTGATCGTGACATTACCGAGTGAGCCGGGTGTACCGGTGGGTTCGATAAGGCCGAAAGTCTTACAATCACTAGTGATGGAGGTCGCGCCTGCATACACAGGTAGCGTAGCCTGCTCGCCACTCGCGGGTAATGTGCCCGGGCCTGCGATCGCTTGCAGCTCGTACGCGCCCATGTCTGTTTGGACGTTGAAAGTACGGGTGTTGTTGGCGAGGTCGGTTAAGTTAGCAGGGAGGTCGGGCAATGCTTCGTTGGTACCCCGGTTGATGGCCGGCGAGCAGGGGAGGAGCTTCCAGTCAGTTTCGCCTGCGAACTGCGGATTAGTGGTGCCGGCGAGATTATGGTCTGCGTCGCTGGCCGCAATGCCTTCCACCAGGCTGTATGTGACCGAAACAGTACTTTCCTGGCTGGTAATGCCGCTGCCATTGCCATAAAGGATGCTGTTGCGGACGGTTACCGGGCCTTCGTAGCCGGTAATGGTACCCGGGTAGTTCTGGCTGTTGCCCGAAACCGTACAGTTGAGCAGCGTTACCTGGGAGCTTTGATTAAAAATCGCCCCGGCAAAATCGCCTGCGGAATTGCCTGTGATGAGGCAGTTGACCAAAACCGTGTTCGAGCCGTTTCTGTTGGCTATGGCGCCGCCGTTGCCGAACATGGCCGTATTACTTTGAAATATCGTGTTGGTGATCAGCGGCGAGGCAATGTCATTGTAGATCGCCCCCCCATTTGACGCAGAGTTGTTCAGGAATGCGCAATTGGAAATAGTGGGCGACACATTGAAATTCCGCATGGCACCGCCGTCGTTTCCGGTCACACCGGCAATGGTAAACCCGTCGAATATATCGTCGCGGGTCAGGCCGTTGTCTGAATTGTTAATGAAGGGCCCTACGGATGAAGTCAACACGGTAGCCGTCGCCGGATCGCCGTGGACGATGGGCAGCGCTCGTTGGTTGAGAGCGGTTTCGGTTCCTGCGAAACTGCCGTACATCTTCACGCCGTGGATAAAGGCCAGCTGGCTTCCGCTATTTTCGTATTCTCCGCGTGCTACCCAGACCTGGTCGCCCTCGGAAGCGACGTTCAAAGCGTCTTGCAGGGTGGGAAACGCATTGGCCCAGCTGTCCCCGGAAGGATCGGGCGCAGCGTTCGTCGTACTTACATACCAGATTGCGCTTGGCGTCACTTCATAGAGCCCGAGGTCGATGGCCTGGCTGGTGAGCCTTCGGCTGCCGTCGAATGCGACGGGTGTATCGTCTGTGTTTTTAGGGAAAATGGAAAGGTCCGTGGCGGGTTTGCCGGCGTTGGTCACCGGGCTGCCTTTGCGCTGTCTGAAATCAAGCTGCACCGGGTCGGTGAACTGCGGATCGGTGTCGAGGATGTTCGTGCCTCCTGCAAAACCGCCCTGGATGAGCGAGTAGGAGACAACCGGCGTTCCGCTTCCACCGATGCTGTTGATGCCGCCGGGCGATGCCGGATCGGTATTGTTCCAAATGATCGTATTCTCGACCACGGGCGACGAGCCGCCCACCGCGTACAATGCCCCGCCGTTGCCTCCCGCGGCACTGCCCCCTACCTCATTGGCCGAAAAAGTGCAGTTCCGGATCGTAGGCGACGAATTGTCAAGAAAGATCGCACCGCCTTTTCCGGACGTAGTGCCCTTGGCCGAATTGACCGCGAAAAGGCATTGTACGATCAAAGGGCTTGAATTGAGCAGGTACATCGCGCCCCCCTTGCCTTCCGCCGCCGACGGATCGGTGGCGTTCTCGCCGAACGTGCAGTTGGCGAGAACGAGCGAGGAATTGGTCGCATGCAGCGCCCCGCCCCGTCGGTCGCTGCCCACGAGCACGCCGGTCCCGGCCGTCACGATGAAGCCGTCGAGCCGTGTCGTGGCGCTCGCACCGGAAACGGTTATGACCGTGCCGCCCTGCCCGGAAAGCACGGTTTGGCCGCTGAACGACCTTTCGCGAAGATCACTTTCGTAGCCCTCGAAACCGCCGTAGTAAGCTACGCCGTTCGTCAGTGAAAAAGGCGTGTTGGCGGCTTCGGTCTGGTAATTACCATTCACTACCCATACCTGCTTGATAGCCGGATTCAGCGCTGCCGCGCGGGTTGCGTGGTACATCCGTTTCAGCGGGTTGTCCCAGCTGCTGCCATTGCCCGGCGAGTTGGTTTCGTCATTGACATATAAGATTCCATTGCCGTCGGGCTGTGCGTCCTCGGCGGCATCGTAGCTGGTTACCGAGCCGTTGAGCGTGAAATTGTCGATGGCCGAATAATTTTGGTTGGGCGTGTTGCTGTTGTTAACCGCGATCCTGATCTGCATGGTGTTCCGCAGTTTGGAAACGGTTTTGGTGCGGGTAATGGATGCCATGTCCATGCTCGACGAAAAGGACGAGCCGTAGTTGACGCCGTCAACCTGGACCTGGAATGTCCCGTTGTCAGCAGAGAACCGTGAAAAGGTAATACTGGTCAGTTCAACCTGATACCCTTCCTTGATCGTGACCGTGAGCACGTACACGTGATTGTGCGCATTGAGTGCCATGGCGTTGTTCCCGTTGTAGCTGTACGAGTAAGGAGTGTCGCCTATCCCCGTCCACTTGCCCGTCAGGTTAGCGTTAATGGAGGTAGGGGTGTTGAAATTGCTATTGGGAAAGGTGTGGTTATAAATCACCGCCGAATGGGCGATGGTAGCAACCAGCAGTGCGCAAAACAGTGTGAAAATGGGTCGTAGTAGTTGTGTATTCATAGCACGGTCCGGAATGATGAGTGATCATTTTTAGCGATGCAATATGGACTGCTCAACTGCCCGGGGATTGTCAATTTTTAATCAGATACTGTTCAATTTTCGTCATACAAGGCTGTTTTATCGTAAATTAGCTTCAAAGCACACCATTTGAAGAAATTCTACATGCTCCGTACGTTTCTCGTCTTCATGCTGTATTGGCTGGCCGCCTTCTGGTGCGTTCCGGTAGGCTTGTTGGCGCAGCCCGCCGGCTTCCCGGTTCCCGAAAGTATCACGGCCAAACAGGGCCTTCCTCAGGGTTTTGTACCGGGTATCGTCCAGGATTCACGCGGCTTCATATGGCTCGCCACGCGCGACGGGATGTGCCGCTTCGACGGTAGAAGTTTCAGGGTATTCCAACCGTCGGACACGCAGGAGATATCGCTTTCGTCATTAGGGCTTGAAAATTTGCAGACCACCGCCGACGGGAGAATCTGGATTACCACCGACCAGGGTCAGATCGACCTCTTCGACCCCGTGCGGGAAACTTTCATCAACTTTTCACGCCAGGCTTTTTATCAGGAACAGTTCGGGAAACGCTTTCTCAGAGATATGTACGCCGACCGCCAGCACCGGCTTTGGCTGATGTCGGATGGTGGCGGACTGGATTATATTCATTTAAATACCCAAAAAATCCGGCGTTACCACTCCGCCAATGGGGATACCTGCGCCATTGCACACGCCCATGTTCGGTTCGTGAAGGAAGACAAGGCTGGTAACATCTGGGCTGGTACTAACAAGGGTCTTTTTTTGCAAAAACAAGGGACTGACAGTTTTGTAAAATACCATTCAACGACGCTTGCAGGTGCTACCGATCACAAAATAAATGCGTTGAGCGAGCTGAACGACGGCCGCCTGCTGCTGCTTTATAATACCGGGATGGTATTACTCGATCCCGGTACCGGCATTGGGCAAACCCGCGAGCTGGTTTTGGACACCCAGGCGCAGTACAGGCACCCGATCGTGACGGATAGCAAGGGGAATGTCTATTTTTTCCGGATGAACCACCTGTACAGGCTTGGCAAGGACAACAGCCTCGCCGAATTTCCGGTCCAGCCGGATGTAGACGAATTCAAGAGCCTCTACGTTGACCGTTCTGATGTGCTTTGGGCGGGTACGAACGGGCAGGGGATCCGGAAATACAACCTCAGGGCGAGCTATTTCGATACCAAGGCCTATTCATCCGACTTTATTTCGGATCTCCTGCGTGATTTTTTGAAAGTGCCCCAGACCGAAATGGCAAAGCTGCCTGCCGGGTTGTTTTCCTACAACTTCCGCTATGCATTCGACAGCCCGCAGAGAATTTGGTTTAGTGCCGGGCGCACGCCGCTGTATGAACTGGATCTGACTTCGCACGCGATCAAAAGCATTCCATTTCCAGTGGAGGTCGCTGATATCAAGCGGTCGGAGCTGGCGATCAGCCTGGCAAAAGACCCCGACGGCCGCATGTGGGCCATACACGACAGCCTTTTGTTTTCCTACAAAAACGGCATCTGGACGCGTTTCCCGCATGCTATCCGACCGCGGCAAGCAACCGATCGCGGCCCGGCCCGCCCGGGAATCGAATCGGGCATTTATCAGATCGTAGCCGATAGGCAATATCTCTGGGTCGCGACGACGATGCGTGGATTGTACCGCATCGATAAAGCTTCGGGTGCGATCAGGCGGTACGGACAAGGGGCTGGCTCGCTTAGTAGTGACAATCTGTATTGCCTTTTCGCCGATCCGCTCGATGAAAACCTGCTTTGGGTAGGCACATTCGGCGGCGGCCTCTGCCGGTTCGACAAGCGTACCGGGCATTGCGAGCGGCTTACAAAACATAATGGTCTGCCCAATAATGTGGTATACGCAGCCATCCCCGACGGGCACGGCAGCGTGTGGGTGGCCACCAACCAGGGGTTATGCCAGATAAACAGGAAAACCCTGCGCACGCGAACCTACACGCGTGAGGACGGTCTGATGGCCGACGAATTCAACCGCTTCCATGCGCTTGCATTGCCCGATGGCCGCATTTTTCTGGGCGGAATGGAGGGGATAACAGCTTTTGATTCAAAACAGCCGAATGAGGACCGGTACCGGCCGCCGGTTTATATCACCGGCATTTCCATCAACAATGCGCCTTTGGAGCCGCGTCTGTCGGCTGGGGAATTGCCGGTAGCTGCAATGCAGGGGCTCGATCTGGCCTATTGGCAGAACTTTCTCACGATCGAATTTGCGGCCATGCAATACAACCGGAGCGACAAGATCCGCTACCGGTACCAGTTGGAAAGTGTGGACGAGCGCTGGATCGAAACCGAAACGCCTGTTACCAAGTATACCGACCTCCGGCCGGGGCATTATGTGCTCCGGCTGAATGCATCGAATACGCTTGGCGTGTGGAGTCCCGAAATCCGGGAGCTGCATATCCGAATTAGTCCGCCCTGGTGGCGGACCTGGTGGGCTTACGTGATCTATGGTGTGGTTTTTCTAGCCGTGCTTTATGGAGCATTACGCGTTTATATAAACCGCGTCAGGATGCAGCAATCCATTGTTTTCAAACAAAAAGAAATAGACCTGAAAGCCCGGGAGGCAGAGCAGCTGCGCGAGCTGGACGAAATGAAGACCCGGTTTTTCTCCAACATTACCCACGAATTCAGAACGCCGCTGACTTTGATCCTCGGCCCTGCCGGCCAAATGCTGGAAGAACCGCGGGAGCAAAAGGACAACAAACGCCTATCGCTGATCGACCGGAATGCGCGGCAACTGCTCGGGCTGATCAATCAGTTGCTCGATCTTTCCAAACTCGAAGCCGGTACCACGCACGTCGATGCGGCCTGGGGCGACCTGGCGGATTTTGTTGAATCGCTCACCGGCACATTCCAGCTGGCTGCGGAAGCTAAGAATGTGACGTTGGCGTTCAACAACCGCCTTGAAAACCGGTACTACTGGTTTGATCATGAAAAATTGGAAAGGATTGTTACTAACCTGCTTGCCAATGCGGTGAAATTTGCGAATGAAAACGGGCACATACTCGTTACGTTGAATGCGGCTGGTCCGGAAGGTACGGAAATCACCGTCGCGAATACCGGCGCCAGGATCCCGGACATGCAGCTTAGCCGCATTTTCGACCGGTTTTATCAGGCCGGTCAGCCAACGGGTTATCACGAAGGAACCGGCATCGGACTCGCCCTGGTGAAGGAGCTGGTAACCCTGCAAGGCGGCACGGTATCTGTCGAAAGCGGTGCGGATGGCTTCGATACTGTTTTCACAGTGGCTTTGCCTTATCGCTGTGGGGAGGAACGGAATGCAACCGAAAATATCCCGAAGATCAATGGAAACGGTCGAATCCCTCACCAGGAAGCGCATTTGACCAAAATACTGCTTGTGGAAGACAATGCGGGACTGGCAGAATTTGTTTCCGATAGTCTAGCCGGGAGTTACCGGTTCTACCATGCGCAGAATGGCGAGGAGGGGCTCGCGATGGCCGCCGAAATCATGCCCGACCTGATCATCAGCGATGTGATGATGCCGGTCATAGATGGTTATACTTTTTGTAAACTCATTAAATCCAACCTCGAAACGAGCCATATTCCCGTAGTGCTGCTGACGGCCAAGTCGGCCCTGGAAAGCAGGGTGGAAGGATTGGAACTCGGTGCGGACGACTACATTACCAAACCTTTCCACCTGCCTGAGCTTCGCCTGCGCATACGTAACCTGCTCGACAGGCAGACGCGCCTCTACGAACGCCTGCGGGCAGTGTTCGCGACGCCCGCCGCGCTACCGGCAGACCAGGAAGTAGTCACAGACCCGTTTTTGAACAGATTGCATGCGATCCTGGATACCCGTCTCGACGACCCTGAGTTCGGGGTTACCGAGCTGATCCGCGAAATAGGCATGAGCAACAGTAGCCTGAACCGGAAACTCAAAACCCTGACCGACCTTTCGGCGGTGGAACTGATCCGTAACTATCGGTTGAAAAAAGCGGCAGTATTGCTTTCGGAGGGTATTTCGGTGTCGGAAGCGGCCTATGCGGTCGGTTTTGATAACCTTTCTTATTTTGCCAAATGCTTCCGCGACCTGTACAATATGACGCCCCGCGAATTTGCCGCTAACGGCATTCTTTGAGGCATCAGGCGGCGATAACGAGCCCTTTTCGAAAGGCAGTCGGGCTCGTGCCGTGATGCTTACGGAACTGGCGACTGAGATGGCTTTCGTCGGTATAGCCCAGCTCGGCGGCTATTTCACCGATCGTCAGGCTGCTTTGCGTGAGCCGCTGTGCTACGAGCTTGATGCGCGAGGATGCGATGTAGCTTTGCAGGCTTTCTCCTGTGTATTTCCTGAAATATTCGCCTACATAATTGGGTGAAAGGTTGAATTGCTCCGCCAGGTAATCGACGCGCAATTTGTCCGGGTTCGCGATATGCCTTTGGATATGCAGCAGTACCCGGTTAATCAGTGCCTCCTTTGAACCGGGACTGTCGGTAGCACGGCCGTCGTGCACGTTGCGCGTGATCACATTGAGGATCAGCGTGACCAGGTGCCGCAAGTTTTCCTCGTGACCTGCCTGCCGCTGGTTGTATTCAGTGATCAGATGTGCGATCAGGGAGGAGATCATTTTGCAATCGCCCTCGTTGCGGATCAGGAGCTCTTCGAACCGGTTATTGTGTGCGAAAATCGTTTCAAGCTGTTTCAGCCACGCCGTTACCCGTTCTTTGTCCTGCTCGGTTTTGTATTCGGATAAAAACACTTCCGAGAACCGGATGGAGCAGAACCGGGTGTGCGTCCCGACATCGAACCCTCGGCAATCCAGCGGGGTGAACAGAAATATGCTGCCGGGGCGGTAGGGAAAGCGGTTCCGGTTGGTCTCGCGGGTACCGGTGCCGTTCATGATCCAGACTATTTCGAAGAAGTGGTAGATCAATGGCCGCTCGTTCCAGCAATCCATATCGGCTACGTAAACTTCAAAGGGTTGGTGCAGTGTTTTTTGTTTCATAACCTGTAAAAATACCGAAAAAGCCACGCAATGTCACTGGCCGGCCGCCGGTGGTCCGGATAGTTTTGTATTCAAAAAAAAGCAATTTATGAATACGGAGAAAAAACTATTGACACCAGTCACAACAGGCACGCTTGAATTACCAAACCGCGTCGTGATGGCGCCAATGAACCGCCGGAGGGCATTGAATGGCATTCCCGGTGAATCAGCGCCGATATATTTCGGGCAGCGGGCGGGCGCGGGGCTGATTATTACGGACAATACGGCCGTCGCCCCTAATGGCATCGGCTATATGGGTACCCCCGGAATTTACAACCAGGAGCAGGTCGACAGCTGGAAGCGCGTTACGGCGGAGGTGCATGCCCTCGGCGGACGGATTTTTATGCAGCTGGTGCATGCGGGCCGCATCGGGCATTACCTCAATAATGAAGGACAAATGCCGCTGATCGCGCCGGCCGCGCTCAGCGCCGAAGGACTAATCCGCACGCCGGGGGAAATCCATTTGCCAAACAGCGAGCCCGTTGAAGCTACCGCCGCCGACGTGCGCAGGCTCATCGGCGAGCATATCCAAGGGGCTATCAATGCCATCGAGGCAGGTTTCGATGGCGTGGAAATACATGGTGCACACGGCTTTCTGCCCGAACAGTTCCTGCACCCGCATACCAACCGGCGCACAGATGCGTACGGTGGAAGTATTGCCGCCCGCAGCCGTTTCCTGCTCGAAATCGTGGAAGGTACCGCGGCGGCGATCGGGAAGGAGCGCACGGGGATACGCCTTTCGCCGTTTGTAAAGCTCAACGACCTGCCCGACTACGCGGAGGAAGCTGAAACGCAGCGCTACATTGTGGATGCATTGCAGCAAATGGGGATTCTGTACATTCATTTGTCCGATCAGGGGCCGGTTGGGCACGGCAAAATCCCGGAAGCATTCATCCGCGAGCTGCGTCGGCGTTACAGTGGGCTGGTAATTCTTGCGGGAGGCTATTCGGCAGAGACGGCTGAGGCTGCGTTACAAGCCGGGCTGGCCGATCTCATCGCATTTGGAAAACCTTACATTGCCAATCCTGACCTCACCGAACGTTTCAGGTTAAATATTCCCCTTGCAGTGGGGGATCCGGCGACCTATTACCAGGGCGGTGACGAAGGCTACATCGACTACCCTTCCGTCGATCCTGTACATAGCCCTATTTTTGTCGCAAATGCCACCGCTGATTGTCGTTAAACCCCGCGCATTTTCACACATGATCCGGTTAAGTTTGTAAGTTCATCAGCACATCTTAAACAATGAGGGTCAAGGATTACCACCACACCATTAATATCTGGCTTCAATCGCTGGAAGCTTACGACATCGCCAGGCTTCTGGCCCAGCCGGGGCCGGGTGCGTGGTCGTTGGGGCAAGTGTATATGCACATCCTGGAAGAGACGGATTTTTATTTTAGCCAGATCAGGATTTGCCTCGCGTCGAACGACCATGCCATGGAGGATTGCACTTCCGAGGCGAAAGCTATGCTGCGCAACAATGCATTTCCCGATGCGATTCTCGAAGGTCCTCCTTCCAACGCGTTCGTCCGTCAGCCGGACAGCAGGCAATTTCTGGTCGACAGGCTTGTCCGTTTGAAAACACTTGTCGCCGAAACGGACCTTTTGATCGGCAGGAGTTTGTTTCATGGGAAAGCGAAACATCCCGGGCTGCATTACCTGTGCGCGGAGGAATGGTTTCAGTTTTCGGAAATGCATTTCAGGCATCATTTGCGGCAAAAAGCGAGGATAGAGTCGTTTTTGGAACGTACATTTGGAAAGTACGAGCCACAAACCAATCTGAAATGAAACTGAAACTCGCGATCGTGTTTTGCTGTCTGGCGTGGGCACAGGCATATGTACAAGCGTCAGCCCAGGTAAAGCCGGATACCGCGCTGCTGGGCCGCAATCCCAAAGCGGGCCATTTTGCCGAATTGCGGGGCGTGAAGCTGTATTATGAAATGTATGGCGCCGGTGCGCCGGTGCTGTTTATTCATGGTAACGGCGGCTCTATGCACGATTTCAAGCACCAGCTCCTTGCATTCGCGAAATCCAACAAAGTGATTCTGGTCGATAGCCGGGCACATGGGAAATCTAAAGATGCAGGCGACTCGCTATCCTACGAAATGATGGCCGACGACATCCACGCATTGTTGGAACACCTCAAAATTGATTCCTGTAATGTGGTAGGGTGGAGCGACGGCGGTATCAATGCATTGCTGCTTGCCCTGCGACACCCCGGGAAAGTACGCAAACTGGCCGCCACGGGCGCAAACCTTTGGCCCGATTCCACGGCCCTGGATCCGTGGGTGTACAAAAAAATCCTGGAATGGGACGCCGACCTCGCCACTCAAACATCCGATCCCGTGAAACGCAACCAGAAGAAACTCATGCATCTGATGGCCGTCCAGCCGAATATCACGCTCGAACAACTGCATAAAATACATTGCCCTTCGCTCATCATCGGCGGCGACCATGATGTGATTATCCCCGAACATACAGTTCAGATCGCCCGGGCTATTCCAAAGTCGTATTTGTGGATTTTGCCGAATTCAGGGCATTCGACGCTGGTGCATTACGCGGCAGAGTTTAACCGGGTGACGATGGAATTTTTTGCGAAGCCGTTTCGCGCGATACGGGAGGAGAAGATGTTTGAATAGCAATGACCGACCATCGTCCATGGTCGGCCCGAAGGGCTTCACAGCCCCGAAATCGTATAAGTCACCGTCGTCGTATACGTCTTCACCGGCAGCATAACCGACAACCCTTCGATTTTGTACTGAATGGGGATATTGTCGCGGTGGGCGAGCAGGTTCAGCAAGCCGCTGAAGAATGCTTGCGGCGTGCTGGTGAGTTGGATGTACGTGGTGCCGCCGCTAAGGATGGCAATGCCCGTACCATTGCCGGTTCGCTGCACGTAAAGTTTCAGCGAGGAGTCCCAGTTGGAAGTCGTGCTGAGGTGTGCGGTGATGGACCAGCCAATTAACGCATTCACTTTCAGTAGGGTTTGAGAAGCGCTGCTGATTTCGATATGCTCGTAATTTTTACCGGCTTTTGTGATCGTCGACGACAGCGAGGGGATAGACCACGTCGTTCCGCTGTTAATCGATATCGTTTGGGCGGAAACGGCGAAGGTGCTCAGGCAGGCGATATAAAAAGCGATCAGGTATCTCATCAGTTGTCGGCCATGGTATAACGCACCGTCACATTCGATGTGCCGCTGCGGATATTGGCATAAGTCTGTATTTCAAGCGAATAAGTAAGTTGGAAGCCGCTGCTACCATAGGTAATGCCGGTGTAGGCGCCTTTGATATTATCTATAAAACTGACTGGCGTGTTGGTCAGGTATTTGTTGGCCGTGACGTAGCTGTTACCACCCGTAAAGCCCAGCCCGGTGCCGACGTACGCCGATACATCCAGGCGCAGCCGGATGCCTGCGGGCAGGGTGCCTATCACATCGCCCTTAATGCTCCGTGATCCCCCGGTAGCAACCGCCGAAGTGAATATGAGCCAGTTGGCATTGTTTGAAGTGCCCGTTCCGACCGTATTACCTGCTTCTGTCGGTGCGGTCATTTGCAGGGTAACGCTGTTGGAGCCCGTGGGCAAAATGTCCACCAGGGCCACCGACGGCATAGCAAGGCTCACGTCCACGGTCACCGTCTGCGCGGATGAGGCGAGGCCGGACAAAAGACAGTAAAGGAGCATTACATACCTCATTTTTTGACAGATACTTCAAAATTTCTTTCCGAAAAATGGATCCGCTTCTCGTTCGGCCTGATCCTGAATGTCAGATCGAGCGTTTTGTCGGTTTCTACCGTCAGCTGGCGGTTGCTTTCTTCGACCACGAACCGGTCCTGGCTTCCAGGGATGAATACCGATATTTCCCAGTTCCCGGGCCGTATCTCGCGGAACGAGAATTCACCTTTATCGTTTAGCTCGGTGAGGTAGCTACCATTTTCGCCATTCAGTTTGATCAGCACCGGCGGCTTTTCGGTCAGGACGGCCGACAGGCCATTCTGTTTTGCCTTTAAAAATTCGATCCTGCCGACAATGCTTCCTGTGCGCGTCAGCGGAATTTCTACCATACTAAGGCTGTCGGGGCGCACATCTACCAACATGGGCATCCGCACCACCGGTACTACACCCTCACTGCCCGATTCGTTTTGGATGATGCTGAGGTAATAGCGATCGGGCGCTACACCGACGAAGGAGAACATGCCCGTGCTGTCGGTCATGAACTTATGGCTGCCGAGCTGGATAAGATTACCCTGCTTGCGATAGCCCAAACCGGTAAGTTTCCCTCTCACCGTGCCGATGTTCTTTTTCCGTCCCAGCGGCACATTCAGCCGCAATGCGTACCTGATATTGAAAAAGAGCGTGTTCTGGTCGGTATTGGCGGCGTTGGGAATATAGGAATGGCCGCCGGAGAGTGCGAAAACGTGCCTTTTCAGGTCCAGGGTAATCGAGGCGTCCAGAAAACTTCTTCGCACGTAGAGCTCGTCGGGCGCGTAATTATTGCGGTAGAGGAAGCTCGCGTACAGGTTCCTTTTGATATTGACCCTCGCATTGCCTCCATAGAAAAGCAAATTTTCGACCGCGCCGGTTGCCGAAAACTTGCTCGTACGCTGGTGCTCGAAATACCCGCCGACCCAAATCCACGGAAAGAGCCGGACCGCCGGTTGTATGAGGTTCGAAAACGACTCGTTTCGTCCATTATTATCGGGTACGAGGTGATTTTTGGAATAACCATATCTGCCCTGATAAAAGAGGGTAAACTTTTGGGAGGCAAGGTTATAGGAAAAATTACTGAAATTTTCGGAGTAGTGAAATGCCGCGGGCTGCTGCCGGTCCTTGCGTTCCGCTTTGGAATAGAAGAGATAAAAGCGGTTTCGCTGGTCGGGCTGGTAGGAAATGTAACCCATGTAGCTGCGGTCTTTCGGCGACACGCTGTACAGGTTGGCGTCCAGGCTCGGGTTCACGTCGGAAAAGTTGTTGCTTGCGCCGATCGTCAGTTTGCGGGTGATATTGAAGCCGATATTGTTGTTGAACAGGCGACTGTTGTTGTAAAAACCATAAAAGTGCTTTCCTGCGTAAATGAGATTGCTCGTGATACTGATCCATTTTTTGGCCAATTGAAGCCGGAGAAATGCACCGTAATCGGTTTTGCCGATAGCCTGGCCGGCACTCAGTTCGCTTTCGAAATTGAATTCCCTGGTGTGGACGCTCGCGGCAAGGCCCGTCATATGCGACCAGAATTGCTGGTGGTGAAAAAGCACATTTTTAGATGCATAATGGACCCCTACATTGGCAGACTCTTTGATTTTAAACAAAAACCTGCCCCCGATAGCATCCTTCTGGTTCATAAAAAACCGGGCTTTCTGGTAAAATAAGGTGTAGGCCACTTTTTTAAACTGCTGCTCCACGCGCAGCCCGCGCCCGAAACGGCCGAATTCCATCAGGTTGTTGAGCTGCAAAACATAATCGCCCGCCGAAACGAACAGGCGTTTGCGCCAGGCATAATCGAGCGAGTATTGATCGTACGTGCCTATCGCTGGGAACACGAACTGGTTCGGCCCGCGAACGGTGAAGTCGATGTAATGGCGCTCTTTCTGATCGATGAAACCTTTGCCGGTGGCCAGGTATTGATAGGCCGTGAACTGCCTGCCGCCATAGCGGTAGGAGAGATATGTACCGCCCACTTCCACCGGAAAGCGGAAATAGGGGTCGATTTTCCTGACTTTGGAGGAAAAAACAGGTATGCTAGTAACGGAATACACGGGCTCCGCGCCGCCTGTCATCATAATCGAGAGGTTCGAAGCGGCTTGCCACGCATTGTTGTCGGTGACCGGAATGACTTGCGATACGGTTACGTTGGTGCCGGCCCCCGGTTCGAGGGTTAGGCTGTCGGCAATGTGATCGACCTTGCCTTGGTCGGACTTCACAAGAAACTTCTCCGGATTGTTGCCGGAATTGCGGATCAGGTAGGTCAGCCGGAGCGTGTCGCCTTCGCGGATAAACTCGGGCTGTGTGACCACAAACAGTTCAATGCTGCGAATCGGCGTGATGGTGATTGGCACTTGCACGCTGGCCTCGCGTCCGTCCGTTTGCACGGCGCTCACGACGGCAGTGTGCACGTGGAATTTAACCTGGTAATCGCCCGAGGCGCAGGCGGCTGGCGTGCCTATTACGTAAAAGTAGCGCAGGCTCTGGTCGCCGGGCGTTCTTGCGGGCCGTCGCTGGGAAAGCAGCCGCCATTTTTCAGGCAGCTGAATCTCTTCCCGCAGCGAATCTGGGAGGGATGAGGAGGACTTTACGTCAAAAAACAGTGTGAAATGTCCGCCGGGAACAACCGTGCCCGACCCGGCGGGGCCCGACCCAGCGGGGCCCCACCCAGCGGGGCTCGGTACATTTGCCAGGCTCACGGTTATGGGTGATTGCCCGTAACCGTTCAGTCCTGTCAACAAAAGCAATATGGCGATAAGCCGGTACAATGGGAGAGGAGGGTTATTCAACCTGTAAAGAAATGTTCGAGCCGAACAGGTCTTTTTTTGTGTCGGCGATGATCACGCAATCGTATTTGCCTTTCGGCACATCGGTAACGGGTATTTCAAACGTACTGCAACTGCCCGGATAAAGCATGCGGGTATTTGGCTGCGTGGTTTTGAGCTTGTTACCGTTGCTGTCGTACACTTCGAGAATCACATTCGTACGCGCGCCATAGGCGCCGTTGTTCTTCAAAACGACTTTCAGGACAGACTGTTCGGCGGCAACCTTTTCGTAGGTAACCTTCTCGTAGGACAAAGGAGGCCCTTCCGCCGGCCCGATATCCACGATCACCTGAATGGCGTAACGTACTTTCGAATTGATCTGAATGCCCCGGTGCGATTCCTCGCGCACGGGATCGGCAACTTCCACCATGATCACCTCCCAATAGGTACCCGGCTGGCGGTTCGGATCGGCTTCGATCGTGTACCGCACGTCGTATTCTTCGCTGGTGGCGATCACCCGTTCATCGATATTCGTTTTCAGGCCCAACCCGAGCGACCTGCTGTGGCTGCCCACTTCCGGGTAAGCCGCCTGCTGATCGCACTCTGAAACGAGGTCCTGACGGTATACCAATATACGGGAGTCTTTTCCTCCATCATTTTTGACCTTGATCGTCCCCTGGACCTTCGTCGAGGCTGTCGGAATGCTGTGGTTGTGCGTCAATCCGTTCAAGACCACTACCGATGCCCGCAAATATCGGGGCATCAGTAGCATCATGCTGAGTAAGGCAATCCATTTCATCGGAATCTCAGTTGTCCGCGAGCGTGTAAGTCACGGTAACCGTCGTGGATCCCGACCGCAGGTTTGCATAATTGGCATCGTCGGCAATGAAAGTATAGGTGAGCTGGTGCCCGCTCGTGGGGCCCGAAGCCGTGTACGCGCTTCCGATGTCGGAAATGAGCGCCTGATCGGTTGTCAGCAGATTAAAGCCGGCCGTTGGCGTACCTTTTGTACCGGCACCACCCACCGCAGTGGCTGCCACCAGGTGGATGTCTATGCCATCGACCAGCGGCGTAGCTTTCACATTCACTTTCTTGGTCGTGGTTCCCGTCTGGATCGATGTGTAGTTTAGCCAAATCGTCGAGTTTGCAGCGGGAGCTACTATTTTATCACCCGCTTCATCGTTGGCAGGTTTGGTAAAACTGGCTGTAAAGTTTCTGGTTGCGGAAGTTTCAAGGTCAAGTAATGCCACGGTGGGTACAACCACGGAAATCTGGTGATTGTCGGTTTGGGTGTCCTGTGCTAGGGCACGGTTTGATAAGCCGGCCAGCGCCACAACAAGGGTAAAGGGGACGAGGGTAAAGTAATTTTTCATAATTAAAGAGGGAATAAAGTGAATTTTGTTGCTTTAAGGAAAGCGTATAAATGTAGAAGTACTTTTATGTATATCCAACAGTATCGGGAAATATTTTGCCTACAAAGTATAGGGTTATAGTACTTTCGGTTACATGAGTTTAAAATGGCAATGGTGGACGATTAAGCACTGACGTGAGCAACACCGACTTTTATGCCGTTATCATTTTGACAGCTCCCGGCCGGGCAGTATTATTACACCAAAAACTAAAACAATGAAAATTACCTATTACGGCCATTCGTGTTTCTCCGTAGTTGCGGGAGGCAAAACGATCCTGTTCGATCCGTTCATTTCGGGTAACGAACTTGCCAGCGGCATCAACCCGGACGATATTAAAGTGGATTATATTTTTGTGTCCCACGGGCATTTCGATCACTCACATGACGTGGTGCGTATCGCCAACAACAACGATGCAATGGTGGTGGGCAGCTGGGAACTTTACACGCATTTCGGCGCGCAGGGTGTTAAAAACGTGCATCCGCTCAACCCGGGCGGTAAGTGGAGCTTCGACTTCGGGATCGCGAAAGGTACCGCTGCCGTGCATTCGAGCAGTTTCCAGGATGGCAGCTACGCCGGTGTAGCGGAGGGGTTTGCATTCAAAACCGAAGACGGCAATTTCTATTACAGCGGCGATACCGCGCTCACGCTCGATATGACGCTCGTCCCGAAATGGGTGAAGCTGGACTTCGCGGCATTACCGATCGGCGATGTGCTTACGATGGGGATCGAGGATGCCATCGAGGCGGCCAAACTGCTGGGGGTGACGCATGTACTGGGCGTGCATTACGACACTTTCGGCTTTATTAAGGTCGACAAAGCGGCGGCAATAGAGGCGTTCCGCGACGCGGGCCTGACGCTGCATTTGCCCGAAATAGGGGAGTCGATTACGATTTAGCAGAGGAAGGGGGCATTTTTAATTCATTTTTAATTACACCGCCTTCTTCTTAACGATATATTTCGAACACAATAACAAATGCACCTAGTGCGGTTATTGCTATTGAGTTATGTAGTTAAAGATCCATTGTCCATATTTATGTTCAATGGATTTTTTATATAAAGCTCAACGGTTTTCGAGCCAGCCCAAAAAATGGCTTACTTTTTCCTTGCCAATCAGCAGTTTTTCCGGTGTCGGGGTCGTGAGTTTGATAAAAAGCTTCCTCGAAAAATAATGCTCCACTTCCTTCACCGCATCGAAATTGACGAGGTACTGGCGGTTCAGCCTGTAAAACTGTGAAGAGGAAACCATCCCCTGCACGTCTTCCAGAGGCTGGGTAATGGTATAATCCTGATTATCAAATGTGCGCAGCCAGGTTGTTTCATTATGAATGTAGAAGAATGCGATCGTCTCGGTTTTAATGGTAATGTATTTGTTTTGCCTGAAAACCAGAAAGCTCTTTTTGCCTTCGGGTTCGGCGAGTTTTTTTAAAAGCATTTCAAGCTCAGGTACCAGTGGTTTTTCACTGGAAAAATAGGTTTTCAACTGGCTAAGTTTATCGAGCGCACCTTCAATATGCTCTTTTTTGAATGGTTTGAGCAGATAATCAATGCCATTGGCCTTGAACGCCTCGATGGCATAATGGTCGTAAGCCGTGCAGAATATCACCGGTGGTACCACTCTCACCGATTCGAAAATCTCGAAACACAGGCCGTCGGACAGCTGGATATCCATGAAAATCAGGTCGGGCTGGGGCATTTCCGTGAGGTAGGAAACGGCCCGTTCCACGCTCTGGATCGTGGCCACAATGTCGGCTTCGGGGCGGAGCGTGGTGATCAGCTGCGCCAGCGAGCGGGCCGTTTTGATTTCGTCTTCAACGATTACGATTTTCATGAATGAGCGGCAGTTTGACCCTGAAATATTCCTGGTCGTTTTCGATTTGTACTTTTTGGTTCAGCAGGTGGAAATACCGGCGGTTGATATTGTCGAGCCCCACTTCCGTCGAATGCTCGGGGTTCTTTTTCAGGCGCAAAGGGTTTTCGACGACCAGCAGGCCGTTCTTTTCGTATATGGTAATGTGCAAGGGATAATCAAGCGAAACGACGTTGTGTTTAATGCAATTCTCGACCAGCAGTTGCAGGGTGAACGGCGGTATGAAAGTCCGGTAAATGTCCTCCGGGATCCGGTATTCCAGCTCGATACCCTCTTCGAACCGTGCTTTCAGCAAATACATATAAGCGTCGAGTATTTCAATCTCCTCCGAAAGTGAGATCAGGTCGAGCTTTCTGTTTTCGAGTGAAAACCGGTAAAAATCAGAGAGTTTTAATATGAAGTCGACGCTGTTCTTGTCTTCCAGCTCCACCATCGATTTCAGGGTACTGAGGCTGTTGAAGAGGAAATGTGGGTTGACCTGCTGTTTCAGCAACTCATATTGCGCGCCGAGGTTGTCGGCCTTGCTGCGTTCGAGTTCGAGGATCACCTGCTGGTTGCGGTGTGTCTGGTAGAGCAGATGCAGCAACATATAGAAGATCAGGTTGATCATGATCCCGCGCACCTCGAACATCAGCACCACCGGTCCGAAATCCACCGACGGGATCGCCAGCTTTTGCGCGCCTACCATCAGGAACATGAGCACGATGCCAATGGCGATGCTCCGGAACAGCAGGGAGTAGGAAAAGCCCGTCGCTGAATGCTCCTTGGTGAATTTCGGCAGCGAATAGATATTGAAATACCACACAAACAAGGTAAACGACGTGGTGATCAAGGCGCTGGTAATCGCCTCGAAACCATTGGGATGCTTCTCGGCTATTTTGGGGACGGTGGTGAGCACACCCAGTGACAGGGAACTAAGCCAGACGATCACCGCCGAAACCCTGAATCTCTTTTGTACCATGATTGTTCTTGAACAGGTTTACGGAAAAACAGATGCCTGTTGGGCAAATATAAAACTAATCCGCTCTGCTTTGCTTGTAGCGGCATTTTCGTCACGCTTTTGACGGGAGTGGCGGATCGCATAATCGATCGCAGGGCCAGAGCCGCCGGTGGAAACGGTTACCGTCTCCACCGACCGTAGTCCGCCATTGATATTACTCCCAAACCACAGCGGATTTTGTTTCAAATCCCAGGTTACGAGCTTGAAAACTACGCCCGGCGTCGCTTCGCCGGGCGTCGCTTCGCCGGATGTGTGCGCTGCGCGCTCCTCACGTGCATGTGCGAGGGCGTCGTCGTTCCCGTAAAGTACCGAAATCGTATGCGTACGGGCGTTGTGGAAGGAGGTGATGACGTGCAGGCCCTGATCGTCGAAGATCGTCTCGGGTGCAGGCGTGAGCTTGCGCGAGTCCTGGCAAGCGGCCAATACGAGTGTGGCGGAGATGATGATTAAAATGATGCTTTTCATGGCGATCCTTAGCTATTTTGTTTGAAATCGGGCCGAATGGCGGCGGTAATGGTACCAGTCTGGGTGTTTTGCAGGAAAGTAATCACTTCCCATTCGGTCGGGTTAAAACCTTCCGGCAGATTCAACGCCACATGGCCGCTGTCTACTGCCGGGAAGCTTTGAATGCGGCGGACGATCTGCACGTGCGGCAGCAACCGGCCCGCATTCTCGCCGCGTTTCACCATCGTATGCGCTACTTTTTGTACCAATGCGACTTGTAAAACGGTACCGCGGCCCGCGTTGGTTGCCTGGTAAGCCAGTTTCAATTTCCCCGCCTCGATTTGCGCGTCGGCATGCAACTGCGCAGGAGCGCCGGAGTTCAGTTCTATATTCAATGCGCGTCTCAGCGTCTCTTCCTGCGAGCCGATCAGTTCATGCCTGCCGTTTACGACCACCTGCGGCGTGTAAACCGTTTCGAGGTTGAGCCAGCTTGCATATTGGTACTGGCGTTTGGTAAAGTCTTTTTCGCTGAACACGTCCCGCCAGCCCTGGTGGTTCCAGTAGTCTACGTGGAAGGCGAGAATGTAAACCGGTTTGCCCGCATGTTCCTCCTGGATTTTCGCCAGCAGCTTATCCGCTGGCGGGCAGCTCGAACAGCCCTCCGAGGTGAAGAGTTCGATAACCGCAAAGCCTCTGTTTGCGGCTTTTTCTGTATTTGCCGAATCGGTTTTTGGGTTAAAAGCCATAGCAGAAATGGAAATGCCGAATAAAAGAAAAAGCGAATTGATGATTTTGGTTTTCATAATGAGTGAATGATTGAGTTTTGAATGAGTGAATGTTCAGGCTGTCACCGCTGAGCCGGTTTGGTCGGAATGTCGAATACGAACCCGGTTCCCTTGGCCAACTGGTGGCAATTGATGCAGCTGGTCGCGAATGCGGTCGTCTTGCCGTAGGGTTTCAAATCAAGCCCGCCGAACCGGGCGAAGCCCCAGCCTTCGGTTCCGGCAAACTTTTTCGCGTCGCGGACCATCATCTGGACGTTGTTGAAGTTGCCGGGTTTTACATTGCCGTCGGCGTCGGGTGCCTGGCTGTTCCAAACTACTTTCACGATCACCGCACCGTCGGGCCAGGGAAGGATGTCGTTTTCTTCCAGGGCTTTCACGGCAATGTCGTTTCCGTAGATTATGCGTGAGGTACCATTGTCGGGACGGCCTGTGGTGCTAATCACCTTCCAGTTTTTGTAATCATCGAAATAGCGAATGCCAATGACGGAGGTTGGCACGTTTGCGACTTTAGGCTTGTCAACGATCTTGGCTGTGTCTCCGGTGGCATAATGCTTTTGCGATATGCTGGTCACGTAGTTTTTCAGGACAGTAAGCTCCGCAGGCGTCACTTTTGCGGACGGGTGTGTGGCTGTGTACTCAGGTAGCGGCATCCGGCCGGCCTCGATCATATTGACAATGTACCAGAGCTTGCCTTCCTGCTCGCCCTTGGGAATGCTGTCCCATTCCGAAAAATTGAACCGTTTGCGGGCTTCCTCGACGTCGGCAGCGACTTTGTAGGAGAACGGTGCGACCTTGTCGTACCAGCGCAGGTTGGTTTCGTTGGAATGGCAATCGTAGCACGAGCGTTTCAGAATGCGGGTTACCTCTTCCGGTCCGTGAAATTCCGACGTTACGGGCGGATTTTCGATCTCTGGGCTATTAACCTGCAATACAACGAAACTCGTGAAAAAGATGCCTGCGAGCACGGCTGCAATGTTGCGGAATGTGTGGTGTTTCAGGGTCTTCATTGCGGTTTGTTTTTTCTCAAAAGTAGGGTTAGGAGCCGTCGTGGGGAATTGGATTCGGGCCGAACTGGACATATTCGGGGCTGGAATGGACGGGGGAGGGAGGAAGGGAGGAAGGGAGGAAGGGAGGAAGGGAGGAAGGGAGGAAGGAGGAAGGAGGAAGGGGAGGAAGGGCAATTTCAGTCTGAGCGGACGGGGCGGCTCAGACTGAAATTGCCGAGCTCGCGACGTTCTTTGTCCAGTTGGGCTTTCAATCTGTCCAGTCGGGTTATTTTGCGGTGTTGGGTGCGACGGAATTGTAGTCTATTTGTATCAGAAATCGCAGCGGAAACGCTGATTTTGCGCAGAATTGCAAACTATTAAAAGACTACAAAATCAAACTTTAATTTAATCGTACCGGCGACCCGGTCAAAATCATGGAAACAATCGAAATCGCTCAAGTAGCAGGTAATACCACCATCGATAAAGTTCTCTATACAGGGAAAACCCACACCTCTGGCGGCCGCGACGGCGTTTCACGCAGTTCGGATGGTAATCTGGACATTAAATTGTCATCACCGGGCTCCAATGGCGCTGGTACCAATCCTGAGCAGCTTTTTGCCGCGGGCTGGTCAGCATGTTTTATCGGGGCAATCGGCATAGCAGCCGCGAAGAAAAAAGTTGCTTTGCCGGAAGGTACAGCGGTGGATGCAGAGGTAGACCTGGGTCTCACTAAGGCCGAATATTTCCTGCAAGCCCGCCTGAATGTAAGCCTGCCCGGCCTGGACGAAGAAACTGCCCGCATTCTGATCGAATCGGCGCACCAGACTTGTCCTTATTCCAAAGCGACGCGGGGGAATATCAACGTCACTATTAACGTGAGTATCTGATAGGTTAAGTACAGTACTTCCTCGACAGCCCCGTCCGGTTTATCCCGGGCGGGGATTTTTGTATTAACTCAGGCCAATGCTATGGCTTCCGGAGCTTTCCATTTGCTCACAAACAGCTCCTGCAACTGCTCGATCTCCTTTTGATAAATGGTCTTTTTCCTTGTCCCGAAATACAGCGTGTTTTCCAGCGGCGTGCTGCCTTCCCATACGAGCTGGATCTGCGCGGCTTCCATGGCCTCCACGCATAGGAAATGCGGGACGATCGAGAAGCCCTCGCCGTCGCTGAGGCAACGGATGATGGAGCAAATGTTGGGGACAATGTAATTAGGGCGGAAATCGGGGTGCTGCTCGAAATTTTTCAGCCAGAAATTCTTCAAATGCTCCATGTCGGCAGCCGTGCTGTACCAGATCTGCTGTTTGAGCCAGTTGGCGGCTTCCGTCTTATTCGGCTGGCCGAGCAGATCGATCAGCGGGTCGATGTCGGTCTGATTACCAGCGATGAGCACAATCCTTTCTTTGGAAAATGGCTTGTAAACCAGGTTTTGCTGGCTGCCCTGCTGTGGCGTGACGATCAGGTCGAGCAGGCCGTTGTCGAGGTCCTGCTGCATTTGCGGGTATTCGCCGAATTTAATAATGAGGTTAAACGGCAATGAGGCAATATGCTCTTCGAGCGTGTACTGGAATGTTTCAAAACACATCCCGACGCTGATCGTCGGCCGCTCGGACTTGGAGCTTTTATGAAAATGCTGTTCCACGGCTTCCAGCTTGCGCAGTGGGTCGAGCACGAAGTTGTATAATACCTTTCCCTTCTCGGTTGGTACCATTTTCCGCGGCGACCGGTCGAACAGTTTGTGCCCGGTATAGGCTTCCAGTGAGTTTAAATGCAGGCTTACGCCTGGTTGCGATATAAAAAGCTCCTGGGCCGCCGCCGAGAGCGTCCCCGTTTCATAGATCGCCTTGAAAGTGCGGAGCCATTCCAGATTGAGTACCATACCTTTCTATAAGTTTTATGATACAAATATACAATTTAAGTTATTTTGATAATGAGTTAAGCTGCCGGAAATTTGTAGCATCAAAATCAAACAGAACATGAAAAAGATATTTGTCATCAACGGCGGTCAGCATTTTGCGCATTCCGGAGGGAAATTTAATCATACACTGACCGGACTTGACCAATCCTATTTTACGGAAGAAAACGGCTTTGAGCTGCAAGTAACAGACATTAACGAGTCCTACGACCCGGATGAGGAAGTGAAGAAATTCGTTTGGGCCGATGTGGTCGTATACCATACGCCTATATGGTGGTTCTCGATGCCTTATAAATTGAAAGAATACATCGACATCGTCTTCACCGCAGGCCACCGCAAAGGCATTTATCGAAGCGACGGCCGCAAAACCGATAATCCGGCGATCAACTACGGCACCGGCGGAATGCTCCACGGCCGCAAATACATGCTCACCACCACCTGGAACGCTCCGGAAACGGCATTCACATTACCGGGCGAGTTCTTCCGCGAACACTCGGTGGATGAAGGTGTGATGTTCGGTTTTCACCGGATGAATGCGTTTGCAGGATTAGCGCAGCTGGACGGCATGCATTTCCACGATCTCGAAAAGAACGCGACGCCCGAGCGTGTCGATGCATACAAGAATCAATACCTGGCGCATTTGGAAGGTATATTCAGTAATCAGGAAATAGCATATCAAGCGTAACGGGCCATGGAAAAGCTAAAAACAGCATTGGTCGTGGGAGCAAGCGGGGTAATCGGTAAAAACCTGACAGCCTATTTGCAATCGCTGCCCGATTGGAAAGTAATAGGAACATCGAGAAAGCCGCTGCCGGGAAATGTCGAAACCATTATAGTCGATTTGCTCGACGAGGCGGATGTAGCAGCCAAATTTGGAGCATTGGACCGGGTAACCCACGTTTTTTATACGGCCTATCAGGACAAGCCGACCTGGGCCGAACTGGTAGCGCCCAACATGGCCATGTTCAGGAACGTGGTGGAAACTATCGAAAAAGTGTCGCCCAAACTGGAACATGTCAGTTTCATGCAGGGCTATAAAGTGTACGGCGCGCATCTGGGGCCGTTCAGGACGCCCGCACGGGAGGACGACCCGCCTATTATGCTTCCCGAATTTATGACGGAACAGCAACGGTACATTACTTTGGCGCAGGAAGGCAAGCAATGGAACTGGTCGGCTATCAGGCCGTCGGTGGTGGGTGGTTTTGCACCCGGTAACCCGCTCAATCTGGTGTCGCTGATTGCCGTTTATGCTTCCATTAGCAAGGAATTGAATGTGCCTTTCCGGTTTCCGGGAAAGCCGGGCGCCTATCATCCGTTGATCGAGCTAACCGACGCGGATTTGCTGGCCAAAGCCACCGTGTGGGCCGCTACTACGCCGGAAGCCGTGAATCAGGCGTTTAATATCAACAACGGCGACCTGTTTCGCTGGGAAGAAATGTGGCCTAAGCTTGGTCGCTATTTCGGATTGGAAACCGCTTCGCCCGTGCAACTCCCCCTCGCGGAGGTCATGCGCGACAAGGCGCCGGTGTGGGAAGCGCTGCGCGAGCGCCATGGATTGCAATATGGCTACAAAGCATTGTCCGCCTGGCCATTCGGAGATTTCGTCTTTTCCTGGAATTATGATTTTCTCGCAGACGGTTCCAAGGCCAGGCGGCTGGGCTTTCACGAATATGCGGATACCGAACAAATGTTCTACCGCATATTCGATCAGTTGCGTGCCGAAAAGGTAATTCCTTAACCTTCCTGCTCGACAAACTCGGCCAGGCTCTTCCCGATAATGTGGTTCCAGCCCGCAGAGAAGCTTTCGGGTCTGAAATCGGGATGGTCTTTCGGGAAGGTATGAAGGCCCTTGTGCGTGAGGCGCAGTCGGGTTTTATCACCCTCGGGGATCAGCTCGAAACTTACTTCGGAGTCGCCGGGATAGTCGGCGTAGCGCCAGGAATAGGCGAGTTTCCGGTTCGGCTCAGCCTCTGTGACCTTGCAGAGATGGCGGTATTGCCGTTCCTCGCTTCCGGCTGTAAATTCGAACTCGAAGCCGGTTTCCGCTTTAAATTCCGGGATATCGAAATACCATTTTTTCATCTGGCCCGCGTCGGTAAGAGCTCTCCACACGCGCGCCGGCGGGGCATTCAGTACTCTTTCTAAAACAAAAGGTTCAAAAGCCATAGTTGTTATGGGTTAAAAGTTCAGAGGTTTTCATCCGAAGGGTTTTCGTCCAGGAAGCGTTCGAGTGCGTCCAGCTTATTATTCCAGAATTCCTGGTAGGTATTGGCCCATTCCGAAACCTGTTTAAGGCCCTTCAAATCGGCCTCGCAGAAGGTTTCGCGGCCACGGGTCCGGACAACGACGAGTCCGCATTCGGTGAGTATGCGGATGTGTTTCGCAACAGCCGGCCGGCTGATCGTGAAATGATCGGCGACGTTGTTCAGATTGAGCGTCCGCCGGGCGAGCAAATGGATGATCTCCCGACGGGTAGGGTCCGAAATAGCCTGAAAAACATCGCGCCGCGTCTGGTTCATGGGTTTTACAACTAATGGAAAATAAAATGGAAACCGTATGGTTTCCAAATATAAATGAAACCATACGGTTTCCAAAAAAATACCCGGGTTTTTTGAGAAACCCGGGCTTTTTTGTCCGATTTAGTAATACTGTTGAACCTTAATTATTTCCTTCACCAGACTTCTTGTCGTCATTGCTGATCCGTTTTTTCTGGCGCTGACCACCGGACACCTGTCCGAATTCATATTTTAGGTTGAGGCGCCACCCGCGGCGGTACATGGCTACGTCCTGCGTCTGCACAAAGTTGGCGCCTACGAAATCGTTTTTCCACCGTATTCTGCGGTTGAACGGATTGTCATAGCCAAACCCGATCGTTCCTTTCTTCTTCAGCACTTCTTTTTGTATTACAATATTATAGAACCCAAAGCCGCCATAGCTACCCTGAAGGTTCACGCGCGGCGAGTTGTAGAACCCGAAGAGCTGCGCTTTGATGCCCTTGCCGAAATCGATTGTCGAGTTCAGGTTGATGCGGTACATCCAGTCGGCGTTGCGGGTTTTGAGCTCGGCGCTTTCCAGTACATTATAAAAGAGGTTCAGCGAGCCGTTGACGGTCCATTGCTTCATGAGTTTCGTATTGGCGCTCAGGTTCAGGCCGTAAGCGGAGTTCTCGGCTACATTCTGGAAAATCTGTTTCAATACGCCGGTACTGTCGACGCTGCTGATGCTCTCGATCGCGTTGTTGGTCTGGCGCAGGAAAAAGGACGCGTTAATGCTTGTCTGCTTGATCGATACGCTGTAATTCGCTTCCACGGAGTGCGTCAGCTCGGGTTTCAGGTACGGGTTGCCACCGTATTGGTTCTTGGAGTCGGCCTGGTTTACATATGGGTTGAGGAAAAAGAACTGCGGCCGCTGAATGCGCTGGGTGTAGCTCAGCCTGACCTGCTGGTTCTTTTTAAGACTCCGCGACAGGCTCACGCTCGGAATAAGGTTTCCGTAATTGTTGGAAAAAGCCGCGGTACCGTTCAGGAAGTTGGCTTGTATGAACGTGTGCTCGTAACGTGCGCCAAGGTTGATACCCCATTTCTTTTTCGGCGTGCGGTTATAAACAAGGTATGCGGAGGTCACCTGCTGGGCGTAATCGAATACGTTGGCCTGCTGTGGCATATCGTGGAAATCGTCGGAACCGTCGATGGCACTGGATATGCGGTAATCGCTCAGGATCTTGCGGAAAATGGTTTTGGTACCGGTTTCGAGCGTGCTGATGCTGTCGAGCGGGTTGGTGAAGTCGAGCTGAATCGTCCCTTCCTTATTATTGCTGATATTATAACTCTTTTCGCGGTAGTACACTGCATTCTCGCGGGTTGCGACGTCGGAGTCGTAATCGCTGTCCTCTCCTTCAAAAGAGTACATCATCAGCAAGGCGAGCTCCCGTTTTGGTTTCTTGAACAAACGGGTATAATCGAAGTTGACCGTCGCACCCTGCCAGTCGTAGGTCCGGCGCATATCGCGTTGGAAGTACTGGCCGGAAACGCCCTGGCTGCTTTCGTCGAAAGTAATGTCGAACCTGTTGGTATTGATGCCATTATAGTAGTTAATCCCTGCACCGATGCGATTGAGCGAGTCGATATCCAGGTCGGCATTGAAAGTTCCGTAGAAGTTCTTTCCCCTGCCGTTTATCCATTGCATCTGGTCCTGGTTGGTGACGGTATCGCCGTTGGTGAAGGTGCGCAGCTGCTGCATGTAGCGTTTGTTTTTCCAGTTGCTGAACCCGCCGTTCGCAGAAAGTGTCAGGCCCTTGTTGCGGTGGCTGATGCTGGCATTCGGCCAGTTGTTCCATTGCCCGAAGTTCGGGCTGATCGATCCGTTGGTGCCTTTCAGTGTATTCTTTTTGGTAATAATATTAATGATGCCTGCCGTTCCTTCCGCGTCGTATTTGGCAGAAGGCGAGGTGATTACTTCCACTTGCTTGATAATGTCGGCCGGAATCTGTTTCAGTGCTTCGGAAACGCTTCGGGCAACGACGTTGGAAGGCTTGTTGTTGATGAGAACCTTGATGTTGCCGCTTCCACGCAGCTGTACGTTACCTTCGATATCCACCGCAATGGACGGTATCTTCTTCAAAACATCGGTAGCGTCCCCGCCTTTAATGCTAATGTCTTTCTCCGCATTATAAACCATCCTGTCGGATCGCTCCTCGAACAGGGCCTTCTGCTCGCTCACGGTCACTTCTTTCAGGTTTTGCGCCGCGGCGGCGAGTTTGATCACGCCGATTTCGACATCTTCTTTGTCGGCATGTACCGGACCAAAGGTTTTGCTGGTGTAGCCCATCAGGGAGGCCTGGACAATGTACACGCCTGGCGCGACTTTGGCAAATACAAACCGGCCTTTGGCATCGGCGGTAACGCCTTCGGTGATCTTCCCGTCTTTCAGCAATGCCACCGTCGCGAACTCGACGGGTTTACTGGCCGTGGAGTCCATCAGTAGCCCCGAAATGCGCACATGTTGGGCCGACAGGAAATTCATGGTGAGGGCCAGGATGGCCAGGGTGAGTAGGGGTGTTTTCATACATGGCTAATTAACGACTGTTCGATGCATGCAATGACGACCGAGTTCCGGAAACGTTGCACGGAAAAGAAAAAAAGGCCCCGGAAGGCCTTTCAGATTTTGTTAATCAGCTTGAAAAACAGGAGAATGGTGTCAGGCCCTCTGCCGGTGGAACGGGGTTTGGTCGTGACGTATCTGTTCGGCCAGACGGGTAATGTAAGGAATGCCTTCCCGCTCATAGTCAGCAATTTGTGTGGCTGTGAGACGTATTGCAAAGTCGTACAAGCCCACCCCTCCACATACCACCGAGAGGATGTAGTCTCCGGGCTGCTGTTCGGAAAAAGTGTAGTTCCAGGCTTCCTTGGCAATTTCTTTCATGTAAATAAGCGTTATGCGGGGCTAAATATACGTCAAAAAGAAAGGACAGCGCGTAGCCCTACGCGCTGTCCCGATTTCATAGTTATAGTGGTGTTTCTGTATATTTTCCTTTTGGTATCTTGTTGACAACCGCTTCGGAATAGCCCGTCGGAAGGTGCCCGCCTGGCAGCCAGAGGCTGTTGGCGCCCATTTCGTTGCCCGAAGGAACGCGTACATTCAATCCCTTGGGGTCGGGGATTGATATCCTTACCATTTCCAGGCCTTTCCAGCTACCGGCCGGTATACCCAGTTCTGTTTCAATCTTACTGATGTCCTTGCCGGTTTTGGTCAGCATGGCGTCCATTTCGGTCTTGGTCATTACAAATTGCGTGTTGTCGGGGTAGCCGAGCGTGTCGCGACCATACTTGTCCAATGATGATTTGGAGACAAGATAAGTCGCGCCGCCGTTGAATTGCGCAAGGTGGAAGTCGATATACTTCTGGTCGAGGTACACCGACGGGTCGGGGCGCTGGCCCTTGGCGATGTCGAGTACTTTCTGCGAAGTCCAGGGGGCTTTCCAGGAATCTTCGAGTTTGATTGTCTCGGGGTCGGTACCGTGGTCGTCGCTACACGAGAAGGACACCGCTGTCATGAACACGAGCAGCCACAGGTGGAGGAGATTTTTCTTCATGAAAATTGTATTGGCTAAATGTTTGTGTCCGCAAGTATACCGAAAAGTTAATTAATTCTACTTTTGTAGTATTGCTTTTTGAAGAAATTCTACAATTGTATTCTTAAACATCGTTTCCCCGTTTTGGAATATTCGTGCAAATTTTTCCCTATTATCGCGGCCGAAAGTACCAACAGGGCGTCTGCATGCTCATTTTAGGCAAGGTTAAGTCCCCACATCCGGGGCCGGTTCAGAATCGGCCAGGATGGAACAACTTTTGCATTGCTTGCGATAGTCGGGCTATGGGGCCACGGACGTATAGGGTGATAAGGAGCCTGGGCCGACACTCAGATTACCAATGAAGACGATGATACCCGGAAACATTTCAATTCTCCTGGTGGACGATGATGTCGATGATCAGGAGATTTTCCTGCTTACCATGCAGGACACAGGCACGGGCGTGGAATGCGAATTTGCATGCGACGGTATCCAGGCGCTGGAAAAACTCGGTGACGGCGGCTATCAGCCTCACCTGATTTTTATCGATATCAATATGCCCAAAATGAATGGGATGGAATTGCTCACAGCATTGAAACAAAACCCGCGGCTGGGGAAGACGCCCGTCTATATGTATTCGACTTCGGATCAAAAGGAGATCGTGACGAAGTGCATGGAACTGGGTGCTTCCGGTTTTATGAAGAAAAGTCCTGACATTGAAGAGCTTCGCAGAGAATTTAGTTCAGTGATCGATAACCGTTTGCCTTTATGACCGACCCGAAGGAACAAACCACCCTTGAATTTTTGGCAGGTGGAGGCGAAATGGGACGACGCATACGGGAATTCGATTGGCAGGCAACTGAACTCGGAAGTCCCCGGGACTGGCCGCAAAGCCTGAGAACCTGTATCCGGATCATGCTTAGCTCGAAACAGCCGATATGGATCGGGTGGGGGCCGAGACTTCTGAAATTTTACAATGACGCCTATATTGATATTGTAAGGGGTAAGCATCCGCACGCGCTCGGTGAGCCTGCGTCTGTCGTCTGGAAAGACATCTGGAAGGATATAGAACCTATGCTTTCCCGGGCAATGGAGCGCGACGAAGGCACCTACGAGGAATCGCGGCTGCTGATCATGGTGCGGAGCGGGTTCCCGGAAGAAACATATTATACTTTTTCATACACGCCCGTGTTGGGCGACGATGGTCGCCCGGCAGGGATGATCTGCTACAACACGGCTGATACAGAGCGTATTCTCAGTGAACGCGCGCTCAAAACCATGCAGCAGCTCGACTCGCTGGGCGAAAAGAAGCGGGAAGACGAAGTGTTCGCGCAGGTGGGGCGGGCATTGTTGGCCAACCCGCTGGACTTTCCGTTTGCGGTCATGTACCGGGTGTCCGATGACGGAGCACATGCCCATCTCGTTGCAACGTCGGGTGTGGACCGGGCCAGCCCGCTTCTGGATGAACAGATCCGTCTGGCTGAGCCGGGTGATCGTTACGAGCAACTGGCGGCGACCGTGCAGCAAAACCGGATGACCGAGGCGATTAACCGCGGAGATTGGAAAAATCTCGCCAAAGGTGGCTGGGATGTGCCGCCCAGATACGTGGTGTACCTGCCTATTCGGTCGGCGAGCCGAAAATCCCCGCTTGCGCTGCTGGCCGTCGGGCTGAATCCATATCGCAAATTTGACGAGGCTTACCGGAATTTTCTTCAACAGATCGCCGACCGCATTGCATTGGGCCTTGGCAATGTAATGGCATACGAGGAGGAGCAACGGAGGCTCCGGGCGTTGGAAGAGTTGGATAGGGCCAAAACCTTGTTCTTCACCAATATCAGTCACGAATTCCGGACGCCGCTGATGCTGATGCTTGGCCCGCTGGAAGAACTGATGAACCGTGGCACGACGGAATGGTCGGAGGCGGAAAGCGCGAAAGTGGAAGTGACGCACCGTAATGCATTGCGCCTGCTCAAACTCGTGAATACGCTGCTGGATTTCAGCAGGATGGAAGACGGCCGGGGACATGCGCGGTTCGTAAAGACCGATATGGCTTCCTACACGCAGAACCTTGCTTCCAATTTCCGTTCGGTCATCGAAAAAGCAGAACTGGAATTTGAGGTGAGGATCGGCGGTAACACATGCTATGCTTATGTAGACCGCCAAATGTGGGAGAAAGTGGTCTTTAACCTGCTATCGAATGCATTCAAATATACATTAAAAGGAAAAATCACGCTGGAACTCGATGCGCACGACGGCCAGGTGCGGCTGTCGGTGAGCGATACGGGCGTCGGCATTCCCGCGCACGAGATCCCGCACATGTTCGAGCGTTTTCACCGGGTGCAAAATTCCGGAGGCCGGACCTACGAGGGCACGGGGATAGGGTTGTCACTCATCAAGGAATTGGTCAGGCTGCACGGCGGGACGATCGGCGTCGAAAGCACGGAGGGTGTGGGGAGCCGCTTTACGGCAACAATACCCGAAGGCAAAGGGCACCTCGAGGCCTCGCAGGTGTACGACACCAACCCAGAAGTAGAAGACGCCATTTCGGATTTCTATGTAAGCGAAGCCGAGAGCCTGCTGGCTTCTGCGGAAAAAGAGCCGGTGGCTGACAATTGCCATGACGACCGTCGGCGGGATTGCATACTCATTGCCGACGACAATGCCGATATGCGGGAGCATATCCGGTCGCTTTTGGGGAATAAGTATAAAGTATTGACGGCCCCTAACGGTCTTGAAGCGCTGGAACTGATCCGGAAGCATCGGCCTGCGCTCGTGTTGAGCGATATTATGATGCCCCAGATGGACGGGACGGAGCTGCTGAAGGCCGTGAAAAGCGACCCGGTGCTATGCCACACACCCGTAATCCTGATCACGGCGCGGGCCGGGGAGGATTCAAGGATCGAGGGAATCGAGATTGGTGCGGACGATTACATTGTGAAGCCGTTTTCAAGCAAGGAGCTGATCGTACGGGCGCAGGCGCAGATACGGATGTTGGGCGAGCGCAATAAGATTACCGAGGAGCTGGAACGGAAAGTCGAGCAGCGCACGCAGGAGTTGGTGAATGCCAACAGGGAGCTCGAATCTTTCAATTATGTGGCCAGCCACGATCTTCAGGAGCCGCTCAGGAAGATACAGACATTCATTCACCTGATCGAGCGGAACAATTTCGATAGCGAGCTTTCGAAAGGCTATTTTCAGAAAATATACACTTCTGCACAGCGAATGGGCGAGCTTATCCAGTCGGTATTGTCGTATAGCAGGCTCTCGAAAAACGGAGAAGCCTTGCAGCGGGTCGATCTGAACAAAGTGATAGACGATATTAGCGTCGATTTTGAACTGGCTATCCAGGAGAAGCAAGCCGTGCTGTTGGTTGAAAACCTTCCGATAATCGACGCGAACCTTTTGCAAATGAATCAGCTGTTTTCAAACCTGATTAGTAATTCGCTCAAGTTCTCGGTTGTGGCGCCGGAAATACGGATTACGAGCAGCCGGGAATCAGGCCGCGAAATCCCGCTGGCACCCGTCGAGCTGGCCGACAACAGCTACCACCACATATGCGTAAAGGACAATGGCATTGGTTTCGAACCCGAGTTTAGCGAGAAGATATTCGCATTATTCCAGCGGCTCCACCGCCGGAGTGAGTATGCCGGCACGGGGATAGGCCTGAGCATCGTCAAAAAGATCGTGGAGCAGCACGAGGGCTTCCTGTCCGCCGAATCGCATCCGGGAGAAGGGGCGATATTCAACATCTGGTTTCCAGCGTAATTGCTATGTAACCAGCATTTTACGAGTTTAAAGATGTCAATATAGGATAGGAAAATGCTAATATTCGAAGGGGATTTGGTCGAAAATTGTTCTATTTAAACATATTTTAGTATTTTTGATAAAAAGCAAAAACCCGACTGTTTGGCTTCTCCCTTTACCGATACCGATGATAGAATACTGTGGCAGCGCTTCCGGCAAGGCGACGAGGAGGCATTTACCTCGCTGTATCAGCGGTATGTAAGGGTACTTTACAGCTACGGGAAAAAGCTGATTACAGACGACGCGGTGGTTGAGGACCTGGTCCAGGACTTGTTTATTGACCTCTGGCAGAGCCGCGAACGCCTGGCCGATGCAGAATCTCCCCGCTTTTACCTTTTCCGCTCGCTTCGGCGCCGCATTCACCGTGCTTGCAACGGCCGTTTCAACGAGCGCTGGGATCTTATCGACGAAGACCTTCATCCCATAACGCTCCCGAAAGAAACCGAAATCATTGAATCGGAGCAGACCCAAAAACAGAAAGACGAGCTCGATGCGTGGCTGAAAAGCCTGCCAGGGCGGCAATATGAGGTAATGATGCTGCGATTTTACCAGGATTTCAGCTATTCCCAGATTTCCCAACTACTTACGATCAATGAGCAATCGGTACGAAACCTCGTGCAAAGGGCTGTTTCTAAGCTCCGCCAGCTCACTATCTCGGTCGTTATCTCCGGATTATTTCTATTTCTTCTAAAATAATTCACGAAAAGTGAGTTAAACCGTCATTGCACGTGCTCTTTCTTATTGAGCACCGTGTTAAATTTTTTCATCAAATATTCATACTGATGGGTTACTATCATTACGAAGTAACTGATTTCCTGGAAGATCAATATTTCAAGTCCTGGGTATTAACCCCGTCTCAGGAGTCCTGCGAGTTTTGGAATAATTTTTTACTTACACACCCCGAAAAAGCGGAGGCCGTTGCCAGCGCGAAATGGGTCCTGCTGGGAATCCGGTCCGAAATGGAAGAAGATTTCCCGACTGAGGGGCAGGTGACAGCCATGCTCGACGAGATCCACAGTCGGAAGGAGGCTACAAGTCGCTGGCCGATGCGTGGACTATGGTTGCGGCTGGGTGCGTCGTTGTCGGCTGCTGCCGTGGTTTTGCTGGCCATAGGCTGGCTCCGAGAGCCCAACCGGCACGACAACCACGTAAGTTATGAGGAATTGTTGTCGGCGGTGGACGCGCCCCTGATGGAGCAAACCAACACGACCACCGCGCCGATCCTGCTCACATTGCCCGATAGCAGTACGATTCTGTTGCAGCCGAAAAGCAGCGTGAGTTATCGTAAAGACTTCGTCCGGAATGCATTGCGGGAAGTGTACCTGTCGGGCGAGGCGTTTTTTACAGTAACCAAAAATCGTCGGCGCCCATTTATAGTATATTCCAACGAGCTGGTTACCAAAGTATTGGGTACGAGTTTTATAGTGAAGGCATTCGAAGATGCGCGCCAGGTGGAAGTGAGCGTTAAAACCGGCAAAGTTTCCGTTTTTCCGCGCACCGATACGGAAGTATGCGAGGGGATAGCCAGCCCCGAACTGGCAGGGACGATCATCACGCCCAACCAGAAAGTACTTTTTTCACGTGAGCAGGTGCAGATCCGCAAAGAGCTTGTGGACTCACCGGAAATCCTTGCCTCGGCGGTGTTACCAGCACCGCTGCTGAAGTTCCAGGATATGCCGGTGTCGGCGCTGCTCGGCAATATCGAGGAGACCTACGGGATCGACATCGTATATGACGACCGTTTGTTCGGCCAATGCCTTCTGACGGCCTCGTTCACGACCGAAAGCCTCTATGAGAAAATGGAACTCATTTGCAAGGGCATCGAGGCGAGTTTTGAAGTAGTGGACGGAAAGATGGTCGTGACCGGCCGCGGATGTAATTGATTTTTAAAGCATTAACCAATGCAAACAAACCTAACTAACAACCCTAAAACGTGATTGCTTCTATGATTTAAACAAACTCCCTAAAAAAGAAAAGGTTGATGATGTTGCACCATCACCAACCCTGAGTTCATCCCCAGTTAGATACATCCGTTACCAGCGGATGGAGGACTCGTTTTGCCCATTTTTCCATGTTACAAAACTTAGTAAAGTTATGAAAAAATTGTATCCTAACTATGCTTATTGGCAGATCCTTATGAGATTCAGTTGTATGCAACTCATCATTGCTGCACTCCTGACGACCGTGGCCGTGGCTGGTGTTACCGAAGCGCAGGAGGTCCTGAATAACCGCATTACGATCCAGATGCAGAATCAGGACGTCCGTAAAGTGTTGTCAGCGATTGAAGACCAGGTTAAAATAAAATTCCTTTACAGTTCCAATCTGATCAAGGCGGAACGGAGGGTGAGTGTGAATGTCCGGCAGGAACAGCTGGGCGAAGCATTGAAAACCATTCTTACACCATTGGACCTTGATTTTGAGGTTTCGGGGAAACAGATCATCCTGAAAAGAGTGAAGCTGCCCGTTGAAAAGCTCAATCCGCAAAGCTACAAGTCGGCCACGCTGGACCGCAGCATTTCTGGTACTGTTACCGACGCGAGCGGCTCTTCTCTGCCGGGTGTTTCGGTAGTGGTAAAGGGAACATCCCGCGGGACCGGCACCGATGCGCAAGGCGTGTACAAGATTGACGCGCCGGATGGAAATGTGACGCTTACATTCAGCTTTGTAGGTTTTACTCCCAAGGACGTGGATGTGGCAGCCGGCCAGGGCACGCTCGATGTGACCCTTTCCCAGGACGAAAAGCTTCTTAATGAAGTGGTGGTTGTGGGCTATGGAACAGCCAATCGCAAGGACCTTACCGGTGCGGTGTCAATTGTAAAAGTCGCTGAACTGACCGAGCAGCCTAATGCCAACCTGAGCAACCAGCTGCAAGGCCGCGCCTCAGGCGTGACTGTCCTTACCTCAGGCCAGCCGGGGCAGGCGCCTCAGATCCGTATCCGCGGTATCAACTCATTTGGCAATAACACGCCATTATTCGTAGTGGACGGCGTTCCTACCCAGGATATCAACAACCTGAACCCGAACGACGTGGCTACAATGCAGGTGTTGAAGGATGCCGGCTCGGCTTCAATCTACGGTTCGCGTGCATCCAATGGTGTGGTGATTATCACGACCAAGCGCGGAAACGGCAAAGTGAAGGTGAGTTATGACATGTTTTACGGAACACAGGGTGTCCCCAAAGGAAATGTCTACGATATCCTTTCGCCTCAGGGAATGGCGGATCTGAAATTTCTTGCGCTGAAAAACTCGGGATCAGCGATCAACGATCCGCAATACGGCAATGGACAGACGCCCGTTTTGCCCGATTACATTGTGCCAACCGGTGCAAGTGAAGGCAGTGTGGATTTCTCGAAATATTATGTCAACCCGAACTACACCGATAAAGCCGATATGGATTCGTTCTATCGGATCGTGAAGGCCAACAAACAGGGTACAGACTGGTTCCACGAGGTGTTCAAAAGCGCGCCTACCCAGAGCCACAACCTTTCGGTAAGCGGAGGCGGGCAGCAAGGAAGCTACCTGTTCTCGTTCAACCATTTCAATCAGCAGGGCAACCTGATGAACACCTACCTGAAACGTTACACGATCCGGGCCAATAGCCAGTATAATGTGACTAAAAACATCCGTGTGGGTGAGAATATCGCGCTTACGCTGGTGAACAATCCGCGCAGCGGCATCCTGGAAGAAGGCAGTGCGATCGGTATGGCTTACCGGATGCAGCCGATTATTCCGGTGTACGACATTAAGGGTAATTATGCGGGTTCTTTCGGCAGTGGTTTGGGGAATGCCAAAAATCCCGTTGCTATCCGTGACCGGGCACGCAATAACCAGGGCCTGACCAATTCCATCTTTGGGAATATGTTCGCTGAGGTGGACTTCCTGAAAGACTTCACTTTCCGTACAAGTTTCGGGGGTAACTGGTTTACCTACACGGAGAATACTTTCGGTTATCCTGAATGGGAGAATGCTGAAAATGTAACGACGAACGCTTATTCGGAAAGGGTGAATTCGGGCTATAACTGGACCTGGACGAACACCGTTACCTATGAGCATTCATTTAATAATACCCATAATGTGAAGGTGTTGCTGGGTACCGAGGCTTATAACAGCTTGTACCGGGAAGTAGGAGGTTCTACCCAAGGCTATTTCTCTTTCGACCCGAATTACACCAGCTTATCGTCGGGCTCGGGAACGCCTACCAACTTCTCGAACCGTTCGGCGGATGCATTGTTCTCGTATATCGGCCGTATCGATTACAATTTCAAAGATAAATACCTGCTGAGCGGAACGCTGCGCCGCGACGGTTCTTCGCGTTTTACTTCCCAGTATGGCTGGTTCCCGGCTGTGAGCGCGGGATGGCGTATGAAGGAGGAAGAGTTTATGAAAAGCGTGACCTGGCTTAACGACCTGAAAATCCGCGGAGGCTGGGGGATCATGGGTAACCAGTTCAACGTGAACCCGACCAATGCATTCACTACTTATGGTCAGAACAGAAGCCATTCGTTCTACGACATCAAAGGAACGGGTAACAGTACCACCCAGGGCTTCCAGCGTCTTACCGTGGGTAACCCGGCTGCGAAATGGGAGGGAAATATCAACTCCAATATCGGTATCGATGCGTCGCTGTTCAATGGGTCTGTCGAATTCACGATCGACTATTATCAGAAAAACATAAAGGACCTGCTTTTCGCACCTGAACTCGCCGGTACGGTAGGACAGGGTACTGCGCCTGCGGTGAACATCGGAAAGATGAACAACAAGGGGATCGATATGTCGCTTTACGGCGAGAAAACCATCGGTAAGGACCTGAAACTGAATGCTACCGCTACGCTGACGACCTATAACAACAAGATTATCAAGATCACCGACGGTGCGAGCTATTTCGATCAGGAAGGCCGCCGCTTCAACGGTAGTGCTATTGTACGCAATGCGGTGGATCACTCGATCGGTCAGTTCTTCGGGTATGACATTGCAGGTTTCTGGAACACTCAGCAGGAGATCGACCAGGCCAATGCACAAGCGGCAGAGCGTTCGGGCAACCCGGCCGCGGTTTACCAGAATGAAGTGAAAGTGGGCCGCTTCCGCTATAAGGATATTAATGGCGACGGCGTTATTACGGCCGATGACCGCACTTTCCTTGGAAATCCCAGCCCTAAATTCAGCTACGGTCTCAATATCGGAGCTACCTACAAAAACTTCGACTTTGGGATTTTCCTCTACGGCGTTCAGGGTAACGAGATCTGGAATAACCTGAAATGGTGGCACGACTTCTACACCAACTTCCAGGGTGCAAAAAGCAATACCGCATTGTACGATTCGTGGACGCCCGAGCACAAGAATGCGACCGCGCCTATCCAGGAAAATACCGGTTCATTCAGTACCACTAACGTTCCAAACTCCTATTACGTGGAAAATGGATCTTACCTGCGTGCCAAAAATGCACAGATCGGCTACACCCTGCCTAAGCACCTCACACAGGCATTGAAGATCGACCGCCTGCGCGTGTATGTGCAAACCGCCAATTTGTTCACGATCACCAAATACTCGGGTCCTGATCCGGAGGTTGGACAGAGCCAGGTGGCCGGTTCAACGGCGTTCGGCCTGGACGAGGGGGTTTATCCGAACACCCGCCAGTTCCTGGTTGGCTTAAATCTGACATTCTAATTCACTGTATATAAACAGAAAAAGATGAAGACACTGAGATTTTCAAAGATAGCACTGGTCGCGATTTTCGGGCTGATATCCTATTCATGTCAGGACAGCTTCCTGGATAAGCCTGCACTGGGGGCATTGAGTGACGCCCAGCTGAATACCAAAGCAGGGGTGCAAAACCTGCTGATCGGCGCCTATGCCGCGTTGGATGGAAATGGCGTCGGCGCAGCCAGCGCATGGGATGCCGCTGCCGACAACTGGATTTATGGCAGTATCGCGGGCGGAGACGCTAAAAAAGGCAGCGATGGTGCCGACCAGCCGGGGATCAACTCCATTATGATTTACAGTGCCGGGCCCAGCAACGGTTTTTTTAACAGCAAATGGAAAGCGGTTTACGAGGGAATCAACCGCGCAAATACCGTTTTGAAGTTCATACCGCTTGTAGAGAGTGGTATGACAGAGGCCGAAAAGACCGATTACACCGCCCAGGCACGCTTTCTTCGGGGACATTACTATTCCGAATTGAAGAAAATGTTCAATATGGTACCGTGGGTTGACGAAAATACACCTAACCCCGCGGCTGTGACCAACGACGCGGACATCTGGCCAAATATCGAAGGCGATTTCCGGTTTGCGATGGACAATCTTCCGGCTACGCAGTCGGACGTGGGCCGCGTGAATAAATGGGCGGCGGCGGCGTACTTGGGAAAGACGTTTCTTTACGAAAAGAAATATGCCGAGGCCAAGACGATCTTCGACCAGGTTATTGCCCAGGGCGTAACGAGCAACGGTTTGAAATATGACTTGATGCCGAAGTTTCAGGATAACTTCGACGCAGCGCAAAAGAACCTTGCCGAATCGGTTTTTGCCGTTCAGATGGCCGCCAACGACGGTACGAATACGATCGACAACGCCAACACCGGCGGTATGCTGAACTTCCCGTACAATTCGCCTTTCCGTTGCTGCGGTTTCTACCAGCCGAGTATCGATCTGGCCAATTCTTACCAGACCGATGCGAATGGCTTGCCGAAAGTGGACAATTACAATGCTGCCACGTTGAAAAATGATATGGGCATCAAATCGGAGGCCGCATTTACACCGGATGCCACCACCGCACTCGATCCCCGTATCGACTGGACCGTAGGCCGCCGCGGTGTGCCGTTCCTCGATTGGGGTAACCACCCCGGCCAGTCATGGATCCGCGACCAAAGCTACGCCGGGCCCTATTCCCCTAAAAAGAATATGTACTGGCAGGCAACGCAGGATAAATATTCCGACCAGCATTCATGGGCGCCGGGAACGGCGATCAACGTACAGATCATCCGTTTTGCCGACGTGTTGCTAATGGCCGCTGAAACCGAAGCGCAGCTGAACAACCTTGCGAAAGCACAGGAATACGTGAACCGCGTGCGGGCGCGGGCGGCGAAACCGGAGAGCTGGGTATATACCTACGCCGATCCTGCGAAGCCCATGGGTGGTTTTACCAAAACGCCGGCTGCGAATTACAAAATCGCCCAATATCCTGCCGGTGCATTTGCGGCTAAGGGAAAAGACGGTGCATTGGCGGCAATCTACTTCGAGCGTAAGCTGGAACTCGCGATGGAAGGTCACCGGTTCTTCGACCTCTCGCGCTGGGGCATTGCCGAGCAGACGCTCAATGCCTACATCACGTTCGAAGGTAAAATTACGCCTGACGTAAGAGGAGGGAAGTTCCTGAAAAATGTGAACGAGTATTTCCCGATCCCCCAGTCCCAAATCGACATCAGTACGCGGAACGGAGTCTCTCCATTGAAACAAAATCCCGGTTATCAATAGACAAACTAATACCAATGCAATGCAAAGGGGGCAGTTCATAACTGCCCTTTTTTGTTTATAATAGGAGGTATTATTGATTTGAGTATGAAATTCTCTAAATGGTTTTCGGGCATACCAATCTGGATTTTTGTCGCGGCGGCCTGCATTCAGGCGTGCGGTACTACGGGCCGGTCGGACGAAAAATCGCGTGAAGCGGAACTCACGGGCGAACTTGCGGAGGGCAGGGATGCGGCGCAAAAATATTGCAGTACCTGCCATTTGGCGGTGGCGCCGGCGCTGCTCGACAAGGATACCTGGAAAAACCGTGTGCTGCCTGTGATGGCCCAATATTTTGGGATCGAGGTGTGGCAGAGGAACCAGTATTTTGCCGACGAAAAATCGGCCATGGCCATTACCGACTGGATGAAAATCGTGGCGTATTACGATTCCCTCGCGCCTGCGCGCTTATCGGCCCCGCGGCCGCCCGTGCAGGAAGAGTGGGCCGGTTTTACACTGAAAACGCCCGCCAACGACACATCCCGCCTGGCCACCACCACCCTGGCCGCTATCGACAGCGCTGGCAGGGCTATTTACACGAGCAGTTCAGAAGTACCCGCGTTGGTGCGTTGGGACCAGGAATTTGTAAAAAAAATGAAAGCGCCGTTCTCGTCACCAGCCATGCACATGCTGTTTTCCAGCGGTCCGTCGCACGGCGGTGCAGCGCCGGTCGTAACAGTCGTGGGCGAAATGCGTGCTTACGACGTTTCGAAAGGAGAACTCTATCGTATCAAGGCATCGGGTGTGTTTGATCCGGTCCCTTTTGTGACCGGCTTGCGGAGACCGTTGCATACATCGGCAGCGGATTTTAACCGCGATGGCAAAACGGATTATGTAGTTTCTGCATTCGGTCATAACCAGGGCGGTCTTTATTTGTTTCGGCAAATGCAGGATGGGAAGTTTGAAAACGTACCTGTGCGTGAAGTCGCGGGCGCGACGCAATCGGCTACCGGCGATTTCAATGGAGATGGCTGGCCGGATATTGTCGCCTTGTTCGCCCATGCGCAGGAAGGTATCTGGCTTTTTACCAATGACAAGAAAGGCGGTTTTTCTGAAAAACCATTGCTGCGTTTCCCGCCGGTTTATGGCTCTTCCAGCTTCCAGCTCGCCGATGTCAACCGGGATGGCCAGCCCGATATCATTTACACCGCAGGCGACAACAGCGATTATTCCCGCATTCTGAAACCCTATCACGGGGTATATATTTTTCTGAACAAGGGGAATAACCATTTCGAACAAAGCTGGTTCTACCCGGCCAATGGCGCAACCAAAGCAATGGCGGCCGATTTTGACGGCGATGGCGACCTGGATATCGCCTCCATTGCATTCTTCGCCGACCATCTCCGTAATCCCGGCGAGAAATTCCTGTATTTCCGTAACGAGTCTTCCAGGGCTGGTTTAAAGTTTCAACCCATTTCGCTCCCCATCGCCGGGTATGGCCGATGGATTTGTATGGATGTAAATGACTGGGACGGCGACGGCGATCCGGATATTGTGTTGGGGAACTATTCCAAAGGGTTTCTCAATCAGGAAGAGGTAAAAGCCGACTGGAATGTGTATTTGCCATTTATAGTATTGCAAAACGATTTCAAGTCTCGTTCCAAACCTTAATTTATTTCAATTCCGGCTGTAAAATTCAAGCCATAGTAATATCGAATGATAAATGGTCGAATAGCCCCCTCATATTGTCGTGATAGCACCCGGCGCGTGTACCTGACCCCGGCTAAATTTGGACATTATTAACCGATAACAGCAAAATGAGAAAGCTCAGGATTTTTGAACACATTTCCCTCGACGGCGTGATCGAGCACGACAAAAACTATGTGTATGGCGGGTGGACAGGACCCTACCGAACCCCTGCCGGGATGGCCATGCTTCTTGAAGCATACGGTACCACTTTTGACCTGCTGGTTGGCCGTCGTACGTACGACGAATGGTTGGGCTACTGGCCAAATGCCGGAGACTTCCCGATGGCGAACGCTATAAACGCTGCAACCAAATACGTAGCTACCCACAGACCTGATAGCTTAAAGTGGGGGCCGGTCAGGGATTTGGGAGGGGATATCATAGAAGGTGTTCGCAACCTCAAGTCCACAGACGGCCCTGATCTGGTTCTTTCCGGAAGTATATCATTAACGTCTGTGCTGCTCGACGCTGGATTGGTAGATGAGGTCATCCTGATCGTATACCCGGTATTGCTGGGTAAGGGCAAACGCCTTCTCTCAGAGAGCTTCGATGCCCGCAAACTCGAATTTGTGAGTACAGCAACCACTCCAACGGGGGTAATGCTCAATGCTTACCGACACCTCGGATCAATGACAAGCTGATTTTTCATGGGTGCTGCGTCCAAAATAAGAGTCCGTCCCAGTTAGATCTGAGACGGACTCTTTCTTATTATAACCAACTATTTACCTAACTATAATAACCTTCTGCACGCTCTGACTGCCGTCGGCGAGGGTGAGTTTAAGGCTATATATTCCCGGAGCGAGCTTGCTGATATCCAGGCCTTCGGAAGTGACAGCTTTGCGGTCGATCACTTTCAGCCCAGCTGCATTGTGAAGGACAACAGACTTCACTTTTGCATAATCCTTGAACTTCAACCGGTCGCTGGCCGGGTTAGGGTAGGCCGCAAGCAAGCCGTTGCCGCCGAAATCCAGGCTTAGAATGCGGCTGTACGCGAAAGGAGCCTCCTTGCCGTCGGCCGCGCGGTCAATCATTTTAAGGCGGTAGTAGTTCAGCCCCACTGCCGGTGCCCGATCGACGAAATCGTATTTACGCAACACGCTGCTTTCACCATGCGAGGCTTTGGTGCCGATCATTTTCCAGTTTGTGGCATCCTGGCTACGCTCGATTTCGAAGCGGTCGCTGTTGGTTTCTTCGGTAGTTGACCAATTGAGCAGGGCGCTGCCGGTTTCTTTCGAAGCTGTGAACGACACAAGCGTTACGGGTAATCCGCATTCCTGCTGGGTCCTGACCGTCAGGCTGGCCGGTGCGGATGTGAGCGTACAAAGGTCGCTGTCGCTGTCGACGATCACCTGGTAGCGGTTGCCGCTCCATGCGGTAGTGGCTGGCGTGAGTGTCAGGGTGTTGGTATTGGCACCCGAATAGGTTCCGTTCGCGTCGGTTGCACCTCCTGGGGCCAGATTGGTCCAGTTGTTACCACCGTCGGTGCTTACCTGCCATTGGTACGTGAGTGTTCCGGTGCCGCTGGCTGTTACTTCAAACGTGGCGGCTTTGGCCACACAGGCAACCTGGTTTTCCGGATTCGGCTTAGTGAGCTCGATATCGCAAAGCGTTGCCGTAACACAGTTCGCACCATCGTTGCTGCCGGATGGCGTCGAGGCCGACATAAAGCTGGCCGAATTGTTGACCGGGTCTATTTTGTAAAAACGGCCCGAGTCGTTGTGAAATGCGTAGAGCTTGCCGGTCGCATCGGCGAAAACAGCCCCGAAACCACTGGCGGCGGGCAAACCGGAAACTGCCGTGCCCCCCACGGTAACCGCGCCGGTAAGCGGGTTGATCGTCGAAATGCGCGCATCGGGAGTGAAGCCGTAAATGAGCTGGGTAGAAGGCAGGTAGGCAAAGTCGGCTCCTCCGAAAGGTGCGCTCAGCGTTACGCCGTAGGTCGGGCCGGTTTGAAGTGCGAATCCGTTGGTTGGGTCCACCAGTTTCAGGTAGGTCGAAGGACGGTTCGGGTCCACGTCGATTACGTAGAAGCTTGGCGTATTGGTCTGATAAATCATCATATAACCATTCGGCAGTTCTACCCCGACGTTGAAAGTACCGCTAGCAGGCAGGTTCGCGATAGGATATTCCACGGTACCGCCTTCGCGGTCGATCTGTACAATGCTGGCGGTTCCGTTTCTGGTAGCCCAGAGCATATTATCCGCCGAATTGTAAATCAGTGAGTTGACGGTCATCGGAAGGGGTGCGATCTCGGTGCGGGCACCTGAATTTACATTGTATGCGTAGAGTGTTGAAACAGGTTCTCCAGCGGAAGCTGCCACCTGGTAGGTGATACCATCCGCGCAATCGAAGGGCAGGTTTTCCAGGATGGAGTTAGGGCAGCTGGCACCGTCGTTGCTATTCGACGTAATGCTGGTCGAGAGCAGCGTGGATGTTGCCGCAGTAGGGTTGATGCGGTGGAATGTGCCCGGGTCGTTGGCAAAAGCGTAGAGCTTTCCGCTTGGATCCGCAAATACCGCTCCGAAAGAAGTTGCCGTTGGCAAGCCTGCTACCACTGCGCCGACGTTGCTTGCACCGGTGACATGGTTAAGGGTTACCAATTTCGCGGTGGTAGATTCCACGCCATAGACCAACCCTGTAACGGGTTCATACACAAGATCGGCCACGTTGATGGGTGTGCTCAACGCAATGCCGTAGGTCGGGCCGGTTTGCAGTGCGTAACCATTGGCAGGATCAACCAACCGCAGGTAAGTGGCGCGGGACGGGTTGATATCGATCACATAAAAGCGCGGCTGGTTGGTGTTGTAAACGAGCATATAGCCTCCCGGAAGCCCGGTGCCCACGTTGAAGTTGCCGCTGAGGTTGGCAATAGGGTATTCGATGAGCGCACCATCGGCCGCGATGCGAACGATGGAATTTGTGCCGTTTTTGGTAGCCCAAAGCGTATTATCAATTTCGCTGTAAATGAGCGAGTTTACCAATGTGCTAAGTGGTGCGATCTGCGTTCTTGTGCCACTGGTTACATTGTAGGCGTAAAGTGTTGAAACAGTTTCACCACCGGCGGCGGCTACCTGGTAGGCCACGCCATCTTCACAGGTGAAGGGTGTGAGACAGCCGGAAATCGTAATCGGCTGGCTCACGGGGCCCTCACAGCCCGGGTTCTCGTAACGTGCGTAATACGTGCCTACGGGTGCCTGTGTAGGATCTGCCACGAGCGTCGCAGGCGAAGGTGTTGATGAAGTGTAAAAGCGCAATGTGCTGCCAGCGGGGGCGGAGCCTGCTACCAGCCGGTTCAGATTGTAGGTCGTGGCCGGGCAAATCGGCGCGTCGTTGCCTGCTACCAGCGTTGGCGCGCCCGGAGTGGCGAATACGTTCATCGTAGCCGACGATGAGGGGGTAGTACACAGGTTGCTGGTAATCATACAGCGGTAGCGGAAATTATTCCAAGCAGCTGTCGATGGTGTGACGGTGAGTGTGGCTGTGCCGCCGCCAGAATAACTGCCATTTGGCCCCGTAAACGGAGTGGTTTGCAAATTAGCCCAGTTGTTTCCGCCGTCGGTACTTTGCTGCCATAGGTAAGTGAACGGCCCATTGCCGTCGGGTGCGACGGTGAAATTAGTGGTACTGCCAGGGCAAAGCGTTACATCGGCTGGCACGACCGGAATGTCGGTATCGCATTCCACGAATGCATTCGGGCAACTCGCGGCGTCGTTCCCGCCCGAAGCAGGGCTGGTCGAGAGCAATGTTGCCGTGTTGGCAACGGGATCGATACGATAAAACCCGCCGGTTGCGTTGTTGAACGCGTACAATTTGCCGGCTTTATCACTGAACATGCCGCCATAATTGGCATTGGGCAGACCTGCCACCGGTGTTGCATTGATGGTTACAATACCTGTCGCAGGGTTAATGGTCGTGATGTTGCTTGTTGGTGTAATACCGTAACCCAGACCCGTAGATGCGAGGTAGGCCATATCCGAGGAGTTAAATCCTGCCGAGACCGTTGTTCCGTAATTGGGACCGGTTTTTAGCGCATAGCCGTTGGCGGGGTCGACGACTTCGAGAAACGTGGCACGCGTGGGGTCTACGTCCACCACATAAAACTCGGTTGCATTGCTGGTATAGATGAGCATATAGGCATTGGGCAGTTCTACCCCCACGTTATAGGTGCCTGTCGGGAGATTTTCGATATCATAAACAACCGTTCCGGCGCCCGCTCCGATACGTACGATGTCGTTTGTGGCGTTGAGTGTAGCCCAGAGGAAATTGTCGGCTGCGGTGCTGTAAATGAGTGAGTTCAGTGCATAAGGGGTAACGGCGCCGATCTGGGTACGTACCCCAGAACTGACATTGTAACTTAAAAGAGAGGATTCGGTGTTACCGGCAAGGATCGCAACCTGGTAGGCGATACCGTCCAGGCAGCCGAATGACGTCTGCAGGCTCATGCGGAAGTTCTGGTTCTGCATGTTCGCTGCCTGGTTGGTGAGCGCGATTTCACCGGTCAGCGGTGCATTAGCCTGATTGGCAGTGTTGCTGCCGCCTACTACATCTTCGGCCACAAAATAGACACCGGGTATGCGGTTTCCTTTCGGATTGGTGGCCGTATTGGTAAGCACGAGTTTGTGGCCTGTGAGGTTGTTGGGCAGGCCGGTGAATGCATAACCTCCGGCGGGCCCTACCGTTGTAGAGGCGATGACCGCCCCCGAAGCATTGACCACGTTGACATACATCGTGCCGCCGAAATCGGTGCCGGTTTCCCCGGCATCGACGATGCCGTCATTGTCGGTGTCGACCCAGGCGGTCCCTGTAATGTTGACTGCCTGAGCAGCCCCGTAACACAGCACTCCCATGAGCAGGAATAGTGCTCTGACAAATAGATTTTTGTTCATAAGCAAGCGTTTGGAATTAAGTAAAAAAAGGAACCGTTGAATTAGCGTACATGGTGCGTCAGACTCCACAGTCTTAGTGGCCCGTGTCGTTGACGACAGGTGTCTTTTTTCTTTTTAGAAGAAGAGGTTGATATAGAAGTAACTGACAACAAATATCAAACTAAATGTTAAACTGACACGTTTAGTTTGGTAGAAATGATTCTACAAATATCGATTTCATTTGACAAATATATTTTGCATAGAAACCTCTTGGATTGTAGAGCTATGCTGAGAAAGCGGCCTCATTTTTGAAAAATATTTCAATGACGATGGCGAAAATCTTATTCGGGAATGTAGATTCCAATGGCTGGAAATCCTGCACGCTATATCAGAGTATAGTGGTAACCTCGGAGTAAGTAGTCGATCTCGGGCGCCGATATGCGCTAATTTTGTATCGCCGCCCGGCCCTGATGGCAGGCCGTCAAGAATGGCTTTCGGTCAGGACCCGGTGTGAAGTATTCATACCATCAAACACAATGAAATCATGTCGAAGACAACCTGGAATGTTGACACTGCACATTCAGAAGTTCAGTTTAAAGTAAAGCATCTTGTAATCTCGACCGTGACCGGGTTTTTCCGCACTTTCAACGGTTCCGCATCTACAAACGGCGACAGTTTCGAGGACGCTCAGGTCGATTTTACGATCGACGTCAACAGCGTGGACACCGGCCAGCCCGGCCGTGACGAGCATTTGCGCAATGCGGATTTCTTCGAAGCGGAGAAATACCCCGAGTTCCGTTTTGTATCGACTTCCCTTAAAAAAGACAAAGGAGACGTATACAAACTTGCCGGTGACCTTACCATCAAAGGTGTTACAAAAGAGGTAGAACTCGCAGCCGAATACGGTGGCACCGAGCGCGATCCATGGGGGAATACCAAGGTAGGATTTGAAGTGAGTGGCGTGATCGACCGCAAGGATTTCGGTGTGACGTTCAATTCACTTACCGAAACCGGGGGCCTTGCATTGGGCGAAAACATTAAGATACTGGCTAATATTCAGCTGGCGAAACAAGCATAACAGCCATTATTTAGAGTAGCTGGTGTGCGAGAGGGCGTCCTGTTTCAGGGTGCCCTCTTTTTCGTAATGAAAGATTTTTGGTTTAATTTGTATACCCTATTAACCTGCTAGAATATTCCGCACCCTGACTGTATGCAAATAGAGATAAAAAACAAACTGAACGACAATGAGTTGTTTCGGATCAAGAGAATGAAGGAGGTTATTAAAACCACCAACCCGCACGGCCACAAAGAATATCTCGAAATCATCTTCCTTACACAGGGCGAAGGCCTTCACCAGATCGACCACCACCATTTTCCGGTGCGTGGCAATAGTTTATACCTCGTTATGCCCGGTCAGATCCACAACTGGGCGCTGACCGCCATTCCGAAAGGCTTTGTGGTGATGGTCCAAAAGGATTTTCTCCTTGGCCATCCGCTTTATGACGATCTTTTTCAGACGTTTCCTCTCACATTCAGCAGTGGCTATCAGCTCGAACAAACGGGAGAGGCCGTGCATGGTATTTTTGAAAATATTGAAAATGAGCACGCTGAGCGGCAACCGAACTACCAGGCTATTATCCAGACTTACCTGTTGCTGCTCTTTAATTTGCTGAAACGGGAAGCGCACATCGACCGCAGCCAGTCGGAGCCGCCCTTGCTCAAAGCCTTCTTCGAACTCGTTGCGACGCATTATAAAACCTCACACGAAGTAGCCTGGTATGCCAGCGAGTTGAATGTGACGACTAAGACCCTGAATGCCAACTGTCGGAAGTTTCTGGACAAAACGGCCGGAGCCGTGATCAATGAAAAGCTGACTGCGGAATGCAAGCGGTTGCTGCTCTATTCCCAGGCAAATATGGGCGAAATTGCCTATGAGCTCGGTTTTGCCGATCCTTCGCATTTCAATAAGTTCTTCAAAAGGCAAACCGGCGTTCTGCCGAGCATTTACCGCAAGGGAATTTCCTGAATATACCAGTTTTCGGACGGAAAGTACAAAAGTCTACTGACTTTGTAGGGTTATTTTTGCCACGTCATTCAACACGATGAATTGGCGAAAATAACCCCTATGAAATTCCTATTTACCCTAACATTTCTTTTTTGCCTGATGGCGTTCGCCCGGGCCCAAAGCCAGGTGGTCATTACCGGCAAAATCACCGACCAACAGACTAGCCAGGGGTTGCCTTTTGCCTCCGTCGCATTGTACCGCTCGACCGATTCGGTACTGGTGAGTGGTGCTTTGGCCGACGATAAGGGCAGTTTCCGCTTCGAGAAAACGAACAGTGCAGCTTATTACCTCGAATCACAATATATGGGGTACCGGAAAACGCGAACACCCGTGCCTTCGGGAGAGGGCGTCGTGGAATTGCCGCCCATTGCCATGCAGGCGGATGGCCGGTTACTCGACGCGGTGGAAGTAAAGGGTGCCCGCGGCGCGGTAGAAAGCAGGATCGACCGGCAGGTGTACCGCGCAGGTGCATTCCTGGGAAGCCAGGGCGGTACGGCGGTGGATGTACTCAAAAATACGCCGTCGGTAACGGTAAATAGTGAAGGCGACATTATGCTGCGCGGCTCGACCGGCTTCCTGGTGCTTGTGAACGGCAAGCCTGTGCAAACCGACCCGGCTGTGGTGCTCAACCAAATCCCCGCCAACAGCATTGAAAACGTCGAAATCATTACCAGTCCTTCGGCGCGCTATGACCCGGATGGGAAATCGGGGATCATCAATATCACCACCAAAACCGTCGATAAAAACAGCCAGAGCCTCATCGCGAATGTTCAGGGAGGGTTTCCGTCGGTTCATACCTACGACAATCTGAAAAAACCGCAGCGTTTCGGTGCCGATGCAGCCTGGGGACTGAAAACAGGTAAATGGGAGGTGAACCTGAGCGGCAGCTATCTGCGCAACGATATTACCGGCCGTAGGATCGGCGACGTGAACACGACGATCGGCGATGTTTTCACTTCCTTCCCGTCCGACGGGGAGCGGAGTTTTAAGCGGTACAACTACACGGCACGGGCATCGGTCAGTTTCACCGCTGATCCTTCCAACGTGGTTTCGGCCGGTTTTTACAAAGGTTACCGTTTCCAATCGAGAAGGGCAGATTTGGTTTATAACAACACCAAAACCAACCTGGAAACGGGGCAGAACCTGGGAAGGATTACCTATTTCAACTCCAATGTCGCGCAAAAGACGGCCGATGTGATGTCTGGTAACCTCGATTACCTGCATCGTTTCGCCAACAAATCGGAGCTGACCTTGTCGGGGCTGATCGAATCGGCGGACCTCGACGGGCTGACTACCAATATCAATCTTTCTGAACCGGGCCGCACGCACACACTGCAAAGCACGCGTAACCCCAGCCAAAACCCGCTGAATGCATTCCGCTTGCAGGCCGATTACGTTGCTCAGATCGGTAAGGGGAAGCTCGAAACGGGCTATCAATACCGAAACCAGGAGCAGAAAGGGACTTTTCAATATCTTGATCAAAACCTGGAAACCGGCGAGTTTGTGCTGGTACCCCAGTTTTCGAGCCGGACGCGCCTGGTGAATCATATTCATTCCCTATACGGCCAGTACAGCGGAAAATCGGAAAAACTGGAATACTCGGGTGGTTTACGTTATGAATACGCCACCCGGCAATTTACCGCGGAAGGTACCGACAAACGTAACCTCGACTTATCCAACTTTTTCCCCTCGGCCCAGTTGCAATACCGGTTTTCCAAAAGCTGGCGTGGGAAGGTGGGCTACACGCGCCGCGTACAACGCGCGACCAACAACGAGCTGAACCCGTATCCCGAACGCGAGCATTCCGAAACCTTGGAATCGGGCGACCCAGACATTTTGCCGGAATTTATCGGCCAGGCCGAGCTGGGCGTCGTGAGGGAGTTTGAAAAGGGAAGTGTTTTCGCCACGTTGTATAACCAGCGCGTCAAAAACGTCGTTAACCGGGTCAATAGCGTGTATAACGATAGCATCGTCAACCGGATTTACACCAACGCGGGCCTGGCTACGTCATGGGGCGTGGAAGTGAGCGGGAATGCCAATCTAGCCAAATGGTGGCAGCTTTATGCAGGCGCGAACGTGTACCGGTACGCGATCGAAGGGGGGCTTTTCCGGAACACCGTGGTGGTGAATAGTTCGAGTGTCGTATATTCGCTGAATGCCAACACCACGTTTAAAATTACTCCTGCATTGCAGGTACAATGGGGCATAAGCTATCTTTCAAAAAGGGTAACGGCGCAGGGAGAGGATTCACGTTTTGTGAACCCGTCGCTGTCCGTAAGGAAGTCATTCCTGAAAGGCAAGCTGGCGGCTACATTGCAATGGCAGAACATGGATCTGGGCATCGTCGGGGCCAACCAGCAGCGTATCTCCACCTGGGGTAGGGACTTTTATACCACCACAAATTACATTCAGGAAACAGATATTTTCCTCATTAACCTGAGCTATAACCTCAACCAGCTCATTAAAAAAGCAAAACTCCCGGCCAGCGAATTCGGTGATCGGGAGTTTTGACGGTCACTTGCCGTTGATCAGTTGCAATGCCTTTTCCAGCGGCTCGTCGCGCCCGGCGGCAATGCCCAGGATCGTGGGCTTCACTTCCACTTGCGGAACGATGCCGATTTGCTGCGTTTCGCGGCCGTCGGGGTAGTAGACGCCGATACCGCTAATGCCCGTACGTAGTCCGCCGGGCAGCACGATCGGCGATACATTGCCGTCGGCACCGGCCGTTGTACTGCCGATGACCGTTACATTCGACGCAGCCGAAAACGCCATTGCGGTGTATTCCGAATGGCTAATTGTGTTTTCATTCACAATCACGATTACTTCGCCCTTGTAGTTATTGGGGTTGGTTTTGCCGAGTTTCAGCTCTGGCGACCAGGTGAACAAGCCGGGCGTTTGCGGACTGCCTATTGTGAATTTTACAAAAGGTTTAGCCTCCGGCAGCAGCATTGGTCCAAATGAAAATGCAATAGCGTCGGTAGGGTAACAGCGCAAATCGACAATCACACCCTTGCTTTTTTCTATCTGCGGCGTTAGGGCAGGTAAATAGGCGTTTTTGAATTTACCCGGGAAAATGTAAGCTACGTCTTGTCCGATCATTTTGAAGCAAGTGTCCTTTTTATTGTAATTGGCATAAGTATCAATCTGGCTGGATGGGTAAAGCGAAATGCTCGTTTTTTGTACTTTTCCGGCCCGGTTAATCGTGATAGCCAACGTAGAATCGTTGCTCCGGAGCAGGTTAGGGGCAATGGCTTTCAGTTGCATTACGTCGTTGGAGGCTGGTGTGTAGGGCTTTTGCTCGCCGATGATCCCGTCGATGGATCTGCCATTGATCGATTCGATCGCGTCGCCGGGTTTCAGCCCCGATCGCTCACCCAACTGAGCATTGTAGTAATCGATCACAACCGGTTTTCCTTCGACAAAGCTAAGCTGCACGGGTGCATAGTTCTTTCCGAAATATTTGTCCAGAGCCTCGTGGTTACCAAATAGGTTCGCATGGGAATCCTTCACACGGGCAATCAGCGCGATGGCAGTGAGCTTGTACTCCGTTTCATTCGCAGCCATCACGAACCTGGGCACAAACTCGTTCAATACCGCATACCAGTCTTCGCGAATAAGAGGCTTGTAAGGGAAAAAATACTCGATCATGTTCCAGTAGCGGAACAGCGAAAGCAGCCTGAAACCCGGGTCGGGGTAGGCCATTTCCTGGTAGGTGTTCTCGTTTTTAAAATCGGGGTTACCTGCATTCGGATATGCGTCAATGTAATAATGCTCGCCCGTGCGCTCAGCCTGGCGAATCGAGTCGAGTCGGGGTGAAAGTGTTTTTCCCACATTGTCCAACCATGCCAGGTCCGGTTTAATGACCGCATCGGTTGGAATGGTCACGGAGGAAAGCTTTTTGATCGGCCCGAATTTAACCAGCCAATTGGCGAGCACGCGCTGCCGTTCCGCATCGTTTTTGGCAGTAATGTACGGCGAGGCAACGCGGAAAAGCTCGTAATCCATGTTGAAATTACCGTCTGCTACGGCCGGATGATGGTATTTGACAAATCCCCAAATCCTGCCCAGTTCCGCGAGATGACCGGTTTGCTCTTTGGATAATGGGTACCCCGGACCAAGCGTGAGTTTGGATCCGCCGTCGAATTCCTTGTCGAGCGCGGCGGGAAACGCCTTTTTAGGAGGAGCTTCCGTAAAAGGCTTCCCGTCCACGAGCAATTCGAAATCATCCGCCCAGACCGTTCCGGGCCCTACCAGTATCGCGCCCAGGTAAATTTTGTCGGCACTCGCAGGCAGCTTCATTTTAATGCTGTATTGTTTCCAGTCTTCGGTTCCTCGTATGCCCTTTGCTTGCCCATTGTCGAGTTGTAAAATGTCCGATTTGCCGTCTATCCGCATCATCAGACCGACCCAGCCCTTTGTCACACCACTGAATTTGAGGTAGCCCCGTAATTCGATTTCTTTGCCGCCAAAGGTGACGGGGACCGGGTTGGCTGCACTACCGAATTGGATATTGTCCATAACCGCCGGTGCCTGGATGCGCAATGCTGCCTTCCCTTTGAATTTTTCCGTTGTATCCACCAGAAGCAGGTAACCCTTTCCCCATTCCATCCAGGGCCGTGGGAGCTTTTTGGAATCTGCTGGATTTTCGAAGTCGAGATTGAGATCTGTTGACTGAACTTGCTGCGCGATGGAGGCTGACGTGCAAAGCAGCGAAACGAGCATTGCTAGAATGTATCGCATGAGTAAGGTTTTTCTTTGTAAAAGAAGGGTTACTAATACTAATACTGTAACCGAATGTGAAAACAATGTTAACTATCACATTTTAGTGTAAAAAGAACAAGCCCCGCGTAAACATACCGCGGGGCCTTCTGATACACCAGACTTGTTCCTTACAATGAATCTGCTATTTGGTTTTTTCCAAACGGAGGATATAATCGATGCCGTCCACAAACTCGGCCCCTTTGGTCAGTTTATCTGTTTTGGGATCATATTGCCAGATATAATCCTTGTCGGCAGCATTCACAGCGATATATGCATTGCCGTCTTCAACCACCACGGCATTCACCATACGCTCGCCTTTGTCGGCAGGAAGGTCCAGCTTTTTGATAAATGTTCCGCTTTTAACGTCGATGACCGAGAATGAATGGTCTGCGTCGATGGACTGGCCCGCTACACGTGTGCGAACGATGGCTTTGCCGTTTCCGATGTACCACATAGCCGCTCCCATTCCATTGCTTGTTTTGGCTGAAAGATCGAAGTAATAGCTCGCGTCAAGCGTAGTGGCGCCATTTTTGATGCGGTAAACCACCGAAGGGGATTTGTAATCGTAGCCGCTCACAGGGTCGCTGACGAAATAAATGTCGCCGTTTTCATCCTTGAAAGATGCCGGTGCATACACGATCGGTCCGCCCGGAGTAGTTGTACGTGTCTCGGTGATGATACTTTCCACTTTCATCGAAGGGTAGCCTACGACCGCCACGTTGAAATCCGGATTTACGGGCAACGGATTCTGCGACCAGTCGGAGAAAGAATAGCCATAGCCGAGGAACAACTTGCCGTCGCGATACTCGGCGAATCCGAAATTGTAGCCGGTGAAGCCTGCCGGTTTCGGTTTCAGGTCGAGCTTGCCGGTCGTAAGCGTCATGTCGGCTACTTTCACGATCGCATAACGCCCTTCTCCCTCCGCATCGCCCAGGATAACGAGCGTTTGGTCGTCTACCCACACGTATGAGCTCCAATTCAGGAATGTAAATGGCACTTCCTTGTCGATTACCAGTGAACCGTTTTCAACATGGTATTTACCAAAACGGCCGCTGCCGAAGTTGGCGTGGTAGTAGAAACCGTCTTTCTGGATAATATCCTGAGCATAAACCTTGCCCGTCATTTCCGCACCGTTTCCTTTGAGGCTGATGGAACCGCTGGTGAGTGAAGGCACGTCCGCAATGTAGTAGGCGGTATTAGGCCAGGCGCCCACGCAAAGGATGGCCGAATATTTGCCTTCTTCCTTCACAGGCGTATTTTCGTTGTCGGAGCTATCGCTGCATCCGTTGAGCATGACTGCGGTGAGTGCAACGAGCATTGCTTTTGCCGGGTAGCTGAAAAATCTGTTCATTTTTGGGTGTTATAGATAAAATTGGAGTTGCTTAATGGATGAAATACCGGAGTTTCAACGCGAATGCACGACCGGGTTTTTGCAGCCTGAAATTATCGTAGGCCAGGTCGTCGGTAAGGTTGCGGCATTCGGCCGACACATTGTAGCGACCATCGGCGAGTGAATAGCTCAACGTCGCATTGTGGATCAGCTGGCTCGGGATCGTCGACTTGCCGTTCACATTTCCGAAAGCTTCCCAGGTCAGGTAAAACCAGTGTACATATTGCGTAAACCAGCTGAATTGCAGGCGCGAGCCCTTCGTAAACACATCGCTTTTCCCGATGCCGAAGTTGGCATTGCCGAAGAACCACGGCTGGTTGGGGATCTTGTTCTTGTAAGTCGCTTCGGGCACATTGGAGGCGGTGCTGCCGAATTTGGTCATGTTAACCGCGCTTTGATAGGTCGCATTTATATTGAAAGAAAGCAGGTCGGCGTAATCGTACCGCAGCTCGGCCTCGAAACCGGTCACGCGTACATTCGACTTGTTTTCGTTTTTCAAAGCCTTCGAGCGCTGGTCGGCAACAGGGTAAATAAAATCGGATGCATTGCGGTAAAAGCCTGCCGCTTCGGCGAAAAAGCGGTGCTTACCGGTACGGAAGCCATAGTAGGAGCCCAGGTTCACATTATCGCTGCGCTCGGGTTTGAGGTCGGGGTTGGGCTGCACATTCAGGCCATCACCAAACACTTCTTCCACTTCCTGTAAGCGGAAAGTATGTTCGAGGGAGAGCTTCAGGCCGAAGTCGGGCAGGATTTTGTAGCGCGATGCCGCGCCGTAGCCGTAGTTGGGGAAATTGTCTGTCAGCACCTGGTAACCGCCGTCGATCCACTTCTTCCGTTCGAGGCCCAGGCCATAGTATTTTACAAAAAAAGTGTTTGTCCAGCGTTTGTCGAGCAACTCCTGCTGATAGGCGAGTCCCAGGATTTGCTTTGTCATAATCCCCGGCATATCGTCGCCGGACACGAGTAATTCATTATAACTCTCGTTTTTGAGACGGTCGATTGTATAGTTCAGGTTAAATGAATGCCGCTCGCTGAGCGTGTAGCTCGCATTCGCACGCAGGAAGGCACGCGGGCGGATGATGTGCGAGAGCGACTTAATGCCGCCCATTTCGGTAGCGCCCTTGGTCGTCCAGGACCCGTCCCAGTAATATTGGCGGAGCAGGGTGTCGACGGTCAGGAATTTATCGGTTGAAAGCGAAGCAAATAGGTTGACGTCCAGTCCATTCAGCAATAGATTGCTCTTTTTGTACCGCAAAGTCCCTGTCGACGACTTTCCTTTTCGCTCCACATTGCCGTACACGATGGCCTGCTCAAAACCGGTCTGCTGATCCTGGCGGCTCTCCGAGTACCCGAAGCCGGCATACAGTACATCCGCCCAGCTTTTGTTGGAAATACCCACTTCAACCTGCCCCATACCCGAGCGGTAACGGTCGTGGAAGCGCTTCACGTCCGTGATCACGAAGTTTGCGCCGTTGAGATCGGTAATCTGGTCGCCATTGCGGGTACCTCCTTCGAGGATCTCGACGCCTCTCATTTTATAGTTGTTGTCGGAATAATTAAAAAAGCCGCTCGCTTTCACGGTAATACCCGTCGGCTTGTGTACATATTGCGCTGTAAGGGCCGAACGGTGGGTGTTAAACGAGCCGTAGCTGTGGCTGACGTCGAGGTAATTGGTCTGTTTCTGGTTGGTGATCACATTCACAGCACCACCCATGGCATCAGAACCGAGCTGCACAGGCACCACGCCTTTGTACACCTCGATCCGCTCCGAGAGGTTCACCGGAATGTTGTTCAGCGACATCGCGCTACCCATTACCTCCATTGGTACGCCGTCGATGAAATATTTCACCGCCTTACCGGAAAGGCCGTTGATCGAAAAGTTGAAGTTCGATCCCAATCCACCCTGTTCGCGGATACGAACGCCTGCGCTGCGGTTGAGCACCTGGTTGAGGTCGGCCGTCGTGTTCTGAAATTGCTTCGTCTCGATCGCATTCACCGTGAACGCCTGCTCCTTCACCGCCTGCGTTTCCGTTTTGCCGTACACGCTTACCTCGTTCAGGTTTTGCTGGTTTTCTTTGAGCTGGAAATTGAAAGCAGCTGTCCTTCCGGATTGGATGACGACCGTTTGGGATACTGCTTGGTAGCCCATCAAAGTAGCCTGCACGGCATAGGTACCTGCTTTCACGGGAGGTAACTCGAAAAATCCGTTTGCGTCCGTCGTAACGCCATGCGCCGTTTTTAAGATTGAAACGGTAACTCCTGGCAGCGCCTCGCCGGATTCTGTTTTGACATAACCGGAAACCGACGGCACTTTTTGGGCGAGGCCGTTCAGCGCGTTAAAACTGATTGTGATCAGGAGGAATAAAAATATAGATGAACTGCGTGGCATGAGGTGTTGATTCTAATATCACCCCTTAGTAGCACCAATACACAACACCCGAAGGTCGGGTTTGGAAAAAATGGAATTTTTAATCGTAGAAGCCGTAGCGTTTCTTGATTTTGCCTTTGATTGTCGTAGAGCAGGTGATCTGGCGTCTGATGACTTCAAAATCTTGCTGATCGAGCCTGCCTATGATGACTGTGGGGCGGTTTTGAATGATTGTACATATTTCGGTACGCTCGATGATTTTGAGTTTTGAGCAATCGACAAACGAGGTATGATCAAGGTAATCCCGACCGGCAGCGTCGAATTCGATATGTTGGCATTGAAGGTCCAGATTGAAGTTGACCTTCATATCGAGTTCGGTATTAATGTATACCGAAGCTAGCGTCAGGCTGTCTGCCGACTCACCGACAATGATGAAACGCTTGACTTTGGGTGGAGTCGTATCTTTGACCATCATCCGAAGGACGGTCCCGATCAATGAAGTCATTTGAATGATTCCGGGTCGGTATGATCATTCAAATTTGGCTGAATGGATCAGCAGCTGATCCTCAATGTACTTGACCATATGGCTGTCTGCGCCTCCGGCCCTGGCCATCGCGATGGGGCTTATCTCTTTATCTCTCGCCGTCTGGTTCCAAGCCTCGTCATGCGATTTGTCTGTCAGGTCGTTAAAGCTGAGATTTTGGTTTTCCTGCACAGATTCGTCAATGCATTTCATTTCTGATTCGGAAAGGAAATCGAGATCCGGATCGGCAACTCCCTCGATGGAAAAGCGGTCTAATGCTGAAAAATAGCGTGCATAGGTTACACCACCTTCTTTCACGCTCTTATAAATATCATAAGCAATGGACGGTACGGGTCCATTCTTCATCGCATGGTAACGATCTTGCGAAACAGCCGTTCCATATCTGACCAAATGCTTCTGTTCAGCGAAGTAAAGGATTTTGAAGAGCTTGTGGATATCGGAGCGCCCGCCAAGCTTTTGCAGAATGTAAAGTAGTAAGTGGATTGTCCCCTCGATTTTTTCTTCAAAAGCGTCCATAGCTCAAAAAAGGTTTTCCTGGTTAATGGTTACCTGAGTGCAGAAGGAATGAAGGAACAATTGAGTATGCAACAAATGTATGCATGTTTTGGAATTTTTACAACCCATCTGGATTTTTTCCAAATTTTCTTAACACTCCCATAACCCCGCTCTGACACCCGGATCAGTAATTTTGCCGCCCACATTACTTGTACATTTTTACCAACCACCCAGACTAAACCCAATGGATTCAAGAAGAGATTTTATTAAAAAGGCTGCTATGCTCGCTGGCGGCGCAGGCGCAGCGAGTTTGTTCCCCGAGTCGGTGCAGCGGGCGATGGCAATCAGCCCGGCCCCCGGTACGACCTACCTCGACGCCGAGCATGTGGTGATCCTAATGCAGGAAAACCGATCGTTCGATCACTGTTACGGCAAATTGCAGGGCGTGCGCGGCTTCAACGACCCGCGTGCGATCGATCTGCCGAATAAGAACAAGGTGTGGCTGCAAACCGACCTGAAAGGCGATACCTACGCGCCGTTCCGCCTCGATATTAAAAATACCAAAGCCACCTGGATGCATGACCTGCCGCACTCGCGCGAGTCGCAGGTGGACGCCTACAATGGCGGGAAATATGATAAATGGCTCAGTTCCAAACGTTCTGGCCATAAGGAATACGCCGAAATGCCGCTGACGCTCGGCTATTACGACCGCGAAGACATTCCGTTTTACTACGCGCTGGCCGATGCATTTACGATTTGCGACCAGAATTTCTGCTCGTCGATGACGCCCACGCATCCCAATCGCTATTATCTCTGGTCGGGTACGATCCGTGAAAAGCCGGAAATGGACTCGCTGGCGGTGGTGCGGAACAGCTATTTTTCCATCAACAAACCCGTGAAATGGAAGACCTTCCCGGAACGTATGCAGGAAGCCGGTATCAGCTGGAAGTTTTATCAGAATGAAGTGGGCGCGGTGATGCAGTTCCACCCAGGAAAAGGCTCGTGGCTGAGCAATTTCGGATGTAATCCCTTGGAGCGTTACGCGCAGTATCGGGTGAAGTTTTCGAAGGATTTTATCCACTATGCACAATTGGAAGTGGAGAAGATCAAAAAGGACCTGCCCGCATTGAAGGAAAAGCTAGAAGCGGCAACCGGCGCGGAAAAGGACAAACTGACGAAGTCGTGGGACCAGCGGAATGCGCTGCTTGAAAGGCTGGAAACGGATTTGGCAGAGCATAGCGAAGAGAATTTCAGGAAACTTTCGGTGTTTGAGCAGGAACTGCACCGCAATGCATTCGTAACCAACCGTAACGACCCCGATTACCTCGAACTTTCGTCCATGTTTTACAAAGAGGGTGATTTGGGCAAGAAGATCGATATGCCGAAAGGCGATATCTTCTTCCAGTTCCGCAAGGATGTGAAAGAAGGCAAGTTGCCAGCGGTTTCGTACCTGGCAGCGCCCCAGAATTTCTCGGATCATCCGTCGGCGCCCTGGTATGGAGCATGGTATATTTCCGAGACACTCGATATCCTCACCAAAAATCCAGAAGTGTGGAAGAAGACTATATTTATTCTTTGTTATGATGAAAATGATGGCTATTACGATCACGTTCCGCCATTTTCTATCCCCGACCCATTGAAGGCGAATGCAGGAAAAGTATCTGCGGGTATTGATATCAAAGCCGAATATGTAACGCTGGAACAGGACGAAACCCAGGTGCCCAAGGCGAATGCACGGGGCGGTGCGATCGGATTAGGCTTCCGGGTACCGCTGGTGGTCGCATCGCCGTGGTCGAGGGGCGGGAAGGTATGCTCGCAGGTTTTTGACCATACCTCCATTATTCAGTTTCTGGAAGAATTTACGAGCCATAAATCGAAGAAACAGGTCCGTGAAACCAATATTACGGAATGGCGCCGGACGGTCTGTGGGAATATCAGCGCGGTTTTCCAGCCTTTCGATGCCTCTGCCTACAAAAAACCGAAGCCGGTAAACCGCGAAGAAATCCTGACGACCATTCACAAAGCACAGTTCAAGGACGTGCCTGCGAATTTCAAGGCGCTCAATGCAGCAGAAATTGGTAAGATCAATGCAAGCCCGGCCGGATCGCCATTTTTGCCCAAACAGGAACCCGGTACAAGGCCCTCGGTCGCGCTTCCTTACGAACTGCATGTGAATGGTGCGCTTTCAGCGGATAAAAGTGCTTTCGAGATCCGCATGCATGCCGGGAATAAGGTATTTGGCCCAAAATCAGCCGGAGCGCCTTTTATCATTTATGCCATGAACCCTTATGAAGGCGAAGTGCTGCGGGTTTGGAATTATGCCGTGAAAGCGGGCGATACGCTGACGGAAAACTTCAAGCTGACCGGTTTCGAAAATGGAAGGTACCATTTGCGGGTATATGGTCCCAACGGTTATTTCCGCGAGTTTGCGGGTAATGCACAGGAACCGGACGTGGCGGTATCTTGTGGGTATGTTTTGGATAAAAAGGGCAAGCCGACGGGTGAGGTGGAGCTTGTTGCTGTGAACAACGGGAAAAAATCTTTAAAGCTGCATATTGTTGACAACAGCTATCAGCAGAAAAACATCGAAGTAAGCCTGGCCGGTGAAGCAACAGTGAAAACGCTTGTCCCCACGGCACAAAGCCACCAATGGTATGACTTTAACGTCGATCCTGGCTCCGGTGACTTGTTGAGGCGTTTCGCCGGACGTGTGGAAACGGGGAAAGAAAGTGTGACCGACCCGTGCATGGCCCACGCTATGAGCAAAATTTGATTGAAAACATCAAGAAATCGCCGGGTTAGGCTTAAAGCACTAGTCCGGCGATGATAAGCTATTACTGCTGCGTTTCCCTTACTTCGGCGTAGCCATCGAACTCGTAAATCGGGCAGCTGGCGGCGATTGCGGTGGCTTCGTCCAGGTCTTCGGCTTTGAGTAGGAGAAAGCCTCCGACGATTTCGGTACCGACCTGGTGAATGCCTTCGCTGGCTTGTCCGTCCCTGATAATCCGGCCGTTGAGCGTCAATCCGCTGCCGCCCGCGAGCTTGCCTTTCGCCCCCCATTCTGCAAACCATTTCGCCCAGTTTTCGCGGTGTGCGGCGATTTCTTCTTCGGTGTGGGTGCCCTGCCGACCGTCCGGCTCACGGAAAATGACAATGTAATTTTTCATAGTTTTTCAGGTTGAAGAGAATGCTTCAAAAGTAGCAACTAGCTTTAATCCGAATGCCTCCGAAATGCCTTTTTAATCACTATTTAATGACTACAAATGACACTTGTGTCACCGCGCCCTGTTCTGCTCCGTTTCACCGGTGGACTTACTATTAAATGTAATTTTCCACGACCGCCCGAAACGGTACGAGGCACTCATCCCGAAATATGCGGTGGAGTAAGTGCGGTGATAGTAAATATTGGTCGCCCCCACGCTGTATTTGCCGTGAACATGGCTTTTGTGAAAAATGTCATTGGCCGTGAGCCTGATTTTCAATGTGTTCCTGAAAAAATCCTTCTCCACGCCAACGGTTACGGTCGATCGGCTGAAATCATGGTAAAGTCCCTGTGACCTCTCGCTGAGGTACCAGGCCACGAGTTGGATTTTGAAAAGATGATTTACATCAAAAGCATTATTGGTGTAAGCATAAACCTGAGGCCTGGGTTTGAGGATTTCAAAGCCGTATTCATTGTCAACCAGTTTGTTGCGGCTGATGGTTACCGTGTTGGTCGTGCTCCACCAGTTAATGTTGAATGTGGCCGAGGCGGTGAGGAAAAGGGAATGTTCCTTTGCGAGGTTAATACCTTTGAGAATGTAGCTGTTCGGCGAATCTCCGCGTAATGCGGCGCCGCTGATTTTGTCCTTCGTGTAGGTATAACCTCCGCGGACGTCGATTTGCTTGTACTGCACACCGGTTTCAAAAGTATGAATCTTCTCGGGCTGCATATTGGGATTGCCTTCGATCGTCGTAAAAGGGTCCTGGTAAATTACAAACGGATTGAGGGCCTGGTAACGTGGGCGGGTGATTTTGGAAGAGTAAGAAATGCGGCTTTGCAGGCCATTAGCGAAGCTTTTACTGATAAATACATTGGGAAAAACATTGAAATACTTGTCCCCGATATTCTGTCCGCCCCGGGCCGTAGTGTTGAGGGTGTAGGTAGTGTACTCGCCGCGCGCACCCGCACCGAATTGCACATTATCTTTCAAACTTCCCTGGTAATTCAAATAAGCCGCTGGGATTTTTTCCCGGTACCGGAAATTGCTGCTAAGAGTCGGATCGGGCAGGAAAGGGCCATCTTCTGTGGAAATCATAAAGCCGGTACCCGAGCCATTGTCGGCAAAGCTGAATTTCGCGCCGGTTTCCAGCTTATGGCCGTTGCGGAATGCTCTGGTGTAATCGAACTGGGTGCTTGAAATGCTGATGCGGACCAGCACGTCGTTCAGCAGGTTACGGAGGCCGGTACTGTCGCCGCTGAGGCTGGTTTCCGCAATTCTGTCGTGCTGGTCGGTTTTGAAACGGGCATACTGGCTGCCGACGAACAATGCGGAGCCCAGCGTGTCGAGCGCCCGATGGAAATTGAGGGTAAGGGCATGGTTCCAGCGTTCTTCATCTTTGGCAATACGGCTTTGGTAAAAACTGCTTCCCGAAACGTCGGTGAGCGCATTGCTGCTGTTTTGGCTGCCGCCCTGGCTGTTCAGGTTGCCTTTGTAGGTCAATGATAAATAGCTGTTTTCTTTCAAATTGAACTGCACGCCCGCACCGAAATTGGAGTAGTTGCGCATTTTGCGTTGCCAGTCGGTGGTGAGGTCTGAATGCAGGTATTCGGTGGGAGAGGGGCGGGTGCGCATCGTATGCAGCACTTCACGGTTGTTGCCGGTCTGCAGGGCGTAGTTAGCTTGGAGCGAGAGCCGGTTGTGCATATATTGAGCATCGGCAAGGGTATTGAGTTCGCTGCCCGCGAATTTGGTATAGGCGTATTGCTGGGTTACCGAGCCTGTCATGCCGGCATTAACGATCGGTTTTGTAACGATATTGATCACCGCCTTGCCCTCGGCATCGTACTTTGCCGACGGGTTGGGGATCACCTCCACGCGGGTGATACGGCTCACCGGGATGGCGGCCATTTGCTCGTAGCTGATGGCCTGCCCATTCAGGAAAATCAATGCTTCGCCGCGCCCTGCAACACCCGCGCGCCCTTCGGCGAAAATAATGCCCGGCGACCTTTCGAGCAGTTCTCTGGCCGACGTGCTGCCTGCCAGAATGCTGCCGGCAATCTGTACCTCAGTGGTTCCGTTCGTGCCTTGCCGCACGAGCGGCGCCTGCCCGCGGACGGTTACGTCCGCGAGCGCCTGTACGTGCTCATGCAGGAGGATTGTGCCGAGGTCAATATGCGTGCGGCCTTCCCGACGGATGACGATGAGCGTGTCGGTAAGACCAATGCCGCTGACTCTTAGTGCAACCGTTTCGTGGTCGATGCCGGTGAAAACAATGCGGCCGTCTTCGAACGGGGCGCCTTGCAAAAGCGCCGAATCGGGCAGCGCCAGCAGCCGGGCGTAAACGGCGACCTGCTGCCGGTTTGCCCCGACGGCGTTACCCGAAACCGAGTAGCGGCTTTGGGCAATGGAGTTTTTAGTAAAAAGAAAAACAATGAGGATAAGGATACCGGAAAACTTCATGGCGGATACGATGGATCTGATTTGAAGCAAAAATCCAAAGTCGGCCGTTGCCGGAGGTATGTAAAAGGCGAATCAGGAGTACGGATTTATAAATCAGTACTGTGTTAATCAGCAATCGGTTGATTGATAGTTTGTTGATAAGACGACGGCGTGGCTCCTTTAACCTTCTTGAATGCCGCAAAAAAGGTCGATTTGGAATTAAAACCCACCTCATAACCGATTGCTTCCAATGTAAGGTGTTGCTCCGTGGCGATCATTTTGCAAGCCTCGGCGATGCGCCACTCATTGATATACGTCGTGAAATTCTTACCCAGCCGGTCGTTCAGCAATGCCGAGAGCTGGTGGCCCGAAATCTGTATTTCCCGGGAAAGGTCGTGTAGTTTAAGGTCCGGGTTTTTGTAAACTGCTTTTTCTGTCATGACCTTTTCCAGCCTGTCGAGCCATATTCCGGCATCGCTTTCATTGAGCTTTTTCGCGGCCGGTTTATCAGGCAAAAGCAAAAACAGCTCGTCGGTCTTCTTTTTGTAAATCACCAGCGTGATCATCAGGTAAAGGATCAGCGAGAAGGCAATGGAGCCGCTGATGTACGACGCGAACGGCGCGTTGATCAGCGAAGAAAAGTACAAAAGGAATATCAGCACATTACCCAGGAAGATCATCGAAATCCAGGTCTCTGCGGGCTTCATGGTATAGGAGCGGCTGAATTGTTTTCGGAGCAAACCCCGGACCAGAATCCCCGAAGCCAGCAGAAAGCCAAACCATTGCACATATATCGCCCTGGCAATCACCTTGTTCCATAAGGCCGGGTACTGTTCGTAAGGCCACGCCATGCCCACACCCAGGGTAACTACTGCGAAGGCTATGAGCGTCCATATCCAGCTTTTAGGCAGTTTTTCCAGCGGCGTTACAGCCGAACGCACGAAATAGTACAAAAACGGTCCGATGAAAAAACAGGCGGAAAGGCCTATTTGCAAATAAATTTTAGGCAAGGCCCCATCGAAATACAGGCATACCGACTTGGCGATCCGGATGCTGGACGCCAGTAGCAAGCCACCTAGGAAGCTGTTGGCGAGGTATTTTTTTTGGGTGAAAAATAGCAGGAATATCCCTAGAAGAATGCCGTTGAAAGCACCCAGCGCACTGAAAAAGAACAGGATCTCTTTACCTATATTCATGATGCAAGACCGATTGTATTCCAAATGTAACTGTTTGGCAACCGGTTTTCAAGCCGTATCTGCCACTTGTCCGGTTTGATACCACGGATGTTCGGAATCGGACATGCAACCGGCAGTTTAAATTCACAAAAACACCGTTTTGAAGGCCTTGGAGGATATTTTTCAAATTTGGCACGGCATTTGCTCGACATAATCGGAATAAATACTTTTGGCCATGAAAAGAACATTTTTGGGTGAACTGGAAGAGGTTATACTGCTGACGGTCGCGGTGTTGGCGGAGGAAGCCTATGCCGTGACTGTCGCGCAGGAGCTTGACCAGAAAACCGGGCGCGCTGTCGGGTTTAGTACCGTGCACACAACCTTGCAGCGGCTGGAAGAAAAAGGGTACCTGTCGTCTGAAATGGGCGGGGCTACTGCCGAGCGGGGCGGCAGGCGCAAACGGTTTTTCCGCGTTACTGCGTTTGGCCGCAAGGCTTTGCGGGACGTGAAAGAAGCGAGGGAGACATTATGGAATGCGATGTCGCCGCAGACACTCCAATTAATGGGCAATTGATATGAACCCGAAGCAACATGCTGATCCGGGCCCCGCTGGGCCCCGCCCAGTCGGCCCGCCTCGCTGGGCTGCCTGGCTGCTATCGCGCTGGTCGCATCCCGATGCCCGGGAAGAATTACAGGGCGATATGCTCGAAATGTATGCCTGGTGGCTGCAAAGCCTGGGCAAACGTGCCGCCGACCGGAAATATGCACTTACGGCGCTCCGGCTTATGCGGCCCCTCGCCCGCCCGAAACGCGCAACCGACTATTCCGAAACCTATTCATTCAGCCCGGCCATGATCCATAATTATTTCAAAATCGCTTTCCGTAACCTGCTCAAAAGCAAAACTTTTTCTGCTATTAATGTCTTTGGCCTCGCGCTGGGGATGGCTTGCAGCCTGATGATCATGCTCTGGATCCGCGACGAACGAGCCGTCGATGCGTTTCATACGAACAAAGACCAGCTCTACCGAATTTACATGCGGGAGTATTTCAGCGGCAAGGTGCAGGCCGTAATCTGGACGCCCGGGCCGCTTGCCGAGGAATTGAAAAAGTCGGTGCCCGAAATCGAGATGACTACGCCATTTTCGTGGACCAACCAGCACACATTCTCTGTTGGCAGCAAGATCCATAAGCAGGCTGCAAACTGGGCAAGCAGCGATTTTTTCAAGATGTTTAGCTACAAGTTGTTGCAAGGCACTGCGGAAGGCGCATTGCGCGACCGCGGCAACATAGCCATCTCGCGGAAGATGGCCGGGGCGTTCTTCGGAACCCCGGAGGCCGCAATAGGGAAGGCCATCCGCTTCGATAACCGCAAGGAAATGACCGTGTCGGCCGTTTTTGAGGATATCGGGGCCAACAGCACGCTTCAATTCGACTGCCTGATGACCTGGGATGCCTATGTCGACGACAATGGCTGGGCCAAAGACTGGGGCAGTACCGATCCGCTCACTTTTTTCAAGCTACGGAAAGACGCCGATCCTGCGAAAGTGCAAGCCAAAATGCTCCACTTGCTCGACAAGACCAACCGCGACGGGGGCAAGCCGTATAAAACGCAGCTTGCCATGCAGCCTTTTCAGGAATATTATCTTAACGGCAACATCAAAGGTGACAAAATGGACGGTGGGCGCATCGAGTATGTGCAGTTGTTCACCTTCGTGGCGGTATTTATCCTGCTGATCGCCTGCATTAACTTCATGAACCTTGCGACCGCGCGTTCGGCGCGCCGGGCGAAGGAAGTGGGCGTCCGGAAGGTGGTGGGCGCGATGCGTTCGATGCTGGCCGGTCAGTTCATGGGCGAGGCGCTTTTGATCGCCGGACTTTCGGCCGTATTGGCCGTCCTGCTGGTGGCATTGCTGTTACCTGCATTCAACAGCCTCACCAGCAAGCAAATGGCACTACCTTGGTCGCAGCCGTCGTTTTGGGGAGTGATCGTGGGCTTGCTCGTTGCGACAGGCCTGCTGGCGGGCAGCTATCCGGCACTGTTCCTGTCGTCGCTCAATCCGGTGCGCATTCTCAAAGGCGCGTTAAAATTCGATTCCAGCTCGGTGTGGGTGCGGCAGGGGCTGGTGGTGTTCCAGTTCGGCTTGTCAGTGATCCTGATCGTCGGGATGATCATCATTTACAGGCAGGTAGGTTTTGTGCAAAGCAAAAACCTTGGATTCGACCGTGAAAACCTGGTCTATTTCCCGATCGAAGGGGAGCTTTTCAATAAATTTAATCTGTTGAAAGAACAATTGACACAAATTCCCGGGGTAAAGCAGGTTTCGCATATGACCGCCACGCCCGCTTCCAACGGCAACGGTACCGAAGGCATTACCTGGCCCGGCAGCGACCCGAATGACCAGGTGAGGTTCACGCCGGTGGGAATAGGGTATGATTTTACCAAAACAATGAACCTGAAAATGGCCGGCGGCCGTGATTTCTCCAAGGAATTTCCAACAGATTCATCGGGAGTGCTCGTCAACGAAACGGCCGTGAAAGTAATGGGGCTTAAAGAACCGGTCGGCCGGGAAATCAACTGGGGCAGATCGAAAGTCCGCATTGTAGGGGTTTTGAAGGACTTCCACTTCCAGTCGCTGCACAATGCTATTCGTCCGCTGATCGCCTACCTGGGTGCCCGCGAGCCGCAGGGAAGTGTCGTGATTCGCATCCAGGCTGGCAAAACACCCGAAACATTGGACGCTATCGAGCGCATTTGCAGGAAACTCAACCCGGCAGTGCCATTTACCTATGCATTTACGGACCAGGAGTATGCACGCCAATACCAGAGTGAGCAAATCGTCGGGAAGTTGGCGGGTTACTTTGCTTTTCTGGCGATATTTATTTCTTGCCTCGGGCTATTTGGGCTGGCCACATTCACCGCCGAGCAGCGTACCAGGGAAATCGGCGTGCGTAAAGTGCTGGGCGCGTCGGTGGCGGGTATTGTGGGTCTGCTTTCCAAAGATTTTCTGAAACTGGTGCTGATGGCGATCGTACTGGCCTCCCCGGTAGCCTGGTATATTATGAAACAATGGCTGCAAGGTTTTGCCTATCAGATCGATATCGAATGGTGGATGTTCGCGCTGGCCGGGGTTGTTGCGGTGCTGATCGCCGTGTTTACGATCAGCTTTCAGTCGGTTAAGGCAGCGATGATGAATCCGGTAAGGAGTTTGCGGAGTGAGTAGGCCGCGGCGCGGTTAGTCGGTGGTTAGCCATCGGCAGTATACTTTTGGATACCGGGTCGACGGCCCGATTCTGGAATCTATATTTGGTGTTGCTGGTTTGATAATTGGGTGGGTTTTAGTCCCGCACAAACGAAAATCAGCACTTAGCAAACATCATGGAAATAGGAATCAGTATGTTCGGGGATTTGGCTTTTAATGACGCCACCCGCTCTTTTCAGTCGCCGCAAGAACGCTTGCGGGATATGTTGGAAGAAATCAAACTGGCCGATGAGGTCGGGCTCGATGTGTTCGGAATAGGCGAGCACCATCGGCCGGATTTCGCCGTTTCGACGCCCGAGATCATTCTCGCGGCGGCGGCTTCGGTTACCAAAAACATCAAACTAACCAGCTCGGTGACGGTATTGAGCTCGGCGGACCCGGTACGCGTTTACCAGAATTTCTCGACCGTCGACCTCATTTCGGGCGGCCGTGCGGAGATCACGGTGGGCAGGGGTAGTTTCATCGAGTCGTTTCCGCTTTTTGGGTACGATTTGAACGATTACAATGGCCTGTTTTCCGAAAAGCTGCAATTGTTAAAGGAAATCAATGAAAATGACGTGATCACCTGGAAAGGGAAGTTCCGCGCGACGCTCGACAGGCAGGAGGTATTGCCCCGGGCCGTGAACAACAAACTGGAAATCTGGGTGGCAGTTGGTGGCACGCCGCAATCGGTAGTGCGCGCTGCAAGGCTCGGCCTGCCGCTGATTATCGCGATCATCGGTGGTATGCCGTCGCAATTCCAGCCGTTTTTTGAACTATATAAAACTGAATATCTGGAGGCCGGCCACGATCCGGCGAAAATGCAGGTAGCTACGCATTCGCACGGATTGGTAGGGCTGAATGGGAAGGCGTTGAGCGATACGTATTTTCCCTCTTATGCTGCGCAGATGGACCGGGTGGGCCGCAGCCGTGGCTGGGCCCCTTACACTCGTGCCCAGTTCGAAGGCGGACAAGGTCGCGACGGCGCATTGTTCGTAGGCGAGCCTAATGAGGTGGTGGATAAGATATTGTACCATCAGGAGATGTTTGGCCTCACGCGCTTTCTCATGCATACGGACGTGGGTGCGCCTGCGCACAAGGACCTTATGAAGTCGATCGAACTGCTCGGAACGCACGTTGCTCCGGCGGTAAAAAAGGCTCTGGCAGTTAATTCATGACGCTTTTTTGAGCGGGTGACGCAAATGCACCCGCTTTTTGTCGCAACAGGCATCGCTCCGTTTCCCGGAAACCCGGCAACTTTGTAACATCAATCATCAATAAAAAACACAAAGAGAAATGGAAGCGACAACACAACCTGTAACAGTACAAGCGAATATCAATGCACCGGTAGCGGACGTATGGAATAAATGGATTGCGCCGGAGCATATCACCCAATGGTGTTTCGCATCCGACGACTGGCATGCGCCTTTTGCTGAAAACGATGTGCGTGTAGATGGAGATTTCAAAACCACCATGGCAGCGAAGGATGGCAGTTTCAGCTTCGATTTTGGCGGTACTTATACCGAAGTGGAGGAAAATCGCTACCTGGCCTATACCATGGGCGACGGCCGCAAAGTGACGGTATCGTTCGAACAGCAAGGCGACGGAACCAAAGTTGTAGAAGTATTCGATCCTGAAAATACGCATCCGGTTGATTTTCAGCAGGCTGGCTGGCAGGCGATTCTTGACAACTTCAAGAAATATGCGGAACAGTAGATCTTCCGGATCTTAACAACTTATCAGGCCAGCGGCCCGGTCAGCACGACCGGGCCGCTGTTTTGTTTACCTAAATACAATACTTTTTGATCATATCCAGGTCGTACCCTTTCTCGCGCGCAAGGCGGTAGAGGAATGGGAGGAACGGGTTGATCAATGCCTTTGTGCCGGAAAGACGCATGTCGGAGATCATCAGGATTACGGATGCGCGCAGAAGATCGTCCCAGGTCCTTATTTCTGCCCTGCCGTCGTTAGCGAGGCCGTAAAGCATTCGTAATGAATATTCAAATCCTTTATGGCCCGGCTCGATCACGACGCGGAAGCGGATAGGCTTGCTGCCGGGGTTAGCGAAGTTGTGCGGCATGCCGATGGGTACCGTGTATTGTTCGCCGGGTTCGAGTAATAGTTTGTTTTTCCCAATCTGCACTTCGAGAGCACCTTCGATGGGAATGAATGTCTCCGTAAAATTCAAATGCTTGTGCAGGCCGTTGCCGCCACCGGGGCGCAGCTCGATCTCCATGTCTGTCAGTCGGTTACCGCTCTCGGCGGCTGTGGTGAGGAAAGTGACGGTGTATTCCGGATTGGCGATGATGCGTTGCAGTGCCTTCGTTTCGATGAGTTCCTGTTCGGTAAAAGTTTCCATGGCATTTTGACTAGTTTTGATTGATGATACAAAATAACCTGGGCCGCTGCCGGTAATCCGTGACATTTTGCGACAGGAATGTGACACTTTGCGCCAATTGCAGATTTAAGGAATGACCGAATGACTGAATGTTTTCAGGATTGCTCAGGCATTCAAAACTAATTTTCATATGTACGGGACTGTCCGTGTTTTGAGGTACATCGTTTATTCTGCCGTTGAAAAAGGCGCAGATCTGGGCCGGTTGTGTACTGCACTGGGCATCAGGCCGGGCGAGCTGAACGATGCGGAAAAGCGGATCGAAGGTCTCATGCCGATTATTGGCTTATGGACCGAGGCAATCGTCTCGACCGGCAACGCCGCATTTGGATTACATATCGGCCACACCAATAACCCGGCCATTTTCGGGGCGCTGGGTTACCTTATGCAAAGTTGCAGGAATATCAAGGATGCCTATTCCGAAGTGGTGAAATACCAGCAGACGGTTTCCGGCTGGATCTCCTATGATGTGGTATTCGGTAAAGAACTCGAACTGATCTTTAAAGTTCACCCGCTTTGGGAACAAGCGTCCCCTGAAACAGCCCGGCAAGGCGTTGAAATGGCTATCGGGGGCGTGTTGAACTACTTTTATATTCTCACTGGCACAAAAAGATACCCGTTGCGCGCCGAACTGGCTTATCAGAGCCCGTTGCCGCGAAGCGACTATGAGCAAATGCTGAAATGCCCCGTCAGTTTTGGAAAGGCACAAAACCGGGTGATTTTTGAGGGAGCTCTGGCGGAAATGCCGCTCATCAGTGCCGACGAATCTTTGTATGCCTCATTTGCCAAAATTCTGCGCGACAAATGCACATTGAGCGGGCAGTCCGCGCGGTTTAGCGAGCAGGTGAAAACAGTGATCACCCGCGATTTTGGAGGCAAAATACCTTCCCTTGAAATCATCGCCGCACATATGAACGTGAGCGACCGCTCGTTCCAGCGGCGGTTGCAGCAGGATGGGGAGAGTTACCGCTCGCTGGCGGCAGAAATGAAGAAAGAGCTCGCAGTTAACCTGTTGCAAAATACCGACGCCACGGTACACGCTATTTCGGAGGTTTTGGGCTACGCCGAAGCCAGCGCATTCCACCGGGCATTCAAGAATTGGACGCAGACAAGCCCGGTCCGGAGGAAGCATTCACTGGACTGACCAGAAAATAGTAGATCACAGTTAATGCTACTTTATTTACTTTTGATGTTCAGAATTCAAAAGTAAATGCAATCCCGAATAACATCCCGTCTTACCAACCGTCAAAAATGGGAACTTGGTCTGGGTCTCGCGGTCATATACGTGCCTATACGCATCTATATGAACGTTTTGCAGATCGATATGCCCACTTTCTGGCACCGGCTGCCGCTATGGACGATGGAAGTGCTGTTCAGCATTGCCTTTTTTATTCTCTGGATCAATGTGATCGAGTGGCTGCAATATTTCACTTCCCGCTTCCTGGGAGAGGATTTTCCGGAACGTCATCGTGTGGTGAACCAGGCCATTATGCTCATCGTCGCGATTGGCCTGGCCATGGTGTTCAACCATTGGTACCGCTACCTATGGCATTGGATGGAGGCGGTTTTCGATAAAAAGAGCTTTGATGTACTGCCCATTACCCTGAACAAAACCCCGGTGCTGAAACAGCGGGCGAATACGAGCATTACTGTTATGGCGCTGATGGCGGAATACTATCTTGCGGCCAACAAGCGCGTGTACGAGCGCCTGCAAAGGGTGGTGATCAACGAGGAGCGTTTGCAGAAGGAGAATGCAACGGCCCATTTCAATGCGTTGAAAAACCAGGTAAGCCCGCATTTCCTTTTCAACAATTTCAGCGTGCTCACTACGCTCGTGGAAACCAATCAGGAGCTTTCGGTCAAGTTCATCAACCAGCTTTCGAAGGCTTACAGGTATATTCTCGAGAAATCGGTTCACGATTCGATCAAACTGGCGACGGAAGTCGAGTTTCTGGAAACCTATATGTTCCTGCTGATGATCCGGTTCGAGAATAAGCTGCGTCTGGATGTCCGCATTTCCTGTCTGGAAAAAGAAAAATACTCGATCGTGCCGCTCACCTTGCAGTTGCTGGTCGAAAATGCGGTGAAGCATAACCGCATGTCGGCCAGCGCTCCACTGCTGATCACGATCGGCGTGGACGATGATTACCTGGTGATCAGCAACCCGCTGCAAGTCCGTGACCTGCCCGAATCTTCTACGCGCCTCGGGCTTCAGAATATTGTAAACCGCTATAAGTTGCTGATCGATAAGCCGGTAATGGTCGACAAAACCGATGGTTGTTTTACCGTTAAAGTGCCGTTGCTTTCATGAATGTGCTTATTATAGAGGACGAGTCGCTAAGCGCCAACCGGCTGGAAAGCCTTGTCGGGAAATACGATCCCAAAATTAGGGTGATGGCGAAACTGTCATCGGTGAGGGAAAGTATACAATGGCTGACCGACGCCGGCAATACACGACCGGACCTGATTTTCATGGATCTGCACCTGGAAGACGACCTCGCATTCAAGATCATCGAGGAGCTGAAACTGACTATCCCCATCATTTTTACGACAGCCTACTCGGAGTACACGCTTAAAGCATTCAAAGCGAACGGCATCGATTATTTGCTGAAACCGGTCGATAAGGCCGAACTTACGGCGGCGATCGACAAATTCGTTGCATTGCATGCCAAAGCAGCGGCTACTCCCGCACCCGATTTTGCCGCGTTGATGGCCATGTACCAATCGGGTAATGAAGAGGGTTACAAAGAGCGTTTCCTGGCATCGGCGGGCCCTAAACTTTTCAGTATCCGCACGAGCGAGATCGCCTATTTTACCATTGAGCAGAAAGCGACATTCCTCCGGACTTTCGATGGCCAGCATCTGGCGATGGATTACAGTCTCGACAAACTCGCTCAAATGCTCGATCCCAAAGAGTTTTTCCGCATCAACCGCTCGCTGATTATCGCATTGAACAGCATTCGCTCCATCTACACGGTTTCGGCTGGCAGGTTAAAGCTCGAACTTACCCCGGCGGCCGCGCAGGAGGTCTTCGTGAGCGGCGACCGAATGGCCGATTTCAAGCAGTGGCTCGGTAAATAGCCACCCCGGTTGCACTACGGCAACCGTTTGCGTTCTTCCTCTCAAAGCGGGCATTCGGCTCCGCAAATCCGGCATTGGGCACCTTTGATTTTTTGGTTCGGTTATCGGTAAACATCTTTGGCTACCGACTGTATGTTGTGAAACCATCAGTTAGTCAACCATAAACCTAAACCCAGTGTTTCGTGTACGCCAACGTAGGCGGAAGCGGTACAAAGGTGACTATTCCTAAACCCTTCTTCAACGTGATGAAAGAACTCAATATCGATCAGACCCTGAACCTGGTAAGCTGCGAAGCCCGAGAGCTCGAACAGTCTTCCCGCTACGGCGGCTTGTTTGGTATTGCATTTGTCACGGAAGGGGAGGGGGTATTATCCTGCGACGACGATTCCTGGCATTACGAAGAGCAGGCGATCTTTCTCCTATCCCCCGGCCATTCATTCCAATTCAAGTCCTTTTACAGGACAAACTTGCTTACTATCTTCTTTGATCCGTTCCGCATCGCCGGGGCGGCGGATCCTATCAACAGCTTTACAAACATGTTCCGCACCGTACGCGACCTGTTTTCGGTGCCGAGTTTCCTGCGCCAGAAGGAGCTTCGGAGCGAAACCGACCGCTTGGCCGTGACGCATCTCGTGCGCCTGATCGAAACGGAACTCGGCCATTTGCAGGATAGCAGCCGGGAGTTGGTTGCGAATTCGGTAACATTGCTGGTGAACCTCGTGAAACGCAACTTATCGGACAGCTTGCGTGCAGAGTCGGCAACGCATTATAGCGATGAAACCGACCGCGTGCTCAATAAAATCCGCAATACGTTGGAGCGGAACGAATACCTCACCATCCAGGAAGTAGCCGCGGCGATGAAGATGTCCCAGTACAACCTCAACAAAGCGGTGATCAAAGGTACCGGTGAGACGTTGAAGGCGATTATCACGCGGTACCGGGCAGAGCTGAGCAAAGCGAATCAGCTTGCTGGTGCTGGCGATCGGTCGTCAACTACCGCCTCTCAAAATCCCTTCATCCTTCATTAAAATCCGGCCCAGGGCTTCCAGCGCCTCAATCGCCGGCAGCGAACTCATTGCCCTTTCTGTGAGCGCATACATGACCCGCGGCGGTTTTTCCCGGAAAATGGTGCGGGTTACCATACCTTTCTTTTCGAGGTGGCGGAGCTGCGTGTTAAGCATCTTGTCGGTAATGTGCGCGATGGCGTTTTTGAGATCTCCGTAGCGCAGCGGCCCCTTGGCAAGGGCCAGGATCACCGGGATTTTCCAGGTTCCGCCGATGTACGACATCGCGAATTCTACCGGGCTGTAATAGACCCGTTTGTCGTGGATGAAATCTTGCATGGCGCAAATTAAACGAATCGGCGGTTAACCATCCGGTAGCTCGTTCTTTATCGTCAAAAAAGTATATAAAAGGAAATTCAAAATCCAATCCGCTAGGTTTGCCGACTGAACAAAAATCAGTTTTATGAACCAAAAAGATTGGACTACCGTGCCGGTATTACCCTGCAAAGCCATTGGGGAAACGCTATTATTTTGGGAGAATTTAGGTTTTACAATTACATACCGGCAGGACAGGCCTTACCAGTACGGTGTCGTCGAGCGGAACGGGCATCAGTTGCATTTTGTGCGCGTGAAAGGCGCCGAAACCGGCTATGCAGGCTGCCTGATCATGGTAGACGACGTAAAAAAGGTCCATTCCGATTTCTGTGAAGCATTGCGAACCCGGCTGGGGCGGGTACCGAATACCGGCGTTCCGAGAATTTCGAGAATGCGACCTGGCCAATCCCGCTTTACAATCACCGACGTCTCAGAAAACTCCGTCATCGTGTTCCAGATGGGCGAAAAGGATCAGGTCGAGTACGAAGACGCCGACCCGGCTACGCTGACGCCCTTGCGAAAGGCGATGTCGCTGGCATTGCGCCTGCGCGATTTTAAGGAGGATTATCCTGCCGCGTTAAAGGTTCTGGATACGGCTATCGGCAAAATGGGCGACGGCGAAACGGAGGCAGACCAGGCAAAAGCGGAGGGGATCCGGGATTCGTTAATTAATTTGATCGACTGACGGTTGATCATCGCCCCACGTTGCTAAAATCCGTCAATAAATGATTAAAACCCGACACGTTTTCATGGGGATTTTGGGCTAATTTTGGTGAAATCCAACCTTAATATCCTGAATCCTATGACGCATAACTACGTAAGGCGCTCGCGTTGGGCGGTTTTTCTTTTTTGCTGGATTGCAGCTTTTAGCGCAGCGGCGCAGTCTTCCAAATCGAAATTTGACCTATATGAACAAACCAGCGAGGTGGCCGGGCTGGTGATCCAGTATGCGCAGGATTATCGTGCGGTGGAATACTTTTACCGTCCTATGCCCACGGGCGGGCGCGGGCAGCAGGGGACGACCCTGAACTCGCCCGAGCAACGGAAAAGGTTGCGGGAAGTGGGTAATGATTACCTGGCAAAGCTCGCAAAGGTGGATTTTAATGCGATGAGCATTTACGGCAAAGTGGATTACCTGCTGCTCAAACGCAATATCAACGACGATTTGCTCACGCTCGCACAGGAGGAAAATGAGTATGGACAAATTGAAAAATACATTCCTTTCGCGGCAGGAATTTATGACCTTGAAAAAGGCCGTCGGCGAGGTGCTACCGTGGACGGCCAGGCGGTTGCAGCGAAGCTGAATGACTTGCAAAAGGAGGTTACCAAAGCCGGGGAGTCGTTCAAAAAGCTGGAATCGATTGACATGCCGTTGTCGCGTATGGGCGCGGAAGCAGTAGCCGGCCTGGAAGCGCGTTTGAAAAGTACGTTTGAGTTTTACAACGGTTACGATCCGCTGTTTAGCTGGTGGGTGCCGAAGCCTTACAAAACGCTCGACAGCACGCTGCTCGCCTATTCGAAACTGATCCGTAGCAAAGGAAAGCTCAATACGACGCAGAAGGAAGATGCCAGCGGAATTAAAGGGATTCCTATTGGCCGTGAGGAGCTGATCCGTCAGCTAGGTACGGAAATGATCAGTTACACGCCCGACGAACTGATCGAGCTGGCCAATAAGGAGTTTGCATGGTGCGACAAGGAGTTGTTGAAAGCTTCTGCGGAAATGGGTTTTGGCAATGATTGGAAAAAGGCGCAGGAAAAGGTCAAAAACAGCTATGTTCCAGCCGGTACCCAGCCTGAACTGATCCTGAAACTCTACAACGACGCGAAGGAATTTATCCTCAAAAACAACCTCATTGAATATCCCCAAATAGCGGACGAAACCTGGGGAATGCAGATGATGACGCCGGAAAGGCAGCTGGTGAACCCTTTTTTCCTGGGGGGCAGGGATATTATCATTTCCTACCCTACCAACACCATGGCCCATGACGATAAGCTGATGAGCATGCGGGGTAACAATCCGTATTTCTCGCGCTCTACCGTGCATCACGAGCTTGTGCCTGGCCACCATTTGCAATATTATATGAATAGCCGCTACAAATCCTACCGTGGAGACTTCCGCACGCCGTTCTGGACCGAGGGATGGGCATTGTATTGGGAGCTGCTATTGTATGATAAAGGTTTTGCCAAAACACCTGAGGAACGTATCGGAATGCTTTTCTGGCGTATGCACCGGTGCGCACGCATTATCTTCTCGCTGAACTACCATCTGGGGAAATGGACACCGCAAGAATGTATCGATTTCCTCGTCGATCGCGTAGGGCACGAGCGGGCGAATGCGGAAGGGGAAGTGAGAAGGTCGTTTGAGGGGAATTACAGTCCGCTGTATCAGGTAGCCTACCTCATTGGCGGCTTGCAGTTGTTCAGCCTTAAAAAAGAGCTTGTGGATAGCGGCAAAATGACTTTCAGGCAATTCCATGACGCGGTGATGAAAGAGAACAATATGCCGATCGAGATGGTACGCGCCACGCTGACCAACCAGCCACTAAAATCTGATTTTAAAACCCAGTGGAAGTTTTACAAGATACCATGAAATCTAAAAAAACACGGCGCTGGCTCTGCCTGCTGGCGTCGCATTGCCTGGTAGCTGGCGCAATAGCCCAAAAGTTGGAGCCTATACGGTTTACGGTGTCCATGCCCGAGCCGGCCAATCATACTTTTCACGTCACGATGGATTGGAAAGCCGGTAATGGTGACAGCACGCGCCTGAAACTACCGGATTGGCAACCCGGCTATTATCAGCTCATGGACTACGCTTCGAATATCGATAAGTTGGTTGTGAAAGACGAAAATGACAATGCGTTGCGCTGGGTGAAATCGGGCAGGAACGGTTGGGCCGTCGCGACCAAAGGCGTACGCAGCCTGCATGCGGAATATGATGTGAAGACCGCGCGCAAGTTCGTGGCGACCAGTTATCTGGATGAAGAGCACGGCTACATTACACCGGTAAGCATGTTCATGCACGAGGCGGGTAAACTCAAAATGCCGTCGGAAGTGACGATCAAGCCATACAATAGCTGGGACCGCGTTGCGACCGGGCTGGATTCAGTGGCCGGCAAGTCGTTTACTTATCGTGCCCCGGATTTTGACATATTGTATGACAGTCCGTTGCTCACCGGCAATCTGGAAGAGCTGCGGGCATTCGAGGTGAAAGGCATTCCGCACCGCTTTATTGGTTATAAGCTGGGTGATTTTGACAGAACCAGGTTGATGTCGGACATTCAGAAGATCGTCGAAAAGTCGTCTGCGCTCATTGGCGACATTCCTTACAAGCATTACACCTTCATCGCGATCGGCCCCGGGCAGGGCGGTATCGAGCATTTGAACTCGACTACGATCAGTTTCAGCGGAGATCAGTTGAATTCGCGCGGGTGGAATGGGATGCTGCGCTTCATTACCCACGAGTACTTCCATCATTACAACGTCAAGCGCATCCGTCCCGTTGAACTCGGGCCATTCGACTACGACAAAGGCAGCAGAACCAATATGCTATGGGTGTCCGAGGGGCTGACGGTTTACTACGAACCGTTGATCATGCGGGCAGCCGGCCTGATGGGTGAGCAGGAATTGCTTGATTTATTCAAAAAACAGATCGCTGATGTAGAAACCAAACCCGGCCGCTTCTTTCAAACGCTTGCCCAGGCCAGCGCCGAAACCTGGTCCGACGGCCCCTTTGGCCGCACCGGCGACGCAGTGAATAAAACCATTTCCTATTACCAGAAGGGCCCGGTGGTAGGCCTGCTCTTCGACCTCGCCATCCGGTACGAAACCAAAAACAAACGGTCACTGGACGATGTAATGCGGAAATTGTATCAGGATTTTTACATTAAAAAGAACCGCGGCTTTACCGAAGCGGAATTGCGATCGACAATAGAGGCAATCGCCGGAACGAAGTTGGATGAATTATTCAGCTACATCTACACCACCGCCGAGCCAGATTATAAGAAGTACCTGGGCTATGCCGGGCTGGATATTGATGTCACGACGGATACGCATTACGGGACGTTTGAGATTACGAAAATGGCGTCACCGAGTGCTTTGCAAAGGGAGATATTCAGGAGTTGGAGTCGGGGGGATTAGTGAGACTCCTCCCATTGAGGGAAGTTTAGTTTGGACAAGGCTTCATTCGCCTTCCGTAACTTTTCCGGAAAGTAAATACGCCCTTCCAAATGGCTCATATCTTTCACGACTATTGTGGATGATTTTGTCGATTTACTTTTGCCAGTTGTCGCCATAGTGCTTGTTGGTTTTCTTTTTTGGTCAGGAAAAATGCGTTGTACTCGTTTCCTGGAACAAATTCCTCCCAAATGAGATAGTTATTACTTCCAAAAATAACGAAATCTCTTTGGATTTCAATCAAATGTCGGTTGATTCCAATCCGATATAGCCTCGTTCTGGATTTAGTGCTTCCAGTGGCAAAAATGATTGCCTTCGGATACGCGGCGGTAAAATCGTATACCGTACTGGCAACGGTTGTCAATACTTTCATGCTGTCACCGTTGTTTGTAATCACAATATCATTAATGCATTTACTAGACTCGTCAAAATCACCGAAGCCAAGATTATATACATTGGCGAATTTGGTTCTGGTGAATTCAACCAGTTTTCTGATCCGTCCGTGAGGACCTTCGCTGAAAAATTCAAACAGGGACTTTGACTCGTTTCCTGTACATCTGTATTTAGGTAAATGCATTGTCTAGTAAAAGAGTGTGTGCTAAAATTATTGAAGAACCGACAAATTTAGCACATACTCTAAACTATTTTTACCCCCTCAATGCCTCCACATCCCGCACACTTTTCACCAGCTCTTTCCCAAGTATCCTATTACCATTCTCCGTTATCAAAAGGTCGTCCTCGATGCGAATGCCGGTGAAATCACGGAAGTGTTCCAGCTTTTCATAGTCGATGAACTGAGCGAGTTTCTTCTCGGCTTTCCAGCGGTCGATGAGGGTCGGGATGAGGTAGAGGCCGGGTTCGACGGTGACAACGAAGCCGGGTTCGAGGGCGCGGCCCAGGCGGAGGGATTTCCAGCCGAAGGCGGTGCCTTTTTGGAGGTCGTCGGTGTAGCCGACGTATTGCTCGCCCAGGTTTTCCATGTCGTGAACGTCCATGCCCATCATGTGGCCGAGACCGCATTGGAAGAACAGGGTGTGCACATCATGCTCGACCGCTTCGGCAGGGTCGCCTTTGACGACGCCCATTTGTTTCATGCCTTCGACAAGTTTGGTAGAAGCCAGCTTGTGCACATCTTTGAACAAGACCCCCGGTTTGCAGGCTTTGATGGCCGTTTCCTGGGCGTCAAGTACGATATCGTACATCTCTTTCTGAATGGTCGTGAACGCCTTGCCGACCGGAATGGTACGTGTGAGGTCGCCGCAGTAATGCATGGCGGTTTCGGCTCCGGCGTCGCAGAGCGCCATCTGGCCCTCGCGGAGCGCGAGGTCGCGCGCGTGGGTATGCAGGATTTCGCCATTGACGGTCAGGATGACAGGGTAGGAGATATCGCCGCCCTGCCCGATGGCCATGCTTTGGAGCCTGCCTGCGATTTCCTTCTCGGTCATGCCTGCGCGGGTGTCGCGCATGAAGGACAAATGCATGTCGACAGACGTGTCAACCGCCTTTTCAATTTCGGCGACTTCCTCCTCCGTTTTGTAAGAACGCATAGAAACAACTGCTTTAATGAGGCCGACAGATGCTTTTTGCGCCGCTTCGGAGGGATTAACATGCAGCCATTCCTGCAATTTCAGGTAGTGCTCGCCGCGGTAAGGAGGCAGGAAATGAATCGTTTGCCGGCGCGATAATGCGTCTTTCAAAAAGCTACCGACAGCGGAAGCCGGTTTCACCTCCGTTACGCCCACTTTGGCGGCTTTTTCAGCTATGGCTTCTTTCGGGCCGGTCCAGACGATGTCGTCGATAGTGAGCTCGTCGCCGAAAATGATTTCACGGTTGTTATCAATGTCGATAACGGCCGTGAGCGAGGCCTGGTCGATGCCGAAATAGTAAAGGAATGTACTATCCTGACGGAACGAATATACGTTATCGCGGTAGTTCATGCCGCTTTCCTCATTTCCGAGCAGGAGGATAAGGCCGCTGCCAAGTTTGGATTGAAGTGTTTGCCTGCGGTTTAAGTATGTTGATTTGGAAAACATGGGATAATATGGTTTTGGAATACAACAAAAAATTTGCCCACCGAAACAAATATACTTTGTCCGGTGAGCAAATGAGAACTACCTAACCCAAATTAATAAATGGTTCAGTAACCCGGGTTCTGTTTCAGATTGGGGTTTTTGTCGATTTCATTTTGCGGGATCGGGAAGAGTGCGCGCTGTACCGTTTGCGGACGGTGGTTGAACCACTTTTTGGTTTCGTATACCCCGAAACGGATCAGGTCCTGGCGGCGGTGTGCTTCCGCAGCGAATTCCCAGCCCAGTTCGTCGAGGAACCGCCCGAACTGGATATCGTCGCCACCCTGGCGCTCCGTAATGGTGCCGTCGGTAGCCTGGTAACCGTAGTTGTAGCGGCTTCCTTTCGCCAGATCGGCCGCAGTAACCGTCGCTTTAGCGGGCGTGCCTTTGAATGCCCGCTGACGCACCTGGGTAACCAGTTCCGCCGCTTCGGCGGCTTTACCCGTCCGTAGCAAGCCTTCGGCCTTGATCAGCAACACATCCGCATAGCGCAGGAATGGGAAGTCGTTGTCAAGGCTTCCGGTTGCATTAGGTTTAATTTTGTATTTACCAATCCGAAAACCATCCGACGATGCGGTTTTTTCCATACCCGGCACGGCCTTGTTGTAGGTGATTACCACTGCGCCGGTTGCGGCACTTTTCTGTGGGCCCATGATCCAGGTGTCGGCCAGGCGGCTATCCGCGGCGTCGTAGGTGTCGATAAACTGCGGAACGGCGCAGTTTCCGCCCCACGGGCCGGCGTTCATCGGGTACACTGAGCGGCTCAGCGGGTCGAGCGTTTTCATGTGGATCTGGTTGCCTGTTCCATAGATCTCATCGTAAGGAATGGCAAAGATGATTTCCTTGGAGTTGAAATTTGTCCAGGTGAATACGTCCGAATAGTTGGCGTCCAGCACATATTTACCGCTTTTGATCACGTCGTCAGCCTCCTGGATCGCCTTCGCCCATTCGGCCGTGCCGGTGTACACCTGCGCATTGAGGTATATTTTTGCCAAAAGCGTTTTCGCGCCCCATTTGTTCATCTGGCCGTAAGTTGTGGCGGCATTCTCGCTCAGGTTGGGGAGCGATTCTGTCAATTCTTTTACCACAAAATTATAGACCTCCTTGCGTGTGCTCTGTTTGGGAAGTGTAACGTCTTTAAAATCAGTTACAATGGGTACATTGCCGTGGTTATCCAGCAATAGGTAATAGGCAAATGCGCGCACGGCTCTGAGCTCGGCGATGGTAGCATCCTTGCCATTGGCAATGGGCAAATCACCGTCAGCGATCTGTGAAAGCACGCGGTTTACCGTTGTAATGCTGGCGAATGCCTGCCGCCAGGCGTTTTCGGGCTGCCATTGAAGCGAGGTCCAGGTGTGCTGGTGCATGCGGCGATAGGTCCCGCCATCGTCCCAGCCGTTGGGCCGCACGGGCGTGATGATCGCGTCAGCAGCTTCTTCCTGCAAATCGAAATAACCCTGCCAGCCGAGCATGAGCGAACGCAGCGACGAATATACGGGCGCTACGATGGCCGGAAGGTCTTTTTCGGTAGGTTGGTAGCTGCTGCCGAGTACCTCGGAATACACTTGTTCGTCGAGATCGGTGCAGGAGTAGAGCGGGGCCCCGGCGAGCAGAGCGGCCAGGATCGCGTATCTTATATTTTTAGTTTTCATTGTTTGCGAGAGTTGAATGATCAGAATGTGACGCTCAGGCCGGCAGTGAATGTCCGGGTGGTTGGGTACTTGTCGCGATAGTCGCTGCCCGGTGCGAAGCCGGTGAAACTTACCCCTTCCGGATCGATGCCGGTGTAGCCGGTGATGGTCGCCAGGTTGAGGCCCGAAACGAAAATGCGCAGATTTTTCACGCCTTTGAGGGTATTGGCTGGCAAAGTATAGCCGAGGGTCACGTTGTCGATTTTCCAGTAATCGCCTTTTTCGATATAATGCGAAACATACACGAGGTCGCTGGTCAACACCTTGCCGTCGATTGGATCATAGGCTGATTTGAGCATGTTGTAGGCCTTGTTTCGCGGGTTGCCGTAGAACATTTTCTGGAAGTTCAGAATGTCGAACCCGAATGCACCTCGCATGTTTACAGCGAGGTCGAACTGCTTGTAGCGGATGTTGTTGTTCCAGCCTACAATGTGTTTTGGAATACCATTACCATAATACTGGCGATCCTCCGGCACTGCGTCGGCGATAGGGATCACTTCGCCATCCTTGTTTTCAACGAGCCAGGCGCCCTTGTCGTCAACCCCTACGCTTTTCCAAACAAAGAACCGGCCGATGGGTTCGCCCACTTTCACGCGGTGGGTGCTCATCTGGATAGGCTCGCCCGTGTAACCGGCGTCAAAGAAGTCGTTGGCTGCCTGGAACTGATCGTTCGAAAGGCTCACGAGCTTGTTGCGGTTGGTGGAATAGGTAACCCCTGTGTTCCACTGGAAATCGCCCGTCTGGATCGGAACGATGTTCAATAACACTTCAACCCCTTTGTTTTCCATTACCCCCGCGTTGATGAACATGCTGCCTGTCAGGTAAGGCGGCACAGGCACCGGGAAGTTGTAGAGCAGGTCTTTCACCTTACGGCTGTAAAAGTCGATCGAACCATTGATGCGGTTTTTCATAAAACCAAAATCTACCCCGGCATTGTATTCTTCTTTTTTCTCCCAGCGCAGGTCGGGGTTGAAGTTGCGGGCAGGGACAAAGCCCGGTACCCATTTGCCGCCGATGAATGCACCTTGTCCGCGATCGAAATTATAGCTGATCTGTGACATGTACGGGTTGTTCGCGATCGTACCCGTTACGCCGATACCCGCGCGGAGCTTAATGTCCGAAGCCGCGCCGAGGCCGCCCATAAAGCGTTCCTTGCTGATGCGCCAGCCGATAGACGCTGCCGGGAATGTACCCCATTGGTTATTCACCCCGAACCGTGACGAACCCTCGCGGCGCACGCTGGCCATAAAGAGGTATTTTTCATTCAAACTATAAGTGACACGGCCAAAGAAACCCGCGAGCTGCCATTTGTTCTTCGTGCTGCTCATACCGGCCTGGCCTTTTTGCAATGCACCGCCAGCGCCCAGGTTGTTCCAGTCGTAGGCGTCGGTTGGGAAATCCCAGTTGTTGGCTGCAAATGCTTCATAGGTAGCATCCTGCCAGCTGTATCCGCCGAGTACCGAGAAACGGTGTTTGCCGATTGTTTTAGAGTAATTTCCTGTGAATTCGAGCAGGTTTTCGTTGTTGGCGTAGGTGTTCCGGAACGCCGTCGCATTCTGGTTGCTCAGGCGCGTAGCCGTGTGGTTAAATGTGGTAGAACCGCCTTCGAGGTTGCTGTTTTGAACATTCGATACCATCAGCTTGAAATTCAGATCATCGATAGGCGCATAGTCGAGGCTGCCGGCCATCCGCATTTCCTTGAACGAGCTTTCGAAATTCGATTCGTTGAGCAGCGAGACGGGGTTTTCATAGAAGTAGCCGTCGCGCTCCTGCCATTTTTTACCGTCATCGGTCCGCACACGGTCGGTCGGGTTGCGGATGATGGCCTGGCGGTAGGCATAGCCGTAGGCGGCATCGTCGTTCGCAGGCGAAACGGCCCCATTCGAACGGGTAATGCGATTGATGATTTGTAAGTTGGTTTTCAGTTTGTTTTTGAACATGGCGTGGTTCAGATCGGCGCGACCGGTGAAACGGTTCTGGCCCGATCTCAGGAATATTCCTTCCCAGTTGCGGTAATTGACCGATCCGGTAAAGTTGGTCGTGGTGTTGCCGCCGAAGAATGTGAGGTTGTGGTTGTGGCTCACAGGCTTTTGCATGATCTCCGAAAGCCAGTCGGTATTGCCACCGTAGTCGGTGTAATCGATGCCTTCCTTGATTTTCTGACGGTAATCATCGCCGGTCAGCAGCTGGGGGCGGCGTGCGATAGACTGGATGTTGACATAGTTGGAATACTCAACCGTAGCGCGTGAATTCGCCCGGTTTTTACGGGTTGTGATCAAAATGACCCCTCCGGTGGCGCGTGTGCCGTAGATAGCTGCCGCGGAGCCATCCTTCAACACGTCTACCGACTCGATGTCTTCCGGTGCAACGGTATTAAGCCCGCCCGGAATACCGTCGATCAGGATCAGCGGGTTGGTAGCACCTTCAATGGAGTTGATGCCCCGCAGGTTGATCTGCGTATTGGCGGTAGGGGAGCCGCTGGGCGTCGTAATGCGCAAACCGGCCACTTTTCCCTGTACCAGCTGGGCCGCATCGCGCACGGTTCCCTGCACGAAGTCCTCCCGTTTGATACTGGCCACAGAGCTCGTAACATCGCCCTTTTTCTGGGTACCGTACCCGATCACGACGACTTCCTGCAATTGTTTCTGGTCGGGTGCCAGCTCTACATTGATCTCGCTCTGGTTGCCCACAGTCAACTCCTGGCTCACGTAACCAATGTAGCTCAGAATCAGTACGGCGTCCTCAGGTACGCTCAGCTTGAACTTTCCGTCCGTATCGGTGGCAGTTCCTACTGTATTTTTTCCCTTCACGATGATGGTCACGCCGGGCAGTGGGTTCTTGTCCTCGGCGGACACTACTTTGCCGGAAATCTGTCGGTCGGCGGCGAGCGCCAGGGCATTTTCACTCAGGAAACAGGCAACCGCCGCCGCGAGGAGGCAAAAACGGTGCAGTTCCCGGATCAGGCGGGATAATGGTCTTTTCATACAATTGGAGTTAGATGGTTAAACTTATTTGAGGGTACTCACTGCACTTTCATAATACCGTTCATGATCCGCCAATGGCCGGGCACCGTGCACAGGAACGGGTAATCGCCGGGCTTGTCGGGCGCGATGAACACCAGTGTCGCATAGCCTTCGGGGCTTACGAGTTCCGTTGCATGCAGTACTTCCGGCATTTTGGGCACATAGTTGAGCGCGATCGCGTTGGCTTCCCGCGCCAGCAAGTCGGCCGCATTGCCGACTTTTTCCAAAGTTCCGGGTTTGATAATGAGCAGGTTGTGTTGCATAAAATCCGGGTTTGTAAACTGAATAGTCACTTTCTGTCCGGGTTTAACGGTGAATGTCTTCTGGTCGAACTTCATTTCATGCTCAATCACTTTCAGTTTCACGGTTGCCGGTGTCCCTTTTCCTTTTGGCACTTCTGCCGGTGCTGGTGTGGTGGCTGTCCTGGGCGTCTGGGGGGCCAGACCTCGAACGGCCTGGTTAAGGTGGAGGGTGCTCTTAAGGTCTAGCCAGCCGCGCAGTCTTGCATTATCGGCGTATTCGCCTACCTGGTTTCCGTCGCGTAAGTCGCGTCCCAAACGGATGTCGTCTGGCGTGAAAGGCTGGTGGAAAAGCCCTGCTGCATTACTGGTTACGGGTGTTTCGTCCTCGATGGCCAGCGTCATTTTGCCGCCTTCCGAAAGAGTGGCATAGGCATTAAAGCGTTCGTCGGGCAGTTTTCGTGTGGATGTGATTTGATAAGACTTGCCATCCTGGCGTACCAGCCAGTGCAATTTGCCGTCTTGCATGTACAGGCTGTATCCGTTCTGCCGGCTACCCTGTGATACCGCCACACCGGAAAGGTCCTCCTGTGCTTTGGTGATAATAGCCTTGATTTTAAGTTCTTTATGCGAAACATCAGGCGGGTAGATAGGCGGCGACCAGAGGTTCAGCATATAAGTTTCTTCAATCAGCCCGCGCTCGATCCGGGCGGTCAATGTCGAATCTTTGAGCTTCGCCGCCGCCGCTTTGAAGCCGTTTTCATGTTTGATAACCCCTGAAAAAATGGCTTGTGCCAGGTATTCATCGTCAGCATTCTGTGAATCCTGACCAGCCAGGTAAAGCATTCTGCCTATTTCTTCCGAAGCCGGCAGGTCGGTGAGCGCCTGGATGGTGGCGAGCCTTACTTTCAAATCGGGATCGTTCAGCGAGTTCGTCCATTTCAATGCGGAAAGTGTCTTGTCATTGCGGGGGAGCAGTTTTACGGCCGTCTTGCGCACGCCTGCCGCCGGGTGCCGCATGGCCCGTACCAGGGTGTGGTAAGCCTCTTCGTTTGGTCCATTGAACGCATTCAGGCCGTTGAGTGTCCATAATGCATGTACGGCCGGGCTGTTCAAACCAATTTCGTCTACCGTCTGGTCATTCACCATTTTGATCAGTTCCGGGATTACCGAAGTATTCTTCGACTCCACGATCAGCCGCTGGGCCGTGGTGCGCCAGAACATGTTGTCATTTTTCAAACCGGCTATCAGACTGGCTGCGTCGTTTTTGTCCAGTTTAGGATACGGGGCAGTTTTTGCATTCTTCCAAACGACCCTATATATACGTCCGTGCTGATTGTCGCGCAATGGGTTAATGTAGGCATTGCCTTTACCATTTTCGAAACCACGCGGGGTAGGGTTGTGCTGGATGATGAAACTGTACCAGTCGGCCACCCAAACCGCCCCATCAGGTCCCACTTCCGCGTGCACGGGAGAGAACCATTCGTCGGCGCTGGCTAGCAGGTTGAAACCATTCTTCTCTTTAAAACCCGCGCCTTTCGGTTTCAGCAATGCCTGGTAGAGCAAGCGCCCGGTGGGTTCGCAAACGAATGCGGTTGCATTCCAGTACGATTTCGGGAAGTTGCGGGCCGTGTAAAGGTTATGCCCCGCCGCAGCTGTAAACCCGCCGTGAAAATCTACCTGGCGCAATGCGGGTGTGAGGTAATTCATTTCATAATGCGAATCCAGTTTGTAAACCGTATTGCCCGAACCATCCGCTACCGAACGCTTTACATATTCAAGTGGCATGGCGAAGTGCCCGCTGTAATTCCCATTTGCTGTTGAAATAAACACTTCAAAATCCTCGGAAAAGCCCAATCCCCAGGTGTTGTTGGAGGTTCTGCCGATGTATTCGAGATTTTTGCCGTCGTTATCAAACCGGTAAATACCCTGGCTGAAATTCAGCTGCTTACCTGAATTCGTCCCGCGGAAACCTGCGTAGCCCAGTACGCCCCAGATTTTGTTGTCCAAGCCATATTTGAGGTTCGAAGGCCCGGCATGAGTATCACTTTTACCCCAGCCGGAAATGATATTTTCGCGGATATCGGCCTTGTCGTCGCCGTTGGTATCTTTCAGGAAAATGAAATGCGGTGCCTGCGCTACAATGAGCCCGCCATTAGCGAATACAAGGCTGGTCGGGATATTGAGGTTATCCGCAAAAACAGTGAACTTATCGGCTTTGCCATCGCCATCGGTGTCTTCGCAGATTTTAATGCGGTCTTTGCCCACACCGTCCTGGTCGCGGACTTCGTTGGGATAATCCTGTGTTTCAGCTACAAACAGCCTGCCGCGCTCGTCCCACGCCATCGCGATAGGTTTCACAATATCAGGCTCGGAGGCAAAGAGTTTCAGTTCAAAATCAACGGGTACCTGTGTCAGTTTCTGTGATTCGGCCGGGGATAATGGCTGCTGGAATTTCGGTGCCGGGTCGCGTTTTTCGTAGTTGGGTACGGCAGCGTCGGTGTAGGTGGGTTTGGTTAGATTGAATTTAGCTAACCGCGCTTTCGCGTCGTCGCTAACTGCCCACATAATACCGTTTGCTACCAGTTCCTGGAATGCAGGCTGTTTCCACGTGCGCTCGTCATGCCCGTAGGCGGTGTAGAACACACGTCCCTTGCCCTGTGTGCGCACCCACGTCCACGGCTCATGATGGTCGCCTTCCACGCGCTCTTGCAGCACAACAATATCCGGGTTCAGTTTCGAATGCACATAAGTTTCGTCCCAGGTTTCGAATGTTTTCCAGCCCTGCATGACCGGATGATCAGCCTTTACCACCGGTGCGGTGAATGTGCCATACTTGTGTGAACTGAACTGCCCGCCCACCGCTTTGACATACCAATCCGAATTCTGAAAGCAGAAAGACGCCGCATGGAGCGGAATGAGCGCCTTGCCGCCTTCTACAAATGTCTTTAAAGCCGATTCCTGCGCCGGGGTAATGGTGTTATGATTGGCATAAATCACCACGCCGTCGTATTGGGCCAGGTTTTCGGTATTCAATGCATTCGGGTCGGATGAGTAAGTGAGGTTAATGCCCTTCTGGAACAACGGCAGCGAGAGCATCGGAAAGTATTTCTCCGAAAAGTGGTGCCGGCTGTCGTGACCGAGGAACAAAAGCTCAATGCGGCGGCCGGCGCTTTCAGCCGACGCGGCTGGAAGTTGTGCCGGCTTTCGCTTCTGAGCGCATCCGTGCATCAGTATGGCCGCGAAAATTAATAGTAATGCTTTTTTCATTGGATCCGGGTTAGAGTAGCATTGAGTGCCTTTTTCTGGGCTGAATTTTTAGTTTTATAAAAAATAGTGACATAGCAATCCTTGTCGAGCAAAACCTGCTCAATGCGCTGTTTTCAATCTTTTAATCTACTCCCCGGTCTTAAGACCGGGGCAAGGGCTCTGCCTTTTACTGCTTTTGCAGTTTTTATTTTCCCAGCGTTGTTAGTGCCGGGGCGGATACCTTGTTTCTGTTCGGAGGATTTACACCTAAAAGCTTCTGTACAAAAAAGTCCCTTTTCTTGCGGCGTCCGTAAATGCCGCCATCGCTATGGCCCATGCCGGGAACAACGAGCAGGTCAAACTCCTTGTTGGCCTTGATCAACGCGTCGGCTACGCGGTAGGTGCTTTCGGGCGGCACGTTGGTATCCACCTCGCCTACGATCAGCAGCAAATCTCCCTGCAATTTGGCTGCATTGGTCACATTCGACTGCTCGTCGTAATGCTTGCCCACCGGGTAACCCATCCATTGCTCGTTCCACCATTGCTTGTCGACGCGGTTGTCGTGGCAGCCGCATGCCGAAACCGCCGCGTCGTAAAAGCCCGGGTGGAAGAGCAATGCACCCAGCGAGTTCTGCCCGCCGGCGGAGGTCCCGTAAACGCCCACGCGGGTCGAGTCCACCTGAGGATATTTTTCGGCCAGGGCCTTCATCCACGCAATGCGGTCGGGGAAACCGGCATCGGCCAGGTTCTTCCAGCAAACGTCGTGGAATGCCTTAGAGCGGTTATAGGTGCCCATCCCATCCATTTGAACTACAATAAAGCCTAGTTCGGCCATGCTCTGCATTTCACCGTAATGGCGGAATGCCTTGGGAACAAACGAATCCTGCGGACCTGCATAAATGTTTTCTATGATCGGGTATTTCTTTTTCGGATCGAAATTGCTCGGGCGGTACACGATGCCCCAGATGTCGGTTTGGCCGTCCCGGCCTTTGGCTTTGAAGATTTCAGGCAGCTTGAAGCCCAAGGCAAGGTATTGTGAAATATCGGCTGTTTCGAGCTTCATGACGAGCGAGGCATCGGCGGTTTTCCGCAATTCCGAAACGGGCGCGCTCGTCATGGTCGAGTAGGTATCGATGTAAAAAGCCCGGTCGGGCGAGAATGTGAGCTGGTGCGTTGCTTTTGCGTGGTCGGTAAGCTTCACCAGACCCGTTCCGTCGAACTTAATACGGTAATAATGAATGTGGTATGGATCCTCGTTCGCATTCATCCCACTGGCTTTGAACCACACCTCGCGTTTTTGTGTATCGACGCTGTCGATGTCGCGTACCACCCATTCGCCCTTGGTGACCTGGTTCTTGATCTTGCCGGTTTGCTCGTCGACCAGGTAAATGTGCCGCCAGCCGTCTTTTTCCGAAACCCAGATAATTTCATGATTGTCAGGCTGGTAATGCGTGTAGATCATGTTCTGGTAAATGAACGTATCCGTTTTTTCGTCGATAATATGCTTGGTCGCGCCACTGGTAGCGTCCACCTCGATCACCCGGAACCGTTGATGCCCCCGGTCTGCTTTTTCGTAAGTAAAATGCGTGGCATCGCCTTTCCGCCAGCGGATCACCGGCGCATTGAAAAAGTCGATCAGCTCGGATTGTACTTTCACGGATTTGCCTGTCTGCACATCGATCACATGCATTTCGTAGCTGGTAAATTCATCGCCCGGCTGCGCGTAACCGCGTGTTTTGACCTCCCCGCGGGTGGTATTGGGCAGCGAGGAAAATATAATGCTTACCTGACGCTCGTCACGCTCATCGATGCGATAGCACACGAGGTACCGGCCGTCGGGCGACCAGCTCAGTTCACCGTAAGGTTTGAGCGGATTGCCGTCGTAGGTCAGTTGTTTGCCGTCTTTACCATCTTTTTTACCTAAGTAAATATTGCCGTTGCGGACAAATGCCTTCGTCTGCCGGTCGGGCGAGACGCTATCAGCGCGGAAACGGCCCCAGCGGCTGAGCTGCCTGGTCCAACCGGTTTCTTTGGGTTTCGGCAGATCCGGTTTCGCGATTTTCTGCGCCGTGCCGGCCTCGGTATCGTAAGCAAACCATTTCCCTTTGCTTTGAAGGATAATGCTGTGTTTTTCGGGTTCGAAGTGAATATCGCTGATCCAGAGCTTCGTGGCCGAGAACGTCGAATCGTAAGCCTTGGACAGCGCCGCCGCTACTTTTGCATTGTCGAACGCCGGAGTCCTTTTGTTTTCGCCCGGTTTTACAACCAAATATTCAGTCAAACTATCCTTTAATACATTCCTGTACCAGAATGACTGCCCGTCGGCGAGCCAGTTGGGCTGTACCTGGGCTTTTAGCACGCTGCCTTTTGTCAGCGAATCCATCAATGTCATCCTTTTATACGAAGCTGCCAGCTCAGCCGGATTCGGCTGGTAAGCAGGCAATGACCGTTGCGCAATGAGCGGCGTGGCCAGGCATAAGGCGCTGATTGTGTGCAAGTAAAGTTTTTTACAAAGGCTTGGGTTAGGGATTTTCATAGCTGCTTTATTGAATATAAGGGCAATAAAATTCTTGCCGCCTGTTGTACAGGTAGTTGGGCCAGTGTGCCGCCGGGGCGACCGGTTTTGAAAATTATCTATTTGTAAAATTAGCAGGTCGGAAAACCAAAAACTTGATGTGAATTAGCGGCTTTTTTACCGATATTAACTTATTTCTTTCCGAAATTCCGCAAAACTGTGAATTTGGGTGATTTTATTTGGCCAATCCTTCAAAATGGAGAATAATGGCTTGTTTGGGGCTCGGCGACGGGCTATTTGGCCGGGAAAGTACACTGAGTTAATATTGTAGCGTAAAAATATGGATATGAACACCGCACTGATACTGGAAACAATGGGCTGGTTGGGCGTGGTTGCATACGTGCTCGCATACCTGCTGCTCACGATAGGGGTGCTAAAACCCAATGGCTACCCGTTTCACATCCTCAATATGGTTGGTGCGGCAAACCTCATTGCTTATTCCCTCGAATATGGCGACAAGCCGAACGTCGCCGTCAATGTGATCTGGCTGATGATCGGAATCGGGGCCGTGGCCCGCAGGCTGAAGCGGAAATCATCCGGCCACCTCTGACAGTTCCTGTAAATGAAGGATCGACAATGCCTGCTGCCGGTATTTGGCCAGGCGCTGCTCGTATTCGGCTTTGTCGGACACCAGGCTGAGGTAGAAATAGGCGCCGTCGATGAGTACGAAAATATTATCCGCTACCGTTTCCACATCGGTCACATCCAGTACGCCGTCGGCACGGCACTGCTCAATATGCCCGATAAGCATTTCCCTAAGCGAATCCAGCAGCTTTTTATAAAGGTCCCGCACCTTGTCGTCATGGAATGTCATGGCATAGCAGCCGTAAAACAGGCCGTCGTCGAAGAGCGTATTCCACTTTTTGGAAAAGATATTGCCGATGATTTCGAGCAGCGCCTTTCTTGAGTCGGTCGCGTTGGCCGCGCTTACCTTATAAATAAGCTTGTATTTATCGAGAATATAGTCGACCAGCCCGGACACGAGATCTTCGCGCGTCTGGAAATAATGGATAATGAGGCTGGGATTGATCTCCATCTTCGCCGCGATCTTGGCGATGGAGGTGTTTTCGAGGCCGTTCTTCTTGGCCAGGCTGTAAAACACTTTAATGATTTCTTTTTTGCGGGCTTCTTTAAGGCTTTTTCTTCCCATCGGCGGTTCAGGGTGTAACAGATAGGCAATATACGGTTTTTTGCGGAAACCGGAAGTGTGTTAGTTATTTAAAAATTAATTGAACATTCATTCAATTTATAATCACAATCAGGTAACTATTTTTTAATATTGGCGTAACTTTTGATTAGGACATTTGCATTCCGAAAATGCCTCAAAAGTTGTTAACCTTTAACTTTTACTTATGATGAAAAATGTACCTAGACCTTACAGTACCAGGTGGCTACGGTGTGCCTTGCTGGCTGTATTGATGACTTGGGCGTGGCTCGTGCCGGCCTATGCGCAAACCCTGCGGGTGACCGGAACCGTGACGGACGGAAAGGATCTTCTGCCTGGCGTGAATGTGGTGATTAAGGGCTCCATGAAAGGGACAATCACTGATCAGAACGGGAAATATAATCTCGACGGCGTTTCGGGGAACGATATTCTCGTGTTCTCCTACATTGGCTACAAATCGCAGGAGGAGCTTGTAAAAGGCCGGAGCGAGATCTTCGTAACCATCCAGGCTGATCCTGGCAACCTCGAAGAAGTGGTCGTGATCGGCTACGGTGTCGAGAAGAAGGTGAATATCACCGGTGCCGTGGACCAGATTTCGGGCAAGCAGTTCGAGGCGCGGCCGGTTGCGAACGTGATGCAGGGCTTGCAGGGGGTAAGCCCGGGGCTTAACATTACCTACCAGAGCGGTTCGCCCGGAACGGTGCCGAACTTCAACATCCGTGGTTTTACGTCTATTAATGGTGGTGAGCCGCTGTTCGTGATCGATGGTATCGCCGCGGCCAGCAGCCAGGATCTCCTCCGCTTAAACCCTTCCGATATTGCCACCTTCTCGGTATTGCGCGATGCAGCCTCGGCGGCTATTTACGGCGCGCGGGCGGCGTTCGGTGTGGTGCTGATCACCACCAAGCAGGGAGGACGGGGCAAACAATCCATTACCTACAACAACTTTTTCTCCTGGGGCCAGCCAACGGTGCTTCCCAAGCCAGTAACCGACCCATACATTTTCTCCCGTGTGCTCGAAACGTCTACCGATAACACGCCCTGGGATTATGTAAACTACTCAGATGAGTATTACGCCTGGGCCAAGGAACGTTCGGATAATCCTTCCACGCCCGACACGCGCCTCGACCCGTCCGACCCTACCAAATGGGCCTACATGGGCAGCAACAACTGGTACGATTACTTTTTTACCAAAAGAAGTTTCTCTCAGAACCACAGCATCGCTTTCACGGGAAGTGCCAAAACGGCCAATGAACGGACGGTAGGTTACTATATTTCGGCAGATTATAACCGCGAAGGTGGTCTGAACAAACTGACCGACGATTACTGGAACCGCTATTCTTCCCGCGCTAGGCTGGACTTTTCGCCTTTGAAATGGCTGAAACTGGATAACAACCTGTCGATTTACCGCACGGAGCGTGCTGTTCCGACTGCCGACATTACCGACATTTATACCCTGCAACCCACACAGGTTGCAGTGAACCCGGATGGTACCTGGGCGAATACGGGAGCGGGCCGCCTTGCTGCAAAACTTAGGGACGGTGGTAAGAAGAGCGAAGAAATGTTTGGCTTTCAGGATATTTTCCGAGGGATCATTACCGCTTTGAATGGCGATCTGCAAGTGACCGGATCGGCGAGTTTCAAAAGGGAACAATGGAAGTACCACCAGGATGAGCTGATTTATGAAATCGGTTATGGTCCGGGCGATATCCGGAAAAGCGACGGCACCGGTTTCGTGTTGGACAAGTCCGGAACCCTGGTCAACAATGTCCTGGACCTGTTCGGAAATTATACCAAAACCCTCGGAACGCACCGGATCAGCCTTCTCGCCGGGTACAACCAGGAGTATTACGGATATAATACGACCCAGGCGCAGAAAACGGGTGTTATTTCATCCACATTGCCCTATCTCAGTGTGACGAGCGGCGGTGCGAAGGCTTTTGGCGGGGACAGCAGTTATGCTACCCGAAGCTATTTCGGCCGGATCAACTATACTTTCAAAGATCGCTACATTATCGAGGCAAATGGCCGTTACGACGGGTCTTCACGGTTCCCTTCCAGCAATCGCTGGGGCTTTTTTCCATCGATATCGGGGGCCTGGATCGCCAGTTCCGAATCTTTTGTGAAAGAAACATTGCCCTTTATCCCCACCTTGAAATTCCGGGCATCGTATGGGCAGCTCGGTAACCAGAATGTGGCCTATTACGGTTTTCGCCAGGCATTGCCTACGGGACTGTCGGGGTATCTGATCGATGGTGACAAACAGCCTGTTATTACCGGTTCGCCCCTTCTGGAAATCAACCCGGCGAACTATACCTGGGAACGTGTATCGACTCTTAACTTCGGTGCAGACCTGGGTGTGCTGAAAGATCGCGTGACATTGGGTTTCGATTATTATATCCGTAATACAACCAAAATGCTTACCGGAGGGCAGGAGTTGCCCGGTGTCCTTGGAACGACGGTGCCCAAGCAAAATGCGGCTGATCTGCAAACCAAAGGCTGGGAGCTAACGCTGGGCTTTAACGACGCTTACACAGTGGCGGCCAAGCCATTGTCGCTTAGCGCAAAACTGATTCTGTCCGATTCCCGCTCAGTTATCACCCGTTTCAAGAATGACCAGGAGACGTTTACTGCGAACTATCGTCAGGGTCAGGAGGTCGGCGAAATCTGGGGACTTACGAACGACGGACTTTTCAAGAATACCGATGAGATCGCGAAGCTGGACGAGAAGGACCTTATTCCATGGGGAGCACTTTCAATAGTACCCGGCTGGCCTAAATACAAAGACCTTGACGGAGATGGCCGCATTATGCGCGGAGCAACAGCCAAAGATCCGAAAGATTTGAAGGTCATAGGCAATACAACACCACGTTTCCGCATTGGTTTCAACCTGAGCGCCGATTGGAACGGATTTGATTTCTCGGCAGTGCTGCAAGGCGTTTTAAAAGGAGATTATTACCCGCAGCATTACCTGTACTGGGGTCCGTATCAGCAGCCTTATGCCAATGTGTACCCCTGGAATCTCGACTTTTACCGCGGTCAGGCGGACTCGGACCAGCAGCGTGCCAAGCATTCGCAGTCGTATATCGCAGCAGGCCTGGCCGATGCCAACACCGATGCAAATTACCCGGTGCTGCAATCGTGGCTTGCGGATAACAATTATTCGCCGAGCTCAGGTCTCGATATTCCGCAAACCAAGTACCTGTTGAATGCTGCTTACCTCCGCGTAAAGAATCTTACGATCGGTTATTCATTACCTACCGCACTGTTGAGAAAGCACAATATCAGCCGGGTAAGGGTGTTTGCGAGCGGTGAGAATATTTTTGAATTCTCTCAACTTAAAAAGTATTTCGACCCGGAAGTGATCGCGGGCAGTGATACATTCAAGAGCTCGAAGGGCTTTTCTTACCCATTCCAGCGCAAGTTCGCATTCGGTGTGAACGTCGAGTTTTGATCTCTATCTAAATCCGTATTACAGATGAAAAAACATATTTTATTGCTGTCCTTGCTCATTGCAGCTAGTTCTTGCAACGACGACTTTCTGGACAGGTACTCGCAGACAAAAGTTTCCCCGGAAGTATTCTTTAACAATCAGCAGGACCTGGCACTTTATGTCAACGGCCTGCTGAATATGCCGGGAATCGGTTCTTATCTCAACGATCAGGACACGGACAATGCAACCACTACCGGTGCTGTGGAAATGAAAGTGGTGATGACGGGTTCGCCCAGTTCGCAGACGATCAGCGGTGGCTGGGATTGGAGCCGGCTTCGGAATATCAACTATTTCCTCGACAATTATCATAAGGCACAGGTGGCAGCGGACATCAAAGCGCATTATGCCGGTCTGGCCCGCTACTACCGCGCGCAGTTTTACCTGGATAAGGTTGCCCGGTTCTCCGATGTGCCCTGGTATTCTAAAACATTGACTGACAACGACGAGGATTTATACAAACCGCAGGACCCACGTACCTTGGTCATGGACAGTGTTATGGCTGACCTTGCCTATGCCGCAGCGAATGTAGGCGATTCCAAAGAGCTGGTTCCCTCAGGCACACCCAACAAGTGGGCCGTGATGACCCAATATGCACGTACCGCCCTTTTTGAGGGCACTTATCGCAAGTATCATCCCGAACTCAACTTGCAGGCGACAGCAGGCAAGTTTCTGGAGACCGCCGCGAGCGTATCGGCAGACATTATGGCTTCCCAAAAATTCAATATCTCCAATTCGAACAAGCCTAATACCGATTATGCTGCGCTGTTCAATAGCCTGGACCTGAGCCAGAACAAAGAAGTGATTTTGGTGAATGAGTATGATCAGGCGCAACAGGCCGGAGGTAATGTCAACAGCACCGTTTTCGGCGATTACGAGCAGGCACCCTCGCGTGACCTCGTGCAAACCTACCTCATGAAGGACGGTTCCCGTTTCACCGATATTGCGGGTTACCAGCAGTTTGGCTTTGTCAAAGAATTTGAGAACCGCGATCCGCGCCTGGCTCAAACCCTCGTGTACCCGGGCTGGGTGCGTGTGCCCGACGCCACGCCCTACATCCAGCGGTTGAACAAGAACTTCACAGGGTATCACCAGTTGAAGGGGTATATGAATACTACTGATAACAACGCCCTGAATGGCGCCGATTTCCCGGTTTATCGCTACGCCGAAGTGCTTCTTACTTATGCCGAGGCCAAAGCTGAACTCGGGACGCTGACGCAGGCTGACCTGGATAAATCAGTGAAGCTGATCCGTACGCGGGTAGGGCTGCCGGATTTACTGCTGGCGGAAGCCAATGCTAAACCGGATGCTTTTCTGGCCGCCAAATACCCGAATGTAACGGGCGCCAACCGCGGGGTGATCCTGGAAATCCGCCGCGAAAGAAGGGTGGAATTTGCATTCGAAAACCTCCGTTTCGACGACGTAATGCGCTGGCAGGCCGGCAAGTTGCTGACCGTGATCCCGGAAGGGATGTACTTCGCCGGCCTGGGCAAATATGACCTGACAGGCGACGGCGTGGAGGACATTATCCTGATCGACAAGTCGAAAACGATCCCGACCGAGAAGGACAAGGAAAAGAACAGCCTCGGCGTGGCTCTGATCTACTACCGCGCCGGCTCCATCGGCGAGGACGTAACCGTATACCTCAAAAACGGCAATGCCGGTGGTACTATGGTGACCGAAACAGCGGCCCGCAAATTTGAAGACCCGAAATATTATTACCGACCTATCCCTCAGAAAGAAATGCTGCTGAACCCCAAGTTGAAGCAGGTTTTTGGGTGGAATTAATTTAAAATCAATACAATGAACAGACGTTCCTGGATCCGTAACACCGGATTGCTCACGGCTGCTTCGATAACTGGCCCGGCTACCAATGCCGGGCATGTTGCCGATAAGCCGGTACTGAAAATCGCACACATTACCGACGTGCATATCCGCGAAGGCGACGACGCGCCGAACCGTTTCAAAAAGTGCCTCGCCGACGTTTTGAAACATAAACCCGATTTCTTCCTCAATGGCGGCGACTCCATCCACGCCGCAGATTATAAGGATGTTACCCGTGACACCATGCTCGGCTACTGGAAGTTATGGGACGAATGCACGGCAAATCTGAAAGGTTACGAGATCCACAGCTGCATCGGCAACCACGATCCCTGGTGGGCGGCGCCTTCGAAGGAGGATGAAATGTACGGCAAGAACTATGTGGTCAAAAGGCTCAAAACGCCGGGCCGCTATTACAGTTTTACCAAAAAGAACTGGCATTTTGTGATCCTTGACGGGAACAACGAGCACGTTTCACTGGACGACGAACAATACCAATGGCTGGAAGCGGACCTGGCGAAACTCGCACCGGAAACATTTGTGCTCCTGATGTCGCATTACCCGATCCTGGGCGCTACGCCTATGCTCGCGGGCGGGGGAGGGCATTCGGATTACAAGAAGCTGAAAAATCTTTTTTACAAGCATCGCGACAAGGTTCGCATTTGCCTCAGCGGGCACCAGCATTTGCAGGACCATACCGAGTACAATGGTATACAATATTGCTGCAATGGCGCGATGAGCGGCTTTTGGTGGGGGAAAGGGGACGCCGAATCGGCTGCACCGAATTACTACCAGGAAACGCCGCCGGGCTTTGCCATGCTCGAATTGTATGCGGACGGGAAGGTCACAAATGCCTATTACCCACACGCTTACTAAGCATAATGGTCCATTAAAAATCCTGTCGGCACTTCACAGTTTTTTGCGAAGAATGCCGGCAGGCTTCTTTTTTGCATAAACTATCTCGATTTTGACCTAATTTGCGGGCCAGATTAACGATTCCTGACCCGATGCCCTTGTTCTACCGCTTTTATGCCGCGCTTTGCGGCGCGTTACTGCTTCTCAGTCATTCCCAAGCCCAAACGGTTTCAGTCGCCGACGCGGGCATTCGCCCCGATACTTACGAAAACATCACCGCCCGCGTTCAGCAGGTGATTGACGAGGCGATCCGCACCGGAAAGACAACCGTGACGTTCCCGAAAGGCCGTTATGATTTCTGGCCGGATGGTGCTATCCGTGAAAGGTATTTCATTTCAAATACGGCTACCGAAGCCGAGGATTCGCTTAAAATCCGCATCATCGGCATGCTGTTCAGGAACGCCCGTAACCTGACGATCGAAGGCAGCGGCGCGCTGTTTGTCTTTCATGGCAAAATGACGACGATCGTGCTGGATCGCTGCGAAAATGTGAAGCTGCAAAATATCCACGTCGATTTCGAACGGCCGACGATGTCGGAAATGCGGTACGCGAAGGTTGCCAATGGCGAAGTCGAGCTGGACATTCAGCGCGATGCACGTTATGCGATCCGAGACGGCAGACTGGAATGGTTTGGAGAAGGCTGGAAAACGACGCATTTCCACGCCGTAGAGTTTGATACTACCCTGAAAACCATGCGTTACAGCGACTGGAAGCCTTTTGCGAACGCGCAGGCGACAGAAATCAGTCCCGGCCGCGTGCGTTTCAAAACCCGTGTTACGCCCAAACCTGGTAATATCCTCACCGTCCGCGACATCATACGCGACCAGGTTGGGATGCATATCCGCGAATGCAGAAATGTGACGCTCGAAGACGTAGGCATGCATTATATGCACGGCCTGGGCATTGTGAGCCAATACACCGAAAACATCACCATGCGCCGCGTTACCTGTGCGCCGCGACCGGAAACAGGCCGCATGATAGCCTCGTCCGCCGATTTTATGCACTTTTCGGGTTGTCGGGGAAAGGTTACCGTCGAAGATTGCCGGTTCTCAGGCGCGCATGACGACCCGATCAACGTGCTCGGCACCAACCTCCCCATTGTGGGAAGGCCCGATGTAAACGCGCTCAAAGTGCGGTTTATGCACGGCCAGAGCTATGGTTTCAATGCATTCTTCCCGGGCGATACGGTAGCATTCGTGCATTCGGCTTCCATGGAGCGGTTTGCCCATGGTTTGGTTAAAGCAGTTAGCCGGCTCAACGACCGTGAGGTGCTGCTAACCTTTGAAAAGCCTGTTCCGGCGGGCCTGGAAGAGCACGATTGTGTAGAGAACATGACCTGGACGCCGGAAGTACTCATCCGCGGCAATCATTTTACCCGCACCAATACCCGGGGCATACTTCTCACAACTCCACGAAAGGCCGTGATCGAAAACAATACATTCTTCCGCACCGGTATGAGCGCCGTGCTTATCGAGGCGGACGCGGAAGGCTGGTATGAATCGGGCCCGGTGCGCGACGTCACGATCCGAAACAACGAGTTCATCGATTGCGCTTACCAGGGCGGCCCGGGCAATGCCGTCATCGCCATTAACCCGTCGAACAAAGTGGTGGACGCCAGGAGGCCCGTTCATTTCAATATCCGGATCGAAGGCAATACTTTCAAAACATTTGATTACCCTGTTTTGTACGCAAAAAGTACCCGAGGATTGTTTTTTGGCAATAACAGGATCATACGCACAAACGACCTTGATCCGCAATCGGGCAATCATCATATGTTCTGGTTCAATGGCTGTACGAATGTCGAGGTTTCGGATTTGAAGCTGGAAGGAGAGGTGCTGGGCAAGAATATCCGGTTGGAAAACATGCCCAAAAGCAACATAAAACTGAGCGGCTCACCCAAACTGATTTTTGAATAATTTTACCATTATTTGCCAAAAAATTATTGATGAAAACATTTCTAGGCCCGCTAATTTGCGCTATTGCCGCATTCAACCCGCTGCGAGCGCAGCCAAACCCCAATCCCCAACCCGCGCCTTTGTCGCTATGGTACCAACAACCGGCCAAAGAATGGATGACCCAGGCATTGCCGATTGGTAATGGTCATGTGGGCGCGATGTTTTTCGGCGGAACGGACGAAGAACGGATCCAATTTTCGGAAGGCAGCCTTTGGACGGGCGGCAAGGGAGCGAATGCAGACTATAATTTTGGTTTAAAAAAAGAAGCCTACAAACATTTGCCCCAGGTACGCGAACTACTCGCAGCCGGGAAAATGAAAGAAGCGCACGCACTTGCCAACAAGGAGCTGACAGGCGTTATTCATGAAAAAAAGGAAAATACCCCTTCTTCCGATTTTGGTGCGCAGCAAACAGTGGGCGATATTTTCGTGAAAGTGCCCTCCAAAGGCGTCGCACAGAACTACCGCCGCGAATTGAATATCTCCGATGCACTGGGCAAAGTGAGCTACGACGCCGGCGGGAGCCATTTTGAAAGGACATTCTTCGGGAATTATCCTTCCAAGGTAATGGTGTACAAATTCACTTCCTCGACGCCGGAAACGTATTCCATCCGTTTTGTAACACCGCATGCGAAAGACCATGAGCATTTTGACAAAAAACAATACACATTCGGCGGGCATTTAAAAGACAACCACCAGGAGTTCGAAACCGTTTACCGCATCGATACCGACGGTAAAACGGCTTTCAGCAATGGCGTGCTAACCGTGACCGGCGCAAAATCCATTGTGCTGATCCACACCGTGGCGACCGATTACCTTATGAAATTCCCTGATTATAAGGGTAACGACTACAAAAAGGCCAATGCCGCTACCATGGCCAAAGTGGCCGGAAAGACCTACGCCGCATTGCTCGCCGAGCAGCAAAAGGATTACCACAATTTATACGACCGCGTCGCATTGAAACTGGGTAATGCAACCGCGCCGGCCATTCCTACCGACCAGCGTCAGAAAGCCTATGCGGCGGGACAGCCCGATACCCGTTTGGAAGAGCTTTATTTCCAGTACGGCCGCTATCTGATGATCTCGTCCACACGCCCCGGCACCATGCCGATGAGCTTGCAAGGGAAATGGAACGACAGTACCAACCCGCCGTGGGCGAACGACTATCATACCAATATCAACGTGCAGATGCTCTACTGGCCTGCCGAGGCGACCAATCTTTCGGAATGCCATTTACCGCTGATGGATTTTACCCGGTCCATTGTAGAACCGGGACGTCTGGCGGCGAAAGAATTTTTCAATGCCAAAGGTTGGATCGTCAATACGATGCTGAACGCCTATGGTTATACCTCGCCGGGATGGGATTTCCCCTGGGGCTTTTTCCCGGGTGGTGCCGCTTGGCTTTGCCAGCATATGTGGGAGCATTATGCATTTACCAATGACAAGGTATTCCTGAAAAATACGGCCTATCCGGTCATGAAGGAGGCTTCGGAGTTCTGGATGGATTACCTGACCGGCGACGGCAAAGGCCGGCTCGTTTCATCGCCATCGTACTCGCCGGAGCATGGCGGTATTTCCAGCGGTGCCACCATGGACCACGAAATGGCCTGGGACGTGCTCAACAACACGGCCGAAGCCGCAGCCGTGCTGGGTATCGATGCCGATTTCGCACAGAAGGCCCGGGCTACCCGCGACAAGATATTGCCTTTGCAGATCGGCCGTTGGAAACAGTTGCAGGAATGGCGAGAGGATGTCGACGACTCTACCAGTCACCACCGGCACGTATCACACTTGTATGCATTGCACCCTGGCAAGCAAATTTCGATTACCCAAACCCCGGCCGAAGCGGAAGCCGCGCGCGTGAGCCTCAATGCCCGTGGCGACGAAGGTACCGGCTGGTCGCTGGCCTGGAAAGTCAACTTCTGGGCGCGTTTGCAGGATGGTAACCGTGCGCACAAACTTTTCAAAAGCGTGCTCCGGCCCGTAGCCGACCAGGGTACCAACATGGCCGACGGCGGCGGCTCATACGCCAACCTCCTTTGCGCCCACCCGCCATTTCAGCTAGACGGCAATATGGGCTCCACCGCTGGAGTAGCCGAAATGCTCCTCCAATCGCAAACCGGCGTGATCGAACTATTGCCCGCATTACCTGATGCATGGGCGACCGGTTCGGTGAAAGGTTTGAAAGCGCGCGGTAATGTGACGGTAGATGAAGTTTGGGAAAATGGTAAATTGAAATCCGTGACGCTCGTCTCACCCAATGCACAGAAACGGGTATTGAAATACGGAAACAAAACGATCAATGCAGAGATAGGTGCGGGAAGGGAAAAGACGTGGAACGTAGTTGATTTTAAATAATCTAAAATCAAAATGCGGTAGTCATACCGTAGCGATGTAATATTGGTAGCGGTCAAGCCGTCTCCCATATACCGGGAAATGCCGTCAGGCATGTAACAGCAAAGCATTGTTGTTGCATGCCTGACGGCATTTTTAACTAAGCCAATCCGCCATATTACTACCAATATTACATGCCTGACGGCATTCGCCCGCCACTCATTTCTGACCATACCTGACCACCACTTGACCACCCCCGATTACTGCCTGACCATTCCTGATACTTTCCAACCGGTAAATCACACACCTACCTCCCTTTTCAATACATAATCACCGAACTGAACGACGATGGACATCGACCACGACGCTACTCCGCCCGACGCCGAAAACGAAGCCCGGCGTTTTTTTCTGAAACAATCCATGTTCATCGCCGGGCTTTCGATGGCGCCGGCGGACCTTCTGCAAGCAGCACTGGCACCTGAGGACGGGCCGGTAGGTAATGCGGCTAAGGTGAAAATATCGCTGACTGTCAATGGAAAACGCAGACGCATTTCCATTGATCCGCGCATGACATTGCTGGGTTTGCTGCGGGAAAATCTCGGATTGACAGGAACCAAAAAAGGTTGTGATTTCGGGCAATGCGGGGCTTGCACCGTGCATGTCGACGGACGTCGGACCTTGTCTTGCCTGACGTTCGCTGCCATGCAGCATGGCTCGAAAATCACCACCATTGAAGGATTGTCGAGTGGGGACAACCTGCACCCGTTGCAGGAAGCGTTTATCAAACACGACGGGTTTCAATGCGGCTACTGCACGCCTGGGCAGGTGATGTCGGGGGTTGCGTGTATACGTGAGGGGTGCGCGGGCTCAGCAGAGGAGGTGCGGGAATATATGAGCGGCAATCTATGCCGTTGCGGAGCTTACCCGAACATTGTGGATGCCATTCTCGAAGTAAAAATGGAGGGCTTGAAAGTATGAAACCATTTCAATATCTCCGTCCGAAAACAATCGCGGAAGCCATTAGCATGGCCGCCGACGACCCCGAAGCGCGTTACATTGCAGGAGGGACCAATCTGGTCGACCTCATGAAGCGGGGCATCGCGTCGCCCACAAAGCTGATCGATATCAATCACCTTCCGTTAAAGAAAATAGAACACCGGTACGACCGCCTACGCATCGGCGCATTGGCGCTGAACAGTGAGGTTGCGAAACATAAGGCTGTTGTGACCCGCCAGCCGTTACTCGCACAGGCATTGCTCGCGGGCGCGTCGGGGCAGTTGCGCAATATGGCCACGGTGGGCGGTAACCTTTTGCAGCGCACGCGTTGCAGCTACTTTTACGATCTTGCATTGCCTTGTAACAAGCGCAAGCCGGGCTCCGGCTGTGGCGCGGAAGGAGGCATTAATCGCACACACGCCATCTTTTTTGCGGGAAACGGCTTTGGCGGGATCGAAAAGTCGTCGTGCTTGGCCGTTCACCCCAGTGATATGTGCGTGGCACTTACTGCCGTGGATACGGTAGTGGTGGTCAATGGCCCGGACGGGGAGCGGAGGATACAAATGAAGGACTTTCTTCGCCTGTCTACCCAGCAGCCCGAGCTGGATACCAACCTCGGCCCCGGCGAGCTCGTGACGGCCATTGAGGTGCTGGATAATGCATTTGCCAAACACAGCCATTACCTGAAAGTGCGCGACCGGGCTTCCTATGCCTTTGCATTGGTGTCGGTGGCAGTGGCGCTGCAAATGGACGGCGGCCGGATATGGGATGCGCGGCTCGCACTCGGTGGTGTGGCCCATAAGCCCTGGCGCTACTGGGCTATCGATCTCATGTTGAGGGGAAAAGCTCCGTCGGAGCAGCTTTTCAGGGAAGTCGCGGAGCATGAAATGGAAAGTGCAAAGGCTCTGGAAGGTAATGCGTATAAGATTAAATTGACATCCAATGCAATGGTTGCTGCATTGAAAACCGCCGCGGGCATTTCCTGATCGGGCTATGAAAAAACAATTGTTGGATAATGCATCGGACACCTCGCTCGACCGCGTCGACGGGGCTGTAAAAGTGACCGGCACTGCGACCTACTCCGCCGAGTACCTCGTACCGGGACTTGTACACGCCGTATTGGTAACGAGTACTATCGCCAAAGGCAGTATCACGGCCATCGAATCGCGCGAAGCGGAAGCCGTTCCTGGCGTGCTAGCGGTCATCAGCCATCTCAATGCGATTACTGTGCCTGGCTGGCCGGAGCGAAAGCAACCTGCTGAGCGGGTACCAGTGGGCACGGCACTCCGGGTGTTTTATGATCCGCTGATCTATTTCGATGGCCAGCCTGTGGCGATGGTCGTGGCAGGCACGCGTGAGCAGGCAGTGCACGCGGCGTCGCTCGTGCGTGTGACTTATCAGCAGGAAACCCATCAAACCCATTTTGAAAAAAATATAGGTAAAGCAGGTGTTGCATTGAATGTCCAGCGCTCCAAAAATTCACCTTTTCAGGACTATCAGCGCGGCGAGGCAGCTAAGTCAGAAAATACCGAAGTCAGGATCGAAGCCGAATACACCATTCCAACCCAGCACCATCAGCCGCTGGAACCGCATGCGATCATTGCGGTATGGGAAGCGGACGACAAGCTGACAGTTTACGATAAAAACCAGGGTGTTAAATCCGCGCAGGGACAATTGGCGCAGGCATTCAAACTGCCCCGGGAAAATGTGCAGGTAATATCAAAGTACATTGGCGGCGCTTTCGGGTCGGGAATTCGCGTCTGGCCGCATACAATGGCGGCGGTAATGGCGGCAAAGCAGTTGAAGCGGCCGGTGAAATTGGTACTGGGGCGGGAGCAGATGTTTACCTCTGTCGGTTACCGGCCCTATACCGTCCAGAAAATCAATATCGGTGCTACCAAAGATGGCCGGCTGATTGGCATTGTGCATGAAGGGACGGGGCAGACGTCGATGTACGAAGAACATTTGGAGCGCACCGTTCTCGCGTCGCGTACGCTGTACGCCTGCCCGCATGTAGCCACGCGCTACCGCCTGCTCCCGCTCGATGTGAACACGCCCACCTGGATGCGCGGGCCGGGCGACGCCACGGGCATGTTTGCATTGGAATCGGCTATGGACGAACTGGCATTTGCATTAAAAATGGATCCGCTGGAATTTCGGTTGAAAAACTACGCCGAATCCGATCCCGAGCGGAATTTGCCCTGGTCGGCGAAATCGCTGCGGGAATGCTATGAGCTGGGTGCGGAAAAGTTTCGCTGGAACAACAGGATGCAGGCGCCGCGATCGGTGACCCAGAACGGCCTGCTAATGGGGTACGGTATGGCATCGAGCCTGTATGGTTTCCACCGGCACCCCTCGAAAGTGAGGGCGGTTATACAGGCCGACGGCTCTGTGATCGTCCAAAGCGCGACGATGGACATAGGCCCCGGTACCGGCACGGCTATGACGCGCATTGCAGCCAAAGTTTTAGGTGTGAATGCAAAAAAGATCCGATTCGAACTGGGGCACTCGGCGTTGCCCGATGCTCCCGGCCAGAATGGTTCGGCCACGATCCCGAGCGTAGGCTCGGCGGTGCACGTGGCTTGTGAGGCGTTGAAGACCAGGTTGGTTGCGCTGGCGCGGGAAATGTCAGAACGGTTTAAGTCAGGGGGCCAGGTGGTGGTCAGAAATGGTCAGGTCTATGGTTCGGTTGACGACAAGGACGGGGTGAGTTATGCGGATATTTTGAAATACCATCATTTAAATGAACTCGAAGTAACGGAAGAGTCGAAATCGGGCGCGGAGCGTGACCAGTATTCGATGTATTCATTTGGCTGCCATTTCGTGGAGGTGCTGGTGAGCCCGCTTACGGGTGAGGTGCGCGTTACGCGGGTGGTCACGTGCGCGGATGTAGGTGCGATCATCAATTACAAAACCGCCCGCAGCCAGTCGATCGGCGGCGTTGTGGGAGGGATCGGAATGGCATTGATGGAGCATTCGGAAATGGACCACCGCTTTGGCCGCTATGTTACCACCGATTTTGCCGGTTATCATATTCCCGTGCATGCCGATATTCCGCCCATTGAAGTATATTACATCGACAAGCCGGACGTGCACGTCAACCCGATCGGCTCCAAAGGCCTTGGCGAAATTGCCATCGTGGGGGTCGCCGCGGCTATTGCCAACGCGGTTTTCCACGCTACCGGCAAGCGGGTGAGGGAACTGCCGATCACGCCCGATAAGTTGGTTTAATCGTAGCGTTTTGTTTCGAATCAATCATTTTAAATACAAATCATTTTGAAAAAGTACACACCGGTCATCGCTTTTGTCGCGATTGTAATCGCCTCAACCCTTGCATTATACAGTTTTCGTAGTGGCGGGCCCGGCGGTAGCATGAAATGGAAGCCGGGTGTTGCATTGTATTCTTTCAACCGTTTTTCTTTTGAAGATGCGCTTGATAAAGCCGACAGTATCAATGCAACGTATGTCGAAGGTTTCTTTTTTCACAAATTGGGCGATGCGTTCAATGGCCACTCCATTCCCAGACTGACCGACGAGGAGATCAAAAAAATGAAAGGTATGCTCGACAAGCGGGACCTGAAAATGAAGTCGCTTTACGCCGACGGTAAAAATGAGGACGATTGGAAAGCTAATTTTGAATTTGCCCAAAAAATGGGCCTTGAGTTCCTGACCGCCGAGCCGCAGAAGCAGCATTGGGACGCGATCGAGAAAATGGCAGAGCACTATAAGGTCAGGGTGGCTATTCACGAACACGCCAAAGGTTCGAGCTATTTCTGGCATCCCGATTCCGTGGCAATGGCTATGCAGGGCCGCCCGCATTTCCGCGCCTGCGCCGACATCGGTCACTGGGTACGCAGCGGCCTCGATCCTGTGAAATGCCTTCAAACCCTGCAAGGGAAGATTATATGCCTGCATATCAAAGACCTCGACGCCGCGGGGAACCTCAAAGCAAATGACGTAATGGTAGGGACTGGCGTGATCGACTATCCGGCCGTCATCGCCGAGCTTAAACGCCAGCGCTTTGACGGCTACGTTTACATCGAACGCGAAGGAAATTGGAACAAAAACCTGCCGGACGTTGATCACGCTTTGAAGTATCTTGATCGGCTGAACCGGTAGTGGGTGGCTGCTGACCGCTTCTGGCTATCCTGACTGCTTCTGTCATCCTTGACGTACGACCATCCGGCCACGTCCGATAATACCGACTAACCTTTAACCCACTTGACAATCAAATTAGCGACTAGTAGTATTTGAAAGGCCGCGAATGTGACAACGGCCATCATGAAGCGCGTGTTTAGATCCTCCCAGTCCTGATATTGTTGCGGCGACATCGGTTTCCAGGTATCAACCGCATTGTTGGGCGGGTAGCCCGTCGCGCTGATTATGTACAGGGCGATGCCGATTGTTGCGAGTACGTGTGCGGCAGTCAGTTGCGGAAAGCCGGTGCGGCTCCGGGTAAGCCAATACAGGAGGCTGGTAATCAGTATGATCGTGATCAGGAACTCGGCGATCAGGTCGATCCGAAGGATGTAATAGGTGTCGTAAAGCTGCACATCCACTGCGTAACTGCGCCTTAGCCAGGCCACGATGGCCAGAATAGGGCAGGAAAGGAGGAGTACAATGTGGGGTTTGGTGTGGATGAAGCTCTTGCGCATTGACCTTTTGATTTGTAAGGCAAATTAATGGATAAATATTTGCCCGGCTTTGCTTTTGTGTTAAATGTCATCGATTTCAAAATGTCTGTTAGTAATGAGCCTGACGCTTAAAACCTTGAAAATACTGCTCGGCATGCTCGTCGGCTCCTCCACCGCCTTTGCCCAAACCCCTCCCGACCAAATGGACCTCTATCTCCTTGTCGGACAGTCCAATATGGCAGGGCGAGGGGCGACGGATGCCGCTTCAAAGCCTAATTCTCCCAAAATATGGGCCATTAACCGCCATAATGAATGGACAATGGCTACCGACCCGCTTCATGAGGACAAGCCCGCGGTAGTAGGGGTAGGTCCCGGCCTGACCTTCGCGCAGGAAGTGCTCAAAGAATATCCCGACCGCCCGATAGGCCTCATTCCCTGCGCAGTAGGCGGCAGCGGCATCGACGACTGGCTGCCGGGCGTTCGGCATGAGCAAACCGGCATTTACGCCTACGACGAAATGCTCGCCCGTGTGAAAGAGGCACAGAAGCGCGGGACGATCAAAGGGATTATCTGGCATCAGGGCGAATCCGACAGCTCACCTGAGAAAAAAGATGCTTACGCCGCCAAGCTGGCCGATTTTTTCAAACGCCTGCGCAGGGATACGCATACCGAAGATGTACCGCTGGTCGTAGGCACACTGGGAGACTTTTATGTTGCCAAAAACCCTGCGGCAGCATTCGTTAACGATGTAATTGCTGATTATGCCAAAGATACCAAACGCGTTTACCTGGCTTCGGCGTCGGGCCTGACACACAAGGGCGATGACACGCATTTCGATGCCCCTTCGGCGCGGGAGCTGGGGAAGCGGTATGCGGAGGCGTTTTTGAAAGCGAAGGAATAGCGGTTGTAAAAACGAGGATGTAGAACCGGCGCATTAGGGTAAATGGCCAGGTTCCTCGTCAATTAAATATCGGCGCAAGGCTGGCCCGGCGCTTTTTACATTAACCGCAAAAACTCAAAAACCTGATCACCATTTATTCATGAAAATCAAACATTTAACGCTCCTGGCGGCATTGGCTTGCGGATATTCGGCCTCTGCCCAGAAAGGAAAGCCGCTGTTCCCCGATCAGCCGGGGATAGTTTCATACACATTCCGGACAAGTCTCTCGAAAGATGCTGCCGCGACATTGGACACAATCAAAGCGTTGAAAATTACGGACATGGAGTTTTCCAGCCTGTTTGGTAAGACTGCCGCGGAGCTCCGCAAGTTGCTGGACGAGCGTGGTATCAAATGTTCGTCGTTCGGGGTAGGATATGCCGACGCGCTAAACAAGACGCAGGAAGTAGGCAATAATGCCAAAACGCTGGGCGCGAGCTTCGTGCGTGTGGCGTGGGTGCCGCATAAAGGACCATTTACGCTCGAAGCGGCTCAACAGACGGTAGCTGATTTCAACAAAATAGGTAAGCAACTCAAAGAAGAATTCGGCCTTACATTCTGCTACCATAACCACGGCTACGAGTTCGAAAAGCACGGCGACGGTACGCTCATGGATTATATTATCCAGAACACTGACCCGAAATATGTCAGCTTCGAACTCGATATGCTTTGGACCTTTTTCCCCGGACAGGACCCGGCTGCGCTCATCAGCAAGTATCCCGACCGTTTCAAACTCATGCACATGAAGGATCTGAAAAAAGGGGTGACGGGCAATATGTCGGGCGGCACGCCGGTCGAGAACGACGTTGCATTAGGCACGGGTCAGATCGACATTCCGGCCGTTCTGAAAGCTGCGCGGAAAGCGGGACTTAAGCATTACTATATCGAGGATGAAAGCCCTAGCTACGCAAAACAAGTACCGCAGTCGATCGCTTATTTGAAGAGTTTGAAATACTAATTCTTATTGAAATAACTGCTTTGGTAGCCGCATCCGCATTTTACCGGCGGGTGCGGCTATTGTTGTTTTGTGCCCTCGAATTCAGGCTATAATGGATAAAACAGTCCGGTGAAGGATGCCATGATCAGGGCTGTAACTATTGCGCCGGCTCCTAAAATCAACAACGCCTCCCTCCTGAAGCCTGCGCTTGCATCCGGCCCCGATGCAACCCGCGCGAGCTCCACCCTGCGTGCGTAATGCGCGCACGCTATATGCGTGAAGGCGCAAAGCACTGAAAGCGTATAGTAGGGGATAAAAAACAGCTTTTCAGGATAATGGACTGCTACTCCCGATGCGAAATAAAAATCTGTTTCGATATGCCAGTCGTACCGTGCCAGCAGTACCGCTGTGACATGGTTGATCAGGAATAACGAAAGGTAAACTCCGCTGACCGCCTGTGCTATCACATACAGTGGCTGCCTTCTGAACCCTTTTGTGAAAACCAGCCGCAGGCCGCTAATAATCTGGATTGTAACGCACAGCAGTAATAATACCTCCACCGGCGGAAACCGGTACACCATCCGGAAATATTTCATGACCGTAATGTGCAGCGCCGGTCCGCCGAGGGCAAAAAGGTGGTTGGAAAGGTGTAAAACGAGAAACGCCGCGATGGCGACCCCGGAAATTCTGTGTAATTGTTTCAACTTCATTGGTATATTGCCTTGCTCTTTGTGCCGGTTTGGATTATTTCTTGGTTGTTGGGGCTGGATATTCGGGCGTGTATGCGTTGCGGCCGTCCTTGATCAGAAACAGCAGCAGCACACGCGTGGGGCGGTCGCGAAGCGGGTTGGCTGCGAGCGAATGAAGGACGTTTCTTTTCTCGAAAAACATCTGGCCGGTTTTGTACGCAACCGGAGCCGCATGGTCCAGGCCAATTTGCACCTCGCCTTCGAGGACATAGCCGAATAGATCGCAGTCGTGGCGGTGGCTTACGGTATCCGTTGCGCCCGGGGCGATCGTCATAACCGACGATTCGAGTTTGTAGCCTTTCAGGTCGGCGTCGGTGAGCCATTCGCTGCGCACGGCTTGAAATTGGAACGGATCGGCCGTAACACCGGCTTTGGTATGCTCGTGTTGCGCAATGGATGGGATGGAGGCGAAAGCCAGCAGTAGGAAAATAATAGTTCGCATTGTTCTTCAGGGTTTTGGTGATCAGGCAAATATAAATGCGCCTTACACATGCCGGATAGTCCAATGACCATATAGTTGCTAGTCCAGAATTAAACCATTGGAAATGATTGAGCTCGGTAGCCTGATCAGGGTTTGCAGGCAGGGAGATTTGCCGTTATACATTCAAATCGTTGAACAAATCAGCACGCTGATCCGGGAAGGTGTCTTGTGCCCGGGTGTGCAAATCCAGCCAAGCCGGGAGCTGGCCCGCTCGCTGAAACTTCACCGGAATACTGTCGTAGCGGCATATGAAGAGCTGGAAGCTCAGGGGTGGATCCTGGTTAAGCCGAGGAAGGGGTGTTTTGTTTCGCCTCGGATGCCGGGAACCGTACCTGCCCCGCTGGCGCAGCCGGGGCAGGTACGCGAAGCAGGCTATCCCGTTTCAACCGGTTACGATATTGACTATGAAATGCGGGAGGAGTTGCAGGTCAAATATCCGTCGGGAGCATTTAAATATGTGTTCAATGAGGGTTTCCCGGACGTAAGACTAACCCCTCTGAACGAGCTCCTGCGGGAGTACCGCGTGATAGGCAAGCGGAAATTTGCCCGGGATTACCTTTCCTACACAGCTAAGGAGGGCTCGCCACGTCTGCGGGGTGAGGTTGTTCGCATGCTCCGGCAGACGAGAGGGCTGAATATCGGCATCGAGCACGTATTTATTTCCAAAGGCGCACAGATGGGCATGTACCTGGCGGCATCGCTGCTGCTGAAACCGGGCGATTCGGTGATCGTGGGTGATCCCGGTTTTTTTGTAGTGACCCAAATGTTCATCCGGCTGGGCGTTAACGTATGCCGCGTGCCGGTGGACGGGGAGGGGATCGACGTCGACGCCGTGGAAGCAATTTGCCGGAGCACGCCCGTGAGGCTCATTTATGTCATCCCGCACCACCATCATCCTACCACGGTTACCTTGTCGGCCCCGCGAAGGCTCCGGCTGCTCGAACTCGCCAAAACCTACCGGATCGCAATCATTGAGGATGATTTTGATTTTGACATTCACTATGAGAGCCATCCCACATTGCCGATGGCCAGCCGCGACGCGAACGGGAGCGTTATATATGTCGGCACGTTGACGAAAATTCTTGCTCCTGCCATTCGGCTCGGTTTCATCGTCGCTCCGGCCAAACTCATTGCCTTGCTGGGCCAGCACCGGTATGTGGTCGACTTGCAGGGCGATAACCTCCTGGAAGAGGCGGCGGCGGAACTGCTGCGCAATGGGGCCGTCGAACGGCATCTGAACAAGATCAGAAATTTATACAAAGAACGCCGGGATCTGCTGTGCGCCATGCTCGCCGAGCGCCTGCCGGGCATTGTCTCGTTTACGGTACCAACGGGCGGTATGTGCCTTTGGGTGCGGTTCAACGGGGTCGATACTGCGGGTGTTGCCCTGGAAGCACAGCGGCGGGGTCTTTTTATCAGGGATGGAAAACGGCATAACCCGCCGGGTGCGGACTTGAACGCAATGTGCATCGGGTTTGCGTCGCTTGGTTTGGAAGAACTCAGGGAGGCCACTACGCTTTTAATCGACGCAACATTGCACACGATTTCGGCTAATGTTCAGATTGTCCAGCTAAACCGGCAAATTGTATAAGCGTAACTGTCGCCAGACGGCTACTTTTGCGACATTATTTAGAATAAGTCTACTTATTAATAAAAGCCAAGGGACTTATTCCCTCGCAGTTTGCTGCGCCGGAGCGCATTACCTATAAACGCTGAAACATTTAAAGCAATGCAAATTAATACAATTCTGCATACAGGGCTTCTTTGTGCCTTGTCGTTGGTCGCCTTTGCCCAGCAGGCCGATGTTATCCTCACAGGACAGGTCAGGTCGGAGGATGGTGAGACGCTTCCCGGCGCTTCGGTGAGCCTGAAAGGGACTTCGCACGGCACATTCACCAGCGCCAACGGAACGTATACGCTCGAACACGTCCGCCCTGGTTCCTATAAGCTGCTGGTTTCGTTTATGGGTTACCAGACTCAGACCAAAGACATTACCCTTAAAGCCGGTGAACATTTCAAACACAATGCCAGACTGGTTTCGGAAACCCGCGAACTGGAATCGGTTTCGGTGATAGGCCGGACGGAGACGAAGGAAATTAACCGCCAGGCTTATAATGTGACGGCTATTGATGCCAAAAAGCTCCAAAATTCCACACTCGACCTTTCCCATGCGCTCGACCGCGTGTCGGGGGTGCGTGTACGGGAGAGCGGGGGCGTGGGCTCCAACATGAATTTCTCGCTGAACGGCTTCACGGGCCGGCAGGTCAAGTTTTTCCTCGACGGCGTGCCTATGGATAACTTCGGTTCTTCATTTCAGCTTAATAACATTCCGATTAACCTTGCCGAGCGCGTGGAGGTGTATAAAGGCGTGGTGCCGATTTGGCTCGGCTCCGATGCATTGGGGGGCGCGGTGAATATCGTGACGAACACGCGGCAGAACAGCTACCTGGACGCTTCCTATTCCTACGGCTCATTCAACACCCACCGCACGACGATCAATGCGGGTTACACGGGTAAAAATGGTTTTACGGCCCAATTGAATGCATTTCAGAATTATTCGGACAACAATTATTGGATCACCGTCGATGTCGCGGACGTGAACACCGGCGAGTATTTCCGTAACCAGCGCCTCCGCAGGTTTCACGATACTTACCATAATGAAACCGTGATCGCAAATGTGGGTGTAGTGGGCAAGAAGTTCGCCGACAAACTTTTGCTGGGGATCACATTAGGGAAGAACAAGGCCGAAATCCAGACGGGCGCACGGATGGTGAGTGTCTTCGGGCAATGGCACCGCAAGGGCAACATTGTAATGCCGAGTTTGAAATACCAGAAGAAAGATTTGTTTGTGAAGGGTTTGAATGTAAATATCTCGGCCAATTACAACCTCGGCCAGGAGCAGAATGTGGATACGGTATACCGCCGCTACAACTGGTTCCAGCAATTCAAACAATACGAAGGGAAAGGTAGCGAACGGGAGCGGTCGCTGTACAAATTCCGGAACAACAACGGGCTGGCAACGGCGAATGTGACCTATCAGATCGATCCGCGGCATTCGATTACGATCAATAATGTATTCAACACATTTAACCGCAAAGGCCAGGACGAGCTTTTCCCTGAATCGGCGAAGTATGAGCAGCCGCGCGTCAACAAGAAGAATGTGCTGGGATTAGGCTACAAATTCGATTACAGCGAGCGTTGGAATACCTCTCTATTTCTCAAACATTTCTCGCAAAACAACAAGTTTTCAGTCTCTTACAACCCCACGGGCAACTGGGGCGATGAAGCGTTTTTAGTTCAAAAGAATGGTTTTGAAAAACTGGGATATGGTATCGCTTCCACCTATTTTCTTTTCAGGAATTTCCAGTTAAAAGGTTCATTTGAAAAGAGTTACCGTCTGCCCGAAACCGACGAGCTCTTCGGCGACCTGCTGAACCTGGAAGGCAACATCGAACTCGATCCGGAAACGAGCTACAATTACAACCTCGGTTTCAGCTACAATGGTGCGATCAACCGCATGCACCGGTTCAGCGTGGACGCCAATGTGCTCTACCGCGACGCCCAGGGCTTTATCCGGCCGCGCTTGAACGCCAACCAGACCAAACAGGTAATGGATAACCTGGCCGACGTGACCAACTTCGGCATCGATGGCGAAGTGCGCTACTCGTTCCGGCAGCTGCTCACGGCGGGCGTCAACCTTACTTACCAGAACCTGCGCAACAATACGCGCTTCGAGGAAGGTTACACCACTGAAAGCCCGCTCTATCGCGACCGTATCCCTAACATGCCGTTCCTGTTCGGCAATGCCGATGCTGCCGTTTTCTTCAAAGACCTTGGCAAGAAAGGCAACACGCTTACCCTTGGCTACAACCTGCTTTATGTACACGCCTATTACCTCTACTGGCCGAGCCTCGGCAGCGACAAGCTGGACATTCCGCAGCAGCTGAGCCACGATGTGAATCTGGTGTACGCCCTAGCCGACGGCAGATACAATGTCTCGTTGGAATGCAAAAACCTGCTCGACGCAAAGCTGTTCGATAATTTCAGCTTGCAGAAGCCTAGTAGGGGTTTTTACGTCAAATTTCGCTATTTCATCAGTAAATAATCTTTAATAATTCAATAATCCAATCAAAGTAAGAAAATGAAAAAGTCATATTTGAAATGGTTTTTCGCAGTGGGAGTGGGCGTCGCTTTGGGCGCGTGCAGCAGTGACGACGATACGACCAACCCGACGCCGGAACCGAGTACCGGTAGCCAGTCACGTTACGTGGTAGCTTCGGCACCAATCGGCTCCCAGGGCGTTGCCGATTATCTTCTGACCACGGGCGATCTTTCGCAGGGAACGATCAGCACGGTAGGGCAGGGTATCGAGCAGGATGGTTCTTACCGCTACTACCTAACGCATAAGGGCAAGTTTTTCAGCTTGCTATACGGCCAGGGAAACCCAGGTGCTGTCACCACATATGCATTGGATGAAAAAGGCGGGTTGGTGAAAACCTCCGATTTTCAGAGTGAAACTGTCCAGGTTTTTGCACCTGCGGGCGACGATATTCTCACTATCAAAGTTCCGAGAAGCGGTAACGAAAGCGCTTCATGGTTCCGCATTAATGCCGACCAGTCGAAAATCGTAGGCGAAGCCCAGGTGAACATCGTGAAACTCGCGGGCAATGGCGAGCGTGCGCACTTCACATGGGCCACGCAGGTAGGCGACAAGGTTTTTGCGCCTTACATGAGCATCAAAGGCGCTGCTCCCGACGTGTTCGGCACCGCATATCCCGACAGCAGCTGGATCGCCGTGTTCAATTACCCGGCGATGACGCTCGATAAGGTGATCAAAGACAACCGTACGAGCTTCATCGGTTCGTATTTCAACAATGGCTTGTCCGTGGATGAAAACGGAGATGTGTATGGTTTTTCTCCGGCATCGGCCACCAACAGTGGCGTAGCTACTACCACCAAGCCTTCGGCGTTTGTACGTATCAAGAAAGGAACGACGGATTTCGACAAGAGTTACTTCTTTAATGTGCAGGAAAAATCGGGTGGCTACAAAATCGCCAATCAGACCTATCTGGGGGGCGGCAAGTTCCTGCTCTATATGTATGGAGATCTGGGCAAGGCATCGGGAAGCAAGAAACTGGCCATCGCGGATGCTTACAATCAGAGATTTGCATGGGTAACCGGTGCACCGGACGCAATCGCTTCTTCGTCGGCTTCTTACAATAATAATACGGTCAGCGATGACAAAAAGAGCGTCTTTGTAGGCATCAATACCGATGCGGGAAGCTGGGTGTACACAGTGGATATTGCCACTGCGGCCGCCAGGCAGGGCCTCAAAGTCGAAGGCGGGGCCATTACCGCCATTGTCAAGGTCAAATAGTTTGGGTTTTAGGAGTACTACAAACCCCGCCGCAGCTGATTGGCCGGCGGGGTTTGTGTTTTGGAGGATGTGCGGCGGCTGCCGATATTTGAGGTCGCAAAGCGGGCAAAAAAGTGGGAAAGGGATATGGATTACACAGGTAGCAAGTCGATAGAGGAGCAGCATCACCAACAGCAGCGCACGGAATTTCCCCTGCACGACATGGGGGATGCCTTTTTTGCGATGGCTACCATCGAGGAAGGCGACGAACATTTTTTTAACGGCATTCACCGTCACGATTTTTATGAAATGTTGTGGTTCACCGACGTGGGGCCCGGACAGGCGCATTACATCGATTTCAATCGGTTCACTATCGAGCGCAATCAGGTTTTCCTGCTGCTGCCCGACCAGGTCCACAGTATGGACCGGCGCGACAAATGCGGTTTTCTGATCGCTATTTCCAAAGACTTTTTCGAGCGCCTCATCGGCAACGACATCTTCAAATTATTTAAATACTCCACCAATTTCTCCGTCACTATACCCGATTGCCGCCTGCCCGTTCTGAACGCCCTGCTGGACCTCATCCGCATTGAATATGAAGATGCCCAACGTCCGGCGATCCTGGAATCCTATCTCCGGAGCTGGTTTCTGCATTGCATTGAACTGCAAAAGGAGGGCGACGGCCTCTCTGCGGGTGATCCGCGGCTGCAAATGCTGCTGGAATCCATCGAAACCAACTACCGCAAGCAGCGCAAGGCTGATTTCTACGCCAACCAGCTCTCATTGAGCGCCAAACGCCTCAACGAACTTACCCGCGCCTCATTCGGGAAGACTGTCAGCCAGATGATCAACGAGCGTCTCATCCTCGAAGCCAAACGCGAAATCGGGTACCTGCGCAAGCCTATCAAAGAGATCAGCTACGAACTGGGCTTTTCGGAACCTGCCTATTTTACGAGGTTTTTCGGGAAACAGACAGGGTTTACGCCCGAGGAATTTCGTAGGCGGAATGTGGCGTTGATGTGAGGAGTGACAAAGCCACTTGCTTTTCCAGTATTATTTTATATATTCGAATATTCTTTGCAGTAGCAAGGAACCTACAAAGGTCTCAAACGCTGAACCCGTAATCAGCGTTTTTTTGTTTTTGCGGCTGTGGCGTGAATCAAAAATCAGAGTTGGTCCAGTCCGGGCTATTTTGAATAATTTGAATGGTCCGCTGGGACTGGATTTCATAAGCGGTAATAAATTTCGCCTTCAGATATCCCGTAAACCGGATCACAACAACGTAACTATCCTTAATAAACGCAACCCGCCGGGCGCCGTCATATTTTTTTCTTTCTCTATCCCATCCTTGTTTCAAAATTGCGTCAGGGTCGATCAGAGTGTCTTTAATCCAAAGCATTTTTTCAAGTCTGTTAAACGACAGTATTGATTTGTCTCTTGCTTTTCGGCTGTCGCTTTCATAAAAGGCATGATCGAACATGTCCTCGAAGAACTTAACATGAATATTATCAAGTGTGTAAATAGGTCTGGATGGATCGCAATACTCCTCTTTCCAAAGCTGCCGGAGCTCTTGCTCAGTCATCGCATGCGGCTTTATTTTTTTGTAACCCATATTATCCGCCACCTTACAACTTTGTCGTCAAACAATATTTTTTCTTGCAAGTTGAGCGTTGGGTTTTTGCTTTTGGACAAACCATCCATCTGATATTGCGGTTAGGCTTGCGGCTGCAATATCTTATTTTTCTTTTTGCGATTTGCTACCACTAAAAAGTCTATGTAAGCCGGTTATACATTGCAATTTCACCCCACCCGCAACCCAAAATCGAATCGCCCGCTCACCACCCTTCGTAAAATCCCGATCTGTCCGCAGTGGTACATGGTGTGCTTCACATTCCAATCAATAGCTTCAAACTTGTTGGTGGCGACGGGATGCGGAATAGAAATGGGTTCCAACGGGTTTTCAAGCTCTTCCAATGTGACGGTCGAAAGGATTTCCAGTGATTTCTGCTGCATGATTTTCAAGTCGGTGAGCAGCTTTTCGGGCGTGAACATGCCGACGGACTGTGCTGCCCCGGCGATGGTGAAGTAATCGCTGTAATCCTTGATGGGCAATTGGCGCAGGATATCCATTTGATGCCCGCGGATGACCATGATGGTGTGAAAGTAGTGGCTGACGATCAAGTGCCCGACTTGCCAGTTGATGCTGGATTCGATGGTGTCGGGAATGATCTCCCATTTCTCGAATGGTATGTTTTCGATGAGCTTGTTGGTCCACTCGTAGGAGTTCGCATTCTGGTGGATGAGCAGTTCAATGGTGTTCATGTTTTTGGCTGGCTGAAAAGGAAGTGGAATCCCAATGTATCGTATTTCCGGTAAGTGTTTGCAAGTCACCAATGGAAAATTATGAGACACGCAATTAATGGAAATATTGATAGAATATTTATGACGAATTTTTTTACAAAAACGCCTACATTTGATAAAAACTGACTGGTGAAAAAGGCCTTTTCCATTCTCATGTGCGCTTTGCTGCTCTACAATATCATGGGCTTTCCGCTCGTGTATTGGATAGGGGAGTATTTTGCGGATGGACAGCGTGGCGAAGTTTCGTCGGGATCTGTCGCGCCAGGGGATTTCCTGATCCTGAAAATCCCCATCATGGTCCCCTACCAGACTGACTGGCAGGTTGCCGAACAAGCCGAAGGGCGTTTGCGGCGTGGGGATGATTTTTATCAGATTGTAGAACAACAGCTGCTGAACGACACCCTGTATGTGAAATGCAAGCTGGATCTTTCGGCCAAAGACCGTTACCTCGACCTCGTTTCGCATGTAGACAAGCACGTGAAAGGCGGCGTCACCGACGGCAAAGGCAAAACGCCGCATTTGCTCAAAAACTTCTTAAAGGATTATCTCACGTTCAACAGGAAGCATTGGTTTTTTGTGATTGACTGGATCCCGACAGCGACCAGCTTCAAAGGAATCGTCCTGAACTTCCCTTCCCTATGCCTGCGCGTCGCGTCACCGCCGCCGAGGCCATTTTTTTGAAATACCACCATACATGAGAAACCCTTTACCGCCGTTCGCCGTGTCGGTAAGCGGGGTGCGTGTATGCGTTGTTTTATCAAAAATAAGGCTAACACATAGAATATGAGGCAAAAAATTATACTTTTTACCGTCCTGCTGACAGGCGCGCTGGCAATAAGCCTGTGCACGAAGCCAACCTCGGAGGACAAGATGCTGAGCTTGTTGCAGGAGTCGAAGCAAAGGGCATTTAACTACCAGAACAATTTCAGTCCGGACGCCCAGCTGCTTTACCTCGATTCGCTCCTCAAAGCCATACCGCCAGGTGAAGTGGCGCAGCAATTCAGGGTAAAGCACTTTAAGGCCAATATACTGCTGCAACTGGGCAGGCCCGACGATGCGATCGCTATCCTCAGACAGCTGGAACGGAATCCGGGCCCGTTCATGGCTTTGCCCGGCGTCATGCGGAAGGTAACCGACGACATGGCTGTGGCATATCTGCGCTTTGGTGAGCAGATCAACTGTATCAATAACCATTCTGTGGATGCGTGCATCCTCCCGATCAGGAATGGGGGTGTGCACAGCAATACCAAAGGGTCGAAAGGGACAGTTGATATTTATAAAAGAATGCTCTCCGAAAAACCGGATGACTACGAAGCATTGTGGCTGCTTAACATTGCGTATATGACCTTGGGTCAATACCCGGCACGCGTGCCCAAAACGATGCTGATCCCCTCGATGGATGCCGACGACCCCGTAGCTGTAAAGCCATTCGAGGACATCGCGCCGGATTTGAAACTGGATGTCAAAAACATGGCTGGTGGGGTGATTACCGAGGATTTTGATAACGATGGTTTCCTGGATATGGCGATGTCGGGCTGGGACCTTAGCGAGCCGATGCATTATTTCAAAAACAATGGCGATGGGACCTTCACGGATAAGTCGGAGCATTCGCGGCTGAGCAAGTTCACCGGGGGATTGCACATGACGCAGACCGACTATAACAACGATGGCTTTAAGGACATTTTCGTTTTGCGCGGCGCGTGGCTGGGCAGTCCGTATGGCGACCAGCCGAATTCGTTGCTTCGGAACAATGGCGACGGCACATTCACCGACGTCACGATCGACGCTGGACTGCTTTCCCACCACCCGACGCAGACGGCTACCTGGAACGATTTCAACAACGACGGCTGGCTCGACGTGTTTATTGGCAACGAAACTACCATCGGCGCCAATTACCACCCGTGCGAACTGTATCTGAACAACAAAAACGGCACATTCACGGAAGTGGCCAAGCAGACGAAAACGGATGTGGCTGCATTTGTAAAGGGCGTAACCTCGGGCGATTACGACAACGACGGCTGGAACGACCTCTTTATTTCCACACTCAGCGGTCGCCGTTTTCTGCTTCGGAACAAAGGGGCCGCCAACGGCGGGATCAGTTTTGAAGATGTTACTCAGGCTGCCACGCTCGACCAGGATCAGAACCGCAGCTTCGCGACCTGGTTTTGGGATTATGACAACGACGGCTGGCAGGACATTCTCTGTGGTGATTACACGATGGATTATGCATTGAGCTACTACGCGGCTGCCGAGCGGCTGGGTAACTCGCCGAAATTCCACGGCCAGCCGGTACTTTACCATAACAACCACGACGGTACATTCACGAACGTCACCAAAGCAATGGGACTCGATAAAACCGGCTTCGCAATGGGCGGTAATTTCGGGGATATTGATAATGATGGTTACCTCGATATTTTCATTGGAACGGGTAATCCGAGCTACAAGTCGCTGATTCCTAATAAAATGTTTAAAAATATCGGGGGAAAAGGTTTTGCGGATGTGACTACCTCCGCGAAAGTCGGCAGCCTGCAAAAGGGGCACTCGGTAGCATTTGCGGACATGGACAATGATGGCGACCAGGACATTTACATCGAAATGGGTGGCGCATACATTGGCGATGCATACCAGAACTCATTTTTCATGAACCCGGGCCAAAGCGCCAATAACTGGATTTCCGTCAACCTGGAAGGGGTAGCGGCCAACAAGGCGGCCGTCGGTTCCCGGATTAAGCTGACCTTCACTGAAAATGGTCAAAAGCGGAGCGTCTACCGTGTCGTGTCTTCCGGAGGTAGTTTCGGTTCTCAACCATTCAAGCGGGAGATCGGGCTGGGGCAGGCTCGGACGATCGATGAGGTCGAAATCCGCTGGAACGGCAGCGGAAAGGTGCAGAAGCTGCAAAATATCGCAGCGAATCAGTTCATTAAAATCCGAGAAGGAGCTGCCGCACCGGAGAAGGTATTAATCAAAAAACTGACTTTCAAACATTCGGAAAAGCACGAAGCACCGGTTTGCTTGCCGGTAGCGAAAGCGTCGATCTGATCATTTTTTTCAAAACTCCGCGGAACGAGGCTGCCTGGTCTGTTCCGCGGGGTTTGTTTTGTCAGGTGGACAATTATTATGTTTTATATCATTAAATTGTAAACCCCATCCGCTTTACCAGGTAGTAGCCATACATTTTTTTAACGCTTTACGTTTGCCGCCCGTGAACCATCCATACAGCAGCTATTCCGAACAGGCCCTGATGACGCTGATATGCGAGCAGGACGAGGAGTTGGCGTTCAGGGAGTTGTACCGCAGGCATGTGCGCCTGCTCGTGCATACGGCCATCCGAAAAACGGGCGTCAAGGCCATCGCCGAGGACCTGGTGCAGGAAACTTTCGTGAAGTTCTGGTTGGGTCGTCACCGGTTCGACATTCAAAAAAATATCCAGGCTTACCTCAATGGCACGCTTCGCCATTGCATTATCAACTACTACCATCAGGAGCAGCGCCAACAGGTTTTTACGCTTGAAAATGACGACTTTCTGCCCGACAATGTCACAGCCGAGAATCTGGATTTCAATACCCTCAATGAATTCTACGAGCAGTCGCTGCTCAAATTGCCCGAAAAATGCCGGGAGGTTTTCACGCTCAGCCGCAAGGGGTACAGCCTCAAAGAAATAGCTGCGCAGCTGGAAATTTCGGAGAAAACGGTAGAGGCGCACATCAGCAAAGCGCTGAAAATCCTGCGCGTGGAGATGAAAGATTATATCGCGCTGGCGCTCCTATTGCTGCCTCTCATTTGACGCATCCAATTTTTTGAAAAAAAATTACTATTGGAGTAAGGGTTGTACCTGCTTTTCCGGGACTGTACTGTTAGATGATTAATAAGTGTAAAAATTACACCTAATGAGAAAGCCCCCGTTATCTCCTGAAACCCTTAGAAAGTATCTAGCCAACGAATGCACGGACGAAGAGCGTCGTCTGGTGAATGAATGGTACCAGCATTTGGACCTCGCAGCCGATGAGCCATTTGCCGATGCCGACGAAGACCGGTTGTATCGCCGCATCAAATCGTACCTCTCGGAGTTGCGCAAAAGCGACGAGCAAGCGAGGCCGGTAGTCAGCCTGTGGAGCTACATTGGCCGCATTGCCGCCGTGCTCCTGATTGGCCTCGGTTTGCTTTATTTTTTGTACCAAAGACCAGCGGATGTCGCACAAATTGCCAGGCCAGATGGCGATTGGGTGACATTCACCAATAAAAAGCCGAAGATCGTACCGCATATGCTGCCCGACAGCACGGTTATCTGGCTACATCCGGGCGCTCAGGTTTCACGTGCGCATCCATTTGTGAACCGACATGTGACATTTTCCGGTGAAGGTTTTTTCGATGTAAAACCCGATGCTTCGCGGCCTTTCGTGATCCATACGGGCGATTTGGAGACGAAAGTACTGGGCACAAGCTTCAACGTGCGGGCCATTCCGGGCGAAGGAACATTCAAGGTATCCGTTGCGACGGGCCGCGTGGAAGTAAGCGATGTTAAAAAGAAAGAGAAGGTGGTATTGAAACCGGAACAGGAAGTGGTTTTTGAACCCGAAAACAAACGCCTGGAAGTGCTGGCCGTGCAGGAAAAGGCTTCGGACAAGGAGTTATGGCAATCGGCGTCCCTGGTATTCAACGACACCCCGATGAACGAAGTCGCCCAGCGCTTAATGCAAACCTTTCACGTAAAAATCGGCTTTGCGGATGATGGTCTGGCCGACTGCCGATTGAAAGTAGATTTTACCGACCAGCGCCTGCCCGAAATTCTCGAAATGATCGATACGCTGCTTGGAAGCACCTATCGTATCGACGGCGAAAGTATTACGCTGAAAGGTCAGGGGTGCAAGTAATTGTATTTCGGTGTGTTGCGTGCACAATCTCACGGGGTTTTGCACGAGAGATGTTAAGGTGCAGCGCACCATAATATTTGCAGGGTTTTCGGTAGGACATATTCTCTAGAATTGAATCAATTAATTTAAAATCAACCCATCATGAAAACATAGCTACCCATCATCCAGCATTTTTAGCCATAAAAAAATCAGGAGTGGTTACGACACCCCTGATAACGACGGGCTAAAATATCCCGGAACGTGCGGTTCACAGGCTCGCCCGAAGGCAGGCTTGGCAGGATAACTATTGTCTGAATTTTAACCCAGTCAAATGTAAAATTATGAAAAAACCTTTTCATCCATGGCATAGATTGCTACTCCATATCATGCGCCTGACTTTTTATCAGTTACTGTTGATCAGCCTGTTCTCGGTAGTGGCCGTGGCGAGTCACTCGCCGGCCCAGGAACTGCTGAACCGCGATGTGACCCTGGACCTCAGGAATGTCACGCTGAACGAGGCCCTTACCCGCCTCGAACAGGGCACGAAAGTGAAATTTGCGTACAGCAGCGGTTTGGTCAACCTCCAAAAGACCGTCAGCGTCGATGCCCGGCAGGAAAAGCTTTTTGCGGTACTCGACCGGCTGCTCCTGCCGCTGGACATCAACTACCGTGTGCGAAACAACCAGATATTACTTTCCCGCGCACCTAAAAAAACAAGCGAAATTCCGGCTGCGGCATCCGCCGAAAGCCTGGCCGCGACAGCCGACCGGACGGTAAAGGGTACCGTCACCTCGCCCGAAACCAACGAGCCGCTACCTGGCGTGAGCATTATCCTGAAAGGTACTCAGCGCGGCACGACCACCGATGTCTCGGGTAAATTTCAGCTCGATGTGCCGGACGAAAATGCGACGCTGATCTTCTCATTTGTGGGTTACCTTTCGCAGGAAGTGATCGTTGGCAACCGTACCGACCTCGCCATCGCATTGCAGCTCGATACGAAGGCGCTGGACGAGATTGTGGTTGTTGGGTATGGTACGCAAAAGAAGTCGACATTGACAGGCTCCATCGCGTCTGTGAAGGGCAGCGAGATTTCTGAAAACCCGGTCCCTAATATTTCCAACTCCATTGCCGGCCGCGTGGCGGGTGTGAGCATGCGGCCCAACGGTGGCCAGCCCGGTTCCGATTCGCCTGAAATACACATCCGGGGCATTGGTACCACGGGAAATAACAAGCCGCTTGTGGTAGTGGACGGAGTGATCCGCGATAATATCAACCAGATCGATCCCAGTTCCATTGAGACTGTCACCGTGTTGAAAGATGCCGCGGCTGTTGCACCATACGGTTTGGGCGGCGCAAACGGGGTATTATTGATTACCACCAAAAAGGGTGCTACCGGTGCTCCGACACTGTCGTTCAGCACCTATTATGGTACTCAGACACCGACCTATTATCCCAAAATGCTGAGCGCGCAGGATTATATGCGGCTTAAAAATGAGGCTTATTTAAATGAAAACCCAACCGGAACCCAGCTGCCATTCGCGACAGACCTGATCGAGAACTATGCGAACCTGAACCGTGAGGACCCGGACAAATACCCCATCAGCAACACAAAAGACCTGGTAAACATGAATGCACCGATGCAGAATTACACTTTGCAGCTCAGCGGTGGTTCCGACCGGATCAAGTACCAGACGGGTCTCGGCTTCCTGAAACAAAACGGGATGTTCGATCCGGTGAAGTACATGCGTTACAGCTACAATATGAACCTGACTGCCGAAGCGACGAAAACCACAACGGTTTCACTTTCGGTGATCGGTTCTGTGGAGCGGGTATCCTCGGTAGACACTGCAGTATCGGCGGGTAATTTGTTCCGTAATGGCTTCAAATACGTGCCGATACGCTCGCTTTATTACAGCAATGGTTTATGGGGAGAATTTGCAGGAAACTCGCCCGTAGGTATTCTGAAAGCGGGTTATACTAAAAATTCGAACACTACCTTGCTGACAACGATCGCTATCGAGCAAAAACTGCCGTTCATCAAAGGGTTGAGTATTAAAGGTACATTCAGCTATGACCCCAGCCAGCGAACCAAGAAGGGCTACCACAAGCCATTCTATTATTATACCCAGGATCTGACGACCACTCCCTACACCTACAAACGCGAGATTTCGACCGCGGAAGGGGGCGCGGCGGCATTCTCCTGGCTGGCGCAACAGTTTATCAAAACCCAGACATTTACCTACCAGGGTTATCTCAATTACCATAATACATTCGGAAAGCACGACTTCACCGGTCTGCTTGTGGCCGAAGCCCGGAACAACACCTATGAGCTGTTTTCGGCCCGCCGCAACAACTTTGCCGTGGATGTGGACGAGCTGAATATGGGTAGTTCCAACAAAAACGACTTCGATAATGGTGGAACTTCCTCGACCGGCAGCCAGATCGGTTACGTGTACCGTGTGGGTTATGCTTATGCTGGCAAGTATTTGCTTGAAGCTTCGGGGCGTTACGACGGCCACTACTACTTCGCGCCGGGCAAGCGCTGGGGCTATTTCCCAGCATTCTCGGCGGGCTGGGTTATTTCGGAGGAGAATTTCATTAAAAACGGCTTCAACTGGATCGATAACCTGAAAGTGCGCGGCTCGTGGGGTAAGTCGGGGAATTTGGCGGGTACGGCGTTCCAATACCTGACCGGCTATAACCTGAACGGCAACGCCTACGCATTCGGCCCGGGGTCGATGGTGCAGGGTGCCGTAGTGCCGAACGAAGCCAATAAAAACATTACCTGGGAGATTTCTACCAAAACCGATATTGGTCTCGAAGCATCGTTATGGCGTGGTTTGTTAACGATCGAGGCGGATTACTTCCATGAAAAACGCACCGGAATGCTCCTTCCGCCCGCGGTGAGTGTGCCGGTCGAATACGGGCTGGCATTAGCTGATGAAAATGGCGGGACCATGGAAAACAACGGCATTGAACTGAGCCTCGGTACCAACTACCGCTTTCAGAACGACCTCAGGCTGGGCGTCAATGGCAATGTAAGTTATGCCAAAAACAAAATGATCAAGGTCTTCGAAACCGCCGCGACGCGCAACAACCCGAACCGCAGCCGTACCGGAAGGGCATTGGGAACGCAGTTTGGCTATAAAACAGACGGTATCTTCTCTACCGAGGACGATAAGAACGACGATGGCCTGATCAACACCGCCGATGGCTATAATGTCACCCAATTCGGTGCGTTACGCCCCGGCGATATTCGATATGTGGACGTTAGCGGCCCGCAGGGCGTTCCGGATGGCAAGATCGATTCGAATGATGAAGTAGTGATTGGCAAGCCCGTTTATCCGCTGCTCACCTACGGATTAAATGCTACTGCCGACTGGAAAGGCTTCGACCTGAACCTGTTCTTCCAGGGCTCGTCACTCGCCAGCCTGGACATCCGTCAGTTTCAGACCATTCCATTCAATAATAACAATAGTAATTCGAGCTACGAATATTACGACAACCGCTGGACGCCCCAGACGCAGGATGCCCGCTACCCGCGCGCTACCCAGGCACCTTACGCGAACAACACCCAGCTTTCGAATTTCTGGATGACGAGCACGGCACATTTGCGCCTCAAAAATGCGATCATCGGCTACACGCTGCCAAAAAGCCTCACACGCGCCATCGGCATCCAGAACGTACGCGTGTATGCGTCGGGTCAAAACCTGCTTACGTTCAGTAAGTTGAAGTTCATGGACCCCGAAGTAGGCTATACCGACCGCGAAACCGCTTATCCGAACCAGAAAGTGTATGTGTTTGGGCTTAATGTGACATTCTGATTAGTAGTGACGGTACCGCAAAAACATTCAAACCAATGAAAAAAATAAAATATACCATTTCGCTCGCGTTGCTGGCTATGGGTCTTTGCACGACGTCCTGCAACGAGGATTTTCTCGAAAATGATATCAAAAGCCGCCTGACCGAGGATATGCAATGGTCGTCCGAAGGCAATGCCGACCTGGTACTGAACGACATTTACGCTGTTCTATCCAACAAATGGAACTCGCCGGATAACCTCGACAATTTCACCGACGACAACGACGCGGGTTTCTACTGGAAGTCGTATTCGTGGCGGCAGGGCATCGTGGACCCGGCCGTGAATAACGGGACACCGATGGACCACGCAAATGGCAATGCCACAGACTACGCTTCGTGGGCGGCTGGTTTCCTCAAAATCCGCAAATGCAACCTGTTTATCCAGAAAGTGACCGAAAACTCGGCCAATTTCTCGGAGGCCTACCGCAAAAAGCGCATCGACGAGGTGCGGTTTATGCGGGCCTATTATTACAGCGAGCTGTTTATGCACCTTGGCGGCCTGCCGATCATCACGGAAGTTCTGGACCGCAATACGATGGGAGAGGAGGAGCTTTACCGTCCCCGCGCTACATTCGAGGAGACATTTAACTTTATTACCAAAGAGTTGGGTGAGATTGTCGCCAACAAAGCGCTTCCCGTCAAATATAACAATGGCGATGCGGATGCGGGTCGCGCGACGCTCGGTGCGGCACTGGCGCTCAAAGGGTGGCTGGAACTTTACGCTGCCAGCCCCGCATTCAATGCGGCCACTCCGGCAGCCGGTGCGGACCCCAACAAGCTTGTAGGCTTCGGTAATTTCGATGCCAAACGCTGGGCTACGGCCGCGGCCACGAACAAGCAGTTTATGGATACTTACGGTGGTACTTATGCCTTGTTCCCGGATATTAATGCATTCTGGTGGGAGAAGAACGAGTACAACCCGGAGGTGATCTGGGACCGGCAGGTGGTGTCGGTAATCATGGGTTCCAACTACGAGCAGTACGGTGGCCCGGTGTGGATCGATGGCGTGTATTACACCTGGGGCAATTACTGCCCGACGCAGGAACTCGTGGATCAGTTCGCGATGGCCAATGGCAAACCCATTTCCGACCCGACTTCCGGTTATGATCCGCAAAAACCCTACGTAAACCGCGAAAAGCGTTTCTATGACTTCATCGTTTACGACGGCGCGCCTTACAAACAGGATTGGATGGCCAAAACCGACACCATCTACACCCGCATTGACAAGGTAAGGCCTTCTAAAAACCAGATCGATTTCGGTACCGACGACGTGGGAAATACGGGTTATTATTTCAAAAAGAAAATCAACCCGTTGAAGCCACGCGGGGGCGCAGCTAGTGGGCAGAACTACGTGTATTACCGTTATGCGGAAGTGTTGCTGAACTATGCCGAGGCCCAGAATGAGTCGGTTGGCCCGGATGCATCGGTATATTCGGCCGTTAATGCGATCCGCAAGCGCTCAAACCTGCCGGAATTGCCAGCCGGCCTGACCAAAGAGACAATGCGCCAGGCGATCCGTCGCGAGCGCCGGGTGGAGCTATGTTTCGAAGCCAAGAGGTTCTACGACATCGTCCGCTGGGTGATTGCCGAAGACGTTATGAACAAAGATTTTCACGGGATGAAGATCACCAACACCTCACCGGCCGATAACAAAGGTAAATGGGTGTACGAAGTCGTCGGGCTGAACCACCCCCATGTTTTTACCAAAAAAATGTACATGAACCCGGTGCCGCAACCGGTTGTGGATCAGAACAAAAAGATCGTCCAGAACCCCGGTTACTGAACCGGCCCAGCAACCCCGGCGGCTTCCAGGCGCCGGGGTTTTTTATTGTCTGCATGATTTTACAAATACCGTATAATCGGTGATCTGGGCAAAAGCATTAGAGAATCGGGCCCAACTGCCTTTTAGCAGGGTCCGGTCTCCGGACATGATTTCATTGTAGTTTGAGTAAAGAGAGGGGCGGCATGTTCCTCTTTTTCTTTTCAACTTAATATTTCCGTTGCTTCCGGTGTTGAACTACCTGCTTGGCGATCTTGCCAAACTGCCGTTCTACCCGCTTACGTTCGACGGAGTCTGTCTGGTAATGTGCCTGTTCCCGGCTGATTTTAAGATAACTCTCATAAACCTCACGCGGAAGCTCGCCATCGCGCACCGCGGCCGCTACCGCACAGCCGGGCTCGTGCCGGTGCGTGCAATCGTGGAACCTGCATGCTGCCGAAAGGGCCGCCAGCAGCGGATGGTAATTCATGCCCTGGTCGTCGGATCCGAGCGTCACACCAAATTCACGCATACCCGGCGAGTCGATCAGCATCGCGCCGGACGGCAGTCTCACCAGGTTCCGCGAAACTGTCGTGTGCTTGCCTTTGTGGTTGAAATCACTCACCGCGCCCTCTTCCTGCAAGCGGTAACCCAGCAATGCATTCACCAGCGTACTTTTGCCCACGCCCGAGGAACCGATGAGCACGTACGTTTTACCGGTCAGCAAATGTTCGGCTGCCCATTCTTGCAATCCTTCATGGCCCGTCGCGCTCAGCAGCAGCACCGGGCATTCGTATCCTAATGCGATCACTTCCCGCCGGTAACTTTCCGGGTCGGCGACGAGATCCTGCTTGTTCAGAAGCACTACGGGTTGAATGTCGCATTGCATGATCTGCACAATGTAGCGCTGCAACCGCATCGGGTTAAAATCACGGTCGAGGCCCTGCACGATGAACGCCGTGTCGATATTGGTCGCAATCACCTGTTTTTCTGTTGTCCTGCCAGGCATTTTGCGGCTCAGTTCGTTGATCCGCGGTAGCACGGAAACGATAATGCCCTCATTGTCATAAGCTTTCAATGCGACCCAATCGCCCACCTTGGGCAAGTCCCAATTGTCGGCACCGTTCATCAATGCGCCGGAAAGCATGGCGTCGGCTGTGCCATTGGCGGTGATGAGCTTGTGGCGGAAACCTTCGATGGCGGTAATGCGTCCCGGTTCGAGTCCTTGGGCCTGGTAAGTAAGGAAATGTTGTTCAAAATGGGTGTTCCACCCGTATGAAGTTAAAGATGTCATTGAGTAAAGTCTGAGCTATGGGCAGCACATCACCTGTCCGCGCGCATAGCGTGAGGAAATATTGATCAAAGCAGGGGATTGTCGCGGGTCCCGAAAAGAAGTTAATTCAGAAGACCGGCGTCAGGCTGCAATGTCAGCAGATGGGCGATATGTAGTTTCAGACCTTGACATATTGGCAACAAAGGTAGGGAATAATTTACATATCAGCCCCGCCGGGGCCGAAATGGCGGAGGAGCGTAGATACAATAAAGAGAGTGAGGCCGGTAATAATAACCTGGCGTTCATCCTTCCTTGCCGGTTGTTCATCGGTTTGCGTGTTATCTCGTTTCATCTGAAATTTTTATAGCAAGTCCTATTGCATTTAATCAGTTACAAATATATATTAAAGAAAATTAAATATAAAGATAGCCATGAAACGACTTTGGTTAATTTCGATCATGTGGTTGGCGCTCGCCGGATGTAGCGGGCCGAAGGAAGAGGACGCTTCGGTAGCTAACTTGATAGAGGTCGCACCGCAATCTCCGGATCAAAGCAAAGCGATTGAATCGGTTGCGGAAGAAGCACCGACGGAGGAAGTAGAAGGAGCCGCAAGCGGAGTTGTTGCCGACAAAAAATTCATTAAGACCGGTCGCATTGAATTTGAAACCGACGATGCGGAGGCCACGCGTAAGACGATTATGGCGTCCGTGAAGGCCAATAGTGCTTATGTGAGCCGGGACGACGAAAATCGTAGCGTTGATGCCGTCAGCTTTACGATCGTTGTGCACGTACCGGCTGCCCGTTTCGAAACGTTTCTTGCTTCGGCGACAAGGGGGATCACCGACTTCCGGGAAAAATCCATATCCATTGAGGATGTGACGGCCCAATACGTCGATACGGAATCGAGGCTGAAAACGAAAAAAGACATAGAAAACCGCTACCGCGCATTACTCACCAAGGCGAATACGGTGAAGGATATTTTGGAAATCGAAAGGGAGCTGGGCGAGATCCGGACAGATATTGAAGCGACCGAGGCGCTGTTCCGGCAACTGCAAGGTGACATCAAATATTCGACCTTGCATATCGTCTTCTTCAAGCCTATCGACACATCGAACCCGTTTCTCAAAGAGCTGGCCGATGCATTCAAACAAGGCGTAGGGAATCTCCGGTCTTTCGCCGTGGTGCTGGTGGCGATCTGGCCGTTTGTGTTGCTCACTGCCGGAGTCGTGGTGATGTTGAACTGGGTAAGAAAAAAGAGGAAAAATGAGGCAAAAAAGGAAAAGGCCAGGCTATCTTCGGAGTAACCGCAATGCAACGTTTTGGGAGGCATGATTGTCTCCCAAAACAAAACTTGCTTTCCGCCTTATGAAACGATTGCTCCACACCGCATTACTGCTTTGGCTTGCACTTTCTACCGGTTGCAAAGACCGGGATGAATTGAACGTCATGAACGACCAGGGCCTGGGACTTTACTGGCATCACGAAGCCGACGGCGAGAGAGGCAGGCACCTGCTCATGAGTTTTATAAACGAGAAACCTTCTACCGATAAATTTGACTATAAGTTCGACTTTGAGGTTCAGGGGCGGGTGATTGATGTCCGTCTGGTTGAAAAGATCCCTAGAGGGAAATGTCCGGTGTTCCCTAGTCCGAGCGGCGATCAATGCCATTCGTGGGGAAATATTTACATTCCCGAAAGCGCGCTTTCCGACGGTACTTACCAGTTTAGACTTCAAACAGGCAAGGCGATAGTGACTTCTGAATTGGTAGTCGGGCGCAACCAGTATGAGATGAAAGTCCCCGTTAATCCTTACTTCACGAACAACATACCATTTGTTTATGCAATCCCGAAAAACATCGTTTTCGGATCAATATCCTATTTTGGCTTAGCTGACGGCCTGCTTGCCAATGCGTTGATCGACGATTTGACGAATGCGGGACTTAAACCGGCGAATGTCCCCGTCCATCCGTATCAATATCTAAGGGAAGACCAACTGACGCATTTGTCGAAGTCGTTTTCCGAACCCGACAGTTACAGGATCAACCTCGTTTTCAGTTGGGACGGTGATTTTGAAAAGGTCGCCGAAATTTGTAAAAAGCATTTTGAATTATCGAAAAAGCGGCTTGGAATCGGTTTATGGCACAGCAATTTCATGGAGCAGATTAATGGCGAGCAATACGGTACATTCAGTGTGTATTTGCGCTAAAAATTGCCCGCAAACCGCTTGCCTGTTTTCAAATCCTTCAACCGCACGGATCGCACGGTACCAATGCCGGCAAACATGATATCCAGCCCGTAAATGTGCCTTAATGCCTTCTTATAAGTGTTTTTGTAAACCACCCGGTCATTGATCAGCAATGTGGCCCGGCGATTTACGACTTTCATCGCGATGGTACCTCCTGCGGTGAGGTCGGCGCCGAGGAAGTTGGGGCCTTCGGAGCGGCCGTCTCTATGCAGTTCCGAAAATTGCAATTTACTCCAATGCACGCAGCCAGGTTTCATGATATCGACCATATGACTGGACGAATCCCCATACACGGTTAGCCGCACCTGCGAGCAGCGCACGCCCGGTCGCGGGGGGGAGGCTTTCACGTCCACCAGGAGTTCGAAGTTGTCGCCGTCGATACCGGTAAGGTGGGTGTTGATAAAATTGACAAAGAATGTCCGGTTGGTATCGACGCCAGCTCGGGCTATTTCTCTGGCGCTGATGCTGTTGTAGCCCTTCACGAAAAGGTTTGGCGCTTCGATGGGGTATACGCGCGTGGTGTCGTACATCATGTTTGCGGTGGCAGTCCACCCACTTGTGTGCAAGAAAACGGGTACGGTATCCAGTGCGATGCCGGCCTTTTTTAACACGGCAAAATAGCGCCCGGGTACTTCGTAGTAATGCGAATAAACGCTGTCCTTTGCATTCAGCTGCGTTTTGTCGGCATCACCGTATTCGATTGTATATTCATTTGTAAGCCGGGAAACACTGCCGAAATTCCTCAACACAAAAACCGCCGAATGCGGATTATCGCCCTCCGGATTTTTACAAAACAAGGTTATTGCCGCTTCTTTGTCTTGCCAAAACAAAAACCCGAGCAAAGCTCCAACGGCGATCAGAATCAACGCAAAAATAGCCGGCAGTATCTTATGCGCCTTGGATTTCCCCGCGTGTAGCCGTGGCAATGGCTGGTCAACCGGCGGAAGGATTACAGGCTGAGTGTCGGGCCGTTGTGGCAGCCGCATGGGTTGCTGCGTCGACTGTGCATGGATGAGCTTATCCCAATCCGGAAACCCCACGTATTGGGCCAGGGCATCGCGCGTGGCCCTCTGAGGATAGTACCGCGCATCCGTTTTTATTTTCCCGAAAATCCTTTTCAAAGTGTTCGGGCTGATCTGTACCTGCGTCTTTTTATACAGGATATGGCTAAGCCTGATGAAATCGCTGTTCGTCCATTCCTGGCTGTCGGGCTTGCCGTAGGTGTCGGCCACAAGTTGACAACAGTGATCGAGGAGGTCTAATGTGCTCGCCTTGTCTTGTCCATTCTCCATAATACTCATACAATAAACTTCTGTATGTCAGCTTTTTAGGTTGTCCATAATTTTGGATAGCGAACTGGCTAAGCGCATTCTAAAATCTTCGTATTGTCCAATTTTATATTTACTCACTCAAATTTTTGATCTGTTCCGTTCGGAGCTCCGGGCGGCATGAAAACCTAAATATTGGAAAAAAATATGCGACAAAAAATTCTACTTGGCTGCGCCGTGTTGTTTGCTTCCATGGGACCGCTGATCGCCCAGGTGCGGCAGCTTACCGGCAAAGTGACCGACGAGGGCGCGAAAGACCTGCCCGGCGTGAGCATCGTCATTAAGGGTACCCAACGCGGGACGGTTACGGATGCGAATGGCGGCTATGCGCTCGCGCTGCCCGACGACGAACCCGTTACGCTTACATTCTCTTTTGTAGGCTACCAAAGCCAGGACATTGCACCCGGCAACCAGACAAAGCTGGATGTAACCCTCAAACAAAGCGATAATGCCCTTTCGGAAGTAGTAGTGGTAGGCTACGGCACCCAAAAAAAGAAAGACCTCACCGGCGCTATTTCGTCGATCGGTGCACGTGATGTGGGCGGTCGGCAGACATTGCAGGTGTCGGATGCCTTGCAGGGCAGCGTAGCGGGCGTTTCAGTAACCCGAAGCAGCGGTGCGCCCGGCTCGGGTTCAAGCATCCTCATTCGCGGTATTACCACGATCGGCACCAACAGTCCGCTGGTGATCGTCGACGGCGTGCCGGTGGCCAGCATCGATAACGTGAACCCCGGAGATGTAGAGAACATTACGGTGCTGAAAGACGCGGCTTCGGCCGCCATTTACGGCTCGCGCGGCGCGGCCGGCGTCATTCTGGTCACCACCAAACGTGCGAAAAGCGGGCAGGGGAGCCTGGAATATACCTACGAATACGGCGTGCAGCGCGCTACGGCCACACCTGAATATGTGGGCGTACAGGACTATATGCGGTATTTCAACGAGCAGGCCGTCAACGATGGTGCCACTGCCGGGCCGTTCGCCGATGCTTACGTCGCTTCCTACCTCGACAGCAACCGCGTAAATCCCGATCGTTTCCCGAACACCGATTGGCAAAAAGCCATCCTTACGCGGAAAAGCGCCCCAAGGCAGCGCCATGACCTGGTTTTCACCATGGGGACGGGTAAAATCAAAACCAAGGCGTCGCTCGGCTACGCGAATTCCGGTGCGTTCTATGATAACCGTTCGTACGACCGGTACCTCTTCCGTGTGAATAATGATATGCAGGTGAACGACAAGATCAGTGTTAACCTGGATGTTTTTTACAAAAGGACAACGAACAAAGGCAATGGTAACGAGCTTCCCAACAGTGCTTATAATCCCATTTACGAAGCACGGATAATGCCGCCTATTTATGATGATGTATATGAAAACGGCAAGCTGGCAGTAGGTAAGGACGGCCGCAACCCGCTCGCACAGCTCCGCGAGGGTGGGTTTACACGGCAGCTATATAACCAGTTGGGAGGCCGGATGCAGTTTAACTTCAAACCAGTTAATGGCCTCACGCTCACCGCATTGGTAGCCCCAGTGTTCGATTTTGATAAAACCAAATACTTCTCGAAGCAAATCCGTTTCACGAATCCCGACGGTACGGTGGGCACGGTGGTGAACCAGGCAAGGACGGTGTTGAACGAAGGCCGGTCGGAAGGGGTGACGATCAACGGACAGATACTGGTGAATTATGCGAGGGAGTTCAATGCAATGCATTCGATTGATATTCTGGCGGGTTTTGAGGAAAACTACCGCTCGCAGGAATCGTTGGGGGCGTCGCGCAGCGGGTTTGCATTGACGGGCTTTCCTTACCTCAATTCGGGCTCTACGGAACTGCGCGATAACAGCGGCAGCGCGAACGAATCTGGCCTGCATTCGTTTTTTGGCCGCTTGCAGTACAATTTCAAAAGCAAATATTTCATTCAGGGAAATTTGCGTTCGGATCTTTCGTCACGGTTTGCATCCCAATACCGGAAGGCCGTTTACCCTTCCGTCTCTGCCGGGTGGACAATTTCCGAGGAGCAATTTCTTAAAAGCACGCGCTGGCTCTCGTTCCTGAAGTTGCGTGGCTCGTGGGGTAAAGCAGGTAATGAGAGGCTGCTCGATAAGGATGGCAACCCGGCCTATTATCCCTACATGGCCACCATCGACTTCTCCAACGCATTATTTTATCAAAATGGAGGTGTAGTGCCCCTCACCGGCGGTGCGCAACAGGTGTACGCGGTTGAAAATATCAGCTGGGAAACGAGCCGGACAGCCGATATCGGCCTCGACGCTGCGTTCCTGAACGACCGGCTGACCTTGGGAGCGGATTATTACAAAAAGACGACCACAAACATCCTCCTGCCGCTCGATATCCCGCTTTACCTCGGTTACGACAAACCCAACCAGAACGCCGGAACCCTGAACGTGAAAGGTTGGGAGCTGGAACTTGGCTGGCGTGACCGCATCAACAAGCTCAATTACTCCGTTTCGGCGAATTTATCCGATGCCAAATCGACGGTAGGGGATTTGAAGGGCACCGAATTCCGTGGCGATCAGATCGTCCGCAACGGCAGCCAGTATAACGAATGGTTTGGGTATGTTTCAAATGGGCTATTCCAAACGGTGGACGAAATCAAAGGGGCGCCGGTGCTCAATGTGACTACCAGGCCCGGGGATGTACGCTACATGGACGTAAACAAAGACGGCAAAATCACAACCGACGATAAAGTGCTGCTGGGTGGCGCATTGCCGCGTTACCTGTACGGAGGAAATCTGCGGGCCGATTATGAGGGTTTTGATGTGGGTTTGACATTCCAGGGCGTTGCCAAAAAGCTCTCACGCCTGAGCTCGGAGGTGACTCAGCCATTCTCGGAAGCATTTGGCAATATGCCTGCCGAAATGGTAGGTAAGTTCTGGAGTAATACTAATACACCCGATCAGAACCTGAAAGCGACCTATCCAAGGCTTTCGCGGACGTCCAATGCGGCCAACTATGCACTTTCGGACTACTGGCTGATGAGCGGCACCTATTTTCGCGTGAAAAACCTCACATTGGGCTACACCCTGAAACAGGATGTGCTGAAAAAGACCGGCGTGCAGTCGGTGAGGCTCTACCTTTCGGCCAACGACGTATTCTCGCTCAGCAAGTTTCCCAGGTACCTCGACCCTGAATCGGGCAGCTATTCGTACCCGATCGTCGCGACCTTCATGGCCGGTGCCACTATCCGGTTTTAGCAACCTTTTTTGACTAATAAATCATGAAAAAGACCCTATTTTTGCTGATCCTCACCGGGGCTACCAGCTGCCATACCCTCGATCTCAATCCACTCTCGGAGGCATCTACCGGCACATTCTATTCCAACCAGACCGAGCTTGAACTCGCCGTAAACGACTTGTGCCGGCTTGCATTCTGGGGTAACGACAACGAGCTTTTCAGTGACAACGAATGGCACCGCGGGCAACTGACCAATGCCGTGATCGGCGGCACCATGAATGCCGACGACGCAGCCGTGCAGACGTTTTGGCTCAATTCTTACAAAGCCATCGCCCGCGTCAACTCATTTCTTGCAAACAAAGACCGTGCCGCGTCCAGTACCCCTGCTGCGGTAATGCTGCGGCTGGAAGCGGAAATGCGGCTGATACGCGCCTACCAGTACTCACGGCTGGTCACGCATTTCGGCGATGTCCCGTTGCTGACCGACCCGGTGGCTTTGGAGGAGTCCTATGACATTGCCCGCAAAAACCAGACGGAAGTCCTGCAATTTGTCTTCGACGAGCTCGATTTCGCGGCCGCTAACTTGCCGGTTGCCTACGGCACTTCGGAGACAAAACGGCTGACGAAAGGTGCTGCGCTGGCGATCAAGGCACGCACAGCATTGTACACCGGCAAATGGCAGGCCGCTCGTGACGCTTCCAAAGCGGTGATTGACCTGGGTGCTTATGCGCTGCACACGAGCTATTCACAGTTATTTTTGAAGGCCGGGGAAACCAGTAAGGAGCTTATTATCAGCATTCCCCGCGATGAAAAGCAGCAGGTTTTCAACGGCGCTGGTTATGTGCAGGACAATATCCCACGTAATGCCGGCGGCTTTGGCGCCCAGCTGCCCACGCGTGACATGATGGACGCCTACGAATGCACGGACGGGAAGCCGATCGATGAATCGGCATTGTATGACCCCCGGTCCCCATTCAAGAACCGCGATCCGAGACTCACGGCGACCATCGTCGAGTTTAACACCCAGTGGTTGGGCTACAATTACATGCCGCACCCAGACTCCCTAACAGTGTTCAGTTCGAAGGAAAACCGCCGTGTCCCCAACAAAGACACCCGCGCCGTGGCCGCATTCGCGAGCTTTACAGGCCTGCTTTGGAAAAAAGGCATCGACCAGACATGGCCAGACCGGCTTGTGGAGGACAACGACGCCATTATCATCCGCTATGCCGAAATGCTCCTGACGTACGCAGAGGCCAAAATTGAGCTTGGAGAAATCGACGGAAGCGTTTTGAACGCTGTTAACCAGGTCAGGGCCAGGGCATATGGGGTGAGTGCGGAAAATTCCGGCGCCTACCCAGCTATTACCATGACCAATGCGGCAGCACTACGCAAAGTACTGCGCCGCGAGCGCCGCGTGGAATTCCCGCGCGAAGGGTTGCGGTATATGGACCTGATTCGCTGGAAATTGGCCGAAAAGGCGTTGTCGACGCCAGTCATTGGCCTGCCTGACCCTGGGGCTCAGAACCGCGCCAAATGGCCTTTCCCTGGCGTGACACCGCTCGACGACGATGGCCTGGCCGACTATTCCGGTTTCGGCACGGATGTAAAAGTGCTTTCCCAGCGAAATTTCGACAAATCCCGGCAATACCTCTGGCCGATCCCGGCGGTGGAGCGGCGAGTAAACGCGAACATCACCCAGAATGCGGGATATTAATTCTAAATTTTACAATTGATTTTCAAACCAATGAGTTTTTCGATGAAAAGAAATCGTGTGTGGGTGTTTGTGGCTGGTTCCCTGATGTGTATGGCCCAGCCGGTAATTGCGCAAACCCCGAAACAGCCTTCGTACAGCGGTATTTACCCGCATTTGGCGATGTACAATAACGAAGGTGAATGCGGTACAGGGGCGATTGTGCCCTGGGCCGGGAAATTGTGGGCGATTACTTACGGCCCGCACCTGCCGTTTGGCTCTTCCGACAAGCTGTACGAAATCGGGGCCGACCTCAAACAGACGGTCCGCCCCGAAAGCATCGGTGGTACGCCCGCCAACCGGATGATCCACCGCGAAAGCAACCAGCTATTTATAGGTCCTTATGCGATCGACAGCAAGGGAGCGGTACGCACGATTCCGTATAAAATTATGCCGGGCATCGCTATGCCGGGCATCGCAATGCCCGGCCGCCATACCGGCAATGCCCGCCACCTCACAGACCCTGCCGGAAAGATTCTTTACGGTACGATGGAAGAAGGTTTTTATGAGGTAGATGTGAAAATGCTTACCCCCAAAATGCTTTATGAGGACGGCAATATCGACCGCAACAAGGAGACCAACAAGGCTACCTACCAAACGAAAGGCCTGCTCCCGGGTACGCACGGGAAAGGTTTTTACTCTGGCCAGGGAGTGGCTGTTTATTCCAACAACGGCGAGCCGGGCCGGAAGGCTGAAATCCAGTTTGACATCGAATCCGGGTCGTTATCGGAATGGGACGGAAAAAACTGGAAGGTGGTTCGCCGCAACCAGTTTGTGGAAGTAACCGGGCCGGGAGGCATTTACGGCAATGCCAACCCGGCAACCGACCCGATCTGGGCCACGGGCTGGGACCACAAATCGGTGTTACTTGGCGTGCGCGATCATGGGAAATGGACTTTTTATCGCCTCCCCAAGGCCAGTCACGCCTACGACGGTGCTCACGGCTGGAATACCGAATGGCCGCGTATACGGGATGTTGGTACGGCACAACAAGCCGATTACCTGATGACGATGCACGGCATGTTCTGGAAGTTTCCGGGGCAGTTCAATTCGCGAAACAGTGCCGGCATCCGTCCGCGTTCGGCCTATTTGAAAGTAATCGGCGATTTTACCCGCTGGAACGAGCGGCTCGTTTTCGGCTGCGACGACTCGGCCCAGCGCGAGTTTCTGAACAAGCGCAAGGCCAAGGGTGGGATAGAGGGTCCCGGTCAATCCAATTCCAATCTTTGGTTTACACCCATTAACCTGCCCGACCAGCTGGGACCTAATTCCGCAGAGGGTTCGGTCTGGTTGAACGAAGCCGTTAAAGCAGGCGAAAGCTCCGAGCCGTTCCTGTTCGCGGGCTGGGCGCATCGCTCAGTGTGGATACGCAACGACGGAGACAGCGAAACGGGTTTTGTATTTGAAGTGGATAAAAAGGGGAATGGGGAATGGTCGGTGCTGAAAACCGTGAAAGTCGGTGCGCACGCGGCTTCAAATATAGCATTTACCGCTGCCGAATCGGGCGAATGGGTGCGCGTGCGGCCACAAAAGACTACGCGAGCAACGGTTCATTTTACCTATACTTCCGACGACAGGCGCGTGAGTACTCCGAATACGGTTTTCAAAGGGCTTAGTAATGCCAGTGCGGTTGCAAGCCATGGCGGATTACTCTATGGTTTGGGTGAAAACCGGCGGGTACTGGGCATTGCCGCGATGGATTTCAGCAGCGCCAGGCCTGGGGAGGCAGGCTACTACGAGCTCGACGCCAATATGAAGCTCAATCGCCGGGAGGATCCTGAAATGCATGCATTTATTAAAACAAAATTTGCTATTCCTAAACAGGTGGTGACCGTGGACGCCTCATCGGTGCTCGTGGTGGACGACAAAGGCCGTCGCTGGCGGCTTCCGCTGGGTAATGCGGCATTCACCGGCCTCACTAACCAGGCCTCGCTGCGCATTTGCCGCGAAGTGGCCACCGAGCGTGATCTTTTCAACTGCCATGGCACCTTTTATGAATTGCCCGCAGAAAATGCGGATGGCTATGCTAAAATCCGACCGGTTTCGTCGCATAACCTGCGCATTCATGACTATGCTTCCTACCGCGGCTTGTTGGTCATGACGGGCATCGATCCGAAAGCAATGCAGCACAGCGAGCACATTATCGTTTCGGAGGACAAAAAGGCGGCGGTATGGGCCGGTGCCATTGATGATCTCTGGAAACTGGGTAAGCCAACCGGCCACGGCGGTCCGTGGAAAGCCACGTCTGTAAATGCAAATGAAAGCTCAGATCCTTACCTGATTGGTTTTTATGATAAAAAGGATTTGAAACTTTCGCATGACGCTAAAGAGGCCGTGACATTTACGCTCGAAGCCGATCCGGTTGGAAACGGTCCATGGATGGCGTATAAAACGTTCACAGTAAAACCGGGGGAAACCGTTTCATTTGCATTTCCGCAAAATTTCTCGGCACGCTGGGTACGGTTTAAGGCAGACAAACCGTGCAAGGCAACAACCCTGCTCGATTACAAATAAGCCATATTCCCAGAAACCCTCGAACTGACCTACGCGCAGTTCGAGGGTTTTTTAGGCTGATGCAAAATGTGATGTAGGTCACATATGGCTGAGCGTTTTCTCTGCTTAATTTGTGTAGCGGGTTTCACTTACCGCCCGCGGTCTGGATTTATGTGGAATCAAACCAATGTTTCCCGCACGCTGGGAATTGAATATCCGATACTGCAAGGCCCTTTTGGAGGTAATCTGTCGTCTATAAAACTCGTTTCGACGGTTTCCAACCTCGGCGGAATGGGCGGGTACGGCGCCTACATGCTCACGCCCGACGAAATCGTCACACTGGATAAAGAGCTGAAACAAGCCACCAATAAACCCTATAACATCAATCTCTGGGTAGCCGACAGCGATTTCCCCGACGGAGAAATCTCAGATGAACAATTTGAAAAAGCTGCTGCGTTGGTAAAACCGTTTTTTGAAGAACTTGGTGCGCCGTTGCCCGCGAAGCCCAAAGCCTACCCGTCGCGGTTTGAAAACCAGGTAGAAGCATTGCTGACCACCAAACCGCCCGTTTTCAGCTTTATTTTCGGGCTGCCTTCGCAAACCATCCTGGAAGAATTTCATAAAAAAGGCATTAAACTCATCGGTAATGCGACCACGCTCGACGAAGCCATTGCACTGGACAATGCCGGTATCGATGTCATCATTGCTTCCGGTTTCGAAGCCGGCGGGCACCGGCCGTCATTCCTGGAATCGCCGGAAGCTTCGCTGACCGGTACGTTTGTACTCGTGCAGCAAATTCGTGAAAAGGTGAAAACGCCGGTTGTAGCTGCCGGCGGTATTGCCGACGCCCGTGGCCTGGCAGCCGCATTGACGCTCGGGGCGGAGGGTGTGCAAATCGGTACCGCCTTCCTGGCGACCGAAGAATCCGGCGCATCGGCGTATCACCGCAATCTCCTGCATTCCGACGCCGCGCTCTACACCACTTTAACGAAAGTTTCAACAGGTCGTTTGGGCCGGGGCATCCGCAGCCGTTACACCGAAACATTGGCCGGCCATAACGATGAACTACTGCCGTTTCCATTGCAAAATCAGTTTATCGTGCCGCTCCGCAAAGCTGCCACCGAAAAGCAGCAATATGACCTGATCATGTTCTGGAGTGGACAGATCGCGCCGGTATTAAAGCATACCAGCGCGAAAAAGCTCTTTGAGACGATCGTTGAAGAGGTGCCCGGGTATTTGAAATAAACAATATGCCGGCCTGCCTCATTTTAGCACCGCGACATTATCGTGTTCGCCCACATCGAGCATATACGACAGCGGATCGAGCATGACTGTGGCCGGTCCGTCCGGCACCGCAATGCGGATCACCGACCTCTCTTTTGAAAAATGGTGCCGTTGCAGGTAAACAGGTTTTGATGGCCCGCCGCGTGACGGTTCGCCGCCCGACGTTAATACCTGGTCGAAAACAACTATTTCGATATCGTCATCGGGTTTCAATGGTACCGGTTTGCCCGAGGTTTCGTCTGTTTTGCGAATATTTATTTCCAAAGTAAGCAGTTGTCTGTGGTTGGCCAATGGCTTGTTCGACAGTATTTTAATAGCATTATCAAATACAATAACCTTCTTGAAAAGCTCGTCGATCAACCGCATTTGGGCGGCATTTGCGCCGCGTTTCAATGCATCGATCAGGTCGGCGGGACTGGGTTTTCGTAATGGGTAACCGTGGTGCGTCACCAGTTCACGCAATGCCCGGGCCAAATGTGCCTCGCCTAAGGCTTCTTTGAGCCGAAACAGCACCAATCCTCCCTTCTGGTAATGTACAAAGGGCTGTTCCGTGGTTTTCCATAGCGGTATTTCCTTCTCGCCGACGGCACTGCGGTAGGCGAAATAGAGCTGTGTGTCCTTTACATGATACGGCCGCAGATACATTTTGCCAAAGCGTTTTTCGGTCACTAACGCTTCGGTGTATTTGGCTAGCGATTCCGTAAGCAATGCATAACCGGGCCCTGCCGGGGCTGCTACTTGTCCCGCCCACCACTGATGCGCCGTTTCGTGCGCGGTAGTGGCATAGGTATAGTTGAAACCGGCGCTGTCGCTGAGATTACTCCTGAAATTGGCCCGCTCCTGACTGAAAATAACACCCGGATAGGCCGTCGCGGAGCCGGGATAATGCGGGATTTCGGCCAAAGTCAGTTCGCGGTGCGGGTAAGGGCCGAAATGGTCAGTGCTGTAATCAACAGCGTCTTTCATGGCCTGCATCATAGCGGGGACATTTTGTGGGTGACCGGGGTGGTGGTAGATTTGGAACGTGGTGCCCTTGTACTGCTCGGTTTTCAAGGCATAGCGGCCGGAGCTCAATGCGAACATATAGGGGATCTCTTGTTCGGATTGGTAGTGGAAATACCTCCGTTTCCCTTTCACCCAGCTTTTTATCAATGTGCCGGTGGTAACTGCCTGCTGATCTGCTTCGGTGGAGATAATGTTTTGAAAATGAATGAAATGGTAATCGTGATCGGTTGATATTCTGCTTTTGTGGAGAGGCAGGCCGTTTTGCCTTCGCTGTTCTGCATCTTCTATTTCGTAGGCTGGCCGGTATCCGAAATACGGCAGGTACTTTTCCAACTCAATGTAGGAGCCATTGACGGCAACCGCATGCTCGCTGTTAAAAGTTTTAAAAGCGGATCGGTCCGCGCGGATTTCGAAATGGATGGTCGTTTCCTGGCCGGGCATCAGGCGTTGATCGGGCCGATACCAATGCTGCCCGAAGGTTTCATCCGACGATAAGTGTGAAGCACCTTCGGGGTGCATTGCTACCAGGTCGATGTCCGGGTCTATACCAATCCATAGCCGCGTAATGGGCTGTTTGGACTGGTTTTTAACCTTCAAATTACCTTTTACCGTGTAATAATGGCCCGAAGGAAAAAGGTTGGTTTGAAGATCGACAGCCGTAACCACCGGCTGTGGAAGGTTTTCAAGCGGCTTGTATTTCCGTTCATATTGCGTCTGCCATGCCGTATCTGCCGCCCCGGTGCGGTTGTGGGCAGAATGGCCGGTTTTATTTTGAATATAAAAACCAGTACCGACTGCGAAAAGGGCACAAAGCCACCTGAAAGCTACATTTGTCCTGATGGGCGTTATCCCGGCATATAGGTGCCTGAACGAATGTGTCTTCCCGTTGCCCGGCCAAAGGCGCACCGCGATGGACGCGAGCCCCAGCGCGACGAATGTCCAATAGAGCATGTACCAATTAAAGGCTAAACCGCTGTGCCCAAAGCCGTGAAAGTCGGAGTAGTGCAGGCGCGGAGCGGTGGCGAAGCGTGCCAGATAGCTTTCGACGCCCAGTTTTCTGCCAAAAATGAAGACCCCGATCACCAGTCCACTGATGAGCATCCCCAGGTATTTGTTGGACACGAGGGTTTGGATGAATACGATCAGGATCGCATAGAGCACCAGGGGAAGGCCTGCATAGTAATAGAGCGAAAAGTAGGTTCCCCATTCCAAAACCTCAAATCCTGAAAACAATTGGACCGACATGCCGATCGCGATGTGAACGGTAATGAGGGCCAGAATCCAGGCGATCAATGCGAGGGATTTGGCAATGGCGAAGACAGTCAGGGAAACCGGCGTGGCGAAAATCAGCGATTGGATTCCCGTGGCTTTTTCCCGGTGTATCACCTCGGAAGCATAAAAAATGATCAGCAGCAATGCCGGACGGACGGCTATGAGCTGCTCGGCAAGAATTCCGCTGGTTGCGTAGCTGCGCACACCATAGGGGCCGTTGGAAAGATTTCCAAAAAGCTCGACTGCATTGAAAAATAGCCATATTGCAAAAAGTAGCATTGTTAATATTGGACTGAAAAGTGTCTTCGCTTCCAGGCGGAATACCCGCAAAAAGGCCTGCCGGTGATAAATTGGTTGCTGAATGTGCGTACTGATCGTGCGGTAGGGAGCGGAGGCCAGGATTTGCACATCCGGGTTGGCTTTTGTGTCTTTTTCTGATAAAATCCTGAATTTGAACCGACTGTAAGCCAGTCCCAGCAGGGCCAGAGAAATGGCGGTCCAGAGCAGGCGGTTGGCTAAGAAAATCGGGGTGATAGGGAACAGCTCCCGGTTGCGCCGCCAGGCCGGCCAGTTCATGGTTTCTCCGAAAAACGCCGTAAAACCGAAAGGATCGATCAGTACCGAAAACCAGCCGGGGCCTCCCGGGGCAGGTATGGAACCGGCCATCACCGGTGAATTACCCAAAATGGAAGCCATGAAGTAGGTAATGAAAATCAAAACGCCGGCCGCGTACACGAATCGGGCGTTGCGGGTAAGCAATGCAGCCGCGAATACAATGCTGCAACAAAAAACCACCCCGGGAAGGCCGAATGCAAGCAATGGTGCCAGGTAATGGGAGAAATGGAAGGGCCCGAGCTGTTCGGGCGGGGCTATGAAAGATACAGTTGCCGTGCCCATTGCGGCAAGAGACACAATCAGAAAAACGGCCCCGAGCAGCCCCAGAAGCCGGACTGTGAAATAGGACATACGGCCGATGCTGGTAGTGAAGATGAGCGGCTCCATGCGGTGGTGGGCGTCGCGCAGGACTACGGAGGCACAGGCGAGCGTGCTCACGAAAATGGTGAATAGTGAAAGCAGGCAAATGACGAAATTGATCACGTGGGGTGCGTTCCGGTGAATTTCCTCGCCGCCAAAGTTGCCGAACGGCATCGCAACACCCAACGCCAGGAACAGCAATGCCGCAATACGGAAGGCAATCTGCCGGAAATGATAGCCCATTTCGAAGCGCAGTGCGGCTAGCATGACGCCACCTCCTTCCACCCTGTGCCCGGGAGCTTGGCAAAGTATACGTCTTCCAGCCCGGGCTCGAATGCTTCGAAACCGCTGGCCGGTTGCTCTCCCGCGAGTACATGCACGTGAATGCGCCCCGCTACCCTGCGCGTGGAAATGACGTGAACGGTGGTTTGCAATTCGGCGAGTTCTGACGGCGTTACCGTTTTGCGCCATAGTTGCCCTTTGAGCGCGCTTGTCAACGTTTCCGGTCTGCCTTCGAGCACGATTCTGCCGGTTGCCAATACCGCCATTTGCGGGCAAAGGTCGTGCACGTCGTCCACGATATGGGTGGAGAGTATCACGACAATTTGTTCCCCGATCTCACTCAGCAGGTCGTGAAAGCGGTGACGTTCGGAGGGGTCAAGCCCGGCGGTGGGTTCGTCGACGATCACCAGTTGCGGATTGCCCAGCAATGCCTGCGCGATGCCAAAGCGTTGGCGCATTCCCCCTGAAAAGGTACTCACAGCCTGCCTGCGGTGCTGATAGAGGTTGGTTCGCTGCAATAGGGCCGCTACTTGCTCCCGTCTGCCGGCCTTGTGGACCAAACCCTTCAATACGGCCAAATGATCGAGCAAATCTTCCGCTGAAATGCCCGGATATACTCCGAAATCCTGTGGGAGGTAGCCGAGCCGGCTTCTCAGCCAGGTGGTGTCGTGGGCAATATCCCGGCCGTCGAAGGTTACCAGCCCGTTGTCGGGTTGTGTAAGCGTGGCCAGGATCCGCATAAAAGTCGATTTACCCGCGCCATTCGGACCGAGTAAGCCGAACATGCCGTTCGGTATTTCGAGCGAAACGCCGTCCAGCGCACGGGTGCCGTTAGGATAGGTTTTGGAAAGTCCCTGAATTTTCAATCGTTGCATGACATGGCTTTTGAAGTTTAAGCTTCAAAGATGAATGCACGAAAGCGGGTATTCAATTAATAATGAGGAAGGTGCTGCGGGCGGTGATGAACGACTTTGTCGGACCGTTTTACCTGCCTGTTTTACCAATATCACCAAAATCGCGACGGTCGTCATTAATTTTTGACAGCAAGCGCATAGTCGGGTTTATTTGCAGGATGGCGGCAATAGAAAAATGGGTTGGCGTGCTGACGCGCCGGAGGGATACGGGACTTTTCATGGGTTTGTTCTGCTGGGTTTCGATCGGTTTTACGATCGGGCGCGACGATCCGTGGGACGCATATTTTCAGTCGATGACTGCATTGACCCTACTTTGGTCACCTGTGCTCGTGGCTACCTGGATGCGCGGAGGGAGCGATGAGGGGCGTTTCGGGGGGCGCAACAGACGTTATTGGTTGGTGTGCTTTTTGGGATATTTGCCCTTGCTATTGGTGTTGTCGGGAGCACTTATGGATGCAGGAGCGTTGTTTTGGCCGGTTGTTTTTACCGGCGGGCTTTGCATTGCCGCGCTGGAATGCTTGCTGGTCGCGGATAGCCAGTATATCAGCCGGTTGCGCCATGTAAAATGGGTACGGAAGCTGAGCCTGGAAAAGGCCGTGCTGATCAGCATCACCGGGCTTGCATTGCTGCTGGGCGCAATGGCGGTGTCGAGTCTCGACAATCCGGCCTACCATTCGGGTAAGCAACTGCTCATTGGTTTTGAAATACATATTCTTAAAATCCTTGCTCGGTTTCCAACGTTCATCAGTTTCTCCCTGCAACTGCTGCTGATGTACCTGGCAGGGTATTTCTTTTTTTATATCAACAGCCGCTTGCTCGTTCCGCGTATTCTGAAAGAACGGGGCATTTTGTATTACCTTCTTTGTTCGACGGCGCTGGTAGGTGTTTTTTACCCTTTCTGGGGAGAGTTGCTGGCCGGCTTGCCCCTCTGCAAGGTGCTGGGAGGTGTATTTTCGGCGAATCCTTTTGTAGCGGAAAATGCATTTGGCGCGGTACTGGTGCTGGCGGTGAGTCTCCCGGTACTGTTGGCGATTCAATGGGCGAGGCAGAACAGCCTGATCACAGCCCTGCAACACGAAAAATCCCTCGCAGAGCTCGACCTTTTGAAACAGCAGTTGAACCCGCATTTTTTTTTCAATACACTCAATAATCTCTATGCATTGAGCCTGCAACGTTCAGAGCAGACCCCGGAAAGCATATTGCAGCTATCGGAACTAATGCGTTACGTGATTTACAAAGCCAAAGAGCCATTGGTGGGTGTGGAAGACGAGGTCAAGTACCTGAACGATTACCTGCAATTGCAGAAGATCAGAGTTAAAAAGGGCCTCGATCTGCAATTTGATAGCGAAATCACGGATGGTACGGTGCTGGTCGCGCCGCTGTTGCTGATCGTTTTTGTGGAGAATGCCTTCAAGCACGGTGTTGAAAATGCGGAGGAGGCTGCATTCCTGCACATTAGTCTCCAAGCCGACCGGCATTCTGTTCGTTTTATCTGTAAAAATTCGTTCGAACCGGCGGCGGATGCGCATACCGGCATCGGATTGACTAATTTGCGGAAACGGCTGGCATTGCTCTACCCGGGGAAACACCGGTTAACTACGGAAGCAGCGAACGGAGTGTTTGTTGCCAGCCTGGAAATTGACCTGCTATGAAATTACGCTGCCTGATTGTCGACGATGAGCCACTGGCCCATGATGTGATCCTGAGGTACCTGGAAGATATCCCGTTTCTCGAAAAAGCCGGGCAATGCTACCTCGCAACGGAGGCATTTGCCTTTCTCAACCATCAGGCCGTCGACCTTATTTTCCTCGATATCCGCATGCCGAAGCTCAGCGGGCTCGATTTTCTGCGTACGCTCGACCAGCGCCCGCTGGTTGTGATCACATCCGCGTATGAGGAGCACGCTCTGGAAAGTTTCGAGCTCGAAGTGGTCGATTACCTGCTGAAACCGTTTCGTTTCGACCGGTTCCTGAAAGCCGCCAACCGTGCATTGGAACAGCATACTTTGCGAAAACAAGCAGCTACTGCGCCCGCACAAGCCGTAACGCAGCACGAGCCGGAGCCGTTGTATATCAAATCCGACAAGAGGCTCGTCCAGATGCAGCTCGACGAGGTGTATTACCTTGAAAGCCTGGGCAATTACGTGAAGGTTTGGGGGCGGGATCAATTTCTGCTCACGCAACGGACACTGGGAAGTTTTGAAGAGCAGCTGCCAGCCGAGGCGTTCATCAGGATACACAAGTCGTTTATATTAAATAAAAAATTTGTACACTACATCGAAGGCAATATGATCCGGTTGCTGAACGGAAAGGTCTTACCGCTTGGTAAAACGTTTAAGCACGTTGTCAAACTCTTTCCGGGCTGATCCTTGAAATTTTACCGCTGGCTGGATATATTTGTTTATACACGAATTGATAGACACCACCCACGCACCATCATGAATTCACTCGATTACTTACGCGACCAGATCAGAACCTACTTCCCGGATTCGAAGGAATTACAGCTTTCGTCGGCATTCGACGGTCAGCGCCGCTTTAATTTTTACTTTGAAATAGCTCCCGGACAACGCCATTTACTTTACCTCAATTGGGACGGCGATATTGACGGTTTTACTCTGAAATGCCTTGAATTCCAGGATGCTGCATTGTTGAGAGAGCTAGCCGACGCTTATACCGAGAAAGGGTCCAAGATCTTCAACGCCGGCCAGCCGGTGGCGACACTATCATTTATATATCAGGGAGAAGACAACCTCAGGGTACGCAATTACAAAGGCAGGTCGCACATCGATTCCCATGAAATATCGGCGAGGAATCTGATGTACGCGGTCAATCCGTTTGAATGAACGGCCAGCTTCCAATGTTTCTGGATATCCATACCCATCACCCGGCCGGCGATCAGGACGTACTTGCCATTGAAAACCGGCACGGCGGTTTCGGGGACGCGGCCGCTTCCCGGTATGTGAGCGCGGGGTTGCACCCGTGGTACATCCGTCCCGAAACGCTTTCCGATGATCTCGACGCATTGCGCAAATATGCTACCCAGCACGGGGTGCTTGCAATCGGCGAATGTGGCCTCGACAAGCTTACCAAAACCGATTGGCACACGCAATGCCTCGCATTTGAACGGCAAATAGCCCTGGCAGAAGAATTGGAAAAGCCAGTGATTGTGCATTGCGTGAAAGCATTTGAGGAGTGCCTGGCATTTTTGAAACAAACCGGCGTCCCCGTTGTTTTTCATGGGATCAATAATCGCCTTTCAGTAACCCGTCCGGTGATTGATGCGGGCTATTTCCTGTCGTTCGGAAAGGCACTGCTTCATCCCAACGATGCCATTACCGAGGCATTCAGGGCTGTTCCGATGGAGCAGCTTTTTCTGGAAACCGACGATACCGGTGCCGACATCCGCGAAATCTACAAAACCGCGGCACAGCTGCGGAATATTCCCGAAAAAGAGATTGCTTTGCAGCTCGAAACGAATTTTGGCAAAGTATTTAAATAATGACGGAGGATTTTTCCTGGCTTTCCAGGACTGAATTATTGGTTGGAAGAGAAAACCTGATAAAGCTCAGCCGGGCGCATGTACTGGTGATCGGGCTGGGCGGAGTCGGTTCGTTTGCCGCCGAATTTATATGTCGCGGCGGGGTAGGGACGATGACCATCGTGGATGGCGACGTAGTTGACCCGACCAACCGTAACCGGCAACTGCCCGCCCTGGCGACGAATCACGGCCAAAGCAAGGCCGATATTATGGCCGAGCGTCTCAAAGCCATCAACCCGGAGCTCACTTTAAATGTCGTGAAAAGTTTCGTAACGCCGGATGCGGTGGAGCAAATCCTTTCGATGACCAACTATGATTATATTATTGACGCGATCGACAGCGTAACCCCGAAACTGACTTTCCTCACGCAGGCGTACAAGCGCAACATACGAATTGTGAGCTCGATGGGCGCGGGTGGGAAAATGGATCCGACCAAACTGAAAGTGGTCGACATTTCCAAAACCTTTAACTGCCCGTTTGCCCAGCAGGTGAGGAAAAACCTTAAAAAGGCAGGAATTTACAAGGGTATCAAGGCGGTATTTTCAACCGAAGAGCAAATCCGCGAATCGCTCATCCTCACCGATGGGAGCAATTATAAGAAGTCAGCTTACGGTACCATGCCTTATCTCCCCGCCACTTTCGGAGCGACCTGCGCATCGGTGGTGCTGCGGGATTTGATTGGTTAGTGGCCGGTAACGGCCATTCCCAGTTCACTCACAATTTCCGAAGTGGTTGTTAACAATTGTTAAGGACCGGGCGGGCTGTCTTTAAGAGTGGCTCATTCCGGAAATTCCATCTCGGTTTCGGAGAAGTGGCAGAGGCCGTCGAGGAGTTCGCTCAGCTTCGATCCGGTTTCGGACAGGGAGTATTCGACACGGCTCGGAACTTCGCGGAAATTGTCATTTCGGATGATCAGCTTGTGCTGTTCGAGCAGTTTCAGACGATCGGCTAAGATGTTGTCGCTAATGTGTTTAAGGTCCTCTTTCAGGGTCGAAAACCGGTTGTTGCCTTCTTCAATGCTGAACATCACCTCCGTCAACCACCGTTTGCTAAGCAGGTTGATCAGTTCGTTCAATGTACATTTCTCTTCCAGGAACGTCTGGTTGTAGTAATTCGTCGAGGTTAGTTTTCTCATATGGTCGGCTCATTTTTGTAGGAGCTACTCACAATTTACGCAGATATTGATAGGTTGTCAACACGACGCCATCGAGCCGCAAGGAGCCTTCCGTAAACAATTCGGCATTATTTTGATAAAAAAGATAAAAATAGTGGGGTATATATTCTAAAAATGAGTCTCATCTAGAAAACGTGATAGCTACCACGAGATGAGACCACGCATTACTCCGGATGAAGCTCAGAAACTTTGGAATGACTATCAGTCGGGCGTCATGTACGCACTCGCGAACATCATGCAGGGCTATTATTCCGACCTTTTCGATTGGGGCCTGAGGCTGTATGTGCAAGCATTATCTCCCGAGCTCATAACCTTCGCTTTGCGTATGCGTATAGTCGGTAGCGTAACAAAATCAGAACGGGAATGAGGCTTCATCGTATCAACCGATTTTTGAATGAAAAACCTGAAAAAAAGACTGCAAAACGGGGAAACCCTGCACGGCTGCTGGCTCAATACAGGCAGCCCCCTCACCGCCGAGATCGTCGGACTGGCCGGGTTCGACTGGGTGCTCATCGACCTGGAACATGGCGCCGGCTCCGAAAAGGACGTGCTTTACCAGTTGCAGGCGCTCGAACACACGCCCACGGCGGCGATTGTGCGCGTGGAAAGTTCGGAAAGCCAGCGCATTCACCGCGTGCTCGACATGGGTGCGGAAGGGGTAATGTGCCCTAAAATCCAGAACCCGGAAGGGGCACAAAAACTCGTGCACGGCCTGCATTACCCGCCGTTCGGTAGTAGAGGCGTGGCTAAAATGGTGCGAGCGACGGGTTTCGGGCAGCATTTTCAGGACTATTACGACAACAGTCGGGACAATATCCTGGGCATCGCGCAGATCGAGACGGTGGAGGTTCTCCATCACCTCGATGCGGTTGCGACAACCGAAGGCGTCGACGTTCTTTTTATCGGCCCGGCCGACCTTTCGATGGAGCTCGGCATTTTTGGGCAGTTCGATCATCCGAGGTTCCGGGACGCCGTTCGGGAAACGTGTGAGGCCGCCCGAAAAGCCGGGAAAGCAGTGGGTATTCTTTTTTTTAATACCAATGAATACACGGCCTACCATGAGATGGGCATCCGGTTCATAGCGTGCGGCTCCGACGCCACTTTTGTCGCCGAGGGCGCCCGCACCATGGCCAAAAAGCTGAACGAACTCCGTCCATCCTAAACCTTCCTTTTCATGACTTTAATGACTGCGTTATTCAGCGACCCGCTCTTCATTCTGCTCATCGGTGTGATTATCGTGGTGGGCGGCATTATTTTCCTGCAATTGCACCCGTTCCTGGCGCTTATTCTGGCTGCATTTGTGGTAGCGTTGCTCACGCCGGCGTCGTCTGTCGAGGCATTTGCGATCGCGAAAGGTTCCTCTCCCGAAGCCGCCGCAGCACTGGCCAAAAAAAGCATCGGCGAGCGCATTGCTACTGAATTTGGTAGTACCTGTGGGAAAATCGGCATTCTGATCGCGATGGCCGCCATTATTGGTAAAGCCATGCTCGAAAGCGGGGCTGCCGAGCGGATCGTGCGGTCGATGCTGGCCGTGACGGGCGTGAGCAATGCGCCGTTTGCATTCCTGGTGAGCAGTTTCTTCCTGGGTGTGCCGGTGTTTTTTGATATTGTGATCTTTCTGATGATCCCGCTGGCCAAAGCGGTGAGCATGCGCATTGGTAAGAACTATCTGCTTCTGGTACTGGCTATTACCGGCGGCGCAGCGATGGCCAATTCGTTCGTCCCGCCCGCACCGGGGCCATTGTTCCTGATCGGTGAAATGAATATCCCGATCGGCATGATGATGGCCGGCGGCACATTGCTGGGGTTGGTCACGATTACGGCAGGTTTCTTGTTTGCCAAATGGGCCAACGCCAAATGGCCGGTAGAACTCCGCGATTCGCTCGATGCCCGGCTGGACGATATCCGTTCGTTGGCCGAAAAGGCCGATAGGGAGCTGCCGCCGCTATGGTTCTCGCTTCTGCCCGTAACCTTTCCGCTGGTATTCATTTGTTTGGATAATATCCTGAAATCGATGATCAAATCGGGCGCATTTACGCCGGAATCTTCGCCGGCACACTTTCTGGTGGATTTTGTAGCATTGATCGGTGACAAGAACATCGCGCTGGTAGGAGGCGGGCTGATTGCCCTGGTGCTGCTGGCTGTTACGAAAAAAGGAAGTAAAGAAGGCATTTCGGCGTTTGTGCAGGCTGCATTGATGAGCGGTGGAGGGATTATCCTCATTACCGCCTCGGGTGGCGCATTTGGTGGCGTTTTGCAGCAAACAGGTATCAGCTCGCGCATTGCCGCACTCACTGCCGACTACCAGATGACGCTCATCCCGCTCGCCTTCGTGATCAGCGCGGTCGTACGTACGGCGCAGGGATCGGCTACGGTGGCGTTGATTACAGCTTCCGGCATTCTGTCGGGAATGGCTACCAGCGCCCATTTGGAGTACCATCCGCTGTATCTGGGCCTTGCGATCGGTTGCGGCTCGAAACTTGTGCCCTGGATGAACGACGCCGGGTTCTGGATCATCGTCAAGATCAGCAACCTCACCGAGAAGGAGGCATTGAAAACCTTTTCGCCCATGCTGGTAGTGATGGGCTGCGTGGGCCTGATCGTCCTGATGATCGCGGCGCGGGTATTTCCATTGGTTTAATCATTTCAAAAAAAGATAGTTATTTAAAATGGAGAAGATCGGTTTTATAGGGCTCGGCATTATGGGTAAGCCAATGGCGCTCAATCTTTTGAAGGCAGGCTACCCGGTGGGGGTGCTTGCAGCAAGCCAGGCGTCGGGTATATTAAAAGAGGCCGGCGCCGAAGTGTGGCCGGATGCGGCCGCGCTGGCCGCGGGAAGTGATATTGTGATTACCATGTTGCCCGATTCGCCGCAAGTCGGGGAAGTAGTCAATAGCGGCGTTCTGGCGGGCATTCGCAAGGGAAGTTTATTCATAGATATGTCCACCATAGCGCCGCTCTTTGCCCGTAAACTCTTTGATATAATGCAGGAAAAGGGCGTGGAAGCCCTGGACGCACCGGTATCAGGCGGACAGGTGGGCGCAGAGGCTGCCACGCTGTCCATTATGGCTGGCGGTAATGCGGCTGCATTTGCGCGGGCATTGCCGGTGTTTCAGGCCATGGGCAAGAATATCGTGCATATCGGCGAACCGGGTGCCGGGCAAACGACGAAGGCTTGCAACCAAATGATCGTCGGGCAAACGATTCAGGCCGTGGCCGAGGCATTTACATTAGCTGAAAAAGCAGGGGTAGACCTTGCCAAAATGCGGGAAGTATTGCTGGGTGGTTTCGCTCAGAGCCGCATTCTCGATCTCCATGGGCAGCGGATCATCGATCGGAATTTTAAGCCGGGTTTTAAAATCAAGCTACATCAGAAAGACATTAACATCGCCCTCGAAACTGGCGGCGAGCTCGGTATCACATTACCCGGCACTGAAACGGCGGCCGGACAAATGGACGCCGCCATGCAGCAAGGCAACGGCGAGCTCGACCATAGCGCGCTGTTTTTGGCATTAAAAGATTAACAGGTTTTGACGGCATGGTCATGCCCGGTCACCCATTCAACCATTCAAAATTCAGTACCGATGTCACACATCCAGGAAATCCACATTACTCCCATTGCTATTATTGACCCGCCGCTGCTGAATGCGGCAGGGCTGCATGCACCTTATGCGCTTCGGACTGTTGTTGAGATCGTTACTGACGATCGTATTTCGGGCATTAGCGAGATACCGGGCAACAGCGATATCGACGCGGCTCTGGAAGAAGCCAAAGCATTACTGATCGGTCGCGATCCGTACAATCTGAATGTGATCCGGCAGATACTGACCGACCATTTCGGCACCGAATCGGCGGCTGCGCGCGGGGATGCGCCCTGGGACCAGCGGAAGCTCGTGCATATTTTCAGCGCGGTGGAAGTGGCTTGTCTGGATATTATCGGCAAAATTACGGGCCGGCCGGTGGTGGATTTGCTGGGAGGTAAAATGCGGGACCGTGTGCCATTTTCGGCCTATTTGTTTTATAAATATGAAGGTGCGGGCGGCCCGCTGGGATTCGGTACCGACCCGGGTGCCACTGGTTGGGCCGCCGCACGGCAAGCCGCCGCACTCGACCCCGAAAGCATAGTCGGGCAAGCACGAGCGATGTGTAAAGAATTTGGCTTTCAGTCCATTAAATTGAAAGGCGGCGTTTTCGAGCCGCGTATCGAGGTGGATTCCATGTTGGCATTGCACAAGGCATTCGGCCCGAATGTGCCATTGCGCGTCGACCCGAATGCAATCTGGGAGGTAGAAACGGCCATTCAATATGGCCGTGAACTGAAAGGTATCCTCGAATACCTGGAAGATCCCGTGCGCGGGCAGGAGAATATGGCGAAGGTGCGAAAGGAGCTGGGTATTCCGCTGGCTACCAATATGTGCACCACTTCTTTCGGGGATATTCCGCGGAGCATAGAACTTGGTTCCGAAGACATTATCCTCAGTGACCATCATTTCTGGGGCGGATTGCGTGCTTCGATGACGCTTTCGGGAATTTGCGACACGTTTGGGCGGGGCCTGTCGATGCATTCAAACAGCCACCTGGGCATTTCGCTGGCAGCGATGGTACACCTCGGCGCGGCGTTGCCGGATGTTCCCTACGCACTCGATACGCATTATCCGTGGCAAAGCGACGAGGTCATCGTTGGCGGGCGTATTCAGTTTGAGGAAGGCAGCGTGAAAGTGCCTACCGGCCCCGGCCTGGGCGTGGAACTGGATCGCGAGGCATTAAAAAAACTGCATCAGAATTACATTGCCTGCGGTCTTAAAAAACGCGACGATGAAATTGAGATGCAGAAAAAAGTGCCCGGCTGGAAGTTTAAAGCGGTCCGTTGGTAATTAATATTTAGCCATCATTTTGTCAAAAACCTGGCGTTGTTCTTGCAACGCCTTGATTTTGTCATCGGGGTTGGTGTGGCATTCCAGCAGTACCCAGCCTTTGTAATCCATTTTGGCCAGATTATCTATTAGTTCGGGATAGGGGTAATCGGTGCGGTTGAGTTCGCGGACGTGGCAGGTATCACCGAAATACTTTTTGACGAGGTCGAAGTTGTATTGAAAGCCTTGTCCGTTCAGGTCCTGTTTGTTGCAATTCCAACATATTTTCGCGTTACGGTGATCGGCATAGTCCATGATCTTGCGGATGTTGGGAAGTTCCTGCGTCTCTTCACCATGAACTTCCAGCCGCAGTTGCTGACCGAAATCTGCGGCATAACCCGCCAGCCCCCGCAATGCCAGCCCGATCTGCTCTAATGTTTTTTCGGTAGGGACTTCTTTATGCAATGCATTCGGCTTCACTTTCACGCCGGTGCCGCCGACATCTGCGCTCAGGCGGATGAATTCTTTTGTGCGATCAATAGAGGCTTTCAGTTTGTCCTGGTCAGGATAATCATATTGTTGATTGGTTCCCAGCCCTATTATTTTGACAGGGCTGTCGGCAAATTGCTTTTTCACTTCTTTCCGTTGGTCAGGGGTGAGATCGGGCATGACTTTGTGCGCATGCTCCACACGCAGCTCGACGCCCGTAATGTGCGTATCGGAAAGGTTTTTGATCAACGTTGGCACATCCCAGTCTTTGCCCCACAGGTAAGTCACAAATCCTAGCTGCATTTTAGGTTTTTTCAGAAAAAGCGGATCGGCCAGCGTCAGGTCCGGGAGAAGTGCTGCGCCGGCAGCCATGGAGAGATTTTGAAGAAAGGTCTTTCTGTCGATACGCATAAGGAGCCGGTTTGGTTTGACTGGTTACAATCGCTCTAAGCCGGCTTCCAGCAAATTCTACCGTTTGGCAGCCTGCTCGATCAGGAAATCGAGCGCAGGTTGTTCGGTTAATGGCCCGGCCTTAATTTCGTCGCCAAGCATGATCATTTGGGGTGCGTTGGTATTGAATGCAGGCCATTGTGGTAATCCGGTGCCGTTAGGATTGCCGGTTTTTATAAAATTGACCCAATAGGCAGACATGACGTTGGCAATCTGATCATCCGTAGCATTCAACGGGCGCAATGCACGATCGATAAAACGGAGGTTATCGTACGCATATGCGACTTCGCCCGTATGAAATGCGCCATACTGCGCGTAAATGCCGGTGGCAGGCAGCTTGCGTGTGAAACGGTATAAATATGCGCCTTTGCCCTGCTGTGCCTGCGCTTGTGCCCAGGAGTAGTTCTGAATACCATAACTCATGTCACGGGCGAGCTCGTCCTGCGAATGCGCGGCTTCGGCGTCGGATTGGGCCGGGTAATACTGGAAGAATGTCTGGGCAATCGGACCGTACTGTTGGTTATATTGTGCCTGAAAATCAGCTGCATTCTTCGGCTTGGCCACTGCGTTTTCATTCTGGTTCCAGCCGGTAAGGAGTGTGACTGCATTTTGTTTTCCAGCCTGGTAAATAGTGGATACCGACTCCGGAAGCACCAGTCCGTCCGTAATAGGTCCGCGGTAGGTGGTAATGTTCTTCAAAATTTCTTCTGCAGGCACTTTTCGCAATGCTGCCAGGCTGGTTGCATTCAATTTTTCACCGGCCTTTAAACCGGCTTCTTCGGCCTGTTTCAGGGATGGATAATTTCTGCCGAAACCTGCGCCGCTTTCTGCGATTGCTTTGTTGAAAAGGCCTTTTGCCTGTGGGCTTACCACCAGGCAGTTAACACTCATCGAGCCTGCCGACTGGCCAGCAATGGTGACATTTTCGGGGTCGCCACCAAACTGGGCGATATTCTTTTTAACCCATTTCAAAGCCGCAATCTGGTCCATGAGGGCATAATTACCCGATGCATTCTTTCCTGATTCCTTCGTCAGTTCTGGATGCGCAAAAAAGCCGAATGCGCCCACACGGTAATTGATACTGACAAAAACGACGCCTTTTCTGGCTGTCGCTTCGCCATCGTATATGGCACACCCCGCACCGCCGCTCACAAAGCCGCCTCCATAAATCCAGACTACTACCGGCTTTTTGGCCGTTGTTTTGCCCTGTTTATCTGTCCATACGTTCAGATAAAGGCAATCTTCACTAATAGGTGCTTTAGGAATAAGAAACTCCGCGCTCCACATGCTGAACGGTGCTGGTTCATTTTGGATTGGGCTTGGGCCAAATGCGTCGCACACTTTTACGCCACTCCACTTTTTCACGGGTTGTGGTGCTTTCCAACGCAAGTTTCCCACCGGCGGCGCAGCGAATGGAATGCCTTTGAAAATGCTGATACGGCCGTCAGAACTCACTGTGCCGGAAACCCTTCCGCCTTCAATGCGAAGTGTATCCGAAGCCTGCGCCGAAAAATGAAGGGTGGCCAGGGCGACGGCCAGGAGTAAGTTGGAAAGCGAAAATGCGCGTAATTTCATCCGGAATATCAGTGATCGTTTAAAGCGCAAGTTCGATTTTATTTTTGACATGCTTGCTTTCCTGCTCACGAATTGCGGTGTCCTGCGTCAGCTCCGCTTCCTTCGATTTTTGTACCAGCCTGAGCCACCAGGAGGCGGGTATCAGGCCATTTGAATGCAGTTCCAACCGGATCAGGAATTCCTTAGGCGGCGTGCGATGGCCATTTTGCCGATTTGGTAACGCCTGTAAGCATATCAATTCCTAGACGGTTGGTTATGGCAGATTAACGGAGTATGAAAATTTAGCTGGGGCGGAGGCGCGACAGGTTAAATGAAGCCCTGTTTTGTCTTTTGATTTAAAAATTGATCCGGAAAAATGTCTGAAATAGATCGTCGAAAATTCCTCAGGATGTCTGCCGGCGCGGCAGGTGCAGGGGCCGCTTTGAACATGTTGCCGCCGTTGATCCGTAAAGCGTTGGCTGTGAATGCGTACAGTCCTACCAAGACGATTCAGGATGTACAGCATGTGGTGATCCTGATGCAGGAGAACCGTTCCTTCGACCACTATTTCGGAGCGATGCGTGGTGTAAGGGGTTTTGGCGACCGCTTTCCTATTCCGCTCGAAAGCGGGAAGCGTGCATTCACGCAGTCGGACGGGAAGCGGGAATACTCGCCCTACCGTGCAGATAAAAAGACCGTCAACGCGGCGCTCGTAAATGGCACGCCGCATGACTTTCCCGACACGCAGGCCGCCTGGAACCAGGGCAAATATGGCTTCTGGCCGATGTTCAAGACGCCGTATTCAATGGCCTATTATACGCGTGAGGAAATTCCCTTCCAATATGCATTGGCCGAATCGTTCACGATCTCCGATGCCTATCATTGTTCCATCGCCACAGGTACCGATCCCAACCGGATCGTTTTCTGGTCCGGATCGAACTTTGATCCGGAAAAACGGGCGGCCGGCATCAATTGTACCGATGCCGAGTCTGAGCCGGTGAATTTGCGCTGCTGGGTAGAGGGAAAGATGCCAGATCCCGGCTATATTTATCGGGGCAATGCATTCAAATGGGACACAATTCCCGATGTTTTGCAAAAAGCTGGCGTAAGCTGGCGCATTTATCAGGACCCGAACGATAACTGGACGGGCGCAATGCACGGCTGTCTGGCATTCGAAAGCTTCCGTAATGCGAAACCCGGGTCGCCAGTTTATGAAAACGGCATGAAGCACTGGTCGATCAAAGACCTGACCGAGCAAGTCAAAAATAATACTTTGCCGCAGGTAAGCTGGATTCTTCCGTCTCAAAGTAATTCGGAACACCCGAGCGGGCCGTCGAGCCCCAACCGAGGGGGCGATTTTACACATCAGGTTTTGACGGCCATTACTTCCAATCCTGAGGTTTGGAGCAAAACCGTTTTCTTCCTCACTTTTGACGAAAACGACGGGCTTTTCGACCATCATCCTGCACCGGCCGTGCCTTCGTATAATGCCGACGGCACATTGGCGGGTAAGTCGACGATGGACCTGGCGGGCATGTATTTTAACAACGACAAAGGCACATCCGAGTTTCCAAGCGCTTTTCATGAAGCGATCAGAAAAAAAGACGGACCGGTGCGGACGCGTGTTTACCAGGACAAGCGCGATACGATTTCCGGCCCGATCCGTCCCTGGGGTATGGGGCCGCGCGTGCCGATGTACATTATTTCTCCGTGGAGCAAGGGAGGGTGGGTCGATTCCGCAGTCGCCGATCATACGTCTGTCGGTCAGTTTCTGGAAAAACGATTCAAAATTACCATCCCCGCGATTAGTCCCTGGCACCGTTCGGTAAGCAGCGACCTCACTTCGGCGTTTGATTTTGTTCACCCAAACGACCCTGTTTTTCCGGCATTACCCGACACCACCAACTATGCCAGCATAGAAGACGCATCGAAATTGCTTCCCAAAGCCACAGCGCCTGAATTGCCCGGGCCGCTGTTTCAGGAAAAAGGTACACGTTACTCCCGTGCACTGCCTTACCGCCTGCATACGTATGCAGAAGTGGTTTCAAATAAAATCGGACTGTTTTTTGAAAATAAGGGCACCGTCGGGGCCGTGTTTCACGTATACGACCTCAAACACCTCGATCGGATCCCGAGGCGTTACACGGTGGAAGCGGGGAAATCACTTTCAGATGAATGGACACTCGCATCCGATTCGGGGGATTACGCATTGGAAGTATTCGGGCCGAATGGCTATTTCCAACGATTCTCGGGGAGTAGTACCAGTGACGAACCGGAAGTAAAGGTTAGCTATGACCACCGGAAAAGCATAGTCCGTTTGGAATTACAAAACCCGGCAAAATCCGGTGTTGAGCTGTCGGTAATTGATTTTTATGATCAATCTGAATCTGTAAATATCAACATCCCGGCTGATGGAAAAGTCGTCAGGGAATGGGCATGTGGTAACCAGGGAAACTGGTATGATCTTACCGTTCAGTTTAGGTCCAAAGGCGAATTCCAGCGCCGTTTTGCCGGAAGGATCGAAACCGGCAGGCATGGCATCAGTGATCCGGGCATGGCCACAGAGATTTGAAATGCCCCAAGGAAATCTTTTAGTAAAAAATCCCTTTTTCGCAACGCGCACGCCAGGCCGTAAACACAAAATAGGCTACCCGGTGGATAGCCTATTTTGCAGCGTGTGTTATAATCAATCAGGTTTAGGAATAGTAGCGTTTTGCGTTGAAAAGCAGTGGAAAAAACTGCCCGCTTAATTTTTCTCCTTTCGGAATGGCAGGCACGCCGTCGAGCAATGTACCGTTGGTGTCCGACATTGTACCGTCAGCAAAAACATTGAGCACAAATGCGCGCCGTGAGCGCTCCGAGCGGTTTTCATACGATCCGTGGACCATTAGCGGGTGGTGGAATGTTCCATGGCCACGCTTCATTTCGATCGGGATGGGTTTGAACTCCGCTTTTTGGTCTTCGGTCAGGTACTGCATGAGCCCTTCCATGTCGCCGGCCAGTTCGGGCTTGTCAAGCAACCCCCAGCGGTGGCTTTTGGGAACATAATAAAGGCAACCATTTTCGACGAGCGAGTCGTCCAGGCCGGTCCAGCAGGTAAGGTGCTGCATTGGAACGGAGCGTGTCCAGTAGGAGTAATCCTGGTGCCATGCCACCACTCCACCATGTCGCGCCGGTTTGCAAAACAGCTGATCGTGCCAGAACCGCACCGCTTTATTGCCGAGCAACTGGCTGGCCGCCATCACGAAAGCCGGGTTCCAAAGTACATCGTGGAAGCCTTCTGTCACGCGCCAGGCACCAAGAGCATGCAAAAGCACTGCATTGGGATCGACCGATTCATTCGAATGGAACTCGTAGTATAAATGGTGACTTGGGTTGGCCGGATCGGTTGCCGACACCAGTTCCTCGTTCAGTACATCCACCTGCCAGTCTTCCAGCAGTTTGATGTTGGACAGATAGCCGTTTTCGTGAAAAAAAGCCACCTGCTCATCGCTGAGGCGGTATTGTTCCCACTCCTCCCGGCTGGTGGGCTGCTTGAACAAATCCGCTATCAACTCGTGGTATCTGGAAAGATCTCCTGTTGCAACTTCCATAACTTTTCGTTTCGGGTTTAGTTTCAGTATTACAAATATGAGCGATGTTAACCTTTAACGGGGTTGCTGATTTTGATTAATAACTAACCTATTTTGTATTAATTTTGAAGTTAGTATTTGCAATGTCTACTAAATAGGTTATAAAATGTCGGTTTCAGCGTTATGAAGGCACAATACGAAGCATTTCAGCCTATGCCCGAATCTTCTTTCCGCATATTCGGGTACGAGGTGGCAGAGTTTGACGCTCCCTGGCATTACCATCCGGAATACGAGTTGACCGTCATTTTACGAAGTGAAGGGATTCGCTATGTGGGCAACAGCATGGAGAGTTTTGAGGCGGGCGATCTGGTATTGCTGGGGCCGAACCTGCCCCATTGCTGGAAGAATACTCCGGATAGCCCGGGTCCGGCGAGTTCGATCGTGGTGCAATGGCCGGGCGGGTTTATGGGCGGGGGCTGGCTGGATGTGGAGGAGTTTAAATCGGTGAAACGCTTGCTGCAATTGGCCGGGCAGGGTATCCGTTTTGACCAGCACGTATCGGCACGCGTAAAACCGATGCTGGCAGAAATGCTGGAAATGCAACCATTTCCCCGGTTGATCAGGTTTCTTGAAGTGCTGGAATTGCTGGCTGCCGTGAAGAATATCCATTTCCTTTGCGAACAGGGGTTTGCCTATCCGCTCAACTACGAGGACAACCAGCGCATTAACACCGTCTACAACTACATCAGGGAGCATTATGCCGAACGCATTACGCTCGCAACGCTTTCGGGCCTGGTGTATATGAGCGAGGAATCGTTTTCGCGGTTTTTCAGCCGGATCATGCAAAAGCCGCTTTTTACTTTTCTCAACGAGTACCGCATCAACATGGCTTCCAAAATGCTAATCGAGACCGATTTGCAGGTGGCGGAAATCAGTTTTGCATGCGGATACGAGAGCCCCCCCTTCTTTTTCAGGCAGTTTCGTAAATTCGGCGGCATGACTCCGGCGGCTTATCGCAAGCAATTCCGGACTGTCGAGACCGCGGTATAAATGGTAATTCTTTTAGGCTTTGGAAAGTACCTACCGGGCCTTCGCAAACGTCTTGACGAGCTTCGCATCAAATGTCACATCCACAACCGGGCCGCCGGAGGCCGACTGGTCCAATTTCAGCGTACCGGCCAGGCGATCGGGCGTATCGGTGGTTAAAGTGAGGAACTCGTTTTGTGCGGTACCCGAGTATTGTACGAGCTGGTTGTTCAGGCTGACCCAGTAAAGCAGCCGCGGTGCGGCGTCGAGGTCGACCTGCATGCCTTCAATGTATTGATCCACACAATTCATGGCGCCGCACGATTTGATCTTATCGTCGAGCGCTTTTGTCGTGAAAATCAGGCGGCGGATTTTCTTGCCGCTGTCGAAACCGTCCGGCCCGACGATGAAGTAGGCCGATTTGATGTTCATATCGAAAGATTTGCTGCCGGTTTTGTAAACCAGTTTGCCTTTACCGACGTCGGAGCGGGTGATCAACGAAAGCAAGAGCAATGTGCAGACTGTCAGCAGCAAAGAGAGATGCGCCGTGCGGAAGCGGAAATGTGTTTTCATAGGAAGGGGTGTTTTAGGATTTTTAAAAGTTAGGAAAAAAAGGCGGTTGTTTTTGCGGTATTCATCGAAATCGAATAGCCGGTTAGTGGCCTTAATTGGAATATTCAGAGTAAATACTTAAAAAAAAGTACTTAGGCGAGTAGTAAACTTAGGTGAAGTACCTGTAATCTGTATGTCCATTTCCTAAATCAAAAAATCACGTACATGGAAAAAAAGAATACCGTTCAAGAGCAGCCTTCTTCTTCGCGGAGGGATTTCATTAAAGCGGCCGCAGGTACCGCAGCAGGCCTGATGATCGTTCCGCGCCACGTGTTGGGCAAAGGATATGTTGCACCAAGCGATAAAATTACCGTGGCAGCGGTGGGCGCGGGCGGAAAAGGAACCTCCGATATTGCCAATTTCTTTAAAAGCGGAAAGGCCAATATCGGCTACCTCTGCGATGTGGACGACAGACGTGCAGCCACCTCCGTTAAGAACTTTCCGCAAGCCAAATACTACAAGGACTGGCGCGAACTGTTTGAAAAAGAATCTAAAAACTTCGACGCTGTTTCGATTTCAACGCCCGACCACACCCACGCGGTAGTAGCCATGGGGGCCATGCAGCTCGGCAAGCACGTATATGTGCAAAAGCCGATGACGCACGATATTTATGAGGCTCGTATGCTCACCGAAGCGGCAGAGAAATACAAAGTCGTGACGCAAATGGGGAACCAGGGATCGTCGGGCGACGGTGTACGACAGTTGCACGAGTGGTACGATGCCGGCGTTATCGGCAATGTGCACACTGTATATATCTGGACCAACCGCCCGATCTGGCCACAGGGTATTCCCTGGTCGACCGAGAAACCGCCCGTTCCAAAGGAGCTCGATTGGAATTTGTGGCTCGGTACGGCACCTTATAAGGATTATGTAGACAACCTGATCCCGGGAAGCTGGCGTGGATGGTGGGATTACGGTACCGGCGCTCTCGGCGACCTGGGTTGCCACCTGATGGAAGCGCCTTTCCGAATTCTGGACCTGAAATATGCATTGGACATGCAGGCGAGCGTCAGCAGCGTATTTACCGCATTTGGTAAGCGGGGCATTTTCCCTGATAGCTGCCCGCCGGCGAGCCATGCAACCCTTACATTCCCGAAAACGTCGAAGACGAAAGGTAAAGTTACCATGCACTGGATGGATGGAGGGATTAAGCCGGAACGTCCGGAAGAACTCGGTCCTAACGAACTGTTTGGCGACGGCAACAGCGGTATCCTTTTCGTAGGTACCAAAGGCAAAATGATGGCCAGCGAATATGCGGCTAATCCGCGCCTGTTGCCGCTTTCGCGCATGGAGGAAGTAAAGGTGAAACAAAAATTCGCACGCGTGCCTGGTTCGGCCGAAGGCCACTATGCACAATGGGTGGAGGGATGTATCGCAGGCTATGGCAAGATGGAGCTCAGCTCGCCGTTTGAAAAAGCCGGCCCGCTCACGGAGGCGATTTTGATGGCGAACCTCGCGATCCGTGGAGCAGACATGCCAAAACCACGGGCAACCGGTAACGGATTCGACTATCCGGGATCGAACCTGAAAATGCTTTGGGATTACAAAAACATGAAGGTGACCAACTTCGATGACGTGAACCAGTGGGTGAAACGGAACTATCGCGAGGGGTGGAGCCTGGGAGTTTAGTAGGATAATAGATTCACGGAAATGCCCTTTTGCGAAAACAGAAGGGCATTTCCGTTATATTCTGAATAGTTTTTGAGCATTGTCATAAAGGATTTTCCTTTCAACGGCTTTGGAGGCTGCCAGTTTCCGGATCTCGGCGATGGTTTGCGTGCCCTGGCACTTTTCTCCCGAGCCAATATGGTCGTCACAATCGCTGCCGTAGAGCAGTTTGTCCTGGTGGCGAACCAGAAACTCGCGGGCGTGCTCTTCGTCGCGGGTCATCGAGAGAAGACCTGAGCCGGCGGACATATCGCCGAACATATTTGGATAATCGCTCAGCAAACGGTCGGTGAGGCCGCCGGGCGTAACTTTCGTTTTTGGGTAAAGAACGCTTTGGTCCGTATGATCTTTGTCGATATTGGCCCACCAGGTCTGTGCGTGGCCGATAAAATTCACTTTCGGGTATTTTTCGAGCATTTTAGGAAAACGCTCGAAATTGTAATTGAACATTTGGAACTGCCAGTGCATCAACACCGGCACATCGTAGGCCTCGGCCAACTGGTAAATTCGCTGCATTTCCTTCGAATCACAATCCATCCCGAATTTCAACTCGCCGATCACCTTTCCACCTAGTTTCAGGTATTTTTCAATTTCCTGAACGGCGTCAGACAAGTCGGGCACCTCATTGGAACCGAATGTAAACTCACCCGGATATTTTTGCGCGATGCTGTAACACGCGTCATTACCTGCGCATTGCGCTTGCAGGCCGTTGGTTTTTCCCTGATGTGTGGAAGTCCCGAACGCGGGCGTTCCTGCGGGAAGCAGGATCGTGTGCGTAATGCCCATTGCCCGCTGATGCGCTAGGAGCACATCGTCCGGTCGCGCGGCGTAATGAACGTGCTGGTGAATGTCGATGATCGGTTCGGCAGTGGATGCTTTCACTCCGAAGGCATTACCCAGTAGCATTGCGCCGGTACCGGCCAGGAACCCCCTTCTCGACAAGTTGTTTGCGCTAGACATCATTTGCGGTATCTATTTTGAGGTCAGTGAAGGCCGGTTGTGTTCCGGTAGCCTGTCGAGGCAGGGTTTAATGACGTGCATCGCATTTTCGGCCAGCACTTTCTTTTTGACTTCCAAAGGCAATGTTGAGAATACCAGCCACCCGAGCTGCTGGCGCGGGTCGCGCATGGGCAGGTCGGAGCCGTAGAGGATGCGGTTTTCACCGGCACCGGCTACAAGGTATTCGATCACGCCAAGCGGGACGGGCGTCAGGGTGATTTCGGCGAATACATTCGGATACTTTTTCATCGCTGCAATCGCCATATCGGCCATTTTGTAGCTGCCACCCGCATGCGCAATTATCCAGCGGACGTCAGGGTATTTCTTGGCAAGGGTCTCTACTTCAAGCAAATCGGAGCGGGAGTTGTGGATCAAACCGTAAAATCTATTTTGATTACCATATTCCCACCACACATCATACACCGGATCGTGATATTCGAAGCCATAAAACTGGTAGGGTTTCATTCCGATAAACCGCTTGTCGGCGTACACCTCGGCGATCATCGCACGCAGCTCTTCCTGGCTGTAATGGCTCGGATCGAACGTCGCCAGGCCCCAGTATCCTTTCGGCGCAACATCCAGCGCTTCGGCTGTACATGGGTTGCCGGCAACGGCATTCTGGCTTACCACGCCGTTCCAGCTCATAATGCCGCCTCCCCGGTAACCCAGCCGTTTCGCTGTGGCGAATATGCCTTTCGGACCTCCGTTTTCCATGCGATAGGTCCAGCCACCGCCGTTCAGGCCTTCGTGCAGCATGTGCATATGCATGTCAATCACGGGCACCGGCAGGGGGGAGCCCGCGCGTGCCGCCTGCATGAGAATATCCTCGTTTTTGTTTTCCCGTAACGCAGGTTTTGAACTGATCTTCAACAACCGCATCAGGTTACCACCCGCTATTTTAGCGCGGTCGGGCTCGGGAATGGCCGAATAATCAATGTACGTCCGATGGGCACCGGCCGCCATGGCAGGGCTGTTCGAGGCAAAAATCAGCTGGTCCACACAGCCGATACGGTGCAGGTATTCCAGGCCTTCATTAATCTGAAAATTATCAAAACTGATATGCAGGTTCTTGCACTGCTGCACCAGCGGGAGCAGATATCGCTGCTCGTTCCAAAACGCGCCTGTGATCAGTAGGGGAAGTGTTGGGTAACGGTCCAGAAACTCCGCTACATCTTCCCAGGCCCCCAGCTCACTCGCGGTAGTGATCGTAAGTATTTTATTTTTGCTCAAATGCGCAAATAGTGGTGTGCAGTGGCGCGCTTTCCAGTCCCAAGCATTGGTTTTGGGATGAATACTGATAGCCCTGACATGGTGCTCGGCCATTAATTTCCCAAGACCGGCTGGCTCGGGAAACTCGCCCGTCTGGTGCGGCATTACATTCCAGATCGGAAACAGGTGCGGAAAGGGCTTGATCATCCGGCTCAGTTCCAGGTTGGAATACATCAGGTCGTAATTGACGGATTGCGTGTAAGCGACGAGCGCAGCCGAAATCGAGCATTGGTCCATGTCTTTCAACAAATCGTCCAGCTTCCATTTCTCTGCCGGATGCTTGTACTTCCGCGGCCCGATCCGGGTGAACCCGTCAAAATACAACCGCCCCTCAGCAGCATTTCCATCAGAAAATATTTCCTGGCTCTCCCTGGATACCTGCGGATCTTCCCCGATAAATCCTGAAAAAACAGTCGAACCAAGCCCCAGAACGGCATTGGCTTTTAAGAAATCCCGGCGGTTAAATGGCGGCTGCGGCATAAGCGGTATCGTTTTAGACTTGTGGAGCCCAGTAAGTACAATGCCCTGCGGGGTTTACAGGCCCCGTAAAAAGCAGGCAGCCCCCGCATTCCTGCCCTTCTTTGACCGGAACCCATAATTTACAATTGTCGCATTGGCTGTCGGGCAGGGGCGATTTGTTCGTGTAACCGAGCGATTTGCGCTTTTGCACATCGACCGGATCGACGCTCGTCAGGTCGCTGCAAGGGTCAGTAGCCGGGGTATTTTTGGACGCGCCTGATTGGGCCACCGGTGCTTTTTTGGATCCGGCGCATCCTGCGAGCGTCACCACACCGCTCAATGCGAGCCATTGGCGAAGGAACATTCTCCTGTTGGCGAGGTTATTCATACAATACTGGTGGTTGACGATATAAATCTAATTGATATTCAGTGCCTTCTTTACCTCGGCGGCCTGTTTCCTGACGGCCTCTGTAGTGTGTTTTTCGAGTTTTTCAAGGGATTTGGCAATGCCTTTTTCCGGCTCCATTTTGTTGGAGGATTTTTTGATGCCTTTGGTAAGTCCTGTCAACGCCGCCACAGCCCATTGCGGATCGGCGGCGACGACGGGAGTTTGGATCACATTCAGTAATGAGGCAATGTCGTTCCTCCCGTTTCGCGCCCCGGAGACGTACGCATATTCTTCGATGAATTTCAGCTTACCGGCCGCAGATGCGCCGAAGAATGTACCCTTGCCGACCAGCAATGGCATTAGTTCGGGCGAAGAGCCGGCGTTAGAGCTCAGTATGGCCAGCCGATAGGACGCATTATCGGAATGTTTCTCCGCGCACGCTGCCAGTGCGGGCAATACCTCTTTTTTGTCTGATTGCCCTGCACTTAGCGCGGCCTGATACGCTACTTGCGGCGAACTGTCATCCATGGCGCGGACAATTTCGGAGAGCAGGGAAGGGTATTGTTCTGCCAGAATGATCGCGTGTTCGCGCACGCCTGCGTGGGCGTCGCTCAATGCTTTCTTAACGAGCGTTTCATCCAATCCGCCAAGTGCCTCCAACGTGTAAATCGCATGGAGGCGGGTTCTCGGATCTGCATGTGCGATAGCCATTTGCTGTAAAACGGTATTGACGGATTTGTCCTGTCTTTCAACCAACATGCGCTGGGCATTCAGCCGCCACCATTGGTTGGGGTGTTCGAGCAGCGACACGAGTTCGGCAGCGGTTTTGGTGCGTAAATCCGGCAACAGGACCGGGCGTTTTTGGCCCTCCTTGGGAAATATTCGCCAAATGCGGCCATACTGCTCGCCGTTGGCAAAGTCCATATCCGTTTTGAGGTCTTCGGGGATCGAAACGGGTGTTTCGATGTGCTGGCGGTACATATCGACTACGTAAAGGTAACCCTCCGGGCCGGTGGCAAGGTTAGCCGGACGGAACCACGAATCGGTCGAGGCCAGAAATTCGCGGTCTTTTTCCCCGGTGTCACGAACGGCCGAGAATGCTGGCGAGCCGCTTGAGGTATGGATCACGTCGCGATGGACGAGGTTTCCGGCCACTTCTCCGGTAAAAATAGAACCCTGGAATGCCCTCGGAAAACCGTCGCCGCCATAGAAAGTCCCGCCCGACGCGCCGGTGAAATGGTCGCGGGCGTATTCGGTGAAACCCGTTTTCAGGGAATCGTATTTGGCTTGCCTGCGGTCGCTGCGCTGCTGACGCCAATAGGGCGTGCCCGATTTCTGAAACATTTCGAGCTCGTGGTCCGAGATGTTCACGTCGCTTCGGAACGAAGGCAGGTAGTTATGCCGGTGCAGATACCGCCAGGCGATCGGCGATTGCTGTATGTGCAATGTGTTTTGGGTATAAAAACGATGGCCCCATTCGTCCATGGCCAGCCCGAACTGCCCGCTCCCGGATTCCACCTCGAAACGCGTTTTATCGAGCCTGAACCTGAAATTGCCGCCCGCGACGTTTAGCGCGGGCGCGTCAGGGCGTAGCGGCGAGGTAATCGTCCCTGCCTGGCCGCTGTTGTTGGCGTAAATCCAGTTGTCGACGCCATAGCGAAGGCTCGTGATCTGGGCCTCGGAGTTTTTGGCAAAAAAGCCCGTGAAAAGCAGCTCGCGGGTATCTGCCTTGAAATCGCCGTTCGTATCGCGCAGGAGCAGAATATCAGGCGCAGCGCAGACAATGATGCCGTCTTTATAAGGCAAAACGCTCGTCGCACTTGGCAGGCCATCCGCAAAAACATACGACTTATCGATCTTACCATCACCATTGGTATCTTTCAAAAGGCGGATACGTCCTTTGAAACGCCCCGGCTGAGCGTCATAGGGGTAGTCGCCCATTTCGACCACAAATGCATTCCCGGAAGCATCGAAGACGAGGTCCACGGGTGAGAGTACATCGGGCTCGGTAACGACGGGTTCGATACTAAATTCCTCACGGAGTTGGAACGTCCGCGCCGATTCGGTGGGGGAAAGGGCATCGGAGTAGCGTTTCTGCGCCAGGGAGTGAGCGGAAAACAATACCATCACGGCTACTCCGAGTGATTTCAACTGCCTCATTACATTAAGTGTTTAGGATTTCGCGTGTACGTGCCCGAATTTATACCAAGATAGAAATCGGACGGCCGTCAAGCAAATCTATCAATTTACAGTTTGGGAAAAGAATATTTTGAACAAAAAAAGTTTACGAAAATAAAATATTTTAGTTTACAAAAAATTATTGGAAAATTGTGTGAGTTCTGCACACTGATTTCCCATTACAAGAATTGAAGTAGATTAATATAAGCCCACTGCGAGGAGAAGATCCTTTTTATGAAATTTTTATGTCAACAAAAATGAGTGATACGGTTCACTTTATGGAAGCGATCTTCCGAACTTTCCGCAAATGTATTATCGCATTGCTAACCGTGCTTCCGTTGCAGACGCTCGGGCAGACGGCGTTAAATTTGGCCGGCGATCACCTCATCATTCCGCCATTTGTGCCCGTTGCGGAACGAACGCCCCATTTCCCGCTTAAAACAGCCCGTACAATCTACCGGGAAGCGGATATTCGTAAAGCGCGCATGAATATGCTGCATTATGAAGCGGCCCGCGAGGTCCGCGACAAGATATTGAAAGCCGCCGATCCGTGGCTCGAACGTCCCGATTCCGCCATCATCGCGCTCATGCCCGACGCGCGCGTGCCCCGCGCTTTCGACCTGAACCCGAAAGGCAGCCCGGTCCACGGTGATACGGTTTTCAAAGTTGGTGGCTTTTACCCGTGGTTCGTCGATCCCGACCATCCGTTACAGGTAAAATCGCCGATCGACGGCCAGGTTTTTCCTTCGAACGATTACCTGGCTTATTACAAAGGCGGTTTTAAGGATAAAACAGGCCTCGACCGGAAGTTTGCCGACGATGGCTGGGGTTGGATCGCACCGGATGGCGAATGGTACTGGTTTGTGGCCTATGCCAACCAATGGATGTGGAAAGGGCATATCGAGCCTGCATTCGCCGACCTCGCGCACGCCTACCTGCTCACGGGCGACAAGCGCTATGCGCACAAGGCGGCGGTAATGCTGTATCGGCTAGGGGAGGTGTATCCTTCGATGGACCATGCCAACCAGTCGCGGTACGGGCTGATGGAAAAGATGAAGGGCCACACCTACAATGGCAAGATCCTGAACCTGATCTGGGAGACGAGCCTTATCCAGAATGCGGCGGAAGCGTACGACGCGGTGTGGGACAGTATTGATAGCGACGCAGACCTGCAACAAGCAACCGGCAGAACCGGCGAGCAAATACGCGCTTTCATCGAAGCCAATGTGCTGGAAGATGCGGTGGACGCCTATATGGAGCGTAAAATCCAGGGCAACTACGGCATGCACCAGATCGCGTTGCTGTATATTTTGCTGGCCAGGCAGCACATGGGCACCGAAAAGTACCTCCGCATGCTCGTGGAAGAGCCCGGCGAGAGCCGTGTGCAGTCGGGGTTGAGGTATGCATTGTATAACATGATCTTTCGCGATGGCCAGCCGCTCGAAGCGCCGGATTACAATCTACTGACGGTGCAGAAAATCACCCGTTTTGCGGATATGCTGCGCACCGGCGGTACGGATCTTTTCGGCGAGCCGCGGCTCCGCGCGCTGATGAATAGCCCGTTGGAAATGGTCGCAATAGGGAAAATTACACCAGGGATCGGGGATAGCGGTTCGGTACTTGGGACGCTGGTAGGGCAGGACCCGGATGTGTACCAGGTGGGTTATGGTGCCTACCGCGATCCGCGCTATCTGGCATGGCTTGCGCCCGCGGGCAAGGTGGGGCCGCATTCATTTTCAACTTTCGAATCGCTTTTCCGCGATGTGTTGCCCGATGTAAAGCCGCTTGCAAATGGCCGCGCGTTGCCTGAGCGCCCGTCGCATTTGCTGGCTGGTTACGGGATGGGTATTCTGAACAACCGCTCCGACGCAGTCGCATTGACATTCAATTATGGCTTCAAAGGCACGCATTACCATTGGGATTTCCTGAATTTCGAGCTGTTCGCCAACGGACAGAAGATGATCCCCGACCTCGGCTATCCCGACGCGATGAACGAATATGTGAAAGAAGTTTACACCTGGTCGTTCAATTCGGTTGCACATAATACGGTGGTCGTGGATGCACAGAGGCAAGTCAACAACGTCCACGGCGTGCTGTATGACTTTGCCGAAGGTCCCTTCGCCCGGTCGATGGACGCTTCGTCGGCCACCTATCCGCAAACAAGTGCCCACCGTCGTAACCTGATCATGGTCGATGTGGACAGCGCGCGCAGTTATGTGGTCGATTTTTTCAGGGTAGCAGGCGGCGGGCGGCACGATTACGCATTGCATGGCCCGCCGGGGAAGATGATCGCAACAGGCAAATGGACTCCAAAACAGCCCGGAACCCTGGCGGGCCGCGACGTAGCATTCGGGGATATTTATGATGATAGTAAAATGGGCGTTGCAGGTTATAAGGGCAGCTATTGGAATTACAAAGGGTCTGGTTATCAATACCTTTTCAATGTTCAGAAATTGAATGGGGATAGAACTACGCTGACGTACAGCCATGTTTCGGACGAAAATGCGAAGGTCAGGATCCATATTATGCCGCAATCCGGTCAGGAAATCGTCATAGCCGACGCATGGAATAAGCCGCGGGCGAAGGACCACCTTTTGAAATACGTCATTACAAGGCGTAAGTCGGTTGGTAATGAGGTTTTGAAAAGCACTTTCATTGGAATAATGGAGCCGTTTTTAGAGAATAATCCCTTGATTAACACATTGAAGAAACTGGCGGTAACGCACGGGGCAGCTGTGGAGGTGGTCCGAAATGGTGCGACGGACGTGATCGTAAGTGATACGACAAATGCCCGGAAGAGCATTGCCGGCTATCAGATCGAGACGGACGCACATGCTGCGGTGGTCAGCTTTGACCCGAGCGGCGTGCCATCGCGGGTGTTTTTCAGTGACGGTAGTTATTTGAAAGTCAAAAACAAAACATTCCGCGCTGCGGCATTAACCGGTATTGTGACGAATGTGGATGTGAGAAATCGCCGCATATCAGTCGCTTTGGAGAAGGGAACGGTGGAAAATATCCAGCCGGGAATGATCGCGCATTTCGCAAATGCGCTCCGCAAAACCGAGCACCCCATTCAATCAGCGTCGATAACAGGAAGTGTCCTGACCATCGAAGCGGAAGACGATTTGCTGATCGGGAAAGTACATACGGTGCATAATTCGCCGGACTCACTGGTAACCGACACCAACCTTCCATTCGCGCCCTTATACACGGGCGCGACCGTGCTCAACGAGAAATTTGAGCCATTAGGAATCCTGAAAGCGGTTGCGGATAATGCATTAAAACCGGTGGATAAAATGGATGGAATCCCGGCCGATGGCGCGGATGTCTGGATTTCGAACATCGGTGTCGGCGATCGCGTCGGGATCAAAGCGAGATTCTCCTGGGAGCGTTAAGGCTTGTTAAGTGCCTCTGAGGCAACCGGACATGCCGGGGCAGGCGTGGTTTGTGATGATATTATTGATTTTTGGGGTAGTATTCCAATTCAAAAAAACAGTATATCAGGGTGACATTCCAACCTTGTTCGGCTCTGCCCGGCTTTAATATGTATTTCAAAAACAGTATTTCAAAAGTTATTTCAACAGGCACATTGGCCTTGTGGGCACTGGCTGTTTCGGCGCAAAATACGGATCGCTATGCCCCCACAGTCGAACCCGACCGCATTGTACTCAACGTTACCGCCGATCCTTCAACTTCAATGGCGGTCAATTGGCGAACTTCCGACACTGTGTCGGAAAGTTTTGCCGAAATCGCGGTGGCAGAGGCCGATCCGCGGTTCGTGTCAAAGGCCAAAAAATACAAAGCCAGCACGCAAAAACTGGTCTGGGAGGATACACCGGCAGCCAATTACCATTCGATAATCTTCGATAACCTGCAACCGGGCACCAAATATGCCTACCGGGTGGGCGGGGAAGGAGGGTGGAGCGAATGGATCCATTTCACGACCGCCGGTACGAGCGACCAGAAACTGTCGTTTATTTACTATGGTGATGTTCAGGTCAATATCTCCTCGCTGTGGTCACGCGTGGCACGTGAGGCGTACGCGAAAGCGCCCGACGCGCGCCTGGCCATCTATGCGGGCGATCTGATCAACAAAGCGAACCGCGACGCCGAATGGGGCGACTGGTTCCGGGGCGGAGGCTTCATCCACTCCATGATCCCCGCCTTCCCGACACCCGGCAACCACGATCATTTCGATACGCCGGAGGGAATTAATACAACGTCGGTATTCTGGCGGCCGCAGTTTACACTGCCCGAGAACGGCCCGAAAGGCTTGGAAGAGACTTGCTATTATGCAGACGTTCAAGAAGTAAGGTTCATTTCGTTAAACTCGGATCAGGTAGATGTGTCGGAGAAATGGACGCAGGTGCAGAAAGAATGGCTGGAAGGCATTTTGAAAAACAATCCTAACAAATGGACGGTGATTACTTTTCACCACCCGATTTTCTCCCCCAAAACCACGCGCGACAACAAGCGTATGCGTGAGACTTTCAAGCCGTTGTTCGACCGTTACAAGGTCGATCTCGTACTGCAAGGCCATGACCACACTTACGCCCGCGGCATGGTGAATATTCCCATGACCGAGAAAGGTGCGCAGTCGGGAACGATGTATGTGGTGTCCGTAAGCGGGCCGAAAATGACGGATTCGAACATCGATCGGGCTGCTTGGATCGACCGTTCGGCCATGTACACCCAGCTTTTCCATGTGGTAAATGTCGAGGGTGAAAAGCTTTCGTTTGACACCTACACCGCTACCGGCGAGCTTTACGACGCATTTGACCTGGTTAAACAAAACGGAAAGATCAACCGGATTGTCGAGCGCATTCCTGCAACTGCAACCGAAGAATTCCCGGCCGAAATCGTCCGGTTCAAGCCCCGTGCGGGTAATCCGGTTTTCAAAGGAACGGGCGATCCGAAGACTTGGGACGAAAAGATCCGCGAACGCGGGTACATCCTGCGCGAGGGCAACAAATATTACATGTGGTACACCGGCTATACGAAAGCCAAGGGCGACAGCATGAAATACCTCGGGCTGGCCACCTCCGACGATGGCCTGAAATGGGCCCGCCACCCGAAAAATCCCATTCACACGACATTATGGGTGGAGGATATGTCTGTGTTAAAGGAGGGGAACACCTATTACATGTTCGCCGAGAGCAAAAACGACATTGCACATTTGCTCACTTCAACCGACCGCATTCACTGGAAGGACCGGGGAGCCATCGACATCCGCCTCAAAAACGGATCGCCGCTTAACAAAGGCCCGTACGGTACGCCGGCGATCTGGAAGGAAAAGGGCATTTGGTATCTCTTCTACGAACGGAACGATGCCGCCGTGTGGCTCGCAACCAGCAAAGACCTGAAAACCTGGACGAACGTGCAGGACGAGCCGGTACTGAATGCCGGCCCGGAAAAGTACGACGCATTTGCGGTCGCGTTCAACAAGATCATTCAGTATAAAGGCCTTTATTACGCCTATTACCACGCGTCGGCTTTCAAAGACTGGCGCGAATGGACGATGAATGTAGCCGTTTCGAAAGACCTGGTCCATTGGAAGAAATACGCGGGAAACCCGATCGTGGGGAACGATTCATCGAGCGGATTTCCGTTGTTCGACGGCCAGCAATGGCGGTTTTACACGATGCACCCCGACGTAAGGGTTTATTTTTCAGAAAAATAGCATGTCTTTGATGATCTTTGAAGCATTGCAGCTCAGGTTGCAATGCTTTTTTGTTTAAAATTGAAAAAAATCTTTGACGATCGCCACGTTTGAAACGGGCATTCGTGTCTCTGCTATGGGAAGCGCGAAACGCAGCTATCCGATCATTAATCAGGCACCGGTTATGAAAAGATTATTATCCATAGGTTGTTTCCTGTTGCTTGTAACATGGCAGTTCGGCTGTTCGAAAAATGATCCGTCGCACGATCCGGAACCCGAGCCTGTTCGCCTCGATCGCGATACCGTTTCGGCCTGGCTCTCAAGAGGCTCGTTCTACATTACCGACGCCTGGCGGTTTGCCGGGAAGGATTCGGTGGACATGTTCAAGGCGGACACGCTGCTGAAACTTTATGCCAATGCCGCATTCCTGCACTTCTACATCAGCAAAGGAGAAGGGCAGATTATGTTTCACGGCGGCGGGAGCCAGTTCCCCAATACGGAGATTCCCGGTAATGCACTCACGTTCAACCTCAATATCCGGATTTTTCTGCCCACGGAAATGGATCTTAAATGGGATGAGGAGAAGGGCACGCTGGGCGTCGAGACGATGCGGACAACCTCCTATTTCCCAATGATCGTCCCGGGCAAAAAAGGCTACCTCGAACCGGCAAGTTTCAATGTGAAAATGTCATTGGAGCAGGCAAAAAAAGCAGTCGTCAAGCCTAGGATGCGGTTTATTTTCGAGGACGACGATCCGAAACTGGGTAAAGTCACTTATAAAATAACCATGAAACCCATGTACCAGTACTACCGCGAACCGGGGCAGCAGGTCAGTGCCAAGTATGTTGTTTTTCCTTAAATAATTGATAGTTAGCAGAATGAGATATTTGTTTGCCTGTGTTGTGTTGTTGGGAGTATTGGCCGGATGTTCGAAAAAGAAAGAAGTGGTGCCGCCTGAACCGGTTTTGCAGGAAGAAGATGTGATGCCGTTTCTCATTAAGAATGTTTACCAGGTTGCGGAATGGTACTCTGTGAAAGGCAGCGACACCGCTTTTATTTCGAGAGACTCTGTTTACCAAAGTTGGTTTGTCAAATCGGTATTTTTGCAGTTCGGCGACGGATATGTTTTTTACTACGGCGGGAATGAGTTCCCGAATACCGAAATCAGCGGGTATGCCCGGACCTTTAATTTAAATCTGAAATTTTTGTGGGGATCCAATATGAAATATAACTGGGACGCGACAAATAATAGGCTGGTCATCAAGACTGATTCGGGCCAGGGCTGGGTTCCGTTCCTTAAATCGGGCTTGGAACTTACGATGGATGCGTCGGGCTACCATGTGATCAGGGATACCGAAACCACATACTTAAATCATCAATCCGGCACGATGCGGTTTACCTATGAGGAGAATGGAGCAGTCACCACAATTCTATTAAAACAAATGTGGCGTTACCCGCGACCAACTCCCGAAGGACACAGAGTTTATTACGTAGTTTTTTGAACCCCGAATCATGAAACCCCTCATTCAGATAGTCGTTCTCGCGTTCCTGCTGTATAGCTGCAATAACCTGAACGACCTGCGACCGGAGGACCCAAGCAAGGTCATCCCGCAAATGGTTGTCGATGTGGTGAAAGATAAATTTCCAAAAGGTGAAAACCTGGTTTTTAAGCCTGTGCTCGAAGACAGGGTTTGGGAAGTAAAACTGGAATCGGAGGCAGATCGTTATTCGTCGCTGGTGGATCATGGTAAAATGTGGGAGACGTTTAAGGTAATGCAGGGTGGCGTTCCCGAGACTTTGCAGGAATCGCTGAAAAAGACGGCATTAGGTGACGGTGTATTGTCGGCTTACTCCACGGCCTATTTCGCAACGACGACCAAGAACAAACTGATTTACAATTTTAAAGGAGAGAATTATTCGTTCCGGTGGGAAGGGGAATTTCCTAATTCAAATAGCTCGGCGTCGTTTGATCCGGTCCTTTACAGAATCACAACCTACGAGATTAATGACCTGCCCGGTTTTGTGAAGGACACGATTGCTGCCATACCGGATTTGGGGTTTGTAATGGGTTATACGTGGGTACGAATGGATGACACGAAGCGCTATCATGTCTTCGCTCGCAAGAGGATCGGCAACCAGTTCGAACCGCTATCGATGCTGTTCGACGACAAAGGCAAGCTCAGGTGGAGCAGCACGTTTTTTTCGAGCTTGGGTAATCTCACCACCAACTCTAATCTGGAAACAGTTCCGGTCGAAATAAAGCAATATCTTGATAGCCTCCCCGAACTCGCAGGTTATGAGTACGAAAAGAAGCTGGTCAACCATGTCAATGGGCTCACAAGCTATTACATCACCGTAACCGTCGGCGGCATTTCTAAATGCGAGTTTTATTTTGACAAGGATTTCAATGTATTGAATAAAAGTTACACTGTATTATTATATAAATAAATAGTATTTAAGTAAGTTTAAGTTACTCCTGAGCCAACGTCCCCTTGATGAAATTCTTTCTCTCTAAAAAATACGACAGCGTCGCCAGCCTCGTCAAGGCCTGCCAGCAGCAGGACCCGAGGGCGCAGACCGTATTTTACGAGCGATACAAAGCCCGGATGACGGGTATCTGCCGGCGTTATGCCCGGACAGTGGCGGAGGCTGACGATATTTTCCAGGATGCATTTGTTAAGATTTTTAACAGCATCAACGACCTGAAAGACCCCGAAGCGGTGGACGGCTGGGTGAAAGTGACGGTGATCCGGACGGCCATCAACTATTATAACCGGACAACCCGGCGCGAGGAACTCCACAGCCCACTCGACGGCGTGGAATGGCAGGTGGAATCGGACGATTACGTGCGCATGATCGATCAGATGAATGTCCGTGACCTGCTGGACCTTATCAACGAGCTGCCGGATAAGTACCGGACGGTGATCAACCTGCACCTGATCGACGGCTATACACACACCGAAATTGGTGATATGCTGTCCATGTCGGACGCCACGGCCCGGTCGCAGTTTATGAGAGGACGTAACCTGCTAATGAAAAAATTGGAACTAAAAGGAATAGTGCATCATGAAAACTTCTGAGGACAAATTCAACGAAGCGCTGCGCGACGTCCTCAAACGCAAATTTGATGACTATGAGGAGCAGCCCAACCCAACCGCGCTCGATCGCATACGCGCCCGCGTAAAGCCTGCACGCACGGGAAGATATTGGTGGTTCACCGGCGCACTGGTCTTGATTTCGGTCTCCGGAATCTTGCTCAGCCGCTATGCCGGCCAACTCAGCGCGCCGTTCGGGGTTCCGGACAAAGTACGCGCGCACGCAGCAAACCAACCGGCATCGACGGAGCCTCACACGGCAAGCCCCGCAGGAACGTCGGCGAATACCGTTGCAGAAACGCCGGGTCGCGCGTCGCAGCCGCTGAAACTGGCAGTGAAAGTACCGGATCCGCGGTCTGAACGGGTAGTTAAAAATGTTTTTGTGGAAGACCTGGGTAGCAAACCGGCAGCGAAGGTACATCGCTCGCATTCCGGGAACATCGGGGGCGCCACTGTAAGCAGGTATGAAAGTTTACCGCTTGCCGATGGCAGTCAGGTAACGGAAGGCCAGATCGGTTCTGGTTCGGTTTTCGACGAAATGCAGGCCGCATCGGCCGATGAAATATCAGTGGTGGCAGATTCGGCCCTGCATGTGGCTGCGCTGGAAGAACTGGATGCGATGCCCTTAACGCAAGCGGAGATCCCGCTGCATTTGCGCGGCGTTGTGGCACCGGTGTACAAACCGGCCAAGGTCATCGTGACCAATCCGGCGCGCATTGCCTGGCTATTCAATGCCGCGGAACTACACTCTTATCAGATATTGACCGTGCCATCGTCGGCAGCGAAAGATTTTCAGAATTTCAGCTTTCCGTCGCTATTCACGGCGCGATCTATGGGTTATAAGCTAAGCGGAGGCGTGGAGCGGAACGGTATCCAGCTGCAATTGCATTTCAGCAACTTCCGGCAAACGTATTCCTACGAAATCGCGAACGACAACTACCTCGTCAAACCTGATGATAAAGGGCAATATCAAACGGTTCGCCAAGGCGACAGAATAGAGGAAAACCGGAAATTTTCGATGCTCGGTATTGGCGTTACAAGACAGTTGCGCTGGGGACATTCGCCGGTCAGCAGGTTCTTTGCGGCATTCGGTGCGGAATATTCGCATGATTTGAACAGCAGCCAAAGCCTCGGGTGGGTCAGCCTGGGATTAGGAAAGCAATTTGCCCTCAGCCGCAACACGGCATTCAGCATCGGGCCCTATGCCGAGTTCAGCCCGGTGAAGGTCAAAGGTACCCAAAACCCGTTCTACTATCAGCCATACCGTGTGGGGATATCGGCCGGGCTTCGCTTTGTGAGGCCCTGAATCACCCACAGGTAAAGTCCCGGTAACACACTGCCGGGACTTTTTTATGTCCTGAATTTTTTTCTCCCGCCGAGCCATTTCGATCTGATTAAAAAATACTTACATTTACGGGCACGTGCCCGTAAATCATTCTTGACCAAACCGACGATCCCCAATCATGACCCAATCGACAACGAGAAGAAATTTTATTACAACAGGCCTTGCCGCTATGGCAGGAGCGGGCCTGACCAGCGCTTTTACCCCCGCATTCGCGAAGGCCATTGGGTCGGCGGACAAGATCCGGCTGGGGATCATCGGCACCGGGTCGCGGGGTGCCGGCCTGGCGACGCTGATCCGGGAAATGCCGGATTATGACCTGGTTGCCTGTTGCGACATTATCCCCGAAAACCTGCAAAAAGGCCTGAGTCTCGCCGCAAAAAATGCCAAAGGCTACACCGATTACCGTAAGCTGCTCGACGATAAATCGATCGACGCCGTAGTGATTGCCACGCCGCTTTACCTGCATTATCCAATGGCCGTTGCCGCATTGCAGGCCGGAAAGCACATTTATCTCGAAAAATCGATGACTTACGACATCCCGCAGGCTATCGACCTCGTGAAAAAAGTGAAAGTATCGGGTTTGGTTTTTCAGATCGGGTATCAATACCGGTATTACGGCCTTTATCACAGGGTAAAGGAGATTATGAAGGAAAACTGGCTGGGCAAGATCACGCATTTCGAATGCCAGTACAACCGTAATTCGAACTGGCGCTTTCCTGTCAAGGACCCGAAAATGGAGCGGGCGATCAACTGGCGCATGTACCGCGAATATTGCGGCGGCCCGCTCTCGGAGCTTTGTGCGCATGAGATCGACGTCGTCAATTATCTCACCGACAGTCGGCCCGTCAAGGTAGTCGGCCTGGGCGGTATCAATTACTGGAAGGATGGTCGGGATACTTATGACAACATCCGTACCGTTTACGACTATCCCAACGGCGTGAAAGCGAGCGTGACCTCGGTACTTTCCAACGCGTATAATGGTTACAGCATTCGCATTCTCGGCGATAAGGCCACCGTGGAAATTCTTCGGGACAAGGCATTGATTTACCCTGAAACAACCAACAATGCCAAAGGGGTGGTGGACGGTGTTACCGGCGCTACCATTGCCGTAACGACCCAGGGTACGGGCGTGGAAGTGAAGTTCGGGAAGCCCGGCGAAGCGCAGCTGGAACCGACCGTGTTTGCATTGAAAGACTTCGCCGAATGCGTAAGGAACAAAAAGGAGCCGGTTTCCAACGTCGAAACCGGCCGCGACGGCTCGATCGCCATCCATATGGGCAACGCCGCTGCCGACACCGAAAAAGTACAGTATTGGAAGCCTGAATATTCCGCCTGATGAAGCATGGGTGGCTTTGTGTAAGATCTTTGTTGGTGATAATGTGCTTGGCAATGAGTGCATTACACCTTCCTTTAATGCAGGAGACCTATCGGATCGCCGGGCAGGCGCAGGGGACGACCTATGCTATTACCTGGTACGCCGACCGTGAGTTGGTGAATAAAACGCAGATCGACAGTATTTTCAAAAGCCTCGATGCGTCGCTTTCTATTTACCAGTCCGGCTCGCTGATCAACCGGTTCAATGCCTCGCAGAAAAGCATTGAAATGGATGGGCACCTGGCACGTGTTGTTGAAAAGTCCATGGAGATTTTCTGCCAGACAGGCGGGCTTTCCGACATTACCGTGTACCCGCTCGTACGAGCCTGGGGCTTCGGAGCAAAACCGACAGATACAATGCCCGACAGTGCTACCGTTCGGGAAATCCTCGCGTGCGTAGGCTCGGATAAATTGCAGGTTCGGGACCGCAGGCTTTTGAAAACCATCCCTTGTGTACAAATCGATGTGAATGGCATCGCCCAGGGCTATTCGGTGGATGTGGTCGCCGGGTTCCTGGAAGCACGCGGCATTTCCAATTACATGGTGGAAGTGGGAGGGGAGATCCGAACGAAAGGCCTGAAACTGCCTGACAATGAGCCGATGAAGATTGGTATCGAAACACCTTCCGTCACCGGATTTGACGCGCCGGTGATCCGCGAAGTGATCAGCATTGGCGATGGTGCCGTTACGACATCGGGCAGCTACCGTAAATTCAGGGAATCGGGCGGCATACGCCTTTCTCACATTATCGATCCTAAAACCGGATTCCCCGTGCAGCGCGAGATCATCAGCGCGACCGTAGTGGCGCCCGACGCGATCACCGCCGACGGCTTCGACAACGCGTTGCTCGCCGCAGGCATCAACGGTGCGTTTGAAATTCTGAACCGCCGTCCGGACATGCAGGCCTATTTTATTTACCGGCAGCCAGATGGCACCGTCGCAGATACAGCATCAGCCGGTTTCGGGCGATATGTCGTTGCGAAGGCCGACCGCTGACGGCCGATGGGGACCTGCGGTGTTGGTTCCGAGAACGTTATCGCTACTATTTCCGGCGATTATCGCGGATACCTATCAAATTCATTGTAACATTGTTATAAGCCAAAATTAAATACTGCTTGGTGCTTTAAATGCACCATAATCAACTTCGCAGCCGCATTGCGAAGCCGGGTTTGGTGTGTCCGGATTTTGGCTTGCTATCCTCTGAAAATCCATTTTCAATTCCTAACCATAATCCTATGCATGTAAAACTACCAACCCACCCGTGGGTCCGTATTCTCGTCGTTTTTGCGTGGCTTAGCCCGTTTTGGCTGCACGGGCAAAATCTCAGGGATGTTACCGGCGTGATCACCGACAGTTTAAGTAAACAGGGCCTTCCGGGCGTCACTGTCGTGATAAAAGGTACACAACGTGGCACAACCACCGATGCCGATGGCCGTTACGCTGTTCAGGCGGCCCCGTCGGATATGCTGACATTCAGCTATGTAGGTTATCTGACGAAAGAAGTGGCTGTCGGTAACCAGTCGGTCATCGAAATTGCCCTGCAACCGAGCACGAATGCGCTTGATGAACTGGTGGTGGTGGGTTACGGCACGATGAAAAAGAGTGACCTGACAGGTGCGGTGATCCGTATCGATTCGAAGACATTCAAAAACCAGCCGATGACCCAACTCACTGATATGCTTACAGGAACAGTCGCGGGCTTTAATGCAAACCAGGGCACTTCCGCGGCGGGTGGAAGCTCCTTGCAGATCCGCGGACCCAAATCGCTGACGGCCAATTCGAGCCCGATGGTGGTGATGGACGGGGTGATCTTCAATGGCAGCATCGCTGACATTAACCCCGCCGATATCGAAACGATGGACATCCTCAAAGATGCCAGCTCGGCAGCCGTTTTCGGGGCGAGGGCAGCAGGAGGCGTGATCCTGATTACAACCAAAAAAGGCGCGACGGGCAAGCCGGTGATCAATGTTTCGGCCAATGTAGGAACGGTGCAGACAGCGAACGATTTCAAACCATTTGACAAGGATGGTTACCTGACCTTCCGCCGAGACCTCCTTCGTGCAACCAATCCCGACCGCCCTTCTTTCTATTATGACAATCCGGGCACGCTACCGGCTGGCATTTCACTCGAACAATGGCGTGCCGCGAGTAACAATCCGCAAGCCGACAATACCCAGGAATGGCTGAGCCGGCTACGTTTTTTTCCCATTGAAACCGAAAATTACCTCGCGGGGAAAACAGTGGATTGGTATAAGGAAGTGATCCGGACCGGCATGCGGCAGAACTATGACGTGAGCATCGGCGGCGGCTCGCAGAACGTGACTTATTACTGGTCGCTCGGCTACCAGAACAACGAGGGGATTTTGCGCGGCGACAAGTTTTCGACTATTCGCTCGCGGCTCAATCTGGATTTCAAGGTAACCGATTGGCTTAATGTGGGTGTGAACAGTCAGTTTGCCGACCGCGACGAGAGTACCGTTCCCGCCAACCTGCCGCAGATGTTCATCATGAGCCCCTACGGGTCGATGTTCGAGGCGGACGGCAGTGCCATGTGGTATCCCAACAGCTTCGCGGTGGCCAATCCGCTCATCAATTATTATGGCCAGGAAAGAATGAAGAAGGTGAATACGCTCTTTGCTTCACTTTACGGAAAGATCAAGCTGCCTTTTGGATTTGATTATAAAATCTCTTTTCAACCGCGGTATGAGGCTTCGAAAGACTATAATTTCTGGTCGTCCAACACGCTCGACGGCGGCTCCACGCGCTCCGGCGGGTATAGCACGCGCGCGGATGCGTCTACGTACGAGTACATTCTCGACAACCTTCTGCATTGGAATAAGCAATTCGGTGTACACCAGTTCGACGTGACGTTGCTTTACAGCGCCGAGCGTAACCGAGGCTGGTATTCCAGAATGGCGAACCAGGGTTTTGTACCAAATCAAAACCTGGGCTTTCACGGCATGCAGTACGGTACCAGCCCGGCCATGGAGACCAACGACTCCCAGATTACCGGCGACGCGGCCATGGCGCGGCTGAATTATACATTGTTTGACAAATACCTGATTACGGCTTCCGTCCGCCGGGATGGTTTTTCGGCATTCGGCACAAAGCAGCCGAGAGCGGTTTTTCCGGCAGCGGCAATCGCCTGGAAGATCTCGGAAGAGAAGTTTTTCAATGTGGATTTCGTGAGTCAGATGAAGCTCCGGCTGTCGTGGGGGGTGAATGGTAACCGCGATATCGGGGCATATTCGGCGCTCGCGCAGCTGCTTTCCGCGATGTATTACGATGGTACCAATGTGCAGGTGGGTGTTTACAATACCTCGCTTGCCAACCCGAACCTGGTTTGGGAGAAAACCAAGTCGATCAACATCGGTATGGACCTGAGCCTGCTCAAAAACCGCATCGATCTGAGCATGGAATATTATGATATGACCACGACAGACCTGCTGATGAAACGTCTTTTGCCGGAAATTACCGGTTTTAAAGACATTACGACGAACCTGGGCTTGCTGGGCAACAAGGGTTTTGAAATGACCATTAACACTATCAACACCGAACAAACCAATTTTTCGTGGCGCAGCGGGTTAGTGTTTTCATTTAACAGGAACAAAATCAAGCGGTTGTTCGGGGATTACAAGGAAGAAACGGTGGATGGCAAAACCGTCAGCAAGGAACTTCCGGATTACTCCAATGAGTGGTTTCCCGGCCAGGCGATCGACCGCGTTTGGAACTATAACGTGACGGGTATCTGGCAAACAGCAGAAAAGGATGCGGCAGCGGTTTACAAATTACAACCTGGCGATTTCAAAGCGGTGGACGTGGATGGAAATGGTAAATATGAGGCGCTGCTGGACAAACAGTTCATCGGTTACCGTCAGCCGCGTTTCCGGATCGGTCTGCGGAACGAGTTTACATTCTGGAAAAACTTCACGGCTAGCATTTTCCTCCGAAGCGAACTGGGCCATATCGCGCCATTTGCGGAAGGCTTGCGCACAGGCGGCTCCGATACCTACGACCGGCGCAACACCAACGATTTCCCTTACTGGACGCCCGATAACCCGACCAACGAATACGCGCGGCTCAACACCAATACCAATGTGTTCGGAGGTGGGATCAAGGTCTACAAAAAACTGTCGTTTCTGCGGGTGCAGGATGTGAATGTGGGTTATTCGGCACCTTCGGACATTGCTAAAAAACTGAAAGTGAACAACGTACGCGTGTTCGCATCTGCACGTAACCTGCTCACCTTCACCAAATGGCCGGGCTGGGACCCCGAAGCGTGGGATAGCGATGGAAATAACGTTCCGATGCCCCGGAATTTCACAGTTGGTCTTAACCTGTCATTATAAGCCATTAACCTCAGCATTATGAAGCTCTTTAAATACCTCATATTATCTGTTCTGCTGCTCAGCCAGTCGGCGTGCGACAAGGATTGGCTGAAACCGGAGCCGCTGTCGTTTTTCAGCCCGGAAAATGTATTCGTGGATAAGGCTGGCATGGAGGCGCTGCTCATTACCATGCGTAAAGACCTCAAAAACGAGAGTACAGGCACCATGCCGAACCTCACGATGGAGTACGCCGCCTCGGATCTGGCATCGCCCTGGTCGCAGCTCGACTTCTATAACCTTACGCCCAACACCGACCAGTACTACCGCTTTCTGGCGATGTTTACGGTTATTTATTCTTCCATAAAAAACTGTAATGTGCTCATCAGCAGGATTGATGAAATTAAATGGAACTCGGAGCAGGAGCGGAATGCAATTCTGGGCGAGGCGCTCTGGCACCGTGCGTACTGGTATTACCGCCTCGTAAATTCCTATGGCGATGTGCCTTTTTTGGGTGGAGAAATACAGGAAGCGAAGTTAGACTTTCAGACGCACAGCCGCTGGACAATTCTGGAAAAGATCAAAACAGACGTCGAATTTGCTGCCCAATGGCTTCCGGCAACGGCCAAATCGGGTGTGATTACCAAAGGCGCGGCGAACCATTTGCTAACAAAGATCTATCTGGCCAATCTGGAATATGATAAGGCCATTGAAGCCGCGAACAAGGTTATCAACGGGCCTTATACGCTCGTGAACCAACGTTTTGGCATCGATGCGGCGAAGGGGTACCGTAACCTGATCTGGGATTTGCACCGTGCCAAAAATTTCAGCATTGCACAGAACACCGAGACCATCCTGGCGTCCATCGATCGCTATGAAGCACCGCCGGCCGCGCGTTCCGTAGGTCTGTACACAATGCGGCTTTACAATTGCCAGTGGTTCCAGCCGCAGGTGCTTGATAGTCAGGGTAAGCCGGGGATGGTCGCGAGCGGGCCTATGTATGATTCACTGGGCAGAGGTAATGCAAATATCAGGTTGACGGGCTTTTATCAATACGATATCTGGTCGTATAAAGGAGCGAACTGGCGCAACACCACCGATTTGCGCCGCGCGGACATTAACTGGGTGGACATTCACGAGTTGAAATACAACAACCCGTCCTCTGTCGATTTTGGCAAACCTATCAACACCAAATTCCTGGCAGCGCAGGTGGATACGTTCAAGCACGTGTACGCGATGCCGCATTACATTATGTACAATCCGCAGGACGACCCGAAAGCGACGCCGATGGGTGGTAATGGCGACTGGTATATTTTCCGCCTCGCCGAAACCTATCTGCTCCGTGCCGAGGCTTATTTCTGGAAAAATCAGCTCGCATTGGCTGCTGACGACATCAACAAAGTACGCGAGCGCGCGAAAGCGCTACCGATTACCACCGGCGAGGTGACGATTGATTTCATCCTGCACGAGCGTGCACGGGAGCTGTTTGCCGAGGAGCCGCGTCATTCGGAGCTTGTCCGCATTTCGTATATCATGGCCAAAGCGGGCCTTAATGGGTATAGCCTCACCAATTTCAGTGAAAAGAACTACTATTTCGACCGGGTGATGCGCTACAACAATACCTATGAGAAGAAGATCCAGCTCTTGGGCAACACGGCGAATATGGCGCCATTCCACGCGCTGTGGCCGATTCCGTCGCTAGTGATTACTGCGAATACGAAGGGAGTAATCAATCAGAATGTGGGTTATGACGGTGCGAACCGAAATGTGCCGCCGCTGACGAAGATCGAGTAGAAGGCACGGGGCAATAGCAAACGACCCTCGCATAATTGCATGCGAGGGTCGGTTTTTAAAACAGGACGGGCTTTTTCGATATGTATAATGTTCCGCTTCTGTTGGTCTGGTCGCAATATTCGAAGTTATTGCCATCCCCGCAAAGTGGCGCCGAGCCCGTTACATACAACCGTGATTTTTTATCAAAATTTACACTAATCAACTGATGATGTGCGGGAAGTGAAATTTTTCGGCCAGTTTCCGATTTGAGCCCGATTGTTTGTAAATAACCTTCCGCGGTTTGAATCATGTCGATACTGAATAGGATGCCGTTGCCGGAATATGCGTAATTGATCGGCACTTTCCATTCGTCGTAGATCCAACGTCCTGTTGCGCGCTCCCAGGTCAGCCCGCGATCCATACTGAACCAGGTTGGTTGAATGCCGAAGGAATTGTCGCGAACGGTGGTGGTGCCTCTCTGGCCTTCCATGACGAACAGCGTATCTTCTTTTTCCAAAAACGCAAAAAGGCCTATCCCGGCGTTGTAGCTTCCTTTTGTCCAGGTTTTACCCTTGTCGGCCGTTACAAAAACTTCGAAACCGGTGGTGATCGTCAGGGTATCGTCGATACTACCGTGTACTGCCTTGATATCCCGGTTGTCGGGCGAGCGGAGGATGTACCAGTCTTTGTCTTCTACCGCCAGTTCGGGCTCCGGCGCGGCGTCCTTGTCATGACGACAGCCCACGAATGCCAGCAAAGAAATAAGGATGATAAATGATCTTTTCATGGATAATAGGTGAATGTAAGTTGTATTATGGTTACAATTTATACAGTTACCTGTTATCTTGTACGTTCGCAATGTGAACTAATTGTGAAATTCCAAAATCATTCCCCGGCCAGCCGCTGCAAATCCGAATAAGCCAACCGGTAATTCAATTGTGCCGCGAGCAAATCGGCTTCCGCTTTGGCCAGTAGCGAACGCGTGCTGAGGATGTCCGCTTCAAGATTCAGCCCCGAGGCCTGCTTGTCTGTCTGTACTTTTAGCTCCTCTGTCCGGTATTTCACGGCTTTTTCGGCCACGGCAATTAATGCAGTTGCTTGTGTGAGCTTCCGGTGGGTTTTCGAAACGTCGTTTTTGACCTGATTTTGCGTATTAATCAAGTTTTCGCGGGCCTGCTCGCGCAACAAATGCCGCTGGCGGATCACCTGTTTGTTGGCGACTAGGTCCTGAATATTCCATTTGAACTGCGCGCCCACGAAAGGATTATTGTTTGGAAAAAGCAGGTTGCCTGTCTGGTAGGAATAACCCGCGACGAGGCCGATGTCGGGTAAATTACCCTGTTCTGCTGCGCGAATGGCCTTTTGCGTTTTGATTTCCGTCAGGTTGGCGATTTTAATGTCGTTGTTTGTCGTCGCGGCATTCGTTAAGTAAGAATCCAATGTGCCTGGTACGCCTGCATTAGCTACCGGCGCCAACGTTAGGCTATCTGTTTCAATGCCCGTCAGCTGTTTCAAATCGGCCGTGTAATCTTCCGTTTGGATGCGAAGTTTCAACAGGTTTTGCTCCTCGTCGGCGATATTCGCTTGCAGGCCAGCCTTGTTTACATCGATAGTTTTACCCGAAAGCAATGCACTTTCTACATCGTAAAGCCGCATCTGGGCCAGTTTGATCTTCGCATTGGCCTCGTCCTGTTGTTTTTGGGTAATCAGCAAACCATAATACAGCTTCTCTATCGCCTGCCTGATTTGGAGCGACGCCCTCGATTGCTCGTGGCGTGCCAGTTCAGCATCCGTCTGGGCCACCTCGATCCCGGTTTTGATCTTTCCCAGCTGGGTAATAGGCTGGTAGAGCGTCACGCCCGCATTGAAATTATGGTGTTTACCCAAAGGAAAGGTCTTCTCCTCGTTAGGCAGCGCAATGCTGGTTCCCCCAAGCGGCAATGTACCGAAAGAACCCTGCTCGATTACCAACTGGCCGAGGTTTGCATTGTATTGATAGGCGGAGCTTATCGAGGCCACGGGAAACCGTTTGATACGGTCCTCGGCCACTTTGGCCTCTTTTTCGGTGACTTGTAACTTGCGCACGTTCAGCAAATGGTTGTTCTGCAATGCCTTTTCTACAGCCTGTTCGAGCGTGAGCGGCTGCACCTGCTGTGCGTATAAGCGCACGGGTGCAGCCACCTGTACGGCTGCCAGGACAATGAGTATCGGGAGTATCAGCTTAGTTTTCATGGTGTTCTGCAACAGGTGTTACCATCAGGTCTTTTTTATCATGCGGTTTGATCATCGCGATGTACAGCACCGGCACGGTGAGCAGCGCCATTACCATAGACCATATCACCCCGACGGCGATCACACTCGCGAGCGGGCTCCACATCGGCGAACCGGAAAGGATCATCGGCAATACGCCTATCGCCGCGGCCATTGCCGTGAGGAATATCGGGCGGAGCCGCCGCTTGCCGGATTCGATAGCCGCCGTGCGGATGTCCATCCCGTGGCCCAGCAGCTCATTGGTATGGTCCACCAGGATGATCGCATTCCGTACCACGATGCCCGACAGGCTGATCAGCCCTACAAATGCGGTGAAACCGAAGTTGTTATGCGTAATATAAAGTCCGATTAATGCACCGAACAGGCTGAGCGGGATCGTAAGCATTACCAGCGCAGCTTCTTTGAGGCTACGGAACTGGAACAGCAGGATGAAGAATATCAACACCAGGCTGATCGCTAATACCACCATCATCTGGCTGAACGTCTCGTTTTTGTTGAACTGCTCGCCGCCGTATTCGATCCGGTAGCCGGCTGGCAACGGAATATCGGCGATTTTGCCTTTAACTTCCTTCACGAGGTCGGCGGGAAGCACATCGCCTTCGGTTTCGCTCAGGATGGTGAGCGTCCGCACGCCGTTACGGTGCATGATCTTGCCCGTCTGCCATTGCGGTTTCAGGTCGGCGATCTGGCGGAGCGGCACATTGGCGTCGGTAACAGGCGAGGCTAGGTAAATGTTTTCCAGGTTGTCGGACGACTGACGGTTGCGTGCGTCGAGGCGGAAAACGATATCCAGCGGGTTGTTGCCTTCATACATCGTCGAAACCGGCGCACCGTTGAAGCCCGTGTACACCATTTGCGAAATGCTGCCGGTGGTAAAACCAAGCTTGTTGGCCTCGTCTTTGAGCTGAATGCTGATGCCGTAATAATCCTCGCGGAAATCGGGACGGACCATCGCGCTGCCTTTTGCATTTTTAAGAATATTCTGTACCTGCAAGCCGATCGCTTTGAGGCGGGAAACGTCGTCACCTACAATGCGTACCTCCACGGGCGATTTGTATGGCGAGCCCTGCTGCATCAGTTTAACCTGCGGCGAGCCTTCGGGGATCAATGCGGCTACCTTGCCTTCGAGCTCCTGCGCGAATTCCTCGGCGGTTTTGTCGTCGGTGGTGTTGATCAGGATCTGGGCGTAATTGGTTACCGGTACTTCGGGGGAGAAGTTGTAATAAAACCTCGGCGCGCTCGTGCCTGTGAAGGTCGCGTAGGAGGTTACACGCGGGTCGCCTTTTACGAGTTTTTCCGCTTTCAGGATTGCCTCACCGGTTTTGTCAAGCTTGGTGCCGGTAGGCATCCAGAGTTCGATTACAAACTGGTTGCGTTCGGCCGCGGGGAAGAATTTTTGTTTAATTCCCTGATATACAAATAATGAAAGCACTATTGTCACAAGGCTGACGCCGATCGTTAGTGCTGAATGCCTCACGCACCATTCGAGCGCGGCATTATACCCGTTTTGCATGCGGTCGAGCAGGGTAATGCGTTTCTTTTTATCGGTTTCTTCGGCGCTGTGGTCGTGGAGTCCTTTTTTGATAAATGTATAACAAAGCAATGGCGTGAGGATCATCGCTACGATGAACGATGCGGCTAATGCAATGGCCACTGTTATGGGCAATGCGTGGATGAACTCACCTACGGAGCCGGTCAGGATCACCATCGGCATGAATGAGGCGATAATGGTTACAGTGGCTGCCAAAACGGGGATTACCAGGTCGGTAGCGCTGCGCCAGGCGGCTGTCCAGCGGTCGATGCCCTCGTCGAGCAGCTCCACATAGTTGTCGGCGATTACGATGGCATCGTCTACCACCATACCGAGAACGACGATCAGGGCAGCAAGCGACACCTGGTGCAATTCTATGCCAAAAGCATTGAGCAATGCGAATGTGACGGCGATCGTCATCGGAATGGCCATCGCGGCCACGGCGGCAATGCGGATCGGCAGCAGCAGGATCACAACGATCACGACGGAGAAAATGGCCAGGAAAAATTCGCGTATGAAGTGCGTGATGTTTTCATCCACCAGTTTTGGTTGATTTACAATGGTCGTCAGCGTCACGTCCGAAGGGAACAACCTTTCTGCTTCGGCCAGCTTGGCATTCACCTCCTCGCCGAACTTCACGATATTGTTCCCTTCCTGCATCTGGATCGCGAGCATCATCGCATTATTGCCGTTCACGGTCGTCTTGCTGGTCGGTTCGGCATATTCGCGGTTGACCTGTGCAATGTCGCCAAGCCGGATTAGTTCCCCTGTTTTGGACGCTCCCACGACCTGGTTCGCGATCTCATTTTCCGTATTATAATAGCCGGATGTGTACAGTGGCGTCTGGCTCGTTGCGGTTTTGATATCTCCTGTCGGACTAATCACATTCTGCGATTGCAGCACCTGCACCACGGACGACAGTTTGACATTATATTGAGAAAGCTTCTCGGAGCTCGAAGTGACCGTGATCTGCTCCTTCTGCTCGCCAATGCGTTTGATTTTGGAAACAGATTTGACCGTACGGAGAACGTCTTCCAGTTTCTGGGTATAATCTTTCAGCTGCGCATAGGTGGCCTTGTTGCTTTCAATGCCGATCACCAATGCCTCGGTGTCGCCGAAATCGGAGTTCACAATCGGGCCGCGGACGCCTTTCGGGAAATCCACCTGCTTGGCTACCAGCAGCTGGTGCCGGAGTTTGCTCCAAAAAACATCAGGATTCTTCACGCTTTCACCCAGCTCCACATTCACGACCACCATGCCGTCCTGCGACGTCGAGTAGGTTTTGTCCTTGCGGATTTCCTCGAATTGGAAAAGGTATTGTTCCAGCTTTTTGGTAACCTGGTCTTCCACCTGGGCGGAATTGGCGCCGGGGAAAAAGGCTAGGACGAGGCCTTGCCTGACGGTTATTTTCGGGTCCTCGCGCCGGGGCATGTTCAGCAGCGAATAAACGCCTACCGCAAACACCAGCAGCAATACCGACAGCGTTACCTGCGGATATTTCAGGGATGATTTGACAAAGTTCATAGCGCAGCTTATTGGGTGATGGAAATGGCGGTGCCGTCGGTGAGCTTGTGTTGCCCGCCGGTTACCACGCGGTCGCTTTCGGTGATCCCGGAGGTGATCTCGATCTGGTTATCGGTGAGCTGACCGAGGCTGACCTTCCTTTTTAATGCGATTTTACGGTCGGGATCGGCTACGAACACGTAGCTCTGGTTGTCGAGGTCGTGCAGAACGGCCTCGGTTGGCAGTACCAGGGCCTTTTTGGACTGGTTGGATGCCAGCGTTACTTCGGCGATCATGCCGGGGCGGATCAGTAGTTTGGGATTGTTGAGGGTTATTTTAATGGTAAATGCTCGCGATGCAGCATCAGCAGCGGACCCTACTTCGATTACCTTCCCCGTAAATGTCTCACTTAGTGAAGAAACGAGCACTTTGGCTTCCTGTCCGAGTTTAATATTGTGCAATTCACTTTCGGGAATATACGCGTTGACTTTGACCGTCCGGATGTCGGACACCACGAACAGCGGCGTGCCTACACCCACGATCTCGCCGACTTCTGCCATTTTTTTAAGCATTACTCCGCTGATGGGTGCAAACAGCTTGGTATCCGAAAGATTTTTGGCGTGCAGCTTCTCCTGTGCGCGGGCCTGTTGCAAGCCAAAGCCGACCTTTGCAAAATCGCTTTCGCTCAGGCTGCGGCGGTCGTGCATTACTTTCAGACGGTCGTATTCGTCCTGTACCTGAGCCACTTGCACATCGGCTAATTCTTTGGCTATGCTGTAATTGCCGGGATCGAGGCTGGATAGCAGCTGGCCTTGCTTCACAAGCTGCCCTTCGGCGGCGGCGATGTAGTCGATCTTTCCGCCTACCATAAAACCGAGGCGGACCGTTTTGTTGCCTTCGACGTTCCCGCTGACGGAGATCTGGTTGTTGGCCGAGATGTTCTGCGCTTGCCGGGTCACGACCGGGAGGGGCTTTTCAACTGACTTTGCCTGATCGGCGGCTTTGTTGCAGCCCGCGAGCGCAGCCATCGCGAGCATGAGATAGATAGGATTGCTTTTCATAGAATGGACGACCGTTAGGTTTAATATCCTGGCGCAAAATTGGCCCCGATTGATGGCAATGCTTTTGATCTAAATCAAAAAGTAACCCAAGATCGAAAAATTGTCAAACTTTTCCTGCCCTAATCCGGCTTAACGTCTCCTGCGTAATGCCCAGATAGGAGGCAATATGGCCGAGCGGCACACGCAGCATGATGTCGGGGAATTTTTCGAGCATGGAATTGTAGCGCTCCTGCGCCGATTGAAACTGGATCGAATACAATTTGTCCGAAAATGTTTTCACCGCATTGATCATGACGAGCCGGCTTAGTTTCTGCAATGCCTGGGAGCCGTCGATGAACTTTTCGAGTTCCTGGTAGGGAATGGTGCGGATCATGCTCTGTTCCAACACTTCGGCACCGTAAGGCGATGGGCTGTCGAAAAAAGCGCCTTCTATCGAGACGAAGAAAGACCCTTCCAGAATAAATGAATGCGTAATATCCTTGCCGTCTTTGATATAATAGGTGCGCACAACGCCCTTTTCGACGTAAAATACCTTTTGAGAAAAATTATCGGGAGATAACAGCCGGTGCCCTTTCGATAACTCCTCCCTCTTGAAAGCCTCTTGCACCTGTGCTTCCATTTCGGGGGCTAATAGGATATGTTGTTTCAGGTAGAGAATCAGGTCCATAGAGTAATGCAATGGTCGTAGGCTGTTTGTGCGACGGTTCTAACATAGCTATTTCCTGCCAGATACCCGAAGGCTGATGCCGGATTTAGGTTGGCCGTCGCCGGGTTTAAACTCAAACCCGCCTGATGTGTAGTAGATTACATGGGCAGTTCGATAGATATTAGTTTTGAAATGTCAAACGACTACTACACATTTCTTTATCTAAATCAATTCTATGAAAACTTTCAGATTACTGGCCATCCTATCCGTTTTAAGCATCACTATCCTCACAGGTTGCAGCAAGAAAAGCGACGATGTAAATCCCGATCCGGCAACGGGTGCGGCAGGTTTCAAAGTAAAGGTGGACGGCAAGGAATACGCGCCGGATTTTTCCTATGCGCTGGCCAGCTTCCCCGCCAACGACCTCTACTACGCGATTTACGGACTCGACAGCAAGACGAGCGATATCGTAGCCATCGCATTGCCTAAAACAGTGAAAGAAGGCACATTCCCGATCAACAATGTGAATTTCGCGATGGCGACATTCAATAAGCAGGATTTCTCCACGATCAATGGGGGCAGCGGCACGATTACCATCACCAAGAGAACCGACACCAACGTCCAGGGGACGTTCAGCTTTACCGCCGTTGACGCAACGGGCAAACTATCACGCACACTGACGGACGGCAGCTTTAACGTGAATGTACGCTAGGCTGCGGCCATCTGTCATCCTTTCCAGCCCGACCATTTATCCATCGACCAGTACTTTTTCTTGTATGAATACTTTTACTCCTTTTAATCCGCACGCAGATGCGACCAGCCCCAAACCCGCACAAATCTCGGTGCATTTTATGGGCAGGACTATCACAATCGGTGCCGAGCATATTACTTTGCTCGAAGGCGATGGAAATTACACCTACGTATACACATCTTCGGGTAGGAAATATTTGATCTGTAAAACGCTGAAATGGCTTGCATGCAAGCTCGACAGCAACTTCATTCGTGTACACAAATCGTTTCTCGTGAATTCCGATTACGTGATCGGATGTGCACAGGACGGCCGTGCCCTTAAATTGCGCTGCGGCAACGAGGCCGTCGTAAGCCGACGCAAAACGAAGGAAATCATCAGTATTTTCGGCGAGCGCACGCAGCGCATCAGCGCGTAAGCAGCCCGCGTTCATCAATCAGTTTTACCAATGCTTCGGAAATTTTCGCATGCCCCGAAGCTTTGATGTGCCCGTCGACAGGGTAATAGTCCTGTGCTTTGAGCAACTCGTAAGCATGGAGGAAATGCAACTGTTCGTCGCCGGCGCGTTTCGCCTCTGTTTCAAACGCACGGATCATTTCGGGGAGCGTGTAGCGGCCATCTAGGTGCATGATCACGATGTTTCCTTTGTAGAACCTGCGGATCCTGGCGAGCGATTTGAAAAAATATTCGGTGTGGGCCTTCGTTTCGGCAGGGGTTTTGATATCCGGCGGCGTTACAACCGCCAGCTGACGTCCGGTTAACCAGGCGGAGAGCGCGCCGCCGATCTCACGAGAGACTTGTACCGGGCTGGTCCAGATTCTTTTGAGCAGATCTTTTTCCCGGACAAAAAAATAGGTGTAACGCATTGGATAATAGCCTTCATTAATGCGGTTGAAAACCGCTGTATTGGCAAAGGATTGAGGCGTCAGGACCTGCCCCTGGTTATTGGGTTCATTACGGGCTTCGTTTTCCTCGATGTCGTTGTCGCAATACTGCAGCACGACGAGGTCAACGGAGTCCCTTTTGATTTTAGAGAAAAGCAGCATTTCGCGGTAGGTTCCGTATGATGAAATGCCTGCATTCAAAGTTTTGATGCCCAGTTTCCGGCCCGTAAGGTCGGCATAGGTCTGGTCCTGGTCCACACCCCAGCCCATGGTGAAGGAGTCGCCCAGGAAAACAAGTCTGGGGTTATCAAGCGAACGTTCGTCATCGCGAACCCCGAAGCTGTTGACCTTAAATGTATTACTGTATTCGAGGCTGGAATGCACCCCCTCACTTTTGGGCCGCAGCACATAGCCAAGGTCGGGCGAGTAGCTGGCGAAATGGCGGTTGAACTGGATTACATCGCGGTAGCTGATCCATTTAGAGAGCACGCCCACCTCATGCCGGTCGGTGTCCTGATTGGCCCCGATCGTGTGCCGGATGTAAAAATAAGAGGCAGCTTCGATGAGCAGTGGGGTAAGCAGCGCCGTCCAGAACGGCAGTTTGAACAAGCGGATGATGGACCAGCAAAACAGGACAAATGCAATAGGTACCAGCGCTTTAAAGAGCCATATGGTCCAAATGAAGTGTGTGAAAAGCTGCCACCGGTAAACTGTAATGGCGAGGAGCAGATAGCCGGAAAAGACGGCGATCACCCCGAATTGTCTTTGCGTCATAGAATCACTGTAAGGATTTAGGTGCGGCAAGTTAACCGCTTACTCAAAATCCAGACACACAAAACGGGTGATTTCTTCGCGTCATTCTCCTATTTTTTTTAAAAATATTTATAATTACCTGATATTCTGGTTAATACAAATTACAAAATGTAAAAAACGGGTTACACTTTCGCATAACCCGTTTTCGTGTGTCAGTATATTCCAGAAATTATTTCAAAGCTTCGCGGATAGCGGCTCCGGCTTGCAGGAGCGCGCCTTGCACGGCGGGCACGTGGGCCAGCGGGTTCAGCAAGCCGTAGTCGTGGATGAGGCCCTGGTATCTTGCCAATGTGGTTTTCACGCCCGCGGCTTCCAATTTGCGTGCATATGCTTCGCCTTCGTCACGCAAAACGTCATTTTCGGCAGTTTGTACCAGCGCAGGAGGCAGGCCCTGTAATTGTTCGGTAGTGGCTTGTAATGGGGAAGCGTAGCGGTGTTTTCTTTCTTCCGGGTTGGTGGTATAGTTATCCCAGAACCACTTCATCATGTTTTTGGTCAGGAAGCGGCCTTCGGCAAACTGGTTGTACGAACCGGTTTCGAAATTCGCGTCGGTTACCGGCCAGAGCAGCACCTGCAATTTGATTTCCGGGCCATTGTTGTCTTTCGCTTTCAGAGCGGTAACGGCCGCCATATCGCCACCCACGCTGTTGCCAGCCACAACCAGCCTGCTGCCATCGACATTGATCTCGTCGCCGTGTTCGGCCACCCATTTGGTTGCCGCGTATATTTCGTTGATCGCCACCGGATATTGCGCTTCGGGCGATGGGGTGTAATTCACAAAAACCGCCGCTGCGCCCGAGTAAACCACCAGGTCGCGGACAATGCGTTGGTGTGTGGGGAAATCTCCCAATACCCAGCCGCCGCCATGGATGAAGATGAACACCGGCAATTTCTCAGTGCTGCCTGCCGGTTTTACAATATCGAGTTTGACGGTAAGGCCGTCCTGTGTAATGGTTTTTTCGCTGGTTTCGATGCCCGATAAATCCACTTCCACCGAGTTTTGCGCTCCTACGAGCACGTTGCGTGCGTCGGCGGGTGAAAGTTGTTCCAAAGGAGTACCGCCCCCGGAGTTCAATGCGTTGAGAAAAGTTTTTACATCTTCAAAAATGGCAGGGTCGTTGGCTGGGTCGATGATATTCAGAGTTTCCATGATGTTAAAAAGGTTTTGAGATTTGATATTTCGTTTTGTCTTGTTGTTCCTGATTTGATATGACAAAACTAGGCCAGTGGAAGGGTGGAAACATTAACCTAGGTTAAGAAATGTGCGGCAGAGGAGAAAAGTTGCAAGCCTACGGCGTCCGATGACTTAACAAACGCCTAGTTGCCCAACCGCTTCACGATCCAAGGTAGCGTCAGCCCCTGCCCGATGAGCGTAAATAACACCACGCCTACCGAAATGAAGATAATCGCGTCGCGCATGGGAAAGGGTGTGCCGTCGTGCAGGTGCGTGGGGAGACCGATGGCGATGGCGAGCGAGACAATGCCGCGCATGCCCGACCAGCTGATAATGAGGCTGTTTTTGAAATCGAGCAGGGCGTTTTCGCTGATCCTGCCGCGACCGCTTTCGAAGCCTTTTTGAAGATTGGCCCTTTGCCAGAAAACCCGCAGCATGCGCAGTATTAGGGCTATAATGGTGATAATCAATGCATAGCCAATATAAGGGAGGAGCTGGTCGCCTCTGATGTTTTTGATCACGTAGGGGAATTGCAGACCTATTAATATAAATATGAGTCCGTTGAGCAGGAAGATAATGATCTCCCAAATGGTTTTGGATTGCTGTTTGAGGCGGTCGGGAAATATCTTTTTGCTGAAATCGGCAATGCCCAGGCCAAGGATGACGACGGCGATCACGCCCGATACTTCGAGCTCTTCCGCTACCCGGTAGGCCACGAATGGCATCAGCAACATCATACCAATGGTCGCCTGTGCATTGTGGTGGATACGCATGATGATGGCGCCCAGAATACGCCCAATGATCAGCCCGACGATCGCTCCGCCCAAAAGCAGCACGGCGAATTCGGCAGAGGCTTTCCAGAATATAAATGCAGAGCCTGTTACTGCGGCAACCGAAAACCGGTAGGCTACCAATGCGGACGCGTCGTTGACCAGGCTTTCGCCTTCCAGAATGGTATTTGTTTTGGAAGATAACCCGAGGCCTTTGGTAATGCTCATCGCGGCCACGGCGTCGGTAGCCGACAATATGGAGCCGAGCACGAATGCGAGTGGCCAGGTCATCCCGGGAATGAGATAGTATGCCACGGCTGCAATGCCGGAAGCTGTGATGAATACCAGTGAAATGGCGAGTGTGCCGATGGTATTGATGTTGGTCCTGAAATCCTGAAAATTGATATTGAATGCAGCGTCATACAGCAACGGCGGAAGGAATATGAGGAAAACCACTTCCGGATTGAGCTCGATCACGGGCAGCGTGGGAATGAATCCAATGGCGATTCCGGCGGTGATAAGCAAAACGGGGTACGGTATCCTGACACTATCGGCCATGGCGGAAAGGCCGATCATGATGGTCATAATAAAAATGACGATACTGTAATTCTCCATAATTGCGGTTAATGTTCGGGTGTTCGGGCGTCCGGCCTGCGATCTCAAATCTAAGGATGATTGCGAAAAATCAAGGTTTCCGGGCCAAAAAATCGGCTGTGTCGGTTTTGTTCTATTTTGAGGGACGGGCGGGGTCTAGTTTTGCTTTAAACCAAAACAGACAAAACAATGATAGCCATTACAGGAGCAAACGGAAATCTGGGGCAAGCCACTCTTTCATTTTTAATGAAAAAGACATTGCCCGAAAACATCGTCGCGATTGTGCGCGACGCCAGCAAGCTAAGTGAATATGCAGGTTCGGGGATACAGATTCGTACGGCCAATTATGAAGACCAGGAGTCGTTGGAGCGGGCGCTGACCGGCGTGCACAGGCTGCTGCAAATATCCGCTTCGGCCACGGGTGTGCGGGCGATGGCGCAGGAGACGCGGGTGGTGCATGCGGCGGCGAAATGCGGTGTAGCGGAAATTGTTTACACGAGCACGCTTTTCCCGCACGAATCGGCGCATTTCCATGCGGCGCATATTTGCAGGAATACTGAGGAACTGATCCGCCAAAGCGGAATGCGCTACGTGTTTTTCCGCAACAGCATGTACCACGAAACAATCCCGCTGTTTATCGGCGAGGCCATGGGCGACGGGCGGATCTTCTACCCGTCGGGCAGCGGGCGCGTGAGTTTTGCGTCGCGGAAGGATATTGCCGAGGCATTATCCAACGTGCTCACCGGGCCTGCATTCGCCAATGCCACCTTCGATATTACTGGGTCTGAGACGTTTAGTTTTGCGGATATTGCCTTGACATTAAAGGATATAGCAGGCTATCAGGAGGCTGCACATACCGATATCACTGCGGAAGACTACCGCAGGGGGCTCCTCGGTTTCGGGTTGGGTGAAGATGAGGCCGGTTTTTATGCCAGCATGGCCGATAGTATCCGAGCCGGCGAGTTTGAAAAAACCCATCATTCACTGGAAGGCTTCCTGGGGCGCAAACCGCTTGGCGTTCAGCAGTATCTGAGGGAATTGTTTTGAAAAATCGGTAACTTGCCTCACTACTCAATAGCCATGAAATACCATCAGATCCAGCCACCGCCGCATTTGCAAGACTACGTCCGGTACTATTGGGTGCTCGAAAGCTCGGGCGAGCCCGATGAGCAGATTCATTTCGTGACCATCGCGGACGGCTCTCCGGGCATTGTTTTCCAGCAACTGGAGGGCGCGTCGTTTCAGGAGGGCAGGCAACTTTCACCGGTGTATATGTACGGGCAATCGACCAGGTACACCCGCATCATTTCGCCGGCTACTTTCAGCACAATCGGGGTCTACTTTTATCCTCATGCCCTGAAATCCATCTTCGGTCTGGACTCCAACGAACTAACCGACGACTGCCTGGATCTGGACCTTTTGCTGAATGGTAAGCGATTGATGGAGCGGCTGAAAAGTACCTCCGATGTGGAAGTAAAGGCAAATATCCTTTCCGAATGCCTCTGGGAGCAGATCTGCCGCAATGACCACACCCTGCAAGCGGCCACGCGCTATGCATTACAACGGATCATCCAATCGCAGGGCAACGTTTCGATGAAGGACCTGCGGCGGGAATTGCAGGTTTCGGAGCGCACACTGGAAAGGCGTTTTCAGGAAGGGATCGGGCTGTCGCCGATGCTTTTTGGAAGAATCTGCCGCTTTCAGGCTTCGCTCAACCAGCTTCGTGCTCAGTCGTACGACAAGCTTTCCGACATCGCCTTCGAACAGGAGTATGCCGATCAATCGCATTTCATCCGCAATTTCAAAGAATTTACCGGGCTTACCCCGTTCCAGTTCAGGAAGAGCATTCAGGAAACGGTGGAGAATTTTCCGGTGCTGGTTCAGTCGTAGGCAATTACATCATTGATAAATTTCCATTCAAACCGGGCCGAAACGGGGTGATGGTCCGATAGCGGTAACCCTTTTGCATTGGTGAACATGGCCTTCTCCAATGCATAGGCCGCCGGTTTGAGTTGAATGAATGCGCTGCTCCGGAAAAGTATCTTGTCGATCGTCTCACATGAATCGGTAAGGCTGAGGATATCGCTGGCAGGAATAGCATTGCTGCGGAACGGCAACTGATTTTTGCAATGCAGACTAACCCACGCATCGCTTAACTCATTCTCCTTCAACAGCCAATCCACATTATCCAGCCCGAAACTGTAACGGCCGTTCAAATCACCCATGACAATTACCGCATTGCCGGTTGAATGGAGCCGTATGTAGGCCGAGAGCTGCTCCATATTGCGTCTTCGCGCAAGTGCTGCACGCGGATGGTTGTACGCGTTGGCGTGTACGTTGTAAAAGTCAATGAAGCGGGTAGGGGCGATTTCTATGCGTGTATAGGTAAAACCTTTGGGGGTGAAGCAATCGGCGCCGGTGCAGTCCGTCCACGAGATGCGGCGCAGATGCTTTACAGGAAATTTCGAAAGGGTATTGAGACCGTCGCCGGTCATGACGGCCCCCTTGGTGGTGGTGCGGAAGGGGTGGGTGTTGCCGGCATGGTACAAGTATTGATTGTAATTGAAATCTTCCTGCACATGGGCTATATCGAAGCGGTTGAGCAGGCGACCGATGGCGGAAATGCTTTCTTTTCTTGGTGTGATAGCGCTGCAAATAAGCTGGGGAAGTCCGGCGATGTTGTAGGTGATCACGGAAAAACTGCCTGCATCAAGAGAATCGGGTGGAAGCTTTGCCCGAAAAGCGGTGGCAGTCTGTTCCCGGGTAGCGGGAGTGGCTTCCGAGAGGAAGAAGAGGATGAACAACCAGGAAACGGTTTTCAGGACCCTGTTTTTATCAAGAACTAAATATGCCTGCATAATGTGCCGGTTGGTATGCACAAAACTACCAGCGGCATATGGTCAGGATAATTTCAAATTGTTAAGAATACATTATTTTTCAATCGGATGAGTTCTTTTGGGGCAATCGGCAACGGGCTTTGAGCTGGCCGGCGGTTTTAAATAATTGTTATGAAAATGCCATTTGCAGGTTGATGAAAGCCATTTCAACGGATATTTGTGGCTATTCCCGGTTCCAATCACATGTTCAAACCGCCGGGACACCCATTCATGAAAGCTTTTTTTCGACTATCAATTCCTTTCTTTGCCCTTTTACCCTGGGTCGTGTCTGCCCAGAGCAGCGCCGAAAACCCATTGTCGCGCGCGCATTCGCATAACGATTACTTGCAGGCGGCACCGTTTGTACTGGCTTACCAGCAGCAGTTCGGCTCGGTGGAAGCTGACGTACATTTACGAAACGACACCCTTTTCGTCGCTCACGATTCCAAGGACATCAGTGCTGACCGCACTTTGGATAAATTGTATTTGCAGCAGATTATTAAGCAGGTGTCTAAAAACCAGGGAACTATCTACAAGGATAAAAACCGGGTAATGACCCTGCTGGTTGATCTTAAAACTACCTATAAAACGACTTTGCCGGCATTGGTGAAAGCATTGGCGCCGCATGAGGCATTGCTTGCCCCGAAAGGTTCCGTGAAAGTAATATTAAGCGGTAACACACCCCCACCGGCAGAATTTGAACAATACCCGACCTACATTTTCTTTGATGGCCGCCCGGGTACTAGCTATACGGAGGTGCAGGCGGCCCGGCTCGGGATGATCAGCCAGGACTTCCATAAGTATTCACAATGGAACGGGAAGGGTATTCCCGTGGAAAAAGACCGCAAAGCGCTTGTGGAGGTGATTTCACAGGCACATGCCATGGGCAAGCCATTCCGTTTTTGGGCCAGTCCCGATAATATCAATGCCTGGAAGGTGCTGATGAACCTGGGTGTGGATTATGTCAATACCGACCACGTGGCAGAGCTGGGTACATTTCTGAGTGGCCGCAAGAATGCCGAATACAAATCCACCGGGTTTTATAAACCTTATCAACCCACCTACAAAAACAACGACGCATTTGGCAAGGTGAAGAACATTATCCTGCTGATCGGCGACGGAATGGGTTTGGCCCAAATCTATTCGGGGCTGACGGCCAACCGTGGTGAGCTGAATCTGGGTAAGTTCCTGAATATCGGTTTTTCCAAAACGGCTTCTTCGGACAATTATATCACCGATTCCGCGGCGGGCGCCACAGCGTTCGCAAGCGGCAATAAAACCCGGAACCGCGCGATTGGCGTAGATTCTAATCTGGTAGCGGTACCGTCCATCATCCGTCAGGTCAAAGCAACAGGCCGGAAGTCGGCCCTGATTTCCGCCGGCGACATTACCGACGCTACTCCCGCCGCATTTTACGCGCACAGGCCCGAGCGGAGCCAGATGGACGAGATCGCGACGGATTTCCTGAAAGAATCCGTCGATGTATTGATCGGCGGCGGTTACAGCCATTTTGCCAAAACAAAAACCGTTGACTCTCTCAAAGCAAAAGGTTTTCAGGTGTCCGACAACTGGAATGACCTTGCGCAGATGAAGGCGCCGTTCGTCTTACTGGACGATAAGCACACTGTTTCCATGCTAAACGGTCGGGGCGATTTCCTGAAAGATTCATTTCAAAAAACACTTCAATCGCTGCAATCGAACCCAAAAGGCTTCTTTATAATGGCCGAAGGCGCGCAGGTGGATTATGGCGGCCACGCGAACATCGTTCCGTACGTAGTCACGGAAATGCTGGATTTCGATAAACTGGTGGGAGAGGCGCTCCGCTTCGCCGATTCGAACGGTGAAACGCTCGTTATCGTCACTGCCGACCACGAAACCGGCGGCCTGACGCTCCTGGACGGCAACCTGAAAACCGGCTACGTCGACGGCCAGTTCAGCACCGGCGATCACACGGGCATTATGGTACCCGTATTCGCCTACGGCCCGCATTCCCTGGATTTTAGAGGGATCTACGAGAATACCGAGATTTTTCGGAAGATGAAGAAGGTGTTGAAATAGGGAAGAAGGGAGGAAAGGGAGGAAAGGAGGAAGGAGAAAATCCTATCTTCCCCTTCTTCCCCTTCCTCCCCTTCCTCCTTTCCTCCTCCTATTTTAAAGTGCTAAAAAACGATACCTCGCCGTCTGTTTTGACCATCAGCACGTCTGCGTCTTTGCCTTTGGAAACGGTCACGAAGTAGTGGTCGGCGTCCTCGAACTGGGTGCCGTAGAGCAGCATGTTGGTATCGTTGTTCTCGTTGTCTTTGTATTCCACCACAGCGCCGATCGCGTAGCCTTTAAATTGTTTTTCGATCTCTTTTTGCGCTTTGGCAGGGACGTCTGCGAATTTTTTGTCAGCAGTAGTACCAACGAGGATGAAATGGTTGTCGTAATAGGCGGTCTGTTTCTGACCGTCTTTGGTGAATGTCACCTCGTCGAATAGGGGGCCTCTCAACCATTTGGCGTCGGGCACTGTACCAAAATCGGCATAGAAGCTGTCTTTGGAGCGGGCGCTTACCTCGTGGCGTGCCTCGGCGCGTTTTTCGGCACGGTGTTCTTTTTTAACGTCCTGAGCAACGGTCTGTGCCTGAGCTCCTGTGATTGCCAATGCGGCGATGATTGCGGAAGTGATGAAAGTTCTCATTGTGATGCTATGTTTTTGGTGGATGATCGTTTGAATGATCCAAAACTAGCTGGTGCAGCCAACGTGGGAAACAGCGCGTAGGCAGAAGGGCAAAAGTCGTCGGTGGAATGGGCAAAAGTGTCTTTATGATTTCTTTTCGCTACATTGGTTTTAGCATTACTCTAACCTAACTCGGACCGATAATGATGAATTGCCTGGTGATCGACGATAACATTATCGCCCGCACCACTTTAAAACAACTTGTAAAGCAAGACAAAGAGCTGGTACTCGTGGGCGAATGCGAGAATGCAATGGATGCCTACCGGAAGATCATGGACGAACAGGTTGATCTCCTCCTGCTCGATATTGAAATGGATGGAATGACGGGTATTGAACTGGTCAAGAGTCTGGGTACTAAAAATCCGGTCATCATATTCACTACCTCGAAAAAGGAGTACGCTGCCGAAGCATTCGAACTCAATGTAGCCGATTACATCACCAAACCGGTGACCCCCGCCCGCTTTTTGCAAGCCATCGAAAAGGCGCGTGAAATTTTCAGGAGCAAAAAGCAGGAGGTAAGGATGGAGGACGACAGTTTCCTATTTATCAGGGATTCAAACATCGTCCGTCGGCTGAAAATTGGGGATATACTGTATGCCGAGGCAATGGGAGATTATGTCAAACTTTACACCCTCGAAAAATTTTACTCGGTACACGCTTCCTTAAAGGACGTCGAATCGAAGCTTCCCGAATCGAAATTCCTGCGGGTGCACCGGTCATTCATTATCCAGGTGGGCAAAATCGATACGATCGAGGGTGGCACGCTTATTATCAACAGGAAAATGGTGCCCGTGGCCGATACTTACCGCGCGGCGTTGAACCGCCGGCTGAATATGTTGTGATTTTGAAAAGCTGAATCCATGCGAATCCGCACGCTCGTCATCTATATTACCATTGGGTTTGTAGCCGCCGTACTGGCGTTGATCGCCGTGCAGTACATGACGCGGCGCAATTTGGAGGAACTCATCAGCGCCAACGAAAACTTGCTCGACGAGTACCGGATCGGCAGCGGGCTTTCACACCAGGCCGATAGTATCAGTCGGGCTACGCTGGCGAGGAAAATGGACGCCGTTGACCAAAGCGGCCAGCGGGTCCTTCGTTGGAACCTGTATGTGATCGTAGGCGTGCTGGCATTGCTTACAGCCGTTTTTGCGATCATTATCGGTCGCATGAAGAAACAAGCCGAGCTGATCGGCCAGCTCAATATCAGTGAACGGAAGCTGAAAGAGGCGGTGCTGGTAAAGGAGAATTTCCTGGCGAATATGAGCCACGAGATCCGGACGCCGCTGAATGCGATTTTGGGTTACACCAATTTGCTCCAAAAGAAAAAACTTGACGCTGATACCCGCTTGCATATCAGTACCGTACAGCAATCCGGTGAAACGCTGCTGGCGATCGTGAACGACATTCTCGACCTGTCCAAAATAGAATCCGGCATGATGCGGATCGAACATGTGCCGTTCGACCCCGAGGCGCTGGTACATTCGGTGGGCACCATGTTTCACCATCGATCGGCGGAAAAACAGGTGCCGCTCCTGGTGCATTTCGACCCGGAAATCCCTGAAACAATTACAGGTGACCCCACCAGGCTGACGCAGATTCTGGTCAACCTGGTAAGCAACGCATTTAAATTCACCGAAAAAGGCGAAGTAAACCTTCGGGTAACTGTCGACCGTATTGACGGCGGCCGGATAGATCTTACCTTCGAGGTGAAAGATACGGGCATAGGTATCGAAAGCGCACGGCTGGAAACGATTTTCGAGCGCTTCCGGCAGGCGGAGGACTCTACCACCCGGCAATTTGGCGGTACAGGGCTGGGCTTGTCCATCGTACGCGACCTCGTGCATTTGCAAGACGGGCGTATTAGCGTAACGAGCAAGCCGGGCGAGGGTACTTCCGTGAAGGTGACGATTCCCTACCGGATTACGGCGGTGAGCGAGCGGCCCCCAGTGGATACCCCCGCGGCGGAAATACATCCGCGCAGACCCGGGCTCCGCGTGTTGATTGCCGAAGACCATGTCATCAATCAGGGGCTCATGATGCGTCTGATGGAAGAGCGGGCAATAGAGGCGCGGCTGGCAGTAAACGGGCATGAAGCCGTTGAAATGCTGCGTACTGAGCCCTTTGACCTGGTTTTTATGGATATCCAAATGCCGGGGATGGATGGTTACACGGCTACGCGCATCATACGCGAGGAACTGAAACTCACCATTCCCGTCGTTGCCATGACGGCCCATGCCATGGAAGGGGAAAAAGAAAAATGCGTTCGCCTCGGAATGAACGACCATATTGCCAAACCGGTGAGGGAGAGCGAACTCGACAGGATTTTTACGAGCTATACCACGCCCACATCTGCAGACGGCTCGCCCGAGAATGCTTTCAAGGTGATAGACCTCAACTATATGCGGGAAATCAGCAACGGCGACACGATTTATGAAAAGCTCGTCACTGAACAATTCCTGCACCTGATGCCGCGCGAGCTGGAAGCATTATCCGCGGCCGCCGGAAAGCGCGACCCGGGAGAGATACGCCGCATTGCCCACGGAATCAAAACCACCATTTCAATTATGGGCCTGAATGCATTGCTGGACGAGCCGCTGGACATTCTCGAAAGCGAAACGACCGTCGCGACAGATTTTGCGGCGCCGGTGGAGCAGGTGCTGACCATCTGCAAGGAGGCGCTGGGGGAGGCGGGGGTATTCTATACGCAGTTTTTAATCCCCGATGGTAGAACCGACGGGTAATTGCGTTTTTAGTGCATATCACTTCCTGAATCCTGCATGAAACCGCAACTCGCCCAGGTACGCTGGTACCGGATTATCCCCGTTGTTTTCGTCACATACAGCCTCGCATACCTCGACCGCGCCAATTTTGGCTTCGCCGTCGCGGGCGGGATGGCCGATGACCTGCACATTAATCCCAACACCTCTACGCTGCTGAGCTCGCTGTTCTTTCTGGGTTATTTCTTTTTCCAGATTCCCGGTGCACATTATGCGGCCACGCGCACAGCCAAGAAGCTGATATTCATTTCATTGATTCTCTGGGGTGCACTGGCGGCGGCTACGGGGATGGTCAACAACGCGACGGCGCTGATCGTCATTCGTTTCATGCTCGGCGTGGTCGAAAGCGCAGTAATGCCGGCGATGTTGATCCTGCTGAGTCAATGGTTTACGAAAGAAGAACGCTCCCGGGCAAACACTTTTTTGATATTAGGTAATCCCGTGACAGTGCTTTGGATGTCGGTACTTTCAGGCTATCTGATCGAATCGCTGGGTTGGCGATGGATGTTCATCATTCAGGGCGCGCCGGGGATTGTGTGGGCGTTTATCTGGTGGAAGCTCATCGATGAGCGGCCCATGGATGCGAAATGGCTGACGCGGGAAGAAAAGATCGCCATTGAGGAAAAGTTAAAAGCGGAGCAGGCGGGTATCAAACCGGTTAAAAACTATGCGGAGGCATTCAAATCCACCAAAGTGATCCTGCTTTGCCTGCAATACCTGCTGTGGAGCGTCGGGGTTTATGGCTTTGTGATGTGGTTGCCATCGATCATCAAAGCCGCTCCCAATATGAGCATGGTCACCACCGGCTGGCTCGCGTCGGTTCCTTATGTATTTGCTGTGATAGGGATGCTTGCCGCGTCCTATTTTTCGGATAAAACCGGAAACCGGAAAGTGTTCGTCTGGCCCTTCCTGCTTATTGCGGCGGTATGCCTGTATGCGGCGGTCTGGATCGGTACGGACCATTTCTGGCTAGCGTACGCATTGCTGGTAGTCGCGGGAGGCGCGTTGTATACGCCTTACGGGCCGTTTTTTGCGGCCATCGCTGAGATATTACCGAAGAATGTGATTGGAGGAGCTATCGGGCTTATCAATAGCTTGGGTGCGCTGGGCTCATTTGCAGGGTCTTATCTTGTTGGTTATCTCAATAGCGAAACGGGGAATTTCAATGCCTCCTACACATTGATGGCTGTTGCGCTGGTGCTTGCCACCGTGATCACGATGGTCGTCATTCCCGCTCCGAAAGCCGTGCAACCGGTGGTGGAGGAAGTCTGACTTTCGATTTTTGTGTAACGGGCGGTTAAGTTCGGCGGCTTTGGGTCTTTGTATGCTAGTAAAGTACTCTGCCAAACACTTAACCCAAAGTAAATGAGCAATTTTAGACTGCCGGGGCCCCCGGTTTGTGTTTTTCTGTTACTACTTACCCTCGTCTACGGACCCACCATCGCTCAGAACAAAAGCCCGAACGCATTCACGCTTAAAGACGGCGACCGGGTCGTTTTCCTGGGAAACTCTATTTTTGAGAACGAGTTTCAGTATGGATACCTGGAACTGGCGCTCACTACCCGTTTTGCCGATAAAGGCATTACCTTCCGAAACCTCGGCTGGACAGGCGACAACGTCTGGGGTGAGGCGCGCAGCACTTACACGAACCCGCCGACGCCGTACGAGCACTTGATGGAGGATATCACCAAAGCCGCTCCGACCGTCGTGTTCCTCGCATACGGAGGCGTGGAAGCGCAGGAAGGCCAGGCCGGCGTAGGGCATTTCAAGGATGGTTTGAATAAACTCATTGATAAAATTGAATCGCTGGGCGCTAAAACAGTGTTGCTTTCGACGATTCCCGTCGTTTCTGCCGACACCTCGCAGCACATCGACGCCCGCAATGCGGATCTTGAATTGTATTCCAAAGTGATAGCGGATGTGGCTTCCCAGCGCGGCAAGCAGTTTATCGATATTTATAATCCGGTACTGAACACGAGCAAGAAGGCCGATATCATCGAAAATACCGTCCATTTGAACGAAACCGGTTATTACTACCTCGCCGACGTACTGGAAAAAGCATTAGGGCTGCCCAATGAGCGCACGACTTCGACGATTACCATTGCAAAGCCGACTCCCTATTCTTCCAATGTCAAGATCCTGACAGACAGCAAGGACAACAACGTTATCGCGCGGTTTGTAGCTTCCGACAAATACCTGCCTTTGCCTTTTCCACAAGCCAGCAGCTGGGTTGGGGGCGATGCCAATGTGGTGAGGTTCATTGGGTTAAAAAAAGGATATTATACCTTGACGGCCGCCAATGAGCAGGTAGTTACCGCTTCCGCGAAGGAGTGGGAGAAGGGTGTGGAAATCAAGCAGGGACCGCAATTTGAGCAATCGGCGCGCATTCGGGAGATGATCATCCGCAAAAACGAGCTGCATTTTTTCCAGTACCGGCCTTTGAACCAGACTTATATCGTCGGTTTCCGACGGTATGAGCAAGGTCGCCATGTGAAAGGGCTTGAAGAGCAAAATATCCTTATCAAATGGCTGGAAGGCCAGATTATCCTCAACAGCGAGCCGAAGGAAGTGGTGTATGAGCTGAGGAAGCTGGATTAACAAAATGCATACTTAGGTGCAGAGCACCGCAATAATTATAACATGAAAAGATTATTATACGGAGCATTGCTCCTCCCAATGATGCTGCTCACCTCATCGACAGAGCCGGACCAGCATCCTTTTAACCTCGACCCGGACGTTGAAAAGGAACTGAAATCCTTCAAACTAGCCGATGGCTTCGAAGTGACACTCTTCGCGGCCGATCCGATGGTTGCGAAGCCGATCCAGATGAACTGGGACACCGAAGGCCGCCTTTGGGTGGTGAGCAGCACGGTGTACCCGCATTTGAAAACCGGTGAATCGGCGAATGACAAGATCTTTGTCCTGGAAGACACCGACGGCGACGGCAAGGCCGATAAATCGACGGTTTTCGCCGAAGGATTAATCCAGCCAACCGGTATTTTGCCAGGTGACGGCGGCTGCTACGTGGCTAACTCGACGGAAATCCTGCATTTCGCGGATACGGACGGCGACGGTAAGGCCGACAAAAAACGCCGCATCCTGAGCGGTTTCGGAACGGGCGATACGCACCATTTGATCCACACTTTCCGGTGGGGACCCGAAGGCCGGATGTATTTCAACCAGTCGATTTACATTTACAGCCACGTCGAAACACCATTTGGTATTAAACGCCTTGAAGGCGGTGGCGTTTGGCAGCTCAACACGCGCAATCTGGATATGGATGTTTACGCACGCGGGCTTGTAAACCCGTGGGGCTTGCAGTTCGACCGCTGGGGACAGTCTTTCCTTACGGATGGTGCTGGTGGTGAGGGTATTAACTATGCATTCCCTGGGGCGACATTCGTGACAGCGCCAGGTGCTGCACGCCTTCTTCGCGGATTGAACCCGGGCCAGCCGAAGCATAGCGGCCTGGATGTCGTTTCCGGCGGCCATTTGCCCGACGCGTGGCAGGGCCGAATGATCACCAACGACTTCCGCGCCAACCGCATTAACAGCTTCAAACTGGAAGAGCAGGGTAGCGGTTATGTGTCGAAACAAACCGACGACCTGATGTGGTCCGATAATGTGGCTTTTCGTCCGGTCGATATTAATGTAGGTCCGGATGGTGCCATTTACGTCGCCGACTGGTATAACCCCATTATACAACACGGTGAGGTGGATTTTCACGATCCCCGTCGCGACCAGCAGCATGGGCGCATCTGGCGCATTGTTGCCAAAAACCGGCCGCTCGTTAAAAAGCCGCAACTAGCAAAAGCGACGGTAAATGAATTACTCGAATCATTGAAATTGCCAGAAGACTGGACGCGCTTGCAAGCGAAACAGGTATTGAAAGCGCGTGGCGCAAAGGAAGTATTGCCTGCGTTGGAAAAATGGGTAGCTGGTTTGGATAAAAACGATGCGAAATACGAGCACAATTTGCTGGAAGCGTTATGGTTATACCAAACGCTTGAAACCCTGAACGAACCGGTGCTGCTGAATTTGCTGAATGCGAAAAGCCACAACGCGCGTGCGGCTGCATTGCGTGCACTGGCACTTTGGTATCCAAAAGTTGCGAACACGCCCGCATTGTTGGCCAAGGCTGTCGGGGATTCGCACCCGCAGGTACGCCTGGAGGCTGTAATTGCCTTGCGTAAAACGAAAACACCGCAAGCTGCAAAAACCGCATTGACAGTGCTCGATGCGCAAATGGACGAATTTCTGGATTTCGCATTGTGGCAAACCGTCCGTGAACTGGAACCGGTATGGGTAGCGAAGCTGAAATCTGATCCGAATCTATTAGGTGATGCCAAAAAGACGGCCTATGCGCTGAAATCCGCAACAAGTTCCGATGCTGCTGCATTGCTGACTGCATTGTACCAAAAAGGCCAGGTACCCGATGAATATCAAAAGGACGTCCTCGCATCGATAGCCCGCCTCGGCCAGCCCGCCGACCTGAATATGCTGCTTGACTTGGCTGTTCAATCCAATAACAAAAATGCCGCTGCTCAGTTGGCTGCATTGGAAGAAGCCGGTAGCCAGCGCAAAGTGATCCCAACCAAAAATCCGGAGCGCATCGCATCGCTGATTGGTAATGACGAGGAAGCCGTCAGCCTCAGCGCTATTCGCCTGATCGGCCTTTGGAAAGTTTCACCGTTAAATGACAGGCTGACCAGCCTTATCCAAACGGGTAACCCAGCTACCAAAAAAGCTGCCCTCGGCGCATTGGGAGCTATCGATAAACCAAAAGCATTACAATTGGTAACCGACCTGACAGGTCCGAAAAACACCCCGGAAGTCCGCATCATCGCGGCTGCGCAACTGGCTGGCCTGGATGAAAAAGAAGGAGCAAAGGCTAGTGCCGAGTTGATGCGCACGCTACCTGCGGATACCGACATGTCGGACCTATTCCTGGCATTCATTCCTTCCAACTCCGGCGCAGCTGCATTGGCAGATGCCATTGCAGCGAAAAAGATTCCGGAAACCGTTGCCAAACGAGGCCGTGTACTCGTACAGCAACGCGCCGGATGGACGCGTCAGAGTATCGACGAAATCGCTGCATTGAAAAAGGCCCTGGAAGCATCGGGCGGTTCATTGCCTGCGCCTAAAATGCCGCAAGACCTCGATGACAAGACCATTGAAGGCCTCGCCAAATTGGCCCGCGAAAAAGGTGATGCTGCCAAAGGAGAGTTGATTTTCCGCAAAGCCGAATCGAGCTGTACGACCTGCCATGCGATTGGTGGCGCGGGTGGATTGATCGGGCCCGATTTGAGCAGCCTCGGAACGAGTTCACCTGCTGAGACTATCATTAAATCAATACTATATCCAAGTGCGTCAATTAAAGAAGGCTACGATTTGAAACGCGTGGTGAAAAAAGACGGCTCCGAACTGATGGGCTACCTGGCCTCCGATGGCGCCAACGAAATCGTGATCCGCGACGTGACGGGCAAGGAGGTTTCCATTGCCAAAAGCCAGGTGCAGGTTATGGAAAAAGTATCCGGCTCGCTCATGCCTCCGGGCCTCACCGCCAGCCTCGACCGCGATCAGTTCGTGGATCTTGTCGCATTCCTGACCAAGCTCGGCGAACCGGGCGACTTCCGCGTACCTGCGACGCGCTACGTACGCAGGTGGGAGAACATCAGTTTGAGCAAAGAGCTGGCAAGTAAATTCTCTCCGGGAAATCCCACATCGGCGGGTAAAGGGAAGGTTTCCGGCGCGCCGGTTTACAGCAAAGTATCTGGCGAACTTCCGATCGACGAGCTTTCTGAAATCAACAACAGTGCTGGAAAAACATACAGCGTGGTAGGTTTTGAGATCGAGGCACTGACGAAAGGTCCGGTAACCTTCGCATTGAGCACCACAGACGGCATCACCGCATACAGTGGCGGAAAGCCTCTGAAAATCTCCGGCGGTACTGTCACCGCCGATCTGTCGCAAGGCATCCAGCCGATCACATTAGTACTCGACCGCAGTGTGGTGAAGGATGGATTAAAAGTAGAATTGAAAGATGTTAGCGGCAGCGCACAGACGCGGTTGAAGGTAGGGAGATAGTCTTAGAGGGTTTACGCTTTATTGGAGCTGACATTAAAATGTACCTGATTTTAATGTTAGCTCCATTTTTGGCATTAAAACAGCCCTTTGAATTTTAAAAGTAACCTAATCTCACGTGGTCAAAACAGTAAATTTCTAACCCTGCTTGTTTTAAATACTATTTCCATCATTTTTCAATTTTAATCATGCTCAAAAAATTACTGGCCCTGTCTCTTCTGATCGGAAGCGCGGTTACGGCGCATGCGCAGCAGTTCAAAGCGTTGCTTTTTACCAAAACCGCGGGTTTTCACCATGTTTCCATCCACGAAGGTGTGACCGGGATCAGGAGCCTGGCGTCGAGGCATAATTTCTCGGTCGATTGGCAGGAGAATGCCGATGTTTTTAATGACAAAAGTCTGGCTAACTACTCGGTAGTGATCTTCCTGAACACGACCGGGGATATCCTCAACGACACGCAGCAGGCGGCCCTAGAAAAGTACATCAAAAGCGGAAAGGGCTGGGTAGGTATTCACGCGGCAGCGGATACGGAATACGATTGGCCATGGTACGGCAAGTTGGTAGGAGCGTATTTCAAAACCCACCCGGCGCAGCAAACGGCTTTTCTGGATGTGAAAGACAGCAATTTCCCCGGCCTCGAACGTTTCCCGAAACGTATGCTATGGACCGACGAGTGGTACGAATACAAAAAACCGCTCAACGCCGATGACCTGAAAGTGCTCATTAACCTCGACGAAAAAACCTACGATCCTAAAACCAGCCAGGGCACCGGCATGGGTGAGCACCCGATCGCATGGTACCACAATTTCGACGGCGGCCGCGCATTCTACACCGGCCTGGGCCATATTGGCCTGGTTTACTCCGATCAGTCATTCCTGGATCATCTGTACGGCGGTATTTACTGGGCTGCGACGGGCAAGGGGGTGAAGTAGCGTTGGTAGTCTGATTAACATTTCAGCTCCGTTAGGAGCTTCCTTGACAATTGTGTCGGGAAGCTCTTAACGGAGCTGAATTCGTTTTTTGCAACACTATGTTGCTATAAACAAGGAGCCGCTCTGCGGTTTATTTTTGGGAAAACAGTTTGATCGTGTAGTCCAGTAATGCGGTGTCGCCGATTTTCCCGTGGCCCGGAATCACCACTTTCACGTCCGGATATTGCGCTTTGATTTTGGTCACGGTACCCGACCAGGCCTGCACGTTCGCATCCGCGAGGTTGCCTTTGGTTGCATCCACTTCTTTGATCAGGCAGCCGCCGAACATTACCTTCTCGGCCGGAAAATAGCCGATGATATTGTCGCGCGTATGTCCTTCGCCGTAAAATGCCGCGATAACTGCTTTCTTGCCCACTTTCAGGTCCAGCTGATTGTCGAAACCTTTCTGAGGGACGGGGAATTTGTGCTCTTTGTCGAATGCAATCGTCTTGTTCGTCGCGTAAGATGGGATGCCGTGCTCGTGAAACGCCTTCAACCCGCCGACGCAATCCTCATGGAAATGCGTGGCTATGATGGCCTTTACCTTGCATTTCAAACTATCTTCGACCCACCGGATCACCTTTTCGGAAGTCGCGTCGTCCACTGGTGTATCAAAGATCACCGCCTCGCCTCCGTCGAAAACGATGAGGCCATTGCAGGGTACTTTTCCAAAAGTTTCCGTTTGGAGGTAGGTAAGGTGCGTATATGCGTGGTCGCTTACTTTTTGGAGGATGAGGTCATCGGTTTTAAAGCTTTTGTCGGGCGTCTGCGCTTGCGCGAGTGAACATACATAAAGGAGTAGGCAGGCGAGAAAGTGTTTTTTCATGGATTGATTGGTGAATGGAAGTGAACGCTAAAAGTGGGCGGCAAGATAATATTGGCAATCGGTTATCCAATGAGCAGGAATACGAACATGCTCTACCGCATAATAGATCTTTAAGCAAAGATGCGGTGACAACGAATAACCTCAGTATATTTTCAATAATATTATTGTAATGTATTGAATAATAAATGTTTATGGATAAAAATGAAATACTGGCCAAACTTCCCGGGATGTTTGTCGAGCCGGGGCTAAGGCAGGAAATGGCTCACAATAGCAAATTCCTGCGGGTAGGGAAAGGAGATATGATCGTCCGTGAAGGGCAATACCTCGATTTTCTGCCGATTGTTCTCACAGGGGAAATCAGGGTTTTTCAGCAAAAAGAGGATCGGGAAATCCTGTTGTACTACGTCCGCGCAGGACAGACCTGTATGATGTCGCTTTCCGCCGCGTATTTCAACAATACCAGCGGTTCGTATGGAGTAGCGACCGAGCCGTCGGAAATTTTTGTTTTTCCGTCGCGTCTGGTGAACGAGTGGCAGCTCAAATATCCTTCGTGGAATGCATTTCTGATCCAGACTTTCCGGAGCCGGTACGACGAGCTGCTCGGGTCGTTCGAGAGCGTGGCATTTGATCCGGTCGAGAAAAGGGTCATGACGTATCTGGCTAACCGGTCGCGGCAGGAAGGCACCGACAAGATTGCCATTTCCCACCAGCAGCTTGCTTACGAACTAGGAACAACGCGCGTAGTCATTTCGAGGATACTGAAAAGCTTTGAGCAGCAGGGCAAGGTAATGTTGCTAAGGGGGTATATCCGCCTGAAATAAATTTAGGTTTATGTATCTTTTGATACCGTCGGCTGGTCGTCTCGGGCGCTATTTTTGCCCGTACACTTTTAACCTGTTCCAAATATGAAAACATTACATTGCCGCGACGCGGGATTCGATTGTGAAGGGGTAATCAAGGCCGCCACCGATGAAGAAGTTCTGGCGCAGGCCGCCGTACATGCGCACGATGTACACGGTGTGGAGGTATCACCCGAGCTGGCCAATCAATTGCGAACGCTCATTAAAGAGGAGGCCTAGCCAAATCCGCGGGTTGCTATTAAAATTCCATGATTAAACAGGCCTCGGCATTATCCAAAGGCCTGTTTTTTTGTACATTGTCTTCAAAAAAAGACATATGCAAACACTCGCTACCATCCTCGTCGCCCTCGTTGCGCTGGAACATCTTTACATTCTCTACATCGAAATGTTCGCCTGGGAAACGAAAGGCAAGGAAACGTTCAAAGGCTCCCTCGCGCCGGAGCTGTTCAAGCCTACCAAAACGCTGGCTGCGAATCAGGGGCTTTACAATGGTTTCCTCGCCGCCGGGCTTGTTTGGTCATTGCTCATTGAGGACCATCACTGGCGGCTGTACGTAGGGGTTTTCTTTCTTTGTTGTGTGATTGTTGCAGGTATCTATGGAGCTGTAACCGCTAGCAAGAAGATATTCTTTGTGCAGGCATTGCCGGCGATTGTGGCTTTGGTGGTGCTGCATTTGTGAGGGGTGTCATCTAATTGAATAGGTGATGGATTGGTTCGGCTAAAAGTTTCCTGGTTCAGTATGCCTCGGAGGTTTTTTGCACTTTAAACCAAATGTTCATTCCTGGCCTGTCGATCGCAAAGTGCGTCCATGCGATCACGATGGTGTTGATCACCAATAATGCGCTGCTGAAATACAATGGAAACTGGGGGACGCCGAGGCGGCCGAATATTGAGGAAAACATGCTGATGAGTGGTATCCCATAAGCGAGTACGGTCCAGGCAGCCTGAAATTGCAGCACGCGTTTCCCAAAGTCTGCTACACCCACAACAGTGTTTCGTTTGTAGAGCCAGAGGGCAAACGGCAGAAACACATTACCGAACGGCAGGATCCAGAATGATAATGCGGAAAGGTTTAAAAGTTTGAGGACGCCCGTGTCCTCACGAGCGGGTGCGGACGAGGTTTCGGCAGTGGCCGAAAAATGTTCTACCGGAACTTCGAGCGCCTGCGCGAGGAGGCGGAGCGTTTCACCGCGCGGGATCGTGTCGCCGGCCTCGATGCGTTGCAATGTGCGCAGATTAATGCGGGCATTTTCGGCCAGGCTTTCCTGCGAAAGTCCCTTCGCCCGGCGCAAGGTTTTGATTTGTTCAGAGGTATTCAGGTTGTTCATATTGAAGTTGTTTTACCCAAATTTAACCTTTCCGGAGCGGGAATGATAGCGGCATTTCTACGGCATTTGCAACCGGTGGTAATTTCGCCGATCAAAAAGTCCGCGTTTACGGTGCATTCACTATATTTAAGCATCACCAATAACCTTTCACTCCGTTCCTATGCGACACCTTTTTAAAAGAACATTTACCTACATATTATTTTCAGGCATGGCCGCTACCTCCGTGCAGGCGCAGCAACAGCAGCCGCTTCTCGGTTTCGGTACCGAGGCGGCGAAGAAAGAGCTGGACCTCGAAGCGGCGTTCGATAAGCAGTTGCAGGCCAATAACCTGCGCGACTGGATGAAGCGCATGACGGCATTCCCGCACCAGCTGGGCTCGCCTTATGGCCTCAATAATGCGCTTTTCCTTCGCGATAAACTCGCTTCGTGGGGTTTCGATGCGCGGCTCGATACGGTGCATGTGCTTTTCCCGACGCCCAAAGTGCGGATTCTGGAACTGACGGAACCGACGAAATTCAAGGCTTCGCTGACCGAAAAACCGTTGAAAGAGGACGCCACTTCTGCGCAGACGAAGGATGTACTGCCGCCTTACCATGCATTTTCGGCCAATGGCGATGTGACGGCAGAGTTGGTTTTCGTCAATTATGGTGTGCCCGACGATTATGAGGAACTCGCGAAGCTGGGTGTAGATGTGAAAGGCAAGATTGTGATCGCCAAATACGGCGGTTCGTGGCGGGGTATCAAGCCGAAAGTCGCTTACGAGCACGGTGCGATCGGCTGCATTATTTATTCCGATCCGAAGGAAGACGGCTATTTCCAGGGTGACGTATATCCCAAAGGGGCATTTAAAAATGAATCGGGGGTGCAGCGCGGGTCGGTGGTGGATTTGCCGTTGGCGCCGGGCGATCCGCTTACCAATGGTTTTGTGGCCGATGCCCAGCATAAGCGGCTTTCGGTGGACGAGGCCCCGGCGATGATGAAGATCCCGGTGCTGCCGATTTCGTACGGCGACGCGTTGCCGCTGCTTAAAGCATTGGGCGGGCAGATCGCGCCTGCTACCTGGCGGGGCGCATTGCCGATCACTTACCATGTCGGCCCCGGCCCGGGAAAGGTGCATTTGAAGCTGGAATTCAACTTCGATATCGTGCCTTGCTACAATGTGATCGCGACGCTGAAAGGCAGCGAGTTTCCCGACCAATGGGTGATCCGTGGTAACCACCACGACGCCTGGGTGTTCGGCGCGGCCGACCCGGTGAGCGGTGCCGTGGCCGAACTGGAAGAAGCGCGGGCATTGGGCGAGCTCGTCAAAACGGGCTGGAAACCGAAGCGTACCATCGTCTACTGCTGGTGGGACGGCGAGGAGCCCGGCTTGCTCGGCTCGACCGAATGGGTGGAGAAATACCAATCTATTTTGAAGGAAAAGGCAGTTGTCTATCTCAATTCGGATGGAAACGGCCGCGGGTACCTGGGTGCGGGCGGGTCGCACACGCTCGAAAAGTTCATCAACCAGGTAGGCCGCGACGTCACCGATCCCGAAAAAGGCACGAGTGTGATCGAGCGCCTGCGCTCACGTACGATCCTCAACGGCACCCCGACCGCTAAACAGGAAGCCCGCTCCCGCGCCGACCTGCGCATTGGCGCGCTGGGTTCCGGTTCTGACTATACGCCGTTCATCCAGCACCTCGGCATTGCCTCGCTCAATATTGGTTATGGCGGCGAAGATGCCGGCGGCGACTACCACTCCATTTTCGATTCCTACGACCATTACACCCGTTTCAAGGACGGCGACTTTGCCTACGGCGTAACGCTCGCCAAAACCCTGGGCCGTTCCGTCCTCCGCTTCGCCAATGCCGACGTGCTGCCCTTCGATTTCAGCAACTTCGCAAACACGGTGCAAGGGTATACTGCGGAAGTAAAAAAGGAGCTTGAAGCCGCGCGCACCAAAGCCGAAGATCACAACAAAGTGCTTAGCGAAGGCCGCTTCGAAGCTGCGGCTGATCCGAAAGATCCATTTGTGAAACCCGCTGTTGAATCGGTCGCGCCCTACCTCAACTTCGCGCCGCTGGATAATGCATTGGTGAGGTTGGAACAAAGTGCCAAAGCATTTGCTTCGGCATCCTCCAAATTTTCCGCACTTCCCGCTGACAAGTTGAAGGAGTTGAATGAGATTTTATACAAAACAGAAAGGAAGCTGATCCATGCGGATGGTTTGCCTCGTCGGCCCTGGTACCGGCACCAGATTTATGCGCCAGGCTTTTATACGGGGTATGGGGTGAAGACTTTGCCGATGATCCGGGAGGCGATTGAGCAGAAGAATTGGAAGGAGGCTGAGGAGGGAATTTTAAGGGTTAGTGGGGTTTTGGAGGGGTTTGTTGGGGAGGTTGAGAGGGCGTTGGGGGTGGGGAGGTGAACGGGGGTGGTCTGGGAGCGCCTCTGGCAGTTTAAGTCGAGGCATTCCCAGATTCTGAATGTATGAAACTATATCTATTGATTTAATATCTGAATGGCTTTGAGAAATCCCCCCTTTGAAGTGTTCTCGTCATACAAATGCAAGGGCATATCTGCCTTTGGCATCCAAACTCGTCCCATTTCAATAGCAGTCGCGACTGGCATCGTTGGGAAAACATGCAAGGGTGTTTTAGAATTATATTTTGATTTTATCACATTGAATACTTCTTGAATTTTCGTGCCAAAATCCGCCAACTGCCTTTTGTTTTGAAGGAAGTTGGTACTAGGGTTGTCAATTGTTAACGTGAAAATGCTACAATCTGTGCCTAACACGTCTGTAATTCTATCATTAGTAATATTTGCGCTTAGGGAAATATTTAATGCGACTGTTGGGTAAATGCAATTCGGTTCTATAAAATGGTAATCTATTGCTTCATTCGCGTCAGATAAATTCCAGGTGTCTGGTACTCTTATCTTTTGATGAATTCTGGCAGGATAGATGTTGTTAATTAGTGTTCCTAACTTCACAAGTAGCGGCATTGGAGCTATGGCAAAAATTGATAAGTGTTTTATTTCTCCTTTTGTAAAGTTTTGAAGGAGTTTGCGATTAAACTGCCTTTCTAGATTCGCTTCTTCTTCCGACCAGTAACTTGGATCGCTATCTCTATTTAAGCTGTTCGATGTGCTTAAATCAATGGTTTCTGACACAGCAGGATAATAACTTGGTAGTAAATAGTTGCTTACTACCTGGTAACTTAGGTTTGGAGTGGAGTTTCCTATATTTGCTTTGTATGTCACTATATGACTTTGCATATCGTGCGCTATGTCAGTGTTACGCTTAATTCGATCTTCATGTTCTTTTTTCATTTCTAAAAGGATCGATTCTGGATGTGCCGCAACTTCAATTTTATCTACTAGTCTGTGATGAGTATCACACAACAGCATCAGGTTAGTAATGTCGTCAGCTAGCTGCGGTGATCGTGTTGAATGGCCTCTTGGTCCACCAGGTTGGTCAGCAACTACATGGGCAATATATGATTGATTAAAATTCTTCTTAGTTAGAATATCTTCTCTTAATGACTTATTGCAACCTCGGTATTGACATCTGCCCGCGGATAAAACCCACAATAGGTATTTATTGTTTGTTGATATACTTGTTACGCTCATTTTCTTCTTGAAAATTTAGTGTTGAATGGAAGCTTGTTTGTTGATTTGTTTTTTCCGCTGGCCACTTTTTCTAAGTGTACTCCTCCGCCATTCCACTCCCCGGTGCCAACCCAAATCTCGTAGTGATATAGCCAATCATACATCCAAGGGATTACTGTTTTAGCCAAAGACATTGTGCTATTCCATTGCCTGCCATCCGGATAGTATAGGCAGAGAAGCTGCTCTTTTTGATTATAGCAATGTGGGAGCGCTAATTTTCCTTTTGCCAAAGTCAATGGTTTGGGTGTAACTACATAGGCCTTGGGTGATTCTGATATCGCATAGATGACCTTAACACCGTACCTGTCTCCAAGTGGCGATGGTGATATTTCGTAAGTCCATGTTAGACGATAATCTCTTTCTATTACGATTTTGGAATCAGGGGTTAGTTGCCTAATTCCAAAAGCTTGGGCTGCAATGCCCAGTGATTTCGCTTTTATCATTCGTTTCCGAAAAAGGTGTGTGGCTTAAGAATATTTGTTGCGGCTGATGTTATGCCAACTTTGGTGTCAAATCGAGTTCCACCCTGTTCTGTTAGTATTCTCGTGTTGATGCCAATGTTGTTAAATGTTTTCCTGACTTCATTTTCGCCAAATAACCCTGACATTTCTTCTTTAATCAAAATGCCACGTTGTTGAGTTATTTTCTTAATGTCGTTCTCAACTGCATCCAGCCAGTTGTAAAAGTTCGTTTGTTTGTTGGGATTGTCTTGCCATTTGTCGGCAAAGTTTTCTTCGGGATTTGCTGGGTTGGCAATGAATTTATACTTCCTTCCAGAGACAATGTCATATCGATCTTCTATGAATTTTCTCATGCTAGATACTACGCCAACTAGTGCCAGACTGATATCCGACTGCTTTTCGTACGAATGGGCCGCCAACGTCGTTATGATAACTGAAATTGGTTTATCGCAATCTCCGTCAAACATAATGTCTCGGTGGCGTTTCAATATCTGTACAACTCTTTGAAGTGGGAGCCGCTCTTTTTGATAATTCGGAAATTTTCCCACGGCTTCTCGTAATGAATAAGCTTTTGATGATGCTAGCTGTGCTCTGTTATAAAACCATTTTGCGTAGCCAAAAGGGTTACTTAACAGCCAGCGACTAATATCAGTATCCCATTCGTAGTTTGGTAATTGCTTATCAGTTATCCGGATGGATAGCTCGTTATAGTTGTCTCCCATTGCTGACAGTGAGCGCTCCATTAGTTGTTTATATCCATGACTTACAATCGATGGCAGTATATCCATATGGTATTTGTCAAAGTTGTCAGAATTTTCGCGATACCGTAATGTCCAACACCGCCTCCCTTCTTCATCCAGCATATCTTTGTATACTCCGTGATCACGAATTCTATCTCCGACAATCTTTTTCAGATCTTTTTGGGTCCAATCCCACTTTTTACCAGATAATTGACAAGCAAGATCAACGTCTAGATCGTCTTTTGGATTAACTGGCTTAATCATTGTTCCAAGAATGAAAGATCCTTGTGGTAGCACCTCCGGATTGTAGGGAGCGAGTTCCGAATCTTCTTTGCACAGCCATTCTCCAACGGCATTGTAGCTTCGGACCGCGTTGTTATAGTCAGTTTCGGAAATATCTAAACTCTTGCCGAGTTGGTCCCAGATCTCATTAAATTGTTTTGTTTGTTCAGGTGTTAACATAGTTCGTTAGCTTGGTTTATTGATTAAAAAATGCACATTGGATATGTTCATTCATACCATCCGCAGCTGTCAGATAGGCTGAACTGAAACTTGTGATATGATTGTCCTTGCCTTTTTATTGACGAAGGATTCCAACCTGATGACGGAGTAGGAATTGGTAGCCGGGCATTAGGAAAAAAAGTGAGACCCGTTTGGATTTTGGCGAAGCAACTATACTTTTGCAGTCCGTTTTAACTGTGCTCAATCCTTTGGGCTTAATTTTTGGGCAAGTGCCAACTTGACCAATCTCGGTTGGAAAATCGCAACTTTCAAAGTCCCCACTTTGATTGCTTGCGATTTTTCACTCAAGAACCTAGCGAGGCAACGTATATAACTGTGCCAGGCAGGGATCGGTGACATAATGTCAGAAGTAAATGTGGATTTATGATTGGTATGGCAAATATTATTCTAGTACAATGCAAAATAGCCAAATAGAATATGTTCGATAGGTGCCTAGTTCGATTCGAAAAACTACCACGTATTTAGTTGACATTCTTGGTTTTGAGAATTACAAGAAAGTTGCTGGCGGCGACTTAGAGGGATAGAGGAGATTTAATCTTGGAGACAATGACATAAAAGATCTATTTCGCCTATCACATTAATGTAAATCTGATACTTTAATAGATTGAATTACTTCTACAATTGATACTGACAGTATCTGCCTGCCATTTTGTAACTGATTTCCAGGAGTGTCACATTAGTTGGCAGTCTGAATAATTCTCTAAATTTTTTCAAATAAACGGAAATCTCAAATAGCGCCCCGTTATAGCAGATTGTTCAATTCACATGCTCATCCATCTCCTTAAATAACCTTCTCACAAATCTCTCCGCATCCGTTTCCGAAACCAACTTCACGGAAATGCCAGCCGAATTCAAAGTCAATTTGTCTTGAATAAAGCCATTCAATTCTTTATGTTTTTTTGGAGTGGAAGTGAGCAGGGTAATATCGATTTTCTCACTGGCCGTTGCCAATTCCGCAAGCTTACCGGCCCATTTATAAACCTTGCTCCTTATATTTTCCACATTCTGCAAGTCGAATGACACGGGCATGTAACAATGCCAAATCTCGTTTTTCCAAGCTTTGTCAAACTGGAAGCTGTCGTATTTAGTTTCGACTTCGTGTTCAGTCAGCTTGGCCGTAATCCCGTATTCGTCAAAATACTTTTTATACTTTTTTTTCCAAACGTCGGCGTCGCTGGTCGCGGATTCGTCGGTTTCATTTTGCCATTTGGTTACGAGCAGGCGGTATAGGTCAGTCAGCGATTTGTTGAAGTCCAGGTCGATACCTTTTTTTACCTCGGTCAAAGTCAATGAACTGTCGTCGTCCGGGAGGATTTTTCGTGTGAGTTCTGCCAAGTCCTCAGAGATAGGAAGGAGTTCAGAGAATAGCTGTTTTGCTCTTATGATTTCTTTTTCAAAATGGCGGAGGGCTTTTAAAATTGCTCTCCCGTCCGCTCCCGGAAAGAATGAGGTAATCCTTCCGTACTTACTGATGATCTTGCAGTTTAGATATTGGTATTCAGCAGAGTACACAATCACACCAACGTTGATAAACTCGCCGGTAGCGCGGTCGTGAAGATATCGGATGATCTGATATTGATATTTTTTCATACCAAAATTGCCTGTTCCAGTTGTTGCGCAAAGATAGTTCTATTCTCGACGATCGACGCAAGGTGGTTTTTGATTGTTGTCAAGTCGTCTGAAATCCAGGCCGGTGGGAGCAAGTGTGACGCTTTTGTCCAGAAATTGTCGCCAAGGCGAGTGAACCGTTCAATAAAGTCGTGAATTTGAACCTGTGTTCCTCTCAGTTTTGGGTAAAGAAAGTGCTTTCTGAGCATTGTTAGCTCCATTTCGCCGAGCTCCCAGGGTCGTGGATTACGATTGAAGGACAACATGAGCATAAAGTCAAATGCCAGCTCGTGATCAAAAACGAACAGATCAGATTGCACGGTTAAGAGATTCGGTTTTTCTTCACGTCGATCCGCATTTGAAATAAATAGATCAAACGACGTTACTTGTTCTGCCTGCGAAACCTGAATTCTTGAAAGGCAGGTCGGGCCCACGACTGGAATCGTCCCCGGAATATATTTGGTTCCAAAGTTTAGGCCAACGCTTTCGATAAACCGCTGATAGTGTGTGGTTCCGTGAAGTGTATCGGCAAAATCCGTACTTACTTCAATGTAAACCGGTTCGAATGTATTCAATCCCAGTTCCAGGGCAATCCAAGCACCCAGACATTCTTTCATCACAGCTTGCTGATAGATTCTCGGATGGCCGAATGGCTTTACCACGTAACTATCACGATCTCCGCTTTCGAAATCCTGCGCCCAAATCAGCATAGGCTCGGTGGTTCCCGTTGAAAGAACATCAAGCCATTCGGTGGCGTGGACAGTTTTGACCTGATAGTTTTCGCCTGTGATTTTTGGCATTCAATAGCTGGTTGCAGGTTTTGCTATTGAAAGTTAATTTCTTAAAACACTTACTAACTTGTTCGTTGTCAATGATCGAACGGTAGGTTCAGAATGAAATGTAGTATCGGTGTCTATTCTTTGGTACTCACCAACAACTCCCGAATATCCACCTTCAAATACACCGAAATCTGGTAAAGCATCTCCAAAGAAGGCTGAGCATCATTGGTGCACCAGCGGGAAACAGTAGATTGCGCTTTTCCAAGATCCTTGGCTAGATCTTTACTAGTCTTTCCTTTTTCATGTAGTAATATCTTTATTCTATTAAGGCGCATAATTAGCGGCGAATGCATATTTCATGCTATCTAACGCTATTTCAGAATTTAATCAACCCAGTAAAAGAGCTGCATATGGCCTAAAAAATATTGTTTTACATCATTTTTATTACTTTATTAGCTATGTAATTGATGTAAAACAATATTTTATGACACACGAAAAAAAAATTTTACACCCTTCCAAAAGAACGTTAACAGTTTACCGCAAATACCTTCCGCGGGCGTACAAGTACGCGATCATGCCCGAAATCCGCCTCTGCGGTAGATGGCTGCAAGAAGCCGGTTTTGAATGCGGCGACGAGGTGACAGTGAAATGTTTGGGCAATAAATTGGAAATCACGCTCAATCCTGTGCAAGAGCCGGAGCCTGTGCCGGTGAAGAAACGGAGAGCTGCGCAAAAGGAGGTTGGTTGGTAGGAAATGTTTAGACAACCGAGATTCCATTAGGAAACAGTTTTGGCACGCATTCGAGCCTTGAATTTCTCAGGATCAAAGTTCTCGACCCAGCCACTTTGTTCCCCGGCGATCAATGTTTGCCTTAATAGGCTCAGTTTTTCGTCTTGTGAAGTAAGCAGATAGGAATGCAGACGGAGGGAAGTGGATGTGTTTTTGGCCATGATGAGTGTTGTCAATATTATAAAAATACCAAAACCCGCGCACAAAAATCCTTCTGATGAACAAGCGGAAGTTTTGTACAGTATGGACTGTCTTCGACTCCGCTCAGACTGACATCTGCCTTTGTCACGCAGGAGCGGAGTCGAAGCATTATGCACGATGTCACTTCACCGTATACCAATCCCTAACCCGCACATCAATCCCCTTATCCTTCTCATTCACCAATTTCTTAAACGCCTCCGTATCGCTAAACCCATTCTGCCCGCGGTAATGGTACGGATAAACCACCTTCGGCTTAAACGCCAGCACAGTGGTAGCAGCCTCGTTAATATCCATCGTATAAGGCAAATTCATGCACACGAATGCCACATCGATATTCTTCAAAGCCTTAATCTCTGGAATGCCCGAAGTATCGCCGCTGAGGAAGACCGATTTGCCGCCCAGTTTGAGGACATAGCCGTTGCCGCGGCCTTTGGTGTGGCGGGAGTCGGCGGTTTCGGGGAGGTTGTACATCGGGATGGCGGTGATGCTGATGCCGAGCTTTTCGGTGGTGGCGCCGTTGGCGAGGACCGTCGTTTTGGCTTTCAGGGCGTCGGACATTTTATCGACTACGGCCTGCGGGGCTACGATGACGGTGCCGGTCAGGTCGAGGGCATCGAGGGAGGCCGGGTCGAAGTGGTCGCCGTGGATGTCGGTGATCACGATCAGGTCGGGTTTGGCGACGCCTACGAACGTTTTAGGCGCCTGATAAGGGTCGGCGTAGATGGTTTTGCCGTTCCAGGTAAGCGCCAGCGTGGCGTGGTTGAGCGGCTGGATTTTGAGCGGACCTTTGGAAGTCGGGATTTCATCGGGTTTAGGAAGCTGGGCCATGCAAAGCGAGGCCGCGAACAGGAGTAAAAAGGTGAACGTCGTTTTCATGATTTGTTTGTTTTTAGACAGGTCAAATTTAGGGTTTAACGGCCCGCAAGCAAGTTTTCAGGCTTTTTTTCATGGCTTTTTAATAGCGAAGTGAAAGATGTGCTTAGCTTGCGGAAGGATCGGTTACCGTTTGCTATCATGACGCATTTTCGTAAAGCAGCGCTTCGCATGGCGCAGTTTACATTTGGTTTCGTTTCAATATTCATCGTAAGCGTGTACGATGCGTTCGCGCAGGAGTTCGTGGTGGCGCCGTTCAATTTCAGGATCGAAAGCGGTTTTTACACGCCCGCGAGCACGGATGCGGAGGCGCTCGAGCGCACAAAGCCGGAAATCTGGCCACAGACGTTCATGCAAAAAACCGATCAGAACCTGGCAATGCTCTTCCCGCCGCCGGGTGGGATTTTGCTTTTTAAATCAAAGCATTTGAAAGATCCTGCGAATGTGGCGGTAAAGTTGGTCGCTCCGTCGCTGGTCATCGTCGATACGATTTTTCATAACCAGGTTTATATTCAAAAAGTGAGTGGTAACGAAAAGTATTCTTTCGATATGTGCTATTCTTTACGAATTGATGGTCAGCGATATTACACGGATTTTCGCCCACACACGATTGATTATCGATATCCATTAATCTATCACAAACAGCTCTTCATAATCGCGTCGCAAGAAATGGGTTATGAAATGTATGCCGACAAAGGTTATCCCGAGCACTTCCGAATTGCCGTGTTTAATATGCAAAACGGAGGCATTCAAATGCATTTCACGAGTGGAGAATTGCCCTTTCATTATGGTCTGGAATTTCTGGACGAGAGCGACGACGCGATCCATTCGGAGTACAGCGCCAAGGATCAGACCTTTCGCATTGAAATCAAGGGTTTGAATGAGACTTATAAGGGGATTTGGAATGGGAAGGAGTTGAAGCATTTGCATTAAACATGACAACGATTCAGTTGACAACCCTGATTCATGCGCCGATCAAAGCTTGCTTTGACGCCGCTAGGAGTGTAGATGCGCATTTATCATCCGCAGCCGGCACCCATGAAAAGGTCGTTGCAGGCAGGATGACCGGGCTATTCGAAACGGGCGATATCGTCACGTGGGAGGCAAGGCACCTGGGAATCAAGCAGCGGCTTACGGTGGAGATTAGCCGTATGATCGAACCGACATTTTTCGAGGACAAAATGCTGAAAGGCGCTTTTAAAAGTATGCGCCATAAGCATCATTTTTTAGAAGAGAACGGTTCGACGATTATGACCGACGTCTTCGAGTATGAAACGCCGTTTGGTATTTTAGGTGTTCTATTTGATAAGTTGTATTTGGATAACTACATGAGAAAGTTCTTGCAGACGCGGAATTTTCACTTGAAAGAGTTGCTTGAAAGGGTTTAGCAGTTTTTCCAAAGTCGGTTTTTTCATACAATCAGGCTACCTTCGAGCCCTATTTTCAATTTTCAATAACTAAATGAGACATTTTTCCCGCATTACCTTTCTGGCATTGTTTCTAATCCCAATGCTGACCACCGCGCAGCAAGCGGAGGAACAGCAAGTCAAGAAAACATTTGACAACTATAAATCTGCAATCCTGAATGACAAAGGCGAAGAAGCTGTTGAACAGGTTGATACGAAGACAATTGCCTATTACGGCGACATTCTCGAAAAGGTGAAAACTGCGGATTCATTGAAGGTCGATAAGCTTTCTTTGATGGACAAACTGATCGTCCTCGTGGTACGTCACCGCATTCCGAAAGAGGAGATTATGAAAACGAACGGCAAGCAATTGCTGGTGACGGCCATCAAAATGGGCATGGTAGGAAAGAGTTCGGTGATAAACAATGAGGTGGGTACGGTGAAAGTGAATGGGGATTTTGCTTCGGGCGAGCTTTTGGTGCGGGGGCAGAAAACGCCGCTCGCATTTGAGTTTCATAAGGAAAACGGTTTGTGGAAACTGGATTTGACTGCGATTTTCCCGGCGGGCGAGGCGGCGTTTCGTCAAATGGTAAAGCAAAGCGGCGAGCCTGAAAATGAATATTTGTTGTCGCTGATCCAACTGACAACGGGCAAGGAGCCGGGGGCGGAGGTTTGGGTGCCCACCAAGCAACAGTAATGTTATCCAATCGAAGTACTATCAAAGTATCTTCACCGACGCCAGTATTTTCAAAACCTCATCTTCATCTTTACTCCTTCCCTAAATGCTGAGCTTTCTTAAATCATCGACTTTAATGTAAATCCCTATCAAGCCCTGCCCAGTCTTTTTGGGCCATACTGTGAGTGTTTTATAGCCATTCTGCACGGTTTCAGTGCGGTGGTGGGTAGCGTTGGTCTCCTTCGTAAATGAATACGAATACATGCCCATGTCGTATCTGAGGGTATCCTTTCCATTGGTAATGCCGCCTACTTTGGAATCGTAGCCCTGCGCTTCGAATTTTTTCCAGCTGGAAGGTGCCACAAACGAGAAATCATCGAAAGCCATCGGGATCGGCTGGTCCTTTTTGCAAGCCAGAACGACCAAAACCGCGAGAATTGAGAAAAAAGTCTTCCTAGCTCTAAGTTGGGGAATGTGAGGTAGTTCGAAGACCAAAATGTGTGAAACTTGGTTGGTAGTCGGGCCGTATTTTTCAAGCGATCTCGCCCAGCGTGACATAAAATTTGCTCTTGCTGTTTTTTAACTCCCCCTACACAATAGGCGCTTCCTCCTCAGGCACGCGCGGTTGCGCAGGCACGCCCGCAAGCCGCTGTAACACGTGCGCTACCACGGGCCGGCAACTGAACAGGTATGCATGGTGCTTCATCAGAAAGTCCTTTTCCCAGAATGTTTTGAGGAGGTTGATGCCGCTGTAATCGCCATTCCTTGCTTTCGTCATGCCTTCGTCGTCGTTGTCGAGGAAGCCGTAAAAGAGCGGGTCTGCTTTCGGGCCGGTGTCCTGTTTGATGATATCCAGCACGTTATAGAAGTTGAAACCTTCTTCCAGTTTCAGGGTCGGGTCTTTTTTGAAGATTTCGTCGCCATAGCTGCCCAGGTTGCGGAAGTCGGTGGTAAGGCCGTCGGCATCGGGGCGGGGATCGAAAGCAGCGGTATTTTCATTGAGGTTAAACTGTTTGGAACTCACGTACAGCAGGTAATCGCTCGGGTCGTAATAAATGTGGACGTGTTTGGCAAGCTGCTTCAACGGTGTGTAATTGTAGTGAAAATGCGGGCCTTTGAATTTCCTCCGCATGTTTCTCAACTGTACGCCTCCCTGCTGTACGGCCAGGTAAGTCACGTCGGGCGCCATGAGGAATATGTTTTCGAAAATGCCGGTCGGAATGCTGTGGCCTTCGCCGGGATTGATCATGCCGTTCAGCAGCTGGTGTCCAAATGAATGCACGACCAGGTTGAGCGTTTTACCCGCTTCTTTCAGTTTTCGGGAGAGCACTTCAAAGTATTCAAACAATCCATTCCGGGTGAATTGCTCGCCGTAGCCGATCGAGCGGTCGTCGGCCTTCTTACGCCATCCGTATGACGGCCAGCCGAAGTAGAGCACATTGGCCACGCTGTTTTCGGGGTGGGCCAGGTAGCTTTGTACGAATTGGGGTACCAGTTCTAGTTTGAGACCCGGTTCCCAATCAAACCCGTGGATGTAGACAAAAACGTGTTTGCGCGACTCCGGCAACCGGCTCACGGCCTGCGTCACACCGGTAGCCCATACCTCGGGGAACAGCTCTGTAACCCGGAACGGCAGATTAGGCGCAGGAGGGAGGTTCGCAAAGAAAAGCTTGTCGGGCGCGTCGGCCATATCGATAATCGGGATACCTGCATTTTGCGCGCGGTAGCAAATGAAAAAATGCGATTTGTCATTTGCCGAAAGGCCCGAATAGGCGTCCAGCTCGACCTTATTGCCGATCACCTTCGTTCCATCGCTGGTAATGTGCCACAATGTGCGGCCATCGTGCTCGGCGCTGACGATATTTACTTTGGTGCCTCTCGTAAAAAACGGCCGTGCACCGTTCGGGCCCGGACGCTGCGATTGCTGGTCGAGGTTGTCGTTGATAATTCCTTCCATATGAGGTGGTTGTTTAAGGATCGAGGTAGTTCTACAAGTTAGCAACTATCCCCGATCTACTCAATCGTTTGTTATTTAGCGGTAGGCGTGTGCCCCGATGTGTGAATTATCGGCCGGAAATGGCAGGTTTGGCACACTTTTGGCTTAATAACCGGTATAACCATCCAAACACCAAAGATGAAAGCTGTTATTTCGATGTTATTTGCTGCCTCAGTGATGGTAGCCTGTAACACGCAGTCAGACAAGCAGGAAGCACTCTTGAAACAACAACAAAAAACCATCGATTCCATGCGCGTAGCCATGGAAAAGCAGGCTATTATAGATTCGATGAGTGCCCTGCAAGCGCAACGAGAAGAAGCGCAAAAGTGGGAAGAAATCGAGAAAAATGAGGCAACACACCACACCCAGGCCGTTGCAAGCGCTCCTGCGCAGGCAGCTCCCGCTAAAAAGAAATGGAGCCACACCGCCAAAGGGGCACTGGTAGGAGCAGGTACAGGGGCCATCACCGGGGCGATCGTGAATAAGAAGCGCGTCGAGGGTGCATTGATCGGTACCGTGATCGGTGCCGGCGTGGGTGCAGGTACCGGAGCAATTGTTGACCACAGTGTCAAAAAACGTAAGCAACAATAATCACATACGCTATATAGATTGGGATTGCCGGTTGAAAGACCGGCAATTTTTTTTGTGGCGACGATTTGAAAACTTGTCGCAAATGACCCTTTTCAAAGACGTTCCGACACCCGCTTCGAATACGTTGGCTGCTCTAAATTTGCATTAACGAAATCAAAAACTAACCAACCATTAACTTTTCGGAAATCATGAGAAAGATCATCACCAACACCTTCGTAACATTAGATGGCATTATCCAGGCACCGGGCGGCCCAGAGGAAGACCGCGCAGGCGGCTTCGAGTTCGGTGGGTGGTCGTTTCACTACTGGGACGATGTGATGGGCCAGGTAATGGGCGAGGGGATGAGCCAACCGTACGACCTGCTGCTGGGCCGCAAAACCTACGATATTTTCGCGGCGCACTGGCCATTCATCGAAAACGACCCGACCGCCGATCAGTTCAATGCCTGCACTAAATATGTGGCTACCCAAACGTTGAAAGACGCCACCTGGGAAAATACCGTGCTGCTCAACGCCGATACTGTCGCGCAGGTCAAAGCGCTCAAAGCGAGTGACGGCATCGATTTGCAGGTGCACGGAAGCTGCGATTTCATCCAGACGCTCCTGCGCCACAACCTGATCGACGAAATGAATATCTGGATCTTCCCGCTAGTGATTGGTCACGGTAAAAAGCTTTTCGCTGATGGTGTTGTGCCTTCAAATCTCAAATTAGCCAAACACACCGTGTCGGGTACGGGTGTGATTATTACCACCTACGTGCCTGATGGCGAAATCAAAACGGGTTCGTTTGCATTGGAGGAGCCGAACGAGCTCGAAGCGAAGCGGCGGGAGGGGATTGCTTAAACGACCGTTTACCGATGTTTTACCTTGTAAATCTAATATCGGTTGTTAGATTTACAAGGTAAAACTGGTTGAAACAAAGCATCGAATGGCCTGGAATCCAGACACGTATAATCAATTCAAAACGGAACGATCAGCACCTTTTTACGATCTGCTGGCATTGCTGAGCGTGCAATCGGGTTTAGAAGTGGTCGATCTTGGCTGTGGTACAGGCGAGCTTACGGCCAAACTGGCCGAAGCATTACCTGGCGCAAATGTTCTCGGAGTCGATTCGTCGGCGGAAATGCTGGCGGGCTCGCAGCAAAGCAATGGGAGTACATTGAATTTTGAAAATAGCTCCATCGAAAACCAGCTGAACAAGCCACAGCAGTGGGATGTCGTATTTTCCAATGCAGCCTTGCAATGGGTACCGGATCATGAAGCGCTATTTCCTCAAATTATCAATAAAATAAAGCCCGGCGGACAGCTATTGGTACAAATGCCGGCGCAGCACCACAACATTACCAACCGTTTGCTCAACGAACTTGCCACACAGGGGCCTTACGCGCCGGTCTACGCCGGTTGGAACCGGTTATCGCCCGTGCTCGACATTGATCGCTATGCCGAGCTTCTCTTCGAAAACGGCAGCAAATCCATGCAGGTTTTAGAGAAAATATACCCGCTTGTGCTCAACGACGTGAACGCGTTGCTGACCTGGGTCTCCGGCACGGCACTGATCCCTTACCTCGAACGCCTGCCCGAACCGTTAACCAGCCGCTTCCGGGACGACTACCGCGCATTACTGGGCCAGCAGTTCCCGAAAGCGCCTGTTTTTTATCCGTTTAAGAGGATATTGATCGCAGCCCGGTTTTGAATACTATCCCTGATATGCCCCTGCGAACCGTTTCGCGAAATATTCCAGTTTAAAATTGCCCTTGATTTCCCCACGGTTTTTCCAGTAATCTTCCTGCATTGTGCCGTTTTGCAGCGCCTGGCCCATGTCGCGGTAGAGGCCCGCGAAGCTTTCGTTCAGGCCGGCTTGCAGCATGCCGTTGTAGGCGTCTTCGTCCGAGAAAGTAATCCATGGAGTTCCTTCCTTACCCACGGCTGCGCCGAGTACCGCGGCGATTTCGGAAGGGTGGCGCTCGTCGCTGGAAATGTAGATGATGGTTTGTGCTTCGGTAAATGGTGCGAGCAATTGCTCGGTGGCCACTTTGGCGATGTCGTCGGTGTCTGTAAGCACTAGTTTTTCCTCGGTACCACCGAAGTTACTGCCGGCAATGCCGGCGTTTTTGATCAGGCCGATTTGCGCGTACAGATTATTGAAAAAATAGGAGGGGCGAAGGATTTTTACTTGTAAGCCCGGGATTTGAGCCAGTTTTTCTTCCAGATAACCCAATGCGTCGATAGGTCCCGCGCCTTTACGCAGGTGCGCGCCTATGCTGCTCAGGAGCACGATGCGCGTGATGCCGGCCGATTGAATGGCTTGCACATATTTGTCGGCTACTTCCCGCTGGAATGCGGCGTAATCGGCCAGTGAAAAATCGCTTGGGATCATCAGGTAAGCAACGTCGCCACCTTTAAAGGCCGATTGAAGGAATGCCACGTCCTGTACGGAGCCAATGGCGGCTTCTGCACCCAGGCCTTCGATCTGCTCCTTTTTATTTGCATTGTTGCTGATAACCACTACTTCATGACCAGCTTTTACGAGATTTTGGGTAACAGGCAGACTAATATTGCCGAGTGACCCTGTGATGATGTATTTCATGTCTTTTCAAATTGTTTTTTGATGGGACAAAGCTATATTTGTACTTACTTTTTGACAAGTACTTACCCGAGAGTATGTATGACTAAAGTTAAGGAAAATTCTACCTATAATGCGAACCGCGAGATCGTAATGCAGGAATGCCCGGTTACGTATGTGATGAACAAGATCGGAGGCCACTGGAAACCGATCATTCTGTTTCACCTTCTGGCGGGGAGCAAGCGTTATAGCGAAATAAAGAAGGCTATGCCGCACATTACGGAAAAGATGCTTATCCAGCATTTGAAACAGCTGGAAAACGATCGGTTGCTCATTCGTGAAGCCAAAGCCGTGGTACCGCCCTACGTTACCTATACGCTTACGGAAGGCGGTCGCGAGCTGGAACCGGTAATCAACGCCATGGCGGAATGGGCTTACAAGGATATGAAGCGGAGCAACCTGCCGGTGGCCGCAGAAATGGCGGCGTAATCCTTCTGGCAAAGTTTTTAGGCATTTAGCTTTGTCTGCTGACATACCGTTGTCATCCCTGGTATTATTTTGCGTCGAAAAAAGATCAGTCATGAAAGTACATACCACCAACTACGAAAACACCTTCATCGAAGTCGCCGACGATTGTCCGGCTTCCGGCGGCGAAATACCGCCGATGAAAGGCGAGGCGAAGACTGTGGCTGGCATCCAGTACGAAATGATCGCCAGAAATCCCTACAAATTCACGTCGGACGATGTGTTGTTCAAGGTTTTTGCGGAGCGAAAGGATCTGACCGAAAGCGAGCTGGAAGAGGCCCGGAAGCAGTTCTTTTCAAAAGGCCAGGCATGTATGCGGTGCTCACCTTTGACCAAACGGTACGGCTGGGGCGTTCACAACGACCAGGATGGAAAAATCGCGCTGTATGCGTGCGACAGTCCGGAGTACCAGAACTTCACAGAACAAAGCGAGCTGAAAACCGTAAAGGCGATGAAGTCGAGCCGGTAGCATTGGCTGGAGTTATTTGTTATATTTACAGTGCTCCTCTAACCTGCGCCCATGAAAAGTCTCGTCTGCACTATTCTATTGCTGATCGTGGCTATATCCGACGATTTCGCACAACTTCAACTCGCCATCGAACCGGTCACATCCGGGTTTACCAGGCCTGTGAAGGTTACGCACGCGTCTGATGGACGTCTTTTCGTGGCGGAGATCGGCGGGAAGATCAAAATTGTTAAAAACGGTGCAGTCCTCTCACAGCCTTTCCTCGATATTGGGACGAAAATCAATGATCCCGATTGGGCAGGTATATTCAGCATCGCATTTCCGCCTGATTATCAGGTATCGGGCTTTTTCTACGTCCTGTATGTGGTAAAAAGCAAAACCGAAGTCCAGATCTCGCGGTTCTCGCGGCAGGCGGGCAACGCCGATCTGGCGGATGCGAACTCGGAGGTGAAAATTCTGACGATTCCTTACGAAGATATCCTGGGTGGGCATCGGGGTGGGGATATGGCCTTTGGCAAAGACGGGTTTCTGTATATCTCCACAGGTGATAACGGCCCCGGCTCCCGAGGCGTCCCTGGCGATCCCAACAATAATTCCCAGAATATGAGCAAACTTTTTGGGAAGCTGCTGCGGCTTAATACCAGTGAGGCCTTGCCCGGCGATAATCCTTTGGGAAAGATATTTGCACTCGGATTGAGAAACCCCTGGCGGTTCGGTTTCGACCGGCAGACCGGCGACCTGTGGATCGGCGATAACGGGCAGGATGGTTGGGAAGAGATCAACTATTTGTCTTATCCTTTCGGCGGGCCCCTTTCAAACTTCGGCTGGAACTGCCTCGAAGGTACCCAAACCTACAATTCGTCGCATTGCGCTCCGGGGACAACCTACATTGCGCCCAAACTCACATACGCTGGCTATACCAACAATGGCGGCAAGGACGCATCGGTGATGGGGGGCTTCGTGTACCGAGGCTCGCGGTATCCGTCGATGAAAGGCCACTACTTTTTCGGCGACTATTCGGCCGGGAAAATCGGGTATGTGGATCCGTTAGGAGTTACTACGCCCGACGCCGGGCTTACCTATCCCTCGCTGATCTCTTTTGGCGAGGACCAGGCCGGTGAGCTCTACACGTTATCATTTCTGAATGGCACACTGTCTAAAATTACGAACCCCGGCGATCCCCTTCCGGTGAAATTGCTGTTTGTCAGACTTACCAAAACCGACAGCCGCTTCCTGATCCATTGGAAGACCATACAGGAAAGCAAATTCTCGCATTTTGATATACAGCGCAGCCGCGACGGTCGCACTTTCGTTACGCTGGGAACCGTGCATGGTGAAGGCGCGGGGAACTCTTATGCATTCGCGGACGGCGAACCATTGCACGATACGGGCTACTATCGCCTGAAAATGATCGACGCGGACGGCACCTTTCAATACAGCTCCGTCGTGACGGGCACATGGAACGCGCGTGACCAATCCTTTATTTTTCCCAACCCGGGAGGCAGCCAGATTACCATCGGAGGGCTTGTGAAGGGCGATGAAGTGCGCATCTATAACACTTCCGGGCTGCTGGTTTATAGCCGGGACATCGTTTCGAACGGCGATTGGAAAGTGAATATGGAAGGTAAACCCAAAGGCGCTTACACTGTATTTATCGACAACATAAGTTCCGGCTTCTCTCAAAAACTGAAAATGGCGTACAAATAGGTGCTTTTTCGGGATGCATTTCCTAATTTACGGGTTACCAGCCGTGGTAACGCCTGAGTATTTGTTTATATCTACACCAATACAAAAAATGAAGAAGTTAGGTCTCGTAGGCGGTATGAGCTGGGTCTCGACCGTCGATTATTACCGTTTTATCAATGAGGGCGTCAATGCAAGACTGGGAGGGCTGAACTATGCCGAATGCATTATCTATTCTGTAAATTTCAATGCATTTGTAAGTAACAACACGGCGGGTAAGTGGGATGATACTTTCCATATTTTGCTGGATGCCTGCCAGAATCTCGAAAAGGCGGGAGCCGAGGCCATTGTACTTTGCGCCAACACCGCCCACGCCGTTGCCGACCGCCTGGAAACTGAAATTAATCTTCCGATAATCCATATCGTGACCGAGACTGCCGCTGCCATCAAAGAGGCAGGACTTCGGAAAGTCGGGCTATTGGGCACGAAGTTCACGATGGAAATGGATTTTTACAAAGACAAACTAGTCAGCTCCGGTATTGAACCGATCGTTCCGGCTACGCAGGAAAGCCGTGATTTTATCCAAAATACACTGCGGGACGAGTTGGGGAAGGGTATTATCAGGGAAGAGACCCGAAAGGGCTATCTGGCGATTATAGATGAACTGATTCGCCAGGGGGCCGAGGGGATTATCCTGGGCTGTACCGAAATTCCGATGATCATCAGTCAGGCTGACGTGCCTGTGTCCGTTTTCGACACCACACAAATCCATTCCGATGCAGCCGTGGCATTTGCATTGGCGGAGTAAATGCGAGTGTAAATTTTATTCGGCGGCTGTCCGTTTACAGGAACAGCCGCCGAGGCTTTTTAAATAGCCTCAAATGGTGTCTGACGAAGGTACCAGCCTGGCCTTTAAATCAGGCTCTTTCATATCCTTGTCTAAGGGGAACATCGGGCGTTTAATGCGTTTGTAAGGCAACCGTTCCAAATCCTGATCCACGCCGCCGGGCGTGAGCGACAAAATCCAGTCGGCGCGCATATTGTAGAGCTCGGGTTCGAGGTAGCCGATTTTTACGACTACGATATCCGATTTGCGCGGGTTCAGGCCAAGCCTGGTAAAATCGGCTTCCTTGTGGTACGGTTTCCGTTTTTTGGTTACGATCACACGTACGCTGCCTACTTTCACCACCACCTCGGTTTCGGCATTGACATCGCCGTGATGGATCGCCTCCACCTTACCGACCAGATGGATCGGTGGCGCAAAACGGGCATCCACTTTCGCGCCCGCATATGCATCGATTTTACCGCCGACGCCCGCTTTCACAGCGGCTTCTACCAGTTCGGGGCCGGGAATGGACGCATAAATGAGTGATGGGCCGTTTTCCGCTTTGAATTCAGGACGTTTCAGGATTTCGGTGATTGTCCAGGTGACGTCGCCCGCACCGCCTGCGGTAGGGTTGTCGCCCGAATCGCTGATAAAGAACGGATGCCTGTCACTTGCGAGGGCCTTGTTCAATGCGCCCTTGAGGTCGTCGGTAGGTGCCACGAATGCGAATTCTTTACGCACATCCCAGAAGTTCTTCGCAAGCATTTCAGCGCTTTCCGTCACTTTGGTCTTATCGTCGCCGGTGACCATCACCACGGCATGGTTACGCGGTTCGTCTGCCCATGCGTAGCCTACCCACATGGCCGCGTCGATCACACCCGGCTGCGCCGAAGCGGGCGCTACCTTGGCGTACAGCGACTTTCCGGGCTCAATACGGGTACTCGTTTTTTCGCCTGGAAGCAGGATCGGCACGGGTATCCACGCCTTGTAAGCCGGCTTGCCTTTCCCACTTTCGAGGCGGGAGAGCAGGTTCGCGACGGCCCGACGTTTGGATTCCATAGCATCCTCGTGAGGCGCCATCCGGTAGCAGGTGATCAGGTCGGTATGCTGCGCCAGGCGCCACGACACATTGCCGTGCAAGTCCATACAAGTCGAAATGAGTACTTTCTTGCCAACTACCTCGCGGATGCGTGTGATGAGGTCGCCTTCGGGATCATCGAGCCCTTCGACACTCATCGCGCCGTGAATATCGAAATATAGCCCGTCGTAGGGGCCATTCTTTTTCAACAATTCGAGCGTCTGCTTCACCAGCGATTCATATGCGGCGCGCGTCACCATCCCGCCCGGCAGCGATTTGCCGACAAGCGCCGGCAGCCATTCAGCGCGTTTGCGCAAGCTGGAATCCGCCGCCATAAAAGGGTAGGAGGTAAATATCTGGTCGCCATATTTGGCCTTAAACGCAGGTTCTTCCGTTCGCGCCGGTGAAAACGTGCTCGACTCGATACCAAGCCCGGCAATGGCAATGCGCGGAAGCGCTTTGGATTTTTTTTCTCCATCTGCAAAACACAGCATTTGTGCTCCGGCCAAAAGGAAAGAAATGATCAGGGAAAGTGTAATTTTCATATATTTTGTTTTAACAAATGTGCCTAGGGGCTCTATTTTGTTTAAACATAATGAAAAATGACGGAATCGAATGAAACGGAGCATTTATGCAAGTGCCGCTTGCATAAATGCTCCGTCGAAACTCAATTACTTATGAGCCGGTTTCGTGACTCCATAACCAGTTTTTCCATGAAACCAATTCGCACCCTGCCCCACGAGCCACAGATAGTAGTCCGAAGGCAGATCGGTTTCAATACCCACAAATTTCCCATCCGCATTCAACGGCGTATCGCCTTCTTTCCTGGTTTTGAAAATGGCGGTGCCTTCGTCGACTTCGTCGAACATGGCGACATACAGCGCCTCGGCTCCCGACATTTTTGCGCCGGCGATCTGTTGCCAGAGGAACTCGCCTCTATTGCGTGGAATCTGGTTGTAGAGCGATTTGTCGTTTTTGAGGTTACCCCAGCTGAACCCCGGGAAAACCAACGGCGCATAGTCGATCTTGTTCGTTTTGCACCAGGCAATGTCGGCAGGCAAGTTCGGACCGGCTACATTCAGGTAGGTAGAAGCATTGTAGCGGCCGACGGCCCAGGGCATGATGATGTCGGCTTGTTTGATGACCGTATGCAGCAGCGGTGAATTTTCGGTATCACGACCGAGTTCACGCCAGTAGTACGGCACGCCGAGCAGGATCGAGGCCTTTTTAGTCGGGCCTTTTACCTCTTCCATCAGTTTTTGAATGTCCGCAATGGTGTATTTGCGGCCGTCGTTGAAACCCACTCCCCAGATGGCGAGCAACGGGCGGCCGTTATGCCGCAGGTAGGTGGGATTTTCCTGTCCGTCGAAAAGTTTGAACTGCTGTTGGAGTTCTTCCCAGTCCTTCGCGATGAAATCCATATCTGCCGAGGTGGACCCGCTGAGGTCGTACATGATGCTGATTGCCCGGCCGTATTTTTTAGCGGCTTTCAGTGCATTGGCCAGCACTTTGTTGAAATGCCGCTTGCCGCTTTCTCCCTTTACTTCCGACACAAACCTCTGCATGTATACGCCGTCGATACCGTGCTCTTTCATCCAGTTGAAATGCAGTTCCACACTCTCCTCGTCGTAAGGACTGTACACTTTGGCCGGTTCGCCGTTGGCGTATTTGAATGCGGTATTATAGGTTTTGGAATATTCCGTTACATCAGGCCAGAAGTCGATCGAAGCGAAGCCTGGCTCGAACTTGCCGGATTTCTGATAATGATGCCAGCCACGGCCCGCACCATCGCCTTCGGCCGTGAACCAACCCTGGTAACCCGCCATGACCAGGCCTTTGTAACTTTTGAAAAGGGAATGCGATTCGTCGTATTTAACCTCTTCGACGGGTTTAGGGTCGTCATTCTCAGGGGTATCATCGCTGCCTTTGCAACTGACTGAAACGATGGAAAGGAAGAACAGGAGTTTGAATAAGTTCATAGATGTCAAATTAGGTACGTAAAAGGGAGGTTTTCAGCGGGCCGCTACGCGGCCTTTTTTACAATGCAACCCTTACCGCTTTGGCATAATTAAACTTCGACTCAGGCGCATCGATAATCCCCCCCGCACGGAAGAAATATTGATTACCCGCCTTCAATACATTGCTGTTAGAGGGAATATCGATTTCCAGCTGGTACACCTTATTCGGGTCGATCGCGCCATTGATTTCCTGCTCCGCCAGCGCCACGCGCATAGGCTCGCCCACGGACGGTTCCGGGTGCGCATACAAGCCGATCTTTCTGACATTATTCATCACGGTTTGCTGTAATTTGAATTTGGCGATGACTTTTGTTCCTACCTTTTCAATGCTGGCTTCCTTCACGCGAATGTAAGGCTGAACCTTGAAATCCAGGTTTGTTTCGCCTTTGACGGTTACTTCCTGTGCCGCCACTGGCACGAAGTTCCCGCGTACGGGCGTGATCGTGTACGTGTTCGCGAAGATCAGGTTATTGCGGTAGGTGCCGTCGTTTTTAATGATCATCGTCTGCTTGGTCTGCGAGGCGTAACCATGTTCGATGTATTCGATGGTGCTGCCCCGGATGATGTCCTGCTCCACAGGCTCATTGGTTTCGGCATCCAGAAAAGTACCGTACAATTGCGAATCGGGCGCCGGGTAATTATCGACGCTGCATCCCACTACGCCAAAAAGCAGAAGCAGGGTGGAAGTATAGGTGATTATTTGTTTCATTGTTTAAATGGGGTTTTTGCTTTAAGCTGTATGCTGTAAGCTTTAAGCTTTTGGCTTTTTTCGTACACAAGCGTGAGCATATAGCCTATTGCTTAAAGCTTACAGCCTGTTAATACTGCGGATTCTGAACCAGACCGTTCGCCCCGATGCCCGGGATGGAGCGGTAATACTGGCGGTAATCGAATGTGGACGGGTTGCTGCGTGGCACATTGACGCGCACGAAAATATACTTTGCGGGCGTAACGCGCAGGTCGAGGATAGGCAGCAATGCATGGCGCATCGTGTTGTTGAACACCGTGTGGTACTCACGACGGCGGATCAGGTCCCAGAAACGCTTGTTCTCAAACGCCAGTTCAACCCTTCTTTCGCGGATCACATTGGTGATCGTGAGTTGAATTTCGGTCTTGTGGCCGGCCCTGCGACGAATGTCATTCAATGCTCTCGCGCCCTTTACTTTGTTGCCCGTGCCGCTTTCAGCGATCGCCTCGGCATAATTTAGCAGGATTTCGGCATAGCGGAAATCGGCGAAATCGGTCACGCATTGGTTCCAGCCCGGCGCAATATTCAATCCCTCATTCAAAAACTTCTTGAAACTCACGCCGGTGCGGGTATTATTACCGCCCCAGGTATCGAAGCCGGAGTATTTCGTTCGATCGGATGCGCCATAGGTGTAGTAAGTCGTGCCACCATGCGTGAACGGGTCGCCCCCCATGATCTGCGAAGAACCGTCAGGTTTGATGAAACCGGCCTGGATCACGATTTTCTGGCCTTTCCAGCTGGTACCGGGCAGAATCATCGTCGCCCACATGCGCGCGTCCTTTCCTTTGAAAATATCATTTTCAGTGTCAAACCTTTTGTATTGTTTGGACGCATTGAAACCGGTATAATCGGTCAGGTCGTTCGTGGTGGCTGAGGTGGCAAGCGGAGCGCTTTCGCCGGGCTTGTCGTAGCTTTCGTAAACGTCCATCAGTTCGAGCGTCGGGTTCATGCGGCCCGGGTGCGGCCAACCGTTGGCGGTCTGGTTGGGCTGGTACCAGATGCCGTAGTTGTGGCCGGTACCGGAGCCGGGTCTGGCATAACCCTTGATGAAAATCACCTCTTCCGGCGCATTGTTGGGGTCTTCGAAAAGCAGCCGGTAGTTGTTGGCAGCTTCCTCGGGCGTAGTAGGCGAGGGTTTGTATAAATTAAATTTACCCGAACTAATTATCGCTTCCGAAGCGTCGATGGCTGCTTTGTAAAACTCTGCCGCAGCTGCTTTGTCCAATCCAACCAGCTTTTGGTCTACGGCTGTTCCGGAGATCGGGGCGCGGTCTGCGTATTTGGCCAGGGAGGCTGCATGCAATGCCGCGCGTGATTTCAGGGCGTAGGCTACCCATTTGGTCGCGCGGCGCTCACCGGCCGGCCACGAGTCGCCAAGGTTGCCGATAGCCGTATCGCATTCTTTCAGTACAAAATCCCAGGTTTCCTTTTCGGTGCTGCGGGGTACTTTCAGGGCTTCCACGTTGCCGTCGTACTTCTGTACCGAGGTGATGAGCGGAACGCCGCCGTAGCGCTTCACCAGCGCGAAATAGGCATAGGCGCGGATGAATGAACTTTCCCCGATCAATGCTTTGCGCTCGTCGTCGGTAATGTCCAGGGTAGGGATAATGTCGATCAGGATATTTACGTCGCGGATGAGCTTATAGCCCTGGTCCCACCATTGAAAATCACCATCTCCAATAAAATCACCGAACTCGGTATGCACGGCCTCGTCGGTCGACATGGCCGGCGCGAACCCGCCGTTGTTCGGGTCGCCGGTGTTCCAGTTGAAGCCCTGCCGGAAGAATGTGAAATCCTCGATCGGCAGCTGGTAGTAGAGGTTGGCCATATATAGTTTCACGCCCTCGGGGTTGGAGAACAGGTTCTCTCCCTGCAACTTATCGAGGGGCTGCTTGTCGAGTACATCGCCGCAGCTCATCGCCACGAGCACTAACAACAGCGTTAGGGTCTTTTTTAAATAGCTCATTATCAAGTAATATTAAAATTTGACATTGATCCCGAAGTTGTAGCTTCTCGTCACCGGGTAGGTAAGCCCCGCTCCGAACAACCCCTCCACTTTCTCAGGATCGAAAGGCTTCACGAACGAATCGGCCCAGGTGAAGATGTTATGCGCATTGCCATACACCCGCACATCGTTGATCCCGATCTTTTTCAACCAGGGCAAATTGAATGTATAGCCCAGCTGCGCGCTCTTGAAACGCAGGTAGGAAGCATCCTTCCGCCACGCACCGCTTTCGGCGTACATCGCACCCACATTGTAATTGAAGCGGGAAGCAGGCCATTCGCCGGGGATCCACTGGCCGTCGGGCGACTGGTGCCATCTGTCATAGAAATACTCGGGCGTGTTGCCGCGGAATGCGAAGACTTCTGCATACACCTCCCGGAAGCGCACGCTGTACTTGCCCGATCCCTGGAACAATGCCGTGAAATCGAAACCTTTCCACGAAGCATTCAAAGTCACACCATAATACATTTTAGGATCGCCGCCGAAGAACAACGGTATCGCGTCGTTGCCATCGATAATGCCGTTGCCGTCCACATCCTTGTACTTGAAATCACCGGGAAGCTCCCGGGTATTGCCGAGGTCGCCGTTCTGGATGGGCGCATAAATGACTTCATCCTTGCTCTGGAACTGGCCTTCGAGCTGGTAAGCCCATACCACGTCGTTCCAGCGGTTGGTTGCGCCGCCGCGCCATTTGTCCATGCTGCTCAGGAACTCGCCGCGCTCCACATAGCGGTTCTGCGTGCGGGCGAAGTTGAAGTTACCCGAAATGCCGTATTTGAAATCGCGGATCTGGCCATTGTAAGCGGCCGAAAATTCGATTCCGCGCACGCGGTCGCTATTCAGGTTTTCTTCGGGTAATGTACCGCCGAATGTATTGGGCAGCGAAACATTCCTGCGCGCGAGCAGGCCTTTACGGTCGCGCTGGTAAATGTCGAAAGTTACATCGATTTTGTTATCCCAAAGACCGAGGTCGATACCAATGTCCTGGATGTTCGACTTGAACCAGGTCAGCTTTTCGTTCACGATCGCCGGGGAGGCCGCGCCGGTAGTGTAGTTGCCGTTGGTAAACTCATACCCGCCACCGCCGGTGAGTGAGAAGCCGGGTACATATTGGAATGGCGCACCGGCATCGGCACCCACGAGGCCATACGAAGCCCTCAGTTTCAGATTTGAAATGATGGGAATGCGTTTCAAAAATGCTTCCTCCGAAACCCGCCAACCCGCAGAAACTACCGGGAACAAGCCCCAGCGGCGGTCGGGATGGTAGCGGTATGAACCATCATAGCGCGCAGCGATTTCAAGCAGGTATTTTTCCTTGAAATCATAGTTCAATCGGCCTACATACGACTGGCTCGCATATTCCGACTCCGAGCCGCTGGTAGTCTGGTTGTTCAGTCCCGCCTGGTCGATCTGATCGTTGGTAAAGAATGCATATTCGCGGCCAAGTCCCGCCCAGCGGTTGTGCGATTCCTGCTGCTCGTACACCAGCGTTGCGCCGAGGTTATGGTTTTTGGCGATTACCGTATTATAAAACAGCTGCCCCTGGAAGGTAATGCGGTTGTTATCCGTGAAGTTGTTGCCGATCCGCGACGGGTTACGTTGCGCATGCGCGGTGTATTTGTCGGTCGCTGCGTCGTAGGTATAAAGGTTATAAGCCTTCGAAACCGATTTGGCGCGGTAGTTATTACTGTCGTAAGCGACCAAACCCTTGATACGCAATCCCGGAACGAATGGGACAGTGTAGGTTAATGCAAATGTCGACTGGAAGAACTTATTCACCTCCTGCGAGTAGCCGGTCAGACTCCTGTCGGCCAGCGCCACCGGGTTGTAGCCGCCGCTGAGTAATGCGGGGTATTTCGGGTTGTCGTTGGCATAGGGGCGCTCGGTAGGCAATGCAATGCGGGTTCCTTTATAGATGTTAAAAAAGTTATCACCCGGCTGCTCCCGTCTATCGAACAGCCCCGAGAGGATTAGGTCCGCTTTCAGGTTTTTGGTTAGATCAATGCCAATATTCGAGCGGAAGGTGTACTTCTGGTAACCCATATCGCCGCTTTTGAGCAAACCGTTTTCTTTCTGGTAGCCAAAACTGGTAAAGTAGTTTACCACGCCCTCGCCGCCGGATGCGGAAATGAAATGCTGCTGCTGGCCGGCCGATTTATTCAGCGTTTCCTTATACCAATCGGTACCCTGGTAACCTGGCGCGCCGCTACGGAATTTCTCGATTTCCTCGGGAGAGAACACCGGGTTTTCGCCCAGGTTCTTCGCTGCGTCGTTCCGCATTTCGGCCCATTGCAATGCGCTCGTCATTTTGGGAACATCGGTTGGGCTTTGGCGGCCATATACCATATTGTAGCTGAACTGTGGCTTACCTTGCTTGCCCTTTTTCGTGGTGACGATCACCACACCATTCCCCGCACGGATACCGAAAATCGCCGCCGAAGCATCTTTCAGCACCGAAATGCTTTCGATGTCGTCCGGATTGATCTTCTGGAACTCATACCCTCCATCGCGCGCCACACCGTCGACCACATACAACGGCTCTCCAAAGCCGCGTATATTGATGTTCGTGCTGAAAGAACCGGGTTCGCCAGAGTTCTGGCGGATCTGCACACCGGCCACTTTGCCTTGCAGGCTTTGTGCCAGGCTCGTGTGCGTCGTAGTTTTGATCTGCTCCGAAACGATGTTCGAAATAGCGCCGGTGAGCGTCTGCTTGCGCTGGGTACCGTAGCCGACTACGACCACTTCTTGTAACTCGTCCGTACTGAGTTCGAGTTGAACATCAAAGTTTGTCCGGCTACCGACAGCTATTTCCTGCCTTTTGTAACCCAAAAAACTCACAATAATAACCGAGCCCGATTTGGGAACGGAGAGCGAAAATTTTCCATTGGCATCAGTGGTGGTACCTTTCGTGGTGCCTTGCAACACAATGCTCGCGCCGGGAATGGCGTCGCTTTTCTCGTCCTTCACTTCGCCGCTAATGAGTGTTTCATCCGCGGCCGATTGTGCCAATGCGCCTGCCTGTACGAGCAGCATTACACATAATGCAATGCACCCGCGCCAGAGCGCCGTCCGGGCGCGGTGCCTGCACAGGGGGTTTGATAGAAGTTGTTTGTTCATACCGTAGGGTTAAGTTCCTGTTCGTTTAAATGCATGAAAAGCGGTCGGCCGAACCGTGGGGTCAAAGTAATCGGGGGCTAATTAAGAAATGGTTAACAAACCATTAATGGGGCGCTTAATCCGGCTGTTTTTTACATTATCCCGGTAAAATATTGGGGGATTTTGGGGTAGGGCAATAAAAAACGCCCTGTGGTGAGGCAGGGCGCTGAGGTTGCAAATGGGATTGTCTATGGTTTTGTTTCCACCGTCGCGGGATGGTCGTCACAATGCTCCCAATGCGCGTGGTGGCGAGCGTACCCTCCGCGGAACGACCCGGCACGAAAAGCAAAGATGTTCATCATGATAAATGCGAAGATGACCGCGATTGCTGCGACACGTGCTGCGATCGTGAGACCGCGGCGTTGGGAGAACGGTCCATAAATGTAGCCGATGATGAAAACCATACAGGCCACAAAAAGAATGCGTGCGAAAATCAATAATCCGAAAAACATGGTCTTTAAAGTTTAAGTGAAACAATGATGAAGTATGATAGCTACCGGAGCAGCGTCTCGCTTTCGGCCTTGCCCCAATGCGGCATTACACTGAATGTAGTTGCCGGGAGTTTCTGAATGGCTTTTCCGGCGAGTTCTTTGGCCAAATCCTTGTCGCCGCCCCACAATTTGGGCGTGTAGTACTTCGTCCAGGCTTCGAGGTAAATGGCGCGCGGGTTTTCGGCATCCAGTTTCTGGGCTTTCTTCAAAAACTGGTCGGAAAGCGGCCCGAATTGCCTGCCCATGGTCATAGGGCTGATAAAAACCTTGGTGCGGTAAATCATCGCCTGTACTACATAAATTTCTGCTAACGGCTTGCTGTCACCTTTTGCAAGCGACTCGCTTTTCTTAATCTGTGCTTCGCCCCGGACGCTGTAAGGTTCGATCTTTTCGCCGTCGTCTTGCAGGAGAAAGCCGATTTTGGCATTACAAAAAGCAGCATAGTAGTAAGGCAGCCATTCGGTTTTCTGCGTATTGCCGAGCTGTATGAACGTTTTTTCGAGGCCCTGGAAGTCGCTGACGGACCTGGCCTGATCGAGTTTCTTCACGGAGGCCTCCAATTGAGTGGCATAATCCCCGGTTTGCGCAAATGCGAATGCGGCGGTGCAAATGAGCAGGATGGTTGTGATGAGCGTTTTCATGATGTTTGTTAGTTGATAATGAATGATTGGTAATGGATAATTGAATGGTGTCAAGGATTTTGGTCGAGGAGGTCTTCGGTGCGGTCGATGCCGAGGCTCATGAACACGCCCACGAAGTAGAAGCGTGTGGCGGGGAGGGTAATGGGGGTTTTGAAACTGCCGTCGTACGCGTAGTTGTAGCCAAACACCTGTTTTGTGCCGAGAATATTGTTGGCGCCGAATGCGAACCCCGAATAATCCCTGAATTTCGATTTCTTGAAAAAAGACATCATTTTCGATACGTGCAGGTTAAGGACATTGTAAGCGCGGGCGGTGCCTGAATCGTAGATGCGCGTACCGGCGTCGTCTCCTGCTCGAATATCATAGTACGGTCGCCCGGCCGCGCAGGAGTACGAGACATTGACATTGGTGCTGATTTCCTGGAAAAACCGCTTGATTGCGATCGTGAATGTATGCGGGCTTGTGAACGACGGCCTGATGCGCTCGGGATAATCCAGGTAGTTGCGCTTCGTATCGAGGTAAGTGTAAGTCAGCCAATAGTCCAGGTTGCGAACGGTCTTTTTATCCCGCCAGAAAAGCTCCAATCCGCGCGCATAGCCGTCGCCTCCGAGGCGAATTCCGGGCAACGTCTTTACCAGGTCGTTGTATTTTTTATAATAAACCTCCGTCCTGAAAAACCGGTTATTGGCCTTTTTAGAATAGTTCAGCACATAGTGCTCCGCCCGTGAAAAGCCAAGTTGCCGATTTTGAAAAAGATACCTGTTTTCGGGTTTTTGATAAAAAATGCCGTAGGCCAGGTTCAGCTGACTGCCCGCGCCAAGCCGATAACCCAGGCTCGCGCGCGGAGCGAGTACCGCTTTGCGCAAGAGGCTCGAATACTCCCACCGCAAGCCTGGTCGGAATGCGACATGCCCGCCGATATGAATATCAGTTTCAACAAAAGCAGCCGATAGTTGATCGCGAAGCAGGTTTTGGGCACCATTATAGGTTTGGGTATCATCGAAATAAAACGTCTCCCCTCCGAACCGCAATGACTGGTTGCGCTCAAAGTGGCGCATGAGTACCGCACGTCCCTGCGCGAAATGCGAATTGCGGGTTACGTCGCTGTTTTTGGCTGAATATGGGGCATTGGGGATGGTTACGGGCTCGTTGTTGATGTTGAGCAGGCGGTTATGGATGGTGTTTTGGTCAAATGTGTACGCAATGCCTGCGTCAAGGCTCCAGTCGGTCCCGAGGTCTGTCCGGTAGCTTGCGGTTCCATAAATGTTCGGGTTCTTGATCCTGAAATCGGAGCGGAGCGACGCGCTGTCGGTATCGGGGTTACGCATACCGATGTTGCTTTCGGCATAGGCTACATACGCTTTCAACATTCCGCTTTTACCGGTTTTGAAGCGGGCATTCGCATTAACGCTGCGGTACTCAGGCCCGCGGTAATAATCGGGACGCTGCGGTACGACTTTGTTATACAAAGCCTGATTACTGTAAGCGACGCCTCCTCCGTAACTGTTCCGGCCCGATTTGGACAAATGCTGGAAACCGGCCCCGAGGTTTGAAGGAAACACGCTGAAATTGGCGGAGCTTTTTTCGGGCAGATCGATGCTTTCCAGGATCAATGCGCTGCTCATAGCCTGGCCGTACAATGCCGAATAGCCGCCGGTGTTGAACAGTACGCCTTTGAACAAAAACAGGTTAATGCGGGCCGGCTGCATGATGCCCGGCACGGAGGCGTAGTTGGGGTTTTTCATGAGTGTGCCGTCGACGAACATCCGGGTTTCCTCATTGGTACCACCGCGCACAAACAGCCCCTCGCGTTCGCCGACCTGCTGCGCGCCCGGGAGCGACCGCAATGCATTGGAAATGTCGCCGCCATTGCCGGCCACTGTGTATGCGTCGATGGGCGTGAGCGAAGCACCTTTGGCTTTGTCGCTGGCTTCGAAGCTGCCGGCACTGATGGTCACCGCTTCGAGGGTATTGGCTGCGTCGTCGAGGGTAATAGACAGCCTAACAGAACTGTCGGAGAGGCTTATCGGCTGCTGCTGCGTTTTGAAACCGAGTGAGGAGATGATTAATGTCTGTTTGCCACGCAAGGTAGTTTCGAAGCCGAACACGCCAAGCGAATCGGCCACTGCGCCCGATTGCGAGCCTTTAATGCGGATGTGGGCACCGGGGATAGCGTCACCAAGCGGACCGGCCACTTCTCCGGTGATGCGGGTCTGGGCCCGGGCGGAGAGCGCGAAAAGCAGGCTGCCCGCCATTAGGATGAGTCTGGATGTAAATGCATTGGAAATCATGGCTTTGTTTGTTTTTTGACCAAAGCTATGGTATGCCCCCATGCATTTCAGGGAGAGTAGACGACGCCGCTAATGCCTGCGACGAAACGGTAAAATCCTGCGACGACTATTCGGCCGAAATGTTCAGGATCTTTCGAAGGTTGTCTTTGTAGTGCTCGCTAACCGGAATTTCCGCAGCGCCGATCATGACAAAATCTCGCTTAACGACGGTGATTTTTTGGGTAGCTGCCAGGTACGATTTGTGGGTACGGACGAAGGCCGGCTCAGGGAGTTTTTCTTCCAGTGCTTTGAAAGTCATGCGGGTAATGACGGGCTTGGCGGCCGACGAAAGATGGATTTTAACATAATCCTTCAACCCCTCGACCCAGGCCACATCAGCCGCTACTATTTTGACCAGTGAGTATTCGACATTTACAAAGAAATCGGGCAATGCGGTTGGCGTCGAAGTGGCGACCGGCGTTTTTTGTCTGAGTTGAAACAATTCGAGGGCCCGGTTACAGGCTTTCATAAATCGCTCCATACTCACCGGTTTGAGCAAATAATCGACCACATTCAGTTCGAAGCCTTCCAGTGCATATTTGTCATAAGCCGTTACCAGGATCACCAAAGGAGGGTCCGGGAGGCTTTTCAGAAACTGTAATCCGCTGAGGCGCGGCATTTGAATATCCAGAAAAAGCAGGTCTATCGGTTCAGTTTGGAGTATTTCAATGGCTTCCATGGCATTACGAGCCGTTTTGACCAGCGTTAGGTACGGAACTTGCCGGATATTATCTACCAGCAGGTCCAGCACCAATTTTTCGTCATCGACGGCCAGGCATCGTATCATCGTAAATTCAGGTTAAATATGACCCGAAACACGGTGCCTTCATCACCGACAACAAGGCTATGGTTTCCGGGATAGATTAGTCTGAGGCGTGTCCTCACATTTTCGAGCCCAATGCCCGAATTGCCGTCCTTGTCATTAAACGGATCCGGATCGTACGTGTTTTCGAGGGATAACGTGAGCTTGCCGCCGGCCGCTTCAAGGCGGACATTAATAAAGGGATCTTCAAGCTCTGTCGCACCATATTTAAATGCATTCTCCACGAAAGGTATCAACAGCATCGGTTCGATGAGCAGCCCGGCGGTTTCATGATCCAACCGGATTTGAACATCAATGCGGACCGAGTCAGAAAAACGCAGTTTTTGCAACTCGATGTAATTTTTGAGATAATCCGCTTCCTGCTCCAAGGTCACCCGGGTGGCTTGCGATTCGTACGTCATGTAACGCATGAGGTCCGATAGGCGTAGTAAGGCGTCTTCCAGCAGGTCTGACTTTTGCCGGGCCAGTGCCACCATGCTTGTAAGTACGTTGAAGAGGAAATGCGGATTTATCTGCGACCGCAGGAATTTCAGCTCGGCCGCTACCTGCTGTGCCTCATATTCTTTCCGTGCCCGTTCTTTCCGGATTCCGTCGCTGACCCGCCGGTAAACCAGACTAGCGGCGAAAACCAATACTGATGGGCCAAATATCAAGCCGGCCGAGTTTTTGAGAACGACCTCGGGAAACAACTGGGCGACGATCTGGTATTTGAGGGGGAAAGAAGCCATAACCAACACCATCGAGCATGGGATATACAGCCACCAGCGCCAGCCATGTGCGAGTTTGGGATAGAGGTAAAAAGCATTGAAATAGAAGATCCCTGCGTGGATTATCCCTGCAAGAATAAAGTAAGCGGCCGGCAGCCCGCCGATTCTGTAACCTTCGTCAGCCGACGATACCAGGTAGGGCAGGAGCAGGACAGTTGCCCATATGCCGATATGGATCGCAATCTCCCGTTTCTGCTGCGTTTTCAAGGATGCCATTCGAAGTGTAAAAATTCAAATTTAGAGGAATACCCCTCTAATCAAAACAATAGGCTGCTATATAAAAAATCAGGCGGAGAGAAACTCCCCGCCTGATACAGTTAACCTAAACAACACATTCAGAACAAATTGGTGTCGTAATTATCGGTTGATAAGCACTTTCCGGTTGGTAACCTCACCGTTTTTGTGCGTGATCGTCAGAATGTACATGCCTACCGGCAGGTTCTTCACATCGATGGTTTTCGAAACAGCCTTGCCCGATTTGTAAACCGAAAGTCCGGTCAGGCTATGCATTTCTACCGATTTAACCTGGTTCCAATCCGTGCTTTTCAGGTTGAGGATGTCGGAAACCGGGTTTGGATAGAACTCGGATAGCAATGCGGCGGCGTCGAAACCGACTTTGATAATTTTGCTGTAAGCGAACGTCTTATCGGCATCGACCATTTTCAGGCGGTAGAAGTTATCACCTTGCGCAGGTTGTTTGTCAACCAACTCGTAGTTCACCAGCTTGTAGCTTTCACCCTGCGATTTTTTGGTACCGATCGTCGCCCAGTTCTTACCATCGCCGCTGCGCTGCACATCGAAATGGTCGCTATTGGTTTCCTCGGCCGTATTCCATTTCAGTGCAATGGTGTTTTCAACTCTTGCACCGCTGAAATCGATCAGGGTTACCGGAAGCGAGCAGTCTTTGAAAGCTGTGAGCGTATCCGTGCAACCGTTGAGGGTAGCAACAATGATCGCCGTCTGCTTGCTTGGAACATTGATAACGGTGTTGCCGCTAACGGTTCCTTTATCGGTGGTGATCACAGCACCCGGGGTAGCCGTGAAGAAAACCGTATAAGTCTGAGGATCCGCCGAGAATTGACACAGATATTGGGCACCGGTCAGGGCAATGGTCGGTTTCTCGTTGACATTTACGGTTGCTGTCTGTCCAACGATTGGGGTCGTAGCGCCGCCTGCGCCGCTGACATTGGTCAACGAATAAATAAATGTCCCGGTCGTAGTGGTTGGCACATTCACGGTCGCACTCGTATTGACACCTGTGGTTGTGACCTGCTGGTCGGAGCCGCCGTTGATTTTGTAGGTAAATGTAAACGGCGCGATACCATTGACAGCTGTAAAGGTAATCACAGGCTGAGTGTCGTTCTGGCAGGCTGTCGTGCTGCCCGAAATGTTCGCCGTGAGGTTGTTGGCAACGGTCACAGTAGCAGTTTGAGCCGAAGGCGGTGTCAGCGTACAGTTCTGCGCGTCCGTTACAGTCACGAGCTCGTACGTGAACACGCCGACGGTGGTAGTCGGCTGGCTAACCGTAGCAGAGGTGTTCACACCCGTTGTGCTTACAGTCAGGTTCGATCCGTTGTTGATCTTATACGTAAACGTGTAAGGCAATGTACCGCCGGTAGCACCGAATGTAACAAGTGGTGCCGCTGCTCCCTGGTTCACAGTAGTAGTTCCCGCGATGCTCGAACCGGTGATCTGGTTCACGGTCAATACAGCTGCCGCGGAAGTACTGTTGTTGCAAGGGTTGGTAATGATACAGCGGTATTCCGAAAGGTTATCCGAAGCCGGTACGTTGGTCAGCGTCAGCGTTGCGTCGTCGGCAGTCGGGTTTGTACCGGTTGAAATGTTCGCAAATGAGCCGCCGAATGGTTTTTTCTGCCATTGGTAGGTTACACCTGTCTGCGAAGTGGCCACGGTGAACGACGTGCCTGAGCCCGCGCAGATGGTCGCCGCATCAGGCTCGTCGGTGATCGGCGGTGCCGGGGTAGGGGTTACCGTTACGGTGAACGAGCAGGTAGGTGCTGTTCCGATGCCATTCGAAGCCGTTACCAGTACAGTCGTCGGGCCGGCAGGGAATGCGTACGGGAATGTGATCGGGTTGCCGCCTACCGAGTAAGTAATGGTAGGTGCCGGACATCCGTCTGCGGTGGCCGCGAATGTTTGTGTAGACGTACAAGTTCCCGGGTCTGGAGATAGCGTTTGGTTGCCCGGGCAGAATGTGATCACCGGCGTCGATGTTACCGTCGTGACAGTCGGATTGTTCGATCCTCCCACGTCCGGGTCGTCTGTGAGTACATTGGCGAAATTGCTGCCCGAAACGGTACCCTGTGTCGAAAGCTGGCAAATCGAAGCCGGAATGTTATTGTTGATAGTGACCCTGAACTTGATGGTCGTGCTCTTGCCGCTTGGAATGGTAAAGCCACTTCCGGTACCATTTACGGTTACCGTCTCACCGGCCTGGGTTGCCTCGGTTCTGGCAGGGCTTGGAGAAACAGGCTCGGTTACCTCATCGATAGCCGGCCCGGCCGTGGGTGTTGCGATTGCGACCTCAGGTTTTGGTTCTTGAGCGGCGGGAGTGGCGATGGCGACCTCAGGTTCTGCCGCAGGCGCGGTTACAGGCTCAGCCAATGTAGTTTGGTTCGATGCTTTGTCAGCTTCTTCTTTTTCTGCCAACACTTCTACAACGCCTTCGCGGGAGAAGACGAGCGCTCCCGGCTGCACACAAGTTGCATTGAAAGTGAATGTTCCCGCTCCGCTTTGAAGGGCCCGGCCTGCCGGCGTATTACCGCCATTATCCCACACACTGACAATCGAAGCTCCGTTTCCCTGCGAACGGACTGTGGAACTGGTATTCCCGGCCCTGGCACGATACGCAAAGTTGGAAGCGGACGACATATTGATAATGTTGCCGCTTACCTTGGAACAAATGATGGCATTGTTAAGCGCAACTAACGGATCAAGAGCGGCCGCGGTTACGTCGATACCATAGAATGCGATGGCTGAAACCAGCTGAACATTATTGTTGACAAGCGAAAAGTTGCTTGTTGAACCGCCTGTGACCGTGGCGCCTGTGCTGATACCATGCACGTTCTGTACATTTTTAACGGTGTTGCCCTGGATGAGAACGGTGGCTTTGGCCTGGTTGGAGCCGGCAGTGATACCTTCTACCGAAGCGACAATACCGGATACCGCATTAGATAGCAACGGATTGTCTGTCGTATTGTTCAAAATTGTTCCGTCAATGGTGCCATTACCGGAGCCAAACGAGTTGATTCCGGGACCGCCGTTATGTTTGACGTTGTTGCTTTCGATGTTAAACTTCACCGTGCCATTGTTGAAAGCGGAAATATCGATCCCCCGGCCTACACCGCTGCCCGGATCGACTGTTGAGTTTATGATTTCGGCAGTCATCAATGAATTGTCATTGGCTTGTACTTCAAAACCGGCGGACCGGCAGTTCAGGAATTTTGAGTTATTCTGAACCTTCACTTGCACATTGGAAGTACCGTAGCCCATCACCTGAAGACCTGTGGCTCCGTCGGCATCCTGGAAGGTGGAGTTATCGACGGTCAGCAATGTCATGTTGGTGCTGAAATTCGCGAAATAAGCAGCACGACCTCCGGGATCAGTGAAGGTTGAATTCGTGATCGTGTTCGTACCACTCGTATTTACGGCAAAAAGACAGCCTTCAAACGAATTGCCGGACGAGCCCGATGAGCCGACCGAACCATTGGTAAAGTGGAAATTGCTGGTACCCCGCAGGTTGATACCTTCTTGTGCCACCGTTCCGCTGATGATAATGCGGTCCATTGTCAGGCCGTTAGTATTCAGCGCATGTACCGCCGCATTGGCATTCGCATTAGCCATATCGGTTGGAGTGCCGGATGGTGTCGTGCCGTCGGTCGTGTTGGCGTTGGTCAGGTTTATGTTTTTGAGGGTGATGCCGGTCGTATTCAGCAATTCGATCCCGCGCTGGCTGATATTCTGGATCGTTCCTCCACTTCCCAGGGTAGTCCCGCTACCGGATACCTGGAAAGTACCGGCGGTACCGGAAATGATCATCCCTTTATTGCCTCCGTTTGCGTTTACCGCCGTCAGGTTTACGGCAAGGGTAATCCCGCCCGAAATGTCCAAAGCCGGTATATTGGTACTGTTGTTCGCTGTCAGGGTTCCGGAACTGATTGTAAGGCTACCGGTAACATTTGAAAGTTTGATCGGACTGGTAGTGCCGCTGGAAACGGTGGACGATACCTGGCCGAAAGTAGCAGCCAGTTGTTTGTTTGAAATATTAAGCGCGGAACCGGTGCCGGTCAGATCGATCTGGCTTGCAGTGAACAATCCGGCAGCGCTACTCTGGAATTTGGCACCGGAGCTGTTGCCTATGTTTAGCCCCTGTACGGTAGCTATGCCGGATAAGCTGAACACGTTACCGCTGTTATTGGTAAGGTCTGGGCGGGTGCCGTTAACGGTAGGGAAGGGAACCGAGGGGCTGCCGCTTGGCGCAGGAAGGCCGGTAAGTGTGAGCAGCGTGGATCCGGCGGTACCGGCTCCTTGTCCGAATACGGTCTGGTTATTACGGACGGTAATACCGCCGTTGTAGGTCCCGGCGTAAATGAATATAAAATGCCCGTCTTTAGCATTGTTTCCGCCCCCACTATTGATCGCTTGGAATGCGGCCAGGCTATTGAATGGCTTCGCCAGCGTTCCCGTACCGCCAGGCGCGGCACTGTCATCGATGAACCAGATGGCATTGGCTATGGTAATGCTTACGGTAGCCGTGGAAGTCATGCCGGAGCCATTCTGGATTGTATATGTGAATGTGTCGGTACCAATGTAACCTGCCGCAGGTTCGTAGGTGAACGCGCCGGTAGCGGCTGTAACGGTGGCGGTTCCGCCATTAACACTCGTGATGGTCGTGGAGCCGCTCAGGCTCAGCGCTGTACCGCCCGGACTCACGTCGTTAGCGAAAAGGCCCGAGCCTGCGTCAATATTAATCCCGACGTTCCCGATCGTCGAATAGCTGTCGTTAACAGCAATAGGGCTTGCTACCAACGATCCCGGAACCAGCGTGGTGTTGATGTCGATGGTTTCGGTAAATGTGGTCCCATTGGCAGGATCCGGGCCGCCATTGGCGATCACCACCGTGTATTCCAGCACGCCGCCTGCGGTAGCTCCGCCACTGATAACGGCATCGGTATTGGTAGCGGTAATGCTAGGTGCGAGAAATGCTTTGGCGCCCGATTTTTTCCGCGCGCGTGCAAACGGTACTTTTTCTTGTGATTTTTTGTCGGACTTGGTTTCCGGTTTCGCCACCCATTCCTGGGAAGCTGGCTTGTCACCAGAAAGCTTGCTGACCATTTCGGCCCCCGACGCCAGCAGGGCAATGCCCGCCAGATAGTAGTAGAAAGTTTTCATGGTTTCAGTTTGAAGAATAGTTTTTGAATCATAGGATTGGAAGTTGAGATGGCCCGGACAGTCCGGTTAAGAAAAAATAGCTTCGTAGCGCGTGCCCAGCGGATCCTGAGCTATGGGAACTAAAAAAATGTCGAGGTATTTTCCGTCCGGATGAACGACCCTGAAAATCCCCTGTGCAATGACCCTGTGATCGCCATTGGTCTGAAATTCCACTGAAAATGAACTCCGTTCGAGAGGAGTATAACCGTTGAGCTCGTTAACAGCCGCAATCGTAGCCGGCAGGGAAAAATTTTCTGCGAAATGGATGATCACCGGTTCGCCGGTTAGCGCTTTAAATTCTGCTGCAGTTATTTGGCTTAAATCGTATGTTTCCATTCCATTAAATGATAAACTCCATTGGTTTCACTGATTTTTTTAAATCCAAGGCGGGTATACAGATTTTTGGCCGGATTAAAAGCTTCTACATGGATCGTGAGCGGCCTTTCCAGGTCTGCTGCCCGGTTCATGAGATCTTTAAAAATAGCCTGGCCGAATCCCCGGTTCCGGTAATCGGGCAGGATACTGATGTCAATAATCCGCATACCCAAGCCTTGAAAGTTTTCGTGGAGGTAAAGCCTCCCGATGGTTTTGTTTTCAAATTCAATCACCCAGAAATAAGCACCGATATAATTTTTCTGATAGTATTCGTGCTGCGCTTCGAACTGACTGGTCAGGAATTCTTTCTTCATAAGATCAGTCCAGAACGGAACTCTCTCCATCTCTGCTTCTCTTGTACTGGCATAGACTTCCCTTAAAAAAGAGGCATCCTTGGGCGTAATAGGCCTGAGTGCAAGAGCGGTATTGGTAAGCTTCATCTTCTACAATAAATCAGAAAAATATTAACAATGCTTATCAGTGCCTGCTAAGGGCGCTGCGGGAAAATGCCTTGTAATGCGATACAGAAGTTCACAGTAATATACGGCATCATATTATTATGCGGAAGCGTGGCCCCTATTACCGATGTTGCCTGGAAGTGCATCTGCGCATTGGGCGATCCCGTGCCGTAGATACTTCCCTGGGTCGAAAATGCAAGGGCACCGCTCGGGCTTGGCGTTTTGAGTTCGCCCGCTTCCGGCGCTGCATTCATGGTGTGGGTATGGAACGGGATTTCGCTTGTGAGCAATGTCACATTTTCCACCCCCGACTGCTCTCCAAGGTCTCGGAGCGAAAGTCCGGGCCCCTGCCCGGGCTGCATGGGTGAACTGCCCTGAAGGTCGGGCAATGAGAATGTGGATTTGCCATCGCCGCCGTAAGTGGTTCCCAATAGTGAAAACAAGGCCGTGTTTTGCGAAATGGGCATGAGCTGACCGTTACAAAATGCCCAACCGGTGGGAGGGAAGTTGAAAGGGAATATTCTTATCTCTGCTACGAATTGATCTGCCATTGGATTGATAGGTTTTGAGGTTCTACAATTGCCTGTCGCCGAAAACTAGGTTTGCGACGGGAATACCCCGAACAGGGAAATGATGAAGTTGATACATAAAAACGGCTGCACGTTCGTATGCGGCTGACTGCCACCGACCGGCGCGATAGCTTGTGCCGCCATTGGCTGGGCAGGTGTGCTGATAATGAAGGCGTTTACCGTGCTCGACGTCCCGAGAACGGCGTTCTTGGGACTGGCCACATCGGCACCGCCGGTATTGGCCATGAAACCGTGCGTGTGCTGGGGAATCTGCTGTATGGTGAGCGTTACCTCTTCGGTTCCGCCACTTTCTCCGATCGTGTAGGTGCTGCCACCCCCGAGCGTACCCATGTGAACGGGCAGGCGTCCCTGCATATCCGGTAAGCGGAAAGTCTCCTCGCCGTCGCCGCCGTATGTCGTTCCTATCAATTGGAAAAGGACTTCGTTTTCAGATATCGGGAGTGTTTGCCCTTCACAGAACAACCACCCGTTGGGCGCGAAGTTGCCTGCAAATAGTCTGATCTCTCCTACGTAAGGTTGTCCCATATACTTTTGAGGTTTTGTGTTTTGATTTGGATGATTGGAAATAGCTGCCTGACGCTAGTTTTGGCTTGGGAAAATCCCTTGCAACGCAATGCAAAAGGTGATCACCAGGAAGGGCTGCAGGTTGTTGTGTGCCTGGCTGCCGCCTACGTTGGAGAGAGTGCCCGGATTGATCGCTGTAAGCGCATTGGGAACTGTCGAATAAACGTTGTTCGGCAAAGTGTTGGCCAGAAACGCACCCGTAGGGTCATTCGAATTGGAAGGGCCTGAGTCGATGGCGTTCACAATGTGATTGTGCGCAGGCATTTCGTTCATCGTTACCGTGTGCGCTTCCTGTCCTCCCTTTTCTCCGAGGTCGTGCCCGCCTCCGAAGTGAATCGGTACCCTGCCGCGGAAATCAGGCAAAGCGAAGTTGGTCTGCCCGTTGCCACCATAAGTAGTTCCCAAAAGGGCAAATAAAGCCTGGTTTTGGTTGATAGGGAGAAGTTGTCCATTGGCAAGCGCCCAGCCTTTCGGCGCGAAATTGAAACTTACCATCCGGATCTCAGATAGAAATGGTTCAGCCATAAAATGAAATGGGTTAATTGATGGATAATGTAAAAATATTGACGTTGCTCCGCCGGCTATGGGCAGTATCGATGAAGTGCAGTCGAAATGGATGTTGATGAGCAGTATATAACGGGTCGGAAACTATCCTGATCAGGAGGATGCCCGTAAAATAGCAATGACAACAGCGGAAGATGTAGAAATTCTTTTCATCAGGAGGTACGTTCAGGTTAGGATTTTGTAAAAATAGTACTTCAATATTAGTGATATATCGCCATTTCGATGAAATAAATTACTAAACGGTAATAATTATTCTACGTATAATCATACAAAAATCTGAAATTATTTTTGGTAAGACATTGAAAATGAGAAACTTATGATTATCTACCGGCTGAAAATTATTTTCGAACGGTCTATTTCACTGAAACAGACCTCTATAAGCCGGGTCGCTCATTTTTTTGTTAGATTATTCAAATACTGGATATTAAGAATCGGTTGTTTTCGGCTTTATCGATTGATCATACTCAGCTAAATCCGGTATTCCGATGAAATCAAACAGCCTCCTGATACTGGCAGTCCTCTGCTGTACGCTCACGAGTGTACGCGCACAACACTATACGGTAAGTGAAAACAAACGTTTTTTACTCAAAGAAGGCAAACCATTTTTCTGGCTGGGCGACACCGCGTGGGAGCTTTTTCATCGCCTCGACCGTTCCGATGCCGATTACTACCTCCAAAAACGCGCCGAACAAGGCTTTACCGTAATTCAGGCAGTTGCATTGGCGGAATTCGATGGCCTGGCAGAGCCTAATCCCTATGGCGAAAAACCGCTGGTGAATAACGACCCGACGCAGCCGAACGAGAACTATTTCAAACATGTCGACTATATCATCGACAAAGCGGCAGCTTATGGATTGACAATCGCCTTCCTACCTACCTGGGGAGACAAGGTTTTTAAAAATACCTGGGGCAAGGGCCCGGAGATTTTCAATGAAAACAACGCGAAAACGTACGGAAAGTGGCTGGGCGACCGCTACAAAACCAGGCCGAACATCATATGGGTACTGGGCGGCGACCGCCAGCCTCGGAAAGACAGCCGCGATGTAGAAATCTGGCGTGCCATGGCCGCCGGAATTGCCGAAGGGGCAGGGGGCTATGATAAGGCATTGATGACCTACCACCCGCAACCGAACAAGGAAGGGTCCAGCGAATGGTTCCACGACGACGAGTGGTTCGATTTCAATATGTTCCAAACCGGCCACTGCCGCGATACGCCGGTTTATGACAATATCCAGCGCTCGTACAACCGCACGCTCGTGAAGCCGGTAATCGACGCGGAACCTATTTATGAAGACCACCCGGTGTGTTTCAATGCGAAGGAAAACGGGACGTCGAGCGCGTATGATGTGCGCAAATCGGCCTACCTCGATCTTTTTGCGGGCGCATTCGGACATACGTATGGCTGCCACGATATCTGGCAAATGTACTCGCCTAACCGCGAGGCGGTGAATGGCCCGCATATCTTCTGGCAGCAGGCTCTCGACCTACCTGGCGCTTTGGAAATGAAGCACGTGCGGAAATTGATGGAGTCTCGCCCGATTACGGACCGCATTCCTGACCAATCGATTGTCGCTGAAAATGCACTGCCCGCGGCCGAGCGCGTGCAGGCTACGCGGGGGAAGGATTACCTGTTTGTATATACGGCTGCCGGAAAGTCTTTTTCTGTCAACCCCGGAAAGATTTCCGGCACGCACCTGGAAGCATTCTGGTTCGACCCTCGAAACGGGAAGGTTCGGGATGCGGGCAAATTCGAGAACAATACAGTCAACAAGTTCGTCCCGCCTACGACAGGATACGGGCATGACTGGGTACTGGTCGTGGACGATGCGGCGAAAGGATATAAGAAGCCCTGAGCCATTGCAATTGGCCTTAGCCAACTAGAAATGGATTAATTTGATTAAATTAGGATTAAGAAGATAGAGAATGGGACTGATCGTTGCTTTGTTATCTGTTATCACAAATAAACTGCCCGCTGATTATCATATTGAATAATGTTGAATTCGTGGTTTAAATATTGCTTTTTGGTCCCTGCTGCCGGATTCTTCTTAATGTCTTGTGACAAAAAGGTCGATCTGCCGGACGATGTGGCCGCCGAAATAAATACCCTGGTTGCTCCCGTGGACTATACCTACGACGTAAAGCCGATCCTTTCCGACCGATGCTTTGCTTGCCACGGGCCGGATGCCAACCACCAGAAGGCCGATTTACGCCTTGATATGGCCGAAGTGGCTTATAAAAAGGAAGCGGAAAGCGGTTTGAAGGCCATTAAACCCGGGAAACCGGGAAGCAGCGAACTGGTACACCGCATTCTCTCGGCCGATCCAGACATCGTGATGCCCACACCTGAATCGCATTTGTCACTTACTGCCCGTGAAAAGGCCATTCTGATCCGCTGGGTGGAGGAAGGCGCCGAGTATAAGCCGCATTGGGCATTTACCAAAGTCGAAAAACCCGAGCTGCCGGAAGTGAAGAACGAGGCCTGGGTGCGCAACGATATCGACCGGTTCATCCTTAAAAAACTGGAAGATAAGCACATCAAACCTTCACCGGAGGCCAGCAAAACCACATTACTGCGCCGCGTTTCGCTGGACCTGACGGGCTTGCCGCCGACTCCGGATGAGGTAAGCGCATTTTTAAACGATAAATCGCCGGATGCCTACGAAAAGGCCGTTGACAGGCTGCTCGCCTCGCCGCATTATGGCGAGCACATGGCCGTGCCCTGGCTCGATGCCGCGCGTTATGCGGATACGCACGGGTACCAGGACGATGGTTTGCGCACGGCATGGCCGTTCCGTGACTGGGTGATCAACTCATTTAACAGAAACCAGCCTTACGACCAGTTCGTGACCTGGCAGCTCGCCGGCGACATGCTGCCCAACCCGACCCGCGACATGATGGTCGCTACGGCGTTCAACCGCATGCACCAGCAGAGCCAGGAAGGCGGTATTATCCCCGAAGAATATCGCACGGCTTATGTTTCCGATCGGGTGGATACGTTTGGCAAGACATTCCTGGGGCTTACCGTAGAATGCGCACGCTGCCACGATCACAAATATGACCCGATCAGCCATAAGGACTATTATTCATTGTATGCGTTTTTCAATAATAATGACGAAAACGGCCAGATCCCGTACAACGGCGAGGCAAGCCCGGCCATTACGCTGCCCACGCCGGAGGCCGATGCGAAATTGAAATACATTCACGACAACCTGGCGAAGGAGCGATCGGCTATGACGGCTAACGCGGCTGTTTACGAACGCGGTTTCCAGCAATGGCTTGCTGCTGCCCGCACCGCGCCGGAAAAAGCATTGCTGCCGGAAAAAACCGATTTGCTGGGGCATTTTACATTCGATGAGCCAAACGGCAAGGAATTCGCGAACCTGGCCGACCCGAAACACAAGGCCAACGCGGAAGGCGACGACAGCCTCTCCAATGTGGCCTCGCGCAACGGTCGCATCGGTAGGGCGCGTTATATTTTTGGAGAAAACGCGGTGAGCTTCGGCGATAAATTTGCATTCTTCGAGCGCAACCAGCCATTCAGTATCAGCATTTGGCTTAACCTGCATGACCCTGCTGTGAGCGGCTCGCTGCTGCACAAGTCCAATGGGGTCATGAACGGTTACCGCGGTTGGAATGTGTTCCGGGAGAAAGATGGGCGCATCCGGTTAACGATCAGCCATGTTTGGCCGGAAAATGCCATTGAAATACAAACCATTGGCAAGTTCCCGATGAACAAATGGACGCAGCTGGGCTTTACCTACGATGGTTTGAGCAAGGCGGCGGGCCTGAAACTCTTCATAAACGGGCAGCCGGTGAAGGTTACCGTGCATAATGACCACCTGACTGAGAGTATTTTGTATGGAAAGAATAAAACGAACTGGTATGTAGATAAGCTGAACATCGGCCGGTTATCGGATCAGCGGACGAAGAATTTCGAGGTGGACGAATTCCGGATTTATGCTCGGGCCGTTAGTCCGCTGGAAATGCAGGGTTTGTTTACGCTCCATAATGAGCTGGTAGCCGCCTTAAAAACGCCGGCGGCGCAACTGAAACCGACACAGCTAGCTTCTCTGAGAGAATATTATCTGACCAATATCGACGCCGGCTACAAAAAAGAACTGGCGGCGAGCCGTGCGTTGATCGGCGAAGAGACAGAAATTATGGATAAGCAGATCGACGTAATGGTGATGAAGGAGCGTAAGTATCCGCGTAAATCCTTCATTCTCAATCGCGGGGCTTACGACGCACCTGGAAAGCCCGTGACGTCGGATACCCCGGATGCATTTTTTAAAATACCTAAAGAATACCCCAAAAACCGCCTGGGACTGGCTAAGTGGCTGGTGAACAAAGACCATCCGCTTTTCACCCGTGTGACCGTTAACCGGTTCTGGATGATGTATTTTGGGAAAGGGATTGTGATTTCCAGCGACGATTACGGGAACCAGGGCGAATTGCCGACGCACCCGGAATTACTCGATTACCTTGCGGCGCGCTTCCGTGAGTCGGGTTGGAATGTGAAGGCCATGCAAAAGCTGATCGTGACTTCGGCTACTTACCGGCAATCGTCCAGAATGGAGCCGGGGATGAAGGACGTCGATCCAGACAACCGGCTTTACGCGCGCGGCCCGAGCTACCGCATGAGTGCGGAGCAAATCCGCGACAATGCATTGGCATCCAGCGGATTGCTTACGCGCAGGGTAGGGGGTAAGAGCGCATACCCGTACCAGCCGGCGGGCTTGTGGGAAGCGCTCGCGACCCGTAACGAGGTGACCTATAAGCAGCAGCATGGCGATTCGCTTTACCGCCGCAGCCTCTACACCATCTGGAAACGCAGCTCGCCGCCGCCGATGATGCTCAACTTCGATGCTGCTGAAAGGCATTTCTGCATTACCAAAAGGCAGAAAACCAGTACGCCATTGCAGGCGTTGGTGGTTATGAACGACCCGCAATTTATAGAAGCATCCCGCGTGCTGGCCCAACATATGCTGAAAAACGGCAAGTCTATCGACGAGCAAATCGACTATGCGTTTACAGCACTGACGAGCCGCCTGCCCGATCCGAAGGAAAAGATGGTGCTGAAAGGGTTGTATGACGAGGAGTTGAAGGATTTTACCCATAATCCGAAAAGGATGAAATCGATTCTGGCGGTGGGCGAATATCCCCTCGATAAGGCGCTGAACCCGGCGCAGCTGGCAGCCGGTACCATTGTGGCGAGCACAGTTATGAATTTTGATGAATTTTTGATCAAGCGATAACAAGCAAAGCTATGAGCTTTTACAGAGAACTTGAAAACCATGTGCATGAGCAGTTGAGCAGGCGTAACTTCCTGTCGAAAACCAGCCTTGGCCTGGGTGCGGCGGCGATGGCATCGCTTTTGAGTGCAGACAATTCACTCGCTAAAAAGATAGGCGAAAAGGGCGCCGAAGCTGTCGGCTTGCCGATCGGGCATCCGCATTTCCCGCCGAAGGCCAAGCGGGTAATCTATTTGTTCCAAAGCGGTGCGCCGTCGCAGCTCGAACTGTTCGATTACAAGCCGAAACTGGAAGAAATGTGGGGCAAAGATCTCCCCGAATCAGTGCGGAAGGGACAGCGCCTGACGGGCATGACCGCCGGACAAAGCAGTTTTCCGCTGGCCGCTTCGAAATACAAATTCCAGCGATATGGGGATAATGATATGATGATCAGCGAGTTGATGCCCTATACATCGGGTATTGTCAACGATGTCACATTCATTCGCTCGATGTTCACGGAAGCCATTAACCACGATCCGGCTGTTACCTTCTTCCAAACGGGTAGTCAGCAGGGCGGTCGGCCTTCGTGGGGTTCGTGGGTGAGCTACGGCCTTGGTTCCGACAACCAGAATATGCCATCATTCGTGGTGTTGCTCTCCAAGGGCCGTGGTGGTGACCAGCCATTGTATGCCAAACTTTGGAGCAACGGATTTTTGCCGTCTATTCACCAGGGGGTGGTGTTCCGCTCCGGCCCGGACCCTGTATTTTACCTCAATAACCCCGAGGGGATCGATCGGACCAGCCGCAGGCGCATGCTGAACTCGCTCGCGAAATTGCAGCAGGGCCAGTTCGAAAAGCTGCTCGACCCGGAGATCAATTACCGGATGGCGCAGTACGAAATGGCTTATCGCATGCAGACGGCCGTGCCCGAAACAATGGATATTTCCAAGGAGCCAGACTACATTTTCGACATGTACGGGGAGGATTCGCGCAAGCCGGGCACATTCGCAGCGAATTGTGTGCTGGCCCGGAAGCTGATCGAAAAGGACGTCAAATTCGTGCAGCTGTACCACCAGGGCTGGGACCAGCACGGTAATTTGCCAAATGATATTAAAACGATGGCCAAAAGCGTCGACCAGGCGTCGGCTGCATTGATCAACGACTTAAAGCAACGCGGCTTGCTGGACGAGACGCTGGTGGTTTGGGGTGGAGAGTTCGGCCGCGGGGCGTATTCACAGGGCAAGCTCACCCGGGACAACTACGGTCGCGACCACCATCCGCGCAGCTTCACGATCTGGATGGCCGGTGCGGGTGTCAAAAAAGGCTTTGTTTACGGGCAAACAGACGATTTTGGTTATAATATCATCAAAGATCCCGTGCATGTCCATGACTTCCAGGCGACGGTAATGCATTTGATGGGGATCGATCATGAGCAACTCATATTCAAGCACCAGGGCCGCCGCTACCGGCTTACCGATGTGCACGGCAAGGTGGTGAAACCGCTTTTGGCATGACCTCCTTTTGCGCTCTATGAATATTTTTTTTCTTGTAATATGTATATACATTTGAACAAATTAATTGTGTTTGTTTGCTAAAACCTGATAGCCCCGTCAGGACGATGAAAAAATTTGCAAGACGTATGAGACCGACTTTCCTAGCCCTTTTTTTTCTATTTAATTGTTTTACAGGCTTTACCCAAACTCGTAGGGCGGCAGCTTCGGCGGTATCTTCCTTTCATAATAGCTGGTCAAAACCGATGGTATCCACGCCAAGTAATAATAAGGTGGATGCCCCGCTGATGGGTAACGGCGATCTGACGATGTGTCTGGGTTACAAGGGCGAAGTGCTTAGTTACTATCTTTCTAAAAATGATTTTTGGCGGTTGGTATCGCCGGAAACGCTCACCAGAAAAGACGATGTGTCCGGACCCCGGACCGCCGGTTCTGCCGACATTCGAATCGAAGGCATCGGGAATGCCGGCTTTGCTGCCGACCAGCGGCTCGCCGATGGAGTTACAACCTGCAACATTGCAACAGGTGGTGGGAAAGTAGTTCTGAAATCATGGGTATCGGCCGTCAGCAACCGCGCCTTCATCGAGATTAGCGCGATCGGTAAGGCCCGCAGGATATCGGTAAGTTTGAATGCGCCAAACAACCGCCAGGCCAGATTAAAGAAAGGTGCAGAAGGCAATGTCTTATGGATGACGCGGGCATTTGCGGATAGTGTCGACATCGCCACTGAGGTGGCCGTTGCATTAAAGGTTATCGATCGTAACGATGGCACATTTACGATTGAGCCGGGAGAAAAAGTAGTCGTATCCATCGCGGTTGAGAGCAATTTTAAGCGGCCGGAGCCATTGGAATTTGCATTGGCTCAAATAAAAAAGACAGACAAAAGCACTGCCGGTTTAGAGATGGCGAAACATGAGGCATGGTGGAGGACTTATTGGGGGAAATCTTCCATAAGCATCGAAGACACGGTTTTAATGAAGGCCTATTATCAGGGATTGTACACCATGGCAGCATGCAGCCGCGATCCCCGTTTTCCGCCCGGCCTTTTTGGGTGGGTTACCAGCGACGACCCGCAATGGGCAGGTGACTATCATTTGAACTATAACCACCAGGCCCCGTTTTATTCGCTTTACTCGGCCAATCGCCTGGAACAAGGCGAGCCCCATGATGCTCCGCTCATCGATTTTATGCAAAGAGGGCAGTGGTACGCGAAAAATGTGGCGGGTACCCGGGGCATACTCTATCCGGTAGGAATCGGTCCCCTGGGAATTGAAGTAACGAGAAATCATCCGAGGTATCCGAAAACCAACAACGAAGAGCGGGGCGGCCTTTTCTTCGGGCAGCGTTCTAATGCGGCCTATGGTCTGCTGAATATGGCGCAGTATTGGCGGTGTACGTACGACGACCGCTATGGGAAAAAGATATACCCATATGCATTAGCGGTAGCCGATTTTTGGGAAGATTACCTGAAATATGAAGAGGGACGGTATGTTATTTATAATGACGCCATTCATGAAGGGTCCGGGGCCGATATGAATCCTATCCTTACGCTCGGGTTGGTTCGCAACACTTTCAATCTCATGCTTGATCTAACTTCCACTTTGAAAGTAGATCAGGAAAGGCAGGCCAAGTGGCGGGACATTCTGGATAAACTAAGCCTGTTCCCAGTCCAGGAGCGAAACGGCAGGAAGGTATTCCGTTATACAGAAAAAGGCGTTGACTGGTGGGAGAATAATGGTTTGGGTATCCAACATATTTATCCTGCTAATGCAATCACGCTCGATAGCGGGGACGAGTTGCTGACTTTGTCCCGCAATACAATCGACGATATGAAGCGGTTTCAGGATGCCAATACAAGCAGCAGTTTTTTTATGGCGGCAATACGCGTAGGTTATGATCCGGGGATTGTCTTTAAAGAATTGCGGAAATATGCTTTGCATACTTACCCGAATGGTTTCCAGCTGGACAACCCGCATGGGATAGAAAACAGCTGTACGGTTGCCAATGCCCTGAACGAAATGTTGTGCATGAGCGTGGGGAATGTGATTCGTCTGTTTACTGGACTACCGGAAGGGCAAAGTGCAGAGTTCAAAGACCTGAGGGCCTGGGGCGCATTTCTCATTTCATCCCGGCAGGTAAAAGGGAACGTTTCTGAGGTCCGGATCAAAAGCGAAAAAGGAAAAGTTTGCACGATTGTGAATCCGTGGCCAGGCAGAACGGTCCGGGTAGTTCGCAATGGAAAGCAAGCTGGGTCGGTTACCGGCGAACGGCTTACTTTTCGTACGGATGCGGGCGAGCTTATTGATTTACGGGTAGAATAGTTTCTGTTTTCAGCCGAAAAGCCATTGAAATACCGCTTTCACGGCTCCTCCGACGTACCAGATTGAGAACAACCAGAACATGGCACCCATTCCGGCAAACACATAAACGAACAGGTAATTACCTTTCAAATGCACATTGTCGGGATCGGAGGGGTCGTAGTACAACGTCACTTCTTCGCCGATCTGGTATTCAGGCGGGTTGCGTGCTTCCGAACTGTGAAAAACGTGTTCGGTACCATCTTTTTTTAAATATCTGATTGATGGTGCAAGCGGATATTCACGCGGCTTCAAGCGATGCAGGTCTATGACGACACCTTTCGTTTCGACACCGTTTTCGATCAGGTTACGGCTGTTACGATAGATGGTATACGAAATAATAGCAAAAACCGACCCGATAGTGAAAAAGAGCAGAATGAACAAGTCGCCCGCTGGTACTCCCTTGCTTGTTTCCATGGTTTTCTGATATTAAAGCCAGCGATATATTTCCTGTAAGCTGCCTTCGAAATGCTTCGGAGGCCTGCCCATTGAATTCGCAAACGGGTAACTCCCTCTTACTGCCGTTCCGGTGCCAGCTTTGAGGTTGAGCACGAGGTCGCAATACTCGCGGCCCGGGTATAGCCGTGTTTTGAGCTCGACGGTATTATCGTCAAGCCATTTAGCCTCGTCGCAGCTCCAGGTGGAGGGCATTTCGAATACCATCTGGTTATTTGCGACCCGTAAAATAATGGGTTCATTGATCCAATGGCTCATGCGCACTTCGTAGGCGCCGAAACGGACGGTATAGGTATTTTGAGGGGAAGGAACTTCGTCGACCATCGTTTTTAAGATTAAGGCCTGAATTTGAGATAGAGACTCACGCCGATCATGCCCACGAAAAGGAAGATGACCCCGAAAATTACCAGCATAATCCATAACGTGCCTACGCCCGAATTGCGCGAATCATGGTAGTCGATAGCGCCGCAAAATGCGGTAGCAAGGGAGGTGATGCCGATCAAACCGGCGATCCCTATACGCAGCATCCACCAGCCGAGCCCGCCTTGCGACCAGTACAAAGGAGCGAAGGAGAGAATGATCGCCGCAAACAGCACATACCAGGCAAGACTTTCAAGCCGGACGTTACCGGCCTCGGTGGGAGGTTGGTTGGGCGCTACGAGCAGCAGCGCCAGGCCGTACATGATAAGCCAGGAAAGTTCAGGACCGAGAAGAAACGTAGTAATACGGTTGGTGTTCATTGTCAGAACGGCTTGTAATCCTTCACGTTGGACTGCAAATCGGCGAGTAATGCTTTGAGTTTGGCTTCGAGCTCAGTAGCAGCGGTTTTGTTCTCGTTTTTCTGGCTGAAAACCTCCAATGGTACAGATCGGCCGCCGCTTCCTTCCTGATATTCCACATTGGCCAGCGATGCGCGGTATTTGCGGTTAGCACATTCAACGGAAAGCACATAGCTGAACTTGTAAACACCGCCCGCACTGTTTTCGGACCTTGGAACGGTGATGGTAATATGGCCCTGCGTGACGAGGTCGCCGGTTTCTTTATCGTCCACGAGCGTCTTGTTATCCGGCGCGGACTGGCTTACCCACAGGCGGGCACGTCTGAAAATGTCGATCAGGGAAACGCTGCCGCAGTCGACGGTTTCGGTGTAGGCGATTTTACTGCTCATAACTGGTTGAATGGAATGCGCGTGAGCGGAACCTATCATGCATGCGAGCACGACGATCAAAATGGATTTTGACATGACAATAAATTGGTTCGATTTTTTGAGATAGCGGTGCAAAATTGCGCATTTGGAAAGGAGGGTGCAAATAAAATGAGCTACCGGTAAATCATACTTTTCGTTGAAAGACAATTGATTAGTGCAATGCCATTCGATAAAAAAAGCGGCCATCGGGCCGCTTTTAGTTGTCTTTGCTGTATTTGTTCCGGTATTCGATGGGCGTCAGGCCGGTAACTTTTTTGAAAACGTCCCTGAATGCCTTGGTATCGGTATAACCCACGTCGTACATCACCTCGGTCACGTTCTTGCGCGATACCTCGAAGCTCCGTTTGGCCGCTTCCACGCGCACGCGGCGCACATATTCGTTGATCGTGTTGTTGGTCGCATTCTTGAAACGCCGCTCGAAACTCCGGCGGCTTACGCTGGCAATATCGGCGAGTTCTGTAATCGTCAGTTTTTCGGTGTAGTTCTGTTCAATGTAGTCCTGGGCAGCGAGAATGCCGTCGTCGTTGTGGTTTTTCTGGCCTTTGAAAATCGTGAATGCACGCTGGTTATCGCGGTCGATGTCGATGGCGAAATACTTGGCGGCCAGGATGGCGATGTCGCGGCTGGTGTATTTTTCAAGAATGTAGATCAACAGATTCCAGATCGAGTTGGCACCGCCGCTGGAATAGACTTTTCCTTCGTCGGTAATAATAGTACCATCCACCACTTCGATCTGCGGATAAATTTCTTTAAACTCTTCATAGTAAGCCCAGTGCGTCGAACATTTCTTGCCGTCGAGCAATCCGGTAGCGCCCAGCAGGAATGCGCCGAGGCAAAGGGAGGCGATTTCCGAACCCTTTTCGCGCATTTCAAGCATCCACGGGATGGCCGGGCGGTCGAGTTCGACCGAATCGCGCAGGTTGCCGCACAATGCGGGGATTACCACGAGGTCGGTTCGGGTCACTTCACTGAGCAGCTTGTTGATGCGGATGGTGTATTCGCCGTCCTGCGCCTTGATATCGTGGTTGAGACCTACAAATTCAACATGGAATTTAGGCTCTTTTCCGGAGGCCCTCAGAAAGTCATTAGCCGTGTTGAAAAGCCGGTAAGCAGGCGAAACTGCTTCGATGTAGGAAGATTGGGGGACATATACCGAAATATGCTTCATGGCGATTTTGGATTTAGATGTCGTAAATATAGAAAAATATTCAGTTGGCATTTTTACCCCTTTGGTTAGGCGTATTTACACCCCATTTATTTCTCCCTGACCTGCCAAATTTGTAATGTCAATCATCGGCAAACTAAAAACCAACTTCATCTTAAACGACCATCCCATGAAAGCCTTTCGAACATCTACCATTTTATTCATCGCGCTGCTCGCGTCGGGAGCGCTATCCCCGCGCATAACCATGGCACAGGAAATTACTTCACCCAAACCTTTGAAATCAGGTTATGCGCCCGTAAACGGATTGAAATTGTATTATGAAATCCACGGGCAAGGACAGCCATTATTATTACTGCATGGCAGTTTTATGACCATCAGCCTCAATTGGGGCCAGATTATCCCCGAGCTGGCCAAAACCCGCCAGGTGATCGCCGTCGAAATGCAGGGCCACGGGCATACTGCCGACATCGACAGGCCCATTTCCTATCAGGCCATGGCCGAAGACGCCGCTGCATTGCTGGGCTATCTCAAAATAGACAGTACGGAAGTGCTCGGTTACAGCCTCGGCGCGACGATCGGTCTTCAAATGGCGGTGGAACATCCCAAGCTGGTTAAGAAGCTGATATTCATATCTTCCGCCTACAAAACCGAGGGCTGGACCAAGGCTACCCGCGATCAAATCGCGATGCTGAAACCCGAATTTTTGGTAAATACCCCATTAAAGACCGAGTACGACAAGTTTGCACCGGACCCGAAGCATTGGAATGCATTCATTTCCAAAATGCTGGTGTTTGAAAATCAGCACTTTGATGTCGGTATTGAAAAGATCAGAAAGCTTAAATTTCCTATCCTGATGATCAACGGCGACAACGATGGGGTCGAATTCGAGCATTCAGCGGAATTGTACAGGGCATTCGGCGGCGGTGTGATGGCCGATATAGTGGCTCCGCCCCGGTCGCAGTATGCCATTTTGCCGGGCAAATCACATGTTACCCTCATGATGGATACGCCGGCACTTACTTCAATTATCCTGCCTTTTTTGAAATAAACCATTCACCTTTCAACATCCAAAACAATGAGCGAATTAGCAACGACACAAGGTATTACACCGTTTCTCTGGTACAATGGCGGTGCAGAGGAAGCGATGAACCTGTACACCCGCATTTTCCCGAATTCACAGATCAAATTGTTGAAAACATGGGGCGAAGGCACTCATATGCCGGCCGACCAGGTGATGATGGGAGTCATCGAGATCAACGGACTGACTTTGCACCTGTTCGATGCCGGGCCGATGTTCAAGTTCACCGAGGCTGTTTCGTTTTTTGTTTCCTGCAAAGACCAGGAGGAAATCGACTATTACTGGAACGCGCTCACTTCCGATGGCGGCGAGGAAAGCCAGTGCGGCTGGCTGAAAGACAAATTCGGGTTGTCGTGGCAAATTGTACCTGCTATGCTGAACGAGCGGTTATCCAGCGGTGACCCAAAGCGGGCCGGGCAGATGTTTCAGGCTGTAATGGGCATGCGAAAACTCGACATTGCTGAAATGGAACGCGCTTACAACGAATAATATACCCAATGGCGATTTACCCCTTCCTTACATTCAACGGCAATTGCAAAGAGGCGATGCGCTTCTACCAGTCTTGCTTCGGCGGCGAACTGCATTTTACCTACCTGGGCGATACGCCCGGCGGGAAGCGGTTCCCCCACGAGATCAGGCAGCTGGTATTGCATGCAAGCCTGGTGTCGGAGCACATCCGGCTCTACGCGTCCGACCTGGGAGGTGAGGAAGGGGTAGCGTCAGGCAACAGTATTTCGCTGTGGATCAGCATTACCGCGCCCAGGCAGCTAAAATCGGTATTCCAGAAATTGGCGAAAGAAGGGGAGGTTACTGCGCCGCTTTCGCCCGAGGTTCTCAAAGGCCAATGGGCCACACTCACAGACCGTTACGCGGTTCAGTGGATTTTTTCAGCGGCAAGCGCGTCGTGATAGGGAGGGGTTTGGTTATGTTTGTAGCGGGAAGGAATTCTTTTCATACTTCACGTCCTCCCGACTATTAGCCAACTTCAAATCAATCATCATGAGCCAACAGGAATACATCCGCATCCGCGGAGCAAGAGAAAACAATCTCAAAAATGTTTCACTCGACATTCCCAAACGCAAAATCACCATCTTCACCGGCGTCTCCGGTTCGGGAAAATCTTCCATCGTTTTTGACACGATCGGAGCAGAGGCACAGCGGCAGCTGAACGAAACTTTCAGCATGTTTATCCGTAACAGGCTGCCGCGCATCAGTCAGCCTGAGGCCGATGCCATTGAAAACCTTTCCACTTCCATTGTCATCGATCAGAAGCGCCTGGGAGGCAATTCGCGGTCCACAATGGGCACTATCACCGACATTTCAGCGGTATTGCGCCTGCTATTCTCGCGCCTCGGTCAGCCGCATGCCGGGTTTTCCAATGCATTCTCCTTCAACGACCCGGCGGGAATGTGCCCGGAGTGCAATGGGTTGGGCAAAAAGGTGGAAATCGACCTAGAAAAATTTCTGGATCCGACGAAATCCCTTAACGAAGGGGCCATTCTCTTTCCGCTGTATGCTGTGGGAACCTGGTATTGGAAGGCTTACACTTTCTCGGGCATGCTCGATAATGACAAGAAGCTGGAAGATTACTCCGATGAGGAAATGCATACGCTGCTGTACGGAAAGGGGACCTACGAGTCCAATTATAATGGAATGGTGTTCGATACGAAATATGAAGGGCTGGTCGATAAGTTCAACCGGCTTTATATTCAGAAAGATAGCAGTGAAATTTCTGAGAAGACGGTCAAAAAAGTCGAGCGTTTCCTGAAAATGGGCGACTGCCCCGCATGTAAGGGCGCCCGCCTGAACGAGAAGGCGCTCGCATGCCGGATCGGCGGCCGAAATATCGCCGAAATGTCGGCTATGGAGGTGTCGGAACTGGTCACGATCATCCAAGAGATTCACGATCCCATTTCGAAACCGATGATCGATACTCTGACCGAGCGTCTGCAACATTTGGTAGACATCGGCCTGGGTTACCTGAGCCTCGACCGTGAAACCGGCACACTATCCGGCGGTGAATCGCAGCGGATTAAGATGGTGAAGCATCTGAACAGCAGCCTGATCGACATCACTTACATTTTCGACGAACCAAGCATCGGCCTGCACCCGCGGGACGTTCACAGGCTGAATGAGTTGCTGCAAAAGCTGCGTGACAAGGGTAATACGATTCTGGTCGTCGAACACGACCCGGACGTTATTCGTGTGGCTGATTATATTGTTGACGTTGGCCCGAAGGCCGGAAGCGGAGGTGGCGAAATCGTCTATTCTGGCAACTACCAGGGCCTTCTGCAAGCCCAAACGCTTACGGGCCAATTTATTAACAGGGATTTAAAGGTCAAACCCTACTTCCGAGAGCCAACCGGTGCATTGAAAATAAAGAATGCCAAACGACACAACCTCAAAAATGTATCCGTGGACATTCCTACGGGCGTTTTTACGGTAGTAACGGGCGTAGCGGGTTCGGGGAAGAGTTCGTTGATCAACGGTGTTTTCCTCTCCCAGCATCCCGGAGCGGTAGTGATCGACCAGTCGGCGGTAGGCGCCTCGATCCGTTCCAATCCGGCGACTTATACGGGCATTATGGACGATATTCGCAAGTTGTTTGGTAAAACCAATAAGGTGAGCCCCTCGCTGTTCAGCTTCAACTCGGATGGTGCCTGTCCTGAATGCCAGGGACTTGGCTTTATATTCACGGATCTGGCGTTTTTGGAACCCGTCAAAACAGTGTGCGAGACTTGCGAAGGCAAGCGTTTCAAACCTGAGGTACTGGAATATAAGGTCAATGGGAAATCGATCACCGAAGTGTTGGACATGCCGGTAGAGGAGGCTTTGCTGTTTTTTAAAACCAAAGACATTGTCCATAAACTGACGGCCATGAACCAGGTGGGGCTCAACTACCTCACACTCGGTCAGCCGCTGAGCACCTTGTCCGGCGGTGAATGCCAGCGCATTAAGCTCGCCGGTGAGTTGCACAAAAACGGTACGATTTACGTCATGGACGAGCCAACGACCGGTCTGCATATGTCGGACACCGGCCGTTTGCTGGAAATCATCGATCACCTTGTCGACCAGGGCAACTCCGTGATCGTCATTGAGCATAACACCGAAGTAATGAAGCACGCCGACTGGATCATCGACCTCGGCCCGGAAGGCGGGCATAAGGGAGGCCAGGTATTATTTGAAGGTACGCCTGCCGATTTGTTGAAATCGAAAGAGTCGCTGACGGCGGAGTATATGCGGGGCGGGGTTGCGGTTGGATGAGTTAGGGAAAGTTTAGATAACCATTATCTCCCAGCCAGTCGGCCATTCGCTGCGGCCAGGATTTGATGCTTTGAAGCGGGGAGCGGTCACCCATGTTGAAACCGTGATCGCCTTTGGTGTAGAGATGCGCCTCCACGGGGCGCTTTGCTTCGCGGTATTTGACGAGCAAACTGGCCGTCGTGACGCCGCAACAGGGATCGTCGTTCGCGGCAAGCAGGAATGCAGGCGGGGCGTCGGCGGGGACGGTTTCGGGAATGCCGAGCGGCCCCGGGTAGATCAGCATTTGAAAATCCGGCTTTCCATCAAGACGGTCGATAGGGTCTTTGGCGTTGGCATCGCCTTTGCCGGAAACATATGCCACCGATGCGACTACCTCGCCCCCAGCCGAGAAGCCGAGCATTCCTACACGGCCGGGATCGATACCATATTCCTTCGCGCGGCTGCGTACTTGCCTGATCGCCCGCAATGCGTCCTCGCGCGGGTGCTTTTCGAGTGAATAGGGCGAACCTTCTTCGCGTGGAAGGCGGTATTTTAAAACAAAGACAGTAATACCCAGTTTTACAAGATATTCAGCCGGTTGCACGCCCTCAGCATTGTAGACGAGCAGCCTGAAACCTCCGCCCGGACAGACGACCACCGCAGTGCCATTTGCCTTACCCGCTGGCGGTGCAAACACTTGCAAGGACGGGTTATGGATGTTTTTGACCCAATAATCCTTAGCCGACTCGGGTTCGTTGCGCTTGTTTTCGAAGCCCGGCGCGCCGTTTTCCCAAAGCGGGATTATTTTACGGGCGGTTTGTGCGAGAACAATGGTCTGAACGAAACAATAAGCGACAGCAGTAATGCAGAGCGTTTTGAAAAAGACGACAGGAGTTTTCAGGATCTTCATAAGTCCGCAGGTTAGTGGCCACGCACATTCGGGCCATTGCATAGTAAAGCAAGAAACTGACGTCTCTACCTGCCTAAAATCCCAGCCGCACACCGATCCCGGCCTTCACTACTTCCCGGACCCGCAGCGATCCTGCGTTCAAAAAGTAGCTGATCATATACAGATCGTTGGTGTTGAATTCAAGATAAGCGCTGAATGTGCGGAGTCCCGCGTTCGCAGGCAATTTGTAAGTAACGGACGATTCGGTGGCCAAATGCAGACGGAACGCGGGTTTCCACCAGTAATAATTGGGCGGGTAGCGGGAAGGGAGTTTGAAAAAATAGTCGTTCCCGAATTGATAACTGCCTTTAAGCCCAAAGTCTACCGGATTGATCTGGAACCTGGTTCCAAGCTGGAAACGTACCGGCTGATAAAAAACCGCGCCGGAGAATAAATGCAAAGGCCCGCCCTTCGCTGGCGGCACATACCCGTATTGGAAGTGGGTGCGCAAACGCCGGTGAAAAAACGCATACCCGGCACCAACGCCCATCCAGCCGTTGCTGCCAGCATATTGAATTTGTGCAAAATCCGGGACCAGTTTCCCGGCGAATTGGGCATAGGAGTTGCTGGCTGCTCCCGTTGCGAGGAGCGCCGCGATAGCGAAGATTCGTTTCATGTCAGTAGTTGATGATGGATTTCAGCACTTTGCCGTCGACGATTTGGAGTAGGACAAATGCGCTTTGTTTGAAAGAAAAACTCGTGATATAGTGCACCCTGTCGCCGAACGGATAAAAGTCCTGGTGCTCATGAACATGACCGTGTAGGGAGAGTAGCAAATTGGGAGCGTTTCGCAGCAAATCGGTGTACGGTTTCACAGCAGCGGGGCCGAATTCCAGCGCATTGAAGGGAGGTACATGCGAAACGGTAATCATATACGAAGCACCCTCCATGTTCCTCAGTTCGCGTGAGAGCCAGCCCAGGTCGGGGATATTTTCACCCGGAGCTTCCAGTCCGTTGGTATTGTGCGCGATGAATTTGATGCCCCCGTACACAAATGAATAGTTCAACGGCCCGAACATTTGCCGGAAGATTTGCCTGCCGTTAGCCACCATGTCGTGATTGCCTATTATACCGAAATAAGGCGCGCGTAAAGCGGAAAGCCGCTTTTGAACCCATTTAAATTCTTGCAATAACCCAAAATCTGAAATATCGCCCGCCAGCAGTACGAGGTCGACGTTCGTGAGGCTGTTTACCTTTTTGACAAACCTTTCCTGCTCGTCATACCATCGCTGGGTGTCACCGGCAAAGACAATCGTCACGGTGTCATCTTCTGCGTTTTGCCGGAGCCGGGCGAGATTTTGCGCATTCAGGTTGGATGGGCTCGAATGGTCGAACGACTGGTTGGGGCTGAATTCGAATTGGTCGCAGGAAGTCAGGAGTGCGAGCAGGGTCAGGAAGGTCAGCGTGGTCAGGTGTTGTTTGGCATTGTGCAGTAGTTTGAGAACATTCCTTTTGTTTTTCATGGCTTCGATGGCTAGTCTGTATCATTGATTCTTTCAATTCGTTCAATTTCCCTGAGAACGGTTGGTAAGGATGCCTGGCGGTCGATCAGCCTTTCCAGCTTGATGAGACTGTCGGACTGGAAACGACTTTTCCGGCCATTTAGAGCACTGTAAAGCACATCCCGGTCATCCCAGAGCATTCGTATTTCAAGGGCAGTGTTTTGTGAAACATTTATTTGTTTCGTCCCCAATTCGTGTCGGAGGTTCATGAGCTGCCGGCCGATATGCATTCGGGTGCGATGGTAGTTCGCTTGCAAGTCATTTTGCGCAGGTGTATTTCCGAGCCTGTACCGAATCAGCATCGACAAGACGACGATGATGGGCAAAGCGATGCCAACCCACTTTTTTGCGGTGCGTGTCATGGAGTTATGTGCTTAATTACCGGGAGTTGTGGGCGTCAGAAGGCCAGGCCTAGCGTGATATTGGTACGAAATCCAAAGTCTGTTTGGGTACTTTTTAAATAATCCTGAAAATTGTACGATGTGTTACAGTCGAAATAGCCGTGGTTGAACAAACGCAGCTGGAAACCTATAAGTGGACCGGCGTTGATGATACTGTCTTCACTTCGAAGATTATCATACACCGCGTGCCCATGGCTGCCTTTGTAATAATAATATTCGGTGTTAACCCCTGCATACAGGCCGGACAGCCCATTGCGGCTCCTCCCTTTGAGTTGCTGGGCTTTTGTGAAAGCGTAATACCTGGGCTGAATAGAGAATGAGACAATCTTCTCGCGGGAATAAACATTCTTGTAATCTGTTTCATAGCCATAGATATTGTTTTTTACCCTAATTAAATTGAACCCATTGTTCATAGCAGCGTCCAGCTGGAAATTTAAACTAAGCGGCCAGTCGGACAACTTTTGCTCAAATGCGACGCCAGCTTTCAGTCTGTTCAAATAGTAGCCTACCGTTATTTCCGGCAGCCGAACTTTCCATTGATTCCGGATTTGTTCGTCGCAAAAGAGAATGTCGCAAAGCGGCGCCCTGTTTATCCTTTTCCAGTCCCCGAAAGCAATGCCCAGAATGGCCTGGGTTGAGCATTCTACCTTATCGACTCGTTTATGTACTGAAAAATTAAAATCCATGAAGCCGCGGTTCAGAAACCTTCTCTGAATACCCAATCTTAACCCTATTTTGGGATTGTAATGGTCGACGGTCCCTGGGACATTGTAAAAGACACCAATGTAATTTCCGCTGAAATTGTTGGCACTCAGGCCTTTTTTGATCCGTCTCCGCATTCCCACAAACCATCTGAGCTGCGCATCCATTACCGTGTACTGAACAAGTCCCTTTAACGGAATATTCAGGTCCAGGAAAGGCATATGGCCCGCCAGGGCGATTGAAAATGCGGGCAGAAACTTGAACTCGTACCCGAGCTGCAAGGATGTATTGTTCAATATTTTGTCGTCCTGTAATGGAAATGCAATCGCCTGATAGTATTGCGACAGCCCGATCTTCACGATATGTCTCGTTGCCACTTTGGTCATAAATACATTTTCATACCGGTCGATGAATCGCTGTTTGACCAGTGTGTCAGCTTCTTCGGAATAGGATACGCTGACGGTGTCCTGCGCGTGTGCGACGAGGGAGACGAGCAGGGACAGGACGAACAATACGCCTTTTTGCATTAAACAACAGTTGGGTTCAGGTTAAAAGTTGTAAATGTGTTGTCGATAGGCCGTTGTTTGTCAGTATTTTAAATTGTTAAGAGGAGGGTTATTTTACTTTCATGACTAATAGTTAAGCACCCGTTTTTATTTAATCGTAACCCTTCCGAACTCGGCGTTGATATCGACGCTGGCGAGCTGGTTGCGGGAAAAAAAAGCTTCTTTGAAATCGGCGGTGTTGCGTTTCCACTTGAAACCGTTGGGGAGTTTCATAGTGGCGTAAGCGCCGTTGATGGTGTAGTCGAAATGCTGCCAGTTCTTTGTCAGGAGCATTACTTCGGCCTTTTTGGAGTGTATCCCAAGGCTTGTAAGCCCCACGGTCGGGTATATTTCGACGTTGCCATAGGCCGCATCGATGCGAATGGCCCCGGCGATCTGTTCCAGGCGGACGTTGGTATGGTCGCTCGAAAAGGTAAATGTGCCCGCGAGCTCGTTGCCCGAAAGTTCGCCGAATGTGGTTTGCAGGGCCCCTTTTCCACTTAATCCGGTCAGGCTCGTCGTGCAGAAATCGGCTTTCAGGTTCAGCTGGTTGGTCAACCCGCGCAGTGTAATGGTGCCGAACGAGTTTTTTAGGTCTACGGCACACGAAGCGGGCAAATGGATCGTATACCGGGCTTTGAGGTTCGAGACAGGTTTGCTTTCTCCTTCTTTTAGTACAATATAATTGCGCAGAAAATAGTCCCTGCCGTTGCGGTCGGCGATATACTGCAATTTGGAAAGGTCCTGCGTAGCCGTGGCGCGGTCGGGATGGCGGGCGGAAAGCTCCATGATCACGGCAATATCGGCGTTGTCCCACGTCACAATCTCGATGTCGGCCTTTTCCGCGCTGATATAGAGTGTGCGCACGGCCGGTGCGCTGACCGTCCTTTCGATCCTTTTGGTAGCGACCTGCAATTTTCCCTGCGCGTAAGCAGGCAAGCTCCCGGACGCCCACGCAAGGAGCGCGAGCAAGGGTAGTTTTCGGATTTTATTAAGAAGTATATTCATGATTAAGGTGCTTAAATCATCTTGGCCATCGCATTCAGAATGTCCGTTTTTTGTCTTTCAATTTCATTGTATTGCCTCAAAAGCTCCGGCTCGGTGTTGTAATTGCCGATGGCGTGGACCAGTTGGTCGGCGGCGGAACTTAACCGCTCGTACTCTTGCCGCAACGATCGGTATTCGCTGCTGTTGCAAACCAGCGTTTCCGTTTCGCAATACGTTTTCAATAACCGGTATTGCCGATCGGTCTTAATGTCGGCTTCCATTTGCAGCCGCTCGTCAACCGGCTCCTGCGAGTAGGCAACACGTGGCCCATCGGCCGGCAGCATCAGCCAGGCGATCCCTGCGCCGATCAGGAGCATTGCGGCTGCATAACCCCATTTCAAGCGCTGTTGCCGTACACTTTTCCGGTCGATCAGGTCCCAAAGCTTCTCGTCCGGTTCGTAGGCGGGCATTTCGGAAAGCGCCTGGCGAAGCGGCTGCGCCAGCAGATTTTCGTTCAGGGCATTCCATACCTCTTCTCCCGGTTCATATGCAGGAAAGCGTCGGAGCGCATTTTGAAGGCTTGTATGGTTCTTTTCCATTCGAATCGGTGTCAGTTGGCCGAAAGCATCGCGCGGAGCTTTCTTTTGGCATGAAACAATTGTGATTTAGAGGTGCCTTCCGAAATGTTAAGCATTACCGCAATTTCGCGGTGCGTGTAACCTTCTACTTCGGCAAGTACGAAAATGGTGCGGAAACCATCCGGCAGCGATAATACCGCCGTTTCAAGATGTGCTGTATTGATTTCCGATTCGCCCCAGTCAATCCCTTCGCCCATATATTCGTCCACATTTTGCCAGATCACCAGCCGTTTCTTCTTCGTCGATTTCCGTACAACGATCTGTTTCACCCACGCCCCGAGTGTGGACTCGCCCCGGAATTGATTCAAATGCTTAAATACTTCCATGAAAGCATCCTGCAAAACATCATTGGCATCGTCGAAATCACCGGTAATGCGGTAGGCGAGCGTGTACATCGCTTTTTTGTAGCGGTCGTACAGCTGTCGCTGGGCAATGCGATCATTTAAAAGACAACCACTTATCAAATCGGCTTCCGAGGTCATGCAGGGATTTTTAGCGTATTCGTGTCAAAGAGGCAGCAAGATCAGGAAATGGTTGTATGGGAGGGGGAAAATATTGTGGAAGTTTTTGGCGGTCAATGGTCGGCCGTCAGCCTTGCATTTCTAAGCCTGTACACAAACCAATACCGGGCCACGCGGCTGTTGCGCCTTTGTGTGATCGTCCCGGCCTTTTCGAACCGCTCAAACTGACCTGCAAATTGCTCTGCGGGATCGGTGAAATTGTTGGATGGGGTAATGTACCACGCGTCCGAGCCGGCTGGTACCTGTCCGTAAAGTTTGTTCAGCCAGGCGAACTGGTGAAGGTCTTCCAGCTTCCCGATACCCACCGTACGCATTCCGAGCGGATACGCTACGTGATAGTAAATGTGCGAGCCCGGAAACCATTTATGAACGACCATTGGCGCGTCGCGCTTCATGCTGCCGCTGGCAATATCGTCGTTGCGGAGTTTTTCGAAAGCGGGCAACAGCTGTTCCCAGCCGGTAATGTCCAGCGTAGCGTCGCCCTCGCCCGTGTGAGGGAAGGATTTAGGGCTCATCGTGCCCGGGTAACAGCGGATGAGGATGGGGCCGGCCGCGAAAACGAATAGAATGAGTCCTACTGAACCTGCCAGCAGCTTTTTGGGAAGATTATTAAGGTCTGGGAATATAAACTTGTCTGCCCAGGCCGCGCCCAATAGCATGAGTCCCAGAAAACCGGGCCCGCTCCAATGCGGCAAGGTGTCGCGAAAAAGCGAAACGAGCGTGGTACAGGCGATGATGGGCAAGCTGCACCATAACAGCAATGCCGCCGAGGTGGCATCGACCAACGTGGTAATGGCCAACGTGGTAATGGCCGACGTGGTAACGGCCGACGTGGTGATCGAAAGCCTGCGCACGAGCGTTTTTCCGGTTAGCAGGTAGATGACGACCTGGAATGGATTGGCATACAGAACCTGACCGATGCTTGTCCGCAAAAAGGATCTGATGTTAATGCCGCTATCGCCGAAGGTCACGCGTTCGCTATGGAATCGCCAGGTAATGAAGTCGTTGCCAAAATTCCAGAACAAAACCGGCGAGACGAGCAATGCGGTAATGGCTATGGAAATATACAAATAAGGACTTTTGAGCAAGCCGCGGCGGTCGAAAGCGATGAATCCCAGAAAACCGAACCAGAGGAACACGCCATGTATTTTGCTCATCGTCGCAAGGCCGATGAAGAGCCCGGTAAGCAGCAAATAGCGGTGAATATCGGACAGGCCGGTAGCCTTGATACAGCGTAGCATCGCATACAATGCAGCCAGCCAGAATGTGAGCTGTACCGAATCGGGGAGGATGAAAATGCCGCACAGAATGCTGCTGTAAACAGAGGTGTTATAAAGTAAAGCTGCAATGAGGCCCGTGTCCCGGTTCTTGATCAGGTTACCTAAATGTGCTATTAGACAGGTATTTACGGCCGCTGCGACAATGCCCGGCATCCGCACGAATACTTCGGAATTGCAGTTCAGATTGAAGGTGAAAATGCGTATGAGGATGCCCACCAGTGGCGGATGATCGAAATGGTTCCAGTCGGGTAGGACGGCGTAGGTGAAATAGTACACTTCGTCGTTGCCGAGGTTGATCAGGTTGGCGATGAGCAGCCGGATGATCGTAAAAATGATCACTAGCAGGGTTACGGGATATTTTTCGATGTATTCTATCGCCATGACAGTCTGCGTCGTCCGTAACGTTGAGGTCGTTGTCCGGGCAAGAGCCGAACGAAGAGCAGCAGCCAGCCACCCAGAATGCATGAGCCCACGCTCCGGAAGAACATCGTTTCGTTGAAATTCTCATAAACCGGCATCGGTCGATAGCCGTTTTTGGGCGTAAAGAATACCGGGTTCAGCAAAATCTCGGTTCCGTTTGCATATTTGAATGTCGCCCGGGCATAACGTTCTTCGGGAACGATGCGGTGGCTGATGCGATCGGTGTCGCAAGCCATGGCGAGCACCTTCCCGTTTTGGCCCGTGATGGTTACTTCACGGGCTTTCCGCGTCATGATGGCAATGATCGTGTCATGTCGAACGGTAAGGCTTTTCAGTTGTGGAATGGAATCGTGGTGCTGGCTTTCTCCGACGATTACCCCGTAGCTCTGCCCGGTTTTCAAGGCATGAATTACCTCTCCGGCAGAGTTGTTCCTGACATTCACGAAAGTACATCGTATACCGAGCCGATTTTTGGAAATGACGTCGTGAATATCGTCATCGCCCACAATAAATACCCGCTTGCCGGCCGATAATGCCGCGTCCCATTGGGCTGTGGATGTTACCGATGGGTTTAGCACCTCCATGCAATCGTAATGCGTAAGCTGGGCCAGATCTTCTCCCGTATAGCCGTTTTTGAGCGCCGGATGGTTCAGGATGACTACATTGTCGGGACCTGCGAGATGGCTCAGTACATGTTGCTTATTGTGAGTGGTTTGCGGAAAAAGGTAGTCGAGCCACTGCACTTCGTTGCTCCCGAGCACGAGCTGATGCGTCTTCCGGATATTATAACCGTGCTCATACGCCGAAAGATAATTGCCGCGGGTAGAATGGGTTGTGTCGATGTGGTGATAGTTTGAGACACAATGCACGCCATAATGCAATGCTTTGTAGGCATTATGAATGTCGGATGCTGTTCCGTGCCCGTTCGTCACACCCTCCCATGCGCGGCTGTGCGCGTGAAAGTTGCATTTCACCCATTGTGCTGCGACGACCGAGTCGTATGGATTGTACACTACAGGGCCTTCGAAAGGAATGGGCGCGTTGAGCTGGTAACGAGGGCAGAAGAAGAACTGGGATACCAATAGCCAGATTACCCACGAGGAAAAAGCGAGCAGTATGATGCGGAGTATCTTCATAAGTGCCGCAAAGATGCCTCGCGGGTGTTAAGTCATTATTAGGGGAATGAGAAGTTTTGATTTGTTCTCAAATACTTCACAATCGCCGGTGGTATCGGAGGCGGCGAGAGTTCATCGCGTAAAGAAGATCCGGAGAAGATCTAAAAGTTAAATATTAATTAACATTAAGATAAATTGCTTCTGAGGAGTACAGAATATCTTTGTATCGGAAGGTTGAAATATAGAGTATTTGTAAACCTATAAAGATGTGATCGAGCACATAATGTTAAATTTTTAGATAAATATTGCCAAATGCTTTTAGATTGTTTAATTATACTTTACTTTTAGGTTTCAGCCGCAGAATGTTTTGAAGTAGTGCTAATCCAAAGACTGTTTAGTATTTGTTCACAAGCCTGACTGTACATGAAATAACCGCAAACCTTAATTTTTGAACGACCGGTGGCCGGGCTTTTGTCGCCCGGTGGTCAGCGCTCCGGCCCGGTGTTGAAACCGGTGTTTTCGCCCGCGCACACCATGCGCATGTCTGCAAGAAGGCTTCTAGCCTTTGATGAATCCTTATTGACCTTGAAATACCAGCTAATTAACAATTACTTATGAAAAAAAAGATTACGTTTTTAGAACGGAAGCTCCCCAGCGGGTGCTGGTCTGTTGCGCTCATGCTGTGCCTGGGGCTTTCGGCGGTGCTTCCCGGCGAAACCTGCGCCCACGGGACCTCGCCCGCGACAGGAAAAACGCTTGCCAAAGCGTATACGTATAAACTTGTGCGTTCGACAATTAATGCGTCTGTCAACGAAAGGACCGTCAGTGGAAAGGTGACCGAGGGAACGGGCAAGGAAGGCCTCGTGGGGGTGAATATCCTCATCAAAGGAACGTCGCGGGGGACGGTTACCGATGCGACCGGCAGGTATGTATTGCGGGTTGATAATGAGAAAGATACCCTGGTTTTTTCTTTTCTGGGCTTCTTGTCGCAGGAAATGGCGGTGGGAAACAGGACGGTGATCGACGTCGCGCTAAGCGCCGACCAGCGGCAGCTTAATGAAGTGGTAGTCACGGCTTTGGGTATCAAGAAGGAAAAGAAGGCCGTCGGGTATTCAGTTTCGGAGGTGAAAGGCGCTACCATGGTGAAGGCACGGGAGCCGAATGCGATCAGCTCGCTGACGGGGAAAGTAGCCGGCCTTACAATTGCGCAGAGCCCCGATTTGCTTTCCAGCCCGCAGGTGACGTTGCGTGGCAGGAGCGGGGTTTTGTATGTGGTTGATGGCGTGCCTATTAACACCGATTCGTGGAATCTGAGCCCGGACGATATCGAAACCTATTCGGTGCTGAAAGGCGCCAGCGCGGCGGCATTATATGGTAACCGCGGCCAGAACGGGGCGATTATCATTACCACCAAAAAGGGCAGCGGCGCAAAGAAAGGCTTTACAGTCGATTTCAATTCCAGTACCCAGTTGCAGACGGGCTTTAATGCGATTCCCAAATACCAGACGGAATACGGCCCGGGCAGCGATTACGAATACGCGTTCAAGGACGGCCGCGGCGGCGGGATCAACGACAACGACTACAATATCTGGGGCCCGCGTTTCGAGGGGCAGCTGATCACCCAGTACAATAGTCCCAAAGACCCCAAAACGGGCGAACTGATGCCTATTCCGTGGCTGGCAAGAGGGAAGGATAACCTCACCAACTTCCTCCGGAACGGCTTACTGAGCACCAATAACCTGGCCATTTCCAGCAAGAACGAGTTCGGCGACTTCCGCCTCTCACTTTCGCAGACATTCCAGCGCGGCCAGATGCCCAATACCAAGCTCGGTGGCACGAATGTGAATATCTCTGGGGGTATTAATGCAGGCAAAAAAGTGCGCTTCGATGCGAGTATCAATTATAACCGCCAGTATTCACCCAACTACCCGACGCTCGATTATGGTCCGGCAAGCCCTATCTACATTTTTACCGTGTGGGGCGGTGTGGATTACGATGTGAACGACCTGCGCAACTACTGGCAGCCGGGCAAGGAGAATGCCCAGCAGTTCAACCGGGAGTATACCATTTACGATAACCCTTGGCTGACCGCCTATGAAGCATTGAAAACCTACTATAAGAATGATGTGTACGGCTTTGCTCAGATGAATTACAAGATCAACGACAAGCTGACATTCAATGCCCGCACGAATGTGAGTACCTGGAACCGCAACCGCAGCACGCGCGCTCCGATCTCGTCGAATCTTTACAATTTCGGCTTCCCGAACCAGGCAGGTGGTTATTCCGAAACCTATGACACTTTCTGGGAAAACAATACCGAAGGCTCTTTCAAATACGAGGATCGTTTCGGCAAGGATTTCGGGCTGAATGCATCGGTTTACGGTAACCTGCGTTCGGTGAAAGTGACTTCGCTGACGGGTAAAACAACCAAGGGCCTCCTTGTACCCGGTGTATACGACCTTTCCAATTCGGTACAACCTTCGACATCGGCCAACGATTTTGCAAAACGCTGGGTAGGAAGTGTTTATGGTTTTGTGGATATGGATTACAAAGATTTCCTCTTCCTGAGCCTTACGGGCCGGGTCGACCGTTCGAGTACGATGCCGAAGAAGAACAATACCTATTTCTATCCGTCGGCTTCGTTGAGCGCAGTGCTTTCGGAGGTGGTCGATTTGCCCCAGGCGATTTCATTTGCGAAGCTGCGCGGCTCCTATGCCAACGTGGCCAGCGATTTTGTGGATGAGAATTTCCAGTACGACATTTACAAGCTGCTTCCGACCTACACGAGCTCAGCACCCTGGAACAATTCCTACACCGGCGTGAGCTACACCGGCACGCTGTACAGCGACAACCTCCAAGCGGCACGGGTAAAAACACTCGAACTCGGTCTGGAAATGCGATTTCTGCATAACAGGCTCGGTTTTGATGCGGCAGTGTTCCGCAACGTCGAAGGGCCCGGCATCGTGAGCGTGCCTACCTCGGTTACCTCGGGCGTGTCGGGCGTGCAGCGCAATGCATTCACATATATACGCAAGGGCGTCGAGCTGGGTATCGACGGAACGGCTGTGAAGAACGAGAACCTTACCTGGAATGTGTCGGCCAACTGGTCGATGAACCACAAATGGCTCGACAAGATCGACGGCGTGCAGCAACGCGATGGTAATATCCACGTCGGCGAACGCGCGGATGCCTATTATATCAGGGATTTCCAGCGCGACGAAACCGGCAATATCATCGTCGGCTCGAACGGCATGCCGGCCTACAATCCGTATAATTCGCGGATTGGGTACTACGACAACAATTTCACCGCGGGAATCAATAACACATTCACGCACAAGTCGTTCACACTGAGCTTCCAGGTAGATGGCCGCTTTGGCGGAAAGGTTAACAACTACATGTATACCAAGCAGTTCGGGAGCGGAACGGCACCGGAGTCGGCGAATGAATTCCGCCTGAAAGACTGGCAGAACCGCGACAATCCGGATTACAAAGGCTCGGTCATGACCGACGGCAAGCGGATCGTGAAGGGTCAGTTGAACACAGATCAGGATGGAAATGTGATCACCGATACCCGCGAATTTGCGCCAAATACAGTGCCGGTATTATGGCAGGCATGGGCAACGAACTACTATCAGTCGAATTACATTGCGGCCAAGAACCGTACTTATGTAAAGCTGCGTGAAGTCGTGCTAACCTACAATTTCCCTGCGAAACTGCTTTCGAAAACACGCTTCGCATCAGCGGCCAGCCTGTCGCTCGTGGGGCGTAACCTGTTGTATTTTACAGGAAAATATACCAAAAACATCGACCTGGATCAGTTTACAGGCACCATTACCAGTTTCCAGACGCCATCTGTCAAAAGTTTTGGAGCAAACCTGAATGTGACTTTCTAACCGGAATTACCTATGAAAAATATTAAATACATGCTGTTGGCGCTGGGCCTTGGCCTGGGAAGCTGCCAGGATATCGACACGCTGCAAAAGGACCCCGGCGCGATCACCAACCCTTCGGCTGACCTCATACTCACCGGCATTCTCACTAATACCTGGGACTCGCCGTGGAGCACCGATCATCGTCATAACCAGTTTATGACGCAGAACGAGGCCTATTACGACGGTCAGGCTTATGGCTGGACCACCGGCTCCTACGACGTGTTCTATAACTCACTCCGTAACGTGAGCCGTATGGAGATCGAGGCAACTAAATCCGGCGACGTAGGCGCGCATTACCTCACGCTCGCGAAGTTTTTCAAGGCCTATTTTTACAGCCGCGCCACCGAAATGTTTGGCGACGTACCGATGTCGGAGGCGATCAAAGGCGTGAGCGACGAGAATTTCAAGCCCAAATACGACAGTCAGAAGGACATTTATATCCAGGTTCTGAAATGGTTGGAAGAGGCCAATGCCGAGATGCCCGCGCTGATCGCGAAAAAACCGGCAATTTCGGGCGATTACCTGTATGGCGGCGATCTCGTTAAATGGCAGAAGCTGATCAATTCGTATCGTTTGCGCGTGCTCATCAGCCTCAGTAAACGTGCAGACGATACCCCCGACCTGAACGTAAAGCAGCAGTTCGCGGCAATCGCGAACGATCCGGCGAAATACCCGCTCATTGTTGCTAATGCGGATAATTTCCAGGTTGTTTACAATACGATCAATACCTACCCGCTATGGCCAAGCAATGGCGTAGTGGTGAAAAACGACAAACGCAACACGCTGGGTGCCACTTTTGTTGACATTGCCAAAGCCACCCGCGACCCGCGCCTGCTCGTAGTGGCATTGCCTGCCGATGCTTTGAAAGGCAATCAGGATCCTTACCTGCGCTATGGCGGCGGCAAAACCGGCGATTTGCAATCGACATTGCTGGAAGAAGCCGGGAAGGGGTTGCTTTCGATGATCAATTTTGACTATTGGGAGGCATCGGCAGCCGGAGTGCCCGCGATCCAGCTGGGAGCCCATGAGGTGAATTTCAGCATTGCCGAGGCGATCAACCGCGGCTGGCTGGCTGGCAATGCCGCCGACTACTATCAAAAAGGTGTTACCGAATCGATGAAGTTTTATAATATTGCACAATCGGAAATAGACAGGTTCCTTGCTGCGAATCCTTATCCCGGCAATACCGAAAAAGGTTTGCAGAAGATCCTCGAACAGAAATACATGGCATTCTTCGAAAACTCGGGTCGCCAGGCATTCTATAACAACCGTCGCACAGGTATTCCCATATTCGACATCGGGCAGTCCAATTCGAATAACAATCAGATCCCCGTCCGCTGGGCTTACCCGACCTCGGAGTACACGACGAATGAGGTGAATGTGAAAGCCTCGCTCAAAACGCAGTTCAATGGTGCCGACACGCAGAATGGCGTGATGTGGCTTGTTAAATAACCTTTCCCCTTCCTCCGGACCTTGCATCCGGAGGAAGCTTTTACTTTCCGGACTCTTAAACTTAAAATGATGAAAACAACCCTGCTAACCTGCCTAATGGCCGCGCTGAGCATTGCGGCCATGGCTCAAACCAAAACGAAAAATGTTGTAATGATCTCCGTCGACGGCTGCCGCTGGCAGGAAATTTTCCGCGGCGCGGATTCTGTTTTGTTTTATACCAAAAAATACCGCCAGCAGGACTCGGCGGCGATGGTAGCTAAGTATTGGGGGAAAAACGTCGCTGAACGCCGCAACAAGCTAATGCCTTTCTTTTGGAATACTATTTCAAAACAAGGGCAGCTTTATGGCAACCGCGACCTGGGCAACCTCATGAACGTACGTAACAAATACTGGTTCTCCTATCCCGGCCGCAGCGAAACGCTTTGCGGGTATTACGACGAGAAGGTCAACAGCAACGACTACCCGAACAACCCGAACGAGAATGTGCTGGAATTCTTCAATAAGCAAAAAGGCATGGAGGGTAAAGTGGTTACGTTTGCTTCGTGGGACGCGCTTTCGCGCATTCTCAACCGCGACCGCAATGGCATGCTCGTCAACATTCCCGGCGAAAAAGTGAAAGGCAACAACCTTACCGGAGCCCAGAAATTGGCTAATGAATTGCAAAACTACCTGCCCGAATATTTCGGTAAATCCGTTCGCTTCGACGCCCACACCTACGCGCTCACACGCTCGTACATCGAAGCTAACCACCCACGCGTTGTCCATATCGACTTCGCAGATATGGACGAGTTTGGCCACCACGGCCAGTACGATTCCTTCCTCGATGGCGCGCATTATGTCGATGCAATGGTGGCGAGCCTCTGGAATTATATGCAGGCCGACCCGTTTTATAAGGACAAAACGACCATCATCGTTTATCCGGACCATGGCCGCGGCCTCGGCGACCGCTGGACCAGCCACGGCACCTCGGCACCAGGCTCCAATGAAACCTGGATGGCTGTCATTGGCCCCGATACGCCCGGCACCGGTGAAATGAAAAGCCAATCGCAGGTTTACCAGGACCAGTTTGCCCAAACGGTCGCGCAGTTGATGGGATTCAAGTTTACGGCCAACCACCCTGTTGGAGAGGTGGTTAAAACTGTTTTTAAATAATGCAACGGAGGGATTTTTTCAAAGGTATGGGAGTAGCGGCCGGGAGCGTCGCTATTTACCAGAATTCGTTTTCGATACCAGCTTTCGCCAGTGGTCCTGCGCAGACAATCCGTTTCGGGATGATTTCCGATCTGCACCATTTGCAATTCGGGCGGGAAGAGGTGACGCGGCTTAGCGGGTTTATGGATGATGTGGTTAAAACGAACCCGGATTTCATTATCCAGTGTGGTGACTTTTGCCGGCATACGCGCTCCGAAGGCATTATGGAGCAGTGGAACCGTTTCAAAGGCCCGAAATACCACGTGCTGGGCAACCACGATATGGACTATTGCGGCAAGGAGGCGATCATGCAGTTTTGGGGAATGCCAAAGCGGTATTATTCATTTGATCAGGGCGGCTTTCATTTCGTCATCATGGACCGCAACTTCCTGAAAGAAGACGATGGCCGCCTTACGCATTACGACAGTTCCAACTGGGGTAAGCTTCCGGCACCCAAACGCAGCTTCACCGACCAGGAACAGCTCGAATGGCTGCGCGCTGACCTGCTTCAAGCCAGATTTCCTGTGGTGGTATTCATGCACCAGCCCGTGTACCTAAGCGACTTTCCCCTGGAAATCGGTAATGCAGACGAGATTCTGAGTATTTTCGACGAAGTAAATTTCAAAGTAACGCAAAATGGGAGTCGGGCCGGGAGTCCTGCCGGAAGCCCGGCAAAAGTAGTGGCCGTATTCATGGGGCACGACCACGACGACCGTTACGGCCAGCGCAATGGCGTGCATTACTTTATGGTCAACAGCGCCACGTACGTCTACACCAAAGACGGCGCCTACTATTATAAAGACCCGCTGTATGCTTTCGTAACGCTCGACACCTCCGGCAAAATGACCATCGAAGGCCGCAGCACCATCTATACCCCCGCCGCACCCGAGCAGGTGGTTTCGAGATTTCCGACGAGGATTAGTGATCATCAAATCAAGTTATAATTGAGGTATTCTAAGTTTTGGTTTTAGCGGGAGGGATAATATGTGAAAAGGGATATTCTTAAACCAAAATTAATGCTATGTTTACACTGTCTGGCGGCGATTTTGTTAGCTTGGGCTGACCAAAATCGCCGCCATGGACATAGTCAGTATCCAAAAGGCTGATCACCAGCAGCCAGTCGTAATGAGATCCAGTTACCCGCAGAAATTCTCCAAACCCGTTTTCAAAAAAGACGTTCCCGACGATAGCTTCAAGTACCTGCCTGCACCCAAACCGTCCGGAAAATATCCTTATCATTTAGACCTTGAATCCATTGATCCGGTCCCGGACCAGAACAAATTAGCGTTCCATATGGTGGGTGATACGGGCAGTATCCGGACGCCGGATTTTCAGAAACTGGTGGTAGGGGAGATGGTGAAGCAGTTTGAAGCGGCCGAGAAAACAGGTTACGAACCGCAATTCCTGTTTCACCTCGGCGATGTCGTGTACAACCACGGTGAAGCAAGCCAGTATCAGCGACAGTTTTTTGAGCCTTATCAGAAGTATCCGGGCCCCATTTTTGCAATTCCGGGCAACCACGACAGCGATATCAATCCCGACAGCCCCGTTCGTTACAACAGTTTGGACGCATTCAAGGCGGTTTTTTGTGATACCGAACGACGGACAGTTTCTTTCAGCGGCAACGCAGCGCGCAAAAGCATGGTCCAACCCAACGTGTACTGGACGCTCCTTACACCGCTGGCGAATATCATCGGGATGTACAGTAACGTGACGAAATTCGGCGTGGTGACCGACGAGCAGCGCGATTGGCTGGTTCGCGAACTCAAAAGAGCCGACAGCGAACGCCCCGATAAAGCGGTGATACTCTGTCTGCACCATTCCCCGTATTCCGCAGACATTAACCACGGTTCGAGCATGCCGATGATCGAATTGCTGGAAGGGGTTTTTGAAGAAACCGGCATTTATCCCGACATCGTTTTCAGCGGCCACGTGCATAGTTATCAGCGTTTCAGCCGACATTACCCGGGCGGTGGCCACGGAAGCGGACGTGTACTGCCATTTATAGTAGCGGGAAGTGGAGGATACGACGAGCTGCATCCGGTTGCCTACACGAGCGATTACCGCTTCAAAAGCGACCTGCCGGAGTTTGAAGGCATCAATCTCGAAAGTAGCTGCGACACGAAGCACGGCTTCCTGAAAGTGCTCCTCGAAAGAACTACGGACGGCATTACCCTCACGGTTGAATTCTACACGCTCCCGCATGAGCGGCGCGTGGAAGTGGGTGTGCATGCAGCCCTGGAAGACCGGTTAGTGCTGAAAATCTAGTTCTATTTACCCATCCAAACCTTAAAATCCCCCACTTTTTCCCTGCTTACAAGCGCCTCCTTGTTATGCGCGGGGCGCAGGGTGAGCGCGAGGCGGTTACCAAAATAAGGGTCGATTTTATCGACCGAGCGGTGTGTGACCATCATTCCGCGGTTGATCCTGAAAAAACGGGCCGGATCGAGCGATTCTGCCAGCTCGTCGAGCGTGTAGTCGACGAGCATTTTCTGGTTGGAATCGGTCATGAAGAAACTGTAACGGTCGTCGGTGAAGAAATAGGCGATCTCACCAACTTCGATCGAAAGCATTTTTTGCCCCTGTTTTACAAGAAAACGCTGCCGGTACTCGACGGACGATGCTTTTTTGAAATCTTCCAACAACTTCCGGATGCCTGCCAGCGAATGATCGGCGGCAGGCTGGACTTTCATTTTTTCATATTTCTGCAATGCCCGTTGAAGATCGTCGCGGTGCACGGGTTTTAGGAGGTAATCGATGCTGTTGTGTTTGAATGCCTGCAATGCGTATTCGTCGTAAGAAGTAGTGAAAATGATCGCACTGGACACGTCGATCCGGTTGAATATCTCAAAGCTCTGGCCGTCGGACAGTTCGATATCCAGGAAAATCAGGTCCGGGTCGGCTTGTCCGGCAGCGCGGTTTTCAAGGATCCATTCCACGGTTTGTTCGATACTGTCCGTAACGCCTGCAATATCCAGCGAGGGCGCTACTTCGCCGATCATCTTTTTCAGGCGACGGACTGACAAATCTTCGTCTTCAACAATTAGCGCATTCATACTTTCAGGAAATCAGTGGTAAGGTTACGGTGAAAAACTCATGGTTGCTTTCGATTACAGGCTGGGATAATCCGGGCCGATACTCGCTCAGCAGCTGGTATTTCGTGATAATATTGACCAATCCGACGTGCGTTGACTCGATATTTTCCGCACCGGCAGTCAGGTTCTTCTTTTGCAGATTGTTACGCACCATCAACTGGCCTTCCACGGTGCTCAATATGAAAATAGTAAGCGGCCTGCTCACGCGGATTACATTGTGCTTCACCGCGTTTTCAACCAGTAATTGCAATGTTAATGGTGGAATGCGGTGGTCCAGAAAGCACTCCTCCACGTGAATATAAAGTTTCATGCCTTCGCCATAGCGGGTTTTCAGAAGGTGCCCGTACGATTCTATGAACGACAATTCTTTTTTTAACGTCGTTAACTGCCCGAAATCGCGCTGATCGACGGACGAATGGTTGGTTTGCAAAAGATAGCGGTAAACGCGCGCCATTTCGTCTACAAACTGCTCGGCCTTCTCCTGGTCTTCACCGATCAGCGCGGAAAGGGAATTTAATGTATTAAAAAGAAAATGCGGGCTGATCTGGGCTTTCAGGCTTTCGAGCTGGCCGTTGACATTCTCCTTCATAAGCCGTTCGGCATTGATCTCGTGCTGCCGCCACCGCCCGAGCGCGCCGAACGTTTCCCACAGGCCGGTAACCAGCACAATAGCCGCAAGATTTACGACATAAACAAGCACCAGTGTGTGAACGGTGAGGGTAGAGCTGAACAAATTCCTGTCGATGTACACCCAGGCCGTTAGCAGCACGAATGCGCCCGAGGCCACGGCGTGGGCGGAGATCGATAGTGCTACGCGCACGAGCGTTTGCTGCAAATCGCTGTAATGCGTGGTAATGTAGCCGGCCAGCCGGGATTGTATCCAGCAAGCCGCCGCCAGAAGGCCTGCGTTCAGTAAAGTGGCTTTCAGCAAGAGTAGCGGATCACGAAACACGTGAGCGCCTACGGTGATGTAGTTGAAAAGCAGCAGCAAGGCGACAGAGCCCAGGGCATAAAATGTGGTGCTTCCCGAAGGTGCTTTTTCCGGAAGTTTTTCAAACAATGCTTTTTTCTTCATGGTTAGGCATTCGCTCTGGCTGCTTCGCGACAGTTCCACTGCGGCAAGTTCAAAAATAGTGTAATGCGGGAAAACGCAAGCGCACAAGTTGCATCAACTGCATTTTTACCGGCTTGAATTGTCATTGAACCGCCACCGCGTCGGGCAGGAGCGGAATCGTCACTGAGAAAGTGTCGTTGGTTTCCTGAATCTCCAATTTTCGGAGCGTAAAAGTGAGCAGCTTCGCCGAAAGCCCACGCAGGCCGGTGCCTGTTGCGCCAAGCGTGCGATGGCGTATTTGAACATTATTGGCAACCCGGATGGCGCGGTCGCCGGTTAGGCTGATCGTCACCGTCAGCGGGCGGCTGGCCGATAGTACATTGTATTGAACTGCATTGTCGACCAGTATTTGCAATATCAGCGGCGGGATTGTCAGGTCGGGTGGGCAGCGGTCGGGGAGCTCCACCAGAAGCGCTTCGTGGTACCGTACTTTTAGCAAACGGACATACACTTCCAGAAAAGCGAGCTCGGATTGCAGTGGTACGAGGTCTGTCCGGCCACCTTGGAGCATGTAACGGTAAATACGGGCGAGATCTTCCACGAAATCCTCCGCCTGCACGGGGTCGGCACTGATGAGGGAGGACAGGGTATTGAGGCTGTTGAATAAAAAATGTGGGTTCACCTGGCCTTTCAACGCATCAAATTCTACTTCCAGCGATTCTCTGGCCAGTTTTTCGTCATCGGCCTTGTCGTTTTTCCATTGTTGCAATGCATAGAATAGTCCCAGCAATGCACAGATAAATGCATCGCATACCAGGCCCACCAACACCATCGGCCAAATCTCCGACCACGCGAATGCTACTTCAAGGGCCGGTACCAGACTGTAAATCCATATATCGAAAACCATCAGAACAAGCGTTGCGGCTGCCAGTTTCCAGAACATTTTCAGCATTTGTCCGAGTATCTGGCCCTGGGCCGGGCTGCCGGCGGTCTTACGGATAACAATCGTCAGGATCACCACCGAAAACCAGTACAGTACCAATGCAAGGGCCGAGGCGTTGAGGAAGGTGGGGAAATGCATGAAATATCGCTCGCCCAGCAAATAATAGTTCCCCAACGCAAAGCAGACAGGCATCATCGCGAGATGGTACCACCATTCATACTTCGAAAACAAAGCTGGCTTCATGGTTCGGGGACTGATAATTGGCTGAACAGCCTGCAAAATTAACAGAAATAGGAAAGCGGTTGGTAATAACGATATTGCCTGCTACTTTCCGGCAATTTAACGATTCACAACAAGCACGATGGTAGGGCGTAGCGCGGGAATTTTAATGTTTCGGAGGAAGGAGAGACTGGAAGTGCTGCTGGTACACCCCGGCGGGCCGTTCTTTATGCGGAAGGATCTCGGCGCTTGGTCGATCCCGAAAGGGGAATACGACGACTCGGAAGATCCGCTCACAGCGGCGCGGCGCGAATTTGCGGAAGAAACCGGGCAAGCCGTAGAGGGTGATTTCCTGCCGTTAACTGCGATTAAGCAGAAGGGAGGAAAGGAGGTGCTTGCCTGGGCTGTGGAAGGAGACATCGATGCTGCGAAAGTTTCAAGCAATACATTCGAACTGGAATGGCCCCCACGTACGGGCAAAATGCAGAAATTTCCCGAAATCGACCGAGCGGAATGGTTCGATCTCGACACAGCCCGGACCAAAATCAATGAACGCCAGGTAAGTTTGCTGGATGAAGTCGAAGCATTATTTGGAAATAATCAGCCTGGTCGTATTTAATAATTTGTAATTAAACTAAATACGATATTTCTTTGCTGCCGAGGCGCCTTCTCCTGTCGCTACCAATCCAAACTGCATTCATGTCTCAGAAAAAGACAGCCTTTGCCAAGCTTATCGGAACACTTCACCTCTGGTTGGGACTGGCGTCCGGGCTGGTGATCATCATGCTCGGGCTTACCGGCGCGATCTACGTCTTTACGGATGAAATCAAACCGCTGGTTTACAAAGACCGCCTCTTTATACAACCTGAAAACAAACCGAAGCTGCCGCTGAGCCATTTGCTGGCCGTAGCGCAAAAGGCGGTAGGTGAGACGCGGCCGGTGACGAGGGTCGAAATATCCGCTCAGCCCGACAGGACCTATATTTTCAGGGCATTGAAGGTTGATAAGGAAGGGTTTTCGCATTGGGATTACTACAAATATTACACACGGGCGTATGTGAACCCGTACAACGGCAAGGTTGTCAAGCTGGAAGATTCGAAAAACGAGTTTTTTACCATCATACTCTCGCTGCACATGCGGATGTTGTTCGGGGAAAAGATTGGGCATACCATTGTAAGCTATTCTGTACTAGCCTTTGTATTGATCCTGATTTCCGGACTGGTGTTGTGGTGGCCTGCCAGGTGGAATAAATCGGGTACCGATAAAAGTTTTAAAATCAAATGGAACGCCAAATGGAAGCGCGTCAACTACGACCTGCACAATGTGCTGGGCTTTTATGCCTGCATTATTCTTTTCGTGTGTGCCGTTACCGGTCTTGTTTGGGCATTTGACTGGGTCGAAAAAGGGGTGAAAACGGTCGCCGACGGCGGAAAGCTGGCGGAGGTGCCCGCCGTCTTTTCGGATACCACGCAAAACAAGGACGCGAACGCTGTCGACCGCGTATTTGCAGCATTGCAAAAGGGCCAATCCAGGGCCTACGGCTATCTGATCAACTTCCCTGCGAAAGGCAAGCTGCCCATTAATGCATCCACCTATTTAACCGCCGGCAACCGCTACGACCGCATTCAGGGACAGTACGATCAGTTTACCGGCGCACAACTGCGCTCGCGCTCATTCGACGAACTGAGCAATGGCGAGAAAGCCTACGCCATGAATTTCGATCTGCATGTAGGCGCGTGGGCGGGCTTGCCGAGCAAGATCCTTACCTTTTTTGCAGGTTTGATCTGCGCCAGCCTGCCGGTCACCGGGTTTGTGATCTGGTGGGGGCGGAGGAAGAAGGAGGGAAAAGGAGGAAGGGGAAGAAAGGGAGGAAGGAGAATGGTTGTGGCTCGGAAGACGAGCGTTGGTGGGATGGTTGAGCCTGGTTATGCACCAATGTCAGCCCGCTTGTCCGAGGAAGAAAAATAGGCCGATGACAGCGGTTGAAAATATCACCCAACCCCAGAATATTCTCGCGGGAGGCATTGTTCCCTGCGCCAGTATGCGTGCACCCAGCGGGAGGAATGCAATGCAGAGACAACCCGTAGCGATCACCGACATAACCGTCCCGCCTTTTAGTACCCCGATCATCAGCGCCGACATCATGGCCAGCGCCACGACCTGAAAAGGTCGTAATGCGCCCGAAATCCAGGCCCCAACCGCCAACACGGCCCAGCCAAAGAGGATTGCGCCTGAAAGTGTCGAAACAATGTGAAATGCGCCGTAGGAATGTGCCACCACTTCGGTGGCTCTGGGCAAGCTGAGGATATTCACCAGTTGGAACGCAAGGTGATTAATCCCCGAATGGAACGTCCTGGCAAATAACCCGAACAACACCAGACTGCCGCCCCAAACAGCCCATACCGGTTTCTCGCGCCCGATGAGATTGGCCAATGTAACAATAGCGGGCCAAAGGAGCATATTCCCCGCCAGAAACAAGCTGTAAGCCGTGAACATAAGCTTAGGATGGCTTTGATAAGCACGTAACTGTTCGGGAAAGAAGAAATCGAACCGTAGTTTCAGGATTTCCCCGACCAGCAGCAAAACGGGCGCCAGCACGAGCGAAATACCGCCCAGCCAGCGCCCGGGAAAGGGAAAATGATCGAAATTGTTTTCAAAAGTTTTCATGGCTAATAGTTTATACAAAACTATGCAATGATAGGTACTATGCATTGCATACTACACGACTGGTGCTTTCGTAGGTTGAATGGTTTGGGCTGAACAATGGGGTTAATTTTTTACCGTTTGTTGCCGTTGCATGACCCAGACATCATTGCTGTACTCAAATTGCGGGTGATCAATGTTCTGACCACCGTATTTCCCGCCTGTGATGTAAACCGCGCCTTTATGTACGCAGGCGGCGACGCCTCCGCGTGGGGACCAGGGCGCTTCGGCGGCGTACCAGCTGCGGCCATCCGAGCTGCTGAGGACTTTGCTTTCAAAACGTCCGCCACGGTTGCATCCGATCAGCCAGATGCGCCCGTCCATTACTACGGCATTGTAACCGAATATTACTTCGCCCTTCACAATTTCGGGGCATTCCCGCTGCCAGTGAATTCCGTCTGTGGACGACCAGACGTCGTGGTTAAGCAAATACAGCTTTCGATTCAAAAGCACTACCTGGCTGTGGCTTCGTGGTCCGAAAGGAGCGCTGTCGGCGACCTTTTTCCAGTGGATGCCGTCCGGCGAGTTCCAAATATCCCCGAATTTTGTCGACAGGTTTTCGCCGCCGATCATCCATATTCTGTTTTGAAATACAAATGGATGGTAGAAAAAGCGTTCGGGCAGGTTGCTTTTTTGCGGGCTAACCGTCCAGGTCCTCATATCGGTCGTGTTGTAAATAGTGTTTTGCCAGCGGTACATTTCGATGTTACCCTCGAAATGTCCTAATCCTGTGATGCCCCGGCCAAACGGTACATAATCGAGGAATGCCAGGTTGGAAATTGCATTGTACAATCCGGACTTCGACCATCGTACGCCATCGACGGAAAACCAGGTACCATCCGGATGAAACACCCACAGGGTATCACGCAGGCTGAAAAGCTGGAAGTTGTAACTTTTTGCCCAGGGTGCATTCGCGACGAGCCGTTTCCATTCATAATGTGGTTTGAACCGTAACTTTGGGGCTTCTTCAACAATATCCGCCCAGGGCAGAAAGGCAAGCAGGAGCAGGATGGGTGTTTTCATGGCAATCGCGTTTAGTATAGACGACATGGACCATCGATACAAAACAATGCGAGTGAATCGTCCCATTCAAATAATGTAGACCAACAGCCCGAATAATAGACCTGTCGCTGGCTACGCCATCTATTTCCTCAACCTCAGCAGATAACCCCCGCCCGGTGCCATGCGTATTTTTAAACTGTCCCGTGAATTCAATGTCGCCTCGGAAAGCCGGTAGTCGGCCGGATAGCGGTCGGCGTTGACGCCGTCCTCGCAAATAGTGGCGTTGTAGTTTCCGGGTGGGAGAAAACCGAGCGAAATGCTGAGTTCCCGCGCTGTCGAATCGTTTAAGGCGCCGATGTACCAATCGGAGCCCTTTTTTCGTGCGGTGACCACGTAATCGCCCAGGCGGGCGTCGAGGATGCGGGTAGTGTCCCAAACGGTGGGAATGCTGCCGAGCAGCTCCATGAATGCAGGCTCGTTCAAGCCTTGCGAAGGGTTTCCTGCAAAAAACTGGATGGGGCTTTCGTAGACGACGAACATCGCCAGCTGCTGGGTGCGGGTGGTGAGTGACATCACATTTTCGGGCATCGCATGGAAACCTTTTGCTGTTGCATTATTAAGCATTCCCGGCTCATAATCGAGCGGGCCGCCAAGCATACGGATGAATGCGAGGAGTACATTATGTTCGGGCGTCGCTTCGGCACTCCACATATTGTATTCCGAACCCAGCACTGCCTCGCGGGCGATCGCGTGCGGAAAGGTGCGGTTAAATCCGGCCGGTTTGAATGCCCCGTGAAACATCAGCATGATTTTATGCCGCGCGCAGGCCTCCGCCACTTTGTAAAAGAACTGCACGGCTTTCTGATCGTCGCGGTTGATGAAGTCGGTCATGATAAAGTCCACGCCCCATTTACTGAATTGTTCCAGGGCCGGTTCGAGCTGTTTGTCCAGCGTAAGCGCGAGCGTCCACATGCTGATCCCGATGCCCTTGCTTTTAGCATAGGCAACAATTTCCTCCATTTGAATGTCAGGATTGATCTTAAACAGATCATTGTTGTCGCTCCAACCGGCGTCCATCATAATGCGCTCGAAGCCAAAGCGTTTGGCAAAGTCGATGTAGTATTTGTAGGTAGCGGTATTGATCCCGCTTTTAAAAGGAACATTGAAAATATTGGAGGTAATGATCCATTCGTCTGTGGCCTTACCTGGTTTTATCCACGACACATCCTGTACACGTGACGGGCTTGCGAGCCTGTAAACCAGATCGTTACCGGGCAGGTCTTTGTCTTCCGGGGCGATAATCAGCACCCGCCAGGGAAACGCCCGTGTTCCTTTGGTTTTTGCCAGAAAATCGGCTCGTTTGGACACATAGCGCGTGGAATACAGTTCTTTGGTTTCGGTTTCTTCCGCCGGGTAGGGCGCAAACTGGCCCAGCAATGCCTTTTCAGCGCTTCCGGTGAGGAACATGCCGGGGTAATCTTCCAGGTCCGATTCGGTAATGCCTATTTTGGGCGAATCGCCCGGCGCGACGAGAACAGGCGAGAAAAACAGGCTTTTGGAAGAAATGCTTTCAAGCGGTTTGACGGTGTAGGGTTCCTCGAAACCGGTATGGTAAATATCCATGTTCGAAGGCGGGGCAACTTCCGGGAAGTAAACGGGATGATTGGCCGGGAACCGGAATGCGGCAGTTTCGGAACGGACCGTAATGTCACCGGGGAAAGAGGTGGCAATGCGGTAGGCGACGCCATCGTCGTACACCCTGAAAATAACGGCAAACGCATTACGCAGGGTGATTTTGAGCTCCTTGTAGCGATCGGGAATACGGATGCGTTTTTCAGGTACGGGCGAAATAATGGTTTCACTCACGTTCCTTTCCGAGAACTGCGGCTTGGCCAAACCGCCCGAGAGTTTCCTCCCGTCCGTCAGCACCAGGTCGATCTCCGATGGCGATACGATCAGCCGGCCCCTGAAATACACACTGTACCGTAGCTGATCGTGCACATAGGCTACGAGCCGTATGGTGCCGTTTGGGGAAGTGATCTCGCATGTGGCTTGTGCGTGCGCCCGTGTGAGGAAGAGTAGTAGAATGTTTAGGAGTAGCAGTTTTTTCATAGAGGAAATGGTTGCTTTCGTATAAATGCAATGTACGCGATTAATGTGCCTGACGAAAGTTTACAAAGGCTTAAAATCGCTGGCACGACATTTGATGTTGTAATAAATATTGCTACAAGTAACTGTTGTGCTACTCATTTTTGGCGCTGAATAAAATTGAAGAGCGCGAAAGTGGAAAGTCGTTCAATCCAGCTTTAATGATTGAGTGAGAGTTAGTTTTCATTTTTCGGCGCGAAAGCAGACAGGAGTTTTAGCAAAGCATATTAATATAACTTAGATCTTAGGTGAAAATATGTCAACCAAACTACTTCTACGGGTACAGATTCGATGCCCGGATATTTTTGCTTCAATTCAATATTAATTCCGAAAGAATGTCTTTTTTGTTGTCAATAAGAATGCCGTGTTTAACCACTGCGACCAGACTGGGATCGTAAAAGCTGAATTGCAATTTTGTAACCGTATGCGACTTATTAGTTAGCCTGCAACGCGATCCGTAAGCGCGCATCTGCTCGCACCTCAAATAGCGGACCGAAGTGAAGGAGAGGTTTTAAGTCTTTGGAAGTAAAACGGAAATTAACGGCAAATAAGCTGATGAGAATGGCCTCATCAGGAACCTCTATTTCAAATCGATTTTTTAATCGGCGGAGAAAAAACGTTTAATAAAAATGCGGCGGGTAAGAAATTTCGCTAATTTTTTTTTACGAGTATTGGTACATTATTTATCACAAAAAGTATTTTAATAAAATGTTAACTTGATTACTTTTGCGAAAGTAATAATCCACCAGCAACCCGTAATTTATTTATGAAAGCAAGAGCAATTAAATTCTTTTCTCCCGAGGATAATGTTTCCGTAACGAAAAAACCTCAGGAGAAACCAAAGCCAACCGGCTATGTTTCCTCCTCGGGCAAGCTTGTTCTTCCTCCTAAAACTTTGGAAGAATTAGGTATCGAACCAGAAACAGCTCGCTTTAAGATCGGAGCACAACAAGGAAAAAGAACCTTGAAGAACCTCTATCTGATACCGAGCTCGGATGAAAACGGAACATTCGTCCTTACCAGAAGCGGCCGCGGATATTCAATCCCGCTGGAACTGATTCTCCGTAAAGGTGGTGTGGATTTTGAAAGTACAAAGTATGTTTTTGAGGTAACTCTTTTTAATTATGAAGAAGGTGTTGTCGGTTACGAACTCACGTTAGGAACGGAAGAACCTAAGCCGGCTTACACCGGTAAGCCAAGAGGCCGTAAGCCGAAGAACGCGGTGGTTGCTTAACAGATATGAAAAAAAGGGTCCGGTTCAGGACCCTTTTTTGTTAAGTTCTGGTAAACAGCATTCTGCCTCATTTGTCCAATCCATTCCTGACAAGCTCAGGGATTCCAAAAAGATTTTTGCGGCTGTCGGTCGCGAAACGTCGCTCCGCAAACCCCGCACTTACCAGCCAGTTGAGCGATTCATATACGGTAGCGGGACTAATTTTAATCCCCTGGCTGCGCATGTCGCGCCACAATGTATCACCATCCGTAAATTCGTTGGCTACCAGTAAATGATCGGCCACCACGACCCGTTTTTCGGCCAGTCTTACTTTGTGACGGATGCAATAGGCACTGATTTGTTCGTACAGGGACATGCGAATGAATAGGGCTTTGAAAAACTATTTTCCAACTTCTACCAGCAAAGTGGCGCTGCGCCAGAATGCTTTGTATTCCTTTCCATTAAGGTTGCCGGTTTCTTTCCAGCTTTTGGACGCTTCGATAAAATAGGTCCCCGGCCAAAGCGGAATAAATTCAGCCAAACCTTTTTCATCCGTACTGATTTGCTTGCTCCATCCCGATGGCGAAGCGACAGTTATGTAAAGCTTTTCATTTCCATTATTCTTGAAAAGTCCGCGCAGGTTCAGCGGGTTGTTTACTTTATATGTTTTAGCAGGATCTGCAAAAACATTCAATTCGTTGGCATTTGCACCGGGGTTGTTGCCCGCATCGGACTTCCCAACGGTTACTAATGCACTGGCATTGAACTGGTAAACGGTGGTACCACCCAGATCTTTGGAGGTATGGCCTACCGATAGCGTGTATACGCCCTGTTGATCGGGCGTGAAGTCGGCTGTGAAATGATCGTCAGCGGCAACGGTCGCCAGTTTGGTTCGTTTCTGGTCGGGAGCGGTGAGCCAGAGCTCAAATTCCTTCACGTCGGAATACCAGTCGCCCAGCTTTTCAGGCTTATCGCCCGGCTCGGCGTAAATAATTTTGACAGACTGTTTCTGACCGGGTTTACCATTGGGGGCTGTCTGGATCCATAGGGCATGGGCGAGCAGCTGTGCCGTGCAGCAAAGCAGGAAGGCGGCAGTAAGGAGTTGTTTTTTTAACATGATTTGAAAAAATGAGTAGTAAAAAAGCGATGGGTAAAACCAGCACCCACTTCGCATGTAGAGCCGCAAATATAGTCTATTTGTAATAAGTCCAAATAGTATTTAAATTTAATTACATAAAAAAGCCCCCGGGGTAATTCCGGAGGCAGGATGGCTAAATCCGTTTGCAATCAATACACGATCCCCAAACGCAGCGCACGCAGGCCGCTCAGGCCTTGCAGATCTTCGAGTTCGAGCTCTTCGGTTGCACCTTCCAGAGCATTTGTTTCCTGCAAATACTGGATGAAGGGCAGATAATCTTCGATATCGCGCTGGTGCAGATAAATGAGAGCAATCTTGTCGGGCTGGGTGAGGCGTTCCTGTGAATGCTTGATCCGGACCTTGTCGATGCGCTTTTTGATCATCTGGTAGCGGATATTGTAAGCGCCTTCAACGTCAAACTTCCGTTCGTCGGCACGGAAGCTGATGTCTATCATGTGGTTATGGACAAAAATCAGTTGAGTGGTGTGCAGCTCCTTAGGCATCTCGCCCAGCAGCCCGCGGGTGAGTTTTGCCACTTCGATCATCGACGAAAGTTGCCATAGCCGCAGGTTTTTCAAATGAAAGTGGTTGAATGGCCTGTCGGGGGAAATCGACTGGCCGATGTAAATATCATATTCGATGCCGTCGGTTCTGAATTTCTCGAAATAGCATGGGTACGACAGTTGCAAGGCTTCTTTCTGATTTTCAAAATACCGGTTCACGGCCGTGTTGATCAGCTCCATGGATTGGTCCAGCTCCTGCCGGTGACGGTGCACTTCGCCCTGAGCCGGGTGGGTAATCCCAAGGTATTGGTCGATCAGCGGGGCCGTGCGGACGTCCTGCTGCGACAAATGAATGAGGTAATTCCTGGCCTCTTCATTCAAAAAGGTATTCAGGTTGTTCTCGGAAGTGCTGTTCAGTTCACCCTGGGCGAGGGCCTGCCGCCATCTGGTGCAATGAAAGCGCAGTTCCTGCATGAGCGACGACCGGTCGAGGCTTGCCAGGGCATCCAGCAATTCGTGGAGCAGATCAAGGTAATGCCCTAGGTCGGCGCGGATAGACGTATTTCGTTCATTGGTCGAATTGCGGATGTCTATCGCACCATACAGCGGGTAGACGTCGAAGAATGCGATATTTTCACTTACCTCTGGCAAACCCTTCTTCCGCCGATGCAGGTAATGCCAGGCCGATTCGTTGAACTTCCATTGCACCGCGGGCTGTATCGAGGTAAACTTTTCCTTGATAATGCTTTCCAGTTCCAGATCGAACTCTTCGATATAGGTGTTGAGCAACTGCGCCACCGGCGCGAACGCCATTTCGAGCGATGCCAGTTTTTTCTCGTCAAATCGCTCGTCGTCCCAGGTATGCATGCAAAGTACCCCTACCAGTTTCTGTTCCACAAAAAGCGGTACCAGCGCAAGGGAACGCACATTCAGATCTCGGAAAGGTGCTAACCAGCCGATCTGACGCTCGTCTTCCCCCTGAATGTCGGGCGAGAAGAACGAGTTCGGTTTGGCCGCATAACCTTCGGCTTGCCGCCGGAATTCTTCGGGTGTCAGCCGGTTTTCTCCCCAAATCTGAAAAAGTACCCCCGTGCCCGCCTGCCCGTACCCGTACACTGCTTGGCCGTTCACGCGCACGAAGGGAAAGAGATCGAACTCGATGCGGTTGCTCTGTACCAGGGTTTTCAACGATTGGACAATGCGTTGGTAACGGTTCGGGCTATCGCCGGGTATCCTGTTGAACTGGACTTTTTTGATGTTCTCGACAGCCATTTTAGCCGTTACATCCGACACCGTGATCACGGCAAAGCCCCGGAACCGGAACATGTCGAGCGGCAATACCCTTTGCAATTGCAGATGCCCGTCCTTCTCGCTGAAATGGGCATATATTTCAACGAAATTGAGCTCGGGTAAGTCCTGCGTGGCACTCACTTCCACAAACTCGGGGCTTACCAGCACTTCATAATACCGGTAAAGGCCGGTTTGAGTGTCCGTCCAGGCGTGGTACTGCTGTATTTTCACCGGAACCTGGAAATTGTACAACCTTTGCAGGATCAGCGTGTAAATCAGGTGCAGACGCTCGCGCTGGTAGTCTTCCGGGCTTTTTTGAAGTTCAAACTGCGTTTCGAGCGGCTTCATGTTCAGCATTTCGAAGAGCAGGTCGGTGCCGTAAAAAATGTGCGGGTACAACGGCATACACATGCCCCAGGCAAGCTTATGCTCCGATGCAAGTGGCGCCGAAAGACTGCTGTAAACGTACTCCAGGAAATCGCCGTACCGATGTACCTCGTCGAGCGGTATTTCTCCCTGTGGGATCTGGTGCTCGCGAAAATAGGTGAGAATATCTTTATAAAATGCCGATTTCAGCGTCTTCTCTTCCGCGACGCGCTGTTCGAGGAAGCGGATATACGGCATAAAGGAAATGGCCGAGTCGAGGTCGAGGGGGAGTGCCCTCATTCCGGAAACGTCGAGTACTTCGTTTTTCATGGTGTTATGGCTGGCAATGCGAGCCTAAATATACGACACACCAACCGAAAAAAGCGCGTCCCGGCATTGCAGCCGGAATGCGCCTAGTAGTACGCAACGCAAGGTCTGTTCAGGGCCGTGCGTGATCTTCCTGGAAGACGCCCGGCTCCATTTTAATATTCAGCTTTTTGAGCATTGCGGCGCGGTCGAAACCTTGTCTGTCGTTCTCGGCCTGCACTAGCTCCCTCGCATTGTTGAGGGCCTCGTCATTTGTCCAGGTGGCGATGGTAATGTATTCGGTATCACCGTTTTCGGTAATGCGTTCGTAGGCGTGGTCACGGACGAAGCCTGCGAGCGTGTGGATGTAGGCACGGGCGATGTTCTGCCGTTCGAGAAATGTTTCTTTGGACGCTGCCGGGATCAGGTATTTGCCGATGAATGCGATCTCTCCGTTTGATGTTGATTCCATGATTTTGAATTGAATGTGAATAGCCTTTCGTTTGTTTTTGTTGATACAAAATTCCAAAACGGCCGGCTGCCATTCTTGTAAAAAATCATTGATTTACCATGACACGGGCGATTTGAAGAACTCGGTAGGGGTAAGCCCGGTGAAGAGTTTGAAATCCTTATTAAAATGCGGCTGGTCGAAATAGCCGGCGTCGAGTGCTATCTGGGCTAATGTAAGGCCAGTGCGGCCCTTCTCCACTACCGACTTCATTTTAACAACATACGAGAACTGTTTCGCCGAAAGCCCTGCTACCCGCCTGAAACGTTTTTCGAATACATCCTGGCTTACGTGAAGGGAGTCAGCAAGTTCTCTGATCCGCAGTTGCCCACCCGCACGGTGGATTTTCCGGATCGCTGCCAATACCATTCCATCCGGCGTTTTACCAGTCAAGCGGCTTAGCAGAAAGCGCTCGATCAGCGTAATGCGCGCTTCATGCGAGGGTTGGCCGGCCAGTTGCTCTTCCAGCAAGCCGGCGTCTTTGAAACCGTCGAGGCAATGCATGGGAACGCTCGTATCGCTGAGCTCATGCAGCGGCTCTCGAACGAACGGCGCAATGCCGCCTTCCCGGAAAGTAACCAGCAGATTGACCGTGCCCGACTCATATTGCATTGCCCGCCCCGATTTCCGCAAGCCGGAGACGACGATGGGTTCCAGCACGTTGGACCCGCCCGGGTGGTTAACAGAAACCTGCCCGCTCAGCCTGAACACCATTATCGGCGAAGTTCCGGGCAGCACGTTATTGACCACGTCCGCCGGTGTTTCGATCACCTTGTAGGACTGGATAAATGGGCTAAGCTCCGGCGTCGGAAAATAGGTTTGGATATTCATTATTCCCGGAACCGGAATCCGGCTTTAACGGTTCCCGGCGGTTCTGAAACCTTGTAACCGGGGTTTCGTTAAACCGGTCTTTCGTTAAACCGGGCTTTCGTTAAAGTGTATCACATTTCCGGATTTTTGTATAAGTCGCCGGCGGAAGCGACCCGGTAAATTTGTAGCATCAAAACACAAAAACAATTGTCAATCATGTCAAAGACTATTTTTATTACCGGCGCTTCCAAAGGATTTGGCCGTATATGGGCAGAGGCTTTTTTGCAAAGAGGGGACAAAGTAGCGGCTACCGCACGCAATACAGAAGCGCTGAAAGATCTCGCGGCGCAATATCCTGATACCTTATTAACCATTCAGCTGGACGTGAACGACCGGGCAGCAAGTTTCGCCGCCATCGAGCAAACCAGCAAACACTTCGGCCGGGTGGACGTTGTGATCAACAATGCCGGTTACGGCTTGTTCGGAGCCATCGAGGAAACCAGCGAAAAAGAAGCCAGGGACCAGATCGAAACCAACGTGTTCGGTTTGCTTTGGGTGACACAAGCGGCCATTCCCGTCATGCGGGCACAAGGCGGCGGCCACATTATCCAGGTGTCCAGCGTGCTGGGCGTTGCCACATTACCGGTACTGGGCCTTTACAACGCTTCCAAATGGGCGGTTGAAGGACTCAGCGAAACCCTGGCTTCCGAGGTGAAAGATTTCGGTATCAAAGTGACGATCGTTGAACCCAACGGCTTCTCGACCGACTGGGGCGGCGCCTCCGCCTTCCATACCGAGCCGATCGCATTGTATGACGGTATTAAGGAAGCACTTTATGCAGGGTTAACCCCAGACACGATCGGTAATCCCGAAGCTACTCCCGACGCGATCCTGAAAGTGGTCGACGAAGAGAACCCGCCGTTGCGAATTTTCCTGGGCAAAGTTGGGTTCCCCTGGTTGAACCAGGTATATGCCGACCGCCTGGCGACCTGGGAAGAGTGGAAAGACGTAGCTGACGCCGCACATGGCGAGGTGGCCATCGGCCAGTAGATAGCTGCCTGATTTTAGGTAAATTTGATTAATTCATACTTTGTTGTCACGTTGAGCGTAGTCGAAACGTCGGTACTGTACCGGCCTTCGACTTCGCTCAACGTGACAACTTAATTGCGTTTGATTCAGCATTTTAACCGTTTCAAAACTATGGAACATTACAGGAGCGTCAGTGAATTGCATCGTGCCAACAATATGCCGACGCCAGAACACCCCATGATTAGCATGTTCACCTGCGATGAGCTGAGAAGTTGTACGCTCGGCCGACGGGAGTTCACGACGGATTTTTACATGATTGCATTCAAAAAGATCAAAGCCGGGCATATTCTTTACGGCCGCACGAAATACGACCACGAAAACGGGTCGATGCTTTTCTCGAAACCGCGGCAGCTGATCGAAATGAATAACATCGAACTGGAAGAGAAAGGCTTTATTCTTTATGTACACGAAGATTTTCTGAATGGTCACCCGCTGCATTCGGAAATCCGCAAATACGGCTTTTTCGATTATGAGGCCAACGAGGCATTGCACTTGTCACAACGCGAGGAGCAGATTATCTGGGATCTTTTCGGCCGCATTCAAAGTGAATATTTGAACAATACCGACGAATACAGCCGCGATATTATGCTCACGCATCTGGATTCGATGCTGAAATATTCACAGCGTTTTTACAAGCGCCAGTTCATCAACCGCACGCAGCTTTCGGGTACTACCGTTTCGCGTTTCAACGAAAGTCTCGCGACCTATTTTGAAAATGGTAATTTCCAGGAAAAAGGCTTGCCGTCCGTAAAGCTGATGGCCGACCTACTCAACACGTCGCCGCGTTACCTGAGTGATCTGCTCAAACAGGAGACGGGTAAAACCGCCATCGAACTGATCCACATCTTCCTCGTTTCCGAGGCCAAGAACATGCTGGTCAGCACCGACAAAACCGTAGCGGAAACGGCTTATTTGCTGGGTTTTGAAAACCCGCCCTATTTTTCGAGGCTATTTAAAAAAGAAACCGGTCTCAGTCCGAACGAATATAAAAAGCGGGTTGAGTTTTCCGGCCAGCCCGGCGCTGCGTAGTTATTTGGGAATGTGGAGGTTGATTTGCTTGCCGCTGGCGTCGTAATCCCCGCCATTGGTAGGATTGCCGTCCGGGTCGTATCCCTGATAGTGACCGTAAGGCTTGGTATAGTTTTTAAAATGATTTATAGAGCTCACCTGGCCGTTTGGATGGTAAAAGACGGAAGTGTAAGTGCTATCTTCATGATGATAAACATACTCCTGCTCGATCACGCCCCATCTGGAATATTGTCTTGAAGAAACAATCTGCCCATTATAATCATAAAGTGCTTCGAGCCAAACCTGAATACGGCTGTAAGTTTTGCGCAATGAGTCTTCCGTTTCGTAAAAGTCCCTGATCAGGAATTTCTTCATCCGTTCGGTAACGGTCGTGTCGTGATAAACCCTTGACATATTAATTAAAATACCTTTCCGGTAAAACTTCTGATCGTATAACTGCCCGGAAGGGTAGAACCACTCCGATTTTCCCTGCAGCGAATCGTTTACAAACATTTGCTTTCCCCATATTTTTCCGTTGTGGTGGTATACTGTCCGGATGCCATTTTTTAGTCCGTCATAGTAGGTTGATTCCACTTCCAATTTGCCGTCGGGATAATGTTGCCGCTCGATACCGTCGCGTTTCCGCTTTTCGCCGCGGTCATAAAGTTTCCGCAGATCTTCCAGTTCCTCAATACCTCTTTTGAAATGCCAATCACGCACGCCATTCTTGTCGCGGTAACGCACATTTCTGTTGCAAGCGGCTACTGAAACCTGTCCATCACGGACCATGGCGAACAGTAACCATTCGTCACCCACTTCAATTCCCATTTCACAGGACGATTGTATGTCAAATTCGGTCAATTCACGGATGTCTTTTCCTTTGAACTTTTCGATAATCTTAAAGCCCAGTTTTGCGGTACGGAACCTCGTCGTATCGGTAAACGGATTAACCGTTTCGGACGTCACTTTTACCAATGCGACGAATTCATATGTTTTCAGATCGTCCATCGACTTAATACGCTTAAAGTCAGTGAGGCACGAGCATGCTATCACGCTAATACGGGCACAGCCGAGCATCAGTATGGTTGTCATGCAGAACGTCTTCAGGGTTTTGGTCATGACCTTGATCAGAGTTGGGGGTAACAAACGAAGCCCAAAGTAACACTTTACGCCATTTTGGTATACTTTAATTAACTTAAATATTTTCACTTAAAAAATAGCAAATGCCTTCGCTGTGACGTTCTAATAGCTGATTTGTGGATCAAATTCACTTATTTGGTCGGTTTATTGTACGTTACTCTGGAAAATACATGATTCAACTGAAACCCGGGAAATACCGGCGTCGCATTCTTTTACTCTGGCGTACATTCGGCATCGGGCTGGCTTTGCTGATATTTTACATTGCTGCCGTTAACTACAATTTTTTCTGGCTTTTCGGCGGAATGCCGGATTTACAGGCGTTAGAAAACCCGAAAAGCGAGATCGCTTCCGAACTGATCTCGCAGGATGGCAAGTCGATCGGTAAATACCTGATTGAAAACCGGTCGCCGGTGGAAATCTCCGAAATTTCGCCCAATCTCATCAACGCATTGCTCGCGACGGAGGATACCCGCTTTATCAGTCACTCGGGCATCGATCCTCGGAGCCTTTTGCGGGTGGCGAAGGGCATCCTCACGGGTAATTCGAGCTCAGGCGGCGGTAGTACGCTCACACAGCAGGTCGCCAAAAACCTGTTCAATACGCGTTCCGAGGAATTTGAAGGGAGTTTGGGCAAAATACCCGTCGTACGCATCGTGATCGCGAAAACCAAGGAATGGATTCTTTCCATCATTCTTGAAAGGAAATATACCAAGCAGGAGGTCATGCAAATGTACCTGAACACGGTGTCGTTCGGGAACAATGCTTACGGGGTGAAGGTAGCGGCTAAAACGTATTTTGACACCGATGTGCGCGACCTGGATTTAACGCAATCGGCATTGCTGGTAGGCATGCTGCAAAACCCGACGATCTACAACCCGATGCGGTTCCCGCAGAATGCCATTAACCGCCGCAATACGGTACTGGCTCAAATGGCGAAGTACGACGACATTACCGAGGACGATTTCAACCAGCTGAAAGAAAAGCCGTTGGGCTTGCATTTTGCCATGGAAACGCACGCCAATGGTCCGGCGCCCTATTTCCAGGAATCGATGCGCGGATATATGAAGGCCTGGGTGAAGCTATACAACGAGGAAAACGGCACCGACCTGAACCTCTACACAAGCGGCCTGCGCATTTACACCACCATCGACTCGCGCATGCAGGAGTACATGGAAGACGCGCTAACCCGCCACATGAAAGAGCAGCAGAAGACTTTCAACGATCACTGGAAGGGCCGCAATCCCTGGATCGACGAAAATGGGAAGGAAATTCCTGGCTTTATCAATACAGCCGTTCGTCGCCTGCCGTATTTCAATGTGCTTAAAAACAAACTGGGAGAAGAGGAAGCGTGGAAAGTGATGCGGAAGCCTTATAAAATGAAGGTATTTTCCTGGGATGGGGAAAAGGAGGTTACGATGAGCCCCATCGATTCCATCAAATATTACAAGCATTTCCTGCGCGCAGGCATGATGGCCATGGACCCGCGTAATGGGCACGTGAAGGCGTGGGTAGGAGGGATCAATTTCAAATATTTCCAGTATGACCATGTGAAGCAAGGCAAAAGGCAGCCCGGATCGACTTTCAAGCCATTTGTTTATACGGCAGGTTTGGACAAAAACTTTATAAGCCCTTGTGAAAAGATCATGGACTCGCCCGTGACATTCCAAGCCGGGGTTGACGACGTTCAGGAAGATTATACGCCAAAAAATTCCAATGGCGTGTACTCGGAGCAGCCGCTGTCGCTCCGGCAGGCATTAGGGAAATCGGTGAATTCGGTGACTGCTAACATTATGAAAATGGTGAAAGCCAATACCGTGGTGGATTACGCCCACAAGCTGGGCATTACCAGCGATTTGCCCGCTACCCCTGCGCTTTGCCTTGGAACGGGCGATGTCTCCATCTACGAAATGGTATCGGCCTATTCCTCATTTGCCAACGGGGGGTACAAGGTGATGCCCATGACCATCCTGCGCATCGAAGACCGCCACGGCAAGCTCCTGGCCGAGTTTCATGAGCAGCAGAGCCAGGAACTCAGCGAAAATATGGCCTATAATATGCTGTACCTCATGCGCGGCGCAGTGGAAGACCCGGGCGGCACGGCAGGCCGCCTGCGGCAATGGGGTGTTACAGACGGCAATGAGATCGCGGCCAAAACCGGTACTTCGCAGAACCATTCCGACGGCTGGTTTATGGGCATGACGCACAATCTCGTGGCAGGTGTGTGGGTTGGGGGCGAGGACCGCAGCATTCACTACCGCAGCCTGGCGCTCGGGCAGGGTGGGCGCGTGGCCATGCCTGCATGGGGCGCATTCATGCAAAAGGTTTACAACGACCAGACGCTCATTCAATACCGCAAGGGCCCGTTCCCGCGCCCGGAAGGCTACACCGGCGAATGCGCGACCGACTCGACGCAGGTTTCCGAGGATGTTTACACGCCACCGGCGAAATCGGATGACGAAGGGGTGTTATTCTAAAAAAATGGCCGTTAACTGTCAGCCTGAGCGGCCAAAGGCGTCACGCAAGACGCCTTCGACTCCGCTCCTGGCTGACAGTTGTTATGCCGGTTTGATGTTCTGGTTGACCCTGAAAACATTATCGGGGTCATACTTGGCTTTAATGCGCGTCAGTTTTTCGTAGTTGCTTCCATAAGTCGCCTGCACACGGTCAGCACCTTCATCCATCATAAAATTGACATAAGCGCCGCCAGCGCCATGCGGATGCAGTTCCTGCCAGTAATCGCGCGCGAAACCGGTAACCAGATCCTTTTCGGCGTGATCGGGCGAAATGCCTACGATTACCATGGACCAGGTGGCATCGCGGTAGTTCCAGGCGGTAGCGTCGTTCCGTATCCGGCCGGCAGCGCCGTTGATCGGGTAGAGGTGCATGCCCGAGAAAAAATTGGGGATCTTGTGGGCGTGTTTGATATGCACATCCATTACTTCCGGGCTAAGGTGTTTCACAAAGTCGCCCTTCCAATACCAGTAGTATCCGGGCACAAAAAGGTCGTCGAACATGGTTTGCAGCGCCGGAACGGGTAGCGGCCCCACGGCGTCGATCAGCGGCTTGCGGAACTTGCGTACCAGATCGAAAACTTCCGCTGCCTCCTCCTCATCGATACAGCACCATACAATGCCGCACATCAGTTGAAGGTGGTATTGTTCGGGAAATATGGGTGCTGGGGGGATTTTGTGAAAATTGAAAAAGCCACTTACACTATCCGGTGCTTGCTTGATAAAATCCTGGTACCACTCCATCATCGCTTTGGCGTCGTTGATATCCCAGAACATCGGCCCGCCGTACACGGTATGCACCTCGTGTGCGCGGAAAAGAAACGAGGTTACCACACCGAAATTGCCGCCCCCGCCACGGAGAGCCCAGAACAGGTCCGGGTTTTCCGTAGGGGATGCCTTCACCCTCGTTCCGTTGGCCAGTACCACTTCTGCTTCGAGCAGGTTGTCGATCGTCAGTCCGCCGAAGCGTGTCAAATGTCCCAAACCTCCTCCGAGCGTAAGCCCTCCGATGCCCGTTGTCGCATTAATCCCCGTAGGCACGGCAAGCCCGTAAGGGTGACCCGCTTTGTCGAGATCGCCCAGCAGGCACCCGCCTTGTGCCCTGATGGTACGGGCAACCGGGTCGACGGTGACGTTGCGCATGGCCGAAAGATCAATGACTAACCCTTGGTCACATACGCCGAGGCCGGCGCCGTTGTGGCCGCCGCCGCGTACAGCCACCAGCAGGTCGTTTTCACGGGCAAACTGAACGGCTTTAATGACGTCCGTCTCGTCCGCGCAACGTATAATGAACTCGGGGCATTTGTCGACCATACCATTGTGGACTTTCCTGGCGGTATCGTAGTCGGCATCGGCAGAAGTGATGACCCTGCCCCTGAAATCGGGGATTGTTTTAAAGGAACTGTTTGCTTCCATCTGAGAAGGAGTTTAAATGAGGAACAAGAAAAGTCTTGCCGGCCCGGGGAGGCCGCATTCAGATGATTGTGGTGTTGCAAAACAAGTTAACGAGCAGTGGGCCGGAAATATATCGTTGAAGGCACGCGCCCAGGCATTATAAATATAGTAATTTTTAATATGAGGCTAAAAAAATATATTTGGAAGATTAATTGCTTCCTGGACCCAAATATCCCGGTATAACTTGAAAAATCCTTCGCAATGGAAATGGTTCCGTCCGCTGGTGATCCTCGTGTGGGCATTGCTGCTGAACCTTTTTCTTGTACAGAAATTTATCGGAAGTAATTGGAAAAGCCTCACCATCACCCTGGCGTGGCTCGGCTGCACGCTCATTACCTGGCAGCTCATGGCGCAATGGAGCGAAAAATGGCGTGTGCGATATCCCGATATTTCACAGACCCGGCAGCGGATCATCGTGACCTTCTCTGGCTACCTGGCTATCGAGGTACTCAGCCAGGGCTTCTTTTTCCTGCTCATGTATTTCGCGCGTTGGGATTGGGAGGTTTTTACATTAAAGGAATATGGCATTTACAACATCCTTTGTGTGGTGACGCTCTTCGCGGTGGGCGCTATATATGAGCTGATCTACTCGCTGAACCAGTACGGGGCCGCGTTGCAAGAGGAAGAGGCGATCAAGAAGAAAGCGTTGCAAAATCAGTTTGACAACCTTAAAAACCAGGTTAACCCGCACTTTTTATTCAATAGCCTCAATTCACTTTCCGCACTCGTGGAAGAAGACTGTGTGCAGGCGGGCGCATTTCTCGACGAACTTTCAAGCGTTTACCGCTATTTGCTCCATACGAGTGAAAATGGCCTGGCATCGCTCAAAAGCGAAAGTGATTTCATCAACTCCTACCTCTTTCTGACCAGTACCCGTTATGGCTCGGCGATAGAAGTGGAAATGGATATGGACGACAGCTGCGCCAATTGCATGGTGCCGATGCTTACATTGCAAACGCTGGTCGACAATGCGATACGGAATAATGTGGTCATGAAGCAAAAACCGCTGAAACTCTCGATTGCGACGCAGGGCCGCCAGCTCGAAGTCCGTAATTCTATTCAACCGAAGCATGTTAATGCAGCCCGTGAAGGACTGGAAACGCTCATTACCCGATTCCGTGACCTGAACCTGGAAGAGCCGGTACTTTTCGACGACGGGGAGACTTTCACTGTGAGAATACCGATTGGAACACCCCGTAATCAATTCGAAACGACGTGAAGCTGCTGGTAACATACACCAAACAGGATATCTGGATCGCCCTCGCTTTGCTGCCGGCGTATATTTTCCTGATGAATTACCTGCTGGTAGGGAATATTTATTTCTCGGACATTTCAGTATTTGCAAAGGCAACGCTCGTGTCTACCATCGTTTTCGGGCTTGCCTATCAGCTGGTACACACCCGTATCGGTCTTTGGTTCCGCAAGCAGTTTTCGCATTTTAAACAAACACCCAAACGGATGCTGCTCATGATCCCGGCGCATATCGTTTGCAACGTAGCGATTATCAGCGGGCTCTTTTTTGGTTATAAAGCGGCGCGTTTCCCGGGCTACGTATATGACCTTACGAGCTTCGAATGGGCGCTCGCGTTGGGCGCGCTCATGAACGTCGTGGTCACGTGCATACATGAGGGCGTGTACGCGTTCGAGCTTTGGCAGCAAAAACTGCTGGAGACCGAGAAGCTGCGCAAAGCGAACCTGCAAAGCCAGTTCGAGAGCCTGAAACAGCAGATCAATCCGCATTTCCTTTTCAATTGCCTTAACTCGCTCTCCTCGCTGATCGAAGAAGATGCCGAACTCGCCACGCAGTTTATCGATGAAATGAGCAATGTGTACCGGTACCTGCTGCGCAGCAACGAGTCGGAGCTTACCACGCTGGAATCCGAACTGAACTTCGCGAGTTCCTATTTTCACCTGCTCAGCACGCGTTACGGCAGCAATTTGCGGTTGGAAGAAGAAATCGACCCGGCATACCGCGGCCACATGCTGCCGCCGCTGACTTTGCAATTACTCATGGAAAACGTCGTGAAGCACAATGTGATCATGCCTCAGCAGCCATTGTATATCCGCCTCAATACCACGATCGACGGCAGGCTTGTGGTTTCTAATAATTTGCAGAGACGCTCCATCAAAGTCGCTTCCAGCCGCATTGGTCTCGCCAATATCGCGACCAAATATAGTTTGCTCGGCCAGGGAGAGATCAATATCGACGAAAACGCGCAAAGCTTTTCCGTCAGCCTGCCGCTGCTGGAATCGGCTTAACTATTACTTGTCAGGTAGTTGTAATAACTTCTCGCGGGAGCCGGTGGAAAGTTGCCCTGGATGTGCGACCTCGTACAGGACCGACTGCACAATAGCAGCAATGGCTGCCGGCGGCATGCCACTATCGTAATCAGACCGGCCGGCACATTTCTCATCCCAATGCGGGCCGTCGACAACTTTAATGCCTGACGGAAAGCTCAACGGCGGACCTGCCGGACGAAGTCGGGAGCTGCCGAAGCCGGGCGCCGAAGATTTCACTTCATCGGACACGGGAGCTGATTCGATGCAGCCCAAGGGTACTGTTGCCAGCACGAGATAGTACAGGAAAAGCACCCTCGTGCCGATAGGGAATTTTCTATTTTTCATGGCTAACAGATTCGCAATTGCTTGTGTCAAAATTAGGATGACAGGACTGCCTCGCCGCGGGCATTGTGCATCAAATGTGCCATACGGCAGGTGGAGCGTACAAGTTGGTGTATGGGACGTATGCAGGTGGGGATCGGACGTTTCAAGGTCATATTATGTCGGTGCCGGTGGCACGGTGACGTTTCATGGGCGGTAAATACCGTTTCATAGGACGTTTATGCGTTTCCGTTTCCCGCGGGTTTCGGGAATTGGTTATCTTGACTTAAATTTTCACCCTTAAACATGAACAACAAAACCGGCTTATGAAGGTATTATTGATTGAAGACGAGGACCTGGCGGTGAGAAAACTCTCCAAACTATTAACTGAAATTGATGGTAATATAGAAATTGTGGGTAAAGCCGCGAGCGTGCAGGAATCGGTGGAATTTCTGAAAGACAACGAAGTGCCCGATCTGATCCTGATGGACATCGAGCTCGCCGACGGCCAGAGCTTCGAAATATTCGACCAGGTGAAAGTGGAATCGCCGGTGATATTCACGACTTCCTATGATGAATATGCGCTCCGGGCATTCAAAGTGAATAGTATCGACTACCTGCTGAAACCGATTAAGCGCCAGGAGCTGGAAGCGAGCCTGGCAAAATACAACCGCCTTACCAAAGGTGCCGAGAGCGATCCTGCGAAACATGCCGCCAACCTCGACCGAGATGCGATCGACTCGCTCGTGAAGCAGCTGCGCCAGCAAATGCAGCCATCGGAATACCGCAAGCGCTTCCTCGTGAAGCATTTACAGCAATGGGTGCCGATAGAGGTGACCGATATTGCCTATTTTTATTCGGAAGAGGGGACGAGTCTTTTCAAATCAAAAAACAATCACAAATACCCGATCGATTACACGCTCGACGAGCTCGAAAAAATGCTCGACCCGGACTGCTTTTTCCGGGCAAACCGCCAGTTCATCATCAGCGTGCATTGTGTGCAGCAGATCAATCCTTATTTTAACAACAAGATCAAACTGGCGCTCACACCCGCGCCAGAGAGCGAGGTGATCATCAGCCGCGAAAAGGCTATGGACTTCAAGAAGTGGCTTGGTAAATAGGTTACTACAATTCATGCAGCTATTATGACGCTTCGACGGATTTGACAATGGAAAAGGCTGGGCGACAGGGCATTTTTGCAACGCCGGCCAGCGTCGGCAGTTTTTACAAACTGTTATTGTCAAAAAGCCATGTTAAAAAAAATCCTGAAATGGACCGGCCGTACGTTGCTGGTCATCATCCTGCTTGCCGTCGGTTACTACACCAAGGCCTACATTATGATCGGCAAGCGTCAGCACAAAGTTTATGCGGTGAAGCCCGTCAAACTGGACATTCCCAACGACTCTGCTACGCTCGCCATGGGCAGGCGCCTTGTGACTACCAAAGGCTGTACCGATTGCCACGACAAAGACCTCGGCGGAAAAGTACTCTTCGAACAAAAAGGGATCGGCCGGCTTACAGCCCGGAATCTCACCAAAGGAAAGGGCGGCGTGCCCAAAGATTTCGATACCGACGACTGGGTACGGGCGATCCGCCACGGCGTGCAGCGCGACGGTACGCCGCTGATTTACATGCCTTCGGCCGGGTTTAATCAGCTGAGCGAAACCGATTTGAAAGCTGTGATCGCCTATTGCGCACAGGTGCCGCCTGTAAACCGTGAGAATCCGCCGAGCGAGATAGGCGTGGGCGCTACCATCATGGCCGATCTGGGCGAACTGGAACTGTTTGAAGCCGAAAAAATAGACCATAAGGCGCCCGTTCCAATGGCCATTCGTGAAGGCGTTACCCCCGATTTCGGCAAATATGTGACCCAGATTTGCACGGGTTGCCACAAGCCCGACATGAAGGGAACGCCGGGAGAGGGCGGTACACCGGACATTTCATCTACAGGGAAAAGCGCCCGTTGGACCGACGAGCAGTTTTTCCAGACGCTCCGCACGGGTAAACGGCCGGATGGTACCGAGCTGAAAGCACCGATGCCATGGCAGATGACTGCTGCATTTTCGGATACCGAAATGCGGGCGCTGCGGATGTACCTGAAAAGTATCTGATGCTATTGCCGCAGACCCGCAGGGATGGCGTTGGAGTTTTCCCGAATTATTTGGAAATTGAGCGCCATCTACTCAGCTCGCTTCTTTTCATTACTTGACCGGTCAATTGAAATGTATCTTTTCACCGGATTACTTTTATGAGCAGAATTAAATGTTTGATCATCGACGACGAACCGTACACTGCGAGCGTTCTCGAATCCTACATCGGCGAGCTGGATTCGCTGGAACACGTGGGGACATTCTACCACGCGATCGACGGACTGATGTATCTTCAGCGGCACAAGATCGACCTTCTTTTCCTGGATGTGATGCTTCCGAAAGTTACCGGAGAGGCATTTCTGAAAATGTTACCCTGCCGCCCGAGGGTCATTTTCCTGTCGAACAAGAAAAAACAGTGGGCGCCTGGCGGCGACGACCACATCGTCGACTGCCTGGTGAAGCCCGTCGCTTTCGAGGAATTTCTCGATAGTATCGACCGCTATTACGCCACGATTCCACCGGTTGTAAAGCGAAGTTTCCAGCGGAAGCCCAGGAAGAGGAAGGTGATCCCGGATCAGGGGCCTTTTGTGTATCTGTTTTCGGGAAAGTCGGTAGTGAAGATATTTCTTCGGGAAGTGCTGTATATCGAAGGGGTCAAGAACTATGCGAAGATCAAAACCAGCGAGCGGGAGATTATCGTTTACCAGGGACTTGCCGCGATCGAATTGCGGCTGGCGGGAAAGGGCTTTATGAGGATACACCGCTCGTTGATCGTGTCGATCAGCAAAATAACGGCATTCAATGAGCAAATGATCGAAATCGATACGCATATCCTGCCCGTGAGCGCTCCCTATCGCGGGCGGGTGGCGCGGCTGATCCGGGCCGGCATCAAGAACGTATAGCGTTTTTTCGACAACGTATAGCATTGCATTGATAAAAGATAATCGTACTTTGAAAGCCTAATCCAATCTTTTCAAAACATGGGAAAATTTGTAATAACAAAAAGGGCCAACGGAGAATTTCAATTTAACCTGAAAGCCGGAAACGGTCAGGTAATCCTCGCCAGCGAAGGTTATACTACGAAGGCTGCTTGCGAGAATGGTGTTGAGTCCGTGAGAAAAAACGCGCAGGACGATGCGCGGTTCGAGCGCCTTACTTCCAAAAATGACAAATTCTACTTTCTTTTAAAAGCAACCAACGGCCAGTCGATCGGTAGCAGCGAAATGTATGAAAGTGCAGCCAGCCGCGACAACGGGATCGAGTCCGTTAAGAAAAATGCACCCGATGCAGAAGTAGACGATCAATCGGCGGCATAGCCATCCCGATATACAGAAAAACGCAGCATAACAGGTTATGCTGCGTTTTTCTTTTGCCTATTGCCGGAGCCACTGGTATAATAATTGCACTGCGTATATTGATAAAAATCAAACATTCATGGTCGCAGACTTTAATAACCGAATTCGGCAGGTAGCGTTTCTGCTGATTGTCACCGCGTTGGCAATACTCGTTTTCAAGGAACTTTATGTTTTCTTCCCCGGCTTCCTGGGTGCCCTCACGCTTTATATCCTTTGCCGGAAGTACTATTTTCACCTCACCGAACAGCGGAAGTGGAAGAAGGGCCTCACTGCGATCCTCTTTATGGTAGTGTTTATGGCCTGTATTGTGGTGCCGGTATATTTTGCAATCCAGATGATTTTTCAAAAGATCAATATGATCGTGGAAAATCCCGAACCCGTAAATCATGCGATTGACGCAATATCCTCACAACTCCGCGAATGGACCGGGCAGGACTTACTTACCAAAGAGGCTACGACGGACATCCGTAAAAAAGCGGCGAGCTTTATCCCCGGGATACTCAACAGCTCGGCTACCATGGTCGGAAATCTGCTGATGATCCTTTTCCTGGTCTTTTTTATGTTTAAAAACGGTCGGCTCATGGAAGATACGCTCGAACATTTTATTCCGCTCAAACACAAGAATATAGAATCGATCGCAGACGAGACTTGCGGCATGGTGCGTGCCAATGCACTAGGCATTCCGCTGATCTCACTGATCCAGGGACTGGTGGCGCTGGTGGGCTATTGGATTGTCGGCATCGAAGACTTCGTGCTGCTTGGGCTGATCACCGGTTTGTGTGCATTCTTCCCGGTGATCGGTACGGCGATGATATGGCTGCCGCTTGTGATATTCCTGTTTTCAAAAGGTGAAACCGGAAAAGCGATCGGTCTCGCCGCTTACAGCGCAGTCATTATCGGAAACATCGATTATGTGGCGCGCATCACCTTTTTGCAGAAAGTCGGGAATGTGCATCCGGTAATCACCATCCTGGGCCTGATCGCCGGGTTGAGGCTCTTCGGCTTCTGGGGTTTCATCTTCGGTCCGTTGCTGATCAGCTACCTGCTGCTGCTCATCAGGATTTATCGGAGTGAATTTGGGGCGACGGCCGTTAACCGACCGCCGTCAACCGACCACTGACCGCTATTAGATCTCCCCATCCGCCTTCGATCTGATCTCGTAATTGTGCACCCCATCAGGCGCTTCTGACCATTTGTATACCACTTTTTTAAACCGCAGGTCATTCACGATCCCGTAAATGTTCTTCATGAAATCTTCCTGAACCTGCTTCGGTTTGAACATTGTACCTTCAAAAGTCAGTACCTCCTGGTGACTGCCTGCTAATCCAATGACGACATGCTGCTCATTGAGCGCTTCCTTTTTGGATTCGACATACTCGGTGCGCAATTCGGGGAAGTCGCGCTCCTGGACTTGTACCATTTTCTTTTTCAGGACTTCACGCTGTTCAGCGACCTGCTTGTCGGAATTGGACTTAGCTTCGTTATACAAAGCAGTATTCGACTTGTGCCACGAAAGTCGCGTGGCCAAATCGGTGTCGCTATCGCCGTTTTTAAGTTTTAAATCGACATCGCTGATCTTGTTTTGCAAGAAGAGCGACATATTCTCGTTGGCTGCCTTGTCGACCGGCTTTGGGGCATAAAAGTAAAACCCAATACCCGCGGCGATCGCCGCCATGATCAGGTACACTGCATATCGGCCAATCGTGGCGCGGCCTATCGAGGCCCGGCCAGCGGTGACCCCGGATGATTTGGTTTGTTGATGATGGATTTCCATGTCTGTTGGGATTTTTCCTTAACTAATTGAAAGGCGAGGGTCAAAAAATATGCCAACGGGCATTGGAACGGATTTTTTTCGCGAGGCCGGTATCTAAATCAATGAAGTCAAATCATGAAAATTCAGCAATTCTATAACAAAGCTTACGCGTGGATATTGGAAACCGGGCCACCCGTTCTCTTGGGAATAGGCGTATTGATCGCCGGCTTCTGGCTCATCCGTCTGCTCTCGCGTTGGCTCAGCACACACATGTCCAAACGCAACATCGACCCGTCGCTCACACCCTTCCTCCTCAGCCTCGCGGTGACCTCTCTGCGGGTGCTGCTCGTAATCTCCGTGATGCAGATAGTAGGCATTCAAATGACGGTTTTTGCCGCTTTGATTGGCGCAATTGGTGTTGCGGCGGGCCTGGCTTTGTCGGGTACTTTACAAAATTTCACGAGTGGCGTACTGATCCTGATCCTCAAACCTTTTCATGTGGGCGACAACATCGTGGCACAGGGACAGGAGGGGACCGTCGAAGCGATTAGAATCTTTTATACGGTGGTGAAAACGTACGATAACCGCAAGGTAGTGATCCCTAACAGCAAGCTCTCGAATGAAGTGATCATCAACGTCAGCGGCTCGGGCAACAGGCGGCTCGATGTAGAGATGAAATTTAGCAACAGTATCGATTTCAGGGAGGTTAAAAACATCGTCAATAATGTCCTCGATCATGCCCAAAGTGCCCTTAAAGTCCCCGCAAGACGTATCGGGATATCCTCCATCGAGCCGGACGGTTACAAAGTGATGGTGAATGTGTGGCTGGACGCGCACGGTTTTGTGGACACTAAAATGGAAATCCAGGAGAAACTAATGGAGGCTCTGAAAGGCTCTGGTCTCAAACTTCCGGGAATGGCTTAAAGTTTTTTCCTGTTCCGTGCAGCGTTTTTTTGAAAGTGGGTGTCTTCCTGCATGTTCCGCCCCACGGGCGAACCTGCGGGAAGACTTTTTTACGATCTGACGAATGATAATAAAGCATGGAAAAGCCGGACGCGAACGGCAGACCTGGATATGCTTAGCAAACAGCCTTCTTTTTGTAATGCTGTCGTTGCTGGCATGCGACACGGAAACGAATGTAGGACCGAAATCAGGCCAGGGGCTTACAAAAGCCGAATTCCTGGGCAGGATGATCGTACAGGAAAGGTATTGGCGCATCGAGGAAATAGCCCTTCAGGAAGAAGATCAGATTGCAACGGTGAATGTAAGGGAGGTATCCCCGTTGCTGAACAGCCATTACCTGAACGAAGTGATCCCGATGGTAGCGGTACAGTTTGGGCGGGGCTATTTCGGGAAGGGCGTCGTCAGCGAAATGAAGATGTCGGGCGCTTACGGCAACGTCCCGTTTGGTGAATTTAAGTGTGTAATGATGCCCCGGACGGTGAAGGAAAGTGGGGAATGGGCCTGGGACAGTGAGCGTAAGGTAATGAAATTCCCACTGCCAGAAAGTATCCGGTCTCTTGCGGGGGCATTGTCGGGAAGCGACTGGCGGCCCGATTCGGGGTATGTTGCCAGCGAGCCTGCCCCATTGTTCCGGGGCGTGGAAGAAGCCCGAAGAGCGGCCAGTTCAGAGCGGATACGGATCGTGGTGGAAGAGCAAACGGAAGCTGGAAAAATAACTTATGCTTTTATAATGCGCGCAGCCTGGATGACGGACGTCGAATACCGGGATGCGGAGCACAAATTAGGAGTATCCATATATTAAATACACAATTGGCACCCCGGCGATCAACTTATTTGATGCTATGAATGAAAGAAGGTATACCGACAGATTATTTCTTTTAATTGTTTTAATCCTCGTTCTGGAAGGATGCAGCAATTATAAAGATCGACAGGTGATCCCGCCGGAAATATTGCCGGAAGCGATCATCAAGGTAATGTCCGATGCATATCCAGACGCTACGGATGCTACTTTTCAGGCAATAGAAAAGGAAAAACTCTATGAGGTTTATTACAAATTGAATGGCAATCCTTTTCACGCGGCTTTAAATACAAAAAAGATATTGAGCGTGTACCGGATGTATGGTGCGGTTCCCGATTCAATGCGACAGTCGTTACCCTCCCGGAGCGTGAGCGGCGGCGTGGCAGATGTTTACAAAGAGCCTGTGCCTCAGGTAAATGAAGATAAGGTTTTCCATTCCAAATATACCTGGAATAACAGTGAATACCTGCTCACATGGGTGCGATATAAGCCTGCCAATGCTATTAAATATGTGGTTCGGTTAGAGCCTTATGTCAAGTTTTCCTACATTATCGGAAAAGATGAGCTGCATACGCTGCCCGGTCCGGTAGTAAGCTTTCTGGAAAGAGAAAAGCTGAGGTTTTCAAATGCGCGGGTTTCTATTAATGCAAATAATGAAAAAGAATATGAGGTGAATGCATACACTGCATCGAGTACCAGTTATGAATTTTCTTTTAATGCTCCGGGCAAATTGATCAGTACCGTTTATCGTGCCGAAGCATTTTATTATCATATTGATGAATACCCTGAGAAAATACAGAACTTTGTAAAAGGCTCGGCATTTGCCTCTTTGAAAATACTCGAGGGATATAAGTTTTCGGACCCCATTGGGACAGGTTATGTGATCGTTTTGCAGGGGACAAACGAAAATTGCCAGTTCAATTTCGACCAGGATGGAAACTTTGTAAATATGTCGTATCAAACAACGATATACCGCTGAAAGAACAATAATTGTTTCAACGATACACTTCATAACCCCTCTGAATGACCTTTTTCCGCAGCAAGAAATACAGTTCGCTTGCCGATCTGGTACGGGCCTGTCAGGCTGGCGATACCAGGGCACAGACTGCATTCTATGAACGGTACAAATCCAGGCTGCTGGGGCTTTGCGTGCGCTATGCGAAAACGAAGGCCGAAGCGGAGGACATTTTTCAGGACGGGTTTATCAAAGTTTTTAAAAATATCAATGAATTGAGAAACGTGGAGGTGATCGATGCCTGGGTTAAATCGGTGGTGATCAGGACGGCGATCAATTACTATCACCGGACGACGAAGGAGCAGCAGCTGTACTCGAACCTGGACAATTACCAGCGGGAGCTCGATTCGGGAGATTATGGAAAGATTATCACTCAGATAGATATGAACGTACTGCTGAATGTGATCAACACGTTGCCGGACGGATACCGGATGATCATCAACCTGCATTTGATAGATGGTTACACGCATGGTGAGATCGCCGAAATGCTGGCTATTTCCGACAGCACGTCACGATCGCAATTTTTGCGGGGAAGAAATTTGCTAATGAAAAAGTTACAGGAAAAAGGAATTACGCAATATGAAATCTTCTGACGAGCCTATCGACGAGGAGTTGCGTAAAGCGCTCCGGGAACGATTCGACAATTTTGAAAGACTACCCGACCCGACCCTCCGGGAAAAGATATTCAAAGGGCTGGGTGGAGGAACGAGCATGGTCCAGACCGCCCTGATAGCCTCACTTTTGCTATTGATCGGTTTGACAGCGACCGTATACCTGGTATCGCTTTCTGTGCCGCAGATTGCCCACGAGTTTTCTAAGGCACCGACAACTACTCCCGGTCCGGCAATGCAGAAAGGCCAGCCAGAAGGGGGCAAGCTTGCTCCGGTGGCTGAAATCCGCACAGGCAATACGGATTTGGTTCAACACGAAACATCGGTCAAATCAGGGCCGGTGCCGGCTACGTGGGAAGTTGTGGGTGCGCGTGTCTCACGTGCAACCCGTACGGTCGCGAAACCATACAGGTTCAAGCGTGCGGATGTCGTAAAGTTTATCGACATGGTCAGGTCTAATCCATCGTTTGGTTCTATCTGGATTCGGGATAAGGATATTTCGTCAGAGGACAGGGCGTTCCTGGAATCAGAATTGGAGAAAATAGGTTTCGGAAGCCCGCTATCCAACAGCGACTCTATCAATCAAAGCAATATGAAGGAACTGGAAGGGCCTGCGTTGGCCGATCAAGACATCGGGGTGCTGGATCACAGGCCAATGGCCCTTCCACAATATAGCTGGCCACCCGACAGCCTCGTAACACCCGGGGAACCGCAAAAACGTTATGCATTTCAGGTCAAAGAACGCTGGGGCATCATTGTAGGCATAACGCCGCTGCGCACTTTCCAGATCCTGACCGTAAGGCCGGGAAATGGCGTCGTTTACCAGAACTTTGTTTTTCCGGCAAACATCTCCGCGGAAACGGTCGGATACAAGTTTTCGGCCGGAGTGGAGCGCAAAGGCTTCCAGCTGCTGCTCAACTACGGGCAGTTCAGGCAGTCGTACCGCTATGAGATCGCGACCAGCGAATTTACCGTCGGGCCGGATCTTACGGGCAATTATGAGGTTGTTCGAAAAGGCATTCCGCAGAAGGAACAGAGTACGGCGCGTCTGGTAGGTATATCCGCGAAAAAGCATGCGGTACGCCGGTCGCATTTCCTGCGCAACTATTTTGGGGACGTCGGGGCAGAATTTAGCCGCGACCTTACCTCGAAAAAGAATATGGTGTGGGTAAATGCAGGGTTCGGGAAGGAACTCTTTGCGGGCAAGCATGTTGCTATGACCGTCGGACCTTATTTTGAATACAGCCTGTCTAAATTGCGTAATCCCGACAATCCTTTTAAAATCCAGCCTTACCAGATCGGTCTTTCGGTGGGTTTGCGGTATGTCAAAAAATAAGCCGGGGCGTAGAATGCCCCGGCTTGAATTGGTCTGAATTCAGGGTTTTACGACCTTCCGCTCAACACCGTCGATCTTTACAATGTATGTTCCGGAGGGCCAGTTGGCAATATTCAGTTCAAAGTATGGCTTGCCGGGCGAGGATGAATGCATTTTACGTCCGGCAGCATTGACAATATCCACCTTTAAAATCCGTGTATCGGATTTTGCCGAAAGCACGCTGGCAGCCGGGTTTGGGTAGACTTTCACCGTCATGGGCGTCTTGATTTCCGCCGTTGCGATGCTGCTGTAACCGAAGGAGCCGTCGCCGTCGACCATTTTCAGGCGGTAATAGAAACGCCCCGCAGGCAGGTTGACATCTGCATGAATGTAATCCTGCCTCACATTGGAGTTTTGGTTTGAATTAACTGTTCCAATGGTCGCAAATGCCTTGGCATCGGTGCTCCGCTGTATTTCAAAATGCGAACTGTTGGTTTCCTGCGAGGTGCGCCAGCTCAGCAATGCATTGTTTTGCTCGGTTTGGGCGGCAAAGCTCACCAGCGTAACAGGTAGCGGCTGGCCCGCCGTGGTGCTAAGTGCATTGGGGTAGAGCGGAACAGAAAGGCTGTTCGTGGCCTTGCCCGCGAGCACCTTTTTGGTATAACTACCAATGGCCATATACCAGTCGGGCGTAAGATCGTAGCCGTCGGCATCGAGCGAGAGGAACCAGGTATCGCCGCCTTTCGGGGTATGGTCTGCGAATTTCTCCATTTTGAAAAAAGAGGTCGCTTCGTCCACTTCGTCAAACATTGCCAGGTATATCATGCTCGCCCCCTCGTTGATCACATTCTGCGACTGTTGCCACAAAAAGCTGCCCCCGTTGCGCGGGATCGCGTTTTTAATGGCTGCCGAAGGGTTATTCCGCACAGTTTGCAGGTTGAACCACGAAAACCCCGGAAAGATGACCGGCATATAATCGATGTTTTTGGGCTGCAAATAGGCCATGTCGGGCCTTACCGAGTTGATCGCGAATGCATTGGCGCCGCTTTCATTATTATATCGTCCCACCGACCACGGGCTGATCACGTCGAGTTGGTCGTACACCGCGAGCCACTCGGCGGCATGCGTACGCCAGTTGTCGTTAAGGCCGCCCATGACGGTTGCGCGGTATTTGGGATCGTCGGTCGGGTCGGTAGGATCGCCGTCGCGGAACCATTTGACGAGCTTATCGGAGCGGGCCGCAGTGGCTTCGGGGTTGGAAGCCAGGCCAAGCCCCCACAATGCGACCAGCGGGCGGCCTTTGTGCCACAGGTAGTTGCTCTCGGAAGTGACGCCCATTGCATCCACGAGCTGTTTCCAGTCGGCAATCACTGCTTCGGTCGAAGTGGCGTCCGCACCGGAAAGGTCGTACATGATCGCATAAACACGATCGTACTTCAAGCTGGCGGTTTGTACATTCTCGATCACCTTTTCAAAATGCCGGGGGACACGCGGATCGCCTGTCCGGAAGTTTTGTAGGAACCGCTGCTGGAAAACGCCGTCGACCTCGTGCTCGCGCATCCATTTGAAATGCTGGTCGACGGTATTGTAGTTGTAACTTGAAAACAGTTTTGCCGGCGCGCCGTTGCTGTACACCATATTGGTAGCCACAAGTTCATTGGACGGATAGTCGCCCAGGTACGGCCACATATCTACGGTAGCATTCGCGTGGTCGGGTGCACCGCCGAACCAGTGCAGCCACCAGTTGTGGACAGGATTGCCGTCGGTGGGGAGGCCAAACCAGCCCTGGTAGCCGAACATTACTTTTCCATTCAGCGTGTTGGCCGATGGAACGGGCGTGGTCGCCGGCGTAGGCTCATAAAACTCTATTTCATCGATCCGGGCGGTAATGGCTCCGCTAACCGGCTGGTTGATGTGAAAGTAATTGATCGCCGAGAGGTTTGGATTACCTGTTTTCGCTGCATCCGGCAAATGCAGAACTATATGGTTCCAGCCGTTCAGGACTTTCTGACTGGCCAGGTTCCAGCGGTATTCATCGGTTCCCGATTGGCCGGATGATGAGAATACGATGCTTCCGTTGCCATTCATTTTGGTGGCGTCGGAAACAAACAGCCAGAATTTCACTATGCCATTGGCCTCTGTCACGGTGGTATTGAACGGCGCGGGATTGTATGTAAACCAGTTGGGGCCTGAGCCGGTTTTGACGATGGATGCACTGCCGAGGATCTTGTTGCCCGTATCTATGCCCGGCGCATCGCCGCCCGACGGATCGCCGCTTGACCAGCCCGCCGTGTTATCAGCTGCGTTGAAAATATGCGCGCCCGTAAGCACACTGCCTTCATAGCCTTTGGTAAAACGGACATTATCGATCTTGATAATGATCGATTCCCCTGCATTAATGGGTTTGTAATACCTGAAAAAATTGATCGCCGCCAGGTTGGGGTTGCCCTGCTTACCTGCTGCACTCAGGCGCAGCACCACGTTATTCCAGCCGTTGCGCAAATTTACGCTGCCTGTACCCCAGTTGTATTCATCGGTATCAGGGTTGCCTGAGCTCGTAATTTCGAACTGCCCGCCCGACACGCTGAACTTCGTGACGTCCGACACGAAGAGCGAGAATTGGAGGTAAGCGATGTTCAGCTCGGTGAGGCCGATGCCGGTATTGATCGGCGTCGGGAATGTCCGGCGGAGGCGCTCGGTATTGCCGCCCTCGGACTTAATGGAATAAGTTCCCTGCACAGGCGCGTCGCTGTCGAGGCTTAGGGTGTTGCCGCCACCGCCCCAGCCGGTGAGCGATTCGCAATCGTCCACGGGCGTCACCTGCGCATACGAGGGCAGGGTCACTGTCAGCAACAGGAGCAACAGTAAACAGTTTGTTTTCATCAGGATTGATTTAAGGTGAAAGATTTGAGTAAATGCCCGGCGTGAGCCTTCCGGGCTGATCCAAATCTAGACGCGCACCTATAATATTGGCTTAACTAGGAATTAATAAAGAATAAATGGGAAAAAAATGTAGGCTAAACGTGTAATTTACAGTGTATGCACGTCGCGGATGTAGAGCAGGTAGCGGGGTTCTACCACGGCGCTCCGCTTTTTTTCATCCAGAAAACCATATTTCAATCGCGTCACATGAAAATGCTTCGGCGAAGCCTGAACTTCGGCGTCGACGCCGGAGCGGATCAGGCTGTCGGCGACGGCGGCAGTCGTGTAAAGGTAGCAGGGCGCGGTGTCGATGAAATCGTTGAGATACTTACCGTTTTTGATCAGTTTGACTTCACCCGGCGAATAGAACTCGAAACTATAAGAGAATGAACCATAGGCTGCAACAGGCAAATGGCTGTCTTTTTCAGGAATGACCCGCGCCGCCAGCATCCCGGATTGATATTGTAGTAAAAACGGGTAAAAGAATTGAAACAGAAAAATGTATAACATAGCGGCCATCGCGTAGCCTTTGAAAAGCAACTGCTGCATGGCATTGCGGTAATGGACGAGGCACGCCGTAACAACGATCACCAGCCCAATGACCGCGGCGGCAATGCCATGCTCAATGCGGGTGATGTAGAGCAGGCCGGAAATGAAAACGAGCGTCAGCACGAGCAGTACGGTCTGAATCGTGACAAGGTGTTTTAATTGAGAACGCTTTGCGAGCTCGGTGAAGAAGTAAGCGGTGATGATCGAGAAATAGGGGAATTCGATGACCAGATAATGCGGGAGCTGGAATTTGGACAATGAAAACAACAGGAAAGTTACCAGCGTGCTACCATAAATTACCCAACGGATCGCATCACGGTTTTTCTCGAACCTCAACAGGTAAACGATCCCGCCTACAAGTCCGAGAGACCACGGCAGGAATGCCCATAACGTAGTATGTACGAAGAACGTCACATCGCCTTTTCCTTTGATCGGGCCCGTATTGAAGAACCGGCCGAACTGGCTATCCCAAAAGAAAAAACGTACGCCTGAGACATTTGTACGTCCGAAAACCACTTTCTCAGGATGTAAATCAAACTGTACGTAGAGACTGTAAAGCTCCGGAACGATGAAAACGAAGCAAATCGCGAGCACCATCCACCAGCGGTAATTGATAAATTCGCGGAATTGCTTGGTTATGAGCCAGTAGATGGCCCAGCCGCCAGCAAGCGTAATCAGCACAAATACACCTTTGGTCATGATGGCGCAGGCGGCAAACAATGCGGCCCATACGATGTGCAGCCAATGGGCGCGGGCATTTACACGCAGCATATGCCAGGCCGCGCCGGTAATGCAGGCAGTGAGGTAAGGCTCAGCACGGACGTCGAAGTTGGCCAATGTGCTGTGCAGGGCCACCGTGTAGATAAGTACCGCTATCCTGGCAACGTCTTCATTATATAAATCCCTCGTTATGAGATAGGTATAGCGCAGGCTGAGGAGCCAGAAGAGGAATGCGGGCAGTTTGTACGCAAAACCCGTGATGCCGAAGACCTTGTAACTAATGGCCGCCATCCAGAACGGGAAATGAGGCTTGTCGAGCCAGTCGTGACCGTCGCCGTAGAGGTTCACCCAGTCGTTATGCAGCACAATGTGCTTGGCAATGGTGGCATAAAGTGCGCCGTCGGGTTCAATGATGTCGAGCCAGAGGCCGGGAATGTTGAGTAAGATGCCCGCCAGCAGCAGCCAGGGGAAATAACGGTGCAAAAACGGGTCACGGTTGTTCATAACGTTGCGTATTTCGGGGATACGGCCGCGTGTTTAAAATTACGCCTGCCCATGCCGATGTACGCACGAAGATTTGAACTTGTGCCGATTGTACGTGGAAAATGCGTGTTATTTAATTGTTAATACCGGGCACCGCACCTTTCTTTTTTCCGAGTTCGGGCGGTTTTCGCTGCCCCAGTCGGTCAATATGTTAATGACCGGTTCGAGGCTTTTGCCGAGATCGGTAAGCTGGTATTCCACACGGGGCGGGACTTCGGGGTATACTTTACGGCTGATGAGCCCGTCGGCCTCCATTTCGCGGAGTTGCAGGATAAGGATCCGCTCGGAGACGGCCGGGAGGCTGCGGCGGAGATCGCTGTACCGCAGGGCGCCATAGGCAAGCCGCCACAGGATCGATGGCTTCCACCGGCCACCGATCAGGTCCAAAGTGTAGGCCATATCACAATTTCCGTTGATCAGTATTTCGTTTTCAAGGTTCGTGGAGCTCTGTTTTCGCATAACTTACATTTGTGTTAGTACTTGATAAATATGTTAGTACCTGTAAAATTACGAGTAGCAGGGTAGTTTTGCAATGAATCAAAACCAATTCATCATCATGCAAAACTTGAAAGACAAGGTCGCGTTTGTAACAGGAGGATCGAGGGGCATCGGGGCCGCAATTGTAAAAAGGCTCGCTGCGGAAGGAGCAAAGGTGACTTTTACGTACGTCAACAGTAAAACCCAAGCCGAAGCACTCGTAAACGAACTGGCAGAGGACGGCCTCACCGCCATAGCCCTGCATTCCGACAATGCGAAGGAAGGGGCCGTGTCGGCTGCCATCGACCAGGCAATCGAACATTATGGCAAGCTGGATATCCTCGTTAACAGCGCCGGCGTGTATGTGGGCAAGACGTTCGAGGAGCACACCACGGAGGACTATGATTTTGTAATGAATGTGAATGTCAAATCCGTATTCGAGGCGTGCCTCACGGCTTCGCGCAAGATGGAGCAGGGCGGACGTATCGTTACCATCGGCAGCTGCATGGCCGACCGAGCGGCGGTACCGCAGGCGACGTTGTACGCGGCGAGCAAATCGGCGCTGTCGGGCTTTACACGGGGGCTTTCGCGGGACCTGGGACCGAAGGGCATTACTGTAAACCTGATTCAGCCGGGGCCGGTGGATACGGATATGAACCCGTCGACATCAGAATTCTCGGATTTTCAGCGGAGTATGATGTCGATCCCGAAATATGGCCGTCCCGAGCACATTGCCGATGCCGTAGCATTCCTGGCAAGCCCAACCAACAGCTACACCACCGGCTCGGTGATCACCATCGACGGCGGTACGCTCAGCTAGGCCTTCGGATCGTACAGATTGGATCGCAAAGATTAGTTTCCAATATTTGCCGTAAACACCAGGCTGCAAAATCCATTGGAAAAAGACCCCGCATTGCAAAGGATGATCATCGACCATGTTCTGCGCCGCATCGAGCTCACGGCGACCGAACAGGCCCATTTTGTTTCCATTCTGAAAGTCCGTAAGCTGCTTCCCCGGCAATACCTCGTTCAGCAGGGCGATGTATGCCAGTATGAAAGCTACGTCTGCAAAGGTTTTCTTCGTTCATTTTACGTGGACGAGAAGGGGAACGACCATACCCTGCATTTCGCGATGGAAGACTGGTGGATATCCGATTCCACCAGTTTCCATTTACAGGTCCCGGCCACCCGGAACATCGTGGCGCTGGAAGCCTCTGTTTTATTACAAATAGAAAAGAATGACCTCGAACAGCTTTACAAGGACATTCCCGCATTTGAACGCTTCTGGCGGATACTCGAACAGAAGGGAGGCATCGCACAGGACCAGCGTATCCTGAATGCCATTTCTATGACCGGCGCCGAACGTTACGAGGCGCTCGTTACCAAATACCCCACCCTCGAACAGCGCATGCCCCAACGGCACATTGCGTCTTACCTGGGCATTACGCCCGTATTTCTGAGCCAGATCCGCAAGCAGTTGTCGCGGCCAGGTTTATCCGGCGATATTAAATAAGTTTAAGGAGCTTTATTAAAATAGTTATACGCGTCCCCCCTGACCGGCCCGGTACTTTTGTAAGTAAAAACAAAGTATGGAAACGATCAGCAAAACGATATTTGACGCTACCGAAATACGTGGCAGAAAACTAGCTAACCGCCTCGTGGTGGCGCCCATGACGCGTGTAAGTGCAACGGACGCAGGCATCCCTACGCAGGAAATGGCGGACTATTATGAAGCATTTGCCGCAGGCGGTTTTGCTATGATCATAACCGAAGGCACCTTCACGGACGAACTATTCAGTAAAGCCAATCGCAACCAGCCGGGAATTACAAATGCGGCACATATTAATGGCTGGAAACGTGTGGTGACGGCTGTTCATAGCCATGGCGCGCTCATTATAAATCAATTGATGCACGGCGGTGCATTGTCCGAAAGCAGTGAGGAAACGATCGCCCCTTCGGCTGTTCTGCCGGCAGGCCTGCGTGCGACCGATAATACCGTGCCGCCAAGCCCGTTTCCAATGCCACGCGCCATGCAGGCGGAGGATTTTGAAACGGTGAAAACCGGCTATGTCAATGCCGCATTGCGGGCGTACGAAGCGGGGTTCGATGGGGTGGAGCTGCACGCCGCCAACGGCTACCTGTTCGACCAGTTTATTACACCGTATACCAACCTCCGCACCGACAAGTATGGAGGCAATGAACGGAACCGGCTACGGTTTTTAATAGAAGTGTATCAAGCGGTGAAAGCGGCCTTGCCACTCGGTTTCATCGTCGGCATCCGGGTTTCTGAAAGCAAGGTCAACGACCTCGCTTACCGCTGGCCGGGCGGTTCGGCAACGGCTCGGCGGATATTCGAGGTACTCGCCGAAATCGATCCGGATTATGTGCACATCGCAGCCGAGGGTGGCCGCTGGGAGCGCGAATGCGTTTATCCCGATGGAACTTCGTCCAATAGCATTGCCAAAAGCATTCTCCGATCGCCTGTGATCGCCAACGGCGGTATGCACGATGTTGCATTGGCCGAGACATTGCTGAACGGCAACGCGGCCGACCTGGTATCGATCGGCCGTGCTGCCATTGCTTCGCCTGATTGGCCCAAACTGATGGCTGCCGGAGAGCCGGTGGTGCCTTTTTTCAAAGAATTGATCAAACCCAGCCTCACGCTCGCGCATACACGATGCGTGCGGGAGCAATGCGATGAGTCGGCCTTGTGCTGATAACCGTGAACCGTTATTTGGAAGCGAAATCCGGCCGTTCGAAAACTTCATTGATTGGCCGGGTTTCGATCCACCATATTTCGTTGAGTGACGGATCATAATATTTCGCCAGTTGGCCTTTGAGCAGCATTATCCTTTTTACGTCCCGTTTTTCAGGGATCAAATTGCTGCTGGCGCCATAAACCTGCCGGAAGCCGTCGAGCAGGTAAGGTTCGTTTTTTAATCGGGCCGGATCGAAGGATTGGACGTTTTTTACTTCTACATTTCCTTTAACTAATTCAACCGGCGGGGCATCGCGGTAGAGCGGGAAGGTGAGGTAGGAGATTTCGGTGCAGAAATTGTTCTGTCCCCAGTTCCTCTTTTCCTGTCTTTCGTTGAGCAAGTACGGATAGTTTTTGAATGCGCTATTGATTTCACGGGGAGTCGCCTTCTTGCCGTCGAGGAAGAGTGTTATATCGCCTTCGAAGCCGACCAACTGCTTTTTCCGGTCGAAGTACCCGCCTTTGTAAAGCGTGATCACATCATTTGACCAGCGGTGGGTTTCAATGTAATCCACCCTCAGGTCCATTTCCTTCTGGTGAGGCGCCACGTTGGCGAACAGATAGGCTTTGAGTTCTTCCCGGGTCTTTGACGGGTCGTATCCGTCGTAAAATGGTTTCGAATCTATTGAATATGAGTGATTTCGCAATTCGGGCATTGTGCGCCTACGGATAAAGTAATAATTGAAACGTTCTCCAAAGTCGAATCCGCCGTGATATTGCTCGCCTGTGTGGAAACTCAGATAATGGTCGGGATCCTCAGTTCCAATGGAATAACTATGAGTAATACCTTTTTCAGGTTTGACGGGCAATTCAGCAAAGTAAAAACCGTCTTTATCTGTTTTGATAGTTTTGATGTAGACTTCGTCATGTTTGACTTCCAACGGCAAACCAGCAATCGGCTTCCCGGTTTCATCGAGCAGGAGCCCGGCCATATGCAACAGATTCTTCGGTTTCCTTTTACTAACCTCGACATTGCTTTTCCAGAAATTCTGCACTTTCCCTTTTCCCGGCACGTCCCATCTGAATGCAGCCAGCGTCACTGCGAGTAACGGGAGAATGAACAGGAAACAGGCTAATAATACCCGCGGACTTGCATTTTTATTCATCATCACGATCCTTTGCTTCAAGGAATGGTAACCAAACTGGTTCACGAGCGAAAACTCGGGGCCGACGGCTGCTTTCAGGAGCAAATATTGATAAGCTTTCGTGTCCGGGTGGTTTTCGAGCACTTTCTGATCCGCAATATATTCAAGGTTCTGGCGGATTGCGCTGCGGATCAGCCATGCGAACGGGTTGAACCAGTTGATAATGCAGAGGATTTCCGACCAGATCACATCGAGCGAATGCCACTGCTGCACGTGAATGTATTCATGCAGGATCATATCCTGCAACTCGTCGGGCTTGTGCAGGTGCGGGTTGTAAAAAATGGCTTTCCCGAATGAAAATGGGCTCATATCGAGGTCGAAATGGAAGATTTTTACGCCGTCGTTTGAAATCAACTCCGATTGTGACCTGATACGAAGATAGGAGCGGACGTGCGCGCCTAAGCGCAATGTCATGAATGCCACGCCGGCAAGCCATATGTAAAAAATCCAATCGGAAGCAGTAAGGATCTGTGGTTCGGCGGCGACCGTCAGCGCAGCCGGAAACCCCGGTGGAAAAGTCGCGGATTCAGGTGCGGCTATGCGGGTAAACGTAGGTACACTTTGCACGAACATACGCGCGGGCGTGGGCTCGGGCGCGATGAAATGGTTGATATTGATGAGCGGGATCACGAAGCAGAGATACGAATACAGCCACAGATAACGCCGGTTCGCATTGTAAAACGTAAGCTTGCGCAGTACCAGGTGGTAAAAAAGTGCGATCACACCAAGGCTGACCGACAATTTGAGCAGGTAATCCGGGAATGCCGACATAGCTGAAAAAGTTTGGATGAATTACTTCTTTCCTTCGATCAGGCCGATGATCTCTCTCAGTTCGTCGGCTGAAATCTTGTTCTTTTGCGCGAAAAAGCTCACGAGCTCCTTGTAGGAATTTTCGAAATAGTCTTTCACCACTCCTCCCATAAACTTTTGCTTGTAGGCCTCCTCACTGATGGCCGGGGCGTACAAATAGGCATTGCCGACCATCCGGCTAATGAGGTACCCCTTTTTTTCGAGGTTTTTGATGGTCGATGCGACCGTCGTATAGGGTGGGACGGGAGGCGTCATGGCCTCCATGAACAATTTTACGTTTCCTTCCCCGGTTTTCCAGATGGCGAGCATGGCATCCTGCTCCTGGATCGTTAGTTTTTCCATAGCTACGATTTTTTCGTAATTCTACGAATGTTTCGTAGTTATGCCAAATATTTCAACTAAAAAAATAATTGTTGATAGTTAAGTAATTAAATACCAGGATTCTGGCTTTTATAGAACTGGACTTTCTTGAACATTTCGATCAGTGTCGAAACTTTCAGCTTTTCGAAAATCCGTGCTTTGTAGGTGCTAACCGAGCTTTCGGTGAGGTTGAGCTTGATCGCTATTTCCTTTGTCCAATAGCCTTCAATTAGCATGTCCATTACTTCCAGCTCCCGTTGCGACAGATTTTCGAGCGGATTCTCGCCGTTCGGTTTGTTTTCGAGGGTATTGCGGAGCAGTTGCTGCTGAACGGCCACGCTAATGTAATTGCCGATTTCCAGCATGGACAATATTGCCTTTTTTATTTCTTCCTGTGAAGCATTTTTAGACAGGAAGCCGTTTGCGCCAGCTTTGATATAATGTAATGCATAAATCTCTTCTTCGAGGCTCGAAAAAATCATGACCAGGACTTTGGGCTGTATTTCCCGGATCTTGGGGATCATATTGAAGCCTTCGCCGTCGGGGATGTTGATATCGAGCATCACCAGATCGATCTGGTTGCTGTTTAGTTGCGCGAGTGTCTCACTGAAAGAGCCAGCTTCATGGACGACCACCGGGTTCAGTAAATCAAGAATCAAGAACCGGGTAGCGAGCCTAACAATCGCATGGTCTTCAACCAGTAAGATTTTTTTCATTTTGTTTAGGAGGACTTGTATTCAGTTTCCGGCCGTCTGTAACCTTTTAGGACTCAATGGTTATCAAATTAATGCAGTAAATATTGAGTAAAACTCCTAGTATCTGATGTAAAAGTTATTCAACGGTCTGTACAAGTTTACAGTTAATTACGCGGTTCGGCAAAAAAACTTTTACTCGCGGGTATAAAGTTTCTTTGCCAGGAATCGCCAAAGAAGGCAATTTAAGGCGTTTTAGAGGCTATTTGGATTGTTTCGCTACTTTCCACCACGTCCGCCAGCCGGAAGAATTTGCACCGGGTATGTTTGAGTTATCTTCGAGAAATTTCTACATTTACATGTAGGCGTAAATATGTAATATTTGTTCTTAAATTTACGACCAAAAAATACGAATTACTTCCACAATTTTATTAAGCAGAATTATGACAGTCGCGACAGGGCGAAATGCCCGGGTTCTGTCTGCCAATCAGCCAATTTATGAATATACTCATTATCGAGGACGAACCGCTAACAGTGCTGGGATTAAAACAGAAGATCCGCGAGATCAATCCCATAACAACGGTAGACGCGGCTTCGTCCGTCGACACGGCGTACGACCTTGCGGGCCGGAACGTTTATGAATTGGTCATCCTTGACGTTGATATCAAAGGGAAAGCCGGCGCGGGAGTAGTGGAACGCATGAAAGCGCTGTATCCGGGCACGGCTATTCTGGTGATTACGGATCTCGATGAAAGTATCTACGGCTTGCCGTATATGAAGGCAGGTGCGGACGGTTTTTTATCCAAACTGGCATCTTCGCCGCAGTTCGACGAAGCGATCAGGGCCATGATGGTGATGGGAAAGTATGCGAGCACCGCATTGCAGCAGCAGATCATCCAGGAAAGCCAGATAAACCGGTCGCTGCGGTATGTGAATCCGCTCATGAGCATTTCAGACAGGGAACGGCAGGTGATGGACCATCTGATCTCCGGCAAATCTACCGGTGAGATTGCGGCGATCCTGAATATCAACAAAACGACCGTCGGAACCCATAAAATGCGGATACTTAGAAAGATGCAGGTCAACAGCCTCATCAAACTGATCGAAAAAGTGACCATGTTGAGCTGACGATCAAAGAACGCGCAGCTCCGGCGTGTAGATATATTTCTATACCGAAAGGACACCTTTTGTTCATAATATCTTTATATTGTACAATAGTCAAACCCCATCTTTATCGGTCAGTACTTCTATGAAATTTTTATGTATTGAGGATCACCCGCTCATATTGCTGGGGTTAAAAATGGTATTTGCCGAATTTTATCCGAGGGCCAGCGTCAGTCAAGCCGAAACCTTTCAGGGCGCATTGTCGGTACTGGAACACGAGCGATTCGATTTGGCTGTGCTGGATATCGACATTCCAGGCGGAGAAAACGTGCGGATGATCAAACTCCTGCGTGAGAAGCAACCCGGGCTTCCGATTCTGATCCACTCCGCGTTCGACGAGAAGGTTTATGCGTTGCCCTACCTCCAGGCCGGTGCGGATGGTTTTATTTCCAAACAGGCACCGCAAGAAGAGTTTTTGACAGCAGTTCAGGCGATCCTCGATCACGGGCGCTACGTAAGCTACGACGTCCAGCAGATCTTCCTGTCCAGCTTTACCGATATAAGCGGTCGTACCACAGGCGGTAACCCGATCGTCACCCTGTCGCCCCGCGAACGGCGCGTGATGCAGCTGATGACGGAGGGTAAATGGACGAAGGAAATCGCGGCGATCATGAATCTCAAAGAAAACACGATCAGCACCTACAAACGGCGCATTTACGACAAAATGGAGGTGAAGGACCCGATCGAATTGTCAAAAAAAATAGCGTTGTTCAGATGACAACGCTATTGGGAAAGTATCGCTTTTTGACAGCTAGCGGCCGCCAATCCTCTATTTCGCCGGCTTCTTGAATATCGCCGGATCGACGGGGCTGTTGACAATTATTTTGCTCGTAATGAATGACATGGTACCCATTTGCGGGTTACTGATTTCCATCGTATTCGCGAACTTCACGCCGTCCACTTCTTTGTAGTCCGATAGGTCGATTTCGCCTTCGTTGCCGTTCATCGACACTTTTACTTTGGTCACCAGGTAGGTATTTGCATCGACAAACTCTTCGATTACCTGTCCATCGCTCGTGGTGAGTTTCAGGTGGAAAACGTCTTTTTTGTCCAGGGATTCTTTGCCTACGAGTTCTACTTTATTGCCTTTCTCCTTATAGTTCACCAGGCCGCCGAACGGGTCGAGCGAGCTCAATTGTTGTTTCAATTGGTCGGCGGGCATGTCTTCGGGTTCACCGGTACCGCCCATCATCGTCGGGCGGATCATCCAGCCCTGGCCGTTGTCTACCACCTGTACCATCGTATTGCCCATTACCGTCGACTCGTTGCGGACGGATTTGCCCACTACCAGCGTCGTTTTGTTCGGTATTTCCATGCCTTGGACCGCAAGCGAACGGTCGGTGATCACGGTGTTGACCCCCTTGATCTTGTCGAGCCCGCCGAGGGCGGCCACGTGTTTATCTACGATTTCATCCACAGTCTGCGCATAAGAAGCAGCGGAAACGAGCGCCACTGCCATTGTCCAAATTAGTTTGTTTGTGTTCATACCGAGGTTGTATTTGAGTTAAACTGGCTTGTGTAAGTTCATGAATTGTTGTGTGCCTAGCGGGGCGCGCCTAGCGGGGCGCGTTTCCGCCGCCGCCTTGTCCGCCACCACCTTGCTGCTGTCCGCCGCCTTCGCTCTTCACGTCGTCGTTGTTAACCGATTTTGCCTTTCTTTTAGGCGCGTCCATCGTCATTTTGCCGATTTTGTAGGTAAATGTAAGACGGAACCCTCGGTTGTAAAGATATATATCATTTACCTGGTTGAACTGCAAGGAAGTCAATTCAGTATGCATTTTATATCTTTTGCTCAGGAAGTTTTCGGCAGCAAGACCCAGGCTGGCCTTTTTGTTGGCGAATTCCTTCTTCACACCGATCGTATAGAAGCCGAAGCCGCCTTGCTTACCCTGTAACTGGATTTGCTGTCCCTGCATGAACCCGAATGCCTGCGCGCCCCAGCCGTTTCCGAACGTCGCCTGAGAGAAAATACCGCCACTCACATTCACGCCATCGTTATCGATCTCCTGAGAAAGACCGTTTTGCCCGAGGGTCTGACCGGTGAGTTTGGTGTAGAATACGTTGGCGAAGACCCCGAAGTTGATCTTGGACGTTGCCGCTATATTGGCGAAAATATTGGCGCCGTAGGCATGCTGTTTACCGATGTTCTCATAAGTGGTCACGATCGCGCCCGGAAGGGTATCCGAAGGCTGGCGCACCTGGGAGATCGCATTATTGGTAAAGCGTCCGAAGAACGTCGCATTCACGTATGTTTTCTTGATATTCTTGCTCAGCCCCAGTTCGTAATTGTTGGTGAGCTCGGGGCGAAGTTCGGGGTTACCGATCGTGATATTCTGAGGGTTGGCTGAGTTGAAGTTCGGGTTCAGCTGTTGCAGCCCCGGACGCTGAATGCGTCGGTTGTAACCCAGCTTCAGGGTCGTACCCTTAAATGTCTTTGAAGCATTGACGCTCGGTACCAGCACGCCATAATTACCTACACCCACCACGCCCTCGTTGGTACTGGCGTCGATGAACGTGTGTTCGTAACGCAAGCCGCCTTTAAATGTATAGCGCTTCTTAGTGGTGTAAGTATAAGAAGAATAGGCTGCCGCGATATTCTGGTGGTAAGTCAGGTCGCCGGCTGGTTGGTCGGTTTCCGGGCGGAAATCACCCATTGGCTCGGCAATCAGGAAGCTGTACTTGCTTTTTACCTCGCGGAAAATGCCCTTTCCGCCGAATTCCAGCATCTGGTTTTTCTTGATAGGCGTCTGATAATCCGATTGAAAGGTAAACTCCTGGTTGATGCTCTTGTTCAGGTTTCGCTGACGTGAGGTTAATTCTTTTTCTCTGAAAATGTCGGCGTCGAAGTCGTTGGTAAGGTCGTTGCGGCTGTACAGCGTCGATATGCTCCATTCTTGCTGGGGTTTGAACGTGTGCAAGTAGTCGACATTCACATCCACCGTTCCCGAAAGATTGTCGGCCGCCACGTTGCGTGCGGACAGGGCATCGGGAGAGCCGGTCTTCATCAGGCGGGTTACCAGGTCCTGTTGGTTGGAGAAGTTCCGCACACCGTATTTTACACCCGCAGTAAGGCTTTGGTTTTTGGCAATATCGTAGTCGAAGCCCAGGTTGTAGTTTCCAAAGAGGCCGTGACTCGAACCGTCGCCGGTCTGACGTGTGGTAGTGGCTACGTTTTCCACGGTGCTGGTTTGTTCGAGCGATGTTTTGGTAACCGTATTATACATGCCCCTTCCGAAACCGCCGATCGTGAAACCGGCTTTGCCTTTGCGGTAGCCGCCATTCAATGCGAGCATCGAACCACGGTTTCCTACACCCGCGTCGACGTTCAGATTGAGGCCTTGTAGCGAATTCTTTTTAGTAATAATATTGATAATCCCGCCCGAGCCTTCCGCATCATATTTCGCAGACGGGCTGGTAATTACCTCCACCGACTTGATCTGATCAGCCGGGATTTGCTTCAGGGCATCGGCTACGCTGTTGGCGATAATGGTACTGGGCTTGTTGTTGATCAGAACACGGATGTTTTGACTTCCGCGAAGTGAAACGTTGCCATCGAGGTCCACGGTAAGCAGCGGAACCTTGCGCAAAATGTCGGTTGCGTCACCGCCTTTGGCCGTAATGTCCTTTTCGGCATTGTAAACCAGCCTGTCCACCTTTTCTTCGATCAACGCGGCTTGCCCGGTAACTGTTACCTCGTTGAGGGTTTTGGTATTGGAGCTGAGGCTGATCGTTCCGAGGTCTGCTTCCTGGCCTTTGGAGAGCTTGATATTATCGATTGTTTTGTTGGCATAACCAATGAAGGAAATAAGCACTTTGTAGTCACCCGCAGCGAGCTTGTTGAGTGTGAACTTTCCTTTTTCATCGGCTACCGTTCCGTCTACGGCTTTGTTATTGGCCTTGTCATATAATGCAATGCTGACAAATTCGATCGCTTTCGAAGAAGCCGAATCTACAATGGAACCAGTTAGCTTGGCCGATCCTTTCGGACTTTGGTCGCCGGCGGTTCCCGGCAGGGCTTTGGGCTGGCTGCTTCCTGTGGCGGGGAACTGTGCGAATACCGGTGGCAGGAGTGAGCTGGCGAGGATGATTACAACGAGGAGAATTCTTAGCATTTTCATGGTTTTAGTAAATGACGCAACAAAAATGGTGGCGCGCACCCAGGCCTGAAAGGAAAATATGACAAAGGCCGGATTCTAGGGGATGGACGAATGGATCGGCGCGATGGGTGAAAAGTGTAACGGCTGCCCGAATCCCTCCGCTGACTAAGAAAACCAGCAACTTACTGAACGGTTTGGCCAGTCGTGTATTAAATTGTAAAACTTGCAATCCTTTCGAATTAACCTCTGTCCCGTTCGAATCAGGTGAATTTTTTGAAACGTCTCTGTGTAGGTCTCCTCATGCTGCTGTCGGCAGGGCTCGGGTGCTATGCGCAGCTGCCGGATTTCAATGTCCAGCTGCTCAACGACAAGAATGGCATCGGAACGGCCAATGCATCGAGGATCATCCGCGACCGCTATGGTTTCCTTTGGATTCTTTCGCCGAGGCACATCCAGCGATTCGACGGCCAGGATGTGCGAAGGATTGAAACGGGAGGGGAGAACCTGCTCGATATTGTTTCCGACAGCTCCGGCACGATCTGGACAACCTCCGACAAAGGCATTCACAGGTATCGCATGGGCTACCGGTCGCTCCGAAAGGTGCCGCTGGCCGGTCTCGGAACAGCGCCCCTTAACAAGCTTAACAAATTACAGGTCACCCCTGATAACCATATCTGGGCCAATGCGGGTCGCGGGCTGTATCGTTTCGACCCTCGCACCGATTCGTTCCGTTTCCTGGCATTGCCTGGTTTGAAGGACCATTATTATTACAGGCGCGTTTTCGGTCGGAGGGGCTATCAATTGTACCTGGCCGATATCAGGACCGTGTTTTGTTTCGATACGAAAAGCAGGTGCGTGCGGCAAGTGTCGTTTGATGGCGCGCGCTCGGTGGTCCCGGTAAGCGACGACGTTGCCTGGGCCAGCAACAATCTTTTGCAGATGTTCGAAATCAATTTCGCTACCGGATCGGTGACGCGCATTACACCCGTCGATACGCAACACCCCGCGGGTATCCCGCTGGCGGAGCTCATTAGCATTACGCCGCTCGGCAACGGTAAAAAGCTCGTGAATACAACCAAAGGCTGCTATCTCTATGACAACGGGAGCCGCACATTCACCCGCGCGGTCCTTTTCGACTCAGGCAAAGCGCTGCCCAACGGTGAAAATTACGCCGATTTTCACGACCACGACGGTACGCATTGGATACTCGGCCAGGACGGTATACTGTTTTTCCGGCCGTCGGCGCATACGATAGGGTGGCTCAATGGCTTTCCGGGTGCCGACCTGAACCTTAGCAATAATGTCAAGTCTATTGCCGAGGACGGTCAGGGGAATATTTGGCTCGGTACAGCGCGTGGCATTGCTGTACTAGATGTCCGAAGTGGTAAGGTAATGCCTGTAAGACCTGCGGGGCCGGAATGGGCGCATTCGGGAGAAATAAAGGGATTGGTTTTTGATGGAAAAAACCTGCTTATCGTGCCGAGTGGCGCTTTACCGCAAATGCTCGATCCCATTCGCAGGACATTTACCGGCCTGAGGTGCCCGGCCGGCGAAGCAGGAAAAAGGTTGCGTACGAAACTGATGAATGAGACGATCGGGACGCTCGCGCCGATGCCGGGAGGCGATTTCCTGATCACCGGGGAGTTGGGGTGTTATAAGGTGGAAGCCGGTTCGTACCACATTACCGAAATACTTGTGGAAGGGTTTGAAAAACTGATCCAGACCGTTGCACACGACAGACGCGGTAATTTCTGGATGGGTACTTACCGCGGATTGCTTGTCGCAGATTCGGCCTTCCGGAATACCGTTGCCGACAGCGATTTTAGTCCGGGAAAGCTGGTAAGCGCTGTTATTATGCGAAATGATTCCACGGCCTGGTGCGGATCGGTGGGCCTTTATGAGGTTGTGAAAAGTGGTAATGTGTTGAAAAAGAAAAAGATTTTTCCGGAGTTGACTAATCAACGGATTTCAATGCTCCATCGCGACAAGGGCGGCCGCGTCTGGATAGGAGCGGACGACGGCCTGTATCTTCTTAACCGGAACACCAGCAAACTGCAATGGTTTGATTTCAGGGATAATATCCAGAACAAACCTTTAAATATGAATGGACTGCTGGAAGCATCCGATGGCCGGATGTACGCCGGCGGGCAGAACGGACTGAACTATTTCGATCCCGGGCTGCTCAAATACCGCGAAGAAAAGCTGAATGTGCTCATCGCCGCCGTGAGGGTAAACCAGGACGATTCGTTGCTGACAGAAAACCAGCAGCCCCTTACATTGAGCTGGACGCGGAATTCTGTTGAAATCCAGTATCTGACGCCCTATTTCCGGAACCCGGAGAAGCTCATGTACCGCTATCGGCTCACGGGTCTGGACGATCATTGGGTGGATAATGCACGTAACAGCCGCGTAAGATTTTCTTCCCTCCCGCCAGGGCGATATACCTTTTCAGTAGCGGCGAGCCTCGATGGCATTACCTGGTCGGAAACGGTGGCACCGCTGGCCTTTGTGATCTTGCAGCCCTGGTGGAGCACCTGGTGGTTTGTGTCAGCGGTACTGGCACTGGTCGTGGCAGTGGCCTATTGGCTGTTCCGCCGGCGTATTAAAGTTATCAGGCGGCAAACTGCATTGCGTGAGCACATGGCAGAGCTCGAAATGCGTGCGCTGCGTGCCCAGATGAACCCGCACTTTATCTTCAATTGCCTTAATTCGATCAACCGGTACATCGTGAAAAGCGACAATGCGACCGCTTCGCTTTATCTGACGCGTTTTGCGAAGCTGATCCGTCTAATACTCGATAATTCCAATAGCAAGAAAGTGTTGCTTTCAAGTGAACTGGAAGCTTTGAAATTATACATTGAAATGGAGCGGATCCGCTTCGATAATAAGTTTGACCACCATATTATCGTCGAAGAAGGGGTCCATGCCGATTCGATTGGCGTGCCTTCGCTGATCATTCAGCCGTATGTTGAGAATGCGATCTGGCATGGTTTGCTGCATAAGGAAAGCAATGGCAGCCTCTGGGTGAAAGTAAGGATGCTGGATGAGAATACCCTGGAATGTGTGATAGAAGACAATGGGGTAGGGCGCGGAAAGGCTGCGGAATTCAGGAGTAAATCGGCCAGCGGAAAGAAATCGCTCGGCATGAAGCTCACCGAAGACCGGATCGCGGTATTGAATCAATATGCACAAACCAACGCGAGTGTGGAGATCGTGGACCTGGAAGATGCCAGTAGGATGGCGGTCGGGACCAGGGTGGTTGTCGTTATTCCGGTATGAGGCGTTTCAAGTAGAAATATGAAAAGCAAAAGATATGATCAAATGTGTAATCATCGATGACGAGAACAATTGTCTCGAAATGCTGGAATGGCTGCTGAAAACCTATGCCCCGTCGGTATATGTCGCTGCCATGTGCAGTTCAGCGGAAAAGGGGATCGAGGCGATCCGTGAGCACCGGCCAGAACTGGTTTTCCTGGACATCGAAATGCCCCGGATGAACGGCTTCGACATGCTGGAAAAGTTCGATAGGCTGCATTTCGACGTGGTATTCACGACCGCCTATGATCAGTTCGCAATCAAGGCGTTCAAATACAGTGCATTAAACTATCTGCTGAAACCGATTGATCCCGACGATCTCATCGAAACGGTCAGGCGGATCGACGAAAAGCGCAGCATTCCGTCCCGCGAGCAGGTCGACCTGCTTTTCCAGAGTATGCGGCAGGTAAAAAACACGCCGCAGCGGATCGCGCTGACAACCGGCGACGGGATGATATTCGTGCCCACGCAGGACATCCTGTATTGCGAGGCCGAGAGCAACTATACGAGTGTGATGCTCGCCAATGGTAAAAAAGTAGTAGTGTCCAAAGTATTGAAGGACATAGACGAAGCACTGAGCGGCCCCGACTTTTACCGCGTCCACAACTCCTACCTGATCAACCTGAACCGGATCAAGAAATTTGTACGCGGCGAAGGCGGGTATATTGTTATGGACAACGATGTGGCGATCAGCATTTCCCGTTCGAGACGGCAGGAATTCATGGAAATGTTCGCACGTTTTTGACCGGATAATCAGATGAATATTAGTTAACGGTTTTGATTATTCAATTAGTAATCAATGAGTTGTGATTCGTTTTTTGCGCAAAATGCCTTGCCATGTGCAAGGCATTTTTAGTTTATGTCGATCTGCTCAATATAAATGCAGGCTACTCAACATCGTGGCGATCCGACGGCTGCCAAATATAATTTTGTCGTGTCAGTTCAGCAAAGGGGCTGACAATGAAGCCAAATCAGTTACAAACATTTATCATTAATTAGTCATGAAAAATCTTTTGAACAACACCCGTTTAGGCAGTTATGTGTTTTTATCGCTCTTGCTGCTGGTCTTCTCCTGTAAGGACGACAAAATGCCGGTACCCGAGGGCAATTTGATATTCTACACCAACTACACCCCGGAGAAATACGACCGCATCGACATCATCGTCGATGGGAAGGTAATGGGCTCCATTTCTGAAACAGCGGCCGCACGGCCAGAGTGCAATGCGCCGGCGACAGCCTCCGTGGTGAGCCTGATGCTGCCGGTCGGTACGTACGCGGTGTCGGGCAAGCGCTACAAGGGAGGCGAGCAGGTGGGTAACTGGAAGGCCAGTTCCGCCAGCGTCACGGCGGAGGAATGCAAACGCATCCGATTTGTAGAATAGATGAGTGGAAAGGGCGGGCGTAAGCCCTGTAAATGAATGTAAAACAGTTCCGTAGCGCTGCCGCGGAACTGTTTACTTTTTTGCGTTATGCCTATGTTTTAGACAGGCATTATTTTTGATTTTTAGTGTTTTTGTAGAAACTATGGTAAATATTTTGGTGCTTTGTACCAATATTTACTACAAAAAGGATTTCTTTGCATAACAATAAAGCACCCATCACGATACCCCATTATTAAATTCCTGAAACTAATCCGGTAGCGGTTATGATCTTGCAATGGATCTGTGTGATGATTTTGGCTACGGCGTTGCCGCTGGGGCTTTTTCTATGGTTGCGAAACAGGTATTTCAGGCTCCACCTCGCCAAAATGGCACTCGAAAGACAGGTAGATGACCTGTCGCAGAAGCTTGAATACAGCAACGGCCTCAAACATAAGATTACGATGATGATCGCCCACGATCTTCAATCGCCTCTCCATTTTCTGAACGTCCTTTCGGACCACGTGTCACGTTTTGCCGCCAATAACCAGCTTTCCGAAGTGAGGGCAGGGACCGAGGAGATCAAAAAGGCGACAGGCAATATTCATGCATTTGTGAAGGAGGTTAATCTGTGGGCACGCTCGCAGCACGAAAATTTCCAGCCGGCGCAGTATTCGTTTTCATTCATCGAGCTGGCCCGAGAGTTGCAGCAATTTTTTGAAGATATGATCCTGCTCAACCGTAACACGCTGATAATAGATTCACCGGAAGATGTTTTCGTTTATACCAATCGTGAAATCCTGAAAGCGATTCTGCGGAACCTGATCGATAATGCCAACAAGCACACGCGTGGCGGAGTGGTGAAACTGATTTTCACCATTGACGAAAACGGTCCTTTGCTGACGGTTTCGGACAATGGAAGCGGGATACAGCCCGGAGAGCTGCAAAAGATCCGGCGACGGCTATCTAATCCGGTCGTCAATGCGCCGGTTGAGCCCAATAGCAGGCTGGGTTACCAGCTCATGGCCGATTTCGTGCACACGCTCGGTTATTCGATGTCCCTCGCAAGCAGCCCGGGCGCGGGAACCTCCGTGAGCATACGGGGATTGGTGTGCCACAGCCCGTTTCTCCCCACGCTGCACTCAACCGGGGTTATAAGCATCTGTCAGTCGGAGTAAGGCACTTTTGTTCTCAATATTAAGCTTCTTGAATATTCTGCGCTTGAATGTGTTGACCGATGTGTATTGCACCTGCAGTATTTCGCTGATTTGAGTCACTGAATAGTCTTTGGCCAGGTACATAGCCACTTGAAATTCCCTGGCGGTGAGCCGGTCGAAGGGATTGCCGGATTTGCCTGCAAGTGTTTCGTTGATCAGAATAGTGGACAATTTGGGACTTGCATAGCGTTTGCCGTTCATGAGGGTATTAATCGCCTTCACGAGTTCTTCCGGGGGAGAGTCCTTTTCAAGATAGCCATGCGCCCCTTGTTGCAGCGACCGCTTCCCGAAAATGCTTTCATCATTCATTGAAACCACGAGCACTTTGGTTTCGGGATGGAATTCTCTGATCCATTGCAGGAGAATGGTCGAATCTGTTTCGGGCATGTTCAGGTCAAGCAGCAACAGGTCGTAGCGGTGCAGCGCGAACTGCGCCTTGACCGATTCACCATCCCAACTTTCGTCGATATGGCTGTCCCTGAAATGGTTGTGAAGTGCCAATTTAAGCCCGTACCGTACCAGCGAATGGTCGTCGGCTATCAATATTTTCATCATTTTTTGAACGTCGAGAATCAAATCCACGGCAATATCGCAAGATTTCGGGCGGTTCTGCAAATCCTGTCACCAGCAATGAGGAAATTGACCTGGCCACGGGCAGAGCGTGAAAGCGGCATTAATAAAACCGATCGGAGCCTTAAAAACCGATTGGTTCGGCTAAAACAATGTCCCCGAGTAACTTGAAAGTTTTTGGGGCAGGTCGGTGTCGCCGAGCATTTCTTTCAGGTCTATTTCGATGTTGCGAATAATGGTACTGATCGGCGTATCGTTCAGCAGGCCTTCGAACGGGTTTTCGCTGATATCGCCCACATATTCCATAAACATAAAGACCCACGAGACGATCATGTTGAAAGGAATGAGCAAAAACATATACTTTTCGCCCAGATCGACAAACTGAGGCAGCAAGCCGAAAGGCAGCAAACTCATAAATATGAATATGAAGAGTGTCGAGGTAGTGGCATATTGACGTGGGAAAGGGGTGTTTTTGATCCTTTCACTCTTACCTTGCTCGTCATAAAGCTTCGAAATGAGGTCCTGTAATGCTACGTGCTGATAGGCGTCGAGCGAGCCGGCGCGCCGCAGGTCGCGGATATGTTGCGATTGCAGGTCGAGGATCTGCGTCGCCTGGTTCTTTTTGTCTTTAATAGATGCCAGTTCCGCTTCGGGCAGGTATTTCGCGATTTCGACATCACAGGGCACTTGAACACGCCTGAATGCTTTGCGCTGGCGTTCGCTCGCCCGGTCCTTATGTTCCCAGTTGGTGCGTTGGGCCATCGAATTCTTCAATGCGTAAAGCCAGGCGATGTGCCTGTAAATAATCGCGCGGTTCTCTTTGGCGGAGGAAACGCTGTCGGAGTCGGGGGAGCAAGTGGTAAAAGAACGCACCGCCGCACTGAACGAGCGGCTGTGATTGGTTATCGCACCCCACACTTTGCGGGCTTCCCAGCTACGGTCGTAGGACTGGTTGTTTTTGAAACCTACAAAAAATGCCGTAGCCGTACCAACCAGCGACACCGGAAGCCAGGGTATTGCCACCCACTTCCAATCCAGATACTCGTAGACCAGAATGGCCGTAGAGCCTGTAAAAATAGAAAACAGGACCATCCGCCAGGAATAGTAGTAGACAATAACAGGGGAAAGGTAGCGGTTGACGTACATAGGAAACTATTGAGTGATTGGAGTGAACGGTTTTCGGCTCCTAAAATGCAAACAAATCGCTTCCGAGGCAATCATTACTATTATAAGGTGTTAGGTCTTCCGAAATATAGCAGATAGCCATCCGCGTCCTTCACTTCAAATCCCCGCAAATTATCATCATTGTTCATAAGCGGCAGAAAAAACGTAACATTCCTGGACGCAAACTCGGCAGCGAGCGCGTCGGGATCGGGCACGTACATATAGGCGTCCCAGCGCATAATGCCCTGTTGTACATCCCGCGTATGGTTCGGCACCGGTTCTACCCCGACGGCTTTCATCATGATCATCGCCGCTCCACGCTCCACGATACCGAAGAAAATGTCGTCTTCGCTCGGCCCCTGGTATGTAATTTCAAACCCCAGGAAATCGCGGTAAAATGCCATTGCCGCCGGGACATTTCTTACGATGAAGCACGGGGCGATGCAATTGATGGTTGGTGCAGGCATTGGATTAACTTTTGGATGAATTTCCGCAATTCAAAGATTAACGGGGTTAAGCGTGTAGCCGTTGTTTTTTAATAACTGGATGAGGCCGGTTCGATATTGTAAGTGCCCAAGTCCTACGGCGATAAAGCAACTTCCATCCCTCACTTTCTTCTCAATTTTCGGAAGCCAATGCGAGTTTCGATCCACTGTACCGTACGCTATATTTTCAGAGGGGTATTCAATTAATTTCAGCGGATTACGCATTGATTGTGAATACGAAACCAAATCAATGTCCAGTTCTGAACTGACATTTTTTAGCGAGGTATTTCTGTTAACCAGGTAAACGAGGAATTTAGCCAGGCGCTGGTAGCCTAATGAATCCATTACATTTTTTACATCTTCGGGGACGTCTAAATGAAAAGTCGGCTTTTTGAGCTCCTGCATTCTCGCAAAAAGGAGGTCGTCGAACCGATCATACTGCGCTTTGTTTTCGATCATTGTCAGTGCTACCTGGACCATCGTCAGAATATCGGCGTCGTTGTTGTGCGACCGCATGCTGCCGTGTGGTGATGCGGTGAAAAAGCTGTCTACTTTCAGATATTCGTCCGGTGTAAATAGCGAATCCAGCGGCGGTTGGTGCAATTCCACTGGTTCCGGGATACCGTCGATTGGTGAGCCGCCGGTTTCAAAAATTGCGAAATCGGTGCTTTCTGAGATCCGTTTTAGTTGTGGAAAGCTATCGAGCAATGCAATAGAAGCAATATGAACCGTCCCGAACAGGTACGAAGGCTTTTTAAGCCCATTCCCACTGATTTCCCACAATACCGATTGATTTTCCTGCGCGGTTATCGCGGCGCTATGCAGGATCAGGAGTGAGGCAAAAAGTAATGCTTTTTTCATACCATTGGCTGGTTTTTTAGTTGAGATGCTGTTCGTTAATCTATTATATTGGCGATTTGGAAACCTTCTTTTTATGCCTGATCAACTCTTCAACCGCCGTGACCTAATTGCCTATTTTGTCGTCGCGGCGACCGGCGCCGGCACTAATCTGCTGGTTGCTACAATTTTACAGGAATGGCTGCCTATTTCCTATAAGTCGGCCCTGTTTGCGGGTTACTGGTGTTCATTTGTGGTCGGGTATTTCCTGACAAGGCTATTTGCATTCAATGCGAAAAACACGACGCAAAGCAAGCGGCAGATCGTCAAGTTTTCGATGGTTTCTATCCTGTCTTGCCTGATTACAGTTTATGGCTCGGCTATTTTGTATGACCTTTCCAATCAACGGCTTGGTGCATTCACTTTTCTGATCCCATTTTCGGTGAAGGAAGTTAATTTGAATAAACTGTTTTCGCAAGTGGTTGCGATGGGAGCCAGTTTTTTGAGTAATTATATTCTGCACAAACAATTTACATTTCGGGATACCGGGTTTTACGATCGGTTGAAACAATTGCTGGGCATTTAGTATGCATATATGACGTGCGTCACCGCTGCTCCCTTATGGTGTCGCGCTATCGGTAAATGAACATTAATAGTCGCTTTGTTGCTCAGGTGGAAAGTCATGCAGCGGGCCTTCCCTTGCAGGAATGCTGGTCTTACAACTATATTTACCTCTCGAAATGAATCCCTGAATGGAAAAAGAGAACGAATTGTTCGGCGTGAAGGAAATCGCCAGGCGTGCCAATGTCTCCACTGCAACGGTCGACCGCGTGCTGCATAACCGGACTGGTGTTTCGGAGAAAACCAAGGCGAAGATCAACGCGATCATCAAGGAAATGGATTACCAGCCCAATATCCTTGCAAGCCGGCTGGCCTCGAAAAAGATCATCAGCCTCGCGGCACTGATCCCCGATGTGTCGGAAGAAACGGATTTCTGGTCGGCGCCGCTCAACGGGATACGCCGTGCGGAAGGTGAAATGCGGCAATACGGCGTGCAGGTGCAGGTTTTTCTGTTTGACCTGAACGACAAGGATTCGTTTTCCGAACAGATCCGCCACGTTCTCGAAGGCGGTTTTCATGGGATACTCATTTCACCCTCTTTCATAGAGGAAACTAAAAAGTTCGCATCGGAATGTGCCCGGCGCAAGATCCCCTACCTTTTTATCGATTCCGACATTCCCGGCCTGCACAGCCTCGCGTACATAGGCCCGCACCTCCGCAAGAGCGGGTATGTAGGCGCGAAGTTGCTCACTTACCGACTCGAACCCGCGAAAAAAGTATTGATCATCAATATTTCAAAGGAGATCGACAATTTTAACTATCTGGAAATCGAGGACGGTTTCAGGGCCTATTTCAATGACAATAACCAGCCGAACGAGATCGTGCGAATCGATATCCGGGAAACGGACTACCAATCGGTAGCGCGGCACCTTACCTATGTATTCCATTTAAATAAGGACATCGGCGCGGCATTCGTCACGAACTCGCGCGTGCATACGGTCGCTTCTTTCCTGAAAAACAGTCATCGTACACATGTTTCGCTGATCGGCTACGATTTCGTGAAGGAAAACGTGGATTACCTCGAAGATAACGTGATCGACTTCCTGATCTGCCACCGCCCCGACGACCAGGGCTACCGTGGCATGATGACGCTCTACCAAACGCTCGTCATGAATGCGCCGGTAGCGAAGCAGAACTATATGCCAATCGACATAGTGACGAAGGAGAATTACGAGTTTTACCAGAATTAATTTTGATTAAAATGGAATATTCAAATTCTTTTTTACCTTTACGGGCACGTGCCCGTAATCCATCAATCATTCATATTTCACTCAAAGCCAAACCCTTTTACCTTGGAAAACTTTAAAGAGAAATTTCTCAAATGGCTCAGGTCGCTGGGACCCGGCATGATCACCGCCGCGCTGGTGTTCGGCCCGAGTAAAATGACCATTACCTCAAAAATGGGCGCTATCTACGGTTACTCATTGCTCTGGCTGGTTGTGGTAGCCATTTTCTTCATGGCTATTTTTACGGGTATGGCTACCCGCATTGGTCTCGCCACCGAGCAATCACTGCTGGCAACTGTGAGGCAGAAATGGGGCCGGCCGGCCGGCGTGGCGATGGGTATCGGAGTTTTTCTGGTGGCGTCGTCGTTTCAGGCAGGAAATTCGGTCGGGGTAGGTATTGCCGCAGGCGAATTATTCCATACGTCGCCGGTACCGTGGATTCTGTTTTTCAATGCATTTGCGATTTGTCTGCTGTTTTTCCGGAGTTTTTACTCGGTGCTTGAAAAAACGATGATCTTTCTGATCGTGCTGATGCTGCTATCATTTATCACTACATTATTTTGGGCCAAACCCAGCGTTCCTGAAATGGCCAGTGGATTGGTAACCCCTCAGGTGCCGGAAGGTTCGGTGGGACTCATTATCGCATTCACTGCCTCGTGTTTTTCGATTGTCGGGGCGTTATATCAGTCGTACCTGATCCAAGAGAGAATCCGGACCAATCCGGCAGCGCGGCAGGGCCGGAATGACAGCAACACAGGCATTATGCTGCTGGGCCTAATGTGCCTAATCGTCATCGTGTGCGCTGCTGCGATCCTGAAACCCAAAGGTATAGCGGTCAACTCCGCATCGGACATGGCCCGGGCCCTCGAACCGCTTTTCGGGAGCAATGCTTCTGCATTCTTTCTGATCGGGCTTTTTGGCGCAGCATTTTCGTCGGTGATAGGCAATGCGTCTGTCGGGGGAACGCTACTGGGCGATGCGCTGGGTCTGGGGAGCAATTTTTCCTCCAAACAGGTGCGTTACCTTGTTGCGCTCGTGATGGTGATCGGAGCATTTGTGGCGATCCGCTTTGGTAAACTGCCGCTCGAACTAATCGTTTTCGCGCAGAGCGTGACCATTTTTGTGGTACCGTTCATTGGCACGGTGATGTACCTGGTGGGCAACGATGCCAGTATCATGGGTAATAAGGTCAATAAGCCTTTTGTCAGGATTTTCGCGGGTCTGGGCCTGCTTGTCATTTTCGCCCTGGCACTGGTCAATATCAAAGAACTATTTTTTAATAATCCGCTATTTAAGTAAAATGAACGGCATACAATCTCTTGAAGAACAATGGCTTAGCCCCTCTGAGGCGCTGATTGAGGATATGAAGCGTATCGATGGCGATATTATGATCCTTGGCGCGGGAGGGAAAATTGGCCCGAGCATAGCCAGGCTCACCATGCAGGCCATCGAACGAGCTGGGCTTGACAAGCGTGTCATCGCTGTCTCGCGTTTCAGCGAGGAAGGGTTGGTGGAGCAACTCAATGCGGAAGGTATCCAAACGATTGTCGCTAATATTTTGGATGACACCCAGTTGCAGGACCTTCCTGAGGTAGAAAACATACTGTATCTGGCCGGTCAGAAATTCGGGACTTCCAGCAACGAACCCTACACCTGGGCGATGAACACCTACCTGCCCGGGCGCGTGGCCGAGAAGTTCCGGAAATCGCGGATTGTCGTGTATTCGACGGGTAATGTGTACCCGTTCACGCCGGTCGGCTCGGGCGGGGCCACGGAGGAAATGCGCACCGATCCGGTTGGTGAATATGGGCAGTCGTGCCTCGGCCGCGAGCGGATGTTCCAGTACTTTTCGTCGGTCTACGGCACGCCGATATTGCTCTACCGGCTGAATTACGCCATTGATTTCAAATATGGTGTACTGTTGGAAGTTGCAAAATCGGTATTGAACGGCAAACCGCTGGATGTGGCGATGGGGCATGTGAATGTGATCTGGCAGGGCGACGCGAACGAAATGGCGATCCGTTCGCTGCTGCATTGCGAGTCGCCGTCGAAGGTTCTGAACATTACCGGCCCGGAGACGGTTTCTCTGCGCTGGCTGGCGCAAGAATTCGGACGTATATTCAACACCGAACCACAATTTAAAGGGGAAGAACAGCCAACAGCCTTGCTCAGCAATGCTGCGGAATCGTTCCGTTTATTTGGCTACCCACGCACTACTTTGAAACAAATGATCGGAATTACGGCCCAATGGCTACTGGAAGGCGGGAAGACCATTAACAAACCCACGCATTTTCAGGAGCGGAAGGGGGAGTTTTAAAGGGGGCTGAGGGTGTTGTCGTGATTGCGTTGGGGTTTTGTGGTAATATGTTGATATTTAGATAGTTATTTTAAATATGTTGGAATCGAATATAAAAGAGCTGCTGTTTGACGGGACGGTAATTCCGGCGCATCCGCTGGCGTTGACAAGTGACTTGCAGCTGGACGAGCAGAGACAGCGTGGATTGACGCGCTATTATATGGCCAGCGGGGCAGGCGGAGTGGCGGTTGGAGTTCATACCACGCAGTTTGAAATCCGTGATCCGCAGATCAATTTGTTCGAAAAAGTGCTCGCTATTGCCGCCGGCGAGATTGACCGGGCTGCATTGAAGCGGCCGTTTATCAAGGTAGCGGGCATTTGCGGATTGACGGATCAGGCGCTGGCGGAGGCGGAAATCGCCAGGAGATACAAGTACGATCTTGGACTGGTCAGTATGGCGGCATTCACAACGCAGCCGGAATCGGAAATCATCGCGCATGTAAGGCGGGTGGCGGAAGTCATTCCAGTATTTGGATTTTACTTGCAGGCGGCCATCGGCGGGCGGGTTTACAGCTATAATTTCTGGCGCGAATTCAGCGAAATTCCCAATGTCTCAGCGATTAAAGTGGCTGCATTTAACCGCTATCAGACCCTGGACGTCGTGCGGGCGGTAGCGCATTCGGACCGCCGTGACGAAATTGCGCTCTATACCGGTAACGACGACAATATCGTGGCCGACCTACTCACGCCGTTTCGTTTTGAAATAGCGGGTAAAACTGTCGAAAAGCGTTTCGTAGGCGGTTTGCTCGGACATTGGGCAGTGTGGACTCAGAAGGCTGTCGAACTGCTTTCGGCTGTGAAGCGTACATTGGCAACAGGCCATAACGATGCGGCGTCGATGCTCGCCACCAATATAGCGGTAACCGACATGAATGCCGCGATATTCGACCCTGCCCATGCATTTCATGGCTGCATTACCGGTGTGCACGAGGTACTTCGTCGTCAGGGCCTGATGGAGGGTATCTGGACGCTGAACCCAAAGGAAACACTTTCGCCAGGTCAGTATGAAGAAATCACACGCGTTATCGCGGCTTACCCTAGCCTGGTGGATGACGCATTTGTGGCCCGTTTTCTGGAAAATGAAGTGAATTTGATCTGATGCAGGTTAGAATGGGCATCGTGGTTTATTAAAACTGGATAAAATTCAGATATTGGGTCAGGGTAGCAGCCAGTTATAGAGTCTGACCATTTGAAACATATTTCCTAAACCATGATTTCCGGAAAACCTGAACATTTCTCCCGACGTGAATTTGCCCGCCGTGCTGGCTTGCTGGCCGCCGCCGGCATATTTACGCCCGAAAATCCTATCCAGAACCCGTTTCCACAGCCAGCCGTGAAAAAAATCACCATTAAAAACGTGAGCTCCAACTTCGAAAGGGAGCCCTTGAATCCGTACCGTTTCAAGGGGAGCGCCATCACCGATAGCTGGCAGGCCGTTGCCATGCTGGAATCCGATTCGGGTGTCCGGAAGGTAGGCCTGGGTACGCAAGGAGTTCTTTGGTCGGACTCGAAAGTTTTCGCGGCGCATTCCGAAAGTGCGGGTAACGCATTGATGTATGCAATGAGCGAACGGGCATTGCAGATGATCAAGGGGACGTCATTCAGCGACCCGGTGCAGCTGCTCGACGACATTTTACCGGAAGTACTGGCTTATGGAAAGAAAATCACGGGCAATCAGGAATTGCGCAAAACGTTCGCATTGAATGCCCTGGTATGCGTGGACAATGCCGCCTGGCTATTGTATGCGCAGGAGAACGGTATGAAGCAGTTCGATGAAATGGTGCCTGCCGCTTACCGGCCCGGGCTTTCGTACCGGCACGAAAAAGTGGCGAGCATCCCGTCGTTTGCAGTTGGAACTTCGCCGGAACGCATCAAACAGGCTGCTGATGAAGGTTATTTTATATTGAAACTTAAAACCGGCGCCGCGGGGACACAGCAGGAAATGATCGAGAAGGACATTGCGTTCCTCACAGCCGTACACAAGGCAATAGGGCATTACGAAACGCCTTATACCCAAAATGGGAAGATTCCTTACTATTTCGATGCCAATGGCCGCTATGAAAAGAAGGAAACGCTGCTCCGTTTTCTCGACCACGCTAAAAAAATCGGCGCATTCGAGCAGATTGCGGTGATCGAGGAGCCGTTTGAGGAAAGTAATGAAGCTTTTGTAGGCGATCTGGGCGTGCGCGTAGCCGCCGACGAAAGCGCGCATACCGTGGAGGATGCCGCACATCGCATTGAGCTGGGCTATTCGGCGATTGCCGTAAAGGCCATTGCCAAAACGCTGAGCATGACCATGAAAATTACCCAGCTGGCGTACGAGAAAAAGGTCCCGTGTTTCTGTGCCGACCTCACGGTGAACCCGATCCTGGTCGACTGGAACAAGAATGTGGCCGCCCGTTTACAGCCTTTTCCCGGAATGTCGATCGGACTGCAGGAAACGAACGGCCATCAATACTATAAGAATTGGGATAAATTAATGGCCTTTCACCCCATGGCAAATGGTACCTGGACCAAAACACAAAAGGGCGTTTATCTGACCGACAAGTCGTTTTATTCAGAAAGCGGCGGCATTCTCGCCCCTTCGGCGCATTATGAGGCCATGTTCACAAGTTAAATGAAACGCAGGGAGGCTGTTGCCGTCAGATCTGTTTCAGGGCCTTGAAGATTTCGGCGTGCGGTTGTTCGCCTTCAAATGTCCTTACCAGGTTTCCTTTTTTATCATAAATGGCGATGTAAGGAAACGAGCGGATCTGATAATAGCGCTGAACAAGGTACGACGTGCCTTCGGTACCCACTTTAAAATTCGGGTAGCTGCCGAGACTGTACTGGCTCACAAAGGGTTTCAGCATATCCATCGCCTGGAACGTGACCATTACCACCTGCTTGTTGGCAACTACACTGGCATTTTTCAGCAGATCTTTGGTAAAGTTCTGGCAATGATCGCAATCGGGTGAAAAATAGATGAGCACTACCGGCCCCGCAGCGAGCTGCGACGATGTGTATTGCTGGCCATTGACTAGCCTGATCTGGAACGGGGCTATTTTTTTACTGCTGGCCGCCACCTGGGCAAAGGCATCCGACATGCCAACTAGCAATAATAACAGGAACGATAACTTACGGAACATAACACTTGGGTAATAAATGATTCCGCAAGTTATCAATCTTTGAGCTACAAGCTGCCGGTCTGACGACTAACTTTTTCGGAAATATTCCTGAGCTGCCGGGTATGCCTTTTCGAATGGCAAAGGACGAATTGGAGCCATTCCCAGCGTGTGAGGTTGGCAATTTGCGGGAATTCGAAATCGGTACAAGTGACGGCAAGGTCCTCATTAGCGGCGATCTCACGGATTGCGGCGCGTTCTGTTTTGAATGCTTCAAGCAATTGCTGCTGGTCGTGCGGGCCGGCCGACGGGATAATAAATTCCGGGGCCTGGTATTTGGCTGTGAAATCGAGAAAAATGGATTCGATCACCGGCACGTACTGCGCTATCGGACGGTCGGTTTCTTCAATGGTGCCGAGCAGAGTTTCGGGAACCCCGGATTCCGACATCAGGATGTGTTCCGCCACTTGTCCTGCCGACCAGCTGCCTTCGAACGGAACTACATTCACCTGCTCGGGTTGAAGCGACGCGAGGGCCGTGTAAAAATCCCGCTCGGTCTGGTCGAGGTCGTGCAAGAGCTGTTTTCTATCCACAGTTTCCGTTGTTTTTATTTCGGCGGACGATTGGTTGGTTGACATAGCTTATCTGGATTTATTTGTTGATGAATCAAATGAATGGGCGCTTATTTTCAATATGATGCGGACACTAAGCGACCGCGAAAGTTTCTCTTTGCAGCTTGTGGTGATAGATATATGAAACGGCAATCAACGCAAAGCCGATGATGAAACCTGCCCACATATCGGGACCGTCGCCAAACGCGATATGTGAATAGAAAGCGCCCAGCAAGTCGTAGAAGATGCCGGCATACGCCCATTCCTTTATTCGGGGGTAACCAGGAACGAGGATCGCAATGAGGCCCAGAATTTTGGCGAAGCCCAGAAAAGGAACAATGTAAGCCGGATAGCCAATGCGCGTCACATGTTCCACAGCTTCGGGAGCTGAAATGGCATCGTACACCGACCCAATGCCCAGCATGACCGCCAACAACCCCGTTACAACCCAGAAGATAATCTTTGTCTTTTTCATAGTTGATATAGTTTAATGATGTATTAAGTGAAATAGGATTTGCAAAATCTGAAATAGCGGTCCTGCTTATACGCGCTATTCGATATTATTTACCTCCCCGGCAAATTTTGATTACTGTACGCGTGGCTGGCTTAATATTCGGTCAACAGCGCGGCGCCGGCGTATGTATTTACGGAAATGCACTCTTCGAGAACGGTGCCCTGGTAGCCAAAGCTTTCCAGCAGCCCGATGATGCTGGCGTTGCATATGGCCGGGCCTTCACAGCTGACGCGCAATACCTTATCACAATCCTCAAGGTCGAAACTGGCACGGTAGCCGGTGAATGCAAGACAAATCAGGTCGACTAACAATGTTGCCTGGCTTTGTTTCTCTACGTCTGTTTTGAATACTTCTACCATTGTTTCCGATTGTTTTGACTGCGATTTTGGAACGCTTTGCCTAACGTTATTTGGATGTTACAAACTAAGCGGGTTCGGTTTACAAAAAGAGATGTGATTTGCGACATTATCAGGGGGGGATTGTGACAAAGGATGGGGAGACTAGTTGGGCGTAGCCTCAGACTACGCCCAACCTATGCAACGCCGATGGCTCATCCATACCGTTCATACGCTCAATGGCCTGAGTTTGGTGCCGTTGGTTCTGATACCTTGGCTTTCTCACAGCCATTTCGGGTATTCGTTAACGATAAGAGCTTTCCATGACAGACGACAGCCAAATGATCGATCAGGTGTTACAAGCCACCCATTTTAATGCTTTGGCCGAGGGCACGGCTTTGACTTTCCGGGAAATGATGAAGGCCATCCATCCCGATATATGCAAACATCCCCAGGCGGAGGAGGCCACCAACCGTTTGATCGAAATGTTTCGCCATTACACCAGCGGAACTACCCTAGCAGACGATTCCGGCGACTTCCTGACCAACGGCCACTGGGTACGCTATCAGGGCGACGGCCAGGTGATCGCGCACGCGAAGCGAAATCAGCAAGAAGTTGTGGCCGGTGCGACAGCCCATTTTAAACGGTATATGCCCTACGATTGGGACTCTGATTGTAGTTTTTCGCTTTTCGAACGTGCAATACCGCTGGTTAATTTGACATTGCCGCAGGAACATGTGACCTGGGTGGTATCGCGCTTGCTCGAATTCTGTATGCTGCTCCACGGGCACACGGGGCGTGCGCACCTGGGTCTCACCCCCGCACAGGTGCTGCTCGTGCCTGCAACGCACGGGATTGCCGTCGCGGGATTTTATCACGCGGCCGAACTGAACGGCCGGGTATCGACGATATCTGCCGCTTATCGGCATTGGTACCCCGACCAGTTACTGGCCGGCAAAAAAGCGAGCGAAACTGCCGATCTGGAAATGGTCAAACGCATCGGTGCTTACCTTCTGGGCGATCGCTCCGGGCTGGGTACTTCGCTGCGGAAAACGCACCATTCCGAGTTCGTAGATTTTTTGCTCAGCTCCGACGACGACTCACTGGAATGCTATGAAAAGTACCGTGAGATGCTCGACAGAAACTTTCCATCTCAATTCATACACTTAAATATCTAAATCAATGGGCTATTCATCGTGGAGCAGTGATGCTTATGACAGCGTTAGCCGGGTGCGCAAAACCCGGTCGATTGATGACAACTTCACGCAAAACAAGCTGGGCGTAATACACCCCGATCTTTCTCCCGACAATGTGGACCTCCGGGAATCAAGGGACTCGGCTTTGCATCCGCACTCGGTGCCGATCATTGTCGCGCTCGATGTTACGGGTTCTATGGGCTCCATTCCCGAAAACCTGATCAAAAACAAACTGGGCGCACTGATGAACACCTTGATCGACAATGGCATTCTCGATCCGCAAATCATGTTCATGGCCATTGGGGACCATATTTCGGACGATTATCCCTTGCAGGTGGGCCAGTTCGAATCCGGTACCATAGAGTTGGACGACTGCCTTTCAAAAATATTTATCGAGCGGGGCGGAGGCGGCCAAAACCGTGAAAGTTATCCGTTGGCCTGGTACTTTGCGGCCCGGCACACCTCGATCGATTCTTTTGAGAAAAGGCAAGAAAAAGGATTGCTCTTCACGATCGGCGACGAAGGCTTTCATGACCATATGGCCGCCGATTTGTTGCAGGCCAAATGCGGGTACAAGGGAAAGGAAAACCTCACTTCCTCGTCGCTGCTGAACGAAGCCTGCCGCTCATACTTCGTTTTTCATATTCATGCCAATGAAGCCAGCTATCACAACGATCATTTTGTGTTTTCGCAATGGAAGGGATTGCTGGGCGAACGTTTCCTTGTGCTCGAAGATCAGAACAACATTGCCGAGCTCATCGCGACTACCGTGGCGCTTGTAAAAGGGGTTAATGTCGACGTGGCGATGAGTAGCTTCGATGCGAGAACACGTCAATCGGTTTCAAATGCACTCGTTGCGGTCAAAGATTCACTAGTTCGCCGTGATCACGGTTCTTCCGGTATTATCGCATTGTAAATAAATGGGAGGTATCCATATTATAGTAGGAATGGGTTACGGCGATGAAGGAAAGGGTGTTTTTACAGACTACCTTTCCTCCAAGCTGGATCATCCGGTCGTTATCCGGTTCAACGGCGGGCACCAGTGCGGGCATACAGTCATGCATGCACAAGGCAGCTTTCACGTATTCTCGAACTTTGGCGCAGGCTCGTTCAGGAAGGTGCCCACTTTTTTTTCGCGGTTTTGCACGATAGACCCGACGGGTATGGCCAGGGAGTTTGACGCATTGAGCAGGCTGGGGGTAAGCCCGGTGCTGTTTGTGGACCCGCTGGCGATGGTTACTACGCCTTTTGATAAATTCTATAATATAAACGATCGCGCTAATCTGGCTCACGGCACAGTAGGAGTGGGCTTTGGCGCGACTGTCGAACGAAATCAGGGGCCGTACAAACTTTGCGCCCAGGACCTGTTCTTTCCCGGTATTTTGGAGCAAAAATTGGCAGCAGTACGCGATTATTATCGCATGAAATTCAAAGCCCGCGGGCTGGAAAGTTGTATTGAGGCGCTGGAACTGGAAATTATGCCTGTCGATCAGTTTATGCATGACGTGGCCGCCGCCTGTGGCATTATGCGCCTGCTTACTGAAAAGCAACTGTTCGCCATGGGTTTTGAAAACTACATTTTTGAGGGCGGACAGGGAATTTTACTAGACATGGATTTTGGACTATTCCCTCATGTCACCCGTTCCAGCACAACGAGCAAAAACGCATTTGAAATACTAAACAGAAATGTGCAGAGCTTCGATGCGACGGTTTATTACCTCACGCGGGCGTACCAGACCCGGCATGGAAATGGCTGGATGTCCGCAGAAAACTATCCGGTAATGCTCATGAACAACCGCCACGAGACGAACGGGTCGCACAGCCGTCAGGGTGAATTCCGGACGGGCATTCTGGATACCGATATGCTCAGGTATGCATTGCAATGCGATGCTAATTTCGCGGGTACGGCTGAGAAACAAATGGTCATATCCTGCATGGACCAATTGACCACCTACCAGTACCTTTCATCGGGAAATGTTCTCATAGCGCCGGATAGGGACTCGTTTTTGAGGCAAATCACGCTATGCGACAAAGTTCTGACGAACGACGGGCCCGGTTCCGCAGCCATACAGCAATGGCGGTGAGTGGTTCGCCTGGTGACTATTTTCCGGTATTGTAAATGCTCATTAAAAACGCTTTTGCTTATTTGGGTCGCCGCAGCTTCGCATAAATGCCTTGTCCTTCCGGTGCATCCACGCCCTGGCTTTTGCTTGCGTAAGATGCTGTGGAGCGGTATTCATCGCAAATCCGCCACACATTTCCCAGCTTGCAGGCGCTGTCGTTGGATTCTATCGCTTGCAGGCCGAATACGACGTCCTTTTCTGCCAATGTGGCTTTCATCCATGCGCCCATTTGCATTTTTGCCTCATTCCCCTCATCCCTCGTCGTGATGTAAACCAGCGGCGGGGTGATATGAACAAATCGCAAGCCTGGGATTTGTCTGCGAAGGTGTGTCCACCACGCCCGGCGTATCCTTCCCGGGGAGTGTTACGGTGGTTGGGGCCGGGTCCATATCTGTGCCTCCCGGTGCGGGAATGTCTTTGGAGGAATCAGAGCAGCCCGTTATGGCGCCGATCAGCAAGTAAATACATAACTTTTTCATGGGACTTGGTTTAAATTCGATACGCATCCAAAAGTATCAGATGGGGAGAGCGGCTGCTATGCGCGGTCGATGAACGACATTTTAAATAGACCAGTAACTAAAACCGGCTGTCGCAGGTCTGCTTTTCTGGCAAAGTCTTTTAAATTTGGTAAACAAACACTCTGCCTTCCTACTATGTCCGACCTTCCGGTTTATCGCTGTGTGATTGTTGATGATGACGAAATCGACCGGCTTACGACGCTCATGTATGCACGTAAATACCCTTTTCTGGACATCGTGGGTGTATTCGGCTCGGCTACGGAAGCTTCGGCGGCCTTGCGGCAAATGCAGGTGGATGTCTTGCTCAGCGATATCGACATGCCCGACGTGAGCGGCCTCGAATTTCGCGCGCGGATGATGCAGGTGCCCGTTTGTATTTTCGTCACGGCCTATCCAGACTACGCCGCTGAGAGTTTCGAGCTGGAAGCATTTGATTTTCTCGTTAAACCGATCAAGCCCGAGCGTTTTGCATATGCGATGCAACGCGTGCAGCATTATTTTGAAATGAAGCGCAAGGCCGAACTCTTCGAATATAGCCTGGGAAGCGAAAGCACGGTGTTTATCAAGGACGGTCACCAGCAGATCAAGCTGAACCTGCATGACATCGTATACCTGGAAGCGTTGAAAGACTACACCCGCATTGTGACCACCACACGCAAGTACAGCGTCTTGTCGTCCATTGGTAACCTGCTTCTCGAAAAGGCCTTCCAATCCTTCCTCCGCATTCACCGCAGCTATGCCGTGCAACGGCATTATATCGAACGAATCACCCCTCAGGAAGTGCATATTGGTAGCTACACGTTGCCGGTCGGCCGGAGTTTCAAGAACACACTGGCCAACCTGAAATAGCTCCATGCGCTGCGTAACCATCATCCTGGCTTTTTTCCTGCTACACCAGCCTGTAAACGGCCAGAAAGAAGGGCGTGCGCTGATCGACTCGCTGGTTTCGGAACTTCCCAATGCCAAAGACGACACGCTGAAAGGCCGGCTTTACAAACGCATTGCCGATGAATCCTTTTTTATCGATACCAGGCAGGCGCTCACCTATGCGCGGCTCGGGCTCGCACATGTGAGCGCCATGCGCTGGCAGCGCGGCATCGGAGTGTTCAATGTGGCTATGGCGCGGGCTTTCAGCGACATGGGAAATGTGGATTCGTGTATGTATTATAACAAGCGCGGACTGGAAGTATTTAGAAAAATGGGTGATACTTATAATATGGCTAATACTTTTAATAATATAGGGGTAATGCAGCAAAACCTTGCTTCCAATTATCCTGAGGCCATTCGTTATTATCTTTTGGCATTAAAGGAAGCTGAAAAACTGGGGGATAAGTACCTGATGTCAAATGCCTCCGATAATGTCGGATCGGTTTACCTCACACAGAAAAATTATAAAAAGGCCCTCTTTTATAGTTTAAAAGCCTTAAATCTTCGCGAAAAGCTGGAAAAAGGGGATAATTACAATATTGAACGTGAAGTAGGTAACTCGTTGAACACGCTTGGCAGCATTTACCTTCAAATGAAGGACACTACCGCAGCGCGGGGACATTTTAGCAAGGCGTTGGTCATGCAGGAGCGCGCAGGCAATACGGAAGGTTTGGCCAAAGCCTACGGCAGCCTCGCATTGCTTGAAAACCGCAACTATCCCAAACGGCTCAGTTATGCCCGAAAGTCAGAGCAGCTTTGGAATGAAGTGAATCCGGTGCATATCGAAGCGGCCAATAATGTTGGTAATATAGGTGCGGCGTACCTCGAAATGTACAAAATCGGGTCGCTCCCGGAAGGCATTACCAGCAAGGCGTTGTTGTTGAAAGAGGCGGAACAGTACTTACGAAAGGCGATCAGGATCAGCGAGCAGAACGGGGATATCGGGTACAAATCCCATTTTACGGGTATACTGGCCGAAGTGCAGGAGCAAATGGGCGATTTCAGGAATGCGTTCTACAATTTCAGGGCCTACAAAACGGTGGAAGATTCCCTGTTCTCGCAGGAAGAGAAAAACAAGATCGCAGGACTGGAAGGGGAGCGCGAGATTGCCTTGCGCGACAAGCAGATCCGGATTAATGCCCTCGAACTGGAAGCCCGCAAAAGGCAGCAGTGGCTGCTGACGGGCGGTTTGCTGTTGCTTACGGGAATAGGGGCACTGCTATACCGGCAGAACCGCATGCGTAAGCGCACCAACGTGCAGCTCCTGCATTTGAACAATGAGCTCGACGAGGCGAACCAGGTTAAGGCGCGTTTTTTTGCCATATTAAGCCACGACTTGCGAAGCCCGGTGGCCAATCTCGTCAATTTCCTGCATTTGCAAAAAGAAGCACCCGATTTGATGCGTGCCGAGGCAGCCGAAATCCATCAGAAACGGCTTACAGAGTCGGCCGAGTTGTTGCTTGAAGGGATGGAATCGATGCTGTTGTGGAGCAAAACGCAAATGCAGCAGTTCAAACCGCAGGCACGGCGCGTTGCTGTTGAAGATCTTTTCGAATACATCCGGAAGTTTTTTTCAGGAACGGAGCACATTAGATTTACTTTCGATAACCCCGGTTCCCTCACCGTTGTGACCGACGAAGATTACCTCCGTACGATCATGCAAAACCTTACCCATAATGCCGTCAAAGCATTAAAAAGAACACAACATGCCGAAATCCATTGGAAGGCGGAGGCAAAAGGCGGACGGATCGTTTTGTCGGTTGCCGATAATGGCCCCGGTACTTCTGATGAGCAGTTGAACGCCTTGTACGACGACCATGCGATGATCGGAATCAAGTCAGGTTTAGGATTGCATTTGATCCGGGACCTTGCCAGGGCAATTTCCTGCGAGGTTTCTGCCCGGCCTAATGCCGGAACCGGTATGCTGTTCAGCCTCGTGATCAAGGAGGCCTAATTGCCCCAGGCAGTGATCACGAGGTTTCTCGGACCACCATAATCCCGGTGTTCACACAAGTAAATGCCTTGCCAGGTCCCCAGCGCGAGACGACCATTCCGGACGGGGATCATCACCGAGCTTCCCAGCAACGAGGCTTTCAAATGCGCCGGCATATCGTCGGAGCCCTCGTAGTCGTGGCGATAGTCGGGGTCATTTTCGGGGACCGATTTGTTGAAATACATTTCGAAATCGATCCGTACCGTAGGGTCGGCATTTTCATTGATCGTCAGCGAAGCCGAGGTGTGCTGGATAAATACCTGGCACATCCCGGCCTTGATTTCGCTGATCGCAGGTAATGCGTAAAGGATTTCTCCGGTAATCAGGTGAAAACCGCGGCCTCTTGCTTTGAGCTGAATGCCCTGCTGAAACATTTTCATAGAATGCCTGGTCGATATTAGCCCGCAAGAAAGCACAATTCCGCCTATTTCTACATGTACCGCATGCCAGGGTAACCGAGTAGCCGCCGCCAGAGGGCGATTTGCCCGATGATATTCGCCTCGCGGTAGATCGAGAATGTGATCAGTTCGTACAGCGACATGGAGAATTCGGGACCCATATCGATCCGTCTTTCCAGCTCTTCGTCGCTCAGGTTACTCAACGAATCTTTAAGGATCGGCGTGATCTTGTTCCAATCCTCCTGATAGGACGCGATCGACGGATATTGCACGCCGTCCTGGATCCCTTTGAAGTCTTTGAACAGTTCGTTGGCCTGCTGATGCCCGTCGTAGCCCAGGTGGCGTGCGAGGTCGAAACGTTGCTCCACAAGCGCGCCCGCGAGCCAGCCAATGTGGTTGGCCTTGGTATCCAGACGCTTTTGCGTGTCTGCTTCATTGATATTCTCTGTTACAAACGAGAAAAAAGGCGTTTGCAAATTATACAGGCTGACAATGCCCTGCATTCTGGTGCTTTTAACATTTTCCATGTTTTAATTGAAGGTTAAGGTTAATTATTTTCACTTTCAATGACCGACAGAATATTGCCGGCAGGATCGGTGAACCAGGCGATGGTGGGACCATTTCCCCGCATGATATTGTCGGGGTCGGTCTTGAAACCCGGCCAATCGTAGCTCTCGAACGTCACGCCTTTGGATTTGAGCGTTTTGACCACCTCTTCGATATTTTTGACAGGAAAGTTGAGGACGGTGAAAGTCGCTGGTTCGTGGTTTGGTTTTTCATACAGGATCACTTGGTAACCCCCGTGAATATTCAGATGGAGGACAGGCATTTCCTGTTGCTGCGAAACCTCTATGCCTAGTATTTCTCCATAAAACTGTCGCGCTTTTTGCAGATCGTCTACCGAATACCCGCTGAATGCTTTGGTTTGTCCAAACATGGTTGTAGTGATTTGTTGTTGATTGAAAATTTAAAAGACTATCGGGCTTCTTCGCGGACAGGTACGTCGCTGGGATCAAAATCGGGCGCAGGTTTTTTGTAAACGAGCGACAATTTCCTGTACGCGGCCGATTGCATGGCGATCAGCGTCACAACGAGGCCCACAATGCCCGTCACGACAAATAAAAGTGCCAGACCGCGGGCAGTCCCGGTCCCGAACCAGGAGCCGATCAGGCGCACGCCTGCGCCCGTGGTCATAAAAGGAATGAAAACAAACTTGGCAATAGGCCCGATCATAAATGCAGTAATGGGGGAGGCCGCCTGTTCGATGCTCTGTGCAAAACCGAATACACGTCCCTGTCTCTCGGGAGGGATCACTTTTTGAAGGATCGTTTGCTCCGTCGCCTCTACAACCGGGATAAGGCATAGGTAAACAAACATGCCGATACCCAACAAGATAATAGACGACTGGATAGGGAAAACCATGCAAATCACCCACATCAGAATATTGGAGATAAACAGGGTTTTTAACGGCATTTTACCCAGGCCCCGCTTCGCTACCACAAGCCCGCCGACAATGAAACCCAGGCTGAGCACGCCCCAGAGGATGCCCCACGCCTGTACGGATACGAGCGAGAGGCCGTAAGCATCCATCAGCGACATGAACACGCCGCCGAGAAAGTTGTTAAAAGTATTGAAGAAAATCAATCCAAACAGTCCCGGTACCATGCCCACGGCAGCAATAGTGCCACGGATATCGACGCGCTGCGTGTGCGGTTCGCTTTGCACAACTTCTCTTTCGGGAATTGAAATTGTCAGCAAATGCAGGATCACCAGCACGCTCAGCCCGACGGCCAGCGCCATCATCCACAACACGCCCAGGTAACCGATTACAAGCCCGCTGAAAATAGATGCGATCAGAAAAGACACGCCGTTAGCGGTACCGACCATTCCATTGGCCTTGTCGCGCTTGTCTTCCTCTATCAGAATCGTAACCACCGTTGACAATGCGATCGTACGAATGTTCCCGGTAATAGCCCCGAAAAGGCAAAGTGTGATAAAAAGCCAGAGGTTAATGCTGGAATCGTTTTTAAAAACGGCTTCGGGTGTGGAAATGTAGATGATCAGGGCCAGCATGTAGAGTGCCAGGGTGACCGATGCCGACAGCATCATGGAGGTCTTCTTTCGGTAGCGGTCCACGATGGAACCCAGGAAGAAGCCGGAAATAGCCACCGTTGCCAGGTAAACTCCGGCCATTACCGAAGTAGCGAGCACCGATTTGGTTTCAAGATACACCCAGAATGTGACGGCAAACCAGACAAACGTGTTTGTAAGCGCGGCTGCAAGCGAGTTGGCGAGGACCGCATAAAAGGTTTTCATAACGATATGGATTAGTCACCGGATTGTCACCGGCTTGCGAAGTGTTGATACAAAAATACGGCCGGCCACGCACATTCCCGGGGTGAGTATGGGACAATTTGTGGGTGAAATGAGACAATAGTTAGAAAATGGGCCTTTATGAGTTTTCTAGGCTTATTTTGGGTGACTAGCCGAGGGGTGTCACCATGAGATTCACAATGAAGAATTCAGTTTGTAAAATTTACAACAAGCGGCCCGGTAGCCGGGTCTGGCATTTGTGTCATGAGGGGGTGCTACCAAGATCGATGGATGCCCCTTCTTTTTTGATAGCCATTAGGGATAAGGCATCCGTGACAAAAGGTGTATGGAAAGTTTCAAACGATTTTCATCGAACTTCTGACGTAGTAATGAGTTGGATACATCTGAAAACTAAAAATCCACTTGTATATCGAGCATACTGGGCGTTTTACGATGGCACAATAGAAGTCACAAAACTCACTGAGCATAAAATTAAAGAGGTTTTTTCTGGTACTGTACGAACAGATCCCAATAGTATTATTCCCTCACATGAAAGCTTCAAAGTAACTGACGGAGAGTTTTTCGTGAATCGAAATCCTGGCTATTCAATCGAATCCAGATTATAATCTGCCGCATGGTCCGACGCGGTTTCGATTTTGGGCATCAATTTGAATCATTGGTCAATGATTATTCCCCTTGCCGTGAATAACCCGTTTAGCCGAGCGGTTAGGGCATTCCGTTACAAAGTGCATCCCGCATGCCTTCTAAGCAGTAGATCTTTGCCGCGCCGCCAGGCGGTTCGAATTCAAACAGAGTCACTTTAATGTCAAGCACTTATGATTATTTCGCGAGTGCTTTTTTGTTGTTGATTGGGGTAGTTGCAATACATCTTGCAATAATGGCAATGCAATACTGGGCCGCGGATTTGTCGTAGTAGTAAAGCAGAGCACATCTCCGAGCAATGTCTCGTTTGTGTTGGCGGGCTCGCATAGCCGATAATTTCGGCATCCTCCGGATATCCGGGATCTAACTCACTTCCGGTTTTGATCTGGGATAAACTCAGCTGAGGAGCATACAGCCTTCGGGCATCACTCGTGGTTTTCGCATGTTGGTGGGGGTTTGACTTAGTTAAAGTGTTGATGCTTCAATATTTCTGCGCTATCTTGATCGCATGGTCAACTCATCCAGGAAAACTGCTTTTTAGTGATTTCGAAACATGAATACATGAATTATGAGATTTGCAGGAGTTTTTTACGCGGTGTTCATTTCGCTCACTTTGATAATTGCCTTATTAGCGGGCTCCGGTGAAATGTTTGCATATGCGATTTTTGCAAACCTGCTGTATGCGGTAATTGGTGGTATTGGATGGGTTGTATCTGATCGCTTCATAGGAATTGATACTCAGCTAAGGTCATTATGTAGTATTTTGTTGGGGATGATAATTCTAAATCTCATAGTCTACTTTGGCGGCGGTGGGGCACTTCTCACACCAGCATTGTTTGGAAGAATTGAATCTGCCAGTGCTTTCAGAATCAGTCTTTCCATACACATCATATTTCTTATCTCATTTTTTTCGGCGCAAGGTGACAAGCGACGGAATATGCTTCACACGGAAGAATAGCGCCTCTTGAAGGTGCGTGGAACGGGTGGCGTAAGGTGCTCTTTATAGCCATGGCCTTTATTAAGGATTTTACTATGTATTTGCAAAACTCTTCATCAGTCATCATCCACTGAAAGCATTCATCACTGTCATGATCAGTGAAGTTCGGAATCGACTTTTTAACGCTGAAAGCCTTGCTAGTCATTGCCCCAAATACCTCCTTCTAAGCCAATATTGACTTATGACAACAACGAAGACTTACCAACTTTATCGCCCGATAATAATTTTGTGATTCCTGATGGCACCATTATTTCCCGTGAGCTTCAATGCGTAAACGCCCGGGACAAAAGAACTGACATCGATATGGCCGGCATCCGTCCTCTTTTTCAGAACTATCCGGCCACTGCCGTCATACAATTCAACATTTTGAAGGAGACTCTCGCTCCCACGCCGGAAATAAACGACGTCCGACGCCGGATTCGGATAGACACCGGCAATATCAGCCAGGCGGACGTGATTGATCTTGCTGTAAGAAAAGGTCTCATCAGCATCGATCATCTTTAATCGGTAATAGTTATCTCCTGCTTCGGGACTCTGATGAATAAAGGCGTAATCCAATCGTTGCTTGCTTTCGCCCGATGCATCTACCGAGCCAACTTTTCGCCAGATTTTACTATCGGCACTATGCTGGATTTCAAAATTCCGGCTGTTTATTTCCTCGGCGGTGATCCAGGTTAGTTTAACTGCATGCTCCTCCTTCTTGGCTTTGAAATCAGCAAGCTGAACAGGTAGTGGAGCGGCCAAAAATGGGATTTCATAAAAGCTATACTCTGGTGCATTCGTCAGAAAGGAGCCGGCAATACCCGAACTATAAAATCTATCTACCGGGTCTGCCGCTTCTATTGTATTTACCTTAACCGACCATGGAAAACTGCGGTCGGTGCCCGCCCATAACGTCACAACGCCCGGGTTTGACGATCCAAAAGAATTATCAAGTTTGAAAGTAATTAAATCCAACGTAGCACCCGGTAACAGATTGACTGCCAAACTACCGGTCCAATCGAATTGATAATAATGATAACCAAAACTATCCTTCGTGGTATAGGAAACAGGATTTGACGAAAATGTATAATGCAGATCGCTGAGAAAATGGAAGTCAAATATTGCTCCCGATGAGACCACAATGCTAAAACTCGTAATATTACCGGTGTAGGAAGTTACACCGTTATTCTTCAGTGTAATAATTCCATTCCCGCTAGAACTACCGTATTTCAGTGTGCCCTGGATGCTCTGAGCGGAGGCAATTAACGAAGACAGTAGGAAAAGAGAGTAGATGAATAGCGTTTTTCTCATAGGGCTAATTTGAAGTAGATGTTAAATCAATTTTAAATTTGTTTAATGAATGTGTTTTGGAGACATAAAAAATCTGATAATCAAGATATGCTTAGTGTAATCTCTAAGTTACAAAATATTTTATTGAATTAGGCTAATAGCTAATTTGTAGGAGTGAACCTACTTCGTCCATCCCTAAATTCAGTTCCGGAAAAAACGAACCCGTTTTGATCATGGCTATATTGGCCCCATTTTTTGATAATATCAAGCGCTTCCGGCATTAACGACAGAACAGTTTCTTTTCCGGGATTTACCTTGCTTGTGCGAGTTTTCGTCTGACGAACGAAAATTGGTTGTTGACCAAGTCTATGTTCCGCTATCTCAGACGGGCTAGGTCCGCCATGTTCATTCCGCCACAGAAATACGAGAATTTTCAAATGTCCACGACATAGTTTCTTCTGCTAAACCTGCTCGAATACCCGAGCACCGCGGAAATGATGTCGGGCGCTTATCGAGGAAGATGGTAGCAGAGGTTTTTTTGCAGCGGGGTGAACACCGAAGAAATGAAAAACCCCGGAAGAACCGGGGTCCGAGCTATTTTGGATCTACCCGCTGAGCGGCGGTTTTCGGGGCGCCGGATGGTTGAGACGCCGTGGCTGGTGTGTTCACCTGTCCTTGCTGCGGCACGGTCTGGCCGGTGGTTACCGGTGCCGTCTGCGTAGCGGGTGCATATGTTCCCGCCGCGGGCGCCTGTTGCGTTTGTATTATTACCTGCCCTGACGCAGCGGCCGATGGCTGTTGGCTTACTTGTGGCTGGTAGCGCTCGGGCATCGTCAACGGGTCTTGCGTGGTATTTACCTTGGGCACCATTCCCTGCTGGGCGTCCGTCCGGGATTTGCCTTCGAATCCCAGGTCTTGTACCTCCGACACCCTCTGGGTCGGAGCCGGAGCCGGTTGCACGATGACACCCAGTCGCCCCGGCGTTTCCGGCGCTATCTGGCCGGTAGGTTTTGGTCTAAATGCGGCAGAAGACGATTGCGCCCCGGTGTAAGCCTTGGGAACCTGCCCCGTTGGCGCGGGTTGCCTCACCTGCGCATCCGCATGGTTCACGGCCAGCACCAGGCCGGTAGCTGCGGCTATTGTCAGTATTTTGGATTTGATGTGCGGCATAGTTCTCTTTTTCAAGTGTTCAGTCCTGCGAAGGTAAACACTAAAACCATTCCATAAAAATCAAAGCCCCGTTTCCCTCTGACCGCCCTGTGCATGAAGTCGCTGCGCAGGGTGGTCGAAGAGAAACGGGGCGAAGTTTACCGGAATCAGGAGCGGTCCCAGAAGAACGGCGGCTGAATGCCCAGCGCGCGCAGGTACACGAAGCCCTGTGCCCGGTGGTGGATCTCGTTGTCGATCAGATAAAGGATCGTATTGTAAATCGTGTTCTCGTACATGCCAAAGGCGGCTTCTACCTCATTGAAGCGTTGCGCCGGAATCTGAGGCCAGAGCGTATTGATGTATTCGGTAACAAGGTCCCAAAGGTTCAATACTTCGGCTTTGGTGGCCGGTGCGGGGGTCGAAGAATCGAGTACCGGTTCGCTGAACGTCCAGTCGCCGAATGCAATACCGCGGATACCAGGAGCCGCGAGCCCGATCATCTCCATGGTGAGCTGGGCGTAAGTACGCATGCCACCGATCGAAAAAGTATAAAACTGATCCTCAGGGAATGCCTCAATAACCTTCCGGCTGACCCTGCGGTGGCCTTGCCAATGTTCCAGAAGTGCCTCGGCAGTGATAATAGTTGTGGTGGCTGCCAATTCCTGTGCGGTGTTGTTAGTTTCCATGTCAAAGGTTTTTATAGTTTATTGTTTGATTACATTACAAACTAAACATCGCCCAGTGACAGCAGTATGTCAGCAGCATTTCCGCACCGCCGAAAAAAGTCGGATTTATTTTAAAATCGTCAGATCCGGCCCGAAAAGGTAGGTTTTACCCTTTGAGGTGGGTATCGATACCACCTTGCTGCCGTAGCGCAACTTGCAGATATTCCCGGCTTTCGAATGGATGGTCAGGCCGGTAAGTTTGCCTTTTGCCCAATTCATATCCATTTCAAAACCACCCCGCGCGCACAGCCCGCTGACGCGGCCGTCGGGCAATGCTTTCGGCAGGGCCGGAAGGATATTAATCTCTTCCAAATGACTTTGTACCAGTGTTTCGAGGATGCCCGCAGCACCGCCGAAGTTGCCATCGATCTGAAACGGCGGGTGCGCGTCGAAGAGGTTGGGGTATGAGCCACCACCGCTCATTTTCTGGCCTGCGTCGTACACCGGATTGAAAAGCTTGCGGATCATCGTGTAGGCATGTTCGCCATCGAGAAAACGCGCCCAGTAGTTGATTTTCCAGGCCAGGCTCCATCCTGTTCCGTCATCGCCACGGTAATTGAGCGATTTCATGGCTGCTTTTAGCAGGTCGGGCGTAGCCGTTGGCGTGATTTCTTCACCCGGGTACACGCCCCACAAATGCGAAACGTGGCGGTGATGGCTCGTGGTGTCGTCGATATCCGTCATCCATTCCTGTAACTGACCATAGCGTCCGACGTGGTTCGGGGCGATCTGTTTTGAGGTCTGCGCCAGTTGTTCGGCAAATGCTGCGTCCGTTTTCAGGATACCGGCCGTTTCAATACAAGCTTTAAACAATGCGCGGATGATCTGATGGTCCATCGTCGGTCCGGCTACGAGGCCACCGTTTTCGGGTGAATTGGAAGGCGAGCTGATCAGCATTCCTGTTTTCGGGTCTTTGACAAGGAAGTCGAGGAAAAATGCTGCCGCACCTTTCATAAGCGGGTAGGCCGTGTTTTGCAGGAATGCTTTGTCCTGCGTAAACCGGTAATGCTCCCATAAATGCAGGCTCAGCCAGGCGCCTCCCGTTACCCAGATTCCGTGGTTGGATGCATTAATAGGTGCAGCACCGCGCCAGACGTCGGTATTATGGTGCAGAACCCAGCCTTTGGCATTATAATGCTCCTTCGCTACTTCGGCTCCTGTTTGAGATACTTCCCGCACCATTTGAAACAGCGGTTCGTGGCATTCGCTGAGGTTGGTCATTTCAGCAGGCCAGTAGTTCATTTCGGTATTGATATTGACGGTGTATTTGCTATCCCAGGAAGGATTGAGCTTGTGGTTCCATTTGCCTTGCAAATTGGCAGGATGACTTCCCGCGCGGCTGCTTGCGATGAGCAGGTAGCGTGCAAATTTTACATATAATGCCAGCAATGCAGGGTCGTTGGGGTCGCCTTTGAAACGGCTCAACCGCTCGTCGGTAGGAAGTGCGGAGTGTTTGCTGTTGGAAAAAACTAAATTGAATCTGTTGTAAAGTTTTTGATAATCAGTTATATGTGCTGGACGGGCTGTTTCGAATGCGGGGGCTTTCCGTAAAATTCCTGCCGTTTTGGTAGCGGGATCGCCACTGACGGTTTTGTAATCAAGATAGTTGGTAGCCGCGGCAAGTACCAGCGTAGCGCGGGTTGCATTGGAAATTGTGAGTTTTCCCTCGACTTGTTTCAATTCTCCGTCGGTAATTACTTTCACGCGGGCAATGCCATTCAATGCGCCTTTGTCGACCTGAACGCTCAGCTCAATCTCGTTCCCGTTAATTTTTACTTCCTTTTTGGCATGAATGGCGTCCATGCGAACGGCAAAATTCAGTTTGCCCTTTTGTGAGCTCGTAATATGGTAGTAGATCGCTTTCGCGGGGTAACTCGCAAAAGCCTCCCGCGTATAGCGGACGCCGCCAGCCTCGAAAGTACTTTTTACGGTAGCTGTTTCAAGATCAAGTTCGCGGTGATAGGCGACGGGTGTTCCGTGCTCCGGAAAATCTAAATATACATCGCCAAAAGCCTGATAAGCCATTTGCCGCATGGGCTGGCTCATAAATTGCTCATTGGCCAGCGCTTCTGCCTCTTTTTGTTCACCCTCATTCAGAAGCCGCCGGATTTCGCCCAGATGCGCGGATGCGCCCTTGTGCGCGTAACTTCTTGGCTCACCGGTCCAAAGGGTTTCTTCGTTGAACTGGATCTGCTCGGTTTCAATACCTCCGAAAATCATGGCAGCCAATGCGCCATTTCCGATGGGTAGCGCCTCTTCCCATTGTTTTGCAGGCTTTTTATACCAAAGTTTTGAATTGATATTGCCTTGCGCGTGGCACTTGAAGATAATGAACGTGAGTAAGGTAACGGTCTGAATAAGAGGCTTCATGCCGGTTGAAGGTATAGTGAATAAATAGGACGGTGTAACAGAATGCACCGCTGCTGCCTTGCTGACGTGTTTTTAATAGGAATGCCCGTACAAAAAAACGTTTGAAAGCATGGTATTTCCTGTAACGCAGCTAGTTTTTTTCGCACCATTATACTACCTTATTACCCGATTCCCTTCCACGCTGTGCGTGCCACACTATGCGAATCAGTACTTCCAAAACCGGGCTGGATGAGATCAGGGATTTACGCACGATGTTCCTGTATGAAAATCACTTCCAGTTCGTCTGCAACAAGTGCCACGACTATGGCTGGGCCGATACCTGGTTGTTCAGGATCGATAATGTCCGCGTCGGTTATGGTTCCGTTTGGGGTACCGACCGCCGCCAGGACCGCGACACAATCTTCGAATTTTTTCTGCTACCGCCATACCGTAAGCATGCCAGTCTTGTTTTTGAGGCATTTCAAAAGGCCTGCAAGGCGATCTGGATCGAGAGCCAGAGCAATGATGTTTTTCTGACAACGATGTTGTACCGCTTCTGCGACAACGCTTTCGCGGAGGCTATCCTTTTCGAAGACCATTTCACGACTTCCTTTGAAATCCCAGGCGCAACCTTCCGCAAACGTTCAGAAAATGACCCGATGGACGGTGACGAGAGCGAATATGTGATCGATGTGGGTGGCGAAATCGTGGCCAGCGGCGGGTTAATGCTCAACTATAACATACCTTACGCGGACATTTACATGCAGACGCGGGAGGGGTATCGCGAGCAAGGTTATGCGACCTACATCGTGCAGGAGCTAAAACGCACTGCCTATAAAATGGGCCGCGTGCCTGCTGCCCGTTGCAATATCGCCAACCGTATTTCCCAGGCAACATTGGAGAAGACAGGGTTCCGCGTTTGTGGTTTCAGATTGAAAGGAGTGATCCGGGCTTTGGAAGGTTGAGGTTATAATTCCACTGCGGCAGTTCCACTGAGGCAGTTCCACTGCGGCACGCTTTTTGAAGTTGTTGGGTTTCAAATCAAACAACTGAAACCATGGCTACTACAACAAAGGGCAATACCAGGGAAGCCACTTCTAAAATAAAGCAGCATGCCGCAACAGGGGCGTCTGCCAAAAGCATGGCCGCCAAGGCAGCAACCAAAAGCACTACAAAAACAACTGCATCGAAAACCACCGCATCGAAACCTGCTGCCTCAAAAGCGGCTTCGAAAGCGGCGACTTCGAAAACAACCAAGGCGGCCGGTACGAAAAAGTCGACCGGCAGTTCTAAATCCGACACTTCGACGCGTGATCAGGAAACGATCCGGGCCTGGGCGGAGAAGCGTGGCGGTGTGCCTTCGATGGTGAAGGGAACCGCCACGAAAAAAGATGGCGGCGGCATCCTACGCATCGATTTTCCCGGTTACAGCGGTGAAGATTCTTTGCAGGAAATCAGCTGGGATGAGTTTTTCCAAAAGTTCGACGAAAGCAAACTCGAATTCCTGTACCAGGAAAAAACAGCCGATGGCAAGGAAAGCCGCTTCAACAAGTTCGTATCGAGTAACTAGTGCAACATGTTATTGATGAAAGCGGCCGGGACAACAAATAGCCCGGCCGCTTTTATAATGTCCAAAGGCTGTCGGTGAAATAGGCCTTGCAGTCCTGAAAATGCTCCACGACCCTAAAACCGTTAACCTTAGCCACTTCTTCAATTTCAGCTAACGTATATTTCTTGGAAAGTTCGGTCCAAATGAGCTCGTTCCGGTCGAAGTCATAGCATTTGTCGGTGTGCCGCACATGTACTTTTTGCGGTACAAGGCTCACGAGATAGCTCCTTACCTCGCCATTGACCGGATTATAATGCGAGTAAAAATCGAACTGGTTAGTCTTGAAACTACCCCCTAATTCCCGGTTAATGCGGTGTAATAGATTGATATTGAAAGATTTGGTAATGCCTCGCGGGTCATCGTAAGCGCAACGGACAGTGGCCGGGTTCTTTTGCAGGTCGAAGCCGGTAAGCAGGTAATCGCCCGGATTCATGCACTTTCGGAAATCGGCAAGCAGGCCGTTGACCTCGTGCGCTTCGTAATTCCCGATATTGCCGCCGAGGAAAAGCAGCAGACTCGGAACGCCGGACGCAGCGAGTTCCTCCATCATCGAAAAGTAGTTGCCGACCATCGGGCTGATCTTCAAACCGGGCAAATGACTGAGCATATTAGTCGTCAGTTCTTCGATGGCCCTGGACGAAATGTCGATCGGCACGTAGGTAAAATCGACCTGCCGCTCGACGAGCTTTTTTAGCAGCTGTCGCGTTTTGATGCCATCCCCCGCTCCGAATTCGACAATCTGGAACGGGCCTTTGAATTCCAGTTTTTGAATAATATTCTCTCCTTGCAGCGACAAAATTTCAAATTCACAGGGGGTAGGGTAATATTCTGGCATTTTCATGATGTCCTGAAATATCCCGCTGCCGATGTCGTCGTAAAAGTATTTGCTCGAAATGTGTTTTTGCGGTGCGGACAATCCCTTGTGGATGTCTCTGGCAAAAGTCTGTAAGTCTGTCATAACTATCAAATTATCGCGCTAGCCGGATGCCGGTATATTGCCAGCGCTCGTGTGTGTGAAAGAAATTACGATAGGTTTTGCGTGCATGCCCTGGCGAGGTTGCCACGGAGGCTCCACGCAGTACCATCTGGTTGACCATAAATTTACCATTGTACTCGCCAACGGCCCCCGGCGCCTTGGAAAATCCGGGATAGGGCAGGTAGGCACTGTTGGTCCATTCCCAGCGCCGTCCCCAGTCGAGGTTGGTGGACGCGACTTCCCATTCAAATTCGGTAGGCAGCCGCATGCCTTTCCATTGCGCAAATGCAGAGGCTTCAAAAAAACTGATATGGCTCAGAATGGCTTCGGAATCAACCTTTTGCAAGCCGTCCAGTGTGAAATAATGCCATCCGCCGTCGATGAAATGCCAGTACATTGGGGCTGAAATGCGGTTTTCATTTACCCACGACCAGCCCTCATCCAGCCAAAGGTTGAAATCCTGGTAGCCGCCTGCATGCATGAATTCAATATACTCGCCATTGGTAACCAGCCCTTTGGCTATTTCAAACTCGTGCAGAAACACTTTATGCCTGCCTAATTCATTATCAAAACAAAACCCTTTGCCATGGTGTCCGATGTCGTAAATGCCCTCGGGTATGGTAATAAAGCCGGTTTCGGTGTTCCTTGCATTGACCATATTCTGTCCTTTACGGTAAACCGGAAAAAGCGGGTTATGGCCCAGAATGTATTTAATGTCCGTAATAAGCAGCTCCTGATGCTGCTGTTCATGATGCAGGCCAAGCTCAACCAGCGCCTCGACCTCCGGGTCGGTCAGTTCTTCGAGGAATGCGTCCATATGCCCGTCTACGTACTTTCGGTAGGCGTACACGGCTGCCGTCGTCGGGCGGGTGACATTCCCGCGGTCCGTGCGTAGGGTGCGCTCGCCTACATTGTTGTAGTAGCTGTTGAACAAATAGTTGAAATCGGGATCGTAAACACGATAATCCGGCACATTGGGTTTGAGGATGAATGTTTCAAAAAACCAGGTCGAGTGTGCGAGGTGCCACTTGGGCGGGCTTACGAATGCGACGGGCTGGGGTACGTAATCTTCGGCTTCCAGCGGTTCGCAAATGTATTCCGAATGCTTTCTGACATGGTGAAATGCTTCCCTAATGCCGGTGGTTTCCATTAGTTGCATAGTTTTTCAGATCGGTGATGGATTGGATATTCAAGGATTGTGCCCGCGTGCGACGCATCATCAGCGCATAGGCATTGTTGAAGCCGATAGGCCTGAGCCATTGCAGCTTGTATCGTTTTAAAAACTCATTTTTGACATATTCATAAACCTTCTCCCGGTCGCCGCCGAGCTTTTTAAGCTGCATGTGGCTGGGTTTGAGGATCGCCAGCAGGCCTGTTCCGGTATATTCCGGATACATATCGATTTCTCCATTGCTCAATGCATCGAAACAGATTTTGGTACCTCCCAAACCGGTTTTGGTGATGACTTTGAGGTCTGTATTGCCCTCGATCAGCTCCTTGTACATTTGAATGAGGATATACTGCTCGGCAAAAATCTTCGAACCCAGGCGTATTGTTCCCTCATTGCCGTTGCGGGGCGAGAGGAAGAGTTTTTTGGACACTAGAAAGTCATGTGCTACACGGTCCGGCGCCTGTTTCAAATAATCGACCCGGTAGTTCAGTTCCGTCATGACTGAATCATTGATATAACCCGAAAGTTTTTCGAAAACAGTCTGTAATTCAGGATATTGCCGGAGTACTTCACTCCGTACGACCGGCGCGGCATAGTACGGCGGGAAAATATGCTGATCGTCGTTCAGCGTCACGAGGTCGAACGCTTTGAGCCTGCCATCAGTACTGTACCCGCTGATAACGTCCAGTTTTTTCTCAAATGCAGCTTTGTACATCACCGCGTCGCTGATCACGACGGTCGGAATATCGAGCCCGTATTTCGATTTCAAGCCCAGGTAACCATCTTCCCGTCCCATAAATTCAGGAGTGAAACCGGCCAGTAGCGCGCCTTTGGTATAAGGTATTAAGTAAAAAGAAGAGAGCAAAAGCAGCAGAACGGGCAAGACGACGGAGATCTTACGCATTCTGCTCAAACCCGTCTTTTGAAGTAATGATAACAGAAAGTCGAGCAGAATGGCCAGCAATGCAGCCGGAATAGCCCCGGCGAGGATCATCTGGGTGTTATTCAAAGCAATTCCTCCAAAAATAAATTCTCCGAGGCCGCCCGCGGCGATGTAGGCGGCCAGTGTAGCAACGCCCACATTAATGACCGTCGCGGTACGGATTCCCGCCAGGATCACCGGCATCGCCAGTGGCAGTTCTACGCTCGTCAGTATCTGCCGTGAGCTCATGCCCATCCCCCGTGCCGACTCGGTAATGGCCGGGTCGACGCCCGTAATGCCGGTGTAGGTGTTCCTGATAATGGGTAACAATGCGTACAGAAACAGCGCGGTAATGGCCGGCAACGCCCCAATACCAAGTAGCGGAATCATAAAACCGAGCAATGCGATGCTGGGGATGGTTTGCAGCACACCGGCGATGCCCAGTACCAGCCACGCTGCCTTTTTCCGCCGCGCGATCCAGATTCCCAGGGGCACCCCGACGGCGATCGCGATGAGCAGCGAAATGCAGGTCAGGCCGATATGGGCCACAGTCTGGCTCCACAGCTTGTCTGATTGCTGCGTCATAAATGCCCATAGTGACTGTTGTTCTTCCATTATGCCTGTGCTCTGATGCGTTCGTAAATGCGGGAAATGTCTTCGAGTTGCTGGCCCAAAAAGGCATGCACGAACTCGTTCACGGGCCTTAGCAACAGGTCGCCGGGCTTGCCTTGCTGCACAATGCGGCCCTGGTCCATCAGGCAAATCTGGTCACCCAATTGGAGCGCCTCCTGCACATCGTGCGTTACGAGAACGGTGGTTTTTTGTTTCAATGCCGGCAGTTCGGTGAAATCCCTGCGTACACTTGCCCGCGTAACGGGATCGAGCGCGCCGAAAGGCTCGTCGAGCAGCAATACCGGTGGGTCGGCGATTAATGCACGTGCAATGGCGACACGTTGCTGCTGGCCGCCGCTGAGCTCGTCCGGGTATTTATCTTTGAAATTGGCAGGGAGTTTGAGCTGTTCGAGCAGGCGGTCGGTATGCCGGCCAATGTCGTTTGCGGGCCAGTTCAACAGTTTCGGCACCACGGCAATGTTTTCGGCAACTGTGTAATGCGGGAAAAGCCCGTTGTTTTGAGACACATAGCCGATCGATCGCCGGAGTATTTCCGGTTTCTCTTTGCTTATGTCTTTTCCGAGAATTTCGATCCGGCCGGAAGTTGCTTCGATCAGCCGGTTGAGCATTTTGAGCGTGGTGGTTTTGCCGCAGCCGCTTGTGCCCAGCAATACGATTGTTTCGCCTTCGCTAACCTGGAAGGAAACATCTTTAACTGCCTCAATACCATTAAAATGCTTGCTGATGCGGTCGGCAATGATCATGATGTTTGCGAACAGGTACGTGGTTCAGGTTTGCAAAAGGATTTGCATATTCTTTTTCTACGTAAATCAGTCAGAAAACGATCCATTTTTCTGGAAAAAAGCAAAAGCAGGTTACGATTCGAGCGTCATGAAAAGGTTATTCAGCGACTCGGCGTAGGTTGGGTGCGCAAAAACGCCGTTCAATATCTGGTCATAGGTAACACCGCCGATCATGGCCATTTGCAGGATCGTAACAATCTCACCACCTTGCTCGGCCAACACCGCCGCGCCCAGGATTTTGCCCGTTTGGGCATCCACAACGGCTTTCATCATGCCACGTTCGTCGCCGGTTTCAATGGAACGCGCCACGCTATCGTTTTCCAGAACTGCTACTTTAATATCAAGCCCTTTTTCCCGCGCTTCCTGCTCGGTAATGCCCACACGGCCAAGCTGTGGGTCGATGAACATGCAATATGGGATGAGGCGGTTCTCAATGCTGATTTGCTTTTTCTTAATGACATGCTGAACGATCAGCCGGTAATCGTCGAAGGAAACGTGCGTAAACGCCGGGCCGCCTTTAATATCCCCCAATGCGTAAATGCCTTCTGCCGAGGTTTCAAGTTGTGCATTCACTTTGATATAACCTTTTTGATCTAGCTCAATACCTGCGGCTTCAAATCCAAATTCGCTGAGTTGCGGCTTGCGCCCCGCGGCTACAAGCACGTGTGTGCACGAGCGCTGACTTTTAATTCCTTCCGTTTCAAGGCTTACGGCAATAATATGCCCGTTTTGGGAGAATCCGACCGCCCTTGTGCCGGTGAGTATTTCAATATCTTCCTTAGCGAGGATTTTCACGATCGCTTCGGCAATATCCTTGTCCTCTCGTTTGAGAATTCTTTCCGAAGGCTCAATCAATGTAACCTTGCTGCCAAACCGAGCGAACATTTGACCAAATTCCAGTGCAATATACCCGCTGCCGAGAATTACCAGATGCTCCGGAATCTCCGACAGCTCCATGATGGTGGTGGAGGTGAGATAAGGAATCGTGTGAATTCCCTCAATGTCGGGAATTACGGGCTGTAAGCCGGCATTGATGAAGAACTTGTCGGCCGTGAATGTTTCCGTGCCGCCGTCCGTTAACGAAACCATGATCTCCTTTCGACCGCTGAACCGCGCGGTACCGTAAATCAGGTCCAGGCCTGCGGTGTTGAGGATGCGCTTTTCAGAATTGCCGCGCATGGTGTGCACAATGCTGTTTTTCCGGTCGAGGATTTCATCGAAATCGACGGTAATGCCGCCCACGTGCACGCCGAGGGTTTCATTATGCCGCACCGACCATGCCGCTTTTGCGGAGGCTATCATGGCCTTGGTAGGGGAGCAGCCGTCGTTGACGCAAGTCCCGCCTACCCATCTCTTCTCAATTAATGCAGTTTTCAGGCCCGATTCGGCCAATTTGCGGCAAAGCGGCGTGCCTGCCTGGCCCGCACCGATCACAATAGCATCGTAGTGTTTCATAAAGCAAAGGGATTGGGAGTAGGAATCCGTTAGTAAAGCGGATTCGGCCCGGATTTTACGTATAGGCATAATAAAAGCGTGCCGGGTAGGCACGCTTTTCGCAAAAGCAAACTGTATGAGTAGGTAAAAAGAGTTCTGGGTAGTCAGGCGAACCAGGCTAGGGTATTTTCCTTGTCGATTCCGATCTGTTTGACGAGCATATCCAGCCCGTTGAATTTCTGTTCGGGACGAAGATAATGAAGCAATTCTAATTGGAGGTCTTCGCCGTAAATTTCTTTATCAAAGCCGAATAGGTTCGCTTCGATCGTCCTGATGGTGCCGTCCACTGTGGGGCGCACTCCGATATTGAGCATTCCCCGAAACACCTGATCCTGGTAAACCGCATTGATCACATACACGCCGTTCATCGGGATCAGCTTATATGGTTCATGCACGTATAGGTTGGCCGTGGGAAAGCCGATCGTGCGGCCCAGTTGTTTCCCTTTTACCACGGTTCCCGAAAGTGAATATGCGCGCCCGAGCAACTCGTTAGCCTCATGGATGTGCCCGGTAATGAGTGACTTACGAATACGTGTCGAGCTGATGGCCGTGTGCTCGATATCCTCCCTGGGAATTTCTTCCACTTCGAAACCATACTCGGAGCAGTTCTTTTGTAAAAATTCAAAACTGCCCTCGCGGTTACGGCCAAAACGGTGGTCGTAGCCTATCACCAGCTTTTTAGTACCGATTTTCTCTACCAGAATCTGTTTGATAAACTCGTCGGAAGTGAGCTCGGAAAAGGACCTTGTGAATGGGATGATCGCAAGATGCTGGATGCCCAGCTTCGAAAACAGCTCTATTTTCTCTTCGATCGTGGAAAGCAGTTGCAGGTCCTGGCTGTCCTCGGAGACCACGGTACGCGGATGCGGCCAGAATGTGAGGACCACCGATTCGCCACCCGATTGCTCGGTGATCTCTTTAAGACGGGTCAGTATTTTTTGATGTCCCAGATGCACCCCGTCGAAAGTACCGCTGGTTACGACGCCATATTCCAGTTTTTGAAAGGAATCCAGGCTATGATAAATGTTCATTCGTCAACCTCCAAATTCAAAGCCACTCGTTTCTGATGGATGAAAGCGGTCAGCTCCCACGCATCTTTCAGGTCGAACTCACCGATCCTGGTCCTGCACAGCTTGCTCATGTAAGCGCCGCTGCCGGCCAGTTCGCCGAAATCACGAACCATACTGCGAATATAAGTACCTTTTGAACAAATGATCCTAAAATCGATGGAAGGAAACTGGGCAGCGTCTATTTCAAATAGCTTGATCTCTACCGCTCGCTTCTTGATCTCGGCTTCCTCGCCTCGTCGCGCGAGCTTGTATGCGCGTTCGCCGTCGATTTTAATAGCGGAATAAAGCGGCGGGATTTGCTCGATATGCCCGGTGAGCTGTTTGCGCGCATTTTCGAGCACTTCCGGGGTAATGTGGTCGGTGGGGTAATCGGCGTTGAAATCGGTTTCGAGATCGATGGAGGGCGTTGTTTTACCCAACACCAATGTGCCGGTATACTCCTTTTCCTGCGCCTGGAAGTGGTCGATCTGCTTTGTTTTTTTACCGGTACAGAGGATGAGCAAGCCGGTGGCAAGCGGGTCTAATGTACCGGCATGGCCTATTTTCTTGAATTTACAAGCTCTTTTAAGCTTGTTGGCCACGTCAAATGAAGTCCACGTCAAAGGCTTATCGATCAGGATAACTTCGCCTTCGTCGGGTATGTTTTCTTCTTGTTTCAAATTAGGGGGATCAAGGGGGCTAAACAACATCCAGCTTGTAGCCCGACGCCAGCAAGCCGAGCAGGATCAGGCCGAGGATAATACGGTAGTAGCCGAAAACTTTAAAACCGTATTTGGTCAGGAAGCTGATAAAGAATTTGATAGCCAGCATCGCCACGACGAACGCGACGGCATTACCGATCAGCAGCGTCTGAATATCTTCTTTCTGAATGGTATCGTACGTTTTCAAAAGTTTGTAACCTCCCGCGGCAGCCATTGTGGGTACGGCAAGGAAGAACGAAAATTCAGCTGCCTGTTTTCTCGAAAGGCCGTTGAGCATACCGCCGATAATGGTCGACGCCGAACGCGAAACGCCCGGGATCATGGCGATACACTGAAAAAAGCCGATTTTCAATGCGGTGGGGAAAGTAATTACCTTTTCGCGGGTATCGTTCGCAATGCGGTCGATAAAGATGAGTACGAAGCCTCCCAGGAGTAGGGAAACTGCTACTACCCACACGTTTTCGAGCAATGCATCGATGAAATCGTTCAGCAGGAAACCGATTACGGCTGCCGGCAGAAATGCCACGAAAAGTTTGAAATAAAAATCGGTAGTCTGGAAAAAACGCTTCCAGTAAAGAACGAGTACGGAAAGTATAGCCCCGAACTGGATATTGACCGTGAACATTTTGGTGAATTCCAGATGGCTGATCCCCATGAACGAGGAGGCTATGATCATGTGCCCGGTGGAAGAGATGGGCAAAAACTCGGTAATTCCTTCAACAATCGCTAAAATGATGGCCTGCCAGATACTCATGAATTAGCGGGTTTACGGAGGATCGCCCAGAACTCGATGATGAAGCCCGTAATGGTAACAAGAGGGCCAAGGGTTAGGCCAAGAAAGCCGAAACCGAACTCTTCGCCGTCGAATGTCATGATCAGGAAGCCTGCGAGGATCACCGCGATGCCGACCAGCATCATCACATAGTTGGATGATGAAAATGGAAGTTCATTTTTTGAAGTACTCATAACGTTTATTTTCCGGTTACTGTTCAATATAAATCATCCAATGCCATGCGCAGGTAACGCGCCAGCGACTGGTAGGTGCTTGCAACGCCGATTGCAACGCCAAGGCCGAGCACGGAAAGGACGAGGATCACGATCTTGTCATATTCCTGCAATAGCGCCAGCCCTTCCACATTACGGACTGCCAGTTGTTGAAGGCCGATCAGCAGGAGAGCCGCCACGATGCCGCCAACGAGGCCCTGAATTGCCCCGCGCAGCACGTAAGGTTTTTGGATAAAGCCGTTGGTTGCGCCTACGAGCTGCATACTGCGGATCAGGAAGCGCTGTGAATAGATCGCGAGCTTGATCGTATTATTAACCAGCAAGACAATGATGATCAGCATAACCAGGGCAAAGCTTGCCAGGACTATGTAGATTTTGGTCACATTGCGGTTGATATTGTCGGCCAGATCTTCCTGATACACCACTTCATACACACCTTTCACCTGATCCAGCTCTTTCTTGATCTGTTGCAGCTTCGCTTCTTCGAAATAATCTTCCTGGATTTTCACGCGGTAGCTGTCGCGCAATGGGTTTTCGCCGAGAAACGTGGCGAAATCTTCCTTGGTACCTTCAATAAATTCCTTGGCTGCTTCCTCTTTTGAAACAAATGTAATGGCTTTTGTTTCTCCGGAATTCAGTACAAAAGGTTTTGCCTGAATGATACGAAGTATCGAATCCTGGCCCGCCTTGGAAACTTCTTTATTGATGAACACCCGTACTTCGATGTTCTGACGGATAATGGAAACCAGCTTTTTAGATTGGATCACCAGTAGCCCGCAAAAGCCGATCAGAAACAATGCAGCCGTAAGGCTCATGACGATCATTGCGTTGGGATAACTCCCGATCTTCTTTTTTTTAGGCATAACAGCGTAGGATTTCGCTCGTCGTTGGTTCGGTTTTCTGGAAAACGACTCGGGCAAAAATAAGGATTAAAATTTCAAAACAGCCCTTTTGGGGACAATCCTTAACTATTTTTAACTATAATGGTGCTTTCAGTTCCTTCTTCCCATCTCGTCGCGGATCTTCGCGGCTTTCTCGTAATCTTCTTTCGAAAGGGCGTCGTCGAGCATGCGTTGCAGCTCGTCAAATGTAAGATCACGGAGCGAATCCTTTGAGCCGGAGGGGCGGATCGTCTCGCGAACGGCGTCCTCGTCCTCATCTTCTTCTTCGGTCATCGAGCTGGAAACGATGCCCGCTTCGGACAAAATGGTTTCGTAAGTATAAATAGGAATGTCGAAACGCAGGCCGATCGCGATGGCGTCGGATGGGCGGGCGTCGATCTCTACTTCGCGAAGGTTGTCGGTACAGACGATTTTGGCGTAGAAAATGCCTTCTTTGAGGTCAGAAATGACGATTTCCTTCAATGTATAATTCATGCCGTCGGCGAACGACTTGAACAGGTCGTGCGTCATCGGGCGGTTGGGTACTATGTTTTCAATCTGGACGGCAATGGCCTGGGCTTCGAATACGCCGATAATGATGGGCAGCCTGCGGTTGCCGAGTTCTTCCCCCAGTACCAATGCAAACGAGCCGGCTTGGGATTGGCTTGGTGAAAGCCCCAGAATTTCTAACTTGATTTTTTTCACGTTTGAATTAAATGCGCAAATGGTTAACAGTCGTGGTGAATGGTCTTCGGGCTGATTCTTGATTTTCAACGAATTAACAAGTAAACCCGTTAAAGTGTTCCTGTTTGAAAAGCGCCATTGGCGGATCAAAGGTGCAAAAATAAATAACCCTTACTGCATAAAAAAATGCTGTAAGGGTTAAGATTGGGCGGCTATTGCCAGGGTTAAAACTAAATCAGGTTAATCACCTGATTTTAAGCTATTTTTTCTGAACTTGTTCTTTTAACTAATTTGAAAAAATAGCCCTGGAAACACTATTTAAGGCTTTTTGCAGCTTCGGTCAGTTTAGGCAATATTTCGAAAACATCGCCGACGATACCATAGTCGGCGGCTTTGAAAAACGGCGCTTCCGGATCTTTGTTGATCACCACAATGCATTTGGAACCGTTCACGCCTGCTAGGTGCTGGATCGCGCCTGAAATGCCGCAGGCGATGTACAGGCTCGGTGCGACTTTAATGCCCGTCTGCCCGATATGCTCGTGGTGGGGGCGCCAGTCGAGGTCGGAAACGGGTTTTGAGCAACCGGTTGCCGCGCCCAGCGCTTTGGCAAGGTCGATCAGCGGCTGCCAGTGCTCCGGCCCTTTCATTCCGCGGCCGCCGGAAACAATGATCTCCGCTTCGGTTAAGGACAATTCCGAGTCCGCTTTTTCAACGCTCACAACACTGGCCGTGAAATCGCTGTCGCGTAATGTTGGCTGGAATGCTTCTACGGCTGCATTGCGGCCTGTGAGGCCCGCCTCATCTAGTTCGATTGCATTCTTGCGGACAACAAGTACCTTAATATCCGACCGGATCTCGGTCGTTGCGAATGCCTTGCCCGTAAAGATGCTTCGTGTGACTTTGAAACCACCATCCGTCTCAGGCAATGCGGTCACCCCGGAGACGATTCCTGCTTTCAATTTCGCTGCCGCGCGTGCCGCCATGGCGTCGCCCAGGCCCGATTTGGAAAGGATAATGATTTTACTGCCTTCCTGCGTAGCCGCCTGCACGAGCGCGTTCGCGTAGGCGAGGCTGTTTTCGTGTTCCAGTTCGGCTGCAGCGGCGTGGAGTACTTTCGCTGCACCATATTGTCCGGCTATTTCAAGGGCTGTATGTTCTGCTTTGCCCAATGCCAGCACCACAGCCTGGCCGCCGGTTTTTTCTGCCACTTTCGCGCCGTAAGCCACTGCTTCCAGCGAGGTTTTCTTGATTGAACCGTTATCGAGTTCTACATATATAAGGACTGACATGATCGTTTTCATTTGAATGGGAAAAAATACACCGGAGTTACAGCACCTTGGCCTCCGTTTGCAGCAGTTTGATGAGCGTTTCGGCTTCGCTCGCCGGGATCATCCTGCAAGCGCCTTTCGGTGCGGGCAGTTTGTAAGTCTGCGGGGCGGTCATGTCATCCACAGAAACCGGCTCCACCACATTCAGGGGCTTGGTGCGCGCCGTCATAATGCCGCGCATGTTCGGGATTTTCCATTCGGCAATAGGCTCCTGGCATCCCAGCACCAATGGGAGCGGCGCTTTTAATACTTCCTTGCCGCCGTCGATCTCCCGGGTAATGGTGGCATTGTTGCCGTCAATATCCAGTTTCATGACCGGCGAGTAGGAGGGGATGCCCAGCATTTCACCCACGAGCCCGTGCACTACGCCGCTGTTGTAATCGATGGACTCGCGGCCCATCAGGATGAGATCATAGGTGCCCTGGCTGGCAATATGGGCAATTTGTGCTGCTGCAAAATAGGAATCCTGCGGCTCCGCATTTACACGGATAGCGTCGTCGGCACCGATGGCGAGTGCTTTGCGGATCTGCGGCTCGGCATCGGCTTCGCCAATGTGAAGCACCGTCAGGCTGCCGCCATATTGCTCTTTCAACTCTACACCCCGGGCCAGCGCATAGTCGTCATAAGGGCCGATGATGAACTGAACACCGTTTTTGTTTAACTTGGTGTCGTTGTCGGTGAAGCTTATTCTAGCGGTTGTATCGGGGACATTAGTTATACAAACGAGTATTTTCATGATGGTATGGTTACTTATCTTTGCGTTTGATGAGAATAACTTTGCCCGGGCAAATTAAGGGAAAAGTAAATAGTATGCAAGCATAATAATATCGATGAATAACTCCTTACTCGCCAATTTACTCGCTTTTTACGAAGAGGACCCAGCCGACCCGTTCAATGTCTACGCGCTCGCAATCGAATATTCCAAATCGGATCTCAGAGAGGCCGGGCGTTTTTTCGACATTCTCCTCGAAAAACATCCGGATTATCTTCCGACCTATTACCACGCTGGCGCATTTTTTGCTGCGATGGAAAAAATAGAAAAGGCTGAGGAAATTTATCGAAAAGGCGTGGAACTGGCACAGATTCAGAATAATGCCAGAGCGCACCGCGAGTTACTTGCGGCCTTTAACAATTTCAAGGATGAACTTGAAGATTGACCTCGCGGGCCGCTAATTTGCGGTTTTGCGGAAAATGGGCTACCTTTAACGAAAGATCCTGCACAATCGGGAATATCGCTTCTGTCGTATGCCCTCTGCTCAGTCAAGATTTGTATTGTAGAAACTGCCGGAAAAAAGCAGAAAATTATTCGTGATATTATGGAAAAGGAAGCATTTATCCCGCTTGTCGTTAAGTGGGCACAGTCGCACGGGTTCAAGGACATTCAGGCCAATATGGAAGGGTACGAAACACCCAAGTCCTACGAAAGGGCGGCCGATAATATTCGTTTTACGCCAGATGTGACAGGCGTTAATATGTTCAACCGTCATTACCTCGAAGTTTGCATGAAAACTGACCAGATGCGTGGTCACATTTCAAAGTGGAAACTATTGAGCGAATTGGCAGGAATGAAGGGTGCTAAGTTATATCTGATGGCCCCACGCGGGCACGTGCGCTTTGCACGCGAAGCGGTAGATCATTACAATATCCCTGCGGAAGTAGTTAAGATTGACTGACGGCCGTCAAAGGTCGGAAGTAGTCAGTAATAGTCAGGTGTGGTCAGAGGTAGTTATTGTAATTTTTTGCAAGTAACAACTCCTGACTACACCTGACTTTTTTCTGACCACTCTTGCCTAAGTCTGTCAATTCCTGACTACTTTACACCTGCGGATACTTCCACTCCCCGCGATAGTTGCGGCTTAGCAACTTGTTCGCCTCGTCGTCCCCGGGAATAATTTCTTTCTCTCCATCCCATACAATGCTTCTTCCCAGTTTGTAGGAAAGCATCCCCAATAATGCCACATTCGTGGAACGCTGTCCCACTTCTATTTCACAGATCGGCGGCTTATTGCTCTTGATAGATTCCAGGAAATTGGCCCAGAGCTGCTGGATATTCTGGTCGTCGGGCTTGTTGAGCTGCGCGTCTTGGTGGATCACGGGTTTGTTCGGATTCGTAGGGTAGAACGTCCAGCCGTCAAGCCATCCCATGTGGAAGGTGCCCTCGGTACCATAGAAATATACGCCGACCGCCTGGTTGGGGTGCGTTTTTTCGGCATTGTTTGCTGCGAAATTGCGGTGCTCCCATTCCAGGGTAAAACCGTCGAAGTCGTATACTGCTACCTGATGGTCGGGGGCGTCGGTGTTGTCCTGCCGGATCGCCCGCCCGCCGGTAGAGTATATCTTTTTCGGGTATTTTTGTTCCGACCACCACAGCACCTGGTCGAGCCAGTGGATGCCCCAATCGCCCAAAGTACCGTTGGCAAAATTGAGATAATTCCTGAAACCTTTCGGGTGGATAGTTTTATTGTAAGGGACCAAAGGCGCTGGTCCGCAATAGAAGTCCCAATCGAGACCCTGCGGCGGTTCGGCGTCCGGTGTTTTTTGGCCCGGGCCGCCTCCGTAATGCACGAATGCCCGCGCCATTCCGATTTTTCCCGCCTTACCCGATTTCAGGAATTCCATACCCGACACATTATGCGGTGACACGCGCCTGTGCGTACCCACCTGTACGATTCGTCCGTGCTTGCGCGTGGCATTCACCATCGCGCGACCTTCCTTAATGGTATGAGAAATGGGTTTTTCGACATAAACATGTGCACCGGACTCAATGGCCGCAATGCAGCACAACGCATGCCAGTGGTCGGGCGTCGCTACGATCACAATCTCCGGCTTCTCTTTGGCCAGCATTTCGCGGTAGTCCTGATAGAGCTTCGGCTTGTCCGGGGTAAGTTTGGAAAAAACTTCGGAGCAGATTTTGAGCTGGTTCTGGTCGACGTCGCACAACGCCACCAGCTTGGACTCTCCCGCCTGAACAGCGCACCGGAGGATATTTGTACCCCACCAGCCAGCGCCGATCAGTGCCGTGCGGTAGGGTGCGGCACGTTTCAATGCAGACAGCAGCGGGAGCGATGAGAATGCAGCACCCGCTAGCGCCGACTTTTCAATAAATGATCTGCGATCCATAAGAATTCGTTTCGGTTTGCTTGGTTTGTATTACTTTCCTTTGAGTTTCTCGACCAGCCAGTTGTTCATTAGGTCGCGTTCATCGGAATACGTCCAATGGCCGGTGTCGAGGTAGAGTTTCAGCTCTTTCGGGGCGGTGGTGACATTATAGGCGGCGTACATGGAAGTAGGCGGGCAGGTCTCGTCATTAAAACCCCATATATATAGTCCCGGCGCCTTCACACGGCGCGCGAAGTTGACCACATCATAGTAGGAAACCGTGTTCAGTTTTTCCTTCGTATTGTTTGTTTTCACCCCGTTTTTATCAAAATAATGCGGCCATCCGCCCGCGCGGCCGTGCAGGTAACCCGTCACATCGCTCAATGCCGGATAGAATGCGCCCAGCCATTTGACACGCGGATCGAGGCCGGCTGTGACGATGGATAACGCACCGCCCTGGCTTCCGCCGGTGACGGCCAGGTTTTTGCCGTCGTATTGCGGCAGGCTCGTCAGAAAGTCGTTAGCGCGTACGCAGCCGAGGTATACGCGTTTGTAATAAAATTTGTCCTTATCATCCAGATTATAAGCCGGATAGCCATTCAGTACGCCCTGGCCCATATCGAGGTAAACCGACGGATCCATGATTACGGGAATACCGTGGATGCCGATCTCGAGCGTGATGATGTCCTTGTCGGCAGTGGCTACATCGCCGTAGTAGGCGCGGACGCCGGCACCCGGCACGCGGAGTAGCGCAGGATACTTCCCTTCCTTTTTTGGAATACTCAAAATACCGTAGACGCGTACGCCCTGCCGGTTATTTTGGAGATTTAGATGGTAAACGTTCGTTTTTTCGGTGCAGCGGTCTGGGAGCAAAGTCATTTTCGCATCCATTGGCACGGCTGCCAGTTCTTTCTTTGCATTGTCCCAGAATGTGTCAAAATCCTCTGGGTTCGCAACAGTGGGCTGTATTTTCAACGGATCGAAACCGGCCGTTGCCAGACCGCGAAACTCCACGCCGTCGACAGTCGCCCAGGCGATGCAGCGCAGGAAGCCGGGGGTTTTGAGTGTCCCGCCGTCGATGGTTAGCGTACCGTTAGCGGCAGTTTTGGTTTCCTTGATAGTCGGGTCAAGTTTTTCCAACCCTATTTCATAACGCACATGAGCATTTTTGACAGGATTTCCATTGCGCAGCACGCTGACGATGAATTGCACTTTATCCCCGGGTTTGTAAGTCCAGTCGTCGCGGTCGGTCGTGACGATCACCTCGACGGGCCTCCGCGCCGGTTGCGCGTGCAGGGAAAGAATGGTTATCCAAATGAAGAGTTGACTTAGTAAAAAGCGATTTTTCATAGACCGGCAATTTGTTCTATTTTGTGATCTGATATATTGAGCATTGAAGAGGTAAAGGGCAAAAACGCCTGAATCTTTATATGTAACCACATTTTTTTTGTGATTTGAATTAATTTGCCGTCCGATATGCCAAATACAGCATTGGAAAAAGTATAGAAATCAGTGGAGCCAGTCAGGATCAATAAGTTTATCAGTGAAACCGGGTTTTGTTCGCGCCGTGAAGCCGACAAACTCGTAGAGCAGGGCCGGGTGACGCTTAACGGCCGGAAAGTAGTTTTGGGCGACAAAGCGGCAGAAGGCGACGACGTGCGCGTGGACGGCAAGCCGCTTAAAGCGAAAAAGCCGGCCATCTATATTGCGTTCAATAAACCGGTGGGCATTACCTGCACTACCGAGCGCCACATTAAGGGAAATATTATCGACTACATTCGTCACAAGGAACGCATTTTTCCGATCGGGCGGCTCGATAAGCCGTCGGAAGGTTTGATATTTCTTACAAGCGACGGAGATATCGTAAATAAAATTCTCCGTGCCGGAAACAATCACGAAAAAGAATATGTGGTGACTGTCAATAAACCGATTACGCCCGATTTTATTCAGAAAATGTCCTCCGGCGTGCCTGTTTTGGGGGTTGTTACTAAAAAATGCTTTGTTCGGAAAGAGAGCAGTTTTGTATTCACTATCATTTTAACACAAGGGCTCAACAGGCAAATCCGTCGCATGTGCGAATACCTCGGTTATAATGTAAACAAGTTGAAACGCGTTCGCATTATGAATGTAACGCTTCAAAACTTACCCGTCGGCAAATGGCGGGACCTGACTCCATCAGAAATGAAGGAGATCAACGAGGCGGTGGCGTCCTCGGTAAAAACGGAAGAGGCGTCTTCGTTGGATGATGATTGGGATGAATAGCGTAAGTGAATCCCGAATCCACGCTGCCCTAGCGAAACTTCTTATTGATTGCAGTTGAATAAACGAGACTAGCCAGTAGTTCATCAACACTGCGAATCGATAGTCTTATAACACTTCTTCCGATCAGCAGTCAAAGTTTTCCGATTAATAATTCATCGATTGCCGTTAGTTCATTGCACCCGCGGGACATGATGGGATTATTGTGCAACAGCATTTAATTGCGTCAAAATGCTGAGAAATCAATAAAACAAAACTCGTCATGAAACAATTATCTCTTCGACTCTGCGGACTTTTCGCGTTTATCTTTTTATGCTGTGTTGGTTGTACGGATCATGAACCGCGACCAGTCGTATTGCCACGGTTAACTACGCTTGATATCAATAATTATCCGTTTAGTAGCCAACTGCCTCCGGGGGCCACCATGCTTGGAATCTCCATTGAAGACCTTGGAAATGTCCCGATTGTGGAATACGGTGTGGCGTGGCGAGTATTTGCGACTGATACACCGCAGACATTCCCCACAGTCAACGATAGTAAAACGATATTTCCCGGAGCAGCAAGCCTCGGAGCTCATTGGCAGGAAAAGGGAAATCCGTTAAATGGAGAGATTCATTATAGAGGCTACGTGATTTTGAATAACGGCACGGTTGTATATGCCAACAATGCTCTTAATTTCGACTAGAAAAGGGAATGCCCTAGGAACTAAGGTCGAAGGTAAAGCGATCGATATTTGAATTACGTTAAATAGATAAAGCCGGGGCTTACCTCAAATCAGGGTAAGTTCCCGGTTTTTGTTTTGTAGATCCTATGAAGCCAGTCGTAGGCAAAAGCAGCTGACTTGGCTGTACTACTCAATTCCTGAATCCACACTTGGCCTCACAAAGACAGAAAACCGCTATATTAGGCTTTCCTAAATCCTGTCTTCCTGATGAACAAAGTTACCTCATCCTCGCTCCGCCTGGATTCGATCGACGTTTTTCGTGCGGTCACCATGTTTTTGATGATTTTTGTGAACGACCTGTGGTCGCTCGAAAACGTTCCCAAATGGCTTGAACATAGCAAAGCAAGTGAAGATGCCATGGGACTTTCGGACGTCGTATTCCCCGGCTTTTTGTTTATAGTAGGCCTTTCCATTCCTTTCGCCATTTCGAACCGTAAGAAAAAAGGAGATTCAAATGTATTGATTATCAGGCATATTGCTGAGCGAACCTTTGCTTTATTGCTCATGGGAATATTCATCGTCAACTACGAGAATATTGCAGAGGAAGCGATGGTAGTCAGTAAATATGTATGGGAAATCGGAATGGTTATCGCCTTTTTCCTGATCTGGAATGTCTACCCACCCAATCCGGAAAGAAAGGGATTTTATACCGCATTGAAAGTAGCTGGTTATCTGCTGCTTGTGGGTTTGGCATTGATTTACAAAGGAGGAGATCCTGAGAATCCGTCTTGGATGGAAACCCATTGGTATGGTATACTGGGACTTATCGGGTGGTCGTACCTGCTTGGCACGCTCACGTATGTGCTCACGGGCGACCGCCTCGCGTGGGCAATCGCCGGATGGCTGTTTTTTGTGCTTTTCAACCTGGCCAGTTTTGCCGGTACGCTGGATTTCCTTGATCCCGTCAGGAAGCACGTGTGGGTCGTAGGCAGTGGCTCGATGCCCGCTTTTGTAATGGGCGGTGTGGTAGCTTCGGTGATTTACCGAACCGGCCGGAATGCGGCAAGCAACACTTTTCTGGTAATCCTGATCGTCTTTGGCGTTATCTGCCTCGCCTACGGTTTTGGTACGCGTCCATTTTGGGGCATTTCAAAAATCAGGGCCACTCCGGCCTGGGTAGGCATTTGCACGGGCATCAGCCTTTTTGCATTTGCGTTTCTATTCTGGCTTGTTGACTTGCGTAAGCTGAGAAACTGGGCTAACGTGCTCAACCCGGCCGGTACCGCTACGCTGACCTGCTATCTGATTCCTTATATATGGTATGCTGTCATTACGTTGGCGGGGATCAGCTTGCCGTTGTATTTGCGTACCGGACTGGTAGGTCTTGTGAAATCGGCCTGCTTTTCACTGCTGGTCATTCTGCTCACTGGCGCGATTAACCGGATTGGGATAAAACTTAAGATTTGAGTTGATAGGTGGTAAATCTGTAACTCTTCGTCTTTTACGTATACAGCAATTAATTTAATCTGAACAGAATGAATTCGAGAAGAATATTTGTCAAGAAAGGCATCGCCGGGCTCATGGTCGGCAGTATCATTTCACTCCCGGACCAAAGCAATGCGGCCCCGGCTAAAAAAGAGGATACATTCAAGCTCGGTATGGCCGGTTATAGTTTTGTGCATTTCAAGCTGGACGAAGCGCTCGAAATGATGAAGAAGACAGATGTTCATTATTTGTGTATCAAGGATTTTCATTTGCCTTATAATAGTACTGCCGAACAAATCGCCGCATTTCACCAGAAGCTGAAAGACGCGGGCGTTACGGGGTATGCCGTCGGGCCAATTTATACCAAAACCCATCAGGAGATCGACAATGCCTTCGACTATGCCAAGCGGGTGGGCGTCGACCTGATCGTGGGTATTCCTAACCATGACGACCTGAAATATGTAGAGCAGAAGGTCAAGGAATACAACATTCGATATGCGATCCATAACCATGGGCCGGAGGATAAATTGTACCCGAACGCGGCATCCGTGTACAACCTCGTGAAAGACCTTGACCCGCGGGTTGGGCTTTGTTTCGATATGGGACACAACCGACGCGACAATCAGGATTCGGTGGCAGATCTTGGAAAGTACAGCAAGCGCATTTTTGACATTCACCTCAAAAACGTCACGGCAGCCACCAAGGACGGTAAAACCTGTGAATTGGGACGAGGAATTATTGATATTCCCGCATTTGTGAAAATGTTGCGGAAAGTGAAATACCCGGGTTCGTGCAGCCTTGAATATGAGAAAGATATGAAAGAGCCCCTGGCCGGAATCGCCGAATCGGTGGGGTATTTTCGTGGAGTTTGCCAGGCGAGTTAATCGGGAAAACACGTATTAACCGCCGTAAAACCCTATTTTTGCACAACCAAGGTTTGATTTTTTACCATAACGCCAGAAACAATGCTTTCAAACGTCCCCTTTGATCAGTTGGCGGCTTATAAAAAGCTGAAAACGCATCACAAAACCATTTCACAAAAGCATTTAAAGACTCTTTTCGAGGAAGACACCGATCGCCATAAAAAGTTCTCCATCCGTTTCGGGGACATATTACTGGATTATTCCAAAAACCGAATTAGCACGCGCACGCGCTCATACCTGGTCCAGCTCGCCGAAGAGGCTGGTCTGGCGGAAGCGATCGAGGCGATGTTTACCGGTGCGAAAATCAACGTGACCGAAGGGCGTGCCGTTTTGCATACTGCATTGCGGAACCGTTCCAATGAACCGGTGCTCGTGGATGGGCAGGATGTAATGCCGGATGTAAACGAAGTACTTGCGAAAATGAAGGAGTTTTCGACGCGGGTAAGATCGGGTGCATGGAAGGGTTATACTGGAAAGGAAATTACCGACATCGTGAATATCGGCATCGGAGGCAGCGACCTGGGCCCGGTAATGGTGACCGAGGCATTGAAAGCCTACGCGAAAAATGGATTGAATGTACATTTTGTATCCAACGTCGACGGTACCCATATCGCCGAAACCGTGAAGTTGCTGAATCCGGAAACGACACTGTTCATGATCGCTTCCAAAACTTTTACCACCCAGGAAACGATGGCGAATGCGCACAGCGCGCGGAGCTGGTTCCTGGAAAAGGCGTCGGATGAGGAACATGTGAAGAAACATTTCGTTGCAATCTCGACCAACCGCTCAGAAGTAGAAAAATTCGGGATCGATCCTGAAAACATGTTTGGTTTCTGGGATTGGGTAGGAGGCCGCTACTCGTTGTGGTCGGCGATCGGCTTGTCGATTGCCTGCTATGTAGGCTTCCAGAATTTCGAGCAGCTGCTCGCGGGTGCACACGAGATGGACAAACACTTCCGCACGACCAAGCTTGAACGCAACATTCCGGTGATCCTCGCATTGCTCGGGATCTGGTATAACGATTTCTTCGACGCGCAAACGCAGGCGATCCTCCCTTACGATCAGTACATGCACCGATTCGCAGCGTACTTCCAGCAGGGAGATATGGAAAGTAACGGAAAGAGCACCGGCCGTGACGGCAATGCGGTGGGTTATCAAACCGGTCCGGTGATCTGGGGCGAGCCGGGTACGAATGGTCAGCATGCATTTTACCAGCTGATCCACCAGGGAACCAAACTGATCCCTTGCGATTTTATCGCGCCGGCCATCAGCCACAACCCGCTGGGCGATCATCATAAAATGTTGTTATCCAACTTCTTCGCGCAAACCGAAGCTTTGATGAACGGTAAGACCGATGAGGAAGTTCGTGCTGAATTGAAGGCAGCCGGAAAGAGCGATGCAGAGATCGGGCAAATCGCGCCGTTCAAAGTTTTCTCAGGTAACCGCCCTACCAACTCGATCCTCGTGAAGAAGATCACCCCGAAAGTGCTAGGTAGCTTGATCGCAATGTACGAACACAAGATTTTCGTACAAGGTATCATCTGGAATATTTACAGCTTCGACCAATGGGGTGTTGAGTTGGGTAAACAGCTCGCGAACAAAATATACCCCGAACTACAAAACGACTGGCCGGTTACCAACCACGACAGCTCGACCAACGGTTTGATTAACCAGTACAAACGCTGGCGCTAGTTTTTGAGCACCACTTTTGTAAAAAGGTAACCGATTACCACACCAGCAGCATCTGCCACGGCATCCCACCAGTCAAAAGTGCGGTCAAATGGCAGAAGCTGCTGGTAAAATTCCAGCCCCAGCCCGTAAGCCATTCCCAATCCCACCACCAGGCGGCTTTTTTCAGGGTAAATAATCAGCGCGAGAATCGCCCATACTGTAAAGAGTCCCGAGTGGACAATTTTGTCAAAACCTAAGACGGGTGCCGCAGGCAGATCTTTGCCCGGCCAAGTGCACGCAACCAAGATTAAAAAACTCCATAGCCAGCTAAGCCATTGATGTTGAGCAATAAATCGAATTGTTGATTGTGAAAATTTTGAGGTCATAGTTATGAAATTGTACACCGAAAGTTACGTTTCATTTTTTGAATTTTGACAGCACCACAGCTAAAAAAGGGTCATTTGAGCCAATTGAGAGGGCTTTTGGATAGAATTTTGAGTTAATTAAAAATTGAGACCACTATTAGTAATATTTTTTATTAAGTTTAGTTTTTGTCATACTACTAAACCTCTTTCAATGAAAAGGATTTTTGCGACACTCTCTTTACTATTTATTTTTTCCCACAATCAGGCACAATCTGTTTACCATTTTGAAGAAGGACTGGCCATCGGGCCATGCCACCAATATGGGCGGGAAGCTTTGTACACCGACCAGCTCGCCTATCAACTCTACAAAGGTACGCTCAAACCGCAAGAAGGAAGTATGTTATTAACCGATCCAAAAGTGGGGGAGGTGAAATGGAAAAAAGTACAAGCCGACTCCACCCACCGTTTTCGTGGTGACTCATTTTCTAATGGATATGTGTATCTGACCTATGAATCAAAAAAGGAACAGGCAGCTATTTTGACAATTACCGGTCAGGACATGATTTTCCTGAATGGCGTGCCGCGAGGAGGGGATATGTACCGGTATGGTTGGATGCATTTACCTGTTGTCCTGAAAAAAGGGAAAAATGAAATTTATGCACGCGTGGCACGTTTCGGCCGTTTTGGCGGCATTACCGCAAATCTTACTTTTCCGGAGAAGCCGATTTCCATTAATACAGAGGACCTTACGATCTCCGATGTAGTTCCTGGTTTCAAAAATGATTCCCTCTGGACAGGCGTCGTTATTTCGAATATGACCAAAAAACCGCTGACTGGCCTGGAAATGAAAACGATCGTGGCCGGAAAGGACATTATTACCAAACTTCCGTCGGTACCTGCGATGGCATTGCGAAAAGTAGGTGTGCTGATTGACGGTAGCGGGGTGACGAGTGTTGGAAAAAATGAAGTTTCACTAAGTCTGTTGCAAAACGGCAAACTAACAGATCAGTCGAAGATTGCGATCCAGTCGGTGGAAGCGGGGAAGCAGTATAGCCGTACTTTCGTAAGCGAGCTCGATGGCAGCGTTCAGTATTTTTCAGTATCGCCTCAGATCAACGGCGGCGCGAATGATCGGCCGGCACTGTTTTTCTCAGTGCATGGAGCCGAGGTTCAGGCGATTAGCCAGGCACGTGCGTATAAACCCAAAGACTGGGGTGTGCTGGTGGCACCTACCAACCGTCGTCCGCGCGGATTCAACTGGGAAGACTGGGGACGGATGGATGCGATGGAAGTATTGGGCATTGCAAAAAAGCAATTCAACCCGGACCCGTCGCGTATATATCTTACCGGTCACTCGATGGGCGGTCACGGAACATGGTTCCTTGGAGCAACTTATCCAGAAAAATGGGCGGCAATTGCGCCATCGGCTGGCTACCCCACCTTGGCTGCATACGGCTCGCACGATGGTGTTATTCCCGACAGCGCAGGGTCGCCGATCGAGGCTATGTTGCTGAGAGCCAGTAATCCAAGCAATGTTCTTGCACTGACTTCCAACTACAAAAGTCTGGGTGTTTACGTTGCTCACGGCGACGCAGATCGAACAGTACCCGTTACCTATGCGCGGCAGATGCGCGACATTCTTGGGAAATTCCACCGCGATTTCAGTTACTACGAACACGTTGGCGGCGAGCATTGGTACGGTGATATCAGCGTAGACTGGCCGCCGATTTTCAACTTTTTCAGCTGGCATGCTATTCCGAGGGACACGACCGTGACTTCCATTGATTTCAAAACTGCCAACCCTGGAATCTCTTCACACATGCGTTGGGCAGGCGTGCACCAACAAGTTAATGCATTGAAATACAGCCATATCAAACTCAATAGCAGTAAAAAGGAATTGAAAATTGAGGGTACGACCGAAAATGTGGCCCTGCTTTCTTTGGATCTTGGAGCATTCGCGCCGGGCTCGAAGCTGAAAATTGTATTGGATGGTAAAGCGCCTGTTGAATATGCGGTGAGAGGAAATGAAACCATCTTCCTCAAAAACGAGGGCAACTGGAAACTGGCGGCCGCTCCCGCGGCTGCCGAGAAGAATCCGGAAAGGAGTGGTACATTAAAAGACGCATTCAGAAACCGGATGGTATATGTGTACGCAACAGGCGGTAGCGCGGAAGAGAAGGCCTGGGCATTTGAAAAGGCAACTTTCGACGCTGAGTCGTGGTACTACCGTGGTAATGGGGCAGTGGATATCGTTGCCGATAAAGACTTTGATCCACAGGAATTTAAGGATAGGGGTGTGATCCTGTACGGGAACAAAAGCACCAACCTTGCCTGGGATAAGGTGCTGAAAAACTGCCCGGTAACCGTAACGAGCGGGAAGATCGAGGTGGGAGGAAAGCAGTTTGCAGGCAACGATCTTGCGGCATATTTCATTTACCCGAGATCGGATAGCAAGACTGCCTCGGTCGCCGTTATTTCAGGAACTGGCAAAGCAGGTTTCCGGGCAGCCAACGCGAACCAGTATTTCAGCGGCGGCAGCGGCTTTCCCGATATTATGGTCTTTTCGGCAGACATGTTGAAGAACGGAATTAAAGAAGTGAGGATGTCGGGGTTCTTCGGAAATGACTGGTCGGTGGAAAAGGGAGAGTTTGTTACGCAATAATTTGTTATAAGCAATAAAAAACGTCAGGCCGAGAGACCTGACGTTTTTTTATGACAGTCGACCGCGTCACCCATTATCCGCAAACTCTGGATAGAGTGTCATGCCGCCATCGATATATAATGTTTCGCCATTCACATAATCGGAATCATCCGATGCCAGCCAGGCTACCGCTTTGGCAACATCCTGCGCGGTACCGATCCGTTTGTAGGGAATCAGGTGGAGCAAGCTTTGGTATTTATCGGGATCCGACCATACTTCCTGGTTGATCGGCGTTTTGATTGCGCCAGGGCTTACCGAATTCACTCGGATTTTGTGAGGCGCAAGCTCCTGCGAAATGGATTTCATGAACATCATGATCCCACCCTTTGACGCGGCGTAGTTGACATGGCCCGCCCATGGGATTACATCGTGTACGGAGCTCATCAATATGATTTTCCCGATGGCCAGTTCGCTGTGATTGATTTCTGTAACTGCCTGTTCCTGAGCAATGAACTGCTTGGCGGCCTCGCGGCAGGCGAGAAACTGACCCGTCAGGTTGACGTCGATTACTTTCTGCCATTGTTCCAAAGTCATTTCCAGAAACGGCGAGTCTTTCTGCAAGCCGGCATTGCTGACAAGCACATCGACGCGCCCGAACTGGTTGACGGTTTCTGCAAACAGGGCTTTTACTTCGTCCTCCTTACTCACATCCGCTTTCACGAGGATCGCGCTACCGCCATTGGCCCGGATTTCATCCACTACTTCCTGGCCGGCGCCTGCATTGGAACTGTAATTCACAACCACATTAGCACCGTGGTTTCCGAAATGCAATGCACAAGCTTTACCGATTCCGGAGCTTGCTCCAGTGACAATGACGACCTGATCTTTGAATGTCAGCCCTATCATATCATTTCTTTTTCAACAGATTTCAATTTTTTCCAAACGCTGCGGTTCACATTTTTGACCGCCCAGTTTTTCGCAATCAGAATTGCTTTGGAAACAGCTTCGCGAGGAGAAATGTTAGTCGACCTGAGAAGTTCCTGTGCAATGGCTACTGCTTTTTCGCGCGTAGTAGGGGAAAGGTACATCAATTCTGGTAATGCGATTCTTGCGTCCATAGAAGATGAATTTGATAATGGTTGATTAGATTGATGAAGATTTGTTTTGGTTTGAAAAAATCAGTGCCAGCAGTTCGAAGGCCGATTTTCTATTCTTATATACGCCCCGTCACCCCAAAATGTAACACAGCGTGTAAAAAAAATCCCCATCTGTTTAACGGACGGGGATTTTTTCATCTTTTAGTCTTATTTGACTTCTTCGAAATTAACGTCCGTCACGTCGTCAGTTGAACCGTTGTTTTCGGCACCTGCGCCTGGGTTTCCGGTTGGGCCGCCTGCACCGGGCTGCGCGCCTCCGGGCTGACCTTCACCACCTTGCGCATACATTTCCTGAGCCGAAGCTTGCCACGCCGCATTCAGTTTCTCCGATGCAACGTCGATAGCTGCGAGATCCTGAGACTGGTGAGCGGTTTTCAACTCTGCCAACGCACCTTCGATATTCGATTTGTTATTGTCAGAAAGTTTGTCGCCATATTCTTTCAACTGTTTCTCAGTCGAGAAGATCAGGCTATCAGCTCCGTTGATTTTTTCGATTTTTTCTCGTTCCGCTTTATCAGCAGCTTCGTTTGCCTTCGCTTCTTCACGCATTCTGGTGATTTCCTCGTCGGTCAAACCGCTGGAAGCTTCTATGCGGATCTTTTGCTCTTTGCCGGTTCCTTTGTCTTTCGCGGAAACGTGCAGGATACCGTTCGCATCCACATCGAATGTTACTTCAATCTGAGGTACACCGCGTTGTGCCGGTGGAATGTCGGACAAGTGGAAACGACCGAGTGTACGGTTGTTTGATGCTTGCGGACGCTCACCTTGCAATACGTGGATTTCCACAGAAGGCTGATTATCAGCGGCAGTCGAGAATGTTTCGGTTTTCTTAGAAGGAATGGTCGTGTTCGCTTCGATCAACTTGGTGAACACACCGCCCAAAGTTTCGATACCCAGTGACAATGGAATAACGTCCAATAGGAGTACGTCTTTCACTTCGCCTGTGAGTACGCCACCCTGAATTGCAGCACCAACGGCCACAGCTTCGTCAGGGTTAACGTTTTTCGACGGTTTTCTACCGAAGAATTTCTCTACTTCTTCCTGCACACGAGGGATACGGGTAGAACCACCTACCAGGATCACTTCGTCGATATCGCTGTTGGTATAGCTCGCGTTTTTCATCGCTCTCTTGCAAGGTTCCATCATGCGTTGGAACAGAGAATCAGCGAGTTGCTCAAATTTCGCCCGTGTTAAAGTACGAACCAAGTGCTTTGGAATACCATCAACGGGGAAGATATATGGCAAGTTGATCTCCGTCTGAGTCGAGCTCGACAATTCAACTTTTGCTTTTTCAGCAGCTTCTTTCAAACGCTGCAATGCCATAGGATCTTTTCTCAGGTCAACGCCTTCGTCTTTCACGAATTCGTCGGCAAGCCAGTTGATAATCACCTGGTCGAAGTCGTCACCACCCAGGTGGGTATCACCGTCGGTAGATTTCACTTCGAAAACGCCATCACCCAGTTCCAGGATCGATACGTCGAACGTACCACCACCCAAGTCGAACACGGCGATTTTCATATCCTTATGCTGTTTGTCAAGGCCGTAGGCCAGGGCAGCAGCAGTAGGTTCGTTGATAATACGCTTTACATCCAGACCAGCGATCTGACCGGCTTCTTTCGTAGCCTGGCGTTCTGCATCGTTGAAATAGGCAGGTACGGTGATCACCGCTTCGGTAACTTCCTGACCCAGATAGTCTTCCGCAGTTTGTCTCATTTTTTGAAGAATGAATGCAGAAACTTCCTGTGGTGTGTAAAGGCGGTCACCGATAGGAATGCGCGGGGTATTATTAGGGCCTTTTTCTACGCTGTACGCAACCGTCTTCATTTCAGAGGTTGTGTCATCGTATTTTTTACCCATGAATCTTTTGATGGAGCTAATAGTATGCTTGGGATTGGTAATCGCCTGACGTTTGGCCGGTGCTCCGATTTTGCGCTCACCGTTATCCATGAAAGCAACCACGGAAGGAGTAGTGCGGGCACCTTCGCTGTTGGCTATTACAACCGGCTCGTTACCCTCCATGACAGCCACGCAGGAGTTCGTTGTTCCTAAGTCTATGCCAATAATTTTTCCCATTTTTCTATTTTATAAGTTAAGTATGATTTGATTCTGGATCTGCCGGCGGCCGTTTTCGTCAGCCACCGGGTTACTTACTAAAAAGCCCGTACCAGAAACGTTGACTTAAAATAGGAATGACAAAGTGTCAGGCCATTCGCTGGCCTGACGATAGGTAGTACATCAACTGATCATTTGCCCCATATAAGGGTCGCTTTGGCTGATAGCGCCCGTCTCCACGTGCCCTGCAAAACGCGAGAAAGCATTTTCGACCCCTTCTATCGCAACTGTGATATCGTACCAGTTGAAGCTTTTGGTAAGATTCAACACAACACTTTTGCGCGATTTTAGTCCGGCGGAGGCTTTTTCAAGTGTAATAGTTTGAATAGCAGCACCGTAAGCATTGTCGGTGATTTTCAAGACGGCTTTCTGGCTCGGATGCAGGTTGCTGATTTTCAGTTCTATATGCCCCGTCGGCTTTTTACTGCGGTCGAGCTGGTAGGCGCATTCTACTTTTAAAAGACCATTTTCTTTGTCACCGCTGTACTCGCGAAAGAATCCGTTCGGACCGTAAACCTTTAAATGGTAATGCTGATTGTCAAAATCGGAGATTTTCCAGGAGCCGGTTAATGCATCTCCGGGCTTCACGGCATAATTCCATACTTTGACCTCCTCATTTTTGTATTTTCCCGGGGCATATACGATAAATGGCGAACCGGCAGATTTGTCGTGAAATATGCCATTTCTGGCTTCCAGCTTAATTTCAAATGCATTTTTGGCAGAGTTAAATGCGCCGTCGGCATATAATTCATACGGGATAGCGCATGCAGGCCGCGTTCCTTTTTCCTGGTTAGGCAGAATAGGGGAGGTAAGCGGGTTGCTATTCACCTCGTCAATTTCACTTTTGGATAATGCCTTATAACCGTTTGGTAGCTTTCTGAACTTGGCATTGAAAATGCTTTCCATAAATTCCTCCCTTTCCAGGAATGCAGGTAGCTTGATCTCCTGGCCGTCATAAGGTGTAAAGGTCGAAGTAAGGTCGCCGCAAATGGTGCGTCGCCATTCGGTGATATTCGTTTCCTTGATCTGTTTACCGGATTTCAGGCTCACAAATTTTTCCAGGAACTGTAAAATAGAAGTATGATCAAAGACCTCCGAGCACACGTTGCCACCCCGGTTCCAGGGTGAGGCGACGATCAGGGGTACGCGGTAACCCAGGCCTATCGGGCTTTCGCGGCATTCTTCTTTTTTCTTTTTCGTCATATCCTGCTCCAACGTCACGAATTCCGTCTTGCAATCGATGCCGGCCGAAACAGCACCGGTGTCTTCTTTATACGGATCAGGCACGACATATGGCGGTACGTGGTCGAAATAGCCGTCGTTTTCATCATAACAAAGAATGAAAATGGTCTTTTTCCAAACCTCGGGATCGGCGGTTAGAATATCGATCACTTCCGAAACGTACCAAGCGCCATACCAGGGTGCGCCCGGATGGTCGGAGAAGTTTTCGGGTGCCACCAGCCAGGAAACAGTTGGCAGTGAACCCGTTTTTACATCCGAACGAAACTGGTGCAGCACATCGCCCATTGGTGCTTTGGCTTCATGTTCAATATCACCGTCGTGGTATTTTACCGTGGTAACCTTCCGGTAATCGGGGTCATTCCTATTGATAGTGAATGCTTTCTGGTGGATGTTTTTTTCTCGCTGAGACAATTTATCAAACCTTTCAGCGCTCCAACGGATCAGTTCCTCATTCGCCAGTTTAAGCAGTGCACGCTTCTCTTTTAATACTTTTTCAAGATCGGATGCTTCCTTGCCCGAAAGCGATTTCAATTTTGCCTGAGCTTCTTCGATCTCGCCCGGTAGCATTTGCTGGCGTTCTTTCAAATACCGCTGATAGCCAGTGTGGTAACGGATATTGTATTGGGTAAACCATTCAATCGGGTTGTCGGTAAAATTGGCGAGCCACGCATCTTCCTCGCCCGTGAAGCCGGTATTGATACTCAGCTCGTTCTGGTAAATTCTCCAAGAAACGCCATGGTCTTCGAGCCGTTCCGGGAATGTGGTCCAGGACGCCTCGTGGTCGTCGGTCACGTTCTCGTTGCGGATATTGGCGTAGTGTTTGTTTGGGTCGGTATTTTCACGAACAGTTCCCGACCAGAGGTATAGCCGGTTGGGCGTCGTACCGGTCAGCGAAGAGCAGAAATTCTGATCGCAAACCGTGAACGCGTCGGCCATTGCGTAGTAAAAAGGAATATCTTCACGGTTATAAAAACCTTGCGTCAAAGGCATTTTGGCATAATCCTTATTGCCCGGTTGCTTGGCAATGAGCCATTTGTCGTATTTACCCCCGTTTCGCGCGTCCACCTGGTTAGGCCAGGAATGCGGCAGCGAGCCCATCCAGGTCGCTTTGGATTCCCTGATGTTCAGGCGGAAGGGGGCGTAGGTTTCTCCGAATGCATTGGTTTGGAGCCAAACGAGGTTTTTGTTCGGAAGGGTTATGGCCCGGGGATCGTTGAAACCGCGCACGCCACGGAGCGTTCCGTAAGAGTGGTCGAACGAGCGGTTTTCCTGCATCAGTATCACCACATGCTCCGCATCCTTCCAGGTAGTGCCCTTCGGTGGGTTAATGGCCAAAGCTTTTTGAATAGAGGCGGGTAGGGCGCCGAACAATCCGGCTGCTCCGGTGAGCATGGTGGCTTTCCGGATAAATTCTCTTCTAGAGTCCATGGTTAGGTGAGTTAGGAAAAAGAAAAAGGGCTTTTACGATAGTACATCATTTTTTGCAAATGTACTATCGTTTCAAAGCCCGTGCTTTATTCTACTATTATTCTTTGTTATTACTTTCCGCCAAAAAGGCCGCCCAGCATTCCGCCAAGGTCAATGCCTCCCGAAGCAGGTTTGCCTTGCTGATCGTTGCCGCCGCCAAACAGGCCGCCGCCCATTTGGATGAGCGATCCCAGGTCAAAGCCATTGCCACTACCACTATTACCGGCAGCGCCGCCTTGCCCGTTCAACTGGCCGATCACTGCGCCCAGTACGCCAGGCAATACCGAGTTCACGATGCTGCCCGCCACCTGGCTGTTCAATCCGAATTTCTGAACGATGGCACCGATCGCATTGCTAGCGATGGAAGCTACGATGGGATTGTTCATAAGCGAAGCCGCCGAAGTGCCGCTGTCACCCCCGAACAGACCCATAAGCCCGCTGATGTTTCCGCTTTGGACCTGCTCCTGCAAGCCGCCGGTGATGGAGCTGGTGAGTGTATTGATGACTTCCTGATTGTGTTCGTTGGGGACGTCAGGATTTTCTACAACCGATTGTTGAGAGTTCTGTTGTACGAGGTCGAAAAGTTGTTCCAGCATTTCTATTTGGTTTTGAGGTACGAGTTGATTGTCGCCTGCAATATCCAAATTTTATGCAAAAAAAAATCCCGCCGGAGAGGCGGGATGCTGTTTTATTTTACTTGATCAACGATCGCTTTGAATGCGTCAGGATGATTCATCGCAAGATCCGCGAGAACTTTCCTGTTGAGCTCGATGCCTTTTGCATTAAGTTTGCCGATGAAAGCAGAATAAGACAATCCATGCTGACGGGTACCTGCGTTGATACGCTGGATCCACAGTGCGCGGAAATTACGTTTCTTCTGTTTACGGCCTTCGTATGCGTAAGCCAAAGCGCGGTCAACTGCGTTTTTAGCAACGGTCCATACATTTTTACGACGGCCGAAATAGCCTTTCGCGAGTTTTAGAACTTTTTTACGTCTTGCACGTGACGCAACGTGATTTACTGAACGTGGCATAATTTAACTGTTTTTGATAATCGGCGCTCTGCTGAGACTTAAATGCCTTTTATCGGGTTGAACAAAAAACCAGATTTTAATGTCTGATCGGCTTTTTTACGGATTACTTCCGAAGCATTGCCAATACTTGCTTTTCGTTAGACACATCGATCAGACCAGTCTTAACCAAACCACGCTTGCGCTTGTTTGATTTTTTGGTCAGGATGTGGCTGTGAAAAGCGTGCTTGCGTTTAACTTTTCCAGTGCCTGTCAGCGCGAAACGCTTTTTTGCACCAGAGATGGTTTTCATTTTAGGCATAATTCAAAAAACTAATAGTTGATAAAATATAAAACAGCGCGCAAAATTAGCCATAATCTGTGTTAAATAAAAATCGTGTTCCCGACATGATGCCGAAAACACGATTTTCTATCAATATGCTTTATAAATCAGCGTATCACTTGCTTTTTGCAGGAGCAGGCGCGAGGATGATTGTCATTCGTTTTCCTTCCAGCTTAGGCTCCATTTCCAGTTTGCCGTAGTCAGACAATGCTTCGGAAAATTTCTTCAAAAGGTTTACACCGCGCTCCTTGAAAACGATCGTACGTCCTACGAAATGCACGTATGCTTTTACTTTTGATCCTTCTTTGAGGAAGTTAGTGGCATGCTTCAATTTAAAATCGAAGTCATGGTCGTCCGTGTTCGGGCCGAAACGGATCTCCTTGATAACCACTTTCTGGGCCTTCGCTTTAATTTCCTTTTGTTTCTTCTTTTGCTCGTATTTGAACTTCGAGTAGTCAACCACTTTACAAACAGGAGGAACTGCGGTTGGTGCAATCTCCACGAGGTCAAGTGATTGTGCCTTTGCTAGTGCGCGGGCTGTATTGATATCCACGATGCCCGGTTCAATGTTTTCACCGACCAATCGTACTTCTTTTGCTGTAATTCGTTCGTTAATTTTGTAAGGTTCTTCGGGAATCCTCATCCGTCCACTAGGGGGTCTTAATGCCATATAATTTGTATTGGTGTTTTTTTGTTTTTGGTGGAAATCGAAAAAATTAACACTAGGTCCACAAAAATAGTGCCTTATTGCTGGAATAATACTAAAATCTTACAAAAACATCAAGCAATGGCGGCTTCCTTTTTGAAAAAGGCAGTGAATTCTTCGATCGTCATACTTCCTAAATCACCCTCGCCTTTGCGGCGAACGGAAAGCTTTCCTTCTGCTGCTTCCTTCTCGCCCACGATAAGCATGAATGGCACTTTGGTAACTTCCGCATCACGGATCTTGCGTCCGATCTTCTCGTCACGGTGATCCACGAACCCACGGATGTCATGGTCCTGCAACTGAAAGAACACGTCTTCTGCGTAATCTGCGAATTTCTCCGAGATCGGCAGGATGGCGATCTGGTCAGGCGACAACCACAGCGGAAACTGGCCCGCGGTATTTTCGATCAAAATCGCGGTAAAACGCTCCATTGAACCGAATGGCGCACGGTGGATCATTACCGGGCGGTGTTTCTGGTTGTCGGAGCCGGTATATTCCAATTGGAAACGCTGTGGGAGCTGGTAATCTACCTGGATGGTACCAAGCTGCCATTTGCGTCCCAAAGCGTCGCGGACCATGAAATCGAGTTTCGGGCCGTAGAATGCAGCTTCGCCCAGTTCTGTAACCGTGCTTAGGCCGCGTTCCGCTGCCGCTTCGATGATCGCGCTTTCCGCTTTCTCCCAGTCTTCGTCCCGGCCAATGTATTTCTCCTTATTATTAGGGTCGCGGAGCGAAATTTGCGCACTGTAATCATCGAACCCAAGGGATTTGAATACATACAATACGAGGTCGATCACACGGATGAATTCTTCCTTCACCTGATCGGGACGGCAGAAAATGTGCGCATCGTCCTGTGTAAACCCGCGTACGCGTGTGAGCCCGTGCAACTCGCCGCTTTGCTCGTAACGGTAAACCGTACCGAACTCCGAGAACCTCAATGGCAGATCCTTGTAGGAGCGGGGAGAAGTTTTATAAATCTCGCAGTGATGCGGGCAGTTCATCGGTTTGAGCATGTACTCTTCATCGAGGTTCGGGGTTTTAATGGGTTGAAACGAGTCCTTACCATATTTATCCCAGTGGCCCGAGGTCACGTACAAATCCTTGCTACCGATATGCGGCGTAATTACAGGTACATAACCGGCGCGAGACTGCGCTTTGCTCAGGAACGCCTGCAAGCGCTCGCGAAGCATGGCACCTTTGGGCAACCACAGCGGCAAACCTTGTCCAACTTTTTCAGAGAAAGCAAAAAGCTCCAACTCTTTGCCGAGGCGGCGGTGGTCACGCTTTTTAGCTTCTTCCATCAGGGTCACATATTCTTCCAGCTCTTTTTGCTTTGGAAACGTAATGCCGTAAATGCGGGTCAACATTTTGTTTTCCTGCTTGTTACGCCAATATGCACCTGCGATGTTGGTCAGTTTTGCGGCTTTGATAAAACCGGTGTTCGGGATATGCGGCCCACGGCAAAGGTCGGTGAAACCGCCTTGCTCGTACAATGTAATAGAACCGTCTTCCAGCCCGTCGATCAATTCCAGCTTGTACTCGTCACCCTTTTTGGTAAAGTATTCCAAAGCATCGGCCTTGCTGATCGGCTTGCGGATATATTCGTTTTTCTGACGGGCCAGTTCGAGCATTTTCGCTTCGATTTTCGGGAAATCTTCCTGCGAAATGGTCTGCCCGCCCAAGTCTACATCATAGTAAAAGCCCTTTTCGATAGAAGGTCCCGTACCGAACTTAATTCCCGGGTAGAGCGCTTCCAATGCTTCGGCCAGTAAGTGGGCCGAAGAGTGCCAGAATGTAGCTTTGCCGTCCTCGTCATTCCACGTCAGTAGTTTCACCAGGGAATCCTCCGTGATCTGGCGCGTAGGGTCCCAGACTTCGTTATTCACTTTGGCGGCTATCACATTCCGTGCAAGCCCTTCACTGATACTGAGCGCGATTTCGAGAGCGGTTACCCCTTTTGGGTAAAAACGTTCGCTACCATCGGGCAGGGTAATTTTTACTTGAGACTCGTCTTTCATTCAAAAAATAATTCTGTGACTATGGTTCAATGGCAATGCGGGGAGGCCGCAAAATACAAAGCTATTCAATTTTAGCTTTGCGTGAAGAGTCCACGCGGATATTTGTGGTACCGCGCGGTTGGATAATATTGATTTTAACCCGCGCCGTATCCAGTAATTTGTATCCCTGGTTGGTATTTTCCTCAGGATAGTAGGAGGGGTAAAGTCCTTCCGACTCGATTTTCCGGATGCGGTACATGCCGTAGCGCGCGTCCTGGTCGCCTGGGGCGATCGTCAGGGCAGTAGTATAATAGGTCTTGGCCAGATCCAGCTCACCGCTCTTTTCATAAGCATAGCCCAGCATGTTGTTGATCTCCTTCGATTGCGATTTCTTTTTCAAAAGCGTTTTCAATGCCGGGATCGCCGCCGGGTAGGCGCGGAGCTGCATGGCAACGGTCGCAAGCTGGTTCAATGCTTCTTCATAATCCGGCTGGATAGCAACGGCTTTTTGGTAAAAGATCAATGCGGTATCGGGTTTTGCCAGCGCATTCAAGATTTCTCCTCTCCCGAAAAACAGGGTAGCGCGCTCGGGAAAGCGTTTCAATGCTCTTTCGTTGATCGCCAGCGCTTCGGCCGTGTTCTTCAATTTGAGATTGATCGCCGTCCCCTGCTCATAAGCACGCAGCAACCTCGGATTGACGTTCATCGCATAGTTCAGGCTCGATAAGCTGGCCAGGGAATCGCCTTGCCGCGCCTGCAACATTCCTTTGACATAATATGCCGAACCATCGTAAGGCGCCATTTTCAAGGCTTGATTCAGATAAGCGGCGGCCTCTCCGAAACGGTTTTTGGCCTGCAAAATATCCGCAAGCAGCACATACAGTTCGGGACTGCTTTGCTGCAATGCTTCGGCACGTTGCGCATCTTCCAATGCATTATCGATCCTGCCCAGTTCGCGGTAGATCTTCCCGCGCAAAAGGAAATATTCACTTACGTTATCCTGCTCGTAAATCGACTCGTTGATGTCGTCCAGCGCTTCGGAATATTGTTCGCGTTCGAAGTAAATGCGTGCCCTTTTGAAATAATTCACATCCGAATCGATCCCCCGGTTGATTAGGTCAGTTAATGACAATAATGCATCGTTCTGCCATTGTGCCTTCCCTTTTTTGATCACGGGTGGAATGCGCGTAGACGTGCGCGCATCGCTCTGGCAGGACTGTTCCAGCCCTCCCAATGCAATGAGGAATGCAAATGATAAATATTTCAGATTGTCAGACTTCATTCGCCACTAAACATTCTGGTCTGAAAAACGCGAAAACACACCCAATGGAAGTTTTTTGCCAAACGAATCGGGGATAAATAGTTCGCCGAACTCGTGCTTGATTTCTGTTCCGAAATGCGCCTTAATCAGGTTTTCGACGATCAACGCCGAAAAGCCGAGCGAATACAGGTTAATGATAAAAAAGAAGTTTTTTTCCTTCAATAACAACGCACACAGCCTGAGCAGTTCATTCAAACTTTCTTCGAGCAGCCACTTTTCGCCGTCTGGCCCGCGCCCATACGCAGGAGGATCGAGGATGAGGCCATTATACTTGTTACCTCGGCGGACCTCGCGCTGCACGAACTTCAATGCGTCTTCCACTACCCAGCGGATATTACTCAGCCCGCTCAGATCCATATTCTCCCGCGACCAGCTGATCACCTGCTTCACCGAATCCACGTGCGTTACATCCGCCCCGGCAGCCTTGGCTGCCAGCGAGGCAATGCCGGTGTAGGCAAAGAGATTCAATACCGAAGGCTTTTCCTCGGGCATTTGCTTCAAAGTCCGGGCGATGAAATCCCAGTTGGTAGCCTGCTCGGGAAACACGCCCACGTGCTTGAATGACGATAATGCAAGCTTCGTACGCAAATGCAGCTCTTTGGTACGGTATTGAAATACCCATTTATCGGGCATATCGCCCTTGGTAACCCACTGGCCTTTTTCCTGCGAATTTTTGTCCTTTTTAAAAACTGCATTCGAACGCTGCTCCCATTCCGCTTCGGAAAGAGTTTTATCCCAAATCGCCTGCGGCTCGGGACGAGAAAGAACATACGGCCCGAATTTTTCGAGTTTCTCAAATCCGCCGCTGTCGATCAGTTGGTAGTCGGTATGTTGGTCTGGTGAAAGTAGTATCAATGTGGTGGTGGTTTAAATTTTTTGACCATAGTCGATCGACCGTGGACCAGGGTAGGGTTCTACTGTAAAGTACCATGGCCTATGGTCTGCGGTCCATGGTCAATAAGCAATCTTATTTAAATAAAACACATTCCGCCGTCCGCGGGTGTTCGCGTCGCCGGCGGCATTTACAATGCGCTGTTCGCCCCAGGCGAGGTAGAAGTTGTCGTACCAGTAGTCGATGTCGTCGGTACTCGTTTTCCGCACTTTATCGCCTTCAACATAGGTTTCGTTCGGGATCACGCGGTCGCTGTCGATTACCTGGTTGCCTTTGATGATCTTGCTGCGGATGGCGCCATTATGGCTGTAAATCAATTTGGAATTGCCGTTGGAAAAGGATTGGACCTTGATCTTTTCCTTCAATTCCATGCTTTTTACATTGTCGAAACTAATGCTGTTGTCCCAAAGCAGGTTACCGTTCTGGTCCACATCCGCAACAACCGCATGCGTGTACGTGAAGCCGTCGAACACCTGCTGGTTGTATCCACGGCCACCATACATTGGGTTCCAGAGGTAAGGATTGTACAGCCCCATTCCAAGCGGGTATCCGTAGCTTCCATATCCATAGCCGAATCCGCCCATCATACTCGGGTTCTGATAGCGGTATTCGGGATAGAAAACCTCGGCGACGAGCAGGAAATTGGACGCTTTGGGAACAATATCATGCACCATAAGGCGATAGTTCAGTTTCAGGTCGTCGCCGCTTTCTTTTTTCTTGCGGATGCGCTTCTCTATCTTCTCCTGCTGGCGTTCGCTCATGAAGTTGAAGAAGTTCTTGAAATCGGTAAAGCTGTGGTATTTGGTAAAAACCGTTTCGTCGCCGATGATTTTGCTGATATACAAACCCTGCGAAGCCGCTATGGTGCTGCTTTGCATATTGCGATAGCCATAAGTGCCGATGACAATGCGTACGGAGTCGTTCAAAACCTGCAAACGGCCGCTCAGAAGCGAGAAATCGTCTTCCGGATCGACACTTACCTGTGTATACAGCTCTCCGGTCTCTTCATACGAACGCGCCACGATCTTGGTCTGGCGACCTTTTTTAACGGCAAAACAAACGTTCACCAAATGTTGGGCAGTGTCCACTTCGACGGTCTGAATGGCGTTAGATCCTTTAATGGCCGAAGGTAACACCCTTGTTTGCTGCGTGGTAAGCTGGGTGTAGATCAAAACCGGCTCGTTGCGGACCATCCCGGCCATAAACACCGAATAACCCAGCGTTTTGAAATCCGTAATCTCAAAGCGGTCTACTGTATTGATTGTAAATGTCTCCACGAAACCCGGACCGACATTAACCTTCACAATCTGGTACAATGAACTCCGGTATTTGCTGAAAAGCAGGAAAACGGCCTGCCCGTCGTAGGAGGAAGCGATATAATCGAGGTTCGATTCGATCGGGCCGTCGATGGACCACACCCGTTCGAGGTTCGTATCGAATTTCTGGACGTTGAACGTGCCTTTGTCGGGCTTGGAAATGAGCAATACGCCCTGTTTGCCAAGTGGAACAGCCTGATAGGCCGTGTTGCCGGGCAATGGAAGTTCAATCCGTTTTACTCCCTGCGCGACTAGCTGCGTGCTGAGCAAGGCCAGGAAGAGTAACGGTAAGGCCAGCCGAAAGACGGATCGCTTATTTTTTGTCATGTGCCAGGGCAACGATGTGGTCGAATTCTTCGCGTTTAACGGGTACTACCGACAGCCTCGACAAACGGACGAGGTCCATCTGTTTCAACAGCTCGTCTTTCTTGATTTGCGCGAGTGTAACGGTATTCGGAAATTTCTCGACGGGAACGAGGTTCACCACCACCCATCCGGCTTCGTCGGTCGTCGGGTCGGGGTAATGTTCCTTCGAAACCTTGGCCAGTCCCACGACCTCCTTTCCCTCGTTGCTGTGGTAAAACAGCACAAGATCATCCACTTTCATCGCCATCAGGTTGTTGCGTGCCGCGTAGTTTCGGACGCCGTCCCACATGCCCTCACCTTCGGCAATTAGATGGTCCCAGGAGTATTTAAATGGTTCTGATTTTACAAGCCAATAGTTCATTCGGTGAGTATTTGTAATGATTAGAGTTAAAGTGTTAATCTTTCGGGATTAAATCAAGGGAATTTGGTGAATTTGGTAAAATCGGGCTTTCTTTTCTCCAAAAACGAGCGCTGGCCTTCCTTCGCTTCTTCGCTGAGGTAATAAAGCAGCGTTGCATTGCCCGCGAGTTCCTGGATACCGGCCTGCCCGTCGAGCTCTGCATTGAATGCGCTTTTGAGCATACGGATCGAGAGGGGGCTCTTTTCCTGGATCTTTTTTGCCCATTCCAAAGTCACAGATTCCAGCTGCTCCAAAGGAACGACCTTGTTCACGAGCCCCATTTGCAGTGCTTCGTCGGCATCGTACTGGTCGCAGAGGAACCATATTTCACGTGCCTTTTTCTGGCCCACCACGCGTGCCAGGTAAGAGGCGCCGAACCCGCCGTCGAAGCTGCCGACTTTCGGGCCTGTCTGTCCGAAACGTGCATTATCGGCAGCGATCGAAAGATCACAAATGACATGCAGGACGTGGCCGCCGCCGATTGCCCAACCCGCTACCATCGCGATCACCGCCTTTGGAATGGAACGGATCATTTTTTGCAGGTCGAGCACATTCAAGCGAGGTACATGGTCGTCGCCGATGTAGCCGCCGTGGCCGCGTACCGACTGGTCGCCGCCGGAACAGAATGCTTTTCCACCCTCGCCGGTGAGGATAATGACGTCGATCCGCGGATCTTCGCGACAGATATGCATCGCGTCGATCATCTCGGTTACCGTAAGCGGGGTAAATGCGTTATGCTTATGCGGGCGGTTAATGCTGATTTTGGCAATTCCTTCGTGAAGTGTAAAGAGAATTTCTTGGTATTCTTTAATGGTTTCCCATTGAACTGTACTGGACATAAAATCACATGGTAAAATTGAAATGAATGCAATGCGGGTATCATACAGGCTTCGAGAAGCTACTTCCGGCATTGGCTGAATGCGCGAAATTACTCATTGTTTAGATTACCTTCAAAAACAAATGAATAACTTTCCACCGCATTAAAAACCGGTAAAGACGTCGGTAATCGAGCAAATCCACCGAAACGGCAGCGATGATCTGGACAACAGGCAAAATGCTTTGGCAAACGCAGAAAAGGCCGCGAAATCCCTATTTCGCACAAGCCTACGACTTTATGGAACAGTGGTTGGAAGGTAGCCAGGAATTTGTGCTCCATACCTCCGGCTCTACGGGTATGCCCAAGCCCATTACCATCACACGCACGCAGCTGCGGGCAAGTGCGGCTATGACCGGCAAAGCGCTCTCGCTCGGGAGCGGTACGCGCGCACTCGTATGCCTGAACGTGGGTTACATTGCGGGACTGATGATGCTCGTCCGCGGATTGGAGCTGGATTGGGAACTGGCAATTACCGAACCGACTTCAAACCCCATTGCCGGACTCGATCACGCGCATTTTGACTTTGTGGCAATGGTACCGATGCAACTACAGGCTATTCTTGCTAATACGGCTACGCATAATCAGGTTAGTAAGTTGGGTAAAATACTGCTTGGCGGCGCCCCGGTCGGTTTGCCATTAGCAGCGCAAATCAAAGCGCTGGATGTCCCTGTTTTCCAAAGCTATGGCATGACCGAAACCGTTTCGCATGTAGCCTTGAAAGCATTGAATGGGGAACAGGCAAGCGACTCATTTATGTTTCTGCCGGGTATTGAATTTGGAACGGACGAACGCGGGTGCCTCTTTGTTTCCGGCGCCGTAACCAATTATCAGAAGGTTCAGACTAATGATCTGGTGCAAATCAGCGGTAACACGTTTGAGTGGATCGGACGGGCGGATAATGTCATCAATTCAGGTGGTGTGAAGATAGTGCTGGACCAGATGGATCAACGGATTGCAACTATTTTTCATGATTTGGCTATTCCAAATGCGTTCTTTTGCTGGTGGGAGCCGGATGAAAAATTGGGGCAAAAACTGGTGTTGGTCGTCGAGAATGCATTGGCTAAGGAGCGCGCGGAGCAACTGTCGGCAGAAATTAGAAGACGCGTTTCGGCCTATGAAAACCCGAAACATATTTACTTTGCAAAAGCGTTTGCCAAAACAGCAACCGACAAGATCGATAAACGCGCAACATTTCAACAGCTTTTAAAATCTCCGAATGGATAAAAATCTTCAAATACCGGGTCATTATATTGTTCGCTATCAGACAGCTCCGGTAGTTCCGGCCCCTTTTGCCCACTTTTACACGTTGAAACTGGACATTCAGTCGGCGGAGGAATTGCTTATAGATTTCGATATTGTATACAACGACCGCATAGAACTGACCGACGACGAAATATATGACGAAGGTTTTACCAAAGACGACGATTACAGATGGAAAGGCACTTTGCCAGCAGTTTGGATCAGCGAGTTTAGGGAGATTTTTGAGAGCTCTAAAACCATTCGTAAGCGCGAGGAAAGTGAATACGAAGACTTTATCGAAATAGAACTCGACGAAAACGACAAACGCGTAACCATTTACCCGGTCGATAAGGAACGGTGGTCGTACTTTTTGCAGGAGATGATGCAGGCGATCTTCGAAACCGCCGGCCGTGAAAAGCCTTTCGAGTTGACTTACGTCGATATCGATAATGACAGCAAACTGACCATCGACCTGAAAGCGTCGTTCGGTCAAAAAGAATTTACATTAAGCAAGAATGCGGGCGCGCCGCGTAAACTGCATTGGGATCAGTTGCAAAAAATAATGGATACAGTTTACAAAGCTGAATTCGTGGCCGACAATGCGTCTGAAAGCATCCCCACCAAACGTGGCAAGTACCTCACTGCCGGAGACGGCCTGTGGTATCAAATGGGTGTAGCCGTTTTGGAAACGACTTCTAAGAGTAAAGACCTCGCGAAAATAGAGGCATTGTTCAATACGCTTTCGAAACAGTAATTACTGACGGTACTGGCTCAGCTCTATTTGCAATTCATCCACGAGCTGAGTCACCCGTTCGAGTGAAGGCTGAGGCACAGGCATCTGCACGCTCACGAAAGCCTTCACTTCCCACACTTCCAGCACATCCTGCAAAGGAACTTCGAGCTCTTCTATCGACGGATTGTCCGATGTGAGCAGCAACACACCCGCTGTTTTTACCTGATTGAATACATTTCGGTAAATCAGGCCGTGGCCTCTCAGCAGAAAAACATATTGCAGTCCATCCTTGATATCGTACCAGTTACGGATGAAAGTGCCCACGAGAATGGAGCCCGGGTACATAAAATCTTCGCCGCTTTCAAATGCGCGATAGTAGCCCGAAGGCAGGTTTGGCAACTGGAACAGCGGCAAACCGTTCAAGTAGCCCGGATTCTGAAAGTTGGCAATGTACTCCGCCTGCTTGTCGCGCGCTATCCATTGAATGGTAGGGTAGTGCTGGGCGGGCTGCTCCACCGCAGCATTGAATTGCGGAGTTTGGTACTGATTGTTAAATGTAGGTATATCGGCTGCCTGAGGAGGCGTGCCCGGCTGGCGCGCTGATGTTTCCTGATACGTCGGCTGCCTGAATACCTCTTGCTGCGGTGCTGGCTGGGCGCGATAATGTGCCGCCTGCTGACCGGACGTATTAAACTGGTGGATTGGCTGGGGTGCTCCCGGCTGGGGCGCCGTCGACTGATGTATTTCCCCGCTAACAGGTTTGAGGCTGATCTGCCGGGATACCTGGCGGAGCGGCTGTTCAGGCTGCTGGTATGTTTCGACGATTTTTGACAACGGCTGCGGCTCCGTGTACCCGGGTGTACGTGTAGGCGTAGGTTGGGGCATGGCACCCGAGTGGGAGACGGTCATTTGCCGGGATGTGGTCAGCGGCAGCGACATTTCGGGTGTTTCCCTTAGCCTTCGCAAGTCGTTTTTTAGCAAATTATCAACGCTAACGCCGAATGCGGCCGCCATGTTTTTGAGATTAGTAAGGTTCGGATTGGCCCGTGCTTCCTCGTAAGCTCCCAGTAACGACCTTTTGATCGCGATCTTACGGGCAAACTGTTCCTGTGTCAGGCCGTTCAGCCTTCTTAGATACTTGATGTTGTTGCTGACGATGCTCATAAGTATGACCTTTCCGTGAATCCCTACTAATTGACAAATCTTTTAGTAAAAAACGAAATCAGCAACTTTCTTACTTCTTTTTTTGAGTTTTTAACATAAAAAAGCCGGAAGCTCAGGGTTTGCTTACATCCTGACGTTCCGGCTTTTATGGAAACGATTCATTTACTGCGGCCGTCGGCCCACGTCTTACTTATAAATTTCCTTCTTAGCAGCCTTGAAAGTATTAGTTAGCAGTCCGCAAATGGTCATTAACCCCACACCGCCCGGCACCGGCGTAATGAAGCCGGCCTTTGGCGCTACGTCATTGAAATCGACATCGCCTTTGATCGAGAAGCCACTTTTCTTCGTAGCATCGGCCACGCGGGTGATGCCCACGTCGACCACTACGGCACCCTCTTTCACATAGTCGGCTTTCACAAACTCAGGGCGACCCAAGGCGACGATCAGGATATCGGCCGACTGGCAGATCTCTTTCAGGTTTTGGGTTTTGCTGTGCGTAATTGTCACAGTACTGTTGCCCGGGTAGGTGTTGCGCTGCATGAGGATGCTCATGGGTAGGCCCACGATCTGGCTGCGGCCGATTACCACGCAATGCTTGCCGCTCGTTTCGATTCCTGCGCGGATCAGCATTTCCAGAATGCCGAATGGTGTTGCGGAAATGTAAGCGGGCAAGCCTTTGCACATTCTGCCTACATTGATCGGATGGAAACCGTCCACGTCTTTCGCGGGGTTTACAGCTTCCATTACCGTGTTTTCCGAGATGTGTTTTGGAAGGGGTAACTGAACGATAAAACCGTCCACATCGGGATCGTTGTTCAGGGATTCTACTGCTTCAAGAAGTTGTGCCTCGGTTGTGTCGGCGTCAAAACGCAGCAGGGTGGAAGTAAAGCCGATTTCTTCGCAGCTACGGATTTTGGAAGCTACGTAAGTTTCGCTGGCACCGTCCTGTCCCACGAGGATTGCAGCCAAGTGCGGCTTTTTGCCACCTCTGGCCACCCATTGTTCAACCTCGGCCTTGATTTCAGATTTTATTTGGGAAGAAATAGCTTTCCCGTCGAGTAGTTGCATTATTATTCAGGTAGTAAATATTTCTTGATCAACGTTTGCATTCCGGTAGTTGCCTTTTCCTGAATGAAAATCATATTGGATTTTAATGTAATGTCCGGCTTGGCCGGGTCTACAATATAAATGCGCTTGCCGATGGGAACATAATGCACGAGTCCTGCCGCCGGGTAAACTGCCAGCGAAGTACCGATTACCAGGAACATGTCCGCCTGCTCGGTAACATCCACCGCTACTTCCATCATCGGCACTTCCTCGCCGAACCACACGATATGCGGCCGCAGCTGACTTCCCAATTCGCACAAATCGCCCGTTTTCAGTTCCCAGCCCGTCATTTCATACACCAGCTTCGGATCTTTCGTGCTCCGCGATTTGAAAAGCTCGCCATGCAAATGGATCACTTTCGTAGAGCCTGCAATTTCATGCAGGTTATCGACATTCTGCGTCACGATGGTTACATCGAAGTGTTTTTCCAGCTCTGCCAGCGCGTAATGCGCTGCATTGGGTTTCACTTCGGCCGCCTGTTTCCGCCGCTGGTTATAAAAATCCAGTACCAACTCCTGGTTCCGGACCCAGGCCTCCGGCGTAGCCACATCTTCAATCCGGAAATTATCCCAAAGCCCATTATTGTCCCGAAAAGTACTGATCCCGCTCTCAGCGCTGACCCCTGCTCCGGAAAGTACAACCAGTTTTTTCATGGGCTTCTTCGTGTTTAAGTGTGCTAACTTTTTTTCGTTGCTTTTTTAGCGGCGGGCTTTTTCGCCGCAGGAGCCTTCGCTGCGGCTGGCTTTCTTGCACCACCGCGTCCCGCAGGCTTATCCGGCGTCTCAGCCGCCAGTTTCAATACCTGGTCATAAGTCAGCGAAGCCGGCTCGGTACCTTTCGGGATCTTCACATTTTTCTTTCCAAAAGCAATGTAAGGTCCGTACCGTCCGTTGAGAACCTTCGCCTCAGGATCTTCCGCAAACTCTTTAATCGTGCGGTTGGAGTCCTGCAAACGCTTTTCTTCGATGATTTCCACCAGTCGGTCCTCCGTAACTGCCATCGGATCGTCGGTCTTGGCCAGCGAGTAGTACTTCCCGTCGTGCTTCACATAAGGGCCGAATTTGCCGACATTCACGACCATATCCTTATCCTCGAAGAAACCAACCTGACGCGGTAATTTGAATAGTTCGAATGCCTCATCTAACGTGATCGTTTCCATCAGCTGGCCCTTCGCCAGGCTCGCAAAACGCGGCTTTTCTTCATCTTCTACATCGCCGATCTGCACATAGGGCCCGTATTTCCCGATCCTCACGGACACTTTCTTGCCCGTCGCCGGATCTTCACCCAAATCACGGGAAGTAAGGCTCCTATCAATCGCTTCTTCGCGTGCTTCGGCCACTTTCTTCTGGAATGGCGTGTAAAAGTCCTTGATCATCTGCTGCCAGCCGAGTTGACCGTCCGCGATGTGGTCGAAATCCTTTTCAACGCTAGCGGTGAAAGAATAATCGACAATATCCTGGAAATGGCTTACGAGGAAGTCGTTGACCACCATTCCGGTGCTGGTAGGAAAGAGTTTGGCTTTTTCCGAACCGTACACTTCTTTATTGACCTTGCTTTTGATCTGCTCATTGGCAAGGGTTATTTCTTTGAATTCTCTTTCAAAACCCTGGCGGTCTTCCTTTACTATATATTCCCGTTTCAGGATCGTCGAGATCGTGGGCGCATAAGTTGACGGCCGCCCAATCCCCATTTCTTCCAGCTTTTTTACCAAACTCGCCTCTGTATAACGCGGCGGGTTGCGGGTAAATCTTTCTGTCGCCTTCATATCGGTCAGTTTCAATACCTGACCGATGTTCAGCGGGGGAAGCATTCCTTTTTGTTCTTCGTCCGCCTCGTCGTCGCTGGATTCGAGGTAAACTTTCAGGAACCCTTCGAATTTGATCACTTCACCTTGGGCCACGAGTTCTTCTGACGTGGTCGAAATGCCGATGGTCGCCGTCGTGCGTTCCAGTTGGGCGTCCGACATTTGTGACGCGATGGCGCGTTTCCAGATCAGTTCGTACAAGCGCTGCTCGTTGCGGTCGCTGCTGCCTACCAGCGTAGAGAAATCGGTAGGGCGGATAGCTTCGTGCGCTTCTTGTGCCGACTCGGACTTGGTTTTGAATATACGGCGATTGTGATATTCATCCCCATATTCTTTCGTGATCTGCTGCTTTGACTTATCCAACGCTTCTTCCGACAGGTTGGTAGAGTCGGTACGCATGTAGGAAATCTTACCGGCTTCATACAATCGCTGCGCGACGGTCATCGTCTGCGCTACCGAAAAGCTCAGCTTACGGGATGCTTCCTGCTGTAATGTAGAAGTTGTAAATGGCGGTGCTGGTGATTTTTTAGCTGGTTTTACTTCAAGATTGCGGATCGAGAATTCCGCGCCGATGCATTTTTCCAGAAACTGGAATGCTTCCTGCTCGGTAGGGAAGTTCTTCGCGAGCTCCGCATTGAGCACCTTGCCGTTACCCAGGTCGAAGTGGGCGGTTACTTTAAAGCTGCTTTTACTTTTAAATGCATCGATCTCCCGCTCGCGCTCTACTACTATACGTACAGCCACCGATTGTACCCGGCCAGCGGATAGGTTCGATTTACCGATCCGGATCTTTTTCCAAAGTACCGGTGAAAGTTCGTAACCCACAAGACGGTCGAGAATACGGCGTGCCTGCTGGGCGTCTACCAGGTCTGCATCGATGGTCCGCGGTTTGGCGATTGCGTTCTGAAGAGCGGTTTTGGTGATCTCACGAAATACGATCCGCTTGGTATCGTCGGGCAGGCCGAGGGCCTCCTTCAAATGCCAGGAAATAGCTTCTCCCTCGCGGTCATCATCCGTTGCGAGCCATACTTCGGCATCTTTTGCCAGTTTTTTCAGCTCTGAAATGACTTTGACTTTATCGGAGGAGATTTCGTAGGAGGGTTGGAAATCATGCTCAACATCAACACCCATATCGTGTTCCGGGAGGTCACGGACATGTCCGAAACTGGACTTGACAGTGAAATCCTGCCCTAGGTAACTTTCAATGGTTTTGGCCTTCGCCGGTGACTCTACGATCACCAGATTTTTTGACATAACTTTCTAATTAAGGGACCTGGTAGCACTTTGAATGTCCAAATATAGGGCACAATCCTAGAAAAAATCAAAGTGCAGATAAAAGGTGGCGGAAAAACGGAACCCGCCGCAGTGCCTCCCCGAAGGGGCGTTTCAAATTATTTCCTCAATATACAGGTTGTCAGAACAAAAATATTTTTGTGGAGGTTATTTAAATGTACGGCTAGAATATACTGGTTTTAAATAGTAGGGAAAATCGGCCGGAATGCCCCCGTATATTCCGTAATTTCGTACTTTTGCCCGTTTTATTGACAACAGATATTGCCTTTAACATAGAAAAGATTTCATCATGAATATCTATCAGGACTACATTAAAGAGATTGAAGAAAGAAAAACCCAGGGGCTTCACCCGAAGCCGATCGATGGTGCCGAATTGCTAGGTGAGATCATCGCACAAATCAAAGATTCAGAAAACGAGCACCGGGAAGACTCTCTTAAATTTTTTATTTACAACACTTTACCAGGGACCACGAGTGCTGCCGGTGCGAAAGCCAGGTTTTTAAAAGAGATCATTCTCGGGGAATCCGTAGTCGAAGAAATATCACCAGCTTTTGCTTTTGAGTTGCTGTCCCACATGAAAGGCGGCCCTTCCATTGGCGTATTAATCGATCTCGCCCTGGGTGACGAAGCCTCTATCGCGAAACAAGCTGCAGAGGTTCTTAAAACACAGGTTTTCCTTTATGATGCGGACACAGACCGGCTGAAAGAAGCATTCAAAATCGGCAACGAAATCGCCAGGGATATTCTCGAAAGCTATGCGCGGGCTGAGTTTTTTACCAAGCTGCCGGAAGTCCCCGAAGAAATTCATATTGTTACATACATCGCCGGTGAAGGCGACATTTCGACTGATTTGCTCTCTCCGGGCAACCAGGCTCACTCCCGGTCGGACCGTGAATTGCACGGTAAATGCATGATTACTCCACAGGCACAACAGGAAATCAAGGTATTGCAGGAAGAACATCCTGGCAAGAGCGTGATGTTGATCGCTGAGAAGGGGACTATGGGCGTTGGTTCGTCCAGAATGTCGGGCGTTAATAACGTGGCGCTTTGGACGGGTAAACAAGCAAGCCCATACATCCCATTTGTCAATATCGCCCCGATCGTTGGCGGTACAAATGGCATCTCTCCGATTTTCCTCACAACGGTTGACGTTACCGGTGGTATCGGTATCGACCTGAAAAACTGGGTAAAAAAGGTCGATGAAAATGGTAATGTCGTCCGCAATGAAAGTGGTGACCCTGTTCTTGAAGAAGTTTACTCTGTTGCCACGGGCACCGTTCTGACCATTAATACAAAAACGAAGAAGCTCTATCATGGCGATCAGGAACTGATTGATATTTCGAAGGCACTTACACCTCAGAAAAAGGAATTCATCCGGGCCGGAGGATCGTATGCAATCGTATTCGGAAAAAAAATTCAGACGGTTGCAGCGAAGATTCTGGGTATCGAACCAACACCGGTATTTGCTCCCTCAAAAGAGATTTCTAATGAAGGACAGGGCCTTACCGCAGTCGAAAAGATCTTTAACAGAAACGCTGTCGGTACTACGCCGGGTAAAGTGCTGCACGCTGGTTCAGATGTTCGTGTAGAGGTCAATATCGTCGGTTCGCAGGATACGACGGGTTTGATGACCGCGCAGGAGCTGGAATCTATGGCTGCCACGGTTATTTCTCCGATCGTTGACGGCGCATACCAGTCGGGCTGCCATACGGCGTCAGTTTGGGATAAAAAGGCTCAGGCTAACATTCCAAAACTGATGAAGTTTATGAATGACTTCGGTTTGATCACCGCCCGCGACCCAAAAGGGGAATATCACTCGATGACCGATGTAATTCACAAGGTGCTTAACGACATTACCGTGGACGAGTGGGCGATCATCATCGGTGGCGACTCTCACACAAGAATGTCTAAAGGTGTTGCATTTGGCGCCGACTCAGGAACCGTTGCGCTCGCATTGGCTACGGGTGAAGCATCCATGCCGATTCCTGAATCGGTGAAAGTGACTTTCAAGGGCGACATGAAGGAGCACATGGATTTCCGTGATGTGGTGCATGCCACACAAGCTCAGATGTTGCAGAAGTTCGGCGGAGAGAATGTATTCCAGGGCAGGATCATCGAAGTTCATCTCGGAACGCTTCCTGCCGACCAGGCATTCACTTTTACAGACTGGACTGCCGAAATGAAGGCTAAGGCTTCAATTTGTATTTCTGAGGATGACACGCTGATCGAGTCACTGGAAATTGCGAAAAACAGGATCCAGATCATGATCGATAAAGGCATGGAAAACCACAAGCAGGTTCTTCAGGGATTGATCAATAAGGCGGATAAGCGGATCGCGGAGATTAAATCAGGTGAAAAGCCAGCGCTGACCCCGGATGCGAATGCCAAATATTACGCCGAGGTTGTTATTGACCTTGATGTGATTGTAGAGCCTATGATTGCAGATCCGGATGTGAATAATAAAGAGGTTTCAAAGCGTTACACGCACGATACCATTCGTCCGCTGTCCTACTATGGCGAAGATAAAAAGGTAGATCTTGGTTTTGTCGGCTCCTGCATGGTTCATAAGGGCGACTTGAAAATCGTCTCCCAGATGCTTAAGAACCTGGAAGAGCAGCAAGGTAAGGTTGAATTCCACGCACCGCTCGTGGTGGCTGCGCCTACGTATAACATCATCGAAGAGTTGAAGAAAGAAGGTGATTGGGATGTATTGCAAAAATATTCTGGTTTCGAGTTCGACGACAATGCCCCGAAAGTCGCGGCACGGACTGAATACGAAAATATGATGTATCTGGAACGTCCTGGCTGTAACCTTTGCATGGGTAACCAGGAAAAAGCGGCCAAAGGTGATACCGTTCTGGCGACTTCAACCCGTCTTTTCCAGGGTAGAGTCGTGGAGGATTCAGACCGTAAAAAAGGAGAGTCCTTGCTTGCTTCCACACCGGTGGTTGTACTTTCTGCTATCCTTGGACGGATTCCTAATGTGGAGGAATACAAAGCAGCTGTGGTGGGCATTGATCTGACTAAGTTTGCACCTCCCGTTAAGCAGTTAAGCAGATAGTTACTGGTGGTACAGTTGTTGATAAGTGAGAATGTGTAATCATTAATTTGAGAGATATGGCGTTTGACTTAGATATGATCAAGGGTGTTTACGCCCAAATGGAACAAAGAGTAGAAACCGCCCGTAAGATCGTAGGGCGGCCTCTGACCTTGGCAGAGAAGATTTTATACTCCCACTTATGGGAAGGAACCCCTACGCAAAGTTATGAGCGTGGCAAGTCATACGTAGATTTCGCCCCCGATCGCGTTGCGATGCAGGATGCCACCGCGCAGATGGCGCTGCTGCAATTCATGCAGGCTGGCCGCCCGAAGGTGGCTGTTCCTTCTACGGTCCACTGCGATCACCTGATCCAGGCCGAAGTGGGCGCTGTGCAGGATTTGAAAAACGCCGTAGATAAAAACAAAGAGGTATACGACTTCCTTTCGTCCGTATCCAACAAATACGGTTTGGGTTTCTGGAAAGCCGGTGCGGGTATCATCCACCAGGTTGTGCTCGAAAACTATGCTTTTCCGGGCGGTATGATGATCGGTACCGATTCTCACACGCCTAATGCAGGTGGATTGGGTATGATCGCGATTGGTGTCGGTGGTGCGGATGCGTCCGATGTCATGTCGGGCCTTGCGTGGGAATTGAAAATGCCTCGTTTGATCGGTGTAAAGCTTACAGGCAAACTGAGCGGATGGACTGCAGCGAAAGATGTGATCCTTTGGGTTGCCGGCCAGCTGACCGTAAAAGGCGGTACCGGTTATGTGGTTGAATATTTTGGCGAAGGAGCTGAAAGTCTTTCCGCAACCGGCAAAGGTACCATTTGCAATATGGGTGCTGAAATCGGTGCTACCACTTCTATCTTCGCTTATGACGAGAAGAGCGCCGCCTACCTGCGAGCCACAGATCGTGCCGACATTGCCGATGCCGCAGATGCCATTAAACAACATCTTCGTGCAGACGACGAAGTTTACGCTGATCCTGCGTCTTACTATGATCAGCTCCTTGAACTCGACCTGTCCACGCTCGAACCGCATATCAACGGACCATTTACGCCGGATTTGGCTTGGCCGCTTTCCAAATTCGCTACGGCGGTTAGGGAAAATGGTTGGCCCGAGGTTCTTTCGGTTGGTCTGATCGGTTCCTGTACCAACTCTTCCTATGAAGACGTAAGCCGTGCTGCTTCTCTTGCGCGACAGGCTGTCGACAAGAAATTGCAGGTTACTTCCGAATATACCATCACGCCCGGTTCGGAACAGGTGAGATACACTGTGGAACGCGACGGCTTCCTGGATACATTTGAGCAAATAGGCGGGGTCGTGCTGGCCAATGCCTGTGGACCCTGTATCGGCCAGTGGGCGCGCCACGGTGCCGAAAAAGGGGAGAAGAACTCAATCATCACCTCATTCAACCGCAACTTCTCGAAACGTGCCGATGGTAACCCCAATACGCACTCTTTCGTAGCGTCTCCCGAGATCGTAACGGCAATGGCTATCGCCGGACGCCTTACTTTCGACCCGCGTGTTGACAAGCTTGTTAACACCGACGGCGTTGAAGTATTACTCGACGAGCCAAGCGGCCTGGAATTGCCAACCCGTGGCTTCGCAGTAGAAGATGCAGGATACCAGGCGCCGGCAGAAGACGGAAGCCAGGTGCAGGTTTTGGTTAGCCCAACTTCCAGCCGTCTGCAACTCCTCGAACCGTTTGCGGAATGGGAAGGAACAGACCTGACCGGTTTGAAGCTCCTGATCAAGGCAAAAGGCAAGTGCACCACCGACCACATTTCAATGGCCGGGCCATGGTTGAAATACCGCGGACACCTCGACAACATCTCGAATAATATGCTGATTGGTGCGGTTAACTATTACAACGAGAAAACCAACACCATTAAAAACCAGCTGACCAACCAGTATGCAGAGGTGCCGGCCGTCCAGCGTGATTATAAAGCGCACGGAATCGGTACGATCGTGGTAGGGGACGAAAACTACGGAGAAGGGTCATCCCGCGAGCACGCGGCGATGGAGCCACGCTTCCTGGGCGTACGAGCGATTTTGACCAAATCATTCGCCCGTATTCACGAAACCAACCTGAAAAAGCAAGGCATGCTGGCGTTGACATTCGCGAACACGGCAGATTATGACAAGATCCAGGAAGACGACACGATCGATATCGTTGGATTGGAAACATTTGCAGAAGGACAGCCTCTGACGATCGTGTTGCATCACAACGACGGTACCAACGAGGAATTCCCTGTAAACCATACATACAATGCCCAGCAGATCGAATGGTTCAAAGCAGGTTCCGCATTGAACATCATCCGCAAATCGGTTGGCGCTCAGTAAGCGGTACATTATTATTCCAAATGCAAAAAGGACTTCCGATACCGGAAGTCCTTTTTGTTTGCTCCGGAGGAGCACCCTTTGCATTGTTGAGGATAACACACGCCAATGTTGGCGACACGCACATTAACCTAAATATTGCATTAAAGCCCCGGAAACCGCGACTTCTGCCGGCTGTACGACTGATACAAAAAGATAAACATTCCCGTCATGATCGACACGTCGGCCATATTGAAAATCCCGGTTTGAAATAACCCGAAATTGATGTGCATGAAATCGGTGACCGAGCCGTGGACGAGGCGATCGTAGATGTTACCGATACCGCCGCCAATGGCAAAACTCAATGCGAGGGCGCTCAGCCAGGTAAGGTTCTTTTTGGTTAATAAATAAATAATGCCAAACAGCAGCGCGATCAGCGGGATGACCGACAATACAAAAATCTTGATCGATTCGGGTAAAGCGCTGCCGATGCTGAGAAACGCACCCGTGTTCTCGACATAAGTGATGGTCACGTAATCCTGGATGACGTGGATGGTTTGGTAAAAACCTACGTTTTCCCTGACTACGCTTTTCGATATCTGATCGCAGCCAATATTGGCGATCAGCACCACGACAATGGCGATATTCCTGACGAGGCGGTTTGATTTAAAATTCATTATTTCGATAATGCTTTGATCGGCGTCAGTTTAACATCCTTGAACTCAACTTCGGAGCCTTCCGACTGCAACGCGATTTGCCCTTTCGAAGCCGTCGCGTCGTAGCCATAGTTGACGAGCACGCCATTGAGCCATACTTTGATTGAATTCTTAACACATTCTATCACCATCGAATTCCATTCGCCAAGCGGCTTTTCGGTGCCGTCGGTCAGATTAGGGATTCGGCGGAGCTTGTCGCCGTTCACGCCCCATTTTTCTTTCGGTCCGCGGCGTTTTTCCATGTCGGGTACGGTAATATCTTCCTGAATACACCAGAAATCGCCTGCGTTCTGGTTCATGAGCTGTATTTCAATGGATTTGGGAAACATTTCGTACAAATCTCTCGGCTTTGAAACGAATACCAATGCGCCGCAATTGCCAGGTTTGCCTGCAAAGCGGTATTGGAAAGTAAAACGGAAGTTCTCATGTTGCGCGTCTGTGATCAGGTGCCCGCCAGGTGTACCCAGGCTCACTAGCAGGCCGTCGCGCACAAGGAACGGATTCACAGCGTTCGGGTTTTTGTCCATTTCGGGAACATCAATGTGCCATCCTTTCAGGTCTTTGCCATTGAAAAGTGCTTTGGTCTGGCTGAATGCGTGTTGCGAGGTGATAGTGAGGGTCAGGGCTAGGGGAAGGAAGAATTTCTTCATGGACGATCGATACTATTTAAGGTTTTAATGGGATTTGAACCGGAAAAATTAAGCAATAATCGGGTTAGTATGCCTATGGCGGCTCTAAATGTTGGGTGAATGGCTTAAATTGGGTGCTGTCAATTCAAATCATTTGATCAGTCCATGAAAAAACTGGCCGCCTTGTTCGCCGCTCCCATGCTTTGCTCGTACGCATTCGCACAGACGATCCGCTACGATGTATCCTTTCCCAATATCGTCCACCACGAAGCCCACATTGCCGTGAGCGTTTCCGAGGCCCCGCAAAAGGAGCTGCTTTTCAGAATGTCGCGCTCGTCCCCGGGCAGATACGCCACGCACGAGTATGGGAAAAACATTTATGATGTGGTGGCCTTTGACAAATCAGGCAAATCCGTGCCGGTGCAGCGTGTGGATGGGGATGTTTATAAAATAGTTGGAATCAATGGTTTTGTGAAAGTTGAATACAATTTGTACGCCAATCATGCGGACGGCACCTACGCCGGAATCGATGCCAGCAGCGTGCATTTGAATATGCCTGCGGCATTCATGTGGGTAAAAGAGTTGGAAAAAGCCCCGATCACAGTCGCGTTCAACCTGCCGAAGCCCAATTCCTGGACTATTGCTACCCAACTCAAAACAACCGGTGAAGCGAACGTCTTTACTGCTCCTGACTTGCAGTACTTCATGGATTCGCCCACGAAAATCGGGAAACTCACTGTCAAAGAATGGACCGTACCGAATGCCGATAACAAACCCTCGCAATTCAGGCTCGCACTGGAAGCGAAGGGCAGCGATTCCCTGGCAACCGCATTTGCCGGTAAAATCAAACGCATTACCGAAGAGGCGCGTATGGTTTTCGGCGAATTTCCGGTATTCGATAATGGTAGCTACACTTTTCTCGCCAGCATAAATCCCTATGTAAAAGGCGATGGTATGGAGCACCGGAACAGTACGATGATAGCCCTGCCGGTTGCATTTGACGGTTCTGATAACCTGCTCGGCGTATTCTCACACGAGTTTTTCCATACCTGGAACGTCGAACGCATTCGCCCGAAAACGCTGGAACCTTTCAATTTCGAAAAAAGCAATATGAGTTTCGAGCTCTGGTTCGCCGAAGGTTTTACCCAATATTATGGTGACTTACTGCTCGAAAGGGCCGGGTTCGATTCACTGGAAGAGTATTGCAGGACACTGACATCCCTCATTAATACCAAGGAGAATACCGCCGGGGCCAAGCGCATTTCGCCTGTGCAGGCAAGCAGCAACGCGGTATTCGTGGATGCGGGCGTAGCGATCGATAAAACGAATTACCCCAACATTTACACTTCCTATTACCCTTACGGCGCGGCGGTGGCGTTGGCATTGGACCTGCAACTGAGGAGTAAAGGCTTGAATCTCGACGATTTCATGAAGGCGGTCTGGACCAAACATGGAAAACCGGAAATTGCCTACAACGTGGCCGATCTGCAAGTTGTTTTGGAGTCTTATGCCAAAGACAAAGCATTTGCACAGCAATTTTTTGCCAAATATATCAATGGCCACGAATCGCTGGATTACGCGCCGCTGCTGGCCAACGCCGGACTGCTCCTGAAAAAGCAGTTTGAGGGGCAAGCCTGGATCGGCGATATCCGCTACAAAGAGGGTGCAGGTCTGATGATCACTTCAAACACCGTTATCGGAAGCCCGCTTTATAAAGCCGGACTGGACATCGACGATGAAATCCTGAAAGTGGATGGAAAGTCGATTTCCAAAAACGATGAACTGGTTTCAATACTCAAAACCCATAAATCTGGTGACCAGCTAGCCCTGGAATACAAGCACCGCGAGGAGCAGAAGACTGCTATGCTGGAACTGATGGAAAACCCGCGTTTGCAGGTCGTCACTTATGAAGAGGCCGGGAAAACGGTTTCAGCCGGGATGCAGGCGTTTCGAAAGGCCTGGCTGGAAAGTAAATGGAAGTAATAAAAAGCGGTTGCCCATTCCGGGCAACCGCTTTTTGCATTTAACGTGTGAGTAAAATCTTTTTCGTTTCCACCGACTCCGGCTTCTTCACTTGCAGCAGGTAAATGCCGGCCGGCGCATTGCCGAGATTGATCCGCTCCTCGTGCGTACCCTTGCCGCTCACATTACGTGTATGCCAAACTTTCCCCTGTACGTCGGTAACCTGCATTGAACCCGTTTCGCCGGTTTTTAAATGGAAAACGGCTTTGAATTCGCCCGGCGCGGGGTTGGGGTAGGCTTGCAGTAAAGGCACATCGGTTTGAGTTTGAAGGAATTCCGGCGCGGCCATTCGTGCATTGTTCTGGCTGTTTCCTACACAGATCTTATCCTGGCGAACGGCTGCCCCAGGCAATCCCTGAATGCGGATTGTATTTTGTCCCTGAACCAACGTTACCCAGAATGTTTCCTCCCGTGCAACGATATTCCAGCTGTTGGTAGGAGGAAGTTGCACCGCCGGGATAGCTATGTTTCCATTTACCGACACAACTACTTGCGCTTGTGCCTCCGCATAGTAACGGAGCTTGACAGGGTACGTACCTGCGGCAAAGTCAGTGACCTGGTAATCCACATAATAGTCGTAGTTATTTTGAGAGCCGCGCGTCTGCCCGTTCGAAGCATTAGGATCGCTGGAACCGGCACCATTGCTGGCCGAATGCTCCGCTTCCACACAGGCGGAGGTTACCCCGCCGCCTCCGGGAGGCGGGCAACTGGTAACCCAGTACGGAACACGGACGATTTTTTGCGCGCAGCCATCTTTCCCGGCAGATACCGAAAGATAAAAGGAACCGACGAAAGATGGCGCAGTAACGTCGATCGTCTGCGTGTACCGCGCAAAGCCACCGTCGTCGTACCAGTTGTAGTAAACCGAGCCGCAATCCGGGCCGGTGCAATTGGCCGTCATCGTAAATTGGCTGCCACATGCAGGATCATAGACAGAGGGACTCGCTGTGATATTGAAGTCGCAGGAAGGAGGGGTGCCGGGCATTTCTTCGATGCATATCCTGTCTTGCCGTACCGGACTGTATCCTGGAATTCCTTTTACGCGGATCATGTTCACGCCTTTTTTCAAAGTAAAGAGAAGCGTCCGTTCTGTCCAGACTATATTCCACGAATTGGAAGCCGGAAGTTCGATTTTGTGGGCGGGGACTTCGTCGTTTATTTTTACTTCAACGGCGGTATTGGCTTCGGCATAGTACCGGAAAGTAATGGCGTGTGGACCTTCCACCTGAACACCCCAGACAACATATTCCACGTAATAGTCGGGAAGGTCTTTGCCGCCTCTCGTTTTGCCGCCCGATGCATTGGCGTCTTCCGAAACGGGAGCATTTCCCTGGGCATCTTCCGCTTCAATGCAAGCTTGGAAAGGAGTGCTGCCGCAATCGGAGATCGTCAATTGGAATTGACTGGTTTTATCGGGACAGCCTGGTTTGGAACCGGACCTGGTATAGGTGTAAGTACCGTTTTGAGAAGGAGCATGGAAATTTATGGTATTACCGGTCCCATTCAGGTCGGGTCCTGTCAATTTGAAAGTGAGCCCCGGGCAACCGGTTCCGGAGCATTCCGCACTTACCGACATAAGCTGAGTACACGTCGGGGTATAGTCGCTTACAATCGATCCGACGGTGAAGTCGCAGTCGGCCGGCGTGACGTCAACACGGAAAGAGACGTTTATGCTGGTATCATTGGGACAACCACTCTTGTTAGCGAACAATGTGTAGGTATAGTCACCGGGTGCTGCCGGGGCGTCGAATGAAACAACTGCGCCTGAAAGACTCGTGTTATTGCCGAACCAACTCAGCGAAGCGGCGTCGCAATCGGTGCCTGTGCAACCGGCGTCGAGCGTTACCGTTTGCCCGGGCCGATAGCTCGGGATGTTTCCCACCACATGGGGGTTTACCTGAAAGTCGCAGGTGATCGGCCCCCCGGTTCCGGGGATTTCCGTCCAGCAAACCTTGTCCTGCCTTACGTCGTAACCAGGGAGCTCTTTGATGCGAATCCGGTTGTTGCCAGCCGTTAAATTCACCTCAATGGTATGTTCTGCCGATACAATATTCCAGGAATGCGAAGCGGGCAGTTCGATCTGGTAAGGATTTCCGCCATTGACGGAAACGGTGACCAGTGAGTTTCGTTCGGCATAATACCGGAGGGTTACCTGGTATTTTGCGGTAGACGGAACGTCGGTTTGGTACTCTACAAAATAATCCGATGAATTTCGGAAGCCACGTGTGAGGCCGTTGGAAGCATTCGCGTCCGAGGAAACAGGACCGTCACCGTTGGCATTTTCGGCTTCCAGACAGACGGTAAATGGAGCGGTGATCGACGGAGAGTGATCCTCGGAAGCCGTAGCAAATGAAGCAATCGCTGAGAGCAGAAAGCAAATGAGGAACGTACAAGTTTTCATAGCATGCTGGAAAAAGTGGATGAATGGATGTTCCGGCAGATCGCTGGAAAAGACAATCCGAACTTGGATTACCTACATTTTCCGAGACACCACCTATTGTGTAAACCGTGGCGACATACATGAAAAATTATTGATTATCAGCGAAATCTATCCCTGCTTCTCCGAAAGGTACTTCCAGTATCGCCTCGGTACATGCCGCATATGCAGCCGCATATTTTTGCGCGCCTGAATGTTGGTGCTTTTGAAGTAATCCTGCCAGAGCAGCGTGTACATCTGCTCACCCGGGTCGAGCAAATCCGAAGGAAGCGCGTTGACGACCGATATTTGCGGCGCTACATCGAGTTCGATTTCTTCCGTTTTTTCCAAATTGTAATACATCCCGTATTTTCTGGTTAAATCATAAATAATCCAGCGCTGATCGGCATAACGGTTCTGAAAATGCTCGGGAAGGAGGGGAAGCACGTCGAAATCCGGTTCGATGTGGGCGTAATAAATGCCGTCACCGGTTTTCTGAAAACGCACAAATGCTTCCATGCGGTGCTTTTCGCGATGCACTTTCTGGGCTGCCTGGGAAATGGCCAGAATATCGGGATGTGCAAAATTCTCGCACGCGCCCGCAGGCTGGTCGATAATGTAGCGGGCGAAATTCAGTAAGTGCTGAAAAGTTTCAGGCTGTTCGGACAGAAATGCCTTATAGAACCGGAATTGCCATTCTTTCCCCAATTTTTTACAAAGGCCTTTCCAAACACGCTTCCCTTTTTCACGGTCGGAAACTACCCGGAACCCTGCATCGAATACATCCGGAATATGGTGCGCTGCTGTCACAAGCTTCACAATGGGCGATTTTCGCTGGTAGCATTCGAAAACGGCCGTCAGCAATCCTTCCAGCGATCCGTCAAAAATGTATAGCTCCATTAAAAAAGCGACAGCTGATTATTCGGGTTTGACAGGTATTTGCTTTTGCTTTCGGAAAAAATAAGTCCCTTGATATGGCCGGCTTCATATTCTTTTAAATGCATGGGGCTGTCGGCATACCGGATGAAATGCCGTGCCTTACGAAATGAAATGCCCAGTTTCCGCAAATGGCTTTCGTATAGCCGGTTAAACTTGCGTGCCTGAACTATTTTCAATGCAGAGCCCACGCCTATGCCCGGCACCCGGAGAATCATGTAATAGTCGGCAGTGTTGATGTCGATGGGGAACTGGTCAAGGTTCCGCAATGCCCAGCTCAGCTTCGGATCGACGTCCGCTTCAAGGTTCGGATGAACATCGTTGAGGATTTCCTGAACCTTAAAACCGTAGAAACGCATTAGCCAGTCGGCCTGGTACAACCTGTTTTCGCGGATCAGAGGCGGTTGTGAGCCGATTACCGGCAACCGCGCATCGTTGCTGATCGGAATGTAGCCTGAGTAATAAACCCGTTTCAGTGAAAAGTTCTGGTAAAATGCATTCGCAGTATACAAAATCTCTTTATCCGACTCCGGGGTGGCACCCACAACGATCTGCGTGCTTTGCCCGGCCGGTACGAATTTCGGCACGCTCTTGATTAGCGCCCTCTCGCTTTCAAACTGGGTAATGTTATTTTGAATGTATTTCAAAGGCTTTTTTACGTCCGCGTGTGACTTTTCCGGCGCCAGCAGTTTCAGGCCTTTTTCTGTCGGCATTTCAAGGTTAATGCTCATGCGGTCGGCATACAAACCCGCCTCGTGAAGCAAGTCGTCGCTGGCCCCGGGTATTGTTTTTAAATGGATATAACCATTGAAACGCTCCTCATGCCTAAGTTTCTTCACAATTCGCACCAGCCGTTCCATGGTATAGTCGGCATTTTTGAAAATCCCCGAACTCAGAAACAGGCCTTCGATGTAATTGCGACGGTAGAAATTCATGGTCAATTCCACCACTTCTTCCACCGTGAATGCAGCGCGTTTGATGTCATTGCTGCGCCGCGAAACGCAGAATGCGCAATCGTAAATGCAATGGTTGGTAAGCAGTATTTTCAGTAACGACACGCACCTTCCGTCTTCGGTGTAAGTGTGGCAGATCCCCGTTCCTTCCGCATCTCCAATTCCCTTATTTTCATTTTTCCGGTTACTGCCGCTCGACGAGCATGAAACATCGTATTTCGCAGCATCGGCCAAAATCCCCAACTTCTCCCGGATCCGCTCGTACATACTAAATTTTGCAATTAGTTAAATTTGTCTAAAATATCAGACGGTAATTACCAGTTATTAGGAGGTTGCAATGAATGATTATTTGTGTATAAAAATATCAAACTATTGATACTAATACAATCTTTTGTGGGAGAATGTTTGTGAGCCGTCTGAATAAAATTTCTGTTTGTGCGCTGATAGTCGTTGGATCTGTCAGATTTTCAGCATTTTGTCAATCCGATGAACCGAAAGTAGTAAGGTATAATGGCAAGGTAAGCCAGCAAATCGTAATGACGCGGGATTCGCCGATCATTGACCACGCTACCGGAAAGCGGATCAGTTACGAGACCTACGACAATATGCTCCGAAGAAGCCCGGGACTTTACAAAACCCAGCCGATATTCGACAAATACGGCAAAGCTTCTTCGTTTGAAATCATCAAAAAGAGCCAGTTGTACGTTCAGCCGGACGGCTCTGTCATGAATAACCCAGACCTAATGCCGGAAGTAGGCGAGCCGATCGCTCCGTTTGTGATGCGCGGTCTCGACGGGAAAGAATATGACTCGGAGAAATTAAGGGGCAGGTACATTCTGCTGGGTTTCTGGGTACGCTATGAAAAGCCGCTGTACACATTCGCCAGCACCAAGGTGATTTCCAATTTTGTGGATGAAAATAAAAGGAAGGGAATAGAGATCGTCTCCCTCGGCACCACGCTCAACACCGAGGAGGAATGCCTGGAAGCGATTCCGAAACGGAACTGCGGTTTCATTCCCGTTCCGGAATCGTATGGTTTCAACCACCGGTATAAGGTCAGCGAAACACCCTATTTTATATTGGTGGATCGCAAAGGGATCGTGAAAGCGATGGCGCCGCACACCGAATTCTCCAAAATCAGCGAGCTGGAACTGCGGTAATCAGCCCAATGCACCGCTGATGCGATTGTAAAGGCGCTCCGGATGCCACACCCTGCGCGGACCGAGGATCATGCGGCGGGAAGTCTTATACATATTGTACCCGTTTTCCTGAAGATATTTCAAGCCTTCGGTATTGCCGACAGGCAGGATCGCCGTGGGCCTCGTTGCCGAGCGGATCTGCATGAGTGCGAATCCCGCAGCGTCGGTGGCGGCAATGATAGGGCCATCGCTCCATGTGGGCAGGTAAACCCCCTGCAAATCTCCATTCAAATCGATATAGACCGATGCATCAGTGAGAAATTCTGCCATGACACCGCGCCTGTCCTCGCCGGAAACCAGGTAGTCGAGCACATAGGCCGCATCGCGGAAAGATTCATTAAATGGCTCAATATGTGGGGGGAAGGCAATATCTGCGGCGACCGCTTCCCTTCTTAAATGCGCATATTGCCCCTCGACTTCGAAACCCTGTTTCAAATACACCGGATAGCCAAATTCGGTCGCGTCGAGATAAACGGTCGGGTAACGGTTCCGGTCGATGCTTTCGATCAGGCTGCGTGTGATCGCGCTGCCCAGGCCCTTATTCCTGTGTTCGCCATGTGTGATGATGCAAGCGAGCCAGGCCGTATCGGCATGGAAAATAGCGGCGCCAACGGCAACAGGCTGGCCATTTTCCTCGATTTTGATCGGTTTACAACAATCGGATTTTAAAAAATAGGCGAACCGCGGGCGGATATCGCCCCAACCCTCCGGTTCGAGGGCGGGGAGGTAGGCAATGTCTTCTTCTGTAAATTCCTGGCTAATCATCGCATAGATCGTTAATCCTGCTAAAATGTCAAAAATCTGCTTCCAATTGCTTGAAATGAGCAATTTTTCTTTGCCAGCTGATCCATGAATAGTAAAACAGGAGCAGCGCTGATAGTATTAATCCGCTCAAAATGATGTATTTGCGCTGTGTGAAAACCATTTGATAAGTAAAGAAAACTACAAGGGCAGTGGCATACAGCACCGACGATGTCAGCGAAAGAAATGCTAACCGTTTCAATGAACGCGTCTGTTTGGCCAATGCCTCTCGGAGGTTCCCGCTTACCGACGGATTTTGGATTTGAGTATATCCCAATGCATTGTTGACGATGTAAAGTACAATGCTAATAATCAGTAAAATATTAGCTAGCAAAGGTTTCTGAGCCCCATCGAAGCCATCGTAATACATTAGCAGCAGGGCGGAAAGGGCGATTATCTCGGTCATGAACTTGATCCGCAATTTGCGAAGCGATGGGTGGTTGCGGACGCGCGTCATCATTGCAAGCTGTTTTTCAGAAAGCGGTTCGTTACCGGCCCGGCGCCAATCCGATTTAAGATCGTCGATATTCATAAGTTTTTTGAAGTTAAAAGTGATCTAAGTTTTTCCTTGATGCGGTTGAGCTTAACGCCCACGTAATTTTCCGAGATGCCTGTCACCGAGGCAATTTCGGCGTAGGAATAGTCTTCGAGGTAAAGGGAAATAAGTGCGCGTTCTGATTCGCCCAGCGTTCGTAATGCGCGGAACAGCCATTCCTCCCGTTCCGAAGATGTCTCAGTTGTATCGGCAAGATCGGGCGGATGTTCGGACAATGAGACGGGAGGTTTTTGCTTCCGGTAGGAAGCCATAGCCGTGTTCAGGGCGATCCTGTAAATCCAGGTCGTGATTTTGGATTCGTTCCGGAAGCCGGGGAATGCGCGCCAGAGCTGGTAGACGATTTCCTGAAAAAGGTCCTGCTGATCCTCAGGCGTATTGCGGTACATCCGGCTCACCTTAAAAATGATCCGCTGATGCTCCCCGATCGTTTCAAGAAAAATTTTCTCCATAAAAATCAAATCTTTCCCAATAGGTTGTTGAGATTGGGAAAAACTTACATTCGTCGTGATTTTTTTGGATTAATGCGAATCCACAATAGCTGGCAACTTGCGTACGTGTGCAATTTCACCACGGGTGATCGGGCGAATTTGAGAAGGTAGGAGTGTTTCAAGAGCGACCGTTTCGCCATCTAGCGTGCAGAATTCGACTTCGAACCCCGCATCTTCCCCATGGGTCATTACGATAGTTCCTATGTCGCCCACTTGTAGTTCCAGTTGGGGCAGATCTTGGGTCAGTACTACTATATCCAGCTCTTTCATTTTGATCTCGTAGGAATTACGGTGATTAATCGTGGAAGATTTTCAGGATTGTCCCTATCAAAGAACCATCCCATGCGTATTCGCGGGTTTCTTGCATCAGGCGTACGCAAGGGGCCTTCGGTTGTAATTCTGGTTCCGAACGGGAGCCGCTCCTCAACCTGTACAACGATACTTTCACAAGCCAGTTCCCTAAGCGCTGCACAAAACTCCGGGCTATTCGCAAGCGGATAACCAAATTTACTAAAAAACATTGCTTTTGACTTTCCTTCACGATGGTCGAAGTTCAGCAGATAGCTTTCAATTTTATCTTTTGAAATAACGGCCTGTGAACAATTGGGCAATTTGTTCATGATTATAGCGTGCGAAACAGTTGAACATTGACTATTTAGACGCTGGTTTTCGTGAAAAGTAACGTTATTTACCAAAGTTTTTTCAAAAGGACCCGGACATGAATATCATTACCACAGACCAGCTTAAAACCATTCTGGAAAATGAAGACCCTATCGTGATCGATGCGCGGGGAGGGACCGATGCCCTGGAACGGTATAACAAGGCGCACCTCGAAAATGCGCAGTTTGTAGACCTCGAAACCGATTTGTCGGAAAAAACCGGTGACCCATCGAACGGCGGCCGACACCCGCTGCCTGAACCTGATGATTTCGGGCGCTTTTTGGGGATTCTCGGTATCAGCCCTTCTTCGACGGTTGTTGTGTATGACGATAAAAAAGGCGCTAATGCGGCTGCACGTTTCTGGTGGATGCTCAAAGCGGTCGGTCATGAAAAGGTATTTGTAGTAAGTGGCGGGCTGGACGCGATCGTGGAGGCCGGAATCGATTTAACACAAAAAGCAGCTTCGCTGCACGCTTTGGAAGAATATCCGATCAACGGGTGGCAGATGCCGTTGGTCGATGCCGATGACGTGGCGCTCGCTGCGGCCGATCCCGAATCGATGGTGATCGACGTGCGCGAGCATTACCGCTACCTCGGTGAAAGCGAGCCGATCGACCTGGTAGCAGGCCATATTCCAGGGGCCGTTAATATACCCTATACTTCCAACCTCGACGAAAAAGGCGAGTTTATGCCGCCCGCGGAACTTGCCGCGAAATATAAGGATGCACTTGCGGACAAAGATCCCCGTAAAGTGATCGTGCATTGCGGATCAGGCGTCACTGCCTGCCACACGCTCCTCGCGCTGGCGGAAGCCGGCCTCCATGGCGCCAGCCTGTATGTGGGCTCGTGGAGCGAATGGTCCCGGACCGAACGCCCCATCGCGACAGGGGAGGAATAACACGAGCGCCTGGCCGGACTTCAAAAGTCCGGCCAGGTCGTTTACTGGATGGATTGCAGGTAATCGTAGAGAGAAGAAAGCTCGGTGCGCGTATACTGCGCCGTCATTTTCCAGGGCATATCTTCATTTTTGAGAACATGGCCTTCCGGGGTTTTTCCCGAAGTAAGCGTGGTAATGAACTGGGCTTTCGTCCACTTGCCTACATGGCCCGCCCGGGTGATATCCGGTACAGGCGGAAAGCCCGGAGCGAGCGGCTCGCCGCCTTTGAAATTCTCACGATGGCACCCTGAACACGACACCGCCAGGTATTTGCCCTGAGCCGCACCCTCCGTCGAATCCGCCCGGGCGATCATCGGCTTTTCGTGATCGATTTTTTCCACCGACAAAAGTGGCATTTTGCCGATATAGCTCATGACGATCGCAACCGGGCCAAGGTCGTTTTCGGGTAGTACATTGTCCACTTCCGGAATCTGGCGGCAATAGGCAATCAGCGCGGCCAGATCCTGCTGAGAAAGCAATGTCGTTTCATGCGAAGGCATAAAGAGCAGCGGCTTACCATCCTGATGAATTCCGTGCCGTAGCGCAGCGAGCCAGTCGGACACTTCGTAACTTGCCGGTAATCCTCCTTTTCCGTGCGTTAAGTTGCCCGCAACGAGGCGACCAATGGCGCCATCGTCATTCATGATCTTGCCTTCCAGGTTGGTCCCGTGGCAATCCTGACAACCCTTAATGGCGACCAAATGCTTGCCCCTTGCGAGCGTGGTGCTGTCCGTCGGGATTTTAATGGTTTCTTTCTCAAAAGTGTAGGCCTTTGCCATCCGGTTTTTCATGGAGACCAACACATAGGCGTAAGCGCCGATGGCTACGAGCGCAACTCCGGCCAGGACAATGCCTGTCCATTTTAAAATTTTTCTGATCATGGCGTTGAAGTTTTTGGCAAAAATGCAAGGGAGGGTGCCGCATTGACCTACGCACAACGGATAAAAATCTACGACGAACGGATTATGTCGATTAATTGGGCCGTTCACTCAGTAAGTAGCAGGGGCGGGGCAGTCTGGCGCGTATTTTAGTGCCGTGTTAAAACCTGTTCCGTCCAATGGCCACCACATTCATCCAGTCAGCCAACATCATCGAATTCATTCCGGTACCCAACCCGCAATCGGTCATTCACGAAGCACGCGCGGATAACCCGCACGAGTTTGTGACCCGGTATCATCCCAAGGTCGGCGAGATGAAGTTCAAAAGCCTGGTGTTTCCGCATGTACACGTCATGAACCTGCAATGGGCGTCGCAGGAAGATGTAATCCTTTACGACAGTACGCCGGTGGATACGATCAACATCAATTTCCACATGGCAGGACGGCTCGACACCACTTTCGAAGGGCTTTCACACGACCTTCCTATGCGGCCGGGTAAGCATAACCTGGTCTTTTCACCGGAAGGCGGCGATACCAACCGGGTCTCTGCCAACGACTCGCTCGAAATGTTCCATATCAGCCTGGATAAGACATTTTTTTCCAATATCATCGGTTGCGATGATCATTGGAGCGAACGCGTTCAAAAGAACTTGCTCTGCAACAGGCCATTTTCGGGAATTAGGGGTACTGCGAACACGACACCGCGCATGCAAAGCCTGATAAGGGAAGTGAAACAATGCAGGGAGGGCGGGGCATTACGTAATCTGATGATCCAGTCGAAAGTGTTGGAACTGCTGGCGCTGCAAGTCGAGCAGTTTCGTGGCCCCAACCAGGCAGACGGTATTTCGGCAGGAGATGCAGACAAGCTGCGTCAATTAAAGTATTTCCTCGACATGCACTTTCTCGAAGAACATTCACTTGCGGAGCTATCAAGGATTTGCCTTTTGAATGAATTTAAGGTCAAAAAAGGGTTCAAAGAGCTTTTTGGAACCACCGTTTTTGGTTACCTGCGCAAATTGCGGATGGACTATGCAGAGCAGCAACTGCTCGACTCCTCCTATTCCGTGGAGGAAGTTTCCGATCTGCTGGGGTATGAGCACGCCCAGCACTTTTCAATAGCATTTAAAAAATACCGCGGCATTAATCCCTCCTCGCTCAAAAGCAGGCGCGTAGTGGCTTGATTTATTCAAAAATGACAATGAGAAAGTATTTAACAGTGGTCAGTTCATTGATAATGAGCGCATTTTCATTTGCGGTTGTCGCTGGCTGGCGCATTGTAGAGGGCTATCAGATCCGCTTCGACGGTAAATACGCATATGGATCATTCCGGCAAATGGAAGGCAATATCCGCTTCGATCCCGGTCACCCCGAAGATTCCCGCTTTGAAGTGTCGGTAGATGTCGCCTCGATCGATACGGGCATTGAATTGAAAAACAAGCATGCCAAAAGCGACAAGTGGTTTTATGCGGAAAAATACCCGCGCATTCATTTTGCTTCGACGTCCGTCAGCCGGACAGACACCGGTTTCGTAGTGCGCGGCGAGCTGGAACTGAAAGGTATCAAGAAAGCGATAGCGATCCCGTTTGCATTTAGGAGCACGGGTGATCAGCACGTTTTCTACGGCAGATTTAAGGTGAACCGCGGGGATTTCGGAATAGGGAAAGTAAGCGGCGGGGAATCCGACTCGACTGCCGTGGAAGTGTCGGTTCCTGTGCTCGCATTGGAATAACCGGTCATTTGTTCCGCAGTGTTTCCAGCTGCCGCAGCAATTCATTAAGCTCCTGTTCGGCGGTTCTGAGCGACCGCATTTCTCCTTGCTCTACAACGTTCTGTGCAGGATCGTCAAAATTTTTGGTTTCTTCCATTACTTCCGGATTTTCGCGGTTTTCCGGGGAAAAGGCAATGGTTTCTTCCAGGTTTGTACGCTCGAACTCGATCTGTTGCCTTTTCGCAAGAATTTTGTCTTCGAGTTGCTGCCGTTCGATACTGTCCATGGTTAAAATTGTTTTTAGGATTTCCCTTGCAATAATTGAGCCTGACATTCGGTATAGTGAGCAGGTGCAATCCGGCACGTCGGGTTTGGATTGCTACTTCATATTCAAAGCCCTCTTCAAAAACCCGCCCAAAAAGCTGGCCGCGAACGTGAGGATCATCGATCCGTAAAGGCTGAAATTTTCTAGCTCCTGCCGGGCGCGGTCTTCCGGGAGGTCGGTGAAAAAGTGATAGCCGGCAAGCATGAGAATGCATTGCATAATAGCCAAAAGCCAACCTTTATAGGGTTCTGCGAAACCGATGGAGATAGCAGCGAAAACGGCGACGAGGTAGGGCAGGTGAATGCTTTCGGCATTTTTGATCACGTAAACGAGCAATGCGCTGGTGAGGGAGATCATGACCATGTTGATAGCCAGTCGTTTGTCGAAGAATGGAGCCTTGGATGAGTTGAAGCCGGAATGGGTCTTTTGCAGCCGCGCACGGAGCTCCTGTGCGTGTTTGGTGTCTTGTTCAGCTTCGCTATTCCGGCCGAGTTGCTCAAATGCCTTTGCACGCCAGTGATATGGGGCTTCATTTTGTTCTTCCGAGACGCTTACGGCTTTGTTCAGGGCCGATAGCGCTTGTTCGGGTTGGTTTTGTTCGAGGTAAATTTTGCCGAGTTCGAGATAAAGCGTAAAGATCTGATCGTCATAACTCAGGCCAGCTTGAATGTCTTTCAATGCAGCCTCGGGATTCCCGAGCGTTTTTTGGCATAAACCACGATAAAGATAGGCGATGCAGGACTTGGGTTTCTGGCGGATCCGGGAATCGAAATAGGCATAGGCTTTATCGATTTGCCCATCGTTGTACAGTTTGATTCCTTCGGAGACGGCCGCCGCTTCTTTTTCGCTGGGGGTGCGGAGGTCGGCATAGTTGCGGAGGTAATAGATATATCCGAAAAAGGCGATTACAACAAGAAATTCCATACGATTTGCAAATTCAGCATACATTCAAGATGGTGCCAAAATTCGCTACGGCTGTCCGCAAATCAAAAGGGAATTGCGTGTTTAACGCGAGAAGCTGTGTAAACGGATAACGTGGGTGTCAGACGAGAATGACCATATTAGGTTCGGAGCCGGTCTCCGCATTCGGAATCGAACAAGCGAGGGCGATGCGTTTGCCGGTATTTTCGGCCAGTTCAAGCAATTGGAAAACCCTTTCCTCTCCTTCGATTCGCAGTGCCTGATACAGAATGTTCCCGTAATTGAACTCGCGCGAGCCGAGTCCGTTTTTTAAAGCCGCCAGCTGATACCGGTCGAATATTTCCTTTCCTGACATGAAGTGCAACATTTGGGTGGGATATTGCAGGTGAGTTTGCCCGAAAGATGTTCAAACCGGTATCAAGGTTGCATGCAGTTAACTTAAATGTTGAGGAAGTGGAATATTTTGGCTGGTCTCGTCGGCAATCGGGTTTCCGCGTAAGGTTTGTAGCGGTATCAGTCCCGACCAGATGGGCAATTCCAGGTCCTCCGGTTCGTCCTTCGGCATCCCGTCACGCATTTTAGCGGATGCTAGCTCAAAAGAAAACGCCAGCGCGGTAGTTTTCCGGACTTCGCTGTCGGTCATCGGGCGGAGGTAATCCCAGCTGTCGGGTACTATTTTATTGGTAAGCCATTCAAATGCGGCCCTTTTTGTCGCGATATCTTCCACTTTTTCTGCACTGGAAAAAATAATGACCGACCGGTAGTTGACCGAATGGCTGAACGCCGATTTTGCTACCACGAGCGAATCGGTGAGCATTACGGAAATGCATACCGGGATTCCCTTCTCGATTTCCCTGATGAAATGGCTCCCGACAGATCCGTGAATATAAATTTTATCTTCATAGCGGACAAAAGCCGTCGGAATAGAGAACGGCTTATTGTCCACTGCATAGCTAATAGTGCAAAATAAGGCCTCGTCGAGAATAGCGCAGATCGTTTCTTGCTCATAATGTGTGCGTTTGGCGAGACGGCTGGGTACGAGATAGGGCGGTGGCGTGTTCATGTACTTTGTTTTTCTTCAAAATTATGCGTTAATTGGTCCACCGCTTTAATCCAATATATTAAATAGTGGTAGTCCAATTATGATGAATGTGTTGTCGACGCTGATTACTCCCGAAAAGGGTGGAAAACAGCCGGTATATCTTCAGATCGCCAATCAACTGATGTCATTGATCAAAAACGGCACTTTGCAATCTGGTTATAGATTGCTGAGTACCAGGCAACTGTCCGCTATTTTAAACGTGCACCGGCGGACTGTCGTGCAGGCGTACGACGAGCTCCTGGCGCAAGGGTGGCTGGAAAGTCAGACGGGAAACGGTACGTTCGTAGCACGGAACCTGCCCGATTTGCGGCCGCTTCCGCTGCCGGTGGAGATAGCAGCGGACAGGGATCCGCTCAAAAAGGCCGGTTTCGGGTTCGAGAAGCCTGCTCACCTGGACAGGGCTGTATTGAAAGCCGGCTGGCGGCTTCACCTGGATGACGGCTTTCCCGATCCGAGGCTCGCGCCACTCGAAGATCTGTCGCGTGCGTACAGGAGCCAATTGCTCCATGGCAATGCCTACACGCGGCTGGGGTATGGAGAAACCAGCGGTACCAGTTGGCTCAGGCAAGAGCTATCAGTCCATTTGAACGAAACGCGCGGGCTCAAAACTTCTTCTGCCAACATACTGATTGTGAGAGGGATGATAATGGGTATGTACCTCGCTTGTACGAGCCTGGTAAAGCCTGGCGACTGCGTCGTTACCGACTCGCCGGGGTGGTTTGGGGCATCGATGAACTTCGCACAGGCAGGTGCGGATATTTGCCATGTGCCTGTGGATGAGCATGGTATGGATGTAGATGCATTGGAAGAGCTATGTCAGAAACGGCGTGTCAGAATGGTGTACGTGACTTCTCATCATCAATATCCGACGACCGTCGCACTACGGCCCGATCGTCGGATTAAGCTTCTCCAACTTGCTGACAAGCATGGATTTGTGATTTTTGAGGATGATTACGATTACGATTTTCATTATTTGAGCAAACCGCTCCTTCCGCTTTTTGGCGCCGATCAGGCCGGTATGGTGCTTTATTGTGGGTCATTTACTAAAACGATCTCACCCGCGTTCCGGGTCGGTTACCTGGTCGGACCGGAAGACGTCATCGCCCATCTGGCTTCGCTCAGGCGCATTATCGACCGGCAAGGCGACACAATGCTCGAAAATGCGATTGCCGAGCTGCTTCAAACAGGTGTCATTCAGCGTCATTTGCGGAAATCGGTGCGGGTGTACAAGCAGCGTCGCGACTTGTTTTGCGAGTTGCTGAAAACTGAATTGCCAGATCATATCAGTTTCGACATTCCCGACGGCGGGATGGCGGTTTGGGCGCGTTTTGATCCGGCGATCGACATTCCCAGGCTTGCAGAAAGGGCGGCACAAAAGGATTTGTATTTCTCAAATGGAAAAGTTGCAGGATATCCGGCACAGTTCAGGAACTATATACGCCTCGGATTCGCTTCTTCTGATCCGGGGGAACTGGAAGAAAGCATTAAGATTATCAGGGATTTAATATGATCAGGAAAGTTATTGGTGCTTACAGGGCATCTTTCACCGGGCTAAGCAGGGAAACCTGGTTACTGAGCCTGGTGATTTTGGTGAACAGATGCGGGTATATGGCCGTACCTTTTATGAGTATGTATATTACCCAAAGCCTGCACCGGAGCATCGAGGATGCAGGATTGATCATTACATTGTTCGGCGTCGGCTCGGTGCTTGGGGCGATGGCGGGCGGTTATCTCACCGACAAGCTGGGCTTTCAGCCCGTGCAGATCGGCAGCCTGATACTGAGTGGGGTATTCTTTACCCTATTTAGCCTTACCACCGACTTTGCGCTGCTGTGCGCGCTGATCGTAGTCCTCAGCTTTTTTGTAGAAGCGTTCAAACCCGCCAACCAAACGGCCATCGCCGCTTATTCGACGCCCGAAAATCTCATACGCTCGTATGCGCTTAACCGGCTTGCCACCAATATCGGTTTTGGCTTCGGCACCGGCGTGGGAGGGTTACTGGCGGCTATTAATTATCACCTTTTGTTCTGGGTTGACGGTGTAGTATATGTGCTGGCTGGTTTGCTTATCGTTATGCTGTTGCCTAAACGAAAGCACGTTACGAAAAATGACTTTCCGGAAATGGCGGAAGTAAGCACCGCTTCTCCCTGGAAGGATGCATTTTTTGTACGTTTCCTCGTAATGGTTACCCTTTATATGCTGTGTTTTGTAGTGCTGTTCAGGCTCGTGCCCGTCTATTGGAAGGAAGAAATGGGCATCGGCGAGTCTACAATCGGTGTTATGCTGGGCATGAACGGGATCATTATCGCCCTGTTCGAGATGGTACTGGTGCAAAACCTGGCCAACCGGAAGCCCGATTACTTTTACATGGTTTCAGGACCGCTTTTCAGCGCAATGGCGTTCCTGGCGCTTGTCGTGCCCCATGTTTTGCCGGTAGTACTTGCCATTGCGACTGTAGTGCTTTTCACGACGGGCGAAATGCTGGCGTTTCCTTATCTGAGTACCTTCGTCATGAACCGGGCCAGCGATTTAAACCGGGGCAAATACTCGGCCGCTTATTCGGTGTCGCAGGCTGTCGCGCAGATCATCGGCCCCGTTATGGGCGCATATGTGGCCGGGCATTGGGGGTACAGCGCATTATGGATTTTGCTGATTGTGATCAGCTTTGGCTGCGCGCTGGGTTTCCGGTCGTTGTTCCAGCGTAACCTGGCATTATGCCTGGCCATCGTCGGGCCGTTCATTTTTTTCGGCTAATCTGAGCTGGCCTTTGAGGCTGTTGATTCGATCCGCTTCCAATTCCAGTGCTTTGCGTTGGAGGTCAATGAGATCGTCTTTTTTGATCATGATATATTGCTCCCGCGGTTCTTCGAGCATTGGCACCTCGCCGACAAGCTGGGCCACAGTGGTGTCGAAGAGCTCGGCCATCAACCGAAGCTCGGCGAGAGAGGGGTCGTTTCTTCCGGTTTCCCAATTCGAGATTACTGCTTTACCCGATTTCTTCAACGTCTTAGCCAGTTGATGCTGGTTCCAGCCTTTCAATTCGCGGTATTTCTTAATGCGTTCGCCAACAATTGACATTAGTTAGAAGTTTAATATAAAAATACTTGACTAAGTGATAGCTATTCTGTACTTTTGAATTGCCAGTGATTATCGTTATTGATAAAGCGCAAATTACAATTTTTTATAATACACCACTATTGTATATGCACCAGCTTCAAGCAAGAGTCTCCGAATATGGAGGCTTGTCCATCAAAGAGCGCCTGTTGGTCAGGTTTGTTAAATCCAGGAATATCGTGGGTAAAGGTTGGCGGGGAGTACTCGCCCAGAACGACCCTTTTTTCAACACCAAGCTTGGTGGGGATTACTTAACCTCAGTGGCACAGGCAGTTTCAGACAGTAGCCGCGGTAATGTCGACCGCATCGAGAGGGTCACCATCGCCCTGGAAAAGGTGGCAGGCATTACGCCCGTTCCAGTCGTTTGATCAGTTATTTTACGGTAAGTTTCACTTATTGGCCGGAGGTCGTTAGCGACCCTTGGGAGGGGTGTGTTATTGGAAAAACTGAGTTGGGATTTCGCATTCGGCTACCCGTTTGCGTAGGGAATGCTGTGTAGAAATGTGCAGCATGTACAGCACAGCTGTACCTGCTGCACATTCATTTGCTTTCATCTGTTGGGGTGGAAGAGAAAATGCCTGTGTCGAAACCATCGATGCTGGCCATGTTTTTTCTTGCCCAATAATCCTGAATGCCTTCCGGACCTTGTTTTCTGGCCCAGGCGTTTAGCTCCTCCCGTTCGCGGTCGTAATCCATGAACGGGACAGCCATGCCACAGGAGGTTTGGACGAGGTCTATCTGTATGTCTATCAGCTGCCGCGCCCCTTCGAACGGGGGGAAGAGGGGGCCATATTTGTGCCATTCTGCGTCGGCGGGATGGTAGGCTTTGCCGTGTCCATACAATCTCAGAATAAGCGGCTTGCCCTCAAATGCACAAAACATAACGGTAATGCGGTCATTCTGCAGCAAATGGGCCGCGGTTTCATTGCCGCTGCCGGTTACATTGAGCCACATCACCCGGTCTGGCCCGAGAATACGAAAGGAATCCATTCCTTTCGGTGATAAATTGACTGTCCCCGTTTCGGCCGCGGTGGCGACGAAGAAAATCTTTTGATTATTGATGAAGGACTCCAATTCCGGTGTGATCCGGTCCAACTTTTTTCCCATGGTATTTGAGCAATGCAGGCTATATTATATTTTCTTTCCCTGGATCCGGTATGCATTTAGAATTGCCAGCAATGCAACACCCACATCGGCAAAAACAGCTTCCCAGAGCGTCGCAACGCCGCCGGCACCCAGGGCCATTACTGCAATTTTAACCCCCATAGCGAGGGAAATGTTCTGATAAACAACGGATTTTGTGATTTTGCCGATCCGTACTGCCGAAGCAATGCGCGAAGGCTGGTCGTTCTGGATGACGATATCGGCCGTTTCAATGGTAGCATCGGAACCTAACGCACCCATGGCTATGCCTACATCGGCGAGCGCGATTACCGGCGCGTCGTTTACACCATCGCCCGCGAATGCAATGTAGTTGCCCTTATTTTTAAGCTCTTGTACGATCCTCACCTTGTCTTCAGGCAACAGTCCGCCGTAACTTTTAGCAATGCCGAGCTCGCCTGCAACTTTGGCGACGACGGCTTCTTTATCGCCGGACAACATGATCGTCGAAATACCAAGTGTTTTCAATTCCGCGACAGCGGCAGCAGCGTCCTCTTTAACCTGGTCGGCAATGAGGAAATAACCCGCGTAATCATTATCGATCGCCACAACAACGATAGTTTCAACTACCGAACCAAGCTCGGCAGGATAGCTGATGGAATACTTGTCGAGCAATTTCGTATTACCCGCGAGAACAGCCTTACCTTCGACATTACCCTTTAAACCATGCCCCGCGATTTCTTCGACATCTGCTGGTTTTGCCAGCTCAACAGTTCCCGCCGATTCAACAACCGCTTTGGCGACCGGGTGCGTCGAGTAGCTTTCCAACGAAGCAGCTATGCGGATAAAATCGGTTTTTTCAATGGCAGTTTCTACTTGCTGAACTTTAAATACCCCTTTGGTAAGCGTACCCGTCTTGTCTGAAACTAACGTGTCGATTTTAGTGATAACATCCAGAAAATTTGCCCCTTTTACGAGAATACCATTGCGTGAAGCTAGGCCGATACCGCCAAAATAGCCGAGTGGAATAGAGATCGTGAGTGCACAAGGGCAGGCGATGACCAGGAAAACCATGCCCCGATAGAGCCACTGGTCGAATTGATAATCGGCTACAAAAAGCGCCGGGAGTGCGATGATGAGCAATGCAAGCAGGAATACCGCGGGCGTGTAAATGCGCGCCAGGCGGCTGATCAGCAGTTGGGTAGGAGCTTTGCGCGCGCTAGCCTCCTGCACCATTTCCAGTATACGCGAGAGTTTCGAGTCCTTGAAGAGTGCTTTCACCTCGATTTCGACGGATTTTTCGATCGATATCATGCCGGCGAGCACTTTTTGGCCATTTTCGATGATCTGCGGTTTCGGTTCGCCGGTGAGTGCTGCGGTATTAAATGTGCCGGAAGCGGAGCGCATTTCTCCATCCAGCGCCACTTTTTCGCCTGCCCTGACCAATATTTTTTCGCCTATCAGAACTTCGTCCGGTGTGATTTGCAAGGGTTTTTCGTTGCGCAAAACGGTTACCGTGTCCGGTCGTATGTCGAGCAAAGCCTTAATGGACCGTTTCGACCGGCTAACGGCGATATCCTGAAAGAGCTCGCCTATTTCGTAAAAAATCATCACCGCAACACCCTCGCTAAACTCCCCGATATAGAATGCACCAAAGGTAGCGATGGTCATCAGCGTAAATTCATTGAAGAAGTCGCCGCGACTTGCTTTCCGGAACGCAAGCGCCACGGTTTTATTCCCGGCAAGCACATACGCGACGAGCATCATCCCGATTTCGACTGGGCGAGCAACTTCAACCTTTAAAATGTATGCCAAAACGAGAAACACGGCCAGAATTGCCAGGCTCAGCCATAACATCCAACGGCTTTTGAAAATGCCCGCATCGTCTCCCGATCCGTGGCTATGGTCTCCGTGGTCATGGTCATGATCGTGACTGTGATCATGCTCATGGCCGTGTGCGTGGCCGTTATGTTTGGCGTGCGTATGTGTTTCTGCCGAACAGCAGTCGTCGTGCGGTTGATGAGGGGCCGGTTTTTCGTCGAGTTTCATAATGCAATCATTGAAATACTAAAATGCTGTTCTGCCGTACAGCTGAGCCGTAGGAACATTACAAAGGTAGGTTACAAAGCCGTGCAACAGGGTTACAGGTGCTGAAAATCAAGTAATTGCAATATTGTTGCGTATGTTTTAAGGCTATTGATCAGCCAGTTGCATCCCTGATCAACTCTCCCAGTTTCCTTAATCCCGCGTCAATCGCCGCATTATAAGGTGCGCCGAAACTGATGCGGATGTAATTGCTGAACCGTGCGTCGGTACTGAAAATCTGGCCGGGGGCGATGCTGATGCTTTCCTGGATGGCGCTTTCGAAGAGTTCGAATGCATTGATGTTTTTGTTCAGTTCAATCCACAAAACATACCCGCCTTGTGGCCGCACGAGCCTTGTATCAGCGGGGAAATAGTCGGAAATGGCTTGCACATAACGCAGGCATTGCGTGTGCAGCGATTTGCGCAGGTGCCTCATATGCAGGTCATAGCGACCGGTTTCGAAGAAGTTGGCAATGGCTGCCTGTGTCGGAGTGGCGGAAGAAACAGTATGCATCAGCTTGTTGCTCAGAACTTTGTCCTTAAACTTCCCCGGCAGGCACCAACCTACGCGATAACCCGGTGCGAGCGTTTTAGATACCGACCCGCAGAGCATTACCAGGCCTTTTTTGTCGTAACTTTTGCACGTACCCGGCCTTGTTTTTCCAAAATACATTTCTCCATAAATATCATCCTCGATCAATGGAATCTCGCGAGCGGCGAGCATTTCGACGAGCTGCTTCTTGCGGTGATCCGGCATAAGCGCGCCGGTGGGGTTGGAAAAATTAGGTACAAACAGCACTGCTTTGACGGGAATCGTTTCAAGTGCTTTTTCAAGGTATTCAAGATCGGCACCCTCGTCGGGGTGGCAGGGAATTTTGAGCGTTTTTAGCCCGAGGCTTTTCATAATATTAAAAATTCCAAAGTAAATCGGGTTTTCGATCGCAACGGTGTCGCCGGGTTCGGTAACGGCTTTCAGGCAAAAAATCAGCGCTTCCATACAGCCTTGCGTGGTAATGACGTCGTCTCCGCTCACGTTTCCTTTCCAGTTGAATGCATATCTGGCGATCTGTTGCCGTAGGGCGGGGTTGCCTTGTACTTCTTCATACTGGGTACAGCTGTGGGGGCTTTTTCTGAGCGCCTCAATCATAGCTTTGTTCAGTTTGGCTTCCGGGATGAGTTCGGCGGAAGGAGCAGCCACGGACAGCCGGATAATCCGCTCGTGGGTCATGGTTTTGTAGACCGTCCGGATCATTTCATCCACATTAGCCTTTTCGATGAGCGGGCTTGGCGATGTGTTATGGAGCCTTTCAGGTGCATTGAGTGGCGAAAAACGGACAAAATAGCCCGATTTGGGCCTTGCTTCGATGATACCCTTGTTTTCCAGTTCCACGTAAGCCTTGAATGCCGTGCTAAGGCTGACGCCCTGTTCTTTACTCAGCGCGCGGAGCGAAAACAGCTTGTCGCCGGCTTTCAGGATGCCTTTTTCAATTTGCGTTGCAAGGCGGTCGGCGATTTGTGAGTACAGGAAATCTTCGCGGGTAGGCGCTTCGGTCATGCTAGTCGATATTTATATCTGTTATGCTTCAAAATAACAAAAGTGAATCTGTTTTATTAAATTTAAGGGGCGGAATTTTGTGGCGTTCAATCTAAAACGGCTATGAAAGGGAATCTGACGGCATATTTCGCATTGGTAATGGTGTGTTTCTTTTGGGGGACCACTTACCTGGCCGCGCGCATTGGCGTGTCGGGTTTTCCGGCACTTTTCTTCATGGGTTTCAGGAACGTGGTGGCGGGAGCATTGCTGCTGGGTTTTCTCATGCTCAGGAAGAGGTCATTCCCCTGGACTTTGGCCGATATCGGTTTGCAACTCGTTCCGGGCTGGTGTATGATCACGTTCGGGACGGGCCTGGTGGGCTGGTGCGTTCAATTCATCCCAAGTGGCCTTGCTGCCTTGCTGTATGCGACGGTACCGCTTTTCACTATCCTGATCAATGTGCTGGCGCGGAAGGAAGAGCGTATCAACGCCCATGTGGCAGCCGGCGTGATGCTGGGACTTGCGGGGGTGATGCTGGTGTTCAGGGATAACCTCGAATACCTGGCCGACCGGAATTCCTTCATGGGTATCTGCGTTACGCTGGCTTCGTGCGTGTCGTGGTGCCTGGGTGGGCTGTATACCAAGAGCTACCCGGGCAGAACAGATTCGTTTTTCAACGCCGCGATTCAGATGATGGCCGGTGGGGTGGGACTCTTTGTGCTGAGTGCTTTCAATGAGGATTGGACAAATTTGCCTGTGATGCAACCGAAATCGATCCTGGCCCTTTTGTACCTGATTTTTTTCGGCTCGATCCTCGCTTTTGGCTCGTATCTGTTTGCCATGTCCAGGCTGCCGGCAGGATTGGTGTCCATTTATGCGTACATTAATCCACTGGTAGCGTTGGTACTAGGTTTTTTAATATTGGATGAAAGGATAACCTGGCTCACGACCCTTGCATTTGCTGTCACCCTCGGCGGCGTCTTTCTGGTAAACCGCGGTTACCAGCTTCAAAAGAGGAAAAGTACATTCACTTTAATAAATAGCCATGAATAGCGACATATTCATCACTTTATTCAGTCGGGATATCAAAAAGCTCCGGAGGGAAATTGAGCAGTACCATTCGGAAAATGCCTTATGGGTGCCGCTACCAGGTACGATCAATCCGGGCGGTAATCTGTGCCAGCACTTAATCGGGAATTTACGCACATACGTGGGCCTTATACTCGGCGGGCATGCGTACATACGTGACCGTGATGCCGAGTTTAACCAAAAGACGTTTACCCAAATACAAATGCTTGTGGAGCTGGATACGCTACACGAGGTAGTGATCAACACACTACGGACGCTGGATGAGGAGAAGATGGAGGAGGAATATCCTCGTCATGTGGTGGATCTGTTTCCGGAACAGTCTGTGCGGCTCGTTCTTACCCATTTGTTAGCGCACCTTTCATGGCATCTCGGTCAGATCAACTATCATCGCCGCTGGATCACTCAAACACCGTTAACACAACCATAAACAGCCATGCATTTAACAGAACAATCGGCACAATCCTTTGCAGAACAATGGATTGACGCCTGGAATCATCATGACCTTACTGCTATCATGAGGTTATATTCCGAGGATATCCGGTTCTTTTCGCCCTACATTATCAAGCTAGGCATGAATGCCGACGGGGTCATCGCCGACAAGCAGGAGCTCGAAAAGTACTTCAAGAAAGCGCTCGACATTTACGCGGATTTGCACTTCGAACTAAATGAGGTCCTCGTAGGTGCAAGTTCTGTCATTTTATATTACAAAAGTGTAAGTAATCGAATGGCCGCCGAGTTGATGGAACTCGATGAGGCAGGTAAGATTAGTCTGGTAAAAGCGCATTATAATCAATAGTTTATGTTTGAATTGTTTGAAAATGAATTGAATAGCCTGGATACGATTTTGGACCAGGTAAAAAAGGACAGTCTGGGTTTTCTTGAAAATCTTGCAGACCGGCCTACCTGCGTTGCCGATCAGCGAATCCGTCCCGCCGACCTGAGTGAAGGGGGGATGGGCGCGCTGAGAAGCCTTGAAGCCTTTAAAACACACTTTGACAAACTGATGGTCGCCAGCCCCGGGCCCCGGTATTGGGGTTTTGTAACTGGCGGCGCCACTCCCGCAGCCATCGCCGGCGATTGGCTGACAGCCGTTTATGATCAGAATACGCAGACCACGCAAGGTGAGGGAGATGTTTCTGCGATCGTCGAGCAGGAGACTATTCGGTTGTTGCGTCAGCTGCTCTATTTGCCCGATGATTTCAATGGCGGCTTCGTCACGGGCGCTACAATGTCGAATTTTACGGGCCTGGCCGTAGCGAGACAATGGGCCGGTGAGCGATCTGGACGCGACATTTCGAGGGAGGGTGTAAATGGCGATATGGTGGTAATGGCCGCTACGCCGCATTCTTCGGTGCTCAAATCGCTGTCTATGCTCGGATTGGGCAGTAGCAACATGCTGCGCATAGAGACGCTGGATGGGAGGGAGGCAATGGATCTGGCCGATTTCGAGAAAAAGCTCGCTGACAACCGGGACCGGCCAATCGTCGTTAATTGTAGTGCAGGAACCGTCAACACAGTCGATTTTGACGATATTCAGGCGATCGTGGCATTGAAAAGACGATACGATTTCTGGCTCCATATCGATGCCGCTTTCGGTGGTTTCGCAGCCTGCCATCCATCTTACCGCCATTTGTTGAATGGCTGGGAGCAGGCGGACAGCATTACTATCGATTGCCACAAATGGATGAATGTACCTTACGACAGCGCGGTTTCGTTCGTCAGGAAGGCACATAACAGATTGCAGGTCAGTACATTTCAAAATTCCAATGCGCCCTATCTCGGCGATCCGTCGGAGAATTTTTCCTATCTCAATTTCCTTCCCGAAAACTCCCGTCGCTTCCGCGCATTGCCTGCGTGGTTCAGTCTTACCGCCTACGGCCGCAACGGTTTCGAATGGATCGTACAAAATAGCATCGCACGTGCGCAGGAGCTGGGCAATTACATCGAAACCAGCGGCCATTTCGAATTGTTGGCGCCTGTCCGGCTCAATGTAGTTTGTTTCAGATTGAAAAAAGAGGTCGAAAAAATGCCCGAATTCTTGAAAAAAGTAAATTGCCGCGGAAAAATTTTCATGACGCCCACTTCGCTGTCGGGTACATCTGCTGTTCGAGCTGCTTTTGTTAATTACCGAACGGGGAAAGACGATATTCAAGTGGCTATCAGTGAGATGGAGGAAGTGTTACAGGTACTGTGAAATTCGTTAATAATACTGTACATTGATTGCTGTTACAGTTTTGTTTCGAACCACGCCATGCTACGTTTATTTTCCACGGTTGTCATCGCGCTCGCCGGGTTGCTGATGAACGAATGCAGGTCAGGCCGTTCAACACTGAAAATCAGTGAGCTCCCGAACTATGACAGCAAATCACCCGATCATATTCTCTTTCTGAGTTTCCGCATTACAGGTAAACCGGGCGGAAATGAGCACGTCGAACTGGCGAGCGCTACGGTCGGCAACGGCCGGATGAAGGACTTGCGTCATCCGGTCGGTTTTCCTGTTTACATAACTGCCATTCCACGGTACACGACGAGTGCACTGGAGGCTGAGACGGCATTTGAACATCCGCTTTATCGGTCAGTAGAAGTGAGTGATCCTTCGGGTCATATGCGGCGGCAAGAAGTGAAGGCTGGCGAAGGTACCCTGCTTGTTCGCATGCCCATCCATTCGGGACTCAACCGTTTGGAGCTTTTTAGTGTCACTCCGGAAAGGGGCTCCGTGAAAATCTATACGCTCGTTTTTAACTAGTTATGAAAAGGATTTGTACCACCCTATATGCCATTTGCGTTGCCTTCCCGGCTTTTGCCCAGCTATATACGGTGGATACACTCTATAAAACAGGGCCGTTCGATAACCGTATCAACGTCGTGATCCTGGGTGACGGCTTTACACAGCAAGAACTTCCCCAATTCGCAGCAGAGGCGAAAAAATTCGCCGATTTCTTTCTTGGTTACGATCCGTACGTCCGCTATCGCAGCTATTTTAATTTTTTCGCCATTCGCACACCTTCGGTCGAAAGCGGCGTGACCAATCCGGGTACGGCCCCCGATGCTTATAAGGACCAGCCTGTTGGTATAAAAAATACATTTTTTGGCTCCTCGTTTGGTAGCTCCATCCATCGGTTGGTGACGATCACTAAATATGATGTCTTGACCAAGCTTCTCGCAGACCATTTTCCGATGTATGATCTGGTCATAGTCCTGGTCAATACGCCTTTTTACGGCGGATCGGGGGGAAGTATAGCCGTACACACGCTTCATACACAAGCCAACACGATCGGCGTCCATGAAATCGGTCACACGTTTTCGCACCTGAACGATGAGTATTGGGCAGGTCCTGGCTATGGATGGGAGGCTCCCAATATGACGCAGGAAAGCAGTGTGCTGCGTGTGCGATGGAAGAATTGGCTCAATGAACCCGGTATCAGCATTTATAAGCACGGAGATACCGGCGAAGCGGCACTTTGGCATAAACCCGCAAATGGGGCATGCTTAATGGAGTATTTGAATCAGGAGTTTTGTGCAGTTTGCAGGGAAGCAACGGTGGAGACACTTCTGAAACAGGTCAACCCGATTGAAAAAGCCGAGCCGGACACGGGTAGTATTGTTACTATCAATGATCCGCAAAGCTTTAAAATAGACCTGCTCGCCCCCTTTCCCAATACCTTGCAGGTGCAATGGACACTGAATGGTGAGCCGCTCGCGGGGATGGGCGCACAGCTAACCCTCGCACCCGAGCAGGCGCCCGACGGCGCCGTTCTCACGGCTTCTGTCTTCGATTCCACAACCATAAGCCGGTATGACGGCGCCAGGAGCGACCGAACCCGAAATGTGCAATGGACACTCAAATCCGGCACGCCGGACGTGTTTCGGGTGAAGGCCTCTTCGGATACGATATGCGTGGGTGAAGAGGTCACCCTTTTTGCATACGGTTGCCGGGGGACATTGAGCTGGACTGGCGGGAGCGGTGAAAAATCCGTGAAGGTAAAGCCGGCCCAAACGACCACCTATTCGGCAGTTTGTAAAGTAGAAGGCGCGGCCGAGCAGACAATCGGGACGACAATTCAGGTAATGCCCCTTCCTGATGCGACGGCGACCAACGGAGGGCCCTACGAGGTTGGCGGCACTATCGAGCTCACGGCTAGTGGCGGGAATACCTATTTGTGGAGCGGGCCGAAGTTCTTTGCTTCGACATTACCACACGTTTCCCTTCGCAACGCCGGGCTTGACCAGGCGGGGGTTTACGAAGTTATGGTTACAGATGCGAACGGTTGCTCTGATACGGCCCGCACGGAAGTAAGGGTTGATCCGATACTTGCCGTGGCCAACGACCCGGCGCAATGGGTGAATGTGTCGCCCAATCCCGCCAGAGACGTAATCCGCGTGGCGTGCCTGTTGCCCGGGGAATCGACATTTACCCTCTTCGACCAGGCTGGACGGAAGGTGCTTTCCAGGGTATTCAGATCCAGGACCGAAATTACGTTCCGCGGATCGGCAGGGCTTTATGTTTATCGGATTGTGAATGGTAAGCATGAAACGGGAGGGAAGGTTGTGTTTCAATAACTTAGTATTAAGTTGAATGAGTCTGCGGGGCCGTATGTACCGGTTTAGAAATGGAGGTTTCGGGGAAAGTGGAGGTACAATAAGGGGTTAGTGCTTTGATTGGTAATTGTTGTTAACACACTATAAAATATTAGGTATGAAGAGATTATTTCTCGCATTAGGGTTGCTGTGCATTGCTTTCTGCGCTTTGTCCCAACAATATCAGGTCGATACACTTTACAAAACAGGGTCGCAGGATAACCGAATCAATGTCGTCATTCTGGGCGATGGGTTTACAGAAGCTGAAATGCCAAAATTCGAAGCGGAGGCTAAGAAGTTTACGGACTTTTTTCGATCCTACCATCCTTACGATCGCTATCGGGACTATTTCAATTTTTTTGCGATTCGTACACCTTCGAAAGAGAGCGGTATTACAAATCCGGGCACAGCTGGTGACGCTTATCCCGATCAGCCAGTCGAGACGAAAGAGACATTCTTCGGAGTTTCTTTCGGTAAGCTTTATCAAAGGTTACTCTATGTCACCAAAAGGGAAATTTACCTGGATGTGCTGGCTACTCATTTTCCTGCTTACGATCTGGTTATTCTTTTGGCAAATACCCAGTACTATGGAGGTGCGGGAGGAACAGGAGGGGCAATTTTTAGCCTCCAAGAAAATTGGGACAATGTGGGAGTTCATGAAGTTGGGCATGCACTAACGGATCTAGCCGACGAATATTGGCAGGAACCGTATGGGCTTTATTCCAGAGAAGGACCTAATATTACTACCGATAGCTCGGAGACTACTGTTAGATGGAAAAACTGGCTCAATTTTCCTCCCATTGGTGTTTACAGACACGGGTTGCAAGGCGAAGCCGCTCGATGGTACAAACCAGCCCAGGGCACTTGTTTAATGGAAGACATGAATAAAGGCTATTGCGCTGTCTGTCGTGAAGCGGTAGTGGAAAGCATTCTGGGGCTCGTCAATCCCGTTGATCGGGTTGAGCCTGACACTGCTTCTATCATCAATGTTGAGAAGCAAGTAACCTTCAAACTCGTTTTGTTGAACCCGGATCCCAATAGCCTCGAGGTGGAATGGCGTTTAAATGGAAAGCGTATCTCGGGGGATACTGATGAATTGATTTTAAAGCCTGACCAGGTAACAGACGGTTCGATATTAACGGCTACCGTGTTTGACTCAACCGCGATAAGCAGGCGAGATGGGGTGAAAAATTTGCGTAGAAAGACCATTCGCTGGTCGTTGCGATCGGCACTTCCACGAGTATTTCAAGTGGTAGCATCAGCGGATAGTGTTTGCGCGGGCGATACGATCACGTTGACAGGTTATGGTTGTGCGGGGAAGGTGTTATGGTCAACCTCGGGAAAGGGCGAATCTATTTCAGTGGCCCCAAGCGAAAGCATCATTTACAAAGCTGAATGCAGAGTCGACGGAAATCCACCGCCGATTGTGGAAGTCCCCATTACCGTTCTGCCGCTGCCGGTGGCGACAGCGGGCAATGGAGGGCCATATGTAATCGGGCAAACAGTAGAGTTGACCGCCTCAGGTGGTGTGGATTATCAATGGAGGGGGCCAAGAAATTTCAGAGCGAATGCGGCGACTGCATCGATACGCGAAGCCGGTATTTACAGTGCGGGCATTTATGAGGTGAGGGTAACCGGGGAAAATGGTTGCGCCAAAACGCTTCAAACGGTTGTGAAAATCGACCCGATTTTGTCGGTGGCAGGTAGTGAGGAGAAATGGTTGAACATTTTTCCTAATCCTGCGAGAGGCCTGATTGCCCTGGAGACCGCATTGCCGGGCGAATCACGCATCGCTTTTTACGATCAGGCGGGGAGATTAGTGTTGTCAAAAAATTTTCAATTCAAAACTGAGATGGTGATTGATGCGCCGCCGGGGATTTATATTTATCGGTTTATAAATGGCAGCAGGGAGGTATCGGGCAAGGTCGTCGTCGAATAGACATATGTAACATGCAACAAAAAAGTCTCCTTTCGGGAGACTTTCTCTTATACCAATGCCGATTTGGGCTTGCGGCCAACCTTTGTGCGGTTGCGTATCTTATCGGGGCGGGGGCGGATTTCTTTGTCCTGAAAATACAGCTTTAAGGATTCGATGATGATGTCCTTTTGCGTCAGACCTTCCCAGTAGCCGTAATCCTTCATATTTTCCATCAGCACGAAATCACAATCGAAAGTGACTTTGGTGGGAGCACCGTCCACGACTTCGACTGCCTCTTTAATTACTACGGGCTCGTCTTCCTGTAAATCAGCAACCAGGGGTAGGGGTGCAAAATCAAACTTCCTTTCCTTTGCCATAAGTGTCAGTTATTTATTCGTTCCAGTATTTCTTTTGTCAACTTATAATAATCTTCTGCTCCATTACTGTTTGGTGCGTATTCAAAAATCGTCGTTCCGTTGGCCTGTGCTTCCGACAATGCGATGTTATCGCGGATGTAGGCTTCCATGAACACCTCGCCGAGCTGCTCCCGCGTCGCCATGATCAGTTCGTGGCTGATCTTCTTACGGATCTTTGGGTTGTAGCGCGTCGCAAACACGCCGCCCAGATTGGTGCTCGGGCTGATCTTTTTGATCTCCGCCGAATACACCAGGAAGTTCCGCAAACCCTCGTAGCTCAAAAATTCTGCCTGCAACGGAACATAATACTGGTGGCATGAAACCAACGCAAGTCTCGTGTTTCCATAGAGTGCAGGAGGGCAGTCGATGATCACAAAGTCGTAACGGTCCTTCACTTTCTCCAATGCAATTTTCAGGTTGAAAGGAAAAACAGGTGCCGACTTGATCGTGTCTTCCCGGTGGATCATTTCGGCTGATCCGGGCAAAACATCAATGTCTCCAACACGCTTGACGATCTCATCAAATTCGTATTCGCCGGTGATGAACGAGCCGCTGTCTTTTTTAAGCCCGGCATGATGAATGCCGAAACTTTTGGTAAGACTCGCCTGTGCATCCAGGTCAATAACCAGCACACGTGCATTGGCAAATTTGCTGAGACCGGCAGCAATACTCTGGGCAGATGTAGTCTTTCCCACACCACCTTTGTTGTTGACAATACTGATGATTTTCATTTAAAAGTATTATAAGTATAAAAAGTTAATAGTTTATCTCATGTCGGATTTGTAAATAAACATAAAATAATTTTAACCCTAATCCTTATAAATAGAAAGTCGAAAAAGTTTTTGTCGTGGTAAATGTATCAATCATTTTAAATGAATAAAAAGTATTAAAAGAATTTTTTTAGAAATATTTTACAATGATTTGATAATCAATATAAATAAAGGTATTGCCGGCTTGCCTTAAAACAGTTGTCACCCTGGGCGGAGTTGAAGGGCAATGCGATATAGTCGCCGCATTTGCCCTTCGACTCCGTTCAGGGTGACATATTGGTTAACAAAAATCTTCTAAACCGCCGGATTAGGCGCATTCGCGGGCGTTACTGCCGCCAGTTTCGATTCCACATATTTATGAATGCGGTACATCAGCAAGGCAGTAACGATCACGGCGAACACAACTACATCACCGAGTAACGGGTAGTTTTCGATGAAGCCCGTGCTTGTTTCCGAGACAATGAAGCCCGCGAGCAAGGAGGCAAGTCCACCGGCGATCTGCTGGATCGACGAGTTGATACCCATGTAAGCGCCCCGGTCGGCCGGGTCGGGAACGGCGGTCATCAGTGCCGAAGCCGAAATCATCCGGCCGGTGATCCCTACGAAAAGCAGGACATTCAAACCGATGATAATCCAAAGCGGCGTCACGCTGAGATTGCAATAAATGAGGGTCATAATGCAGGTGATCGTCGAGCCCATCAGGAAGACTTTATACTTCCCAGCCTTGTCGCTCAGCTTCCCGATCATCGGACTAAAGACAAGCATGGAAATGCCGGTCACCATATACAATGTAGGAAGCGATGCTTCGGCGATGCCCAGGTTATGTACCCCGAAGGCCGTGCCAAACGGCATCAGCATAAAGCCGCCGGTCGCGAGGAGTGCAGTGGCGGCAAAGCCCTGCAGGTAGTCGGGGCGGGAGAGTGTCTTGCCCAGGTGATGGAAGGCATTTCCTTTCTGCTGGATTTTTAAATGCGCATTGATTGGTTTCAATTTGACTACGATCAGAATGCCGACGATCAGGCCGAGCGCAACGATCATCAGGAAAGGCGCGTGCCAATTGAATTTGTTTGCGAGATAAAGGCCGATCGGAATGCCTAATACCTGGCTGCTCGCAAACGCCATTTGCACAAACCCCATGACCCGGCCGCGAACGTTGATTGCAAACAGATCGGTGATAATAGCAAAGCTGATCGAACCGATTACCCCGCCGAAGATACCCGTGAACACGCGGGCGGCCAGCAGTAAATGGTAAGTAGGCGCAAGCCCGCAGAACAAGGTGCCGACGAGGAAGCCGACGTAGAAGAAAAGCAGCAGCTTTTTGCGGTCGAATTTATCGGCAAAACCCGCAGTGAGCAACCCGGAAGCGCCCGCGCTGAATGCGTACGCGGAAACGACAAGCCCGAATTGGCTGGTGGTAATGGATAATTTGTCGAGCAGGATGTAGCCCAAAGGCGATAGCACCATGAAATCGAGCACAACTGTAAACTGCAAAGTGGCTAAAAGGGCTATGATGAATTTTTCATAGCCGGTAAATGTGGGTTTGGTTTCTGACATAGAGTTTGTTTTTGTAAATTTTTAGTCTGTTAATTCTTCGCATACGTACCCCGCGCGGGTGACTAGCTCGATCACAGGCCCGCATTGCGCGTGTGTGGCCTCGATGCGCAACACCTTGTCGATATCCGCCAGGTCGACGTTCCATTTCAGGATGTCGGGGCAGCTATCCAGGGTAGTGGCGATCGATTTGACTTGTCTTGGATTGTTGATGTTGGTCTTGAAAACCAGCACAAACGCGTCGATGATTTTATGGTCGTTCATGGCAAACAAATTAAGGTGCGGACCGGTTTCAGCTTTCCTGTTAAGGTTTTAAGGCTTTTAACACCAATCCGAGTGTCAGGTTGATTTTCTCTTCATCGAAAATGAACGGAGGGCGGCCGGGCATACTTTTGCCCGCGATATGGAACTTCACAAGCTGGTAGAGGGGGGCAAAGGCTATCGACCAGTAAATTTCAACCGGCAGCGGCATAATTTCCTTGCGGTCGATCGCATTGTGGACAAACCGCTGCATTGCCTGCAAAAAACGCGTATCCACCGTCGAACGGTCCACCAGCGGTGAATGCTTCACCTGCTCCATGAACGTCATACTGTACGGGTTTTCAAGGCAATAGTTCATGCGATTGATCCATTGCCGCTTCAAGCCTTCATCGAAATGCACGTCCGGATCGAAATTTAACAATGTCGCCTCCGTCATTTTGCGCGATTCATCGGTATAAACCTGCTGGATAAGATCCTCGCGGTCTTTGAAATAAATGTAAATCGTAGCCACCGATACCCCTGCGGCTTTGGCGAGTTTGTGCATGCTCAGCCCGTCGAAGCCGTGGTTCACGATGAGCTCGATCGCCTTCTCACGGATCAGCGCCTCCTTGTTAGCGTCCCTAAGTCTCAATTGTCAGCGGTATTTTTCATGGCGCAAATATAAATGAACGTTCGTTTATTTATAAATCTTTTAGCACAAATATTCGCGAATGGGGCTGATTAATAGGATACTATTTGGTGTAAGTGGTGCTCCATATGGTCGACGTAATCGTCGAAATACCATTTCAGCGTGTGCGGCTGACCATCTCTTCCCACACCATTTCGGGAGAGGTTCTCGGGGCGAATGGCCTTTGCGACTGCTGCCAGGTGGAGATTATAATGCTTCCAGGTCGCAATCAGCTGTTCGGTGGCGATCTCGTTGTACCTGCTGAACCCTACCCAATCGTTCTGATTGTAGAAGATCACCGGCTCATTTTCGGACTGGATCCTGATAAACCGCTGATGGTTGTTGGCAGCACTGTCGATCAAATGGCCTAAAATTTCTTTTTTGCTCCATTTTTCGGGCGTAGGTTTACTTTCCAGCGCTGTAACCGGAATGGCCTCGATGAGTGCCGGGATGTGTTCGCAGAGCCAGGTTAAACGGTCAATAGAAGCGGTGATGTCCATATTTTCAGGAGTGAGTGGTGATAATAAAATTCTCGATTACCTTCTTGTTGTAACCTTTGTATCCGCCTTGAAAATCTCGTCCGGCAATAGCCACAAAATCGGCCATTCGTTGCGAATTGAGCTGTTCGAGTAACGTTTGATAATCCCCATCATATTTAATAAAATAACCTGAATAAACCGTCACATCCGGGTTTTCATACAAAATGAAATTCGGCTGGCGGTTCATCGGCGAGAAAATGATCTTCTTGCCAAATGCATTATCTAACCCCTGAGCCCTCCCGAATGCATACCACGCAACTGCATTGGGCTTCCCGTTATCACGACGATCCAGTTCGGGTTTTACTTTAATAAGATAGGAATATGTTTGAGGAAATTCTGCTTTAAGCGTTTCCTCGGGGATAATGCGCTGTTTATCAGAGCTGTCTTTCTGGTAGGGAAATAGGATATATTCGGTAATCGCGTCGTCGGCAGCTTTCAGCTTGGAGCCTTTGATAATCGGTTTAAGTAAGTCCTTTTCCAAATGCGTGAAGAAGCCATTCTTGTTTTTGACGTAAACCAGGCCATTCTTCTCGCTGATAATATTGAACAGATAGCAACCGTCCGCCAGCGTCGTCAATCCGACCGAAATTTTACAAATGTCACCCAGCCGCCGGCCTTCCTGTATTGTCTGTTCGTTGACAGAAAGCTGCCAGGGGATGTCGTTCTTCAATTCGAAGTGGGAAATATCGCGCCCTTCGTATTCGAAACGGTTGTTGATGCATTGTTCGAAGCGGAAAACATCGGCTTGCTGCCCGCCGAATAGGGTGATAGCAGGGTAGGTTGAAGCAGCGCCAAAGACCGGCACATCGCGGTAATTGGTAATAAGTTTTAAATTTTGATTTTTGCAAAAATACTTTCGCAAAGGCCCGCCGGATTCTGAAACGAGATAGGAGTTGGGCGTAATCAAACCACATATGCCATCGCGCGCGAGCAGCTTGGTTGCGAGTTGAAAAAACGCGATAAATGCATCGGTAGACCCCGTGCTGCAAAATGAGTAATGCTTCTGAATGTATTTCCGCTGTACCTCAGGCAAATGCTGAATGCGGATGTAGGGCGGATTTCCGACAATCAGATCGAATTTCTCCCGGGATCGCCATTGTTTCAAAGCATCGCATTGGCGCAATTGCCAGTCAACCGAAATGCCGAGCGGTGCAATGAGCGCGTCGAGGTTTTCACGGCATTGTTGCAACGCTTTTTTGTCAACGTCCCAGCCATGAAGTCGTTGCAGCTTTTGGGCGATTTCGTCGGTCGGCGTATTGCGAATGATGAATTCCGCGATCGGCACCAGGAAACGCCCGTCGCCACACGCCGGGTCGAGCATACGTTTTCCGGTTAAATCCGTCTCATAAAAACCGCAATGCCGCAGTATTTTGTCGACAATATGAAGAGGCGTATAAACCTGGCCCAGCAATTTTTTGCGCGCGTACGTGCGTGTTTGTGAAGCCATCCGGTTTAGAAGTCGATGCCGCGTTTCGTGTTCAATACCTGGGTTACAAATTGGGAAGGCGAAAAAACCTGCATGACGCCGCAGTGCGGTTTGAGGTCCCGAACGTTGCTTGTAATGAGATGATCGCACTCGGTCTGCAAGCCATGAAAATATTGAAAAGCGTCTTCAATATCTTTGAAATCGGATTGAATACCTTCTAAAAAATAAGTTTTATCACTGGGGCAAAGATGTACCAGCGACAGATATTGTTCAATTTTCATTCGTAAATCCTTCCCTCGCAACCCGTTTTTTTGGAGAACATAGGTAAATGTATAGAGAGAACCGGGCGAAATATATACAGGAATATTCTGATTTTTGGTCAACAACATCAAATAGCTAATTTCCATCGGTTGCCCAGTGACCCTGTTAAGTGCGTGATCAAGCAGCACATTTGTATCCAGAAAAAACTTCATAGGCCATATCTGTCACGAATCATCATTTCCTTGATTTCGTCATCGGACATATTGCTCATAAAGCCCTGTGCGCAACCCATCAATCGATAGGATAGCGACGAACGGAATTTAATGGCGTCAGACTGAGTGGATTTCCGATATTCCACGGCAGGTTCTTCGGCTCTCATCACCGGCAAATTTTGGTCCGGTTCGGGATAATCTACTTGCTTTGGTTTGCCTGGACGGCTGGCACCCGAAGCCGACTTCGCCTTTTGTTTTTTTGCAACTTTCATGTTTCTGCGTGATGATTGAGTGTCAAATCAAATTTACACCCAAAACTTACTCATTTCAATTCGCACATCCGGAACCCCTTTATCCTACGGACCGAATTAGTTACCACCGGCGGTGCGATGTCAGAAAATAGCACTTCGTAAGTGGCTTCGTTGAATGAAAAGGTGCTCCCGTCCGCTCGTGTACGCTTCGTCCCGGCATGAAACAACTTTCCGGTCTCCCCGTTTTCTAATGCGTGCTTATCAATGAACCCAAGCAAGGAGGCAATGGTGCCCTCGGTGTCGGATTGGTGGAACGAAATGCAGAAGTAATGCGAGGTCTTGGAGCCGGGCCTGTGGAGCTGGGAAGAAGGGATGTTCAAAACATAGTCTCCGGCCAGGATGCCCGAGCGACGTTTCATGGACTTGATGTCGACGGCGAAGTTTTCGGCGTCGGAGCGGATGAGGAAGTCCTGCCCCCAGTCCTGTCCGTCGGTGGCGCCAAAGGAGCGCGCAGGGCGGGGCAGGTGGTAGCAGTCGGCGAAGACGATCTCGCCGAGCGTTCCCGTGAAGCGCATCATGCGGGTCTGCGCGAGGCGGTCTTCGTTCTTATCCCAAATATTGGAGATATGGTGGTGTCGGATGGAATGGTTGACCAGCTGGCGGGCAAAAAATTTCTGCTCGTCGCTGACCGAGATTTGAATAAACGTGCCGTTGTTCAGAACAATTTGCTCCATGCAAACCTTATGGCTAGCAAAGTGAGTACAAAACCGATTAAAATGACCGAAAATGGAACGTAAGTGAATGCTACTAAGTGGATTCTGTCGAAAAACCACATCACGCCGATGAGCGCGGCAATTAAGGTAAGAAATCCTGAAATTTTCCCAAAACCGGGTATCAGGGAGAAAGGAATCTTACTTTTGATCAACATCAGCGTAATCGCCATCGAAATGACAGGCAAATACTGCAAAACGATGTTGGCTTGCCAGATGCTCTGGCGTTCGAACAGAAAGAGGTAAATGTTGAGCGTAACCGCGAAGATGCCCGGAATGCAAACTGCGTAAACCAGGATGGCATAAATGATACTCCAGAATTTTATATCCCGGCTTCCATCCGCCGCCGTCCCAACCACCCACGCCGTAAATGGTAATATCAAAAAATAAACTACCGCAGGCCAGGGATTAGTTGAAATGGAGGCGAAGAATTGTGATAGTGTCATGTTGTGAAAGGGAGGAAAGGAGGAAGGGGAGGAAGGAAATTTAGAAAGATCTAGGGAATATTACTTACTCCCTTTCCTCCATCCTCCCTTTCTAAATTTTATAGCCCCAATAAAAATCCGATCGTGAAATTAGCGTCCCAGTCGAATACGAATTGCTGGCAGCCGGTTGCGTCGGTTACGGCTTTATAGATGTTAACTCCTGCTTTGGATTTGGCATTTGTCAATTTCGAATAGGCCAGGGGCGCGCTTAATGTGGTGTAGCGTTCCTTGCCCTTGCGTACTTCCTTTGCCATTTCGAAAGGTACTCCGCCGATAATGAAACAGGTGTTGCGGAGGTTGGCAGGAATTTGCTTTGCCTTGGCGCTCACTTCCTGGTATACTTTCGAATCGTCGGTACCGTCCTGGAAGTACTTCGCTCCGTATGATTCGAGAGCGGAGATTTTTCCGCCGTTGATCCAGGAGATTTTAGTGTTGCCTGAGCCAATGTCCACTACAAATGCCTTGTCGGCGTATTCGGTTGGAAGTACCGACTTCAACGCCAGCTGGCCTTCCTGCTCTGCCGTTACCTGGTTTACTACATAGCCAAGTGACTTCAATACACGGGTAATCTTGGTTGTAACCTCGGCCTTCGCAGCGCCTGAGCTTACCACGAAATGGATGTCTTTGCTGCCCACGCCATAGTCGAGCATGGTACCGATGTACTTTTTCAAACCAATGCGAACATCTTCGTCAGTAGCCATATTCTCGGTCACAAGGCTATTTCCAAACTCCGATTTTTCGAGTTTCCAACGTTTGTCCTTATCAACGGTAATGATAAATGAGTTGAAACCGCTGGCGCCAAGTTCTACCACACCTTTCAATTTCCCGTCCACGGGCGCGGGTGGCGTGTACGTGAATGCACTCGTAGCCGACGTAGTGGCTTCGCTGTTCGATGAGGTGCCCGGATCAGATGCGGTGCTCTCAGCCTCGCCTGTTGTCGCTTCGGTCTGAGGGGTCTGTGCCTGGTCCTCGGCCATTTGATTCAGAGCTTTTTTCCCGCCCAGGTATTTATACCCAACAAATATGGCCCCCAAAATCAGGACGGTGATGATCAACCGGCCGGCAACTGTTAGTCTTTTCATGTGTAGTTATGGTCTGTGAAATGAAAAATATGAAGCGAATAAATGAAGAATTATCAATCCAGCAAGCCCTTGTAGCTCGAATCTTTCGGGGTATCTATCGAGCGGGTGGCGGGCTGTGGCGAATCCAGCTGGATCAGTCTGAACTGACCCGAATTGTAAGCTTCCAGCATCGCCTGGCCTTTGTCGGATAGCAAACCATTCTGCACATCCACGCCATTGATAAAGTCGAGCGACAAATCCATTGCACGTTTCATCTCTCCAAGCTTCTGACTCATATCGTCCTGAATGTACTCCATCGACTCGTCAAAGTAGAACTTCTTGTCGGGGTTACCCTTGAAAATGCTGATAGCGGTACGCAATGCATTGGAGCTTTCCTTTACAATTCTATATTCTGCTTCTTTTAGTTTAACCTTTATCTCGGTTTCTTTAATAATGTAATCTGCACTCTTGTTTACTTTTTCCATAAATTCGAGCACGGTCTTCATGTTTCGCTGCAAGGGGAGAAGCTTCTCGTTCATTTCCTGCAAACCGGCTCCTTCGATGGTAGCGAGCGATGCGGTTTCCTTCATACCAGGGCGATCCAGCATGGTGCTCGCCTTGTTGGCTTCTGCAAATTTCTGCTTAATGCGCTCGTTGTTCTCATTAATATTCTTGTTCAGCTTCACCAACTGGCCCGCCAGCGTATTGATCTGCCCTTGCATTTTCTCGCGTTTTTCCTTTAAGTCGTCGACGTAAATCTTCATGATCGCGATAGGGTCGAGCTTGATAATGAGGCCGGTAATGCTGCGCATCAGCGATTTAAAGAGGAAGAATGCCGCCGTGCGAACATCTTTGCTCGTCAGGAGAAATATTACCAGCGCGAGCACGGCCATCAGGAAGCCGAGGTATAGCGTATTCTGGGTTACCTCGATCAGGAAAGCGGCTATTTTGTTCCAGAAATAGAGAACTATGGCGCCTACGCCTCCCATAAAAAGGAGGGAGGTAATGCCTTCCGGTCGGCTCCAATAGGATTTCTTGGAGTTATCCTCCTGTGAGCCGCCGATCTGGGTGAAATCTGGTGTTGCCATTGTGATTTAGTTGTCAGGTTTATTGAAGATATTGATTGATTTTGGCCAGATCAGATTGAATCTGGTCCACAAAGCTCACGTAAGTGACCTCAAAGCTGTCCTTATTGGTATTAATCTTGGCGGTTTGTTCAGAGACCTCGCCGGAGATCTGCCCCAGCCGGTTCTTGTTATCGTCGATTTTCTTCTGCAAATCAATGATTTGCTGCGCATAAGTAGCATTAGTTTCTTCCAGCTTTTTGTGTTCTTCCTGCAAAGCACCCACCCGTTCTTTGATTGCCTTTTCGACATCTTTCAGGAACGAATCGCGGTCTTTGCTCAGAATTCCAAGGTACTGATCGGCGGAAGTTTTGAGAACGGTGGTATCTTTTGCGCCACCCATGACTTTGAAACTCGCCCAGGCTGCCTGAAACTGTTTTTCCTCGCCCAAACCAAGCCCTTCCATACCTTGTAGCGCCTGCTTGTATTCGAAATAATCAGGGCCGGGCAGGTTCGCTTTTTCGAGGAGATTAACAAAATGCTCCACGAATTTCTTATCAATCTGGCCGGTTCCCGCGGCATTTGTCACCGTAGCGGGCGCGGAAGCAGGTTTGGACGGTTCGGGAGCGGGGCCCGTGGCGGTCGGCTTTTGAGGTGTTGCGTCGGCATCGTTGATAAAAAAGCTAAGTATCTTTTTACCAATACCCGGTTCAGAGTCTGCCATAAGTGTATAAAGTGTTAAGTTCCACAGTTTTTGTCGGATCAATATTACTAAAATTCGGAGGATTTCATAGGGGGCGATATTTACCAATGGTGCCCTGTGTTGATGAAGCCTCTGAAATTTTGGATGGGAATTTCCGCTAATCCTTGAAACCCGCTCGTTTTTTGCGGATGTTTGCCAAAAAATAAATCCTTATGCTCAAATTAGGTTTTAATAGTGCAATTCTGGCCGATTTTGGCTTCGAACATGTCGTTCAATTTGCCGGAAACAATGGCTTTTCGTGTGTGGAAATGATGTGCTGGCCGGCCGATAATGCCGACAGCCGCCGGTATGCGGGCGTGACCCACATCGACGTGAGCAACCTTACCGACCAGAAGGTGGCGTCCATCAGGCATACCCTGAGTGAAGCAGGGGTCTCCATTTCGGCGCTGGGCTACTATCCGAACCCTCTCGATCCCGATCCGAATCGCTCCGAATATTATATAGAACACATTAAACAGGTAATCCGCGGGGCGGCGAAGCTCGGTATTCCGGTGGTGACCACTTTCATCGGGCGCGACCCTTCCAAAAGCATTAAGGATAACCTGGCCCGCTTTGCCGATGTATGGCCCGCGATTGTGAAAGTAGCCGAGGAAAACAATGTAAAAATAGGTATCGAAAACTGCCCGATGTTCTTCACCGACGACGAATGGCCGGGAGGGAAGAACCTTGCGATCAGTCCTGCTGTGTGGGACAGGATGTTTGAAATTATTCCCAACCCGTTGTTCGGATTAAACTACGATCCGTCGCATATGATCTGGCAGATGATGGACGAATTACTGCCAATTTATAATTATAAATCAAGATTACACCATGTGCATTTGAAAGATGCAAAAATTTATAAAAATAAATTGAATAATGTGGGTATTCTGGCCAATCCACTGGAATACCACTCTCCCAAGCTCCCCGGACTCGGAGACGTGAACTGGCGCGGTTTCTTCGCTGCGTTGACAGACGTACGCTATCGCGGCCCGGTTGTAATTGAAGTAGAAGACAAAGCTTACGAAGGAAACATCACCGATGTGAAGAGCGCTATTCTTACCAGCCGTAACTATGTGAATCAGTTTTTGGGCTGAGAATGCATTCTTGCAGAAGCCGTTTGATGTATAGGTATGGTATAAAAAACGATATCAGTACCGCTCAAAAAATACCGCACATGATCAGGATCTGTGCGGTATTTTTTTGATTTATATTTATAAATTCAGCAGGTATTATAAATGTAAATTAACGCTATTTCTTTTCCAGAAACCGTATTAGCGGGCTGATAAAGCTGTTGAAATCCTCGATATGGGGCAAGTGGCCGATATTGTCCAGCTCCACAAGCTCGCTATTGGCAATTTTTGCCTTGGTTTGTCTGCCAAGTTCCGGATAATTCCCAAGCGTTTTTCGCACGTGCTCAGGCACCAGGTTTTTCCCGACGGCGCTTCGGTCGCGTTGGCCGATAATGAGGAGCGTAGGAGCCTTAATCTGCCCGAATTCGTAGCAAACAGGTTGTGTGTAGATCATATCGTACGTCAATGCGCTGTTCCAGGCCACTCTCGGGTAGTCTTTGCCGAGCGTCCAGCCTGCCAGAAGATTTGCCCATCTGGTGTAGGCATCCTTCCACTTGCCATCGTAGTAGCTGTTTAACTGGTAGTTTTTAATGGAATTGAAATCGCTTTTCAGTTCGCTCATATACCATTTATCCACCGGCTGGAATGGCACTTTCACCTTATAATCTTCCAGGCCGATCGGGTTTTCGAGGATGAATTTCTCGACTGCTTCCGGATACATTAATGTGAAGCGGGTAGCCAGCATCCCGCCCATTGAATGCCCCAGAATGGCGACCTTGGTGATGCTTAATTTGTCGAGGATCTTTTTAGTGTTAGCTGCCAGCTCGTGGAATGAGTACTGGAAATGCAGCGGCTTGGTCGATTTTCCAAAACCGATCTGATCGGGAATGATCACGCGAAAGCCTTTATTTGCAAGTGCTCTGGCAGTTTCTTCCCAGTAGGCGCCATTGAAATTCTTCCCGTGCAGGAGCACGACCGCGTGCCCGTTCGCACGCGTAGGGCGCACATCCATGTACGCCATGCGGAGCTTTTCGCCCTGCGATTCAAATTCCAGATAGTCGACGGGAAATGGATAGGTATATGCTTCCAGGTTCATATCCAAGGGCCGAAGCAAGTCGTTTTGCGCCTGCACGGCGGTAAATGAAAGGAAGAGCAGGCCAATGCCCAGGCTAAGTTTTCTCATAGGTTCAGCACTTTAAAAGCGAAAAGAGGATAACGTCGCCGCTATCCTCTTTTTGCATGGAAAAATATATACCAATATACCTTAGTCGATCAAACGGGCTTTGGTTGACAAGTAGGCCGTCAACGTCGCCAGCACACCCACGATCGCGAACGACCAGCGGAGGTTGGCGAATTGCGCCACGATACCGATCAACGGTGGGCCGATCAGGAAGCCGATGAAGCTGATGGAAGAAACCGCAGCAAGCGCCATTCCCGCCGACATTGTTTTGGATTTACCGGTTGCGCTGTAAACGAGGGGAACAACCGATGATACACCGAAACCTACCAGCAGAAAACCGATCGTTGCAGGGACCAGGTAGGGGAATGTCACCGAGATCGCCAGCCCCGTACCCATTAGCAAGCCACTTAATTGTAGCATTTTGCGGCGTCCGAGGCGATTGGCAAGCCAGTCACCGGCAAAACGTCCGCCTGTCATGGTACCCATAAATGCCACATAACCGAGCGTCGTCATAGAAGCAGGCACGTGAACGGCCTCCTGGAAATAGACGCCGCTCCAATCGAACATCGCACCTTCGCAGACCATCGCACAGAAGCCGATCAGGCCAAGTGTAAGCAAATCGCGGTCGGGTTTGACGAACATAGGTTGCTCTTCGCCAGCCTCTTTTTCAGTGTCGGGCATTGTATGCTTGTAGGCCGTGAAAATGATGGCAAATGCGAACACGGCGATAACCAGAAAATGCACATGGGGTGGGATGTGGACCGAAATGAACAATGAACCAATCATCGCGCTCACGAAGCCTGCAAGGCTCCACAGGCCGTGAAATGAAGCCATAATGGATTTTCCATAGACTTGTTCTACGGCCACAGCCTGGGTGTTCACCGCGATGTTGGTAAGGTTACCCCACAGCCCGAATGCGAACAACGCAATGACGAGCTGCTCGGTCCGGGTCACAAAGCCAATGAATGTCAGGGTGATAGCATACAAAACCGCACCGATGAGCACCATTTTCTTGCTGCCGTAATGTGTTACCATCCAGCCGGAGATCGGCAGGCTGGCCATCAGACCAAGAGGAAGTGCGAGAAGTACGGTTCCAAGCCCGCCTTCTGTCAGGTGAAGCATGTTCTTAATGTCGGGGATCCGGCTTGCCCAGGCAGCGAAGCTGAGGCCTTGCACGAAGAAGAAGGCCGCGACGGCCCATCTTAGATATCGTCTGGAATCGGAAGGAGCGAATATTGAATAGTTCATGAGTGGTGTGATTTGTATATCTCTAATATAATTTTTTTAATTTCTTTGATTCAATGACAAGTGCTTCGAAAATTGCATTATGAGCAGTTGCTGATTCTTATCTAATGCAAAATTAACGCATCTGGCACTTATTTGATTCATAGAAATTGTATTTTTTAAATTAAATTAAAAAGTATGTGTTGTACAAAACCAAGAATTGTTGCATTTTAGAGATTGAACTGCGCGTGATTGGTCGGTTGTAAGCGAAATAGTAGGCAAAACGGTCGCTGTTTTTTAACTTCACAGATCACCTAACCCCTGCCCGATGCGAGCCATTTTTTCCTCACTCCTAAGTTTACTTGCACTCCAAACCTGGTCACAAACCGCCTCTCCCGAGCGGCTCGACAAAATCCGGGCGACCTTGCCGGTTATCGAACGGCTCTATCGCGACTATGCGGAGAAAAACCATTTTCCGGGACTGGCTTTCGGGCTGGTGGTGGATGGGAAACTGGTGCTATCGGGCGCCAACGGGTTTTCCGAGATCGCTACATCGACGAAAGCAAGCCCGAAATCGCTTTTCCGCATTGCTTCGATGTCGAAAAGTGTAACGGCAATGGGCATACTGGCGCTGCGAAAGGAGGGGAAGCTCAAACTCGACGATCCGGCTTACCACTATATTCCCGAACTGAAAAGCATGCCCTCGCTCACCGCGGACGCACCCGCGATCACGATCCGGCATTTGCTTACACACATGGCCGGCTTTCCGGAGGATAATCCCTGGGGCGACCGCCAGCTGGACACCAAAGACGAAGACCTGATCGCGCTGATTTCGAAGGGCATTTCCTTTTCCAATGTACCGGGTGTGACTTATGAATATGCCAACCTGGGCTTTGCAATGCTGGGGAAGATCATCAGCAACGTTTCCGGCAAACCTTATCAGCAATATATTAATGAAGTGATTTTTAAACCGCTGGGCATGACCAGTACCATTTGGGAATACACTGAGGCTCCCAAAAGCCTGCTGGCACATGGGTATCGCTACGAAGACGATGTGTGGAAGGAAGAGCAACTGGAACATGACGGGACCTACGGTGCGATGGGCGGACTTATCACTTCCATCGACGATTTCAGTAAGTATGTGGCATTCCATTTATCGGCTTGGCCTCCGTCGTCCCAAGTAGAAACTGGGCCGGTAATGCGCAGCGACGTGCGCGAAATGCAAATGCCCTGGAACTTCAATAGTCTGAACGCTTCCTATAAATACCCCGGCGGGCGTCCGTGCGCGATGGTTTCGGCATACGGTTATGGGTTGCGATGGAGCAGGGATTGCGAGGGGAGGACTGGTATCGGCCACACAGGCGGTCTGCCCGGTTTCGGCAGCCAGTGGCAGATTTTGCCGGAATATGGCATCGGAATTATTGCCCACGCAAATCGCACGTATGCAGGCATGGCGACGATCAATACAGCCGTGCTCGACACGGTCATTGCATTAGCCGGATTGAAACCTTTGCCGGTAGCCGTTTCCAGCATTCTAAAACAACGAAAAGAGCAACTCATAAAACTCCTCCCAACGTGGCAGAATGCGGAGCGGAGCGGCATCTTTGCAGAAAATTTCTTCCCGGATCGTTCCGTATCGCACCGCCGCAGGGAGCTGGATGCATTGCTCGCCAAAGCGGGGACCATTACCGGTTCGACGGACATGGTGGCTGAAAACCAGTTGAGAGGCACATTTACGTTGAAATGCACTTCGGGGATCATCCGTGTATTTTTCACACTGTCACCCGAAAATCCTGCATTGATCCAGCAGCTCGATTTTTCGGCGGTGAAATAAATGTTTTACTAAAAAATCAAGAAGGGAATAGGGGGACCGAGGAGGCCGGTTGTCTCGAAAGAAACAACTTAGCGATTATGAAAAGGACTATTCTATCACTCATCTTCATTTTTAGCCTGGCTGCGACGGCCAACACCTTTGCGCAGGATAACCAAACGCTTTTTCAAAGCCAGGGGATTCATCGGTCGGGAGGTTACGCGGCGATTTCCAATAAATTCACGAAAATCAACGGAGATTATGCGAATATGGCCGAGCTGTACGGTGGCTGGTTTATTAATCAGCGGTTTTTGCTCGGGATTGGGGCTTCTGCTACGACCAACTACATTCCGGTACCGGTTTTAGAACAGAATTTCCCAGCCCGTAAAATGACCTATCAGTACGGTCAGATCGGGTTAATGACGGAATATGTGTTCGCATCGACGCGTAAGGTGCATTTCACGGCCAATTTGCTGACGGGTACGGGCTTCACCCTGCAATACGACCGCCGCGATTTCGACGATCGGGATTGGGACGACTGGGACGATCGCTACGACGATGACGACATCAAATGTTTTTTCGTCATGGAACCTGGTGTGCAGGTAGAGTTTAATTTGCTGAAATGGATGCGGTTTAGCCCCGGGGTTTCTTATCGTAAAGCATTTAATGCAAAGGGCAATGGCCTTACAGATAGCGATTTGAGTAACATTTCTTATAACCTCACCCTGAAATTCGGACGGTTTTGAGCGAAGAGCGGGATTAAGTGCCGTTCACTAACTGTTGTGGCATTTAATCCCCCTTTTTCCCGAACGGTCGCCAATCTTTCCGTGCATTCATTAAGTTAACCGCTTGATAATCTTTGTTGAAGGACAATAGGAATAGAAATAGTAGAGTTATTAAGTGATTGCACACTATGAGGAAAACAAAACAAGAGGAAAGATGCGTTTATCGGGATTTGTAATGATGGGGTTTTTAATGCTCGCTGCCTCCGTTGCCAGGGGGCAGAACGTCTACGATGTGATCGTGGCAGGCCGTACGATCGGATCTTTAAAGGTATTTGATGAAAAAGGCGTCGACAATACGGAAACGCACCGCATTGAGTCGGATTTTAAAGTCATGTTCTATAAAGGGTCATACTCGACCCAGACCAACTATGTGCAGGGGAAGCTCGTTTCGGCCACCTGCGCACATCACGTCAACGGCGATCTTAAGGAAAAAACTTTGACGAAAACCAGTTCGAAATCGCTTTATGAAGTGTTGTTTTCGGGCGAAGATGCGGAGGATAAGCCAAGCATGGTTGTGAACAAGCCCATTAGCAGCACCATTACCAGCCTGTATTATAAAGAACCCATCAACATTACCGAGGTCTATTCCGAACGGTACGGCAAGATGTGCAACATCCGGAAACTCTCTGACGGCAAGTATGGGGTGACCTTGCCGGACGGCAAGCAAGGGGTGTATTCCTACAAAAACGGCCTTTGCCGTGAGGTAAAGACCGATCTTGCAGGTTTTAAATTAAGAATTGTATTGAAAGAGGGGAAAACGGCCCTCCGCTGACACCCTAAATCGCTGTCTGCTTCACATGCTTCAAGTCCGAATTGTCACGGATCTCTTCATTGGCTATTTTTACCAGTACATCGCCTTCTTTAACGTCTCCGAAGATCTCGGTTTTTTCAGTATTGCTGCTGCCCGTCGTCACCGGTACCCACACCGCCCGGTTTTCCACGACCTTGATTACGTAAGTGCCTTGCGTCGAGTTCAGTACGGCCGACTTTGGAACAGCAAAAGTGCCTGCATTGCCTGATAACGGGATCGAGACCTCCGCAATCATACCAGGTAAAAGTTTTCTATCGGTGTTAAGTACATCCATTTCCGTGCGTTGCGAGCGTAAACGGACGTCCAGTGCGCCCGCGAGGCGGGTTACCTTGGCCTGAAAATCCTGGTTAGGCAACGACTTCACTTTAAATGTAACCTGGCTCTGGTTTTTGAGGTAGCTTGTATATTGCTCCGGCACACTCACAACCAAACGCAATTTCCGCTGCTCTACCAGCGTGAAAAGCGGAAATTCCGAGCCTTTACCCGACGGTCCCACGTATGCGCCCGTACTCACATTACGCGCGGAAATAATGCCGCTGAAAGGAGCCCGTATTTCGAGGTAATTGCGGGTATCTGTGATTTCACGGCTGGCAGACCGAGCCGCGTCAAGCTGAGCGAGGTCGGAGCGCTGTTTTGCCAGCGCCACGTCCAGATCGTTCTGGGAAACGGTACCGGGTGTTTTGCTGGTTTCCAGCAAACGTTCATAATTAGCTTTGCTGGCCTGGTAAATGGCTTCAAATGATTTCAGGCGCGATTCGCTCGTTACCAGCTGGGAAGTGAGCTCTGGCGCCTCCATCGTCGCCAGCAGCTGGCCTTCGCGGACTTCGCTACCCACATCGACATGGAGTTTTTTGACAAAACTGCTCACTTTCGCGTAAATATCCACTTGCTGGAACGCGATCAGTTCGCCAGGGATTTGAATGTGCGATGCGAGTTGTTCCTTTTTAAGGGGGAATGCATCCACCAGGTGGACGCTCGTTTCAGCGGCGGCTTTTTTGCCCTCTTCTTCTTCGGCCTGTGAGGAACCGCAGCTTTGCAGGACCGTCGCTGCACCTGCAACGAGTACGGTCATGGCAATTTGATGAATATGTCTCATAGTCGGATAAGTTCGGTTTTTGATTAGCGGGTCATTGGAACATAAAACTTGCTTTCTTCATCCTCGGGATCGAGCGAAACGCTTTGTGTCGTTGCTTTGCCCTGTCCCCACGCAAATACGAGCGGAAGAATGAACAATGCGGCGAATGTGGAGGCGATCAGCCCGCCGATTACCGCACGGCCCAGCGGCGACGACTGGTCACCTGCTTCCCCCAGGCCACTAGCCATGGGTACCATACCTACCACCATCGCAACGGCGGTCATCACAATAGGGCGGAGGCGCAATGCAGCCGATTCTTTCGCAGCTTCAATGGCATTACCACTGTGCTTTCGGAGCTGTTCGGCGTTGGTAATCAAAAGCACGGCATTGGAAATGGATACCCCCACGGACATGATAATGCCCATGTACGATTGAAGGTTCAATGTGGAGCCAGTTACCATCAGCAATGCAAGCGAACCGAGAATTACCGCCGGCACGGTCGCCAGTACGATCGCCGACACTTTAAACGACTGGAAGTTAGCAGCCAGCATCAGGAATATCACGACAATGGCTACAACGAGCCCGTTTTGAAGACTGTCCAATGTATCGGTCAATGTTTGGCTCAAACCGACCAGCTCTACGGTAAGCCCGCGGGGGAGTTCTCCGAGGGAGGCCAGCGCTTTTTTCACGTCGGCTTGTGCCACACCTAGGTCGATATTATTCAAATTCGCAGTTACCGAAAGCACGGGCATGGCACCGAGGTTATCGTTTTCGCCATAAGTGGTATCAGGTGTAATGGTGGCAATGTCGCTCAGTACGGGACGATTAGCATTTCTCAGCAATGGGATTTCACCCATTTCCTGTACGCTGTTCATCTTGCTTTCCGGGATTTGCACTTGCACCGCGTAGCTGAAACCGCCTTTTTCGTCGACCCAGATGTTCTTGTCGGTATAGCGCGACGAGGAAGTCGAAGCGATCAGCGATCTCGAAACATCATTCATATCCACACCCAGTTGTGCCGCCCGCATCCGGTCGACTTCAATTTTAATAGCAGGGTATTTGTTCGACTGACCTAATTGAATGTCACGCAAATAGCTGATTTCCTTCAATTTAGCGATTACTTTCTGCGCATATTGCTCGTTCACTTTCTTATCACGTCCCGACATCCGTACTTCAATCGGCGTGGGGGAGCCCTGGCTGAGGATCTTGTCGGTCAGTTCAATGGGTTCGAAAGACATGGTCAGATCCGGGATGGCCTGCTTTACTTCCTTGCGGATCTTTTCTTTTAGCTCATCCAGGTTCGTGTGGAATTCCTCGTTCAAACCCACTTGCAAAACCGCTTCCTGAGGGCCTGCCATGAACAGGTAAATCGGGTTTACTGAGAACAATGAGGGGTGCTGGCCCACATAAGCCGACGTTACCGACACATTTTGCGGCCCCACGATCTTCTTGATAATGTCGATCGTTTTCAGTGTTTTCTCTTCCGTGCGCTCCATACGCGTGCCCTCGGGAGCACGCAAGCGCACCTGGAACTGGCTGCCGTTTACTTTGGGCAAAACATCCTTTCCAATATTGGTAAGCAAAAATGCGGCTAATGCCGTGGTAATGATCAGGTATGCGACCACTATCGGCTTCCGGAAAGGCATTACGCGGTTGATGAAGCGCATAAACCGTGCCCGGATCCGCTCGAATGCACTGATTTTGCCATTCTGGTCGGTATCTGCCCGGTGAATCAATGCCTCTTTTTGGGCATCAGGGTCTTTGCTGAGGCCGGAGGCGGCAAACTCTTCGGCGTCGGTCATTTCCGAACCGTCGGCTTTCTGGTGGTGCTTCACTTTCATGATCCAGTTGGCCATTACCGGCACGAAGGTCTGCGCCAGGAAGTATGAAACGATCATACTGAAACCGATCGCCAAAGCGAGCGGAAGGAACAATGACCCGGGAATGCCTCCCATGGTAAATGCGGGTGCAAATACGGCCAGGATACAGAAAAGAATCAGCAATTTGGGGAATGCGATTTCCTTACAGGCATCCCAAATGGCGAGCGCCTTGGGTTTGCCCATATCAAAATGCTGGTGAATGTTCTCGATCGTCACCGTACTTTCATCGACAAGGATACCGATAGCGAGTGCTAATCCACTCAATGTCATGATATTAATCGTCTGTCCGAAGAGGTTCAGGAACAAAACGCCGGAGATAATGGACGTCGGGATGGTCAGGATTACGATCAATGCACCGCGTGGGTCACCCAGAAAGAGGAGTACCATCAATCCGGTCAGGATCGCACCGATGGCACCTTCCGTGAGCAAACTCATCACGGAGTTCATGACATAAGTAGACTGGTCGAACTCGTAGCTCACCTTCACGTCCTCCGGCAATGTGCTCTGAATGCGCGGAATGGCGTTTTTCAGGTTTTGAACTACTTCCCACGTCGAGGCGTCGGCGCTTTTGGCAATACTTAAATAAACCGAACGCTTGCCGTTCACCAGCCCGTAGCCGGAAGTAATGTCGGCACCGTCTTCCACCGTCGCCACATCGCGAAGGTACAAGTTCTGCACGCCGCCTTTAAACAAGGGGATGTTTTCAAACTCCTTAACTGTGTGAATGGTCGTATTGGTAGGCGTAATGTAGTTTTTATCGCCAATACGCACGTTACCCGATGGAGCTGTCTGGTTATTCACCCTTAATGCTTCCACCAACTGGTCGGGGGTGAGGTTATGGGCGCGAAGCAGCTCCGGGTCGGCTTTTACGACGATCGTACGAATATTACCACCGAAAGGGGGAGCCGATACAAGTCCGGGAATAGAAGTAAACGTCGAGCGCACGTATACGTTCGCGAGGTCGAGCAATTCGTTGTTGCTGCGTTTTTCAGAGCTCAGTACAAGCTGGCCAACCGGCAATGTCGAAGCATCGAACCGGATGATGAACGGTGGGTTGGAGCCCGGCGGGAAAATGGCCTGCGCCCGGTTGGTGAATGCACTGAGCTCCGCCGAGGCTTGCGCCATGTTGGTACCAGGGTAGAAGTTCACCTTCATCAGGGTAAGCCCCTGGATGTTCTTCGTTTCAATGCTTTTGATCCCGTTCACATAGAGGAGGATATTGATATATTGTTTGGCAAAGAAAGTCTCCATCTGGTCGGGCGTGTAGCCCCCGAACGGGTGCGCGATGTACATCACCGGCAAATCGAGTTTCGGGAAAATATCGACCTTGATCTTCCGCACCGCATCGATACCGAAAAAGAATAAACCGGCCACCACCACCATGATGGTTATGGGTTTACGTAATGCAAAACGTATTAAATCCATGTTACAAGAGGAATTGTAATATAAAATTCAGTTAGCGGGTGAGCGCTACTGGTTCAGAAACGTACCGATATCGCCACTGGCAGCGGCTTTGAGCAGCACTGCCTGCCAGATATTCGTCGCGGCGATGTCGCGGCTGGTTTCAGCGCGGTTCAGGACGTAAAGCGCCTGTGTCATGTCCACGATATTGCTGAGGCCGTTTTTATACAAAACACTCTTCTGCAAATAGGCGTCGGAGGCCGATTGTACCTGCACGGGTGCCTCGTGGTAATTGGCTAGGGCATTGTCAATCTTCGTTTCGGAGAGAATGAGCTGGTTTTTCAGTTGCTGGTCCGCCAGGTCGTATTCTTCTTTTAATGCATTGGAAACAAACTTCTGGGACATCACCTGCTGGCGCGTGCGCAGGATGCTCGTCATGTTCCAGGTAGCGCCGACACCGAGCAGGTAGTTGGCCCTGACCGGCTTGATGCCCTCGAAATAGTTATGGGTATAGGCCGTCTGATCCTGGGCATAGCTCGATGAAAATCCGGCACCACGACCTTGAAATACCCCAAACAGCGAGAAAACCGGCATCCCGAGCGTGTGGAAGTATCTGGCCTGTTGTTCGCTGACGGCAATGCGGTTGGCATAGAACTTCAAAAGCGGGTGATTTTCAGTTTTGCCGGCAGAATCGGCCAGTGTGCGGGGAATGCGTGCGAGCAACAGCGTGTCTAGCTGGAAACGTTGATCGGTAATGCCCATGAGCCGGGCAAGATTGTTGGCCTGTTCCTGCTCAAAATCCTTTGCCTGGGTAATGCTGATCTTCGCATTGGACACTTCCGCATTGGCCAGCGAGGAGTCTACGCCCGGTATCAGCCCGTTTTTGGCGCGGGTAACTACAACGGTTTTCAATGCATTGGCGCGTTCCAGGTTGTTTTCCCAGGAACGGATCAGGCGCTGGGCGGCGAGCAGGTTCAGGTAAGCGGCGGCTACGCGTACACTGTGCTGGAATTGCTCCTGTTCCAGATCGGCCCGGTCGCGGTTCACGGCCGATTGCGCCACGTTGATACGCTCGCGTGCCCGGCCGAATGCGAAAAAATCCCAGTTGACGTTGGTCAGATAAAGTGCTCCGAATGCCGAGTTCCAGTTTTGGTGTGGCAGCGGCAGGCCTGAGGACGCCACCGAAAGCCCGAGGCCGTAGAGCGGGCCATTCTGGCCGTTGATGGTGCCGTAGTCCTGCTGGGCCGAGAGGTTGAAATTGGGGAGGTATTCCTTTTTACTTTGCAGTACCGTCGCCTTCGAGGCATTCAGGTAGCTAGTCTTCGCTTTGATGCTCCCGTAATTGGCGACCGCAGTTTCCACGGCCTGTTGTAATGTAAGTGTTTGGGCACATAGTTTCTCACCGGCTCCGACCAGCGAGAGGGTCAGTAACAGGGAGGGGAAATACTTCTTCGATGTCATTTGCATTCAGAATTATATGGCAACTGAACCGGGTAGTCCGACAGGCCCGTCGAATTGCTTCGCAAAGGTAATCCGGTGGCTGGCAGCAATGTTTATTACTTTCAAACAATATCTTATAAAATTCAAACATCCCTAACGTTCGTGTACGCGGTACGATTTCGGGGTGATGCCGATCTGCTTTTTGAAAAGGTTATTAAAGTAGGCGGGATATTCGAATCCGAGGCAGAATGCGATTTCGGCGATGCTCCAGTTGGAATGCCGGAGCATTACTTTGGATTGCGTCAGCACACGGTCGATAATGTGTTCGGTGGTAGTTTTTCCGGTGATTTCTTTCAATGCCCGGTTCAGGTGGTTCACATGCACGCCGAGCCGGGTGGCGTAGTCTTTGGCAGTTTTCAGTTTGAGCTTATGCTCTGGGGATTCGATGGGGAACTGGCGTTCGAGGAGTTCGTGGAACAGGGACGACAGCTTCGCCGAGCCGTTCACATGCACGTCGCTAACCTCCGACACCTGCATTTTCATCGCTTCGTGCGAAAGCACGTTCACGTAGTTGCGCATAAGGTCATACTTATGCACGTAGTTCGATTCGATGTCGGCCTGCATTTTACCAAAGATACTGAGCAGATATTCCTGCTGCTCTTCATCAATGAAATACACGGGAATGGAGTCGTTGCGCAGGATAGGGCAGTCGCTCACCGTCGCTGAGCGGCTAATCGTACTCAGGAACTGATCTGTAAACAAGCAGAAATAGCCCGATTGCTCTTCCGACAGTGCCTGCCATGAATACGGCACGTTCCGGTTGAAAAAAACCAATGCGTTACGGTTGATATCGATCTCCTGGTTGCCGTAGGTAATCTTCCCTTTTCCAAGGATGAGCGAAATCTTGTAAAAGTCCCTCCTCGCGTAGGAAGTGTATTTGTTGCAGAATACCCTGGAGAACACATTGAAATGACCTTCATCTCCGGTCGTTTTGTCCGGACCTCTTAGTCCTTTCGCGGCGGGGTGCGTCTGGTAAAAATGCGCTACGGTCTCATTCGGTATCATGAGCTGAAATTATGAAATTCAAATATTGGCTACAAAGCGGAAGGGTTAAAAATTAATTAAATGGGTGCTGCGCATGGTATTGTGATATTCTTTCCCGGTTAAACAAAAAAACGCCGGCCTCACAGAAGCCGGCGTTTCGTGCAATTATATAATGGTTAATCTTGTGTCGGATAAACCTTATCCGGCGTATTGTAGTAATCAGCCATTTGCGCTGTGTCTTTGCTCACACTGGGAGTGGGGGTTTTGTAGTTTCTCGGCGAGTTCAGCGGATTGATTTCCACTCCTTCCGGCTTGTATTCGCGCGTCACGACGAGCGTGGCTGGGCGAGGTGCATATTTGGGCGTCGTGCTCACATACCTGGTCTGGTACTTGCCGAAGCGTTCGACAGTCCGGATGTTTGCGACGCGTATCGTATTTTGATCCTTACCGGCTGCTTTGGCCTGCGCGGCTTTGTTCGGATGCTTGTAATTGTAAACTGAAATGCCGGGATCGACGATCGACTGCGCACTGGCGGCGATGGTGAACAATCCTGCAATGAATATGGCTGTTAAAAACGGGACTTTTTTCATGTTTGGTAATCGTTTATTCTCACTTTATCGGCCCCTGGTGATAGGGGATTTCATGAAAATTAACAACAGAAAAAAGCATTGCCAAATGTTCTAATAACTCACAAAACGGCTGTTTTGGCAAAAACAAGGCGCTATATTAAGCCAATGTTAATCAAAAAAGGAGGAATTGCTGAAATCGGGTTTCCGGGAAAAGTGGTTTTGGTTAAAAAGTAGCTACGGGCAGGGAAATCAAGTAAAAAGAAGCCCTGCGCGAATTCCGGAAAAATTTTTGATTTTAATCAGTTTCTAACCACTTTCTAATCTTTACGGCAATTCGGGCCTATTTGAGCAACGCGTACGTCGAAGTCTGGATGCCCTTACAGATGCGCTCCATCGGCAAATCGTTGCTGTCCTCGCCGAACGGATCCTCGATTTCTTCGGCAATCACTTCAAGGCTGGCCAGGATGTAAAATACGAACATCACGAACGGGATGACAAGGAAATGTAGGCTGAACACGTAGCCGATTGGCAGCGTAAGGCAATAAATGAAGATGAATTTTTTGATAAAAGAGCTGTAAGACAGCGGAATAGGTGTGTTCTTGATGCGCTCGCAAGCCCCGCAGATATTGGTAAAACCTTCAAGTTCGTGGTTTAATAGGATGGTATGCTCGGGCAGCAGCACGCCCTTCCGTTGTAGCTCGATGACCTTGGAAAACAATGAAGCGGCGATCTGGTTGGGGATATGGTCGGTCGTGATGAGCGACGATTTTTTGTAAAGCGCGGTGTCTTCAAACTCGTCGGACCTGTAATGGTTGCGCAAGTGGTTTTTCAACGCGAATGCATAGTTAGGGATCATTTTCGTGAAGAACTCTCGCTCTGCAGCATATTCCGGCCCGATCAGCGCGGCGATCTTCAATGCGAGGTTGCGGCTGCCGTTCATCAGTGAACCCCATTGTTTGCGGCCTTCCCACCAGCGGTCGTAGGCAGTGTTGGTGCGGAACACGAGCAGCATCGAAATCACAAAGCCGAGCAGCGAGTGCATCAGCGAGATGTTTTTCAGGTCGTTGTTCTCGGTGATTTTAAGATGGATGATGATAATGTAAGCAACAATACTGGAATAAGCCGCCATTATAAGGATCATCGGCGCCAGTTTGCGGACGGTGTCGGCCTTCTGGAAATAGAAAATATAGCGGAACCACTCTTTGGGGTTGTAATCGATCATACTAGCTTGACCTGGTCGATGAGCTTGAAAAATTCTTTAAAACATTTCGCAGTTAGGCGGGCATCTTCCAACGCATTGTGTGTCTCTTCCTCCCGCTCGAACCCGAAATAGCTGGCCACTGAGCCGAGGCTGAGGGATCGCGGCACCTGTTTGCCGTTCTTTTCGAGGATCTGGAAGAATAAATAGGAGACGGTGTGGAGGTCGAGCATTTTGTTGGAGAAGCCCCATTTTAATTTCTCGTTGCGGTAGGCATAACGCAGGAAATTGATATCGTTGATCACGCTCTGTCCGCAAATAATGACGTTGGCAAGGCTCGGCTTACCGACATTGAGTTTTTTGATCCACTTTTCAAATTCGGGGATCACGTCGTAAATCATCGGCGCATCTTCCAGGTCGTCGAGCGAAAGCCCGTGAACCTCTTCGGATTTGACTGAAAATGCCTCCTCATTTTCGGGATACACGTTTTGCAGGTAGGTGCCGAGCGACCGCCAATTGTCGTCAAAAAACTCCGCGCCGATCTGGATAATCTCGTTCCAACCCGGTTCCGGCCCGGTCATTTCGATATCTAAAACAAGGAAGGACATAGGCAGGCTAGCGGGGCTGTGTGAAAAATGGTCATGATTTGGAAACTCAAACTTATAGTTTTGTGTACAAAATTATGCAATCATTGCATGCAAGAAGATTCTACAAACACTCATTTATAGCAAATGGCTATTGATTTTAAAGAAATTCCGTCCCCGTGTTTCATATTGGAAGAGGAATTGCTCCGTAAAAACCTCGAACTGATCGACTCGGTCCAGAAGGCGGCGGGATGCCAGATTATCCTCGCATTGAAAGGATTTTCGATGTACAGTGCCTTTCCGATCGTGAAGGAATACCTCTCAGGCGCCACTGCCAGCTCACTCAACGAGGTGAAGCTGATCAACGACTTTATGGGCTACCAGTCGCATACTTATATGCCGGCGTACCTCGACAGCGAGTTTGAGGAGATCATGCAGCGCAGTAGCCACATTACTTTCAATTCCCTGAGCCAATGGGAGCGCTTCCAGAGCAGGGTAGAGGCTTACAAAGCGACTAACCCCGGTAAGACGCTTTCATGCGGCATCCGCGTAAACCCGCAGTACTCGGAGGTGGCCACCGACATGTATAATCCGTGCGTACCGGGCTCGCGCCTGGGTGTTACGCGCGACAAGCTGCCCGACGAGCTTCCCACAGGGATCGACGGCATTCACTTTCATACGCTGTGCGAAAATGGCAGCGATACCTTAGAACGCACGCTCGAAGCATTGGAAGCGAGGTTTGGTGATTTGCTGCATCAGGCCAAATGGCTCAACATGGGAGGCGGGCACCTCATGACGAGGGAGGGATACGATATTAGTAAGCTAATAAAATTAGTTAGTACTATCAAGGCAAAGTACAATCTGGAAGTAATCCTCGAACCGGGTTCAGCCATCGCCTGGCGCACCGGGATTCTGTATACGACCGTGCTCGATGTCCTCGATAGTCAGGGCATTGATGTGGCTATATTGGACACCTCCTTCGCGGCTCACATGCCCGACACGCTGGAGATGCCTTACAAGCCGGCTATACGTGGCGCGCACCAGGAGCGGGTGGCAGGAAAACCAACTTACAGGCTGGGTGGAATGACCTGTCTGGCAGGGGACTATATGGGTGATTATTCGTTCGATAAACCGCTCGAAATCGGAGATAAAATCATATTCGAGGATATGATCCACTATACCATGGTAAAGACTACCACATTTAACGGTGTTAATTTGCCTTCCATTGGGATATGGAAAGCTGATCAAAATTTTCAGCTGGTTCGTTCTTATGGCTACGAAAGTTTCAAAGACAGGTTATCGTAGTAAATGTAGACAATTTATTTAAAATCGGTTACAAAATAGAAAGCGGCGTTCCCGGAAATGTTCTAAATGACATTCGGGAACGCCGCTTCATTTTTGAGGGCAAAGTGCATTAAGTGCCGTGTAAATGCACCGGGGTTTTATAGCTTCGGCAACATCGGGAATAGCCTTCTTACTTCCTCCGCATTTGGTTGTTTCCCGTACTCAGTTATCTCAAAAACCTCCACGTATTTTACCTTTTCCGCCTTCTCCGTGCCATACCATTTTTCCAGGGAAGCCCTGATTTCAGGCGTTACCGAGGAGCGCCTTTCCATGGATTTGAGCAGCCAGTTTTTACGTTCGGTTGCGTCTTTGGGAACGTTAGCAAGATTGCCGTCGGTCCAGGGGAGCCACTCATAAAATTGGGAAACGTGGGCATCCAGCCCGTCGACTTTTTTAGCAAGATTTTCCGTGATATCGATAGCAATATCCGGCCGGAACGGGTTTGGTCTTTGAAAGCGGTCGCGGAAATACAGAAAAACCGGGTTCTTTGTTAAAGGCGGCACGCTGCTGAGAATATTGGGTACGATAACCAGGTAAGCCGCATCCTGCACAACTACGCCCGTATTGCGGTGGTCGGGATGGTAATCGTTTGTACGGGGCGCAATGACCACGTCGGCGTTCCATTCGCGGATTTTGCGGATTACCGCCATGCGGTTTTCGAGGGTGGGCAGCAATTCGCCATCGTGGTTGTCGAGGACATCGTATTGGATCCCCCAGCGGCGTGCAGCTTCCTGCGCTTCTTTGTAGCGACGGTTAGCCAATTCTCCGCCGCCGATATCCTGGTGGCCCATGTCGCCGTTGGTGAGCGAAACGAATTTCACCTTGTGCCCCATCGACGAGTAAATAGAGGCAATGCCGCCAGCGCCGAGGTCGCAGTCGTCGGGGTGGGCACCAAAGACGATAATGTTGAGCGGTTTCTTCGCGTCGGCGGCTTGCTGGGCCATCGCGGTGACACCGCAAAATAGCAATGCGGGAAGGAAGAGTAACTTTCTGATCATTTTTTAAGTGGTTATAAAAGGTTTGGAATAAGTGCAAAATAGAAATTAATCTATTGCCGGGGGCCGCGATAGCCCCATTTTCTATGCAAACCAATCAAATTGACCAATGATGGGTATGTGCAGGCAGGTAATCGAAAATATAAATTTTTCAACAGCCTTTTTTTAAATGGAATTTTACCCATTTTATGAAGCCTGTAAGCCCGGCACTTTTCGGCAAAAAGCGCGATTCCAGTGTATAGGGCACGAAAAATTTATATTTGATAACCCGTCAGACTTCCAGGGTATTACTGTATTCCAGCCAAATATTTAAATAGGGCACGCTTAGATTCTTCTAATAATCCTGTATCTTTGTATCCCGTAATCATAGAAAAACAGCAAAGTCTTATGGCTTCCAAAGCACGAAAGACCGCTAAGTACATTTTCGTTACGGGCGGTGTTACATCTTCACTTGGCAAGGGAATCATTGCCTCATCACTAGCTAAATTACTTCAAGCGAGAGGTCTCTCAGTCACGATCCAAAAATTTGACCCATATCTGAATATCGATCCGGGAACCATGAACCCTTACGAGCACGGCGAATGCTACGTAACGGACGATGGGGCCGAAACCGACCTCGATCTGGGCCATTACGAGCGTTTTTTGAACGTTCGCACTTCACAAGCAAACAACGTTACAACGGGGCGTATCTACCACAACGTTATTACTGCCGAGCGTCGCGGCGATTTTCTTGGAAAAACCGTACAGGTCGTTCCGCACATTACCGACGAGCTGAAAAGAAACATGCTGTTGCTGGGCCAGTCCGGCGATTACGATATTGTGATTACAGAAATCGGTGGTTGCGTAGGGGATATCGAATCCCTGCCGTTCCTGGAAGCGGTTCGTCAGGTGAAATTCGAAATGGACCAGCAGGACACGCTGGTGATCCACCTTACATTGATCCCTTACCTGAACTCGGCAGGCGAGCTGAAAACCAAACCGACGCAGCACTCGGTAAGAATGTTGCAGGAATCGGGTATCCAGCCCGACATCCTCGTGTGCCGTACGGAGCACCCGCTGCCGTACGATATCCGCAAGAAAATTGCGTTGTTCTGTAACGTACAGGTCAACTCGGTGATCGAAGCGATGGATGCGGATACAATTTATGCCGTGCCTTTGCTGATGCTGAAAGAGCGCCTTGACCAGCGCGCATTATATATGCTCGACATTTATAATGATAAGGACGTAGACCTCGACTCGTGGAAGACTTTCCTTTCGAGACTGAAAAATCCGATCGATTCGGTTCGCATTGGTCTGGTGGGTAAATACGTGGAGCTGCACGATGCTTACAAGTCGATCATTGAGTCGTTTATCCACGCGGGAGCGGCCAACGAATGCAAAGTGAATATCGAGTGGATCCATTCCGAAAGCCTTACTGCCGAGAATGCCGTTGAAAAACTGGAAAACCTTGATGGTGTGCTGGTAGCTCCTGGCTTTGGCGAGCGCGGTATCGAAGGCAAAATCGCCGCGATCCAGTATGTGCGCGAGAACAATATTCCTTTCTTCGGGATCTGCCTCGGTATGCAAATGGCCGTGATTGAATATGCCCGTAACGTGATTGGCTGGGAAAATGCGCATTCGGTTGAAATGGATGCCGCTACCGATCATCCGGTGATCCACCTGATGAAAGATCAGAAAGATATTTCAAATAAAGGAGGCACGATGCGTCTGGGGGCTTATCCATGCCGCATTAAGAAAGACACATTGGCGCACAAAATCTACGGCAAGACCAATATCAGCGAGCGCCACCGTCACCGCTACGAATTCAACAACAAATTTTTGAAAGAATTCGACGAAAAAGGGCTGATCGCCACCGGTATCAACCCGGACAACAATCTGGTTGAAATGGTCGAGCTGCCTACCCACCCATTCTATATTGGGGTACAGTTCCACCCCGAGCTGAAAAGCACGGTGATGAACCCGCACCCGATCTTCGTTAATTTCGTAGCTGCGGCATTATCCTATTCATTGCAAAAAAGGTCGGTAGAAACCTTGAATCCGGTTTCCCACTGATCACATTTTAAGGCCTGTTAAGCCAAAAAACTTGTTACCTTTGCCGCCTTACAAGCGGTATGTTATTTCAATAATTTAAAGTAAATAATGGATAAAAATTTTGTAATCGGCCTGGTCTTGATCATGCTGATGCTGATAGGCTACCAGGTGCTGGTTCCGAAACCTGTGGAACCTACCCCGGTAGCGGAGGTGAAGAAGGAAGCTGCCAAGCCCGCGTCTGTCACTTCGGATACTACCCAAAAATCCTCACAATCAGTCGATTCCACTGCGGTTCCTCAAAAAGACCTGGTAATCGAAACAAAGGACGCCCGCGTGGTTTTTACCAACAAGGGTGGGGTAATGAAAGAGGTGATGTTGAAAAACTACAAAACCTACGATCAGAAACCACTTTACCTGATTGCCGAAAATCACAACACCTTCCAGATCGATTTGCCTACGCAAACCGGCGATGTAAGACTGACAAACCAGACTTTCACGACCGACGCGCAGGACCGTACATTGGCTGAGAAAGATTCGGCGGTAATCACTTACCGTACCACGATCAAAAACAACCAGACGGTAGAACAAACCTACGTGGTACGCGGCAGCGGTTATGTAATCGACTACGGTATCAAGGCCAGCGGTGCATTGCCGGCCAACAAGTCGGTGGAATTCCATTGGGATAACGACCTGCTGCAACTGGAAAATGACATGAAGAAAAACCGTGAAGTGGTTACCGTTAACTACTACACGGACGCGCTGAAAAGTCTTCCTACCAGCCCGACTTCCAATGAAGAGGAAAAGACGGCCGATCCTGTTAAATGGTTTACGATTAAACACAAATACTTCCTGGCCGGTCTGATCGCGGAAAAAACGCCGCTGACGAACGTGACCCTGCGTGCCAATGTGAACCCGGAAGATTCGGTGATCGTGAAAAACATGAACATTTTCGCGGGTATCCCGACGGCCGCAGTTCAGAAAGGGGATGCCAACTTCCAGTTCTACCTCGGTCCAAACGAATACCACATTGTGGATAAGGTAAAAGCGGAGAACTTCGACCAGAACGTTTACCTCGGTTACGCATTCCTGAAACCGATCAACAAATTTGTCCTCGTTCCGCTTTTCAACCTGCTCGAAGGATTTGTGAGCAATTACGGCTTGCTGATCATCCTTTTGGTATTGTTTGTCAAAACGTTGCTCACGCCGCTGACTTACAAATCGTACATCAGCATGGCGAAAATGCGTATCCTCGGGCCAGAGCTCGAACAGATCCGTGAGCAGAACAAAGACGACCTTGCGAAGCAGCAGCAGGAACAAATGAAGCTTTATCAGCAGGTAGGCGTGAGCCCGCTCAGTGGTTGCGTGCCGGTACTGGCAACAATGCCGATCCTGTTCTCGCTTTTCTTTTTGTTCCCCAACCTGATCGAGCTGCGCCAGCAGTCGTTCCTGTGGGCAAGTGACCTTTCCACTTACGACTCGTTCTTCAAGCTGCCGTTCAGCGTTCCTTTCGGTATTGGTAACCACATCAGCTTGTTCACGATCCTGATGACGATTTCCAGCATTGGTTATGCCTATTATAATAACCAGAATACTCCGACACAGCCAGGACCGGTGAATATGAAGGCATTGGGTTACGTAATGCCCCTGATGTTCATGTTCATCCTGAATTCGTTCCCGGCTGGTCTTACGTTCTATTATTTTGTTTCGAACGTGGTAACGATCGCGCAGCAGTTGTTGATCAAGCGTTTTGTAAATGAGGAAAAAATCAAAAATATCCTGGAAGAAAACCGCAAGAAAAACGCTACCGGCGAGAAGAAGCAAAACAAATTCCAGAAATACCTTGAAAAGTCGTTGCAGGCTGCGGAAGAGGCGAAAAAGAAGCAAGCTGAATTAGAGAAGAAGACTAAGAAGAAATAAAAGGTTTTTTAGATCGTATTAATAAAGGGCAATGTTCCGGTTGGGATATTGCCCGTTTTTTTCCATTTTGGGCAGGTTTTTTGTATAAGAAAGATCAGCACAATCTTGACCCCGAAATCCTGATGAGAGTTATCTTTTTTTTGATTTTGACCGTTCAGATCGGCTTGTATCAGACGACTTTCGGACAGGGTAATGCCCAGGCGGAAAGCAGGTACCGGTCGGCCCTGGCAGATTACAAACAAGGCAGATATGCTGTGGCGATGGATAAGTTTTATCCCATGACCAGCGTCAACGCCAAAACGGCCTATTCTCCGTACGCACATTACTATTATGCATTGAGCGCCTATCAGCTGAAACGCTATAAGGATGCCAGACCGATGCTGCTGCAATTGCAAAGCCGGTATCCCGGTTGGAATAAAATCAATGACGTGTATTACCTGCTGGGGGCGGTAAACCTCGCAAACGGGCAGATTACCGAAGGCCTGGACCAGCTTGGGAGGATTAAGGAATCGTCGCTGAACAAGGATGTGCAGGCATTGAAACAGCATCACCTGGGCGAAATCAAAGACTTCCTGAAACTGAAAGACCTGCAAAAACAATATCCTTCCGACCGCGATATCGCATTGATGGTGTACCAATCCATTCAATCGGCGCGCACTCCCGCGCAAGGCGATCTGGCCTATGCCGACCAGCTTGACAAGCAGTTTAAATTCCGGAAAAGCGAAAAGGTAGAGGAAGCACCGAAACGCAGTGCGCCGAAGTCGGACACGCAGTGGACGAAAGGTTACCTGGATGTTGCCGTGTTGTTACCGTTCCGTCTGGATGAATTCAGTACTTCCAGACGCCGTTCCAATCAGTTTGCCTACGACTATTATCTGGGGCTGACGGTAGCGAAAGAGCAGCTCCAAACGGAGGGAATCACTGTTAACCTGTGGGCTTACGATGTTAGCAACGATGTAAAGAGCATGCAGGCGATTGCAGATAACAAAAACTTTCAGCTCTCGGATATGGTCATCGGACCATTGTATGCGGGCACTTTCGATGTAGCAGCCGATTTTGTTTCCGGAAGCAATGCAATTATGCTCAACCCGCTTTCAACGGACGCAAACTTGCTGAAAGGCGGCAATATTTACCTGGGTCATCCTTCCATCACCTTTCAAACCCAGAAAGCCGCACAATGGATGCGTACCCTTTCGCCGGGACTCAATACGGTAATTTATTACGGCAATACTCCCAAGGATTCGGCCATGGCGGCTTCCTACGCAGCGGAATGGAAGGCAAAGGGAGGGAAGGTAACGAGCATATCCAAAATCCAGCCTGACCGCGAATCGCTGGAAAGCAAGATCCCGTCATTTGAAACCAACAAACCGGCCCATATTGCCTTGTTTTCGTCGGATGGAGAATCGGGAGGAAACCTGATAGAGGTATTGAATGGCCGTAAATTGAACACGCTGCCGGTATTGGCTACTTCGACGAGCTTCAACAGCCAGCAATCGCGTTTGTCGCGCTATGGCTCACGACTGTCGCTCATCGACGCGGACCACGTAGACCGCGAGAAAGAAACGATCCGCCAGTTCCAGAAGAATTATTATAATAAAACCAGTACTTTTCCTTCGGTGTATTCCTACCAGGGCTATGACCAGCTGCTTTTCTTTGGTCGTATGCTTTCGAAATACAAGGATAAGCTCCCTGCTGGCCTGCAATCGCGCAAGTTTGGTAGCGAAGAGTTCCTGCTGTCGGGTTTTGACTATACCAAAGCGAATGAAAACCAGATTACACCTGTCCTGAAATACAGCGGCTCCAAATGGGTACCTGTGGACAGATAATACCAACCTTTTTAACAGAATGAATACTTCAACGAGCCAGCAACTTTTCGAGAAAGCACAAAATTATATTCCCGGTGGGGTCAATTCGCCTGTGCGCGCATTCCGTGCGGTAGGGGGCTCCCCGCTGTTTATCAAATCGGCCAAAGGCCCCTACATCTACGACGAGGACGGCAACGAATACATCGAACTGATCAATTCCTGGGGCCCGATGATTCTCGGGCATGCGCATGAACTGATCCAGAAAGCCGTTTCCGACGCAATTCAGCATTCATTCTCTTTTGGCGCGCCTACTCGCAAGGAAGTGGAAATGGCGGAACTGATCGTTTCTATGGTGCCTTCGATCGAGAAGGTGCGGATGGTGAACTCCGGGACGGAAGCTACGATGTCGGCCATACGCGTAGCGCGCGGGTATACAGGTAGGGACAAGATCATCAAATTCGAAGGCTGCTACCACGGCCACGGCGACAGCTTCCTGATCGCAGCAGGTAGCGGGGCAGTTACATTTGGCACGCCCGATAGTCCGGGTGTGACAAAAGGCGTTGCCAACGACACATTAACCGCCCCTTACAACGACCTTGAAGCGGTCCAGCAACTCGTGGATGTCAACAAAGGCCAGGTCGCGGCGCTGATCCTCGAACCGGTCGTGGGTAATATGGGCTGTGTACTCCCAAAAGAAGGCTTTTTGCAAGGCCTGCGCCGCATTTGCGATGAAGAAGGCATTGTGCTGATCCTCGACGAGGTGATGACCGGCTTCCGTCTTTCTAAGGGAGGAGCGCAGGGAAGATTCGGAATTACGCCGGATTTAACGACGTTAGGAAAAATAATAGGTGGAGGAATGCCCGTAGGAGCCTATGGTGGCAAGGCTGAGATCATGAATTGTGTTTCACCGGCCGGACCCGTATATCAGGCGGGTACGCTTTCTGGTAACCCTATCGCCATGGCTGCAGGGTATACCATGCTTACGTATTTGAGTGAGCATCCGGAAGTTTACACGCAGCTCGAAAACTCCGGCAGCAAGCTCGCCAACGGTTTCCGCGCTTCGATGGAGAAGTTAGGTTTGAACTACACGTTAAACCAGATCGGTTCCATGTACACGCTGTTCTTCACGCCAAATGCCGTGACGGATTTCCCATCAGCCAAGTCATCGGATCTGCCGCTTTTCGGCAAGTATTTCCATGCCATGCTGAACCGCGGCATTTACATGGGCCCAAGCCAGTTTGAAGCAATGTTCCTCTCCACGGCACTAACGGATGCGCATTTGGATAGGATTATTGCCGCGAATGAGGAAGCGCTTGTGGAGATAACTCGGTAACATTGAGGCATTCAATCATTCACTCATTCAAAATTGAACTCACGCCGCTACTCGATCATCATCCCCGTTTACAACCGTCCCGACGAGTTGGAGGAACTGCTTGGCTGTCTAGCTGTGCAGACTTACCGCAATTTTGAGGTGGTAATCGTTGAAGACGGTTCAAAAATTAAAGCTGACGAAGTCGTAAAAACTTTCTCAGACAAACTCGACATTTATTACCATTACAAAGAAAACGGCGGCCAGGGTTTTGCGCGTAACCACGGTTTCGAGCGGGCTGCGGGCGACTATTTCATATTGCTGGATTCGGATGCATTGATCGAGCCGAACTACCTCTCCATCGTCGAAAACCGCCTGAATACCGACTATGTTGACCTATACGGCGGGCCTGATACGGACCATCCTTCATTTACACCCATTCAGAAAGCCATTAGTTACTCGATGACGTCGGTGTTTACAACAGGCGGTATTCGCGGTAAGAAGAGCAATATGGGTGGTACCTTTCATCCTCGGAGCTTCAATATGGGCCTCTCGCGTAAGGTGTGGGAGCGTACGGGAGGGTTTCTGACAAGCCGGATGGGAGAGGATATCCTGTTCAGTATCGCGGCATTGAGGTTGGGTTTCAAGTCGGCATTGATCCCCGAGGCATTTATCTACCACAAACGCCGCACGCAGTTCGGGGCGTTTTTCAGGCAGCTGAAATTTTTCGGTCGCGCGCGCATTAACATTGCCCGCTATTATCCCGACGAGCTGAAGCTCGTGCATACATTCCCGTTACTATTTACGCTCGGTGTTTGCAGCATTCCATTGTGGTACTTCATTTTTGAGCCATTCTTTTATCTCGGATTGTGGTTCCTGGCCATTTATGTCGCATTGTTGTTCATTGATGCATTCCGCAAAACGAAGAGCGCAGAAGTTGCATTCCTGAGCATCGGGGCTGCATTTGTGCAGCTTTTCGGCTACGGAATAGGCTTTGTTCAAGAAGGATGGAAGAGGCTTTGGGAAAACAAATCGCATAGGGAAACAGGGGCGGCGATTGAGTATCCTTCGTAAAGTTGGCAGGTGTAGTTACGAATAGCCAAGAGTTTAAAGCAAAAGAGGCAGTTCCCTGGAAACTGCCTCTTTTGCTTATATAATACTCCAATACGCGATCTGCTACTTCTGACAGAAATAGACAATCTCCTCGCCGGGCAACGAATACCGCAAAACCTCGGCTTTGCTCAGTTCATCCATTACAAACCGGTCCTCGGTTACTTTGAAACCACCTTTTTCCAGTTCACGACCGTAGTTGCGGCCAAACAGGCGCAGGTGGTCGTTTTGAAGGAAATGGATTTCGCGTTCCTTCGGATCGGTGATCGTCGGGTCTTCGTAGGTTACTTCGTATTTCATGTCCTGCGGGGATTGGATCAATGCCCAGCCGCCCGGTTTGAGCACACGGTGGAGCTCGCTCATGGCGAGAATATAGTCGTCGACGTGTTCCATCACATGGTTGCAAATGGCGACATCGAAAGTGTTTTCTGGAAAAGGGATCTGGTGGATGTCCATTTTCACCTTGGCGAGGGGAGATTCGATGTCGGCGGTAATGTAATCCAGGTTTTTCATCTGTTCGAAACGGTCGATGAAGCAGTATTCGGGCGCTACGTGCAGGACTTTGAGGTTGGCGGTATAAAAATTGGTTTTGCGCCTCATATACAGCGCCATCAGGCGGTGGCGTTCGAGCGACAGGCAGCTAGGGCACAGCGCGTTCTCGCGGCTCGACGTGTTGCGGCCGTAGGGGAGGAACTTACGGTATTTGCTGCTGCACACCGGGCATTCCACTTTATTGCCGATATAAAAGATGCTGAGTAACCGCGCTGCCCAATGTCCGACAAGTTGAAGGTAGGGACGCGGAATGTAGCGCAGAACTAAACTAATGATGGATTTCATTAAACCAATTAACTAAAAATTAATAATTTTAGGATCATAACATCGAATAGCCTGTTTAATGATCCCCTCGATTGACCCGAAACCACCTGGTAAACGACTGATAAAAAGAATGTCGACCCGCACAAAATGGATGATTCTCGCTCCGTTGGGCTTGTTGCTGTTCAGTTTTGGTCTTACCGTTCTCAGCGAAGCGGCGCACCAGCGGCGCATTGGAGAGCCTACGCAGGTTTGGGTCGTATTAGGGCTTTACAGTCTAGCACTTATAAACGGGGGCCTGATCATGTTCGGTGAGGCTCTGCGTTTCCGTATCCTGCTCGATGTCCGTCGCGAAACGCGGCGTAGCATGCGCCAGCTGCTGCGGAAGGTCAATCTGAAAGCTGCTTCGGGAAAACACAAATCCTCTAAAAAAGCAAAAAGCCCTACCAAAACAGATTGACAGGACTAGTTGAATAGCATTTCCGAAGAGGCTTATTATTTTTTATTTGCTTCGAATTGAGCCTTGATAGCCTCAACGTCAACATTGCGCACTTCTGGTTTGCGTAGAAGGTTTTTGATCTTCGCAGTGCGGTTGTTTGCTACTGCTTTGTTTCTGCGACCTTTACGTTTTAATTCCGTAACTCCCATTGTAAAAGTTGTTTTGTGAAAGAGCCGCAAAATTAAGCATTTAAACGTAAATATTGCACTCAATAGTCATAAATATTGCATAACCTGCCCTAACTTTACGGTTTCATTGGCCATTCAAGGCCGAAATCGATAGCATTATTATAATGAGTAAACCATCTCTTGCCCGCGGAACCCGTGACTTTGGTCCGGAGCAAATGGCAAAGCGTACTTTCATTTTCGACACTATCCGACGCTCTTTCCAACGATATGGTTTCCTACCATTGGAAACCCCCGCTTTCGAAAACCTGTCGGTTCTGATGGGTAAATATGGCGAGGAAGGCGACCAGCTGCTCTTCAAATTGCTCAATTCGGGCGATTTCAGCGGCAAGCTCACCGACAGCGACTGGAAAGAAGGATATAAGCCTCTAACGACCAAAATTTCCGAAAAAGGGCTGCGCTACGACCTTACCGTGCCATTTGCACGCTACGTGGTGATGAACCGCGGTACACTGGCAATGCCTTTCAAGCGGTACCAGATCCAGCCAGTCTGGCGCGCCGATCGTCCGCAGAAGGGGCGTTACCGCGAGTTTTACCAATGCGACGCCGACGTGGTAGGCACCGATTCACTGCTTTGCGAGGCCGAAATCGTGATGCTTTTGCATGATATCCTGCCTGCATTGGGGATTAACAACTTTACTGTAAAGATCAATAACCGCAAAATCCTGACCGGCATCGCCGACATGATCGGGGCGCACGGAATGGAGGGACCGCTTTGTGTCGCGATTGATAAATTGGATAAAATCGGGAAGGACAAAGTGGTTGAGGAACTCCTCGAACGCGGTTTCGCTTCTGATAGTATCGATAAGCTCGAACCGATTTTCAGTCTTTCAGCCGATGAAGATCCATTTACGGAGCTGAAAAGCTGGCTCGCCGAATCGGAAGTTGCATTAAAAGGTATCCAGGAGCTGGAAGAGGTGTGGGCGATGGTGAAGGTCCTGGGGTTGGAAAATGCGAAGATCGAATTCGACGTCACGCTCGCGCGCGGGCTCTCGTATTACACAGGTGCGATTTTCGAAGTGAAGGCTAATCATGTACAGATCGGCAGTATTTCGGGCGGTGGCCGCTACGATAACCTGACGGGCACTTTTGGTGTTCCGGGTATCTCAGGCGTAGGTATTTCGCTCGGTGTCGACCGTATTTATGATGTAATGGAAGAACTGAACCTCTTCCCCGAAAGCCAGAAGACGAGTACCAAAGTGATGATCTCGAATTTCGATGAGGAGGCGTTTACTTACGGGCTGTCGATCCTGCCGAAGTTCCGGAAAGCAGGTATTAACTCGGAGATTTACCCGGATTCGGTGAAGCTGAAAAAGCAACTCGATTATGCGGACCGCAAGAGCATCCCATTTGTCATTTTAATCGGCTCGGACGAAATGCAATCCGGTTTGCTGACTTTGAAAAACATGAAAACCGGTGAGCAGGAGAAACTGAAAACGGAAGATATCATAACTTTGCTGACCCGGGAAGACCAATAACCCTATTAAATACCGACAAACGGCTGCGTGAGCAACCTATAACTTTATGAATGATAATATTTTAAGAATTGCCATCCAGAAATCGGGCAGGCTTAGTGAGGATTCTTTAAAACTGATCAAAGAATGCGGCATCCGTTTCGACAACGGTGCGGGTAAACTCAAAACCGACGCGACGAACTTTCCTGCCGAAATCCTTTTCCTGCGCGACGACGATATTCCAGGTTATGTGGAAGACGGCGTGGCACATCTGGGGATCGTAGGGGAGAATGTATCGGAAGAATCCTGCAAGGATGTGAATACCGTTCACAAGCTGGGCTTCTCGAAATGCCGCCTGTCGATTGGCGTTTTGCGCGAGGCAGTGTACAACGGCGTACAGGACCTGCAAGGCAAAAGCATTGCGACTACTTACCCTCGTTTGCTGGAACAATATCTTAAATCTCATGATGTTACGGCTGATATCCACGAGATCAGCGGATCGGTGGAGATCGCGCCGAGCATTGGCCTGGCCGATGCGGTTTGCGATATCGTGAGCTCAGGCAGCACGTTGCTGAGCAATGGTTTGAAAGAAGTGGAAACGATTTTCCGCTCCGAGGCTGTCATGATCGCCAGCAAGCACCTTTCGGATATTCAACAAGACCTGCTGGACCAGCTTTTGTTCCGAATCAAATCGGTGCAGGTAGCGAAGAACAACAAATACATTTTGCTCAACTGCCCTGTGGATGCGGTGGAGAATATCACCAAGTTCCTGCCGGGTATGCGTTCCCCGACGATCCTCCCATTGGCGACGGAAGGCTGGTGCTCGCTGCATTCGGTGATCAACGAGAACGAGTTCTGGGAGAATATCGAGAAGATCCGCCAGGCCGGTGCAGAAGGGATTCTGGTTATCCCGATCGAGAAAATGATTGTTTAAGTATGGGGTTTTGATTCTGACATTATGAATATCATTCCATTTCCGGAAAGGGCACAATGGCCTGCATTGCTGGCACGGCCCGTTCTGGAAGCCAAGGATATCGAGGCACGGGTGCAGCCTGTGCTCGAACAGGTGAAAAATGAGGGCGATGCGGGTATCAAAGCCCTCGCCCTGAAATTTGACAAAATTGAACTGACCGACCTCGCATTTTCAGAAAAAGACATTGCCGAAGCAGGTAACCGCCTCGACGATACATTGAAAGCGGCGATCGGTCAGGCTTACGAGAATATCTACAAATTCCACAAGGGACAGCTGCAAGCGCCCGAGAAGGTGGAAACCATGCCTGGTGTTACCTGCTGGCGTAAAAGCGTGGGGATCGAGAAGGTGGGGATCTATATTCCCGGCGGATCGGCACCATTGTTCAGTACAGTATTGATGCTCGGTATTCCGGCGCAAATTGCTGGTTGTAAGGAGATTGTTCTTTGCACGCCGTCAGATCATCCTGCTATTTTGTACGCGGCCAAACTTGTGGGCGTTACCAAAGCATTCCGCATTGGTGGTGCGCAGGCGATTGCGGCCATGGCTTATGGTACGGAGAGTGTTCCGAAGGTTTACAAGATATTTGGTCCGGGTAACCAATATGTTACAACTGCCAAAATGCTGGTCAGCAAAGAAGGTGTCGCGATCGATATGCCTGCCGGGCCGTCGGAAGTGGCGATCTACGCGGACGATACGGCTTTGCCCTGCTTTGTAGCCGCCGACCTGCTTTCCCAGGCCGAACACGGCGCCGACAGCCAGGTTTTATTGGTTTCAACCAGCAAAAAACTGCTTGGTTCGGTGAATATCGCATTGGCGGAGCAACTGGAAGCACTCCCGCGCAAGGAGCTAGCTGCACAGGCGATGGCCAACAGTAAAGCGATACTGGTCGAAACGGACGAAGAAGCTATTGAAATGCTTAACGAATACGCGGCGGAGCACTTGATCCTCAGCATTGCCCATGCGGAAGAGGTTACTGAGAAGATTTACAATGCCGGTTCGATATTCCTGGGGAACTACACGCCTGAGTCGTGCGGGGATTATGCTTCGGGTACTAACCATACATTGCCTACCAACGGCTATGCAAGGGCTTACAGCGGTGTTTCCGTCGATAGTTTTGTGAAAAAAATCACAGTTCAGCACATTACGGAGGAAGGTATCCGCAACATCGGGCCTACCGTAGAAGCTATGGCAGCAGCCGAATCGCTCGACGCCCATAAGAATGCCGTGAGCATTCGTTTGAAAAATCTTTTGTGAAAAATTTTAAGACCGGGAAATTTGTCCTAAATTAGAGGACAAATTTCAACGGCCTTAAAAAACACGGAAATGACAGCATACATGGTAAACGAACGTTTGGGAGGTTACGAAACCCTCAAACATGCTGTGAAAAATGATTTCGACCTGGCATACCTGGCCGAAAACGGCATTCCGAAAGCTTCTATTCAGCATCTGGCTGATTCTATCGGGATGGATATTAAAGATGTGATAGCGCTGTTGCCTGTTACTTCCAGGAACTTGCAGCGTTACAACGATATCGATCTGCTTAGCAATGTAGTTTCTGATCATCTGATCGCCCTGGCCGATCTGTTCTCCGTGGGGAACCGGGTTTTGGGTAAAGAATATTTCCTCGATTGGCTGAATAACGAGGTGCCTGCGCTGGGTAGTGAGAGACCGATCAGCTTTTTACGGACCCATGCGGGCATTGAGCTGGTCAAAACCGAATTAGGGCGCATGGAACACGGTATTTTCGCTTAATGGAGCTATTCAGGATAACAAGATCGGAATATCAGGATGATTTGAGTGGAATAGGGGCTTTCTACAACGGGGGACGATGGAACACTCCGAGAAATGCTATGCTTTATACTTCTTCACACCGCTCGCTGGCCATGCTGGAAGTGCTCGTGCACTGGCATAAAACCGTGACACCCCCGAATTACGTGATCGTTTCCCTGGAAATCCCCGATAACCTGGCGACCATTTCCGAGCCCAAACTGATTGCCGACTGGCAGGAGGACCAGCAATGGAGCAAGGACATAGGCGATACCTGGCTGAAACCGGGCAACACCCTTTTGCTGCGGGTTCCTTCGGTGGTGGTGAAGGCAGAGCAGAATTACCTCGTCAATCCGATGCATCCCGACGTTGTCTCTCTCCGGATCACCGACATTGAGCCCCTGAATTTTGATAAAAGGCTCTTCAAACAGAAATAGAATCCACACACGGCAATCGCCGTAATTTCCGATAGTATGAATAACAGTTTCGATTTAAACAAAATCCTTCGCCCGCACATCCTCACGCTGGCCCCGTATTCATCCGCAAGAGACGAATATACCGGGCATGTAGGCATATTCCTGGATGCGAACGAAAACCCGTACGGTTCGGTGACCGGCGAGAACTATAACCGCTACCCGGATCCTTACCAGGCCGAAATCAAGCAGAAACTGAGCCCGATCAAACAGGTAAGCCCCGACCGTATTTTCCTAGGGAACGGAAGCGATGAGCCGATCGATTTGCTCACGCGCGCTACGTGTACGCCCGGGCAGGACCGTGTGATTATTCTGCCGCCGACGTACGGTATGTATGAAGTGAGCGCCTCGATCCATGATGTGAAGATCGATAAGGTCTCGCTTACCAATGACTACCAAATCGATACAGAGGCCGTTCTGAATGCGGTAACGCCTTTGACAAAGATCATCTGGATCTGCTCGCCTAACAACCCGACGGGCAATGTGATGCAGCACGATGCCATCCAAACCATTCTCGAAAATTTCAGCGGTCTGGTAGTGGTAGATGAGGCTTATATTGATTTCACCAACGAGCCTTCGTGGATCGGGCATCTGGACAAATACCCCAACCTGGTCGTATTGCAGACATTCTCCAAAGCGTGGGGCCTTGCGGGCATCCGTGTAGGCATGTGTTTTGCTTCACCTGAACTGATCCGCATTCTGAACAAGATCAAACCACCCTACAACATCAGTTTGCCCGCGCAGCAGGCGTTACTGGAAGGGTTGAATGGCATCGAGAAGAAGGACAAAATGGTGGCCGACATTCTCCAGCAACGAGACGCGTTGACCGAAATGCTGCAAAGCCTGCCGATTGTGGTCAAAATTCACCCCACGGACGCCAACTTCCTGCTCGTGCAGTTCGAGGAAGCGAAGGCCGTAATGGATTATTTGATCCGTGAAACGATCATTGTGCGCGACCGTTCGCGCGTGCATTTATGCGAGGGATGCCTCCGGATTACCGTAGGGACAAAAGAAGAAAACGAAGTTTTGATCGAATCATTAAAGAAATTCCAGCCCAGGAACGTTATTGCATAGCTGGTATATCAGCGTTCCCGGAACATTTCCCCGATTTAATTAACTATGAAGAAATTAGCCTTAACTTTTATTTGCGCACTTTGCTTCGGAATGGCGCACGCCCAATACGACAACTGGGCGGTAGGTTTCAAACTCGGTGAACCCACCGGCGTTAACATCCGCAAGTATTTCAACAACATCCACGCCATCGACGTCACAATCGGCACTTATGGCGGCATTCTGGGCAACGACCGCAAGTACCGCGGCGACAACGGACTTTACAAAAACACCGGCCTTTCGCTCCAAATGCATTATTTATGGCACACGCCATTGTTCAACTCGGAAGCGGTGCATGTATATTATGGCCTTGGCGGGCAGATCAACAACCGCCGTTCATACCCGAAACGACTGAACGGCGATTATGAAAAGAACCTTACCCTAGGCGGCTCGGTGTTGGGTGGTTTTGAATATTACATTCCCGATAACCGTATTTCCGTGTTTCTGGAAGGAGGAACGTACGTGGAACTGTTGAGAAAGCCTTTCTTCTTCAGTCCCAATATTTCGGCCGGTCTCCGCTTCAATCTTTGAGAAATACTTCTTTCAAGCATACGAAAAGCAGGTTTACGCCTGCTTTTTTTGTTTAATTTGATGCGCAGTTTCGACTCGCTTCACCTATTTACCGGCGCAAAGTGTTTAAAGTTTACAGTTCATCGGCAGGGTCGGGGAAAACTTACACCCTCACCAAAGAATACCTCAAACTAGCCCTGCATTCCAATTCGGAGTTGTATTTCAGGCATATTCTGGCTGTGACATTCACCAATGCGGCGGCCAATGAAATGAAGGACCGCATTCTGCTGATGCTCCGCACATTCTCGGCATATACCGAAACCGACACGAAGCCGCACCCGATGATGCGCGACGTGGTAGTAGAAATGTACCCTGATACCGAACACGATACAGGGCTTTTCACGGGAGCATGCCAATTGATAGCCGCCCGTGCGCAAATGGTTTTCGGGCAAATCCTGCACCGCTATTCCGACTTCTCGGTGATGACGATCGACAAGTTCACGCAGCGGCTCATCAGCAGTTTTACGGACGAGCTGGGCATTCCGTTTGTATTTGAAACACAACTCGACGGCGACCTGCTCGACGACGCGGTGGACAGGCTACTGGCCAGGATCGGGCAGGAGGGCGAGGAGGTACTGACCGATATTGTCGAGAAATATTACCGTGAGAATGCCGAGGAAGGCAAAAACTGGGGCGCATTGCCGATGCAGATCCGCGACACGGCGGGTACTTTGCTGAGCGAGCAGAGTTACTTGCAGATGAAGCGCGTTGAGGACCTGAAAATGGAGGACTGGATTATTGTGCGTAAGCAAATGCGCGATTTCGTACGTGGGCGGGAGGAAATGATGACCAGGGATGCGAAAAATGCATTTGAACTCATTCAATCTACCTATTTGAGTGAAAAAGACTTCCACCAGAGTGGCAGAGGCATTTACGGCTATTTCAGAGACCGCGCCGAAGGTAAAAAACTCTGGATGGAGCCCAATTCTTACGTTTACAAAACCATCGGAGAAGGTGTGTGGTATGGTGCCAAAACGCCGGCACCGATCCGGGACGAAATAGAACGCCTCCGCATTGATTTGGAAAACTATTTCCATCAGATTGAAAATATACGCTCGGTGGAAACCGGGAAGATTACCCTTTACAACCAGCTCGACAGGCATATTTACAACCTGTCGCTCCTGGGCGAAATCAGGAAAGAATTTGACGCATTGCTCAAACAGAACAACCAGGTTCATATTTCTGATTTCAACCGGAAGATCGTCGACATCGTCGCGCGGGAACCGGTACCGTTTATTTTTGAGCGGTTAGGAGAAAAATATAACCACATTCTGGTCGACGAGTTTCAGGATACTTCCAAGCTGCAATTCGCAAACCTGCTGCCGTTGATCGAGAATGCATTGTCGAGCGGATTTTTCAATCTGATCGTGGGCGATGCGAAGCAATCGATCTACCGTTTCCGGGGTGGGGATATGGATCTGATATTGCATCTGGCGCAAAACCAGGTAATGCGGCTGGGAAGCATTCTCGGGAATAGCCCGTTCAACGAAGAACGGCTGTTTGCACTGGACAACTATCTGCATATCAATCACCTCAAAACCAATCGGCGTAGCTTCCGGGAGGTTACCGAGTTCAACAACCGGTTTTTCGCATTCATCGCCGATTCGCTGGGCGACGAATATCCGCTGATACGCGAAGTGTACGACGAGCATTTCAGCCAGGAAATACCCGAGGGCGTGAGCGAAGGCGGCCATGTGGAAATCGAGTTTCTGGAGATGAATGAAGCCACCGAAGAAGGTGCCGGGGAATCCTCTTCGGACCCGATCTCCCGGCGCGGGTTCGAACTTGTGAGCGGGCTTCGGAAAGAAGGCTATCACTGGCGGGACATAGCCATTTTATGCAGAAAGAAAAAAGAAGCCACCACCCTGGCCAATACGCTGAAGGAGGCCGGCTTCCCGCTCATTTCCGACGACGCATTGTCGCTGGCCTACTCGCGATCCGTGCATTTCATTATCTCGTTCATGAAGGTGCTCCACAGTTCGGATCACCGGCTTGCACGATACGAAGCGGCATATTTGTTCCACCAGGTGATACGCCGGCAGAACCCGGCCCCGCATGAGTACGAGGAGATCAGGGTGCTTTGTGAAGCGCGAGGCCTCGACAGTTTCCTCGAATATTTCAGGAAATGGGATATTGGCATTACCTCATTCAAAATGCGGCAGGTGTCGGTGTTTGAGCTCACGGAATTGCTGATGCAGCAATTTGGCCTTTTCAAACAACAACTCGAAAGCGAATACCTGTTCCGCTTCCTGGATGTGGTGCTGGAATTTGGTAACCGGAAGAGTAATCACCTCGGCGATTTTCTGAACTATTGGGAATCAGCCAGATACAAGTTTTCGATTACGGTACCCGAAGGCACGGATGCAATCCGCATTACTACCATTCACAAATCAAAAGGATTGGAATATCCAGTGGTGATCATTCCCTATGCCCAATGGAAAGTGACGCCCAATGCGCGCCTCGACCGGCTTTGGGTCGATATGGATGAGGTTGACTATCAAGAGATCCGGCTGGAAGATAAGCCCCATTATACGAATGCCAAACTGAGGAGCTCGATGGTTTCCGTGGTGAAAGAGCTTGAAAATACGGTGGTAGGCGAGCAGTACCGGGAAGAACGGATGCGGACGCTGATCGAGAACCTGAACCTGCTTTACGTCGCATTCACGCGGCCTGTACAGCGGCTTTATGTGCTGGCGAAGCGCGAACGCCGTTGGGAGTCGGGACAGCAGATCAACCACTGGCTGCGCGACTACCTGAACCAGGAAGGCGTCACGCCTGCCTGGGACGAGACCATTTCCCAATATGTGATTTCCGGCATGCCGGCGGCCGGCGACCCGGCGGCGGAAGGCTCAGGAGTGCTCAGACATGCGCATGTGAGCGGGGGGACGAGTCCTTTTGTGTTGAACAACATATTGAGCAACGACCGCACAGAATCGCTGCGCCTGCGCCGGATGGCCGACCGTATTTTCGACGTGCAGACGTTCGAGCCGCGCCACGACAGGCTGCAAAAAATGCGGTACCTGCTAACGAGGCTGAGAACCATTTCGGATCTGCCCGAGGCGTTGGAAAAGCTAGTGGGCGAGGGGATTTTTACCCGGAAGGAAACCCGGGAGATTGAAGACCTGACACTTTCGCTCTTGCAGGATCCTTCATTGCAAGCGCTTTACCAAGACGAAAACCATATTCAAATCAACAGAGAACTATTGGTTCCGGGAGGTAAAATGCTGCACATAGACAGGCTCGTTCAGCGGCCCGACGGCGGGTATATCTTCATGTCGTTCGTAGGCGGGAACAGCGCCGACGAGCCTCGCAGGCATTTAAAGAAGCTGATAAGGACCTTCACAGAGAGCGGGAAGCAATCGAGAGGGGTGCTGATCACCCTGGAAGATGAACTCACGGAATGGGTAGAATAGTAGAAGTATTTAACCTAATTGAAATTGAACGCGGTTAAAATTCCAACAAAAAGGGCCATAATGCGCCCAAAATGCATTATTTTTCCAATTAATCCCCAAATAGACATTTAGTACTAGTTCTACGCGCTATTCAACGTTTATGCATCTCACATTTCAGCGCCAGGTTTTACTTGGAATCTCATTTTCAATTCTATTAGTGCTCGCAGTAGGCTATGTGTCCTACAATGCAATCCTGATCCAGCAGGAAAATACCGCCTGGGTGGATCACACACGGGAGGTAATGCGGGTTTCTACCGCCGTTAAAAACCGTCTGCTGACAGCAGAAGCGAATGTCCGTGGTTTCGCGATCACAGGCAATAAAACCTTCGAAACAGTTTATCTGGAAGCTTCGCGCGACATTTGGGACGACGTCGGGACATTGCGTAAGCTCGTGAAAGACAACAAGGCACAAAGCGCCCGGGTGGACTCGCTGTCCGTTCTGCTCGAGAACCGGGTGGGGATAATGAGTCGGCAATACGAAATACTGAAAACGGAAAAGTACAGTATCGATACGATCCAGCGGATCGTGTTGCAGGGGAAGGATGTTTCCCTAAAAATCGAATTCAGCTTTCGCCGCATCGAAAATGTGGAGGAGGGGCTACTGACTGAACGCGAGCAACTTGCGTCGATGAGCTCTGCGCGCGCCAAGCAGTATATTGTGATGGGTTCGGCGCTGTTTTTCCTCGTGATCCTCTTACTCTATTACCTCATCCGCAAGACTTACCTGGCCCAGGTTGCCAGTGAGCAGGCTACACAGTTGGCGAATAAAAGGTTGGAGCAACTGGGCCTGGAAGACCAGGAGAAGAACTGGATATTGAACGCGGCTATGGAAGTGTCCAGCGCGGTCCGCGGGGAACCTACACTGACCCAACTATCAGAAAGATTGCTGAGCAAACTGGCAGAAGTAACAGAATCTCATGTATCGGCGATGTACCTCGTGACACGTTCGGGCGAGGTGCTCGAAAGATCGGCTACGTATGGTATTTCGGAAGCGGCGCCTTCGTTTATACCATTTGGAGAAGGGATACTCGGGCAGTTTGCTGTGTCGAAGGAGAATATGAAGCGGCTGGATGTCTCCGCTGGCTATATGCAGGTTAAAACGGCTACGGGGAGCTCGGCGCCGGGGGTGGTGTTATTGAAAAACATTGCTTTCGAAGGGCAAACAGCGGCGCTTATCGAGATCGGTTATTTAAAAGAGCCGGGGGCCAAAGCGACCAAATTACTCGACATGATCTCGGACAACGTGGCGGTGGCCATTATGGCTGCCCGCGCGCGTGAGATTGCCGGTGAATTGCTCGAAAAAACGCAGTTGCAGGCGGAGGAACTGGAAAGCCAGCAAGAGGAATTACGCGTAACGAACGAAGAACTGACGCGGCAAACGTCGCTGTTACAAGTTTCGGAGGAAGAGTTGCGCGTCCAGCAGGAAGAACTGAAGCAGATTAATACCGAGCTGGAAGAAAAGGCATTCATGCTCGAAGAACAGAAGCGGACGATCGAGGAGGCGCGCGACCAGATCCAGAACAAGGCCGACGAGCTGGAAAGGAGCGGAAGATTCAAAAGTGAATTTTTGGCCAATATGAGCCACGAATTGCGCACGCCGCTGAACAGCATCCTGATTTTGTCACGCATTCTGGGCGAAAATAAAGGGGCCAGATTGAACGATGAAGAGCAGCGTTATGCCTCGGTAATTTATAATTCCGGGAACGATCTGCTGACCTTGATCAACGATATTCTGGATCTGGCGAAGGTGGAGGCCGGAAAGATCGAACTGATTCATGAGCAAATCAGCGCGGAATCCGTCCTCGCGGAGGTTAAAAACACCTTCCAGAAAGTGGCCGAGAACAAAGGCCTTGTATTGCAGATAACCAAGGCCGGATCGTGCCCTGAAATGCTTTTTACAGACCATACCCGTCTTTTGCAAATCCTGCGCAACCTGATCTCCAACGCAGTCAAATTCACCTCCGCGCCCGGCAAGGTTTCCCTTACGATTTCAAAAGAGGGTGATCAGCTGCATTTCGAAGTGGCGGACACCGGCATTGGGATACCGCTCGATAAACAGGCGTCGATATTCGAAGCGTTCCAGCAAGCCGATGGTTCCACAAGCCGCAAATTCGGGGGGACCGGACTGGGGTTATCGATCAGTCGCGAGCTTGCGGCCCTCTTCAGCGGGTCGATCTCGTTGAGGAGTGTTCCGGGAGAAGGCTCTGTATTTACATTAAAAATACCTTACCTGACCGAATCGGACGAGCAACCGGCTGGCGATCGGCAGGAAGTGGTTGTTGAACCGGCTGTAACGGAAGGCCCTGCTTACAGGCCGTCGCCATCAGAGAACGGCAAAGCGCGCCGTCTGCTGCTCATCGAAGACGATGCCGTTTTCGCAGCGGATATGGCCGCGAAAGCGCAGGGCAGCGGTTTTGCCGTGCAAATTGCGGCAAATGGTCGCGAGGCGCTGGAGATGGTAAGCACATTCAGCCCAACTGCAATCATCCTGGACATGCATTTGCCGGATATACCGGGCGAAGAGGTTTTGAAAGCGTTGAAAAGTGATACGCGCACGCGGCTGATCCCTGTGCACACGGTGTCATCGGGCGATTTTTTCGATGATGAGATGGTCAGAAACGGCGCGATCGGTTTCATGCAAAAACCGGTAGACGAGCGGTCGGCCCAGCAGATATTTACGGCATTAAAACTGCAAGGCAAAGACCTGGACCGGCAGCGCATCCTGCTTATTGAAGACGATGCTTTCCAGAGTAAATACCTGGGCGATTTCCTCTCGGGCAATAATATTTTCGTGCTATACGCCTATTCGGCCGCCGAGGCGCTGCATATGCTCGAATCCGACCGGGTGGACGGCATTATTCTCGATGTAAGGTTGGCGGACATGAACGGATTGGATCTTTTGGACAAAATCAAAGAGAACCCGCAATGGAACGAACTACCTGTGGTGGTGAATACCGCAGAGGACCTTACGCAGGCTGATCTGGGACGTGTGATGAAATATGCGCACCCGGTGGTGATCAAAACGAAAAAGTCCAACGAACGGTTGCTCGACGAGGTGAAACTGTTCCTCAAAAAGATCCAGCCCAGAACGCAAGAGCCGGAGGTAGCGGGGGAGTCGTTCAGCAATGCGGTCGTGAATGCAGAACAGCACTTTGCAGGAAAAAAACTGTTGCTCGCTGACGACGATATGCGCAATATCTTCGCATTGAGCGCCGTGCTGGAAGACGCCGGTTTCAGTATTGAAATCGCTACGAACGGTAAAGAGGCTATTAATAAGCTGGAAGACAATCCGGAGATAGAACTGATATTGATGGATGTGATGATGCCCGAAATGGACGGTATCGAAGCGACGCGCCGGATCAGGCAGGTGCCCAGATGGTCCAACATTCCCATTATTGCCGTGACCGCCAAAGCTATGCAGGGCGACCGTGAGCAATGCCTCGAAGCCGGTGCCAACGATTATATTTCAAAACCTGTGGATGTTGATAAGCTGCTCTCGCTGATCAAGGTCTGGTTACACGCCTAGGGGAATGGTATTGATAGAATATCCGCAATTGGAAGTGCTCATCGCGCGGATCAGGGAAATATCCGGGTTCGACTTTTCGGGCTATGCGAGGCCGTCGTTGCTGCGGCGGGCCAGCAGGTATCTGACTACCCACAAAATGGAGTTCCCCGAGCTGCTTCTGCACATCGAACAGGGCGGGAGCGTCGTCTACGGCCTGATCCAGGAGCTGACGGTTAACTACTCGGAAATGTTCCGTGACGCCGACTTCTTTATGAAAGTGAGCACGGAGGTATTTACCTATCTCGAATCGTATCCTACTCTGCGTTTCTGGGTGGCGGGTTGCGCATCGGGCGAGGAGGCCTATTCGCTGGCTATTTTTCTCAAAGAGGCCGGTTTCCTGGGCCGCTCGCTCATATACGCGACGGACCTGAGCAATAAGGCGCTTACGGCCGCGCGCGAGGGGGTATTCACGCTCGGAAATGTGCGGGCGTTCTCGGAAAGTTATCTGGCGGCCGGTGGCAAACATTCGCTGTCGGACTACTACCATGTTGCGTACAATAAGGCGGTCATATTGCCCGAATTGCGTCGTAACATTGTTTTTTCAATGCACGACCTCACCGGCGACGGTGTGTTCAACGAGTTCCAGTTTGTGAGCTGCCGGAATGTGATGATCTACTTTACCCTGGAACTCCGGCAAAAAGTATTCCGGCTTTTGTATGACAGTCTCAGCATGTTGGGTTTTCTTTGCCTCGGAAAGCGCGAAACGCTGCGCTACTCGGGTCTGGAAGAAAACTTCAAAGTGATCGATAGCACGTTGAACATTTACCAGAAGATCAGATGAGCATTGCGAAAGAAGACGGTTCTCTCAGTTTAGTGCTGATCGGCGGGTCGTCGGGCAGCTTTGCGATCTTCGAAGAAATGATCAGGCTGGTCAAAAAACCGTTGTCCTTCGCATTGATTTTCGTATTGCACCGCGGCAAATCCAGCACCACCGTTTTACCCGAATTATTTAAAAACAAGACCAATGTAGCTATGAGCGAGCCGTATCATCTGGATCCGATCGAGGCGAATTGCATTTATTTCGCCTACCCGGATTACCATTTGCTGATAGGCCCCGACCGGCGGTTCTACTACGATTGCACACACAAAGACTTCTTTTCCAGGCCTTCCATTGATGCTACCTTTATTTCTGCCGCGGTTTCGGGCATTCACGTGAAAGCGGCTATGCTCTTTTCGGGTTCCAGCGCCGACGGGGCCTCTGGAATGAAAGCGTTGGCAGAAAAGGGCTTTCCGACGTACGTGCAGAACCCGGCCGAAGCAGAGTCACCGAGAATGCCTGAACAGGCCCTGTCAATCTATTCAAAACATCAGGTAATGATCGATGGAAACCCTTTTTCGATAATCAATAATATCCTTCAATAGCTACTCAACGATAACCCATGGAAAATACAAAGATTTTGTTGCTGGACGACCGGGAGGAAAACCTCATCTCGCTTAAAGCAATCCTGAACCGCGACGACATTGACATTTACGCCACCACGTCGCCCAACGAGGCGCTGCGGATTGTATGGGAGAATGACATTGCCGTTGCCCTGGTGGATGTTCAGATGCCCGGTATGGACGGTTTCGAATTCGCCGAGACGCTTTTTTCCAACCCGAAGACCCGCGAGATCCTGATTGTTTTCGTGACGGCTATTTCCAAAGAAACCACTTACGCAGTGCGCGGGCTTAAAACGGGGGCTATCGATTACCTCTACAAACCGCTGGATCCCTATATTACCAATGCAAAAGTCGATTCGCTGATCAAACTGGCGCGCAGCCAGCGCGAAATACGCGATAAGAACAAACTGCTCGAAAATTACGCGACGATCGTCCTGAATTCGCCGGATATTATCGCCACCGTAGAGCCGGACACCGGGTCGATACTGTCTATTAATCCGTCGGTTGAGACCATCCTGGGCATTTCGCCTGCTTCGCTGATTAAAACGCCGATGCTGGACCTGCTCGTAGATCCCCTGAAATCCTCGCTGCGTGATGTGCTTGTGAAGCGCAGTTTTATAGGTGGCGAGACGATCGTGGTGGAAGATCAGTTCTATGGCCGACTGCGGCAGCCTGTTTGGCTGGAACTCAGGATTATGTATAAAAACCGGCTGTTGTTTGTGAATCTCCACGACGTGGAAAAGCGTAAGGCGCACGAATTGGCGCTTATTGATGCGCAAACGCAGGCCGAAAAGGCGCGGAAAACGAAGGAGTCGTTCCTGGCGAATATGAGTCACGAGATCCGGACCCCTCTGAATGGCATCATAGGTCTGGGGAACCTGCTGTCGGCGACAGAACTCAGTGAAGCGCAGACGGAGCTGGTGAATATGCTCCGGCAATCGTCGGGATCGCTACTGAATATCCTGAACGATATTCTTGATATATCCAAAATAGACGAGGGTAAGTTCTCGATCATCCCGGCGTCTACTGACCTCCGGGTCCTCGGCAAGCAAATTATTGATCTGATGCAATTTAAAGCCGACGAGAAAAAGCTGGAATTGCGGCTTGAAATCGGTAAGAATACCCCTGAATCCGTAACGGTAGATGGCATGCGCCTGAATCAGATTTTGCTTAATCTTATCGGTAATGCGCTGAAATTCACTGAAACCGGTAGTGTGACGTTGAAAATGGAGCACCTGGCCCAAACGCCGGCCGGGCATTCGATACGGTTCGCGGTGGAGGACACCGGAATCGGCATGTCGGACGAGCATCTGGCCAATATTTTTTCGGAATACGGCCAAGCCTCCGAGAACACTTCGCATCAATATGGCGGCACGGGCCTCGGACTGACCATTTCGCAGAAACTCGTGCGGCTCATGGGCAGTGAGCTGGAAGTGAACAGCCGTTTCCGTCAGGGAAGCCAGTTTTTCTTCACATTGATCGTCCAGGACGCCAACGAAAAGTCGGGAGAGCAAAAGCCTGTCGTTTCATTTCAAAGCCTTCCATCTTTCGAGGGTAAGAAGGTGCTGGTAGCGGAAGATAATCCGATCAATGCATTGCTTTTGAAAAAATACCTGAAAGCCTGGCAACTAAATGCTGTGATCGTCAGCAATGGAAAAGAGGCCGTAGACCAGCTTCGGGAAGAACTGTTCGACCTGATCATTATGGATACCCGCATGCCCGAAATGGACGGTTTTCAGGCTGCGCGTTTCGCGCGTGAAGAGCTGCGCGTTACCACTCCGATCCTTTCGCTTTCGGCCACCGTGTTGCCGGAGGAAGTTTCCCAGGCACTCGATGCAGGTATGAACGATACGCTTTCGAAGCCGTTCGAGCCCGAAAAATTGCATCAGAAAATAGACTTGCTGCTTTCAACCTTAATGCCCGCAAACGTGTCCCAGGTTTAAAGTGCAACGATTTGCAGTAACTTTTCGTAATGAATATTTGCAGGATTTCGTTGTAGAAAGAGTAATTCTAATTTTAAAAGCAACAAATGAAAACGATCAGAAACAGTTGGTCATTGCTACTGTTAATAGCCCTGGGAGGTTGCAGTTCTTCCAAAACGATGCCTTACGCCTCCAAATGGAATGCCCCGTTCTCCTATGTGGATGAAATCAAACCCGACCAGCAGGATCAGCGGTCGCGACTCAGATACGGAATCATCAACGACGACCAGTACGTCTACATTACGCTCAAAACGAAAGATCCCAACACGATCCAGAATATATTGAGCAGCGGCCTTAAAATTGCATTCAGCCCCGAAGGGCAAAAGAAGGAGGGCTACGCGCTGACGTTCCCTGTTGTGATGAAAGAAGACCGCAAGGCATTGCGCCGTATTGATACTGATTTACCCAACAGCCTCGGACTGGATTTGCTGCTCGATTCTTACAATAAGGAGGCCGTTTGGAAAGACCGCGAAGGCCAGCACCTGATTGACCTCGTGCGGCCGGATGGCAGCATCAAATCGCACATCGCGATGGATCGTAACGGCGAACTTACCGAGCAGATCGCGATTCCTTTCGCGCTCATGAATGTGAATGCCCGCGAGACGGCAATGATGGGGCTCAGCATTAAAGTCGACGGACAGTCGTCATCCAATTCCGGTTTCAGTCCGCGCATCGGCATCGGCCTTGGGGGCGGTATCGGAATGGGCGGGGGCATGGGCGTCGGCATTGGTACGGGCGGCTATAATTCGCGATACAACGGCAATGATCGTAATGTCGACATCCGTCTGGAAGTGCAATTGGCAAGAGCTAATTAAACCAGTCTTTATCAGGATTTGCGGCCCGCGGCATTTTTGCTGCGGGCTTTTTTTGTGGGGTTGATGGTCGGGGTATGTACGCGGCGGCAAAGACCGGGTCAGCGGCAGATACGCTTGCATTTATCTGATATTCAATCGAAAGTGCATTTGACAAGTTTATAATTGACAAATAGTCAATCAATTGTTTGTCAATATCTTAGATATGATTTATTATTGTATAATACTTGATAAATCAAGTATATATCAACTGTAAATCAAATACTTTTCAAGTTTATGTCAACTATTTCTCAGGAGCTGAAACTGTTTTTAAACCTCACTATCATCCAGTCGATTACGGTGAAGCGTTTCGATGCGAGGCTTCAAAATCACGGTATCAGCCTCAATGAATTCATGATTTTGCACCATCTGGCGAATGTGCCGGACGAAAAATTGCGGCGTACCGATGTGGCTGAGAAGGTGGGTTTGACCGCCTCGGGGATCACCCGGATGTTGTCGCCGTTGGAGAAACTGGGGTATGTAAAAAGAGAGGCGAACAGCCGTGACGCAAGGGTGTCGTATGTGAAACTGGCTAATGCCGGGAAGAAAATTTACCTCGAAGCGATCGCCACGGCGGAAGCAACAACGGAGCAGATTATGGCCTCGGTGAAGACCAGGAAGCTCGACGATTTGCAGAAAATGCTCTCGGAGCTTGGCTCCACAATAGAATAGCCGCGCATAGCCCTGGGATTTTCACACAGGCCAATAAAAACGCCTCTGACAGACGATCTGCCAGAGGCGTGGGCAAAGGGTCAGGGAATGTTATTTCGCTTTCCTGAGGTAAATATTTCCGTTCATGTTCTTCATCATGATCTCGCTGCCGCCGCCATTGACTTTGCCTTTCACCCAGTCTTCGATGCTCACTTTGTACATGCCGTCCTTGGCTGAGCGCGTGGCCTGCGGTACCGATTTGTCGACGTCAACATCGAAATCGCTGTAAATGTCTCCGCGATCGGATTTGAGTTTAACGTCGAATTTTGCCGTGGCTGGAAGCGTAACATCCACATTGCCATTGAGCGTCGAAAACGCCATGGGCGATTTGGCCTCCACCGTTTTGAAATTTACTTTCAGCAGGCCGTTCACCGTATTGGCAACGGCCGAGCCTGAGATGTTGGTCAGGCGTATGTCGCCATTTACATTCGTGATCTCCATTACACCATCCACATTTTCGATCAGAATGTCGCCGTCGTTAACAGTACCGACATTGAGCGAGAACTTCATGGGAACTTTGATGTTCAGCTCCATTTTGGTATTGATAAGGTTCGAGCTGACATTCACGATGTTGTTCTCCTCAGTAGCCGAAATATCCAGTGCTCCGTTTTTGGAAATGCGTTTCATGCCTTCCGCATTCACTTTTGGCTTTTCGGGCTTATCCTGGTTTGTACTGGCGTCGATCACTACCTGGTTCCCGTTGTAGCCGGTCACGCGGATGGAGCCGGTGATCAGGTGTACTTTCAGCTTTCCGGGTTTGGCCGGGTCGCTCAAAGGGACTGTCAATTGTTCTTTCATATCGCCCTGGGCCAGCAACGGCGCCGAAATTGCGGTAAACGCTGTGAATGCTGCGAGGGCTAAAATGCGCGGGGTTTTCATTTTGCTATGATTGTTTTTTAAGATAGATATTGCCATTGAATGTTTCGAATTTGTAGGTAGGGCCGCCGCTGCCGATACGGATAAACGTTTCGGTACTAAGCTTGTAAATGGTTTTGTTATCATGGTTTTCAGCATTTTTGACAACTCTTACAGGCAGTTTTTCCACATTGGGGAAATCGGTATAAAAATCGCCGTGGAATGTTTTAAACTGACAGTCGACAGACATCGTGGCGGGGTAGCTTATTTTGATGTCGCCGTTCAGCGTTTTGAAATCCGATTCACCGGGAGGGACTGTCAGGTAATTGACTTCCACATTGCCGTTGATCGTATGCATGTCCGCCTTTCCCTTGGCATTCACGACTTTAATGGCGCCATTCACGTTGCGCACGCCCAGCGAGCCTGTCACATCATTCACATTCACGTCGCCGCCATTGACGGTCGAAACATGCAGATTGAGCGAGTAGGGGACTTTTACCGTAAAATCCAGTTCGAAATCGTAATGAATTTTCGGTCCGTCCCAGTTGCGTCGGTTGCGGTTAGGCCGGGAATCGAACGGGTTGGCGATGTAGGCGATAATACTGTCGGCATCTTGTTCGATTTCGAGTTTGAACTCGGCCTTTCCCTGATCGAGATAATCCTGTGTTTTGGCGCTGATCTTTTTATCGATTTCCAGCACCACTTTGTCACCATTGTAGCCTTCAACTTTGATGGACCCGTTGATGTTGTAAATCGCCAGCACATTCTTGGCGGCCTGCCCGGAGGTGATGGAAAACTCTTTGCTGACGTGCTCCTTGTGTTCCAGCTTTTGTGCCGGGGCCTGGGTACAGCAGAGCACTGCTCCCGCCAGCAGGGGGATTGCAAAATACTTCATGGCTAATAGATGATTTAAAGTTTATGAAAGGTCTTTGATTGTCTGTTCGATTTTCACCTTCACCAGGTCGTTCAGGTCTTCTTTTTGAAGCAACGTTTTCAATGCTTTTACGGAACGTTTCTCCTGTAATTTAACCATTACATCGGCCAGTGCCACCTGTACCATCGGCGAATCCTGCAATGCAAGCGATTTTACCAATTCCTCCCGCACCGATGCGTCACCTGCATATTGCGTGAGTGCTTCCAGTGTAACAAGCCGTACATTTACGTTAGGATCGTTGTTTAAGGTGGCAAACAGCGCCTCTAAGACGCGATCGTCGGCATGGGTGATCTCACTTGTGTAACCCACCGCGCGAAGCCGCTCTGTGGCCGAAGGATTTTCAAGCAGCGACAGCATCATCGTGCTTTTCATATCCTGCACTTGCCCGGCCAGTGCCTCTATCCGTTGCTGATAGGCGGTAGCATCCATTTTGCTGCTGCGGCTCGTCCGGTTGCCGATCACCCAGCCTAAGCCCACGAGCAGCAGGCTGAAACCAACCTGGACCGTCCATTGCGGCAACACAAACTCCCGGATACTTTCCATCATGCTCTGGAACGAGAACCGCGCCGCCGCTTTTTCTGCCTCTTTGAACTCGTCGAGCATGGTGTAGAAATTGGTCCGCAACGCCTCCTTGGGTTCAGGAATCCGGATTTTCGCCATACCGTCCCAGATCTGCTTATCGGCAGTGAACTCTTCCTGGCAGCTCACGCATTCGGCGAGGTGCCGGTTTATTTCCATCTGCTCGCTTTTCTCGAGGTTATTGTTGAGCCATTCGGTCAGTTTGCCTTTGGTATATTCGCAGTTCATTTGCTTATCGTCTTTCATTTGTAAAAAACCTTTTCTTCAATTCCCCCAATGCCCTGTGGACCCGCACCTTCACCGTTCCTTCATTGATATTCAGTACTTTGGCGATCTCGTCGTATTTCATTTCCTGGAACCTGCTCAAAATCAGTACTTCGCGGTACTCGGGGCTTAATGCACCCATGGCTTCGTGCAAAAAATCCTTGTCCTGCTGCCTTTCAAGGCTTTCATCGGCGAGCATTCCGCCTTCGAGCCTGTCGGCTACCTCGTTCACGTCGTAGAAATTGAACGACCTGTTTTGCTTCACCGAATCATTGAGCACATTCCTGGCCAGGTGGTACATCCAGGTTCTGAACTCCCCGTCACCCGCAAATGTGTGCCGGTATTTGAGCATCCTGTAAAACACATTCTGGACGAGGTCCTCGCTGAGATCGGCCTTGTGCGTCATGTGGTAAAAAAAACCGAACAGCGGCCGGTTGTACCGTTCGAAGAGCAAGCCCATCTTATCCAGGTCGCCGGTTTTCACCCGGAGCATCAGCGAATTGTCGGTTAGGGTATTCAAGGCTTCGCGCTTTGTTTTCGTGATTTTGATGTGGTAACTCCGGAGAATGGGAAAGGTTACAGGAATTTAAGAAAAAAGTTGAAAAATTTTTTGTAGCTGGCTCAAGATGGGGATCGCGTGGGGAGAATGCTTAGGCTAAAGCCGATTGGGGAGTGTATCGCTCACCCCGGATACGAGATGATGTTGACGGGCGCTGGCCCCAGGTCTGAAGACCTGGGTTGTGGCGGGATGTGATCATGGCCTAATACCTAGCTTCGCGGGGAGATCACCTGCGCTGGATCGTCTGCGGTGGGCCCAAGTCTGAAGACCTGGGGTCTGGTGGGATGTGATCATGGCCTACTACCTAGCTTCGCGGGGAGATCACCTGCGCTGGATCGTCTGTGGTGGGCCCAGGTCTGAAGACCCGGGTTGTGACGGGATGTGATCATGGCCTACTACCTAGCTTCGCGGGGAGATCACCTACGCTGGATCGTCTGTGGTGGGCCCAAGCCTGAAGACCTGGGGTCTGGTGGGATATGATCCTGGCCTACTACCTAGCTTCGCGGGGAGATCACCTGCGCTGGATCGTCTGTGGTGGGCCCAGTCTGAAGACCTTGGGTCTGGTGGGATGTGATCATGGCCTACTACCTAGCTTCGCGGGGGAGATCACCCGCGCTGGATCGTCTGTGGTGAGCCCAGGTCTGAAGACCTTGGGTCTGGTGGGATGTGATCATGGCCTACTATCTAGCTTCGCGGGGAGATCACCTGAGATGGATCGTCTGTGGTGGGCCCAAGTCTGAAGGCCTGGGGTCTGGTGGGATGTGATCATGGCCTACTACCTTGGTTCTTAGGGAGATCACCTTTACTGAACCGTCTGCGGTGGGCCCCGGTCTGAAGACCGGGGGGGCTGGTCAGAAATGTTGATTGACCTCATGGCGCCCCAGTTCGGGGGCTAGATCACCTGCACCAGGGCACCTGTGTCGTGTGTCGCAGGACCTGGATCGTGGAGCGCAGCATCCACTTAACCCGAGGCTTCAGCCTCGGGCCAGGCAGACCAGTCGAGTCCGGCTTTAGCCAAAGTATCATCTAGGTTGTCAGCGGGTATTTGGAGACATCTCGCTGTCAACCACATTAAACTTACCGCAGAATGCTGATCGAATTATCGTAAATCTTGTACTTACAGCCTGGTGCCTGGTCGCGGATCACCTGCTCGCAGAGGAATTTAAGGATCTCATCGCGCCGGGAAAGTGGCGTCCCGGTCTGTGCTTCCCAATATTTTGTTTCAGGGATATAAAGAATTACCACCGCATTGCCTCCGCCGAATTCCCATCCGAACTCAATATTAATGTCGCCTTCTTTGTAATAAATACTGCCGCCCCGCCCTTCCTGGCTATATTCCAATACAGGCACGAAACGGCTGATCAGGTCCTTTTTGAATTTTTCCATATTAATCCCCGAATCCAGTTCCACGCCATTGTAGTCAAATAACCGGTGTTCGTCGCTATCCTGTATCATGTGCAGGCTGCAAGGCGGCGAAGAATAGCCGGGATAAGGCGCGGGCTTTTTGATGTCCGACACCGTCGGTCTTTTAGGAACTTCGGGTTCCCTCAGTGGCAGGAGATGTACTTCCTCGTTACGGATGGCACGGAAAATGTTTGCGGGTGCATTCTCGTACGGCGCTTTGGGAAAGCCTTCCGTGAACTTGATGAACTGTATGCGGTGTGTCCAGCCGTCGGGCCAGCTGGCGTCAATGGTGTAGAAGCCGGGCGGGTAGGGTAATGTGTTGGTCAAAATCATGGTGCCGCCGTTGAGACGCTCACGCACGGGCTTTTCTTCGATCACTTCCTGCGAGCATGTATTCGTGAGGCGGAATGTGCCCGCGTCCCAGGCGTATTGGGGCATGTGAAAGACGAGTTGCTGGCAGTCGGGATAATGGATAACCCGCACTTTTTCAGGCCCCACGCTGCCTGTCTGTCCTTCGCCGGTTTTGTCGCCGGAACCCTGCCAGAGATTCGAAACGCTTGTCAACACGCATTTGCCGTAGTAGGCCTCTTCCCCGGCGGGCGTTTCGGTAAGCGGCTCGGCAGCGCCCAAAGGGATAATACCCGGGGTGCCATCACCGATATCAGGAACAAAATACCCTGATTCCGGCTGGCTTTCAGACTTTTCTAAAATGTGTCGCCTTACTTCGACGATATTACCCGGTTGAAAAACATGAATATGCCGGGTGATTTTGCAACGGATCGTAGGTTCCATCGGGGCAATGGTTTGGATCAAAAGAAAAACCCGGGCCGGATGCCAATGCGCATACGACCCGGATTCTAATGTAATAACTATTTATTTTTCAAATAGTTTATTTCGATCTATCGGCTATTCCGAACGAAGGGATTCCACTGGGTTCATCAATGCCGCTTTGACAGACTGGTAAGAAATCGTACACAGTGCCACCAGCACCGACAATGCGCCCGCTAATGCGAACATCCACCAGGTAACATCGATTTTATAGGCAAATTCCTGCAACCAGCGGTCCATCAGCCACCAGGCGGCGGGCGTGGCTATAAGCAATGCAACTATCACCAGTTTCAGAAAATCCCTGGAAAGCAATGCGATAATGCCCGCCACGGAAGCGCCCAGAACTTTGCGCACGCCGATTTCCTTGGTACGCTGCTCGGCCGTAAAAGTAGCCAGCCCGAATAAGCCGAGGCAAGCCACAAAAATGGTGAGCCCCGCGAATGTGCCCAGAATTTGGCCAGTCTTTTGCTCGGCCTTGTAAGTTTCATTGAAACGTTCGTCAAGGAATGTATAGCTAAACGGCATATCAGGGCGGAAACCGTCCCAGTTTTTCTTCATTGAAGCCAGTAATCCGGAAACCTCCGCGCTGCGGGTTTTGACCATCATCCAGCCCGAGCCATTGTTGAGGGTCATAACCAGCGGTCCTATTTGCTCGTGCATTGACCTGAAATGGAAGTCTTTCACAACGCCGATCACATGATAGGTTGCTTTATTTCCCTGGTTGTCGTTGCGGGTAATGATCCTGTCCATGGCATTCTCCGGCGTCCAGCCGAATGTTTTGACTGTCGTTTCGTTGATGATGATAGCGGTGGAGTCTGTGCCATATGCTTTCGAAAAATTACGGCCGCGGGCCATCTCCATACCCAGCGTTGCGATGTAGCTGTAATCGACATCATAGCGGAGGGTTTTTACCATCTGGTCAATTTTGCCGTCGGGGTTGACTGTGAAATTGTTGCTGTCGGAAGGTCCCGCAGGCACATATCCCGAAAGGCTTACGTTCGCAACGCGCGAGTCGTGTAACAATCCTTCACGAAATGCCTCCATGTTTTTGCCCAACGACCAGGCAGGGATCACGATCACCTGATCTTTGTTATAACCCAGCTTTTTGTTGCGGATAAACTGCAATTGCTGGTAAACAACCATGGTGCCAACAATCAGGATGATAGACATAAAGAACTGAAACACAACCAGTCCGCTGCGCAGATTGAAGCTTTTGCCCGAGGATGAGAACTTGATGACCGATGACCCGCCTTTCAGCACGGTGATAGGCTTGAACGACGACAGGAAAAATGCCGGGTAACTCCCCGCGAAAATGCCGACAAACAGTCCAAAACCGATTAATGCTGGTAGCAGACGCGGAACGGCGTCCCATTGCAGCGCCAGGTTTTTACCCGATAGCTCATTGAAAACAGGCAACGCGATAATGGTAAGCAGGATTGCCAGCACCAGCGCCAGCGACGTCAGCAAAATAGATTCAGTGAGAAACTGGCCTACGAGTTCACTTTTTTCGGAGCCCATCACCTTGCGTACGCCTACCTCCCGTGCGCGCTTGGACGAGCCGGCGGTCGAGAGGTTCATGAAGTTGATGCAGGCAATAAGGAGCATCATTACGGCTACGGCGCCGAAAATGTAAACATAGGTAATGTCGCCGTTCGCGTCGAGGTCATACTGAAAATCCGAATGTAAATGGATGTCGGTCAGAGGTTGCAGGCGGAGTTCCAGATTGTTGCCCTGTTTGCGGAATTCCGCTGTGGTGACGCCCATCGACTGTTTCAGCTGCGGACTAATGTATTTATCGACCGTTGCAGGCAGTTTGGCCTCCAACTTTTTGTAGTCGTAACCTCCCGGCAAAACCAGATAGGTGAAAAACTCGGACGTCATCCAGGAATTGGATTTTGCTTCGTCCAGCGTAGCCATCGAGCCCAGCAGGTCGAAACGGAAATGTGAATTGGAAGGGATGTCTTTCATCACTCCTGTCACGCGTAGGGTCTTATTCCAGTCTTTTAAAGTGATGATTTTGCCGACAACATCCGTTTTGCCGAAGTATTTACGGGCAGCAGTTTCGGATAAAATGATGGTATTCGGTTCAAGCAATGCGGTTTTAGGACTTCCCGTAATGAAAGGCAAGGTGAACACCGAGAAGAAATTGGAGTCGACGAACGCTAGTTTTTCATCGTTGTAAAGCTGATTGTTGAGCAAAACCAGTGGCTTTCCACCTTGTCGAAGCCTTGTCGATTCAAGCACCTCCGGATAATCGGCCTTCAATGCGGCGGCAGTAGGAGGCATAGCGTGCGCTTCGTTGATGATCCCACCCGGCATGGTGCCTTTGAATGTGGTGCGCACAATGCGGCCGGACTTCTCATGGAAACGGTCGAAACTCAGCTCGTCGATCACATAGAGGCTGATCAGTATGCACGAAGCCAGGCCAATGGCCAATCCGGCAATGTTGATGGCAGAGAAAACCCGGTTGCGGACCAGGTTTCGCCAGGCAATTTTGAAATAGTTCTTTAACATAGGAATGGTGCTGACTGGGTTTTGCAAGCAAATTCAATTTTCATGGCTAATAGACGGTACAATGTATTACATAGTACATTGTATAAAATATATGCCAAATCTTTAACCTGCTGTTTTACAATTATTTGAGTTTAAGCTAAACAGACAGCTCGTTCGCATTCGGACACTTTTGTGCGATAACGGCCGTGCCGACAGCCGATCTTTGCTACATTTACGACCGATTTCAGCGCATTATGACAGATCTTGAACACTACCTGCAAACCTATTTCGATTTCGACCAAACGGACCTGTCCAGGGTTGCCTCGTTTTTCAAGCCCGAAATACTGAAAAAAGGGGATTACTACCTCAAAACCGGGAAACTTTGCAATAAACTGAGCTTTATTAAATCGGGCTTGCTGCGGATTTATGTGGATCTGGAAGACCGCGAAGTGACGCAATGGATATGCACGCAGGGCTATTTCGTAACCGATCTGTCGAGCCTTGTGTTTGCCAATCCTGCCCGCTGGAACATCCAGGCGCTTTGCGACACAACGCTGTATACCATCGAAAAACATGATTACGACCGTCTCGGAGATTATATTCCCAAATGGCCGGTCACCGAGAAACTTTTCATCGCGCATTGCTTCACCACGCTCGAAGACCGTGTATTTTCCTTCCTTTCCATGACGGCCGAACAGCGTTACAACCTGCTTTTCGAAAGCCACCGCGACATTTTCACCCAGGTACCACTGCAATACATCGCCTCCATGCTCGGCATGACGCCTGAAACCATCAGTCGTATCCGCCGTAAGCAGCTCAGCTGATTTCTTGATCTAGGTCAAGTGCGTTCGGAAATGGCCCGGATACCTTTGTAAGGTCATTAATTAACCACCTGTGTTATGTTTCTAGGTCATTATGGTTTAGCATTCGGGGCAAAAAAAATCGCTCCAAAAGTATCGCTCCTGACGCTCTTCGTCGCCGTGGAGTTTGTCGATATTCTCTGGCCCTTCCTGCTTTTATTGGATGTCGAAAAGGTGAAAATCCATCCCGGGTTTACAGCGGTAACTCCATTTGAATTTGTACATTATCCGTTCACCCATAGCCTGGTCATGGGCGTCGTTTGGGGGCTAGTTTGTGGGGGTATTTACTGGTTATTCCAAAAAGACATCCGCAGTTCGATTATCGTTGGGCTGGCTGTACTTAGCCACTGGTTTCTCGACTTCATCGTCCATGTTCCAGACCTTCCGCTTACTCCATTTGGTGGTATTAAAGTCGGTATCGGCCTCTGGAACTCCTTGCCGCTTACCATGCTGGTCGAAAGCGCCATTTTCATCGCCGGTGTCTGGATCTACTTTAAAAACACCCGGGCTATCAACGGCAAAGGCAAATGGGGCCTTTTTTCGCTGATCGGCTTCTTCGTAATCGCCGAAATTTTTAACATGTTCGGTCCGCCGCCGGAAGATTCTATCCCGGCGTTGCTTGGCTCATTTGTTGTTTTGCAGGCGATTGTATTGGGACTGGCGTATTTTACTGATCAGAACCGGGAGACTATTTGATGACCGATTACCGACAACAGACCGCCGATTCATGTTCGGCGGTCAGCCGTCAAAAATTCATTTCCGTTGAAATCCCTTATAATGCGTGATAATATCCTTATCGCTGAACGTGTGATTAGGGTCCTTGCGGCCAAGGAAATACACGCCGCTGGCCGTATCGACATTAAATGAATCCGGTACGAGATGGTCGAAAAGCCTGATCCAGCTAAATACCATGGCTACCACGATGGCGACTTTTTTACTCCGGGTAAGTCCCCAGGCCGCATATCGCACGTTCCAAAGCAGGACGGTGCCAATGCCGGTCAGGAAGCCGGAATCCAGCAGTTTGAAATCTTTAAAAAGCAGGCGGTGACCGCTTTCGGTGAAGCGGGTGAAGTCGTACGGTCCCTCGTGCACGTGTTGCTGGAAAGGCGTTTCTGCATACACGACACCATCCGCTTTGAGTACTCGGTGGATTTCGGCTGCCACCCGTTGCGGGTACATGACGTGTTCGAGTACCGCCTGGATCCAGATCCCGTCGATACTGTTGTCGGCAATAGGGAGTGAGTGGCCATCGGCAATGAAATCGGTGTTGGAAGAGGCATAAATATCGAATGACAGCACATTGATGTCTTTTGCATCGTACATTCCCTCGGCTCCATTCCCGACGGCGCCCCCGCCGATAATGAGTACCGTCGATTTTTTGCCGGCATATTTAGGCACGTTTTCGAGGAATTGTGCCAGGTTCCGCTTTGTTTTATCGCCGCTTCCCCAAAATATCTTCTTGATCGCGTCGTACTTGTTGCCGCTCCGGGGAATAAGGCTTTCGCCCCCGGTTGCAAGCAGCGATTCCTTGTTAAGGATGGTTTCCCCGAAATTAAGGAGTATAGGTATCTTCTTCTGTATCAGTGGTATTTCGATGGTCGAATGCGAGCACTTTGTGTTGGTGCAGTAAATGCTTTCGTCAACGATTTTTAACGGAGACAAACATAAAGGACAAACTAGTGTGCCGTTTTCGAGTTGCTCGGTAAGCAGTGGACTGAAAGATGTCATGAGAAGATGAAAATGATTGTGGTGTGTGATTAAAGACTAAGTCTAAACCTAGCTAAGAAAGCTCAATTTAGAAAAAAGTACTGTTCTATAAGCCCGGGGTAAATGAATTAAATGATTTGTAAAGCGGGAAACAGACCACTGGCCACGGACGATTGCCGCCGGTCTATAAACTATTCTATTTGATTTTCGTAACTTAGCCGCATGGAGAAACCGGAATCACTCGAAGAATTCTATCAATACAAGTTTAACTGGCTGCCGGACAATTTGCAGCAGGATATCGGGCATTTCAATGTATTTTCGATGGGAGGGAACTACATGATCAACCCGGTACCAGCACGGTACAGCCGCAGGGACTTCTACAAGATCGCGCTGATCCGTGGCAAGAATATTTACCACTACGCGGACAAAAGCCTCGAACTCGACGGTACTGCCCTCATGTTCTTCAACCCCACGGTTCCCTATACCTGGGAAGCCGCCTGCGACACGGTTACCGGGTATTTCTGCATTTTTAAAGAAGGTTTTTTCTCGGAGAAACTACGCGGCAATGTGTCGGATCTGCCCATGTTTGCCGTTGGTGGACGACCGTCCTATATTCTCAACGACATCCAGGATACGCACGTAAGCGAGATCTTTGAAAAAATGTTAGGAGAGATTGCCTCCGATTACCCGTTTAAATATGATTTACTGAGAAACTACGTAACGGAGCTTATACATTATGCACTTAAAATGCAGCCCAGTGAAGCATTGTATCAGCACCCCAACGCAAATTCGCGGATTACGGCCGTATTTACAGAATTGCTGGAACGCCAGTTCCCGATCGAGGCGCCGTCGCAGCGGTTTGCATTGCGTTCGGCCAACGACTTTGCCCGGCATCTCTCGGTGCATGTGAACCATTTGAACCGTGCAATCCGCGAAACGACCGGTAAAACAACGACAACGCACATCGCTGAGCGCATTACCTCCGAAGCGAAGGCGCTTTTGCGGCATACCAACTGGAATATCTCCGAGATCAGCTATTGTCTCGGCTTCGAAGAGCCATCCCATTTCAATAATTTTTTCAGGAAACAGACCAGTCAGACACCATCCGCTTTCAGGATTGTTTGAATTTTGCAAGTATCTGTTTGAACCGCGCAATGCCGGCGCGTTCTGCCCATGTTACCTTTGTCATATTAAAACAATCAACAAAGGAATAATGGAAAACAGAAAAGTATGGTTTGTTACCGGTGCCTCCAAAGGCCTGGGACTGGCACTTGTGCAAAAATTATTGGCAAACGGGTTTGCCGTAGCCGCAACATCTCGCTCCATCGATGAGCTGAAAACTGCCGTGGGAGCCACAGGAGAGCAATTTTTACCCCTCAGCGTGTCGCTTACCGACGAGGAAAGCGTGTGTAAGGCGATCGCCGATACACGGGCTGCGTTCGGTCGTATAGACGTGGTAGTGAACAACGCGGGCTATGGGTTAGCGGGCAGCCTGGAAGAGCTTTCGGACGCCGAATCGCGCGGAAATTTTGATGTGAATGTGTTTGGTACACTCAATGTGATCCGCGCCGCGATGCCGCATTTGCGTGCGCAGCAGTCGGGGCATATCCTCAACATTTCGTCGATCGCCGGCATTACGGGTTCATTTCCGGGCTTCGGGATCTATTGCGCTACCAAGTTTGCCGTAAACGGGCTTTCCGAGTCGCTTGCGGCTGAGGTGGCGGATTTTGGTGTGAAAGTGACGATCGTCGAACCAGGCTATTTCCGCACCGATTTCCTCACCGCCGGATCATTTGTAACACCTAAAAACGGCATTGCGGATTATCAAAAGGTACGTGATTCGGAGGCATTGCACCAGCAGCAAATCAACGGCCAGCAGCCGGGCGATCCGGATAAAGCCGCCGATGCGATGATCCGCATTACGGGAGAGGCCAATCCGCCGTTGCATTTGGTCCTTGGGGAAGATGCCTATGGTTTGGCAAAAGCAAAAATTGCTACTTTTTCGGAAGAACTGGAAAACTGGAAATCGGTATCCGTTTCCACAGATTTCGACGCCTGAGTGACTTTAAAATATCCTTATCTTGCGGCATTAACAGCACTTGAAAATCAGACAAACTATGGCCGTTGAAGGAAAAATAAAGGCAATCGTAACCGGGACGACGGGTATGGTAGGTGAGGGGGTACTGCTCGAATGTCTGGAAAACCCGGACGTGGAGGCGGTTCTTATTATCAATCGGCGTCCACTTGGAATGGATCCCCCGAAGCTTACAGAGATTGTACACAAGGACTTTCACGATATTTCGGCGATAGAGGGCCAGTTGACAGGCTATAATGCCTGCTATTTCTGCCTGGGTGTATCGTCGGTAGGTATGAAGGAGCCGGAATACCGGCGCATCACCTACGATCTGACTCTGCACGTAGCCGAAGTGCTCAGCCGACAAAATCCTAACATGACCTTTTGCTATGTTTCAGGAGCAAGCACAGACAGCACAGAAAAAGGCAGCATTATGTGGGCGAGGGTGAAGGGCAAAACGGAAAATGATTTGCGGAAACTACCTTTCGATCAGGTGTTTGCATTCCGCCCGGGGTTCATGAAAGCTACCGAGGGACAGAAAAACCTGCTTAGCTTGTATAAATACGTCGGCTGGCTGTATCCGATTTTGAAAGCGGTATTCCCTAACAGCGCATCTACGCTGAAACAAGTTGCAAAGGCGATGATCAATGTTACAAAATACGGCTACGACAAGAATATCCTCGAAGTGAAGGATATCAATCTGGTAGGAGACAGGCAATACGTTTGATCACTTCATTTTTTCGTAGGAAAACGCATCGCCTTTAAGAAGTGGATGTTCCCCTTTCAGGCCGTCTTTTTCGGGTTTCAGAACGATATTTTCGACGAAAATTTCTATAATCCAGGGCTCAATGCGGAACTCGAAATAGTTGTCTTCGGACTGCACAGGGAATGAACTGTAACGTTCCGGAGCCAACGTAAAGAACAGGTCGATACCGGTCGTTTTGGTCTTGGGAATTTGAAATATGCCTTCCTGGTTCATTTTGCCATACTTTTCGCCTCCGGGGGTTCGGATCAGGGCTTCGAAAAATGGCAGGATCTGCTGGTTGCTGTCGACGATTTTGACGGTAGTAAAGTCGTCAGAAGCAGCTTTGCTGGCAACTAATGCAAAATCGCGTTCGGGTCTCGGGCGGCTGTTGAGCACAATACTTCCGTTCTGAACCTGCCATTTGCCGTGGCCCTGGCGGTCCATGGCGCCGTAAGAGAAATAAAGCTCGAAAGTGCTGTCGGGTTTAAGCAAAATGGCGGAAGCGGTTTCCATCACGCCCTGCAAATGGTATTCCCCGGGGATGGAATCCGGAGCCTGCGCAGCGGCAATGCGGCCGGTAAGGAGCATTAAGCAGAGGAGGTAGCGTTTTTGCTGCATGTAAGGATAGTTTAAAGTGTATAGCTGAGTTTGCCTTGTGCCGATAAGGACATAAGACTTAGGGAATTTAACTAAAAACGGCCGTTTTATCCACCGGATAATTATTATAAGGCTGAAATACTGAGCTTGTAGAACAACGAAGCCGGACCCATCGCTGGATCCGGCTTCACTTTTTTATCGGCAATCTAAAAGTTAGCAAGTGGCAGTTCGCTGCTCTACCCACTGGATGATTTCATCGGCGCGTTGAATGCCCTGTTGCGCAACGGTGGCGTTCTGCGTCCCGTCGTATCCCATATATAAATGCAGGAGTTCGTATGCGTCCACAAAATTGCCCAACACTTTTTTATCTACTGAGGCGAGTTGCTCTTTGTACCAATTAGCGTCCTTCTGTTTCTTAGTTGTGATTCCAAAGAAGCCATCAAGCGCAACCAGTACGCCTGTATATGCGGCGTGACCGGCCAGTTTGACATACTTCCGATCGGTATACCGATCATTCTCCTTAATAGCTTTTTCTCTCAAAATAGTCCGCGCATTTTCAACATAGCGTTTCGCTTCCAGGACAGGGTTTTTCTCTTTCATAGTGCAGTATTTTTATTTGACTTAAAACAAATTTAGCACTTTCGGACCCCTATTCCAATTCGAGCACTTCTCTCGGTTTCTGCGGTTTACGCCGTTTTTCTGTCCACAAATAGAGCGGTGGAAGGAGTATCGGGGCGAAAAGCAATGTGCTTGTCAAACCGCCGATAATCACGGTCGCCAGCGGACGCTGCACGTCGGAACCGATGCCGAACGAAATAGCGGCGGGTACCAGGCCGATAATGGCCACGACGAGGATGGAAAGCATGGCACGGAGCTGTTCGGAGGAAGCTTCCAGCACATCGTGTTCCAATGAATTTTCGCGGGCTTGCGTCGTGCGGTTCAATGCGGAGACGAGCAGCACGCCGGCCATCACCGAAATCCCGAATATGCTCACGAAACCCACACCGGCCGACACGTTGAAGTAATATCCCCGCATGAGCAATGCCACAATACCGCCTCCCAGGGCAAAAAGAATGCAGCTCATCGTCACCATCGTGTGCGGAAGATTTTTGAACAACATAAAGAGGAACAGGAACACCATCACAATGGTCAGCGGAATGGTGAATGCCAGCTGCTTACCCGCGCGTTCAAGGTTTTCGTACTGGCCGCCGTAGATGATGCTGTAACCTTTTGGCACGTGGACCTGCGCATTGAGTTTTTTCTGCAATTCTTTCACGAAACCACCCTGGTCACGGCCACGGATGTTGGTGCGGACTGTGACCATCCGTTTGCTGCCGTAGCGATAGATATTGGTTTGACCTTCAATGAAATGAATGTCGGCCAGCTGGCTCATGGGGATGAGCGCGCCTGTGAGCGAGGGTACCTGCACGCTCTTGATCGCGTCGATGGAATTCCGGTATTTGGGCAGGAAGCGAATCACAATGTCGTACCGCTTGGTACCGTCGTAAAGCGTGGAAATCGTTTTGCCGCCAATTGCCGCCTCGATCATGTTCTGAATATCGGCGACATTGATCCCGAAGCGAGCGGCTGCCTGCCGGTTGATGTTGATCGCCAGCTGTTCCTGAGGGCCTTCCTGCTCTATATTGACATTGTCGGCACCCGGGGTAGCTTTCACGATTTTCGCAATGGCTTCGGCTTTTTTGCGCATCATATTCAAATCGTCGCCAACAACCGAAACTGCCAGATCTGCCGCGCTGCCGGTTACGATCTCCATTACCTGGTCGATAATGGGCTGGCCGGACGAAAATGCAACGGCCGGGAGTTGGGCTTGCAAGTCTGCTTTAATCTTTTCTACCAGTTCTTTTTTGGAGATTGTTTTACTCCAAAGGTCATAATCCTTCAAACCCACGAGGATTTCGTTTCGGTTCGCAGGAAATGGGTCGGTACCGTCGTCGTTGCGGCCGGTTTGGGTGATCACGAACGATATTTGCGGGTATTTGGCAATGATCTTCCGGATTTTCGGCGCATAGCTCGCGTTTTCCTGGATGGTAATACCCGCCGGGAAGTTGCCACGGAGGAATATCGAGCCTTCATCGAGGGTCGGCAAAAACTCGGTTCCCAGTTTTAACCCGAACAAAACAAGCACGATCACGACACTGAAACCTGCGAGGACAGTGATTTTATAGTTCTTCAAAAAGCCGCCCAATGCTTTGGTATAGGACTTTGTAAGAAAGTCCAGAACAAAGTTCTTATGCTCTTTCATCGGCTTGTCGGGATTAGACAATGCTTTTTTGTAGGCAAAAGAAATGAGTACGGGAATGAACGTCAGCGCGGCCAGCATCGAACCGATCACGGCGAATGCGAGCGTCAGCGCCATTGGTGAGAAAAGCTTGCCTTCCACGCGCGTCATGAGCAGGATAGGCATGTACGCGAGGATGATGATGGTTACTGAGAAGAAGATCTCGCGACCCACTTCCTGGGCGGATAGCAATGTAATTTTGACGATACCCTGCTGTTTTTCCTCGGGGCTGGCAGTCCGGTATTTGCGAATCAAATGTTCGGCCATCACACAGGCACCGTCGACGATGATCCCGAAGTCGATCGCACCGAGCGAAAGCAAGTTCGCCGGAATGCCTGTCAACCGCATTAATATAAACGCAAACAACAAAGAGAACGGAATCGTAAGCGCCACTACCAGTGCGCTCCGGATGCTGCCAAGGAAAAAGATCAGCAGGATTACAACGATTGAAATTCCTTCAAACAGCGTATGCGCGACGGTTTCAAGCGAATGGTCGATCAGAAAGCTGCGATCGTAAAGCGGTTTCAAATGCACGCCTTCGGGCAGTTCGCTCGCTTCGAGGTCGGCGATTCTTTCTTTCAATACCTTCAAAACCTCGCTTGGGTTTTCGTAGCGACGGAGCAGGATAATGCCCTCAACGCCGCTGCTAACGTCCACTTTATCAGCGGTTATGGTGTAACCCATCACCCCGCTTGGAGGAGGAGGGGTGATCTCAACAGTGGCGACATCCCGTACAAATACAGGCACTCCATTGTCAGATTTCAACACAATATTCTGGATATCCAGCTCATTTTTAATGGCCCCAAGTCCCCGAATAGCAAAGCCCTGGCCACCGCGTGCAATCACATTCCCGCCGGTGTTCTGGTTGTTTGCATTGATGGCGTCGATCACATTTTGCATCGACAAGCCGTATTTCACCAGCTTTTCAGGCGAGGTAATGATGTGGAACTGTTTCAATGGACCGCCAAAAGTAGTCACATCGGCAATACCAGGCACTTGCAGCAATGCGGGCTTGATCACCCAATCCTGCAAATCGCGGAGCTGGGTAGGGCTGTAACTCGACGGCGCTTCCACCACGTAGCGGAGGATTTCACCTACCGCAGTCGACAAAGGGGCGAGCTCGGGTGCAACGCCATCCGGCAGCTCAGCTGAAGCAAGCCGTTCGGTAACCTGCTGACGGGCGAAATAATCGTCTGTGCCGTCTTTAAATGTCAACTGCACTACCGACAGTCCGAATATGGTCCGGCTGCGTCTGTCGAGCACGTTCGGGGTGTTTTGCAGGGCTCTTTCAATGGGAACCGTCACTTGCTGTTCCACTTCCTCGGCGGCGCGGCCTGGATATTGGGCTACCACGATCACGTTAGTATCGGCAATATCGGGGTAAGCCTCTATTTTGAGCTGTGTGAAGCACCAGAATCCGGCGCCCATCAGCACTACGCTCACAGCGATCACGACCCATCGGTTGCGAAGGCTGAAAAAAAGCAGGTTCTTGATCATTTTAATTCCACTTGTCTACATGGTTGGTAACTATAAACCCGCTTTTCACCTCTTTACGGAGTAATGTCAATGCGGATTTAACTTTTTCTTCCTCGTCTATAAAGGAAATGACCATGGGTGTTTCGTCGAAACTGAACAGGTCGTTGGGGCGGCTCAGGTGCTTGCCGTCGAAGCCTAGGCGGCCGCGATACACTGTGGCTCCCTGCACTTTCTGTCTAACCAGAAACTGCATAATGTATTCAAATAGCGGTATTTCGTCCTTCCAGTGATCGGCACTGATGAAGATCTGGGCTTGAAGCATATCCGGAGGGGGTTAATAGCCGAACGATAAACCTTTGAGTTGCATGACGCCCTTGGTCACCACATTTTCACCGTCTTTCAGGCCGCTGAATGCCACAATGCGGTCGCCGATTTGGTCGCCGATATTCACTTCGCGGCGCTCGAAAACCTGCGGGGCGGTTTTTAAAAACACATAGTTGCGGCCTTGCACAGTTACCAATGCATCTTTATTGATACTGAGTCTTTTACCTTCGCTCAGGCCGAATGCGACCGTTCCAAACATCCCGGCTTTCAGCTTGCCATTGGAGTTATTAATATTCACGCGCAGCTTGATCATCCGGGTGGTTTGATCCACCAGGTCGGCGATGTCGTCGATGGTACCGGTGAAGTCCTCGTTCGGAAAAGCGGTGAACTGAATGGTGCATTTACCGCCTTTTTTCACCTGGCTGATGTCGCTCTCGGGCACGTCGCAGATGATGTACGCGGTGCCCGCAGGCGCGGTGCGGAGTTGTTTGGGTTCAAAACCGCCTGCTTTGAGCTTCGTTTCGTGTTCGATAATGGCCGAACGCTCGTTGATCAGATTGGTTTCTTCCATCGCCAGAGCAGTCTGTGATTCGAGCAGGTCCTTGCCGGTAGCGGCACCATGTTCCTGCAAGTCCTTAATCCGAGACAGTTCTGTCTTGCGCTGACGGATATTGATATTCTGGATCTGGTTGATCATCGTCAGATGCTGCAAGAGCTGGGTATAATTGCCCGCAAGCTCGGGGTTATCGAATATCACAATGTTGCCCGAAGCCCCCTCATTCGAACGGAGAACGGTAGCGGAAACCTTCGCAGGTGCGGTTACATTCGCCATGAGCGAGGAACTGGATATCTTTTCAGTTTGGAAAAAATTCGCGCTTTCGGCCAGTGGAAACGATATTTTGGTGCCCGAGGCATTCACCACCGGCGAGGAATTGTCCTGTACGGGTTTGTTAGCGGCTTTGTTCTTGCAACCTGCCATCAATGTCATGGCCAGGCAGGTGCAAACGAGTATGTTCTTCATGATTATTGCGCGATTTGATTGATCATTCCGGATGCGTAAAGGAGGTCGATGTAGCTCTGGCGGTACTGCCCGAGGACGTCGTAATACTGCTGCTGCGTATCGAGCCAGCTGCGCTGGGCTTCAAGGAAGTCGATGATTGTCGTCCCGCCACGGAGGTAAGAATATTTAACACTGTTCAGGATTGTTTGGGATTGAGTTAGTAACTGATTGAAATTCTGTAAGTTCTGTCTGTGGGTGATATAGCTTTTATAGGCCGTCATGATTTCCGTCTGTACCTGCGTTTCGGTGGCGCGCAAATCCTGCTCGGCTTGTTGTTTCAGCACCTGCGACTTTTTGATCTCGCCCTGGTTCCTTGAAAAAATGGGTATTTCAATGGTGCCGTACACGCCCATGTAATGCGCCTTGTTCTGCGGGTTGTAGATAAGCCCGAGTTCCGGTACCGGCAATGCGCTCGATTTTTGCAGCTTGATATTCGCGTCGGCCACGTCCATCGTCGATTTGATGGCCTGGATATCGGTACGGTTCTGTAATGCCTGCTCCACGATAGCGTCCATCTGATCTGGGAATGCAAATGCAAACTGGTCGGTCGTGTCGATCCGGATCGAGTCCTGCACGCCCATCAGGAATTTCAGATTGGAAAGCTGATTGCGGTATTCCTGCGATGCCGATTTGAGCTGAATGTCGTACTGGTTCGCGAGCAGTTCGGTGCGTGCGAGGTCGGTGGTGGTGATCACCTGGTTTTTTACACGTAGGCGGTTGATATTGGCCAGCGAATCGATATTGGCCTTCGCTGTGCCCAATAAATCGAGTTGCTTGCGGGCTGCCCAAACATCCAGCCATTTCTGTGCAACTGTCTGAAACAGATGACGTTCCGTGTCTGCATACTGCTTTTGGGTGAGCCTGACATTTTGCTGTGCGAAATTGATCTTGTTCTCTCTCTGTACAGGCAACTGAAAAGGCTTGGTTACCTGCCACCAGATTTGCCGGTTGGCGCCGTTGAGCCACCCGGTGTTCTCGGGGAATTTGGACGACTGCACCAGCTGTAATGACTGGTTGTTCAGTATCACATTGGGGCGGAGCTGCGCGGTAGTAATGTCGGCCTGCGAAATGTCGACATTGAATTGCTCGCGTTTCAGGATGGGGTTATTGGACTTTGCCGTTTGGAGGGCTTGCTGCAAATTGTAGGTTGTCTGAGCCCTTGCAGACGCCATTCCCACCATCACCAGGATGAGAACCCGTTTTAAAACTGGATAGCACATGTTCGTTTAGTTTGAATTACCTGCGGGCAAAGGTTCTCAGCTGTGCTAAAAATGGTATTAAAACTGTTTTATAAAGTCATTAAAATTCGGTTAGAAATAAATTAGAGCGACGCTTTCACGACAGTTTCGGGCACAACCGATATTTGAGGGAAAATAAGTACTTTGCCAATTGTTAAGGAATAATAGTAAAACAGAACTACTATTACAACATCTCTACATGCATTTCATCGTTGCCTTCTTTCTCGTTCAATTTGCCCATTCAGCCATGCAGCACACCGACAAGCTGCCTAAATGGGCCAACTTCTTCAAGTATGCCCGCTTTTACGTGTTGGGCCTGGTGGCGATTTACTACATAGGAAGGCAGCCCGAGATGTTTACCTGGGTTTGGAATCTGTCGCTGCTGGGCTTACTGTGGTTTTTTTACAAGGAGGAGGATTTTCAGCCCATACGCACTACTGTTCAGTCGATTGTCCCGTTTGTGGGCGTATCCATGCTGAGCGACATCATCGAGCTGCTCTTTCCTAAATTTCACAAAAGCTATGACGACATTTTCGGCATGGCTATTTTGTTTGCATGGATTTTCTGCTTCGTGATTTGGTTTTATGCCAGGAAGCAACAGAAGGTTCTGGCACAGGAGCGGCGCGACCGCCTTCGTGACGAGGAGCTCGCGCGAGAACAGAAGCAATCCTTGGAATACCTGGTGGCAGAACGAACGCAGGAGTTGACCCAACAGAAAGAAGAGCTTCAAAAGGCAATCGAAGAACTGAAAGCAACCCAGAATCAATTGATACAGAGCGAAAAAATGGCTTCACTGGGCGAGCTCACGGCGGGTATAGCGCACGAGATACAGAACCCGCTGAATTTTGTAAATAATTTCTCGGAAGTGTCGGTAGAGCTTTGTCAGGAGCTGGAAGAGGAGATCGATAAGACGGGTATCGACGATAATGACAAGGATTATATCAAAGGTATCATCAGCGACCTGAGCCAGAACCAGCAGAAAATCACGCACCACGGTAAACGTGCCGATTCGATCGTGAAGGGAATGCTGCAACATTCGCGGGCGTCGTCGGGCGAGAAGGAGTCCGTGGAGGTGAATGCGCTCGCAGACGAGTATATGCGCCTCGCTTACCACGGCCTGCGCGCGAAAGACAAGGAGTTTAATGCGGCGTTAGTCACCGATTTCGACCCGACGATCGGGACCGTCAATGTGCTGCCACAGGACCTGGGCCGTGTTTTCCTCAACCTGTTTACCAATGCATTCTATGCCGTTGCTGAGAAAAAGCGGAAACTCACCGAGGCAGGCCAACTGGGCGACTACAAGCCGGAGGTTAAAATCAGTACTAAAAAATTCGATAACAAACTATATATCAGGGTTTCAGACAATGGAACGGGCATGCCGGAACACGTGAAAGCAAAGATATTCCAGCCGTTTTTTACAACCAAGCCAACCGGTCAGGGTACCGGTTTAGGACTTTCGATGAGCTACGACATCATTACCAACGGCCACGGAGGCGTGCTCGAAGTGGATAGCTTGGAAGGTGAAAAAACCGAATTCCGCATTACCTTGCCCATCGCCTGATTAACCTTAACCAAACATGAAAATACTGGTTGTAGACGACGAGGAAGACGTTAAATCGCTTTTTGAGCAGAAATTCCGCCGCGAGATCCGCGCCGGGCAGTTCGAGTTTTCGTTCGCATTTTCAGGCGAGGAAGCGCTGGAATACATGCAAAACCATCCTTCGGAAGTAGTCATGATCCTTTCGGACATTAATATGCCCGGAATGAGCGGTATCGAGCTGCTGAAACGCATTCGCACAGATCATCCCTCGGCCCCCCCGCAGGTGATGATGATCACCGCTTACGGCGACGCCGCCAACCACGACCAGGCGATGCAGCTTGGTGCCGACGATTTCCTGACGAAACCCGTCAATTTTAACGAATTGAAAGAGAAACTACTCCTGTTATGAAAGCCAAAATACTCGTAGTGGACGACGAGGCCGACCTGCAACTGCTCATCAAACAAAAGTTCAGGCGACACATCCGCGAACAGCAATATGAATTCGTTTTCGCTGAAAACGGCCTGAAAGCGCTCGAAGTGCTCGTCGAGCATCCCGACGTGGATATGGTGCTGAGCGACATCAATATGCCCGAAATGGACGGGCTGACTTTGCTCGTACGGCTCGGTGAAATGAGTCCGCTGTTGAAATCCGTGATCGTGTCGGCCTACGGCGATATGGACAATATCCGTACGGCCATGAACCGCGGTGCATTCGATTTCCTGACTAAACCGATCGATTTCCGCGATCTGGAAGTCACGATGGAGAAAACGCTTCAATACGTAGCCCAGTTGAAGGAAACATTGAAAGCTGTTCGTGAAAACGATATCCTGAGAATGTATGTGGATGCCTCGGTACTGCAATTCATGACCCAGGAAACCTTCGAAAAGTCGCTCATGACGAGCGAAAATATCGAAGGGACCGTCGTTTTTATGGATATGTGCGGCTTCACAGCTATATCCGAGAAAGAGCAGCCGGATCGCGTCGTGAAGCTCATCAACAAGTATTTTGATGTGATGGTGAAGGAAATCATCGCGCAGGGCGGACACGTCGACAAGTTCATGGGCGACGCCGTCATGGCGGTTTTCCGCGGGGATTACCACCTCGACCGCGCCGTGGAGTCGTCGCTCGCAGTTCGCAACCATATTAACGGCTTCAAGGAAGAATTGTCGGATCAATCCGGTTACCACCCCAAAGTTTCGATAGGGATTAATTCCGGTGAAATGGTGTCGGGTAATATCGGTTCGGCTGCATTGAAGCGGTTGGATTACACGGTGATCGGCGACGTGGTGAATGTGGCTCAGCGACTTCAATCCATTGCCAAACCGGGGCAGGTGGTCGTGCCGGATTCGGCCTATGAAAAGCTCAAAGAAGCATTCCAATGCAGCTTGGTCGGCGAGGTGAACCTCAAAAACAAATCGAACCCCGTGTTGATCTACGAAGTGCTCGAATAGCCATGCAAATCGAAAAGGCTGAACAATACGTGCTCGGACAGCTAGAAAACCGGCTCGACCGCACGCTTTTTTATCACGGAATCCACCACACGCTCGATGTTGTGAATGCGTCAGCAGAAATAGCAGCGTCGGAAGGCGTTACCGACGAGGAATCCCTGTTATTGCTTCGTACCGCCGCATTTTACCACGACAGTGGCTTCATGACCGTCTACCAGGGCCATGAGGAAGCGGGTTGCCTGCTCGCGCGGGAGGTCTTGCCCGGTTTTGGCTACACCGAACATCAAACAGAAACAATCTGCGGGATGATTATGGCAACAAAGATCCCGCAAAGCCCCCAAAATGCGCTGGAAATGATCCTTTGCGACGCCGACCTGGATTACCTCGGGCGCGACGATTTCCAGGGCATTGCAGCCACATTATTCGAGGAATTGAAAGCGAGGGATATGGTGGAGGACATTCCTGCGTGGGATGCGGTGCAGGTCAGGTTCCTGGAAGCACATTCCTACTGGACGGCTTCGGAGCAGAAGCGTCGGGATGCCGTCAAGCAACGGCATCTCCAACACCTCAAAAACAAGGCACGCGCCTTATAACTGGCGCATTTTTTCATTCTGCACGCGGATCCGCTGGCATAGGATGCGCAGCACGTTGCGCAGGATCTCGTCGCGTTCTTCCATCAGTTCAAAGAAATCTTCCTGGTCGATGCGGAATACGAGCGTGTCGGTTTCTGCCACAGTAGTTGCCGAGCGTGGCTCTGTATCCAGCAATGCGAGCTCCCCGAAAATCTCTCCCTTATCGAACAATGCAAGCTGTTTCGGACCGTCGTAAATGCCTACCTGGCCGGTGTAAATGATGTACATCGAATCGCCCAGGTCGCCTTTCGCAAATATCTCCTGCCCGTCACTGTAAGTCACCTCTCTCATGATCGGTGCAATGGAGCTGAGGACATTCTCGGGCGTCTGCGCGAAAAGCTGGGTGTTTTTAAGGACAATCACCCTTTCCATTTCGGAAATCTGCTGGGTGGGTTCGGCGTGTTTCATAGGGATTCGAAGCGAGAATTTAAGTTCGGGGCGCCGGGCGAGGATGGCATATTTTTCTTGCACGGCCTCGCGTATCAGGCGTGATGAATGGTGGGAGAGCTTTTCGAGATGTATCAAATCGGCCTCGGCAATGTCGCATTTGCCGACAGCCAGCGCGATGGTCCAGGTTGTGAACGACCGCTCCTCCTGTGACAGGATGGTGGTGATCAGCGACAGGCCCGGATCCATATTGCCCATATACTGACGCAACGCGTCGCGCTTTCTCTGGATCGGTATATTCTCAAACAACGCATGCAGCGATGGGTACAGCATTCGCGGCAAAAAGCTCTCGATCAATTCGAGCGAATTGGCGCGTTTCTCTTTGCCGGCATGGCGGATTCCCTTCCAGGCACTCTGCACAGCCTCCTTGTCGTACTGCATCATGAAGAGGTAGAACAGCCGTTGCGCGGTTAATTCCAACTCATATTCCAGGGCATTGTTCCATACAATATCGTTTTCAGAAGCATCCATTCCGTTGAGCAATTGCCCGGCATGGATGAGCTCTTTTTCCACAAATTCTGGTATAAGTACTTTGTAATCAGCTATTAATGTGTAGTTGCTAAGTGGTTTCAAAGCCGCAATATGGATGAAACTGTCAATATGATTGGTATGGGAATTACTTTCTTTACTTTTAATACTAGTGGTGTTTTCAGTATTAATTAAAAATTTATGCTGGTAAATATTTTTAATAAGGTTAAAAAGTATTTGAAGTATAAATTCATGCCTGCCTTTTTCAGCTGTTTTAATAAACGTCCTGATGCGATCCCCGGCGGTATCCTGCTGCAACCACTCCTCGATAATGCGGATGCCGAGGTCACCGGAATTGATCAGCGCATGGATGGTCGAGGGCGTCAATGTGCCTGTGAGCACGAGACGGAGATCCCGTAAAAGGGCAGGAGAGCCTACGGTCGCCGCTACTTCTATCGCATAGTTGCGCACGCGTTGCGAGCCGTTGTGAATGCAGCTTTTGAGCAGGTTTTCGTACGAATGAATGCCCGTTACTTTCAGGCAGTCGAGCGCTGCGAGCTGGTGGCCTTCCTGCTCCGAGCCGAAAAGTCTTTGCAGGGTTCCGTGTATTAACGGCAATGCTTTTCCTGCCTCCCAGCACCCGATAATGGTGCCTTTTACAATGTCCAGATCCTGGTGTGCGAGGAAACGGGCGAGTTCCTCCTCGGAAAGCCTCCCATTGGCGCAGGCCAGCCGTACGGCCAGCACCTGGCATGTCGCATCAGGTTCGTTTTCGATGTAAGAGATAAATGAACCCGAAAGCTCGGGTTTATCGAGTGCCGAAAGTGTTTGCAAAGTCTTCAACCTTACCTGTACAAAAGGGTTTTTCAAAAGCTCGCCGGCATGTTTGCGGAACAGCGATATTTTGTTTCTTGCCAGCCAGTCGATCGCGTTCAGAACCTCTTCCTTACGGTCGCTTTGCAGGTTTTCGGTGATAATCGGCAATGCCTCGGCAGGGGAGGCCATTTCGCCGCTGCGGATGAAGCGCTTGCTGATCGCCGATTTCAGTTCCTGCATGTAGTGCTGGTAGGTTTTCCGGAACACCAGCAATGCACCGACCGCGAAAAGCAGCGACAGGTCGAATGTGAGGCTGATATCGCTCCAATGCTGCGTGTAGACGATCCAGAGCATAACACCCGCGATAAGCATCCCAAGCGGCTCAAAAAGGCCTTTCGCTAGCGTGTGACCTTTCAAACGGGTTTTGGTGGAAAGCGGTTGGAACAAAACAAGGAAAACCGGGTCGAAAATAGTCCTTCTTACCAGTTCGAAAAGCAAATAAGCAATGCAATAGTAAACCAGCAGCGAAGGCTCGTCTTTGCGGAAATAGGACGATACGAGCAAACCCAGGGAAATGGCGATGGTCGTCAGCGGCAGCAGGTATAATGTGACTTTAATCCCGAATCGCTCCACGGTTTTACTCGAAAACAGCATTTTCACGAACGTCGAGATCACATAAGTGGCCGTGAGCAGCGAACCCACGAAAAAGATCACGTCGTGCTGGCTATGGAATTTGTATTTGACGTTTACAAAAAAATGGTACTCGATCCAGGTCGCGGTGGCCGCAATGGCGACCATGCCTATGCATAGCGAAGTCAGCAGCTTGTTGCCTCCAAAGTATTTCTGGATAATGCGGGAATCGGAATTCGTTTGCCTGGTGCGTGCGTGGTGCGGGTTGGGAATATCGGTATGTCGGAATGTGAGGATCTGCGTGTAGAATGCCAATGCGAAAAAAATCAGCGAGATAACGAGCAGTATTGCCAGTACCGACGGGGAATGGATTAGCACGGCAAGAACCGCACCAAGCGCTTTGGCAGGCATATCGCCCGAGCCGATCACGCTGAACAGCCGCTTGCTTTGGCGCACATCGAAAACCAATGCGGATAAGCCCCAGAATTCCAGGTTGATAAGCAGGTAAACGATCCGGTAACCCACCATCACGGCAATGGCGGTGGCTACGCCATGCCCGAGCAGCAACAAACCGATCACGACGATCACCATAAACAATGCCGAAAGCATCGTTCCAAGGCTCAGCTTTTTGAGCAGAAGATGGTGTTCGAAATACTCATAAACTTTTCCCGAGGCCATCACGGCAAGGGCCGCGGCGATGTAGGCGAGCGGCAGCGAGTATTCTGGATGGTTTTCCAGCAGGAGCACATTAGCCGAAACGTAAACCAGCGTGGTACCGACGTTCGTAAAGAAATTATGGAAAAAGAAAAGGATTGTTTGCGGGTTAATGGACTTCGTAAACCGGTTTTGGCTTAAAAATGGGATCATAGAGTTGGAATGCTAGCGTCGCTACTGTAAAATAAACACTTATTATTCCTTTTAAAAACCCGTTTGGGTGAAGGAGGTATTAAATAAGAGCGAACCGGGCCGCCGGGCGGTCGAAACATCATTTGCATAGCGCAAACGGCCTTCGATCGCCGGGCGGCCCCGTACGCTCAGGCTGCCACCATAGGCACATTTGACATAAACTGCGGATCCTCAGCCCCGAATGATCAGCACGGAGGGGGAGTACGAAAGCCACACGCTGTGCGACTCCACCGCTTTGATCCAGCTTTCGAGGCTGATCACCATCAGGTCCTGACTTTGCAGAAAGTCCTTTTCAAGCACGTTTTCGTAAAGCATGGTCACGTTTTCAGGCGATTTTTCCTGCAATGCATCCAAGGCCTCACCGGTTTCGACGTGCTGGCTTACGGTCTGCGACGGGTCCATGATCGTCATTTGCAAGCCGTTTACGACAGAAAGGCGCTCGGCGAATGGGAGCAGGCGGCGGTCCTCCGGCGTGAACAGCGGCATGAAAACATTCTTTACCTGTTCGAGATTTTTTTCGATCAGAATGCCGACGGGCACCTTCACCGATCTGATGATGTGCGTCGTCCGTTCGTCGAAAACATCGGAGTGGAAGAGCTTTTCCTTACCGGTAATGGTATCGAAAAGGCGCTCGCGGCTAACGAATTTGGAAGTGAAACCCAATATTTTCCCCAAAAAAGTACCTTCGAACACCGATTTGCCGATCCCGATCATCAGCATATCGAAATCGCCGTCGTTAGCGGTTTCGATAATATCGTGCTCGATGCTCTGCGATGGTTTGAAGAGCGACGTGAAAGAAGTATTGAGCTCGTGGGCCTCTTCGTTGATCGGTCGGAAGGTTTCGTACTGGTATTCTTCGGTATTGACCTGGTTGAGATAGCTGCTCGGCGAAAGGTGCAATGCGGTAATGTTTTGCTCATCAGGTTGTTTGGAAACCAGTTTGTCGGCCAGGCGAAGCATTTTGCGGCCGCCCTGCGGACTTGCGAATGCAATGAGTACCGAAAAACGCGACGGCTCGTGTATCGGATGGAGGTCGTCTTTCGGTGCGGGGAGGAATTTGTCGATCAGGTCTAGGGCGGGGCCTGTCATACAGGTTGTTGCGAGGGCCATGATCACCATCATTGTGAAGATTTGAGGCGAGAGTACGCCGATGTCGTACCCAATATTGAGCACCACCAGTTCCACCAGTCCGCGGGTGTTCATCAGCGAGCCGATAATAAGACTGTCGCGCCACGACTGCTTCACAAACAATGCCGCTACGGCGCTTCCGACGAACTTACCGATCACCGCCGCCGCGATGATGAGCCCGGTGACATACCAAAGATGCGGATCATTCAGCAGGCCTATCTGGGTTCTTAAACCCGTAAAAACAAAGAAAAGCGGCAATAGCAGCACCAGTGCCACGTCTTCTACTTTCTCAATAAAAATATTGCGGAAACGTTGGTTCGCAGGCATGATCACCCCGGCCATAAACGCCCCGAAAAGCGCGTGAATGCCGATTACCTCGGTGAGATAGGAAGAAACGAGCAGCACGACGAAGAACAGCGCCACTACCGGCTTTGTAAGTCCCTCACGGTAAGCATAGTGGTCGCCAATGCGTTTCAGCATCGGTTTTACCAATTGCAGCATCAGCAATACATATGCAACGGAAAGGATGATCGTATAGATCGCGCTCACAAATTCGCCGGCCTTCACGATTGCGATCACTGCCGCGAGGATGCACCACGCGGTAATATCGTCGGTGGCCGCGCAGGTGATCACCATCATGCCCAGGCGCGTACGGGAGAGCCCGCGCTCCTGCACAATGCGTGCAAGGACCGGAAATGCGGTGATACTTAACGCAATACCTGTGAAAAGGGCGAAGGACAGGAAGTTAATGCCCTCGGGGGCAAAGTCGGTGTAGAGGTATAATGCCAGCCCTACGCCCAACGCAAACGGCAGTATAATGCTGGCGTGGCTGATCACGATCGCTTCCTGCGCCTTGGTTTTCAGCACTTTGAGATCCAGCTCCATGCCGATGATGAACATGAAAAGGATCAGTCCTACCTGGCTGAGAAACTGCAAGTTGCTCAACGAGGTTTTGGGGAAAATGAAAGCGGAAACTTCCGGGTAGAACATCCCGAGCACCGACGGCCCCAGGAAAATACCCGCAGCGATCTCACCGATCACTGTCGGCTGGCCGATGGCTTTGCAAATCCAGCCAAACAGGCGGGCGACGATGATAATGGTGACGATTTGGGCGAGGAGCGTGGCGAGCGGGTGGGTGAGGTTGTGCCCGAAGGTATCGGTGAATTGCTCCCAGGAGGATATACTTTGTGCTTTTTGAGGAATCTGGCCGGCTTTTTCGAGGAATGTGCCCTGTCGGATAAAGAAGTAGAGCAGGGCTGCGAATATTCCGATTGTAATGCAGTAAAAGAGTACGTTGCGAATGTTCTTCATCAGTACATATGAGAGTGAAGCGCGCAAAATACTGAATTAAGGCGAAAGATGGTAGGACTTCGCGCCCTACCATTTTTCAAAAACCTAGCTCCAAAGACGGTCGTGCGAACGTTTTTCGTTCCAGTCGGGCGTTGGGGCGAAGAACGATTTGTCCTTCGGATGCAGGTGTTTTTTAACCTCTTCTTCAACGAGCTCGATGCCGAGGCCGGGCGCTTCCAAAGGCACAGGCGCATACCCTTTGTCGATCAGCTTGCGACCGTCGGTGGTTTTCACGAGGCTTTCCCACCACGGCACATCCACCGAATGGTGTTCCAATGCCAGGAAGTTCTGCGTGGCGGCTGCGCAATGCACGTTGGCCATAAAGCTTACCGGCGTACCGGCGAAGTGCATCGCCATCGCAATGCCATGATCCTCAGCGTAATCGCCGATACGTTTCGTTTCAAGCAAGCCGCCCGACGAAGCCAAATCGGGGTGGACGATGTCTACCGCGCGCTGTTCGATCAATGCTTTGAAACCTTCTTTGAGGTAAATGTCCTCGCCGGTGAGCGTCGGCGTTTCCAGCGCATCCGAGATGGTTTTCCACTGATCGGTGTATTCCCAGGGCACCATGTCTTCGAACCACGCGAGGCGGTATTTGTCGAGCGCTTTTCCAAGGCGAATGCCGTTGTTAAGATCAAAATGGCCGTAGTGGTCGGAAGAAAGCGGTATCTCATATCCGACCACGCCGCGCACTTCTTCCACTACTTTTGCCATTTCTTCCAATCCTTTCGGTGTGATCTGGATCGCGGTGAAAGGGTGTTTGGTATTGGCATAGGAATGGTAATCGCCGGCCCATTGGGAGAAACCGCCACCCCACACCTTGTTATTCACAACGCTGCCTTCATTGTTCCGTAGCATTCCGATCGAAATATCCATTTTCAACCACGTGTAGCCCTGGTCCTGCGTACGGAATTTGATCTTTTGCTTAAACTCGTTGATATCGTTCGACTCGGGCGTGTCCGCGTACAAGCGAACCTTATCGCGGTAGCGACCGCCGAGCAGCTGCCAGCATGGCACGCCGTAAGCCTTTCCACAAAGGTCCCAGAGCGCCATTTCCACGCCGCACACGCCACCCGCCTGACGGCCATGGTAACCAAACTGCTTGATCGATTTGAACAGCTGCTCCACATTGCAGGGGTTTTGGCCTAACAAATGGCTTTTGAGGAACAATGCATAACGCTCGTCGGCGCCGTCGCGCACCTCGCCAAGGCCGTAAATCCCTTGGTTGGTATCGATGCGGATAATGGGCGTCCGGCCCACATTCTGTACAATGCAATACCGCAAGTCGGTGATTTTCAATTCCGAAGGTTTGGAAGCACGGCTTACTTTGGAAGTGGCTTGCGCAATGGTATCCTCGGTCGACATCGACATGAAACCCCCTAACGCAATGCCGCCTACCGCGGTTTTGCGCAAGAAATTACGACGGCTATCCCCGGTAGCAGGGTTAGCAATTTCTGCCGCTGCGACCGCTTTTTCAGCGCTTTCAACTTGTTTATTCGATTCAATGATTTGCTTTAAAATGTTTTTCATCGGGATTTGAGTTTAGTATCGTGATTTGTTTTGACCGCCGACTATGGACCGCGCGCTAATAATTCCTTTCCTTCAAGTAATCGTCCAGCTCCTTCTTCGTCATCGGCAACTTGCCGGGGTAATTATTTACCCAGTTCAAAAAGTCCTTCTGGATCACATCCGACCATTTCGTATCGATTTCCCCGGGCGTGTATTTGCCCTCGCGCAGGCGTAGGTGCCCGAACTCGTCGCGCAGGGCCGTTACCTCGGAAGTAATCACGAGATCTTCCACCAAATGCGCCGGAATAAAGATCGTCCCGTATTTTTTAGCCAAAACGACATCCCCCGGAAGTACCACCGCGCGACCAATGCGGATCGGGGTGTTGATGTTGGTAAGCATCATTTGCTGAATATATGAAGGGTCCTGACCTTTGATCCAGGCATTGAAACCGTTGATCTCGCTCAACCCTTCTACATCGCGTACGGAGCCGTAAAAGATTACCCCGCGCTTGGATTTGGCATAAATGGAGTTGCCCAGGTTGTCACCGATGAGCGTACCGTCGGCGATCTTGCCGTAGCCGTCGGCCACGTATACATCGCCTTCTTTGAGCACGTCAATCGGCCAGGAGTTGGTACCGCCGGTTTGCACGCGGCCTTCTTTTTTACCGGTTTCTTTCACCAGGTCCTGCAAATCGGGGCGGGCGGGCATGTATTGCGCCGTTACCACGCGGCCGGTCATGGTGCTGTCGTTGTGGATCAGCTGCCATTCGCCTTCAAACTGATTGTGGTAGCCTTTGTTGCGCAGCACGCCCCAGGCTTCTTCCATGGAAATGTTTTTCAGACGGGCCAGGATCGCATCCGACACGTGCGGACGGCCATCCGGCGATCGTGCCCCTTTCCAGCCGGAGGTGTAGGCTTTAATCTGGTCAGGAGTAGGGGAGATCGCTTGTGCGTGGGAAGCAAGGCTTCCCAGCACAAACGCCCCTGCAAGCAAGGTTTGTTTAAGCATAAATGAATAATTAAGGGTTAGTAATAGTCATTATTTATCCCAAAAAACGGGTGTTCCAAGCTCGTCGGGCCCCATTCTGGCGATAGCCGCCTTATAGTTGGCCTCGTTGACAGAGCGTTCGAGCACAGGGTACACCAATCTCTTGATAAAATCTTTCACCGACGGGTCCTTACCCGGGTAATTGTTCACAGGAAGTACCGGGAAGCCGCTTCTGCGGAAGTTGGCCCAGGCTTCGGAGCCGTTGAGGAACGAGGAGATCCAGTACTGGTTGTTGATCTGCTCCAACGCTTTGGCAGGTAGGAACGGGTTCGCCGTCAGGAATGCGTCCTGGCTTGCGGTCGGAATGGTGGCAAGCACGTCGTAGGTGGCCATCTGGTTCATATGTGCGCGCACGCCTGTTTCGTACAATGCCTTCACGTCGCCCGTGGCCCATCCGCGCTGCACCGCTTCCGCGAGCAGGAGGCTGGTTTGGGACCAGGTGATGAAGAACTCCGGTGCATCGATTTTGCCCAGCGTGCGGCGGTTGATCTGCGAATATTTGAATGCAGAACCAATCTTGCCCGGAAAACCGGGCGCATTCGCGATCGTCGATTCATTGTAGCCGTAGGGCATTCCTTCCTGGTTCGCAGGCGAGGTATCTTCGGCCCCGGCAGTAGCGAGTGGGTTGCCGGGCGTTTCGTATTTCACTGCGATCACACGGATGCGCGGGTCGCTCGTTTCTTTGAGAAAATCGACCAATGCTTTGCCCAGATACACATTACCGCGCTCGGTTCCCTGGAAATAGTTGGCCAGCGGGTGGTTAAATGTGCTGTTGAATGCGATCAGCGCGTTGTCGGCGTTGGAGCTTTGCAAGCCGCCATTCGCCGGGTCGACAGCCACCGCCACATATTGCTTAGCTTTCGCTGCATCGATTTTGGAATAACGCATAGCAGCGCGGAGCAGCAGCGAGTTGCCCAGCTTTTTCCATTGCGCGATATTGCCTTTGAAAAACAAATCACCCGCTTCAATGGGCTTGCCCGCGTCCAGCGCTTTGGTACCTTCCTGCAATTCTTTCAGGATGTCGTCGTAAATGACTTTCTGGTCGTCATATTTCGGCAGGTTAATGCCTTCAAGAAACGCTTTTCCGGCCTCAAAATAGGGTACGTCGCCGTAAGTATCCACCAAAACCATGAATACGTAAGCCTTCCAGATGCGCGCCATTTGGTACAGGTTCGACCGCGCGGGATCATCCTTGGTTTTGTAAAGGACGGTCGTCAGCAGGTTCACCGGACCGTTTTGCAGGTATAGCGAATTGAAGTTTGCATTCGAATTGGGATCGGAAACGGCATTGTGGTTCCCGCCTTCGAGTACGCCCGTGTAAGGTGTATTAATCTGTTGCACGATCTGCATCTGGTAGTTCTGGGTGGCAATGGCAGACGTGAATTCCGCATTGGAGAACAGGTAGATGGGATCGATGTCTGTCGCGAGGACGGGGTTTTTGTTAACCTCCTCAAAACCGCTGTCGCAGGAGCTCGCGCCGGCCAGAACGCTCAAAGCTGTGATATATATGAATATTCTTTTCATAAAAACAATGTTCAATAGTCAGGTTACAATTTGATATTCAGGTTGATACCATAGCTCCGCGTGGTCGGCAAGGTATGCGTCTCAATGCCTTGCAGGTTGTCTGATGCCGATACCTGTGCTTCGGGATCGAGATTGTCGATGTATTTCTTGATCATGAGCACATTGTTGCACATCGCGGAGAGTGTCAGGCCTTTGATGAAGCTCTTATCACGCACGAAACGCGAGAGGTCGTAGCCCACCGAGATCGTTCTCCAGCGCACAAATGCACCGTTGTACACGAATGGCGAGGCGAGGTTGGTGCTGCGGTAAGCGGTATAGAATTGCTGTGCTTCCACCCGTTGGGCATTCGGCTCGCCGGTAGAGGTTACACCTTCGAGCAACACGCCACCTTCGCGGCCTACAAGCGATGGTTTCGAGAGTCCTTCACGCAGGAAGTTCAGGTTCGAGTTCGAGAGGATCTTGTTGCCCGCCTTGAAATCGATTTGTGTGCCAATGCGGACGCCTTTCACATTGATCGTGTTCACCCACGCACCCACCCATTTCGGGATCGCACTGCCGAAAGTGGTGAGGTTACCCTGCTGGGGCAGACCACCCGAGGTAATAATGCGGCCCTGCGCATCGCGCTTGTAGTCGAAACCACGGAGGGAGGCAAGCGGCTTGCCCACTTCATGTGACACAATACCGAAGAATTCGCCGGTGCCGACGTCGAAACGCTCCTGTCTTTCAGCAAGTTCGATCACCTTGCTGATGTTATAGCTGCCGTTGAAGCTGGTTTCCCAGGTGAAATTGTCGTTGCGTACTGGTACGACGGTGAGCAAAAACTCCACGCCCTGGTTACGCAGCTTACCCACATTCACCTTCGTTTGGCTGAAACCGGAAGTGTTCGAAATGCTGACGTTCAGAATCTCATCCACCGTGTTTTTGCGGTACAACGAGAGGTCGAGGTTCAGGCGGCTGTCGAATGTCTTCAATTCCAGGCCGACTTCCGTTTCCTTCACTTTAAGCGGGCGGAGGTTCGCATTCGGGCTGACGGTGGACGGCAGGTTGCCCAGCGCCGTTCCATTGAAAGGGTTCGCATTGATAGCGTAATACAGGTTGTTGGAATACGGGTCGGTATCACCACCTACTTCCGCATAAGCAGCGCGGAGCTTGCCATATGTGAGCCAGTCAGGTGCATTAGCGAAAGCCTGGCTGAACACAAAGCTGCCACTCACGGATGGGTATAAGTAGCTGTTTGATTGTGGGTTCAAAGTAGAGAACCAGTCGTTGCGTCCCGTCACATTCACAAACAGGAAGTTTTTGTAGGAAAATTCAGCCGATCCGTAAATAGAGTTAACCTTCTTTTTACTATAACCGTAATTCGGGTTTTTGACCTGACCGTTGGCGATGGTGTACAGGTCGCGCACGTAGAAGTTGGTTACGGCGGTAGACACATTGTCGCTTACCTGCAGCATCTGGTTGCCACCCAATGTAATGTCGATGCCGAAATCTCCGAACGACTTGTTGGCGCCGATGAGGATGTCCATGTTACGCTCGCGGAAAGTGGCTACATCCTGGTAGTAATAACCGTTGAAACCGGTCGCCACGGCACCGATTGAGCGTGTACCCGTCGGGCGGTTGTAATTGTACGGACGCGTGTAATAATCCTGCCCGATGCGACCCTGGACGAACAACCAGTCGGTGAAATCGTAGCGTACCGAAGTATTTCCAAAAATCCGGTCGCGGCGCACGTTTTCGAAGCGGTCGTAGGCCACCCAATAAGGGTTGTTGCGGTTGGTGAAACGCGCCAGGGGCATTTCGTTACCGTTGGCGTCCTTGCGGTTTTTGAGCCAGTCGGTGTCGATGCTCGTAGCCAGGGTATAAATGGTGGTGTTCGCATTCATGTCCTGAATACCGATCTGCGGCGGGTTTTTGTTATACTCGTTGGAATAGTTTGCGTTCAGTTGCGCGGAAAGCTTTTTGGTAAACTTGTAGTTCAACCCCAGGTTGAAGATTTTTTTATGATAAGCCGAATTCGGCATGATCGCATTGGCATCGGTATTGGCAAAAGAGAGGCGGAAATTTCCTTTTTCATTACCACCTGATAATGCAACTGAATTGGTAAAACTGGTTCCTGTGCGGTAAAACTGCTTGATACGGTCTTTGTGGGCTACGTAAGGCTGGGTACTGCCGTCGAACTGCGGTGTAGGTTTGCCGTCGAGCTTCTCGCCAAATGCAAAAACGCCCGAGCTTTGAGCTTCGGCCACGGTGGTAGGGCGTTTTCCAAACTCTCCCTGGCCGTATTCGTATTGAAAATCGGTGTAATCCAATGCTTCCTGGGCCTGGAAATTCGAGTTCAGCTCCACGCCGATGCCGGTGGTTTTGCTGCCGCTTTTGGTCGTGATGATAATCGCACCGTCTTTCGCACGGAAGCCATACAATGCGGCCGCAGCGGCGCCTTTCAATACGGTCATCGACTCGATGTCGTCCTGGTTAATGCTTTGCAGACCATCCCCCGCATCGGAAGAACCGCCCGTAGGGTTACCTGTACCGTTTCCATTAGAGCCGCCCGCCGAAACGCTGCTGTTATTGATCGGAATGCCGTTTACAATGATCAGCGGTGAGTTGTTGCCTCCGAATGACGACTGGCCGCGGATACGGATCTTGGTAGAACCGCCGGGACCGCTCGCGGGTGGTGTTACGTTGAGACCGGCTACTTTGCCTTGCAGGCTGTTACCCAGGTTGGTGGTGCGGTTGGTAGTCAATTCTTCGGTATTAACCGTTGCCGTCGAATATCCCAGCTTTTTGGCATCCCGCTTGATACCCAGCGCCGTTACCACCACCATTTCGAGGTTGCGGACGTCGGGGGTCATGGAAATGTCGTAATTCGATTGGTTACCCAACGGTATTTCCTGGGGCGTGAAGCCGACAGACGAGAACACCAGCATGCCGCCGCCATCGGGCACGCTTAGCTGGAATGAGCCCTCGGCATTCGTGGCGGTTCCTACTTTCGTGCCTTTCACGACGATGTTCACGCCGGGCAGGGGATAACCCTTTTCGTCGGTCACCTTTCCTGTGATATTCCGGTCGATGTCGCTTTGGTTGCGGATCACTTCGGGTAATGCGCTGCCGGGTTCGGCGGCGTTTTTAATCAGCACAACCTGCTTGCCTTCGATCTTGTAAGTGATGTTGGCAGGTTTGAAAAGGTCGTCCAGAATATCGCCAAGCGACCTGTCGACGGCATTGATGGAAACTTTTCTTTGCGATTTGATCAGCGAAGAACTGTACGTGAAACGCAACTGTGTCAGCTTGTTGAGTTTGTTCAGTACCGTCTTCATTTCGAGGTTACTGACCTGGATTGTGATCTTCTGGTTCAGAATATCCTGTGCCCCAACGGTGCCCGCTGCCGACACTGAGGCAAAGATAAAGGCAATTAATAATTGGTAAAGTGATATTCTCATAACCCTGTAAAGTAGCCGGGATAGATGTCGGTGTTTTTTCATATTTTTGAAAGTTTTGTTCTGAATTGAAATGATGGGACAAAACGCTCCTGTACGCCACAGATTCCAGTCCGGGCGAGGGGAGTAGCAGGGCCGGTGATGGCGCAATCATCACTGGCTCTTTATCATTCAAAGGGGAGCAGAGTTACTGGTATATCATAGGCGAAATTTGGGATTAATGGTAGTTGATTTTAGTCCTGAAAAGGGTTTAGAGAGATTAATTACATCCTTTGGAACTGATCACAACGCGACCATTCTCCATATCATAGCCGGCACCGATGGCCTGGCATATTGCATTCAATCGTTGTTTCAGATTTTCTTCGCTAAACTGCGCACTGATCATGCAGTTGGAAACCGTTTCGGCGTTGTACACGATGCTGATGCCGTAAGCTTTGCCCAGCGCATCGAATGCTTCGGCGACCGGCTTGTCGTCGAACACCTGCTCTTTCTGCACTGCCGATTCGGCGAGTAGCACCGGATTGGCCGTAACGGCCTTTTCGAGCTTGTTGTCCTTACGGTTGAAAACCACCTGCTGATTAGGGTTCAGGATAACACCGGCCGGTTTAGCTCCTCGTGAGATTTCATATTCCTTCTTGGCATACACCGATACGCGACCGGTTTTAACGGCAATCATTTCCGTATTATCACCCTCAAATGCCTTAATACGGAAGCTCGTACCGAGCACTTTCGTGACGGTTTCATTGGTATATACCAGGAATGGCTGTCTGGGATTCTTGGCTACGTCGAAAAACGCCTCACCCGTCAGGTACACTTGGCGCTCTCCGGCAGCGAATTGCCGCGGATACCGGATGCTGCTGCCTTTCGCCAGTGTAGCTACGCTTTTGTCGCTCAAGAGCACGGTCATTTCCACTTCCGTAGCGTTGGTTTTGATCAGCATTTCCTGGCCCATTGTGATTTCCTGCCCTTTACCGGACGGCGCTATCGTGTTATGGGACGTGTAGTAAAGCCAGCTCAGACCACCGGTGAGCAACAGCACAGCCGCCGCCCTCCACACTGCGCGCTGATAGAAAGGCATATGGCCTTCCGCTTTTCGTACTTCGGCAATACGCGTGATCTCCGCGATTTCGTGCCGCAGCATTTCGTCCGAAAGATCATCTTTATAGAGGTCATGCACCGCGAGCACCAGCTCCCGTGCACGTGCCGCGACGCCCGCACGGTCGGCATTTTGTAGTAACCACTGCTGCCAGTAACGGTCGAGTTCCGGTGTAGGCGCCATAACCCAACGTCGGAACGATTCGTCCGTCGCCAGTTCCTCCACAGTAAATATTCGGTGTAAGCTCATCGGCAAAACAAAAACATACGGTTCAGAGCATTTGCAGGCTCTTTAAAATAGTATGTCTGTTTTGAATACCGGGATAACCAAAAAAGTCAAAAAAAATTTTAAAAAGTGATAAAGGGAAGAGGGAAGGGAGGGATATAAGGATAAAAAGTTAAAATTGGTTAATACTTTTTAAAAGTATTATTTTAAATTAAAAGTAAATTAAGTATAAAGCCGCTGCTCGTGCCGGGCTCGTTCAAATCTCCATTCTCCCTTCCTCCTTACTTACGATAAGAAGAAAAGCAACACCCAAAAAAACTCCGCCGGAGCCCAGATTTCCTTGATCTCTTTCAATGTCCGGTAGAGCAGATTAGAAACGCTCTGCCGTCCCAGCCCCATGACGCTGGCGATGTCCTCGTTGTCGAGGTTTTGATAAAAGCGGAGATAGATGATCTCTTGCTGGCGTTTTGATAGCAGCGAAATGATGCGTTTGAGGCGGCCGTTTTGAAAGCGGATGTGCTCGGCCTCGATGATGTTGGTTTCGATGGAAGGATCGGACGGATCGGTATCGAAAATGGCCACTTGCGGCTCGTGGAAACGTTTCAGGCGGATACTTTCCTTGATGAGCTTGTGGCGGAGCGCTTTAAGTAGATAGGACTTGACGAATGCGGTTTCGGAGAGAAAATTGCGGCGTTCCCAAAGTTCGAGGTAAAGCTCCTGAATGGAATCGCGGATGAAATCGGGATCGGAAGAAAACTTTGTGGCATAGTTGTACAGCGCCCGGTAATGCGTCTGGGCGAGCTGCCCGAGCGCTTCTGCGTCGCCGGCCTTGAACCGCTGCCAGAGCCTGATATTCAGCTCGCCGGTATTCGATATGTTTTCGTCCTGATTCAAATCCTTAATGTAACGGCAATGTTGTATTAAATCAATGAATTGTGCCAATCAAAGCCGCCGGTAGGGGTATTCTCCTTGTGAAATGGCGGCAATTATTCTGTGTTGGAAATGTTAGGGGAAAATAAAACGGGGCGGTGTTTCGCCGCCCCGTTGGAAGACTGCAAGGGCAGGTTATTTCACTACTTTCAGTTTCCCCTGCATCAGCGAGTAATGCCCGGGGAATGTGCAAACGTACTGGTAGGTGCCCGCCTGACTTGGCGCCACGAAATAGATCGCCTCCGTTTTTTCAGGCTCCACGATATTGGTGTGGAAAAGCACATCATTCGTTTTGGGCACATAATTCAATTCGGTGCCTTTCAAGCCCAGGTTCAAACCCGCTTCACCAACCGCGTTGGCTGCCCCCGGCTTGGTAATGACCAGGTTGTGGAGCATATCGTCGTTGTTGTTGAAAACGACTTTAATTTTGCTGCCAGCTTTCACCTGAATTTCGGAAATATCAAATTTCAAACCCGGAACGGTTCCGATTGTCACCACCTGATCCGGTCCGTTGGTCCAGCTGGCCGGCATTTCGGTCACGCGTTTGGCTGAGGCGGCGGTATTGGCTGCCGTTGCGCCGGGCGCCGTTTCGCCGGGCGCCGCAGCGCCGTGCCCACTGTGATCCATCGTGGTGCTTGCTTTCACGGTCGTCGTAAACTGAGACGCATTGGCCGCCTGGCCGCCGGCGATCTCGTTCAATGTGTAGTAACCCGTCGCATGCAGCAGGTTGTTGCCGTCTGCCGATTTCACGCCTTCCGCCTTGATTTCGTGGATGTACCCTTTGCGCAGTGTCGCTGGATCGACTACCAGACGCACCCGCAGGCCGTCTTCTGAAACGATAATGCCTTTCAAAGGCACTTCCTGGGTGTTAATAATCGGGCTGCCGTAAGTGCGGTGGTAGCGGTAAGTAAAACTGTTCATTTTGTATGCATCTTGCTCAGCAGCGGCCTTTTTGTCGATAGGACTGGTGAATGTGATCTCAAAACCATCGGGCGTCGAGCGGACAGTCTTCATTTCGAACGGCATTTTACCGGTCCATACAAGTCTTTGAATACCAAATTCTTCCTTACCCGTTGCCGACCATCCCCGGCTCGTCTGGCCTACGAACATCGAGCCGTCGAGACCCCATTCCAGACGAAGGATACCCGACATAAAACCTTCGCGAAAAGGGAAGACAGTTCCCTGCCACACGCCATTCACTTTTTCGAGGTCAACGCGGGTGATGATGCTATGTCCCTGGTCACCCACGAACATCTGTCCCGTAAATGGCCCGAACGCCCCGTTGGTTACGTCTTCCTTGAAATCGGAGGTGGAGATACCCACCAATGTGTGCGGGAACCAAACTGCCGGTGGTTTCAGGCCAGGAACCTTCTTGGCAACATCGTAAAGCGGTTCGCCGGTGCTCGGAACATCTTCCGGAGTCAGTTTCACAGGTGATCCTTCTTCTTTGCTCCAACGCAAGCCGGCAGGGTTACCCGCGAAGTCGCCTTTTTCAAGATGTGTCATACGGCCTGAGCCCACCCAGTCGCCCTGGTTTTCAGTATAGAAAATATCGCCTTTATACGATCCGAAGCCGGAAGGGGAGCGCAATCCCGTCGCCCAGGGCGTGAGCTTGCCGTCCTGGCCGAGTTTCAGCATCCATCCGCGCCATTTCGACTGGCTGGCGCCGCGGCCAACCCAGTCGAGGTTGAGCGTAACAAGCATTTCGCCGTTCGGCATGGGTACCGGTCCGTAAGAATACTGGTGATAATTACCCGACAATGGCCAGCGCGAGAACGAGTCGTAAACATCCGCAACACCGTCGTTGTCGGTGTCTTCGAGGCGGGTAACTTCGCCGCGCTGCGACACGAGGAAGTCTTTACCTCGATAATACAGGCCCAGGGGCTCGTGCAGTCCCGATGCGAAACGGTGGAACGAAGGCTTGCCGTCGCCTTTCAGGTACGGGTTGCCGATCATCCATACCTCGCCGCGGCGGGTTGACGTCGCGAGACGGCCGTCGGGCAGTACCTGCATCCCACCTATTTCCATTTTGATGTTTTCAGGAATCGGAATGGTGATAATGCGGTAATAGTCGTCAATCTTATTGGGTTTGGACTGCGCAAACGCGTTCACACAGCCAGCGGTAATCAGTGTAGTTAAAAGAATATTTTTCATTAGATACAAATCAGATAATGAGGTTTTACCAAAACAGGGAATAGCTGGTCGTGTTGGAAACAGGAAGGATAAGCTCCTTCATTTCACCGGCCGGACGTACTACCGCTTTGGCTTTTTTATCAACCTGCACATAAAAGCGGTCGTCGATCTGGTAAAGTCCTTTCTCTATTTCGGTGATCTGCTTGCCGCTCGCGAGCAGCGAGTATAGCGCACCTGCGGGCGTGCCTTCCAGGCGGCCGTCCACGCGGAACGTGCGCGAGAGGCTGTTGCCGCCCGAAACCAGTTCGTCGCTCACCGTCGCCGAGCCGATCGCGTAACGGAAGACCGGGTAACCTTTCTGATCGATTTTGTAGCCAAGGAAATTGATATTGGAAGAATCGGGCCACGTTGCATTCGCATTGTCGAGCACCGCTACGCTGCTGCGTCCCGAAACATGTACTTTGAGGCCAGCGGGGAAAAGCAGTTGCGGCTCGCCGCGCTCGTACCACATCTCGGTCACGTCGGCAAACTGGCCTCTCCACGCCTGTACCAATGCGCCGCGGTTCAGGTCGACGGTATAATTCCAGCCATCGGGGCTTCCTACTGAGATACAATGCGTACGCTTCGATTTTTCGCCGTCCAGCTGAATGAATGAGCGCACCATTTCCGGGCGCTTGTCGGGCGTCACGCTGATGTAGGGCTTGGGTTCAGGCTCGGGCAGGGACGACAATGAATGCAGGTCGTAAGGGCGCACACCCGATTTCTCCACGCGCAGCCCCAATGCAGGCTGGCGCCACGGGAAGCGCGAGTAATAAATTTTGAATTTGTGTTTGCCCTGTGTCAGGTTAATAGAACCGGTGTGTGTTTCCTGAGAAGTGGCTTCACCGGACGATACCACGCTTTTGCCGTCGATATCAACCGAAAGGACAGGACCGGAATAAATAGTCGTGAAAATGTAGTCGCCAGCCTCGGTTACGTCGATATCCCCTTCATACACAAGGTGAAATTCCCGCATTCCGTTGGTCACCTCCTGGGTTAGCAGGGGAGACTGACCCTCGTGGTCGAGCTTGCTATATTCTTTGGCATCCCATTTGTCTGCGTAAACTTTGTAATTTAGGTTACTGATTGACAGTGGCTTGCGATTAGCAAGAAGTTGGTAGCCTACATTGCGGAATGCGATGCTGCCTTTGGTAACTTCGAATGCGATGGGCTGGCCATCTGCTGCGGCTTTTGAGTTAGGAAGGTAAACGGTTTCTAGAACTGTGACGCCGTTTAGCGAAAGCGCATTCAGGCGTGCGGAGTTAGGAATGTGTTGTACGGATGCATCATAGGAAATTTCGAGTGTCTGCCACAGACCGGCCGATTTAGCGGCGTTCTGGTTCGGAAACTGGCCGATATACCCCGACGTCGTGGCGTCCGCTGTCTTTTGTTTGCTGCTATCGGAGATCTTTACTTTCTGCCCGCCCGGAAGGATGATATTTCCCTCGGCTCCCGGCGAAACGTTGAATTCGATGTATAGCCGTAAGTCGCTCGCTTTCAGTTTGGTAGTCAGCACGGTTCCTGCATTACCGATCAGTACGCCGTCGCCGGTCAGTGTTTTGGGCTTCGCCGTACCGGTAGGGTGTATGGAAATGCCACCTTGAATCGACCAGTTGGGAGCGGCGCTTTCAAATGCGCTGAGGTCTTTGAGGGGAAGCGGAGAATAGTTTCCCTTTCCTGTCTGAGCCATCACCATCGCCGGGCAAGCCAGCAGCAGGAGGGAGACTTTCTGAAACAATTGATGCATTGGAATCGATTAAGTGTATTGTTTACAATTAAAAAACGAAGTTCGACATTTTTTTACCATTATATCCGGAAATAGTATGAATTTTTTGAACGGTTTTTAATAAAAAAAGCTGCTTGTGAAGAAGCAGCCTTGCGTATTTTAATCGGCGTGGTGAAGTTTTATTACTCCTCTTTCGTACAGTTACAAGATTGCCCGCATGATGCATAGTAGCCGTTTTTGCGGGTAATTGTACAGCAGGCATTTGAACATGAGCGTGTGCCAGGTCCACCGGCACTATGGCATTGCTCTGTCAAAAACTCGGGATTGCCCCTCAGACTTGGCAATGGCCCCTTAAACGCAATGCCAATAGCGTCGACTGCCGCTTTTGACAAATAGCCGGTCGGCGATCGCGCGGGATGGTAAACCCTGCGCGATCAGCTTGATAATTTCGTATTCCCGGGAGGTGAACATGGCGATTGTTGGTTTTGGATTTGCATTGATACCACTATCTTTCCGTATCGTCATCCGGGAATTAGCATAGTCCATATTTGAATTATCAAAAGTTTAACACCTATGCCTCCCGCCGCCCTGGCGTATATCGGCAAGGGTTGAAACTGCAGGGGGGAATGACAGGAGGATTTGGTGTGAGAACTGGCGGTGTTTAGTAGCCTTATTCAAGGATTTTTCTGTATTATTCCAAAATACATGTCCGGAATAGTCCAATCTGGTGACCATTGTTTTGTAAAATGTTGATAAACAAGCCGGTAAGGTTGTTTGCGGTTGCATTTCATTTTTGTAAATTTAAAGGGGCGCGATGCAGACGTCCGATCACAGCGGAGGGACATTCGTGGAATTTTAAAGTGTTAGTCAGTAGTAGTTACCGGTTCTCGGGGAGGCAGTGTCGAAGGGAAGATTTGTTTATAGTATGTTAATAAATACTTAACATAACAGTCTGTATTTAACCGGATTTTTGCGCTTTGCAAGGCGTATTGCCTGTTTCCATTCTTTTCTCACCTAAATAACCTAGTGCTCATGATTAAAAAATTTTACTTATGCTTTCGGCTGAGTATTTTCAGAAGAAGCGCGTACACCGGGCTCATGCTCACGGGGCTGCTCTACTGCCACGCGGGCGTCGCACAGTCGGTTATTACCGGGCAGGTGATCTCCGATGATGACAAGGCGCCTCTCGCGGGCGTGAGCGTCATCGAAAAAGGGAGTAACAACGGTACAGTGACGGATTCCAACGGAAAGTACCAGATCACGGTGAAGGGCGCCAGCTCGGTACTGACATTCTCGTTCCTCGGCTACGTTTCGCACGAAGTGACGGTCGGCGGCCGTGCCGTGGCGGACGTGACGCTTTTTGCCGATCAGAAACAACTTCAGGAGGTAGTGGTGACGGCCCTCGGTATTAAAAAAGACGTCCGCAAGTTGGGTTACGCGGTGCAGGAGCTGAAAGGTGAAAGCATCGTTACAGCGCGTGAGACCAACATTGTGAACCAGTTGGCCGGTAAAGTGGCCGGTGTGACGGTCGTAGGAAGCCCGTCGGGTATCGGCGGTTCGGCACGGGTAACGATCCGGGGTGAGCGGTCGGTAGATTTGAACAAAAACCAACCGTTGTACGTGATCGACGGGGTGCCTATCAGCAACTCCATCACGGGCGGCTCGGGCCAGGGGAACCTGGAAGTCGATTTCGGGAATGGCGCGAGCTTTATCAACCCCGACGACGTGGAGACGATGAGCGTGCTGAAAGGACCGGCGGCTGCGGCCTTGTACGGATCAAGAGCGGCCAATGGGGTGATCCTTATCACCACCAAATCGGGTAAGGGCAACAAAGGCATCGGTGTGGAAGTGAATAGCAACACCACATTCGAGCGTGCGTTGAAATTGCCTGAGTATCAAAACAAATACGGACAAGGCAATGGTAACGGAGGCGACTTCGCGTTCGTGAATGGCGCCGGTGGCGGTCTCACGGATGGTACCGACGAAGGCTGGGGGCCGGAGTTCAAAGGCCAGAGCTACCCGCAATACAACTCACCGCGTACACTGAACGGACAGGTAATCCCTTATCTCGGTGGGGACCTGAATGCCCCCGCGGGTAGTGTGATCACCGCAACCCCCTGGGTACCGGATGTGGACGGTTTGAAAGACTTCCTCCGGACAGGCCGTACCTTGACGAATAACGTCGCATTGATTGGAAATAACGACCAGGGTAGTTTTCGCTTATCGTACACCAATCTCGACCAGACGGGTATTGTGCCGAACACCGATCTGAAACGCCATACTGTCTCATTGAGTGCAGGTTATAATCTGACGAAGAAGCTCTCGGCAAAAACATTTGTGAGCTATATCAAGAGCGCGAGCGGCAACCGTCCGTCGATCAGCTATGGTACGGAGAGCATCATGTACCTGTTCAACTGCTGGCTGCCACGTTCGGTCGATGTAGGTGATATGAAACGTTTATGGATGAACGGTCTGGAAGACCGACGCCAGTTCAGCTGGAACTACAACTACCACGATAACCCTTACCTGACGGTTTTTGAAAATACCAACGGCCAGGAAGTGAACCGCATAATCGGAAACGTTATCCTGAAATACGATTTTACCGACTGGCTTAGCCTGCAAGTGCGGACGGCTACCGACTGGGGCAACGAGCGGCGCGAATACCGCCGCGCATTCAGCACGCAACGTTTTCCGTTCGGTCAGTACCGCGAAACGAAGATCAACACCGAGGAACGCAACAGCGATTTCCTATTGTCGTTCAACAAGGACGTCACCAGGGATATCAACATTTCGGCGACACTCGGTGGCAACCAGAACCGCCAGAGCTCTATTTACGACGAGGAAAATGCAGGCCAGCTGAATTTGCCGGGCATTTACAACCTGACAAACTCCCGCATTGCGCTCGTAGCTTCGCAAAGCAAGGTAGGCAAGCGTATCAACAGTTTGTACGGTTCGGCCTCGGTTTCATTCCGCAATTACCTGTTCCTCGACATTACCGCACGTAACGATTGGAGTAGTGCATTGACGCTCCCGACAGCCCTGAAAGCTTTTGGTACTGAAAACAACTCGTACTTCTATCCTTCGGTAGCATTGAGCGCCGTATTGAGCGACATGACCAAACTTCCGGAAGTGATTTCATTTGCCAAACTCCGCGGAAGCTTCGCGCAGGTAGGTAATGACACCGATCCGTTTACCTTTACCCAGGCTTACAATCCCAGCACGCCTTTCGGAAGCTCGCAGATCTACGGCGAGACCGATCGTTTGGCTAACCTGAACCTGAAACCGGAGATCAGTACTGCATTCGAATTGGGTGCGGATGTGCGTTTCTTCAAGAATCGCGTAGGATTGGACTTTACATTCTACCAAAGCAAAACCAAAAACCAGATCCTGCAAATCCCCCTTTCACAGACAACCGGTTATAATGGCCGTTTCTTCAATGCGGGTGAGATCAAAAACTGGGGTTTTGAGACGATGTTGAATGTAACACCGGTGGAAATCAATGATTTCAAATGGAATGTCGGCATCAATTTCTCGGCTAACCGCAGCAAAGTACTCGAACTCTCCGACGGTATCACCAACTTCGTGATGGCGAGCAAAGGCGTAAGCATCGAGGCACGCGTGGGTGAAAGGATGGGGGACATGTACGGAATCGCATTTGCGCGTGTGCAAAACACCAGCCCTTCCCTGCCTTATTATGATGCGTCAGGCCAGAATGTAGGTCAGGTCGTTTACAAAGACGGTCGCCCGGTGCCTACTACCAACGTTCAGAAAATGGGTAACTACAATCCCGACTGGCTCGCAGGTATTTCCAATCAGTTCAGCTATAAGAATGTGAGACTGAGCTTTCTGTTCGATATTCGCCATGGAGGAAAGATATTTTCTGAAACACAGGTGGTTGGCCGTGAAGGCGGTATCATTAAAGAAACCCTCGAAGGACGTGCCGATGGATACGACCTGGGCAAACCCGGCAACGGTGTGATCGGCGACGGCGTGGTGCAGAATGCGGATGGTTCATTCAGCAAAAACGACGTGAAACTGACAGCCCGTGCGTGGCATACCGCTTTTACGGGCGGCCGCAACATCGCCGAAGGTGTGATGTACGACGCTTCGTTCGTGAAGCTTCGTGAATTGCAGCTGGGTTACTCGATCCCTAACCGCATCCTGGGGCGGTCGCCGATCAAGAACATCACCATTTCGTTGGTAGGACGTAACCTGGCATTGTGGTCGAAAGTGCCGCACGTGGATCCCGAAACAATGGCTTACAACGGAGGAACCGCTTTGCCGGGCATCGAATACATGTCGATTCCTTCGAGCCGCAGCTATGGTTTCAATGTGAGTTTCAAACTGTAAAATTTCAATTGGAAAACAATGAAAAAGCTAATTCCGATATATATCATGGCCGCGCTGATCGTGTCAGGCGGGGCATGTACCAACGATTTTGAAGAAATCAATACCAATAACAACGTTCCGAACGACGTCACGCCCGACCTGCTACTGGCCGGTGTGATCCGCAACCTGGTCAATAGCCAGGTAAACGACGCCTGGGGTATCGGCAACATTGTGGTGCAGCACCACGCCAAGATCCAGTTCGTGAACGAGGACCGCTACTTGTGGGGGCAGCAAAACAGCATCTGGGACAATGTGTATGGTAATATGCGTAATGTTAAAAACATCCTGGACCAGGTTGGCACCGACGATGCCAATGCCTACAAAGGCATCGCGCTGATCCTGAAATCGTGGATGTTCGCGCTCGCGACCGATGCTTACGGCGATATTCCTTACACGGAGGCGACGAAAGGCAAGACAGATGGTGTTTATCAGCCGAAATACGATACCCAGGAAAGCGTTTATGCGGGCGTACTGGCTGATCTTAGTACAGCCAATAATATCCTCTCTACGAGCACAACAGCCGTTTCGGGCGATATCCTCTTCGGAGGAGGTACCGGTTCGCTGATTAAATGGCGCAAACTCGCCAATTCTTTGCGTCTGCGCTACCTGATGCGTATTTCGAAACAGAAGGATGTCAAAGCGGATATGCAGGCGATCCTTGCCGATCCTGCGAAGAACCCTATTTTTGAAGGAAATCAGGACAATGCAGAGTTGAAATATCTGGCAGCGGCCCCCAACCAATGGACGTTGTACGGTGCGCGCGTAGGTTCATTCGACGAATTCCGGGTGAGCAAGACGCTTAGCGACCGCCTTACCGCATTGAAAGACCCGCGTCTGATGGTCTTCGGTCGTCCTTCACAATCGTCGGTATCGGCTGGTAAGCCGGTGATCGAAGGTGTTCCTAACGGACTGGGAGATGTGCCGGCATTGAACTACAATGGCGGCCCGCAAGGCGTCTCGCGCGTAGGTTACACGTTCGCGTGTCTCGTCTGCAACGACCCCGGACAAGCAGCGCCGGATCCTTCTGCTCCGCGTGGGATCATTATGAACTACTCCGAATTGCAGTTTATTCTGGCAGAAGCGCGCGAAAAAGGATGGATTACAACCGGTACCGCCGAGGGTTACTATACAAAAGGCGTTCAGAGCAATTTCGACTACTGGAAAAGCGTAGTGCCGTCTTCGTACGGCATCAATGTTACGCCGGACGCGTCGTACTACACGCAGGCGGGCGTAGCGTACACAGGCACCAGCGCTGAAAAACTGGGAAAAATTGCGCTGCAAAAGTGGATTGCCTACTATTTCAACGGCCTGGAAGCCTGGTTCGACTGGCGCCGGACAGGTATGCCGGAGATCAAGCCGGGGCCGGACAACCTGAACCAGAACCGTGTACCCGTACGCTTTATTTACCCGCTGTCGGAGCAATCGCTGAACGGTGCAAATCGTGAAGAAGCGGTGAAACGCCAGGGGACCGATGATTTGAATACCCGGACTTGGGTGGCTAAATAAGGGAGAAAGGGAGAAAGGGAGAAAGGGAGAAAGGGAGAAAGGGAGGATGGAGGAAAGGGAAGAAATGTTAGGAGCGAAGTCGAAGCACTTGAAATACGGCATAATTCACCGTATGGACTGTCTTCGACTGCGCTCAGACTGACATCCTCCCTTTCCTCCATCCTCCCTTTCCTCCCTTTCTTCCATCCTCAAATCAATGCGCTTCCAGCCAGTTGGCGCCTACGCCAATGCCTGTTTCCATCCGCACCGCCATCGGGATCGCATTTCGCATTAACTCATCGACCTTCTCTTTCAACAAATCAATTTCGCTGTAATGTGCATCGAAAACCAATTCGTCATGCACTTGCAGGATCATGCGCGATTTGAGCTTTTCCTTTGCCATAAAATCGTGGATATTGATCATCGCGACTTTAATCATATCGGCCGCAGAGCCCTGGATCGGGGCGTTGATGGCATTTCGTTCGGCATAGCCGCGGTTGGTCTGGTTCCGGGAGTTAATATCCGGCAGATACCGGCGGCGGCCGAGGATGGTCTCTACATACTCGCGCTCACGCGCGTCGTTTACGACCTTGTCCATATAGCCCTTCACAGCGGGGAATTCCTCGAAATAGGCTCGGATGATCTCACTCGCTTCCCCGCGCGGGATGCCCAGGCGCTGTGCGAGACCGAACGCAGAAATGCCGTAAATGATACCGAAATTGACCATTTTGGACTTCCGGCGCATATCGGAAGTCACTTCCTCTAAGGGCACTGCAAAAACCTTGCTGGCCGTGGTGGCGTGAATGTCGCGGCCCTGGTTGAATGCCTCCGTCATACTGGCGTCGGCACTGAATGCCGCCATAATGCGTAGCTCGATCTGCGAATAATCCGCGGAAAGGATTTGGAATTCGTCGGTATCCGGCACGAATGCTTTGCGAATCTCGCGTCCGCGCGGCGTGCGGATGGGGATGTTTTGAAGGTTCGGGTTGGTGGAACTCAGACGCCCGGTGGCCGCCACCGCCTGGTTATAAGAAGTATGAATGCGGCCCGTGCGGCTGCTTACCATCGTCGGTAATGCATCGACGTACGTCGATTTTAGTTTTTGTAACTCGCGGTAATCCAGTATTTTACGGGCAATAAGGTGATTCGCTTCCAGGTCGGAGAGGATTTCCTCACCCGTCGCATATTGGCCTGTTTTCGTCTTTTTCGGCTTGTCGATCAGCTTCATTTTCTCAAACAACACCTCTCCAAGCTGCTTCGGCGAGCTGATATTGAACGATTGCCCGGCCGCTTCGTAAATCTCCGATTCGGTCTGGCGGAGGTCGGATTCCAGCACGCCCGACATTTCTTTCAATGCATTGATATCCAGCCTCACGCCGGTATTTTCCATCGAGGCCAGCACTTTCGTCAACGGCATTTCGACTTCGTGGAAAAGTTTCGCTGCATTCACTTTCGGCAGTTCGCGGCTGAAAATCGCATTGAGCTGAAACGTAATGTCGGCATCTTCGCCTGCGTATTGTGTGATCTCGGGGATCGCTACATCGCGCATATTGCCCTGTTTGCCGCCTTTTTTGCCAATCAGCTCCGTGATCGACACCGGTTCGTAGTTCAGGTAGGAAGCTGCCAGGATGTCCATTCCATGGCGCTTATCGGGTTGCAGCAGGTAATGCGCCAGCATGGTGTCGCTCAGCTTGCCGTGGACTTCAATGCCGTAGTTTTTCAGGACAAGCAGGTCATACTTGATGTTCTGGCCAATTTTTTCAATATTTTCATTCTCAAAAACGGCCCGGAAGTGCTCCACGATTTCCTGCGCTTTTTCGCGGTCGGCAGGCACCGGAATGTAGAATGCTTCGCCGGCGAAGTAGGAGAACGAAAGTCCTACGAGCTCTGCGTCGGTGGTATCCAGCGAGGTCGTTTCGGTGTCGAAACAGAATGCTTCCTGCAAGCCCAGATAATGCGAGAGACTGGTCATCAGTTCGGGCGTATCCACGGTATGGTAGCGGTGGAAAGTATTGGCAATAGTCTTTTTCGACGTCGGAATGCGGATACCTTCTGTGTCTTCGGTGAGCTCGCCGTCGGCAAGGTCGCCGCTGACGACCGCTGGCTGCTGACCAATTTCTTGTGCTGGATTACCGAAAATGTCGAGCTGGTCCTTGTTGACGGTTTTGCGTGCTTGCGGGGCACCTGCACGTCCTCCAGGGGCCGGAGCTCCGAGCGATCCGCCAGCAGCTGTCGTTGAGCCGCCGCCTACGCCGAGGACACGGGTTTTTAATGTTTTGAATTCGAGTTCATCAAACAAATCGGCGATGAGTTCTGCATTCGGCGAGCAAATGGTGAGGTCTTCGGCATCGAACGGCACGGGCACTTTGCAATCGATCGTTGCAAGTTGCTTGCTTAATATGGCCTTATCGAAGTTCTCGCGGACTTTTTCGCCAAGTTTGCCTTTGATTTCGTCGGCGTGTGTGATCAGGTTTTCGATTGTATCGTATTCCTGGATCAGCTTCTGGGCCGTTTTCTCTCCCACACCCGGTATCCCCGGTATGTTATCGACGGCGTCGCCCATGAGGCCGAGGATGTCGATCACCTGGTCGATGCGCTGGATCTGCCAGCGGTCGAGTATTTCCTGAACACCCAGCACTTCGGCGCCCTTGCCGAGGAACGCGGGCTTATAAATGTGTACGTATTGTTCGACCAATTGCCCGTAATCTTTATCGGGCGTCATCATGAAAACCTCGAAACCTTCCCGCGACGCTTCTTTGGCAATGGTGCCGATAATGTCGTCGGCCTCGTACCCGTCCAGTTCGAGAATGGGAATGCACATGCCTTTCAGCAGGCGCTTTACGAGCGGGATCGCCACGGTGATATCCTCCGGCTGCGCTTCGCGCTGGGCCTTGTATGCCTCAAATTGCACATGGCGGAATGTAGGCGCGGCGGTGTCAAATGCAACGCCGATATGGGTAGGTTTCTCTTTTTGCAGTACTTCGAGCAGTGTGTTGGTAAAGCCGAAAACGGCGCTGGTATTCAGTCCTTTTGAAGTGATGCGCGGCGCCTTGATAAATGCGAAATGCGCCCTGTATATCAAGGCCATAGCATCCAGAAGGAACAGCTTGTGAACGGGTTTTTCCATGAGGTAAGTTTATGATCGAAACTCAAATATAATGCAACTATGGGGACGGACAGGGTTTACCGGCGGTTTTTTGTGGATTTGCAGAACAAGTATTGTAAGGATGTTACTATCGGTATTAATTAAAAGTTTCATGCTTTTTAAAAGAATTATACTAATCAATAGCAACTGTTGTCTTTATTTGCATTAAAAGTATAGTACTTTATATAAGTTTTAATATGTTTTAAAGTATTAAAAGAATTATATTTTAAGTATTAACAACTAGTACTAAATAGTTTAAAAGTGCAAAGCATTTCATTTACACTCCCTTATAAAAATAATTGAAAGTTAGATACTTTAAATACATACTATCATATTAAAAGTATTGTCCTAATATCATTGCGTAACCTCCTCACTGACGACTAAATAACTGATAATCAGCTACACTGAAACCGTCCCCATATATGCGAATTATTTTCTTACTTTTAGCTGTTGTCATTTTTTCGTGTAACCAAAATAAACCCGTGAAACAAGCATATCAATGGCCGGGAGCCACACCACCCGTCGCCGAAAAGAAAGACCATGAAACCGGAATGCATGGCGACCAACGCAACGATGAATATTACTGGATGGGCGATTTCTTCCGTGAAGGTCCCGACAGCGATAAAGTAGTCGAATACCTGAATGCCGAGAACGCCTACACCGACACGATGATGGCCGGCACGGCGAAATTTCAGGAAGCGCTGTTTGCGGAGATGAAGGGGCGCATTAAGGAAAAGGATGAGTCGGTGCCGGTGTTCAGCAATGGGTACTGGTATTACACCCGGAGCGAGGAAGGTGAGCAGTATTTCAAATATTGCCGCAAGAAAGATTCGCTCGAAGCCCCGGAAGAAGTGCTGCTCGATGTCGACAAAATGGCCGAAGGACATTCCTATTATTCTGCGGTCGGTTTCAATGTAAGTCCGGATAATAAGTTGTTGGCATACGGCGTGGATACCGTTTCGAGAAGGCAATACACCATATACATTAAAAATCTGGAAACCGGCGAGCACTATGCCGATACAATTTACCCGGCCAGCGGTGGTTCCGAATGGGGAAACGATAACAAAACGCTTTTTTATACGGCTACCAACCCCAAAACGCTGCTGAGTGAAAAGATCAAACGTCACACGCTCGGGACGGAATCGAAGAAGGATGTGGTGGTTTATAATGAGAAGGACAAGAGCAATTATATCGGAGTAGGGAAGACGAAATCGGAGAAATACATTGTGATCGCGTCGTCGGCCACCATGTCATCGGAATACCTGATCCTGGACGCAGACAAGCCGGAGGGCAAATTCGAAGTGTTCCAGCCACGGATGAAGGACGTTTTATACGATGTGGATCACCAGGGAGATAAGTTCCTGATAGTCACCAACAAAGACGCGTTGAATTTCAGGCTGATGGAAACGCCCGTGACCCAAACTGGTGTCGAAAACTGGAAGGAAGTAATCCCGAACCGCGCCGATGTGCTACTGGAAGGAATTGATGTTTTTAAGGACTACCTGGTAATTACCGAGCGGAAAAACGGCCTTTTGCAGCTTCGTATCCGCGATATCAATACCAATTCCGAGCATTATGTGGATTTTGGCGAACCGGCCTACACCGCTTACGCCGGCTCGAACCCCGAATACAACAGCTCGAAGCTGCGCTATGTTTATACTTCACTCACAACACCGAGTTCGGTGTACGATTACGACATGGAAACTCGCAAGAGGGAGCTGAAAAAGCGCCAGGAAGTGGTGGGAGGGTACAACCCGGAGGAATATGTCACGGAACGTTTGTATGCGACCACACGCGATGGCGTGAAAGTGCCTGTTTCGGTGGTTTACAAGAAAGGCACGCCTAAAAGTGCCGAAACCCCGCTTTTGCTGTATGCCTACGGCTCATATGGCAACAGCATGGACCCTGCTTTCAGCAGCACGCGCCTGAGCCTGCTCAATCGCGGGTTCATCTATGCGCTCGCACACATACGAGGCGGACAGGAAATGGGCCGGCAATGGTATGAGGACGGTAAGATGTTTAAAAAGAAGAACACATTTAATGACTTTATCGACTGCGCGGAGTTCCTGATCAAGGAGAAATTCACGTCGCCGGCGCATTTGTTTGCCGAGGGCGGTAGCGCGGGCGGCCTGCTCATGGGGGCGATCAGCAACATGCGCCCCGATCTCTGGCGGGGGATCATAGCGGATGTGCCGTTTGTGGACGTTGTTACTACCATGCTCGATGAGAGCATTCCATTGACAACCAACGAATTCGACGAGTGGGGGAACCCGAAAAAAAAGGAATCGTACGACTACATGAAGTCCTATTCGCCGTATGACAATGTAGCGAGAAAGGCTTATCCCAACATGCTCATTACTACCGGATTACATGACAGCCAAGTGCAATATTTCGAACCCGCCAAATGGGTAGCGCGCCTCCGAACGCATAAAACGGACCACAATGTACTGCTGCTAAAAACAAACATGGAAGCCGGCCATGGTGGCGCTTCGGGGCGGTTTGATTACTTGAAGGAAATTGCGTTGCAGTTCGCGTTTATGTTTGCGTTGGAAGGGATCGGGGAGTGACGTTGTCACCCTGATTTCTATGATAAAACCAAGTGATCTTGATAGGTTGCTGGTTTATCATAGAAATCAGCATGACGTTATGTTCATCCTCAGGCCCCAATCGCCTGCTCTACATCCGCAATGATATCGTCGATATGCTCGATACCCACGGAAATGCGGAGTTGTGTTGGTAGTACTCCGGCGGAAATTTGTTCTTGCTCAGAGAGTTGCGAATGCGTTGTAGATGCAGGGTGGATGATGAGCGTTTTGGCGTCGCCTACGTTCGCCAGGTTACTGATCAGTTTCAGGTTATCGACAAAATGCTCGGCGGTTTTCTTGTCACCTTTCAATGTGAATGACAAAACGCCTCCAAAACCGCGTGTGAGGTACTTTTTCGCGAGCTGGTGGTATTTGTTTCCTTCCAGGCCGATATAGTTCACGCTCTCTACTTTCGGGTGATTTTCAAGCCATTTCGCGAGTTTCAATGCATTCTCCGCAATGCGCTCCACTCTGAGGGACAGGGTTTCAAGCCCCTGCAGGAACAGAAACGAATTGAATGGCGACAGCGACGGGCCCCAGTCGCGCAGGCCTTCCACGCGGGCGCGGATGATGAACTGAATGTTGCCGAACGGCCCGCCAATGCCGAAAACATCGTTCAAAATAAGGCCGTGGTAGCTTGGGGAAGGCTCGGTAAACTGCGGGAACTTGCCATTGCCCCAGTTGTAAGTACCCGCATCGACGATCACTCCGCCGATGGAAGTCCCATGTCCGCCGATCCATTTCGTGGCCGACTGCACTACCACGTGTGCTCCGTGCTTGATAGGCTGGAATATCGCCCCGGCAGCACCGAATGTGTTATCGACGATCAACGGCAGGTCATGCTTGTTGGCAAGCGCAGCAAATGCCTCAAAATCGGGCACGGAATAGCTCGGGTTACCGATCGTTTCAAGGTAAATGAACTTCGTTTTTGCATCGATCAGCTTTTCGAAGCTGCTCACATCGTCGCCATCGGCGAAACGCGCTTCCACGCCGATGTTTTTGAACGAATTTTTGAACTGGTTATAGGAACCGCCGTACAGGAATGATGTGGTGACGAAATTGTCGCCGACGGTAGTAATGTTGTTAATCGCCAGAAACTGGGCAGAATGCCCCGAGCCGGTGGCCAATGCTGCCACACCGCCTTCCAACGCCGCAACGCGTTTTTCGAAAACGTCGTTGGTTGGGTTCATAATGCGGGAATATATATTGCCGAACTCCTTTAATGCGAAAAGGTTAGCAGCATGCTCGGCGTTGTTGAACACGTAGGAAGTGGTCTGGTACAAAGGCACTGCCCGCGAATTGGTTACAGGGTCGGGCTGTTGTCCGGCATGAAGCTGCAAGGTCTCAAATTTCATCTGGCTTGAACGTTTAAAGTGGATAAAGCCCAAATGTATCAAACTAAATGATATTACTCTATGAAAATTATAGTCTTTTGCTTGCCGGATAATAAATAGGATTTTACTGGGGGAGACTTTAAGCTTCGATCAGTCCCAGCAGATTCGCGCATTGCACGCTGAGCTCGTTAAGCGTATGCGCATCGGTTACACGACCGTCCGCGATTTTCCCTTTAACGTTTGGAATCGAAAGGGCAGAGGCTTCATTCTTTTGGGTACCCAATGCGGTTAAGGTTAGCAACAACGACGCCAACGCATTATTACCACCCGAATTGAGCGGCGAGGCGCTGATGGCTGACACCGGTTTGTCGTTTAGGTCGCCGGAGCCGACGGTCCAGTCCAGTGCGTTTTTGAGCGTACCGGGGACGCCAAATGCATATTCCGGCGTGCATATTACGACGGCGTTGGCTTGGTTAATGGCAGTTTTAAACCGTATCACCGCCTCTGTATCGACAAGGCCCGGACTGAAATGCTCGATTTCGCCCAGGCCTTCGAAAATTTCAAATGTGGTGTCGGAAGGCAAAAGGCTTCCCAAGGTTTTCAGGATGATGGTATTGGTAGAATCGGCGCGCAGGCTACCCGAAATCCCCAGAATGTGAATGCGTTTCATAACCAGCATTACAAATACTGGGGCGGACAGGTTTCCGCGGCTGCCAATTTATTTAGCCATAACATTATAAAAATTGTAATCCGTCATGGGAGCGTCCGTGAAACCGAGGTTGCGCCCCATGGTGATGATCTGCCCGCGGTGGTAAGTGGTGTGGTTCACCACGTGCATGATGTATTCGAATTTCGGGAAGTTGCATTCGAACCACTGGCTTACAACCAGAGTTTCGCTCTGGATCTGTTCCGTGGACAGGCTTTCGATGTACTCCGCAAGCTCCTGAGATTGTGCTATAAGCGTATCAAATGTCGATTCAAGGTCTCCATCAAAATCCTGGCCGCTGTAATTGCTCCCCGGATTGATAATCGAGAGCCAGTAGCGCTGGGTTTCGAGCGTATGAATGAGCGTCAGCCGGATGGTTGAAAAGCTCGATTTTAGCTCCGTTTCGAGGATTTCGGCAGGTTTTGTGCGTAACCAGTTCACCAATGTGCAGTTGGCCCAATGGTTGTAATCTGCGAAATTTTTCATCGCATAAGCCAAACTTTTTTCTGCGGTCGGAATTTCAATTGTGGCTGACATAGCTTCTTTGTTTAAGTGCATTACAAAGAAAACACGTGCTTGTGACAGCCCTGTGTCAGCAGCATTCGTCAGTGGTTCAAATTTTCCGAAATTTTTTCGGTTAGCTGCCGCACGATCGATTTGAGCGACTCGGGTTCGAGAATGCAAGCCTCCGGGGCTATCATCATGTACCAGCGTGCGAAACCTTCGAGCGAGGGGCTCAGGAAAGTCATTTCAGTATGATCGTCCTTTTCCACCTCCGAAGCAAAGCCGTAAAAGTTCCTTTGTTCGCGTATGTAGCGCGCCACGCGCTTCTCTACACGTATGCGTACGAGGCGCATGTTGTCGTTTTCCCAACTGTCGTGCATGAAGTCTTTCAGCGGGGCATGCTGGTGCATGAACGGCTGGTCGGTAATGTCGCATTGCAGGATGCGGTCGGAACGGAAATTGCGGTAATCGTTGCGAAGGTGGCAGAATGCGATGGTGTACCAGTAATTGTTTTCATGATAAACACCCACCGGCTCGATAATCCGCTCCCCGGGCTCAGCGGCACTTAACGCGACATAAAGGATTTTGGCGATCTTTCTTTCGGAGATGCTTCTGAGCAAAATATCGAGCGTATTGCTGTTGGGCTGGTGAAATGCCCGTGGGCGACTCCGTACCTCAATATGGTTTTCCAGGTTCTCCACCATCGATTTCTCGGTACTTCTCAGCACCGCTTTGATCTTGTACATTGCCGCCTGATAATGCGATTGTGTCGAAAAATCGGTGAATTTCTCCATCAGTTTTTCGGCGGTAATGAATGTACGGGCCTCTTCCTTCGTAAACATAACGGGAGGCAGGCGATAGCCATCCATAATGGAATAACCGACGCCTGCCTCGCCTATAATGGGTACGCCCGCCTCCGCAAGCGAATTAATATCGCGGTACACCGTCCTCAGACTGATCTCGAAGCGTTCTGCCAGGTCCTGGGCTTTCACAATTTTACGGGATTGAAGCTGGATCAGGATGGCTGTAATGCGGTCGAAACGGTTCATGAGTGTCGGTGAAGTAATGTCCGGCACAAATTAAGGTTAAAGAACCGGTTCTCTCAAATTAAATGCCTCCGAAATCAATTGAAAGGATTTGATACGGTTTTCAAAAGTGTCGGCCATCGTGGAGACCATAATCTCGTCCGCATCAAAGTCGGTAGCCAGTTTCGTGAGTTGTTCTTTCACCGACTCCGCCGTCCCCGATACAATGCGGCCGCTATTGTAACGAATGCGGTCCATTTCGCCGAAATTGAATTCGTATTTGCGTACGGTTTCAGGATCGGGGAACGGCCCGAACTTGCCGCGCTCGAACTCCACGAGCACATAATCCATCATCTTGCGCATGGCCGCCGCCTGCTCCTCGGTTTCACCGCACAAGGTAAATACGGAGAGGATCACTTTGGGCTTGTCGAGCTGATCCGACGGGCGGAAGTTGCGTTTGTACTCTTCCACGACATCAGGCTTAACGAAGCCATTGATGAATTTCGCAACGGCCAGGCCCATGCCGAAACGCGCTGCTATATTGCTGCTGCCGCCGCTTGAACTCAGTATCCACTGCTCTGGTATAGTAGGCGATTGCGGCGAGGCATAGATAAATCCGCGGTCGGTCCCTGCCGTATCCCTGAAAAAATGCTGTAAATGTTCGAGCTGGCGCAGGTAACTGCTTTCGCTGAAATCATTGGACGGATTGAGGATGGAAGAAGTAATGCGGTCGGTACCGGGCGCACGGCCCATACCGAGATCAATACGACCCGGGTACAGCGTTTCGAGCATACGGAAATTCTCGGCCACTTTCAACGCGCTGTGGTTGGGCAGCATAATCCCGCCCGACCCGACGCGGATATGACTCGTAACGTCGGCCAGTTTGACCATCAGGACTTCCGGCGCGGAGCCTGCAATAAATGTGGAATTATGGTGTTCAGAAACCCAGAAACGGCTATAACCAAACTCTTCGGCCAGCTTTGCCGTGGTGATGGTTTCTTGGATGGCTTCCCGGACGCTTGACCCGTGTCTCACAACGGATTGGTCGAGAATACCCAGTTTGAAATGCTTCATACGATCGATGCGTGATTTGAAACATAACACGTCACACGCCGTTTGTATTCACTGTGGAAGGCTAAAATGTCCTTTCCGCAGGGATAGTAACGTTCGCAGGCGGGGTGGGGGAGGTCAAAGGACGCGGTCCCAGTAAGTGCTCCTGCCCAAAAGCGGGATGCCCACATAACTACGCACTTCCAATTTTTCTTTACGCAGTTTAATAAGACAATTGTAGGTTTTGCCGCTTCTGGGGTCGTACATTTTACCGTCGTCCCAAATGTCTTCGCTAAAGACGAAGTTGTTTAGCAGGTTTACGTGGAGCAGGTTTCGTCCGCGGAGCTTTTCATTCGAATTGCGGACGTCTTTCCGGGAGGTTTTGCCGTCGGCCTCAAATAGGTATTCGGACCAGAGCAGGCGGCCGAAATATTCGTCGCCGTTTTTGTATATCTCGATCCGGGTATCTTTTTCTTCATTGATCCACTCACCGACGATCTTATCCGCAACAATAATTTGAGATCCGGCAGGGCTGAAACTCGCGAAAAAAAATATTGTAAAAAGTATTTTATACATTCCTGTAACGTCCGTCGGGTTAATTGTTCTTGGTTGGGGGCTCTTAAAAATATGCAAGTTTAAAATTACGTCAACTTTACGCTGTTAACCGTTGTAAAAGAAAAAACTGCAATATTGAGGTTTTATGACACAAATCTATCGTTGGTTTTAAATTTAACAATGATAGATATATAACTTAACACTGTTAGGTAAATTGCCTTTTTACTATCGACGTCCTAAAATACAATTCTGCTCAATAGTTGGTGTGACAATATACAACAGTTTGGCAGATTTTGAAACAGAATTATTCCAAGACGCCATAGCAAACGCCGGTGTGACCAACGCCGATCTCTTGCCGCCGGTGCGTCGGCTCACATGAATATTGCAAAAGCTATTCCTGGCCGGAACTTGTATTTGCTGGTGATTTTTCCAAAGGCTGTCTACTGAAATGTCGATTTCGGGTATTGTTTTTTATAGTATTACTTCTCTCTTTTTTCATTTATTGTTTGTAGAATTGGGTTTAAACCGCATTTATATCATGAGTATTTCCAGTGCGCCTGTTCCTGCTAATGAAATGGAACGTCTGCTAGGCCTTTCAGAATTGGATATCGACTATTCGGATCATCAAGTTACCTTCCAAGACCTTGCGAAACTCGCTGCCAAAGTAGCCGGTACACGGATTTCCCTCGTGAACCTCATTGATTCATTAACACAGTGGACGATTTCGAATTACGGTCTGGATATCGATCAAATGCTCCGGGAAGACTCTGTCTGCCAATATACGATCATGGAATCCGAGCATTTTGAAGTGGGCGACCTCACCGAGGACGAACGTTTTAAGGATAAATTTTACGTCACCGGTGAGCCAAACGTTAAATATTATTACGGAATACCGCTTAAAACCGGCGATGGGCTGCAAATAGGTGCGTTATGCGTGCTTGATCAGGAACGTAAGACACTCGAACCTGAGAAAATTGAGCTCCTGAAGATTATTGCCGACGAGATCGTAGGCCGTTTGAAAACGCATAAGGTCCTGGAAAACTTGAAATCAAGGCTCCTGGAAGCTGGGCAGACACAAAAAAAGGTCGCGCATGATATACGCGGGCCTCTGGGAGGAATAGTTGGGCTGGCGCAAATTATCCGCGACCAGGGCGATCAGAACCGGATGGACGAGGTGCTTGAATTCATCAATCTCATCCACAAGAGTGGGAATTCTATCCTCGATCTGGCGGAAGAGATCCTGGGCTCACACAAGGAAAAAGGGACAACCGCCGGTTCGCCGCGTGCCTCCAACGGGCAGGGCTTTACGTTGGCAATCTTCAAAGACAAACTGGAAAAGCTTTATGGTCCGCAGGCTAAGCAAAAGAACATTCGTTTTCAGGTGAATACCAGCCCTTTAACAGAGAATATTCATTTCTCGAAAAGCAAATTACTGCAAATTACCGGCAACCTCATTTCAAATTCCATGAAATTCACACCTCCATTCGGCGAGGTAACGGTTGACTTACATTTGCTGATCGACCAGTTGAAGCCGGCACTGCGTATTTCGGTAAAGGATTCGGGCGTTGGGATTACTACGGAAAACATTCAGGCGATCGTGTCGGGGAATGCCTCGTCGACCAACGGAACCGGGGGCGAGCAGGGTTTCGGGTTCGGTTTGGCACTGGTGAAACACCTGGTCGATAGCCTGGGAGGAACGATTAGCATTAGTTCGCAGCCGGGAGCTGGTACCAATTTCGAGATCGATCTTCCACAGAATATTTATTGATCAAACGGCTGCGCTTTTTTGTTTTGTAGTCCATCCGTCGCCAACTTTGTCATCTTGTTTCACCTGGAAATTTACGTTTTGAAACTATACAAAGGACTTGTTGCGGCCACCGTTGAGGCATTGCAGGACATATTTGTCAAAAACCGGCAGGCTGACCGCGTCGTTGAGCAGTTGCTGAAATCCAACAAAAAGTGGGGCGCCCGCGACCGCGCGTTTATTGCTGAAAATGTGTACGAAATCGTGCGCTGGTGGCGGTTGGTCAAATACACCGCGCAGGTTGAAAAGGTCCGGGAAAGTGAAGATTTTTGGCGGCTGGCAGGTGTATGGCAGCTGATTAAGCCTATGCAGCTGGAAGGCCATGAAGCGTTGGAAACCCTGCCAGAGTGGCCTGAATTTGAAGGTATCGACCGGGAAGTGGTAAACCAGCGATACGCGGAGGGCCAGGCAATCCGTAAGATAGCACAATCCATTCCGGACTGGATCGATCAGACGGGCGAGACTGAACTCGGCGAACGGTGGCCGATAGAGCTGGCTGCGCTTAACAAAACCGCCCCTGTGGTTTTACGTGTTAATTCCTTGAAAGCGAACACAGAAACGGTGCAGGAGCAGCTAGGCTCTGAAATCACGGAAACCGTTCCAGGCTTGCCAGAGGCGCTGGCGTTGAAAAAGCGCATCAATGTATCGGGGCTCGAAAGTTTCAAAAACGGCTTTTTTGAAGTTCAGGACGCGGGGTCGCAGCTTATCGCGCCTTACCTGGACGTACACACCGGTATGTCTGTAATAGATGCATGTGCGGGCGCGGGAGGAAAAAGCTTGCATTTGGCCGCATTGCTGCGCAATACAGGCTCGGTCCTTGCGATGGACATCGAGCACCACAAATTGCAGGAATTGGAACGCCGCGCCGCACGAAACGGGGTTACCAATCTGACAACTATGGTTATCAGCTCCGACAAAGTCATAGAAAACCTTTCCGAAACCGCCGACCGGCTGCTGCTAGACGTCCCTTGCTCGGGCTTGGGTGTTTTAAGAAGAAATCCGGACAGCAAATGGAAGCTTAAACCTGAATTTCTGGAAAAAATCCGCAAAGTGCAGGCGCAGATCCTGGAAAACTATTCTAAAATGGTGAAGAAAGGAGGGAAAATGGTGTATGCAACGTGCAGTGTCCTGCCATCGGAGTCTGAGGAGCAGGTACGAGCATTCACAAAGCGTCATAAAGCCGACTGGCGGTTCGTTTCGGAGCACCGCACATCCCCCGCGCAGGACGGTTTCGACGGCTTCTATATGGCGCTGCTCGAACGGAAATAGCACTACATGGCCGAATGGACGGCAAAATACCATACCCAGGCGATCAGAAGGACCTGCATCGGAATACGGAACCACAAATAGGCTGGTCCCTTTCCATCATAGGTGCCCTTCTGATAATCGAGATGGTGATTGGCCGCGTAAATGTTGGCTGGAAGCAATGCGATGAAAAACAGCATCAGAAACACGCCAGTTGCATAGCGTGTGGCCGGAAAAAGCAGCGCGATTCCTGCCGCGATTTCCATCATGCCCGTGAGGAATACCATCTCTTTTTTGAATGGAACAAACGGCGGGATCATCATTTTCATCCCCTCGGGAAACTTGAAATGCCCCAATGCAGTGAATTGCAGCATCGCGCACATAGCGATATTACCGCTTAGCGTGTAGGCCGGGTCTCCGGAAATCGCCCAGGTAATGCCAAGGCTTGCCAAAAAAGTGGTGATCAGAACGATAAGTACTGCCATAGTTGATGAAATGCTTTTCCGGTGAAAGCGAGAAATGCATTCAACTAGTTCCGCAAAAGATGAAAGGCATGGTTTTTTCCTGATTACCCAAAATCAACAAACAAAACCATGGACTTTCAAAACCAATATGTACCTGCATTCCCCGTCGCTGAAATGCCTGACGATCAGCCGCCTGTACCCAGTTATCCCGACAAACCAGGCCAAATAGCCCCATTGAACCCGACGCCCGATGTACCAGGCACCGATGCACCGGAGGTCAATACCGGTTCAAGAATTGACAAAGACGCGCCGGCAGAGCCGACCGATGGGGACGAAGTGGGAGAGATCGAGTCTCAAAATCCCTGATGCGCTCTTACTGCGCTTCGACCAACTTCTTGATCTCGACGAGGATCGGGTTCCAGCCCTCACCATTGTTATATGAGTCCTGGTACCGTCTTTCGCCTTCGGCAACGGTGCTGTAATCGCCCTGCGTGACCTTTAAAAGAGTCTTTTCTCCTTGTGGAATAAGGTCATAGGTGACTTGCAGATAGTTTTCGGAGATATCGTCGATGGTCGAATGTGGGTCGATGGTAGTGTACCGCAGAAACTTTTCAGGTTCGATGTCCAGGATTTCGCCCTTAACCCAGATAATCTCCTTTCCTTCATGAATGCCTCTCCAGAGCAGCTCGCTTCCGACATTCCAGTCGGAAAGTGCCTCACAGCCAAACATATATTGTTTGGTTTGTTCGGGATTCACAAGGGCGTTCCACACGCGCTGCGCTGGCGCGTCGATGGTAATTTCGTTTTTGATGATGAGTGGTGTTTGCATGTCGTTTGGTGGTTTGATGATCGTTGTAAGTTGGTCGGTGGTCGGCTGGCCACCCCAGACGACAATATTACCACACACCAGCTGCCGCCCAATTGCGTTTCACGGATTATTTCTAACCGAAAAGGGAGTGACGCCGAATTTCTTTTTGAAGGCATTGTTGAAATGCTGGGGCGTCGCATAGCCCAGTTGTGTAGATATTTCTGCTGCTGTTTGCTGTGTATCAAGAAGATATTGTCTGGCGAGTTGTAGGCGTTGATCGGTCAGGTAGCCGAAAATCGTATTGTTGAATGTTTCCTTGAAGCCTTTTTTGAGTTTGAATTCATTTAAACCCACATGCTGGGCGATCTCTGAGAGGTTGGGAGGGCAGTGTACGCGTTCGTTAATCAGGTCGCGGACGGCGATGATCTTCTCCTTGTCGGTTTTGGTTTTGATGAATGTATCCGTTTTGCGTTCCGAAGCCTCGCAGGCGTCGGCGCACAGCACAAGGAGCTCTAAACTTTTTGAGAGCAGGAATAGCTTTTTCAGGCTTTCCGAATATTTGCAATGAATAATCTGCTGGATTACCTGTTGGATCTGCGAGTCGATCGTTCCCCAATTGTCGGTTAATATCGTGCTGTTTCCCAATATGATAGACTCCGAAAAGCGTTTCAAGGCATCGCCAGCACTTTGTGTGAACTGGATAAAAACGTCTTTGGGAAATTGAATACCGAAGGTCTCAATTTCAAGTGTTTTGGCCTGAACGGTCATTTCAAACTCGCTCGAATACATGATATTATGATGCCCGCCGACGAGGTCGAATGTCCTGCCAAGCTGATGGTAGGTGAACATATAATCGCCTTTCAGCCCGAAATGCATGCGTACCACATCGGTATTGACGCTTTTGGAATGGAATCCCGACAATTCCGTAAAGCGGGAAACGGCGTGCCCGAGCAGGATGCCGTCGCATTGCCAAGTAATGCCAGTCATTTGGCCTTTTTCGAAGCTGCGGGTCTGTTTTTCTTCCATAACAGGCTATTTTTTGCGGTTTGCAAGCCACAGGATAGAGTTCACGAGGAACTGGTTCTGCATGTCGTTATCAAAGGTAAATGATAATTCCTTATTGGTTTTGTTTTCGTAGTCGATGTCGTTGTGGCCCATGTTCATGTACAACATTTTGTATTTTTTATTGGTCCAGGCTACCGGATAATAACCGCTATGCCATATTTCGTGCTGTTTCGGACCGGTTCCAAGCGGGAAACTCGACGGGTCGATCGATAAGAGTATTTGAATATCCGGATTTTGGGTTAAATCCTTTTCCCAGCGGTACCATTCGTTGGGGGAAGCTTTAAATGTGGCTCCCAGACCTTTCGTGGTGGGGCTTTGGGCATCTTCGACCTTCAAAGTGGCAGAGGTTGGGCGCCAGGTGTTGCTTTTGTATTGCCCGGAGCCGAGGAATTGGTCGTGGTACCAGTCCCAATTTTGCGGATATGCCGAGGGCGTCAATGCGAATGCCGCGAAGTGAAAGCCGATCCAGCCACCGCCATTTTCCATGTATTTCCGGAATGCAGCACGTTGTTCGGGCTTTTCGGGACGTGTGTCCAGGAACAGTACCACCTGGTATTGCGACAGAAATTCTGCATTCAGGTTATCCCAATTCGTGGTGGAATCATACGAAAAGCCATTTTTCTTGCCGAGTTCCGGCAGTCGGCGGTTGGCCTCGTGCACAAAGCTGATGTGTGCGCGGTCGTTCGCGCCGGTAAAAAATGCGATGACTTTGAATCCGGCTTTCTGCTGGGCATGGGCGGGAGTGAGCCAAAATATCATGGCCAGAATTACGGCAAGGATAGCCAGTGGCTTTCCGAACTGGTACTTCATTTTGATAAGGGATTAGGTATGAGGATTAAATCATGCCAAATATAAATGGTAAAATGCGTACGTCGCTCCGGTACTAATTTTAGTTTTGAAAACGATGAATATCCGCTTTATTTGCCGTATCCAATTTCATTAGTAAACATGAACTATACCCTTATTGCACAACAGGCCGGCGTCAGCGACAAGCAGGCGAGAAATACCATCGCGCTGTTCGAGGAAGGCGCTACGGTGCCGTTTATCGCGCGTTATCGCAAGGAGGCGACCGGCGGGCTGGATGAGGTCCAGATCGGCAACGTCAAAGAGGCTTGGCAGAAACAGCAGGAAGTCGAAAAACGACGCGAGGCGATTTTAAAAAGCATCGAGGAGCAAGGCAAGCTCACAGCCGAACTGAAAAAAAAGATCGAGGGGGTGTTTTCGATGACCGAACTGGAAGACCTTTATCTTCCCTATAAACAAAAAAGAAAAACACGTGCTACGATCGCCATCGAAAAGGGCCTGGAACCACTTGCGAAGTTGATCTTCGAGGGTAAGGAAAGGGACCCGGAAGGCAAGGCAGCCACTTTCCTGAACGATCAGGTGGCGAATGCGGCCGACGCATTGCAGGGAGCCAGGGATATTATAGCCGAGTGGATCAACGAAAACCAGGATGCGCGCGCAAAAGTGCGGTTTACATTCCAGCGCGGGGCGATCATCACCTCGAAGGTCAAGAAGAAAAAAGAGGAAGAGGGCGCCAAATACCGTGATTACTTCGAGTTTTCGGAGCCGTTGGCGAAGATACCGTCGCACAGGCTGCTCGCATTGCGCCGGGGGGAAGAAGAAGGTATTTTGAGCGTCGATATTTCACCGGACGAAGACGCGGCACTCGAAGCATTGGACAGGCTGTTCATGTTCGGGACGGAGCCTTGCAAAGATCAGCTCGAACTGGCGATCGCCGATAGCTACAAACGGCTTTTGAAGCCTTCCATTGAAACGGAATTTGCCAATTTGTCTAAAGAAAAGGCCGATGTCGCCGCAATCCAGGTATTTACCGAAAATCTCCGGCAGCTTTTACTCGCATCGCCGCTCGGTCAGAAGACGGTGTTGGCGATCGATCCGGGCTACCGCACAGGCTGCAAGGTAGTCGTGCTCGACGGCCAGGGCAATCTTATCGCCGACCATGTCATATATCCGTTCGATAAACCAGCCGATGCAGGCGCGCGGTTGAACGAGCTGATCCGGAAATTCAAGGTCGAGGCGATTGCGGTAGGTAATGGTACCGCCGGACGGGAAACGGAGGATTTTGTGAAGAAGCTGCTCGGCGGCTCGGAACAGCCGACGGAGATCGGGTTGTTCATGGTGAGCGAGCAGGGTGCCTCCATTTACTCGGCATCGGAAGTTGCGCGGGAAGAGTTTCCTGATAAGGATGTGACAGTGCGTGGTTCGATATCAATCGGCCGGCGGCTGATGGACCCGCTGGCGGAACTCGTGAAAATCGATCCCAAGTCGATCGGGGTCGGGCAGTATCAGCACGATGTGGACCAAAATTCTTTGCGAAATGCTTTGGACGTAGTAGTAGAAAGCTGCGTGAATTCCGTAGGCGTAAATCTCAACACGTCGAGCAAGCATTTGCTACGCTATGTTTCGGGGCTTGGACCCGCTTTGGCGCAAAATATCGTGGATTTTCGGGCTAAAAATGGAAATTTCAAATCGAGGCAGCAATTGTTGAAAGTTCCGCGCCTGGGTGCGAAGGCGTTTGAGCAGGCGGCAGGGTTCCTACGCATTGAAAATGGTGTTAATCCATTGGATAACAGTGCGGTACACCCCGAGCGCTATGAGCTTGTAGAGCAAATGGCCAAAGATGCCGGCACCACAGTGAAGGATTTAATGCAAAAACCTGAATTGCGACGCCAGGTAAGGATCGAAAAGTACGTTTCCACCTCGGTAGGTTTGCCAACTTTGAAAGATATCCTTGCCGAGCTCGAAAAGCCTTCGCGTGACCCGCGCGCCGAAATGAAGAAATTTGAATTCGATAGCTCGGTAAGGAAACCGGAAGATCTGAAGGTCGGTATGATTCTTCCGGGAATCGTAACGAACATCACCGCATTCGGAGCGTTCGTCGACGTCGGAGTAAAACAGGACGGGTTGGTCCACGTCTCGCAAATGGCCGACAAGTTTATCAAAGATCCGAACGAAGTCGTGAAATTGCAGCAGCACGTGACAGTGAAGGTAACCGAGGTTGACCTTTCCCGGAAGCGGATTGCATTATCAATGAAACTTTGAAAAATACAAAACCCGTTGGCAATTGAGTCCGACGGGTTTTGTGTTAATGAGTCATCAAAGTACGTGCAGCCGCTCTTCCTCCACAACCCTTTTCAGATCGTGCAGCACGTTCAACCAGTTGCCTTCGGCTTTCACCACGGCTTCGTCGTCTTCCAGGTTGTCCTGGGTAACAACCAGCGTTGTATGCTCGTGGTAGTCCGACAGATGGAAGGTCACATGCGTATAATTATCCTCAAAATCCTCGACGCCTGACAGCGGGCTCCAGAAGGAATAGCTGAGTTCACGCTCCGGTGTGATCCTCAGAATTTCACCCTTATCGACGTAATGTTGGCCTTGCCATTCGCCTTCGAAGGTAATAGGGCTCCCGATTTCAAAATCCGAGCGCATTTCTGTTCCATGAAAATACTTTTTGACGAGTTCAGGTTCTACCAATGCCTTCCAAACCGCAGAAGGGCTTGCATGGATAGAAATGGTTGTGGTTGCAAGCTGTTTTCTGTTCATGTCATTCGGAGTTAGTACTGTGATAAATACTGAGAAAACTATGCCAGAGTTGTCCTGGGTTGGATTGCCCCGGCCCGGATTTTTAATCGCAGGCTGCATATTTAACGTATATTAGGTCAAATCAGTTGACATGCGCGAGCTATATTTCAAACAATGGTTGCCCATCAGCCTCGATGAGGCCTGGACATTTTTCTCCGACCCTTCCAACTTGAAGGAAATCACACCCGCCAAGATGGGATTTGTAGTAACGTCGTCGCACCCTGGGGATAGAATGTACGCCGGACAGATCATCCGTTACATCGTCAGACCGCTATTTGGTATACCCCTGAAATGGTGCACCGAGATTACACATGTGGTTGACAGACAATATTTTGTAGACGAGCAGCGCTTTGGGCCGTATGCATTCTGGCACCATCAGCACCACTTCACCGAGCAAAATGGCGGCGTGCTGATGGAGGACATTCTGCATTATAAGGTTCCCTTCGGTATTCTGGGGAATCTTGTGGACCGGATGGTCGTGAACCGGGAGGTGAATACGATTTTTGCTTACCGCAGAAAAGTGCTGGCCGAACGTTTTCGGACTTAGAAGTTGTACTGAACGCGGGCCGTGAAAACATCATCCGAAATATCGGTTTCATAACCCGCCAACGCCGACTTTTCATTGCGTACGAACTCATAATAGAACACGAATTTCAGCGACTCGTTGGCCGTGTATATGTAGCCCAAGCCCAGCGTGTTGTAGCGGAGATCGGCTTTTCCGAATCCTTTATCCGCAGCGATTTGCTTGCCGGAAACTTTCTTGTTGGGGTCGTACCAATCGTATTTCATCACAAACTGGTGGTCGAGGCTGCCCAGGTTTTGCAGGAAATAGAAATAAGCGCCGTCAAAGCTGCGATTGTAAAGCGGATCTTTGATCCCGTTGGTAACGGGGTAAGTACCAGGCGTTTCACTCGTGCTGAATGTGGCGGTTTGCTGGCCTTTGATATATTCCGCACGAAATTCCGTCTCGCCTTTGCCGTTGGGAAACGATATTTGGAAGTCTGCGCCCGCGTAATTGCGTGGTCTTGTTTTGTGCAGGTTTGAGGCCGAGGAATCGCGTACGGCCTGGTATTCTCCTCCGCGGCGTTCGGTTTTGTAAAGCACATTACCCTGGCTCACAATGCCACCTGCGTAGCCCGACACAGCTGCCGAGAAGGTCGCATTACCCAGCGCCCGGATTTTCGTCGGTTTAAGACTCAACCGGCTGATGACGTCCTTATGGCTATCGTAGTCCATCGGTCCGGACATACCCTGGCCGTTGAAGACCCCCACGTCAAATTTTAGTTTCTGGTGCCATTCCTGCGTTTTGCGGCTGGAAACGGTCAGCATTACACCGATGTCACGTTCGGTTTTCATCAGGATCTGGGACATACGTCCGCGCTCAGGTGTTTCGCGGTTGGCCGAGGAAAGGTTCACTTCATGGCCGAAGGGCCGTGCGAACATCCCGGTGGTCAAAGCGAATATTTTGAATTTGTTTTCATAAAATCTTCCCCAGAAATCGCGGATGGCAACCCCGCGCTCGGTACCGTCGAACTGGAACACGAAATACGACGTCGGGTCATTGTTTTTGTTCAGGTGCGCGTAGTCTACACGCAATCGGCCGCGCCGGAGCATGAAACGGTTGCTGGCGAGGCCGGAGAAATTTCCACCGGCGTAGGTCTCGGCACCTTCTTTGGAAATTACCTGGAACTGGGGTTGGATATAACCGCTGATCCTCACGCGGTTATATCGTTCATATATAGAGAGCATTCCTTTTCCCATCTGGTTTGTGGTATCCACAAGGTCCATAAGGAACCGCTGGGCAAAAAGGTCTGAATGGCTTAAAAGTATAAAAAGTAATAATAGGCTGGCAACACGAAACTTCATTTTTGTATAATTGGTGGCGATAAAATCGGGCTACAAAGAACCTTATTTTCCCTTAATTATTTCAGCCAGATCGGATAGTTTTTCTTCCCAATGCTTTTTCATCGCATCACGGTCGGCAACCCTTGGGAGTTTTTCATGGTGAAAGCTGATCACGCTTTTGCCGGCGTGCTTGCTTTTGCTGCCTGTTACGCGTACTTGCAGGGTCGAGTGATGGCGCCAGTTGTCCGGCTTCCAGGCCATCCGGAAATGCGAGCCCGGTTCTAGCACGGTAATCGTTCCACTAATACCTTCCTTGGTTTTAAAGGATTCGGCCGCCCCGATGCAGCCGTCTTCGAGATCGCCAAGCCAGGCAGACAGTCCTTTCTCGGAGGCCATCAGCTCCCAGGCTTTGGTCCTTGAAACCGGAAAGGTTCTTGTAACCCCGATCTCATAGCCAGACGAAAGCTCTCCCAGCTGCCTTTGGCCCGTCGCCTCGCGGTATCCGAGTGCGATTTTCTGCCGGTACCATATGCTATCGACATGCTCGGACAGCAAGGTGACGATCTCTCTGTGTGTCTTTCCGTCGGATTGAAGACTGTCGAGCCACTCAATCCATTCGGCCCAATCCCGGCCCGTCCTATCTTTGACTGCTTTTGAAGACAGCTTGGCAAGCTGGTTTGCTGATGGGGTGTTGCTTCTGGCCATGATTTTGAAAGGTTTTATGACTGTAAAATTAGTCAAAAATTAGTGTCGATTACGGCGCTTTCGGCCAGGTCCGCTGCGCAGTCAGAAAAATGAGTAGGGTAGTAGCAATGACTCTAACCGGTGCGGATCAATTAGCCATCGGCTTATCGGCCTGTTAATCAGCATTTTGATTTTTATATGCATCACACTTATAATACTTTTTATATGTTCAATAGTATTACAAGTATTAAATGTAAAGTAAGTTTTTACTATTGAAAAGTATGTATTATTATCTTACTTTTTTATATATACTATAAGTAATAAAAGTATTATATTATTATGAACTAATATTATGTAGTGTAAGAAAAAAAAGGTTTATACTTTTTTGTGAATAAAAAAGTATAAACCTTTTTTTAAAAATATTTTAGTATTTAAAGTATAATATATAATAAGCTTTTAATACTTATTATATGAATGATAAGTATAATGCGGAACGGTATAATTATACTTACTATAAGTGATACGCATATCAATAATACCAGCCTAATATGCAGCCGTAAACCGCTTCCTGATGAAGTTCCCTTGTTCGATTTCGTCGACGATAGCGACGGCTGTGTCCTGTACTGACAGCCTGCTGTGGTGGTGTGCATCGAACACCGGCGTATCGAGCGAAGTACGGTATTTGCCCGTGCGCTCGCCAGGGTGAGCAGGAGACATCTCGATGGCCGGACTTAGAAAAGTCCAATCCAAATCTGCTTCTGTTTTGAGAATATTGAGGTAGTCACGGGCTGCGGTAGCGCCGGGTTTGTAGGCCTCGGGGAAGTTGGGGGTGTCGACCAGTTGCAGGCCCGGCTCAATTTCCAGGCTGCCTGCACCACCTACGGTCAGGAAGCGTTTTACACCAGCTTGTTTCACACCCGCCTGAATGGCCTTTGCACCAGCGATGAAATCATGGTAGATGTTGGGGTTCGTCCAGCCTGCGTTGAACGTGCTGATCACGGCGTCGTGCCCGGCTACGGCCGCTGCAACCTCATCCGAATTCGCTACGTCCGCGGCCTTAGCGGTTACGAGCTCACTACCCGCGTCGATTTTATCAATGTTGCGGGCAACAGCAGTCACCTGGTGGCCGCGTGAAACAAGTTCATTCAAAACGTGCGTGCCCACAAATCCAGTGGCGCCGATCAATGCAATTTTCATATGTGTTTGATTTAAGATGGATATTCAGTTCTGAAATAATAAATGTTACAGTTTAGGGCGCAAAAATCACTCGAATTTCTTGCAAAACTCCGCCAGGGACATTTTGCCCAGGCTGGCAAGCAAAGTCTTCTCAGCGTCGCCGTACAGGTTGTCGAGATGGTCGTTGATCTTCCGGCCGACGGGGCAGTCCGGGTTAGGGGAGTTGATGCCTTTTCCAAGCAGGTCTTTTTGTTTCACAGCCCCATACACTTCCGACATGAATAGTTTGTCCGCAGGTTTGGCAAGACGACTCCCGCCGGATTTCCCTTCCTTGCTAAGCACCAGGCCGCGTTCGCGAAGGTTACTAAGCTCTTTCCGTACCAGCACGGGATTGATATTGATGCTGCCGGCCAGGTACTCGGACGGCGTCCACTCGTCCCCCGAAAAGGCGAGCAACGTGAGAATATGCACCGAAATGGCAAAGCGACCAGAATTCATACTGTAACTTTTATTATTACAGTACAAAGGTGGAGGATTGTTTTCGAAAATGCAAGCGATTGGAAGTTTTTTAAGATCTCACCTTGGCTGGGGTAAATAGGCTGTTTGTATTATTAAAAGTGTTGTTTTTTTGTAAAGTATGATATTTTATATACTTATATTAAGTACTAAAAGAATTAATAATTTTATAGTAATAATTAGTATTAAAAGTAATATACTTTTTGTATAAATTATCTGTACCAAACTATTTGTCAGTATAGAACATATAAAAAATATACACCGTAGCATCATATTAAACGCTACGGTGTATATTGTTGATTATTAATTATTTAAGAATTGTCAATCCGCCTTTGTAGGATCGTTTGGTATATTGAACGACGAAGTAATAGTAGCCACCGGAGATCTGGTCGGGGCACCAGTCGTTGGGTTTGATTTTTGAATAATACACTTGCTTACCCCAGCGGTTGAAAACAGTGATGTCTTTGAAGTAGTCATCGCAATTGTCTGCCGGCAGTTCCTGAAACACGAGGCAGTCGTTTTTGCCGTCACCGTTCGGCGTGATAACGTTCGGAAATTCGGGGAATGGCGCCGAGCCATTGTCTTTAATAGTCACTTTGACGGTGGTAGTATCAGTGGCGGCTGCGCAACTTTTGTCCTGCGTCACGAAGTCGACCATGAACGTCTGTTCAGGCTGGCCGTTGAGCACGGCGCATTCAGGATTCCAGGCGTAGGGGGAAGTGACCGATTTTATGCCCGTTTTAGCCTCGAAAATCATTCCGGCACTCTTCATGTCAAATCCGCGCCCAGCGGCTGTCAGAACGATCATATTCGTGTCGGGATCGGTTGCCAGCACATCAAAGGTAATGCCGGGCGAGGTGCCGATCTGGTAGGTGATCTCCTGCACGGGCAAAGAGGTCTTTACGGCAGGAGGCCGGTTCGGCGATTCATCGACGATGAAATATACCGGTTTCGAAACGGGCATCGGGTTTCCCTCGCAGCGCATGTCCTCGACTTTGAAATCGACAGCCAGGGTATCGCCCTTTTTGGCATTGCACGGAGGCACCCAGGTGAATTTCTGCTGAATATTGGCCTGTCCGCTGACAGGTTTGAAATCCATTCCCATATCGGTCATATTGAAATCCTGTCCGCGGCCCGATAGCGCGAGATTGTCTTTATCAGGATCTTTCCCGTAAACATCGAAGGTTACGGGCACGCCCGCGCTCACGTGTACGTAGTCGCCTTTGAGCGAGGTCGACACGGTCGGGGCATTGTTGCCGCTGCTTGCGCGGCGTATATAAATGTTCAGCGTGTCTGTAAGCGGGAAAGGGCAACTGCCGTCTTGCGCAATCAGCTGGATCTTTATCGGGCGGTTATCGTAGGTTACGAAGCATTCTTCCAGGCATATCTGGAATTTCAGTGTGTCGTTCGGGACTCTCGTGGTGAACTGCGCCGGTAAGACTGTGAAGTAGTCCTTCGAATTGTTCACCGCTTTGCCATCGACGGCCACGATCTGGTTCACAGTCGGGTCGGTTACCATCACCTCGAAGCAATTTGGATCATTTTTTTGGACTGTTATAATTTCATTTTCAGTGTAATAGGTATTTCTTCCCTTGGGTTTGAACAATAACTTGGGCGGGTCCATTTTGGGACAGTCGACCACTTTGAGCTGAAAATCGCGCGTAAGCGTCCCGATTTTGACGCCCTTGCGGTATTCGTCCACCTGCACTGCGAACACATACAAACCCACCGAGCCAGCCGTGACGGACAGCATTCCGGTCGACGTGTTCACTTTCAGCGGATCGGGGCCGGGGATCATATTGCTTACCGAAATGCCGTCGATCCACGTCAGGCGCGGGTAGTTGGATGATCCGCGGGCCGGCGCGCTCGGGTTGGCCTTATCGGCATAGCCCTGCATGGGAGTGATCAGCGAGTACACCAGGCTGTCGCCATCGGCATCGGTACCTCCGAAATCGAACAGAAACGGGGAATTGACGCAAGCATAATCGCCTTTGATCTCCGGAAAAACTGGTGACGAGTTCTTGAAATTGGCATTATTCTTAAAAAGGGGCGGAAATTCGAGATAGAAAAGGCTACCGGCATCGCCCGGAGCCTGGATGTTGGTGATTGTACCGTTGCGGCAACACCTGTCCCACACCATGTAATAGCCCTGCGCGTCGGCAAAATCCGTGGGAGTGAGGTGTACCGCGGAGCCATAAGTGATCTGCCAGGTCTGCAGAGTTGAGATTCCACAGAGCGGGTTTGCGTAGTTGACCGATTTTCGTTCTATTTTTGGGGCTTCAAGAGAGCCAATGAGGACATTGTCGCGCTTTCTGAATACATAAATCGTGACGAACGGATCTTCTGCACCCGGATTACCATTCAGGGCATCGAAATACATCGTTAGGCCCATGTTATAGTTGTAGTAGCTGTCCTGGTTTTGCGTGATGAAGAGCTGCCCGCCGACGATGTGCGTCGCACTCGCTTCGCAAATGGCAAACAGCATCAGAACAAATAAGATGAACCGTTTTTTCATGGAATATGCGGCAGTAGAATTGATCCGATAGGATATTGGGATTAGTAATTAAAACAGAAAATAATGTCTAAGAGTAACAAGTACGAATACGTTGAAATTACCGATTTTGCGGCAGAAGGCAAATGTATATTTAAATCGGAAGACGGCGTAATCTTTGTAGAAGGTAATGTGGCCCCCGGTGACATCGTCGATCTTCAGGTCGTTCGTACCAAGAAGAAATTGAAGGAAGCCATTGTTACCAAAATCCATTCACAATCGGCTTTACGTACAGAACCCTATTGCGAGCATTTCACGGTGTGCGGGGGCTGCAAGTGGCAGCATATCAGCTATGAGCATCAGCTCAGGTTCAAGAGGCAGCAGGTAGTGGATCATTTTGAAAGGATAGGAAAGATCAGGAATGTCGAGATTAACGAGATTATCGCTGCCCCTAAGACCGAATATTACCGAAATAAGTTGGAATTCACTTTCTCGAATTGGCGCTGGCTGACCAAAGAGCAGCTCGATTCGGGGCAGCCTTTCACCAAAACCGCATTAGGCTTCCACGTGCCGAAGCGTTTCGATAAGATCTTCACCGTCGATCATTGTCATCTCCAACCCGATCCCTCGAATGCGATCCGCAATGCTTTGCACCGGTTTTCCGAGGAAAAAGGGTTTCCTTATTACGACGTACGCTTTAATGTAGGCGTGATGCGGAATGTGATCGTCCGGACGGCCAATTCGGGCGACGTGATGGTGATCGTGCAATTTGGCGCGAAAAATGACGAAATTATCGCGGAAGTGATGGAATTCCTGCACCAAAATCATCCGGAAATCACTTCGCTGAACTATATCGTGAATTTGAAGGGAAATGATTCTTATCAGGACCAGGAAGTGATCCATTACGCGGGCGATAAGGTAATTCGCGAAACGATGGAGGACCTCACGTTTCTGGTAGGGCCGAAATCGTTTTACCAAACCAACTCGGAGCAAGCTTATAAACTGTTCAGCGTGGCACGCGATTATGCGCAGCTGACGGGTAGTGAATCGGTTTACGATTTATATACCGGAACCGGCACGATCGCCAACTTCGTGGCCCGCAGCGCAAAGAAAGTGGTCGGAGTGGAGTATGTGGAAGCGGCTGTGCAAGACGCCCGCATTAACTCGCAGTTGAACGGCATTACCAATACCTCATTCTTCGCAGGCGACATGCGCGCGATCATGAACGAGGGCTTCCTGCACACGCACGGACGTCCGGATGTGATCATTACCGACCCGCCACGTGCCGGAATGGACGTGCCCGTGATCGAAACGATCCTGAAAGCTGCGCCCGACCGTGTTGTCTACGTGAGCTGCAACACAGCCACGCAGGCGCGCGATCTGGCATTAATGTCCGAAGATTATGAAGTGACGCGGGTGCAGCCAGTGGATATGTTCCCGAATACGCACCATGTGGAGAACGTGGCGTTGTTGGTGAGGAAATAGGTTTTTGTCAGGAGTAGTCATTTGTGGTTAACATTGAACAATAAATGACCATCCTTGACTCCTCCTGACCATTCCTGACTGCGGGTTATTTATTTCGATCTAAATATTTGTAGTAAGTCCATATCGAGTCGGCGGCGGGGTTGTACTCGCCATCCATTACTTCGCTGGTTACGAGCCTGGGCTTGTTTATTTTGACGTCTTCGACCGTAATTCGGATGCTTCGTATGTTGTGCGTGGAGTCCCGTCCCTCATAGATCCTGTGAGGGGATGGCTCTTCGCCGGTTCCGGGTATTCTCTTCGATACAATCTTTAAAATTACCGCACTGATTTGACCTTTATCTTCTACCATCAGCGTATCAAACCCTTTAAAAATGAGCCTACGTGTGTGGCCGCTGTCGTAATAGACGTTTGTGTCGGACTTTCTATGGTATGTCCGCTCTGCGTCATATGTTGATCGATGGGTCAGAGAGCTTATGATTCTACCATACTTATAGTCACAGCCCAAGAAAGTCGTACAAATAAGTAAGATTAGGCAGCTTTTCTTTTTCATGGGTTTATTTTCGCATGCCATATGTTACATTCAGCGACGTATCGTAATTTTGGTTATCACCCAGGAAATTTCCGGCTGCATACCACGCATCAGAGTCGCCTTCCCACCCCCAATTCAAATAGTACAAATTATACGTCCACGCCATACACGTTGCGCCTCCATTTAACTCTACAACGCCATGGAGGATGGTTTCTTGAAAACCTGCAATTACCCAGATGTGCCAGTTATTAAATCCGAGGAACTGGTTCGTGCCGTCCATAATTACCGGGTGGCCGCTCATGAGTTCGGATCTGACATCGTTGTATACATTGCTGAACGCAGCCCTTTTTCCTGCATTTGAATAACCAGCAGCCTGGAATGCCGTCTTGATATTCTCACGCCAGATCACTGTGTTACAACCAAAAGTATTGTAATTAGAAACGGCGTACATGCCAGCCACGCGTATCATATTGGCTATCTGCTGATCGGCGAGATTGGCGGACGTGCAATTGTCTGTTGAAATTTTGTTGTTCAAGGGGAAATTGTAATTGGTGACGGGGCCAGGAGCAATAGTTCGACGGCTTTCACAGGCGTGGTAACATGTCTTTTACCGGTCGCGACTTCGGCTTTCACGTGTTCAATCCATATTCTCGGGCCGGGGTTTTCGCCGTCGGGCTCGAATTTGCCGCTATCACCCTTGGCCAGTACCGGAACAACGCGTTTATCACCGGCAATGATGACAAAGCCCGCATCAGGCTGCGCATCCGCCTCGAAATGAATAATGTGCATCAGTGGATTACCCTCGTCGTCATTCAATGTGCGCACGTTTTTGATCCGTTTTGAAACGTCCGTTGCGGCAGTCCTGGCAGCGTTGTTTGTGGAAGAGGTTAGCTCGCCAAATGCGAGTTTTTCGGCTTCCACTGCGGTTACGAGTAATGCATTGGGATATGCTTCGGGCCCAGGAGGGGAAGAACCGGTTTCCTGCCGGCATTGCAGGAGCGAGCAAGCAGCAATAACGGAAAGAAGAAGTTTATTGGTAATGCTTTTCATTTGGATAGCCTATTTAGGATGGTGACTATCCAAATGAATATAGTGACGATGCTGGTTACATTATCGCTTTATCAAACGGCAACCGGAAAGTGTCCGAACGGTATTTTTTGGCTGATTATCTTAAAACGGCGGTTCCGAATCCGGTCCTTTGTAGTCGAAGTTGCTCAGGTCGTTGGCGCGGCTGCGGAGCGTTCCGCCCGTGGACGGTGCCGAAGGTTTGGCCTGGCTCTCGAAGGAAGATATTGGGTTCGAGGTCTGGATCGGGCGGTCGATCGAGAATGGGGCCGGCGTGAAACCGGAATCAAGGTCAGCGAATTTGGTGTATTTGCCAATGAAGCGCAGCTGGATGGTATCCAGCGAACCTGCACGGTTTTTAGCCAGAATCACTTCACCAACACCTGCCACCGAGTTACCTGCTTCGTCTTCCGTAATACCATAATATTCAGGGCGGTAGAGGAAGATTACCATGTCTGCATCCTGCTCGATTGACCCGGATTCCCTCAAATCGGAGAGTTGAGGACGCTTTTCCCCTCCACGTGTTTCTACCGCACGGCTCAACTGAGAAAGGGCGATTACCGGTACGTCGAGCTCTTTTGCAAGGTTTTTCAACGACCGTGAGATCATTGCAATCTCCTGTTCGCGGTTACCGGGGCTTTTGCCTCCCGTATCGCCGGTCATCAGCTGCAGGTAGTCGATTACGATCATCTGAATATCGTGCTGCGCTTTCAAACGACGGCATTTTGCACGCAGTTCGAGTACCGAAAGGGCAGGGGTGTCGTCAATGTAAATGGGGGCATTTGTCAACCGGTGAATGCGGTGGTGCAGTTGCTCCCATTCATGAGGGGCGAGGCTTCCTTTACGAATTTTCTCACTATCGATCTCAGCCTCAGCGGAAATCAAACGATTGACCAGCTGTACCGAGGACATCTCCAGCGAGAATATGGCCACCGGAATATTGAAGTCTACCGCTGCATTCCGGAGCGAGGAAACGACAAATGCCGTTTTACCCATACCGGGACGTGCCGCGAGGATCATCAATTCCGTTTTCTGCCAGCCGGACGTAAGCCTGTCGAGTGCGCTGAAACCGGATGGTACGCCGGTGAGGCCATCCTTGTTATTTTTTTTCTGGTCGAGTTCGGCCAGTGCCTGGCGCATGAGCGCGCCCATATCGGCGTAATTTTTCTTGATATTAGACTCCGAAATCGCGAAGAGCGACTGTTCCGTTTTGTCGAGAAGGCGGAACACGTCGGTGGTATCTTCATAAGCCTCCCGCTGGATCTCCGAAGATACTTTGATAAGCTCCCGTTTGATGTAGGCCTGCGATATGATACGGGCGTGGAATTCGATGTTGGCGGCAGAGTTGACCTTACTGGTCAGCTCCATAATGTAGGATGCGCCGCCGACCAGTTCAAGCTCTCCGGTGCTGCGCAACTTTGCGGTGACCGTGAGCATGTCGATCGGTTCCGAATCGGCGAAGAGCGTAACGATCGCGCTGTAAATGCGGATGTGCGACTCCTTGTAAAAACTATCCGGACGAAGGATATCCGCCACCGCCGTGAGTGCATCCTTTTCGATCATCAAAGCACCCAAAACCGCCTCTTCCAGGTCGATTGCCTGAGGAGGTAATTTGCTGAAATTCTGATCGTTGGATGGCGTTCTTGGGGCGAATGACCGCTTGGTGCCGTTTCCGGTCTTGGAGCCGCTCCTGGGGTAGTTGTTGGGTGCCTTTTCGTTTTCCATGTTAAGACAAAGTTAATCATTGGAGGCCTTCGAGGAAAGCGGCGGCGGGGAGTTTGGCGCAATAATTTTTTTTCTGCCACACGACTTTTTTGTGCGTGTCTGATAATGAAAGACTTGGTCGGGAAAGAGTTATTTTTTGGCCAGGTATTTAGTAGATTAATTGTTTTTTCGACGATTATGTTTTACAAATGTTGGTTATTATTACTAAATTTTACAACGATTAGATAAACATTAAACACTGATTCATTTGCTGGAAAAAATCATCACACTCGAAGACGTATCCATGGTCGATTTTCTCGGGATTCATAACTCGAATATCAAGGAAGTCGCTGCTGCTTTCCCCGAAAGTAAAATTATTTCACGCGGAAACGAGATCCGCATCCAGGGGACTGCCCCCGAAATTATCCGAATCACAGATGTAATAGACTCTCTTCTGGCGCACTATCAGAAGTATGGGAAAATAACGAACGACAACGTCAAAGGCTACCTGAATGGCATAGCCAAAATGCCCGCGGCCACCGGCGAAGACGACGACGATGTGATTCTTTATGGCAATAAGGGCCTCGTTGTAAAAGCCAAAACGACCAACCAGAAGCTCCTGGTCGAGCAGGCCGGCAAATACGACCTCGTGTTTGCAATCGGTCCGGCCGGTACGGGAAAGACCTATACTGCGGTCGCCATTGCGGTGAGGGCATTGAAAAACAAAGAAGTACGAAAAATTATCATAACGCGTCCGGCCGTGGAAGCAGGGGAGAACCTCGGGTTCTTACCGGGTGACCTGAAAGAAAAGATCGATCCCTACCTGCGACCGATCTACGATGCGCTCGATGATATGATCGCGCCGGAAAAGCTGAAATTGTACCTGGAAAGCCGGGTAATCGAAATTGCGCCGCTTGCCTACATGCGGGGACGTACGCTGAACAACGCATTTATCCTGCTCGACGAGGCACAGAATACGACGCCCATGCAGATGAAAATGTTCCTGACCCGGATGGGCCCAAGCTCAAAAGCGATCATTACCGGCGACAAGTCGCAGATCGATCTTCCCAAAAACTTGAAATCGGGGCTAATCGACTCTATCACCGTTTTGAAGGGCATTAAGGGAATCAGTTTTGTGGAACTGGACGGTTCGGACGTTGTAAGGCACCGTTTGGTGAAGGACATTCTTGCTGCTTATGAAAAATCGGAGAAATAGCCTGCTGCTGGTCGGCCTTTTGCTGGTTTCCACGCTCGGAAGAGCGCAGGAACCGCTTGTTACGAGGTGCGCCAGCACGGAACGGGACTCTGTACGGCTGTTGAAAAACCCCTCCCTCCGCAACCTGCGAATGCAATCTGAGCAGGCGATTGAGAATTACCTGCATACTGGCGCTGCGGCGCGTATGAGCGCGAGTGAGGTGATCACGATCCCGGTGGTGATACACGTCGTCCACAACCGGGCCGATAAGGTGATCGGCGGCGCGGGCAACGGCAATATCTCCGATGCGCAAATACAAAGCCAGATCGACGTCCTGAATGAAGACTATGGCAATACTTCGGGCTATAAAGGCTATTATACCGATTCGCTGGGCGTAGATACCGGCATCCGTTTCAAACTGGTTTCGGTGGTGCGCACCTATAATGCAACGTCGCAGTTCAGCCCGATTACCGACGCCGACGAACTGGCGAACATTTCGCCGGCCTGGTTTACAAACCGTTACCTGAACATCTGGGTAACGCGGCTGAACGACCGCTACCTCGGGACTTCCCAGTTTCCGGTAGTCACGGAGCTCAACGACCGTACGGCCGGCCTTGCTACTTCCGAAAATGGAGAAGCCGACGCATTGACCGACGGCGTAATCATCGATTTCCGCTATTTCGGCCGCAATTCCGATGCGATCACGAGCCGGATCTATAACCTGGGCCGTACGACAACACATGAGGTAGGCCATTGGCTGGGTCTGATACACATTTGGGGCGACAGTACCTGCGGCACCGATTATTGCGACGACACACCAACCGCCAATACCAAGAACGAGACAACAGACCTTTCGTGCTCGCCGGTATATTCGCAATGTGGCGGAACTGTGATGACGCGCAACATGATCGAAAACTACATGGACTACTCGCCCGACGTGTGCATGAGCATATTTACGAATGATCAGAAGGCACGAATGCACGCCGTGCTTGCATTGAGTCCCAGACGTGCGAAAATGGTGGAGTACTCGCAGTTTTCGACGACCGAACTTTTAGTGGAACTTTACCCTAATCCGGTTCGTGAGACCTTGACAACCAACGTGTTCACGCCTAATTTTGAAAATTATACCGTGTCCGTCTATAACCAGAAAGGACAAAAGGTGACGGAAGATGCCGTCAACCGCTCTTACCTCAACGTTAGAAACTTCCCTAGCGGATTGTACTATTACAAAGTAGAGACCGCTAATAAGACGATCACAAAACGTTTTGTCGTACGATAAACACACATGCTACCACGCGCTCCGTTTGTAAGCGTAGTACTATTCCTAGCAACCGGCATATTGGCAGGCGACGCATTCCGTACGACCGCCGGTATGCCGGTTGTTTTTATATTAATACCCGTGGTTGCCGTGACGTTGGGATGTATTTCGCTGTATCTGCTGCGGCGCAAGACAGGCTTCGCTATTGGTTTGGCTGCCTGGATGTTTCTTTTGGGAGCTGGTGTTAAAATGCGGGTCGAGGAGGAAAAAGACAGGCAGCTCAGCGGACTTAATGCATTGGAATACCGATCCTTCGCAGCCGTAGTGACGACCATACCCGAAAAGCGGACCAATTCCATTCGCTTTGAGATCCGGACCGAACAGTTTAAAAGCGGAAAGCAATGGGTTAATTATCCGGTGAGGGCATTGATTTATTTGCCGGATAGCCTCCCGATCATTCCCAGACCCGGCGACAAGTTGATGATCAACGGACGGTTGGAGCAACCCGCTCCGCCGCAAAACCCCGAACAGTTTGACTATGCCCGGTATTTGAGGAACAAGGGTATCCTTTTTACCGCATTTGTAAATAAGGGTTCCTGCCAGCTGATGTCCGCCGGTAACAAGGGAAATCCTGCTTATTGGCCTGAAACAGTTTCTCAATGGGCTGACGACCGTTTCCGCGAGCATATCGATTCCGCGGCATACGGGCTTGTGAAGGCGATGTTGCTGGGCCGTCGCGACGATCTCGGCGAGCAACAAGTAGGCGATTACGTTATTTCGGGCGCGGTGCATATTCTTTCCGTTTCCGGAATGCACGTAGCCATTATCTTTCTGGCCATTAGTACGGCTTTCGGCTGGGTGAAGCGTTGGCGCTTTGGAAAATGGATTTATCTCTTCCTCACAGCTGCATTACTGGGATTTTATGCGCTGGTTACCGGTTTACCGCCCTCCGTCCAGCGTGCCGCATTGATGTGTATGGTACTGGTAACGGCCGAAGTGGCTGGACGAAAGCATTACCCGATGAACACGCTGGCATTTTCGGCGCTCATAATTCTCCTGCTCGATCCCTGTGCATTGTATGATGTCGGTTTTCAGCTGTCATACCTGGCTATGGCGGGGATTTTTCTGCTTTATCAACCTATTTTTGATATCGTAAACCCTACAAATAGCCTTATCAGGTTTGTGTGGCAGGTAAGTGCGCTTGCCCTCGCGGCCCAGATTGCGACATTCCCGCTGAGTTTTTTCTACTTTCATCAATTCCCGACTTACTTCTGGCTGGTAAACCCGCTGGTGGTGGTATTTACGAATATCTTGCTGCCAGCTGCATTGGTCTTGTTGCTGATTAGTCCTGTCGGGATTTCGTGGCTTGCCTGGGTTGCCGGCCAAGTTGTAACACTTTCTGCCGGGCTTACGGACTGGTCGGCCTCGATCCCACGCTCACTTCCCGGACATTTGTTGGAAAACCTGCATTTAAGCGCGTTGGAAGTGATTTTGCTGTATAGTATAATTCTACTGGTTTGGTATACTGTGTACCAGCGCTCAGTGTATTGCCTGAAATGGACGGCGGTAGCGGTAGCTACTTTCGCAACTATTTCAATAACAGGCAGTTTGAGTACGTACCTGAATGCCGGGACGGTCAGTTTTCTGGTTCCTAAACATCAGGTAGTGGGCTTTAAATCAGGCGGTGAACTTTACCTTGTGAGTAATAAGGCATTTGCAGAGGACACCCGCGCGTTTGATTTTAATATAAAAAGCTACGCGTTAAGTAATGAAATTCAGGACATTATCCGCATTGCAGCCCCGTAGCCGGGTAAGTCATTCGAATCGCCTTAAAGGGCATTACTGCACCGAATAGAGCGCTTCGATTTGCTGTGCAATTTTTTTGTCCCACGCGGCCTGGACGCCCGCATTCAGGCCGTGGCCGGTTTCTCCGTCGTATTGTTCCTGATCGTGGTTCATTTCCCGAAAAGCTTCGAGAAACTGGTATTGAATCTCGCTGTCGTAATCTTCAAAGGTTAATTCCGCTTTTCTGAGGCGTTCTTTAAACTTCTCTACTACCAACCTCGTAATGTCGAAATGGATCTGCTCATGACGCAATGTGCCCGCATCGCGCGACTCCGGCCGGCCCCACGACATGCTTTTGACCATGAAGGTCTTTAAACCAATTTCCACCACCAGATCATCGCCTTTTGGATAGGAGCGGCCTTCATACCCGAAACTGGTGAATACCGCAGCTGCATACCTGCTGCCCGGTTTCGCACTTCTTACCTTAAAATCATTCCAGATCAGCGGTCGTTTTGGAGAGTAAAAAACCGTGTCCTCGGAGGCCGTGTTGTTAATTTCTTTGAATGTCAGCACCAGATTGCGGGCCAGCGCCGACGTTTTGCCCCCATTGGATGTCATCCACTTTTGAAAATGGCTTAGCGCTTGATCCACAAGCTGTTTGATTAACTTATCGTGGGTGAACGCAGTTTCCGGCCGCGTATAATTGGCTGCCGTTTGATAGCCAGTAAGCTCCACGGGCTCCATATTACGGTACCATCGGAAGCGGACATTCAGCCGCACTTCGCCCGTAACCCTATTTGGTCCAACGCGCTTTTCGCTGACAGACAGTTCCTTAATGGTAATGTAAAGCGGCAAATAGGATTGCTCTTTCTTCGGCGCGAGGTACGACCAGTACCCGAACAGCTCATTTTCGGCCTTTCCGGCCAATACTGCCGGGATTTCCTTGCCCAGGGCGATAACTTTGCCCAGTGCGGCTCCCGGTTGAGGGCGCTGGTCTTCTACATTTTGAATAAAGAATTTATAGGATTTGAAAAGGCCTGCGGGGTCTTTGGTGAGGGTAACAACCGACTTCTCCTGCTGTGCGAAAAGCGGGTTAAGGAGGATGGTCAGGAAGAAAATAAGCAATATGCTTCTAGTCATACTTTTCAAACTGCGTTGAATCCAGCCGTCATTTCCCTAATTTTGTACCTTGAATTTTTCGATTGACCAGAGAATGACAATAGCAACAACGAATTTGCGGCCGGAATTTGATGACATTTATATGGACCTGGCAAAAAATCTTGCCAAGCGTTCGCATTGTATAAAAGCACAGGTGGGTGCGGTGCTAACGAAGGACACGCGGATTATTTCAATTGGCTACAACGGGCCGCCGGCGGGCACGCACAACTGCGATGAAGAATTTCCGGGCGTAGGATGCCCGCGCGATGCGAAAGGGAGTTGCTCGCTGGCATTGCATGCTGAGCAGAACGCCATTCTGTTCGCCGTCAAAAACGGTTCAAATATCGAAGGATCAACACTTTTTGTCACACTCGCGCCGTGCATTGCCTGTGCAAGGGTGATTTACACGATGAAGATCAGGAAAGTGATTTTCCTGCACTCGTATGCGGCCTACAAGGGCATTGCGATCGAAGAGGGCGTCGAGTTTTTGCGAAGGTTCGGTGTGGAGGTGGAGCAGTATCAGCCAATGATTGAATGAGTGAATGAGTGAATGAGTGAATGTTTTTGCGGTTATTCATTCATTCACTCATTCGGACATTCACTCATTAATGATGATGCACTCCCCCCGTACCGTGCACATGCCCATGATCGAGCTCTTCACGTGTTGCTGCACGCACGCTCAGCACCTTGCCCGAGAAATGCATTTCCTTGCCTGCCAGCGGGTGATTAAAGTTCATGATTACGACGTCATCCTGGATTTCGACGATCTGACCGTGTAGTCTTTCGCCTTCTTCGTTGGTCATTGGGATGATGTTGCCTACCTGCAACAGCTCGTTTTGATCCACTTCGCTATTCTGGAAAACTGATTTCGGCAGGTCTACAACCGCTTCTTCATCATATTCTCCGTAACCTTCTTCGGGAGAGACGGTAAAATCAAAAGTATCGCCCGCAGAAAGGCCTTCGATCTGGCTTTCGAAACCCTCCGGCAGTCCGCTGATGCCGTGGATAAAATACATCGGGTCATTTTCAGACACTACTTCGACAACATCTGTTTCACCTTCAGAGTCAGGAATGCTGAGGCTATATGTTAACGCTACGACGTTATTTTTTTCGATTTTCATTTGCTAGTTTGATTAAAATAATGGTTGTTGTAAAAGAATTGTTCCGTGAGAGAGTACTGGAACAAACGTACGGCAATTTTGTCAAAATGTCATTTGGATGAATTTTTTAGCACATATTTTGCTATCTGGCGAGAATGAGGGAGTGATGATGGGCAATTATGTCGGTGACTTCATTAAAGGACGTCTGAGTGATGAAAAGACTGCCAACTGGAATCCCGACTATGTGCTGGGGCTGAAATTGCACCGCTTTATCGATTCATTTACGGATAAGCATCCCGAAGTACTCGAAGCCAAAGATGTGGCGGCGGTTACACAGGGAAAGCTGGCGGGAATCGTGATGGACATCTATTTCGATTATTTCCTCGCCAAAAATTTCGAGCATTACCATCATGAACCGCTTTTTGTATACGCGCACCGGATTTATTCGGTGATCGAGCGGAACGCCCACCTTATCCCGGAGACAATGGTGCCGATGGTGCGTTCGATGATCCGGCAGGACTGGCTCAACACTTATGAGACGTTCGACGGTATTGATACCACGTTTCACCGCCTTTCGCGCCGGGCGGAGTTTTTAGCGCCTATCTCCACGGCTGTCAGCGACTTGCAAGCCAATGAAGAGTTCTATTATACCAAATTCGTCTCCTTTTTTCCGGAATTGCGCCGGCAGGCAGGGCAATTTATCGTCGAAAACGCGGCATAAATCGTTGTGGAACGGTAAATTTGATGCCTGGACCGCATGCCGGTCTCAATTCCCAAACTCATGGCACAAACACCTGATATTATCCTTAAAGAGCTCAAAAGCAAGAAGTTTCGGCCGCTGTACTTCCTGCATGGCGACGAACCCTATTACATCGATTCTATTGCCGAAGAGCTTGAAAATAAAGTGGTTCCGGAATCGGAGCGGGGATTTAACCAGTTTGTGCTGTACGGAAAAGACACCGACGTGGCCGGCGTGCTGAGCTACGCGCGGCGGTTTCCTTTCATGGCCGAGCGTCAGCTGGTTTTGGTGAAAGAAGCACACCGCCTGAACGGCATTGAACAGAAGGAACAGCAGCAGCGATTAGAAGATTATGCCTTGAACCCAGTGCCAAGCACCGTGCTGGTGTTTTGCTATCACGCCAACGCAGACGAGCGAAAATCTTACCTTAAAGCCTGCAATGCAAATGGGGTGGTGGTGCAATCTAAAAAGATGTATGACAATAAGCTGCCCGACTGGGTAGGCTCATTTTGCCAGCACGAGGGCGTAAAAATCAGTCCGAAGGCCGTTCAAATGCTGGTGGATAACATTGGTAACGACCTGAAACGGCTTTCAAACGAGATCCGCAAGATCATGGTGAACCTGCGTGTAGACGAAGGTATTGATGCGACGGCGATTGAAAAGTTTGTAGGTATAAGCAAAGAATATAATGTTTTTGAATTTCAAAAGGCATTGATGCATCGCGATGTGCTGAAAGCGAACCAGATAGCCGCTTTTTTTGCTTCCAATTCCAAGGACAATCCGCTGGCGCCGGTGTTGATCATTTTGTTCGGATTTTTCTCGAAACTACTCCTTACCCATGCGGCGCGCGACAAATCGGAAAAGGGGTTGGCTGTGGAGCTGGGTGTTAACCCGTATTTCGTCAAGGATTATCTGCTGGCCGCGCGAAATTATCCAATGGGCAAGGTTGTTAATATTATCCATTACCTGCGCGAAAGCGACGGGCGTTTGAAAGGGCTTGACGGCACGAGTATTCCCGAGGGCGAGCTGCTGCGGGAACTGGTTTTCAAAATCGTGCATTGAGTGAATGAGTGAATTAACCCCAAGATGCATCAACAAACTATCCTTATCGCGGTCCCGCCGCTTTTCAATTTCCAGGAATGCCTCTGGTTTTTAAACCGCAATTACGACGATTGCCTGCATTTGGTAACTGAAACAGCAGTTTTCAAAGCAATTGCGACGCCTTATGGCGACGTGCTTTTCCAGGTAAGTGAGCAGGGTAATTTTTTGAAAATCGAGATTCTGGAAGGTGCTGCAAATCCGGAATGCCGCGATTTTCTCACAGCTTACGTCAGCGATTGGTTCGATCTGGATCGCGACCTTCTGCCGTTTTATATGCAGTTAAAGCGGGACAGCCGCCTGGCATATATGGCTGAAAATTTCTCCGGCTTGCGGCTGATGGGCATTTCCGATATGTTTGAAGCACTTTGCTGGTCTATTATCGGGCAGCAGATTAACCTCACATTTGCATATAAAATGAAACGGCGCATGGTAGAGCGCTATGGTCGGCATATTGAATGGGACAATCAGGTTTTTCATATTTTTCCTGAACCGACAGTTTTGGCCAATGCGGAAATCGATGTGCTGCGGGGAATGCAGTTTTCACAAAAAAAGGCGGAATATGTGATTGGTGCGGCTCGCGCATTCGTGGAGGGCACGCTCAGCCGTTCGCTAATCGACGCTTTGCCGGATTTTGAGTCACGACAGAAGGCGTTGGTGGGGCACAAGGGAATTGGTATCTGGACGGCCAATTATGTGCTTATGAAGTCGTTCCGTGCGCCCGAGGGTATTCCACATGGAGATGTGGGGCTGCTGAATGCGCTGACCGGCCATGGTATTATCGCCGAGCGTACTGAAAAGGACAAAATCGAAGCCTTTTTCCGTGATTATGCAGGCTGGGAAACCTATGTCACGTTCTATTTGTGGAGGAGCCTGGCTGTAAAGCCACTAACTTAATTTCCATTTCAAATATGTCTCGCGCATGCAATGCCCGCACGGCCGGTACCCATGCGTGAGCGCGTCACGCTCGTCGGAGAAGAATACCCTGTTGCTTCGTTTCATTCGTTTTCCGGATCCGCAGGATAATCGACCGTAAATTTTAAGGTTGCGGTTGCCGGCCATTGTGATGGTAAAGCTGGCAATCATTCGTTTCAGCTTCCGGCTCGTCGCGAAGTTTTCCGGGCCTAGTTCTTCGTGGCTGATCATGCGTGCTGTTTTAAATGCATTTGCCGGGAAATGCCCGGTTTTAGCTCAATGCATCATGAAAAATAATACCTAACGTGTACCGCTGGCCGTCATGCACTTCGCTCACGCCGTGCTTCATATTGACGCGGTAGTAGCCCTTGCTGCCTTTCACAGGTCTGAAATTCGTCGTAAAAAGCAACGCATCGCCTTTCCGGGGTTTTAAAACAATGGCCTTCGATTGCGCACGTGGTATTTGTTCGGTCATAACGAATTCGCCGCCGGTATAGTCCTCGTCCGGCTCGTTGAGGAACAGCACCATTTGAATCGGAAAGAACAGCTCGCCATAAAGGTCCTGATGCAACGTATTATGGCCGCCTTGGCCGTATTTCAGGATCAGTACCGTCGGTTTTGTTTGTCCCTCAGCCTTGCACAGTTCCTGAAAATCTTCGAAATGAGCAGGGTAGGGATTTTCTTTGCTGAGCGCATTCATCCATTGATTAGCAATGGGCGCCAGTTTTGGGTAAATGCTTTCGCGCAGCCGTTGGATAATTGAGGGTAGTGGATACGAAAAGTATTTATACTCACCCAGCCCAAAGCGATATCGCTCCATGACGATCGTCTTGCGGTAATGTGCCGGATTGGCATATTCAGCAATCAGATTGTCGCATTCCTCTGCATTCAGAAGCTGATTAAGTTGCGCATAGCCGCGCTGGTGAAGGTTTTCGCGAATGGAAGCCCAGTCGAGGTTTTCAATGGTGGTCATTGGGTATTTTGATTGGTTGAACCAAAATTACCCGGCCCGGGCGTGCACTGAAACCCGATTCTTGCGTAGTTAAGCAAATGGCACGAAGGTCAGCCTTCGTGACTTGCTATTCGCAGGCCTCCGGCCGGAGGCCTGCGAATAGTGTGTGCAAATCAAGAGATTTGCACCATTAAGCCGACAGTACCGTTTCGTCTTTGCGTTCGCCGATTTGCTGGCGCCACATCGCGTAATAGAGGCCTTTTTCTTCAAGCAATGCATGATGACTGCCGGTTTCGACGATACGGCCTTTTTCAAGCACATAGATGCGGTCGGCGTACATGATGGTCGATAGCCGGTGTGCGATCATGACAGTAATGTGCTGGCGCTGGTCGGTAATGTCGCGAATGGTGTTCGATATTTCTTCTTCGGTGAGCGAATCGAGTGCTGATGTTGCTTCGTCGAAAATGATCAGGTGCGGGTTACGCAGGAGTGCGCGGGCGATCGAGAGGCGCTGGCGCTCGCCGCCTGATAATTTCAAACCGCCTTCGCCGATCATCGTGTCGATGCCATTCTCGGCTCTGGCCAGCAGGTTATAGCAAGCGGCTTTCATGAGCACGTCGTTGATCATTTCGTCGGTTGCTCCCGGATTGACAAACAGCAGGTTTTCCTTAATGGTACCCGAAAAAAGCTGCGTATCCTGCGTCACAAAGCCGATTTTATGCCTGATTTCGTCAAAATCGATATCTTTTCCACTCACACCGTTATAGAAAACAGCGCCTTCGATAGGTTGGTACAGTCCAACGAGCAGCTTTACCAAGGTGGTCTTGCCGGAGCCCGATGGCCCCACGAATGCAATGGTTTCTCCACGTTTCACATTAAAGGAAATCTCCTCGAGAGCAGGGCGTTTGGCCGTTTGATGCTGGAATTTCACATGGTCGAATTGCAACTCCTTAATGTCGGTAATGCTTTCAGGGTTAGCCGGTTTGTGTTCTACCGGTCGGGCCAGCAATGTTTGCAGGTTATTCAAAGACGCCTCAGCTTCACGGTAGGAGAGGATCACATTGCCCAATTCCTGCAATGGTCCGAATATGAAGAAGGAGTAGAATTGCATCATCATCATCTGCCCCACGGTAATTTTATCACGGAACACGAAAAACAGTAGTGCGAACATCACGCATTGTTGTAGAAAATTGACGAACGTTCCCTGGATGAAACTTACCGAACGGATGCTTTTTACTTTTTTCAGTTCGAGTTTCAAAATTTTATAAGTTGTGGTATTCAGTCGTCCGATTTCCTGCTGCGTCAATCCAAGGCTTTTTACGAGCTCGATATTGCGCAACGATTCGGTGGTAGAACCGGCCAATGCGGTCGTTTCCTTCACGATATTCTTCTGGATCGTTTTGATTTTCCTACTCAAAACACTAGTCAGAAACGCGAGAATGATCGAGCCGACGAGGTAGATCAGCGGTAACCACGGGCTGAGCCTGAATGCGACGATGACCACGAAAACAATACCTACTGATGTGAAGAACAGGACGTTAACGAAGTTGAGAATGAACTTTTCACAATCGGCACGGACCTTCAAAAGCACGGAAAGCGTTTCGCCCGAGCGCTGGTCTTCAAAATCCTGGAACGGGAGCCTTAATGCATGCCGCAGCCCGTCGGTATAAAGCGCTGCACCGAATTTCTGGATCACGACATTCACCAGGTAATCCTGAAATGCCTTGGCTATGCGCGATACCATCGCTACGCCGATGATCATCAGCAGGCCCATCAGTATCCCCTTAAAGAATGCATTGTCAAGTCCCTTCGTGCGGAACTCTACCGCTTTGTTGGCGTAGGGATCGATGAGGTAGTTACCGAGGATGTAAGGGTTGAGAAGGGAGAAGGTTTGATTGACGGCCGCCATTAGCAGGGCCAGGAAAATGAGTCCCTTGTACCTGCTCAGGTATTGGAATAATAATTTCATACAGTTCTGAGGTGATTCGGTGGTGTTACCAATTACTGTAAACCGAAATGCGCCGATTTTAATTCTCGAGAAGGCACAAAATGGCGGAAAATAAAAAAGACATCCGGGAGGATGTCTTCAACAATGTAGCGGGGAGCAGGATCGAACTGCCGACCTTAGGGTTATGAATCCTACGCTCTAACCATCTGAGCTACCCCGCCGTCGTAATTGTGGTGCAAAAGTATGTTAAAGAATATTACGATGCAACCCGTTTGCCCATTTTTAACGTAAATTCCGCATAATTTTGAAACAACAAATTTATATTTACACGCATTTATTGTCGATTTATATTATATTACAACTTTTAAATCAGCACATAAGGCAAGGCTAACGAGGCCGCACCTTTAATTTCAGCACATATGGAAAAATATAAATTTGTTACCGAATTTGAATTGCGTTCCTCCCCTAAAGTTCTCTTTCCATATATTTCCACACCCTCGGGACTGCAACAATGGTTTGCCGAGAAAGTGACTGTGCTGCCCGATCACCGTTTCGATTTTCAATGGGACGGCGACAGCCATATTGCCCGACAAACCGGTTTGCGGATCAACAAGGCGGTGCGTTTCGATTTTGAGGACACGAGTGACGACAATCTTGATAACAACCATTTGGAACTAAAATTAGAAGTTAGCGAGTTAACCCAGACAACCTTTTTACGCGTGATCGACTATTCGTCGAATCGAGACAAGGACGAGCTTCATTCATTGTGGGAGGGATTTATTGATAATTTAAGAGAAATAGTAGGTAGTTGATGAAAAAGCTGGATAAGCTTATTTTAACGTCCTTTTGGGGACCTTTTGTGATTACAATGTCGGTTGTGGTGTTCGTCTTCCTGATGCGGATCATGATCTTTTACATAGATGACTTCGTGTCGAAGGACCTGAACGTCATGGACTATGCACAACTATTCTTCTTTTTCAGCCTCATTACCGTGCCCACGGCATTACCGCTGGCAATGCTGCTGTCTTCCCTGATGGCTTTTGGCAACCTGGGCGAATTCTTTGAACTTACGGCCATCAAAAGCGCCGGTATTTCCGTAGTGCGCGCCATGTTGCCGATGTTTATCGTGGCTGTCGGAATCAGCATCTTCTCCTTTTATTTTAACGACCGCGTTTCGCCCTGGGCTAACCTGAAAGGGTATAGTCTGCTGTATGACATCAAAACCACGAAAGCTACATTAAAAATTAAAGAGGGGATATTTTACAATGATTTGCCCGGGTATAGCATCAAGGTCGACGAAAAGCTGGACAACGGCAAGATGATCGGCATGGTGATCTATATACACAACAGCCGGTCGTACGAATTGGGGAATACAGAGATTATCCTGGCAGATTCGGGCAGAATGTTCTCCATTAATGAGAACCGTTATCTGGTGATCGAGCTTTACAACGGTACCCGTTACACGGACGAGCAAGCTTCGGGAAGCTCTCGACCCGTTTATATTGCATCGCCCGCCGGTTCGCAGACTCCCTATTCCAATTTTAACCGTCAGTCGTTCAGGCATTACCGCCTTACGGAAAGTCTTGCGTCGTTTGGAATGAAGCGGACGGACGAAGGGCAGTTCAAATACCACGAATTTATGAAGAACATCAGCGATTTGACGGCAACAGCGGATTCGTTACGTACTTCCTACCAGGAAACAAAGAAAAACCTTGTTTCAGGCAGTCAGCAATATTATTCCTACAACTACCGCGAAGGCACCGATAAAACGCTCAAGAGCGGTAAATGGATCGACTCGCTGCTCGCGAAGCCTGTTTCGGACAGTTTGAAAAAGGATATCCTGATGAATACCAAGGCGGCATCAAACAGTATGTTGAGCTATATTAAGTCGCAGCAAGACTATTTGCAGACGAAATTGAAGGACGCGAGTAAGTACGAACTGGAAAGGCACCACAAATTCACCCAGGCGCTTTCCTGCCTGATCATGTTCCTGATCGGCGCGCCATTGGGAGCTATTATCAAGAAAGGCGGGTTCGGCGTACCCGTGCTGGTTTCGATCCTGTTCTTTATTCTGTTGTATGTACTGACAAATCAGGGCGATAAATGGGTGAAGGAAGGACTGGTGGCGGTTCCGATCGGTGCGTGGATGGCCAACACGCTCCTGTTTGCGACGGGTATTTACTTTATTGAGCGCGCTCGGAGCGATTCACGGTTGTTCGAAAAGGATGTTTACCAGATGTTCTTCAAAAGAATTAAGTCCAAATGGGCAAGTAGATTCGGGAAAACGGAGCTTATCACTCATAATTAATTTAAATTATTTTAAAAACCGGTTTAAAAAGCCTACTTTTGCAACTTTATTTGCGGCAAGGTGCCGTGATTACTACATATCACTTTAATCTGTTGTTACAATCATGTATTTAACCGCGGAAAAGAAGAGCGAGATCTTCGAATCGAAAGGTTTTAAAAAGGAGAGCGGTGACACCGGCTCTGCTGAATCACAAATTGCTTTATTTACGTACCGTATCAATTATCTGAACGAGCACCTCAAAACGCACAAGAAAGATAATGATACACGTCTGGGCCTCCTCAAAATGGTAGGAAAGCGCAGAAGATTGTTGGATTATCTTTACAAAAAAGACATCAATCGCTACCGTGCGATCATCGCCGAATTGAACATACGTAAGTAATTTGAAATCAGGGAACTTTACATATGTGAAAGTTCCCTGATTTTTTGCGGAAAAAACAAGAACTTACCGGGGCGTCAGGACGGCGTCTCACAGCTACAAAAAACAATATTCTATGCTCTTTAATATAGTTACCAAGACTATAACCTTACCGGACGGCAGGGAAATCACAATCGAAACAGGAAAATTAGCCAAGCAAGCCGACGGATCGGTGGTAGTCAGAATGGGTAACACCATGTTGTTGGCTACGGTTGTTGCTAACAAGGATATTAAGGAAGGCCTCGACTTTCTGCCATTGTCAGTCGACTATCAGGAGAAATTCGCATCAGCGGGACGTATCCCGGGAAGCTTTCAGCGCCGGGAGGGCAAGCTGTCTGACCACGAAGTGTTGACAAGCCGTCTGGTGGACCGCGTATTGCGTCCGCTTTTCCCTGAGGATTACCACGCAGAAGTACAGGTAAACATTCTTTTGATCTCTGCTGATGCAGAAGCATTGCCGGATGCATTGGCTGCATTGGCGGCATCGGCTGCATTGGCGGCATCGGATATTCCTTTCGGCGGGCCGGTTTCGGAAGTTCGCGTTGCTAAAATCGATGGCGAATATGTGATCAACCCGGGAACGACTGCGCTGGCAAATGCAACGCTCGACCTGATGGTAGGCGCGACGTATAACGATATCGCGATGGTGGAAGGTGAAATGAGCGAAGTATCGGAAGAGGAAGTGATCGAGGCGCTGAAAATAGCACACGCAGTTATCAAAGACCAATGCGCTGCGTTGAAGGAATTCGAAGCGGCTGTTGGCAAAACTGAAAAAAGAGAATATGTAGGCGACCCTGCCGACGAAGCGCTTGAAGCACGTCTGCGCGAGTTTGCTTATGGCAAAATATATGCGGTAACGCAGTTGGGTTCTACTAACAAAACAGTTAGAAAAGACGGTTTCAAAGCTGTTTGGGAAGAATTCAAAACAACTATTACAGAAGAGGAGAAACCGGAGTTTAACGAAGGGCTCGCGAAGCGATATTTCAACGACCTGGTTTGGGAAGCATCACGCCGCCTGGTACTCGACGAAAGAACGCGCCTTGACGGCCGTAAACTCGACGAAGTACGTCAGATCGCTTCGGAAATCGATTTCCTGCCTAATGCACACGGTTCCGCGCTCTTCACACGCGGGGAAACACAATCGCTGACTACCGTAACGCTTGGTACCAAGCAGGACGAACAGATCATCGATACCCCATTGAAATACGGTTACAGCAAATTCCTTTTGCACTACAACTTCCCGGGTTTCTCAACCGGCGAAGTGAAGCCAAACCGCGGTCCTGGCCGTCGTGAGGTAGGGCACGGTAACCTCGCATTGCGTGCACTCAAAAAAGTGTTGCCGCCAGTGGAGGATAACCCGTACACCATCCGTATCGTATCCGACATTCTTGAATCGAATGGTTCGTCGTCTATGGCGACCGTTTGTGCAGGATCTCTGGCATTGATGGACTCAGGTCTGAAAATCAAAGCACCGGTATCCGGTATCGCAATGGGTCTTATCTCGGATGAAGCAACCGGCAAGTATGCGGTTCTTTCCGATATCCTTGGTGACGAAGACCACCTGGGCGATATGGACTTCAAAGTAACCGGAACAGAGCAGGGTATCACTGCCTGCCAGATGGATATGAAGGTGAACGGCCTTTCATTTGAAGTATTGACTGAGGCATTGATGCAAGCCAAAGCGGGTCGTCTGCACATTCTTGGTGAGATGAACAAAACCATCACCGAAAGCCGTGCTGACCTGAAACCTCATACACCACGTGCTATCGTGATCAAAATCGATCGCGAGATGATCGGTGCTGTGATCGGGCCAGGCGGAAAAGTGGTTCAGGATATTCAGAAAGAGTCCGGCGCAACGATCTCCATCGAAGAGAAAGACGGCGCAGGGTTCGTAAGTATATTCTCTGCTGATAAGACTTCCATGGATAAGGCGGTTGCACGGGTTAAAGGCATCATTCTGGTACCTGAGATCGGTGAAATCTATTCCGGCAAAGTGAAGTCGATCATGCCATTCGGAGCCTTTGTAGAGTTCCTTCCAGGTAAAGATGGCTTATTGCACATTTCCGAGATCAAGTGGGAGCGCCTCGAAAAAATGGACGGCGTTCTGGAAGTAGGAGAAGAGGTGCAGGTCAAGCTGGTCGAAATCGATAAGAAAACTGGAAAATACCGCCTTTCACGCAAAGTATTGTTACCAAAGCCTGAGAACAAAAAAGATTAATTCAGTGTTCTTCTAGGCAGGAACGGTAAAAACGTCGTTATATAACATACTTAATAAAGACATAGATGAGACAGCTAAAGATCAGTAAGCAAATTACCAACCGTGAAAGTCAGTCATTAGATAAATATTTGCAGGAGATCGGTAAGGTGGATTTGCTAACGCCGGATGAGGAGGTGACGTTAGCTCAGAAAATCAGGGATGGAGACCAGTTGGCTTTGGAACGTTTGACCAAAGCGAACCTGCGCTTCGTGGTGTCAGTTGCAAAGCAATATCAAAATCAAGGCTTATCGTTGGGTGACCTGATCAACGAGGGTAACCTCGGTCTGATCAAAGCAGCACAGCGTTTCGACGAAACAAGAGGTTTTAAATTCATTTCATACGCAGTTTGGTGGATCCGTCAATCGATCCTGCAAGCATTGGCAGAGCAGTCGCGTATCGTACGTTTACCCCTCAACCGTGTAGGTTCTTTGAACAAAATTTCAAAGACTTTCTCGGAACTGGAACAACGTTTCGAACGTGAACCGTCACCAGAAGAATTGGCGGAAGTACTGGAAATTTCTTCATCGGAGGTAGTTGATACCATGAAGATTTCCGGTCGCCACGTATCCATGGACGCTCCATTCGTACAAGGCGAAGAAAACAGCCTTTTGGACGTGCTTGAAAACGACCTGGAAGACAAACCGGATTCGGGACTGGTGAACGAATCGCTTCGCAAAGAGGTGCAGCGCGCATTGTGCACGCTTACGCAACGCGAAGCAGACGTAATTGCCTTGTATTTCGGGCTGAATGGCGAGCATGCGATGACTTTGGAGGAGATCGGGGAGAAGTTCAACCTCACACGTGAACGCGTACGCCAGATCAAAGAAAAAGCGATCCGCAGATTGCGTCACGTTTCCAGAAGCAAAGCTTTGAAAACCTATTTGGGTTAATGCATCTCGAAATGCAAACCTTCTAATTACTTTAATAGCCTCTTTCGGGAGGCTATTTTCATTTTCAGACAAGGAAGTTTTCCATGGCTATTTTACAACCTTTGATCGACATGGCCGAAATCTGCTTTCAGCAGGGGATTCGCCACGTCGTAATTTCTCCGGGCTCCCGCAGCGCAGCATTGACGCTCGCATTTGTGCGTCACGGCGGCTTTCAGCCCCATGTCTGCATCGACGAACGTTCGGCGGGCTTTATTGCCCTCGGGATAGCCCAGCAAATCGATTCTCCCGTGGTTTTGATATGCACCTCGGGTAGCGCGGCCTACAACTTCGCTCCGGCCGTTTCTGAGGCATTTTTCCAGCAGGTTCCGCTGCTGGTTCTCACGGCCGACAGGCCTAAGGAGTGGCAGCACCAATATGATGGCCAAACGATCTATCAAACAGGCATTTTCGGTCAGCATGTAAAGCGCTCCTTTGAGATTTCGCCCGATTATCAGCACCCGGACGTGCAATGGGCGATCAACCGGGTCACCAATGAGGCGGTTAATCTGGCTTCGATTGCTCCAAATGGCCCGGTGCACATCAATGTGCCGATCCGTGAGCCGTTTTACCCGTCTTCCGGCGAGGATTTCAGGCCTTCGGATCAGGTTAGGGTTATTAAAAGGCAGGAAAACGAGGCAGTATGGCCGCAAACGGTCTGGGAAGAATTGCTTGATGAATGGGAGAACGCATCCAATATCCTCATTGCAGGCGGACAGGGCAAGCCCGACAGCGCATTGAATACCGTATTGACCCGCATTAACGAGGAGTGGCAGATTCCCGTCTTGGGCGACTGCATCGCCAACTTGTCGGGCAGGGAATTCATACGTCATCATGACTTGTTTTTGGGTACAAAAGATGTTGAGAACCTCCGGCCGGATCTGCTGATCACATTCGGAATGTCGTTCCTTTCGAAGGAATTCAAGCTATTCATTCGAAAAAATCCCCCTAAATACCATTGGCACCTGGGCGAAGACGCGTTTCTGGCCGACCCGTTCCAGTCGGTAACCAGGGATATTCCGGGAAAAGCGGCATCATTTTTCGAAAAGCTATTCGAAAAACTTGATTACCAGTCCTTTGTCGAGAATTCAGACTTGGGGCACGACACCGCATTTCATACGTTATGGCTGCAAAACGAGCGAAATGCGCGGCAGAAGAAGCATGAAATCGTGAAAAACCTAACAATGTTCAATGACCTATCTTTGTTAGATATCATATTTAAATATATTAAAAGCCAGCATCAGTTACATATAGCTAACAGTATGTCTGTGCGCTATGCTAATTTGCTTGCCACTGAAAACGAATGGTCGGGGGTATTCGCGAATAGGGGAACGAGCGGGATCGATGGCTGTGTAAGCACGGCGATAGGCGCGGCACGCGTGACCGGTAGATCGACACTGCTGATCGTAGGCGACGTAGCTTTCCTTTACGACCGGAACGGCTTGCTGATCGACGATCTGCCCCGAAACTTGAAAATCGTTGTGCTGAACAATGCGGGTGGGAACATATTCCGGATGATCGACGGCCCGGGAAGCTTACCGGAACTGGAAACATTTTTTGAGACCAGGCATTCATTCTCCGCGCAGCGTACGTGCGAGGATTCTGGAATTGCATATTTCGGAGTTTCCGGCAAGGAAGAAATTGATATCGTTATTCAGAATTTTCTGGATTTCGACGGGATCGCCTTACTCGAAGGTTTTACCGATCCCGTCGAAAATACAAGGGCTTGGCGGGAGCTCAAACGCGCCCTGCATTAGCGATCCTACCGGCAGTATTTGGCCGCTTCGGCCGTTGCCAGGGAGTCTTTCAGCACGACTCCCTGCTTCCAAATTTTACACGCTTCTGCAAGGTTTTTTTCCGACATATAAGCCTGCCCGGTCAATCCATAGAGTGATTCCACAGGCTGCGCAATTTCGATGGCCCTGCTGAATGCTTTCAGCGCTTCTGCGGTATTCCCTTTCTGCTGATAATAGATGCCCAGGTTGCGCAGCGCGTAGCCGTTTTTCGGCAATTTGTCCAGTGATCTTTCGATGAGCTCGCGGGCTTCGTCCGCTTTTCCGGTTTGAAGCAATGCATACGCCTTGTTGTTGAGCGAATAGGGTTCGGCAGGGTCATGGCTCAGCACCTGGTCGAAGTATGTGATGGCTTGTGGCCATTGCCTGTTTTTTGAAGCGATGAGTCCCAGGTTATTCAGCGCCTGCGGTTGTGCGGGATCGAGGGTTATTGCGCTCTCAAAATCTAACCTGGCTTCCGAATAGGATCCCATCCGGTAATACACGGCGCCGCGGTTCACGTACGCCTCCACGTTTGTTTTGTTCAACCGGAGCGCGGCATCATATTCCGGAATGGCAAGGGAGGGGTTCCCTTCTGCGTCGTGGAGGTTCCCTTTCGCAAGATGGAAACGAGTGGAGTCCTGATATTGCTTTTCAATTTGCGCCAAATCTTCCCGAGCCTCTCTCAACCTGCCCAAATCCAGTGCTGCTTCCGACCGCACGAGATTTGCTTGTGTCAAAGTAGGGTCAATGCGGATCGCTTCTGTCAAAATCTCGTAGGCATCTTCACCGCGCCCCAATTTCAACAAAGTTATCCCCTTGTTGAGATAGGCGTCCGAAAAATCTGCATTTTTGGCAATCGCTTCGTCATATAGCCTTATTGCCTCGGCATAGTTCTTTTGACTAAGAGCCTGGTTGCCTTTCAGGAAAAAATCGGCAGCATCCTTTTTACTCTGACTTGTACAGTTGAATAAGATTAGTACTAAAAAAAATAGCCGGATTAACGTATTGAATTTGAATAACATATGATTAGTAATAGTAAGAACACCAGTTATGCGCTACATTAAAGACATTCCTAACCCTCGCTTCAAAATCGGTCTTTATCAATGGAACAGTAAGTACATCATCAGAATAGAGTCGGGTATGTATGAGCAAACTTACAAAATCGATGATTACGAAGTTGCTTCCACGGACGAGCTCGAAGTTTGCATGGACGAAGACTTCACCAATGCGGTAGCGTCGCGGTTCGATGCGATGCACGGGGATTTTAACGGCTCGCTGATACGCCATAATGTGCTTTTTTAGCCCATTACGCCTATTTCTGATTAGCGGACGTATACGGTTTTAGTACGCTTTTCGTTAGATAGCAAACAATTTTAAGCGGTAAGTGAGGACCAAAATATTCTTTTGTCAGGATATGGCACACCACAACAACTTAATTCAAAACTCCACCAACTCAGTATCTATGGTTTTTAAACGCAGCGCCTCCACCATCGGCATGTTTGTATGTGTAGGCGCGTCTTCCGTAGTAGCCCAGAATACGCTTAGTATTACGGAGCCGGAAGCACACTTTCGCAACGGCCTCGAATATTACGCAAAGTCCAACTACGTGGCTGCAAGGCAGGAATTCGGCGAGTTCCTGAATTCGCAGGATAAGTTGCTCAGCACGAGCGACTATAATAAGGTTACAGCCGAGTATTATGTGGCTGTGACGGGGCTATACCTCAATTACCCAGAGGCCGAGGTGCAAGTCGACAGGTTTGTTAAGAACCACGCGGAACACCCCAAAGCGCAGCTTATTTACAGCGATTTGGGTAAATACTATTATGAAAGCGGTAACTACGAAAAGGCCATTACATACCTGGAAAAGGCGGTAGATCTGCCGGGGGCAGGAGCGGGGAGGCTGGAAAGCACCTACCGGCTTGCGATGGCATATTATAATACGAAGCAGCCGGATCTTGCACTTCCGTTGTTCAATCAGGTGAAAAGTGAAGCGGGATTCGAGAATGCGGGCGACGCCTCTTTTCATGCTGGTGTGATCAACTATCAGAAAAATAACTTCGAGGAAGCTTACCAGGATTTCAAGCGGATCGAGGAGCATCCTTATTATAAGAATGAGGCACCAAACTGGATCATTTCTTCGCTCTACCAACTCAAAAAATTTGACGAGCTCCTGGCATATGGCGAACGTATCTTAGGCGCACAGCGCGGTAATACCAAGCTGGATGATGTGGCCTTGTACGTCGCGGAGGTGTACTATGAGAAAGGAGACTATGCTAATGCAGTGAAGTCATACGAGCGCTACAAGCGTATGAAGCCCGGCGCGATGCCTCCATCGGTTGCTTTGCACTACGGGCATGCGCAGTTCCGCAACAATAATTTTGAAGGGGCAATTGCTTCATTAAAGCCAATTGGAAACGGCAAAGATTCTGTTTCGCAGTACGCTTCATATATACTGGGAATCAGCAACTTAAAGACGACTAATTTAAGCAATGCTTTAACGTCATTCGGTAATGCGGCGTCATTGGACTTCAACCAGGTGGTGAAGGAAGAAGCTACTTACAACCATGCGAAAGTGCAGCTGGAAATGGGCAATAACGCCGATGCGGTGAAAGAGCTCAGTAATTACATGACGAAGTACCCCGAGAGCAAGCATACGGAAGAAGCCACCGAGTTAGTGGCCGAAGGATATGCCAGCGCCAGCAACAGTTCGCAAGCCATAAAGTACATTGAGGGGCTGAAAACGCGCAATGCTAAATTAAATAGTACGTATCAGCGGCTGACATACAACCAGGGCGTGACGGATTTTAATGCGGGCCGCTTTGAGCAGGCCATTGAAATGTTCGAGAAGTCACTGAAATACCCGATCGATGTAGAGCTTTTCAATTCGGCATCATTCTATAAAGCGGAATCGGTTTACGGTTTGAAGCGTGTGGACGAAGCCGCTGCGTTATACAACCAGATTGCCAAGAATCCCAAAGCAGGTATTTATGCCAGAAAGAGCCTGTATGCTTTGGGATACATTTATTATAACCAAAAGAAATACAGCCAAGCGCTGCCGTACTTCCGCGACTTCACCAACAATATCGAAGGAATGGAGGCTGACATGATCGAAGACGCGCACGCGAGGCTGGCCGACTGTTACCTGGCTGCCAAGAATTACAACGAGGCGATCCGCACTTATGAGCAAGTTGCTGCGAAAGGCAAAGTCGATAAAGATTACGCGCTCTTCCAAAAGGCTCGCGCGTACGTATACATGAACCGCGAGGCCGAAGCTAAGCGGCAATTCGAGTTACTGATCAGCCAGTACCCGCAATCCAAGCATCTGGACAATGCATATTTCCAGCTCGCGGACATCGATTTCCAAAATCAGAGCTATTCGGCCGCTGTGAAGGGTTTTACCCGGCTGGTCAACGAAAAGCCGAAGAGCACGCTGATCCCGGCCGCTTTGCTTCGTCGGGCGCAGTCGTACTACAACTTGCAGGTGTATGAGCAGGCGATCGTCGATTTTCGCAAGATCCTGACGGAATACGCCGATTCTCCATCGGCAGAAAGTGCTTTGGAAGGTATCCAGGAGAGTTATTCTGCCGTAGGACGTCCGGAAGAGTTTAACCAGGTGCTGGGTGTTGTCCGTAAAAACAATCCGGGCAACGATAAACTGGAAGGCGTTGAATTTGATAACGTGCGGAACTTGTATTATGCGGAGAAGTACGAGAATGCGATTACTGCATTGCAGGCGTTTCTGCAAAGCTATCCGGCCAGCAAACATCAGTATGACGCGACCTACTTCATTGCATCGTCCTATGATAAGACAAACCGGGTGAATGAAGCGCTTCAATATTACAGTAAAGTGGTTCAACAAAACCGTTCGCAGTTTGTAGGTGCAGCAGCGCAACGTTCGGCGGAATTGGAAATCGGTCGCGGCAACTTTAATAACGCGGTAACGAGTTTCCGGGTGCTTTCGCGCAATGCCGAAAACAAGAAGGATCAGGCTACCGCGTGGACAGGCCTGATGGATACCTACTTCACGTTGAAGAGCTACGACTCGACGCTGTATTATGCGAAGGAGATCATCAGCATGGGCAATATCGTTCCGGCGAGCCTGGGCAAGGCGCAGCTCTACCTCGGAAAAGTACCCTACGAGAAGGGCGATTTGAAAAAGGCCGGCGAGGAATTCAGGAAAGTATCGACTTCTTCCAAAGATGAGTATGGTGCGGAAGCGGCATATTGGTCGGCGATGGTCCTTTACAAAGAGAAGAAATACAAGGAAGCGGAAACTGCCATTATTGATATGGGCAAAAATTTCGAAGGGTACGACTTCTGGCGTGCGCGCTCGTTCATTCTGCTTGCGGATGTGTACCTGGGCATGAACGAGAAGGTTCAGGCGAAAGCCACGCTTAACTCCATTATCGAGAATTCCGATGACAAGGAAGCGGTTGAACTGGCGAAGGAGAAGTTGAACAAAATTGAAAAATAACCCGTGAATTACGGTTTCATTAAACAGAAAAACTCGTTATCCATGACGCATTCCAAGATATTACGTTCCTCATTGTTTTTGCTGGCGCTGGGCTTCTCGTCCCAGTTCGCGATCGCACAGCGGGGAGAGATTGAAAGCCAGACTTACGAAATCTTAAAGGACAAAAGCATTGAATTTGCCCCGGCCGACCGGGTTTTCGACAAAGTGCAGCCTGTGAAAGGCGAAACGGGTAAGAAGAAAGTTTCGTACCAGATCGTCGACCCGGAAATCAATATTGCCTCCCCGAAACTAACCCCGGCCGTGCCGGCCTCCTCTGACGAGCAAAGCCGCAAGGACGAGCCCGATGTGCTGAACAATTATGTAAAAGCAGGTGGCGGTAATTACGGGCGGTTTTTGGGCGAGATATTTGTTGGAGGAAGGCCGAAGGAAGACCTTGCATTTACAACGCAGCTGAAACACCTCTCGGCGGCCAACGGCCCGGTGGATGGTAAAAATTCAGCCAATGCAGCCACGAGTTTCAAAATCGGCGGGAAATATATCCGCTCGAAGTATAAAGTCGATGCAGGCTTTAATTTTGATCGTAAAAACTATTATTTCTACGGCTACAAGCCCCAGCCCGAAGGCGTTGTTGTGAACCGCGATACGATCCGGCAAACGATCAACCAATTTGGGTTTAACCTCGGATTCGAGAACACTGATGCTTCTGTATTAGTGGATTACTCGGTGAAAACTGGGTTGAACACTTTGAAAGACCGCTACAATGCGTCTGAAATCGACTGGGGAACGAACCTGACCGCCTCGGTACCCATTTCTGAGACGTTCTTTGCCTTACTCGAAGCAGACGCCTACGTATCGCAGCGCGTCGATTACTTTACTTATAACCGTAACCTCTTCCGTGTTAAACCTACTTTCAAGTACGTGAACGAGATGTTCTCGGTTTCGGCGGGTATTAATGCGGTGAATGAGACAGATAGCCAGCTCGATATCAACCGGACGAAAGCATTTCCGGCGGTTAACCTGGATGTGACACCATTTTCAGGCGTCCACATTTTTGCTGGCTGGAATGGCGATATTGTCCGGAACACATTGAGAAGTATGCTGAGTGAAAACCAGTGGCTGGGGCCGAACGTGCTAGTCATGAATACCGAAAAAACGTCGGATATCAGCGCAGGTGTTAAAGGAGAGACGGGTACAGGGATTAATTACGAAGGTAAAGTGGCCTACACCTCTTACAAGAATTTTTATTCCTATAACAACTCGCTCTCGGATACGTCCCGTTTCTCGGCCATTTTCGACCCGGGCAAAACAAAGGTGCTGACGATTTCCGCTCAGGCGGGATACAATTTCAACGAGTTGTTCAAGACCTCGCTCAAAGCCAATTTCTTTGATTACGCCGTAGATAAAGTAGAAGAGCCCTGGCACCGTCCCGATCTTACTTTGAACTGGTTCAATGCCCTTACCATCAGTAAAAAGCTCTTTGTTACTGCTGATTTTTATATGCTGAGGGGCCTGAAAGCGAAAAATTTTCAGACTGGCGAGGTTACCAAATTGCCGGTGATCGCGGATCTGAATCTTAAAATCGACTACCTGTTAACCAGGAACTTCTCTGCATTTGTGAACCTGAACAATGTGTTAGGCAAAAACTATCAGCGATATCAATACTACCCGCAGCAGGGGCTGAACTTTATTGCGGGATTGTCATTTTCTTTTTAACTTCGCTGAGTTAACACCAAACTTTGCTTCATGATAGCAGTCGAAACAGTCATTCGGAAACTCATTGGAGAATACGAATTCGTGATCATTCCCGGCTTCGGTGCCTTGCTTTCGCATCAGGTACCGGCGGTTTATGACGGTAATTCGGGCATTTTCGCACCGCCTGTCAAGAGGCTGGCATTTAATGAGTACCTGAAACTGGACGACGGGCTGCTGGCGAATTACATTTCGCGCCATGAGAAAGTGACCCACGCGGATGCGGTGGATTACATCAAAGGCTATACGGATCGTCTGAGATCGGGCCTGGACGTAAACGGAGAGGCGAGCATTACCGGCATTGGCGAATTCAAGCAAAACGTAGAAGGAAAGCTGGTATTTGAACCTAACACTGGTAAGTACTTTAAAGACGAATGGTACGGCTTCGAGAAGGTGAAAGCCGCTGAGGTACAGGCGCGCCCGGTGGCCGTATTGAATTCGGCACAATACATCAGCGATGACGTTGAATTGGTTGAACTGGAAGCAGAAGCAAGGCCGCGTCGCTGGACGGGCTGGGCTGCCGCGGCAGTAATAGCCGGTCTGCTTTGTGGATTGAGCTTTTTCCTGGTAAATACCGAGAACGAATATATCAAAAGCACGTTAAACCCGTTTGCGGAGATGTTCAGCCGGAAAGAGGCTGCCGGAACAACGGTGGTAGCCAGCGAGCAGGTTGAAACACCTAAGCCGGCACCGGTTGCCGAAGTGGTTGTTGCAAAAGTAGACTCGATGCCGGCGGATTCAGCAGTTTCAAATACCCCTGAAACGGTGGTGACTACCCCCGCACCGATTCCCGCGGTCGCAGAGGCAAAACCTGCGAATGTGGCTTCCGCGAAGTTTTACGTAATAGCCGGTGCATTCAAGGGAACGAAACAGGCAAATGTTTTGCTTGCTGAACTGACGAAAAAAGGATTTACAAAAGCATTGATTATCCCGAGCGACGAGCGCAGCAAGAAAGTGAAGGTAGCCGTGGATGGATTTGACAATGAAACCGATGCATACCGCGCATCCGCACAACTCAAAGCGGTTATCGGTGAACCGGGCTGGGTTTATAAGAAAAAATGAGGTTTTAAACCTGAAAATAGAGAAAGGAGGTCTTTGGCCTCCTTTTTTGTTGCATACGTTTTTTACTACTTTTACGTTTTCCGAAAGAAAAACCCATTTTGATAAAATGATCACATTACAGGCAGAAGACCGGCAGCGAATCGCAATATCATGGGCATGGTCCTTTGGGATCACTGCTGCTATGCTGGCCCTATTCTTCTTCATCCGGCTCAGCTCCTCCATCCCAAAAGTGGAACCTATGGAATTGTTCGTGGAAGTGAACTACGGGACGAGCAAAGTGGGAAAAGGGGATGTTCAGACCTATAACAAGCCGAACGACAGCAAGGTCGCGGAAAACATGAAAGCGGACGCCGACGAGGTGAAGAAAGTGAAATCGGTAGCGACACCGAAACCGACGCCTCCCACACCGCCTAAAATAGAGTCGCCAAAGCCCACAAAAACCGTCGCTGAGAAGCCTGCCATCACTTCTAAGGTAGAGAGCCCGGTGGAGGCGCCTGAGAAGACTGACGTTAAAAAATCGACAGGAAGCGAAAATGCTTCGGCACCGGTAGTGAAGCCAGCGCCTGAAAAGGCGGTTAATAAGGACGCATTGTTCAGCAAATCATCCGGTAGCAAATCGGGGAGCAACGGTACAAACGGTACCAAAACAGGCATTGGCGGTAACAATAACGGCGACGATGCGGAAGGAGTAGGCGACAAAGGATCTAAAACCGGCAGCCTTTTTGCCAAAACCTACAAAGGGGAAGGCGGCGGCGGAGGAACCAATGTGGGGCTTAACCTGTCGGGATGGAGCTGGTCGAGAAGACCTGTTGTAGATGATAATTCAGACGCCACGGGCGATATTACATTCAAAATTACTGTCGACAGAAACGGCCGCGTGAAAAGTGTGATCACCCAGGCAACGACTGTTACCGATTATGCGGTAGTCAACAAATACAAAAGCGCTGTCAGAGACCTCACTTTCGTGCCCAAGTCGGCCAATGTACCGGACGAGTCGATCGGTACCATCACTTTTAAAATACGTTCACGTTAATATTTAAATGACATATCAGGAAACGATCGGGTATCTCTACGAAAGATTACCGGTTTTTCAGAATATCGGGGCCCGTGCTTTCAAGCCGGGCCTTCATACTACCCGGGAATTATGTAAATCTCTGGGCGATCCCCAGGACAAATATCCCACCATCCACATTGCGGGTACCAACGGAAAGGGAAGTACCTCGCACATGCTGGCAGCGGTCCTGCAAGAGTCGGGATACCGGGTTGGACTATATACTTCGCCTCATTTGAAGGATTTTCGTGAGCGCATTCGTGTAAATGGAGCTTGTGTACCCGAAGAATTCATCATTCAGTTTGTCGATGATCAAAAATCTAACATTGATAGATTGTCACCATCGTTCTTCGAAGTCACCGTAGCGATGGCATTTTCCTACTTTGAGAAGGCTAACGTGGATGTAGCGGTGATCGAGGTGGGCATGGGCGGCAGGCTGGATTCGACTAACATCATTACGCCGGAGCTGTCGGTCATTACCAACATCAGTTTTGATCATATGCAGTTTTTGGGCGACACGCTCGGCAAAATCGCGGGTGAAAAGGCCGGGATTATCAAAAGTGGTATTCCGGTAGTCGTAAGTGAGTATCAGAATGACGAGATCTCCAATGTGATTAATGCCGCCGCCGCGGCTGCCGATGCCCCTCTGATTTTTGCCTCCGAGGTGATCGAAGTAGACTTTGTGGCATTGCTAGACGGTCAAATGCTCGTCGATGTGAGGGACAAGGCTTCGGGAGCGATCGTTTCAGGAAGGCTGGCGGCCGATCTCACAGGAGCTTACCAGTTAAAAAACATAGCCGGCGTTTGGGCGGCCTGCGATGTACTTGCATTAAAAGGCTGGAAAATAACCGATGATTCGATAAGAAGTGCGTTAAAGTCGGTAAGCGCGATCACAGGGCTGAAAGGACGATGGCAGCAGTTACGCCAAAATCCCGACGTGTATTGTGATACGGCCCATAACACGGCTGGTCTCACGATAACCCTGGCACAGTTCGAGACGGTTTGCAGAGGAAGGAAGCGGTTTGTCGTCGGTTTTGTCGGTGATAAGGACATTTCAACGATGCTGTCGTTGTTTCCGCAAGATGCGCAGTATTACTTTTGCCAACCATCCAACATGAGGGCGTTGAAAGCCCAAGAATTGCAATCCAGGGCGCTTGAACACGGTTTGGTAGGCAAAACCTTCGGAAACGTAAACGAAGCGCTGGCAGCGGCCATTAAGGATTCTGCTCCGGAGGACGCAATTTACGTTGGCGGTAGTACCTTTGTAGTCGCAGATATTGAAAGTTTATAGCGTATTAAAGTATAATGGCAAGAAGAAAATTAGATCATTACAGGTTTAGTGAGCAGGCAGAAAATGTAGTTCAGGCAGGAAAATCGCTTTATTCAGAAGTAAAAGGCAACTGGAACAAGCTATATTTTAATAATGAAGGCCCGATTGTGGTGGAACTGGCCTGCGGGAAAGGTGAATATACGGTCGGACTTGGCCGGAAATTTCCTGAAAAGAATTTTATTGGCGTCGATATCAAAGGCGACCGGATTGCGCGTGGCAGTGCGTTGGCTTCCGAGCATAATTTATCCAATGTAGCTTTCCTCCGGGCAGGTATCCAATATTCGCACGAGTTTTTTGACAATGGGGAATTAAGCGAGATCTGGCTTATTCATCCCGATCCGCAAGTGCGCGACCGCAATGAGAAGTACCGGCTTACTAACCCCGAGTTTTTAGCTAAATATGCTGCATTTTTAAAAGAAGGGGGCATGTTTTTTCTTAAAACAGACAGCACGTTCCTTTACGAATATACTTTGCAGACCATCGAAGAGGCGTCGAATTTTAAAATCATCGAGCATACCGACGATTTGTACCAGTCGCATTTGCTGGACGAGCACCACGGTGTGCGTACTCATTACGAAGCCATTTTCACCGCCAAAGGCTACACCATCAAATACATTAAAGCGCAATTGGCCTAGACCCTATTGCAAAGAAAAGGCCCGTTCCAGCTTTTGCCGGAACGGGCCTTTTCGTATTAAATGCCTGTTACTTCTGGATCAAACCAGCGAAGTAGTAAACGGTTCTCACGAGCTGAGACACGTATGACATTTCGTTATCATACCATGAAACGGTTCTAACAAGCTGAACGTCACCTACTTTTTGAACGCGAGTCTGCGTAGCGTCGAACAATGAACCGTAGCTGATACCGATGATATCGCTGCTCACGATTTCGTCTTCTGTGTAGCCGTAGCTTTCGTTAGCAGCAGCTTTCATTTCAGCATTGATTTCTTCAACAGTGGTTTCGCGGCCCAAAACAACTGTCAATTCGGTTAACGAACCTGTTAGCGTAGGAACACGCTGAGCAGAACCGTCCAATTTACCTTTCAAAGAAGGCAATACCAGGCCGATTGCTTTTGCAGCACCTGTGCTGTTGGGAACGATGTTTTGAGCAGCTGCTCTCGCTCTTCTCAAATCACCTTTCGGATGTGGTGCATCCTGGGTGTTCTGGTCGTTGGTGTAGGCGTGGATGGTTGTCATCAAGCCGTTTACGATGCCAAATTTGTTTTCCAACACCTGCGCCATTGGAGCAAGACAGTTGGTGGTACAAGAGGCACCGCTGATGATGGTTTCAGTGCCGTCAAGGATGTCGTGGTTCACATTGAACACGATTGTTTTCAGGTCACCGGTAGCAGGAGCGGAGATAACCACTTTTTTAGCACCCGCCTTAATGTGCGCGCCAGCAGATTCTGCACTGGTAAAGAAACCTGTACATTCCAGAACGACATCAACATCATGTTGAGCCCAGGGAATTTGTGCAGGGTCACGTTGCGCATAAATAACGATGTTTTCACCGTTGACCACAATTGAATTGTCGGTAGGCTTAACATCTGCGTCGAAACGTCCTTGTGCAGTATCGTATTTAAGAAGATGTGCTAATACTTTTGGACTTGTCAAATCATTGATGGCTACGATATCGATGCCCTCCATGTTATAGATTTGACGGTAAACAAGGCGGCCGATACGGCCAAATCCATTGATTGCGACTTTTACTTTTGACATATCGAGGTAGATTGGTTATTTCAGCCGCAATATTAATAAAAATGTCTGCGGATGAAAAGCATTGAACAGAAATATAAGGAACTAAGCAAATAGATAAAATATTACCATCTAAGTTAGCAAATTACTAAAAAATGCTAAAATTTAGTGTTTTCATTTTTGATTTTGCTAATTATAATGGTAACACATCGGTCGATTCTGTTTTGTTTTTACTTTGATGTTACTGTTATAACCTATAATATTGTAGTAGGGTTCTGGGGATTGGTGATCTTACAAAGCTCGTCTCTTTGATTAAATATGATTACTCATCTGTTTTGTGTCGAAAATATATATAACAGATTGATATACAGCACTTTAAATGCATTTTATTAACTTTATAATTTAACATGGATTTCGCTAACCAAATTGAAAATTACTGGGCCAACCGGGAATTATTGAAAGAAGAATCAGCAAAGAACTTTATCCGCGATATAATTGAAGAGGTAGACAAAGGACGGCTTCGCGTAGCAGAACCGGATGCTAACGGCGGGTGGATTGTTAACGAAGCGCTAAAAAAAGCGATCATTCTTTACTTCCCAATCCAGCAGATGCAGGTTAGCGAAGTTGGCATTTTCGAATACCATGATAAAATGAAACTAAAATCGGGTTACGAGCAGCTAGGAGTGAGAGTAGTCCCGCCGGCCGTAGCCAGATACGGTGCCTATATTTCCAAAGGCGTGGTACTAATGCCATCTTATGTAAACATCGGTGCCTATATCGATGAAGGCACGATGGTCGATACCTGGGCAACAGTGGGAAGTTGTGCGCAAATTGGAAAGAACGTTCACCTAAGCGGTGGCGTAGGAATAGGAGGGGTACTCGAACCCGTTCAGGCGGCACCCGTCATTATTGAAGACGGTGCGTTTATCGGTTCACGTTGCATTGTCGTGGAAGGCGCCCGCATTGGAAAAAGAGCGGTTTTGGGTGCCGGAGTAACGATTACCGGCAGCTCGAAAATCATCGACGTTACCGGTAGCGAGCCTGTCGAATATAAGGGATATGTACCTGAGGACTGTGTTGTGATTCCCGGCACACTGCCGAAAGAATTTGCCGCAGGCACCTATCACGTACCTTGCGCCCTGATCATCGGCAAGCGTAAACCAAGCACGGACCTCAAAACTTCCCTGAACGAAGCCCTCCGCGACAATAGCGTAGCCGTATAGTTCGCCGAATAATTCCCGAATAACACAACCTGAGTGCGACATGAGATCTTCGTGTCGCACTTATTTTTTGCGCAAACCAGTAGTTTACAAATATCTATCACTAATCCTGACACACAATTTAAAAAATGCAATCTTATTGTTTAATTAATTAAATCAACAGACACATTGCTAATTTACATTTATAGTTGTTTAACAAAGTACATTAATTTACTTTTGTAATAACAATTATAAATCATAGCATGGATCTTACTGATAAAATTAAACAGATACTGGTTGACAAAAATATCACACCATCGCTCTTCGCGGATGAAATAGGCATACAGCGTTCGAGCATGTCACATATACTTGCGGGGCGCAACAAGCCGAGTCTGGATATGGTGCAGAAAATTATAAAGCGCTTTCCCGATTTGGGAATAAACTGGATTCTCGACGACGTGCCGCTGCCGGTAATTGCCCCGGAAGCCGCAAATGAACCCGTCATAGAATCGCGTAAAAAAACAATTCCTGCGCCCCAGCCCGCACAACCGATTGTAGCGAAAGAAAAACCGCCTGTTTTACCCGAAAAAAAGATCGAAAAAGTGCTTATTTTTTATTCAGACGGCACTTTTCAGGAGTTTAAACAAGGGTGACAAAATGGGGAGGTGGGATTCAAAAATGCTGGGTTTACTTCAAAATCAGTACCGTGCCCGTGATTTCATGCTCTGGTGTCTTGATAATGTAGGGATAACTACCCGCAGGCACGGGGGAATTCTTGTAAGTACCATCCCACGCTTGGTCGTAACCACGGGACTGGAAAATGAGCTCTCCCCAACGGTTGTAAATCCGCATCTGCTCGATTCGCTCTTTCCCATTAAAGACCTGGAATGTATCATTGTGACCGTCGCCGTTCGGGGTAAAGGACGATGGGATAAACAGCGGCTTGATCATATATACCAACACGCTATCCTCGGTAACACAGCCGCTCAACGACGTCACGCGCAGATGGTACAGCTGTTCCGGTTGCACGGGCGTAATAGTGGCAACCTTCTCGCTTGCCGGGGATAGCAAACCATCAGGCGGCGACCAGGCATATGCATATGTTAGAGCCTCGGGACTGAGCAGCGGAATAACCGTACCATTCGTGCCTTCGGGAATCCCCTTCTTTTCGGGCAACGCAACGGAAAATTCCTCGCGGCCAATTTCCATCGTATCCTTTCCTGCACAGCCCGGTATCTCGTCGTCGATCGTCAATATATATGTGCCCGGCTCTTTCACCGCCAGCCCGGGTCCCTTGGGTTCTAGCAGAACGGCCCCATTGTACCATGATAAATGTTCCCCGGGTGTTGTAACCCCTCCATTAGCAAGCAACACGATCGAATCGTTGGCACAGAGCATTTGCTTTTTTGCCGAGATCACCGCCGGAAGCGGATTCGTAAACGTCGCGTGTACGATAGACGATGCCGTATCCCGCGAACACTTCCTCGTGTAACTCTTCACCACCGAATAATTGCCCGAGTCCTGCACCATAATGCTGGCCCCGGTCGCGCCGGGAATGTTGAGCCCGTTGAGCTGCCATTGGTAGGACCAATCCGTCGCACTATCGGTATGAAGCTCCACGGGGGCTTCCGGGCAAAAACTCACTTCGGATACGTCATTGCCGTCCATCTTGATCACCGGTGGCTCCGGCTGATCGTCGCTGCAATCGATCACCAACAATTGAAAGTCTCTGCGGACAAGGCCGATCCGCTTCCCATTCCGGAATTCTTCGCATTGGACGGTAAATACATATAAGCCAAGGGCATTAGCGGTAACTGTCAGTTTGCCCGCGGCATCAATATGCAGCGGTTTAGGTCCGGGGATGACATTGGACAAACTAACACCGTTCGACCACGTTATCAGAGGGTAAACGCTCTTCGAAATACTATCGCCTGTTGTCACGCCCGGGGTGGTGGTGCCGCGCATTGGCGTCACGAGCGAATAACGCAATTCATCACCGTCCGCATCGGTGGCGCTCATTCCCATAGAAAAAGCCTTGTTGGCGCAGATGTAGCTACCATTGGGCGCGACGAATTCCGGAGATGAGTTCGGGATGGAAAGGGGTGGGAATTCCAGGTAAAATACCATTCCGTTATCTCCCGGTTCTTTGATATTGTTGATATCATCATTGCGACAGCAGCGCTCCCATACAATATAGTATCCGCCGGGGTCACTATAATCGGCAGGGTCGAGATATATCGATCCTTTGTAATATCCAATGGAAGTGTTCAACGAACGGCTGCTTGCACAAGCCCGGTTTTGGTAGGTGATCTGCTCTGTGCTGAGATAGGCAAGCCTTACCGTGGCTTTATAACGCCTGTTACTTTTCTGGTAAATATACAAATCAGCACGCTCGTCCCGATTGCCGCCATTATCAGCTGTGGGTATTATCAGATTGTTTTGATCCCAGAACTGGATGAGCGAGATTTCGAACTGACCGCGAGGACCTGCCGGCTTCATCTGTAACTCGCCGCCAACAATATGATTCGCGTAAGTTAACGGTGTAAACCACCCCAGCACGGCAAAAAGAAGCAGTCGGAACCGTAGACCTTTCAACATACAGAGCGTGTTTTGATGAAGTCCGATGCTCGAAAATACTCAAATTACACTATATCACGAGATTAGGCATTGATTAAATTTTGCTGCCGGCAGCAAGCGGTAATTTAATTGTAGCCGGTTTGCAATTTTTGGCCCATACCGGACAGCACAGGATAGTATGGAATTCAAATACCAATACTATTGCAAATAATATAATTCAAATCATTAATTGTACATATCAAACATTAAAAATGATATGTACCTGATGCCCAACCACTTTTGCTCCCGGCAACATATTTGAATTTTATTATTCTTTCCGGCCACTCCGGCCACGCGTTCTACTCAAAACCAACTGCCTATGACAAAAAACAGCACGTGAAGCCCATTTTGCAGGTCAAATCATTTTAACTATTCCAATCCTAGACGTATGAATCAACCTCGACAATTAAGATTCAACATCGGGCTGCGTCCGCTTTCTAAGCTGATGCTCGGCCAGGTGTTACTCGGTGTCGCACTCGCAGGCTTCCACCAGGCCCCGTCAACTGCCGCTCCGATGAAGGACCCGATTATGGTGACCGCCGACCGGTCCCTGGCCGGGAAAGTTACTGATGAAAATGGCGCCGGACTCCCCGGCGTAAGTATCGTTGTCAAAGGTTCCAGCACCGGGACGGTGAGCGATACGGAGGGCCGTTACACTATCAACGTACCTGAATCTGGAAGCCCACTTTTAGTTTTCTCTTTCGTCGGGTACGTACCAAAAGAGATTTCAGTGGGAAATCAGACTACTTTGGACGTTCAATTAGCCGTGGATAACAAAGCATTGGAAGAAGTGGTCGTGGTGGGTTACGGTACCCAGCGCAAGCGCGACATTACTTCGGCAGTATCCAACATCAATATGGACGATATTGGAGAAGTCCCTAAATCGAACGTCACCCGGATGATCCAGGGCCAGGCACCGGGGGTAATTATCAAACAAAAAAGCGGCACGCCGGGCCAGCAGTTCGAAGTGAAGGTACGCGGTATCAGTTCACTCGGGGCCGGTAGCGACCCATTGTATGTAATCGATGGATTTCCTGTCGGTATTTCCGTTGGGCAAAACCTGAACCCTAACGATATAGAAACCATCACGGTACTGAAAGACGCAGCTTCAACTGCCATTTACGGTGCCCGGGGTTCGAATGGCGTAGTGCTGATCACCACGAAATCCGCCAAGGAAGGTAAAACAAGCCTGAACGTATCCGTCGACCACGGGATTCAGAATGTCCCGAATTCGAGAAAGACCAAGGTGTTGAACGGCCAGGATTTTGCTCAATTCAAGAAGGAGGTTTTCATCGGACGTTTTGTACTCGACAAAAAAAGACAGCCAACCAATGAGGAGATTCCCATTGACTTCCGAAATCCGGCAGACACTAAATATTCGACCAACTGGTTTGACCTGATTCTCAACAACAACGCCGCTTACACGGATGTAAACGTGTCGATGTCGTCCGGAAAAGGCCCCATCAAATCGATGGTTTCCATAGGTTACTACAAGGAGGAAGGTGCATTGAAGTACACCGACTACGATCGCGCCTCCGTCCGTACCAACCTCGCCGGCGACATTAATAAGTTCATTTCCATGGGGGTAAATATCGCAGGGAGCTACTCTCGGTCGAGCCTCGCAGCCACGGATGGACGGAGCGCATTGGTGGGCCTGACGCTCATCAGCGACCCACGGTATCCGGCTTATGATCAGAAAGGTGATCTGATCCCGTACTACAACGGGGTCGGCGACATTTTCGGCTTCCCTAACCCGCTTTATCTGCTCAAAGCCATCGACCGTAGCAGGAACATCGCCGACGTCCTGGCTAATGGATACATTGACTTCAACATCGCCAAGGGATTGAAATTCAGGACCTCCGTGAACGCGAAGATCAACTATAACAAGTACAAGGAATATGTACCTTCAACGATCGGGCTTGCGATCGCCACAGGCACCAACGGCGCGCCTCCGCGGCTTGCTTCGGAACGCGACGATGTGGAAGAACTGCGCAACTACACCGCCGACCAGCTTCTGACTTATAACGTGAATTTTGGTGAAAACCATCACATGGATGCCATGGTAGGCTACACTGCCCAACAAGAGATCGTTAAGGGCTTGTACGGCTCAGGCAACACCTTCCCGGACGATCTTGCGCCATTCCTCGGCAATGCAACGATCCGTTCCTCCAATTCCATGGAGCGGAAATGGACAATGCTTGCCTACCTGGCGCGTTTGAACTACTCGTTCAAAGACCGTTACCTGCTCTCCGCGTCGTTTCGTCGCGAGGGAAGTTCCCGTTTCAGCGAAGGACACCAGTTCGGTAATTTCCCGGCGGTATCGGTTGGCTGGAGAATTTCGGAAGAACCATTTATTCCAAAAGCGGCATGGCTCACCGACCTGAAAGTCCGCGGTAGCTGGGGTATGACCGGTAACAATACCTACCAGGTAAGTGCCAATAACAACTTCGGTACCGGGCAAAATGCGGGCGACGATGGTAATTACGCCAGCCTCGCATTCCTCGGTCTGAACAACTATGTTTTCAATAACACATTGGCTTCAGGGAAAACGGTAACGCGGTTTGCAAACTCCGAGCTGACCTGGGAAAAATCAAATCAGCTAAATATCGGGCTCGATCTCTCGACTTTCAACAACCGACTTGTCTTTACTGCCGAGTACTACAAAAAGGTTACGGATGATATGCTCCTGGGTTACAGCATCCCCGCGGTATCCGGCTTCACTTCGACATTGAAAAATCTCGGTAAAGTTCAGAACCAAGGGGTGGAACTCGCGGCTAGCTATCGGATGAAGATCGGTCAGGTTAATTTCAGGACTAATGCCAACATCACGTTCAACCGCAGCAAAATCCTGGCGATCCGGGGGCAAAACGACTTTATACTTCAGGGAAGCCAGTACGGCGGTTATAACATCCAGCAAGTAGGCCGGCCGATCGGGATGATTTTCGGGTATAGAAAACTGGGAATTTTCAACACCCAGGCAGAAATCGACGCTTCGCCGGTTCAGGAAGGTGCTATACCAGGGGCTATGAAGTTTGCCGACCTCCATGGTGCAGCCGACGGCGGCCCCGACGGAATCGTTTCTTACGATACCAAGGACATGACCGAAATCGGTAATCCTAACCCGAAATTCAACTGGGGATGGACTGTTGGAGTTGACTACAAGCGCTTCGATGTGAGTGTGTTATTGATGGGCGCCCATAAATTCGACATTTACCGGAACATCGAGGCTTCGACGATGAACATGGACGGCGTTTTCAACGTGCTGGAAAAGGCGAAAGATCGCTGGCGTTCACCTGAAAACCCGGGCTCCAACCCAGGCGCGAAGAATTCGCAAGGCGGTACCGACTATTTCAAATGGTCACGCGAGAGCAGCGAGCGCTACGTGTACGACGGAAGCCATACCTGGGTTAAAAACGTCACAATCGGCTATACGCTTCCAAAATTAGGCGGTATTCTGTCGGATGCGCGGATTTTCATTAATGCGGCCAACCTGTTGCTGATCACCAAGTATCCGGGCAACAACCCCGATGCGGGTGTGCGTTCCGGTACCGAACTGAACAACGACGATGAGTCGTATCCGGTACCCAGAACGTTCTCCGCAGGCCTTAAAGTTAACTTCTAAAATTGACGAAGATGAAAAAAGCAACGATACTTGGAATCGCACTGGCGCTGTGTCTGTCGTCATGTAGCGAAGATTTCCTCAACCAGACGGACCCCACCAAAGTAGGCGTCGGCTTGTTCTATAAAAACGAAGAACAAGTGAAGCAGGCGCTAAGCGGTGTGTACAGCCAGATACAGGTCGTAACAAACACCGGCTATCTATTTGGCGAGTTTCAGACGGATAATACGACCATTGATCTAAACCCGTCTGACCGTGGTGGCGCCGGCGGCTGGGAGGCATTTGAATTTGCTACGGTGAACTCGGGAAATGGCGAAATAGCCACCCTTTGGAATAACTACTATGCCGCTATGTACAATTGCAACCTCACGTTGGAAAAAATGGTGGACGCAACAATGAGCGAACCCGGCAGAAAAGAGGTGGAAGGACAGCTCAAATTCCTTCGCGCGTATATGTATTTTAACCTCGTCCAGTATTTCGGGGATGTGGTCATCGTTACATCCACGCTCGTTGTGCCCGACCCGGCATTTGACCTGGTACGCTCGCCGCAGGCCGACGTTTGGGCACAAATTGAGAAGGACCTGAAAGACGCTGCCGCAGCATTACCGGCCAAGTACACCGCGGCAGGCGACAAGGGCCGTGTTACCAAAGGCGCTGCACTGAGCTTGCTAGGCAAGGCATATCTGACGCAAAAAAAATATGCTGACGCCACTGCGACACTCAAAGAAGTAACAACGCTCGGTTATGCATTGAATCCAAACTATGCCGACAATTTCGACCCGTCTCCCGCTAAGAAAAACGGCGTTGAATCCATTTTCGAAATCCAGTACCAGGGCGATAACGACCTGGGAGAGTGGAGTAACTTCCAATACGTGTTCGCACCGAGGGTATCGAAGGGGGCCGTGACAGGCTTCGCGGCAGGCACCAATGGCGGGCGGAATGTGCCTACCAACGACATCATGGCTGCCTACGAAAAGGGTGATTTGCGGAAAGATCTTTCCCTGAAACCCAATTTCAAACTGGATACCACCACTTACAAGGTGCCCTACGTGATCAAATACAGCTACCCGCATACGATCGTGAACCGCACCAATTCCAACTGGCCTGTACTGCGCTATGCCGATGTGCTGCTCATGCTGTCGGAAGCGATCAACGAGCAATCCGGCCCGACTGCCGAAGCTTTGGGATATCTCAACCAGATCCGGAAACGGGCGGGCCTGGCAGACCTGGCTCCTGCGGATAAAGTGGCCTTCCGAACGGCTGTTTTGAAAGAGAGAAGACTGGAACTGGCGTTCGAAAACCACCGCTGGTTTGATCTCAAAAGAACCAAAACACCGGCCGAGTGGGCGGCTTTCATGAATGCGCATGGTGCGCAGGAACGCGCGAATCCGACCGTCGCCAGGGGGAATGTACCGTTCAACTCGACAGACTACGTCTATACCGAGAACGAATACTTCTTGCCTTTGCCCGCGCCGCAAATTCTGATCAACCCGAAATTGGCCCAGAACCCGGGCTATTGATCCGTACGCGTGTTTTAATGCACAGGAGGGACATTCAATATGTCCCTCCTGTTAAATTTTATAACTAATCCGTGAAGCAGATCGTTATAATGCTGATAGTCTGCCCCGTACACAAAACACCTTTTATATAAACCATTTTAGAAAAACATGAATATTTATTATTTATAACAAGACAGAACAGGATACTATTCCCTTCGCTGCATTTTAGTATTGTATGATATTGCGGAATGTCCCGGCAGATATTCCTGAACCACTAACCCCTTGAACTTGTGTTACTCCAAGCAACCGAAACTTTCTGGCTTTGGCAATTTTTAGGACGATTGCACCCCTTACTGGTCCACTTTCCCATCGGACTTCTTTGCATTGCATTGCTTTTTGAGCTTATTGACTGGAAGCATAAATCGACCGTCTTACGTGATGGCACACGCATTATCACGTGGATCAGCGCCGCGAGTGCGGTACTGGCCGTGGCATTCGGCCTGCTGCTCGCCAGTTCCGAAGACTCCAGTGGCACCAACCTTGAAATCCATCGCTGGGCCGGGATCACCACCATGGTGCTTTCCGTGGTTACCGCGTTCACATTGCGCGCGGGCAACAGGAGCCTTTTTCGCGGATTGTTGTTTACCACCGTGTTCGGGGTGTCATTTGCGGGCCATTATGGCGCGATGCTCACGCATGGCGAAGACTACCTCACGGAGGTATTGCCGGGAGGCGATAAAACAGTGGAGCCTGAAGGGGAGACAGAAGCTGACTTTGTACTCACTAACAATGGCGTATTAAGCCCTGAACAAATACAAAACCTGAATGTGGAGGTCAGGACGATCCTGGCGCACAACTGTTACAGCTGTCACGGCGAAGCTAAAATGAAAGGCGAGCTCCGGCTCGACAGCAAAGCCGCCATCATGAAAGGCGGCGAGGACGGCGTCGTGGTGGTGCCCAATCATCCCGACAAAAGTGAGCTGATCCGCCGCATTTCACTTCCAAAAGGCCATAAGGAAGCGATGCCCACAAAAGGTAAGCGACTGACAGATAAAGAAATAAAACTACTCGCATTCTGGATCGAGAAAGGTGCGCCGTGGCCCGATGGCAAGGAAAAAAGCATTTATCGCGTAGCTGAACTCGCACCGCGCACCCCACAGGTACCTGCCGCTACCGCGGAGCTTAATAAGCCTGTCGATCTTTTTGTGAATGCCTATTTCCAGAAGAACAAGGGAAGCTGGAAACCCGTGGTGGACGACCGTACCTATATCCGCCGCATCTACCTCGATATTATAGGCCTGCTTCCGCCTCCGGAAAAGGTCGACGCATTTGTGGCAAATACGCGTCCCGACAAGCGTGAACAACTCGCCAAAGAGCTTCTGACCGAAAACGACGCTTATGCACAACATTGGATGACGTTCTGGAACGACGCGCTCCGCAACGATTACGACGGAACCGGCTACATTACCGGCGGTCGCTTCGGCATTTCCAAATGGCTTTACGCAAGTTTGCTCGACAACAAGCCTTACAACTGGTTTGTGAAAGAACTGATCAGCCCCAATAAAGAATCCGAAGGCTTTATTAAAGGCATTAAATGGCGGGGAACGATCAATTCCAGCCAACGCACCGAAATGCAGGCGGCCCAAAACGTTGCACAGGTATTTTTGGGATTAAACCTAAAATGTGCTTCCTGCCATGACAGTTTCATCAGCGACTGGAAACTGGCCGACGCCTATGCATTTGCGAACATCTTCGCCGACACTTTGCTTGAAATTAACCGTTGCGACAAGCCAACCGGCAAAATCGCAGGAACCCGCATTTTGTATCCCGAGCTGGGTGAGATAGAAGTCAACGCAAAAACCGAACAGCGTCTCCGCCAGCTGGCCGATTTCCTCGTACAGCCCAAAGACGGGAGATTGTATCGCGCGCTTGTGAACCGCGTGTGGGCACAGTTGATGGGGCGCGGCATTGTGGAGCCAGTGGATGCGATGGACAATATGCCGTGGAGCCAGGACCTGCTCGACTGGCTGGCGTCGGACTTTGTAACAAATGGCTATGATGTCAAAAAGCTCATTTATACCATTGTCACATCGAAGACCTATCAGTTGCCGTCGTCTTCGGCGAAAGAAGCGGGGGACATTATGGCTTCCGACTTCAAGTTTACCGGCATGGTACGCAGAAGGCTCACCGCCGAGCAATTCGCGGACGCTATCAGCACGAGCTTCACGCCAATGTATGCCGACACGGCGCTCGCGTTGAAAAAGCTTCCGGAAGACATTAAGTCGCGCCTGCCGTTCCCGCGCGCGGCCTTCGTAAAAAACGATCCATTCCTTACTTCGCTCGGACGGCCCAACCGCGAGACCGTTAGTACCGGCCGAACTTCCCAGGCGAACCTACTCCAGGCATTGGAGCTCACAAACGGGTCGAAATTCACCGAGACGCTCAAAGCGGGATCGAAGGCCTGGAAGTCGCAGTACCCAACATCCGACTCGCTTGTGACAGCACTTTACCGAAAAGCACTGGGCCGGGCGCCGGTAGCGAAAGAGCTGGCCGCAGCCAAAAAGATCCTCGGCCCGACGCCAAGCGAGGAAGGGATTCAGGACCTCGTTTGGGCGATCGCGCTCGTGCCCGAGTTTCAGCTGATATATTAAATGTGAAATACAGACCGAACATATTTAAAATATCAAATGAATAGGACTTTAAATACAGTAAAAACATTTATAATATATAGTAAGAATAGAAAAATTAGTATTTATTATAAATATCAAAAGTATTTAAAGTATAAAACATATTAAGACTTAAACTATTGAAATACAACCATTTAAAATAAATACCGAAATGAATATCCAATGGAATAGGAGGGAGTTCTTACAACGGGCCAGTGCAGCTACAATGGCAGCATTGGCGGCCGGAGCACCCGTATCAAACCTGCTCACCTCTTGCAGGGGTAAGGCAGGAGCCAATTCTTCGGCGGACACAGTGATACTTTTATGGATGGCAGGCGGCATGGCCCACACTGAAACTTTCGATCCGAAAGTCTACACACCGTTCGAAAAAGACATGGAAGGCAATCGCGTTTTGAGCACATTCAAATCGCTCCCCACCAAGCTCGACGGCATCCATTTCTCCGACGGCTTGCAGTCGATAGGGCAGGTGATGGACAAGGGGACGCTCATCCGTTCTTACGTCGCTGCCGACATGGGACACATCCTGCACTCGCGCCACCAGTATCATTGGCACACCTGCTATGAACCGCCCCAAACGGTGGCAGCACCGCACATGGGCTCGTGGATTGCCAAGGAACTCGGGCCCAAAAACCCGGTGATACCGGCATTCATCGATATCGGTCAGCGCTTTACCGTGGGCGAGGCCGAAGAGCTGAAAGCCTTTCATACCGCCGGATTTCTCGGCAACGAGTTCGGGCCGTTTTTTATTCCCGATCCAAGCCAGGGCCTCGACAGCGTGCGCCCGCCAGTGGGGATGGACGCCAAACGCTTCGAGCGGCGCAATCAGCTGTACAATGAATTGATCAACAACAGCCCGGTAGGAGAGTTTGGCAGTGATTATCAGCGCGAATCGTTGAAACGCTCGATGGAACAGGCCTATGCACTGCTCAATTCACCGGAATCGAAAGCATTCGACCTCAGCACCGAACCTAAAAAGAGTTACGACATTTATAACACCGGCCGCTTCGGCCTGGGCTGCCTGCTGGCCCGCCGGTTAACCGAACAAGGCGCGCGGTTCATTAGTGTTACCACCGAATACGAGCCGTTCAAGGGCTGGGATACGCATGAGAACGGCCATACGCGTTTGCAGGATATGAAAAAGCAGATCGACGGACCCATTGCCCAGCTTATCAAAGACCTCGACGAAAAAGGTTTGCTCGACCGTACGATGGTCGTGCTTGCGAGCGAGTTCAGCCGCGATATGATGGTGGAAGGTCGCCCGGACGCGAAAGTGAAAGAGCAGGTAGCCCAGCCGGACATTCTCTCTGATCTCAAATTCTACGGAATGCACCGCCATTTCACGGATGGTTGCTCGATGCTCATGTTTGGCGGCGGGATCAAAAAGGGCTTTGTTTACGGCAAAACCGCCGACGAACGCCCTTGCAAAACCATCGAAAACCCGGTCAAGATCGACGGAATCCATCAGACGATCTACCATGCACTGGGCATCCCGCCGGATACGCAATACGAAATTGAAAAGCGGCCATTCTATACAACTCCCGACGGGAAGGGTTTGGCCGTGAAGGAGTTGTTGGTGTGATTTTCCGGTGCGCGTTACCTGGGCTCTGCAAAAGAGCCTATTGCATTCCTGAAATAGTGTAGATAGGTGTAGACGGATGGTACGTCCAAGTGCGTGCCATCCGTCGTTCTGTACTCGTTACAGGAAGGGACTTGAATGAAATCGCATTTCATAGGCACAAACGCTTCCTTAATTGCTGCCCTGCTCTGTGTAACCTGCTTGGCATAGCATAAAGACGAATCGACAGGCAATTCAAACAGTACCACGTGGCTGCCTTTCTTTTGAAAGTACAAAACAAGTTCCTTCAATTTTTCAACCTGTTTTTTCAAGGCCTTTTCTTCCAGAGGGACGTTGTTCTTTTCCAATTGCACTGCCAGCATTGTTTTATAGCTCTTTTCATCCCTTGGAGCCTCCACCTGACTGAGAAGGTCTGCATTGGTGGGTTTCTTCGAACGTATTCGATATAGCAGCTCAATCGGTTGGTAGTTGTCGCGCCACGATTTGATATATTTTTTTAGATTCATTGTCACGGGCGAAAAAATTGCGCTGTGAAGTTCAGGGTCTTCGTTCCGCATTAACACATTGGTTTCAATGAAAAGGTTTTTGGGCGCGCAGCCGGATTCCTTGAGAATCAGCAAGCCATCAAAAAGCGACTGGCCGTTCAGGGATAAATTATAGAGATCGGCTGGCAAGCTGTCTTTTGAAATTTTATTGGTCAGCCGGGCCGCCATGGACGAACCTACCATCACATTAGCATATTCCCTGGTGCGAAATACGAAGTTGTTAGCTACAATGCGGTTGGCATGCCATTGATTCTGGCCCAAAGTCCACCACACGTCAACGCTACGAATGAAGACTTCATAAAGAACAACCAAAACAACGAAGAACAATAAAGACTTTTTCACTTAATGGAAGATTTAAGAAGACAGTATGTGCTAAAACTGAAAGTAGATGAAATCACCGCTAATACCGCTGTTCGTCACGATCATAAACAACATCAGGCCGTGAGCGTAAGCTTCAAAATTTGACCAGCGCAAGACATCAGGCATTAGATTTTTACTTAAATACAACAAGTGGTATGCGATCACGGGCAGCGAATACATCAGCACGTAAGCCATCGAGCTCATACTCGGAGCCACATGAGTATTATTGAAAATCGCCGCCACATACTTGACGACGTCCGATATGTTAGTCAATTTGAAGAACAGCCATGCAAAGGTGACAAACATAAAGACCAGAAGGCCGGATAATATGTTCATAAAAACCGGCATCGCTTTATCTTTCTGCTTTCCATGATCCTTAACAAAGCGCTCTATTGCCAGCGCGAATCCATGAAATGCTCCCCAGATAGCATAGCTCCACGCGGCTCCATGCCAAAGCCCCCCCAGCAGCATAGTAACAAACAGGTTCAAATAGGTACGAAAAGGCCCACGTCTGTTACCACCAAGCGGTATATACAGATACTCTTTCAAAAAAGTCGACAATGAAATATGCCACCGGCGCCAGAACTCAGAGAAAGACGTCGAGATGTAGGGAAAATCAAAGTTTTTTTCCAGCTTATAGCCAAACAAGCCAGCTATACCCAACGCGATGAGAGAATAGCCTGCAAAATCAGCAAAGATTTGTATCGAGTAACCAAACAGTAAAACAATCAGTTCAATTGACGATTTCACCTCGAAATAGGGGTATTGGATCCAAAAAGTATGCTGACTTAATTGATCCGCTATCACCATTTTGAGAAAGTATCCGGTAACCAGATTGCGATAACAAAACTCCCACGGAATATCCTTAAAAAACTTCTCCTTGATTTGCGGCAGAAAATGATGCGCCTTCAGAATGGGACCGGCGATCAAATGGGGAAAGAATGCGACGAAGAAAGTTGTATGCATTGCATGTGTTCCCAGGGATGGTATCACTAAGTTTTCTGACTTGGCTTCATCCCTTCCCCGATATGCATCCACTAACAGGGTTATCCCCTCGAATGTAAAGAATGAAATTCCAACAGGCAGCGGTATCTGAATCAGGAATGCGCCTATTCCATTACCTGTATTAAAAAAAGTGCTGCCGATCAGCGGACTGTATTTAAAAAACGCAAGTATGGAAAGGTTAAAAATAACTCCAATCGTCAATACAGTTTTTTGAGTGCTGCGCTTTCCGTATACTACGCTGTAACTTGATATGACATTGATCAGGACGGAAAACAGAAATAGTAACAGCAACTTCGGATTGGCATATCCGTAGAATATAAGGCTCGCCACTATGAGAATCTGTACCTGGTAACGCCTGAAAATGGATAAGTAGTAGATAGCAAACGATGCTATGGTTAGTGTGAGAAACTCAAAACTATTGAACAACATATGGTCCGAAACTGATAAAAAGATTGGTAGGCGAAAGGCTCTAAATAAATGCTAAAATATGTAAACTCGTAACAAAATCTTAGTCACCGGGGCAATCAATTGATTTTAAGGATTAGGAAAATCCACAAGGCGACCGCAAGATGCTATACGCCCACGCGCAAAAACCCTCCGTGCAGCCAGCAGAGCGACCGCGACATGCCCCCTGCATCCTCCTGAAAAGCCCTTCCTTAATATAAGATATATCCAAAAAACTCATGTTTATTAAATATTAATCAAAACCAGACACAGCAGGACAGTCTGTTCTTGCATTCCTTCTAGTATTGCATAAATATTACTTTAAGCATGAATAATTGTCTTTTATACGTCACAAAGACATTTATTTCTTAGAGTACTCCAATCTTCATCAACGATAGCACTGCCAACTTTCAGGCCAAACAAACTCTGCATTTTCCCAACCCGACTATATGTTCACTTAAACCGATGACTATGAGAATAGAGAGCTTAACCGATTAACCTTGCCTCCCGGATGTTTTGGACAATGCTCCGGGCCTCTGCTAATTACTAAATCTAAAAATGAAGCTTATGAATCAATTTCGCCAATCTCCTTATTGTGCACGATTGAATTCGATCCTGAAACTTTCCGTGGGCCAGGCGCTCATCGGGGTTGCTTGCGGATTCAATGCAATGGCCGATAATAGTATCAATCTTAACCCGCTGGTTGTAAGCAGCAATGTCACCGCCGACCGGACGATCAAGGGAAAGGTTACCGACGACACCGGTGAAAAACTGCCGGGTGTGAGCGTGGTCCTCAAAGGTACCACGACAGGAACGGTATCCGATGCCGACGGCGTGTATACCATCAACATTCCTGACAGGGGTGGGGTACTCATCTTCTCGTCAGTCGGTTTCCTCACGCAGGAAGTTCCTGTCGGAGCGGGCTCCACAATCGATATCAAACTCGCTCCTGACGCCAAAGCGCTGACAGAGGTCGTGGTGGTGGGTTATGGTAGCCAGTTGAAAAAGGAAATTACAGGTTCGGTGCAAACCGTCAAAAGTGAGGAATTGAAAGATATTCCTGTTTCGCAGGTAACTCAAAAACTGCAAGGACGTCTTGCGGGGGTGCAGATCAACCAAACGACCGGTAAGCCGGGGCAGGGGATGTCTGTACGTATACGCGGGCAGGTGTCGGTTACCGCTGGTAGCGACCCGCTTTACGTGATCGACGGTTTTCCGATCACCGGTACCATCGGTCAGATGAACCCGGATGAAATAGAGGACATTACCATTCTGAAAGATGCCGCATCGACGTCTCTTTACGGTTCGCGTGCAGCTAACGGCGTTGTGTTGATCACGACCAAGCGCGGTACACCGGGCAAGACGAGCGTTAGTTTCAGTGCTTTTGCCGGTATTCAGAAAGTACCGATGAGAGGTCGCGTTAAAATGCTGAATGCAGAAGAATTCGCGCAGTTCAAAAAAGAAATGTTCGAAGATGAGAACAAAACAGTACCTGCCGAATTCCAGGATCCTTCCAAATACCGTGGCAAAGACAACGACTGGTACGACGCATTGCTTCGCACGGCACCGATCCAGAGCTACAACCTGAGTATCAGCTCTAATAAGGAAAACATGCGCACATCGCTCGTGGCCGGGGTTTTCAATCAGAAAGGGGTTGTTTTGAATAACAACTATAAAAGGTATTCACTGCGGATGAATTCTGAATACGACATTTCCAACACAGTGAAAATCGGCTTCAATGTCGCCCCGCAATTTGTATATGACAATACCCCCAGGACCGACGGTGACCGCGGAACGGGCGTGCTCTTCAATGCATTGCATACGTGGCCGGTGATGCCGATCCGCGATGCCAACGGCGATTTGACGAAGTTCAATACGTTCCCTGGAAGCACGGGCAATATCTTCAACTACCCGAACTGGGTGCGCGCCGCCAATGAGCTTACCAATGAAACGAAGATCAACAAGTTGCTGGGTAACACGTATATCCAGTACAACCCGATCAAAGGCCTGACGTTGAAATCGACATTGAACGTGGAAATGGAGAGCAATAAGTTCTTCTTTTTCAACCCGTCGACTGCTACGAGCGCGATCAACGTCCCGATTCCAACCACTGCCGTTTCGATCCGTCAGAACTATCAGAACTTCTCATGGCTGAACGAAAACCTGGCAACTTACAGCCACAGCTTCAATGAAAAGCATAATTTCGAATTGCTGGCTGGTTTTACCCAACAACGTTTCCGTCAGGAGTTCGACCGTATCACGGCTAACACCTACACCGATGACCGCCTTCCGACTATCCAGGGTGCAATCAACATCGACCGCGGTGGAAACTTTAACGTGAACGGCATTTCCGGTTCCAACACTTTCAACGGTGCCAATGAATGGGCATTGATGTCGTACATCTCACGTTTGACTTACAACTACAAAGGCAAGTACCTCTTCACTGCTGCGGTACGTGCGGATGGTTCTTCACGCTTCGGCTCGAACAACCGCTGGGGTACGTTCCCGTCGGCATCGGTGGGCTGGGTAATCTCGGACGAGAACTTCATGCAGTCGATCCCGAAAGTTTCCTTTGCCAAATTCCGCGCGAGCTACGGGGTGATTGGGAACAACAACATCGGTAACTACACGCAGTATGCTTTGGTGAACAACACGACCAACGCCGTTTTCGGAAGCACGGTGGCCACCGGTGCACAGGTGACTTCGCTCTCGAACTCCAACCTCGGCTGGGAAACTACCAAGCAATTCGACGCAGGCCTTGACCTGGGGCTCTTCAACGACCGCATCCAGTTCATTTACGATTTCTACACCAAACGGACCACCAACCTGCTTTACGCGGTACAGGTTCCGCAGGAATCAGGTTTTACCAACTATAACGACAACATCGGAGAGATCAAATTCTGGGGACATGAATTTTCGCTTACCACCCGTAACCTCATGGGCAAGTTGAAATGGACAACTAATGCGAACATTTCGATCAACCGTAACAAAGTAATGGAACTTGCACCGGGTATCGACCGCGTGTATGGTACATTCCACATTACGCAGGTAGGTCAACCATTCGGTCAGTTCTACGGTCTAGTTAAACAAGGTTTCTACATGAGCAAAGAAGAACTGGCGGGCAGTCCGATCATTCCAGGCCGCTCGGCGATCGGTACCATCAAGTTCAAAGACGTGAATGGTGATGGCGTGATTACCAACGGTGGTGATGCCGACGACCGGACCATCATCGGTAACCCGTTCCCCAAATTCACCTACGGTCTTACCAACACTTTCAGCTATGGAAACTGGGATCTATCGATCACAGGATCGGGATCGCAGGGTAACCAGCTATGGGTGCGCCACTTGTACAGCACTGCCAACCTCGACGGTGTATTCAATATGGTGGCAGGGGCCAAAGACCGCTTCCGCGTGAAAAACGGACCGAACCCCGTAACCGGCGCGCAAGAGGCCCAGACAGTGATCACACCAGGTAAAGGCATGTACGGTGCTACCAATAACGGCGGTAACTTCACCGGTATCGAACGCGACTGGGCAAGCTCTCACTTCCTGGCAAATGCTTCTTATTTTACACTCAAAAACATTACGCTTGGTTATCAATTGGGTGGTATCAATAAGTTTTTCAAATCGGCGCGCTTGTATGCGAGCGTACAGCAGGTATATGTTTTCACCAAATATTGGGGCGGACCTAACCCTGAAACCAGCGCACAAGGTGACGGACAAGGCGATGGCGGTAACCTGAGCCAGGGTATAGACCTCTCAAACTACCCGGTGCCACGTACATGGACGCTCGGTGTGAACCTGAACTTCTAAGCCTGACTTGTAAAATAGCTCATCTTAATTCCGATAGAAATGAAAACAAAATATATAGCAGCGTGGATTCTGGCGGCGGGCATGATTACCGGTTGCGGTGACAGCTTCCTGACGGTGAACCCGGAAACTGCATTGAGTTCCAACAACTTCTTTACCTCTGAAAACGACTTCAAGCAGGCTGTCAATGCGGCTTACGAACCGTTCCGGCAGATGTACAACGAGCGTGCGTGGGTTTTAGAAGAAATGCATTCGGATAACACCTATTACGCCCGGAACACATTGTACGGCGCGGTGGACCCTACCGAAAACGTGGCTGACTTTGCGGTACCGACCGCAAATGGGGTTACGGCGAACGACAACGTGCTGGTTCAGTACCGATTGAACTATCGGGTCATCGCACGTGCTAATCAGATCATCGCCTTGATCGACGGCGTCAATTTCGATGCGGCATCGAAAGGGAACCTCAAAGGACAAGCATTGTTCCTGCGGGCATTTGCCTACTTCGATCTCGTACGCCTATTCGGTAAAGTACCGCTTCACCTGGTGCCTGTGACCAGCCGCGAAGATGCGCCACTGCCTTTGTCGACTACCGAGGAGATTTATGCGCAAATTGAAAAAGACGCTAAGGAAGCTATTACCGGCCTGTATGATAAAGCCAAACAGGAAGCTGGTCGTGTTACTTCTGGTACGGCCAAGACGCTTTTGGCCAATCTTTACATTACCCAGAAAAAGTGGGCGCTCGCTGAGCCTTTGCTGAAAGAAATCGTAGCAAGCGGGCAGTATGCACTGATGCCCGACTACAACGATGCTTTCTCTACCACAACCGGTAACAAGAATAACAAGGAGTCTATTTTCGAGATCCAGTATATGGAAGGTTCTTCGGGCTATAACGGTAACCAAATTTACCGCTTCATTCCGTCGCCTATCACTGCTGCTGAAATCGCGCCGATTACAGGAACTTCCAATCCCCAACCGACTTCTCAGGAAAGTAACAACATTCCTACGCCCGATCTGATCGCGGCATATGAAACCGGTGACAAGAGAAAGGACATTTCGATCGGTTCCGTAACGTTGAGCGGCTCCCTGAACGACAACAAGGTTTATCCTTATATCAAAAAGTACGCGCGGCAACATTCACTGCATAACAACACCGGTCAGAACTGGCCCGTTTACCGCTATGCCGAAGTGTTGCTTTTCCTCGCCGAGTCTTTGAACGAACAAGGTAAACCGGCCGACGCCGCTACTTACATCGACCAGGTTCGCGCACGTGCCGGTCTGGCCGCAACCAAAGCTGCTTCCCAGGCAGATATGCGCGAGGCGATCTTCAAGGAGAGAAGAATAGAGCTGGCATTTGAAAACAAGCGCTGGTTCGACCTCACCCGCACGGGTCGCGTGAAGGAAATCATCGGGGCTTATGGTGCCAAGGTGAAAGCGAATCCGCAGGCATACTACTTCAAGACAGGCGCTGTGCCTCCGCCAAATGCATTCACGGTACTGGATGACTATTATGGTCTGCCTGCTGTTGAAGCTGCATTGACGCCACATTTCTGATGGGTGCAAAAGAATAAAAAAGTGCAGCAGGCGCAAGCTCGCTGCACTTTTTTCATTATGATCATACTAATCGGCCTAATACCCCACAGAACAGGATAGTCTCACCGATGTTTCGATCTAATATTGTAATATCAGATTATTTGAAGTTTTAGTTTGCTTTATTTAAGAACCAGGATACTTAATCACCAACCCCTCCTGCGCTTCATCCTTTTTTATCAATCATATTTACTTAAACTCTGAGCTGTAAAATGTACACAACAAAACAATGGTCAAAACTTCCGATGACGCTCGCGATACTGCTCGCCGTAGGGGTCTTCTGTGGAGTGATGCTAAGCAACCGAACTGCCAAACACCGTCCTCCCGGCTCAAAGGTCGACAAACTGAAACTTCCGGATGGCTTCAAGGCCGATCATTTATATAGTGTTTCGGAAGAAAAGAACGGCTCGTGGGTATCCATGACCTTCGACAACAAGGGAAGGATGATCACTTCCGACCAGTATGGCGGACTGTACCGTCTGGTGCTGCCGGCAATTGGTTCTACCGACAAGCCTCAGGTTGAGATACTTAAAATCGAAGGAGATACCGCGAAAGTTGCGATGGGATATGCGCACGGTTTGCTCTACGCATTCAATAGCCTTTACGTAATGATCAACAACCGGTCGAATGCACGTTTCCCGAAAGGAAGCGGCTTGTACCGTTTGCAGGACACCGACAACAACGATCAGTACGACAAGATCACGCTCATCAAGCCGCTGAAAGGCGAGGGCGAGCATGGTCCGCACAGTATTGTAATGGCGCCCGATCAGAAATCGCTTTTCGTAGTGGCCGGTAACTTCACCGACCTGCCACAGATGGATATTTATCGTTTGATGCCGAACTGGAAAAACGACAACCTGTTCCCGTTCATTAAAGACCCGCGCGGCCACGCGACGGATCGTAATGCTCCGGGAGGCTGGATTGCCCATACCGATCCCGAAGGAAAAAACTGGGAATTGTACACAGCCGGTTTCCGTAACCCCTATGATATCGCATTCAACGAAGCGGGTGACCTTTTCGCTTATGACTCGGATATGGAGTGGGATTTCGGAACGCCTTGGTATCGTCCAACCCGCGTTTGCCATGCGGTAAGCGGTGGTGAATTCGGATGGAGAACAGGTTCTGCCAACACTTCGCCTGCATTTGCCGATTTCCTTTCGCCGGTCATGAACATCGGACAAGGATCGCCAACCAACCTTATTTATCTGAAAGACGCGCGTTTCCCTGCGAAGTACAAAAACACATTGCTCGCATTCGACTGGAGTTTTGGTATCGTGCACGGTTTGCACCTGAAACCAAGCGGCTCGACTTACACTGCTGACCATGAAGAGTTCCTCTCCGGCGCACCGCTTCCATTGACCGACGGCGCCATCGGACCTGACGGCGCACTGTACTTCCTGACCGGCGGTCGTCGTCTGGAATCGGATCTTTACCGTGTGTATTATGGTGACTACAAGAACATTGCACCAGGCTCCAACACTGCAACGCCGGTTGTTACCAGCGAGCACAAGCAACGTACCGCCATTGAAGAGTACCATGTTAAGAAAGATCCGAAAGCGATCGACCAGGCGTGGCCATTGTTGAAAAGCCCGGACCGTTTCCTACGCTACGCGGGCCGGTTGGCTATTGAACACCAGCCTGTAAGTCAGTGGGAAAGCAAAGTTTACGCTGAGAAAGATCCGCAATCGATCATTTATGCGGCCATCGCATTGGGCCGCCAGGGTGATTCCTCAAAGGTAGGAGGGCCCCTTTTGAAAAAACTGATAACGATCGATTACGCGAAGCTCGACGACCTTAACAAACAAGCGCTGTTGCGTGCTGTGGAAGTGATCTTGTACCGCGCCGGCCAACCGGATGCTGCGACGAAAGCTGCATTGATCGCTTATCTGAATCCCAAATATCCGTCTGCTAATGCATTGCAAAACAGATTCTTAGCCAAAATACTTGTAACCATCGAAGCACCAAAAGTAGTTGAAAAGACCCTTGCGTTGATCGCTAAAAACGAGAAGTTCGATGATAAGGACAATGAAATGGTAACCGCCTCCGCCGACCTGATCCTCCGTAACCCGCAATATGGTCTCGACCTGGCTGGTTTGCTGGAAAAAATGCCGCCGCAGCAGCAAACGTTCTACGCGATTATGCTAAGCAGTGCTAAAACCGGGTGGACACCTGCATCCCGCGAAGAGTATTTCAAATGGTTCCATAAAGCATTCAGCTATCAGGGCGGACGCAGCTACATCGGCTTCATTGACAAGGCCCGTCAGCTTGCATTGAAAAACGTACCGAGCGACAAAGTGGCTTACTTTAACAAACTATCTGGCTCTGAATTACTTACCGGAACCGGAAACGATCTCGTGAAGCTCTACACGCCCAAAGGTCCGGGACGTGGCTGGAAAGTTGACCAGGCGGTTGAACTCGTTAAAGACAGCCTTAGCAACCGTGATTTCGAGCGCGGCAAGCAGATTTTTTCAGCCGTTCTTTGCAGCCGTTGCCATACTATCCAGGGCCAAGGTGCCGATGTAGGTCCCGAACTGACACAACTTGGAACCCGCTTCTCTGTGAAGGACATGCTCGAAGCGATCATCGAACCCGATAAAGCGGTGTCTGACCAATATGCCTCGATCTCATTCCAAATGAAAGACGGACAGTCGATCGTAGGCCGCGAGGTAAACCAGGATGCTAATTTCTATTACGTATCTCAAAACCCGTTCGACACGAAAACTATCCGCAAGGTAGCTAAGAAGGACGTTGTGTCCAGCAAAATATCACCGGTGTCTATGATGCTTCCCGGCCTGATCAACGGTCTGAACCCGAACGAACTGAGAGACCTGGTAGCTTATCTGATGGCAGGCGGTAACAAAAATAATCCGATCTATTCCGAGTCGGGAGCGCCGAAAAGCGGAAAATAGATCACATGAATTTTTGAGTAGATTATAATTAATTAGGCTTAAGATAGTGGTGCTGCGTGTTGGTCCTGATGCTTTCAAAGCAAATACGGATCCGGTAGCATCACTACTTTTTTATAGATACTGCAAAATAGAACACGATCAGCAAATATAACGTATATACAAACACGTTCGTTGCTGAAAAAGGGTAGGGGGCGCAGTGCGCGTATGGTCAAATAGTATATTTAGATAGTCAACTGATAAATGAAGTCACTCTCAAATCGAAGGAAAGCACTTAAAAGTATGGCAGCGGCAGCGGGCCTGGGTACATTTTCAACCTCTCTCGCCAGTGCGTTTGCCGCGTCAGAAAAGGCGCTTGGCCCTAAGCTGAATGGAAAGATCAATCATTCCGTATGCAAATGGTGTTATAGCAAAATTCCACTGGATACGTTTGCACAGGAATGTAAAAAAATCGGGCTCACGTCTATCGAACTGCTTGGTCCGGAAGAATGGCCGGTCATTAAAAAATACGGGCTTACCTGTGCATTGCCCTGGGGCGAAGGTCTTACGCGCAGCATCGATAAGGGTTTCAACGATCCGAAAAATCACGAGGAACTGATCAAGGGATTTGAAGATGTGATCCCCAAAGTACGCGCTGCGGGTTATGACAAGATCATTTGCTTTTCTGGAAATCGCCGTGGGATGTCGGATTATGACGGAATTCGTAATTGCGCCGAAGGGATCCGCAAACTGATTCCAACGGCAGAAAAGCATAATGTAACATTGGTGATGGAGTTGCTCAACAGCAAGGTCAACCATAAAGACTACATGTGCGACCGGACAGAGTGGGGGGCAGCCCTTTGCGAAGCGGTTGGTTCAGAAAAATTTAAGCTGCTCTACGATATTTACCACATGCAAATCCAGGAGGGTGACGTAGTGGCGACGATCAAAAAGTATCACAAATACATCGCCCATTATCATACAGGCGGCGTACCCGGAAGGCATGAGATCGATGAAACGCAGGAGCTGTATTATCCGGCGATTATGCAGGCCATTGTAGAAACGGGTTACAAAGGGTTCGTAGGGCAGGAATTTATCCCGAGCCGTGGTGACGATCTGGCTTCGCTGAAACAGGGGGTTACTATTTGCGATATTTCTTAAAGACTGATATTCAATAATTTACACTATGCCAACGAGACGAAACGCGTTAAAAAATATTGCAGCGGGAACAGCCGCAGGAGCAGCTGCCGGAATGATGTCCATTTCGGAAGTTTTCGCAAAAACTGAATCAGTACTGGGTGCTAAACTGAATGGTAAGATTAACCACTCGGTTTGCAAATGGTGCTACGGTAAAATTCCGCTCGACACTTTCGCACAGGAATGCAAGAAGATCGGGATCACGTCCATAGAACTCCTCGGACCGGAAGACTGGCCGACCTTGAAAAAGTACGGGCTCACGTGCGCGTTGCCTAACGGCGCAGGTATGGGTATCGAAAAAGGTTTCAACGACTTGGCCTTGCACGATGAACTTGTCAAAAGTTACGAGGACATTTTTCCAAAACTGAAAGAAGCTGGTTATAAAACCGTCATTTGCTTTTCGGGAAATCGCCGCGGCATGTCCGACTACGATGGTATGCGGAATTGTGCCGTTGGTCTGCGCCGCCTGATGCCGTCAGCTGAAAAGCATGGCATTACGATGATCATGGAGTTGCTCAATAGCAAAGTCAATCACCGCGACTACATGTGCGACCACACAGCCTGGGGTGCAGGACTTTGTGAAATGGTTGGTTCGGAAAACTTCAAGTTGCTCTACGACATTTACCACATGTCGATCATGGAAGGCGACGTTATCGCGACCATTAAGCAATACCACAAATACATCGGCCATTATCACACCGGCGGCGTTCCCGGTCGCAACGAAATCGACGAAGGCCAGGAACTGTACTACCCGGCGATCATGAAAGCGATCGTCGAAACCGGTTTCAACGGATTTGTCGCGCAGGAGTTCATTCCGAAGCGCGAGCCGCTGGCTTCTTTGGCGCAGTGTGTGAAGATTTGCGATATTGCGTGATACGGAAGCAAAGTATTTTGAGATTTTCCTCTGATAATTGCCTGGAAATGCTGTTTGAAATGCTCAAAAAGCCTTCAAATCAGCATTTCCAGGCAATTTTGAATTTCCACAGGTTAATTTTGAAGACTGCAAAAGCCTTCAAATAATGCTCAATTACAGTGAATTAACTCAGAGAAACCATTAAACACGCAGCCTGAGATTTTCACAAAATTTACGATTCGATATCTGGGACAGGATAGCAAAATCTAGTGCCCATCAAGTATAAGCTTACTTACAGATCGTCGTAATTGTCAAGCGGTCCCATACTCTCATACTTTTGAGTCGATCTGTTGTATAATTTATATTATGTTAAATAAACATTCTTAAACGAAGAGCGCATCGATTACCCGATGCGCTCTTCTATCTTGTAAGCGAAGCAAGAGCTTCGTGACATTTACTATTCTTCAATACAAGCAACCCCTTTTGCAGCGAACTGTTCCAAAACGCCGTTCAGGTTGGTCAGGTTGTCCTTAGCTTCCGCTTCGTCCTTAGCCTGGATTGCTTTTTCGAAGTATGGTTTTGCTTTTTTGAATTTACCGCAAACACGACCTTCAACTTCCTTGCCACGTTGCTGGTACTCGGTCATATTCATGTTATCAACTTCGCCTTTCAGCTGCACAGCCTCGTTGAAATAAAATACACCAAGGTTGTAAAGCGCGTCGTAGTTAGTTGCGTCGATTTCCAGTGCTTTCTTATAATTCAGTACCGCCTTCTCGCTTGCTTCTTTCTGTTTCTCTTTCGCATCAGCAAGTTCTTTTTCCAATGCGGCTACGTCTTGTCCTTTCGCAGCTTCCTGTGCAGCTTTTACTTCTCCTTCCAGTTTAGCAATCGCTTCTACACTTTCTTTTTTCTTCGCGTTCACATCAGCAAGCTGGCGTTTCAGGTCGGCATTTTTTGGCTGCTTTTTGATCAACGCTCCGATACGTTTTACTTCGCCGTCGTAGACTTCGATCTTACTTTTTTCGGCATCCAGTGCCTTTGTAGCGGTTGCAACTGCATTATTACCCGAACCTACTTTACCGTTCAATTGCTTCACTTTGTCGGTAGATGTTCTGTACATGTTATCGTACAGAATAGCCAGGTTTACCACATTTTGGGTGTTTTTAGGATCGGCTACTGCCAAAGCTTCGAGTTCTTTGATTGCCTGATCTTCTTTACCTGAGGCCAGCAAAATGTTAACAACTTCCGCTTTCAGGTCCTTGTTTCCCGGAGATTGTTTCAAACCATTGTTCAAAGTCTCCACCGCTTTGTCGAAGTTCTGCTCAGAACGGTATAGCTGCGCCAAACCGTAGAATACGCTGGGATCTTTACCGCCGTTCGCTGCGTATGTTTCAAATGATGCCTTTGCAACATCCTTTTTATCAAGCTGTTGTGCCGCGATACCACCATAAAGCGATGCCAAAGTATCCTTTTTGTTGATCTGTTGGGCAGCCTGGAACATTTCCAAGGCACCGTTCAGGTTTTTAGCCTGGTACTTTTCCGCACCTTGTTTTACGAATGCATTGAAAAGCTGGGTTCCTTCACCGCCGGCGATAACATTCGCAGCTTCTTTTGATGATTTCCCTGGCTCCCCTTTCTTCGTAACATCCAGCTCAACAACCTTTTTATAGGCTTCCAAAGCCGTTTTTGCTGCACTAGAATCTACTTCTGAACCTTGTAGGGCTATGTTTTCATAAAGTTTAGCGCGTTCCAGCCAAAAAGCGGCTTTGGCACTTGCTTTCGGGTCACTGGCATCTTTATCGCTTTTCTCCTTTTCCTTACGAAATCCATCTACCAAAGCCTTGTTCACAGCGTCCTGCGCTATCGCAGCACAGCCGAACAGGCTAAGTGCAGAAACAAAAAACAGTTTTTTCATAAATATTAACTTTGGTTGTGATTGATTGTTCGAGTTCTAAATATAAATCAATTAATATAAATTTTACAAAAATCATGCCTCTGCGTCGTCGGAAGGCTCTTCATCGTCCTCCTCTTCGTCGTCAGCGACATCCTCGTCTTCCTCATCCAACTCGTCTGTAACCAACACATCTTCTGCCAATGCGCCTTCAACCTGCGCTACCGGTTTTGGAACTACGTTTCCATCTTCGTCCAGCTCATCTTCGGCTTTCTCATCCGGATCTTTCAGAATACGGGTTACCGATGTGATCTCATCCGAGCTGTTCAGACGGATCAGTTTCACGCCTTGGGTATTACGTCCTGCCTGACGGATATCAAGCACGCTCATTCTGATAGCGATACCGTTACGTGTGATGATCATCAGGTCGTCTTCTTCGGTAACTTCGCGAATCGCCACCAGCTTGCCTACCTTGTCGGTAGCATTCATGGTCGAGACTCCTTTACCACCACGATTTGTTACCCGATAACTTTCTATTGCAGAGCGCTTTCCAAAACCATTTTCAGAAACAACAAGCAATTGGGCATCTTCGCGGCTGATACATACCATACCGATCACTTTATTGTCGGGATCGTTCAGGTTGATACCACGAACACCGGCAGCGGTACGTCCCATTGGTCGCACGCCCTTTTCGTTGAAGCGGACCGCCCTACCGGCAGCCGACGCGATCACGATGTCGTTGTCACCGTTGGTTAACGCAACGTTCAGTAAGCGGTCTCCTTCATTGATCGAAATCGCGATGATACCGTTTGTACGCGGACGTGAATATGCTTCGAGCAAAGTCTTTTTAATGGTGCCCTGCTCGGTACACATAATGAGGTAATTATTGTTGATATAATCCTCATCCGACAGCGTTTTCACATTGATAACCGACCGGATCGAGTCACCACCTTCAAGGCTGATGAGGTTCTGGATCGGGCGGCCTTTGGAAGTTTTGCTTCCTTCGGGCACCTCGTAAACCTTCATCCAGAACAACTTACCGTATTCGGTGAATATCAACAGGTAGTTAAGCATTGTCGCAGAGAACAAATGCTCGGTGAAATCGGTGTCTTTGGTTTTCACACCGCGTGAACCAACTCCTCCCCTTGTTTGCGTACGGTATTCCGAAAGCGGCGTACGTTTGATATATCCTTCCTTGGAAATGGTAATGAGCATTTCCTCATCGGCGATCATGTCTTCGTCGCTGAATTCCTCCGCCGAGAACTCGATTTTCGTTCTGCGTGCATCACCGTAGCGTTCCTTAATATCGGTCAGCTCGGTTTTGATGATCTCGAACTTACGGAATTCATTGGCAAGAATGTCTTTCAAGTCGGCGATCAGGACCATGATCTCTTCATATTCCTTCACGATCTTCTCTCTTTCAAGACCGGTCAGACGTTGCAGACGCATTTCAAGTATCGCGCGCGCCTGGATTTCCGATAAGCTGAATTGCTCCATCAATCCGTTCTTCGCAGTTTCCGGGTCACGGGCTGCGCGGATCAGTGAGATCACCGCGTCGAGGTTATCGAGTGCGATCAGCAAACCTTGCAGAATGTGTGCGCGTTTTTCCGCTTCGCGCAGTTCATATTCGGTCCGGCGGGTAATTACCACAATCCGGTGATCCACGTAATGCTTGATCAGGTCTTTCAGGTTCAGCAAAACCGGGCGTCCCTTTACAAGCGCGACGTTGTTCACCCCGAAAGAGGTCTGCAACGGCGTGTATTTGTACAAGTGGTTCAATACAATATTAGGTATAGCATCTTTTTTCAAGTCGAAAACAATGCGCATACCCTCACGGTCCGATTCATCGCGGATGTCGGAAATGCCGTCGAGTTTCTTATCGTTGATCAGCGACGCGATCCGTTCGATCATCGCCGCTTTGTTGATCATGTAGGGAATTTCGGTTACGATGATCTGCTCGCGGCCGGTCTTGGAAACCTCAAATTGCGCCTTGGACCGCATGATGATGCTGCCACGGCCTGTTTCCATTGCAGAACGTACGCCATTGTAACCATAAATGATACCACCCGTCGGGAAGTCAGGAGCTTTTACATGCTCCATCAGTTCCGGGATCGTAATGTCGTTGTTGTCGATGTAAGCGAGTACGCCGTCCACTACCTCCGTCAGGTTGTGCGGCGCCATGTTGGTGGCCATACCTACCGCGATACCGGACGATCCGTTAACAAGCAGGTTCGGGAATTTAGCAGGCAGGACCGTAGGTTCGCTCAACGAGTCATCGAAGTTGGGCTGGAAGTCAACCGTGTCTTTGTTGAGATCAGCGAGCAGCTCGTCGGCAATTCTTTTCAGCCTGGCTTCGGTGTAACGCATTGCGGCCGGGTTGTCGCCGTCGACAGATCCGAAGTTACCCTGACCATCGACAAGCGGGTAGCGCAACGACCATGGCTGGGCCATACGCACCATCGTATTATAAACGGAGGAGTCGCCATGCGGGTGATATTTACCCAAAACTTCACCCACAATACGAGCCGACTTCTTATGGGCCCGGTTGTAGCTTACGCCCAGATCGTCCATTCCATAAAGGACCCGCCGGTGAACGGGTTTCAGACCATCGCGAACGTCGGGCAAAGCGCGGGAGATAATAACGGACATCGAGTAATCGATGTAGGCTCCACGCATTTCATCCTCGATATTAATCGGGATAATGTTTTCACCAGAAGATTCTGCCATAAAGAATTAGAAAAGAATCAAAATTTAAGTTGGGCTAACCGATAGATTCAATTGCCCAGCGGATTAATACAATCTTGTTGGTACTAAAAAGTCAAATTTCGCTATTTTAAAGCATTCTAACAAACTATCTTTTGTGCTATTTCGGCCCCCGGGGCGTATATCCGTGACTATCCGTCCATTACCTGCCAGAAATATCCGCGGGAAAACTAAATTGGCATCTATCATTAAAAATCCCGTTCTTCCAACTTATTAGCAAAAGCTTAATTTTCGACAATTTCACCTATGCCTTTACTATTAACCTTTATCGCAATCCTCGCGCTCATTTTACTTATTGCCTGGCTTAAAATCGACACTTTCATCTCTTTCCTGCTGGTTTCCATCGCTTTGGGATTCGCGAGCGGGCTGGATGTGGACACGGTGAGCAAAGCTATTCAGAAGGGCGTGGGAGGGACGCTCGGAGACCTGGTACTCATTGTCGGGTTCGGGGCGATGCTGGGGAAAATGGTGGCGGACAGTGGGGCCGCGCAGCGCATTACCGATGCGCTTATCAGTCTTTTTGGTCAAAAATACATTCAATGGGGTATGGCGCTTGCCGGATTTGTGATAGGTATTCCATTGTTTTATAACGCAGGTTTTGTCATCGTGATCCCGCTGATTTTCATGATCAGTGCAACCGCAAGGTTACCATTATTATATATAGGTATTCCAATGTTATCGGCGTTATCCGTAGCGCACGGGTACCTCCCACCCCACCCTTCCCCAGCCGCGATCGCCAGCCAGCTGCATGCCGACCTGGGTAAGACCCTATTCTATGGAATGATCGTTTCGCTACCCGCTATCGCCGTAGCCGGCCCTATTTTTGGGAAGACATTGAAACGTTTCCAGCCAAAACCCGACGAAGACCTGTTCGATGTAAAACCCCGCCCCGCTTCCGAACTCCCGGGATTGGCAATCAGCATCGTTACTGCATTGCTTCCGGTATTTCTACTCACTGCCATGTCAGGTGTAAAACGCGTTTATCCTGATAACAAACTAATCGGATTGCTGGCAGAGCCCTATTTCGGAATGCTCGTTTCGGTGCTTTTTGCGGCCTATGTACTGGGTGTAAAACGTGGCATGAGCATGAAAAAGGTGAGCAAATCAATGGAAGAAGCTTTCAAAGGCGTTTCCACCATTTTGCTGATCATCGCGGGAGCAGGTGTATTTAAAGAAATCATGACAGCTAGCGGCGTGAGTACCTACATTGCCGAGAGCCTCAAAGGAATGGACATCTCCCCGCTCCTGCTTAGCTGGGCCATCGCGGCGGTAATCCGCGTCTGTGTCGGTTCTGCCACCGTTGCCGGGCTTACAACCGTTGGTATTCTCGCCCCCCTGCTTGCCAATGCAGGCGTCCCCGCGGAATTGCTCGTACTCGCCATCGGATCTGGCAGCCTGATGTTCTCCCACCTCAACGACGGTGGCTTCTGGCTCTTCAAAGAATACTTCAATCTGAGCATCAAAGACACAATCCTCACCTGGTCGGTAATGGAAACTATTGTGTCAATAATGGGCTTACTGGGCGTTTTGGTGCTAAATTTGTTCGTCTGAGTAAATTAAACCCTAGTCCGCATTCCGTCCGTTAAAACGGACGGTAATAAAGAGTTCTAGTCAATACCGCCCGTTTAAACGGACGGTAATGGATTTTTTCAATTTGGAAGAGGGTATTCAGATACGCTTTTTATACTCTTTATATTATCGTTCAAAATCAATTCCCAATCAATACCCGTCCGTTTTAACGGAAAAGACGCAACTACTATGGACAATACACCAGAATCAAATTTCGCGGCTCTTGGCCTCAACCTCCCTCCCGCACCGAAACCGGTTGGCGTTTATAAACCTTTATTGATCGTCGACAAGCGCTGGGTTTACGTTTCCGGCCACGGCACTGTGCAGGACGACGGCTCGCTCATTAAAGGCCGTATTGGTAAAGACCTCGATGCAGAACAGGGCAAACTCGCTGCACGTCAGGTAGGTCTGGCTATTTTGTCCACGCTGAAAGCCAATCTTGGCAGCCTCAACCGTGTGAAAAGAGTGATTAAGGTGCTCGGCATGGTAAACGGCACGACGGATTTTGAAAGACATCCCTATATCATCAACGGATGCAGCGAACTCTTCGCGAAAGTATGGGGCGAAGAAAACGGTATCGGTGTAAGAAGCGCCGTAGGAATGGGCACATTGCCTGATAACATCCCGGTGGAGATCGAGGCGATGTTTGAGCTTGAAGAAAAGTAATTTTGGATGATTGAATGACTGAATGATTGAATTGGCAGAGTCCTTTCCATTATTCAGTCATTCAATCATTCGGTCATTCAAAATTAAAAACATGTCCTGGTACCAGCTAACCAACCCTGGGGAAGTAATTTCTCCATCACTCCTGTTCTACAAGGGCCGCATCGAGAGCAATATCCGCAGCATGGTGAACATTGCCGGCTCGTCCGGGCAGCGTTCCGCAGAACGGCTGGTGCCCCATGTTAAAACCCATAAATGCCCGGAAATCGTCGCAATGCAGCTTTCTGCCGGTATTTCAAAATTTAAATGCGCCACGATCGCCGAGGCCGAAATGGTCGCGACCGCGGGCGCGCCGTGGGTATTGATCGCCTACCAGCTCGTCGGCCCGAATATCGACCGGCTTTTTGCATTGCGCAACATGTTTCCCGATACCACCTTCGCTTCCCTTGTCGACAACGAGCAAACTGCCACGTTACTGAGCGAAGCGTCGCGTGAGCGCGGGCTGCGCTCGGCGGTTTTTCTGGATGTCAACAATGGTATGAACCGCACCGGGCACGCCACAGATGAGTCGTTGCTTTCCCTGTACCGGTTCGTGAGCGTTCTGGATGGATTATCTTTCGGTGGCGTGCATATTTACGACGGCCACATTCGTAATCCGGAGTTTTCCGAGCGCAAGGCCGCGGCCGACGAGGCCTACGAACAGGCGCTTCCGTTGCTCGACCGCATTGAAACCGAATGCGGCTATGAACCGATGATCATCGTCGGCGGCTCACCGTCATTTACCGTACATGCGTTGCGCCCCGACGTTTACCTCAGCCCGGGCACGAACGTACTTTGGGATTGGGGCTACGGTGACCGGTTCGACGGCCAGCCATTTGAGCACGCCGCATTAATACTGACCCGGGTCGTTTCCAAACCGACTCCGGGCATTCTCACCATCGACCTCGGCCATAAGGCGATTGCTGCCGAAAACCCGATTGAAAACCGTCTGCGTTTGCTCAACCTGCCCGATTACACATTGCTCAGCCAAAGCGAAGAGCACGGTGTGTTGCAGGTGAGTAACGATGTATGGGAGAGCGTCCAGATCGGCGATGTCTTTTACGCACTCCCCTACCACATTTGCCCAACCGTGGCACTGCACGATTTCGCAACAGTCATTGAAGACGGCAATGTGACGGATGAATGGAAGATCACCGCGCGTAGCAGGCGTATCACGATATAACCTAATTTTGAATGAGCGAATGAGTGAATAGCTACCCTCCCTCATTCCCTCATTCACTCATTGACCTATTCACTCATTCATTTTATGTTCCTATTCGACGCACATCTCGACCTTTCCATGAATGCCGTGGAATGGAACCGCGACCTTACGCAAGACCTGTATTCGATCCGCGACCGTGAAAAAAACCTTACCGACAAACCCGACCGCGGCAAAGGCGTGGTGAGTTTTCCGGAAATGCGCAAAGGTAATATCGGACTCTGCGTGGCCACGCAGATCGGCCGTTACATCAGGCCCGATAGTAAAATCCCGGGCTGGCATTCGCAGGCCCAGGCGTGGGCGATCACCCAGGCCCAGGTTGCGTGGTACAAGGCTATGGAAGAGGCTGGTGAAATGGTGCAGATCACGGGGCTAACAGGCCTTCGGAGCCATCTTGAACTTTGGCAGAATGCCGAAACGACCGAAGGTTTGCCCATCGGCTATATTCTAAGTCTGGAAGGCGCGGATTCATTTGTAAGCCTCAAAAATCTTGAAACCGCCTACGCCTATGGCCTTCGTGCGATCGGGCCCGCGCATTATGGCCCGGGCGTATACGCGTACGGAACCGACTCTGATGCTCCTTTAAGCGAAAAAGGCAAAGACCTGCTACGCGAAATGGACCAGCTTGACATGATTCTCGACGCTACCCACCTGTGCGACACCGCGTTTTGGGAAGCGATGGATTTGTATAAAGGGCCAGTTTGGGCGAGCCACAACCTCGTTCGCGCGATCACACCGCACAACCGTCAGTTTTCCGACGAGATGATCAAAGTACTCCTCGAACGCGACGCGGTGATCGGTATGGCCTTCGATGCGTGGATGATGATCCCTGGGTGGGTTCGCGGCAAATCGACGCCGGAAAGTACCGGCCTGAAAATCGAGCATATCGTGCAGCATATCGACCACATCTGCCAGATTGCAGGCAATGCATTGCATGTAGGCATCGGCTCCGACCTGGATGGCGCGTACGGCAAAGAGCAATCACCCGGCGACCTGGATTCCATTGCAGATTTGCAAACCATTACCAGTCTCTTATCCAGACGCGGTTATTCCGAGGCCGACATCGAACGGATAATGTGGCGTAACTGGGTCACCTTTCTGGAAAAGAGCTGGGACTGACAGCATTAGCCTACCATTCCAGCGGAATTTATTAAATCTAATAAATTCTTAATATAGCACTAAAAGGAGTTATCAAAAAAGCTTCGCAACTTGGCATCATGGTTGCGGAGCTTTTTGTTTTATTCCAAATTTTAAAGCAAAGTTATTTGGAACGATTTTAAATAAGTAGTAAGTTTGATCTATTAAATCAACAATCTGAATTCAACGGTAACATACCGACCACTAATTTCAAGTAGTAAACAATGGCCAATACATATAAGATTCTTTTCCGTACGCACATTCAGGCAAGCAAATCGCTGCAAAAGCTGCACGATTGCCTGAAACAGCTTAATGTAAAACACTGGGCTTACGATTTCCAGGATTTCCTGCTGACACTGACTTCCGAATTATCTGACTTTACCCGTATCCAGCTTGCCTTGCGGTCAGCCGGGTATGTCTGCCATTTTATTAAGCTCGAAAACATGAATGAGGCCCTGTTGGAAACCCGATTGGAAACAGGGGGCGTTTCAATCGCATAGCGTACTGACATTTAGCGGCTATCCTTACCCTTTTCAGAGCAGCCACCGCATGGTGGCTGCTTTTTTCATGCACGAAAGGCCGGCGTGAATTTTCGCGCCGGCCACCAAAAATATATTCCTGGCTAATAAACGTTCTCGAGTAAGAGGTTCCGCTTCGCCTGCTGCATATGCCGCTCGTCATGAGCAACTATGAACTGGAAAACGTCACCGATTTTCATACGGATAAATGGCAGGATCGACACTGGAACGCGGATTGCATCGAGGTCTTTCCGTACGCCCATTCGTAACAGATATAGCAGCTCTTCCTGCTGCCTGATAAACTCGCCTACGACCGCGGCGGAATCAAGGTCAGACGGCGGAATATGCCCCTTCAAAGCTTTGAATTTGCGCTTGCCGGTTTCGGGATCCATCATGCGGGTAAAATAAGCACCCATCCAGGTGCTTGTAAAATCTTTCTTTTCGGTGGACGGCGCTGCGCGAAGCTTCTCGCGCATTCTGGGCAAATAGTAATGGCCATAGCTGTTCAAATGGTCCAGGCATTGCGCGATGCTCCACCCTCCGGTATCCGACGGCCGGTTCAGGAATTCGTTATCTCTGTTTTGGAACAATGCTACCGCGTCAGCGATGTGTTGCTCGACCTGATCGTCGAGCCGTTGCAGCAATGCTTTCTTATTGAAGGTTTCCATGGGCGTTCGATTAATAGACAATGCAAAGTTGTGCAACAGGATTTTTGAAATATTTGGTAAAAACCAAGATTTTCAAATGCGGACTTTGTTGACAAGTTTGCTGAAATTCGTCGGATCGATGCCCAGGTAATTGGCGAGGTATTTGTGCGGCACCAATTGCAGTATATGCGGGCTTCGTTTGAGCAGGTTCCTGAATTTATCTTCCGAAGAAAAGCACTGCACTTCCACAAGTCGTTCCAGAATGCCCGAGAGCGTCTGCGTCATTCCCGCCCGCAGCATCCGCTCAATGGCCGGCCGTTCATAGGCAATCGCCTTAAACTCGCTGTAAGGGGCCCGAATAAATGTCGAAGGCGTAAGCGTCTCATAATAATAGCGAGAGGGCACTTCCATGAGCACCGAATCGATAATGCCGCCGAAGGACGGCCGGTATGTGAACACGATGGTCGCCTCCCGGTTCTGATCGTCGAGATAGTAAATGCGCTGTACGCCGTCCGTCACGAAATAAATGTAGCGCTCAGTTTCGCCCGCACATGTAATGATTTCCTTCCTGCGCGCGCTGAACGGTTTCCAGATAGCCGACAACGCTTCCCAGTCGACGTTATCGAGCGGATGAATGGCCTGAACGACCGAGTGAAGCAATTTTAGCGGTTCCTCCATAGAACCGCTAAAATACGAAAGCCCCTCCTACTCGCCTACGGGCGAGACCATAAAATGCAGGAAATGAAAAACCTCGTCCTGGCTGCGGATGTGATTCCGCGCGGCCGAAAGATCATCCCCTATTTTGATCGTAAATGAAGTATCGGGCAATGCTTCGAACATGTCCTCGTCGGTCGTATCGTCGCCGATAGCCAGTATGAAGTCGAAATCGCCCGTTTCCACGAACGTCCGCGTAGCAGTTCCTTTGTTAAATGCGGTTTTCTTGACTTCCACCACCTTATTACCGTCAATAACTTGCAAGTTCAGCTCGGGTTGGATGTAGTTTTTGAGTTGCCAAAGCAGCTCCTGCGCCCGGCGGGTAGCGTATTCTTTATCGTCGGCGGTACGGTAATGCCACGCCAGCGCGGTTTCCTTTTCTTCTACAAAGGCACCGGGGCAACGTTTGGCATAGATCTGCATCACCGGACGGATGCCGTCTTTCCAGTTTTCCTCATAGCCTTCATTCAACTGCCATTCACCCGAATCTTTGGCCTTGATCAATGCGCCGTGTTCGGCGATCATATGCACCGGAAGGTCACTGAAAAGCTTGTCGAGAAAATAGCGGTCGCGGCCGCTGACGATTACCACCGTATCACGTTTGGCAATATCATGGAGCAATTTTTTAACATCCTCGCTCATAATCGCTTTCGCAGGGTCGGGAACGATCGGTGCGAGGGTACCATCGTAGTCGAAGAAAAGTATCCTGTTATTGGATAACTGATATGCGTGCCGGATCACGTCGATGCCCCTGTTGTTCAGGAAAACCTGGCGCAGCCGGTCATGTTCCAATTCTAGCATTGTCATTTGGGTAAAAAAATCAGTAGTCCATGCAAATACATCATAGTCACGAATCCTCTCGCGCATGGCCTCCATTCGTTTATATTGCTCTTCCTCAGGCATTTCGAACGCCGTTTTGATCGCATCGGCAATATCCTGCCTGTCGAGCGGATTAATGATCAGCGCTTCGCCGAGCTCAGCCGCCGCACCTGCCATTTCACTTAAAATCAATACACCCCGGCCATCCTTCCGGCTTGCGACATACTCCTTGCAAACGAGATTCATCCCGTCGCGGACAGGTGTGATAAGGGCGACGTCACTGGCCGTGTACATCCCCACCATCTCGTGGTAAGGCATCGAGCGGTACTGGTAAATGATCGGTTGCCAGGACATCGTCCCGAAATCGGCATTGATTTTTCCTACCGTCTGGTCAATATCCGACTTCATTTGCTGGTACTGCTCTATCGTATCGCGTGAGGGCACTACAACCATCACAAACGACACTTTTTCGTGCCAGTCCGAGTTCTGTTCGAGAAAACGCTGATAACCGTGGAGCCGGTGGATAATACCTTTGGAATAATCGAGGCGATCGACGGAGAAAATGATCTTCTCTTTGAGCGACTGCCGGGCATCCGAACGCGCGGCTGCCACGTCCGGCTCATCGTAGGCATCATTGAACTTTTCGAAATCGATGCTGATCGGAAATGAATCGACCTTCACAATCCGGTTGCCGAGGTTGATGTAATGCAATTTATTCCCCAGTTCGGAGACAAGTCTCGCCGCTTTCAGGAAATACTCCACATAATCGTTGGTATGAAACCCCACCACATCGGCGCCTAGTATGCCATTCACAATAGCCTTCCTCCAAGTCACCGGCAGCAGCCTGAATATCTCGAAAGAAGGAAAAGGAATGTGAAAAAAGAAGCCGATCTTGTTTTCAGGAAAGGCTTGCCGGATCATTTGCGGGAGCAGCATCAACTGGTAGTCCTGCACCCAAACTACATCGCCGGGACGGATCACTTCCTTCACCTTTTCGAAGAACAATTCGTGCGCTTCCTGGTAGGCCTGGAAATAGGCATCATGGAATCGCGCCAGCGACGGGAAGTAATGGCAGAGCGGCCATATCAGATTGTTACAGAAGCCCTCATAATAATTTTCATTGAGTTCGTCGGGGATGAAAACCGGATGCGCCCGGAAATTCTCATTCTCCATCGACTGCCCTTCAAGCTCGTCCGGGCTATTCTCCGAAAAACCGATCCACTGAATCTTCTGATGGGCATCAAAGGCCTGGTTCTGCTGGTCTTTTACCAGCGACAGCACCGCAGAAACGAGGCCGCCTGAATTTTGAAATAATCGGGAGACATCACCGTCGCGGACAACCTTGAACGGTAACCGATATGCGACTATGATGAGCCTTCCCGTATTGACAGACTGAGATAAACTTTCCATAATACGCTCAAACGGCCTCAAAAGCCATGCCACAGTCAGGTTCCGACACTGAAATCCTTCTATGGATGCAACAAGACCGGCGTATATTGCTGTTTCGCAGCCTTGCCTTGCTCTATCGAAAAATGAGTGGGCTTCTTAATCCGCTAGAGTTTTGCCAAACGAGATGAATGTGTTACTTTCGCTATCGCAACCTCTTTTATCACATTACAGGAACCGGATTTCTGGGCAACTTCATTTCCGGCGCCGGTCGAGTCAATAAACGACCGGCAAGCAATTAATTGCTGTTTTCCATGAGTTAATGTGATAACTGACCACAAATACGGGCTTGCAAAAGCCCAAGATTAGTCAAGGACTACAAATATGTAATCGCAGATTAATACTGTGCCACTCTTTGTTGTGGGTTGCAGGCGGCTGAAATAGCCGCCTTTTTTTGCCCCACCGGATGCTGTCCGGAATAGCTTCCAGTTTCGCACCCGACGCTTTCAGATTTAAAAACCGGCTTTCTGACTCCGCCCGAGGAAGAGGTAGAGGATTCCACCGAAAAATGGAAAACAAATGATCACGATGATCCAAACCAATTTGTTGATGTCCTTTTCGAAATCACTCTTGATGGCGTCGATCAATGCCCAAATAGTAACAGCAAGCGGCAGGATAATGAACAAAAGCATAAATTCCAAACCTCCTAAACCCATAAATAGCAGTATGGCTGATGTCATTGAATGGCTCGTTTAGGCTGTTACTTTCTGCTTCCGCGAGAGGACAAAATATAATACACCTCCAACAAATGGCACACAAATGATCACGAGAATCCAGATCAGTTTGTTGATATCTTTTGCAAAATCGCTGCGGATCGCATCAATCAATGCCCAGAGCGACACCAGCATTGGAAGTAGCACAGCGGAGATCAGAATCAATTCCATTTGTCCCAATCCTAAAAACGATGCTAAGTTCATATTGTCGACAGTTATATTTTCATACAAAATAATATAACTTCGGTTACCAACAAATTAAAACAATAAATAGACAGGCAATGAAATGACTTCACTACCTGCCTGTTAAGAACTACCTGCTCAGAAATAGCTTCTCATAGCGTCCATATATTTTTCAATCGGCATTGATTGTCGCAGCTGCATGAGCTGGTTGCCAGTCGCTCCGATCACATTTCTGAATTGATTTGTTTCGCGGGTCGCGAGGCTGTGAATTACATTGACTATTTCCATCGGATCGTCCAGCTGGCTTTCATCCGCATTTGCCATAATGGCCTGAAGTTTGCTCGTCAACTCGTCATATGCCGTGATTTCCGGATGTGTATTCCAAACGATACTTTCCCGGAAACTATTCCCTTTCGAGCCGCCTTGTTCGATCAGCCGCAACTCTATATTCAGCGGTTTTAGTTCATAGTACAATCCTTCGATCAGGCCTTCCAGCGCGAACTTGGACATATTATAGAGCGAGCCCAGCGGCACCGCCGTGGTAATGCCCATAAATGAGCTGATATTGATAAACATCCCGCCACCATGTTCCCGGAAATGCGGCAGGAATGCGCGGATCACATTAATCGGACCGCGGGCGTTCACGGCAAACTGCCAGTCGATATCCTCCTCTTTTGCCAATTCAAGTGCGCCGTAAGTACCCATACCCGCGTTGTTCACCACCACATCGATCTTTCCAAATATATCGATCGCCTGCTCGACGGCTGTTCTCACCTGCTCGGTATTGGTAACATCCAACTTGAATATCCGGATGTTATCGTATGCCGTCAGCTCGGTTTCCTTTTCCGGCGTACGCATGGTTGCGGCCACATTCCAGCCGTTTTCTGCGAAATATTTTGCCGTTAGCTTGCCTAGCCCGCTGCTTGTTCCTGTTATGAAAATGGTTTTTTGCTCGTTCATTTTGAATAAATTTTGATTTGAATGAGGCAAAATTAGTGCGCATTGGTATAACTTTGTAATCAGTATCACAGAGTATACCAACTACTATCATGGAAAACGCGCAATTGATCAGAAATCAGCCGGAAGAAGTAAAGGCATTGCAGGACACGATTTATGTAATCGGGGGAAAATGGAAGTTGCCCATTATCAACTCCATATGCAACGGAAACAAGCGCTTCCGCGAAATTGAAAGAAGCATTCCGGGCATTACCACACGGATGCTTTCCCGGGAATTGAAAGAAATGGAAATGAACAAGCTCATCAAACGGACCGTCTATCCCGATTCTCCCGTTTTGGTGGAATACGAGTCGACCCCGTACTGCAAAACGTTCGGAAACATCATTCTGGCGATGATCGAATGGGGTAAGGAGCACAAAAAGTACATTCAGGAAGAAGCCTGAATCGCAGTAAAAATCAGGCGATGCTCCTGATCCAGGCCTCCGCCATTCCCGGATCGGTAAAGAAACGTTCGTTGGGACTGCTATAAAAGGATTCGTATTTCTCGATTTTGGTCTCGTCCTGATGGCAATGCACCGCAGCCAGGCACCGGATGTCGCGCTTCGTGGTTACAACCAGTTTCGACGATTCCTGCTCAAACATGGCGAGGTAACCCACTTTCCACCCGTAATCCGCGAGCGTCAGCGGGACGATATTGCGGAAATATTTATGCGCATCGAGATTTAACGCCGTAAAGCCGTGAAGGTTTACGAAAATGCGGAACGTGCCTCCCTCCTCGATCTGATCCAGCGCATCAAGGAGCGATTCCTCCCATCGGATCACATCCGCTTTTTCCATGTCGCCGCTAATTTGCGTAATAATAAGCCGGCTGGCAGGTTCCCAATCAGTCTTTGCTATTTTTAAATCTGACATCTGAATATGGCTGACAAATACTAAACTGCATGCATAATCAACACGCCCCTGCATTTGTTCCATACCGTCGACCGACAGCACCTAATTGTCGACAAAGCGCGTGTCAAGCGATCATTCCCTTTGTTTTCAGGTCGTCGAAGAGCATCTGGGCGGCCAGGAAAACGCTTCGCGGCCAGTCTTCTCTGGTTTCCAATATAAATAAGGGCCAGTTTATCGATTATCATACGGTTCTCTCAGGATCGCGATAAATGTAACTTCTTGTAGCCAAAACTAAAAAATTCCTATATTACTAGTCAAAGGAAATCAGATCTACATTAACCAACACTTCATGAAGTTAATTATTACTTGCCTCTTTATCTGCTGGACTGGATTCGCTTTCGCTCAAAAATTACCCATCCCAATCCTACACGCATCGTCTGACAGTCTAACCATGTATTTGGATGGCCAAAAGGAAGAATTCAATGGCATTAATAAATTAGGCAGGCAATTTGATTACAGTTTTGTAGCCCAGAAAGATTCGACGGTGTTTGCTCTGGTTTCAAAATCAGACTCCATATCAATGATACTCAGACCAAAAAGGCGCACTGTATTCAAAATTGTGAGAAAGTCCACGGCTGACACTGTTACGTGCGTCTTTACGACACAGAAGTTAGTTAAACCGGCATCTTTCAGTGAAAAATATAAAGGCGAGAATGAGGGGAAAACCATTGTTGAGATTCCGGAAGTGTACGAATTGATTAACATCGTTTTCGCGCTTACCGAATACGGGAAAACGGGTGCTATCGAAAAGGGATCTGCGTATTTCAAGACAGTAATCGATCACTTTACGCCATACAACCAAGATCCGGCTGTACGATCTATAGATTCATTGTTGAAATTCGAACCCGGTTATTTCTACCTTCATTTAAAAATGGATAGCTATGCATTTGTGTTTTCGGGAAATAAAATTACAAACGGGGGGGTATATGACCGCATTGCATCAGGAGAAAAAAATGAGCTGGAATATTACATTCCATTATTGGAAAAATTTGCTGAAAAATCGGGATTCAGAACGTTTTACAGAGCTAATTTAAACTACTATTCAAATCTTAAAAAGGATTTCAGCGATGATATCAACATAACCGGCATGAAAAGTTGGCTTGAAAAACAATTCCCAGCCACTAAATATTCCGCTATCAAAGTAATTTTCTCGCCTTTGGTCGGATGGAACCAATCTGCGAGTTTTTTTAACGATAACGGCTTTACGGAGGCACAAGCACACATCAACTACCCTTTTGTTGCTAACGAAAATAAAAAATTACCCGCCGATATTCTGAAAGGCCGGCGCATGATGATTGCATTTACAGAAATTAATCATGCCTACCTGAATCCAGAGGCCGAAAAATATAATAAAGCAATCGGGGACGCTTTTAAGGACTTATGTAAATGGACTATTTCCGGCAAACCCTCTTCCAGCTACAATAATTCGATGGTTTGTTTTGAAGAATACATGAACTATGGATTGGTTGCTTTATATTATTCAGATATTTTTGATAAAAAGACATTTGATTCTCTTAACAGCACCATAGAAAAAAATATGGTTGACTTCCGTGGTTTTCAAAGATTTAGAGCATTTAACCAGGAGCTGATGCGTTTATACAAGAATAGAAAACCAGGTCAAACTGTCGCCGATTTGTATCCTGCTGTTATCGAATGGGCATCCAAATACGAGATACACTAAAAAACAACCCATTCAAGAAGCCAATACCATGAAAAAACTGCTACGTTCGGCGATTTTGATGGCCTTTTCGGTCGCTCTGTTTTGTTGTAAAAAGGATCCTGAACCGGATTGCGGGTGCGAGGGACCTACAATGCTGATTATTAAGAACACACGAGCCGTTCATGAGGGCGCCGGGCTTTTTACTTTTACCCACCCTATTACGCTCAATAAAATTTCGGCTTGGGCATGCGATGCGGATTCGCTCTGGGCCAAAAGTGAGAATAGTGAAATCCCTGACTACACGATCGCCGGGAATCTTAAAAAGGAATGTTTCTTTGGGCCGACATCAATGATCGTATTCCCGTCCATCGAAATCACAGCTATTCGGAAGGACTAATTTTTCAGTACTTTCTCAAAACAAACACTATTCTCCACGCCCACATACTGCCCGTAATTTTCCGTGCGCCGGTAGGCGTTTTTCTCATAAAGCGCGATGGCTTCCGGCTGGCGTTTGCCGGTTTCCAGCACGCATTTGGCGTAACCCATTTCGCTCGCCCAGGTTTCCAGTTCTGTAAGTACTCGGGTAGCGATGCCTTTGTTGCGGCCCTCGGGTGACACGTACATCCGCTTAACCTCCATAGCCTGCTCGTCGAATGCCTTGATGGCGCCGCATCCGATGGGCTGACCGTCTTCGTAACACACTACGGCGTGCCGGATCTTGTCTATTTTATTGAATTGGGAATAAAAGCCGTGGTCGGCACCGTCACGCTCGGCGAGATCGGCGTCCAGCAACTTTACCAATGCTTTGAAATCAGGGTCGTCGGAGTCGGTTCTTCTTATATCGATCATTGCAATTCTTCAAGTTCTACCACTTTGGGCGTTCTGGTGAGCCAATGGATGATCAGCCACGCCACAAGATAAGTAAAACCGCAGATTGTAAAAATGATATTGTAGCCGGCCTGGATATTGCCGGCCGCCTTATAACGGTCCAGCAAGCTGCCGATCAGGATCGGAAAAAGGATTCCTCCTACCGCACCAGCCATCCCGCCGATGCCTACTACCGAACTTACCGCTTGTTTGGGGAAAAGATCGGACGGTAAGGTAAATACGTTTGTTGCCCAGGCCTGGTGCAATGCCACAGCCAGACTAATCAGCCCGACGGCCATCCAGACGCCGCTGGAAAACTGGATCAATATCACGGATAATTCACAGAATGCTAGACCGAGCAGTACAGTCTTGCGCGCTTTGAGCGTCGGCCAGCCCCGTTTGATAAGCCAGGACGACAGGTAACCACCACCGATACTACCGACGGTCGTCGCCGTGTAGATGAGCATCAATTCAAAACTGGGCTTTTTAAGATCGAGATTAAAGGTAGAAGCGAAATAGGAAGGCAGCCAGAACAGGAAGAACCAATAAATCGGGTCGATGAGCCCTTTACCTGTGATGTAGGCCCAGGTCTGCGGGAAAATAAAAAGCTTGATCCATTTTACCGGTTGCTTTTCGGCATCGTTTTCGTCCTGGTCCTGCCCGCCGAGAATATATTGCAGCTCATCGGCACCCAGGCGCTTTTGTTTGACAGGAATATCATAAAACACCCACCAGAAAATCAGCCACACAAAACCCAGCGCGCCTGTGATCCAGAATACCTCTTGCCAGCCATAATGGCTCAGAATCCAGGGGACGAGTATCAGCGCCACCACCACCCCAACGCTGGTGCCGGCATTGAAAAGCCCGGTTGCCAGCGCCCGTTCCTTTCTTGGAAACCATTCGGCAACGGTTTTGACGGCCGCAGGATAATTACCGGCTTCTCCCAGGCCCAGGCCCACACGCGCAACCCCAAACCCGAATGCGCTGCGCGCAACCGCATGCAGCATCCCCGCGATACTCCAAAAGATGATGGTGAACGAGTACCCGGCTTTGGTGCCGATCTTGTCGATCAGCCAGCCAAAAGCGAGCAAACCAACGGCATAGGCCGCCGTGAACGCCATCACTATGCGCGCAAAGTCTGTTTCCGTCCAAACGAACTCTTTTTCCAGAATGGGTTTCAGGAGACCGATGATCTGCCTGTCGAGGTAATTGATGGTCGTGGCGAGAAAGAGCAGGACCACGATGATCCAGCGGTAATTCCTGATTTTACCCATTACAAAGCAAGTTTTTGTGCGAATTGAAGGAAATGTGCTTTCAGTCCATCCCAGTTTTTGTCCTGAATCAGCTTTTTATCGAATAATTGACCCCCTATCCCTAGCCCATTCGCCCCCGCTTTCAGGAATGCCTCCATGTTTTCGATGCTCACACCGCCCGTAGGCAACAGTTTCAGCTGGTTCATCGGCGCTTTCAAATCCTTGATATACCCCGGGCCCAGCGCCGTTGCGGGATATATCTTCACCATCGACGCGCCCAGCTGCCATGCATTGAATATTTCAGTGGGAGTATATGCACCCGGGAAAACAGGAATTCCCTTTTTGACACAGGATTTAACAACTTTTTTACTCAAAACGGGTGTAACAACAAACTGTGCGCCAGCCTCTAATGCTGCGTCCAGATCCTCTTTGGTACACACGGTTCCAGCACCGATATTCAGACCGTAGTGCTCGTTTTCCAGCGCGTATCGGATCATATCCGTCGCACCCGGTGTGTTCATGGTAATTTCGACGGTCGTCAGACCCGCCTCCCGGTAAATAGGCAGAATGCGTTTGACATCTTCCGGCGAAACATTCCGGATAATACCGACCAGCGGCGCCTTGTTGAACAACTCCCACGAAAATGTACGCTCACTCATAAATTTGTTTTGTTCAATGTTAAATACTGATTCTCAAAAATACGGATATGCCCCGTAGTAGCCGCCCGGTCTACAATCTCCGAGGGGATGATGGTTGCCCTGCCGGCCAGCGCCAAAGTCTCTATCGCGGATTTGTACAAATGATACAAATTGTTTCCGCCGCACAGCACGAGGTGCGCGCCTGTCTCCTTCATCAGATCGCGGATTTCATAGCCGATCAGCAGCCCGCTCAGGAACATTCCGTTCTCCCGCTTATTCAATAAATCAAAAAGCTGGTTGGTTCTTACTGTAAATAATGCATTTAAAATGTTCCCGGACCCCGACGCGCGCACGCCCGAGCGGAAGGCCCGGGCTACGTCGTCGTTAAAATCGGAATGATGATAGTGTTCGATGGAGTCTTTCAAAATGCTTTGATTGGCCATCAGATTGAACACCTCCCCAGTCATAAATGTCTTGAAATCAATCAGCTCGCCGTCCCGGACAAACATGTGCTTGGAGTGCGTGCCCGGGAAGATGAATATCGCGTCGCGACCCGACAAGTCCATGGCCGCACCAAGGCCGATCAGCTGCGTTTCTTCCCCCCGCATTACATCGTGACCACTCCGAACACCGGATATGAGCGTAATGGTATGGGGAAAATGAGGCAGCTCCTCGTATCGTTGAATCCCGAGGCCGCTCCCGTCCAGGGCAAACGGCAGGCTCGCGTACGGCAGCCCCTCCATGCCGATAGACGACGACGCCATGCCCGAAAGCACGATTGGCACGCCCGTCAGATCGATTCCGGTTTGCTTGCCCAATGCGATAAGCTGAGTAGCAATAACCGAACGGTAATACTCCGCGCGCGGAACATGGCCATCGGCATCCGCTTCCTGCCATGCATTATAAACCGCCCCGATACCATCCGGAGACGTCACTTCGCCCACCACATCGTGATCCGCCAAATTGACCAGCCTCAACCGGAACGAGGACGTTCCCCAATCACAACTCAGCAGGTGTTTCTTCATTATCTCTTTAATTTTTTGTTTCCGTCGACTTAAGCCGACGGCCAGATCAACGGCCAGATTCGTGGCCGGGATGTATTATGGCAATGCGAATGCGATGTATTTTCCTCCGGGTTTTAAACCGTACCTCGTACCACCGGCTGCGATTGCAATATATTGCTTTCCATCGACCATATAGGTAATGGGCGTTGCAAAACCGCCTGCCGGAAGTTTGTATTCCCAAACAACCTTGCCGGATTGGGTATCGAATGCCCTGAGCTTCTCATCGTAGGTCGCTGCGATGAAGAGCAGGCCGCCGGCGGTCACCAGCGGGCCGCCGTGGTTTTCGGTGCCAGTCGGCGGGATACCTTGCTTTGTCAGCTCGGGATATTCGCCGAGTGTTACTTTCCAGCGGTATTCGCCCGTGTTCATATCAATGGCGTTCAGCGTGCCCCAGGGCGGTTTTATGGCCGGGTAATTGTCCGGGTCGCGGAACTGTACATTACCGTTATTGACGTAAGGCGGCTTATGCGGAAAATCGGCCAGGCTTTTGCCCGCGGCAGTCGCTGTTTGTGCGTGAATGTCGTTAGCCGCCGGTTTTATTTCAGTATTTAAAAGGAAATCAATGATCGCGGCGCGGTCTTCCTTTGAAATATGCTGAAAAGAAGGCATTCTTCCCCGGCCCGTTTCGAGCAATGCGCCGATCTGCTCGCGGTTCATCCTCTGGCCAATGTCTTTTAAGGCTGGATATGCCTGTGTTGCTTCGGAGGGCGTCGCTCCTTTTGAATCCATAGCGTGGCAAGCCGCGCAATTTGTATTAAACAAGACGGAGCCTCTTGACGACACCTGACCTTCCTGACCATCAGGGCTTTGGCGAACATCCCGCATTTTGAGCCACCAGAGCATATTATTGCCATTGACATACACAATTCCCTCCGGATCGGCCGCTGTACCGCCCCATTCTGCACCGCCTCCGATCCCGTAGAGCAAGCCACCCTGTAAATCGGGCGGCTGGTTTTTCCGGCCCATATTGCTGTTGCGAAAACGGTCGAGCACGTATGCGTGCGCTGCGGGTGTGCGTGTGGTAATGTCGGCTTCTGTTACTGTCTGGTTGGCGAATGGCGCCGGTTTGACAGGTACCGGCTGCGTGGGCCAGGCCTGGTCACCCGGCAGCGGGTTTGCTTTGGGTACCGGCACTTCATTTACATCGAAGAGCGGTTTCCCCGTGTCACGGTCGAAAAGAAAAACATAGCCGTCCTTGGTAGCTTGCGCCACGGCGTCGACCATCCTACCGTTCCTTCTGACCCTGATCAGGTTGGGCGGACAAGGAATATCCCTATCCCAAAGATCGTGGTGGACGGTTTGAAAATGCCAGACCCGCTTGCCGGTAGCCGCGTTAAGCGCAATCACGCAGTTGGCGAACAAGTTACTGCCCTTCCTGGCCCCGCCGTAAAAATCCACCGATGGCGATCCGGTCCCCATAAACACCATTCCCCGTTTTTCGTCAATTACCATTCCCGCCCAGCAATTGGCACCACCCAGTTTCCTGTATGATTCCTTCGACCAGGTTTCGTACCCGTATTCGCCCGGTAGCGGGATCGTACGGAATACCCAGGCGACTTTGCCCGTACGCACATCGAATGCGCGAATGTGGCCCGGCAACGCGTCGCCACCCTCGGAAACAGAGGAGCCGGTAATAAGCAGGTTTTTGTAAATCACCCCAGGGCTGGTGTTGCGGATATTGAATTGATAGGGGTCGTAGCCGTAAGTAGCCTCGTCGCCCAGGCCGTCGTGAAAATCTACCTCTCCATTCTTCCCGAAACCTTCAACGAGCTTCCCATTTTCGGCATTTAATGCAAACAATGACGCCCCGGCGGTGAACAAAATGCGCTTGTCGTGCCCCTCCGCCCAATACACGACCCCACGCATCGGATGGAACCGCGGCCGTTTTCCCTCGAACGGATCGAATTTCCAGAGTTCCCTTCCCGAAGCCGCTTCAATGGCAAAAACCTTCAACCGCGGCGTGGTACCGTACATAATACCATCGATCACGATCGGCTGGCACTGTATATCCATGCCGCGTTCGCCCGCCTTGTTGTTCTCGCCGGTATCGTAAGTCCAGGCGGGTTGCAGGTTTTTCACATTGTCCTTATTGATCTGCGTCAATGAAGAATAGCGGTTGCCGGCATTGTTACCGCCATATACCGGCCAGTCGGCGTCTTTGAGATCGTCCGGGACGCGACCATCCGGGGGCGATGGAGAAAGCGCACAGAAAATTGCTGTAACCAACAATGCCGATATGATCGGGAAGCGGATTGTCATAGGGTATAGATTGAAGACATTTAACAAAGCATATCAGGTATCTCGCCCGCCTTCGACCGCACGGCGGCCCGGTCCGCTCAGTCTGACATTACGTTGTCACGCGGAGCGGACCGGGCCGCCGGGCAGTCAAAGCGCATGCATCTTGCCATCGTTACAAATTCGGATTAATAGACGTATCCGTATAGGGCAGCGGGAACCAGTAATTGGCCTTCACAATCGGTTTGATCGGTTGCAAATCGTCGATACTTTTCTTGGCATTGGCTTCCTCCACTTTTTCCAGACGGATGAGGTCGAACCAGCGGGTACGCTCGCAGGCGAACTCCCACGCACGCTCCTGCACGACTTCATCGGCGAATTGCGCGGCTGTGAGGCCATCACCCGGCGTCAATGCCTTGGTACCAGCTGCACGTCCGCGCAAACGTACCTTATTCAGTGCGTCGTAAGCAGCCTGATCGGGACCGCCAGTGCCGCGGGCTTTGGCTTCCGCATAGATCGTCAGCACGTGCGGGTACCGCATCATTACCGAAGGCAGCGAAATGCTCGACGTCACGACATTCCCTTTAATGTACCATTTCTGATAGTAAGGATGTTTCGTCAGACTGGCCTGCCATGGGATTTTGGTAGCTCCCAGGCCGAACTCCGTGCGGAAAGTAGCGTCTTTGCGCGGGCCAGCAGGGAAATCGCGGAAGAAATTCAGCTCGGCGAACATATCGTCCCAACCACCTTCTTCGCCTGGCATAGTGGTATTGCCATAGGTTGCATTGGCAGTACCGCTGCCACCCAGGTACCCGCTGATCTGGAACACGGCTTCCTTGGTACCAGATGAAGCCGGATCGTTTTCAAATACCGCCGCAAACGTCGGCAGCAGTTCAAAACCATAGGTGCCCGCATTATCGATCACTTCTTTCGCTTTTGCGGCGGCAAGATCGTATTTGTCGGTTTGTTTCAACGGCCAGCCTGCCATCGTCAGGTACACATCCGCCAAAAATGCTTTGGCAGAACCCTTGTTAGGCCGCCCCGGATCACGTTTCGCATTCGGAAGGTTGCTTTCTGCCACTTTCAAATCAGCCACAATCAGATCGTAAACCTCCTGCGGCGTCGACTTTTTGACGGTCAGCAAATCATCGGAATATTCTCCCGCCAGGATCAAAGGGATATTGCCCCAGAAACGGGTCAGCCAATAATAGGAAAACGCGCGGATGAAATGAGCTTCGCCGACAATGATATCGATCGTAGCCTTGGTACCCACTGTTTTCTGGTAATTATTAATCACATTGTTCGCGCCCTGGATCGCTTTGTAACAGCCATTGTAAACGGCATTCGAGCGCTGGTTGGTCGTCGATACATTGAACTGATCGAACTCACGCCAGTCGGCCTTATTGCTCGCCGGGTGCGTGGTCACGTCGTCGGCACCGAGCACAGCCGCATTGGCCGACGGGTGCAAGAATCCGTAACTCCATTGGTTTGCCAGGCCCTTATAAGCTCCGGTCAATGCCGATTCAAGCCCGTCCTGCGTCGAAAGCACATTAGGCCCGTACAAAAGTCCGGTCGTATCCTCATCGAGGTAATCACTGCAACCCGCGCCGGTAAGGAGCAAGCCGCTCAAAAGAAGTATGGTTAGTTTTTTCATGTCTGTTTTTTGAAATGATTTAAAATCCGAGCGTCAATCCCACTGTATACACCTTCGCATTCGGGTACGAGCCGCGGTCGATGCCGATGGCCGTGTCGGTGCTGGAACCCACGTTGCTGGTTTCCGGGTCGGGTCCGGAGTATTTGGTGATCGTAAGCAGGTTGGTGGCGCTTGCGAAAATGCGGATATTGGCTTTATCCTTGAAAACCGACGATGGCACATTGTAAGCCAGGCTCACGTTTTTCAGCCTAACAAAACTCCCATTTTCAACGAACCGGCTCGACTGCGTGAACGGCTGGTAAGTTTTGGTGAATGCCGGAATATCCGAATCCGTATTGCCCTCGCGATAATAGTCGCGGATCTCCGTGAGCAGGAACTGGCGTGCTTCGCCCGAACCCGACATGGCACCGGCACGGGTGTAGTTCAGTTTATCCACGCCAAATGCGCCCTGGAAAAAGACGTTCAGCGTAAAACCGCTGTAAGTAAAGGTATTGTTCCAACCGCCGGTCAGTTTCGGGAACGCGTGGCCGACTATCTGAAAATCGTCGGTAGTGATCGCATTGTCGCCATTCACATCCTCATAATGCGGGTCGCCGGGCACACGGCCTTGTTTGGCTGCGATGTCGGCCTCGTTGGGTTTAAACGTCCCGAGGTATTTCAGGCCCCAATACGAACCCAGCGGCTGGCCGGGCATCAGCATAAATTCGTTGGTAATGGACATCCCGCCGCCTGCTCCCGTGCCCGTACCGAGCCGTGGCAGCCCGCCAAGGCTTACCACCTCGTTTTTCAGCGTCGAAAGGTTCAGGTTGGTTTCCCAGCTGAATTTACCTTTCTCAATAGGCGTACCGCCAATCGCGAACTCGAAACCCCGGTTCCTGATCTCACCTACGTTGCGAGGCTGCGTACCCCCGCCCGCGTAGTTGGGTAGCTGCACATTCAGCAGCAAATCGGTCGTGCTTTTGTTGAAATAATCGGCTTCAAAATGCAGGCGGCCATTGAGAAACTCCATTTCAATACCCACGTCGGTCTGCGTGGTTGTTTCCCATTTCAGATTTTTATTCCCCTGGTTGCCCTGGATCACACCCGCCGTGACGGCCGTGTTGTTAAAACCAACCTGGGTCGAATTATACGGCGAAAGCGTGGCATACGGGTTAATAGCCTGGCTACCTGTTTTCCCCCAGCTTCCGCGCAGTTTCAGGTTTGAAAATACATTCAGATTCTTAATAAACGCTTCTTCCGAAAGCCTCCAACCCAATGCAACCGACGGGAAAACGCTGTTCCGGTTGTCCTCGCTGAATTTCGAAGAGCCATCCCGGCGAATCGCCGCAGTTATAAGGTATTTGTCTTTGAATGCATAATTTACCCGGCCCAATAACGAAAGCAACGTCCATTTGGAAAAACCCGAATTGACCGTTGCGGCAGAGTTGCCGCCGATATTATTATAGCCCAATTGTGGAAAACGAAGGCCGTTTGCGGTGGCGGTAAAGTTCTTGTCTGTAAACTGTTGGGTCTCCAACACCGCCACAGCCGTAATCGAGTGATTGCCGAAGGTTCGGTTGTAGTTCAATGCATTGGTATTCTGCAAAGTTACCTGGTCGGCTGAATAGCGGGTCGCATTCGGGTTGTTGTTCGACAGGCGCTTACCGTTGAAGTTCTTGTTCTGTGCATCGAGGTAGTTGATCGCATATTGCAAATCGAGCGAAAGGCCATTGATCGGCAACTGGTAGCTCAACCCGCCAATCGCATTGATATTCATCCGCTCGGTGTCGATGGATTTGTCGTACAAATGATCCAGCGGGCTTCTTGAAACCGAACCGGTAGGGTCCGCAAAAGTCGGCTGGCCGTCGGCACCATAGGCAGGCGTGGTGGGTGCCCATTGCAACGCTTCGATCAATGCCCCGCCGCCGTCAGTATTATGGTTGGCGGTTTTGGCACCCGATAAATTGAGTCGCAATGCAAGGTTTTTATTGATTTGAGTGGTCAGATTAGTCCGCAAAACATAACGTTTGAAACCGCTGTTGTTCACGATTCCTTTCTGGTTCACATAGTTACCGGAGATCAGGAACGAAGTTTTTTCGTTCCCCCCCGAAACCGTCACCTGATGCTGCTGGCCGCTTCCCTTCCGGTACACGAGGTCCTGCCAGTCGGTACCGCCGTTCTTTTTAAAATCGTCGATCTGCGCTTGCGTAAATGGCGCATTGGAACCCGTGGCGGCCGCGCGTGCGTTGACGATCTCCGCGAACTCGCCCGCAGGAAGAATATCGAACTTCTTGATCACATTCGAAACGCTTCCCTGCCCTTCATAGCTTACTTTGATGCCTTTGCTGCCCTTTTTGGTCGTGATAATGATCACCCCGTTGGCGCCGCGGCTACCGTAAATGGAGGTAGAGGCCGCATCTTTCAGCACTTGCAGCGACTCGATATCATTGGGGTTCAATAAATTATAATTAGCACCCACAAATCCATCGATCACATACAGGGGATCGTTGTTGCCAAGCACTGAGTTAGCTCCCCGCACCCGTACTTTCGAATCTCCACCCGGCGCGCCGTTGGATTGCGTCACCTGCACCCCGGCTGCACGGCCCTGTAACACCTGATCGAGACGGGTAATAGGCTGCTGCGAAAATTCCCGCGTCGACACCACCGACAATGCACCGGTAACGTCGGTTTTCTTTTGCGTACCATAGCCTACCACCACCAGCTCATCCAGGCTGCGAGAGCCCTGCGCCAGTTTAATGTCAATTACCGAGCGGTTACCGATCTCAACCGTTTGGCTTTCATAGCCGATAAACGAAAACACCAGCGTACCATTTCCCGGCGCCTGGATCACATAATTGCCCTCTCCGTCGGTTACGGTACCTTGCGAGGTGCCGCTGATCAGGATGCTCACGCCGGGGAGCGCCGCATTATCCTGGTCCGTTACTTTTCCGGTCACCCTGGCGTTCTGGGCAAGCAAACCGTCGCCTCCCAGACCCAGTAAAACCAGGCATAAGCTTAGTAGTTTTTTCATGGTTTCAAGTAAATATATTTATAAGTAAAAATTAAATAATACTATTTTTAAGAACATTTGAACGAACAACTCCACGCTTACCGGTTCTCAGCCGGAAGCGGGTAGCTTTCAGAATGTCAAATGCTAGGCTGCTTTACCAATCCACCACCGACCCATCCAGCGCATTATAGCTTTCGGGGTTCTTCCAGTCGTGACCAATCTTGTCTTTTAATGCGTCCTCGTCGAGCTCTACGCCAAGGCCGGGTTTGGTGGGAACCATTACGGTCCCGTCTTTTTGTAGTTTGAATGGTTCTTTGAGATAACCTTCACCGAGTGTAACCTGCTCCTGGACGAGGAAATTGGGTACGCTGGCTGCGAGTTGAAGACCGGTAGCGAGCGAGATAGGCCCCATGGGGTTGTGCGGCGCGATCGGGATGTAATATGCTTCTGCCATTCCGGCAATGAGCCTGCCCTCGGTAATGCCGCCCGCGTGGCACAAATCGGGCTGGATAATGCTGGCAGCACCTTTTTCGAGGATTTCGCGAAAGCCCCATTTGGTAAAGATCCGCTCACCTGTCGCGATGGGAATGTGCGTCCCCCTGGCAATGTCGACGAGCGTGTCTACATTCTGTGCCTGGCATGGCTCTTCTACAAAAAACGGCTGATACTGTTCCAATTCTTTGATGAGTACTTTCGAAGTCTGCTGCGGGACCGAACCGTGAAAATCAATGGCGATGTCCATTTCCGGGCCGCCGGCTTCACGGAGCGAAGCAAAATTATCGGAGGCATATTTGATGAACGCCGGGTTCTCGACGAAATTCGAAGGGTTCTTTTTGGCAACACCCGTTTTGATGATCGTGTAGCCTTCTGCCTTCCGCTTTTTCATATCCTCCGCGTTGGATGCGCGGCCATATACCCGCACGCGGTCGCGGGTGGGCCCGCCCAGGAGTTCGTACACCGGCACGCCCAGCAGCTTGCCTTTAATGTCCCACAATGCCTGGTCAATGCCGCTCAACGCGCTGGTGAGGATTGGCCCGCCGCGATAGAATGCGTGGCGGTAAATGGCCTGCCAGTGGTGCACCACGGCCCGCGGATCTTTGCCTAGCAGATAGGGTTCCACCTCCTTAATGGCTGTTTGAATTGTCAATGCGCGACCTTCGAGCAACGGCTCGCCCAGGCCCACAATGCCGGCATCGGTGTGGATTTTGAGAAAAACCCAGCGCGGCTTCACCAGAAACGTTTCGAGCTTAGTAATCTTCACCTTTCCGTATGCCTGAAAAGGCGTCGGATTGGCTGCATAAGAAGTTTTGGGCAGGAGCATCGTGCCCGTCGCCGCAATGCCCAACACCGATTGAATGGCCGAGCGACGGGATAAGGTGGCAGATTTAGGGTTAGATTTCATAGCATTACCAGTTATGGATAGCGCCGTCCGGGCTTTTCAGGATCGGATGCGGGAATTTGGTTTTTTCTTTGACTTCCATGATGAAAGTCGCCTTTTTAGGATCAAATTTTACCCCCAGTCCGGGCGCGTCGTTCAGATACAGCTTACCGTTTTTGAAATTGATAAAATCCTCGTTGAAGTAAGGCGGCCGCTCCGGTTCGCCCCCGCCCAGCTCCATCAGCGCACGCGCAGGACTGCTCGAACCCAATACATGCACCAACGTGGCCGTCGCCAGCGGGCCCGTGAAGTGCGGTATCATGCCCACGTAATGCGTTTCGCACATGGAAGCCAGCTTTTTAAACTCGCCGATGCCGCCGGTGTTGGGCAGCGTAAAACGGGTATAATCGATCCAGCGGTTTTCGATGAATTCGTTGCAATCCCAACGGTCCCCGAACTGCTCGCCCACGGCAATAGGCACCTTGGTCATCGACCGCACGGTTTTATACACCGAAGGATTCTCCGAGCGGATAATGTCCTCCACGAAGTACGGTTCCAGCGATTCCAGCGCCGTGCAGATCTTCAAGCCGTCGGTCATATCGAAACGGGTATGGAGGTCGATAGCCCACTTACCGCCGCCTCCCACAGCCTCATCGATCCGCTTGCAGAAGTCGATCGTCTTTTTGACATTTTCGTAAAAATCAAAGGGCTGGTCTCCATTACCGCCGGTAGGCCCTATGCGGTACGACCGCAAACCGGCTTCGATGCAATCCCTCGCCCGCTCTTCCTCCGTTTTGGCTTTGGAAACGCGGAAACCGGTCGCATAGCATTCAACATAGTCACGCGTGGCGCCGCCGAGCAGCTCGTACACAGGCACATTCAATGCTTTGCCTTTAATGTCCCAAAGCGCCATTTCCAACGCGCCCAACGCGTGCAATTTCTCGCGGCCCGGCGGGTAGAACATCCCCCGGTACACATTCTGCCAAATGTGCTCGATGCGAAATGGATCTTCACCGATCATCATTTGTGCGCATTGCTCGATCATGTCCTTCGATCCACCCTCGCCAATGCCGATAATACCTCCGTCGGTTTCGATTTCGACAATGCCCCTTGCCTGGTTGAAAAGCGGTTTGTTATACCCGGGCGCGGCATAGTAGCGGATCTTGGTAATCTTCATTTTCGACGCTGCCTCGGCGTTGATCAGCGGAAAGCCCGTGGCGACGGCCGCGGAACCGAGGAAGGCAGTTTTTATGAAATTTCTTCTTTGCATTTGTGTTTCGATTTTATCAAGAGTTGTCAGGAATAGTCTGGTGTAGTCGCGCCAACCATCTCTTTGCAACCACCTGTTAATTAAACGTTTAAGCTTCTTTTGAAAAAAATATCCGCGACGGATTGACGCCGGGGATTAACCGCTAAGCGCTGCCGGTTTGGGCTTCGACGACTCGCGGGCGATCAGTTTGGCTTCCATCAAAATCTGTTTCATGCCCTCGTCGGGGGTTTTCAGTTTCTCTAGGAGGAATTCGACGGAGGTTTTACCCAGCATTTCGAGCGGCTGCCGCACGTAGGTGATCGGACAATAATACAGGTCGAACACCTCCGCCTGGCCGAAGCTGACGATCGCCAAGTCCGACGGCACTTTAAGACGCAGCTCATTGATATATTTCAATGCATTGATAGCCAATCCATAAGTCGCGAAAATCATGGCATCCACGCGCTGCTCGGAGGCCAGAATTTCGTCGATCGCAGTCTTTACCTCACTGTCCATCGATTCGAAATGCACCTCTTTCAGCCATGAATCACGAAATTCGATGTGATTGTCGCGCAATGCGTGCTTGTAGCCGCGCACCCTTTCCTCCATGTGGTACATATTCGATTTGTAGGCCATGATCCCGATCCGCGAATAACCGCTTTGAATGAGGTGGATGCCGGCGTCGTAGGAGGCCTTGTAGTTGTTGGTAGCCACAAAATCGGTCTGGATTTCCGGGAAATGGCGGTCCAGCAAAACGAATGGGATGTTACGCTCTTTAAGATAATGCACTTGACTTTCGGAGCCCTCGCAGGAAACGATAATGAAGCCGTCGACCTGGCGGTTGATCAGCACATTGAGCAAATCCCACGACTTTTCGGCGTGTTCGTCGCAGCTTCCGATAATGACCGTATAGCCATTCTTTTTGGCCTCATCTTCCACCACACGGGCGATGTTGGCGAAGAATGGGTTGGAAATATCTGCGATGATGAGCCCTATCGTGTAGGTTTTACCGCTTCTGAGGCTCTTGGCCAGATGATTGGGCTGATAGTTTAATTCCTTGGCTATCTCCCTGATTTTATGTGCAATGGCCTCCCCCACCCTGGTTTCCTTCTCTTTTCCATTGAGAACATAGGAAACCAGGGCCGTGGAAACGCCCGCTTGCTGTGCAATATCTTTGAGCGATGTTTTTTTCATGGACGTATAAGCGTACCGTCGAATTTTCTTACTTGCCAGTTGGATTTTGTGCTGATCGGGAATTTGGCAGCCGCCTTTTCATTAATATCCACCCCAATGCCAGGCACCTCGTTCACCGACATGTAGCCGTTCTTCATAGTAGGGCAACCCGAGAAAACCTCCAATGTCTTGTCATTGAACTGCACCGCCTCCTGGATACCGAAGTTCCAGACAGCCAGGTCGATGTGCGCGTGTGCCGAGTGTCCCACAGGCGATACGTCGCCTGGCCCGTGCCAGGCCGTTTTAACATTGAACCATTCCCCCAGCCGCGCCACTTTCATGGCGGGCGTAACGCCGCCGATCTGCGAGACGTGAATGCGGATGTAGTCGAACCATTGATTAGCCATCGGTTCGAGGAATTCATTGATATTATTAAAAAGCTCGCCCATTGCCAGCGGCACGGTGGTACTCTGGCGCAATAGCTTGAACCACTTCATATTCTCGGGAGAAAACGGGTCCTCGATGAAAAACGGCCTGTATTCTTCCAGCTTTTTGATCATATTGATCGCATTCATCGGCTGCACGCGCTCGTGGATGTCGTGCAGCAGTTCCACCTCCTCGCCGCATTGCTTGCGCACGGTTTCAAAGAGAATGGGAATGGCTTTGAGGTAGGCATTCTCGTCCATATAGTTGTCGGTAGCCCCGCCGAAGCCCGCTTCTTTAAAATCGGGCTTCTTGGTAGTGCTGCCCACCGCGCCATAACCGCCCTGCTGAATGCGGATATAGCGGTAACCCTGCTCCTGGATCTTTTTGACACTTTCCACCGTTTCCTCGGGTGTGCGCCCGTTCGCATGCGTATAACACGGCACCGCGAAGCGGACTTTCCCGCCCAGCAGCTGGTAGAGCGGCATTCCCGCACGTTTGCCTTTAATATCCCAAAGTGCCTGGTCGAGCCCGCTTAGGGCATTGTTGAGCACCGGACCATTGCGCCAATAAGAGCTCACATAGGCGGCATGCCACATGTCCTCGATGTTGTCGACATCCCTGCCCGCACAAAATTCGTTGAGATAGGTATTGATCGCCACCAGCACCACCTCGGCCCGCTGGGTGAAGGTGGCGCACCCCAGCCCGTAAAGCCCCGGTTCAGAGGTTTCGACCTTCACGACAATCAGGTTGGAGCCCTGCGGCGCCGTGGCTATCGCGCGAACGCTTTTGATCGTCAAAGGTTTCATCGCCTTGGCGTACTGTGGCGTTTCCGCTTCGTCGGCATGGGCCTTGGAAATCCCCCCGAACAGCCCCAGAATCCCCGCGGAACCGCCCAGTCCCAATGCTTTCATCGTATCACGACGACTCACTTCGTTCTCTTTCATTTGTTTCAGATTAAAGGTTTAAGAATTGCTGATCTTACTTTTTATCCCACCAAACCCTTGTATTCAGGTCATTAGGCCCCTGGCGCGTGTTGGCGTCGTTCACATTCTGCAAGTTCACGACGATCTCGCTGTCGGGGTAAGGCATACGGCGGATAAAGTCCTCCTTGATCTCCGAGCCAGGGTACGGGTTCTTTTTCAATGCGGGAAAGCCGCTTCGGCGGAAATTGGCCCAGGATTCGTTGCCGTCCAGGAAGGTCGCCACCCAGTATTGGGTATTGATCTGCTCCAAAGCTTTGGCCGTTTCGAGCGGGTGTGCTTTCAGGTACGCAAGAATTGCATCCTCCTTAATCGTAGCGCTGGGGTCGTAGAGTGACATTTGTTCGAGATTGCCCCTGATTCCTTTGGTATAATAATCCGCTGCCTCGCCCGTCACCCAGCCACGCACAGCCGCTTCCGCGAGCAGGAGCTGCACCTGCGAGTAGGTAATGTGAAATTCCGGGGCGTCGAGCTTCAAAACCGTCGCGAGATTAATCTGCGTAAAATCCCAGAGGCTAACCACCCCATTTTCGGCAAGTACATTGTTGATCGTCACGTCATTATAGCCCATTGGCATACCGATCTGCACCTTCGGATCGGATGAGGCGCGTGCGCCGGTCTGCTCGGGCCCGCCTTTGGCGCCCACATACCGGACCGCAAACACAGGCAGGCGGGGATCGTTATTTTCTTTCAGGTAGTTTACAAACGGCGCTGCAAGGTAAAAGTTAGTCTTTTCACGCGCTGCAAGGTGATTGGCAATGAAGTTGTTGTAAAGTGAGGTGTGACGGATGATCGAGTTATCCGCATTACTTTCGAACAAACCTCCCGCAACGGCTTTGGCCACGCACGCTTTGGCCGTCGTCGGGTCGACTTTGCTGAGACGCATTCCGGCACGCAGCATAAGCGAGTAGCCGAGTTTTTTCCAGCGCGCCACATTGCCCCCGTACAAAATGTCGGTCGTAACCGCAGGCTGCGAAGCGTCGAGCGCGCCGGAAGCCTCTTCCAATTCTTTGAGAATATCCTTATAAATAGCTTCCTGCGCATCGTATTTCGGGCGGATCTCCTCGCTGATATAGCCCTTTCCTGCGTCAAAATACGGAACATCACCATAAGTATCGGTCAGGATCATAAATGCGTAGGCTTTCCAGATGCGCGCCGTGTGGTAGATATTCGCACTCAACGGATCAGCCTTGGTCTGCTCGGTAACTGCCACGAGTTGCTTGATCACATTCCGGTAAAAATTAACCCAGACGAGCGGCGAATTAGCATTGTTAAGCTGGTTGTAGTTGCCGCCCGACAAAGAACTTCCATAAGGCGTAATCACCTGCTGCACAATGCCAAAGTTGTAGCAAAGCATGCCCAGCGTCGACACGCCGTCGAGGTAAGTGGTTGCGATAATCGCTTTGTTCAGGATCAGCGAAGGTGCCAGCGAGGTCGGATCTACTTTGTTGGTGTTAATCTCGTCGAAGCCCTCATCGCAGGCGGTAATGAACGTGAGCGACAGGAAAAGCAATAGGATATATTTGAATGTAGCTTTCATGGGATCGACGTTTAGAATTTAACATTGAGATTGAAACCAATGCTGCGGGTCGGCGGCAGACCGGGCCAGAAATCAAGGCCGGTGGCGTTATCCGACGAGTTGAGCACCTCTTCCGGGTCCATATTCTCCGTCCACTTCTTGATCACAAGCACGTTGTTCGCCACCGCGCTCAGGCGCAACCCTTTCACGAACGACTTCTCAGGCAGCAGTTTGCCCAGGTCGTACCCCAGCGTGAGCTGGCGCAGCTTCCAGAAACCGGCATTCTGAACAAAATCCTCATTGATTCCCAGAGGGTTAATCGACTCATAAAATGGCTGCACCGCCGCTTTCGTCTGGTTTACCTCGCCATCCGCGTTCACCCCATTTCCGATCACAAACCCCTCGGCCCGGCCGGGTAAGGTCCGTTTCGACAAGCCATGCCGCATGTAGTTGATATTCCGCCCGGCGATCATTTTGTGGCCTAGTTTGAAATCCACCAGCGCCGAGAGCATAATTCCTTTGTAGGTAAATGTATTGGTGATACCGCCAAAGTAGCGGGGCAATGCGTTGCCGACATTCATTAAGGTATTGTTTCTCAATGGCATACCACTATTTTTATCGAACACCTGTCGACCTTGTGCGTCGCGCAGGTAGGTGAACGTGTAAAGCTGACCCAACGGCTTGCCTACCACCATATTGAGCGTCCGGCCTCCCCCGCCGCCGACCGTAATTACCGTATCTTTCTCTGCCAGGCCTAGTTTTAAAACTTTGGAGGTGTTATAGGACACATTGAAACTGACATCCCAGGTAAAATCTTTGGTCTTCACGGGCGAACCGGTCAGCAAAAGCTCGATACCCTTATTCATGCTCCGGCCGACATTGATCAGCTGAGCGGTGTAAGAGGATGCATCGGAAATCTGCGCCGCAAGAATCTGATCGTCAGTCGTTTTGTGGTAGTATGTTAAATCAAACCCAAGCAGATTGTTGAACAACTTCATTTCAAGGCCTGCTTCCGCTTCCTTAATGCGCAACGGGCGCAGGTTTTTATTTGGAACAATGGACGCATTGATACCGCCCACCGGCACCAGCTGGCCCGACGGGTTCGGGAACGAGTTGTTGTCCACCGCGTAATACAATGCATTCGAATAGGGGTTCACATTGTCGGAGCCCACCTGCGCGTACGCCGCGCGCAACTTGCCGAAGGTGATCCACGCCGGCAGGTTCGGGAAGGCTTGCGAGAAGATGAAACTACCCGTTATCGACGGGTAAAGTATGCTACGGTTTTGGGGTGCCAACGTTGAGAACCAATCGTTACGGGCCGTTACGTTCAAGTAAATGAACTCCTTCCAGGAAATGGTGGCCGCCCCGTAAAGCGAATTAATCTTCTTCTCCGAAAGCGCATACAACGGGTTTTTCACGCGACCGTTCATGACCGTGTAAAGGTTGGGCTGGATGAAATCCTGGACGGTGACGCTATTGTAATCCATCCGCGCGTAGCGCTGGTTACCGCCCAGCGTTACGTCCAGCCCTATATTGCCGAAGTTGCGGTTGCCCCCCAGGATAAAATCGAGGTTGCGCTCGGTATTGCGGCGCACATCTTGTGTGAATGAGCCGTTTACATACCCAACCGGTGCTTTGGCGATCGGTGCGTAGCCGTTTGGAATATTGTAATCCTGGTTACGGACGTAAAAGTCCTGCGCTGCGCGAAGTTGCAGGTAGAGCCAGTCTGTAAACTGGTATTTTAATGCCACATTGCCAAAAAGGCGATCGCGGGAAATGTTCTCGAAATGGTGGCTGAGCGAGTAATACGGGTTATTTCTCACCAGAAACCTTGAAAAGACGAACTCGTCGCCGTTCGGATGCGTCTGGTTTTGTTTCAGGGCGTCAAAAGGCATCGAGTTGGCAAGCGTAAAGATCACTGTCGAAGTTGCGAAGTCCTGGGCGTCGATCTGGGGCGGATTCGTGTTCTTTTCTTTGGAATAATTGATATTACCAAAAGCGGTAAGCCGTTTGGAAATATTCTGTGTAAAACCCAGGTTCACCACCTTTCGGTTGAACTTGTTGTTTTCGACAATACCCCGGTTGTCGCTATTGGCCAGCGACAGACTGAAACCTCCGTTGGGGCCGTTGTTGGAAACGGTTATGGTGTTGGTCATGTTCGTGCCGGTGCGGTAAAACTGCTTCACACGCCCGCGTACAGGCTCGTAAGGCCATGTTTCATTGTCAAAAAGGGTTTGCGTCATACCGGGCTCGAACTTTTCCCCAAAGCTCCACACGCCCGAGGTCGGGTTGGCACTCGTAGGCCGCTTGCCGCCTTCGCCCTGGCCATATTCATATTGAAAATCAGTAAAATCGAGCGGTGTATCGGTAGTGAAGTTGATATTATAATCCAGCCCGATGCCCTTGCCGGCCCCCCGGGTTTTAGTCGTGATCATCACCACGCCGTCTTTGGCGCGCGAGCCGTAAAGCGCTGCGGCAGTGGCGCCTTTGAGCACGGTCATCGACTCGATATCGTCCGGATTAATACTCGACAAACCATCGCCGCCATCGGAATTGTTCGCTGCACGCTGACCATAATCGCCTCCGCCGGCGAAATTGGAATTATCTATCGGTACCCCGTTCACTACGATGAGCGGGTTGTTCTGCCCGCTGAACGACGACTGCCCGCGGATGCGGATTTTCGCTGTTCCACCCGGCCCAGTAGATAATGAAGAGATATTCACGCCCGCCATTTTACCCTGTAACGAGCTGATAACGTTGGGTGTACGGTTGGTAGAAATCTGATCCGCATTGACCGTCGCCGTGGCATAGCCGAGCGTTTTAGCCTCGCGTTTGATCCCCAGCGCTGTTACAACAAACTCGTCGAGATTCCTCGATTCCTGCGTCAGCTGCACGTCTATGGACGAGCGCGCACCCACTGCGATGGTCTGACTTACATAACCTATAAAAGAGAAAACGAGGGTCGCATTGGCTGGCGCTTCCAGGGTATACTTACCTTCCGAGTTGCTAACGGTACCTTGCGAAGAGCCGCTGATCAGGATATTGACGCCCGGCAACGCTTCCTTGTTGTCGCCGGTAACGATACCGGTGATGCGGCTGCTCTGGGCAAAAACCACGCCGCCGCATAGCGTAACGAGCAGCGCGATGATCGTAAAACATTTCTTCATCACATCTAATTGGGTCAAAATTCAGGGTGAATAGGGTTATGCAAAACATACACGAAAACCGCAATCGCTTACGGACACGAGGGCCAGGAATAGGAAGACAATAGTTAAGCTGCGCCCGGCGATTTTCACCGAACGATACTGTATATACGCAATCAAAAAGAGACTGTTCCGCTACCAACCGTACGCGGTGGGTAGTGACCGATGCATTCGTCGCGCCGGCAACAGGCTATGTATTGATATCAATTTTTTGTTTAAACGATTAAGCCGTTTTTCGCACCAAAATCTCGGATAACAATGTCTTAGTCAGGTTTCTGTGATGGTATCGGGAATTCAAAGAGCTTGCCATGAAAGTATCGGGTTGGCAAGTGGAATATGAAATTGGGAATTGTTGTGACCAAATGTAGATTTAATCGATTAAACAACAAAATTTAAAGGCAATTATTTTTACATTTTTTCTAAAAATAAACACATAATCATTTGCAGCGGTCTTAAACGCATTGCATGGCTGAAAAGGGATTCCGAATAATGATTCCCTCGCTTTGCGTAAATGCAGGTTACTTCCCCGCCGTCGAAACATTAGATTTGTCCCGAAACCATCCTTATGGTTTCAGATCATCCATCCTGTCATGACATTTTTAAAACGTATGTTGGATCATTCCAGGCTGCCGCTTTCGGTCGGGCAGTTCTGGTGGTACTCCTTCTGCTATTGGAGCATTTTCGCGGTAATAACATTCGGTCAGCTTATGGTGCTGTGGCTTTTAAGGGAGGGAGTGGTCATGCGGCCCCACGAGATGTTTGTCTGGCTGCTCGACGGGCTGTTCTGGTGGTCCACCACCCCGCTCATTTTGTACGCGTCCATCAAAGTACCCATCGCGTTCAAGGTGCGGGAGAGTTCTTCTATTCTCAAACCGCTCCTCGTTCACCTGTTCATCGTAACGTTCCTGAACATCTTTATTAATGTCCTGCATTATTACGTTACCAACCCGCTGATGTACCGCGCGGTGGGGAAATACGTGCCGCTGGAAAACTATCTGTTTTCGTTCTTTATAGCCTACACTGCGAGTTTTGGTCAGTATTTGCTGCTGGTAGTCGGTTTCAACAAAGTATCTTACATTTACCGTTACCAGCAGCTCAAACAACAGAATTTCGAAACCGAACTGCATAATGAACAGCTCCGCGGACAGTTGGCTAACGCCCAGCTGCAATCGCTCAAAATGCAGCTCAATCCGCATTTTCTCTTCAATACCCTGCATAGCGTGATCAGCCTGATGGTGAAAAACGACATTCGGAAAGCCACATTGATGATTACAACATTGAGCGACCTGCTGCGGGCAGTGCTCGTGAACCAGTCGGCCGATTTCATCCCTTTGCAGGAGGAGCTCAAACTGACCCGCCAATATCTCGACATTCAGCAGATCCGCTTCCAGGACCGCCTGACAGTCGAATATCATATCGATCCGGCTTCCGAACTCTACCCGGTGCCCCAGCTGATCCTTCAACCGATCGTCGAAAACTCCATTACCCACGGCATTTCCGATATCACCACCAACGCCCTGATCCGCATTACCAGCAACGTGAGTGCTACGGGCATGCATGTGACGGTGTACGACAACGGCATTGGCGCCACACCACGGAAACCATCCAAAGGAATGGGCCTCGGCCTGCAAAACACATTGCTGAGGCTGCAACAAGCGTACGGCGCCGACGGCCGATTGGAATTTGAACAGCCCGCCGACGGCGGCACTTCGGTGACGATGTATTTTGACCGCCGACGGCCGACCATCGACGGCCGCCAGCCGGCTATGGACGATGGTTGACGGCGGACCATAGACAATGGATTTTCGATTGAACTAACCACATTAGGTACTAGCCGCGACTATCATCATCATGGCCTATGGTCAGCCGTCGGCCCTCACCCCACCCCAAAAACCTGAAAAATTATGAAATACCGCTGCCTGATCATCGACGATGAAGTGCTGGCCAGGGACGTTATCAGGACATTTGTACAGCATGACCATGCTATTGAAATCACCGACGAGGCTGCCAATGGCTCCGAGGCGGTGGTTAAAATATTGCAGCACCGGCCCGACGTCATTTTCCTGGATATCCAGATGCCCGAGCTCGACGGTTTCGAGGTGTTGCGCGAAGTATGGCCGCACCACCAGCCGTTCGTCGTCTTCACCACCGCCTTCGATCAATATGCGTTGCGCGCATTCGAGGTCAATGCGATCGACTATCTGCTGAAACCGTTTGATGAGATCCGTTTCCATCAGTCGCTTGGCCGGCTTAAAGAGCGGCTCAGCCAGAAATCGCAGCCGCGGATAGAGGAGTTGGTGAACAGTCTGTTCCGTGATCAGAAAGAAAAGGAAGAGCATTATTTGCAGCGGCTGCTGGTAAAGGAAGCCGGGAAAATGTACCTGATCAAAACCGACGATATCACACACTTTTCGGCGGATGGCAACTATATATCGGTTTATACTTCACAAAAGAAAGTTTACACTGTGTACGAAAGCCTCGGCAGCCTCGAAAACCGCCTCGACCCGTCGGTGATGATCCGTGTAGGCCGTTCGAACATCGTGAACATGAATTTCATCTCCGAACTTGAAACCTATTTCAACGGGGAGTATATCATTCATTTATCCACCGGCGAAAAAGTGAAATGGACACGAGGCTATCGCGACAATATCAAGGCCTTCATCACCAGAATGGGCTAACCTGCCAATACGGTTCACGATTTGAAATGCACGCTTTAAATAATAAAAGAGCCAGATCAGACATTTTTTGTACAGATTTCAACGATTAAGGCGACAAATTTGTCAGACGGTATAGCTTCCGCCCATGCGGACAATTCATACCAAACATCTATTGTACTTAACTCCCATTAGCCATGCTCTTTAAATCTACCACCATCGTAACCTCAGCGGTATCCGCGCTGCTCCACAATCCCAAGGGACAGCTGCAAACCATTTTCATCGCGGCCGTCGTGGCCGCCCTTATTCTCTGGAAACTGGGCGCCGGCCAGACCGGCAAACCCAATGCCGTCGCCAAACTTGCGGAAACTCCCGCAACAGATACCAAAATGGCCGGTATGAAGTGGAGCTACGATGAATTGGCCCACAAGCTGATCGTGGAAAATACCGACCTTGCTTATGCTGAAATCGGCGAGGGTTTCACCAAAGGAATCGGGCAAGCGCTCAATAAGGTTACCAAACAAAACGGCGGCAAACGCGTTGTGGTGAATCTGTAAGGAAATGATTCGTAAAAAAGGGTTGCCGGCATTCTTACCGGCAACCCTTTTTCCTTTTACATTCAAACCTGCCGATTATCAATAGGCTGCTTCCAACTCCGCTTCTTCCACTGCTTTCTGCTGCTCTACTTTCGGCGGCAACAGCTTGTACATGACCGGCGTTACCAGGCGCGAAAGCAATGTTGAACTGATCAGCCCACCGATGAGCACCAGAGCCAGCGGCGAATACAATGCGCTATATTCGATCACGAGTGGCAGTAAGCCGCCGATCGCGGTCATGGAAGTGAGCAATATCGGTACGAAACGGATTTCGCCAGCTTCGATGATCGCTTCCTCGATGCCCTTGCCCTGCTCGCGGAGCTGGTTGGTAAAATCGACCACCAGCAGCGAGTTTTTCACTTCAATCCCAACCAATGCGATGAAACCGATAGTGGCTGTAAAAGAAAGTGTTTCGCCCGTCAGGAAAAGCATTGCGAGGCCGCCCACGATGCCCAGCGGGATCACCGAGAGTACGATCAGTATGCTTTTGAAGGTTTTGAATTCCAATATCAATACACCCAGGAACCCGAAGACGGTGATGAGTATGATCAATCCCAGTCCGCCGAAACTTTCCTCCTGGCTCTCCTTTTCTCCGGCTACCTTAAAATGCTGGCCTTTCTCAAATTTGAACTGGTTGAGCTTCACGGTAATCTCGTCGTTCATTTTCTGGACGTTATAACCCGGTTTCGCAAATGCCGAGACGGTCACATAACGGTCCTTATCGTAATGGCGGATCTGGTTCGGCGAGCTTTCCATTTCGATGGTAGCGATGTTTTTCAAGGGAATGCTCGCGCCCGATGCAGCTGTGACATACAATTTATCAAATACGCTATAATCCTGAATGGCAGCATTACGCGGCACCGATACATTGATATTGTAACTATCAGCCTTGCCCACATCCTCGCGGAAAGTGGCCACGTTCAGCCCGGCAGCCCCCAGCCGCACCGTACGATCGATGTCGGCCGAGGAAATGCCAAGCGTTCCGGCTTTCTGTTTATTGATGTTGATGCGTAAGTCGGTCGGTTGCACAAGCAACGGGTTGTTGACGTAAATGGTCCCTTCGGTTTTGGTGAGCAAATCGGCGACGCGGAATGCGGTTTTGCGCAAGTCTTCCAGGTCTTCACCATAAATCCGGTAAGCCAGCGGCGCTTCGATCAACGGCCCTTGTTCAAAGTCTTTTACCTTAATTTCCGCCCCGGGATAGCGTTCCAGCTTTTTGCGCAGCTTTTCGATCACCGCTACCTTCTCTTCGGTTTCAAGGCCTTCCACCTGCACGAAAATCTCCGCAAAGTTCTCGCTCTCGTTTCTTTGAACTACATTATAATAAACCCGCGGGTTACCCTTGCCTACATTGGTCGAGAAGGATGTAATAAGCGGCTCTTGTTTGAGGATGCCCTCCACATAACGCGCTACTTCGTTCGTCTTTTTAAGATTGGTACCCTGGGGCGTTTCAATATCGACCAGGAACATCGGTTTCTCCGATTTAGGAAAAAGGCTGTTGCCAATGAGCGGTACCAATGCCAGCGACCCGACAAATATCAAACCGGCAATCAGCAATGTGGTTTTAGGCCAATGCAATGCACGGTCGAGCACGCTTCCATAGGTTTTATGAATGCCCTTTTTCATACCTCTCAACAACCAGTTGCCGTCTTCCGAAGCATGCGGTTTCAGGATCACGCTCGACAGGAACGGCACCACGGTAAGCGATACGAGCATCGAAGCGAACACCGTCGTGATCACCGACATCGGTAGGCTGCGGATAAAGTCACCCGCCCCTTCGGGTAGGAACACAAGCGGAAGGAATGCGAAGATCAGCAAGATCGTACAACCCACCACGGCGAGGCCAATCTGCGACGACGCCTGAATGGCCGCCTGTACCTTGCCGTAGCCCATGCGCAAATACCTTTCGATGTTCTCGACGACCACAATGCTGTCGTCGACCAGGATACCCAGCGCGACGATCATCCCCACAATGCTGAGCTGGTTGATATTATACCCCAGCAAGTTCATGATCGTGAGGCCTATCGCCAGCGAAAGCGGGATCGAGATCATCACCACCAGCGAGGCCCGTGTGCCCAGCGGCAGCAATGTGAGCAGTACCAGCAATATGGCAATGCCAAAGTCGCGGGCGAAGTGCGACAAGCGGGTATCAACGCTACTGGCCTGATCGAAGACCTTGATCATCTCGATATTCGAAGGCAATGTTTTCTGAAACTCCGCTACCACCGGTTCAACCTGATCGCGCACGGAGATAATGTTCTCGCCTTCCTTCTGGCTCACATTCACAAAGCTGCACCGAAAGCCGTTCAGCCGGGTAATATGCGTCTCGTCCTCGTAGCCCATCTTCACGTCGGCAACATCTTTCAGGTACACAATTTTCCCATTCGAGCGGGAAACCACTGTGTTGGCCACTTCGTCGAGCGTGCGGTAGCTGCCGCTGGTTTTGATATTCAGCTTTTTGGTAGCCATACTAATGCTCCCCCCCGGGATATTCACGCCCTCGCTCTGCAATGCGCCCACGATCTGGTCCTGGGTGAGTTTTTGCTGCGCGATCTTCTGCAAATTGAGGCTCACTTTCACCTGCGGCTCGGGAATGCCCGAATACTCTACCTTTTTCAGCGTTTTAACCTTTTCCAGCTGCTCTTTGAATTCCTTCGAATACTTCTTCAACTGCGCATAACTCGCATTCTCACTGATAAGGGCATATTGGTAAATGCTTACGTCGGATGGTATCTGTTTGTTGATACGGATGTCGGCAATGTCGGCCGGGAGCTGCGAGCGCAATGCGTTGATCTCGCGCACTATTTCCTGGTATTTATCGTCCGGATTGGAGCTGTATTTGTAAATCACCTGCATTACCGCGAGCCCGTCGCGGATGTCGGTGATAATGTGCTTCATATCGTCGAGCTCGTTGATTTTCTTTTCCATCGGATCCACCACGAGTTGCTCCATATCTTTCGGGTTGGCACCCGGGTACACCACCACGACGGTAAATTGCGGCGGGTGAATGTCGGGGTCCTCGCTTCGGGGCATGGTGAAGAGCGAGTACAGCCCCAGCGCCAGCACACCCAGGAATACCACCAGCGTAAACTGGTAATTCTTGACTGCAAATTCAGGTAATTTCATGGTCTTTGCGGTTGAAACAGGTTACTGAACTACTTTAATCACCGATCCTTCGGCCAGGTAAGCCGAGCCTTCGCGGATCACCCGCGCACCTGCGCCGATACCCGCGAGGATAAATGCCTTGTCGCCTTCGAGGAATGCGATCTTCACGGATTTCTTCTGCGCATGATTACCCTCCGCCACGAATACAAATGCGCTGTCGTTCTCGCCTTCGATCAATGCGTCGACGGGAATGGAAACCATGCTGGTCTTTTCTTTCGGATAAATCTGCACTTTGGCAAAAAGGCCGCTGGCGAGCTTGGTAACCGGTTTATCGAGTGTGATTTCGGCCTGGTACAGTCCCGAAACCGGGTCGCTCACTTGCGCCAGCGTTTTCACATTACCGGTAAATGTCTGCGGATAAGCGTCGAAATTGATTTCTGCCTTCTCACCGCCTTTCAGCCGCGTCCAGTCCTTGTCGGTAAGGCCGCATTTCACGACCCAGTCGCTGCTGCTGGTGCTGCTGATGTGCAAGATGGCTGTGCCGCCTTGTACCTGCTCGCCGGCATTCTGCAGTTTTTGGACGACCACGCCATCAGCGGTTGAGAAGATTTTAGTTTGGGACAAATTGAATTGAACGATATCCACTTGCTTTTCAGCGAGTACCAATGCGGTTTGGGTGTTTTCCAACTGTTCTTTGGTCGCCACGCTGTCGCGGTAGAGGTTCTGTACCCGGCGCGCATCGCGTTGGGCTTTCAGAAGATTCTCTTCCGCCTGGCCCATCTGCGCGGCTATTTCCGTGGTATTAAGCGTTGCCAGAAGCTGGCCTTTTCGCACCTTATCGCCTTCCTTGACCAGAATATCCTTAATAATGCCGCCAATCTTAAACGACAAACGGGCTTCGTTCTCAGAGCCTAGCAAGCCGGATGTCTCCACAGCCTGGGCCTGGTTCAATGCAGCGGAACTGATGATTTTTACGGGAATCGTCTCGTCGGTCTGTTCCGGCTTCTTTTCTTCCTTGCATGCGGCAGTCAGGAGCGCGGCCGCGAGCACATAAGCGTATATGATGGGATGTGTTGTAGCTTTCATATCATTTTTAGTTTGAGAATAAGTAGCTCGCCCGGGCCCGTTCCAGCTCTGCGGCGCGGGTTTGGACATTCAAATAGGAAATACTTTGTTGAAGCTGGTCGCTGATCAGGCGGTTCTGCGCGTCGAGCAACTCGATGTATAGCAACTGGCCTTCACGGTAGAGCTTCTGCTGGTCCTGGTAATATTGCTGCGATAGTGCGGTCTGGCTTTTGGTAGCCCGGTAAGTAAGCACCGCCGATTGAAAAGTATTGGCCGCTGTTTTGTTTTGTAGTTGAAGCTGCTGTTCTACCTGGCTGATCTGCTCACCCGTTGCTTTCTGCTCCATTTCGGCTTGCTTAACCTTATATTGCGTGCGGTTGTTGGCAAAAACGCGCCAGTCGAGCGTCACGCCGAAGAGGTAATAGCGGGTATCCCTGTTGAAATTCACAAAATCACCCTGCGAACCGAGGTCGATGAATGTCGACAGTTTCGGCAATGCACCTGCCCGCGCCAGCTGGCCCGACAATGCATTGATCTTCGAGAGCGATTCCAGCTTGGCCAACTCCTCTCTCCTACCCTCGGCGGCCGTGTCCGTCAACACCTCCGATTCATCCGGCGCGCCGATTTCCAGGGCCGTTTCCAACGGGTTATTCAACAGGAAATTAAAGTAAGCCTTCGCATTCACCGACTGGTTCCGTGCATCCACGAGCCGCGCTTCCAGCCCGATCAGCTCGTTCTCCGAGCGGCTCACCACCGTGCGGATCGCCTTATCGTTTTTCACCAATGCCTGGTTGAAACGCAAGTTCTCACGGGCCAGCGAAACCGCGCTTTCCAGAATGCGGATCGCCTCGTCGGACTGCTGGCAGGCATAATACCCGAGCTTGATCTCCTTCACTAACTCTCGCCTGTAAACGTCGACCTCCGCCTGCTGCAAATGGATCTGCTCCTTCCGGATCTTGGTATTATAGGCAATTTCCGCATTGTAAATCGGCAATGAAGTGCGGAATTTCGCATCGTAATAATTCCTCGGGTTGAAGGTCTGGCTTACATTGTCCACTTTCGGGAATGCCGACGAGTTGGTCAGCTCGTTAAGCGAGTTATAAACCGGGTTCAGCAGGTCGCCGATCGGAATGCTGATTTTCCGGCCGCCGCGTGAGTCCAGGTAAGAAGTGCTGAAATTCACCTCGGGATAGAAGAATGTCCTGGCTTCTTTGAGCGCGAACAGGTTCCTTTCGAGGATAAAGCGCTGCTGTTTTAGGCCCTGGTTATTGCGCAAACCCTGATCTATATAGCCTTGCAAGCGCACATCCTGCGCCTGAGCGGGTGCGAACAGGCTCAGTAAAGGCACAAGAAGGTACTGCCAATGCCGCGGCATGGGTTTCAATAATCGAATCATTTTAAGTAATGTTTAGTTTATGAACAGTGTTTAGTAGATGGCAAAATTTTTTACTTTTTCAGATTGGCTAAAAATAAATCGAATGAACTATACAGTATTTCCCGCGTAGCATCGTCGGGCATCATCAGAATACACATCCTTTCTCTGACGTAGAGTGAAACCAATCCGTGCACAAACGACCACACCTGGATCGCCGTCACGTACAAATCGCCTTGCCTGATCTTGTTTTCTTCCAGACAAGCAGAAAGCGTCGTCAGCAAGTACCCAAATGCACATTCACCGGATTTCCATTTTTCCTCATTCTTGATCTGCTCCATCGGCGCGCGCATGATGAACATCAGATCATAGTAATCCGGGTTCTCCAAACCGAATTCAATGTACGTTTTACCCAAGGCCCCCAGTCTTTCGAACGGATCAGCAATCACATCGTTTTTCCGCAGATGTTTTTCAAGTATCTCAAAAGCATTTTCATGAATTACAAAGAAAATTTCATCTTTATCCTTGAAATACAGATAAATAGTAGCCGGACTATATTCAATATCATCGGCAATGCTACGAATGGACGTCTTATCGTAACCTTGCTTCAAAAACAGCTGAGTCGCCGATTCGATAATCAGGTTTCTCATTTCCTGCTTCTCCCGCTCTTTTCTTTCCTTAATCGCCATGCTTTTGTAATTACGATGTGAATATAATAAACACTGTTTAGTAAATGCAAATTGTTTAGCAAATAAGGTAGGAATGGCGGAAATCTACCCATGAGCGGGAGCCGAAAGTGGGGAAGTTATTTTTGCCTGAAACGGTCGTCGGTAAGGGCTTCGAGGAAGGCCACTATGTCGTCTACCTCGTTTTCAGCCAGGTTCAACCCGCTACCCAGCGATAAGTCGCGGTTGATCGGGTTGTTTACAAACTTGTCGGGCGTGTTATAATACTGGACTACCTCCCGCAGCGATTTAAACAATGCGTTGTGCATATAGGGCGCCGTAACGGCCACATTTCGCAAGCCAGGTACTTTGAAAAGACCGATATGAGCGCTGTCTTTGGTGATTTTGAAGCGGCCAGGGTCATTTAATTCCTTACCATTAAACAAGCCGATACTCTTGAAACGGTCGGCAGTGAAATCCTCGCCGGAATGGCAGGTTGCGCAATTGGCTTTGCCTATGAACAGCATTCTGCCGCGCACGGCCGCTTCGGACATCGCTTTTTCGTCTCCGTCCAGATAGCGATCGTAAGGCGTATCCGTAGTTTCCAGCGTGCGTTCGAAGGCCGCAATCGCGCTCACCAGGTTTTTGTTGTTGATTTCTGATTGGAAGATCTTTTGAAATGCAGCGCTATAAAAGTCGTCCTTTTTGAGCCGCTCAACAGCCTGGTCGATCGGCAAATCCATTTCATCATGGGCGGAAAGCGGCCCGAGCACCTGCTCTTCGAGTGAGGCGGCGCGGCCATCCCAGAAGAAGTCGGTGCGACCCGTGAGGTTGGTCAATGCGGGAGAGTTGCGTGTGAGCCGCGTCCCCTTATCGCCGATACTAAACGCGGCCGTGTCCGCAAATGCAAACTGCGGGATATGGCACGAAGCGCAGCTGATCGCCCGTCCGCGCGAGAGGATGGGGTCCGAAAACAGCTTTTCACCCAGTTCTTCCTTTGTAGTCAACTCCACCGATACCTCGTTGGATTGCAACGATATGAATACCAGCGAACCGCCGCAAAGGACAGCAGCCAGCCATTTTGTAATACCCATTTGAAACTACGGATTTAAAATCAATGCACTTCAAAAGACTCCTTGAATGGCACGCAAAGGCCATCTACATTGGAACACAAAAGCCCCTTGATCGTTCCTGAAACCTTGCCGCCGGCCTTCGCCAGTTTGATGGTCTGCCGGAACTCGGCCTTGTCTGTGAAGTAAGTATAAGCCTTGTCCCAGGTCGGGTCCACCGCTTTGAGAGGCTTCACAGCCCGTATCTCACCTACAAGCTGGTAGGCGTTGGTGGGGTTGAATGCAAATTCGGTGGGAAGCGGGCCGATGTCGCCCTTGAAATCGGACGAATAGAGCTTCCAGTTTTTATCGATATCCGCGGAAAATACCACTTCTACCTGCTCGCCGGGCTTAGCATCGCTTTTCGAAAGGCTCACTTTCCAATGCGAAATGTCTTTAAGGTTCTGGCCGATAACGCTTCCCGAACAGCACAGAACAAATATTAAAACTCTGTAAATCATTGGAATACCATTTTGAAATAAAATATTAAACAACTGCAAAGCACATTACACCTTGTCGGCGACACCTTGCAGTTGTTTCAAATCACCACGTACCTAGTTTGTTGAACTCACGATCAAGTTTAAGTCCAAGTATTGTCTTTTCGCATTTTCGTGCCGTTGGCAACGTCGGATCGCTGTGAAAAGCGACGCCCGGCGTATCTTACTTCGAGCTTTTCGTCGTACCAACCGAAGCCGAGCTGACACCGGCAGGCGCTGGCTCTGCGATGAGCTCGTTGAGGTCTTTGTTCCACTTCGCTACATAATCCTCGAAGTACTTGCCGGTAACCTCGCCGGTGTAGCCGGTATGGATCTGGCGGACTTCGCCTTTACGGTCGATCAGGATCGTGGTCGGGAAAGCCATCATGCGGTTGAGCGCAGGAAGCTTGTCGGAAGCGACCTTTTTATCAGCGATACCGCCGAAAAGGATGTCATATTCAATTCCGTATTTCTTTTTCAGTGTGCCGAGCGTGTATTTGGCATATTCGAGGTCGTCTTTCTGCTCGAAACCGATCGCGATCGCTTCTACGCCGCGGTCTTTATTGGCACGGTACCACGGCGCGAGGAACGACGTTTGGTCAGTACAGTTCGGGCACCAGGTTCCGATGATCTCCACCACCACCACTTTGCCCTTGTATTTGTCGTCGCTGAGCGAAACCTGCTTGCCGTCCAGGTCAGGCAATGTGAAATCGAGTTTTTTGTAGCCCTCTTTCAAATAGGTCAGTTTATAAGGGTCGGGCAATTCCGCCTTGTCGTTTTTGCTGCCTTCGAACTTGGTATTATCATAAATACCCGAGCTGATGACGCCGGTAATGCTGCCGTCCTCGTTGATCTTACCCTTATATACGCGGGGGTTCGGTCCGGAGAAGTGCGACAACACGAATTCATCTCCCTGCACCACGCCTTCCAGCTCGCGGCTGTCTCCTACGGTCGACATCACCACGCCCGTCAGCTTGTTGCCTTCCTGTTTCAGCAGCGCCACGTTGTCAGGCATCTTTGCTTTGCTGAAAACCTGCAAATCCCACTTGCCCGAAAGGTTATGCCTGGTAGGCTGCTCTTTACCTCTCTCCACGAAACGGTAATCCTTACCATATTCTGCCGAGAACGGGAGTGCATTACCGCGGAAACCGGGTACAAGGCTGCGGTACTCGCCGGTAATCTTGCCGTCGGTCTCCACTTTGGCCACCAATGCGGCATCATACGTGTTCATTTTGACGAAAATCGAGTCGGCACCATGCCTGGTCACCTTGAAATCGTCGCGACGCGAGCCATTCAGCAGGGTTAGGATGGGATGTTCTTTGTCTTTGGCGTTGTATTCAAAATTGAATGGAATGTGTGTTTCGCTGATCACGAACTCGCCCCGCCATACGCCTTGCTTCGGCGCTTTGGCGCCCGGCCCGTCGCTTGCAAATGCTGAACTGCCCAACAATGTGGCTCCTGCCAATGCCACGGCTTTCATCTGGTTGTTGATTTTCATACAACTGGAAATTTTTAGGTTTTTGAAATAATGAAACTCATCTAGCCTTGCCGGCTACGCCGGAAGTACTCTTTTTCGATTCGAGGCATTTTGCAGGATTGGCCCGGATCGTCGGCAGGTCAGTGGTGGTTTGTGACCGGCCGTTTAATCATGCAGCAAATATAAAAAAGCGGATTTTAATTATCTATCATTTTCGTAGACTAAGTAGAATAAACTCGTTTTTCATACCACCAAACTCCTACGCACGTGCATATAATGCGGCCCGCGCACCTGGTGGCAATGTGCCCGATTTGTATTTTCAAAATTTTGATAAACCCGATCCCACCGCATTACCTTTGTGGCGTCTTACAATTACTACCTGCAAAGTAAATGTGGATTTATAGGTGAAGCCAGCCGCCGTCTTTTTCGGAAACTATAAATTTACAAATCATGTCAAAATCAATTCATTCAATGCATTACGTGCTGAAAAGCACTTGTACACACCAACGTTGTTGTCCGGCTGATATCTGGCGGAGCTAACTGCTTTTTTTAATTATTTATAGTCTACAAAACCCCTAGACTAAATATAATACTACTTGATCCGACGGTGTGCGGAATGGCTACCGACGGGACTGCAGGCTCTCCGTTACCCGGCCATTTCCGCCATCGCCGGATCAGGTTTTCACAGGTTTCAAGTTCTTACTCCAAATAATACTTATGAAACATTTATTACTTTTTATACTTTTAATATCCACTCCCCTGCTCGCCCAGCAACGCACGCTCACTGGCGTCGTGCGTGCAGAAGACGGCGCCGCGCTCCCGGGCGTGAATGTAGCGGTTAAAAACAGCCGCCAGGGTACCATTACCGACACCGATGGCCGTTTTACGCTGTCGCTCGTGAAGGGCGAAACGCTCCTGTTTTCCTTTATTGGCTTCCAAGCGAACGAGTTGCCCATCACCACTTCCAACGAATACAATGTAACACTGCTAGCCAGCACACACACGCTCGGCGAGGTACAGGTGGTAGGCTCGCGGAACGCGAACCGGACTAAAATCGACTCGCCGGTCCCGGTAGACATTATTGATTTGAAACCCTTGCAGGAATCGGCCCCCCAGGTCAGCATCACCCAGCTTTTGCAATATGTCTCACCCTCTTTTCACTCTGTAAACGGTACCAATGCGGGCGATGCAGGCTCTGCATTGAACCTTTCGCAGCTACGTGGGTTGGGGGTTGACCAATTGCTCGTGCTGGTAAACGGCAAACGCCGGCATAAAAGCTCCAATATCAACTGGGGCGGATTAGGCAACGGGGCTACGGGCTACGACCTCAATGCAATACCAACGGCCGCCATTGAACGCGTAGAGATCCTTCGCGATGGTGCGGCGGCGCAATACGGCTCCGATGCCATCGCAGGCGTGATCAACATCGTGCTCAACAAGAGCGTCGATCAGCTCACGTTAAGCTCCACTGCCAGCACCCGTCGCCGGGGCGACGGCACTACCACCCGAACCAACGCAAACTACGGTTTTGCATTGGGTAAAACCGGTGGATATTTGAATGCAACCGCTGAGTTTGCGACACAAGCCATTTCGATCCTGCCCGGCAACGACAACGCAGGCCTGTACCTCGGCCCGATTTATGGGGGCGGCGCCAACACACGCAACTACGATGCTATCTATACAAAAGAGATAGACGAGGCCATTCTGGCCTCCCGAGGTATCGACCGCCACCATTTCGACCGCCGCGGCGGCGGTTCCAATAAGGCCAAAGACGCGCTGCTGTTCTTCAATGCAGCCGTTCCTATCCGCCAGAATGCCGAGATCTATGCATTCGGAGGCATTAGTCACCGCAACTCGCAGTTTACCGCCGTATACCGGCTACCAGGATGGACCGAGCGCAACAACGCCTTCCTCTACCCCGACGGGTTCCTCCCGGCGATGGAGAATATCATTACCGATAAATCCTTCGCTGTCGGCATCAAAGGCAAAATCCGCGACTGGGACGTCGATATTTCCAATGTATATGGTAAAAACAATTTCGGTAATGTGATCACCAACTCTCTGAATGCCAGCCTCGGCTTGAAAACACCTACCACATTCGACGCGGGCAGCTACAATGCGAGCCAGAATACGGGCAGCATCGATATCAGTCGCTATTTTCCAAAAGCGCTGAAAGGCATTAACGTCGCGTTCGGCGCGCAGTACCGGGTGGAAACCTACCAGATCATTGCCGGTGAAGAAGCTTCCTATTCCAAAGCCGACCTCCGCGCAATATACGGCCTCGACACTACGGCAGCGGGCATTGTTTACCAAACCAAAGAAGGCAGTATCGGCCTGAACGGCCTTTCACCGGGTTCGCAGATCCACGCCGGCTTCCGCCCCGAAAACGAGGTGAGCGTAAACCGTTCGATCCTTGCAGGGTATGCGGATATTGAGGCAAATATTACCAGCAAATGGCTGCTATCCGGCGCTGTGCGGCTCGAAAGCTTCTCGCAGCTCCAAAATGTAACTACCTACAAAGTGGCTACGCGGTACAGCATTACCGACTGGCTGGGCATCCGCGCATCGCATAACACCGGCTTCCGTGCGCCCGACCTGGCCCAATACTACTACACCGAAACATCCACCAGCTTCCAGCAGGGCCGCGCGATCGACCAGGTGACCGCCTCCAACCAGAGCGCCGCCACCCGCGCGTTGGGCATACCCACGCTCACTCCGGAGAAATCGAAAGGATATGCCGTTGGTTTTACATCCCAGCCATTCCGCAGCTTCGAGCTGACGGCCGATGCTTACCTCGTAGATGTCAACAACCGCGTTGGCAACACGGGCAACTTCTCGGCCACCGATGTCAATTTACCTGCGGAGGTACGCACACTGTTCGTGCAAACCGGCACTACGCAAGCCAAATTCTTCTATAACTCGTTCAGCACGCGTACGAAGGGGCTGGAAATTACCGGGAGCTACCGTACGCCCTTTCGCAACGGCACACTGAGCCTGCTCTTGGGTGCGAATTTTGTTAAAAACGAGGTGAGAAAGGTGAATACGCCCAAGGGACTTGAAGCTTACCGCTATATTATTTTTAACGACGGCGAAAAAGCGCGCGTAACGTCGCAGATTCCCGGTCAGAAAATCACATTACAGGGCATTTTCAAGAAAAACCGCCTTACCTACCTGGCACGCGCCGTATACTTTGGTTCGGTTACCAATGCCTCCGCATTGAATGCGACTTTCCCCAAACCGGACTATTTCTACCAAAAACTCAAACCGATCTGGGTAGCAGACGTGTCGGTGGCGTATGCACTCACAAAATCCATCCAGGCCACATTGGGGATTAATAACCTCTTCAACGAGCTGGGTGACTATTCCGACCCCAAATTAAGCGCATTAAATAACCCATCTGTTATCGGCATCCAGAACGGCAGCGCCGGGATCCAGCCATTCATCCGTGTTACCGCAAAACTTTAATCCCATGAAAACATTCCAGCAACTGGCCGGCCCGGCTCTCCGGCTACTCGGCATTATCGCGGCCATTTTCTTCGCTTCCGGCTGCAAAGACACCGGTTACCTCGACATCGACGCCGCCGAACGGCCTCCGTTGAGTGCGTATATCAGCTTTGTCAATGCACGCCCCATCGATGCCGGTCTCTTTTTTTGGACCTTCACCGACAAAGTAACGCCCACACCCGTAGCCATCAACAAAGCGTCGGAATACGTGCCGACCGTTTTCGGGAACGTGCAGATCAACTTTACCGAAGGCAGCAATACGAGCTACAAGGCTTCTTACCAGTTCGGCAACTCGGCTACATTCACGGCAACCGGACGTCCCAATGGCCCTATCGCGACATTCTACCACACGGTAGTAGCGGCGCGGACCGCCAATAACAAGGCCGATTCGCTGATCCTCTTTTACGACGATCTGAAAGCCCCGGCATCGGGTAAGGCCAAGCTCCGCTTTATCAACCTTTCGCCGGGAACCGGCGCATTGAATGTCGTTCAAAACGGCAAGACGCTCTTCAACCAGGTAGCCTACGGGCGTGCCGCCAATTCGGCATTGTCGGGTGAAGCATTGAGCGCATGGTCGCTGGGCCCATTTGAAACCGTCGACGCCGGAACATTCAACGCCGACTACCTCGACGCCGCAACCAGCACCAAAGTCGGAACCGTAAGCCTCCAACTGGAAGCCGGCAAAATATACACGGTCTTCACAAGAGGCCTTGCCAATGCCGCGCCATCCTTCGGCACAAGCGTAATAGAACATCCTGTAAAGTAAATGGTGATTGGACAAGATGAAAGCCGCACTGCCGATGGTGGTGCGGCTTTTTGTGGTTTGTTTGTTATTCCAAAACAACCACCTTCAATTTCGAAAGTTGTGCAATTCTCCTGAAATCGGATTTGTTAAAAGTATACAACTCATCACAATGCCGTTCGGCGATGGCGGTATGAAGACAATCGTTGAAATGACAGGTTAAACGAACCAGCAATTACCCTGGGCTACGCCACAGAAAGCATCCGGCGACTGAGCGCACTCACGCGAATGCCTTTTAGATATTTCGTACGTTCTTCGATTTCGTTTTGGTAACGGAAATTGTAGCCCGGGCCGACTGCGCGTTTGAACTCGCGGGTGGCTTCCTTGATTTGCTTGCGCGAGATGCCGCTGTATTCCAGTTGAAGCAGTTGAGCCCTTTCAGGGGTGGATTTTTTGAGCTTCCAGTACTGCGGGTGGTTAGGCCCGATCGGTTCACGAAAGCCGGTGTCGTGCTTCTCGCGGATGAGAAATTCGTAATCGATGATGATTTCGCTGCGGTTGCGGGCCACCTGACCTCTAACCACAATCTTGGCCTCCCGGCCCACGCTCAGATGAAATGTCTTTTCTAATATCATGACGGTTTCCAGTTAACAGGAGTTGACGTCCCTCGCCTCCAAAAATTCCATTCCAGCAACAGGTGGTTGAATGCTGAATCATTAGTCTACTTATTTTATAGACAAAGTAAGGTTAAAATCATCAATCTTCAAAGCTATGGTTACAAAACTTCGCATATGACGTGAAAATTTGGTTTTGCGCAGGGAATTTCCCGATCTTGCCCCCATTCTTATTCCTTATCCGAACCTCTTAATTGAACATGAATACCCGTTTTACTGCATGGCTGCGATATGCGATAGTGCCAGTCGTGCTTTTCCTGAATTCCCCCACTCTGGCGCAGTCCACATCAACAAACAAACCCAATATCATTGTTTTCCTGGTCGATGATATGGGCTGGCAGGATACGTCTGTGCCGTTCTGGACCAAACCTACCGATTTCAACCGTCGCTACCACACGCCGAATATGGAACGGCTCGCCCGTGAGGGCATTAAGTTTACAAACGCCTACGCGATGCCCGTGTGTACCCCTACACGTGTGAGCCTGATCACGGGCGTGAATGCGGCGCATACCCGTGTAACGCACTGGACATCGCCCGACCAAAACAAGAATACCGATTACGCCGACGCTACGCTCAATAGCGTCGACTGGAACATCAACGGTTTCAGCCCGGTTGCCGGCGTACAGCATACTTTTCATGCTACGGCATTACCTGAGGTGCTGCGCCAAAACGGCTATTACACCGTCCACAGCGGCAAGGCACATTTCGGTTCCGCGGGCACGCCCGGTTCCGATCCGCTAAATGCAGGATTTGAGGTAAATATCGCCGGAAGTTCTATCGGCCACCCGGCCAGCTATTCGGGCCGCGCCAATTACGACAGCCCGGTCAACGGAAAGCCAAACCGCAATGCAGTGCCCGGTTTGGAAGCCTATCATGGCACAGACACTTTCCTGAGTGACGCAATCACGACCGAGGCCCTCCAAGCAATTGATAAGCCGGTGGCCGAGAAGAAGCCGTTTTTCCTTTATCTCGCCCATTACGCTGTTCACATTCCGCTCACAGCCGATCCCCGTTTTTTGAACAAATACCTGCAATCGGGCCTGGACAGCACCGAAGCCAAATATGCGGCGTTGATAGAAGGCATGGACAAAAGCCTGGGAGATGTACTGAAATATCTCGACGATAAGAAGATTGCTGACAATACCGTAGTGCTTTTCATGTCCGATAACGGCGGGCTGAGCACCACTCCGGCACGGGGCGGGAAAGCATGGACGCACAACCTGCCGCTGAAAGCAGGCAAAGGTTCTGTTTACGAAGGCGGTATACGTGAGCCGATGCTCGTGCGGTGGCCCAAAGTCGCCCGAGCCGGTGCAGTAGCCGACCAATATGTGATTGTGGAAGATTTCTTCCCGACCATTCTCGACATTGCGGCTGTGAAGAATGCCAAAACCATTCAAGAAGTGGACGGAAAGTCATTTTTGCCCGTGCTTAAAAATCCTGCATTCAGAGACGACCAGCGGGGGCTTGTGTGGCATCACCCCAATCGCTGGATCGCGGCCGAAGGGCCGAACATCCATTATGCGACGGCTTTCCGGCAGGGCGACTGGAAGCTCGTCTACGACTACCGCCAGGCGAAACTCGAACTGTACGATCTGCGCAACGATATTGGCGAAACGCACGACCTGGCGGCCTCCAACCCGGCGAAAGTAAAGGCATTGGCAGCCCTTCTTACCCGGCAACTCAAAGCCTGGAATGCACAATGGCCCACCTTCAAAGCAACGGGTAAACCTGTGCCTTTTCCCGACGAGATAACACTTTAATAACAAAACACCTCCCGGGAAGCCCCGAGAGGTGTAATCGCTTTACTCAACGTGTACGATAAGCTGTACGCCTATTGTACGTCAAAATATAATGCCTGCGCAACCTATTGTCATACAAATTTTTACCGAACGGTTATCATCCTTCTTCATCGGCATTCTTCAACTTCATTAAAAGCGCATAGGCATTGCGGACCACGACCTTCGATCCGGCGCGGACGCCCGCACCGCCGATCTGCTGAAACCCATCCCTGACCGTCCCAGGCTCGATTTCAACCATTTCAAAGTTACCCGGCTCGCGTTCGACGAACACAAACGACTTGTTCTCCCAACGCACCACGGCGTCCTCGGGTACGGCGAGGCCCTTTTGGCCCGCTACCGAAACCTCGCCGTTCATAAACATTCCGGGCACCAGCGCGGCGCTATACTGGTCGAAATGGCAATGTACCTCTGCCATTCTGTCATCGGTAAGACTCTTTCCGATCAGGATAATTTCGGCTGTGTACTTTTTCGAAGGATCGGCGTTGGCGTAAGCGGTGACCCGCTGACCGACCGATAGTGCACTCAGATCCCTCTCAAATACGTTCAAAGCCAGGTGAATATCTTTCGGATCGACCAGTTCGAAAAGCATGTCGGTAGGCGATGTATATTTGCCCACATTCACATTCACTTTTGAAACAAAACCATCGATCGGCGAAAGGATTGGGACTGTCTTGGAAATATTTTCCGGGTTCAGTTTTGTGGGCGCTATCCCGATCACTTCCAGCTTCCGTGCCAATGCATTCATCAGGATTCGCTGCGTCTCCATTTCGGCTTTGGCTTGCTGGAAAGCCTTGTCACTCACCGCTTTGCTCTGGTTAAGGTCTTTCTGACGGACATATTCACTCCCGGCCAGCTCAAACTTCGCGCTGGCGGTCAGGTAATCCTGTTGGAGCTGTATGAACTGCATATCCTCCAATTCGGCCAGCACCTGGCCCTTTCGGACCCGCATACCCGGCAACATTTTCGTCGATTTGAGATAGCCGCCCAGCGGAAAACTGAGACTGATGGTGCTTTGAGGCGGCACGTCGATCTTCCCTTGAAGCATGAGCGTTCCGGAAATGTCTTTCAAGGCTGGATTGCCGACCTCAATACCCACGTTGCGGAGCTGCTGGGGATTAAATGACACCAATCGTACGACTGCCCCCGTCTGTGCAGGGGTATTGGCGGCCGGTTGGCTGGCCACCGCCCCGGCTTGCTCTTGCCTATTGGGACTGCACGAAAGGCAGACCGAAAATACGGTAGATATTAAAACGTTGGTTTTCATGATCCCTTATTGGTTGTTCAGGTGGAGTAACTGGATGACGGCTTCGTTGTAGGAGCCCAATGCATTCACATATTCTATTTTAATGGCGATGGATTGCCCCGCGAGGATGACCCATTGCAGGTAATCGATTTCGCCGCCGACAAACTGGCGGTCGGCTGCGGTGATTATCGTTTCTGCATTAGGGAGACCCTGCTGTTCGTAATAGCGGAGGTTTTCGGCGAACTTCCGGACCTGCTCCTGTGCATTCCGCAAATCAGAACGCACCTGGTGTTCGGTAAGCTCGGCGTCGTTTTGTGCGCGTAGCCAACCGATGCGAGCCGCGCCGATTTGCGCGTTGTACGCTTTGAAAAAGATCGGGATATTGATTCCCACCCCGTAGTAACCGAACCGGTCGCTGGCGGTCAGATTCACTTCCCGGCCATTGAGCAACTGAGTCCCGCGGAGGCTCTGATTATTGTAAGCCACCGAAAATTCAGGCAACATTCTCGATTTTTCAGTCCGGTAGCGGAAGTATGCCGACTGCGTCAGTTGTTTGCTGATCTCGATCTGGGGCAAATCCAACGCTACCGTCATGGTATCGGGCAGGTTCTGTACCGGAATGCGTGGCGTAGTGAATGCAGGGATATATGCCAATGAATCCTGCAACCAGAAATTGAAGCGTTCGACGATTATACCGAGGTCGTGCCGCACCAGATTGAGTTGGTTGGCGATCTGCTGTTTTTGCGAGCTGGCCGCCGTTTTTTCGAGCACGTTAGATGCGCCGCGTTCGAAACGAAGGTTTGATTTGTTTTCAAAACCGGTAAAAATGCTGTCGGCATAGACCAGCAGTTTCTCACGCTCTTTCAACACCGCATATTGATAAAAGACCTGCCTCACGCCCGTGCGTACTTCCTGCTCGGTAAGCCGCGTGTACGCTTGCGCTGCCAGGTAATCCGCCTCGCGGGCCTTGCGCTGGTTGGTATAAACAGACGGGAACGCGATCGTTTGCACGATGCCGATGCGCATGTCGTTATTCGGGCTGTTGAATTTACCATAGTCCGCACTAATACCCGTTTTGGCAATGTCGAATGCGCTGCGTCGCAACGATTCCGCGGCCCGTTCGCCCAGCCGGCTTCCTTTTACGTTCCGGTTGTGCACCCATGCTTTTTGCACCGCTTCTTCCAGGCTTACGGGCCTGGTTTGTCCATGTGCGGCGTTCGCAAATAGCAGTATTACGCCTATTACAGTGGCGACACTGCGTTGCTTCGTCTCCGGTTTATTTTCTGAATTAAACAATAAATACAAAGCCGGTAATACAAACAGTGTGAGCAATGTAGCCGTGACCAGCCCGCCTATCACCACCGTGGCCAGCGGCCGCTGCACTTCCGCTCCGGCCCCGTTGCTGATCGCCATCGGCAGGAAACCGAGCGATGCCACGGCGGCCGTCATCATTACCGGGCGCAAGCGGTTGCGGGTGCCGGTCATTACGAGTTGCAGTGCGTCGGTGATCAGTCCTTCTTTTTTAATCCTGTTAAATTCTGAGATCAGCACGATCCCGTTCAATACCGCCACGCCGAACAATGCGATGAAACCGAGGCCCGCCGAAATGCTGAACGGCATCCCACGCGCTGCCAGCGCGAATACGCCGCCGATCGCCGACAGCGGGATGGCCGTATAAATGAGCGCGCCGTCCTTCACGGACGAAAAAGTAAAATACAGCATCATGAAAATGAGCAAGAGCGCCACGGGCACCGCAATCCCTAGGCGTGCTTTGGCCTGTTGCAGGTTCTCGAACGCACCGCCGTAAGTAATGGTGTAGCCGCTCTCGAACTTCATTTCGGAGTCCACTTTCCCTTGCAGTTCCTCGACGATCGATTGTACATCACGGCCCCGGACGTTGAAACCGACAATAATACGCCGCCGCGTGTTTTCGCGCTGGATCTGGTTCGGGCCTTCGATCTCCCGTACGGCGGCTACCTGGCTGAGCTGTATTTGCAGGCCATCTGGTGTCGATACCAACAGATTTTGCACATCGGTAATGCTTTTGCGGCCTTCCGCGCCTACACGTACCACGAGGTCGAAGCGCTTTTCTCCTTCGTAAATCTGCCCGGCGGCGGCACCAGCGAATGCGGCATTAATGGTTTTGTTAATGTCGTCGATATTCAAGCCATACTTTGCGATTTCAGCCCGGTTGAAATCGACCACAATCTGCGGCATACCCGTCACTTCTTCCACGTACCAGTCGGCGGTGCCTTCCACACCACGGGCGATCTGCCCCAGCTGACCGGCGTAAGCGGCAAGTTTGTTCAGGTCTTCTCCGAATATTTTACACACCACATCCTGTTTCGCGCCCGTCATGAGCTCGTTGAAACGCATTTGCACCGGGTACTGGAAGCCCGTTGTTACGCCCGGAACGACCTCCTGGGCCGTAGCGGCCATTTTTGTAGCCAGTTCGGGGAAACTTTTAGCATGGGTCCATTCCGATTTGTCTTTCAAAACGATGATCATATCCCCTCCCTCGATTGGCATCGGGTCGGTGGGGATTTCGGCACTGCCGATGCGCGACACTACCTTGATTACTTCCGGATAATCGTTTTTCAGGCGCTCGGAAATGCGGTTTATCGCATCGATTGTTGTGGTAAGATTGGTACCCACCAAAAGTCGCGTCTCGGTAGCGAAATCACCTTCTTCGAGCTGCGGGATAAACTCCCCTCCCATTTGACTGAAAAGCCACACCGCCCCGCCGAAGAGTACAAATGCGCCGGCAACCATCACACGCTTGAAGCGCAATGCCCGCGCAAGCACCCGTTCGTAGCCGCGTTCGATCTTCTGCATGACCCTGTCCGACCAGTTGGCCTCATGGCCGATACGCTTACTGATCAGCAGCGAACTGATCATGGGCACATAAGTAAGAGACAAAATGAATGCACCTAGGATCGCGAATGCGACGGTCTGTGCCATGGGCTTGAACATCTTGCCCTCTATGCCCGACAGTGACAGAATGGGCAGGTACACGATGAGAATGATGATCTGCCCGAAAACGGCTGCGTTCATCATCCGGCTGGCAGAACCCGACACCTCTTGATTCATCTCCCGCTGTGTAAGCAGGCCTGTTGCCGCGTATTTTTTGGAAGTATGCAAATGGTGCAGAATCGCCTCGACGATGATCACCGCGCCATCCACTATCAGCCCGAAATCCAGCGCCCCCAGACTCATCAGATTGCCGCTCACACCGAACAGGTTCATCATCGCCACCGCAAAAAGCATCGATAAGGGGATCACCGACGCGACAATAAACCCGGCTCTCAGATTCCCCAAAAACAATACGAGTACGATTACGACGATGACCGCGCCTTCGAGCAAATTGTCCTCTACGGTACCGATAGCGTTGTTCACCATTTTGGTACGGTCGAGAAAGGGCTCTATTTCAAGGCCTTCTGGCAAAGTCTTACTGATTTCCGCGATCCGCGCCTTCACATTACCGATCACTTCCGAAGAGTTTCCACCTTTGAGCATCATCACAATGCCTCCGGCTACCTCGCCATACCCGGCCATTGTGAGTGCCCCGTAGCGGATCGCAGGCGCAAAGCGTACCTTCGCCACGTGGCTTACGAGCACCGGCACGCCCCCGCGGTTGGCAACGACAATGTGGTTGATATCCTCGATCGACCCGGCAAGCCCGAGGCTGCGGATATAGAGCACCATCGGGCCCTTTTCGATGTAGGCTCCGCCGGTGTTCTGGTTGTTTCGGCTTAATGCGGTAAGTACGTCGCCGATGGTCAGCCCCATTGCTTTCAGGCCCGACGGGTCGACGGCCACTTCATATTGCTTCAGCTCACCCCCGAACGTCGAAACGTCGGCGACGCCGGGTGTGCCAAGTAACTGCCTGCAGATGAGCCAGTCCTGCGTCGTACGGAGGTCGGAGAGCGAAAACTTTTGCTCGAAACCCTTTTTGGGCTTTACTACATATTGATAAATCTCGCCGAGGCCCGTCGTAACGGGTGCAAGTCCGGGTTTTCCAGCTGTTTCAGGCATATCCACCTGCGAAAGCCGCTCGGTTACCTGCTGGCGTGCCCAGTAGATATCGGAGTCGTCGTCGAAAACGATCGAAACCAGTGAGAGGCCGAAGCGTGACATACTGCGGCTTTCTTTCAGGCCTGGAATATTAGCCGTGGCCTGCTCGATCGGGAACGTGATGAGCCGCTCCACGTCTTCGGTACCGAGCGACGGCGCCGTTGTGATAATCTGTACCTGGTTATTGGTGATGTCGGGCACGGCATCGATGGGCAACCGGGTAAGTTCATAGCTACCGCAGACAACCCACAGCAACATGAATATCCCGATCACCAGCTTGTTCCCCACGGAGAACCTGATGATTTTGTTCAGCATATTGGTCGAAAAATAAATACACGGATACGAGCAAGGCCACACAAGCGGCATGCGCGAACATTCGGGCATGATGAGCCCGTTATCTGGTGTATTATGCCTTCGGCGGGCGGAAGAGTGAGCCTAGCACCGTGCTGTAAGCGACCTGCGGTACGGCGGGGCCGTATTCGGCTTTGACGGGCAGGTATTCCCTTCTAAATGTAAAAACCGGCGTGTGAGGAACGAAAATGAAGCCGGACATATGCGCTTCCACCTTCTTGAATGGCAACTGCATGTCCTTATCGTCGTCGTTATCGTTGAGGTCCTTTCCGAGGTAATGCATGGAAAGGAAGTCGGTGAAAGTGATTTCGTGGTTGAGCGACTGGTGCTCGGCGAAATGTTTGAGCAGCAAAGGCACCTTGTACACCTGACACAGCGAGGTAGTGTCCAGGATAACTATAAATAAAATGATATTTCGCAATAGCCGTCTCACGTGGTAAAAGTAACTGACGGGATCGTTAAAGTCAACCGGAAAACGTTCTTAAAATAGCAATATTGCTTAAAATTGTCACCCTGAGCGGAATCGAAGGGCATTTGCATCACGCATTTCACTTCGACTCCGCTCCGGGTGACAATTAACACAACCTCGTATTGCAATTAAAAAGTACAAATTTCTTCAAGCCCGGTCACATCTTTACTTGCCGCTGCCCGCGCCCTGCAAGGAAGCCAGCTTGGATTCGTCGTCGGCGATCTTCTTTTTGAGCGATTCGATATTCCTGTTCAGTTTGTCAAGATTCTGCACAGCCCGGCGCGCCCTTTTGGCGTCGCGGTGGGCCGATCCGGCACTTTTGCTTGCTCTCCTCGCATCTTTTTTGTCCTGTGGGTTGTCGCCAAGTTTCTCCGCTGCTTTTTTATTCTCTTCGGCAGATTTCCGGGCGTTTTCAGCGGTACTTGCCACTTCTTCGGTCTTTTGAGGTACCTGATTTTCCAGTTTAGCCAGTTCAAGCTTTCGTTCGTTCAGCCGCTTGCTGACTTCGATTACCTGCTTCTGGTCTTTTAGCATGTTGATAGAGTCTTTGGACACCACCTGGGCCGATACTGACAACGAAATCAGCAAAAATCCCAATGCTCCTACTATGTCCCTGATTTTCATAATGGTAATGTATTTAAATAAATGATCGTATACTTCCTGCGCAAAAACCGTGCCTGAACGCATGGTTAAATATAATGTTACCGGAGGAATCAAACAATGGTTTTCGGAGTTAATCAGTAGCGCGTTTGCGTGGAATCACTCTTATTCATCAAATCATCGACAAACTTGAAACATTTTACACGCTGGGCCGGTCTCGGCCTGGTTCTGATGCTCACTTCCTGTGACGATCTATTCCAGTACAATCCCAACGAGGAAACCCTTTTAGACAAAGACAAGAATCTTACCGCCAGGAACATCGAAAAAATCAGCCGCCTACCTGTTTCAGACACGACGCGCTTTATTCTGATGGGCGACTCGCAGCGGTGGTATGACGAATGCGAGGAATTCGTACGGAGCGCCAACCAGCAAAAGGACATTTCTTTTGTACTGCACGCAGGCGACATTTCCGATTTCGGACTTACGCAGGAGTTCAAATGGGTGAACGAGATCATGACGCGGCTGAAATATCCCTATGTGACAGTGATTGGTAATCACGACATTGTAGCCAACGGCTCGGCAACTTACCGCAAGATGTTCGGCCCGCTTAACTACTCCTTCGGCTTCGGCCATGACAGGTTCATTTTCATTAATACCAATTCGCGCGAGTATGCATTCGACGGCTCGGTACCTGATATTTCCTGGCTGAAAGCACAGCTCGCCGACAACCCGGACAAAAGGAACACGATCGTTGTCGGACACGTGCCGCCTTTCGACGCCGATTTTGACAAAAATCTTGAAAAACCGTACACGGATGCCCTAGCCAGCGAACCTACCGTGAAGTTCACGCTCTATGGCCATCAGCACCGATTCTATGAAGGGCAATTCTACGACGACGGTGTAAATTATCACCTCACCACCTCCATGGGCGCACGTGGTTATATGGTTATCTCGACCTGGAAAGGCGGTTATAATGTTGAACGGGTCGAATTTTGAAAGCCATGAAAAAGTATCTGCTACCTCTACTCCTATTCATCACCTTCCATTCGCTGGCGCAGGAAGTGGGCCTCAGGCACCGCCGCAGCTGGTATCTGCCCGATCACCTGAAATTACAGTTCGCCGGCAATATCGGCTTCCTTTCCGGCGGGCCGGGCTATGTTTCTCGAAACCAGACATTGGAAACCGATTTACTTTTCGGGTTTTTACCTCAAAAGTACGGTGGAGACGCGCTGGTCACAACCACCCTCAAAACGACCTATTCGCCGTGGCGCATCGGATTAAAAAACGACTACTATATCCGGCCATTTTCGATCGGGGCATATCTGAGCTACACTTTCGGCCCGCAGTTCGATACCAAATGGCCTTCCTACTACCCGGCAGGTTATTACTGGTGGGCGACGTCGTTCCGGCCGGGTGCTTACCTTGGAGGCAAAGCAGGCCGAAATGTAGTCATGAATAACCGGAGGAGGTCTCTCGAACTATACTACGAGCTAGGCACCTATGATCTCCTGATTATCAGTTATGTACAAAACAAAAGCTTCCTCAAACTGCACGACATCGTGAGCCTCTCGCTGGGTGTAAAACTCGGTTTCAATTAAATGCGCTCGGTTTTCGAGGAAATGTCGCGAATAATCTCATCCAGGGCATGTGCCGATGTAAGTACGTGATCGAGCAGCTCGGTTTTCTCGGTGTCAGAATGCTGATAATTGCGGATCAGGTCTATCAGGCCCATCAGCCTCGCGAGCGGGGCGCGTATGACGTGCGACTGCATCCAGGCGATCTCCTGTAATTTATGGTTCCGCTCCTCGATCTCGCCAATGTACCGCAGGCGGTCGGTCACATCGTGGCCGATCGCAATCCAGTGTGTATGCACACCGCGTGCATCCGTTACGGGCAACAGCGCGAGGCTTATAAAGAATTCCTCGCCCTCGCGAACGTAACGCAGCGTGGTACCTTTGAGCGGTTCGAGGTTATAGATGGCGTCTTGCAGCTTATCAAAGTCATTGCGGGCGGGGCTGAAACCTTTCAGCAATGCCGGGCTCTTGCCTACTACTTCCTCAGGCAAATGCCCCGTAATACGCGTAAAAGCCGCATTTACATACAATATTTTTAACCCCGAAATATCGTGTGGGTCGGACTCGGCGATCAGTACGGCGTCATTGGTGTTGGTAATCACCGACACGAGGAGTTTAAGCTCGTGCTGCTCCTGACGAGCCTTGGTAACATCCCTTAAAACGCCGATCATGCGAACGGCCTTCCCCAACCGGTTGCGCCGGATATAGCCGATCTCCTCCACATAAGCATATTGCCCGTCGGTTTTCAAAAACCGGTAATCGATGCTCCACTTATGCTGTTGCGGGTCGGCAAGTTGCGCTTCGAGGCTATTGGCGACCGATTCGCGGTCGCCAGAATGCACCCGCTCTGCCCAGCGCGACAGTGGATATTGTGCCATTTCCGTTTCAATACCGAAAAGCCTGAAAAAGCCATCTCCCCATTCTATATGGTCGTCCACAAGGTCCCAATCGTAAATGGCGTCGTTGGTGGCCATGTTCACATATTCGTAGCGCTCGTTGACGTCCTTCACAAGCTCAGAATTTCGCCTGTTTTCAAATATCACTTTTAAAATCGATGCGATACGCTCAATTACTTTCAACTCGTCTTCGCCGGGAACAGCAATTCGGTCGTAATATACGGCAAACGTCGCCACCACTTCGTCGTCCAGAACGATGGGGTATGACCAGCAAGCCAGCAGGTTATGCGGCAGTGCCAGCTGCCGGTAATTTTCCCAGCGTAGGTCGGTGGCGATATCGCTTACGATCACCTGATGTTTCAGGAAAGCTGCCGTCCCGCACGAGCCTGCATTCTCCCCGATTTCCCGTCCATTAATGGCTTCAACGTATTCAAATGGCAGCGAAGGGGCCGCCAGGCTATAAAGTTTTTTGTCTTTGACCCCCAGCAAAGAACATTTGGAATGCGGAAACATGGCCTCCACCCCTCTTACGTACGTGTCGAGTACGCTGCTTAGCGGAGAGTCCTTGACCGAGTTCATTTCCAAGACGACCTTTTCAAGATGTTCGAGACTTTCCAGACGCTTCGCTTCCGTGACGTCGACCATCAGCCCTCTCAACACTACTGCCTTGTTATCCTCGCGGATCACCGAGACCACATCCTTGATCCATACCAGGCTGCCATCGGCCTTCCACATGCGGTAGTCGAAAGTATGGTTGCGGAGGCCCCGCGTTTCCTGCTGGCAATAGCCGACTGCCTGCTCGCGATCGTCGAAATGAATATGATTTTGCCAGAAATCCGGGTCAGCCAGCCATTCTTCCGGCGTGTAACCCAGGATATTACGAACCTGGTCACTGATAAAAATGAATTCAAAAGTGTCGGCATCCGCTTCCCATACGATCCCGTCGACTGTCTGAACCAGCGATTCGAACTGCCTGTGCGACTGGACGAGCTTCTGCTCTACGAGCTTTCGGCCATGGATATCCTGTATGACGCCGTAAATGCGTGTGCAAATTCCTTCTATCACCTCTGCCTTTCCGGTAACACGCACCCACTTCTCCCGGCCTCGCCGGGTGTCGATGATTAATTCAAGATCAAAGAGCTTCCCACTGACGATTGTCTCCTGCACCGCTTGCATAAATGCATCGCGGTGCTCGCCCGTGCGGTAAAATTCCATCGCTGTCATGAAACCAGGCTCATAATCGGCTGGCACTTCGTGGATTTCCTTCACCACATCCGACCAGTTGATCACTTCGTTGATTAAATCGGCCTCCCAGCTGCCTATCCGCGCGATTTGGAGTGTTTCGCTCAAAAATTTTTCGGATGTGAAGGGGCTGTGCGTTTGCCTTGCCAAGGTTACTTCGGTCACATCCGTGACAGTGCGGAGAATATAGGCAAGCTCGCCGTTATCGTTCCGTACCGGTGTGTTGGTCGATATGAGGTATTTGGTATCGTTATGCCCACCGCGATTCCAGGGCAAAATATGCTTGGCGACGGGCGATTGGTTGGGCAAGCCGTCGGCGGCCAGCTTTTCGAGCAGGTTGTTCCAGGGCGATACGCGGTTGTACGGATTGTTGGGAAACGCTTCAAAAAAACCCTTTCCGATCAAATCACCACGGGTCATGTGCACCAGTTCGAGATAGGCATCGTTCACTTCGACGATCGTAAATTTCGGAACATCGGGCAGCAGCACCAGGCTTGGCGCGGGTACAAACTTGAATACCTGACTCAGATAATTGTCGATCATATCGATTTCGGCCAAAATGGCCCGATGCACAGTTTCCCTAACGATAGCTTATACACGTTGACACAGATTTTCCCAGTCCCTCAGCCCCTATCATTCCTACAATTTAAAGATATTTTCGACCAAATAAGGCAATTTAATTACTATATTGGGGTTGAAGCCTTAAATTTCCCCATGAAAACCATTCTACCTATCGCTGCCCTGTCGTTGCTGACAGGCATTGTTGCATTCGAACGCCAATCGCCTGAAACAGGGCTTTCCCCGGCCTCCGGAGAAATCGCCGTGTGCGGGCCTGCTTACCAGAACCTCCAGGCGCCTCTGCTCAACGGCAAATACGTTGTGGCCCTTCCCGGCTGGGGCGATTTTTCGTATAAAGTTTCGACCAGCTCCGACAGTTCGCAGTTTTACTTCAACCAGGGGCTAAATATGTATTATGGTTATCATTTTAAGGAAGCCGTTGCGTCTTTCCGCGAGGCGGGGCGGATCGATTCTACCAATGCGATGGCATTCTGGGGGCAGGCGCTCGCGATGGGCCCATATTATAATGCTGCGCATATGTATACCAAACCCGCCGAAGTGGCCCAGGCTCTTGTGAAAATGAACAGCCTTACCGCCCACGCAACCGGTAAGGAAAAGCTGTTGATTGACGCCATGAATGCCCGCTATTCCGACGACCCTACCGATTCCCGGCGTGCGGAGCTCAACCAAGCCTATTCCGACAAGATGAAAAAACTCGTAGCTAATCATCCCGACGAAAACGAGTTCAAACTGCTTTATATCGATTCTCAAATGCTGATGCATGCCTGGGATTTCTGGAAAAAGGATGGCACCGCCAAGCCCTGGACGCCGGAACTGGTAGCGTTATGCGAGAAAGCCCTGAAAGCGGCCCCTAAACATCCCGCGGCCCTGCATTACCACATTCACCTTACCGAGGCATCCAAGCGTCCCGAAGTGGCCCTTGCGAGCGCAGAGGCGTTGCGTGACCTGCTTCCCGGCGTGGCACACATGGTGCACATGGCCAGCCACGAATATGAGCGCAATGGGCTATACGCGGAGGGCGTAGAGGTGAACAACCTCGCCGACGATGCGCTGCTGAATTATGATATGCTCGCTAAAAACCTGTCGCTCGCCAAGCATTCACCCCATTATTTCGCCGTGCAAACCTACTGCGCCCTTACCGCAGGCATGTATAAGGACGCGATGCGCTACGCCCGTCGCTGCCGCCAAAGCGTGGCACCCAAGCCTGAAACTACCTACGACCAATATCTTTACATGCTTCCCGTAATGGCGCAAGTGAGGATGGGGAAATGGCAGCAGATCCTTACCGACTCGCTGACACCCGACCCGAAATGGGTCTACGCAAGCTTGCTTTCCGATTTTGCCAAAGGCATTGCATTCGCCAACACCGGCCGTTCCGATTCGGCAGCCGCACGGCTCGAATCGCTTAAAATCAAAGCCCAGGACGCTGTTTTAACGAAGCGGAGGGTCCCCTTCAACTCGCCGGCGGAAATAGCGGCCATAGCACAAAACGTGCTCGAAGGCGTAGTGGCCATTTCACGGAACGAACGTACCAAAGGCTTTGCAGCATTGGAGGAAGCCGTCAGACTGGAAGACAAGCTTATTTACACCGAGCCCAAAGACTGGCCCCTCCCCGCCCGCCAGTTCCTTGGGGCTTACCTGCTCAAATCGGGCAAACCTGCCCTGGCCGAAAAGGTTTACCGGGAGGACCTGATTTTCAACCCATCGAATGGCTGGTCGCTGGTTGGCCTTTCACAAAGCCTTAAAGCACAGCGCAAAACAAAGCAATTGAAGGGTATTAAGACAAAATATGAACGCGCATTCGCCAAAGCCGAGCAGATTCCGGCCGGCTCTGTCTTTATAAAATAAAAGCGCTGTTCAACTTTATCCGGGATTGTTATGCGTGTTTCAAAAATCGGCAGATCGGGCCGGAATACCGTCTTATCCGCCACTTTGGTAGCCGGCACGCTGGATATCCTCGCGGCTTTTCTGGTGTATGCCGTCATATTGGAGAAAACCAGTCCGGCGCGCATACTCATGTCGATTGCCAGCGGTATTTTCGGCAAAGCCGCCTACTCGGGCGGCACGCCGATGATCATTTCAGGTTTACTGCTGCATTTCCTGATCGCCTTTATTTTTTCCGTATTCTATTACCTTATTTACCCTCACCTGGCCTTTCTGCATCGGCGTAAACTCGTCAGCGGCATTCTCTACGGTATTTTCATCTGGCTCGTCATGAACCTCGGTGTGCTGCCAGCCGTATTCAAAGGCATGCCCCTTCCCGATCCCGGCGCCGCATTACTGGGCATCGCGATCGTGATTGTGGCAGTGGGGATACCGATTGCTTACATTATAGCTGCACCGCGCCGGCGATGACCAGCCCACTGAATTGATTTTAAATGAAAGAAATATATCAAGACAAAGTTCTCGGATATAAAACGTCGGCCGCCGGTTTCGTGCCAGAGCTCAACAGCCTTTCCTACACACGGCTGGCCATATTTCTGATAACCGGCATCCTGATCATGCTATTCGCTGCCAGCGGCTGGATTATTCCCGTTTTGGGTACCGCCATTACCGGAGCTGTATTGTTTGTTTTAACATTAAGAAAATACAACCGCATCGCCGCCGGGAAAAAGCAGGCTGATTTTTTAATACAAATCAATGAAGCTGAACTGCTTCGGATCAGCAATAACCTGTCCGCATTTCCAACCGGCAGCGAATTCCTGGACCGTAACCACGATTACGCCGCCGATCTCGACGTGCTCGGACACCACTCGCTGTATCAGCTACTCAACAGGACAACCACCGAATCGGGCGCCCGGCTTTTGGCACACTGGCTCACAGCTCCGGCCGACCGCCAAACTATTGCCGCCCGCCAGCAGGCCGTGCGCGAACTCGCGCCGAAGCTCGACTGGCGACAGGAGTTCCAGGTCTCCGGCATGCAATTTGAAACCACCAACAGCGACTACCAGTTGCTTTTGAAGTGGGTCGAGCAGCAGCCGCAGTTCATGCCATCGCGAAAAAGACTGCTTACAATCAGCCTGTCGCTCGCCGCGGTGTCCAGCGCCGCATTGGCCTACTTCCTGTACTATTTCCTATTTCATCTCCGCGACCTTTCCGGCATTCATCTATTGCCTCTGGCACTTACCCTGATCATCAATTCCGTTTACCTGCGGAAATTCAGCCATGCAGCCGAAGACATTATACTTAGCACACAACGGAACATCGGGATTCTCGGCGCTTACCAATCGCTTATTGAAACAGTTGAAAAACAACCATTTGAGGCCGAAAAACTGAAAGAACTGCGCGACATTCTCACTCAGGCAGGCAACCCGGCCGCAGCCGAAATCGGCGGATTGAAAAAAAAACTGGAAATGTTCCAGCAAAAGGGTACGCGCAATACCATCGGCAAGAATGCTTTTTACGGCATGATCAATAACCTGTGGCTCATCGACGTTCACCTGATCTTGAACACGGAAGACTGGAAATCAAGAAACCATCAGCACATCCGCTCCTGGATCGCGGCGGTCAGTGAACTGGAGGCGCTCGCCAGCATTGCCGGATTCGCCCATGCAAACCCCGGATATACTTTTCCTGAAATCACCGGCGAACCCTATTTAATTGATTTTAAGAAAGTTGGACACCCCTTGTTAAAGCCTCAAAAACGGGTTAGTAACGACTTTACCATGAATGGACGTGGTGCCACCACGATGATCACCGGCTCCAATATGGCTGGCAAAAGCACATTTCTGAGAACTGTGGGCGTCAACCTCGTGCTCGCATCCATGGGTGCGCCCTGTTGCGCGTCGCACGCGAGGGTCTCGCTCCTGCGCATATTCACGAGTATGCGCACGCAGGATAACCTCGAAGAATCGGTGTCGTCGTTCTATGCGGAACTGCAACGTATCGAGCAGTTGCTGACGCTCGTGGGCGAGGGCGAACCGATTTTCTTCCTGCTTGACGAGATGTTTAAAGGTACCAACTCGCAGGATCGTTTCCGCGGCGGCGTGTCGCTTATCCGCCAGCTCAGCGAGCTTAATGCGTTTGGGATGATCTCGACCCACGATCTCGACCTGGCCAAGCTCACCAAAGACCTTGCGATCAACAATTTCAGCTTCAACAGCGTCATCAGCGATGGTCAGATTTCATTCGATTACCAGCTTACACCGGGAATATGTACCGATTTTAATGCCAGCGAACTCATGAAGAGAAGCGGGATACGTATTCTTTCCGATATTCACCCGGCTTAAATCGTCAAACCCGTTTTACCACTTTTTCCAGGTATTCCAGCAAAGTGGTATCTACTTGTGCGCTGATTGTCCCGTTCCCCTCTGCCTGAGATCTGCCCGTAATGACGGCTTCGGTCATCTCTATGAAGTTGCGGATGCCGTCAGGTGAAAAGCCGATCGATCGCAGCGTTTCCTCCCATTGGCCACGCGGAATTTGCTGAGCCTTAATTTCCTTACCCAAAACTTCGCTAAACGCTTTCGCGACATCGGCTGAGCTGAGAGACGCAGGACCGCTTAATTCATAAATAGTCATGTCGCGGTCATCGTTAAGCATGATCTCAGCGGCAAAGTGGCCTACGTCGTCAGGAGATAACATCGGAATTTTGAAGTCGACGGGAAAGAATGTCGGCAGCACACCGCTTTCCTCGGCCGATTCGAGGTAGCCGAGCCAATTGCTAAAATAGTAGGCCGGCCGGATAAATACCCGCGTGAGGACAAGGCCGTCGAACGCGTGTTCCAGCATGTACGACATGACCAGATTACCTGTGCCCTCCCGGTGCTGCGCGCCCATCGACGATAGCCCGACGACCTTTCTAACACCACTGGAAGCCAATGCGGCGTGGTAGTTGGTCAGAACGTCGTTGGTCTCACCGAGCACGTTTTCTTCGCGGCCGGTTTCGGGTGTCAATGCAAAAAGCGTTTCTCCGTCACGCAGAGCCGCTTTCAACGCAGGTAGATTGAGGGCATCCGCAACAGCTGCGTCCGCGCCGCGCGATTTCAGTGCCTGAGCTTTTTCCTCATGTCTTACAATTCCCTTCACCGCCGCCCCGCGTTCCAGAAGCCTGTCCACGGCCGCCGAACCTACCCGGCCCGACGCGCCCAAAATAATATGTGCCATGATCGATAATTTTAGTGTTTGTGATGAATTAGAAAATTGCGGTTACATCAAAAATCAAACCAGCCGCATGCTATTCTCTTCCAAAGTTTTCATACCAACTGCATTTGATCCTTTTTCGCCGGCCTGTCATCAAAACGATTTTCCCGCGGCCATTCCATGCTGTTCCTTTGTTACAGAACTTTGGTACACTCATTTTATGGACCGCCGCGATTTTATGCAAACAGCCACGCTGGCAACCGGCGGCCTGTTGCTTTCATTTTTCATTCCCGGTAAATCGGCCGCGACCGCATTGGCTGCGCAGGGCTTTTCGCCCAATGCGTTGTTGCGGATCGACCCCGACAATACCATCCGAATCATCCTCAACAAAGTCGAAATGGGGCAGGGTGTATGGACGACACTTGCCATGCTGATCGCCGAAGAGCTGGATTGCGACTGGACGAGCATCCACGTGGAGCACCGGGTTATCGAGGGGGCACACATGGAGGAAAGCATGTGGGTACTCTCTACCGGTGGCTCCGACACCATCAAGTCCGAGTTCGACCGCTACCGCACCACGGGTGCCATCGCACGCGCAATGCTGGTACAGGCCGCAGCGGAACGTCTGAGGATCACCCCGGAGCAATGCACCACCGCCGGAGGTTTCGTGCAGGCCGGGACAACGAAACTGAGCTACGGTTCCCTGGCTGCCGATGCCGCCCTACTCCCCATTCCGAACGTAAAGTTGCGCGAACGAAGTGAATGGAAGCTGATCGGCAACCCGCCGCCAAAGCTCGACGTTCCCGACAAAGTGAATGGAAAGACCTGCTACGGCATCGACATCCGGTTCCCGGGGTTGCTGACCGCTGTTCTCGAACGTTGCCCCGTTTTCGGCGGGAAGGTCAGGTCGTTCGACGCATCGGGCGCATTGCGCATAGCGGGCGTGCGGAAAGTGGTGCAGGTACCCGAGGGGGTAGCCGTGGTGGCCGATCATTTCTGGAGCGCATTGCAGGGGCGAAAAGCATTGCATGTCGAATGGGATACCGAGGGACGCACTAACCCTGACACCGGGCAACTCATCACGCAATACCGTGGATTAGCGGGTAAACCGGGCATTGTCGGGCAATCCAAAGGGGCAGTTGAAAATGCATGGCATAATGCAAAGGCTGTCTATGAGCAAGAATTTCGTTTCCCTTACCTGGCGCATTCGCCCATGGAAACGCTGAATTGCACGGTAAAACTATCGGCCGGCAAGTGCGAAATATGGACGGCGACGCAATCGGCTTCCCTCCACCGCCAGGAAGTCGCCCGATATCTGGGTTTCCGCAACGATCAGGTTACGCTTTACACGCCGGCCATGGGCGGGAGTTTCGGGCGGCGCGGCTCATTCGGGAACGATTGGGTCATGGAGGCGGTGCATATCGCCCAGGCCACCGGTGAGGCGGTGAAGCTGGTTTGGACACGAGAAGACGATATCCGCGGGGGCTACTACCGGCCTGCATACCTGCACCGGGTCAGAGTAGGGACGGATGCTGACAGCCTGCCGATGGCATGGCTGCACGATGTGATCGGGCAGTCGCTTTTTGTGAATACTGTTCTGGAAAAAGACATAGCGCCCAACGGGCTCGATTACAGCTCGCTCGATGGCGTGAACGGCTCACCTTATATTGCCCATTGCGCCGATCATTCCGTTATGCTGCACACGACTGCCAATAATATCCCGGTGCTGGCCTGGCGCTCGGTGGGCAATACGCACACGGCATTTGTGATGGAGACGGTGATCGACGAGCTGGCTTTTCTAGCGGCGGCCGATCCTGTGGAATACCGCAAAAAATTGCTTGCCAACCATCCCCGACATCTTTTGGCATTGACAACCGCTGCGGAGAAAGCAGGCTGGGGCAAACAATTACCCATAGGACACTTCCGGGGAGTGGCTGTTCATGCCGCTATGGGCAGCGTGGTGGCGCAGGTAGCCGAAATATCGTACCTGAATCAGGACTTTAAAGTCCATCGCGTGGTGTGCGCCATCGCCTGCGGGCTTGCGGTGAACCCCGACGGCGTCAGGGCGCAAATGGAAAGCGGAATCATTTACGGTCTTACCGCTGCATTATACGGCGAAATCACAATCGATAATGGAGCGATCCGGCAAAGCAATTTCCACGATTACCGCATGGCAAGGATGGAAGATGCCCCCGCCATTGAAGTACATATCATTGAAGACGACGGCAAGATGGGCGGCGCGGGAGAACCCGGCGTAGCACCTATCGCACCGGCATTAGCAAATGCATTCTTCGCCGCTACCGGTCGACGCGTCAGAAATTTACCTTTGCTTTCCAATATTTGATAAATTCGGGTATGCAAAAGGCTGTCTCCAAACTTTACCATATTCCGTTCTGGCTGGCTTACCATTATTTGTGGTGGGTTGTGGCGATGGGTAATCCCTGGAAGGCTGCGCACAGCATCCTGTTTTCACCGTACGCGGTCAAATTCGTGTTTTATGTCGTGCTGCAAGCGGTGGCGGTCTATTTCAATTTATATTATCTGATCCCTAAATACCTTGAAAAGGGTCGGTTCAAATCCTATATCGGCTATTTGGGCATCACTTTACTTGCCACGGCGCTGGCGATCGTTTCGGGGTATTATGCAAGCGCATTACTGGCGCACCAATCGGTGGAGACGCTTTTTGGCAAAGGCAGCAACTGCTTCTTCTACTTTTTCGGCGAGGCTATGCCTTCTACACTGGCGAGTACCACCCTGGCGATGAGCATTAAACTCACCAAAAACTGGGTTAGTACCGAGCGGCGGAAACAGCTATTGGAAAAGGAGAAACTGGAAACCGAACTCCGGTTTTTGAAATATCAGTTCAATCCGCATTTCCTGTTCAATAGCATCAATTCCATCTTTTTTCTCATTCACAAAAACCCCGACGCGGCGTCTTCGTCGCTGGCAAAATTTTCGGAGCTGCTACGGCATCATTTGTATGAATGCAACGACGAACTGGTGCCGCTCGATAAGGAAATTACCTATCTACGCAACTTTATAGCGCTGGAAAAGCTGCGCCAGAACCGCAGCGTCGGCGTTACAACCGATATTTCTAAGGACCTGACTGCGGACGCAGGCATTGCGCCATTCATTTTGATGACTTTTGTTGAAAATGCTTTCAAACACGTTTCAAAGGATAGCAATCGCGAAAACTGGATCGAAATCCGGCTGCGTGCGCAACATCATACCCTTCTATTTGAAGTTTCCAACAGCACTTCTCCGCTCGCAACGCGCCAGGCACTTCATTATGGCGGAATAGGCCTGCAAAACGTGCGCCGCCGACTCGCGCTGCTCTATCCGGGCACGCACAATCTGGCTATCCGTGATACTGACGGGATATTTGAAGTAAAACTTTCGCTCGAACTCGATACACATTCTGCGCCAAGCCCGGCCCACCTCGCCTTCTAACACAGATCCCCACCGTAATGGCTTCTTTTTAATAGAAATCTCTTTATTTAAATTTCTATTTATTTAAAATCCTTTCAACTTCTTTCACAGACTTAACCCAAGCGTAACCTGCCCTTAACCGACCGGTAACATTGCCCGCCTACATTTGTGCCGGATTTAGCAGTCAACCTTTCCTTCTCTACGATCAGGCGGCATATGCCTGACGACCATTCTGAGCTGACATTGTCCCTGATGCCCGTCCGGCACCGGCATGATGGTACATGCCCTTTTCCAACGTGCCAGCCAGAATGGCCCGCTTCTGTATTGCAGGGAAAACCGCACCGCAAATCCACAAAATACCGATCCTGTTTCTCCGGGCATTGTGCCGGAAAGAGCACCTGAAAAGCATTTGTAAAACAGTAGGAAGTAACCAAACGAACAGAAAAATGATGAAATTAATTACTGCATGTCTCGGACTATGCGCATTCCTCCTGCTTTGGGGACCCGAAACGCGGGCTCAGGGTAATGAAGCGTCCATTGTCGGGAAAGTGAGCGAAGGACAGGCCGGACCGGTCGTCGGCGCAACGGTGTTTGTCAAGAATGAATCTACCGGTTTCAGTACGGGTACGGTCACGGACGCTAATGGCGACTACATTATCAAGCAGTTACCCCTGGGCTCACCCTACTCCATCACGGTGTCGTTTATCGGCTACGGTGAGCAGAAAAAGACCGGATATGCGTTGAACCAGGGCGATCAGCTGCGCCTCAATTTCACGCTGGAAGCCGCTGCCAACGAGCTGAAAGCCATTGACATTGTAGCGAATTCGTTGAAAAACACGGTGGTGACGCTAGGTGCCTCTACTCCCATTACAGCCCGCGACATTGCCCGCCTGCCGGTAAACGGCCGAAACTTCACCTCGCTGATCGACCTTTCCCCATTAAGCAACGGAAGCAGCCTCGGCGGTCAGCTGGCCTCCTCGACCAACTACACGATCGACGGCATGACCTCACGCGGCACCATCGCGGGCGGCGGTACCTCGGGCGCCTACTCGATCTCCATGGAAGCGATTCGGGAGTTCAAAGTCGTTACCAACGAATACGACGTGACCATGGGCCGTGCAGGCGGTGGTACGATCAGCACCGTGACCAAATCCGGCACCAACAAGCTATCCGGCAGCGCTTTCACGTTTGTCCGTAACGACGGGCTTTCGAGCAAATACGACCTTCGCGGAAATAAGAGAACACAGGAGTTTTCGACCTACCAGTACGGATTTTCACTCGGCGGGCCGATCGTCAAAGACAAGGCGCATTTTTTCGTGGCATGGGACCATCAGGCCGATTCGCGCCCGCTTTACATTGCGAACATCCTCAGTCCCGCCGATGAGGCAGCCAACAAGGTTACCAATGCGACGCTAGAACGCTTTGTGGGCATTGCACGCGACAAATACGGGGTTTCCAGCAACCAGCAGTTCGGTGCGTTCGACAAAGCGAAAGGTACCGACGCGCTTTTTGCCCGTATCGACTGGCAGCTCAACGCCAAGAACCTGCTCACGATCCGCAACAATATGGTGATCGAGAAGGATAACCTTTCGGAAGGTGATAACTCGGGTATTAACTTCTACGAGTCGTACATCGACCGTAAGAAGTTCGACAACAGCCTGATGGCCTCGCTCCGCACCACTTTGAACCCCCGCGTGACGAATGAATTGAAAGTGCAGCATTTCTATGAAGATGTTCAGGTGCTTCCAAGTTCCGAGCTTCCCGCTGCGGGCATCCCGCGTGCAATCGTCGAAAACGTTGAATCCGTGGCGGGAAATGCTACTTATCTGAACTCGATCCAGATCGGCGGTCAGCGTTTTTCTCCCGAATGGTTCAAAGGGACGGTGTTGCAGGCGGTGGATAACCTGTACTACAATACCGGAAAGATTAACTTCACATTCGGTATCGATGTGATGTACAACCTGATGCACTCACGCTACGGCAGCGAAATGAACGGCCGCTTTTATTTCACGGGAATGGATAATTTCAATAACCTGAAACCTTACCGCTACGCCCGCGAAATTTACCTAAATGAAGACCAGAGCAATAAAGTGAAGTCGCTGAGCACCGGTTTGTATGCGCAAATGGACACCAAATTGGGCGTCGGCCTGGATATGACCGCCGGCTTGCGACTGGACAATACCGTATACCTCAACCGCGCGAATTTCAGCCAGGTGGTATTTGATGAGCTTGGTATCAAAACCAATAACCGCATTAACACGCTTCAATTACAGCCGCGCGTTCAGTTTACCTGGGATGTGAACGAGCAGAGCAAAGATGTCATCCGTTTTGGCGCCGGTGTTTTCGGATCTGCACTGAACCCTTACTCGATGGTGAACAATATGCTCTTCGATGGTTCCAAAGTGGCTTCCGTTGAAATCCAGGGCGATCTCGTTCCATCACCTAATTTTCCATTGTACCGTCAGGATCCCAGCAAAGCTCCGGGCGCCGAGCTTTTCAATGTCCCCGGCATCGAGCGTCTGATCACGATCAACACCAACAGCCCCGACGCCAAAGTGCCTGTTTTGTACAAAACCAATTTCTCGTACAACCACTTTTTCAGCGACCGTCTCCGGATCGGCATCAGCGGTTATGCATCGTGGGCACGCAACAACTATATGTACATCGACCGCAACATGGTGGATGAGCCATTCTTCCGCATCGGCGCCGAAGCCAACCGCGGTGTGTATGTACCGGCTTCGACTATCAACACTTCCAATGGTGCCACGAACTGGCTCAACAGCCGCAGAACCAAACAGGTGGGCCGCGTACTGGAACTTGTGAGCGACGGCAAGAAGAACCAGTATGCACTGGTGATCGACGGAACGTTCAAGTACTTCCGCGATGGACAGATAACCGCTTCCTACACCTGGAACGACGCCAAGGATAACACTTCCTACAATGGCAACGTGGCCAACACCGCTACACTCGATCAGATGGTGATCGACGACCCGCGCGATTTGAGCCGCATGAGTTATGCCAACAATCAGTTCCGGAATAAGCTGATTGTGTACGGTACGGCCCCTAGCTTCTGGGGGATCTCGCTCGGCATTCGCTACTCCGGCATCGGCGGTACGCGCTACTCACTGGCCGTGAGCGGTAACATGAACGGTGACTTCGTGTCTTCGAACGACCTTCCTTACGTGTATGACGCCAACAGCGCCGCAACGCCCGAGTATATCCGTACAGGCATCAAAGCCATTATGGATAATCCCGACGCGGAAGAGAGCATTAAAACATTTATCCGCGAAAACACGGGGAAAATGGCTGAGCGTAACGGCGGCGTCAATGGTTTCTATGGCGTATTCGATGTACGTTTGGGTAAAAGCTTCAAAATCCACAAATCGCACCGCATTGAGGCTTCCATCGACATATTCAACTTCGCCAACATGCTCAACAAAGACTGGGGTGTGGGGACCAACCTGGGTAAACAAACCTTGTACACGATCAAGAGCTTCGACAAGATCAAGAACGAGTTTGTCTACAACGTTAACAAAGGCGCTGGGGTATCTAGCCTGACGGGTAGCCCCTTCCAGATCCAGGTCGGTCTGCGCTACTCATTCTGATTTTTTTGAATTAATACAAAAAACCGGCTTCCCATGCATGCAACTGCACGGGGAGCCGGGAAAATAACTAACGGGGTATTTCCAATGAAAAAACTAATCCTGCTCTTAACCCTTTCCACTTTTACGCTCAAAAGTCTTCGTGCACAGGATTCGCACGTGATCCTGATCAGTATCGACGGGCTGAGACCCGAGTTTTACAAAGACCCCACGTGGTCGATGGTGAACCTGCGGCAGGGGATGGAAACCGGCGCCTATGCCGACGGCGTGAACGGCGTTTTCCCGACTGTCACCTACCCTTCACACACGACTATGATCACGGGCGTGAAGCCGATCAAGCATGGTGTCTATTACAATACCCCCGCTGAGCCGCTGGAAGTGACCGGCAAATGGATCTGGGATTACAAGACCATTAAGGTACCCACGATTTTCAGCGCCGCGAAGGAAAAAGGGCTGGCAACCGCGTCGGTTTTCTGGCCGGTGTCGTTAGGCGGTCCTGCCAATTACAATATCCCGGAATACTGGTATTTGCCCGAAACGAAGGGCGGCAAGCGCAATATGACCAAAGCGCTGAGCGAAAATTCCAATCCGAAAGGTTTTTACGAGGAAATCCAGCAAAATGCCACGGGCAAGCTGGAAGAGATCGATTTCGACGGCGAATACCTGAGCATCGACGATAACCTCTCACGCACGAGCGCCTACATTATCCGCAAGTACAAGCCCTCGTTCCTGGCTGTTCACCTGGTAGCAGTAGATCATTTCGAGCATGAGCAGGGGCGCGACGGCGATAAGGTCCGCGCCGCATTAACGAGCGTCGACCGGGGCATAAAGGCCATTCTGGAAGCCATCGATAAGGCGGGGATCAAAGACAAAACCACGGTGATCGTCACCGGCGACCACGGGTTTGTGGATATTCATTCGTCGCTTTCGCCCAATGTGCTCCTCGCGCAGGCGGGCTTGTACGATCCTAAAAATCCCTCGGCATGGAAAGCCTATTTCCACGCTTCGGGCGGCTCCTCCTTTCTGCATTTGAAAAATAAAAACGATACGCAAACGCTCGAAAAGGTGAAATCGGCGCTGTCCAAACTGCCCGTCGCTCAAAGAGCAATGTTTGAGATTAAAGACCGTGCGGCGCTGGATGCCGTCGGCTCCGACCCGAATGCGGCGCTGGCCCTCGCTCCCAAGCAGGGATTCACGATCGGTAATGCGGCAACCGGCGATTTCGTACGCGCGGCAAGCGGCGGTACGCATGGCTTTTTCCCTGATTTCAAGGAGATCCAGACAGGCTTTGTGGCCTTTGGCCGTGGTATCAAAAAAGGCGCGGTAATTCCCGAAATGGGTTTGCAGGACATCGCCCCGCTGATCGCGAAGTTGCTCAATATCGATTTCCCCTCAGCGGATGGCTCCGTTTATCCGGGCATGCTCGTCAAAGAATAGCATTTAGGTTTGTAAGATAGATAAGCATCAATCGGAAAGGGCGTCGCGGCTATGCGGCGTCCTTTTTTGTTTGCTCGAGGCATAATTTTTGTTGACGGTGACTTTTATGAAAAGAACCTTACAAATAGCCAATATCATCGCATTGACCGTCACTGTGGTGGTCAATTATTTATCCAATACCGGCATTTTCAATAACAGTACCATGGCCAGCGTGTCTGCCCGGTACCAGAATCTCTTCACGCCATCCGGCTACGCATTCTCGATCTGGGGGCTGATCTACCTGTTACTGGCCGCGTTTGTGGTTTACCAGTCACGTGGCATTTCCGGTAAGCGCGAAGTTCCGGCCGTGGTGGAGAAAGTCGGCTGGTTATTTGTAGTCTCCTGTGCAGCCAACTCGGCTTGGGTACTCGCCTGGCTGTATGATTTTACGGGACTTTCGGTGCTTGTCATGATTGTCCTGCTTACTTCGCTCTGGCGCATCATCGTACGTACACGCATGGAGCTTGACCTCATCCCGATCAAAAAGATCGCGCTGACCTGGTGGCCGTTTGCCATTTACTTCGGGTGGATCTCCGTCGCGCTCATTGCCAACGTAGCGGCATGGCTCACTAAAATCGGCTGGGATGGCTTCGGGCTTTCGCCGGTTGCCTGGACGGTGATCATGATCTGCGTCGCAGGGGCAGTATACCTCGTCCTGACCTGGAAACGAAACCTGCGTGAGTCGTCGATGGTAGGTGTGTGGGCGCTGGTGGCAGTAGCCGTCGCCAACTGGGACACGGCGCCCGCGGTTGTCAATGCGGCGCTAATTGTTTCAGCCGTCATCCTGATCAGCAGCGGCATTCACGCCTATCAGAATCGCGGACAGCATTATCTCGAAGAATCTAAAAGAGCATAATGGTGCGAAGGTCTCCTTCGTGTCTACTATGTGCAAAGCAAGAGCTTTGCACCATCCTCCCCAAATGCAACCCACAATGTAATAATTAAAAGAATATTTTATCCAAAACTTTCCCCTCACGGCACCGCAGGATTAGTCGCAGTGGCCGTTCGACGATTTTAATCCCTTTTTAACATCCTTTTAACATGGTGTTAAGGATGAATTGCGGTTTTTGTATGCGTATAAGAAGCACACACCTACGAAAAGAACAATTTACAAATCGCGCACATCAAGAACAGCGCCTAAACGCATGCTCATTTTCAAAGACTTGAAACATTGAGACCAATTAAGGTCGCCCCCGCGCGGCTTCAAAATATACAAAAGACTCAATAGGTACCCGTTAAGATGATCAAAGAATTGCTGAAATATCTCCTGCCCCTGTGCATTCTCCTGGTGGACGGATACAGCAATATGTATGCGGGTTCACAGGAGCGTCAGTCATGTAATTCTCCCATTCAGATTCTTACGCAATCGGAGCATCCGAATTTTGTACAGGCATTCGATGATAACGAGCCTGCATTCCGGCTCCCCGATGCCGCCCGGAAGTTTTCAGAGTTCGTCAGGACTATTTCGGAAGAAAAAGAAGAAGACTCCACCGAGTGGTTCTCCGTTAAAAAATCACCCCGCGCAGGCGGTATGCCCGCTGCTACATTTGCTTCGCGTCAGTTCTTTCCCTTTTGCTACATTTCAAAAACCCGGCCCTTACCGCAGAGTAGCTCGTTTTATTCCTCTCGCCAATATCTGAGGCTTCGCGTACTCAGAATTTGATCCCGCTCAGCGGCAGGTTATTCTACGGCCTGCCAATCCGGTCGTCGTGGTGCCAATCCCCGGCTGCTTACGACTGCCCACCGTGCCGTCAGGCACACTCATACGAACAGAAACTATCAAAAATTCCATTTTGCTAACTCCAAAAATCATCATGAAAAGAATTCTCATGCTCGTGAGCTTGGGTGCGTTGTTGTATCAGACAGGCTGTACATCGAAACACGAAGAAGAAAAAGAAAAAGAGGTTAACTATTTAGTAACAAGCCCCTTACAAAAAGACACCACCATCACAAAAGAGTACGTAAGCCAGATCCGGGCGATCAGCCATATTGAGCTGCGTGCATTGGAAAGAGGTTATTTACAGAAAATATATGTGGATGAAGGCCAGACGGTAAAAAAAGGCCAGCTGATGTTCCAGATCATGCCAATGGTGTACCAGGCTGAACAACAAAAGGCGCAGGCAGAAGCCAACTTCGCCGAAATCGAATTTAAGAACACCAAAGCCTTGGCCGACAGCAATGTAGTTTCCAAAAACGAGCTGGCATTAGCCAAAGCAAAACTGGATAAAGCCAAAGCGGAACTGGGACTCGCTACCACGCACCTCGGATTTACCGAGATCCGCGCACCGTTCAGCGGCATCATGGACCATTTCCAGGTGCGGCTCGGAAGTTTGGTGGATGAAGGCGACCTGCTCACTACCCTTTCCGACAACAGTGAAATGTGGGTTTACTTCAATGTTCCCGAAGCTGAATACCTGGATTATAAATCCGGCGAAGACGGAGGTAACCTCCTGAAAGTGAAACTTAAAATGGCCAACGAAAAGCTCTTCGACTATACCGGAGCGGTGAAAACCATCGAGGCCGATTTCAATAACGAAACAGGTAACATCGCATTCCGGGCTACGTTCCCGAACCCTAAAGGCTTGCTCCGCCACGGCGAAACGGGCAACGTTCAGATCAGCGTGCCGCTCAAAAACGCGCTGCTAATCCCGCAAAAAGCGACTTTCGAGGTTTTGGAAAAGAAATACTGCTACGTGATCGACAAGGACGGCAAGGTCCAGTCGCGCGAGATCACCATCGCGGCCGAGCTGCCGCACGTCTTCGCGGTTTCTCACGGGCTTCAAAAGGACGACAAAATATTGCTGGAAGGCTTGCGTCAGGTACGCGAAAACCAGAAGATCAGCTACAAATTCCAAAAGCCCGACTCGGTTATTTCTCACCTAAGCCTGTACGCGGAATAATCAGGTCCGAAAGCAAAAGATATGTTTAATCAATTCATACGACGACCCGTATTCGCGATAGTGATATCGGTCATGATAGTCTTCGTAGGTATACTGGCTATCAAGAAACTGCCCATTTCGCAGTTCCCGGACATTGCACCTACCACTGTTAACATTTTCATCGCCTACCCGGGATCAAGTGCCGACGTGTTGGTGAAATCCACGCTCATTACGCTGGAACAGGCCATTAACGGTGTTCAGGATATGCGTTACATTGCTACCGACGCCACCAGCGCCGGTGAAGCGACGCTGAGGATTATCTTCGAACCTGGCACCGACCCGAACGACGCGGTTATCAGGGTAAAAACTAGGGTTGACCAGGTAATGCCGCTCCTTCCTGAACTCGTTCAGCGCGAAGGGGTTATTATCACCCCAATCCAGCCGAGTATGTTGATGTATGTCAACCTCTACTCCAAGACAAAGAGCATTGACGAGAAATTCCTCTTCAACTACGCAACCGTTAAAATGATCCCTGAAATTCAGCGGACCAAAGGGGTAGCGCGGGCGCAAATCCTCGGTAGCCGCCGTTACGCGATGCGTGTGTGGCTCAACCCCGACCGTATGCGTGCGTACAGCATTTCAGTAGAAGAAGTCATGAAGGCGCTCGGCGAGCAGAGTATCATCGGTCGTCCCGGCCGGATCGGACAAAGCTCGGGTATCGAAGCGCAGTCTTTGGAATACGTACTGACCTACAAAGGCCGTTACAGCGAGCCGAAGGAGTACGAAGATATTATTATCCGTGCCAACGCCCAGGGCGAAAGCATCCATTTGAAGGATATTGCAACAGTGGAGCTGGGTAGCGAGTTCTTCGATATTTACTCCAACCTCGACGGCAAGGCCTCCGCAGCGATCGTATTGCGCCAGAACTATGGCAGTAATGCGAGTGATGTAATTAGAGAGGTAAAGCAGAAACTGGACGTCATGAAGGCCTCCTTTCCTCCCGGCATGGATTACAAGATCAGCTATGACGTATCGACGTTCCTCGACGCTTCCATCGAGCAGGTAATCCACACATTGCGCGACGCATTTATCCTCGTGGCCATTGTGGTGTTCATCTTCCTCGGCGACTGGCGTTCGACGTTGATCCCCATCCTCGCGGTACCGGTATCCTTGGTGGGTGCATTCTTTGTGATCCAGGCATTTGGTCTTTCGATTAACCTTATCACCCTTTTTGCGCTTGTATTGGCGATCGGTATTGTGGTCGATGATGCGATTGTGGTGGTAGAAGCGGTCCATGCCAAGATGGAAGAAGAGCCGCATTTATCACCATTTAACGCTGTTAGAAAAGTTCTTGGAGAGATTTCAGGTGCAATTATCGCGATCACCGCGGTCATGGTATCGGTGTTCCTGCCTATTTCATTCATGTCGGGTCCTGTGGGTACCTTCTACCGCCAGTTCTCGATTACCATGGCGAGTTCCATCGTCATCTCGGCACTTATCGCCTTGACGCTCACGCCGGTATTGTGTGCGATCATGCTCAAAAACCACCACGGCCACGAGCGCAAGAAAAACCCGCTTACCCGTGCGCTGGACAGCTTCAACCGCGGATTCGATAAGATGACCGGGTGGTATGTCCATCTGCTGAGGCTGATCGTGAATCGCCGCGTAGTCACATTCGTTATTCTGGGCTTATTCTGCGCGGGTATCTGGTATGAAAACTCAGTGGTACCGGCCGGTTTTATCCCCAACGAAGACCAGAGTACCATTTACGCGATCATCCAGACCCCTCCGGGCTCTACTTTGGAAAAGACCAATGAAGTCTCACGCCGTCTGCAAAAGATTTGCGAGGAAGTCGAGGGAATCGAATCGGTGTCGTCTCTGGCAGGTTATGAGATCATGACGGAAGGTCGCGGTTCCAATGCAGGTACCTGTTTGATCAACCTTAAATCGTGGCACGAGCGTAAGCATAATGTGAAGGAGATCATGGAGGAGCTTGAACATGCTTCGAAAGGACTCGGAGCGACAGTGGAATTCTTCGAACCACCGGCAATCCCCGGCTTTGGTACCTCCGGCGGTTTCTCAATGCGTTTGCTTGACAAAAACACCGACACCGACTACCACGAGTTCGACAGGATCAACAAGGCGTTCATGGAAGACCTTGGTAAACGTAAAGAGCTGACCGGTTTGTTCACCTTCTTCGCTGCGAACTACCCGCAATACGAGCTGGAAATTGACAACAAGCTGGCAATGCAGAAAGGCGTTTCGATCGGAAAAGCGATGGATAACCTCAACATTATGATCGGTAGTACTTACGAACAGGGCTTCATCAAGTTCAACCAGTTCTTCAAAGTATACGTACAATCCGATCCTCAATTCAGAAGGCTTCCTACCGACCTTTTGAAGCTGTTTGTGAAAAACGATGCCGGCGAAATGGTGCCTTACTCGTCGTTCATGAAGCTCAAAAAAGGCCAGGGACCTAACGAGATCACGCGTTTCAACTTGTATAACTCCGCTGCGATCCAGGGACTTCCTGCCAAAGGCTACACCACAGCCGAGGCTATCGCGGCGATCCGCGAAGTGGCTGCCAAAACACTGCCAAAAGGCTACGATATCGCATTCGAGGGTCTTTCCTATGACGAATCGATCCGCGGTAACGAATCGCTGATCGTGTTCATGATCGTGTTGGCGTTCGTGTACCTGGTACTTGCGGCGCAGTACGAAAGCTTCATCATTCCATTGGCGGTGGTTACTTCCCTGCCTGTGGGGGTATTCGGTTCATTCCTTGTACTGAACCTGATGGGCCTGGAAAACAACATCTACGCACAGATCGGTCTGATCATGCTCGTGGGGTTATTGGGTAAAAACGCCGTATTGATCGTCGAATTCGCCGTCCAGAAACGGCAGGAAGGCGCCACGATCCTTGACGCAGCCATTGAAGGTGCCAGGGTTCGTTTCCGTCCGATCCTGATGACCTCATTTGCGTTCGTGGCGGGTCTGATCCCCCTGATCATCGCCACCGGCGCAGGTGCGATCGGTAACCGTACCATCGGTGCCTCGGCATTGGGCGGGATGTTGTTCGGTACCATTTTCGGGGTCATCATCATCCCGGGATTGTATTACATATTTGCCAAAATAGCGGATGGCCGACAGTTGATCAAGAATGAAGACGACAGCCCGCTGTCCGAAGGATTCGTACACGCCATTGACGCATTCCCACATTCAGAAGATAACGACGAACATGCGAAATAAGAGAATATTGAACTGGGCCGGCATCGCGTTTATCGGGCTGACCTACTCGGCCTGTAACATCCCGGTGCTGACCCAGAGAACAGAAAATAAAGTGGTACCTGTGAGCTTCAACGGCTCACAGGATTCCACCAACACCGGTAAGGTTAGCTGGAAAACGTTTTTCACGGACCCTAACCTGAATGCGCTCATCGATACCGCATTCAAAAACAACCAGGAGTTGAACATTACGATGCAGGAAATTGCCATCTCGCAAAACGAGATCCAGGCCCGCAAGGGGGAATACCTGCCATTTGTAGGCCTGCGCGGCGGTGCGGGCGTCGAAAAAGCGGCACGCTACACCAACATCGGTGCCAGCGAAGCTACTACCGACATCAAACCCGGCAGGGAAACCCCCGACCCGCTTCCGGATGTGAATATCCAGGCGGTGGCACGTTGGGAGGTCGATATCTGGCACAAGCTGCGCAACGCGAAAAAAGCAGCGGCAACGCGGTATTTGTCGTCCATCGAAGGCAAAAACTTCATGATGACCAACCTGGCGGCCGAAATCGCTAACTCCTATTACGAACTGCTCGCACTGGACACGCAGCTGGCCATTATCCGCCAGAATATCGACATCCAGACCAATGCATTGAAGATCGTAAGAATGGAAAAAGAAGCGACCCGTGTTACCGAGCTGGCCGTTCGCCGCTTTGAAGCACAGGTGCTGAAAACGCAGAACCTGCAATATGGTATTCAGCAGCAGATCGTCGAAACCGAAAACCGGATCAACTTCCTGGTCGGACGTTACCCGCAGCCGGTACAGCGTACGAGCCAGGGTTTCGAAAGCCTCGTTCCGAACCTGGTGCAGGCCGGTATCCCTTCGCAGTTGCTTTCCAACCGCCCGGATATCAAGCAGGCCGAGCTCGATCTGGAAGCTGCAAAAATCGATGTGAGCGTAGCGAGAGCTAATTTCTATCCGTCACTGGGATTGTCGGCCAGCCTTGGCTTACAGGCTTTCAGCCCGATTTACCTCGCCCGCGTACCTGAGTCGATCATGGGATCGCTGATTGGCGACCTGGCTGGTCCGGTGATCAACCGTTACGCCATCCGTGCGGGTTATGCCAATGCGAATGCGCGCCAGATCCAGGCGATCTATAACTACGAGCGTACGGTTTTGAACGCGTACATCGAAGTGGTAAACCAGCTTTCGAATATCAATAACCTCGAAAAGAGCTTCGATCTGAAAACGAAGGAAGTGGAAGCGCTGAACCAATCTACCACTATTTCGAACCGGTTGTTCGCCTCGGCCCGCGCCGACTACATGGAAGTATTACTGACCCAACGCGACGCGTTGGAGTCAAAATTCGAACTGATCGAAACCAAGATGCGCCAGATGCATGCCACGGTGAATATTTACCGGGCATTGGGAGGCGGCTGGAATTGACAGATTAACTTAGGATGTGGTTTTTTGTAAAGATTCTCCCGGCTTTCGGGGGAATCTTTATTTTTTTGCAGGTAAGGTTTTCCGACACCTGAACCAACTTATTGGATAAGAAACCTGTTTCCCGGGTTATGGCACTAAAAATATTGTCCGTAGCGGTCTTAGTCCTCGCAGGCCTGTTTGGCTACGCAATGCATGTAATGCGCTGGCTCCCGTGGCAAAAGCCGGTTTTCGAAACCGCCATTCCGGCAAACTGCGTAGCGGGTACATCGAAAGCGATACTGGTTTTTTCCAAAACAAACGGCTATCGGCATGCGTCGATCGAAGCGGGTGTGAAAGCTATTCGGGAGGAAGCTCGAAAGCGCGGCTGGGAAGTAATCGCAACAGAGAACGGTGCTTATTTTCATGAAATTTGCCTAAAATCCTACCGCGCAGTCGTGTTCCTTTCCCCCACCGGCGATTTCCTCACCGACGACCAGCAGCGCGCATTTGAAAAATACATCGAAAATGGCGGCGGCTATGCGGGCATCCATTCCGCTTCCGATTGTGAATACAAATGGGAATGGTACGGAACGCTGCTCGGTACACGTTTCCGGAGCCACACCTTTTTACCCTGCCCCATTCCCAAAGCTGAAATCGTAACCGAACCCGGCGCGCATCCCGCTACCGACGGCCTGCCCGCCCGGTGGTCGAAGCACGACGAATGGTACAATTTTCACGAAAGCGTACGCGGAAAACCTGGTTTTCAGGTGCTATTGACAGTCGATGAAAGCACCTACCCCGCATTCTGGCCCAAAGCGATGCGCGGAGACCATCCTATTGCGTGGTCCAGGCCGGTTGGGAAAGGAAGAATGTTCTACACGGCCATCGGGCACAATGCGGCAACATACAGCGACCGTACGGCCATGAAACATATCATGGGCGGGATCGCCTGGGCTGCCGGCCTGTAAAGTTCCGCCAATGTCAAGCAATTGTTACCCCACCATTAAGCAAACCACTGATTACAAGCAATTTTAGAGGCAAAATAGTGTCCTGCATTAACATTCCGTTAAGCTTCTAAAAGTGACGCCCGGCCATTTTGCCGCGTGAGTATTTTTAGTTTTTAAACTACTCACAAATCATAATGCAAAAGAAATCTTTACTTGCACTGTTGCTTGCGGCAGCCTTCATGAATGGTTGTACCGACCATGCTCCTCAAAATCCGGTACAGGAAGACCCTTCGTCCTTCAAAGAAGTAGCGGGCGTGGACCTGGGTAACGTAGCTGCGGCCGAAATCTCTGCTTACGATCCCGCTTCCAAAAGACTGTTTACGGTTAATAATGAAAAAGCCGCTATCGTGGACGTGCTCGACCTCTCGGCATTCCCGACCGTCACGAAGCAGCAACCTATCGACGTTTCGGCCCTCGGCGGCGTAGCCAATAGCGTGTCGGTTTCTGACGGAAAGCTGGCTATTGCCCTCGAAGCAACCAACAAACAGGCAAACGGCAGCGTGATCGTACTGAATACGAGCACCTTGTCGATGATCAAACAGATCACCGTCGGCGCATTGCCCGACATGGTAACGTTTAGCCCAGACGGCCGCTTCATCGTTACGGCGAACGAAGGCGAACCCAATCCCGATTACAGTGTCGATCCCGAGGGTTCGGTGTCCATTATCGACGTTACAAACGGATATAGTGTCAAAACACTCAATTTCGCCGCTTTTGACGGAATGTACGGCGCATTGGCACCAAAAGGTTTCCGCAAGTTCGGGCCTAAGGCGACTTTCGCACAGGACATCGAGCCTGAGTACGTAGCCATTTCCGACAACTCCCAAAAGGCATTTGTAACCTTGCAGGAAAATAACGGCATAGCCGAAATCGACCTGATCAATGGCAAGGTACTGAACATCCATCCGCTCGGCACGAAGGATATCAGCTATATCCTCAATTCGCTGGACGCCAGTGACGACGACAAAAAAGTGCAACTGAAAAACTGGCCGGTCAAATCGTTCTACCTGCCGGACGCGATCTCATACTTCACCGTAAACGGTACCCCGTACTTGATCACCGCCGACGAAGGCGATGCCCGCGAATACAGCGCATTCGACGAGCAAAAGCGCGTGAGCTCGCTCAAACTAAACCCGGTTTATTTCCCTAATGCCGACGAGTTGAAAAAGACTTCGAACCTCGGACGACTACGCGTAACCAGCACACGTGGCGACTTTGAAAACGACGGTACTTTCGAAGAACTTTACAGCTTCGGCGGCCGCGGTTTCAGTATTTTCCACGCGGCCGATATGAAACGCGTGTACGAATCGGGTAACTCGCTAGAACAGGAAGTGATTAAGGCCGGTGCTTACGACGACAGCCGCTCCGACGATAAAGGCGTGGAGGCCGAAGGCGTTACGGTAGGCTGGATGAATGGAAAGCCTGTTGCATTCATCGCCATGGAACGTGTAGACGCAGTAGGTGTTTACGATCTGACCAACCCCGGCGCTCCGCAATTTCTGCAAATCGTCAAAACCGGCGATGCGCCGGAAGGTGTGCTCTTCATTGCGGCAGACAAGAGCCCGAATGGCAGAAGCCTGCTGATAACCAGCAACGAGGAAGATGGCACGGTGAAGTTCTTTCAGCCGTAACAGACCAGTACAGTGCAGAGAAAAGCCGCCCGGGGTAACCCTGGGCGGCTTTTTGTTTTTGTTTACCCAAAATATCTGAACCTGGCAGGTTTACAGATTGCGCAGGCCGCCTGAAGGATGGTCGTATACCCGAAAAACAGCATTGTATAAAAATTTGATAACCAACCGGTTACAAGTCAAAATCATTTCTTAAAACGCTTTGAACAACAGATTATTTACTTAAATTAGATACCAGTCACCCTATATTCTACAAACCCTATGAAACACATTTTACTGATTGTTCCCTTGCTTTTGTTATATGCTCACATTGCCCTTTCGCAGACACCTACGAAAGGAGCAATTGACGCATTTGCCGCCAGCACCGGCGCGCTGCCTACGATCGATCCCGCTACCGGGTCGCTAAGTTTCCTCCGCTTTCCTGCCCAAAGGGGGCTGCAAATCAACGGTGGTGACGCTCAACAGAAATCGATTAACTTCATTTCACAGTACAAAACCCTATTTGCGCTTCGCCCCGGTGAGGACGAGTTTCGCCTCCGGGAGCAAAAAACAGACAATTATGGCTTGCAAAACATCACATTGCAGCAAACGTATAAAGGCGTGCCGGTATACGACGGCCTGATGAAGTTCCATTATAACAATGCCCAGGCTCTCACCGCTCTCAACGGCAACTTTATTTCCGAAATTAAAGTCAACGTAGTGCCTACCCTTGCCCAGCACGAAGCGGAATCCATCGCGAGCCGGCTCGTGGCAACGCAGCAACTGGGTAAGTCGTCAGTTCCTGTGAAGGTCAATAAAAGCACGCTCTACATTTTTCAGAAAGGGCTCGCCCAGGGTTACAACGGAGCGAAACTCCTTGTGTATGAAGTGGAACTACGTAATGATGCGGATGTACGCGAATTTCTCTACATCGACGCACACAATGGCCAGCTCGTCGAGCAGTTCACGGGTATGCACAATATCACCAGAAAGCTTTACGAAACTTCCGTTACTGTTCCCAATTTAAGGTGGCAAGAAGGCGACGCTTTTCCCGGTACGCTCGATCAATGGCAGCAGTCGGAAGTGGAAAGCTCGGGCTTTATTTACAATCTGATCAAAAATGCATTCGGCTACACTTCTTTCAATGGCGCGGATGCGGCCATGGTCACGATCAATAACAACCCCAGTATCAACTGCCCGAATGCCAACTGGAACGGCTCGACCGCCAACTACTGTACCGGAACGGCCACCGACGACGTGGTGGCGCACGAATGGGGGCATGCTTACACCGAATACACCAGCGGGCTTATTTACCAATGGCAACCCGGAGCACTGAACGAGGCCTATTCCGACATCTGGGGCGAAACCGTTGACCAGCTCGACGGCTACATGGATGCCGGCGAGTCCAACGCCAACCGGACCGCATGCGCAAGTTCAGATCGGTGGCAAATGGGCGAGAAAGCCACCGCTTTCGGCGGGGCACTCCGTGACATGTGGGATCCGACTTGCAAAGGGGATGCCGGTAAAGTAACCGACCCCCAGTACTGGTGTGCCAACTCCGACCAAGGCGGGGTACATAGCAACAGCGGTGTGATCAACCATGCCTACGCATTGCTGGTTGACGGAGGCACTTACAACGGTCAGTCGATCACCGGCATCGGACTCACCAAAGCCGCCCACATTTTCTGGCGGGCGCAATCGGCATACATGACTGCCACAACCGACTTTGCGGCGCAGGCAGATATCCTGGAAGCTTCCGCAACCGACCTGATCGGCGTCAACTTGCTGGGCTTATCGACAGGTGTTTCCGCTCCCGGTGCTTCCGGCCAAATCATTTCTGCCAGCGATGTTGCCGAGCTTGTAAAGGTAATCGCTGCCGTCGAGCTGCGTGTCGAGACCAATTGCGGCTTCACCGCCACGCTAAAACCCGCACCTGCCCTATGCGAAGGTGCCAATGCAGGGCTTGCGATCTTTTATGAAGGTTTTGAATCAGGCCTCGGCGGGTTTACAGTATCTTCGGAAACAGCGTCGGCAGGCTGGTTTAGCCGCCAGTGGCAGCAGGTAGCATCGCCCGGCGGACGTCCCGGTCATGCTGCATTCGGGATCAACTACCAGGGCGGCGCTTGCACCTCGGGTACCTCCCAGGCAGGCATTATCCGCATAGAAAGCCCAGTCATTACGATCCCCGCCGGAACACCCGGCAATCTGAATATGGCATTTGACCATTATATCGCCATTGAAGATACCTGGGACGGTGGTAACATCAAGTTCAGGATTAATGGCGGTGCGTGGACTCTCGTACCCGCCACGGCATTTACAGCCAATGGCTACAATAATTTACTGAACACCTCGGGTGCGGGCAGCACCAATCCGATGCAGGGCCAGCCTGCCTTCACGGGAACAGACCAGGGATCGGTAACGGGATCGTGGGGCCAGAGCCAGATCGACCTTAGTAGTCTCGCCATTGGCCTGGTCGCCGGCAACACCATCCAATTCCGCTTCGAACTCGGCACCGATATTTGTGGCGGTATCGAAGGATGGTATGTAGATGACATCCGTGTGTATTCCTGCGCGGTTACTCCCGCGGTTCACTTTGCGGCAGCAGGTGCTACCATGAACGAAGGAGAAGCAACTACTGTGAATCCGCCGGGCTGTCTTAAATACATCGATCAAGTAGTTACCGTCGGGATAGACAAAGCTCCGACCCAGCCGGTAACCGTTACATTCAATACCCCAACCGGCACCGCCAAGCAAGGGGCAACCGCCGATTATATCATTTCTCCGGCATTCGTCACGCTCGACGCAGGTTCAATGACCAGAACTGTTACCATCCGCATTTTCAACGACGCATATGTAGAAGGGCCCGAAACCATCAACCTCAGCTATGCACTGAATGCCAATGGCGGAAATGGATACGCCGCAAGCACTCTGCAGAATTTCGAGCTGACGATTAATGACGACGATCTGGCACCCGGCAATTACACCGACGAACTGCTGAGTTCCAACTTTAACAACGGCACGCAGGGCTGGAAGCCAATCAATGGGGGCAACTCGTTCCATACGTGGGCAATATCGCAATTCAGCAACGCAGGTTTCGAAGACCTGTCGCCGTTCTTCTTTATGAACAGCGCCATCAACAATGCCTACATTCTTGACGAAATCCTGGAAACTCCTGCCATCAACACTTCCGGAAGGAAAAACATGGTGCTCAGTTTCAGGCAGATTTGGGAAAGACAGCTCGGTAGCGATGCGGAAGTTGGAACTGTCGAAGTGTGGAGCGGCACAGCATGGCAGCCCCTGCTGACGCAAAATGAAGCAACCGGCAATATCGGAAGTCTTTTAGGCTACACATCGGTGGTTAAAGTCTTAAACATTCCGGATGCTTATGCGAATGTCAATATGAAATTCAGGTTCCGTTACACTTCCCGCTCCGAAATATGGTGGGCGATCGACGATGTGAAATTGACGGCCACAAATTCCACCCAGATCCTGACGACGGTCAATACCGGCAACGCAGCGAGGGAATATCTTGGCCCAAATGAAACAGCGGTGTTCTATGACCCGACGAGTGGTAACCTCCTGGCTAAAATCAAGAACCTGAGCTCGCACGATTATGGCTGTACCACAGTCGAGCTTGACCGCGCAGGTATAAACGGAACACCATGGCTCGGAAACTATCAGGTAACTAACAAGACGTTCAAAGTAACACCTACTAACAACAACCCGACCGGGCAATACGAAATCACGCTCTACTACAAAGGATCCGAACTAACCACCTTTACCCCTGCCAACATCCACTCGATGGGTAAAAGCGCGGGCAGCATCACGACAGGTGACGCTGGGACGACGGCCATTGTAGCGGTGGTTTCTGCGCCGGCTTTCAGCGGCGACTTTTCATTTACAGCAACTTTCAACACCGGTTTCTCCGGGTTTGGTCTATCGGATGCTCCTCCGGGAGCTGCATTACCGGTAACACTGGTGAATTTTGAAGGTAAAAACACGTCCGAAGGCAATGTGTTGCAATGGACTACCAGCTCGGAAAGCAACAACGACTATTTTGCGATTGAGGAAAGTACCAATGGCAAAAACTTCGTCGAAACAGGACGGGTGAAAGGTGTCGGCAACGCTTCTTCGGAAAACCGGTACGACTTCACGGATATGGATTTCAACAAAGGCATTACCTACTATCGCCTCAAACAGGTGGATTTTGATGGTAAATATGCTTACAGCCGCATTGTCCCGATCGATGCGCCTTCGGCCGGAAACATCCGGTTCTATCCTAACCCGGTGCAATCGGCGCTCAACATCGAGCTGCCCAACCTGCAAAGTAACTGGGTAAATGCGCGGGTTATAAATGCTTCGGGCCAGGAGGTGATCGTCAGGGAAAAAGCTGCTGTTCAGAATGGCAAGCTGAATATCCACCTGGGTAAGCTGCCAGCGGGTATTTATCAGGTACTGATCACGAACGACAAGGTCAACTACCGGTTATCGGTATTCAAACCCTGACTTAATTGAAGCAAACAAAAACGGGCTGCAAAACATGCAGCCCGTTTTTGTTTTAAGACATTTTAATAAACTTCATCCATCACTTTCGCCAGCCAGTCGGCCACTTCCTTCGCATTCGCGTTCTGGTTATGGATGATCACATTGCCGATTTGGCGGAGCAATACGGGGGAATAGGTCTTTTTGTCGGCGTCGTAAGTGTAACTGTAAAACCGCGTGAGGCCCAGATCTGCGCCGCCATTGAGTGGTTTCGAGAAGCTATCGCCCGAGATCTTGCGGGAGGCATCGATGTATTTATTGAGATCCGCCGTAGCTATTTTGATGGAAGAGATCGTCGTTTGCGAGGTATTCGCGTCCATATCCTCCTTCGAAAGTATCGACTGCAAATCGTTGCCTTTCCAGCTCGTCGGCATGTCGTAGGTTCGTACCTGCCCCTGTTTGTCGATCAAAAAACCTTTAAACTGGTTTCCCCAGGCCTGGTTGGTATAATGTATTTCAAAATAAACTTCCTGCTCATTGGTAACCACAACGTCGTCGGAGCACGAAACGGAAAGCGCAGCTAATGTGCTGAAAAACAGGATCGGGATGATATATTGGGCTTTCATGTTTGAAATAGCTGATTGACATAAAGTTAATCATTTTAGCTGGTTGAACGATCGTCATTACTATCGACTTTCCAACCGCACTTTGACAAGCCATTCTGCTATCTCCTTTGCATCGGAATCCTTGTTATAAATATCATTATCGCCAACGCTTTGAAGCAGTACAGCATGATAGGTCTTCGAGCCTGAATCATACCGGTAGACATAATATGCACTTGCCCCCATGTCGGCACCTCTGTTCGACAGCTCAGTAAAATCCTTGTCGCTTACGCGCTTCATTTTTTTGACATACCGGGCCAGCTCATTTGCGGGTACCGAATATTTTGAAACGGTTGTTTTTGCCAGTCGTTCATCCATTTCAGCCGCAGTAAGTGACCCCGACGACGCGAATTTCCAGTCATTCGGCTTGTCAAATGTTCTCACCCGGCCCATTTTGTCGATCAGCAAACCGTCGTTCTGAAAACCCCAGGCGTAGTTCACGTAATTAACTTCAAAAAAGATCTCCTGGTCGTCGGGAACAGGAAATTCCTCCCCTGAACAGCCCGGCAGCAGCAATGCGCCGGCAATTATGCAAAGAGCGAATAAAAACGATCTGGTTTTCATGACGTTATCGGCTTGTCGTTAAAGTTAGCTAATTTCAACAAGCTGATACCATGACAAACCAGACCGCTAAATGGTTGTTACCCGGTTATTCCACGGCCACATATTTGCCGGAGCACGCTTCGATACAGCCATAACCGAGGGTAACCTTACTTGCCGACAGATCTGAATAGTACCAGATATGCGAAGGCGAAGTTTTATCGATCGGGATCAGCTCGATTCGCTTGTCGTCGAGGACCTTGTAAGCGTTGAACAACGGCACCGACGATTGCCCCACAGCTTTCTTCTCCACAAATTCACCATTCTCCTTAAACTCGATGGTATGCGCAAGCTCGCTCTTCACTTCGTGGTAGGTTCCGCTGCCATCGCCGGGATCAGCCAGGTATTCTACAATCTTCCATTTGCCGACCAGGCCGTTATTTTCTTTCAACGCCCTTTTCGCTGTATCGTCCAGCGGCTCGGAGGGGTCATTTGTACAGGCCATTACCGTCCAAAGCAGCATCAGCGAAAGGAGTAAGCGGGTAGTTTTCATGGGCTAAGAATTAAATTTGTTTCAGTTACTTAGATGCTCCGCTATCCACTTTCGTTGGAACAGCATGTAAATTTTGTAACCACAACAACGCATTTAGCTAAAAGCCGCGCCACTACCTGCCGATCGTCCTGAAGGTCAGATTGATTCTCGGCCCGTTTTGTGTTTTAGACTTGGGAATCCGGTGCTCCCAGGTGTGCTGCAAGTCGCCTTTCATGACAAGCAGCGAGCCGTTTTCCAATGTCAGGCCATATTTCCGGGCGTGGTCGGACCGGTACCTGAACTCGAATCGCCGCTCCTGCCCCAAACTGACCGACGCGATCACGGGATTCCTGCCCAGTTCCTGCTCGTTATCGCCGTGCCAGGCCACTGAATCGTTGCCGTCCCGGTAGTAGTTGAGCAAAACGCTATTGAATGCGAAGCCAGTCTTCTGCTCTATCCGTTGTTTAAGATCGGCGAGTTCGTGCGTCCATGTGTATGGCTCAAACCTGGTTCCGGAAAACGTATATGATTTATCGGTATCGCCAAACCAGGCCATGAGCCTCGGCGCGGTTACCTCCTTGCCGTACATTTGCATGACCTGCTGCCGCCATGGCACGTCGGTAATCCATTGCCGGATGAGCCCCGCGCTTTCGGTCGCTGATACGAAGCCTGGATAATATTCGAGCAGATCCTCGGGGAATTGCAATGCCTCCTGCGAGCCAAACAGACTTAATTGTTTCATGCGGTTTGCTGATGGTTGTGTTCCGAGGCATAACAACAAATATGACAAAAAAGTCTACGCGCCCTACTATACGAGCTCCTCGGTAACCGGCAATGCAACCCGACTTCCCGGCTCCACCCATTGTACTTTTACATTTTGCAATTCGGCTTCGCGGCCCAGGTCCTCCTCCATTTGCGGGAACTGATGGTACATGCCATCCCTATGAAAACCATAATGAATGGGCACCAGCACATCCGCATTCAACAGACGCGTGACGGTGACCGCCTGAATAGGCGTAAGCGTAATTGGTACCGGGCTGGGCACCACACGCGGGATATTCACTACCGCGCCGTTCACCGGCAGGAACACGGCATCGAAATGCTGCCACGTTTTACCGAGTTGCCAGAACTGGTTATGCCACATCGTGTCGCCACCATGCAGAATGCGTTGGCCGTCGGCTTCGATCACCCACGAAACTTGCTTGTCGCCTACACCGTCCATGGCAAATACTGCCGTGATCCTAAAATTACCGATCTGACGCGGCGTGTTCAGCGCGAGCGCCAGAGGGGCAAAACCGTCGTTGCGTACCTCGGCGGCGATCTGCTCGGAGACGACAAAAGTGCCTTCCGGTTTCAGCACCGAGCGGATCGCTTCGGGATCGTAATGGTCGGAATGTAAATGCGTGATCAGTACCACGTCTGCCCGGGTATTTTGTGCAAATTGAACAGGATTTTCGGGTCCGATCGAGGCGCCGCGCTGGTAGTTCTGTACGGCATCTATGAGTAATATCTGTCCGTTAGATTCAATTTTTAGTCCGGCCCAGGATAATCTGTGAAGTTTCATGTGCTATCGATTTTTAGTACATGACAAAAGTATCAGATTTAGATATATGAGAAAAATGATTTATTTTTATCGAAACAATGAATAATACTCATGTTAACACTCCAACACCTTTATATTATTGAGAAGATCACGAGTGAAGGGTCGGTAACCAGGGCCGCCGAGAAGCTCAACCTCACCCAGTCCGCGCTGAGCCACCAGATCCGCGACCTGGAAGCTGCCAGCGGCGTGAGGCTCTTCAACAGGATCGGTAAGAAGCTGGTGCTGAACGAGGCCGGCCAGCGCGTGGTGACGAGCTCGCAAAAGGTGCTCCCGGTGATCCGAGAGCTGGAAGCAGAACTGAAAGAAATGCGCGAAGGCAAAAAGCAAACGATCCGCATCAGTACCGAATGCTATACGTGCTACCACTGGCTGCCCCGGCTGCTGACCGGTTTTCACGAGGATTACCCCGGCACCGACATCCAGATCGTGGCCGAAGCGACCCGGCGCCCTATGGAATACCTCGAAGCCGGCAAGTTGGAACTCGCGCTCGTGAATGGCACCAATGGCAATAGCAGCCTGCATTTCGAACCGCTTTTTGAAGACAGGATGGTAGCGCTGCTTTCGGATAAGCACCCGCTTGCGTTGCGTAATACCCCGCTGGAATTCTCAGACATGCATTCCGAAACCCTGGTGGCATTTCAGATCAGCAGCAGCAGTAACTTGCTTTCGCCCGACCTGGTATCGAATCTTTCCCCTAAAAAAGTCATCCACATTCCCATGACCGAGGCCATTGTGGAAATGGTCAGGTTCGGGATGGGAATTACAGTGATGGCCGAATGGGCCGCCCGCCAATACCTGAGCACAGGCGGACTCAAGACCCTGCCTTTCCGTTCGGAAATCGGTACACGTCACTGGTATGCTTGCACGCACAAGGACCGGAGCGAGCCGCTAGCCGGCCTCGTAGGCAGGATACAAGCTGCATTGTTAGGAACCGAAAATCCGGCTGCCGCCTGAATTCAAGGGATTTCGTAGCCCGAAATTCCCTGCTTTTTCAATTTTTTCATGAGAAGGTTTCGCCCGCGCAGCAACTGCGAGCGCGAAGTACTATCGGTAATGCGCAGTGCCTGGGCGATTTCAATGTGCGAATAGCCGTCGATCAGGTGCAGGTTCACGATCCTTTTGTACCCCTCCGGCAATTGGGCGATCATATCGTTGACGATCCCGAGGCCCAGCATATCGATAATGGAGTTATGGTCATTGGATTCGAAATCCATGGGCGACATGTCCATCGAATGGTTCATCGCTTCTTTCTTGGTGGTACGGTGGTAGTAGTTGATGGCCGTGCGGGTAACGACGGCGCGCATCCAGGATTCTATCGATTCAATGTTTTGCACGTCATGAAGATGCCTGAAAATTTTCACGAACGATTCCTGATAAATGTCCTCCGCCTCCATACGCGTTCTGGCGAAGCGCGCGCAAATGCGCATGAGCTCGGTCCGGAACCGGTTATAGAATAGCGTCTGTGCGCGCGGATCATGATTCTGGCAAGCTCTGACAAGGTCTGTCAGCGTGCAATAGTTTTTTTTGATAGAAGACTTCATGTGCTGAAACGGAGTTGGGTAGTGACTGACTGATGATCTTTGTCCGTTTATACCCTAGGCCATCCAACCTTATCAGCTTGGATCAAAAAAATTGCAAAAAAACAAGGCCGGAAAGCAAAACGCTGCTTCCGGCCTTAAAAAATCAATTCATTCAACTAAAATTTATATGCTACGCTCAATGTTGAGTTTCTGGGCTTCTGTGGGTTTACCGACCAGTAACCTATATAATACTCTTTGCTAGTGAGGTTGTTGACGTTCAATGAAATCCGGAAATGAGTTGCATTGTAGAACACGCTCGCATTGAGCAAAGTGTAGCTTGGAAGCATAAAAACGCCGGTCTTGCTGTTATCGATCACTTTATATTCGCCCGCATAATTTCCGCCAAGGCCGAAACCTGCGTTTTTGAGGGTACCGCTGCTGATCCGGTAAGTAGCCCAGAAGTTGGCAAGGTTTTGCGGCCCCTGTCCACCGATCGCACGGCCGGGTTCGCTGTAAAAATCTTCGGGATCGCCCGAGATCACCTTCGTTCTGTTGTGGCTGAAACCTGCGATAAGATTCAGGCCAGTCGCCGGATTGGCCACCAGGTCGATTTCGAAACCTTTGCTGCCCACTTTTCCGCCCTGGGTGTAATCACGGATATTGGCAGGACTGGGCATTACGCGATCAGACACCTTAATATCGTACACCGAAAGCGTGGCGGCCAGTTTGTCGGAGAAAAGGTTGGTTTTGATACCATATTCCCACTGGTCGGCATGCTCGGGCCGGAACGATTTGACGCGCGGGTTGCTGCCGTCGACATCGGTTACCTGCCGCGGGGCGACGTTGATGAAGGCATTCATATAATTCGCAAAAATCGAAACTTTGTCGGGCACCGGCTGGTACACGATCCCAAACTTCGGCGACAGCGCCCATTGGTCGAAGTCATCGTCGGAAGTGCTCTTCTCGCCTTTCGAATCGAAATAGTCGGCGCGGAGACTCACCATGGCGCTCAATCCTGGCGTGATATTGAGCACATTGGAAGCATATGCACCGAATGAGCTGCTGGTGATATTGCTCGCGCTGTTTTCCAGGCCGGCGAGCAGGTTATCGATCGACGCCTGCGTGAGGTACACGGGAGCGAGCGTGTCGCCCGAGTAGGGGTCCACATAATTTACATCGCCCTGTGGTGACACGTTGCGCGCCGAAGCCCAGCCTGAGCCATTATCGATGACATTTCTTCTGAAATAATCAACCCCTACCAGCAGGCGGTTACGCATGTTGCCGATCTTGAAATCGCCGTTGAAATTCTGTTGGATATCGGTAGTATTGGTCGTTTGCTGCTCTTTGTGGAAATACTGACTGAACCAGTTATCCCCCGACACATCGTCCCAGATGTAGGTGTAAATACCATTGGATTTCACAGTTCCTCTGGAAAAAACCGTCTGCGACGTCCATTGATCCGATAGTTTATAAACTGCCTGCGCCTGCAAATTGAAACGCGGGTTACGAATCGTGAGGTCGTTCGAAGTGAATGAAAGGCGCGGGTTCAGGTTTAATTCTTTCAGATTTTTGAATGGAAGCGGGCTGAAACGGTCAGAATGGAAGAATACCGGCGCAACGGCCCTTTCCTCTTCCAGGATTTCGGTCAGGAAATGCAGCGACAGGCGGTCGTTCACTTCATACGTCAGCGAAGGTGCGATGAAGAACGATTTCTTGAAACCCGCATCCTGAAAGCTGTTTTCGGAATGATAAGCCGTGTTGACGCGCAATGCAATCTTGTCGGCCTTGCTCAACGGAGCATTGATGTCCGCTGTGACGCGGTTCAACCCGAAACTGCCTGCATTATAGCCGATCTCGCCGCCAAACTGGTGGTAAGGCTTTTTGGTAATCGTATTGATCATACCGCCGTAGCTATAAAACGCACCGCCGAAAAGCGTACTTGAAGGCCCTTTGATCACCTGGATTTCCTCCACGTTCGCCGGGTCGAGGTTACCGCTCGTGAGGCCGGGAAGGCCGTTGTAAAGCGTCGGCTGCGCATCGAAACCACGCAATGCGAAATAGGAGGCCCCATCCCCTGCCCTGCCTGTCGACTCCCAGGTACGCGAGATGCCCGGTACATTGCGAAGGGCGTCGTCGTAGTTGGTAATGCCCTGCTGCTTCATGATTTCCGATGAAACCGTGTTATAAACCTGCGGGTTTTCCAGCTTTTTCAAGGGGATTTTGGCTACGATCCCATTCTCACGGTTCAGGTTGCGGGCCGAAACGATCACCTCCTGCAACTGGGCCGAGTTTTCTTTGAGGGTAAAATCCAGCGAAGTAGTGCTGCCGGCCGCCACTTCGATCGTCTGTTCCTGTTTTTCCAGACCGATGAAAGATGCCACCAGCTGGTGCAAGCCGGGTTGAATATTCCTGATCTGGTATTTACCGTTCCGGTCGGTCAATGCGCCTTTGGCAGTACCCTTCACGCTCACAGTAACGAGCTCCACCGGCTCGCCATCGGAAGTGCGCACCGATCCACTGATCGTACCGTTTTGCGCAAATGCCTTTGCAACAACGAAATAGAATATTAATGCGAGTAGAAATAGCTTTTTTGTCATACCGTTATGTTAGATTTGGCTCAAAAATATTATTTAAACTAAATCTAAACAACAAAATATAGCAAAGAACTTGGCTTATTTCGCCCGCTTAGGGATGCGGGAGCCGGAGATGTTATTTCAACTTACCCGAATTCACGTAAAAATCAGACAAGAGCAAAAGAAACTCGTCCTTGCGGCGCCGCGAAACTTCGATTTCGGTGTTGTCGCTCATCCATACCTGCCCGCCGTCGCCTTTGACATACCGCTTAATGTGTTCGAGGTTGATGATGTTGGATTGATGTACGCGGAAGAAATAGTAGTTATCAAGAATTTCCTCATATTCTTTCAAAAGGCGCGAGACGACGATCGCCGGGCCTTTCACGAGGTGGAATTTGGTGTAGGAACCGAGCGACTCGCATTGGATAATGTCAGTCATTTGCACAAAATGGATACCCTCGGCGGTAGGCAATGCGATGCGCTGATTGTCATTACGTTTGCGCGCGACCAGTCTCGGCACACGAACCGGGTCCAGCTGCTCCTGCAAAATCTGTAATTGCTGGGGGTTCACGCTCCCTACCCTGTCCCGGAACTTCGAGACGGCCGTTTGGAGTTCATCCGGGTCAATGGGTTTAAGCAAGTAATCGATGGCACTGAAACGGAATGCCCGGATGGCATATTCCTGGTATGCAGTGGTAAAAATGACCCCAAAATTGACCTTTTCGAAGCTGGAAAGGAGATCGAAACCGCTTTTGCCGGGCATTTGAATGTCCAGGAATATCAGGTTAGGCCGTTGCTTCCGAATCAGTTCGATGCCAGAATCGGCGTTCCGCGCTTCGCCGCAAACTTCGACTTCCGGGCTCACGATCCGGATCAGATTGGTGAGCGCCTCCCTGGCATTGGTTTCGTCGTCGATAATGACTGCGCGTAAAGATTGGCTCATAGCTTATACGTTTTCAATCGGGATTATCATTTTGACCAGCGTTCCGGCCGGTTTGTTTTGGTCATCAAAAAGATCGATCATTTCAATGCGGGCTTCGCTGTCCTTCTGCCTCAATGCTTCAAATATGCCCCGCGTCATCTCCTGCCCCCTCGAAATGTGCCCCTCCGTCCGAGGTGAAAAGTCCCGCCCGACCCCATTGTCGCCGATCGTACAAATAATGTGGCGGTCGCTCAAACGTGCCGTGATCGTCAGTTTTTTCTCGCCTTCCTTGGGCATCAGCCCGTGCCAGATCGCATTCTCCACGTACGGCTGCAACAGCATGGGCGGCAGCAGGGCATCGAGGAGCACGTCATTTTCTTCTATTTCAAAAGTATAGGTAAACTCGTGATTGAACCGGAAAGACTCGATCTCGACATACATCCGCAGCGTGTCGATGATCTTCTCGAACGACAAATACTGGTGGTTTGAATTTTCCATAATACGCCGCACGAGTTTGGAAAACTTGGAGAGGTACTTTGCCCCCTCGACCCCCCTGTTAGTGAGCAGGTAATTCTGCACCGAATTGAGCGAGTTGAACAGGAAATGCGGGTTCATTTGCGACTGCAATGCTTTGAGCCTCCATTCGGTGATTTGCAGGTCGAGCCGGTTCCGCTCCGCGAGGGTATCCACCCGCCATCGCATCATGGCGACGATCAACCCGGCGATCGTAAGGCCGATAATCACCCTGAAAAACCACGTATTGGTAAAGTAAGGCCGGATCGTTAGCTGGATCACCAACGGTTCCTTGCTTGCATTACCAGACGCGTTGCTGCTGCGCACGCGCAACGTATAGGTGCTAGCGGGCAAATTCGCGAATGAAACGGTATGCTCGTTGCCGATGTCCGTCCAATCGTCGTTATAACCCTCGAGCTGATAGCTGAACCGATTTTGCGACGCCGGTTCGAAATTCAGTGTGGTGAAACTGAAATTGACAGAGTTTTCGTCGGGTTGAAGCACGATTTTGTTTGCCGTATCCTGAAAAAGCTTTTTCCCCTTTACCTCCACGGAAGCCAGCGCGATCCCCGGCGACCGCACGCTACCCCCGAGCTGTTTCATATCGAGTATATTCAAAGTATTGATATACCCCAGCAACAATTCACCGGGTGCATTGTAATAAAAACCCACCGGCGCGTTGCTGCGGAGGCCATCGATAGTCGTAAGATAGCGAACCGAGCGCGTTTTCGGATCCGCGACATGAATACCCTCATTGGTACTGAACCAGAACCGGCCGTCTGGCGTCTCTGCGATATCTGCACAATAGGTATCCATTAAAGTACCCGACTTGAAATCGAAGGACTGCCTGATCATACCATTGGGCGCTATCTTGGAAACGCCACCCCAGCTGGCCACCAGAATGGAACCATCGGGTGCCACCTGAATACCGTTGATGCAATCGCCTCCCAACCGCCGGCCCTTATTCACCGCCAGCTCCTGAATATTTGTAAATGCAGCTTTCTTTTCATCAAAAAAGAACAAACCACGCGAGCAGGCGGCAATCCAGATTCTCCCGTCAGGTGTTTCACGGATGCCCTTGACATAATTCTGGTGCACCAGTTTCCGTCCCTCTTCGGGCGCCCACAGATGCAGCTCCTTGTTGGTAACCGGGTCGAATACTTTGAGTCCTTCATTCAGGTTCGCGATCCACAAACGGCCTTTGCGATCCAGCAGCCCATCCCTGAAATCGACGTTTCGGGAGGGCACCGTTCCTGAATGCCAGGGGCGGAAGCGACCCGAATTGACATCACCTGTAAAAACCCCTTTCTCGGTAAACACAAACGCCTTTCCGCCGATCGTCCTGACTTTGTTGGTGAAAGCCTCTTCCTGATCGAAGCGGTAAAGTTTGAACCGGTTCGCGGAAGGCAGCCAATGCAGCACTCCTGAATGCGAAAGGCCGAGCCAGTAACCACCGCCCTCGGCAGGCTGGATGCTCGATACCTGCACGGGCTGGCGTACCACGTCGGCTGGTATCGCCACCGTGCGAACCCCTATATTCCGATAACGGTATTTGAATATGCCGTCGCTCGTACCTATCCACAGAATCCCATTGGTATCGTCGTCGTACATATCCTTGATTCGAATGCCTTTATTATAAAATTCGGGAAGATGGTACAGCTCGTTCCGCTCGGGGTAATAGACACTAACGCCGTCGTTCGTTCCGACAAAAATCAGTTTACGGCCGTTCTCGTCACGGGATTCCCGGGCGCAAACGACATCATTCTGCTCAAAGCCAGCCTTCCGTATCGAAAAGCTGTGATCGGAAGGCGAATATTTTATTAAACCATATTCATAGCCCCCGATCCATAAATTACCCGCGTCGTCCTGGGAACCACGGCTCAGGCGGATACTGACGCGGTTTTCAGGATAAATCGATGCCGGCCCCAGCACACACACCAGCTTATCCGCTTTACGGTCATAATAATAAAGCCCCAATTCCGAAACGATCCACAATACACGTTGGCGGTCTTCGAAGAAGCTGGCATACTGGTACACATCGCCGTCACCGGAAGCGGCAAAAGTATAGCGGAAAAGCTTCTTTTTGGCTATATCGTATCGCTGCACGGAAGTATAATCACAAACCCACATCTGATCATATGAGTCCACCGTTCCCTGCTCGTGAAGGTCGTTACCTGTGTCCTGGTCGTCATAATTATTCTGCACCAATGTGGTCACTTCCATCGTGTTGCGATCGATTCGGGCAATGCCGCGGGTGTCTACCGACGTGTACAAATCGCCTTTGGAATCGGCCGACACGCCCGAGCAATATCCGAGTTGCAGACTGTCCAGGCGCAGGAACGAATAACCATCGTACCTGCAAAGGTTACGCCCGGTACCGATCCACAGAAACCCCCGGCGATCCTTATTGAGGCACCAGACGTCGTTAGAAGGCAACCCTTCCTTTGTGGTAAGATGTTCGAGCGTAAGAACGGGCATCTGTGCACAGACGCTCCGGCTGAGCAAGAAAATGAGGATCAAAAGACCGGTAATCCGCATGCGGGTTCAGGAAAGCTGAGCAAATAATATCTTTAAGCGCAACAGCCGGGCTTCTTACTGCTTCAATTGTACGACGGTAAGATGCTGCCCCACCCAAATCGGTCCGCGACGCTGCGCATGATGCCGGGCAGGTCTTCCGCGGGCGCGGCTTTTCGCAGCCTCCGCGTTTATTTTTTCGACATAACAGAGCGCGAGCAAAGCTGCAAAAGTAAGGTAACCTAAAAGTGTCTTCATAAGCGCATGTGCGACCGGCGTTCAGAAAAATACGAGGCTCAGCAGGATGATTACCGTGATCAGCAATAATGCAATCCAGTCGAACTCCCGGTCAAAGAATTTCCTGATCTCCCCTTTCGCCAACCTCCTCCCCTCTTTTTTTACCGGGTTACCGCCTCTTTCCATACGCCTGCTGTTGATTTGATTGATTGATATCCTAAAAATCGCCATAAACGCCGCGCAAATGTTTATGGGTTCAAATCTGGCGCCCCTATCCACATAGCTGGCGGAAAACATCTGATATCCGGAACTACACATCACCGCGGCTTTTCTTCCGCTCTGCGAACATTATGCCCCTCCCACGGCCCATCGCCTACCTAGAGCCTGCATATTACCGGGATATGAAATCAAAAAAATTTAAATTTTTTTAGACGTTTAAATTTCTAAATCTGAGCCCATTGCGAAATTTCCTGCATTTGAGCCCAAAAAATAGTGCTCTCAAAATTTGTTTGGTAAAATCCCAATTGTACTTTTGCACCACGATACGGCGAAACGAAAAACAAAAAACGCCAGCAGCGACACTGATTGTTAACTTCCTATGAAGTGCATCAGCAAGCCCGAAGCGCCAAGTTTTTCGAAGCACCAACATCGGAATGATTCCGTAGCTCAGCTGGTAGAGCAATACACTTTTAATGTATGGGTCCTGGGTTCGAATCCCAGCGGGATCACTGAAAGCGCCTCAAAGGGCGCTTTTTTGGTTTAAATTGTTCTGAAAATCAGCTTGTTTCAAAATTTTTGAGTCATTCCTGATCAAAGTAACCTATCCGATTCGGTTACCGTTTCGGTTACCTATCTGATTTTCTAAATTAGGTAACCGAATTTCCAAAAATAGCTTGTGTGATGTGGTTTTGAGGAAATCGATGCGTCGCCTGCGGGAAGTCCCCTCAGGGAACATTAGATCACTTAAAAATGTGAAGGATGAAAAGCAATCAGAAACTTTCGATCCTCTTCTGGCTATTCAAAGCCAAAACAACCAAAGACGGCAAAGCGCCGATTTATGTCCGGATTACCATCGATGGTCTCGATGACGAAATCTCTCTCGGCAAAAAAGTGCACCCCGATGACTGGTGCAACCAAACTAAAAAAGTGACGGCCTCAGGAATGGAAGCCAAACTGATCAACATTGCCATCGATCAGGCGCGCACTTCGCTGACTTCCCAGTTCATGGTGCTGCAATCGCAGTTTGAATGCATTACGCCTACTATGCTTAAAAACGTCTTCAAAGGCAAGCCGGTGGAGGACAAAGTCGATACCCCCAAGCAAATGTTGAAGAAGCAGCAGACGCTGCTTCAAGCATTTGATGAGCACATCGAAAAATTTGAATTGATGGTTCAGCGCGGAATGCGTTCAGACAATACGCTGCGGCATTGGCGAAAACTTAAAAGGCATATTACCGCTTTTATCAAGTTTCAATACAAAACGTCGGATTTGAATTTTTCGGAGCTATCAGGCCTATTTGCAGAAGAGCTTTACGAATATCTGACGCTTCACAAGCCTAAACCACTCGCGGAGGTATCTGCACGCAAAGATGTGAAGTGGACAAGGCAGATAGTTAAAATCGGCGTCAAAAAGGATTTCATAACGCGCAACCCGATGGAAGGTTTTAAATGCTCCGGCGGTGATGTTGAAGTAATCCCGTTGGAGTTTGAACAGGTGGAAAGAATCCATCGAAAGAAGTTGCATGTTGAAAGGCTGGCCGAAGTGCGTGACGCCTTCATCTTTCAGTGCTTTACCGGCTTTGCTTACCAGGACATCTATGGGCTCACACGGGATAGCATTACGCTTGTCGGTCCGAAAAGAGAAAGGTGGCTCGTCCGGAAACGCGGGAAAACGCAGATCGGCGAAATGGTGCCTATACTGCCGATTGTCGAGGAGTTGATTGAGAAGTACAAGGACCATCCCTACTGCGTAACCCACGATAAACTGATTCCTGTCAACAGCAATTTCAGGTACAATACTTATCTGAAAGAACTAGCGGACCTCTGTGATATTCGGGATACTACGGGAAGCATCAGGAGGCTGGACACCCACGACGCCAGACACTTCTTCGCTGATATGATGCTCAATAACGGTGTACCCTTAGAGGATGTTAGCAAAATGCTCGGCCATAGGAACATTCGCACGACCATGCGCTATTGCCGGGTTAGAAAATCGCGCATCAGCGAGAATGTAGGGCTAGTAAGAAATAGATTGTTTACCAAAACGGGCAAGCTTCGACAAGCTTCCTAAGCGTCAATAAATAGAGCTATTTAACCCGCTCGCCCGCATTCAACTGTTGGCGGCCGGGCCGGTAGAAGAAGTCTATCAGACTCCAGCCTTCTATTTCACGGCTCATTTTATTGAATCCCGTCTCAAAAAATATCACTATAAGGCTCCAGCCTGCCCATCGAAGGCGTCCCAAAGGGCGCCTTTTCTCGCTCAACATTTCATTTTTTACTCCTCAGCTACAATTGTGTCGATTACAATTCGATAATTAGAAGAGTCATAGCCCTTCCGAAGCCATACATAATAGAATTCAACCCAAATCCAAATTTTATCAACAGAACTATCCCTACAAATGAAGGGGTAGTTCCTTGGCAATAATGAAATGGCCGTACAACTGGGCAGTCACTAGTTGCATACTTTTGAGTCTGGGGATTGCAAATATTTCGAGGACAGTCACAATTGATCCGTTGCACACATTTCGAATAAACAACACCATGCACACACTCAGTCAGTAAATCATCTAATGGAACATTTAAAAGACGTAATTCTCAACCATTGATGCCTGCCAAATAATCTTACCTGTTCATTTCACATTATTAATCAACTTCAAGACCAATGAAAACAAAACAACTACGCTCAACAAAAACGATTACTTCCGCGTTGTTCGCAGCAGCGATGCTTTTTAGTTCCGCCTCGGTTTTTGCCCAGGTAAAGATTGGGTCAAACCCGACGACGATTACTCCTAATGCCAATCTGGACGTGGAAGGAGTCAGCAACAGGCATACCGTAGTGATGAAAACCGGCCACGTTGGTATTGGCACTATTACGCCTGGTGCCACGCTTACGGTCCGGGCTGTCCAAGATTTAGACTTACCTTTTGCACGTAATATTGTTGCCCTCTTTGATCCGGTCGGAGGCAATAATTTCGATTCAACTGCTACCATTGGAGTGAATGGGGGACGTGCGTTATTTGGTTATGAGGTCGATGGTCAACAGGGTAAATATGCCTTTCTACGAGGAAACCAAGCCACCGATATTCGTTTGCAAGTGGTGGACGCAAACTCGGTGTTATATCCAAATCCACTGGTGATATCAGCCCGTCCGACCATACTTGGTTTCATTGGCATTAACAACGAATTCCCACAATCCCAGCTCGATGTTCGGGGAACTACTAAAATCTTGCCAACCTCCGCTGTGCAAACTGGTAGCATTTGGAACGGCACTTCTAATATGAGCGGATTTGAAGTAATCAATAATCCAAATGGTGATGCATTCGTTGGTATTCAACGTACCCAAGGCCTCTCGGCTAACCTGCATTTGGGCAAAGCCGCTGGTGCAGCTGTAAACTCAGCATTTTTAGCGTACTATGTTAATGGTGCTAGCGTCGGTGGCATTTTGTACAACGGCGCAGGAGTGAACTATGTTACCACTTCGGATCAACGCCTGAAAGAAAACATCCGCACCACTAAATTCGGACTGGAAGCCTTGAAAACAGTCAAAGTGTACGATTACAATTTTAAAGCAGATCAAACCAAATCACTTTCTACTGGAGTGTTGGCACAGGAATTACACAAAGTATACCCGCAGGCAGTTACCGTAGGAGGCGCCGATGCCAAGACTAACCCCTGGCAGGTAGATTACAGCAAACTTGTGCCTATGCTGGTAAAATCAGTACAAGAGCTGAACCAGACAGTAGAGTCTCTCAACCAGAAAGTGGGATCCTTGGAAAGCGAAAAAGCGCAGTTGAGTGCAGAACTCAATGAGCGTGTAAACAAGCTCGAGCGCCTATTGAGCACCGGGGAACATGTAAAATCGCTGAGCTCCACTTCTCCTCCATCTGGATCGGTTGGTAAATAAAGCAGTTATGCTCAAATGCTATTTACCCATAACAAAACAGAACAATGGAGAAAATATATAACAATTCTTCGGTAGGAAATGGCTGGATTGCTGCATTGGCAGCGGTAACCTTGCTTGCATCGCCTCTCATAGCCTTTGCACAGGAAGGAAGCCAGGGCAATACCACCATCTTTGGCGGCGCGGAGATGACCTTCTTTGCCGACCACAATTTTGCTACCGGCGGCGGCGGTGCCCAGCCGGGCGTGATCCTGACCGACCGCGCGGCAGGCAACTTCGGTGTCCTCAACTTTTCAGGCACAAACCTGGTTTCCACCAATGCGTCGAATGCGGGATATGTAGACGGCTATGTACGCAAGTATGGAACAGGAGAATTTATCTTCCCGGTCGGCGATAACGGTAACCTGGGACAGTTTGCAGCTTCGGGAGATGGAACCATGGGTGCCTATTTTCATTCAGATCCTAATACTGCTGTAACCAGCAACCTTTTCACAGGTACCGATTACACTGCGCTTCCGACGGGCGGGCCATTTGCCACGAGCAGCGTGGGTGATAATGTCGACGTGGTAAGCACGGTGGAGTACTGGGATATTGACGGAACCAATGCAACCCCGCTCACTTTGACATGGGATGCAGGCAGCAACATTGCAACCTTAACCACCAGCCAGCTCAATAAATTAACCATCGTAGGTTGGAATGGAACTCAATGGGTGGCGATCCCTTCCAAGGTGGATGTTACATCCATTTTAGGAGGGGCCAGTGACCTTGGAGTCGGGTCGATCACGACGACAGCGGCCATAGCGCCCAACACCTATACTGCGTACACTTTCGCTTCACTCTTTGTCCCGCTACCGGTTACGCTGGCACGTTTTAATGCAGTCAAAGAAGGGAGCACTGCCCTGCTAACCTGGTCGACCACAGAAGAGACTAACAGTGACCGTTTTGAAGTAGAGCGTAGCCGGGATGGTAACGACTGGGGATACGTCGGAGCAGTCCAATCGACGGGGGAAAGCAAAACGCTGGTAGATTATCATTTTGTAGATGCCCATCCGTTGGCCGAAGAAAACCTGTATCGCTTGAAAATGATCGACCGTGATGGCACGTTTGCGTATAGCCGTATCCGGAACGTTCAGTTTGAAAATTTGAAGAAAGGGGTTGTATATCCCAATCCGGTGATTGATAAATTGTTCGTCAAGGACTTGGCCAAAATTGTAAGCATGCGGATCCTGGATGTGAACGGCAAAGTCGTCCTTCGGTCAGGAACCCTTAAAGACGGCGGGATCGATATCAGCAAATTAGCAGCAGGGTTACACGTGGTGGAAATCACCTGGCCATACGGTGAAAAAACGACCCAGAAGATCCTGATACAGGAATAGATTGATAGAAAAGTAGTTCCCAACATCTTTCCGGTTCATCGGAAAGATGTTTTTTCATTGCATAGTTCTGATAAACAAGCACCCTTTTCCCACTATGAACGTACTGATCATCGAAGATAGCCCGCTCTTATTGAATAGTTTCCGTTCGAGTGTTTTAAAAGAATATCCTCAATCCCGCATTTTCGAGGTAAAAACCATTGAAGAATGTACTTCCGTTTTACAGGGCAGGCCGGTTAACCTGTTGATACTGGATATCAATGTCGCCGACGGACAAAATGTAGGCGCGATCGCTTCCATCCGGAATGTTTATCCAAAGCTTCCGATCCTGGTGTACCTCGCGGAAGAATATGCCTATCTGGGCCTTTTCATTCAGTCGGGTGCCAATGGTTTCATTTCAAAGAAGTCAACAGCGAACGAAATCCAGGCAGCCCTGGCCACCGTGCCCGCTGGCAACAGATATATCAGTGGGGATGTGCAAGAATTTCTCCTCCAGCAATTAGTACCCAAGAGTGGGCAAGTTACGCTTTCCCGTACCGAAAGAATTGTTGCTCAGATGCTTGCCGATAATAAATCCTATGATCAGATCGCATCTGTTTTGGGTGTCAAACGAACCACAATAGCCGTTTACAAGCGCCGCATTTTTCAAAAACTTAGTGTGAAGACTATGTTGGAATTTTTTAAGAAAATGGTTTTGCCAAGTTACTGACCTTAATATATATTCTACAAATTATTTCTACAACTTGTTTGAGACGGAAAATACCCGCTATTTTGACAAATAGAAAATATTCAATATAAGGGATCAACGAAATAACCGGGAGTGAGAAAGGATTTTTATTGTTTAGTTTGTTTTGTAGTCCTTTTTCTACCCCACGTCTTAATCGGCAAGGGTGAACAGATAGTCTCCGATTCTCTTTCGGCATACCACATAAGTCATTATACAGACGAGAATGGGTTGCCCCAAAATAGCGTCAAATCAATTGTTGCAGATTCCATAGGTAATATCTGGCTTGCCACGGAAAGAGGGCTTGCCCGTTTTGACGGGAAACATTTTACAATCTTCGATTACTTCGGCAGTTATTATTCCGACCGGAGTATTGCATCCTTTCAACCCAATCCTGCCTTTCCAAACAACGGCTTCTTCGCCATCAACAACGAAAAAAAATTTATTCACATAACTGGTGGCAAAGCAATCGGGGATAGTGTCTTCTATGAGAAACAGCTGCTGTCGCAGCCCTTTACCGGCCCTGCAAACAGGAACGCCTACATCGCAGAAGGACTGCCCAGCCCGTCCGTGGATCACATCGCCCCCTGGTTTTATTATCTGGTACCAGCCGAACTGGATCGTTATTTTGTCTACAACAGGAAAAATATCGAATACTATGTCCGAAAGAAGAAGGTAAAATCCGCATCCCTGCCGGGCAAAAGCTTTTGGGATTTTTTCCGATTGGGCAGTGATCTCTACCGAGTGGAAAGCGGAATGTTCACCCGGTATTCAGGCAAGGGCTCTTCCTTTGGGCGACAAATTAAGCTCTCCGGGGATATCCTAAACCACCCTTTGTACGCGGCAACAAAGTCACAGGTTATTTTCTGGAACAATTGTTCCAACCAGGTTTTCATTTTGCTCGGCAAATCCCTTTACGCCTTGTATGCAAACGCTGAGGGCGGGGTAACTTCCAATCTGATCCTGGATGGGTTCGATTTTGAGGCTAACAAAATCAGGGCCGTATACTATGATGCGAAAACAAAAAGAATTTTTTTAGGTAGCCCGGTCAATGGATTATATATCCTGAAAAGGAAGCCATTTCACACACTTACAGCGGATTTCAAAGAAACGGACAATGTGTTTTACAGCCAGGCCGTGCTTGGCAGCCGCAGCGTTCTTTCTGGTCAGGGCGTCGTATTCAGTGTCGATCCGACTAATGGCAGGGTATCCGCAAACCAACTGCAACAGATTACCCGGACTGTATTTTGGGACAAATCCAGCATTCTGGTCGACCGCGCAGGAAGGATCTGGTGCAAACACCGCAGCTTACTCTATCTTTTTAAAGCGACGGGTAAAGTGCCGGAAATGAAATGGCAGTTACCCGGAGAAGCAAGTACGTTTTACGAAGGAAAAGATGGGAAGATCTGGGTTGGAACAAGGACCGCAGGACTGTACTTTGTCGATCCAAGTGCTCCTGTTCCGGCCCCCAGGCTCTTCCTGTTTGGTCATCTGCTCAACATTTCATTCATACAACAGCAATCAACTGACATACTGTGGGTTGGTACACGAAAGGGATTATATAAAGTATCATTAAAAACCAGGAGAGTCTTTTACATTAAAGGGCTTGAAAATATTTATATCCGAAGTTTACATATTTCGGAAGGCGATGACAAGGTTTGGATCACCACCTATAAAGACGGATTATTTCTGTTGAAGAACGACCGGCTGACCCATTTCCCCTTTGACAAGCAGCTGCACTTGTCCAGCGCACATTGTATCGTCGAGGACCGGAAGGGCTTTTTCTGGATTACTACCAACAAAGGTTTGTTGCAAATACGTAAAGCGGACCTGTTAAACTATGCGATAAAGCCGACAGATTTGTATTACCACTATTATTCGAAAGCAGACGGTCTGAAATCAAATGAATTTAACGGTGGCTGTCAACCTTGCGCAGTACGGTTGCCTACCGGACATGTGTCGCTCCCCTCGATGAGTGGTTTGGTCTGGTTTAAACCTGAGCAAACCTCCGCCGAGCTTCCGGACAAATCGATTATTGTCGACCGGGTAGAGATCGATGGAAGAAGTATCCGTTTCAAAGAAGGGGAAATTATCTTCCAACAGGATCAGAAGCAACTCAAGTTATATCTCACCACGCCATACTTTGGCAATTCCGACAACGTAAATTTTTCTTACGCGTTGACCAGGCAGGGCCGTTTACCGGCAGCATCGGATTGGCTTACTATTGATGGCTCCGATGGGTTGATAAACATATTGCGGCTTCCGAAAGGGAGCTATACCTTACATGCCCGGAAGAAAAACGGCTTTGGTATTGGTAACTATGCAAATAAGGCAATGGCCATTACAGTACCGCCGCTTTGGCACGAAACATGGTGGTTTTATCTGCTCTGCGGTTTGCTGGTGCTCATGGTGGTACTGGCGATCTTACAAATCCGGTTCAGATCGATCAAAAAGCGGAATGTGTTACTTGAAAATCAAGTTTCCGATCGCACGAAGGCTTTAACAGAAACCCTGGTAAGCCTGGAAGAATCACAAAGCGAATTATTGACCCAGATGCAGCTGCAATCAAGGTTAATAGCCTCCATAGCACATGATGTGAGGACGCCTCTTACTTCGACCATCATTGTTGCCGGCGAGATGAGAAGAATGATTAAAGAACAGCAATATGATCACGCCTCCATGTACGGAGAAAATGTGGAAGAGGCCATGCTTGGCATAAAAAACTCCCTGGAAGATCTGTTGGCCTACGTCAAGACCCAGGTCTACAAAAAGAAGATTATCAAAGAAGAGGTAGTGCTGTGGGACCTGATAGAAAAGAATTTCCAGCTATATGGCAAGACCATCAAAAGTAATCCCAATACATTTGTGAACGATATAGCGGATGCCACTACCGTCTTTTCCAGTCCGCAATTATTGGATATCATCATCCACAATTTGGTAGATAATGCCAATAAATTCACGGAAAACGGCACTATAAGGGCATATACTGAGCAAGAGCCCCACGCCACAAAACTAATTATCGAGGATTCAGGAAATGGCATGCCCAATGAGCTGCTCACCTGGTTTGCCTCGCCCGTTCCCAGTGCTATTCCAGACGATTACCATGGAATAGGTTTGGTGATTGTCAAGGAAATCGCCCCTTTTGTTTCAGCAAGTATGCAAGTGGAATGTGACCATTGGGGAACCCGCTTTGTATTTTTGTTCCCTCACGCTGCCTCAGCCCGGGACAGCCAGTCGCGGCTTATTCGTCCCCCAGAGCGTTTACTTTTTTGAACAACTCGAAGACGTTGCTGACTCCCATTTTTTCAAAAACCCTCGCTTTATAAGTGCTAACGGTATTGGGGCGCAAATCCAGCATCGCTCCAATTTCCTTAACCCATTTCCCCTTTAACATCAGTTCCATAATTTCGGCTTCTCTTTTAGATAAGCCATTATCCGAGCGCGTACGATTCAACTTACCACCCGAATGCATATTATCCAGCAGCTGCTGCTGGACGGAATTGCTGATGTATTTTTTTCCTCCCATTACCGTCTCTATCGCTTTCATGGCCTCATTCTTTGGCGCCGATTTGGATAAGTATCCGTTGGCACCATTACTGATGTAATCAAGTGCAAACTTTTCCTCATCTGCTGCCGAACATACCAGGATCAGGACACTAGGTTGCAGCAGCCGTATTTGACTGATCATTGCAGTCCCTTTTCCGCCAGGAATGTCAATGTCAAGCACAACCAGCTCAAATGCATGATCTACTGTGAGCCGTAACGCGTCTTTATAATTATCTACTTCAAATAAGTCGACCTTGCCATAGATTTCGTTCAACATGATTTTAAGGCTCACCCTCACCATAAAATGATCTTCGATAATCAGGATTTTCTTCATTTTGAGGCGTTTTTTTGTCGGCGACCGAGTTAGCGAATTATATTTTTATTGTAGCAATAGTTCTATAAATATTATACTTAACCTTCAAAAAATTATCCTTTTGAATTTTCAAAAAGGCGAAGTGCATAATTGCCAAGGCTAAAATTGTAACTGGTCTAAGAGTGGAATGTAAACTATGACATTGGCAAATAAAGGAAACAATTTAGACGTTATGATTGTCGGCGCCATACCAAATCCAATTCCAAGCGAGCCGTTTCCAATTTTTTACCGACGCCCCTTGGTCATTCTTTCACGACTTGGTTTTCAAATGGTGAAAGAATGCGTGACCGTCGAACTCTGTCGCCCCTTGTTGCAAAAAAAAGCCCTGAGGTGAATTTCGTCCGGGGGATACTGGCTTCCAAAACCAGCCGAGCACCGTTCGGCCTTCATTTCAGAGCAGCTGTTTTAAACTTCTCGAACATTTTGTCGATGTCTGCCCGGTCGTAGTATATCACACCGCCAATCCGCATGAAGCTGAGCTGGCGACTTACACGCATCGTATGCAGCTTGCCAGGTGACACATCAAGTAGCTTCCTTACCTCTCGAGATTTGAGCCATTGTTTGGCATGCTGAGTGCCTCCACCTGCAAGCAGCCGTCTCATTTCAGAGAGTATTTGCTCTTTAAATTTTTCCAGATCCGCCACAGTGACTAGTTGATGCGTGAACAAGGCTGAATTTTCCTCTGATTGCTTGCCCTTCTTTTCCATAGTTCCTTGCTTTACGTTAACAATCAAAAACATCGATTGATCCGTTCAGACGATGTTTTTGATCGGAAAATAATAGGCAGCATTTGATACTAGCTTCCCCTTTTTCCCAGTGGAACAAAAAGAATAAAGTGCCGTTCGATGCGGGCAGCATAGAACGGCACTTTGCCTTCAATAATCTGTGAAGATGTGACCTTCGTATTCACTGTATCCTTCTAAAAACAAGTCTTTGGCGAAGGCTTCGTAATCAAAATAACGCTCGAGAGTCACTGGAACTCCTGACAACAAGCCAGTCTCTTCGACGTATTGATAGGCGTATTCAAGTGTAGCGTCTTTCCCTGAACCGCCAAAGAATCCCCGGTAGCTTTCCTGGAAACTTTCAAGTTGGTCTTCCAGCTCGTATCCGTAAGACGGCCAATAGTTGATTTGCTTGCAATAGATCTCGAATGCTTCGGCAGTCTCATCGTCCATTTCGCCGGTGGCCTCAAAGTAGCCAAAAGCTTCTTTATGAAGACTGCATTCGGATATCAAAAAATCCGGGATGTTTTCCCAATCTTGGAACATCAACTCCGGATCTAGCTCGTTTCGATGGAACTCGTAGCAGTCTTGCAAGAATTCTTTAAGGTCTGCATAGTCCGTCAGATCAAACCATTTACCAAATAGCGATCCACTGTTGTACTTGCCATAGGTTCCAATATAGATTCTTGGAGCATTTTCGAGATTTCTCATGATTGAAAGGCATTTTAGTAGCTATGGCCCGGCGGGGCCGCCCCGGCTTTGTGCTCAGGGCAATCGCTGCCTTTCACTCAATGAAAAAATGACGGGGCTTGTCCCCATGGTTGTAAGCCCATCCGGCGGTTTAAGGTGCGGCTGGTAGATGTGCGGCCAGCTAAAAAGCCGGATGACGCAGTGTAGGCCTGCAACCGTCATTTTTTTGCTTTGTAACTTTCGTTTGCACTGAACGCATCTTTTAGTGATTCTTGCCGGCATTCTGAACAACTTAGAAAACGCACTGTAGGTGCCTCTCCCGCTAAACTCTAATTGCAGTCATTCGTTCTTCGAAAACTGCTTCGACTAATTCCAGCAAGCGTAACACCCGAGAAGAAATTGAATGAACTTCTTGTTCGCTGACCTGATAGTCCGGATTGTATCTGGCGTCCAGATATGCGTCTTCCAAAAGTTGCAAAAGCCGTTCTTCATCTGGCGAACCGCCAGGAAAGATGTTATTCAGTTGAGGTGCTAATCTATAATTAAACCTTTTAAGCGATCTGATCGAATGGGTGCGCCGTTCGCTTCCGTAAAGCGCAATAGCAGTAGTACGAAATGTAGTTTCAGTAGCTTGTTGAAGCATGAACATCGATAGTGCGTGCTCACTTACCTGCCGGTAGTACTCTGCTCCCTCGAAAAACTTTCGGGCTTTTCGCATTCCGATCGCAAAGCCATGCCTTGACTGCTCAATCAATCGTTCGAGCGTTTCGGGGAGTACTTTCGGCAACGGTGAAGGGCTCCTTTGGTAAACCAGGTTTTCGGTGGTACAGGCCAAAGAGAAATACATTTGCCCGCTAGTAAGCGCCTGATGAATAACCGATAATTTGTGAACTGAGCAGCAGAGCTTTTCATCGCCCATACTAAATAGCTCAACGATGGGCTGACGCTCTTTGAAGGGCTTTTGATTGTCATCCGCAAACACGATCAGCAGGTCCCTGTATGGCTTTTGCTCCACTGAGTCGGGCATTGGATGTTTTATCTCAAATATTAGTAGTGGGTCCAGTGCTGCAATTATCAGCTCAATGACTGCCTTGTTACCTGCCAGCTTCCCAAGACGGCGTTTCTGATACGGAATTCCTTGATCGCTTCTTGAAATAAGGTAAACGGCTTCGAGAAGTGATTCCAATAACTCGTACTGGATGATTTCAGCACATTCGCCAGTCGCTTCGCAAATACTCACTTTACTTAATCCATATTCCACCCAGTCTTCGAGGATTTCTTGCCACTGGTCGTAGCTGTAAATCCCAAAAACGCGCTTAATCGCTAGAAGGGGTTGCTCGGTCTCTGCGAGCGACAGCCTGCGAATCATGCCTCCATGCCGGTCGTTGAGCTCCCGGACATCACGCATGTACTGCCGATCAGCTTCAATTTGCGCATGACTGAAAGGCTGAAAATCGCCCGCATTCAGATCAGTCCCAGCATCTTCGGCAACATCTAATAGCAGCCTACATGCCTTAATGATCTTTTGCAAATGTCTTTCCAGGCAAAGTACCGTGGACGGATCACCCAGAAATGAAAACGGTTTCTCTGTTGTCACTGCTTTTAGGAATTGCCACAATTCGACACGTATGAATTCCATATCGGTCGCGTGAAAGAAATCTGAAATAGCTTCGCGGGCATCTGCATGCTTCTGCTCGCTCGAACTCCGATTTTCGTTTGTTGTTGAGTTTACAGTCTCCATAGGCTTCTCTTTTTTTTGACAAAAAAGAGGCAGCGGGTGAACGTGCCGAACCACGGCAAGTTGTATACTACCACAGAACCTTGGTAAAACACTTTCTGCCTTCTATTGAAGTTCGCGTGGATATTTCCTTTATTTGTAACCATGAGCACAGCAACAAAACCCAATCATATTGGCCATAAGATCGGTCGCATTCGCGAGTTACGAGGACTGAAGCAGGAGTCGCTTGCCTACGAACTGAAGGTGAGTCAGCAAACTGTATCGAAAATCGAACAAAGTGAAAATGTGGAGGATCAAATTCTGGAACAGATTGCAAAAATTCTTGGCGTAACTCCGGAAGGGATCAAGAATTTTAGCGAAGAAGCCGTGTTCAATATCATCGGCAATAACTTTAGTGACAATAGTTCGAATAACAATAACTATTTGTGCACAATCAATCCCATCGAAAAGATCATTCAGTTATACGATGAGAAGGTTGCATTACTCGAGCGTCTATTGCAAAGCGAACGCGAAAAGGTCGAATTGCTTAAAGCAAAGAATGATCACCCGTAAATCTCGTTGAATTGGTTATCTTAATAGCCTCACAACTTTGGCCGCCTTCCTCGTTTCAGCGATTGTCGGGGCTGGTCATCCTCAAATGTAAGCCACTGATTATGCGCCGCCTTACTTAGGCGCATACTTGTTTCAGCCCAATCGAACTGTCAGTAGTTTGATGGGCACCGAAAAGTCGATGTCCTGGTGATACAGCAAACTTGTTTTAGCAATCTGTGGGCTGGCCTGAGGATATTTATCTGCATAAGCCTTTACGAGCACGCCCAGCGGCAACTTCTCTAAAAGAGAATAGACGTCGATAAAATCTTTAATTCTGCTTCCATTTTGCACGATTGCCGAAAGCTTCATGGCTCCAATATCCTCCAAAGACAGCATTCTGATCCCGCTTGTTAGCTCTACGGGCTTAATAAGCGGATATTGGTGACTGATGAAATCCACTTTGACATCGTCGATAAATCCGAAGACGCCATTCTTGACCGTTTTTCGTCAGTCAGTCCATACATCGCTTTAAGATGCTCGCAGACGGCAGCGGAGTCAAAATCTTTACCGATGAAAAGGTCAATATCAATGGAAATCCTGTGCCCTAACCTTAAGGACAGTGCCGTCCCGCCAACAAGGTAAAAATCCGCAAGTTTTTCATCGGCCATCAACCGACGGATCAAAGCCAGTGTGCTGGCCTCGACTGTTTCTTCGTGTAGCATAGCATTTCCTCTTTTTTAATCGGAAAGTATGTGCAAGCCTCTTCAATGGCATAATCTGGCAGGAACACAATTTCGTTTTTAAGGGTGTCAACGACTTTTTGCAGCCCATAGAAGCGGACCAATTCTTGCCACTGCTCTTCTTTACCGCGCTCGACAATTCGGGCAATAACGGTTTTGTAAGAGGCTTGCCAGTCCATCTTATCATAATCCAAATCCCAAAACCATTTGGGGGCAAAATCAGGTTTTTCAAGTGTTTTGGGCTGTTGCATGGTCGTCGAGGTAGGAAGGCCGGAAGCTTTTGGCTCAAAAGTTAACGAATCTATTGTGAAATCAGCCGCCCGTAAGCAAATAGCTGCTCACAGGCAGCTGGATTTATTCCTAGTGAGTTGCAGCTTTCGCCTTTCTGCCACGAGGCTTGCCTGTGTATTCTGGTTTTGGCACTTCGTTCTCAATTGCAAGTTGATATCCTTTGGTGGTCTGATCGAAATCAAAAGTCGAGATTTTGAAAACCAGCTTTTGACTTACAAAATCAACTCCACCTTTTTTCAATATAACAGCAAGCGGAATTACGTGTCCGCGGCCGCTTTTTTCAAACGAAAATGTCTGACCTGAATCGGCAGCCGGAACAAGGTATACGGATTTGATTTTTCGCTTTCCTTCCTGTGTACCGATTTTAAAATTGGCCGACTCTGGATCTATTCCTAGATCCCGCAGCGCAGCCGCCGGAAAAACAAGCTTGCCGGAAACAGAAATGTAACCAGTCGGAAGCGGCGTTGCTTTTGGGGGCGCCTTGACTTTGGAAACGTTTTCCTCAGGGAAAAAGAATTTGATAGCTTTCAGTTTCATGGTGTTATGGGTTATTTTGGGCTAAAATAAGTCATTCTCCCTAGAAACTGGCATTTAAATCCCCAGGCCCTGTTTTTTCTGCCTTTTTTGCTGTTGCTGTAACTGCTCTTTAACCTCGATTCCGGTGTTTGAGCCAGCCGTTTTTCAATGGAGGCAAGGGAATAGCTCCGTCCTAAGTGAGAGCCTTTAATCTTGACATTCTTCCGCATATTATAGAATGCGATCCCTCTTCCGACATAAGTCTTGTAGCCCTGGCTTAACAATTTCATTTTGAGCTCGTCGATCGATGCTGCAGTATTTAAAAGGTGGTCAATAGATGATTTGAGCTTCAGATGCTGCTTGTCGGTCAGCACATTTTCAAGCTCTGGGAGCTTATTGATTCTCATTTCCGGTGCCTGAACTAATTCAAGCCGTTGTTCCATTCTCCGGCAGAATTCGCCAGTTCTGGCGTAGTTATGAAAATGCTTTGAGGTGTTTTTCCCATTGGAATTAATGCGGTTGGCCACGATATGGAAGTGCAAATTAGCGCTGTCTTCATGTTTGAAAACCAGCATCTGGTTCTGTTCAAGCCCAAACTCCTTAGCGAACTCTGTGGAGATCTCGGCGATCGTTTCGTTGCCGGGCTTTTCGTCTGGTGCGAAGGTAAATGACTGGTGCCACATGAATTTTTTCAGGTTCGTATTTTGCATATGATTATTAGTAAACTGGTTAATCAAATAATTCAGGTCCAACTTTCCGTCTGCATGCATTTTTATACCGAGGTTTTGGATATAAACCAATTCCCCTCGGACATCCTGTTCGTCAAGCCTTTGCCGCATCTTTGCGGAGACATGTTTGTCGTAGTAGCAGTATTCTATTAGCCCTTTGGCATAGCTGCCAAGGCTTGCCTTTCCAATCATAGTTTCATCCTTTTCATGGTTGCAGTTAAAGCTTTTTCAATCTCAGCGTGAACAGAAGCCCCATCGATTTCGCCAGATCTCCAAAGGGGTGCGAGTTCTTCAAGTGACTCTGAATAATAGGCTTCATACTTTTGCTGCAAATCATCGATCAGGCGGCTAGTCGCGCTACATCTTAGCAGTAGTTGATGTTTGCCTTCGGTTTCAGGTAGAATTTGAGAAAGGTAAGATGTCAACTCACTCGACCATGCGTGGAGCTCTTCGAACACCTTTTTCATGCTGCGAATTTCAAAGCCCTCAAACACCCAAAGCGTGATTAAATCAGCGAGCAGCCTGACTCGCTGGCTGCTCTGCTGCCACTGGTCTGAAAGCATCTGGTGCCCGTTGGTTTTTAGGGCTGCTAATGACAAGACGCCTGAAAGTCGTTGGAGCACCCTGACTGTTTCAGCGGTTGCCCTGGGTAGCGCCCTTTTCTGTGGCCTTTGAAAAGGCACATCCAGCGCTAGCGTCAAAAAGAACTGACTGGCTGAAAGCCCACTTTTTTCGATCAGCTCATTAATCTGTCTTTTCTGATCAGCGCTTACCCATACTGAGAAGTGTTGCCGTTTGGCATTACCTTTTTCCTTAGGAGGTCTGCCTTTTTGTTTCTGATTTTCCATTTGTCTTTTTTGATTAGCTATGAGCCGATAGGCGAATAGCAGGGGTCCAGGGGTTTTCCCATGGCCAGCTCCCGCCGGGGAGTCGCTTTTTGCGACGTACCGGCGATAGCTGGCTGTGGAGAAAACCACCGTGCAGGATCTTTCCTGACCGTTTCTGGCTCAATTTTTCTTTTAAATGATTTTTCTGGATTCCTTTTTGACTCTTTGGAGCACTTTCTGACTCTTAATACACCTTAAAGACCCTTTGAGAGCGCATTAAGACCCTTCTGTGCCGTTTTTGGATCAATTTTTCCTCTGCAAGGGCACTTTGACCAATTTTCGTCGCGCGTCGAATTCGTAAGACTTGCCGAATACATATTTGCCGCGTTTCGACGGCGAAAGAATGAGATACTCGATGCCACCCGACGTTTCCGTTTTACCCTCGCTGATCAGTGCCCGATAGTCCGGTGCATTTTTGTAAGCTGAAACGAAATCCTCGATCTGTTGGTAATCCACATACGTACTCATGTATACGTAATACAATATTCCAAGGATCAGTGCCGTGATTGAATATGGCAATCCCTTGCCTAAGCCATGAATGAAAGCTTCCCAAATCGATTTAAATTGAACGGTCTTGACCGATTCTTTGATCTTGTCACTTAGCCTTTTGTTCTCATCCAAAACCGCCCTGAGCTGGCTGTCCATGTTTTGAAATTGAGCTTGGTTGTCCAGCAGTATCATTGCAGACCAGTCGTCCATCTCGATTTCGTACCTGGCCAGGTAATCCGCTTTGATCCTGGCCAGGGTTTGTTTGCTGACCGGCTGGCTAGACATCGGCAAAGTTGATTTGAAGTTCTCTTTGTAGTCTTAGTCTTGGCCCAATGGTGTAGGTATCTAGCGCCAAGCCTTTACGGATGCCCGTCAGGATTTCTGCTCCGAGAAATGACTCAGGCTCGAAATCTCCAAACCTGCGAAACACGAGCCCTGAGTCTTTACAGTTTTCCCGAAGCTCCTGGGTCAAATGTGGAAACTTACGAAAGGTGGCCACGCTTTGCCAGACGACGATTTCAAAGTCCGTTTTAATAAGATCGAACATTCTTAGCAAATAATCGATGGATGGATTGTAGGCACCGCCGCCGCCTATGACGATATGAAATGTGATTTCAAAACCCAGCCCCTCAGCAAAAGCTTTGAGAGGGATGTCGTACTCGATGAGTGCTGGAAGCTGTTCACTTTCCGGAGCACCAAAATCAAAATAGGCTTCTTCGAAGTCTTCCTTTGCGATGCTCTGCAAATAAGCCAGTAAATTGTCACGTATTAAGAGACCTTTCTCGTCTAACAGGTTCGCAACATCGGATTGATCCTGATGGACGAATTTGAGCTGACGTGTACTGGTCTGCGTTGAAGCGTCCACGTCTATAAACAGGCATTTGGAATCTTGGTAGTGTTTGAGCGCAAACAGGTACATCAGTATGGATTTGCCTACGCCTCCTTTGGCTTGCACTATGAAATGTAGGTTTTTCATCTGTCAATATTTTTTAGATGGTTTAACATATGGCTCAGGCTCAGAGCGGGGAAATTTCATCGCCGCTTTGGGTTGAACTTCAGCTTCGGGCTTTTCACTTTTTTGAACTGGCATTTGCGGGTCTCCCCACTTTTTCATTTTAGCCCGGATGTATTTGATGTCATACAGCGACACTACATCGGTCGAGAGCTTCTCGTTGATCACATCCACGAGAAACCTGGCAGATATAGTTGAGGTAAACAGATCGCGATACAGCTCAAAAAGCATGCGCTTGCGCTTAGGGTCTTTCCGCTCACAGAGCGTCAAGACCAATTCTTTGGTTATCTCCATGGTGTCAATAGTTAAGCTTGTGATGTTTCTCAGATTCAATCCTGTAGTGCCAGTGCCGGAGGACTGCCTCCGAGAAATAAAGCTTTCCTGCCTGGCGGATAAATGGCAGATTTCCCTTCGCGCAATGTAGTAGAGCTTCTGTGCAGAAACTGTTTTCAACATCCGCTTTGCTTCACGTATATCGACGAGATGATCGGGGCTGACCGCAGGATCTGACCGGATTGTCACAGGGGACTCCGCCTGTATGGTGGGGTTTGTGCTTGAATTGTGGATGCTCGAATCCAAAGTTTTCTTTTTCATTTTGCCTTTCTGTTTGATGAAACATGCTGGCAAAATTCAGAGTCAAGTGCCAGGAATTCCTTCCTGTGGTTCGACCGGGAATGAAAAGAATTTAGTTTAGAAGTCGCGAAGGAGCAATCTGACCTCTGTTAGATATTTTGTGCGGGCATTCCCTTCTCTACCGTCAAACTGACTTAGCTCTTCTGCCTGAAAGGCCTTTACAAATGAGCTTTGCTCAAAATCATGCACCAACCAAGAGTTGAAGGATGCTGCAATCTGCGGCGCATCTGCTGTCATCTTTATATATCCTTTTTCCAGTAGCACGTAGTAAAGCGCTGCGATGTAAAGCCTTCCACCTTTAGATTGTTTGCAATACCGGTAAGTATCCGTGTCGCCGATCGCTACAATCCACCGCTCCGTCAACAAGATATGCTTCAAGCGGTTAAATTTGAGGAGCCTTTCGACATTATCAATGTCTGCAAGCTGCTCGAGAAAATGACCGGTCGTTTGTATTCTGGCAGCCGATTTTGGAGTGCCCTTCGAAACTCTGATTTGTTGCGTCAATAAAGCCAATTCCTGCTTCCAACCTTCAAGGTCTAGCAACTTATCATCGACCATGTCCGGAGATAGTGTATGAAGCCAATCAGAAATTCGTAGTAGGGTTTCAACAACTGCCTCTTGTGATGCATAATCCTTTCTGGATAGTAGACGTTCAAATACTTCCCGATTATTCTGAAGAGTGAAAGCGGTCCTTCGCCTAACCCTACGTATACGATGACGTTTAACTTTTCGGAACCACCAGTAAAGCCCGTCGGGCTCCGAAAGGCCACGTTCATGAGAATCAAGGAAGGTCGAAATATCTTTCGGTTTCACCAAAAATGAATACCAGTTATGATACAGTATAAGAAGCCTGTTCAAGCTTGTGAAATCACTTTCGAAGTAAGCCCCCGAAAACTCCTCGGTGATGTATTTCCAAAAAGGGTAACGGAAACTTGAATGAAGGTTCATAGGCCTCTAACAACTGATCGTGACGCCGTAACTTACTACCCATAAGTAACTTTTCAAAAAATATCTCGTATAACAGCAAAACAGCCAGTTCAGGTTAAATGACTGCAGCCTCCCATGTACAGACATAAAAGTCGGCAAATCCTGCAATCATTCCTTAACGGCAACCCTCTCTACAGTTTACCGGGGTTTAAATTCAATTAGCACATGCTTGTCAGATAACAATAGCCATGGATTTTCGAATCAAGTAATTCATTTTGAGGTAGTTGTAATGATAATTGGCGACATTTTCGTGCAACTACACAATGTAAAGGCACGACAGATCGAGGGCAAGTTGTGAGTGGCCTACTCAGAAGTATACCTAACATTCATCACAAAATCTTGAAACATCTTCGAAAAAAGTTTAATTATAGTGAGTTGTAATCAGGGTAAACTACTATATATTTATCTCGAAAACCCTAATCGAAAATATTTCTGTCTTGGATCCAATTAAAAGCCTCATTAGTCGTGGAGTAAAAAATGTACGGCTAAATATTCTCGTCTTTGGCCCTCAGGTTGCCTCCCTCTCAGCAGAGCCTCGCACTCTCAACCTTCAAAACAAAAGAATCGAAATTCGCCAAGAGCTTGAAGCGGCTGGGCATTTTGTTCGATATGCAGAAGAGCTAATTGACCCCAGTTTACCAGATGCTCACGGAAACGCATTTCTTCAGGAAATAATAATTATGGCAGAGTATGACCTTATTTTTGTAATTGTTGATAGTCCCGGTAGCATCGCTGAAGCGACAGTGATTTCCACGAGACCCAATTTGGCTACCAAGGCAAGTTTATATCTAGACAGCAGCTATGCCACAGGATTGACAGCACAGGCATGTCAGTTAGCAGAATATCTTGGAGCAGAATTTCGATTATATACTTATCCGACCGATCTCACAGACTGTCATTTGCTAACATCAATTACGGAGCGAGTGACAAAAGCTCAATTTATTAAACTAATCAGCTAATGTATGTCCAGCCTATCACTTGAGAATATAAATCAGAGAATAAGGGAAGGAGAGGAATTAGAGGCCGTTTTCCTAGCAGAGGATGTTTATGAAAATATTAGGCTACTCAATATTGACTGGAAAACTGGCTCCGTGAGCGATGAGTCACCGATTTTTGATGTGCTTCAAAAATACAACTATATAAGTAACTCGCATCTTACGAAGCTTGGAACATTGATACTTGCTAGGTTTGCAATCGACATCGAGAAGGAAGTAATGCAGCAAGATATCGTAAATGGCAAGTTTAAGATAATACGTAAATTGCATTCGGGCAAAAACTCATGTACTTTTCTAGCGGAACACCTAATCTTAGGTACTGATGTCGTCCTGAAATTTCTAAGACCAGGATCTGCGGACGATCTTCCAGGGGCATTGAGAGTAGTTTCCACGGCGAGGGACATCGAGAGCCTAATCCAGCCCTGGGACTACTTTAACACTTCAATACAGGACGTATTCCATAAACCGGTTGCAGTTGAATGCTTGGCGTTCCCATATATCCAAGGAACAACATTAAAAGAATTTCTAAATAATTCGGACAGTCAACTTAACTCCTTTGCTATTGCTGTATTTATTAAACAGGTTAGTCGTGTTCTGTCTTTTTTAGAAGAAAAACATGCGTATCATGGCGACCTTCATGACGAGAATATTATTGTAAATACTAGCAAGTCTGGGACATTACAGTTCAACATAATCGATGTATCTTTTGGTATAACGGGAAGTTCGACTGCTGAAATATGTCATGATAGCGATATGCAAAATTTCAAACAGCATGTTTGGAATTTTCTAAGTGCACAGCAGCGATTTTTGACTAAAATGTCGCTAAGAAAAAACCTTGGAGCAGAAACTTATCTTCTCGTGACATCCATAATGTTAGGTGAAGTAAAATCCTTCAGAGAAATATACGGTTACTTTAGCAATAACGAAACATATAGAAGATATTTGACTGAAAAACAGCAGTTTATTGAAAAAAAATTTACGCCTCCGGGAACGTTCAAACTTCAGCGCTATGAGGAAATTACAGACCAAGAGGTAGCCCTAAAGCTTTTCGTACCATTCCCCGAAATGATGCAACTGGTCGAATCGTTTAGCAACATTATCGTTTCCGGCACACGCGGCTCAGGAAAATCAACCTATTTAGCCGCCGTTGCTTTTTTCCCCAGGGCCTCGAACGAGTTAGTGAATTTTCGTGAAACATTTGGCATCTATTTCCCCTGCCGACAAGGCGAATTCAGGTTGCTTTCAGGAGAAATGATAAACTATGATACTCTTGGCGTGTCTTCGGTTAAGCCCATCCTGATTCTGAAGATTATCAGAAGAACGTTAGAAATAATCGCTGATGCGATCGAAGTCGGAAAACTTTCCACACCGCCGAATTACGATCTCATCAAAAACATTGTTGGGATATTTCTTGAAAATGATAAGCTGATTTCAATTGAAACTAGTATTATATCTGAAATAAAAAATATAGTCGCTACTATTGTTCGGTCTGAGATGAAGGCTATTGACAATTTGTTTCACGACAACCCAAGCCTAGCAAAATCAGGAGCGTCCGAGATTACAATTTTAGAATTTTTCAAAGCTGTACGAAGTACTTTTAGAGAGCTTTCGTCTACTCGTTTTCATCTGCTTTTCGACGACGCAGGTATTCCAAATATTCCTCGTGAAGTACAGTATATGATAAACGATTTTATAGTTTCTTCAAATCCGATCTATTGTGTAAAAACTTCGATCGAAAAAAATTCATATCACTATCAGACAAGCAACAGTAAACAAATTGAGAATGGGCATGACTATTTTGAATATGACATCAACGGTATATTCTACACGGGCTCCAAAACATTTGGCTTGGACGACCATAAACTAGAGAGTTATTTTAGAAGCATAATCAAAAATCGTTTAATTCACTTTGGGTATCAGAGCGATGACATCGTGGAATATTTGGGGATTGATCAGGCTAAACATGAAAACCTTGTCAATTCTCTTGCAGCAAATCGCAGAAACGCATACTACTGCGGCTGGGCAATGGTCTGGAAGATTGCAAGTGGGAACCCCCGAAATTTACTAGAATTAATTTCTGAAATCTTTTCAGTCGCCAATTTTGATGAAAGCACCCAGGTAGGTGTAATTCCAAATAGGAGTCAAGACCGAGCGATCCGATCGGTTTCAGAAAAACGCCTTCGGTCAATCGGTCAGATCTCTGGGACATTCAAATATCACGGAAAGGAATACAGTTTGGGAAAAAAACTTTTTGACATCGCTCTGTCGGTCGGTTCCGTATTCAAAATTTACCTACAGGCCGAGAAAGGGAAAAAGCGAAAGGACCAATATTTGGCCATTGAACGAAATGATCTAACGTCGCTCAGCGAAGAGGCAGAATTCTTGCTTGAACAATTAATTAAATTTGGCATTTTTGATGACTCTAGACTGGATGTTTCGCGCGATGACAGGGTCAAAAAGCCAATCTATATACTAAACCGTATTTTGTGCCCCGTTTTCGGAATAAGTTATCGTAGAGATCAGCATTTGCGGCTATCTCGAGTTAAGTTCGAACAATTGCTCACAAATCCGTCAGCATTTGTTGTTGAAGGCACAAAAAGACTTAGAGTCCAAAGTAGTTTAGAAATGAGTAAACAAAAGACCCTTTTTGATGAATTTACAAATGAATAGCGCACCGGTTGAATATGAATACAAAGCGGGCAACGCGAAATGCGATGTTCTTATTTTGGCTGCTGGATTTGAGGATCGTGCTTATCACTTCTTGGAAACGGCCACATTTGCTGATGATGCCCATTGTATCTTAATTTGTTTTGACAATGATATTTCTGAGAATCTGGAAGTTACCAAAAAGTTTATTTTCAGGGCAAACGACAAATTCAAATCAGAGAATATCCAAAAAATACTTCTGTCAAGGACGAGTATATCCAATTTCGAGCGGAACATAGCATCCACTCTCGCTACCCTTCCTCGGGTTGTTAGCAATATTTTTATCGACGTTTCTGGAATGCCCAACTACTGTATATGTATCTCGCTTAACGCTATCAGAAACTATTATCCATACGTTGGGCAAGGAGTAATCTATTCCTCGGCGAAACAGTATTTTCCAACTTATGATGAATACCATAAAAAAACTGACATAATAGAAAATTCAGAATTTCTTCCGGTATCCATGGCGACCGAGATGTCTGAGGTTTTGATGCTAGAAGCATTTTCTGGACATAGATCGAAGGAGGGCATATCATGCTTGGCTATTTTTGCCGGTTACGATGCGCATAGATCGGCAGGGGTAATTGAAAGTATTAACCCGTCGATGCTTCTTTTAATGCACGGTGAGCCTGGTGATAACTCCTTGAACTGGCGGCTTGACCTATCAAGACAGCTACATAAGAAGTTCGAAAACACTCGGAAGACTGCCTCCGAGGTTGTTTCCACCCTGAACTCGTTTGAATCCCTTTCCAAGCTGGAGGAGTACTATCAGTTTCTATTTGAAGACTATGATTTTACGATCGCCCCAATTTGCTCCAAAATGCAAACCGTGGCAACCTATCTATTTTGGGAGAGATATAGGGAAGTACAATTAGTTTTTCCGCTTCCTATTGGCTATTCTATGGATCGTCGGCCACAGGGTGTTTCAAAAACATATTTTACAAATCTTGGAGCTAAGAATTCGCTTTTCCGTTTTGCCAAATAATTATGAAGTCTATTGAACTATTTGCAGGGATCGGCGGATTAGGAATGGGAATTTCTCGCGCTGGGTTCGAGCAGCAACTTGCTATCGAAAGAGATATACCTTGCTGTAATACACTGAGATTTAATCAGCAAAATAATGTTGAAGACCTGCGCGGTTGGCGAATCGAACGAACAGATGTTGCAAATTTCAGTTTTGAGGAATACCAAGGAAAGATCGACTTGGTGTCGGGGGGGCCGCCGTGCCAACCGTTTTCATTGGGCGGTAAGCAGCTTGGAGATTTAGATCAACGCGACTCCTTCCCTTTGGCAATCAACGTCATTCGCAGTGTGCGACCAAAGGCATTTATTTTTGAAAATGTCAGGGGCCTGTCAACTAAGCTTTTTTTGAACTATTTTGAATATATAAAGTTACAGCTCTCATTCCCCGAAGTCGTTAGAAAATCCAATGAAAGCTGGGCAAATCACTTCTCGCGTCTGGAAAAAATTTATGTTCGAGGGCGATATAGAGGGCTAGGTTATCGCGTTTTAGCCCAAGTGCTTAATGCGGCAGATTATGGAATTCCGCAAAGGCGAGAGCGCGTATTTATTGTTGGCATAAATAATGAGCTACACACTGACTGGCATTTTCCAATTCCGACGCATAGCGCAGATTCATTACTGTGGTCAAAGTTGAACGGAGAGTATTGGGATATCCATAAAATCGCCTCCCTCAATCGAATCATGTCTGAACAAAACCGCAAGCGAGCAAGTGAGCTAAAATCGAAACCAGCCGAACTACCGTGGCTTACAGTAAGAGATTCGTTCTCGGGGCTACCTAGACCTGATCAGGCACCAGATACCTCTGTACGTTTTCGTAATCATATTTTTCAGCCTGGCGCCCGAAGCTACCATGGTCATACCGGAAGTTTAATGGACGAACCTTCTAAAACCATTAAAGCTGGTATCCATGGGGTTCCAGGTGGAGAGAATGCAATTCTGCAAGACAACGGGACGTTGCGCTATTTCACAATTCGCGAAAGTGCCCGTCTTCAAGGATTTCCAGATGATTTTATATTTGATTGTTCTTGGGGCCAAGCAATGCGACAACTCGGTAATGCTGTTCCCATACCATTAGCTGAAGTTCTAGCCCAAAGTTTAAAAAAATCAATAATCTCAGCGAAATAGTGTCTAGATAAATTAAAAGATTTCCTTAACTGGGAAATTTTTTCTAGTTAAGGAAATTTTTCTTGTCTCAATAATCTCGCATAGTTTAGTACTAGCGGCGCAATAGGTTGAAGCCGTTTTTCATTCCAAACTATCTCGATATTACACTTGCTATTCTCATACTCTTCTATTATGAGGTTTTTAGGGATATTTTGAAAGCTAAATTGAAAATCCAGTATCTGAATAATAGTTAAATCATTTTTGATATATATACCTACATATTCGCTCCTGTTAACTATTAAGCTAGATATAATATTGGACAGGTAGGATTTGAAGTAAAACATATTCCTAAAAAGTTTTTGCTCCTTTATAGTAGTTTTGTTATGTACCCTTTTTCTTGCAATCCATGCATTAATTAAATTCATAGCAGATAATGAATAAAATAAATCGGATTTGCTAGAAGGGATAATTCTCATAACTGCTAAGGCCTCCATGAGATCTGATCTATCAATTTCGTAGAGCGATCTCCGAGGTGAATAAATTTCTCTGCGCAGTCCATCAATTCCACCTGGCATTGGCGCTTCGCGAAGATAAACTTCAACTCGGGCTATTTAAAAATGTTGGTGGTGGCAAAAAAGTTTTAATAGCATCACTTCTCTACCTTTTCTTCTATTTTACTTAATCGCTTTAAAACCTCATTCAAAGTGTGGGATATGTGTTGCACATCGGCCACAGGATCGGGTATAGCTTTGGACTGATAGCTGTGATACTTCCAGATTTCAAGCACTTCTTTTATCTCCACCTCAAAGGGCTGATATTGCTGATTGAGCGATTCCAATATCATTTTTCGCTCCTCAGCTTTGATGGTCACCTTCTTGAAAACAAAATCCTGCTCACCTTTGAGAATGACGATACATAAGGTTCCCGCCTTTATCTGATTCCAATCCTCTGTAAACTGGCACACAACATCCGCACCCTCAGGCAAGGGTAACATCGAATCGCCTGTCGTCGGGAACATCCTGAATGTCCCTGCCGGCAGATTAGGAAGGGAAAATTTAGGCAACCCCGCAATGTACTGCGGGTCGGCATGCCCGTCGCGGTATCCCGCCTTCGCTTTCACCGGAACGTACTCGATATTTTCTTTGTTGGCTTTGTCGACGGTGATCGCAAGTATCCTCAGATTGCTTCCGGCGAGGTAGACATCGTTACCTGCCTGCAGGTCCCGTAGCTTCAATTCCCCAAGTTTGGGCAGATCAATCCGCATCAACGTGTCGATACTGAGCCGGAAATAGTCCGAGAATTTAAAATAGTCCTCCGGTTGCGGCGCTGCTGTCCTTCCGGACTCCAAGGCATTTAATTTCGCCCGCGTCATAAAAAGCTCGTCAGCAAGCTCTTGTTGCGTTTTTCTCTTTCGCTCCCGGAGAAATTTAATGTTTTGTGCAAAAAAATATTTTGGAGGATTCATCGAGTTTGGCTACAATTAGCATCATTATTTTGTTACAATTAGTATCAAAGATAGTTTAAAATTGTGATGTTATGGAAACCGCGAAGAAAAAAGATGACGTGATTGCAAGGCTGCGAAGTGAGATTCTTTCGCTGCAAGGTTTCCGCCCACCTGCCTTAGGTGGAACCCGTACCAGTTTCGGTTTAGACCCCATTGAAAAAGCATTTCCAGGGGGTGTTTTCCCGACCGGGGCAATTCATGAATTTATTAGCAACGAACCGGAGCAAGCTGCGGCCACATCCGGTTTTATGGCAGCGCTTGCAGGCTGCCTGATGAAAACCGATGGAATGTGCGCCTGGATCGGGACGGGAAGAAATGTTTTTCCGCTGGGACTAAAACCATTCGGCCTTTCCCCCGATCGTATCATCTTCATTGACCTGAAACGGGAGCGCGACTCGCTTTGGGCTATTGAGGAGGCTTTGAAATGCGATGCCTTCTGTGCTGTTGTCGGTCAGATCAAAGAATTGAACCTTACAGAATCCCGCCGCTTACAGCTCGCTGTGGAAGAAAGCCGGGTTACCGGGCTGATCCACAGAAAGAGCCCACGTATATCCAGTGCCGTTGCATCGGTGTGCCGCTGGAAAGTCAGCCCGCTGGCAGCCCGGTCTGCTGACGGGCTACCCGGCGTCGGCTATGCCTGCTGGAATATATCCTTAATCAAAGTTAGGAACGGGGAACCAGGAAACTGGCGCGTTCAGTGGGCGGAAGATCACTTCGAGCATATCAGCCAGCAGCAAGCTATCACCAAAGAGCACCTTTTACAAGTTGGATAGATATGAAACGGTATGTAGCGATATGGTTTCGGCACCTTCTTACAGACAGGTACCTGCTGAGGCAACCGGAGCTTGCAGGCGAACCTTTCGTGCTGGTGGCAAAGCAAAAAGGGCGTATGGTCGTAATGGCGTGCTGTCACCAGGCCGAAAAAGCAGGCATTGAAACCGGCATGGTGGTCGCCGACGCCCGTGCAGTACTACCCAAGCTGGCAGTCCTCGATTATGATCCGGCGATGGCGGAAACCCTTTTAACCGCCATCGCTGAGTGGACTATTCGGTACACGCCACTTGTGGCCGTGGACATGCCAGACGGGCTGATCCTGGACGCCACCGGATGTGCGCACCTGTGGGGAGGAGAAATCCCTTATCTCAAAGATATTATGGGGCGTCTGAAAACCTCGGGTTATGATGTCCGCGGGGCGATGGCAGGCACGATTGGTACAGCCTGGGCAGTTTCCAGGTACTCGCGGGCTTTCCCCATTATCACCGAAGACCTACAAACAGAAGCACTGCTATCATTGCCACCGAATGCTCTGAGGTTACCGCACGATGTGCTTGAAAAATTAAGCAAGCTGGGTTTATACCAGATCAAAAGCTTCATTTCGATGCCAAGGCCTGTGCTCAGGCGGAGGTTTGGGCAGATCATGCTGGACCAGCTCGGAAAAGCGTTGGGATACGTGCACGAAACCTTTGAGCCGGTCAGGCCAATAGAACCTTTTCAGGAGCGCCTGCCCAGTATGGAGCCTATCCGCACGGCAACCGGTATCGAAATTGCTCTCCGTAAACTATTGGAGAAGCTTTGCACCCGGCTTGCTGCCGAAGATAAAGGCCTTCGTCAGGCCGTTTTGAAATGTTACAGGATCGACGGAGAAATGCGTCAAATTGAAATTGGCACCACTGGGCCATCTTGCAGCGTCGCGCATTTATTCAGGCTGTTTGAGCTTAAAATATCCGGTATTGAGCCTGCATTGGGTATTGAGCTCTTCGTATTGGAAGCCCCAACTGTTGAGCCACTTCCCGCAGCCCAGGAAGCTTTGTGGAGTTTAAACAGCAGCAATAAGCTGGTAGCTATTGCCGAGCTGATTGATCGCCTGGCGGCCAGGGCTGGCAATGATGTCGTTCATCGGTACCTGCCTGCCGAGCATCACTGGCCGGAGCGCTCCTTCGTCGTAGCCACTTCACTTAACGATCAACCACAAACGTATTGGCGAACAGACCAACCAAGGCCGGTCGAGCTTTTGCCACAACCTGAACGGATCGAGGTAAGCGCGCCGATCCCCGATTATCCGCCTATGGTATTTCGCTATAAGGACACCGTACACAAGGTGAAGCATGCCGACGGCCCGGACAGAATCGAGGCGGAATGGTGGCTTGCCGACGGACTGCACCGCGACTACTATGCCGTCGAGGATGAAACAGGTAACCGGTATTGGATCTTTCGCCTGGGACATTACGGCGACGACCATAACCCGCAGTGGTTTATTCACGGCTTTTTTGCTTAAAGACCAGCGGTTATGCAATACACAGAATTACAGGTAACGACGAACTTTAGTTTTCTCAGGGGCGGCTCTCATCCTGAGGAGCTGGTGGACCAGGCGTGCCAACTCGGATACGATAAAATTGCTATTACCGACCGTAATACTTTAGCCGGTATCGTCCGGGCGCATTCAGCCGCCCGCGAGGGCAAGTTAAAAATTATCCCTGCGGCACGCCTGGACCTTCTCGACGGCCCAAGCTTGCTAGCTTATCCCACGGACAAAGATGCCTACACGCGATTATCGGCCTTACTTTCCAGGGGAAACCTCAGGACCGAGAAAGGGAAATGCGAACTATACCGCAGGGACGTTTACGAATTTGGTAAGGGAATGAAGTTCATTGCTGTTTCCCCAGATGGACTTTCCAAAGGTTTTAAGTTCGAGCCTGGTTTTGAAACTGCACTGAAAGATTACCGGTCGGCATTGGGAAATGATCTTTACCTGTCCGCGTCCCGCTCCTACCTGGGCACTGATCAGAAGAAACTGTTCAGGGTTTCGGAAATATCCCAGAAACTGGATATCCCCATGATAGCCACTAATGACGTTTACTATCATTATCCCGGTCGCCGCCAGTTACAGGATATTGTTACCTGTATCCGGGAAAAATGTACGATCTACAATGCCGGCTTCCGCCTGCACCAAAATGCAGAACGTTACCTTAAGGACCAGGCTGAAATGATCCGGCTGTTCCGAAATTATCCCGATGCTATCAGGCGTACCCAGGAAATAGCCGAGGCCTGCACTTTTTCCCTGGACAGCCTCAAATATGTTTACCCTGAAGAAATCACCAGCGAAGGTCGAAGCCCGCTGGAGGAGCTGACTTACCTAGCCTGGAAAGGAGCGCGTGACTTTTACGGCGAGCCGTTGCCCGAGAAAATTGTAAATGCAATTCATCATGAACTCAGGTTCGTGGAAGAAATGGATTATTCAGCCTACTTCCTGACAGTATATGACATTGTCCGTTTCGCACGTGAACGTGGTATACTTTGCCAGGGACGAGGCTCCGCAGCGAACTCAACGGTATGTTTTTGTTTGGGATCACAAGTGTCGATCCCACCAAGTTCGACCTGCTTTTCGAGCGGTTTATTTCATCGGCCCGCAACGAGCCGCCGGATATTGACGTGGACTTTGAACATGAGCGCCGCGAGGAAGTGATCCAATACATCTACGAAAAGTATGGCCGCGACCGTTCGGCCATCGTTGCCACCGTCACCCAGCTTCATCAAAAAGGAGCGATCCGCGATGTCGCCAAAGCAATGGGAATGTCAGTCGATGCCATCAATAAGCTTTCCGGCTCCATATGGGAGTTTACCGATGAGTGGTTTGAGGGTAAACGCATCTCTGATCAGGGCTTTAACGCGGATGATCCGCACCTGCTTAAAGTCCTGGACCTGACCCGGCAGTTTATGGGTTTTTCCCGCCAGCTCGGGCAGCATACGGGCGGCTTTGTAATCACCCAGGGCAAGATCACCGATCTGTGCCCCATACTCAACGCCAGGATGCCAGGACGGACAAATATCGAATGGAACAAGGACGACATTGACGCCCTGGGTTTTCTCAAAATCGACGTGCTGGCACTTGGAATGCTCACCTGTATCCGCAAAGCCTTTGACCTGGCAAAACTGCATTATGGGCTAGACCTGACGCTGGCCAATATCCCACAGGATGATCCAGTTGTCTATGAAATGATTGGGCATGCCGATACGATCGGCGTCTTCCAGATCGAAAGCCGCGCGCAACAATCCATGTTGCCCAGGCTGAAGCCGAAAGATTTTTACGACCTGGTGATCGAGGTGGCCATTGTGCGGCCGGGGCCAATCCAAGGTGATATGGTGCATCCTTATTTGCGACGAAGGAATGGCGAGGAGCCCGTCGAGTTCCCTTCCAAAGAGCTGGAAGATATATTGGGAAGGACGCTCGGGGTACCGCTGTTCCAAGAACAGGCTATGAAAATTGCTATCGTCGCTGCAGGGTTTACTCCAACTGAGGCAGACAAGCTGCGCCGCAGCATGGCAACCTTCAAGCTAAGCGGTATGGTCACGCAGTTTGAAAAAAAACTCATTGACGGCATGACCGGTCGTGGTTATACGGAGGAGTATGCCAGGCGCATTTTCAAGCAATTAGAAGGATTTGGCAGCTACGGCTTTCCCGAAAGCCACGCCGCCAGCTTCGCGCTGCTTGTGTATGTTTCCTGCTGGCTCAAATGCTACTACCCGGATGTATTCTGCGCCGCGCTGCTTAACAGCCAACCAATGGGTTTCTATCAACCGGCGCAAATTGTAAGCGATGCGAGAAAACATGGCGTGATCGTTCGACCCGTAGATGTGAATATTTCGTCTTGGGACAATACACTCGAAGAACAGGCTGGCAAATACAAAGCATTACGTTTGGGTTTTCGCCAGGTAAAAGGTATCAGGCAAGAGGATATGGATTTTTTGATTGCCGGAAGGACGCAGCCCTATAAAGCCATCCATCACATCAGGGATGCAGGCGTATCGCAGGCGGCATTGGAAAAGCTTGCCGATGCCGACGCTTTCTGCTCCATGGGGATGGACCGCAGAAACGCTATGTGGGAGGCCACGGCGCTTTCGGATCGCCCCATGGGGATCTTTACTGGACAGCAATCTGCCAGTGACTTCGAGCAGCCGGTTTCTCTTCCCAAGCTATCCATGTCTGAGCACGTAGTCCAGGACTATGCTTCGACATCCTTATCCCTCAAAGTACATCCGGTAAGCTTTATCCGGGAGCAGCTGACTGCGAACTTCGTCACCTGTACCAGCGATCTTTCCAAGTTTAAGGACGGCATGATTGTCCGGGTCGCTGGCCTTGTCCTGGTGCGTCAAAGGCCCGGCACCGCCGACGGCGTATGCTTCATAACCATTGAAGATGAAACGGGGGTTGCTAACCTGGTCGTCTTCCAAAAATTGTTTGAAAAGTACCGCAAGGAAGTCTTGCGCTCCCGGTTGCTGATGGTCGAAGGAAAGCTGCAGATCGAAGGTGAAGTAATCCATATTGTAGTGAAAAGATGTTTTGATATGTCCTCGCTGCTGCGCGAATTGAATGTCAGCAAAGAAGAAGAGCCGAACGTACAGACACTCTCGCGAGCCGACGAAAAAGACGAATTTGCCAGCCAGGCGGTCAATAAAAAAACACAGGTCCGTAAGAAGGCGGTTCAGCTTGAAATCTTTCCGTCCGGCCGGAATTTCAGGTAGCTTTCACAATTTGACACAACTTTACTAACTTGAAATGTAAACCCTGACCAGCTGATGACCGCTGCCTACAATCCCTTTGAAATCCTGAATATTCCTATGCTGAAGCGGATTGCACAGCATGGCAGTCACTTCATTGTGCTACAGCGGTTCAATTGGCCCGGCATAGCGCCAGGCCGCGGCTTTATGGGCACTCCTTACACAGATCAGTTCAAAGCAGCGCAACACGTCTCCCACTTGTCAGAGAAAGAAGGAAAGGTATTAAACCTTAGCGCCGACGCTGCAAAAATTACAGACCTGATCAATGACCCGAAATACTACTTATTCCTTAATACATTCCGTGACCCCAATTGGGATAATAGAATTCTTAAACATTATCAAAGAAATATTATATCTTACCTCAGCGCGAGAATGCCGATCCGGCAAACCGACCAGATTGACATCAACCTTTCGCTCGAATATGGCAGGCTCAAAGCAGTTGTCACTGCAAATGGGCCGGAACACACGTTTGATGCATATAAAATGATAAAATAGAGCGCCCATGTGTTACGATATCTCATTACACAGCGACATTGAGCTGACCCGGGAGGTGTTCCCAAAAGTCAAAGACCAGCGCGTAAGCCTGGAATTCCCAAACCAGGAGCATGTCCTTTCTTTTGGTTTTCCTTCGTTTCCGATCATTTCCCGGCAGGGAGCTGAGCTTATTCTTTCCGATATGGAATGGTCGGTTGACCCGACGTATGAGAAAGACCCTGCAATGCGCAAGAAAAAGCGGATTAAGATGGCCGATATGCAATCCGAACGGGTTTTGGGCGACACCCGGTCATACTGGTACCGTTTACGCAAAAATAGGTGCCTGATTCCAGTGAGCGGGACTTACGAGCATCGTGCAATAGCCGGTTGGGCAAACAAGGTGCCCTACTATATCTGGGCTAAGGATCGCGAGATTCAATTTCTGCCTGGTCTCTACCAACTTTATGAAAGCATTGGTCCGAACGGGGAAAAAATCCAGATGGGCAGCTTTGGCATGCTGACGCGCACGGCCAATGACGTAATGGCCAATATCCATAACGACGGGGAATTCCGACACCGCATGCCGCTATTCCTCACACCGGAGTTGGAGCAGTTCTGGCTATCTGAGCATTTCACGGACGAAGATATGCGTGCTGTTTTCGATTATCAGCTGGCTTCTGAAATGCTTGCTTATCATCCGGTATTTAGCGTGCGGGGCAAGAAGGAACGACCTGACGGAAAACATAAGTACGAAGTCTGGCATTACGACAACCTGCCGCCGCTGGGCAATGATGAGCCTTTGCAGATGCAAACATCTTTGTTTTAACTTGCACTTTTCAATAATGTTAGAACAAAATTCCAATTCAAAAAAGAATACGATTGGCGATAGACTAACAAGCTCATTAACAATTAATTAAATTAGAATAAAACTCACTTTCCATACATGACTCCTAAACTAAGAACCTGTTTTGAGTCGATTAAGTATATTGCGAATATCTAAACCCGGACAAACGATGCTTTCAACGAGCGAATGGAAAAAAATCAAGAACAACCTTAAAGAAGAAATCGAACCAATTTTTACCGAGGCGAACATTCAACTCGTCGCGCCGTTTGATGAAATATTTGATGTCTTTCAGGCATTACTCGAAAAGAGAGATGTAGACAATAGCATAGATGGTCGCGACGATATTGAAGTTCTACTTCAGCACCTCTATTGCGACGGCAATCATTTTCTGGTAGGATCTACTCTAGATTTATTGTCTGGAAAACTCGAAGCCTTAATCAAGAAAATATTTAGGATAGCAGGAGAACCAGCCACTTCTGGTGGTCAGGGAATGCTAGCCGACGTTCTGAAAACATTATTCAGACGTCAACGAATTAATGGCCAGGTTGATTTTCTAAATTTTACAGAGCAATACATTACTGATTTTTTCAACAAGCAAGGCCCGCATTTCGCAAATCCGCTATACTTTTTAGGTGCGCACCCGCTGGGAAATCATTTCAAAGTATTTTATCAGTGCAGAAATGAAGAGGGCCACGAGTTTGTCAAAATGAGGAAAAGTGAATTATTTGCAAAGACGGAAATTATCCTTGCTATATACTTCTACATAACAAATCTTTACTATATCCAACTTCGGCCAAAGACAATTCACGAACCCGATCATTCGGTTGGTTCTAAATGGAATGTACTAAAACAACTTTGTGGGAATTTTGACAAAAGCTATTCGTATTTTCTGCTCACAGACCGACTGAATCTGACTAAAGATGAGCTTTCCAATTTTAAAAGTATTAAATGGTCTTTTGTGTTTGATTTGGATGTAGATTCAGAAAGTAGCGGCCTATTAGATGCGATTCAAGCGGCGAATGACTATCCGCAAGCTATCTCTCAAATAGTACACACACCTAGTGATCGAGGAGATATTATCACAAACTTCCCTGACAATACATCGTTCTGGTACTTTGTAAAAGGAAATAGTGTATTGATTAATAGTCTCGTTAGTAGCAGTGAAGATTCTGCTTGGCGATCAATGTACGGCCGGTATACAGTGAACTTGATGATTAAGTTTTATGAGCAAAAGTACTGCTTTGACCACCGTCCTATTAAGGTGCTAATATTATCAAGAGATTCGTTTAAGATCAGAGAGATTATATACTCAATAAAAGAAATGAATTCAATGCTGAACATTGAGTTCATTTTCGCTAATGATGACAATAGTCAAGTCTCATCCGTTGCAAATGAAAACAATAGTAAGATAATAGATATACCATCTGCCGCAGTTGCTAGTGGATTTGGCGAACTGGCAGGGACGATGTTTTCAGGTGCAAACAACCAGATTGCTTTGCCATGTCATTCTTCCAAAGGGAAGCAGATTATATTGGAAAGTCGTGACGTTACTGCAGTACGGCAATACTTTTCAATTATCCATCTAGGGATTTTAGCTGAGGTCGACCATGCTCCTGAAAAATCATTTTATCAAGGTCGTAGAATTAACTGGAGAGAGCTTGATGATCATATTGATGTTGATAGGAGCATAACGGACGACTTGGCTGCTACGATACGCAACCTATTAGAGAAACGAGTAGAGAGTGCTATAGTTCGCCTGCTGCATTATCCAGGGGTCGGCGGAAGCACTGTTGCGAGGCGTGTGGCATATCTGCATCACAGGACCTTCCCTGTATTGATTTTGAACGAGACCGTCACGAGTTACGATGAGACCGTCCTCGTCGAAAAACTTCTTCGCGTTTCTCATCAAACTGAACTTCCAATTCTAGTCCTCGTCGACAACTCAAATATTTCTCCCCTTCAAATTGAGATGTTGGAAAGAGTCGTCGGAAGTCGGCTGGCAAAAACAGTCTTTCTCGTCGTTGAGAGCACTTTTGCTGAACCACATGCAGACGAAAAGCAATTCTATATTCCAGCTACCCTTGATAAGAAAGAAGCTGACCGGTTTGTCCGAAAATTCTCGGAAAAATATAGAAACAAAAATTTCGAGTCGATTCTCTCAGACCAAAGCCCCAATGTGTTAACACCATTTTACTTTGGACTTATCGCACATGAAAGGCACTACATTTCGATTACTGAATATGTTCAGAAACGACTAGATGACATCACTGAGACGGAAGTCCAATTACTGAGCCTCTTGTCATTTTGCCAGATATTCGCAAAAGGAAAACTGCGAGAGGTACCTCATTATATAATCGCACGCTTCCTAAAAATAAATGAAGATTATATAAGGTTGAGAAGGCATACAGAAAATGATAAGATTTATGACCTTATACTGGAAACAGATGATTTGAGTTGGAAAATTATTCATCCATTAATTGCTCAAACTTTACTGAAGCTAATACTGGGTGCAGATGGGTCAGAAACAATTAGACCACATAAGCTTCGAGAATTCGCAATTGGACTGATCGAATCTCTCCGTGAAATAAGTGACCATCGCAGCGAAAGTGTATTAGAATTATTGCACAATTTATTCATACAGAGAGACGATGACGACGAGCAGGAGGAAAAATCCACTCCAAGTTGGGAGACTGGTGGGTTATACAATAGCAAGCTATTCTCGAAGCTCATAAATGACCTTAATAATAATAGCAACAGAAAACAGGTATTTACAACTTTGACCGACTTGTTTCCAAATGAAAATGCACACTTTTGGGCGCACTTTGCAAGACTTAATAGTATAAACAGAGATTTTGGATCTGCCGTAGAACTAATCAATAAAGCATTGTCAATTGAAGAAGATTATATATTCTTCCATATTAAAGGGATGTGTTTTCGAGCAGAGCTGTATGTGGTAATGGATTCCATTCCCACGGCCACTGTTTTGGAAGAAGCTCAGGTAGTCAATGAAAAAATTTATAGCCTTTTTGCTTGCGCAAGAACCGAGTTCGAAAAAGCGAGAGGCGCCGCGCCTAATCGAGAGCATGGATATATTTCATTTGTGCAAATGGTAGAGAAGATGATTAACTTCCAATTTCTCCATTCTCGTTATAAGAATAGACAATTCGACTATACGGAATTTATTGCAGGTAATTCTTGGTGTAGGGAGATTTTAATGGAAGCGAATGAAGTAATTCTTGACTACCGAGAATTGAACGACGACGTTGAGAACACTAAAATTCGTGAAAAGCAATTGATGCTCTTAAAATATTTTGGCGAAAAAGAGAAAATTGTAGCGTCATGGCAAACACTTCTTGGAAATACTCGGTATGACCAAAACATGGTTCGGAGGCAAGTATCATTTGCGATTATGGCTAAGAATGAATTTGATCTCTCGAAAGCCAAGGGAAAGGACATCCGACGTATCATTGAACTGATCGAGCAAAATCTCGTAAATCTCGTTGAGCAAAGAGATTTGCAAACTTGGTTTGAAGTAAGCCGATATTCAAGCTTTAATCTCACGGACTTAATAAACAAAATGGAGGAGTGGGATTTTGACCATCCCTCGCTAAAGACAGCATTTTATTTAATGTGTCTTTATGGTGTCCAGGCAGTCACCGGTATCCCTAGTGGACACATCAATTACGACAAGTCTAGGGAGGTGGTGCAAAAAAGAGAAAAGCCCTACACATATAGTAAGGTATTCTGTCCCGAATGGATTGGTTGGGCTAACGAGGATCTTTCGTTAGTAAATCACCGACTAGTTGGAAAATGGTCGAGAGAGCAGCAGTTCTTTGAGAATCCAACGGGCCTTAAGAGAGTCCAGGCTAAGGTTATTAGGTACGTTGATCGGAATAAGGGTTACTTAGAAATCGAGTCATCGGGGTTGCAGGTTTTGTATCAGCCGGGCAAAATTAACCACTACAGTGACGATGCTCAAAAACAAACGTTGGTAGATTGTTATGTTGGATTTAACTATGATGGGGCTCGGGCATTCGACGTAAAGAATGTCACACGGTAGAATTTTGAAAATTGAAACTCAAGACAAAGCGACGGGCCCTAGCATCAGCTCGCCTATTTGATCTTTATCAGGGAATACATAAACAATTTCTGTTCCAATAACGAAATTGCCACTCGAATTAAAGCCCAAAGTTGTGAGAATGATCTCCCCCCCAATGCCAACTTGTGTTCCAAGATCCCTCGCAAGATCCTCGTGCCGTTGCAATCGAATGGCAGCGACTACAAATTCATCGGCCGTCAAGTCCTTGTCTGGATAATCTCGTTCAAGCTTACAGAAGAGATCGTCTACGGGAGGATTAACGACATAATGTGGATCACCTGACCCCGAGTTGCTCGTGAGATTGTGCCAACTCCATTCAGCTTCTTCTGTACTAAAATACAAGTATGACCCACAAAACTTGCCTGTGATAAAGTCAAACCCATAGGCATAAATATGACCAAAAACCTGAGTAACTTGTCTCGATATAACAAACTCCCTGAACACCTTGGGGTCAATATTCAACAGACAATTTATGTCCTTACCCACGAGTCTTGTTTGGACAAACTCATAAAAAAGATTTCCCAACAATTGACTCCCAGTACTGGCAAAAACGGACCTTAGTTGCGGTAGCTGAAAAATCTTGGAGCAAAAATTATGATGCCTGACGTAAACATCTCCCAGTTGATATGGCTGATGCGCATAAGTGTCTGTCCCTATTTTCACAACGTCATCAAAAAGAATTCCTATTACTGAACTCATGTAGATAATGGGTTTGCTGAAAGAACCAAAAAGTAGCTGCTCGGATGGTTTCGTTGTTAATTTCCCGAAAGAATCTTGTCCTGCTCGATTTTTATTGAATCTGCGCTCGGATAAAAGTTGAAATACTGCAGAAAAGCCCTAATCGCTGCATTCGACTCAGACCTCGTGTCCTGCAGTTGCTCAACAGTAAGTACCGTTTCAATCGAAATCTCCTGAGCCCGTGTTATTCGCGCCTCATAAAAGTCATTTCGGTTATCCCTGTCAACAAAGAGCTGCCTATCCCTGGAACTCGGCATTGTTACAGAAACTTTGACTCCATGGGTATAAAGGCCATTTCTATGTAAGCCAGCAACAAATTCAAATGTTTGTGTAAACATTGTGTATACAGTGCCAATAAGTCCAAGTGGCTTTTCAGAAACATTCGAAAATGAACCTACTTGATAAGCTGATCGGTCGAGCCAATCTTCGCGAATTGCCGAAAAAAGCTCGAATTCCTCACTCTGAAACATGCGCCAAAATTCCTTTCTCTCGCCCCAGTCGGATTCCGCCTCATAGCAATCGTCGCCAGGATGTACACTTTCTCCTGGAACTCGATTTCGTGGTATCCATGGGAAACTCCAGTTTAACCGTACTTGGGATTTTTCCACCAAAGTTAGACATTTGCCGAGCGGAGTAATTGTTGAAGAGACAAGTGGGAAGAACTCAATTCTCCAATACCCGCGCGACCTTATTTGTGACAATAATGGGGATGGGGACTCTGGTCTCGCGCTTTTTGATAGACCGGCAGACGCACTTTCCATAGACCATCCAAAATCGCGTCGCCTCTGAATGAGCTTAAGTGCCGCCAGTTCTACCACATCCTTGAAATCAGATGCGTTGTTTATTGGTACGCTAGCTGGCCGTCCAGATTTTGTCCTGACATAGAGGGTATTAGCTTTTAATTTTCCGTCCAAGTTTGTCTTTGAAATGGAGGGAACCTCAGAGAACTCAGAAATATTGATAACGACAAACTTCATTCCGCTAACCTCACTGATAATTATGACCTTGAACGATATAGGAGGGTCAATGTACCTCACAAGTTTATCGTGCATTAAGTCAGAATTATAAGTCAGCAAGTGCTCCTCACTAATACCGACCTTCACAAACGAATTGCTATCTGATTCTGCGACACCGATAACAATTGAGCCACCACCTCTAGTGTTTGCCATGGCAATAAAATCCTTCGCCATAGATTGTGCATCCCATGGACAATCTCCTTTAAAATCGAGATTCGGACTTTCCCCCCTTGTTTCCACTAGCTGGTTGAAATCTGAGACCGTCATTTCTTTATTATTAGCAGTTCAAAAGCGAAAGTACTAGAGTTTGACATCAATCACGTAATTCCAAATCTCTACCAAAAGTCCGCCCGCCAATTTGTGAATTGACACCTAAACTTTGATAGTAAAATTCTGAAAAAGGGCTATTTTGATCATTGAATCGCAAATAGAAATGAGGACATCTGTAATGCTCATCTCCAACCAGGTCATAGTCTATAATATCCTCGAAGGCAACAATTGAAATCTTAGCAGCTCTGACTGTCCTAAACCCAGAAAGGTCACTCGGACATTTGCTTGTCCATAAATTACTTTCGTTCACATACAAGTCAGTAATCTCGTTTATGAAACTCAGCCCATTATTACTTAGATGTGCAATCTCTGCCGAAAACCAAGTCCAAGGGCCATTCTCATTTTTATGTTCCGGGTAATGCCTGTCCGTTGACGAATGAATTATCATCCTTGATCGAAAACGCCGATTTTCGGGATCAAAGTTGAGCCAATCCGCGAAGTCCTTTTCAATCCTCTTTTTCATAGTGATTCTTGACACCAATTCACTTTCCGCCTGTTGATTTATTTTGAATTGCGGGTAGTATTTCGCCAGGGTAATCGGTAGGTGGCTCAATCTTTGTTGAATATTCTCCCAGCCCCATAGCAACACGTCGAACGATAGGTTGTAGCTATTTCTCAACGCAGCCAAATACTCATCGTAATCAGGGTGCTCGCTTGCCGTTGTTGCAATAATCAGTTGCGCGAACGCTATTGGCGTCGACTCCTCCTTCAATTTCCGCAAGGTCGCCTCAATATCATTCAGTAAATCTCTTTTTATCACCACCGCATTTCTGCTTAAATCCTTCAACTTACACTGTGCGACGATCTGGTGCTGGGTTGAAAAGATATCAATGCCCTTCTGATTATGTCCATTTTTACCAAAGCATTTAAAAGATATCGTCTGATAATGCTCATTTAAGAGATCACATACCAGCTGTTCGAACTGCTTTGAATTATCGAGTGGAGGAAATTGGTAGCTTGCCATCTATGCATTTATTAATCTTTCCAACGATTGATCACCGGAAAAGTCAACAAAGATAAAATCTTCTTTCGTGTCGAACGTTTTCGATCCACGATACCTTTCCTTGGTGAACAGCTTTTTTTTTACGACAAACGCTAGCTTCATCCCTTTACGCTCCAGATACTCGAGCAAATAAGCTTTGCTTAAAACCATAAAAGAGCCAACTGGTAACAATTCAGGAATATCAGAACTATCTCTAAGCCCATCCAAAAAAATCGAATAAGTCCCAACACTCAAATCACTCTCAAAATACTGTAATTGCCCGTCGTCAATCGCTAGCTTGAGGGAGCCTTCGATATCTGGCGTAAGAAGTCTGGTTGGATGGAGCTCCCGGTAGTATTGGAAAATATTACTAGTCAATCCTCTCACTGGCGCTATTAGTGGAACTATCCTGTTTTTACCAAGATACCCTGCCGCTCTTGGAGCCAAGAACTCCAATTCATTCGAAAATGTCCCAAAGTTGCGGAAGTTATCCACGGACGGGTACCACATCCCAGCATTCCAGCTAAGATCATGAAAGACAACAGAGGCGTCAAATTTCTTTTTAAATTCTCCACTGACGGCGAAGGGAAGTATCTCTAGTCCATAGAAGTATTCGCTGTGATAAAAGTTTCCTGCTTGTGGTATCGTCGCATTTAAGGTCATCAATTGGCGCTGGTCCCCAGTTGACAAAAGCTTTTCAATATCCAAATCTAGCTCCGGAGGTTGTTGGTTATATTTAAGCTTCACGGGGCTATCAATCTTCGGCCACCAAGCTGGCTTACTATTGAGCACGATAGACCACACTGATGGTTCGATTGTAAAATTGGCAATTGTATAAGTAAATAAATCTGACTTCGAGATTGCCAATTCTGAAAACAGATAGTCTAGCAATCTGAAAAAAGTTGAGCGCAGAACCTCAGCGAAAACTGTTGTGCGACATATCATGATATTATGGACGTCGTATCCATATCTTTTGTCAGCCCTACTATATTCTAGCTTATGTTCAGCACAACAGTCATCAAAGAGTGAATTCCACCACCGCCAAACCTCAACCGAACTTTGTTCTCGCAACTCTCGCATGTAATCTACGTATATGAGCGGGAGGTTTTCGCCGACTAATTCCTCGAACTCCTCCTTACTCTTCGATGCGCCTCTATAAAGTACTACGTGGTACTCAAAACGAGGAAACCTGAAACTAATACCAAGCTCATCAGCAATAGCACCTATGATCAGGTTAATAGCTGTACACCTTAGGTCGGTAAGTCCCGCTAAGTTTTCTTTTTTAATAAATCGGGGAGAGCAGCTGTCGGCCCTTCGTACCGACAGCTGCAAAATAATCAATCCCTCACAAGCTTTGGATTCAAGGACCTGCGCCCTCAGCCAATGAAAAAAATGCCGATGATATTGGCCCGTGCTATCTTTTGACAAGATGGTTACGAGCTGTTTTGCGGCCCTTTCCTTCACTATTGGACTGATCCATTCAAATCGCTTTAAGAGAAGCCTAAACGGATCAATTTCAATGCTTTTTAAATAAAATTCAGGCTCCGGCAGGTCTAAATTTGGAAATAGTGAAGGCAATAAGTCGATGTAGTAACCGGCTATCTCCTCGGACTTTTCCACCTTTCCAGAATCAATAAAAAATTGTATGGCCTTTGGTGCAGAAAAGGTATAGTTGCTTTTTCCTCTTTTGCCATACCTTCGTCCTGAATTAATCACACTAGTATTAAAGAATTCATCCACCCGACTGGGATAATCAGAGACTACCTTTGACCATCGTTCTCGTGCTTCGTCTGGTGAAGACAAATAGTCGCTAGCCCATGAGCCACTGTTCGATTGTGCCCAACAGATGCATTGAAATGCAAACTCCCTGTCGACATTCCTTATAAAAGGGTAGATATAGTCTAACACCGAGTGGTCTAATTCCTCAAACTGGGCCTGAATAACCGTCTTCAGGCCTGCTGTGATTTCATGTTGATTGAGATCTGCCATTCTAAACCAGTGCTTTGCCCAATTTAAAATGAATACAGATCGGTCGTGTCTCCAAAATGTCGCGTCTCCCTGGATGCGTTCCAGATGTCCACTCAAACGACTCGGTATAATCTCTCCGTAGTTATTACTCGCTTCGCCTCGATGATCATTGGATGTGTTCACGTGACTGTCAGTCTCCCGCCCGTAATCGATCTTTCCCAAATTAGCCTGGACATCAGTTAGCACTTCCATTGCATCTTGGTTTTGAGCGGCTATGCGTTCCAACGAACCATATGGGATTTTACCTACTGCGGTGGCCGCGACCGCTTTACTCATGGGGTTCGAAAAATCAAGCTCTGTGATGATATCGGCAAAAAGTTTCTCCGAAAGATAGTAATCCCGGCTCTGCAACGACGATAAATAGAAGCTGTGTAAAGCGGGAGCGTCTACAATAGCCAACTGGGATGAAAAGTCGTAAATAAAGCTGCCTGTCTCGTCCCCATCAGTAAGTTTTTCTATTTGGTAAACATAAGGGGCGATAGAACGAAGTAACTCCTTCACTTTCAGTGGACGTTCCCGAATTAGCTTTTCAGTGCCTAGCAGGATGTCATACAAAAACATATCTTTATGATTACCGTAGGAAACAAGGTTTTCAGCCGCCCGATATAACAGAAGTTCGAGAGTTGTTAAATCCCTAAGATCGTAAGCTAGCAACGCCAAATTTGCCATCCTCTCCGTCTTGTCCTTGAACTCTATCATTTCATTTGAAAGCTTCTCCAACTCGTGTTGTGTGAAGAAAACAAATGCATCCGGAGAGATGGTTACCTTACGATCATGAAGAAGATCAAATAAGTGAGATTTATAATACCAGGAATGTTCTAGCAATTTCTTGACTTCGTCAGTCTGAATTGACGTGTTGAATCCATTGTGCTTGTTGAAGACATTGGTAAGCCACAATACGTGATCAATAATTTGGGGAACGGTCGAACGACGCAGTTCGTAGAGGGAGTGATCTTTATAGAAATCGAGATTTTCAATCGAATCCAATGGCGCAATAATATCGCATATCGAAATGTGTATCTTTCGATTATATCCAAACGCTAGTTTTTGCCCAATTTGCAGTATTGCTTTCAACAACTGCGTCTGTTTGTCACTCCTATTGGTTTTCATCCATTCTTGTATCTGACCAGTCCTCTGGGCCAGACTCAGAAATAATGCCGTATAAAAATGATCTGTATAATGCCCATTAGGATTATCCTCACTTGATCCATAGCGATACTCATCCTGAAACTCGTCTCTTTTTCTAAGCGTTAATGTAGCAGGTACAATATGGTCGCCCAAAAATTGATAAATCCCAGAGTTGTAATTAGTGTGAATTTGAAAATCATTCAACCATTCCTTCCAATAGAACAGCCCGTTCTTTAGATCCTCCTGGACAAGCACGTCACCGATGCTTCTTTTCTCCTGTTCATTGAGTTTTGCCTTTAACAAACGAGCTAACAGATCACCAAACTTATCATATTTTTCGACGATCTTGCGAACGTAATAGCCGTAGAAGTGACCGGATCTACCTTCCGCCTTAAACTGTTTTAAAAAGTCAGTAACCCTTCGCCCGCCAGTATTGTCGAAGTTTAGAAGTACCTCAATCCAGTCCTCCGCGATGCCCTGTGAACTGATGTTTTGATCTTGAAACAATAAATTTATCCTATCAATGGCCTCTGGTGGAATCTCCGTAATCATCCCCCTGTCTTTGAGGGCTATCAGCAGTTCCTTCAGCTGATAGTGGGTTAATTTAGAAAAATCAGGATATTTGATGAAAATATTGGGATTGGTCCTAAAGGAGGTTACCCATATTTTACCGAGGTTATCATCCCAAAGGGCGTATGAACGGCGCCCATACCTCATACTCATTTCACCAAAAAAGATCGATTTCTTATAGTCTCCTGCCTTAAACGCTGCTTCTGTTGCTAGATCTAGCAGGTTCTGAATCTGTTGCTCGTCTTTGCATTGCAAATAACTCTTTACTATCCACTCCTTATCGATGCTTAATAGCAAAGCTGAATTACCAAGATAATATTCAATTTTTGCCAGCTCTGACCATTTCAGGTCGTGGTCGCCATTTTCGGTCAGCCAGGTCTTTATACTTTTGTATAGAAGAAACTTTTGCTCGGTGAGCTCTGGCTGTTCCTTCATAAATACTATAAAACTGTTATGGTATACGGTAATGCCTGCTAACCCAAAGTTCAGCAGATGTTTTATCTCATTCAGACATTGACTAATCTCGGAAGGATATCGAGCGAGGTAACTACCAAGCTGGATCAACTGTTCTTTATGAAGCTTGAAATCAAGCGTTGTTATTGCAAAGCAAAAGGTTTTCGCCAGTCCAGTTATATCCCTCCAAATGTCTTGATAGTAAAGCTTTATGTCGCCCTTATAAGGAGCTATTCTTTCAAGATCGTTTAAGAGAAGCCGTCCGCTGGAACTGACGAGCTCCCCGAGTACATATCTGAGATGTAGTGGGTTCCCTGAGGTTATTTCATAAATCTTATTGATAAATTCTTTGTCACCCTGATGGTCTATATTCATTTTTAGCGCCTTAGTAGCCGACCTGACAATCTTAGCCACATTTCCGCGCGAAAGACCCTTGATCTCTATCCAACTATCACGAGGGCATAACCTGAGCAGCGAATTAGGAAGTGAATTCATCGCCATTTCCTGTGTGCCGAGCAAAAGCCAATACCCGGCTTGTGGATAAAATACTTGCCCTATGAAATCTTGTAATTCAGCCTCACTATTTCCTTCTCTCAAAACGTGATCCAGTCCGTCTATGATCAAAACAAAGCTTTTGCCACGCTCGGAATAGTAAGTCGATATCTTACAAATGAACTCCCTTAGTGGTGTAAACTCTGTGTTTTCCCAACTCAACTCCTCCAAAACATCTGACGTTTGTTTTTTGAATGCAGCGCGAAGGGCTTCTTTCACGCGATCTGCATTAAGTCTTTCAAATTGAGAGTCGTCTTTTGGATTCAAATGATAGTGGTGCCTAAAAACGGCCACTTTATCCCGTACCAAAATTTTGTACAACTTTGAAAGATATGTGCTTTTCCCGGCACCGGGGTTGCCAACAAATACTTTAGTGCCGCCCTTGGAATTCCTTAGATCGTGGAGAACATGTTGATGAGAAATTTTATCAAAAAATTCAAAGTCGGCGGGTATCTGAAAATTCTGATTCAAAGGTCTTGGATTGTCCCAAGACAAATGATTTCTTATATCAGCTAAGGTAATCATCTTGGGATATTGTTCAGATCCCTCAGTACCGATGTAAAGCAACAAACTATCCACACCAGCCTTAGTAACCTTCAGTTCGTCATATAACTTAGAACGGATTTTCTTTTCAAGCTCATGCCTTTCTGGATGGCTGAAAACAAAATCAAAGCCTAGAAAAAATTGTGACAGCACACTCTCTGAAAAATTGTCTCTCAACTTAGCGGCAATCTCGGGGTACAATTCGTTTATTTTGGCTAGCTCAATTTTGTGACCAGCACGGCATGATTGAACATCGGGAGCCGCCGAACCGTTGGTGATCAGACTACACTTATTGAGGGGGTTGTCGACAACCATTTCATAAGAGGCTATCCATCGCAGCATTCCTTTTTCCAAAAGGTGTTCAAAGTCCCAAAGGTCGTAGGAAGGGTTTTGTTTGTGTTTTAATTGGAAGAAACTGTGTCTTCCGTCTTGGAACTCAACAACTACGTCATCAATCGAAAACCCACTTGTGCCATCGGGGACGTACTGTACCTTGATACCTCTAAATTTTTCTGGTTCGCATAGCCAGTCTACACAAAGTTGTAACACGTGGAGGTCCTCGAACTCATAGCCTCTCCTGATCGAACTATTTGGGTTTTTCCTACTCACTTCAAGCCTAGATTTGTGGCTTAAATTAAGCAAAAATTTAGACAACAATAAGGAGCTTCTTAATGCCGCCCAAGAGAGTTTTTCGCACCTGAATTTGGAAAAGCTGTCGAAAATCATTGGTCATAGGCCGCGAATTATCACCAAACGACATTGCTTAGTCGCAATTCGTTTGACGCCGATCTACTGTTGCAAACTAACAGGACATAGCGCAAAGAAAAGCATCATCGGACACCGATAGTAGCGTAAGCTACTATCGGTGTCCGATGATGAAAAAATTACAAATAAAATTTGCCTTCTGATCCAAATCCAAGAGGTTGATGTCTAGGAAGAGCTTCCAACAATGCCCTTTCTCCTTTTCGTGTATAAACATCAAAAATGCCTTTGCGGTCACTACCTTGAATAAATTTGCCGTCCGTGCGTTCTAACCATCCGCTTGCTACCACTCCCACAAATTTTCGGTAATGGACTCTGTTTGCCAGTGGACTAGATCCGCCAAAATTTTCACAGGCGTTCCCGCTCAGATTTGCCTGGGGATGGAGGGAGTGATCGTACTTCCACCAGACAGATATCCTCACTTCATCGTAGGCGATATGCTCCCATAAAATCACTGACGGGAAACCGAACAATTTCACAAATACATGTCCGTCGAGTTCGTCTGATGAAGCCTTATCCGGCAAAGTCAGCGAAATCCGCTTTTTCTGAAGCAACTTATTTGTAGCAGCAACCAGCAAATTTCTATACGGGTCAAAACTTCTATCGAGGGTAGCAAATTCCGGAGCGCCTGGATTATTCGCCTTCACTCCATGGAGCTTACCTTCTTCCTGGATAGGTGACTTTTTCTTAGCGGCATTTATAAAGTGAGCCCAATTAGTGAAGCCTAGGTCTTGGGCGGCCGTATTTAAGGCTTGGCTGTGCGGAACACTTGTCGCTTTTGCGATCTTTTTGGCCTGGCGTTTTATAAAATCGCTGCTATGGCCGTTTGCTCTTCTATTCATCATTGAAATGGTCCCTCGCCAAAAAATGTCACCCATCCACCATCCTTCGAAACGAGAGTATCCTTTCGATGATAAACCTAATAAATGAAGACGGTGCTGATTCAGCTTTGCAATGATGAGTGGCAAGCTTCCGTCCTGAGCTCAAAGCAAATGTACAGAAAAAAGCAATTCCAATACACAACAATACTTAAGAAAGCCGCAAAACGAGAAGCATAAGCATATTATACTATGAATCCGCCTATTACACTTTGCGTATCTTCAATCAGACGGTTCGAGTTTTTTACTAGCATAGTCACAGCCTTTCACACAAGCTCCCTACAAGTCGTTAAATTGCAGGGAGCAATTTCATTCTGATAGAGTATGACTTCAAACTATCCGTATAGACTCATTAGTCATAGCAACAATAAACTAACGCTTGGTTTGGTATTCTGGAATCATCAAAGATTATGTTATGAATGCTCTATCTTGCAGATTGAGTGTATCTACGAGCACCAATCACTGAACAAAAAATAAGTGCAATGATTATTCTGGGAATAAATTCTGATGACAAGGGCAATCAGCTTGAACAGTTGACAAAGTTGCTTCTCAGCCAACTTGGTTATACCGATATTGTAAAGAATGAAGTTAATGCCGGTGGAGATGAGATTGATATTTCGGCCACTTTCATTCAGCCGACAATCAAAACCAATATTAAGCACGAAGTAATCTGCGAGTGTAAAGCATATAGAGCACCGACTGCAATGCCTGATTGGTTGAAGTTTTTAGGCAAACTATACGCGAGGGAGCACGGCCCCGGAGGCCGTGTTCAGGGTTGCTTCATTGCACTCAATGGGGTCAACGGAAATGTGTCGGGGCACTTCCGGGCACTTCGAGTGCCCGATGGTGATGTACAGATAATCGCAGGGGATGATCTTATAAATTTAATAAAGAAGGGTGTTGAAATATTGCCCGCGGAGGGTGTGATTGCCCAGGTTTCACTAATGACGTCCAAGACTGTGACTGGCACCGAACTAATCTACTATAAGCAGTCTTGGTATTGGCTGATTGAGTTTAGCAATGAAATGTTCACCGTTTTTAGCAGCGACGGCAAGTTCGCCGCTTTGGCAGAAGATGGAGAGATCTGTGGCCTAATAAAAGCAAACACCGGCTTAAAAGATTACGTCGACCTGGCAGAAGAAAGTGAATCGAGATTGAAGATAGATCTGGTTCAAAGATTTGTTTTATCCTCTCTTTTGATTGAGGGCAAAGCGGTGACACGAAAGAAACTTCGGTCCCACTCTAAATATGATCAAATACGTAGCTATGTTGGACAAATCAATGAAAATCAAATATCAGACGCGACAAAGAATCTGGAGGAAATGGGGTTTGTAATACAAAAGTCCAGCACGCTTAGCCTTGGGAACCGCACCGCTAACCAGACACTTTCTTTGCTAAGATATCTCCTTGACGGCACCGTTTTTCTCACGGCATTGTACTCCGCAGGCTATCAACAATTGATCGGAAGCGACCTGCTCACGGAAATTTGCATTATTCAGGGAGGGCTTGTCTTGGCGGACGAAGACCGCAATGACTATCTCCAACTTCTTAAATCGCCCAGCGCCCTTCTTTGGGCATGTACCCCTGATGCTTTTTTAGTCACGCACTCTAAGAATACTAATCAAATTCCAGGAATGTCTGACAAAATTGGCCATGCCTATTTCTATAAAAAGATAGTGGATCGCTTCACAAGCGATTACCAGGGGGGCAATCTGGGAGAATATTTTCACAACATCTGTGGTATCGTAGAAGTCGAGACTGATTTAAAAATAAAAATAAAAGGCAAACAGTGTCTTTTGGCTGAATCAAAATATAACGAACGACTTGGGCTAGGTCAAATGGCAGATGAGTTCGGAGGTGGGATTGTTGCCATGATAATATTACCCGATCAGCCTGAGCCTTGGATAAGGTACAATGGCCCTGCCTGAATTCTAGGATTGAAGCCGTTAAGGTGGCACTACGTCCTCAATACCCGGGAGGGCATGGCGCCAGCTTCTCTCCTAACCTTAATCGTTTGTAGCCTGGCACACGTCATCACTATCTTCGTAAACCTGAATTGAAATTAGCTATATGCCGGCAAAATACGCATGTCTTGCAACGCTTCACACTAACAAACAAACCGGTGAAACTGAAATCCGCTTTTTCAAGGAGTTGGGAGAAGATAACCTGGAAAAATGGCAGAAAGCACTTAATCTGCTAGAAGAGCTGACCGCCAGTGAAAGGCTGTTGCAATTCGTAATGCATAATGAGCAACAGCTAATCGACGAACTCACGCATGCGGCGGAAATGCTGACAAAAAAATCCGATAGCTGGCACGGAGTAACTAGGGCAAATATATCGGAAGTCTACGTAATAGTAAACCGTTGTTTCTTGAATTATCTCAGTTCTGTGCGCACCTTTATTGATCATACTGATTCTTATCTGAACCGGAAATTTGGTAAGCAATCCGAAGAGTTTCGGGAGTTTAAAGGCGAGCTAAGTCGTCAATTTGATACCTGCTTCGCTTACCGCTTTTTTTATAAGCTGCGCAACTTTGCCCAGCATGTCGGCCTGCCTATCTCAAGCGTATCATTTACAACCAGAGCTGACAGGGTGGAAAACTGTATTAAAACCAGTCTAACGCCGACATTCAATTCCTTGCAATTGCTCAAAGACTATAAAGAGTGGGGGCCTGCTAAATTTGATCTGCAGAAGCAACCTGAGGAATTTCCCGCTATCCCGTTGCTCTTTGAGATGAGCAGCAGCGTTGAAAGCATTGGACGATTCGTCAAAGTTTTAATCAAAAAGGAATTGTATGATGCCGCATTTATGATCAATGAAGAGACGAGCGAACTGACCGAAGAAAACTTCGACGTGGTTCTTGTTGATCAGTTTTTTGAAAATGAAGACGGTTCCCTTGCCCGATTCAGCCAGCGGGACATTCCCCTGGACCTAGTTTGCGAGATTCTTGATTCACTTAAAGAATAACGATCAACAGTGTAAGACTAATTGTTTAAGCGACTTTAACTAACCATGACCCGTGATATATAATGAATGATTCGTCGGACTTTTGTATCTTTGACAAAACATAAAGAAGTTCATTAAAACGAATCAAATCAAGTTAAAGAAAACGGGACCCCATTCGGGACCCCGATTTTTTGAAACTTCGAAATAACGCCGCAGTGGCGCTTTTCATAAAGATGATGTAGTCCCAGCGGAATCACAAATATCTCAAACAAGCGCCCTGCAAGACAATCACTTGCAGGGCACTTTTTCATTTCAGTGCAACAGCCCCTGAGCCTTCTTTTATGTAGTACCGTTAACCTGTGCCTTGTCAGGCAATTCAGGAAGAGACGCACCCGCACAGAACACTTATTCGGTTGTTACGAAATACATGGCTTAATAAGGACTCGTCAACTCAAAAAGCGAGAGAAAAGAAGACAAAAAGCACGAATAAAAATGAGTTTACCGCCACCCATTTTCCATTCGGTTCTTCCACTTTTGTAAAGTAAAATAATTGACGCCCGGAGGTGTACGCAGTCCCAAAAACGAATAGCACACTGGCTATTTGACTCTGGCAAAGTAAGATAATTAAGATGGAAGACAGCGTTAAATTATAACTCGCCTCGAGAAGCTGAATCGGCACTTTTGTCAAATCAGAACCACAACATCCTATTATACAGCATCTTATCCTTGCAAATCCATATGTTAGTGAGATAAGTGGCGCAGTTACTGCGATCAGTTCAAGCGCTGGCCCTTCGATAAAAAATGTTGCCACGAACCCCAAAAGAGCCAAAGCCGAAAGGCTAGCATTCTGCCAACTTAACCTCAAGGCTCCACCGTCCGAAGCATTACGATTGGCTATGCGCATCATCAATTGCATCTGTCCGCCTATCGCTAATGAACCGACAAAAAGAAATCCAAGGGCCGTGCTAAGGACAAAATCTTGGGTAAAGTACCAAAAATGAAAACAGGCTACTAAAAATGTTACCATCCCCAGTAGCACAAGAAAGTTTACACGTGTTTTCATTATTAAAGTGCCGCTTTAAGCGATGCCTTCCACAGTGGTATTTTTAGATGTACTTAGTGGACTCTAGAACGTGAAACGTTACGTTTGGAACAACGCACCCGATTTGCTTAGAAGACAGTGGTAAAAGAGGTACCGAGAATTGTTGTGTCGTCCCACGTTCCTCTTTAAGATAGTCCGCCTGAATTGCTCGACTTGTATGCAAATTATAGATAAAAAAACCAAATCCCTGCTGAACGCAAGTGCCGACTTGAGCAGTTCCACGGCTAATCTCAATATTGTCCTTAGCGAGATCTGCCGGCGGCGGCGGCGGAGTAATGGGTGGGCCCCCTCCCCCGCATCTACGGTCTGCGAACGCCAAGCTAAGGGTATTGTAAAGTTTAGTCCGTAGTGACTGCCCCTCTGGTACAATTTCAACACCGGCGCTAGTCGGCCTAGTGTAATCAACAACAATTTTTATTTCGCCTTCATCATTTTCCTCTTTTAAAATTGTATCGTTTCCATTAGGATGAAATTTAATGGCTTCGAGAATAAAATTAGCGCTGAAGTCTGTCAGATCAGGCATACGCTCGACTTCAATTAAAGGCAACTCTCCATTTTTAAAATCTAACAGCAATTCTGTCGGGGAAATTTCCACCAACTCGACAAATAGCTCGTCAGGAAGACTTAGTGTGACTGACCCCAACTGACTATCAAGGTCATGTATTTCCTCCTGAAATAGAGCGTTAAAAGTGTTGACATATCCATTTCCCTTGGGGTTAAACGAACCTCGCTCTGTCAATTTATCTCGTAGACCTCGATTCGCAGCAGTTAGGTTCAGCAGGTGCATGATCACTAACAATGAAATCGATTGCTTTTTATTTTTTGCATCGCTAATAGTGGACTGTAGAAGAAGTATCTGTTCCTTGAAGTCAACACCAGGAAAAATAATTGTCAGTTTTTTTGCCATTTTAGTACTTCAAGTTAAGAATTAATATACGACTTTTTAGTTCTGCATCCATCTGCCGCTGACCAAGATCAAACGTGAATGCTAGTTCACCTTCTAGTGAAATTGAAATTAAACTTAAAAAAGCATTGAGAATATTTGCGGTCAGAATATCAGGAAAGGGAATTCCTGCCATTGACACATCCACTTGAGGTTCCGATAGCCGCCTTATTGTAAAGGTGAGCCCGCTTCTCCCCCTAACGCTCAAATCGATTGCAGCAGTAATTTCGATCGAAACCCTAAATGGAATATCAACGCATCCCACTCTGACTTTATCGATAACCTGATATTTCAATTCTAATTTGAACGACTTCGCGCCCATTAACTGAATTGACTGAATTAATATGCCCTGACCAATGATGGGATCAGTAAAAATCGACAATAGTTTAGAAGTAGATGCCTTGACGCTCAAATCAAACCCGGGAGAAACTTCACCAGTCAGTGGCAATCTCTCTCGCCGATTAGAGCCAAGCAACGCATATATTTTGACGGAACGATTCGAGAACCTTGCACCGTATAGCCTTCCGGTTTGATCCATTACACGAAGTGGCGGAATAGCAAAACTTCGCGTAACTAATAACCTTTCCAGCGCAGAACTCGCTTCGCGTCTTAGGTCGGTTAGGTTTCGCTCACCTAAACCAGGGTCGGGACATACTTGAACTAAACCGGACATTTTTATGCTTACTACGTCATTATGTAAATTTAAATACAAAGGGATTGCCAAATTGCACGTAAAGTCTTGTTTAATAAGTTTATTTGTTAATCTTATTGGTATAGTTAACATAACATAGCCGTTATTCAAAAAGGCGCATGCATTATCTGCAACATCCAATATTGCTGGGGAAGCCTGGCTTACAATAATATCATGAAAGTCAAGAGGTGAGAACAGTCTTTGCAAATCGATACTATTTCTCGTAAGAAATGAATTCATTGTCAAGGTCAGTTCAGCATCGTGTCGATTTTCAGCTAACTTATGCAAGCTGTTCCTTAGATTTTCATTCGTGACAAAGACCAACCCATCTCTTTCATTAATTTTCTTTATGGCCGTTTTGTATTCGGCAACACCCTTGTTTATCTCTTTCTGCACGGGAAGAATTGCGTCAAGCACAGTACTGTTCGTGCTAATGTCTGTTTTAATTGTGTTGATTTCAGCGATTCTATCTGCTAACCATATGTCAAATTGTGTCATAACATATATTAGTTTATTGACTTCAAAATCTCTTGGGACGTATTTTCTAGTGAATCTATTCGCTTTTGGAGATTCAACAACTCAAACTTCGCGATAGTAATATCCCTGGAAGTATCGTCCACAGAAGTCTTAATTTCCCGCAATTTCTTGCTTATATCTGATGTCAATAGTTTCCTAATATCGGTTAGACCGGTCTCGATATTCTTTTGCAGGAGCGCGAGCTGGCTCTGGAGCGCATCTAATTTGTCTTCAAGCGTATCATGAACAAGAATTTCAAACTGGCAAGACAAAGTACCCGTTGGAATATTGTTGGTACTAAAATTTGGACTGAAGAGTCGGCAGGGGCCGCTCGAAAACGTAAGTCTTTTTATCTCAAGAGGGTTGATCTTCTCGTCTGGATTTTGGTTGTTGTGGGCCTTAATAACTTGGAATAGGGAAACTGGCGCCAATTCTACTTCCTTGTAAAGAAAATTGAATATATGCAGATGTCCACCAAAACCAACTTTGGCATCCCCCAAACTTTTTAGATTCCCCGACAATGGCTGAGTGCTAAGAAGCGCGGCGGCTATTGCTCTCTCTTTAACGGTATCGGTAATATTCAATTGTGTCAGCAGAGAAATCCACTTATCAAGAGCATCGCTATACTGTTTTTTTGCCCTCACCTGATCAGAAGCATCCAATAAACGTCTGAGTTCTTCAAGCAGAGGAAGGGTCAGGTCTTTTCCATCAATATAGAAAAATATGTTGTTGCAGCTTATTCCAAAGCTTCCACCAGGATGAGTTACGCCAGGAGCCCCATACAAACTTAGGAGTAGGTCTTGAACTAAAATCCGATCGGTCTGCGGCGCAAAAAAAGTGTATTCGTAATTGAAAGGGACAAAACTCAATTTTTCGGAGATTATTCTAACTTGATCCATGTTAACTTGGGAATGGTTGGCTGACTGATGTTATTTTGCTCACTTCGATAAACCGATTAAGGGTTATTCTCATTTGACGCGGAGTCCTCCTAAACAGGACCTACGGGCGTGGCCAGGAAAGCCCTAAGTAGGTATGAAGAAGTATTGCCTCGATATCTTGAAATGATTTTTTTGTATACTCTAATGAAAAAAGCAGAATATAATTACTTAGTGTCTTTGCACTTGATCAATGCCAAGGAAGGAGCTCTTAAGTAGATGATAGTTTTAATTTAAATATATTTTTAACACGAAGAGATTATTTCTTAGCTAACGGTAAAACAAACGATCTTTATGGAGAGAAATGACCCATGCCTTAATCTCATACGCATTTTGGTCATCTGGTGTATAGAAGATTAAAGATTTTCCTTCACAGTAGTTCGGCAAAATGTTTCTGCAAAAACTGTATATTTGTATCACAGCTGAAAAGCCGAATCAAAGTGACTCAAAGTAAATCATTCTATCTGTTAACCGATTCGTTAACCTGGGTGAGCGATATAGGGAAAACAGTCGTTTAGAGCAAATAAGCACCATATACAGGATCCCAGCGGGACAACCAAGAGTGCTTCAAAGGGCGCTTTTTTCATTCAAAAGACTCGTTCTTGCGAGTTTTCAAAAAGATAAGCATATCACTTCGATCCAATTCTGGTCAAAATATCTGGTAACCTTTTCGGTAACCTGGCTCAACGGGACGCCGATCGCGAAATTTATAGGATCAGGTTAACCCAAAAATATCGCGACTTTACTAAAACCATTTTTGCTTATCATCAGAATAGATAAACAATCTCTCTTCCTTTCCTTCTGTTAAGTTTCTTAAGAGGAAAATGGCGTTTGTCGGTACATTTTTGAACTCGAGACTGTTGTCCTGATCCGCAATCTTTGATCCTAATGGTTTCCAACCCTCGCTCCAGTAGAAAAGGGCATATCTCATACCTTTGATAATACCATTCCTGTCATTTCTGGGGCTATAGCCGACGGCTTGAATTTTACGCCTGGTCTGTAGATCAAGTCCGATCCAGAGCCCGTTATATTCATAATTTGGTGTTCTATCAATATATGTTTCAAACTTACGGTCAAAGGCTGATTCAAGATCCACAGAATCAATGCCTTGTGGTCTTATTTTTAGACTATTTATGCCGAGATCATTTCCCTGATCATCATAGAAGGTTATCTCGCTCATTGACCCCGATGAGTTTTCTGGGAAAAGGTATCTGAGGTATCTAAATGCACCGGGCTTTGAGATTGCAGATTTATGCATTCGCATTGAAATGGAGTCGGGTATAACAAATAGGTTCGTGGCATCCGCAAAGTTCGGAAGATTGGCTCCCTGAAAAACTCCACCACCCATCCATTTTAACCAGTTGAGCTTGTATCCCTGTAGTGGATATTTTCGTTCAAGTTCCAGGTTTTGTCTTTGAGCGAGATTTGGCTTAAGAAACTGAGTCGAGCCATCCGGTCGCACTAGAAACGGATCGGAGGCCTGCTGCATTTTTCCATCCGCAATTAATACGGGTAAATAGATAATGTTACGACCGATATAGCTAAACTCTGCCGAATTACCATTTACTTTTCCGGACACGACAGGAACCCACTCAGTATCATTGAAGACAGCCAGGTATAAAAACGGACGTTGTTTGGCAATGTCTGACGGGAAGTCAAGCTTAACTGTGGAAGATTGAATGTATTGATTGGTAACATCATTTATAAAAAGGCTTCTGAGGAGATAGGGAACCTCTTCGAAATTTGCTTCCCCTTCCAACAAGTCGTTGCGTTGCTGGGCAAACATTGACCGAAAAATCTTCGGAGCCCTGTTCCGGATTTCATTACTGCCGGGTGGTAATTCCCCGCCCAGAAATCCGATGAATTTTTTTTCTTTCGTCAACACGGAGCTGAAATCATGCCCCATACTTCGATCAGCCCACTGAGGTACATATTCATGAGCTACAGGAATTCCGAGCGAACGCATAGCGTAGCAGGCAATCGCAGCCTGATCCAGGCACTTTCCCATTTTGCATTTCAGCAAATTACCAGGGCTGATTGCACTTGGATACGCGTTAAACAGTCCGTTAAAGCGGAACCACCGCTTAATATCGTTGTTGATAAGTGCACACGCTTTAACGGGATCGTCGCTTCCGGCCATGGAATCCTTCAGCCACGCATATTTTTTCCAAAAAGTCGGTCGCCAGGACTCCAGGGCTTCATCCTGAAATCGGTAGGGAAGAACATATTCACAAAACTCATCAAAGGTTAAATGTTGGGCCCAGGGAAGCTCCCAGGCCATGAACGCATAGTCAATATTCTCTATTAGAAGTTTGGCTGAAATGACCTCGCAGTCGCTGATCACATTCAATCCATAGCCGTCCAATTGTCCTGTCTTCCTGGCAATTGAGTCCCACATACGGTCCGTTTCCGGGAAAACATAGTTTCCGGAAAATGGTTTAACAGCTTCCCTGCGGCTGATCAGATCGAAGATTTTATTGAATTTGTCCAGGTTATCGTCTTTGTAGGAGTAATGGTTAGGCATATTAGTGATCAGAAAATTGGCTGCCTTCAATTTAAGGCTGTCCTTTTTGTCCTTACTATAATGCTGTATTACAGCCTCCAATTCGGATCGATTATCCCCTGACTGTTCCAGTACGTCACCAATCTTGCCGTTATTAGATCTGCAAGCCCCGAGGAGAAGGGCAAAACCGAAGATCAACTGACACGCCGTAGTCAATCTGAAATGTGGTATCCCTCTACCACGTGTGATCTTACATTTCATCTTTTGTAAATGTGCTGGAAGTTGTCAGGAGAAATACGCCAGTAACAGTTTGATCGTCGCTATTAGCAGGCTTGGTCCGACGACGATACAAATGATAGAGAGGATACTGTGTTCTGAGTTATCATAGATAAGAAGTCCAAACAGAACATAGAACAAAATCCACGAGGCATAGCTAACATAGTTCATGTCCATCAGGTTTAACCCCAATGAAGTTGTATGGTAGGCATAGTTGCTGTCGAGAGAGCTGATCTGGCTATCATTCAGGCTGTTCAAAACGATAAAGTGTAATATTGCATTTATAAGAATGGGAACAAGACTAACGCAAATTATTTGCCCGATTTGATGAGGGTCAAATTCAAAATCGAATAAGAAGAACATTAAATGGGAGGAAAACAAAAAGAAGATGAAGATGACAAGGGGGATAAAGAAAGAAATAAAGTGATTAATGCGTGCGAATAGTTGAAATAAATCATTCTCGGCCAGGAGATCCTGTCGGGAATTGGCAGATGCAACCGAAATCATCAGGAAGGCGACCGAAATTAATAGCAGCCAAATCAGGTTTAAATAGAAACTCTTTCGCGTAAACGTCATATTTTTATTCAATATAGGAGACTAATATTATCGCATGAAAGCGACTTCCAAACCGCTGGCAAGCAGTATGATCGTGACAGCCAATCCAAAAGTCCTCAGGTAATAGGCGGTATCAATTTCGAGGGTAATCTTTTCAAAGTACCTTTTGAAGAGTATCCATCCGAGCTCTACACCCAGTTTGCACGATAAAATGATCCCCACAACCTCGATACAATGAGGTAATGTATGGCTCAATATTTCGGTCGTTGAAAAATATTTTTGGAGCGAGGAGACTGTATAACCGAGAATGACCCCGTTGTAGAGAGTGGTGATGAGGGAAATTATGCCAAAAGACAGAGCTCCCATCAGGTTGAAAATTAAGACAAGTATATTGTTGAAAAAGATGTCCCAGAATAAGGTGAATTTACTTTGACTGTATATGCTGTTAAAAGCAGCATTCATTTTTTGGGAGGAGCCTGCACCGGTATTGAATTTTAGTAACAAGCCTAAAAGAAGCCCAATAAAATAAGCTGCAATAGCGAGATAGTAGCCACGTTTTCTATTCATCTGATAGTCAGGGATTTCTTATTTATTGGTCAAAGAATGGGTCTATGGCCGTTAACCATAGACCCTAGCTAATTACAGTCCTGATACGGCACCAGCAATTGCTCCGCCAACCGGACCAGCTACCATACCGACACCAAAGCCCCAGGCCGCAGCATCCAGAACGCCGATAGCGCCAATCGCCGCACCAGCACCTGCAGAGGCGCCTTCTCGGGATGCCACATAACCAATACCAACCCAGATCTTGTTAGATTTCGGCTTGGACAACATGCTGGAAGAAACTCCCAACACAGTACAAACCGTCAAGAGGAGGGCCAACGATTTTGCTTTTGTTTGCATGAAAAAAAAAATTAAAAGTGAAACATAAATTGAACTCTACTTGGTATTAAAAATCGTTGTTTTATACACGTAAACGCAGATACCCATAATCGCGGTCGCTCCACAAACCGCCCCAATCATCAGCGCGACGACAATGTTGTCTTGGAAATATTCGAGATATACTTTGGATGGCACGACGACGCTAATCAGACCGATTAGATAGCCCCAACGCCAGGTCTTTGATTTTTCTGGCACTATTGTTGTGCCGCAATGGGGGCAGTTGAACTCGTGGCCGTCGGCAACTTTCACCACATTTTTGAAGCCCAATTCGTTGTTACACGCCGGACAGGTAAAGACTTTTGGATTACTCATAATCTTTGTTTTTGGTTATTTCAGCGGCAATATGTCGAGCAGTATCTTTTATCTTTTGAACCTGATCGGATTTTTTCTTTACTGGCATATCGAGTATCCTGGAGGACAATTCTACAGCGTTATCATATTGACCTGTCTTTTCGTAAGTTAAAAGAAGTAAATGCAGTGGTTCAAATCTGGACGGAACGATCTGCGATGCTTTTTTTAGATGCAGTGCGGCATTTGTGAAGTCGGAAATCGCAAAATAATTTTTTGCCCGCAGTAGCGTGGATTCGTAAGAGTAAGATACCTTATCGAATTCATTGAGGATTGCCAGACTTTGAGTGTAATTTCCTGATAAGTAAAGGGATGAAGCATAGCTCATCAGGAAGTCACTACTGTGTTTAAGATTGGAGAATGATTGGCCGTAAAACTCGTTTGCTTTCGGATAATCTCTTCTGTGAGAATAGAGCAGTCCTCTGTGATATGTTCGCATTGTGCGGAAAAAGTACGAGAAGCTTAGACCGAAGAGAACCAAGGTAACCAGGATTATGGCAGCAAGACTTACAGGTTTTCTTGTCACGACAACTCTTTCCTCGCATGGTCCAATGCTGTTTGATACCGCAAAGAGCAGGAGAATGGTTGCTTGTGTAGCGATAACTTTTGAGGGATAACTTGTCAATGAAAAGATAAACACCGATAAGATCGACGCACGGACACATTGTGAAAAAAACTTTCCGTGCTCGCCGCGATTTAAGTTTTTCAGTGAGTAGACGATGAAAAAGATCACTAGCGTGATGCCGATGATTCCTTCCTCAGCAACCAATCCTAGGATTTCGTTAAAAGGAACCAAAACGCTATCGACGATGGCCAGCTCATGTGGGCTGGCATCGTGCCGGCTAAAATATTGTTCCTGGATCATCGCGTACGCGGAACTGAAATTTCCTGTTCCAACTCCGAGCATTGGGTATTTGGCAATGATCTGAAGTGTATTTTTCCAGATAAACAGTCTGCCAGATGATGATTCAGGACGCAATGAGTGCAAATAATAAATCAATCCACATATAACGGGGATTGCTGTGGCCAAAGCAATCCATTTCATGTGCTGCAGTTTTTTAAATCGCAATGCAACGGGGAAATGTATGGTCAGTATGTAGGCGCAGGACAATGCGGCCGAGACCATTGCCCCTCTTGATTTTGTGTGAAAGAGAATAACAATCGCCACCAACAAGATAGCAGCAGAAAATATATAGGATACTCTTTTGGGGTGATTTTCGCTTAGTGTCAAAAAGAAGTGTAAGGCGATTGGCAAGCACATGGCTGCGTACCCGGCAAGAATGCCTGGGTTGTTGAAAGAGCCGGTAATTGAAAAATAGGGATTTGAAGAAGGTATTGCACCAAGGAACTGGCCGAAGGAAAGCGCACCTTCGATAAGGAGCGGAGACATAGCCGCCAGCAGTAGTTGGTCACGATCTATGGCAAGATGGCTTGACAGCCTGAACGTCAAATAGAGAACAAATTGTAGCGAGATAAAGATCAGATATTCGGTGTTGGCGAACTGATGGCGAAAGAGAAATGTGTTTGCTATGAAAAATAAAAACAAAGAAAGGAATATCCAATCGCTAATATTATTCCTGGGAAGGCTAACTTTCGAAAAATATCTATATGTCGCAAATGCGAGTAGTAATAGACAACAAGTAATTAACAAAAACTCCTTAGGAGCATACAATCCAAAATAACTTGCTTCAATGTGTGCGGAAAGCAAAGTGGCAACGGTGAGTATGAAAATGACTTTATCCCTTGTTTTCACCTGTTAGTTGAAGTTATAAAACCTATATAACAAATCGTACCGCAATGCTAGTAATTTCATTTTCGATAAAAAAGTATATCCATTCAAATGGATTCCATTTTTCGACAACTACGACCAAATGATCGACGAACAGGCAGTGTTTTACCGATGAATTGTGTTGTCTCGCTCATTTTAAGCCGCCTATTCTACACTTTTCCGTGAAAATTTCGATATATAAACTATATTTGTAGTATGATTTTTATAGACAATAATCAATCAATTATCGGTGTAGAATATTTTCTATTAAAATTAAATGTTCATTACTTCAATATGTTCTGCAATAAGCCACAAATTTCGAAAGTAGCATTCGGAAAAGAAAAGCAGGCCAAGTAAACTTTCCAAATTGTGTCAACTCATGCTCCATTGGTCCAATATATTTCGCATACAGTATTTCAAATACTACCCCTTGTCACTCTATGTCAAGCCGAACGAGACTGCAATTGTAAGTTTGCGATAACATAAAGTCAAACTCATAATATGATTAACAAATTATTGCATTTCCGAAGGAGGTTTCCATTCTTTGACAAAGTTACTTCCTTGAACAAACGTTGGCAAAATTCTACTCTGGCTTTCCTATTAGGCCTTTTTCTATTACAATCTTGGTTTGCGGTTGTGGCAGCTTGGAAACACGACGGCCAGATTTACGTATACTCATTTCTGTCTATGCTGTCACTAATGATTCTTTTATTGCTAGACATCGCTTTCTCCGCTCAAACCATAAGGAAGTACTACCCATCCTTTTACATTTCTGTTTTCCGATGGGATCGAAAAGGTTTATGGAAGAGAGTAAGTGCGCCAGAACGGGAAGACTACTATCTTCTTGGAAGGTCGTCGATGAAACTGCGCCAGGCCATTGAAGTGAAGCGAAAACGGGGCTTAGCGGCCTTCGCGCATTTTTGGCACTTTATGCAGACTTCGATTTTGCTGATTATTAGTAAAATTTTAGATATCAGCTGGAACTACCTTTGGGCAGTTCTTATGCTATACTTTTTATGCACAATCCAGATGTTCTTCTTAAGACTGTGTTGGATGGATATTTATGAAAACTTCCTTACCGACATTGGCAGGATGAAAAGACTCCTACAATACGATCTTGTGTGCGAGTAGCGTTGCTAGTGATCTTTGTCGTCTTCCAAGTTTTTTGTTCGGTGTGGGCCTAGCCACCTTGGGGCGCCATTGATACCACTTAGGAAGATCGAAGTAATGAAATAAAAATGTAACTTTGATATGGATGCCCCGATGCCCAAAATGCATCAAAACAAGCTAAAAGAATCGGTTACCGTTTCGGTTACCTATTTTGAAGGGAATTACAAATAACTGATATACAAGCGTTTTCAACAATTAAATTGTTCCCAGCGGGATCACTTAAAGCGCCTCAAAAGGCGCTTTTTTCGTTTAAAAACGTCATTTTTTCACTGTTTTCGAAGATAAGCATATCATTCTGATTCAATCCAGATCAAAGCATTCGGTAACCTATTCGGTAACCTGCTTTGCTTACTAAATTAGGTTACCGAATGGACATGTTTGACAGAGGCGATTTTGACCAAGGTTTCTCAAACATCAATGTTTTTCTAACCTTAAACTGTGAGGATGATGAATTTCAAACAGAACCTGACTGTACTCTTCTGGCTGTACAGACAAAAAGCGAAAGCAGACGGCAAAGCTCCCATTTACGCCAGAATAACAATCGACGGTAAGTACACCGAAATTTCAACAGGCAAGAAGGTTAATCCGGCATCCTGGGACTTGGATACCAAACAAGTCACCGGCTCAGGAATGGAAGTAAAACTGGCCAATCAGAAATTGGCCCAATTGCAAACCGACGTCGAACGGATTTTCAACGGCCTTCAAACGCAGTTCCGTGAGGTGACCCCGGCGATGGTCAAGAATGTTTACCTGGGAAAACCTGCAATCGAACAGCCAAAGCTAGCGAAGCCTGCTGCCAAGAACGAGCAAACAGTGCTGGAAGTCTTCGATGAGTTCATCGCAAAATTCGAGAAGCGCGTAGAACGGGAAAATGCCTCGTATGAGACCTTGAAGCACTGGCGCAGCACCAAAAAGAAGGTTGCCAGTTTCATCAAATATCACTTCGATCGCGAGGACATTCACTTTTCCTCTCTTGGCGACACCTTTGCGGACGACCTCTATGATTATTTGACGTTACACGTTGCGAAACCGTTGGCTGAGGTAACAGCTCGAAAAGAAGTAAAATGGGTGCGTCAGATCGTCAAAATTGGGGTTAAAAAGAAATACATCCCTTCCAACCCAATGGAAGGCTTCAAGTGCTCTGGTGGCGATGTGGAGGTAATCCCACTGGAATTTTGGCAGGTCGAGAAAATCCAGCAAAAGCAATTTAGCGTCGACCGGGTTTCTGAGGTTAGGGACGCATTCATTTTTCAGTGCTTCACCGGCTTTGCCTATCAGGACATTTATGACCTCAGCCCGGAAAACGTAGTCCTGGTCGGGCCCAAGAAAGAACGCTGGCTTGTCAAGCACAGAGGCAAAACAGAGGTTGGCGAAATGGTACCCATTCTGCCGATCGTCGACCAACTGATATCCAAATATCAAGACCACCCTTACTGTCTAGCAAATCGGAAGTTAATCCCGGTCAATAGTAACTACCGCTACAACGTGTATTTGAAGGACATTGCGCAGCTATGTGAAATCCGGGATGTTAGTGGCGATATCAGAAGACTCGATACGCATGATGCCCGACATTTCTTCGCGGATATGATGCTTAACAATGGCGTTCCTCCGGAGGATGTCAGTAAAATGTTAGGCCACCGAAGCATCAGAACAACGATGCGTTATTGTAGAGTGAGGAAATCTAGAATTAGTGATAATGTCGCCAAAGTTCGGAAAAAGCTATTCTTAAAGTCTGGCTTGCTTAGACCCGCGCCTTAGATAACTAATGTTCATTGGTCTGGTTCGACTCCCTCTGCGGGTACAAACTCTAAACGTAACAATCTAAATATCTGCTTGTTACGTTTCTTTTTATTCGACTACTGTTAACACCATCGTTAACACATCTTAACGGAACTTTGATAGATGTCATTTAGGTGCAAGATTTTTGCGCCTCGCAGAGCTACGTAACATTACAGTCCAGAACGCGCCTCAGTATCCAACGGATATAGAATTTAATAGAATGTCCAAAAGATTAATTGGTTTCGGTCATCACAGAAATAGAACAACCAGTTCTTTTCTAATCCAGCAGCTTATCCTTTTGATCAATAAATTTCTGACAAAGTAAAATGTAAGCCTTAGCTGAGAGAATATCACCCTTCAAGGAAGATTTGCCGAAATTTCGACAAATTCTCGTTTGGGGTAAACAGAATACAGTGCACTAGGGGAAGTGTCAAATATTATCTAGCAAATCTACAAACATATTGATTTATAGCTATTTATTGATGAAATTGAATGCCAATCAATAAGAATATTGGGACCATAAAATTCTCACTAAATCCTCGAAACACATAATATGGATGTTGCAACCTTTACGACCGTCTATAATCCGTTGATTCAAACAGCGCTGATGCTCATTGGACTCATTTCGATACTCCTACTAGCCTATCAGCTCAAACAAAGTAGCGATTGGAACAAGGTCAATTCGTTGCACACAATGTATGGGTTGTTACCTGACATGCACTTAGAAAAGGACTTTTGGGCGATTGTTGAGAAATACTCTTCTGCTGACGGTGTTGTATCCAAGGAGGGAGCTCCCCAGATAAGGAGCAATTATGAAGAATGGATAATCTTTAAAACTTACATAAATTGTTTCGAACGCATTTGCACAGCCATTAATTTGGGAGTAATAGATGAATTATATGCTTATTCAGTATTGCATTCAAGGATGAGGGATGTTAAATCTTGTTGTCATGCTTATTTTGAACATGTTAGAAGTGTCAAGCGAGACGAGGAATTATTCATCGAAATTGAACGCGCCCTTTCGAAATTTGATGAGATTCAAGCAAGACGAGAAACGGAACTTAAAAAGGCCACTGCAAAGCATACAGGAACTCCGAAGAAGAAATTTTGATAGATGAAATGTAGGCACGGACGAACAAAACGGATAAGAAGGCGTCCTGGTCAGGCAAAATGCCGGATCTCATATCATCTGGAGTCGACAGAAATAGTTTTGTACACTTCAACCGTCCGCGCCAGCTTCTTTAACGAGTACATTGGAGACTATTCATTGAAATAAGATAAGGTTTAATCTCTAATCTCAAACAGTATGCCGTTTCGGGACACTTACACTGCTATCAGGTCAAAATACTCCCCAATAGGTTCGCCGACCTTCTGTTCTAAGTGATCCAATATCTTGGCGGAATATAGCCCTTTGATGCCTCCGCCGTCAATCGATGGTATTTTAAATATTTTTCTTTCTGAAGAGGTGTCCATGAGGGTAAGATAGATCCACAATTTAGTAAAAAATACAAAGATGCCCGTAACCATTCAGACATCAGGATCTATTTCATCGCAGCTCGGCAGCAATAATTCTCGTAAGCTTCAACAATGCAGCCGGCACAAAAACAATACAGCATCTATCCAATAAGTGAGAAAATTCTACTGAGCTCCCTTATTTCGTAGTTATGCGGCAACTCGGAGCCATTAATCAGAATAATCGGAGTCGCTTGGATATTAGCCATTTCGGCCCACCTGTTGTTTGCTTCAATCTGAGCATCCGAATTCATGTCATTGGCAACAGCGAACTTTGCCAGCCAGCCAGGAGCGTCAAATCTGCCTTCTCTGAACCAGTTGTCAATTGCATTGGCCCTGTCCTCAATGCCCAAGGACAATACAACCTTAACTACTTCCATGGCCAATTGGTCCGATTTATTTGGAACGATTAGTAAAATTCGACATTTAATTTTACTTCGTTCTGTAACATCGCGCACTTCACTATGTACTTGTGCGCACGCCGGACAAGTAGGGTTTGTAATTAACAAGATCTCATGATCTGATTCCAACTTTCCGGAATCAATCAAAGTAAGGTCCCTAAAAAAAGGAACGCGATATCCCGATGTCACGAACAATGAGCGTAAATAATCTCGATTGAATCGCATCTTGTTGAACTCTCGTCGTAACCATTGAATCTCTGCGGATCGTTTAAGATATGGTGCGACAATTGCCCACACTGCTGGTAAGAAGGAATAACACACAAATAGTATTGAGGCATCCCTTGTACCGACCCTAAGTGACATATGGTCCAGAATCTGAACTGCAAGAACTATCTGAAGTGTAAAACACATCAATGTGGCCAAACATAATCTGCACCAGACCTTTACACGAAAGCCCTGAAAGTACAAGGAGTAGAATATGAACGGAGCGGTAAGAAATGATAACGCAGATGTAGCTTCAAATAAGCTATTTGTCTGAAAAATTAATGACCCGATGCATGACAAGATGCCACCGAAAAAATAGAATAGCCCCAGTTCGGCCCAAGAGAATAAACCCAAAAATTTAGAACCCGCTGATGATATCAATGCCATACAGGTATTTTGACCGTTATACGAGCAGAGCTTCCTTAAATAACTACGACCAGTTCCTAGCGTTGAAGCCATGACTGCAGCGGACGTTAGCGACCCAATAATACCAAGTGTAATATATGCATAAACATATATCCCTCTCGGACTGTCGAAAGTGTGGGATGTATTAAGTAAAATCAATACTAAATAAAACGATGCTACGAGCCCGACAAATGGGAAACGGAGCCAATTTAATAATTCATCACGTTTGTTATTTTTGTAATTGAACTCAATTGACTTCGGAGAAGATTTAGTAATCAGTGTTACGCCCGGCCAAATCTGCAAGAACTCTGGGATGCTGGTTTCCTGCCATCCTGTCTCAGTGCTTAGCCACCTAACTGAGTCATCCGACACTCTTTCTACTGGAGCGAATAAACCACCCTGAATGTCTAGGAACACCATGCACGGGACCGAAATAGTACTCAACTTTTCAATCGATAGCCTGCTGGCAATATGATCAACCTGATACTCGTCGAGAATTTCGCTAACCGCTGCAAGGCTCGTGGGTTCTTGATGTTCCATCAGTCTCCTCCTCAGATGGCCCCTAGTAAATTTCACCTTATTCTTGTAAAGAAGGTATTCTAAACTATTAAATACATTAACTTCCGACGCGTTCATTATTTTCGAGGATTACCTTATCAATGATACTATCAATACTACTTTGCGATTCCGTGCTAAGTGAAAACTCTTGCACATTGGTGAAATATCGTTTGTCACTTAATACTTTGATTATCTTTTCGCGTAACTGAATTGAGGATTCCGTTTCCAAAACACCACGCTCACCCAAGCCATGATGAGTTACTTTTAAACCATTGCCATTCTGGTCATATCGCAAATCAAGCGGATAAACCAACATTGGCACGTGATAGTATATGCTTTCCTTGACGGAGCCTAACCCTCCATGAGTAATAAATAAATCCATATGCTGTAAAACAACCAATTGTGGAACTCTTTCAAAACAGGTGACATTTGCCGGCACAACTATCTGATAATCGACTGTCTCCATAATCAGCTTATTAATTGACAAGACCAACTCAATATGATCCAAGGTCCTAACTGCTTCAATGAGTACCTGAACAAAACGCAATAGTCGAGAAAATGACCCATCATAAAATGTTCCGAAGCTACAGTAAACCAGCGATTTACCCAAATTGTCTTTTCTAGAAACGACCTCTTCAAACTTTTGATGAAAACTTGAATCTATGCTCTGCTCTTCTCTCGCTACGTCAACGCAAAGCCCAAGATAGAACTGCCTTTTATTAACAATTTGGGTAGTTAGTTCAAATTTTTCCGGCGCTAAAATAATCTCATCAATGTCCTCATACAGTGTGGTGTGCAACGTATCGCGAACTTGCCTTAGTCCCAAGCTATTCAATAGCGCCCGATTGTAAAAATATTTTACTTTTTCCTCTATAAAATTTGTCAAAATAAATCCGTTATTCGATTGCTTTGAAATTTCCACGCTTGAATGTCTAACGTCTTTGTCCCAAAATCCTTCGGAGACAGAAGGGTAACCCGGTACTACGTAGGTTGACATCATGGGATTAATGTAGATACACCTGGTTTTTGACGAACACAGCTTTATCGGTAACACCGAAAAACTCATAAAAACATCAATTAAGATAACTTCTGCAGGGTATTCAAGGAAAATATCTTCAATGATCGACACTTGCTTTTTCAAAAATGAACGCTTAATTAGTCTCGAAATTCTATAGATAAATGATTTGTTCCTCTTACCAAAAATTTCTGACGATTGATCTCCGGAGTTCATAAATGCAGGACTGTATATATATTCAAATCCATTGTTAGACACTAAGGTTTCTAATGAACTTTCATTTATAAGATAGCGAACATTGCATTCCTTACTAAGTTTTCTTGACAGGTAAAATGATGGAATTAGATGGCTCTTTATTGGAGCACAAATAATCAACACGTTTGTTTTTTTTGCCATTTTGATAATTGATGATAGCTGAGATGGTATTTATCAAATACTGATTCAAATATTCGTATTTCCATATTTGGATTTCCCAAAATCATCGAATCTATTTGAGGTGGTCATCAAGCCTAGACTAACAAGTTGGCTGGAATTTCTATACCTTATCGAGTTTTCAGAAAAAAAAGATAGTTGCTTTCTATCTCTAATGCTTTTCTGGAAAATTTTGTACATTATAGCATCGCCATAATGCACTTCACGCTGCACTTCCTCGTCAACTTCCTCTATGAAATCTGACAGAAACTTAGTATGAAAGGTAATTCCGGATATATCCGGAAAATCTCCCCCGTTCAAGGCATGCATCCCAGGTGTGAGATAAACTTTACCATTATTTTTGAAAAGCGATATCTTCGATAAATGGCATGGTAAGTTTTTTCCGAAGATGCGTTCCCGGACTCCCCCAACATATGTTTCCTGTTTGAAATGCTTCCAATTAGATTTATCAAAAAAATTGTAAACTGTCTTCTTAATATCCTGATCGAAATGGGTGAGTATGGAGAAAGGATTATGCTCGGAGCGCAGTATACCACTTTCTAAGGGCCCGCTGGGATATAGGTCAAGTAAGACCGATCTTAAAGCGTTTGCGCCGAAGGTATCCAAATAGCAACATACATCTTTTAATTTTAATTGCTCAACATTGGGATATGCTAGTAGCTCATCGATATCAACGACCACACACCAGTGATTGCGACCATATTTGCTAACAAGATGCTCAATCCAATGCCAATGACTTTTATAGGATAGGCTCGTTGAATAAAGGTGTAAGTTTTCGATAGACAAAGCTATATCACGGGAGTCATCGCTCGAGTTGTTGTCAATTAGAAAGAACCGATTTACCCCAAGATCGTTATAATACTTAAAAAAATATGGCAGTCGTAGCGATTCGTTCCTCATTACAGCAAACAGTCTAATCTCGTTATTCCCAGACGGAACGCTCCTTTTATCAATTCTTTTTATGCCTCGAACAGCGACGTTTCTTGAAAAAATATGACGCATTCTTTTTCCGCACTCCAACAATCTCTTTGAGCTGCCTCGGACGAATGTCAAAATTTCGTACTTCAACATGAGCTGTTTGAAAAATTAAAATGATTACACTGGAATTTTCTTGTACATTTAGCTGCTTTTCCTAGGCCCACGTGGCCGTGAGTGGATCATACTGACAATGGAGGGGCTTTGCATGTGGATTCTCCAGATCCGTGGTAAATGCTCGACAATCCAAACAGATATAGCGAAATTCACAAACCTTGCAAATGTCGACCATATCCTTTGTGATTTCCCATGCAGCTCTAAACTTATCGTTCTCGATTACTGCTGCAAAGTTGTTTGTCATTATATTACCAAAAGACGTGCTGAAAGATGGACAGTTCTTCATTTCGCCATTATGATCTATGCAGATCTTTCTGTTTAGGCAGCTGTTGAAATGCTGTGCTTCAAAGAAGGATTGAATTTCAATGTTGAAGTAACGCTTTGAGACGAAGCCGCAGTGGGTTGCATCGTTAATGGGCTCTCTGGCTTGGATAAGACTTAGGCCCTTTTGGTCAAAACTCAATGACTTGTCGTGCGGAGCTCCGTGGATGATGATTTGGGCAACACGCAGGTGCTCTTTAAAAAGGTCTGGGATAATATCTACGTCAACCTTATCAGAATATTTTACTACGAGTACAATTTCTTTAATCCTGCTCGCTCGAAACAAATTTAAAATTTCAAAAATTATTTCGTTTGTCAAATCATACGAGAAGAATCGCAACATAACCGCTACGCATCCCAGCATGCTTAGCTCGCGTACGGCCCGCTCGTAATTTGCTATATTGATCTTAGGTATTGTTTGTTCTGAAAAATCGAGAATAGCATTTTCCACCTTCGAAGGTGACACATAGTCGTTGACTATAGGAGGGAAATTATCCAATGCGTCTAAATCACAATAAAATCCCCACGAATCGTTGATTATGAAGTCGATATAGGAATTTATTACCGCTTCGTTGGAGTGTCCGTATTTCTCGCGCAGGAAAGTAATATCCAGATACTCATATGTCTGTATGATATCAAAAAGATCGTTTGGGATAAACTTATATCTACCTAGTTGCAGGTCACATATGATGGATCGCTTGTACCCCTTAACAGGTATGCAATTACTAAACAGTTTAACGACTTCCATGAATCTCCTGGTTTAAAGTATCTTTCATATTGGAGAAATCAGAAATTAGAATTTTGGCTATTTTCTGATCTAGGTGGTAATTGCAGGGGTAGGATGTCATTCCATATTGTCCGACTGGATTGACCTCCAAGAAGAAATACTGCCGATTGTGATCAACAAGTAGATCTATCGACCCTGTATCTAATTGTAAGCAGTTCATTAAAAGCGTTACACTTGTGCGCAACTCTCTGGGAAGTGAGTAGGGGACAGTTCTATTGGGACGGGAGTGGTCATAGTTCCTAAAGTCGTTTTTGGTCTTCTCATTGCCTTGGCTAAATATGGCCATAGCATACACTTCACCCTTCAAGTAAAAAACACGAACTTCATATTTCTTTACAATATTCTGCTGAATGAGTGATGGAAATCTTCTATTTTCACGGGATAGGAAACTGCCATTTGGATGTGTTGTATAATTCATAATGAATCCATGTTGCGGTACCACAATATGAATCGCCTCAGAAATCGCCTTTGTAATGATATTTGATCCCAAGGAAGCTTCCAGTTCGTAGTCACTAGATAGAATATGTGTCTCCGGAACTCTAAATCCACATTTCAACGCCTTGGTTAATACATTTAGCTTATTCATCGACCTTTGGAAATAACTTCCTAATCCGGGAAAGGTTTCTATCCAGCTATGTAGAAAGTCTTTGAGTGTATCCCTTTCCCTTTCCATGTTTCTCTGGAAGATTGAGGAGAAATCGCTTTCGTTTGTCTCCATGTAACAGGGGAGGTTGATCTCCCCTCGACGATACCAGTACGATTGCACGTCTTCGAGATCAATTTGCATTTCGTTATGTAATATGCAAACCCTGACATCGCCATCCCTCAGAGTGATTCGCTCTAAACGTATCATGTCGGATTCATTGATACGGACAAAATTCTGGTCATAGAAATAGAGCCAATCGATTACATCACAGGTAGATTGATCGAATTCATTGCTTAGTACCAGTATCATTCTTAATATGTTGGTGTATTAGAATTATCTAAAATCGCTTCGAAAACCAGAAATGAGTCTATTCGCAAGTGACCTGTCCTGCGTAACTACTTCACCCTGACCAGTTAAACCTTGTTTGAAGGTAATTTGGTGACCGAACTGAGTAGTAAGATTTACTGGCAGGGAAACGTAGCCCCAGTATAAACTATCACGACCAGGTACCGCGGCAATCCTGGAAAGTTTGCCCACTAGCATTCCATATTCTCTATATGGATACCCGTCCATTTTTATCAGAACAATTTGACCTTTTCGGATTTTTCCTAAGTTTTTCTGGGCAAGCCGTATTAATCCAGTCTGCAAATGGTTCACCGGTTCAACCAGAAGTATCTCCTGGCCATTCACTACATAATCTAGCTGCTGAACTGGAACTCGAAATGAGATTATTCCATCAACAGGAGAATACAGCAGATACTTTTGCTTCCAGGACTTGATGCTGTTGGCAAGAGCTTCGACAGATTGTTTATACGCATTTTTACTTTCATATAGACCATATTCCAGTTCCACTAACTCTCGATTTTTAGCAAGCCTGGTTGACTGATTCTGAATAATCTGTGTTTCTGTGGTTCGTTGAGGAGTAGATTTTGCAATGAATTTCGCCTGCTCACGTTTGAAATCAAGTTTCGCAATTACGTTCTCTTTAAACAGTCTTTCCTGCATTAAAAATTCTTCTTCTGCGATAACAAATTCTTTTGTTTGAGACGCATGCTGTTCCTTTAGTAGGTTTTCAAATTTTTCAAGATTTGTGACATCTTTTGTCAACAGATCTTTACGTATTTTATAGAAATCTTTGGCGACTAGTGCATTTATTTTCGTAAACTCCTTGTCAAAGATCTCATAGTCTTCCTGCAATTCACCAAGGGTTGCGCTTTGATTAAGAGCAAAATATCTAGGCGTATTCCAAATTTGCTTGCCTATATCCTCACTGATTCGTCTGAGTTCGTTCTCGAGGCGTAAAATTGTCTCATAATCTGCATCACTCTCGATCATTCCCACGATCGCTCCCTTCTTCACGGACTGGCCGTCCTCAACCATAAGACGGGTAAGTCTGCCATCAATTTTTGCCTTCAGCGCATATGGTCGGATATCGCCATTTAAGATAAACGGAGCACTGACAATGTCTGGATATTTTATAAAGTTGGTACAGGCAAGAATCGTCCCAAAAACGATAGCCAAAAGAGAAATTCCCGATGTCAGCAACCAATGGGGCTTTCGGCCCATTATTTCCTCTATGTCAGCACTTTGGACTTCTTGAAATATTTCAACTGTACTTGATTGTCTTTTCATCGAAAATTCCATTTTTGATTGCCAACTAGAGATGCATGGTTTCCAGCTGATTATTTACTAATTCAAAGTACCTGCCTCTCATACTTATCAGCTCAGCATGCTTGCCAACTTCGACAATATTGCCTTTCTCGAGCACAACAATCTGATCAGCATTTTTTACAGTACTTAATCTATGTGCCGCAATAACTACCGTTCTGCCCGTAAAAAAAATTTCCAAGTTTTTCATTATGGTTGATTCATTATTTGCGTCGAGGGAATTTGTTGCTTCATCAAAAAGAATGAGATTCGGATCTTTGTAGACGGATCTTGCAATTAAGATTCTCTGACGCTGACCTTGGCTAATCCCTACCCCTTCAGATCCAATTTTAGTATGATAGCCGAGAGGCAAAGAGTCAATAAACGTATGTATGTTCGCCACTCTAGCTGCTTCGATTAATCTATCGGAATCAATGTACTCATCACCAACAGCAATGTTACGGGCTATGGTCTCAGAAAAAATAAAGCTTTCCTGCATTACTACGCCGCATTCCTGCCTCCACAACCGATGTGAAATGCTTGAAAGTTTTGTTACTGCACCATCCTGCATCCAGGGCGGTAGTCCGTCTCGGGAACTGTCATCAGAACTTTTGGTGAGATAAATTTGACCCTCCTGGGGTTCATAATATCTGAGTATGAGTTTCAGTAGTGTTGTCTTGCCGCTGCCACTTGTACCTACAATTGCTGTAACCTTACCTCGCTTTATTAGTAGGTTTATGTCCTTCAATACAGGTTCATTGCCCGCGCCCGAATAGGTAAAGGATACATTGCTTAGTTGAATGTCCTGAGATCTATCCCAGCTTTGACGAAATAGCGTGGAACTAGGCTCTTCGTCCTGCAAGTTGTGAACTTCGTTGAGCCGAGCAATACTTAGGCGTGCATCTTGCCAGGACTGAAGAAAACCTACAAACTGCTCGACAGGGCTATTAAACTGTCCCAATATATATTGAATTGACATCATCTGACCTAGAGAAAGCTCGCCGTTCATTACACCGCGTACGGTCAAAAACGTGACAATGATATTCTTTCCTTGATTTATAAACAAAGCTCCGCCTTGTTGTACCTGAGACAATGATAAACTCTGTGCATTGAGCTTGAACAACTTAATTTGTATTTTCTCCCAATTCCATCTGTACCTAGTTTCTGCCCCGCTCAGCTTAATGTCTTGCATGCCTTGTAAAAGCTGTACTAGAAGACTTTGGTTTCGTGAAGAGACATCAAATCGTTTTATGTCAATCTTCTTTCGCCCACGGAGAAAGATCAAAACCCAAGCCATGTAGACTATCGAACTCAAACTGGCAACAAAAAAAATAGTTTTATCGTAGAGCGCGAGCGCAATTGCAAAAAGGAAGAGATTAAAGATAGAGAATAATATTGTTATCGTCTGACTGGTTAGAAACGTCTCTATTCGACTATGGTCCCCAATACGTTGCATAATGTCACCAAAGTGCTTCACATCAAAGAATGATACTGGAAGCCTCATTAACTTTGCTAAAAACTCTGAAAGTATCGAAAGGTTAAGGCGGGTGCTAATAAATAGCAGTATCCAGCTTCTAAGGAAGTCAACTGCGGTCGAACTCACCAGGAGGACCACTTGGGCAACGAGTATCAAGTAAATAAAAGAATAGTTACTGGTCGCGATCCCTACGTCGACAATTGCTTGGGTTAAAAAAGGAAATATTAACTGTATTCCACTCCCAAACAGCATTCCGAGCCCTAACTGAAGCAACATTCTTTTGTACTTCAAAAGATAGCTAAGTAGCCCAAAAATGCCGATGCTGTCATGTTCCTCTCCTTCTTCCTCAAAGAACTTAGCTGTAGGTTCAACTAGGAGGACGACTCCACGCTCCTCTCTTCCATTTCTATTGGATACCCACTGAGACTCGAATTCTTTATTTTCATAAACGACTCGCCCCCTTCCTGGGTCGGCAATGTGGAATCTAATTCCCTGCCCACCCCTAATAGGCGAAACTTTGTCGTTTTTCCTAAAAATACGCGTTGCTGACTGCAAAGTATTTTGTAGTCCATAAAACACACGTGAAAATAAATTCAACCTACGTGGCCTGGCTTCTCCTTCAATCTTGTGTAAGACAACGAAGTGATTCTGCCCCCAATGCAAGATGCATGGCAAAGGCGCCTCGGCAATTAGCTTCTCTACGGATATTTGAGTCCCGATTGACCGGAGCCCAATCGACTCCGCAGCTTGTGCAATTCCTAAAAGCGTTACGCCCTCTCGATTCTGTTGTGATTTCTCGCGGAGCGTTTGAGATGTATAATGACGACCGTAATACTTTGCGATCATTCGCAAGCATGTCGGGCCACAGTCCATCTGATCTAGTTGATAGTAGTGGGGAAAAGAGTCAAGCATCAAGCATCTTGTAATTAAATGGACTAGCCTCAAGGAAACCTTAAGCTTCCGATCGGGTCATATCACGTGTGTCTACGTACCTTTCAAAATCCGTCGAAATATGGATTAGATCTAAGTCTCTTAGCTGGGCAAGATCCTCGAATTTAACTGAATTGATGTCAAACAGATTCAAACTCGGGTCAAGTTCGAATTTTTTACGATACATTTTATAATATTGTGCATTGTCGAAATGTTGTTCTCTCTGACACTCCTCATAAACTCGATTCTCAAAATCATTCAAAAACTTGGTGTGAAATACAACCCCGACGTCACTACTAAATTTGGCACCGTTTATCGCATGCATTCCTTGAGCCAGGTACGTATTTGGTAAATACTTGAATAAAGGAACCTTCGAAAGAAAATGTGGGACGGGAGAATACCCAAAAACGCGATCTCGCATCCCCCCGGTAAGGACAACTGAGGTGAAATTCGTATTACGTTTCCAGTCTTTGAAGCTAACAGAAATTTTGCGAAAGGATGCATCAAAGAATCTAAGAACAGACAGGGGATTCTGCCCCGAAGCGCAAATCGTTTCTGATATTGTTGAATCTGAATACATATCCAAGAGAAAGCATTTAAGAGCAGTATTGTTGCTTTCTTCCAAGTATCTGCATAGGTGTTTTAGTCGAATTTTCTCTATAAAAGGGAATGAAAATAATTCGTCAATGTCTACAACCAGACACCAGTGATTCAATCCGTAACGATCCAACATATATGTCATCCAACGCCAATGTTCCTGGTAGGGCTCGTCCGTTGAAAATACATGAATTTCTGAATGTTGGAGCGCGATATCTCTGCTAAGATCTGATGAATTGTTGTCAATTATAAAAAATCGGTCAACCCCAAGACGCTTATAGTATTCAATGAAGTATGGAAGACGAAGAGCTTCGTTTCGCATAATTGCGAATAGCCGCAATTCATATACGTCCTTAGTGATCGGATTGTTGTCCAATCTATGCAAAGCAAATGCCATTTTCGACAGCGTGATTTGGGCCTTCACGCGATTACGCAAAGAATCAATCTGGCTTTGTATCTTTGAGGCAAGAGAGACACAACGATAGTAAAATGAAAGCCACATCTTTTCTTTAGTAACAGAAAAATGGAATGAAAACTCATAGATTTATGATGCATAGAGATGCAGGCTCATTCTGACAGTTCCAAAACGCGACAAATATGCTTTCGATATCTGCCGACAATTTCATACTTTTCTGTCGAATAGTCATCTATGGATATAACCTTATGGGTTGGCAATTGAGATTGATCTAACTGAGTTAAGTTGAAAAATGACAAAGGAAATATCCCTCTGTTCATATCAAGTATTTGTTGAAGATCCTTCATTATTTAAAGTTTAAAATGTTCTGTGAACAGCCGTCTATATACTACGCCTGTTCACAGTTAAGAATTAGCTACCTTTCAAAAAACCTCAATAGTAAGGCTTTTTAGGCGTATTGCCACTGCAATCCCCACTCCAGGTTGTTGATGTCTGTGGAGGGTTACACTGTTTAGTTGTCCCGCCCGATATAATATCGCAACTACTTGTACAATCACCGTTGACTCCTACATAAGTACTGTGTGGATTGGATGTCCATTGTCCACCTCTGATACCTCTCATCTCATCAAGGGAAAGCTCATTTTCCTTAAAATTTTCAAAACCCTCTAACAAAACATTTTCCATGAACTTAGGATTTATAGTTAAACATAATTTAAAAAAAATTCTATTGAGAAATACAGCGGACTAATTTCCACTTAGTTTAGTCTTCAACGTTGTATAGTGTGCCTTACTTACGTGACCTTTATTGTAAGCGTGTTCCACCAGGTTGAAGTAACGTTTCTTGTAGTCACGACTCGCATGCCACAAGACCAGCCAAGCTGCATCGCTAGCTCCTTCGCCAAGCTGATGATCAGCAGGCCAACCATATTGAGCAATTATCTTAGAGAGAAGTGCTTGATTTGTTTTATCATTCCGAATGATTAGTCTATTGAAATAGTATATTTCCTCCTGCCTCAATGTTTTCGTCATCAAGCTATCTCGATACCGTTGATCAGCTACTAACATTTTCTGCAGTATACGTCCAACTTCTGCAGTTTTGAGTTTCGGAATGACAATATTTGAGTCAAGATCTGACTTAGGGTCAAACGTAGTTTTCAAATAAATGGGTGAATATTTCTCTTTGCTTGAGTTTTCACTGCTAGCCTGCCCAAGGGTTAAAATTGGCGAAATGACAGTTCCCCAAAAAAAGAAAATTCTTGAATATCGCATAAGATCTATTACGCTTACAAATAAGCCTTCTACATTAAATTTACCAAGATGTCCGTAAAAATCCCACTAAATATTTATCAAACGGTCGCATTAATGATTACTCTGCTCGGTAGTTACCAACTATAGTCCATTCAATCAGCATTTAGGTTGGTGTTTTCTATTTTTGTTAACTAATGACAAAGATAATTTTATTCGACTCCAAGGAATGCAATAGTAACGATATTTATGTATACTTAATGGTATTGTGTCTATCATTGTTGCTGCGTTTTCGATGAATGATATCTTTTCCTCGACAAATGATGCAATTTCTGACGACGAATGAAGCTACGCTATTGGGACCATGAACAGGTACTGCCCCTAAGGGTATGGTGCCTTACCCTAAGGAGGACGGTGGATGCTTAGACTTTATTCATTTCTAGTTTCTTGGCAAGCGTTGCTGGTCCCAAGCCACTTACACAGCCAGCGCTTGATGCGGATGAAAGCGATTATAATCTTCCATCCATTCGTCGGACAAAATGTGAACTTGCTCTAGCGATTCAAATAAATAGGCATCTAAGAGATCACGATCGTAATTGATAACTTTACACCAGGTTCCGGATGTCTCATGCTACTGGCAATAGAGATATCCCAGAAATGCGATCGGGGCCGATCATTGTATTTGTGTTATCAATCAAAATAAATCATTCAATGTCGGGTAAATATGATGCCTACTTGGTGTGCCTGAATGGGCATGGAGTAAACGATTCCTACTACAGCAGTCCTGCATTCAACCAAAAGTACTGTGACCGTTGTGGAGCAGAAACGACGAAATCCTGCCCTAATTGCCAAAAAGATATAGAAGGTGACTACAAGGGAAATGTGGTATTCCTGGGTGGCGGCCCAACTCCCGTTCCGGATATCTGTAAGCATTGCGGAAAGGATTTCCCCTGGCGCTCGAAAAAGAAAGAACTGAGACAGAACATTCAGAAAGCAGATAGGGATGACCTGTTCCTCTTGGATAGCATCATCGAGAAATTTCACCTGGTCGCCAAACAATTACGGCAGCGTTATGACGATAGGGCTACGCTGGACATCGCCGATGAATACGATACACAGGATTTGCTGCACGCCTTGCTCAGGATCTACTTCGAAGACATCCGCACCGAGGAATGGAACCCCAGTTATGCTGGCTCTTCGACACGTTCGGACTTTCTATTGAAAGACCAAAAAATAGTCATCGAGGTAAAAAAGACGCGAGCAAGCCTGAAAGCAAAGCAACTGGGTGAGCAGCTGATCATTGACATTGCAAAATACAAGACCCATCCCGACTGTAAGGTATTATATTGCTTCGTTTACGACCCCGAAGGATACATCAGTAACCCGAGGGGTATTGAAAATGACCTCAACAACACGACAGATGGCCTCAAAGTAACCGTTCGCATTATACCGAAGGGGCATTGATGCGAGATGGCCGGTCACTGCTGGAAAAACGGATAGTAGGCGTGCTGCCCAAACTGTGCGGAAAACAGCGCTTTTCCAGGATGGCTACCACAGTGTTCTCGAGCGTCGCCGGATCAAGACCACTGTTTTTCGTTGGAATGGTTCGCTTCGTCCGCTGACCTATTGGTCTGTCGTGCGAGTTGCTTCAGTGTCCACCTGTGAGCATGGCTGCGCAACGGTGGCAACGGTCTGAAACGGCTGTATGGACTGCATAGCCTCAATCACATCAGGCATCAAGTCTTTCAGGAACGGCTCAAGATCATTTTCTATATTCTTATCCACGCTCGTTTGGATCCGTTTGACAGCCTTTCCTGCCCGGATCCAGGTGCAGATGCCCACGCGACAGGCAATACTTTTAATATCTTCCTCCAATTCCCTTAATGAATCTTCAAAAATCTTCGGCTTGAGCGTATCGAGCACCACGCTGAGACTGTGTTGTATTTCTGCACGCTCTTGCGGGGATTGTACGGGGATTTGGTCTGCAAGGCCCGAAAAGGTTTTGAAAAGTTGGTCAATGTTCGACCTGCGGCTTAGGTAGTAGGCCTGAATGGGATCAATTACCGAAAGTGCCAGGACGGATTCTTGGTAGTCTTTGGATATTTCTTCGATCTCTTGGGATATACGCGTTGCTAGAACCGATTTGAGCACACGCGTGTACTTAACTTCGGCTTGCTCCATGACCGCTTCGTCGGCAGATTGTCCAGAAATGACACCCATCGCCTTCCGGACAAGTTGATCTAACCTGGGACCAGGCTTGTTTCTGTCCAGGGAATAATAGGTTTCTAAAAGGTGGAATAGGACTGTTTTGAGTGTTTTTTTATTTTCCAACCGCGCCCGGTATGCCATGCCGATTTGGGTCAGGACAAAGCCCAGCACGATACCGATGACGGTGCCCACTACAGGGTATTTATACAATAGTTCAATCATGTTGTGACGTTAGCGAGGGTTTTGACCTAGGGATTGGTTTGCCGTTAATCCAGCGTTCCAAATTTAGTTTTTTATGTTAGGATCTTTTATGCTCTTCCTGTAAGCTGCGCAACAATAGTTTCTTTAGTTTTGGTCGTCCTTACGTTCGGACATCAAATGCTGCGGAAGCCAAAGCTGTTGCCGGCCGTTGAAAATTTTAATTTGCATATTTAATCCTTGATCTTGTCTTCTCTTGCCCGGCGGACCGGCCTTAGGCGCCAGCGAGTTTGTCATGAGGGGCTTTCCTACAATTATGCGCTGTGATGTCAAAAAAATAGCATCCTTTCCGATGCTATTTTTTACCCTGACTTTGCTTAGGCTAATCCGCCATCACAGCCGATTACTTTGCCGGTCATGTATCCGTTGCCCGCCAGAAACAGGACGACACTGGCTACATCGCCCGGTTGTGCAATGCGCCCCACAGGGATTTGGGAAGCATAATAGTCGAAGGTTTCCTGTTTGGTTTCTAATGTGAGAAAATCCCACCACAAAGTATCCACAACGCCGGGCGAAACGGCGTTGATCCGCAGCTGTTCGAATTCTTTGGCCAGGATCGGCACCATAATTTCCAGCGCACCATTCATTGCGCCAATGCCGGATGTACCCGGCATTTTAGCGCTGCTGGTAATAGCTGTCACTAAAGTAATGCTGCCGTTAGGGCCCATGTAAGGAAGCGCTGCTTTGATCGTCGCCAGGTGCGCCCAGTATTTCTGCTCAAAGCCCTCACGGAGATCCTGCAAAGAAAGGTCTGCGAAATTACCGAGGCCCTTGCCTCCACCAAGAGCAATAACAAGATGATCGGTCGTGCCATGGCTCTTGAAAAAAGCTTCCAGGCTTCCAGTGTCTGAGCTGTCGACCTGCGCTGCATTCAGGCCCGATTGCTGACTGCTTTTTAATTTTTCTGCGTTCCGCCCTGTTACGGTTACTGCCGCACCGGCATTGGCAAATAGTTGTGCAGTGACCAGGCCAATGCCTGAAGTGCCACCGGCAACAATGACTTTTTTGTTTTGAAATTGGGATGTGTTCATAATCTGCCTTTAGTTTTTCTGCTGCAAAGGTGGCGCAGTTCTAAGGCAGGTTTATAGACAGGATCATGCTTTGTGTAGTCTTAATGGTGCCTGTTCCGGTATGTCAGCGGGGTTTCGGCGGTCAGCGTCCTGAAAAAACGGTTGAAAGATGCTGGGTCGCTGAAATCGAGTTTGTAAGCAATTTCGCTGATGGTCTGATCCGTATAGCGAAGCAGCGATCTGGCTTCCTGTAATAACATCTCTTTAATGCTGGCAGAAGCGGTAATGCCGGTGGTGTCCTTAATGACCCTGTTCAGATAGTTAGGGGTAACCGAAAGCAGCTGCGCGTAATCGGAAACCTTCCTTTTGGTAAGATAATGGACGCTCACCAGTTTCCTGAAACGTGTGACCAGCGCATGGTGATCGCTGGTGGGCGGGCTGACATCAAGCCCCTGTCTTTCGTAGCTTCTTTTAGCTTCCAACAGCAGCAGGTATAAATACATTTTCAAGGCTTTCTCGCGGCCGGTTCTATGCTGCTGCAATTCACTATCCATGCGGATGATAAGGTCAGTTATGCTGCTGAGCTCCTGATCACTGATCTGGAATACAGGTGTCCCCGTCGTATCGTAAAACGGAAATTCCTCCACCACTTTCACGGCGGGTAGGATATCGTTTAGAAAATCGGGATCGAAGAGGATATAATAACCAAAAGCGTCCCGGCTGATATTGCTTTTTGAAAAGATTTGGTTGGGAAAGGTAAAGGATAATGTCCGTGGCTGATGCTTGTAAGTTTCCAGTCCGATGCTCATATCCAGCGTGCCGTAGACCGTAATGCTGATCCTGTAAAACGCCGACTTCAATGGGCCCATAGAGCCGATCAGCCCGTCACTCGAATAAAGCTCAAAGCCCTCAATGATTTTAACTTTCCCAATCTGGTTATACCCAAACGGCGTAGCGGGACCGTCTTGCCGGTGTACCGGCCTAAACCTGTCCAAGCTATATCTTGGAATATCTGCTTTCTTATTTTTCACTGCTTGCTTATAAATACTGCCTAAAGATTATCTGTCAAAGTTATCGAAACACATATATCCGTCCGTCTGTCAGCATGCCTATTTGAAAACAGTGCCAGCATATTTATTGTGCAACCCCATGCTGTGACATCCGATTCTTAAGATACCGCTCCTACTGTATGCCACCTGAGATGGAAACGATATTTTTTCCACGGAAAAACCTTTCCCCTCAAGCCTGTAACACAAATAACCGTATGGTTAAAGGGCGATGCCCGAGCTTCGCCGAGACTCTACCACATCACTCTCACTCAAATCGAGCCTAAACATTCGGTAACCTGCATTGGAGGGCCTAGATAGCAAAATTGATAAGATCAGGTAAAAGAACCGATATTGTTTGTTATAATTTTGCTACTGATCGGTTCTCTACACAATTGAGAGGTCTTGGTTTGGTCAGTCATGGCAACAAATTATGACCTCCTCCTAGTCAGTTTTGATTTGTCTTGGGTGAACGTACTGATGTTGTAGGAACATAGCCTGATGCCTTCCAGGCGAGCATCAGGTTCTTATGTCACCGCTAATTGCTTTTCACACAGCAACTTCCTACCTTGGGTTAAAAGCGCCGATTGACAGTATTTCCCCAATTCATCTACACCAGATCAGCTTAGCGACCAGCTCAAAAAGAAAGGCATATGAACGCTTGGTAAATGTATGTTCGTTTTAATGAACACAATAACAGATTTAGAACGGGAACGGACGGTTCAGATACGGAAAACGATGGCCATTGCATATTTGTCTGGGAATGCGAGCAAGTTAACAAAGCAAAAAGCCAACATCATTGTCGACCTCTTGAAAGCATATAATCATGAGAACTTCATGCTCTTGGAACTGGAAAGCCTTCTTGATGTAAAATATTGTGAAAAGTCGACGACACTCAGGGTCCCGCTTGAAGGTGGTGATTGTGGATGTTGCGGTAACTATTCAGGCCATTGCCGGATGACTTCGATTTATTGTTGGGAGCAGAGTTGTACACCCAGCTTTTTGCTTCTCCGGCTGTAAACCTGCACCATGTTGTTAATGAAAAAACAATCGCCTTTTCTTTGGTTAGCTGCCGGTTTATTGCTATCCGCGATGGTGGTATATGACACAGCGACCTGGATAGCTGTTTCCACTGATCCGGTAAACTCGTTTCAGCAGGCCCAGACCCAGTATTTAAACAAGTACAGTATTCCCTCGGGAAATGCCAGATTACTGACCTTAATATTTATATTAATAGGTTCTCTGGCTACATTTTGTCTTGTAAAAAGCCACTATTCATCTTCGAAATCACTCAGGATTTCGATAAAAATTCTGATCAGCTTAAATCTTCTGTTGATTCTGTGGAGAGTATTTAGTCTCATGTAGCGATCGGATGATCACAGGCATTGATAAGGGTGGCAGATATATACACCCCGTAAGTCACGGAACAGGAGATATATTCCGTGACTATATTATCTTTTGCTTTTAATCCCCTCCTTTGAAAAGTGCTTTTGTGAATTCGGGGATGTTTGCTAACTATCTGTCATCAAATTTTCGGGAGGAACCGGGAAGTTCCCTAGCATTTTATGCCGATAATACTAACGTGGCCTTTAATGAATATTTGCAAATATGGTTCCAGCAAGGCATACTCGGATTCGGACAGCCCTTTTTTGCGCCGGTTAAATGCAGGTGTTCCCTGAGCGTATCCAGCAATGTTGTGCGGGCGTCTATTTGCAGGTTAACCGCTTTACCGTTGACACTGAAAGACACTCCTGCCAACTCAACCGCGCTGACAATTGGGGCAGCTGGGCCGGCCTCTAATCCTGTTACCCTGGTAATTGCCAGTGCAGTGACCGCTACTGCGGCTGGCCAGGGGCCAAAACAATTATCCGCTGCGGGTTTGCATCCTTGTCATAAAGGCTTTTCGGGTCACCGTTGAATGGTGCAAAATCGGGTGCATCCACAGAACCCCAGTGAGAAAGCAGCAGCGGGGTCAATACAATGGCAAGCTGTTTTGCTTTCATGTTCGCCAGTGAACTAGTATGAGGCAAATGTCCGCCCAATTGCTGGATACAGGCTTATATAATTTACTGCATTGCTTACCATTATTACTGATCATCAGCCCAGTATGTCCCGGGATTAGAAACATCCATTACTTTTGAATCAGCAAAACGAAAAGACAATGAGCAAAATCTTCAAGTTGGAAAGCGTTTCTCAATTCAATACCCAGAGAGGCCAGCGCACCCTGCATCCATTGGTGAGTGTACTGGACCAGTCCAAGTCCAGCCCCATAAAAGGGGCGCGCTTCGTTTCTGACCTTTATATTATATTCCTGAAAGAAGTAAAATGCCAGGAGCTTAAATATGGCCGGAACCATTACGACTATCAGGATGGCACATTGCTGTTTATTGCGCCGGGACAGGTTTTCGGATTTGACGACGATGAAAAGATGTTCCAGCCGACCGGATGGGTTTTACTATTCCATCCCGACCTGATACGCGGCACTTCGCTTGGCCGCTCCATCAAAGATTACGGTTTTTTCTCCTATGATGTCAATGAAGCGCTTCACCTTTCTGAACACGAGCGAGGCACTATCTTGGAGAGCTTTTCTAAAATCAAATTTGAGTTGGAACACGCCATAGACAAACACAGTAAATTACTTGTTATCAGCAATATAGAGTTATTTTTAAATTACTGCGTTCGTTTTTATGACCGTCAGTTTATAACACGTGACAACATTCATAAGGACATTCTGACAAAATTCGAAATCGCTTTGGATGATTTTTTCAAATCGGACGACCCGCAAGTTGTTGGACTGCCATCAGTGCGTTTTTTTGCCGAAAAGCTGAATTTGTCGCCAAATTATTTCGGCGATCTGGTCAAAAAAGAATCTGGAAAATCTGCTCAGGAACATATTCAGGATAAGCTTGTCGCTGTCGCAAAAGAGCGTGTTCTCGGCAGCAATAAAACGATCAGTGAGATTGCCTACGAAATAGGTTTCAAATACCCTTCTCATTTCACCCGGCTCTTTAAGCAGCAAGTAGGAGAATCGCCTCTTAATTTCAGGCTTTCCAGTAATTAATTACCGGCAACATCGTCATTTTTGGCGAAGTATTTTGCATCGGCAATTTGGATGACAAAACACGGGAACTGGTCACCATCACTGCTCTGATAACCAATCAAACGTTACCACAACTTACTGCACACACCAATGCTGCACTCAATGTCCAGGGCACCATCACAGAAGCCGACCGGCTCCCTGCGTTGGCTTCCCACGTGCTGCCAATGCCATTTATACCATCAGGGAAGTAACTCCGGATAAGGTAATTTGATCCTTAAAAACACGATGGATGAAATCAAATGACTTCAAAGCATTCCAAATCGAGAACCTGTGCAACTATGTCCCGTCCTTTGGCAGGAAAGACCTATACAGGATCTGTCTGGTCACCGGGGAAAGCAGGGTTTATTTTGCCGATAAAAGCGTAAACCTTTCGGGAACATGCCTGTTTTTTGGCAACATCAACACGCCCTATTCGTGGGAAATCGTGTCTGATAATCAAATTGGGTACGGCTGCCTGTTTACCGAAGATTTCCTGAAAGGTGCCGAATACTTTGATAATGTCGGTTCGCTGGTTGTGTTCAACATTGGGAACATTCCAGTATACGAATTAAAAGACGAAACGCAGATCACCAATGTCAACTTCATTTTCAAAAGGATTTTGGAGGAAAATGACGGCGATTATGCGAAAAGACAGGAAATGATCAGAAGCTTTATCTGCATTCTGGTCCATGAGGCACTAAAGTCGAGGGCCGCTGAAGGCAACCCTGAACTGGCAGCATATAAAACAGCGTCACAGCGGATTTCCGCTCTGTTTCTGGGCATGCTGGACACACAATTTCCGGTTGAAAATAAAAGAAAGTCTATTCAACTCACAAAACCGACGGACTTCGCAGGGCGGCTGGGTGTCCATCCCAACTACCTTAACCGTATGCTAAAGAAGGAGACCGGAAAGACCATTTTAAAGATCATCAACGAGAGGATCATCACCGAAGCCAGGATTCTTCTACAACATACGGATTGGAGTATTTCAGAAATATCACATTGTCTGGGTTTCGAATACCACTCCCATTTCGACGGTGTATTCAAAAAGATCACAGGCCATAGCCCGACCATCTATCGAGAAACGGTTTCCGGGAAACGATTTCCGGGAAACGATTTCCGGGAAACGGTTTGAATTTTCTAGGTAAATAGATATGCATCCTGCCATCATCTCTGAACAGGTTGCAGGCTATTACTATCAAAGTACCGACTGGTCTGCTGTTGCCGCTGCGATGTTTGCTTCTGCCGGTTACGGGTGGCATGTGGATTCGGGCGATTATCCCTTCCTGATTGATAAAAACACTCGTGGTTTTCTGGAAAATGCTGCTATATCCGAGGATGATAAAAATAATATTGGTTACAAAAATGCAGAGCGGCTACTGCACCTGCAATAAGTTGACGGATGCTTTTAATCATTTCTTAAGTTCGGCAAGGAAGGAAGTCGAATTGGTTTGAAATTTATAAGCATTGGTGCAAATGCGCTTAACACGGCATGGTGGTCCAACCGTAGCTTTGCCATCAAAAAGGAAAATTTATGAACACAATAATGGTCAACACGACCTTAGGCAAGGTTGAAAACATCGAAGAGGTTTTAAAGGGCGAGTTTGCCGTGGTTGCGGAGTGGCAGCAAAAAGGAATTTTGGCACACATTTTCGTCAAAGAGGCAGCCGGTGGCGCCGTGCTGATTTTCAATGAAACAGATCTGCAAGCGGTAAAGCAACTGATCTCCCAACTGCCTCTTTCCAAACATTTTGAAAAAACCGAATACACACTTCTCGACAAGCAATTTTAAAATATGAAAAAAGTACTGTTCGTGGTTACAAGCTGTAATCAAAAAGGAGATACGGGATTCCGACCGGATTTAACCTGAGCGAGGTCATGCACCCGCTTTCGGTTCTGAAAGGTGCCGGTGTCCAGGTAGCTGTTGCTTCCATCAAAGGGCCGCACCGCTAAACGAAACAAATCAACAAACCATAGCATAATGAAAACAAGCAACAATACCATATTAATTACCGGGGGCGGAAGTGGAATAGGGCTCGCGATGGCTCAAAAATTCCTCGAAAATGGCAACACAGTGATAATTTGCGGAAGAAGAGCAGATAAGCTGGCAGAAGTAAAAAGCAGGTTCCCTGACCTGCACACGAAGGTTGCCGATATCAGTAACCCTGACGACAGGATTGAACTCCGTGATTGGGCCACTTCTAATTTTCCCGGTTTGAATATCCTTGTAAACAATGCAGGAATTCAAAACACTTTTTTTCTAAAGCAGCAGAACACGATCGAGGCGATAACCAGTGAAGTGACGACCAATCTCATTTCGCCAATACACCTTGCCAATCTGTTTGTCCCGCATTTGATTAAACAGCACGAAGCGGCTATTATCAACATTACTTCCGGTCTTGCATACATCCCCGTCGTAGCGACAGCGGTATACTGTGCTACCAAGGCAGCCCTTCATTCTTTTACCCTGTCGGCGCGGCATCAACTAAAAGACACTTCGATCAAAGTCTTTGAAATAGCGCCACCCATTGTAGATACCGAGCTCGGGCACGACGGCTCACATAAGGAACGCGAAGTCGAGGGCATCTCTGCTTCGCAAGTAGCTTCCGAAACATTTCTGGCGGTGCAGGATGATCAATTCGAACTGGCTATCGGCATGGCCCAGAATCTTTATCGCGCTGCTCATAGTGATAAGGCCGATATGGTATTTAACCAGGTCAACCGGTAGGTTTCAGGGGAAAACTGCGTAGGACCGATTGATCCTGCGCAATTTTATAATCTTATTTAATTTGACTGGTCTCTACCGAGTCTGAACGAATCAGTTCTGTAAAAACGGATAGTCAATATATCCTCTCTCCCCACCGGCGAACATTGTGGCCCTGTCTGGTTCATTTAATTCAGAATTTAATTCAAATCGCCTCGGCAAATCCGGGTTAGCGAGGTAAAGGGCGCCATAAGAGACCATTTCAGCAATGCCATTCGCTAATTCAGCTTTCCCGGTTTCCCTGTCGTAGCCGCCATTGGCGATGACCGGATGCTTGCTGATTGAGCCAAATGTCTCCATCACATTCTTAGGATAATGCGGGTATTGGTCCAACGGGAACATGGCATTCATCAGATGAATATAGGCCAATGGCATTTCGTTCAATACCTCAATCAAAGGAGTGAATTGCGCCACGGGATCGCTGTTTTCGATATTGTTGTAAGCGTTGGTGGGCGATAGCTTGATGCCCACCTTATCCTTTCCCGTGGCATCAACTAGCTCCTGCATCACCTCCACGACGAAACGGTTCCTGTTCTCAATGCTTCCACCGTATGCATCGGTTCTAACGTTAGCACTTTCTGCTAAAAATTGATTGGGCAAGTATCCGAATGCCGCATGAAGTTCCACGCCATCAAATCCGGCTGCCATAGCATTCCGCGCAGCCTGACCATAATCCAGTACGATTTCGCTGATTTCATCCGCCGTCAGTTCATGAGGAGTTTCAAAATCTTTCATTCCCTGTAAAGTAAAATGCTGTTGCCCCTTGATCGCAATTGCCGATGGCGCAACCGGAAGCACACCATTGCGCTCTACCGAATGTCCAACGCGTCCCGTGTGCCAGAGTTGCGCGTAAATGAGGCCACCGCTTTCGTGCACAGACCGGGTTACTTTTTCCCAGGCCTCAATTTGTTCCTGAGTGTAAATGCCGGGTGTCAAAGGACTGCCTATTGCCTGCCGGGAAATATTAATTCCCTCCGTAATGATCAGTCCTGCATTTGCCCGCTGCGTATAGTACAACTTGGTTAAGTCACCTACAACGCCTTCACTGTTTGCACGGCTGCGTGTCATAGGTGCCATGACTATCCTGTTTTGAAGCGTTTTGTTACCCAACGCTGCTTTTTCCAATAATTCCATAATCAATTTTCGAGTTAATGAGCTTTCATCTGCATGGATCCTCATGCATCGTCAGCATCTTGTTTTTGTTATGGAAGCAAAATTATGGGTAGGATAGTATACCTTTGTTATCTGTTACAAAAAGGATACCAGTTACAAAAAGGATACTATGAAAAAGCATAATTGCATTGTAGGGGATGAAAGCGTCTGCCCCAAAGTGAAACTATCTATTCAGGACACCCTGGACGTGGTAGGTGGCAAATGGAAACTCGTGCTGATCTCCATACTCAGGGATGGCAAAATGAGATTCCGGGAGCTATCCCGGGAGGCCGATATATCCCCACGGATATTATCCAAGGAATTGCAGGAACTGGAGATGAACGGGCTGGTAACACGGACCGTGTGCAATACTAAGCCTGTTACGGTCGAGTATGCGCTCACGCCATATAGCGATACGCTGTCGGAAGTGATTATTGCAATGCACAAATGGGGACAAGAGCATCGCAGGAAGGTTATGGAGCCTTCGCTTTGAATAATCCATATAGCAATAGTTGTATCATGTGGCTCAATAAATGATCCCAGGAGAAGTGGACGAAACGTAAATGTCTTCGGAAGTATCGCGCAGGCCGACCCGCATGTCTACTTTACCCGAAGTTCCAAAAGAGCTGATCAGTTTATCGTTAGTCGCATCCAATGCAAAGAGATTATTGTTTGCAGTAAACAATATCCTTTTATCCGTGCCTCTTTTCCAATACGTGAGCCCACGGTTTACTTCTCCACCGCTTTCGCCACCATTAAAAGGGTCAAAAGACCAAAGCTGCGCACCTGTTTCCGCATTGATGGCGTATGCATGCTGGCTGGCGGAAGTGGTATATAAAACACCATCAACTATAATCGGATTGGACTGGCTAGCTCTGGTACCTGCTGCGTTGTCTTTTATGGTAAATGTCCAGGCAGACTTTAACTGCGCCACATTTGAAACATTAATCTGATCCAGTGGTGAGTAGTTAGAGCTACCCGCATCTGCTTTGTAAACCGACCACGTCCTGTTGTCGTTCTCCTGGTCCTTTTTGCAGCCGGTAAAAAGAATAGGGGCAACCAACACAACGGATTGCGCGATGAATGCTACCAATTTCAGTTTTCTCATGATTTTGCAGTCTATTTCGATCACGATTTTTTCAATTGCAGCACATCGGACTTCGCTCCAAATGCAATCGCGTCAACATCGATCAATTCGAGTGAATTCACCGTGGAAATCGCCACTATACTTTGTGGCCGGGCGTCTAGCGACTGAGCCTCAGTGCCGTTGTTTTGTGCGTTTACATCCATTACGGTTAGCAGAATTATCACCGTTACAATCCATTTCGAAAATCCGGGATCGATCATAGCTCCCATTATTTTTGATTGACAGTCGCATATTCCTGATCTGTCACTGGCGCAAGCCAGACGACATTTTGCTCATCCTTGTAATTAGTGATCGCGATATGCACAAATTTGCTGGTCGCTGACGCCCCATGCCAGTGCTCGGTATCTTCCGGGATATTTACGACATCTCCTTTTTTCAGGGCTTGGGCAGGCTTACCTTTCTGTTGATAAAAACCGTCCCCTTCCGTCGCAATAAGCACCTGCCCCTTTGGGTGCGTATGCCAGTGCGTGCGGGCACCCGGTTCGAACGTCACACTACCGAGCGCGAACTCGTTGTTTTTGTCTCTGGAAGCCAGGGGATACACAAATGCATTGCCGGTAAAATAGGAAGCCGGTAGCGGCTCGCCCTTGGGAAAAATGGAAGAATTCGTTTGCTCTGACATGATTCTCTGTTGATTTTTAATGCTGCAACCGGCCATCCAGATCAGGATTGAGGCTGACAGAACAATGAAAATGTTTTTGATGAATGTACCCATAATTTTTAGCTAGTTAATACTGCCCCCCCACCAATCGAAGAGCAATTCACGATCGCCTACCTATCAGTTTGTACTACTTAATGAGGACAATAGACTAAAATTATCCCTGCACAAAGGTCATACGCCGCTGATAATCTGTACTTATACAGTTTACAGATTTACCTACCATTTTTACAGGTTCTACTTTACAGACGTGGTCGGCATTCAATTACCGGTAAATTTGCATTAACAAATCACCAGGAACATGGATGACATTTTGAGGATTGATACCGTGAGCCAACACGATGCGTTTTACCACCAACAAAACCTTCATCCGCTTGCAAGCGTGATTGATTTTACGGGCAGGACGCCGGAGGTATATGCGTCGAAAATGAATTTCAGCTTTTATGCAGTGTATTTGAAAGACGTGATCCGGAGAACGAAACTCAGATTTTGCAGTTAACACGTGTAGCCAGCGAGCATTCCACGTAAAAAATATTGATTAACAAGCACTTAACTCATACATTTCTTACCAAAAAACCGGGTTTGGCCCGACATTATTCATATGTTGCCTGACGGTCATTCACCAATTCTGGAAAGCCGCGCTGGTAACCCGGTGAAGTCGCTTCGGTCTGAGTGGGGGCTGACCTATTATATAATAAATTTAAATATATTAGTAAATACAAGTATATTAGTGAGGCAAGCGCCCTTATGCAGGATAATCGCTTCCGTCCACTAAATACCTGTGAAGATGCTTCATCTCAAAATTGCACTACGGGCTTTTCTTAAATCCAAAGGATATAACTTCCTGAATATTGCAGGGCTCGCGCTCGGTTTGGCAACATTCACTTTCGTTTCGCTGTACGTTGCCCATGAAACCGGCTATGATCAGTGGAACCGTAACATCGACCGGATTTTTCTGGTAGAGCGCGAAATGCCTAACGGAGCTTCGCCTTACACGCCGGGGAAACTGGCTGCGGCTATTAAAGATGGGTGTCCGGAAGTTGAAGAAACGGGCCGTATGAATACCGCATTGTTTCAGTTACCTTTCTTTACTCATTCAGGACGGTTCTTAATTAAAAATTGGGTGGGTGCCGACTATTCATTGGCCGGTATGCTTGGCATTAAATCCAAGGGCTTTCATCTGACTCCCAACAACACCGCACCTACCGTTTTGCTTTCCAGGCGGACTGCCGAGGCACTTTTTCCCGGCGAAAGCGATATCCAAAATAAAACGGTGATGATGATGTCCAGGAGTGGGATGCCGATGACCGTTGCCGGGGTTACCGATGATGCACCGGGTAACACTAATTTCCGTTTCGACTGCATCGGGTTCAGCGAGGATATCACGCAGGGCAAGGACCAAAGCTACGCCAACCAGATTTACCGGACTTTCCTGTTAGTAAGGCCAAGTACAGATATTGGCCTGCTTTCAAAAAAAATTGACAAGATTTACAGAGAAGCCGCTTTGGCAGACACCAGCTTGGTAGCCAGGGAAGCGCTGGCCATGTCGAATGCGCCCATGATCTTTTTAGATCCACTCAAAAATCTGCATTTGAAGCCTCATTACGGTTCTGACGTCAATGATCAAATTGTAAAGGGCCTTGTCGTTCTTGCTCTGATTATATTGATTGTCACGGGTGTAAACTTCACAAATTTGTATGTTTCCCAGGCCAACAGGCGCTCCAAAGAAGTTGGTATCAAGAAAGTGAGTGGCATTGGAAGACAACAGATTATCTTTCAGTTCCTCGCAGAGATTTTTCTCCAATGCGTCGTTGCCTCCATTATCTCGCTTGGGATCGTAGCATTGGGTTTACCTTATTTTAATCAACTGCTGGATGTTAACCTGTCCATTTCCGGAATAAACGGCAAAATAGCCATGCAGTTTCTGCTTGCCGTAGTAGGATTAACGTTATTGGCCGGCGCTTATCCTGCTTTGGTTATGGCCGGCTTTAAGCCTGCGGAGGTATTAAGGGGAAATCAGTTCGAAAAAGGCGGACAGTTCTCCTGGACGAAAGGCTTGATTCCAGTGCTGCAATTTACATTTGCCATCGGCTTTGTCATCGTGCTGATCATCATCAATCAGCAGGTCAGTTTCATGAAATCAGAAGACCCGGGCTTTCAGGCGAAGCAGGTTTTATATATTGACAATTTGGCGATTTACAACACACCGGCAAGTTTCGAAACCGTTGATGCACGGATAAAAGCGGTTCCTGGTGTGAAAGATGTTACCGTAGCCTCCCATGTTCCAGGAGGGATCATGCCAGCTTCCCATGAATATGTGGCTCAAAACAGGACATATGCTATGCAGACTGTTGCGGTTGGCTACCGCTATTTTGAGACTTTGAACATCAGAATCAAACAGGGGCAAACTTTCTTCTCGTCATTCCCGGTAGACTCTGCCAATGCAGTTATCAACGAAACTGCGGCTAAGGAGATGGGCCTGGTTAATCCTATCGGCACAATGATCAAAGGCCGCGGCGGCGATTACAGGATCATCGGCGTGACCAAAGACGTGAAATCATCCGGTTTCGAGTCGTACGTTCAACCCACCGTCTATTTAATGAATGACCCGCTTGGAGTACCTAAAACGCAAATTATTATCAGCGTCGAAGGCAATGCAATACCGGCTGTACTCGCTACGCTTGGTCGTCAATGGAGTAGTATTAACAAATTGGATAGAGATAATTTCAACTACCACTTCCTCGATGAGCTGTATGGTAAACTCTATGTGAAACAGGAGCAGCTGCAATCGATATTAACATACTTTTCGATTTTGGCCCTGGTTATCGCCTCCCTGGGTTTCTTTGCCTCGGCAGCGCAAGCAATTCATCTCAGAATGAAGGAAATTGCCGTCAGGAAAGTATTCGGTGCACGAGGCAGGAACCTCATGTTAACGCTGGGTACTCCATTTTTTTACATCATACTTATAGCCAATGCAATAGCTTGGCCAAGCTCCCTTGTGATAGCCTCCAAATGGTTGCAAACCTTTGCTTACCGGATCGATATTTCGTTTCAGCCATTCCTCGCCGCAACGATCATTTCCTTACTGATCGTTGCGACAACGGCTTGTTTACAAATTACCAGGGCTGTCAATGCAAATCTTGCTGTAAGATTGAAGTAGTAATTGCGCAGATCTCGTCCGTGCGGGGAGGCTTACCAGATCAAAGATGCTTACACAAGGAAGTTTAAAAACCCTCGTCTACGAGTGCTGACGTGAAAACCATTGCAAACTACGCTCGTCGTTAAACTCCAGTTCATGGTGCTGCAATCGCGGTTGGAATATATCCCCCTACCATGCTCAAAAAGGCCTTCAAAGGCAAACCGGCGGAAGACAAAGGCGATGCGCCCACGCAAGTGTTGAAGAAGGAACAGACCTTGAAAGATGTGAGGTGGACCCGACAGATTGGAAAATTATGATGCTGAATAACGGCGCAATGAGCTCTATTCAACCGCTTGCATCGCCTTCCCACCATCATACTGCAACCGGATAAATTCAATCTGTTTTGATGCAACAATGTTGCATCAAAACATTTTTGTTCTTTTATTTGCAACAACGTTGCGAATAAGCTCAATATGAGACGTTGCAACCGGAGTGACTGCCGCAAATCACTCCATTGAGCCACGTAGCCGAAATCCCTTTGTATGATACATTTCAATTTTATCAAGATCATTGCCCGACAGGAATGGGCAACCACCTTCCGAAGCAGGACTCCCCTGGCATTGTTTGGAGTACTCTTTACCGTATCGCTGCTGTCGGCCATTACAGGCTGGCAATATGTGAGCAGGTTCAACCAGCAACAGCGATCGGCCCACCAGGAAGTCCACGACCAATGGATGAACCAACCCGACCGCCATCCTCACAGGGTTGCGCATTACGGCTACCTGGTTTTTAGGGAAAAATCGCCCCTGAGCTTTTTTGATTTCGGGCTGGATAGTTATGTGGGGAATTCCGTATTTCTGGAAGCACACCGGCAAAACACGGTAAACATGAGCGAAGCCGGCTTCTCCAACGGCATGCTGCGTTTTGGGGAACTGAGTATGGCGTTCGTGTTGCAGCTCCTTGTGCCGCTTTTCATCATTTTCGTAGGCTTCCAGACGGTTGCAGGACTTAAACCGAATGGCGTTCTCAAACTCCTGCTGTGCCAGCGGGCGTCTTACCTGGATGTTCTTTTGGGTAAAGCTGCTGGACTTACGGCGGTTACGTGGGCGTTGTTTCTGCCTGTTCTGCTTGCCGGTCTGGTTGCGGGTAACCTGCTTATCGCAGACAGCTTTGAGGCAGAAACACTTCTGCGTATATTATTGATAGTGACACTTTACGCCGTCTATTTCCTGGTGATTAACCTGTTGGTCGTTGGCGTTTCGGCAGTCAGTAAATCGCCCAAGAATGCATTAGTGTTATTGGTACTGATGTGGATCCTGTTTTTCATTGTGATACCCAAAGGCGGCCAGACACTTGGAAGCGCGCTGTACAGGGCCCCCGACAAAATCGCCTTTGAAAACGCAATCCACGAGGACGTAAGCCAGCAAGGCGACAGCCACAATCCCAATGACCCACATTTTGCCGGATTGAAAGCCAAAACACTGAAGAGATATGGTGTGGATTCGATATCGGCACTGCCTGTGAACTATGGCGCGCTCGTGATGCAGGAAGGCGAAAACATATCGTCGGGTATTTTCAACAAACATTTTGACCGCCTGATAGGTATCTACAAATCCCAAAACGCCGTGTCTTCCGCCCTGGGCTTTATAGATCCCTACCTGGCGATCCGGAACATTTCGATGAGCCTGTCCGGCACCGATTTCGACACTTTTACTGCTTTTCAAAAACAAACGGAGCAGTACCGGTTCGAGAAAACGAGGTTACTAAACCAGATCCATTTAACGCGGATTAAGTACCAGAACGATAACAAACAGCGGGTAAGTGCCGCCAACTGGCAACAGCAGCCTGACTTTAACTACAAACCAGTGCCAGTATCAAAAAATCTGGCGGCCAGCGCTTTGAGCCTCTTGTTCCTGATCCTATGGATTGCTACGGGCCTGGGCGCATTAACCTACATCTCCTCCAAACGCGAGTATCAACTATGATCACTAACCGAAAGGTGTTGTTTCTTGAAATAAAAAACTTCCTGCTGGGCAGGACGATTCTCATCGGGGCCATCAGCCTGCTGCTATTTGGTTTTTATGGATTCTTTCACGGAAGCCAGGTAATCGGCCGTCAGCAGCGCAGTATCGAAAATGTGCCTAAAGTACAGCAGCATCATCTGACCCAGATCGTCGCGCATGGCACGGGCAAGCCTGTTGGCACAACGGCATATTATCCTTTTTTCTACACGACAAACCCCGCCTCGCCCTGGGCGAAATTTTCGATCGGGCAGCGGGATGTTAATCCTCAGATGCTGAAAGTCAAGATGCTGGCTATTGAAGGGCAGCTATATGATTCGGAACTGACCAACCCACTTACCCTGCTGGTGGGCAACCTGGATGCCTCGTTTGTGTTTATTTTCCTGTTCCCGCTCCTCATCATCGCATTCACTTATAATGCGATCTCCGAAGAACAGGAAAATGGCGTCTGGAAAATCGTGCGAACGACCTCCGAAAGCACCGGCGCTGCGATCGCCGGGAAACTGCTCGTGCGGCTGGTGATGATTCTGGCGACGGCCCTTGTCGTATTTACAGCGGCAGTGCTTGCGCTCCAACTGCCGCTTTCGATTCCGACATTCGAGTTGCTGACCGTTGTGTTGCTATATGAATTGTTCTGGTTTGTGCTTTCGGTGCTGGTGATCGCCTTTGGGAAGAGCTCGTCTTTCAACGCCACTACGCTTGTATGCATATGGATTTTTCTCGCGATACTCTTTCCCGGCCTTGCCAATATCGTGATCAACAATACGATCCCTGTCCCGGAGGCCGCTGAAACGGCCATTCGCCAACGGGAAGGTTACCACGCCAAGTGGGACGAGCCCAAAAAACCGACCATGGAAAAGTTTTATGCGGCGTATCCGCAGTACCGCAAATACCCTGTTCCCGACGACAAATTTTCCCCGGGCTGGTACTATGCGATGCAGTTTTCGGGTGATCTGGAATCCGCAAATTCATCCGAAAGCCTTTTTAACAAATTATCACAAAGACAGACCTTGTCCGAAAACATCGCCTGGTTCAATCCGGTGATCGCCGCGCAACAAACCATGAATAAGATCGCCAACTCGGACCTGAGCAGTCATATTCGCTATCTGCAATCTGTGAAAGCACATCACAAGCAAATCCGCGAATATTTCTACCCCTTCATTTTTGAAGAAACCCCCACCGAAAGCATTGACTGGGCAGGGTATCCCGCTTACCGCCCGACTGGGTACGTGCCTGAGGAACTAGCGGGCGGGTTTATCGCAATACTGGCATGGACGATATCAGCGCTTATGGTTTCGATGATATTGTTTAAAAGGAATTTTACCCAAACAGAATACATACAAAATGCTTGAAGCCAGAAACCTTACCAAACGTTACGGGGCATATACGGCCCTTAACGACCTGAACCTGACCATCGCGCCGGGTGAAATATTTGCGCTCCTGGGCCAGAATGGAGCCGGGAAAACGACAACCATCAATTTGTTTTTAGGTTTTATCCAGCCTACCGAAGGCACCGCGTTCATCGATGGCATATCCGTCACTGAAAACCTTCAAGAGAGCAAAAAGCGATTGGCTTATATTCCCGAGACTGTCATGCTGTATTCAAACCTAACCGGCATCGAAAACCTGGAATATTTCTCATCGCTGGCAGGGTTTGACTATTCCAAAAAAGAACTGGAACAACTGCTCGCAAAGGCCGGACTGCAATCCAGTGCATATGACCAGCGACTAGCGGGGTATTCCAAAGGAATGCGGCAAAAAGTCGGCATAGCGATCGCCGTGGCAAAAAAAGCCAAAGTACTGCTGCTTGACGAACCTACGAGCGGTCTGGACCCGAAAGCCTCCAATGAATTTTCGGAGATCATCAAAACCCTGGCGACTAACGGAACGACGATCCTGATGGCCACTCACGATATTTTCAGGGCAAAACAGGTCGCCAGCCGCATTGGCATCATGAAGGAAGGAAACCTGCAATCGATCATTCATGCGGATTCGATCTCTGCCAATGAACTGGAAAATTTGTACTTAAAAACCGTCTGAGATTTTGTACCGGGCACCTCAAATCTCCTTTTTATGGTAAAAACCTTTATTCTCTTTTTCTTATTGGCTGCCATTTCTGTGCAAGCGCAAACCGTTACCGGCTCGGTGTCTGACGCCGCTACCGGCACGAAAATTCCGGGGGCGACGGTCACGATGGGCGAAAGCGGCACCGTCACCGACTCAGCCGGCCTATTCACTCTACCGGGAAAGGGCCTGATACAAATCACTGCCATGGGCTACAAAACAGCGCGGCTCAATGGCGGCAATGCCTTTTTAAGCATTGAGCTGATGCCAGAAGCTACCCAGCTTCAAACCGTGGAGGTAACCGGTCGCGTTGCCAAGGACTACACCAGCGACTATTCCTTTTCGGCGACGCGGATCTCTGCCCTGAACAAAGATGTGCCGCAGTCGATCACCTCCATAACCAAAGAACTGATGGCCGACCGCCAGGCTTTTCTGCTGGGAGATGCTGTCAAAATAGCCAGCGGCGTAATTCCTTCCAGCTATTATAACCAGTACACGATACGGGGGATCAGCCAGAACGAGGAAGGCCAGATCATTAATGGCATGCGCACGCGCCAGTATTACTTCCTCCAACCGCTCACGGCTAACATCGAACGCGTGGAAGTGATTAAAGGGCCTGCAAGTGCTACTTTCTCCTCAGTTGATCCAGGCGGTAGTATCAATCTCGTAACCAAGAAACCGCTTGCCGCAGCACGCAAAGAGGCTAGTTTGAGTGCGGGTAGTTTCAGTACTTTCCGCGGCACATTAGACTTCACCGGCCCGCTGAATGAGTCGAAATCGCTACTTTACCGGGTGAATGGGGCCTACCAGCAGGCCCGCTCGTTCAGGGATCTGGTGGGTAACAAAGCTGTGCTGGTCTCGCCCTCACTGAGCTACATTCCCAATGAAAAAACTGCCATCAATGCTGAATTAATTTACAGCAACATGGCCGGCACCCTCGACCGCGGCCAACCGATTTTCGGGGCAATAGCGGGTGAAACCAAACTGAACAGCACGCCGACCAGCCTAAACCTGGGCGCGCCAAATGATCATTTCAACTCCAAAGAAGTCATTATCACCGGCAGCCTCGCACATAAGTTCTCGCCCAATATCGGTTTCAACGCTTCGTATATGAAACAGTCGTGGACGGAGGATTTACAGGAGCACCGTACCACCAATGCTTTTGCGCCGGACATCGCAAACCAACCGGTTACCAACCTCGCGGCCATGCAGTTTGTGCAACGGCAACAGTATTGGAACATCGACAATTTGAATGCTTATTTCAATTTCAACTTCAATACCGGCAAGCTGAACCACAAACTCCTGGCCGGGTATGATTTAAGCAGTTGGCACAAGCTCAAAGGCGGCGGGCAAAATGCTGCACGGGGATTCTTGTTGAAGGACGGTACGGTAGCCGGTTCCTTTGTGCCGGCAAATGCGGCAAACTATCAGACCATAACAGTCGATGGCAAAACGCTTCCCAAACCGAATGTCAGCCATTTTGACCTTCAAAACCCCCAGTACACGATCCGCAACGCGGAGGACTACAACCTGAATGTGCGTACAGCGCTTCCTGCCGCGTTGACGACGACGAATGCGGTTTATATACAGGAACAAATGCAGCTCGGTAAACTGACGATGTTGCTTGGCCTGCGCAACGAATGGTTTGAAGACATTACCAATTACGAAGCGCCAAACACCCTGAAAGTAAAAAAGACCGCCCTGCTGCCCAGGATCGGGATTACATTCACTGTAAACAAGGCAATGAATGTGTACGGCACCTACCTGGAAGGTTTCCAACCGCAATCCAATACCGTGACGCTCATGCCGCAAACCGGCAGCCTGCAAGCCGGCAGCCAGTTCGATCCCCTGCGCAGCAATCTGAAAGAAGTGGGGCTTAAAACCGACCTGTTTCACAGTCACATGCGGTTTAATGTCGCATTTTATGAAATCATCCAGAAGAACATTCTCATGAATGCCAACGACCCTGCCAACCCCGACAGACTGGTTACGCGCGGAGAAGAGCGGAGCCGCGGAATCGAATGGGACCTTGCCGGATACATTATCCCGCAATGGCAGGTAAACGCTTCATACAGCTTTATCGACGCAGAAATTAGGCGCGACCGGGACGAAAGCCTCGTAGGTGCCCGCAAACAAAACACGCCCAAACACAGTGCCAACCTCTGGACACGCTACAACTTTGGGGGATCGTCTGCCCTGAAAGACCTTGGAATCGGGTTGGGGGTTCAGTACCAGTCAAATAAGGTGCCTTGGTTTACAAGAGACTTTCTGGTGCCTGCTTACACGATCGTCGACGCCGCGCTGTACTACACGCCGGCCAGAAGCAACATACAGCTGGCATTGAATGCCGGGAACCTGCTGGATAAAATCTATTGGCTGGGTGCCCAAAATTACCTTCGGTTGTTTCCAGGTGCTCCCAGAAACGTAACGCTGACACTCACATTTAAATTCTGACTTACAGCCGGTCCCGTTCCGCAATGCGGCTGGACCGGCCCTGCTTCAACTGCCCGCCAAAATGGTATTCAGGCTCTTATCACAAAACCGGGAACGGATCTTCGAACTGCCCGCCGGTTTCCATGAGCCGGATTTCGCCTTCGGTGCACAGGCATTGTTGCAATTCTTGGAGAATTTGACCCGGGTCCAGATCCTGGCCAATTAAAACGAGCTCATTGACCCGGTCCCCGAACCTGCCCCACCGTGAATCGATCGTATCACGGTTTTCTGTATACGCCTGGTAGCGCAGGCGCTGGGCTGCCGACATGCTAGCCCACCAAACACCCGCCGACTCAGCCCTTACCGATCCGCCCGCCTGGCTCCAATTGAGTGCGTCGGCCGGGCGTGAAGCAATCCAGAATAACCCTTTGCTGCGGATAATGCCCGCAGGCCAGTTCTGCTGAATGTAGTTCCAGAAGCGTTTCGGATGCAGCGGCCGTGTATCCCGGAATACCATTGAGCTTATCCCATATTCTTCTGTTTCAGGAACATGGCGGCCGTGTTCAAGTTTATTCAGCTCCTGGATCCACCCGGCCGATTGCTCGGCCTTTTCGTAATTAAATAAACCGGTATTGACCACACGGCCGATTTCTACATTTGAAAACGAACTTTCTATCACTTTTGCCGCCGGATTTAATGCGGCCATAATGGCGCAAAGTTCCCTTAGCTGGTCGACAGACACAAGGTCGGCTTTGTTCAGGATGATTACGTCGGCAAATTCGATCTGGTCGGTGAGCAAATTGACGATCGTGCGCCTGTCGGACTCGTCATCGTTGAGCCTTCTGCTGAAAACAGTGTCGAGCGAGCCGAAATCCTTTGCAAAATTAAAAGCGTCCACGACTGTCACCATGCAGTCGATCGTGGCCCATCTCGACAAATCGATACCGCTCTGCTCATCCACGAATGAGAAAGTCTGGGCAATGGGGACGGGCTCAGAAATGCCCGTACTTTCGATCAGCAGATAATCGAAGCGATTCTCACGGGCAAGCTTTTCCACTTCGATCATCAGGTCTTCCCGCAGCGTACAGCATATGCATCCGTTGGACATTTCCACCAGTCGTTCCTCGGTTCGGCTTAGTGTATTTTGATCCTTCACCAATCGCGCATCGATATTTACCTCGCTCATATCATTGACGATCACAGCTACTTTCAGTCCCTGCTTATTATGCAGGACATGGTTGAGTAAAGTGGTTTTTCCCGCGCCCAAAAATCCGCTGAGCACCGTTACCGGCATCTTCTTTTGGTTCATAACTAAGATTTATATTTGCAACATAGTTGCAAATATAAACCAAAACCAATAAGTGCAACATTGATGCATCTAGTTTTTCATGTATTCTGTCCTTCGTTGCTAAACCTGCACGACTTCATTTATCGATCCAGACTTCGAATTGGCCAATGGGTACTTTGTCGTTGGCCAGGTAGCGGACCGGAACCCTGGCCTGAATTGCCTTTCTGCCAAGAATTTGGTCAAGCTGACTTTTCAGGGTTTCCGCAGTCTGATTTTCATTAGGATGAAAGTATTTAACTGCGTTGCCAAACTTCATCGAATTTCCAATATGTTGAATGGACGGCACGATCGCTCCTTTTGCGAGCAGCGCTGCTTTCAATGTATCCGAAACCTGGCTGCCCTTGCGGTCGTGGATGTAAACGATCAGGCCAAGAAAGGGTTTGGGCGGCTCTGCTACCACAACCGGTGCCGCAATCTCATGACCTGCCGAAATATGTGGTCTGGATGGATTGGCACCTCCCTTAGGTTTCTCCGGCTTTTTGGTGATCAACGAAACCCGCCAGGTATTCAATTGTTTGTTAAGATCCTGGATGCTGTCGTTCATTACTTTAAGCCTTTCTTCGGAAACTTTAAGTTGTTGGTTCGCGTGCTTCACCTGGATCATTAAGACGATGGTCGAGATAATGAAAACGACGGCCAATGCCAGCGCCAGTACGCTTTGCTTTTTGAGGGAGGTAATTTCCTGACTTAGGCGGCTTTGCGCGTGTTCAAATTCTTGAAGAGTGCCCATAGGATTTGGAGGGGATTATAAGAGCCGGAGTTTTTTGCGCATGGAATCATCGACCAGCTCGGGGTTTAATTCGGCTGTTACGTACCGCTGCTGATTTTTAAAACCAAAGATTCCAACACAACAGGAAGCAACACCGATGCCAGCGACCTTGATATCATTTTGAAAGAAAATGCCGTATGCGATAATGGCTAACCCAAGCGCGAAGAGCAGAGCCGAAAGCCAAATTTGTCCACGGTCCCAGAGTGAGCCGCCCGATATCAATTCTTTCCTTCCGGGTGTGATGACGCCTATTTTCCACCAGTCCTTGCTGTCGAGTTCCGAAAAGCCTTCCCTGGCAAACAACTCCCACCGGTCCTTATCCTCGCTGCTTTCTTTGACAATGCCTCGCCAGCTGATCAATGCCGTTGAAGTTTCCGGCGCGATTCGTCCGTCCTTGATCATGGTGTTGACCGCATGTTCGAATGCCTCCCGGATCGTGTAATCGGTTGAAGAGACGGCTTCATAAAAGTTTTCCGAAAAGTCTTTGGCAACGCCGTCATTGACCTTTCCCCGGGTAGCGATCACGGCCTTCACGTTTTTCTCAAACAGGAGGTTAACCTGATCGTGGGTCGCGCAGCCGTTCAAAAAAACCACTTTCAGGTTTTGCGCTTCACCGAGCAATCCGGCCAGTCCTTTGGCATAAGCGGAGCCATCTTTGAAAAGTAAGTGCTGCGAACCAGCGTGCCCGCTGAAATGAAAAAGGATGATCCGGTGCTTGAACGCGCGGATATCGTCGTCGATTTGCCTCGCATCCGCTGCGCCACGCGCCGGATACAATACATTAATGCTTTTTGGTGAAGCTGTTTGCTGATACTTTTCCCACGAATCGGTGATGGCCCGGTACTCGTCCTGTAAAAAATCCAGATAAGGATCGTTCGGATCTCCGCTTTGGGAAAAGTAGGACAACACTACTGGCGTGTTAATGGGGCTGCTGTTAGACGTACTGGCAGGCATACTGGTTACAGACTGATTTCTTCCTTTATAAATATAGTTTCAATTTGTTGTATTACTGCATGTTTGAAGAATGTCGCTCATTTTTAATCTCATAAGTGTTCAGCAATTCCTCTTCAAGGTGGCTAAGGAATACTGGCATACTCTCGCAGGAATATATACTCGAACGATCGGGTTTGGATAGAAACTGCTCACCCGCGAGTCCCGCATCTTGCTTGAAGGTGAAGATATGCCTGTTCTCCGACCGAATTCAGGCGGCTGAGCATACAGTCCACCTTTTTTGAAACTAACGTATATATCCGCAAAATGTCGGGCTATTTCCAGCGGGTCGACTTAACAGATAATGTCGTTGGTATTATACCTCGGGCAGATTTCTGCTATGCGTTGATGGAATTACCCATTGCCTTCGGTTGGAAGAAAGACGAATGTCATCAATCAATTTGTGCAAGATGACTGCATCGTCAAACGAAGGGGCTGAACTGGTTCCATGAAAAATGTCGTTAGCGATTCTGTTGTATATTTCTCTGACGTTAGTATGAGGTCCAAAGGGATTATCTGTATCAGCTATGTTGATCAGCGCTGGCTGCTGGCTTGACGAAGTATAATGGGTAATTTCAAACTCTGCCATTTGGGTGTGCCCGGTTTGGGCCGTAAGGACAATTTTACCCCTTGACCCTTCTATTTCCCAAATAAACGGATCGCCATATTCCGGATGACCACCCTGGAAATGAATTGAAAGCGGGGCATTGTTACTGAGGTTTGCAATTACCGAGATGAAATCGGGAGCGTCAGCATCTATAACCTTGCCGGTGTCAAGCGCTTTCACTTTTGGATATCGTGTGTGAACTACTGCGGACAAATGCTTGATATCTCCTAAGACATCGCAGGCTGCCGCAAGTGTATGAGCGAACGGAATTGTCAACAGATCAGCCCCACTCTGCTCTTTTCGTAAATATTCCTCATTTTTTGTATCGCTGATCGTATCCCCCCAGGGAGCTGCCCACCCCCGTATGCTGCTCGACAGGATAGAACCGATAAGATCATTGTTAATCAGATCGGCTACTCTACGCAAGGCCACAGAAACGCGGGCTTGCGTCCCTGCAACAGCAACCAGTGGCCTTCCACGTGCCATTACCGCTAATTCTTCTGCTTCTGCCAGGGTGCGCCCAAGTGGCCACTCGCAATAAACATGCTTTCCATGTGAAAGTATGGTCTTGACAGCATCGTAGTGTAGTGGAACCCGGACTGTCACCACAATCAAATCCACTTCATCCGATGAAGCCATTTCTTCAATGCTGCCAAAAGCCAATGGAACCCGGCAGGCTTCGGCGGCAGCGCGCGAACTCTCCGGACTAGAATTCACGACACCTACTATTTCATATTGGTCAGTCAATTGATCCAGAGCGGGCAGATGGGCAACGGCAGCCCAACTCCTGCCCGCTTGCAGGCCAACAATTCCAACCCTTATTTTTGAATGATTTTGCATTGTTCTTTTTGCTTGCAAAGTTGACATCAGTAAGGAAGGCAGGCAATAAGAGGGAAAATGTTCCTCCGGGGATAATTTTATCCCCTATATACCACTTCTGCATCTATGCTTACTTTTGTATATAGACAAAAAAGAAGATGTACGAAAAAAAGATACCCCTGCCGCTCGAATGTGGCCTGGCGATGACAAGAGAAATCCTGGGTGGAAAGTGGAAACCAAATTTATTGTTTGCTATATCGGAAGGCATCAACCGCCCAAGCCAATTACACCGTGCGATCCCACAGTCAACCAAACGGGTTTTAAATCTGCAGTTGAAGGAATTGGAAGAATTCGAAGTGATTGAAAAGAAAATCTATCATCAGCTACCGCCTAAGGTCGAATACCACCTTACCGAGCGCGGAGAAACATTGATGCCTCTTTTGAGACAGATGAACGAATGGGGAGACAAAAATCGCTCATTTATCAAGAACATCATTTTAAACCGAACAAAAGTACTGGATTAACCATTGGACTTAGCGCCCGGCCGGGAAGTATTCCCGACGCTAATATTGGAGAAGTAAGAATTGGCGAAATGTACCTGCCCTATCAACTTTTGTCCATTCTCTCCCATATTCCAGCCTGCCAATTTTGCATTCAGTTTAAGGGACGCGGTTCTATGCCGCTCCTGCCATCTTAACTCAATGCAAAATGAAAAGACAACAGAACCGCACGTTAGGTGCGTTCGAAAAAACGTTTTGGCTGCTGGACCAAATTGATTCCAAAGACTTCGCCCTGGCCGCAGACATCTCCGGAACACAGCCCGTTGAAAAATGGAGGAAGGCCATTGACACCGCGCAACAACGCCACCCGAACCTTTCTGCAAGGGTTGTGCTGGATGAATTATCCCGGCCCACATTGCAGCATGTAGAAAACCTACCTATTCCGCTCCGCGTGGTCCATGTGGAGCAGAATTACCGCTGGGAGCAGGAGGTTGAAAAGGAGCTTTCCGTAAGGTTTAATACGGGGGAAGGCCCGCTATTAAGGGTTGTTTTGGTTCAAAAAACAGATAGCACTATCCTGATCCTGGCTGCAAACCACACCGTGGCCGATGGCACATCATTAAGCTATTTAACCCGCGACATTTTGCTCGCCGTTACCGGAAACGAGCTTGGATTAATGGAGCCGCAGGTGTCGAATGACGAAACTCTCAACTTGCCGGAAGACCTGCCTGCACAGACGGTCGAAACAGTGCTCGAACTGAAAACCAAAACGGATGTGGTTAACCCATTGGTTTCGTCCCACCGCTTTTCTGAAAATTCAACCCATCATCTTCTTGAACGTGCCAGACGCGAAAATACAAGCGTTCATGGCGCAATTTGTGCAGCCGTATTAATGGCTTCCAGGAAAATGCGGCCGGAATGGGACGAGACCAGAATGGAATTGGTTTCCCCCATTTGTACCAGAGGTGCCCTCAATCTGGACGATAACTTCGGCCTGAACATTACCACGCAGTCCGTATTTTTCGAACAGCAGCGGCACTTATCCTTTTGGGATTTGGCCAGACTTGCCAAGGCCGGGCTCGGCGGGACCAATTCCGTTGAATATACGACAGGCTATTTGTCTTTTTTCCGGGACATTGTCTTCGGCCATAATGATATGCAGCAAATGCTGGATGCATTGAAACAGGCATTTAACCATCACATTATGGTCACTAACCTGGTCAGGGTCAGGTATAAAACTAATTTCGGACCGTTGAAGCTGGAAGCCCTGTATGGTCCGATGGTCCGGTCAGGGAAGGGAATGGAACAGACGATCGGCGCATTGACAACCAATGGTTCACTTTGCCTGACTAATACGAGCGATACGCCAATTCCTGGCCTGCTTGCGGAAATGGAGCAAATTCTGGAAAAAGCTTGTCAGGAAAATGTGGTTGCTAAGACTGAATGTTCTTTTCGATAAGTGTCCGCAAGCGCAGGTCATGCTGGTCGCCCCACTGCCCGATGGCACCGATGACGGGAATGAGTGACTTTCCGAAATCGGTGAGATAATACTCGACTTTGGGTGGGACAACGGGATAGATCACCTTTCCAACCAGCTCGTGGTTTTCAAGCTCTTTTAATTGCACGTTCAACACCCGGCGGGACGCTCCCGGAATTTTCCGTTGCAGCTCGCTGGGGCGTTGAAAACCTTCGTTGATAAACCACAAAAGCCGCATTTTCCATTTGCCATAAAGCACTTCACCAATCAGGTCGAGCCCGCAATTCAGGTCGGGCATTGTCTTTCTTTCGTACATACTGCAAATATAAACATATGCATTTGCCGGTTCAATAGGGATAAATTTATCCCTATCTGAATCGTAAGTCCGTACTTGTCAGCAATATGCATTGTGCTGAAATTTGTCCTAAACAAATCAACAAGGTCATGGACTTTAATTTTGAAAACGAACTGAAAGATAAAATCGCCCTGGTAACAGGCGGAAGCAAAGGAGCCGGGAAGGCCATCGCCGACCGTCTTTTGAAAGCGGGCGCAACGGTGATCATTACCGCTAGAAACAAGCCGGAGGACGAAAACAACGGCACTCATTTTATAGCCGCAGATTTAAGCAAGCCGGACGGGACCCAGAAGGTGGTCAACGAAATACTTGAAAAATTCGGCCACCTGGACATCCTGATCAATAATATGGGTGGCTCCGAAACGCCGGGCGGTGGTTTTGCGGTGCTTTCCGACAGTGATTGGGAAGGATCTTTTCAAACCAATCTGCTAGCGCCCGTGCGACTGGACCGCGGCTTTTTGCCCGGCATGATCGAGCGCCACGAAGGCGTAATTATTCACATCGCATCCATCCAGGCGAAATTACCCCTATATGACTCCACATTGCCCTACGCGGCAGCGAAAGCAGCTTTGGCCAATTATAGTAAAAGCTTATCGAATGAAGTTGCACCGAAAGGCGTCCGCGTGCTCACCGTGTCGCCGGGCTGGATTATGACCGATGCATCGACCAGGATGATGGAACGTATCGCCAAAAGTTCAGGTGGCACTGCGGAAGAAGCCGCAAACAGTGTAATGGATGCATTAGGCGGCATTCCATTCGGCAGAGCGGCTTGGCCCGAAGAAGTGGCTGAGCTCGTGGGCTTCCTTGTTTCACCCCGGGCGGCGTACCTGACCGGTAGTGAATATGTGATCGACGGTGGCACAATTCCTACGATTTAAGCAAGCATTTACAATTTCATTTCAATACAAAAACCAATTTTTAATTAACATAAACATTCATGATTATGAAACTTCCTGAAAATATAGAAGGCTTTATTAAAGCGCAAAACGAATCGGACAGCACAGCATTTGCCAGTTACTTTACAGAGCACGCAACCGTTTCCGATGAAGGATCGTCCTATTTGGGTAGAGAGGAAATTAAAGAGTGGATACAAGCGGCGACTGAAAAGTATAACATGCAGTTGACGCCCGTTGATTTTACGCAAACCGGCTCAAAAGGAAAACTTACCGTAGAAGTAAGCGGCACATTTCCAGGCAGTCCGGCCGTGATGAATTATCACCTTGAACTGGATGGTTCTTCTATTGGTTCGTTGAAGATTACGGATTAATAGTTTAGTATTCCAATTCGCAGGAATGCGTTGAGGCGATCCGAAATGCCTTCCTGCGAATCTTTTACAGCTCAAATATTGAAAGCATTTATGATCAGAAAATTGGGGTTCAAATTGTCAATGGCAGCTTTTTTCATACTGTTTTACTCAACTTTTACTTTTGCACAAAAGTTAGATTACTCCCTTCGAAAAGATCCTTCTCAACGGATACAAATTGCACCTGAAAGTGTTTTCAAAAGTTTCCGCGAGGCTGGCATGAAGCCGGTTAACCATACATTGACACCAACTGAAAAAGAGAAAGTAAATCATGCTTTTACACTATTGCCGCCACTGCATCAGCGCATTTTGAAACAACACCTGCAAAGCATCAGCTTCATGGATAACATGCCGAACACGGCATTAACCTCACCGGTTGACAAATCTGGTGCAACGAAAATGTTCAACATTACCTTTCGGGCCAGCTTATTGGACGAGGACATATCTCAGTGGGCAACATGGAAAGAAAATACCTGTTTCAAGCAGGAGGCAGACTCCAATTATAGCGTGCGCGTAGAAGGAGGCAAGATGGACGGGATCATTTATGTGCTGTTGCACGAGGCCACGCACATCGTCGACCTAGTGACCGGAATTACCCCGCATCCCGAGGATGCAAATGCAATCGTGGAACCCACGCCTTTTACAAAAGACATTTGGCGACTGATGAATAAGCCTGCCGATCCATACATTGATTCTCTGCTGGAACAAACCCGTTTCCGAAGCGGAAAACCAGTACCGATCAGCCTGGCGCCTGATGTTTATAGCCAGCTCTCGAAAACGCCGTTTCCTTCTTTATATGCAATGGCGGCGTGGTCCGAGGATATCGCCGAGCTCGCCACCATTTACCACCTCACCAATAAGTTAAATCAGCCATTTTATATCGTGTTTACCAAAAATAATGTGGAGCTGGCGCGGTTTGAACCCATGAAAAATGCGCTGGTCAGCCAGCGATTGGATCAACTTTCGACTTTCTACAAGCCATAATTTCACCTGTCGGGAAAAATGTACAAGGCGCATTGCCTTTTATCCATTCTTCCGGGCCGTTTTACCTGCCACCTTTGTAATGTCAAAACACAGCGACAATCTGCTAACGGTTAGCAGATTAACTTAGAAATTCAAACTTACTACTCAGATGAAAACCATTGCCTTGACCATCGCATTCCTATTCACTTTTATCCAAAGCCAATTCCTTTTCGCACAAACACGCAAGCCCGCATCACTGGGACGAGAAGAATACATTGAAGTTGAGAAAAATGTAAAGCTGCACGTGATCGACCTCGGCGAAGGCCAGCCCGTCGTGCTCATCCACGGATGGCCGCTGAACAATGAGATGTACGAATATCAATACCAATATCTGGTGGAGAAAGGGTTCAGGGTCATCGGTATTTCCCTTCGAGGTTTTGGGAAATCAGACAGACCTTACGGAAAATATGACTTCGACACTTTCTCCGATGACATCAAAGTGGTTCTTGAAAAACTGAAAATCGAAAACGCAACGTTAGGCGGATTCTCAATGGGAAGCGCAGTAACCCTTCACTTTGTAACGAAATATAATGGTGCGCATATCAAGAAGTTGGTCGTATTCGGTGCAACAGGACCATCATGGAAACAACGTGAAGGCCATCCTTACGGCATCACGGATCAAGGCGCAGCGGATCTTATCAAACAAACCAAAACCAATCGGGAGCAACTCATAGCAGGCTTTGGAAAAGCATTTGAAGGCCAGGAAGGCGGACTTTCACCGGAATCAATCAAATGGTTGGAAAGCATCAACCTGAATGCATCACCTTACGCTACTACTCAGGCTATTACAGCATTAGGTAACCTGGATCTTCGTCCTGTGCTTGGGAAAATCAAAATGCCGGTTGCGATATTCCATGGTGTGAATGACAAATTGTGTGACTTCGCTCAGGCCGAACAACTCAACAAAGCCATCAAAGGTTCTTATATCGTGAAATTTGAGAAAGCCGGACACGGGTTGTTTTTGGAAGAAATGGATAAATTCAACTCCGAACTAGAAAAATTTGCCAGAAACTAATTAAACGATTTCACCTGTGAAGCAAATCATCGCTTCACAGGTTTTTATCTATTTTAAACAATAAGAATCCTGCAATCTAAAAAGCGTATACAGCCATGAGTACAACCGTTTTCAACAACAATTTAAAGACGTTGGGATTGCTGCATGTGAGTCAGGAGCAAACGGATGCGATCAATGGGCCTGCCTACAAGGAATACATCAAAATCCTGTATCTGCCCGCCGGCTATAAGTTGAGGGTGGATTTTGCCTGTTACGAGACGCAGCAACCCACACTGTTTTTTATCAGTCCCAATCAATTTCTTCAATTAGAAGCAGCTGGCGAGGAAAGCGGTTATTTCATCTTCTACAACCGTGATTTTTACTGCATTCAGATTCATGATCAGGAGGTTGCGTGTGATGGACTGCTGTTTAATAACATCAGGAATATGCCCAAAGTGGAGCTGGCGGAGGCCGAAAACGCTTTCCTCGGAGGTTTATTCAAGGAAGTGATCCAGGAATTCAATCTCAACGACAGTTCGCTGGAAGAAATGGTCAGGACGTATCTCAAACAATTGCTTATTCGCGCCACGCGCTCATGGAAAAAGCAACATTTGACCCACGATGTGACTGATCAGCAAAGTGATCTGGAATTTTTTCGCAAATTCACCCGGCTCGTGGAAGAGCATTATAAATCCAAACACACCGTCGCCGATTACGCGGATTTCCTATGCATGGCGCCCAAAACCATCACACATAAATTCAACCGCCTGCGGCTGCCGCAGCCTAATGAGGTGATTAAAAACCGCATTATCCTGGAAGCGAAACGCCTGCTGGCGCATACTTCCCTCACAGCAAAGGAAATCGCCTACAATCTTGGTTACGACGACCCGGCCTATTTCAGCAGGCTATTTATGACCAAGACAGGCGAATCGCCGTCCAGTTTCCGGGCCAGCTTTTTGGGGACACAACTCCTTTGAAAGAAATCGCCGAAGTCTGTATCCAGATGAAAGACGCATCAAACGGGTACGTAAGTAGATTGCTGAACAGAAGCGAATCCTTCGGTTTGGGCGGCAGATAATCGGCGGTAAGAATCGGCAACTTGGAGATGGCTTTTGATCAATCCCATTCGTCCTTATCTGCCGCAGCATGGTCGGGGTAGCCTCCCTTCGCTTCCTGCGAACTTTCCCCATGCAGCTTCGCGTAACGAGACGGACTGCTTCCGTACAGTTTCTGAAATGACACACGAAAGTTCTTCGGGTCTTCGATACCGACCAGGAATGCCACCTCCGAAATGCGCATATGCGGGCTTTTCAACAGCTGCGCCGCGCGTTTCAGGCGAATGTCTTTGATGAACTCGATCACCGACTGGCCCGTCAGGCTTTTAATCCGCCGGTAAAATACCGACTGACTCATGGCCATTTGGCTCACCAGCGCCTGTACATTAAATTCCGGGTTAGTGAGATTCGTCTCGACGATCTTCATGGCCTTTTCCAGGAAAAGCCGCTCCTCGTCGGGTATCGCGATGCTAGCGGGTTGAAGCAGGATCTGACGCTGGTAGAAGTCCCTCGAAATGTCCCGGTTCCGGAGCAACGTGCGGATTTTGGCCGATAGCAACTGCACATTGAACGGCTTGGCAACATAGTCGTCGGCACCGGTACTCAGCCCTTCCAGTTCCTGCACGGCGGCGGCCCGGGCAGTCAGGAGCACAACAGGAATGTGGGCGGTTTTGGGATTGTGTTTGATTTTTTCGCAAAGCAGCAAACCATTCAGTCCGGGCATCATGATATCGCTGAGTACGAGGTCGGGCTGCAAATCCTCCATCAGTTCCCAGGCCGAGGCTCCGTCGCCGACTAGCGTGACCTGGTAATGTCCCTGAAAAACCCCTTTCAGATATTCCGCGAGGTCCTCATTGTCTTCTACGATCAGCAGCTTCCCGCCCTGCCCTGCCATTGACGCAGGCCCTCCCGCTATGTCCGGTTCCTGACGGGCATTTAGCGGCTCGGCAGGCCGCTCATGGGCGATTTCGGCGTCGGTAAGGTGTGCACTTCCAAAGGGCAGTTTCACGGTGAATGCTGAACCTTTGCCCACCTCACTGAGGACGGTAACTTCGCCATGGTGTGCCTGCACGAGTTCTTTGACGAGCGCCAGGCCGATTCCCGTTCCGACCATATCCGGCCCCGTATGGGCGGCCTGGTAGTAGGGATCAAAAATCTTATCCAACTCGCCGCCTGCAATTCCCGAACCAGAGTCCGAAACGGTCATTTCCAGATAATTATCTACGATCTCCCTCCCGCTCCACACCGCATCCCTTTCCGGCTGTCCATATAAGGAAACCTGCAACTTCACCCTGCCGTTGGGCGGCGTATATTTGAATGCGTTGGATAGCAGGTTAGTCAGAATGATTTCCAGTTTATGGGGGTCAAAAAACAGGGACACCGGGTGGTCGGGTACCTCAAAAACATAATCTATACTGCATTCACGGGCCTTGGCGGCGAAAATCTGGTAAATCTCCGTAATAAACCCGGTCGCTTCCTGCTCGCTGGCCGCCAGGCTCACATAACCGGATTCCGCCTTCTTGAAACTGAGCAGCTGATTGACCAAATCCAATAGTTTGCGGGTTTGGCGGTGCATGAGCGTCACTTTTTCTTTCATGGACTCAGAGCCGCTCATGGATGCGATAAACTCCTCCATCGGTCCCAGGATGAGGGTCAATGGCGTTCGGAACTCGTGGGAAACGCTGGTAAAGAACTGCGTCCGCATTGCTGCGATTTCCTTTTCCTTCTCAACCTGCAATTGCTGTATTTCCAGTTTGTTCTTCAACTTGATCCGGCTGGTGGCAACCCACTTGTAAAGCAACAGCGCCCCAACGGCCATCACCAGGTAAATACCATATGCCCACCACGATAGGTACCAGGGCGGAAGAATCCGGATCCTCAATGTAGCCGGCTCTGCCGACCAGACGCCGTCGCCATTGCTGGCCCTTACCTTAAATACATATTCCCCCGCCGGCAAATTGGCAAAGCTTACAATCCGCTGGTTGGTGGGCAGGTACACCCAATCGCTATGAAAATTTTCGAGCATGAATGCATACCGTTGCTTTTCCGGTGTGAGGTAGCTCAGCCCTACGAATCCAATGGAAAATTCATTCTCAGACGCCCTGATCTCCGCACCTTCCGGACTGTTGAATGGCCGCCGCACCATGGAAGTACCCATTTGCTCTCCGCACCCGGTACCTTTGTTCAGAACGCTCAGGCCTGTAATCCTCACAACCGGAGGAGTCGGATTAGATGCGATATCCTCAGGGTCGAAGAAAGTGACGCCGTTGGTCCCGCCGAAATACATCGTGCGGTCCTTTGCATTAAACGCGGAGCCGATTTTGAACGAATTGCTTTGCAGCCCGTCCCCTACCCGGTAATGCCACACGCCACGACTGGCGGGATTGAATTTGTAAAGACCGTCCGACCCAAGCCATAAATTCCCCTCACTGTCCTTCAAAATACTCTCGATGTCGTTAGCCGCTACTTGTCCGTCGTAACGCTCGACCACTGTTTTGCCGCCCTTTCGCCGAATACAATGCAGGCCTCCACCGATGGTCCCGACCCATACCGAACCATCCTGATCTCTGAGCAATGGCCAGGCATAGTTGACTTTGAGGCTGTTGCCATTTCCCGGCTCGTGCTTGAAATGCGCCAGGATCACGAGTTTGTTCCCGTCGAGCCGGAGCTGCAACACGCCCGCATTCCTTGTGCTAACCCAGATCACGTCCGAACCAGGCTCGCAGATCACGTAGCTGCATTCATCAGTGGGTATGAGGCTATTATTTTTATTGAAATTGGCAATGAGCACGCCATCGGAATTGTATAGGAATAATCCTGCACCGACGCCCGACGCCCACACGCGATGCTTCGCGTCTTCCGCCAGCCGTTCGATGCTCACATAAGAGGATGGGTAAGGGTCCGTTTTGAGTGTACGGATAATTTTAAAACCATTCTGGCGATCGACCAGGTGCAGACCTGCATACCGAGTGCTGACCCAGGCATAACGGTCGGTAATCAATATGGCCGATACATCCACGCCGCTGGTGCTCCCGCCCGCCGAGCGGTGCATCAGATTTTGGTATTTGGCAGTCGCCGGATCATAAATGGAAAGTCCATTACGCGTACCGAGCCAGATAAGCCCCGAATATTCGTCTTTCGCAATGGCATTGACATAGTTATTGGCGAGCGAGGTAACACCCTTCTGCCGGTACAGGTGCCCGAAAGGCTTCGGGTTCAGATGAAGCCGGTTGAGCCCGCCCGACGATGCCGCCAGCCAGAGATTGCCGAACGAGTCCTGCGCGACCTGGTGCACGCGCGACGAGTTGATACTGCCCACAGCATTTTCATCCGGCAAAAAAACCTTAAAATCGGTGGCCGAAAGGGACTGCAGATCGTCGGGAACATGCCGGAGCATCACCAAACCGAAGTTGGTCCCGATCCACAGGCGGCGGTAAGAATCGCTGGAAATGCATTGAATGCCATGAAAATTGTAAGGCATACGCTCGAAGGTAATCGCATGGCCCGTTCTCTTGCATTGGTATAGATACTGGTCGGAGGCGATCCAGACGCGCCCGGACTCATCCTGGTAAGTGGCGCGGATGTCCGGTTCGGAAAGCGTGGCTACCGCTACCGCACTCCTTGCGCCGGGCGCCAGCACCCAAAGGCCCCTGCCCATTGTGCCGATCCAGATATGCCCGGACGTGTCGGGCAGCACGTTCAATGCATCGTATGCGCGCGCGGACGTGAGCGGAATTTGCGAGACAGCCGCAATGCGGCGGGAATCGTCGAAGCAAATCTTTACCACACCAAAATCGGCCGTGGCCACCCAAAGGTTGCCGATCCGGTCGCTGGCTATGGAGCGAATGCTGGTTTGGCAAACCAACCGACGGTAGCTGGCTCCCACCTGGTCCGAAAACGCTTCCTGAATGCTGACAAACTCATCTTTATCCGCCTGATAAAAGTAAATGCCCGAACCTTCGGTACCCGCCCAAATCCTGCCCGCCCCATCCACATGCATGACCTGTACCCGGTTGGCGGACGTGCCCGCCGCATTCACGGCCGGAAGGTTATACGTGCTCAGCTGGTAGCCATCGTACCGGTTGATTCCATTGTTGGTCCCTACCCACACAAATCCCTGCCTGTCTTGGGTAACCGCCATGGCGTCGCTGTGCGCCAGTCCGTCGTTGACCGTCAGGTGATCGAACTTGAAATTTTCCGTTGCACGCTGCGCATTTACAGCCGCCCATGCGGCCATAAAAACCATCAGCCAGGCGCCCCGCCGCGCCACCTTAGCTATCATATTACTTCTTTCCATTCCAAGAAATATACCAGGGTATCCGTCTGAAAACCGTGTTAGGCCTAAGACACTACTAATTGTACTTTGCTAACAGAATATTTACACGCATTTTGAAAAACACCCTGTAATTGACGAAAAATACCCTCTCGCTACGCCACACAGAACCTAAATTTGAACTATTCTTATGATTAGTTGTGACTTCCTGGCGTAGGGACACAAATTGTCTAAAAGCAAGAATTGCTCCGTAACACAAAGTTAACAGCAATCGAAAAAGATGGAACCTTGCCACCAATTTAAAAAGTGTAAATATGACAAGAAACAAGCCCTATCCTCACACCCAGCCTCAAAACGCCTCACATTAAACCCATCTCCATGATGAAAAAAAAGCTACCTGATCTGCGCAGGTTTTTGTCCTGCGCCCTTTTCATTTTCCTCTTAACCGCCGCTGTCGCTTACGCGCAGACCGTCTCGGTTTCCGGCAAAGTCCGCGACGCCCAGGGCCCACTGCCCGGTGTCAGCATTTTGGCGAAGGCTACCTCCACCGGGACCATTTCCGACGCCAACGGCGACTACAAGCTAAATGTAGCCCCCGACGCTATCCTGGTTTTTACTTTTATCGGTTATGAACCTGCCGAGATCAATCTAGCGGAGCGCCAGGCGGCTTCAAAGGGCACGCTTAGCCTCGACGTCACGCTGAACAGCCAGAGCAGCAATCTGGAAGAAGTAGTAGTGGTAGGTTTTGGTACCCAGAAAAAGGTCAACCTGACCGGCGCCGTAGCCACCCTGGATGCGAAGGCGATCGAAAACCGCCCCGTCCGCAATGCGACGCAGGCATTGCAAGGCCTTGTAACGGGCTTGAACATCTCGCAAAACAACGGCTCGCTGGAAAGCAACCCGAGCATCAACATCCGTGGCACCGGAACCATCGGAAACTCATCGTCGAGCCCGCTGATAATGGTGGACGGGATGGAAGGCTCGCTCAATGCGATTAACCCCCAGGATATCGAAAGCATTTCGGTATTGAAGGATGCCGCCGCTGCTGCCGTGTACGGCTCTCGGGCTGCATTCGGGGTGATTTTGGTGACGACCAAAAGAGGAAAGTCCGGCAAACTGTCGATCAACTACAACAATAGCCTGCGATCGACGACGCCCGTGCTGATGCCGAAAATGATGGATTCCTACACTTTCGCATTGTACTTCAACGACGCGGGCCAGAACGGCGGCAGCGCGCCCCACTTCAATGCCGAGCATTTGCAGCGCATCAAAGACTATCAGAATGGCATCATTAGCACTACCACCATTCCAAGCCCTACCAACCCGTCGGTTTGGGCGGATGGCTATGCTTCCGGTAATGCCAATGTGGACTGGTACGAGGCCATGTTCCGCAAACGCACGCTCTCGCAAGAGCACAATTTCAGCCTGAGCGGCGGAAATGACAAAACGCAGGTTTATCTCTCGGGTAACTACATGGGACAGCAAGGACTCATGCGCTTCAACCAGGATGATTTTACCCGTTACGGCGCCACCGCGAAAATCAACACCAAACTAACCGATGAGCTGTCGGTAAATTACTCGACGCGTTTTATCCGCGAAGATTATAACCGTCCTTCCCAGCTAACCAACGGTTTCTATGACAACCTGGGACGTCAGGGTTGGCCGACATTGCCGCTTTACGACCCGAATGGCAACCTGTTCAGCTCGCCTTCGCCGGCGTTGGGAATGGACAAAGGCGGTAAAGACCGCAACCAGACCGATTTTCTTTATCAGCAACTCCAACTGGTGCTCGAACCGGTGAAAGGATGGAAAACTTTCGGGGAGATCAATTACCGCACCCGCAACGACTTCCGTCACTGGGATGTGCAGCGTACTTACAACTACGATGTGGCCGGTAACCCGATGTTGTACAGCCGCAATTCGGAGGTGTATGAGTATGCCAACAAGGAAAACTATTTCAATGCCAACCTGTATTCGGAGTACAATCTGACATTGGGCCAAAAGCATTTCTTCAAGGTAATGGGCGGCTTCCAGACCGAGCTCACCAAGTTCCGCAACCTGAGCGCCACCCGCAACGGCATTATGGTGCCTGAATTACCGACGATCAACACGACCAACGGAACCGATGCGAATGGACTCGTGGTAGCCCCTGCCGTAAGCGGCGCTTACCACCGCTGGGCAACAGCCGGCTTTTTCGGACGCCTTAACTATGATTACGACGGCAAATACCTCATCGAAGGAAACCTGCGCTACGACGGCTCGTCGCGATACCGTGCTGCGCAACGCTGGACGCTTTTCCCGTCCGTATCCGTGGGATGGAATGTGGGGCGCGAAAGCTTCTTTGCCGACAACATTTCGATTGTCAACAACCTGAAATTCAGGGGATCATATGGCCAGCTGGGCAACCAGAAAGCCGCGGATGGATCGACAGACTTCTATCCTACCTACGTGACGCAGCCCATCGGTACCGCCAATGGCGCCTGGCTGATCGGCGGTGCACGCCCGAATACGGCAGGCGCTCCCGGCCTGATCAGCTCGACACTGACCTGGGAAACGATCAAAAGCTACGACCTGGGGCTTGATTTTGGCCTGCTGGGCAACCGCCTGACCGGATCATTCGACTGGTTTTCGCGAAAAACAGTCAATATGGTCGGCCCTGCACCTACATTGCCGGACATTCTCGGAACCGCTGTTCCCAATACCAACAATACCGACTTGAAAACCAACGGCTGGGAATTTGAGATCGCCTGGAATGACCGCCTGAAAAATGACCTGGGCTACAATGTGCGTTTCCTGCTTTCGGATTACCAAACCACCATTACGAGATACCCCAACCCTACCAACGACCTGGCCAGGTACCGCGAAGGACAAAAAATGAACGATATCTGGGGATACCAGACCGTCGGCATTGCGCGGTCCCAGGAAGAAATGGACCGACACCTGGCCAGCCTGCCTAACGGTGGTCAAAGTGCATTCGGCTCGCAATGGGCGGCGGGAGATATCATGTATGCCGACCTGAATGGCGACGGCGTGATCAATGAAGGTGCCAACACCCTGGCTAACCCCGGCGACAAGCGTCTGATCGGTAACAGTACGCCCCGCTACACATTCGGCGTGGACATCAACCTTGACTGGAAAGGCTTCGATTTCCGGGGCTTCGTACAAGGTGTGATGAAACGCGATTTCTGGCAGGGAAGCTACTTCTTCTGGGGCGCAACCAGCAACATCTGGTTCTCGACGGGCCTGGTGGAGCACGAAGACTACTACCGTGCCGATCCTAACCACCCGCTGGGTGCCAATGTGGACTCTTATTATCCACGCCCCATTTTCGGCAGCGGCAAAAACCAGCAGACCCAAACCGGCTATTTGCAGGACGCTTCATACATCCGTCTGAAAAACATTCAGCTCGGTTATACCCTACCATCGTCGCTCACCAAAAAGCTGGCGATCCAGAAGCTCCGTTTCTACATCTCGGGCGAAAACGTACTCACAGGAACGAAAACAGCCAAAATGTTTGACCCGGAAACCATCGACGGAGGCTCAGGCGGAAGTGTTTATCCATTGTCGAAAGTATACGCCGCGGGTCTTAGTTTAACCTTCTAAATCAGTCACAATGAACAGAACAATGTATAAAAAACTAAGCACGGCATTGGCGATCGTCTGTGGACTGATGGCTGCGTCCTGCGACGATTACCTGGACCAGTCACCGCTGTCCAACATTACCCCTGACGATTACCTGCGCGAAGAGTCCCAGCTTGCGGCTTATGCCGTAGGACGTTACCCGGACATTCTCCCATCCCACGCCAACTGGTCGTTCGGCACGTTCGGCTACGACGGTAACACCGACGATATGGCTATTCCGGCGCTGGACAACAAGTATATGCCGGGATTGTGGCGTGTGCCTTCCACCGCCGGCGACTGGAACTTCGCCAATATTTTCCAGGTCAATTACTTCCTCCAAACGGCGGTACCACGTTTGAAAAATGCGGAAATCACGGGTAATGAAGCCAACATCCGTCACTATATCGGGGAGGTGTATTTCCTGCGTGCTTTTGAATATTTCAAAAAATTGCAGGCACTGGGCGACTTTCCGATCCTCCGCACCACGCTGCCCGACAACCAGGAAACCCTCACAGCCGCCAGCGTCCGCAACCCACGTAACGAGGTGGCCCGATTCATCATCTCCGACCTTGATTCGGCCGCGCTCATGATGCAACCTTCTGCGCCCGTCGGAGGAACCAACCGGCTTTCGCGCAATGTGGCTTACCTGCTCAAATCGCGCGTAGCGCTTTTTGAAGGTACCTGGCTCAAATATTTCAAAGGAACCGCATTTGTACCCAAAGGAACCGACTGGCCCGGAGCTGCGAAGGAATACAATGCCAGCTACCAGTTCCCATCCGGAAGCATAGACGGCGAGATAGACTACTTCCTGACCCAGGCTATGGCCGCAGCCAAAGAGGTGGCTTCTAAAGTGCCATTGGTAAATAACACCGGCATTATTCTCTCGGCTAACAACGAGAACCCCTATTTTAACATGTTCAGCGCCGAAAATATGTCGCAATACAGCGAAGTACTGCTTTGGCGCCAGTATAACCGCACGCTCGTTACGCACAATGTGCCTGTGAATGCGCAAGCAGGTAACTATGCCAATGGACTGACCCGGAGCATGGTGGAGAGCTTTTTGATGGCCAACGGCCTTCCTATCTACGCAGCCGGCAGTGGCTACAAGGGGGACGACTTCATCAGCACCGTTCGCGAAGGACGCGATGGCCGCCTGAACCTGTTTCTGAAAGAGCCGGGACAGAAGAATGTGCTGCTGAACCTCGCCCAGGGTACGCATGCCACGGAAATCGAGCCGACGCCGCAAATCTGGGAATCGAGCTACGAGAAAAAATATTCCACCGGCTACACGATCCGCAAGGGACTCACATACGATGCCGCGCATTGCGGAAACGGGGCAGGGTACACCGGATCGATCACTTTCCGGGCGGTAGAAGCCTACCTGAACTACATGGAAGCATGTTATGAGAAAACAGGCGCTCTGGACGGCGATGCAACTACCTACTGGCAGCAAATCAGGGCACGTGCCAAAGTGAGTACGGATATCGACAAAACGATCGCCGCAACCCAGATGACCAAAGAAACCAATGACTGGGGCGCTTACTCGGGCAACCGGCTCGTTTCGGCAACGCTGTACAACATTCGTCGCGAGCGCCGCAACGAGCTGATGGCGGAAGGATTGCGTTTCATGGACCTGAAAAGATGGCGTGCCATGGATCAGATGATTAACACACCTTACCATGTGGAAGGTTTCAAACTCTGGGGACCCATGAAAGAATGGTTCAAGGCTGCGCAGCTTACTTACGGGGCTACCAACAACAGTGCCGTTGTTTCGGACCCGGCTTTGAGCAACTACCTTCGTCCGCACGAGATCAGAAGCAATGCCGACTCGTACAAAGGTACCCGTTGGGCCATGGCGCATTACCTCAGCCCGATTGCCGCCCAACACTTCATCGTGACTGGTACAGCAGCGGATGCCACTACCTCGCCGATTTACCAGAATCCGGGCTGGCCTCTTTCAGCAGGTTCCCCACCGACAGGTTATTAACACTATCCCATCCCTTGACCCAATCCCTGCCTGCTTTGCAGTGCGGGGATTTTTTTGTTTCATCGCCCGGATTTCCAAAAGGAGAGATCTACATTACTTAACTAATGCCTCAGCAAGGTAGCCTGCTGTGGCATTAGCCCTCGGTTCGAGTTTGGCAAATAACCATTGATTTGTAACAATCACGCCGGAAAACGCACGCCCGACAAAAAAACTAATTGCAGTATCCGGGAAGCTGTTTAAACATCTTCCCGGACTTTGTTTAGCCTGACCTTATTTTATTCGGACTCCGCTACGGGTGCTGCGTTAGCGCCTATATTACCTGCGGCAACGACCACCGTACCTAATTTAACCGTTACGCTAGCATTGTAGGCGCCAAGTTTATCGAAAAATCCCTCCTCATTAATGCTAAAATACTTACTGGTCGCGAACGCCCCCGTAGCACCGGCGACTGTGTCGAGCACCTTAAGGGCAGTGCCGGGCGCTGCCGTCACCTTTCCGGGAAAAATGGCGGCTGTATAAGAGCTACCTTTTACTCCGTTATAAAGACCCATCTGTACTAAGGTGATCGTTTTGTTGTACTTGTAAAAGACGACGCGCCCATAAATATTCTCCGTATTCGCGGCAGCTAACGTATAGGCTTTATACGTCGACACCGTGCCGCCACCCGGTGCTGTACTTAAATTGGGCGGGTAGTCCTGTTGTTCACATGAACTAAGTAACGCAAATAGAGTCATCGTGATGACCAGCGATAACATCGGGGTAACTTTGCTGATATATGTTTTCATGTCTGGATGATCATTAAAAGTTGAAAGAAACACGGCCGTAGTAGTAAGATCCGTTGGAACCTTGCTGATTGTTGTCGTAGAGGTAAAAACCTTGATTTTCAGGGCGTAAAATATCAGGGTATTTGTTAAAAACGTTACTGCCGCCGATGGACAATTTCAGATTCTTGGTCAGATCGTAGCCAACACTGGCATCGAAAATAGATTGCGCAGAAAACTTCTGATCATAAAAGTTACCTTCGGCATCGGAGGTAGTTGACCGGGAGGTAACCGTTCCAAAGTATGTTCCTCTCACCATAGCATGAAATTTATTGACGCGATAGGTAACCGAGCCGATTAGTTTTTTTCTTGGTGTTCCGGTTTCGAACTGACCAATGGTGGCCCGGTCCAGGTATTTGGACACGATTTGGTCTTCGGTAAGGTTAGCAACATTCAGATCAAGTACTTTTCTGTTCAGGATGGTGTTTTTGCTAAAAATAGCTGCAAGGCTAAAAATGAAGCTTTTACCACGGGCCAGGGTCAGGGTATAGTTTCCGACTGCTTCAATTCCCTTGGAACGTACGTCTGCACCATTCACAAAAAACTGGGCTTCTCCCCCACCGATGACCTCGTCATAATTATTGCCTACCTCGGAAGCATTGAAGTAGCTGGTCCTGAAAATCCGGTTATCTACATCAATCTGATAAGCGTCTAAGGTTACTTCAAATCCATGGGCCGGCTGATAGGTAAGGCCGAAACCATAGGTTCTCGATTTTTCCTGCTTAAGGCCCTGAATTCCTAAAACCCTGGCAGCAGTGCTGTTGGTTGGGTAGGTTGTCACATCAAGCGGTTGCGGAATGCCGTTTGCGTCCGGCACAAATGCCGTAGCAGTATGGGTATAATTCAACTCTTGAAGGGATGGCGCGCGAAATCCGGAAGCAATCGAAGCCCGCAATGAAAGCGTTTTGGCAATGGAATACCTCGCAGCCAATTTGCCAATCGTAACGCCACCAAAATCTGAATAATTTTCCACACGAAAAGCTCCGGCGATCAGCAGGTTTTTAGTCACTTCAAGTTCGGCATCAAGGTAAGCGGCCATGGTGGTGCGGTACTCATCCCTTTCGTTTTTCGGGCCGAATCCGGCAAAACACTGGCAGTTTGAAGACAAGGATTTAACAGTAACCTGCTGGCCCGCACTAACACTGATCGGATTTCCATTTGCGTCTACGATCGGGGTGCTGCTGGCATCTTCCAAAGGTTTTCCATCGGGTCCGACAAGCAAACCAGCTTTACCTACGGTAAGCACACCTGCATCTCCATAGGTATAAGCCTCTTCCTGACCTTTCATGATTTTGTAGTTTTCTATACGCATTTCAACGCCAAAGGCAATGTTCAGACCGCGCAGCACATCTTTGAAATAGCGCGAAAAATCAAGGTTAGTAGAATTTTGAGTAAACTGGTGCGTACCCAAATACATGTTGACCGGTGAATTGGAACCCAGTGAAGCATTCATGGTATTGACCATTCCTATGCGCATCCGGTTCCGGCCAAATGTGTTGCTAAAATCAACATTGAATTCCCCCAACTTACTCTTAATACCGGTTGTATTGGAAAGATCCGAAGTATTGGAAGTCATCTGTGGACGGAAGCCATTGGGATATAGCAGGTAATTGAAACGGTCAGTTTGTGCGGGACGGCGGAAATAGCATGAGAATCCCTTAAGGTATTTGTAAGACGCCCCTCCAAAACTGTACAGCGTAGTGTTTGGATTCAATTGATAACCTGCATTGTAAAAAGTACTGCCGAGGGTAATGGCGGGCATACCCGCATAAACCGCAAAATCAGCTTTGGTCAGGCCCCGTGCAGCCATTAATCCCGGTTCTGTGGTCAGCGAAGCAATTGCCGCCGTGTTGCCCGAGGTCTGTGCAGCAACGAGCTCAGGATTGGTGATGACCGGATTTCCGTTTTTATCGGTCCGCAGGTTATTCAGGTAGGTATTATCAAAAAATCCCCAGTCATTCACAAAAGGTCTTAGGGTCGGGCGTTTTTGTGTAATTTGCCCAGACAGGTTAAAGTAACCTTTATCACCAATTTTGAAGCCGTAATTGGCATCAAACTGATAATTAAATCCGTCTGGCTTACCATCCTTTGTCAGTTCCCCTGCCTTACCGCCGGTATTGGCATAGCCTCCGCCGGTAAAGCTGCCTGTCAGCTTATCTGTCCCTTTTTTGAGAATAATATTGACTACGCCGGCCACTGCGTCCGAACCATATTGAGCAGCAGCGCCATCGCGTAAAATTTCAACCCGGTCAATGGCGGAAGCCGGAATGGTCATCAAATCAACGGACGTGGACGGGCTGCCGACAGCCGTTCCGGTAATAAGCAGCGCAGAAGTGTGCCTTCGTTTTCCATTCACCAGTACCAGTATCTGGTTGGGGGCCATGTTGCGGAGCTGAACAGGATCTACATGGGAATCAAGGTCACCGCCCTGGGATCTGACCGCGTTAAAACTTGGTGCAACAAAAGCCAGCATTTGGGCCAGATCGATCTGAGGAAGGTCTGCCATGATATCCTTGATGGAAATGACATCCACAGGGACGGGCGTTTCCAAAATGGTTCGCCCGGTGTTTCTGGATCCAGTCACTATTAATTCATTTAACTCCGTGCCGCCATCTTCCAGCGGAATACTTAACGTTGCTTCAGAACCTATCTTAACTTCCTTGGTCTTAAAGCCTATAAAGCTGAACACCAGGACATCACCCGCCGCAGCATCGATCGAGAACATACCCTGATTATCCGTAATAGTACCTTTGTTTGTATTTCCTTTCAAAATAATGTTAACACCGGGAAAGACCTCCGAAGTGGACGCGGAAAACACTTTACCGGTAATCTTTTTACTCTGGGCCTGCATTGTAAACGGTAACCCAAAAATGAGCAGAAGGAGCATCGCAGGCTTGGCTACGAATTTGCATTTTTGTAAGTTTCTCTTCATAGTAATGGAGTGATTTTAGTTGGATATTCATTTTAAATGATCAGATTGTATGTACATAGTCTGATAGCAACAGCCCCCCTGCCGGGTCTGCATGACGTCATTGTATTAAATATGCGGCTAATGAGTTGAAAATATTGAAAAAATCACATAATGCAATATATAATATCGGATACATTGAATAATACAATATAATTTATATATATTCTTCAGAATATATTGCTTTCACTACACACACACCGGAAGCTAAAACGGGGATGGCGGAAAACCAATTTCATTTCGGTCCAAAGCCGTCGACGAGACAGGGCGCGTCTAAGCCAGAGCAAAACCAATAGGCCTACCAATTAATAGGATTCAACGACAAATGGGTTAACGTGGGAAACGATCCATTGGCGAATTTCACCAATGGACCCCCTGGGAGCTACACGCTGTGAATTCGGCGCAGCAATCACGATGGCCTGTGGAGTCAGGCTTGCAGCCTGCAACTAACCATTCATCCCCTTTTTTAGCAACGGGTTGGTTCGCCTGCTTATGGCGTGAGAATCACAGCCGAGCGTATTTCGATTATGAATTAACTATACAATATTCAAACCCAGATTAGGGTAGTAGATACTCTCGCAACACTGTCCACAGGTGAAAGTCGTGGCGACTTACATCAAAAGCCGTGATAGTGTACAGACTGTACTTGACTACCGGCCCGACTTGGTTTTTCTGGATATTGAGATGCCTCAAATGAATGGGTTTCAAGTGATGGACACTGCTACGGTAACACAGGCACAGTTAAATAATATTCATCGATCTGGTTCCAGGAATAGCTGTAAGTGATTCCATCCACTACCTGAACAAAATCGCCGGTTTCGCCGTCGGTAAAGCCAACGCGCCAGTTGGTTGTATTTTTAATCCTGAATTTCAATGTCGAGCTTGGCGGCGGGAGATCTGTTTTTACTAATATTTTGATTTTCATATGCTAAGATAGACTTATTTGGCATAACCCTTGATATTCCGTGTAGACTATTAATTTAAGTGCCCCTGCTCGCGCGCGCCTCCGTTTTGTGGGAGGCGATCACGCAAGAGAAGGTTAAAAATGGGCTGAAAAAGGCAAACACCTTGCAACTTGACGGAAAAGCATCCGAAACTTTATTCAGCAATAACTAAGGCGACTGAAGCCCGTGAATATCCGGTTAAGGGCGAAAAATAAGCGGCAAATTATATTTCACGCGTACTGGAATTTTTTGATCCCTCATAGCTGGCTTCCATTTCGGCATCGCCTTGGCTGGCCTGTCTCGCGGCGAGATTTCTCTTACATTTTTCCAACAACTTATTCAACGCAGACTATCGAGGTAACGCCTCACTTCATCAAAAATGTGCTTATTGCCACTGTTGGGCACACTGCATTCCAATAATTTCGTCAGAAGATCAATTGGCTTGGCAGTCAATGCTTCTAATTCCTGCACCAATGCGAGATTAAGCCTCTCTGAACTAAGATGCCTGTTTCCTTCCATGATCGGATAAACCTTATTGGCAATTTGCTGGGATAGTTTCATGCTGTTTAGTTTTCGTTCATTACCAGAATCTCTTTAAGAGCCAGAACATTGTCGATACCCAGTTTCGCAAAAATGGCGGCTTTGAATGTGCTGATCGTAGAAAGATGCAGGCCTGTTTTCTCAGCGATGGACGATGTCGACATTCCTTGAACCAGGTAATCGGCAACTTCCTTCTGCCTTCGAGTCAGCAGGTCCCAACTTTTTTGCGGGGTATGGCTCGCAACCAGGTATTCGAATATAAACGCCATATGCTCAGCGCCCAGATATCGCTTCCCGCTCATGACGGACCTAATACAAACTAACATTTCCGATATATCCGCATATTTGGACAGGTAACCGTTAACCCCCTTCTTAAAGTAATCGATGATTACCTCCGGTTGCATTTCAGGCCCATACACGATCACGCGCGAACCGGAATACTTCTGTCTGATTTCTGAAATTGATGGGTACCCCTCCTCTTCAAAATCGGCATGCAACACGTAAATAACCAGATCAGGCTCCGGTCGCCCTGCTTGCTGATTGTAATCCCGCATATCCTTTGATTCTACAATCTCTGCTTCCTCAAAATTTTCCCTGAGAAGAATCGCCAGGCCCATGCGCATTACCGGGTGGGTATCAAAAATTGCAAACGTCGGACGGCGAAGAGCCAGGTGGATATTCATAGATAAAGGTAGCTGCAATTAGCATAGCAATCACCTTTTCACCAACACATAAAAACGATTAATAAATCTCGAAAAGCGTTGATGACGGTCTCCAATTTCTTTGATTATTTTCTACAATAAATATTGATTTTCAACGTTTTATATTAAACGGCCTATGCCAGAGCAGATTTAGCATCCCTGTATCTTCCAAAGTCATTTTACTACAAGGACTTAACTGGAAGGCCATGAATGCAGACACAAAAATCAAGTTTGTCGCTATCGACAAAACCCTTTTCTTCCCCACACTTAAAAAGAGGGTTGAGCAATATTTCACAGAAAATCATAAATCCAGGTATGCCAACAAGAGGATGGCTTTGAAAACCATCATTTTATTGGCTTCCTATGTGCTGCCTTTCGTTGCAATAATGTTGCTGGCACCTGATTTTTGGATCAGTATGCTCCTCTGGCTTCTGATGGGTGGCGCAATTTCGGGAATTGGTATGAGCGTGATGCATGACGCCAACCACGGTGCATTTTCTAAAAATCCGGCGGTAAATAAATGGCTGGGATTTACGATTTGCCTCGCAGGCGCGGGAGTATCCAATTGGAAATGGCAACACAATGTGCTGCACCATACCTACACGAATGTGGCCAATCTGGACGAGGATATTAAGGACCGGGGGGTGATCAAGTTATCGCCACACGAAACGGTAAAGTCCTTTCACCGGTTCCAATGGGTGTACGCATTCTTTTTTTACGGGATTCTGACCTTGTACTGGGTGTTGCTGAAAGATTTTATTCAGTATGTTCATTTCATTAAATCAGGGCTGAACCGTCAGACAAAACGCCAAAACCGGCAAATGCTTGCCGGGATGATCGTGATGAAGCTGGTTTACTTCGGCATATTCTTCGCTCTGCCCACGCTCGCATTTAACATTCCATTCGGTTTTATCCTGGCCGGCTTTTTGCTCATGCATTTCTTTGCCGGCCTGATGCTGACGGTAATCTTTCAGCTGGCCCACTCGGTGGAAGGAACCCAGTATCCATTGCCCAACCCGGAGGGCATTATAGAAAAAGACTGGGCAGTGCACCAAATGGAGACTACTGTCAATTTCTCACCGCGAAACAAATGGCTGAGCTGGTATATAGGCGGTTTGAACTTTCAGATCGAGCATCATCTTTTTCCTAAAATATGCCACATCCATTACCCGGGGATCGCGCCTATCGTCAAAAAAACGGCCAAGGAATTCGGACTGAACTACATGGAGCATAAGACCTTTATGAAGGCGTTCATGTCCCACATCGCTGTCCTGAAAAAGTTCGGAATGCCCCGTTTTAACGAAGGAATTGTTTAACTTCAATGCACTCTTCTTGTTCTCGTCCTTCTAACAATTTCTGTTAAGGCGAAATACCTGCGGGCCGCAGCAGTCACTCTACTCCTGATCTTCACTAATAGGTTGCTATGACATCAATAAGCATACTCCATAAAACTGTATACACCTACGACAGAAGCGTTTTTCTCTCGCCTCATCAATTAAGACTTAAGCCGACGGCCCATTCCTCAGCGAAAATCGAATCTTATTCACTACAGATCCAACCGGATAACAACGTCACCCATTGGCAACAGGATGTGTTCGGAAACTTTATAGCACGGGTGGATTTTGACGGTCCCATGGAGTCGATGGCTTTGACAGTCCGAATAAATGCGCTACTGACTCCCTATGACCCATTTAACGTCCGCATTGACGACTACGCGCAGAGCTTCCCATTCAAATATCCGTCCACACTTCAACAAGACCTTCTCTCCTACCTGGAAGTTACAGACCAGGGACCTACCCTTACGGGATTTATCGCGCAACTGGATTTATCCGCCAGTGACATTCTTGGATTCCTTGTCTTACTCAATAACAGGATCTACACCCGCATTACCTATCTGAAAAGGGAACAGCAAGGCGTTTGGACATCTGAACAGACACTGGAATACGGTAGCGGATCTTGCCGGGACTCCGCCTGGCTGCTGGTGCAGGTAACGCGGCACCTGGGATTGGCCAGCCGTTTTGTTTCCGGATACCTGGTACAATCCAATGAAAATGGCCTTCCGGTTTCCGTGGATTTGCACGCGTGGGCAGAAGTGTTCATCCCCGGCGCCGGCTGGATAGGACTGGACACCACCTCAGGGTTATTTACCAGTGAAGGCCATATCCCGCTGGCGGCAACGCCCCGTCCGCAAGATGCTGCGCCCGTCACAGGGACAACCAGCCCTTGTGTTGCTACCATCTGCTACGAAACCAAAGTGTGGCGGGCTGATGGCAGAATAAATTCTGTGGATTAACTACGCCAAACGAATCAGAAGATTAGCCCCTACTACTGCCATATGAACGCGCACCACCATATCATCTCAATCGGCGCTTCCGAAACCAGCATCGACGAAATTGCATCTTTCTTTGTTGAGAAGCCGCTCGCTGGCGTCGCCTATGTCATTATTCAGCAATTGCCGTCCGATTTCCGGACAAGATTGGCCGAAATACTCGCCAAACATTTGCATCTGGCTATTCATGAGGCACAAAATGGGGTGCTCGTGGAAACAGACCATGTCTACATTATTCCCGATGACAGATCCATGACTATCCGGAAGGGAAGGTTATGGATCACCGAAAAAGCCCAAGACCTTGGGCTGCATCAAAACACCGACAATTTTTTTTGCTCCCTTGCGGCTGATCAGGGCGAAAAAGCGATCGGGGTTGTTCTTTTTGAAATTGGAGAAGATGGTCTTGACGGAATAAGGGCGATCCGGAAAGCTGGGGGAATTGTAATTGCACGAAAGCAAGAAACTATTCACCCGGCCCCCACTGCCGATTGTGTTGATTTCATTGCAGAACCCGGTTTGATGCCACAAATCATAGAAGATTATGTGATACAGAACCGCAAAATTCTATTGGATCAAAACGAAAAAGTAACTATGGAGATGATTTTCGATGTGATACGAGAAAACACTGCATTTGATTTTTCGGGTTACAGATTTGACACCTTGTCACATAAAACTCGAAAAAGGGCTTTGGATCAAAACTTCTATTCACTTGCAGACTACCTGTCTTTTCTTAAAGTCACCTCGACGGAGATGCACGCGCTATCCAGAGAATTTCTTGCAGGCGGAACTACTTCCTTGGTCAATGGAAACAAACGTTGATCGAAATTCACGAACATGCATGAAATAATCCAGCGCGTATTATGGCCGCTCAAAAGTTCATTCTTTTAAGAATCGGGTGAAATTTCCTTTTCAAAAAAGGCATATTCCTTTTCTGAACCATCTACCGCCCGGCAATAATAAATTCTCTTATAATAGCGTCTGATAATCAGCTTTTGCCCGGGATTCACCTTTGCATAGACAAATTGTCCGTCAAAATATTTGCTATCTGATATGGGTTCGTTCATGTTATTGGTTCGATAAAGTCGTACAATATTCTAATGTCAATACATCGGTTCCGGGTGTATAGAGGGCTGCATATCGACCAGTTTCTGTTCATCATCTTGGATGCTCGCTTTCAGTGAGTTAATATCCTTGTCGAGTTTTTCCAGACTGTAACCGGCCTTGCGGGCTTTCTTAGCATCCGACCTGGCTGAACCAGCGCTGTTGTTGGCCCTGCGGGCGAGCTTGCGGTCCTGGGATTGTTCCCCGAGTCTGTCTGCGGCCTGCTTATTAGCGTCTGCCGATTTCTGTGCGTTCTCGGATGTTTGCGATACCGCCGCTACTTTTCCGTCCCGCTCGTTTTCAAGCTTGGCCAGCTCTATCTTGTTTTCGTTTAACCTTTTGCCTATTTCCAGCATTTGCCTCTGTTCTTTCAGGTTTGAAAGAGAATCTTTTGAGACGACTTGGGCGGTTAAGGGAAAAGCGAGCAGGATTAAGCTCAGAGAAGCTATTATTTTGTTGATTTTCATGATTTTATCTCGTTTGAAATGGATGTTTTCCCGCTAAGAACAGACTATTATCTATCCACAGTAACGGGATAATGTTCTACTATTAACTCATTATAAACTATCTCGACCCCGGGCGATTTCCAGGCCTGCCGCGCAGCCTCATCTTTTTCATAGCAGGAATTGACCGTACCTGTCAGAATGGCCTTATTTTTAACGACTCTAACGTGAATATCTTCTTCTGTTATGGCGCTGTCGCGTGCAAAGGCGCCTTCGATGGCCGTCTTGTCCATATCAGGCGACGGCTCAGATTTAATGGTGATGTTATTGGATATGCCCTTTACTCCCGAAAGTTCCCGGATCAGCCGTTCCGCCGCATCACGCTGATAGCTCCATCGCAGATCACCATACAGGGTTATCCAGCCATTTTCCACCTTCACTGTGATGCGATCCGATGGTATTTCCAGAGTCGATTGACAGGCATTCAATATTTCATTGCCCAGCTCAGCATCATCGCGGACAATCGTTTCATCACGCGGTTTAATATTTATCAGCTCGGTCACCACTTTAACGCCCTGCACGCGCCTGGCCACCTCTTCCGCCTCTGATTTTTTGCCATAGCTATCCACAGTGCCTGAAAGGGTTATCACACCGTCTTTGGCAGTGACGCCTATCTCTGCTTCCCGCAATAGTGGTTCCCATTTTATTGCATCGTGAACGTCCCGTTGCAAATCATCATTAGTTTTCATTTTATTCGATTAAGTGTAATTTTGAATCTTTACCAGGCCCGATTTTTACGGCCTGCCTCAACTCATTGCTTTGCCGGTAACGGGCCCCGCCGCTCTAACGCGTATATATATACGATATGTGAAAGTAGCTGTCACCCACACTCCCCCAAGACCTGCTGTCCCGATCAGCATGAACCCAAGTGATACTTTTTCGGCTTTATTGGTCAGTTTGTTTGGCAAGGCCCGATCATTCGTACCCGCTTTTTATAACTGTCGAAATCATTTTGAAAGGCTCTTTGGCGCAAAAGGAATTCCTCTGATGCGCGGGAATGATAATTCCTTGACCTAGCCCAAGTTGGTGCTTTTTGCCATCGATGACAATTTCGGCCGAACCATCGATAATTTGAATATAGGTATCAAAGGCGGAAGATTTCTCGGCAATTTCCTCTCCGGCATCAAAAGCCGAAACTGTGACATTACCTGTCGTTTTTTTGATGATAGTCCTGCTCAGAACTGCATTGGGTACGTACTCGATGATCTCCACGATAATATGGGCTTTCGCTTTTTGTATCTCCTCATTGTCCTTATTCATATCCGCTGTGTTTTCCTGATTTCATGCGTGAAGCTATTTTACGTTTCCTTAACGCATATGCATAAACATGCTATTATTTGACAATAGGAATCAGCCAGAATAAGCTGCCCTGGATAACGCTGTTTTTGAAGTCAGGATTGATTTCCTGTGAAGAGAAGTCACCCACTTTTGATAGACCTGCTACGTATCGGAACCCGATCCCAAGCCCGATATTGGACTGATAGCCCAAACCCGCGCCCAAAGATATATCCAGATTTTTAGCGAAATGATCTATGGTCTGGTCTGGAACACTTTCAGATAACCGGAAGCCTGCCTGAGGCCCTGCCTCCAGGTAAAAACCACTTCTGGTTCTGAATTTCAGCATGACCGGGACCGTCAGATAATTGATCTTGAAGTCCGTTTTGCTCCCGCCACTCTCGACCTTAGCGCCCAGGGTGGAGAAAAGCACCTCAGGTTGGATAGAAAAGACATTTCCAAACCCAAAATTAAGCATACCGCCAAAATGATATCCGAGCTTCGCTTCGGTCTGGATGTTACCACCCTGATAGTTACTGAGGTTCACGCCAGCCTTTGGCCCGAAACCGAAAGTTTGTGCGAACGACGTGATCGTCATTGCGCACAGTATAAATGTTATTGATAACTTTTCCATTGCTCGGCCCCGTAGGGTTTTTATGTTTGAATCAACCTATGCAAAGGTCGGCACCGGTGGGGTCGTAATTGTTACACAACCGGACTGAATAGTTACATTGATCACTGATTATCACGAACAGAAAATCAATACGTTTTCAAGGAAGAGCAACCGACCTCATATATTTTCCAGGTTACTGTCGCGCTTTTTCCGAAGTTTTTTATAATAGGTGGGAGAAAGGCCTGTGACCTTTTTAAACTGATTGGACAGGTGCGCTACGCTACTGTAATGCATTTTGTAAGAGATCTCTGTGAGGTTCAAGTCCTCATAAAGCAACAGCTCTTTAACTTTTTCTATCTTGTGATGGATGATAAATTGCTGGATATTGATTCCCTTCACCTCTGAAAACATGTTGGAAAGGTAGGTATAGTCATACCCCAGTTTTTCTGCGATGTAATCCGAATAATTGGTTTTGGGAAGTTCATCCTGGTAATGTACCATCTCCACGATGACATTTTTGATCTTCTCAATCAAAATGCTCCTTTTGTCGTCCAGTAGTTCGAGGCCGGATTTGAGCAAATTCCTTTTAAGCGCTTCACGCTGCTCGATAGAAATGTCTTCAAGAATCTCGACACTACCCAGTTCCACAACCACGTAATGTAAGCCGAGGTTTTTCAGTTCTTGCTGCACCATCATTTTGCACCGCAGGCTGACCATGTATTTGATATACAATATCATGATAGAACAAGCTCATTAATTGTACCGGCCATAAAATCCAAAGCCGATTTCTTACAATATAGCTGATTTTGTGGGATTTACAGCGACATTGGGATCAACTTGTCGGGCGTTGTGCTTTTGTTGAAAGTCAGGATAAAGCATGTTCCGGAGCCTGCCTGGGACTGCACATCTATCCCCACATTACTGGATTTCAAAATTTTTAAGGTCGAGAACAGGCCGATTCCGATACCACCCGGTTTATCCGAGAAACCTCTTTTAAACAGATTTTTCATCCCCGCGTCATTGATCCCGCATCCATTGTCTTCAATGCGGATCAGGTGCGTGGCGTCTGTCGACCTGGTAACCAGCTTCAACTCGCCTTGCCGTGGATCCATGGCTTCAATGGCATTGACCACGATATTTGTCAGGGCGATTTTTATTTTTTGCGCGTTAATCGCCACCACACAGTCCTTCGAATCATAATCCCTGGTAACCTTGACCTTTTTAAGCACAATGCGGTCAGTGGCCAGCAAGATCACCTCGTCCAGTATGGTATGTAAGGAATGGTCGGCACCGGAGTTTTCATTTAGTTTCTGATGACTGAGAAGATTCTTCAATATTTTCCCGATACGGTCCGAGCTTCTTTTGATAATGTCAAGATATACCCGAAGACTCTCATCGGTTATTTCCTGAGAGAGCACCTGCAGTGACAAATCAATGTTGGTCAATGGATTGCGAATTTCATGAACCAGCGTAAGGGCGAAGTCAGAAATTACATCGCCATCCGGTAAAGTTTCGGGATTGTTCATGACAGAGAGCTTAATATTTAGCTACAAAGCTCACACAACTGCGTCGTAAGACGTTACATATGCCGTTTTTACATTTACATATATCACAGGTGCCGCTCTCGTCCATGATTTCCTGACGGTTTTCCGCTTTTCTGATTTACCTGCAATGAGCCTGTTGATATGTATGTGTACCTTTAAAGATGGTCCATCAAAATCTGCTACTCGTACTGATCCTATTCTTCTTTATAGCCTTACTATATCTTTGGAGCGAACGATTGAAAGTTTCTTACCCCATCCTGCTGGTACTGGGAGGGTTGGTCATTTCCCTGATTCCAGCTGTCCCTAACATCAGTTTAGACCCGGATATTATTTTCCTGATATTTCTGCCGCCGCTGCTTTTTGAAGCGGCATGGACGACGTCGTGGAAGGATTTCTGGGCGCGAAAAGAGTCAATTTTCTCGATGGGTTTCGGACTTGTTTTTTCAACATCCCTGGTTATTGCCTACTTATCGGTGGCCATCATTCCCGGTTTTACACTGGCCCTGGGCTATTTGCTCGGCGGTATCATTTCGCCACCTGATGCGGTTGCAACCAGCTCCGTTCTAAAAGGCCTCAAGATGCCCCGGCGCGGAATTACAATTCTGGAAGGCGAAAGCCTGGTCAATGACGCCGCATCATTAACAGTCTTCCGCTTTGCTACTATTGCGGTTTTGACAGGCCATTTCACGCCCAAAGAGGCGGTCGTCGATTTTGCAGTGCTGGCATTTATGGGAACGGCCGTTGGCCTTGTTGTTGGTCACCTGATATATTTGGTACTTCGCTATTGGGCAAGATCATCGCGCATTACCTCACCGATTATCCTGATGGCCCCCTATCTGATGTACGTCATTGCCGAAAAGTTTCATTGGTCGGGTGTACTGGCCGTGGTAAGCGGCGGCCTCTACCTGTCTTTCCACGCAAAGGATTTCCTAAACTATCAGACAAGGCTCCAAAACCGGGAAATCTGGCTCATGCTGGTTTTTCTGCTTAATGCTTTTGTGTTTATTCTGATCGGCCTGGCGCTGCCGGCGATCGTGGACGGTCTGGACACTTATTCATTGAGGGAAGCGATTGGTTATGGACTTCTTATTAGCCTTACCGCCATTGTGATTAGGATTATTCTGGTATACCTGGCAACCTTCCTCCCGCGCATGCTGAGCCGGAATATAAGGGATAGAGAAAGCAGCCCGGGATGGAGACTCACTTTTGTGATGGGTTGGGCTGGCATGCGCGGGGTGGTGTCACTTGCGGCAGCGCTGACAATCCCGCTGAATACGCAGCAGGGCAGCGCTTTTCCGCATCGTAACCTGATATTGTTCATTACCTTCATCGTAATACTGGTCACACTCGTTTTCCAGGGATTAACCTTACCAATGGTCCTGCGGCTTTTCCGGGTACCCGAAGCCGAGGAGGACTTGTCCGTTGACCAACAGATGGAAATGATACGGTTGCACCTGGCGAGGCGGTCTGCCGACTACATGAAACAACATTACCATTCCGAAATCCGGAACTACGGATCGGTCAAACGCATTATGGAGCAACTTCAAAGAACAATCGCCTTTGCAGATCCCGCGCAGGATGACCACGACCCGGCCAAAGAGCTAAAAAAGAAAATCATGATTGAACTCGTTGCATTGCAGAGAGCCAGCCTGCATACTATCGGTGATGAAAACAAATACGATGAAGATGTGATACGAGATATGGAACATAATTTAGACCTGGAAGAATCCAGGCTTAAAAAGTAGTTTCTGGAAGCTCGGAAACTCCTAACTCGACAGCATTGCTGTTGCCTCTTCCGGCTGCACTTATGCCAGTAACCTTTCTTCAATTATGACAAAGTAGCCAATACGTTCCTTTATGAACCATTTCCCATTTTGGCGAACATATTGGTCCTCGTATCTGACACTATAATCTGTAATATTTCTTTTGCCCTCCGGCTCTCTGATCATCTTGATCTGAGAAAAAGAAATACCACTCGCGGTATCCTCCCCAACATGCACGGTATGCTGTCCGTTCATCGTGAAATAGGTTTTCACCAAGGCCGCGTGCCCATTGAATTCCTTTTCCAGATTAGCCGTCCCGCTGACATTTGCGACCAAAAAATCACCCATATAAGCCTGATAAACAGCATCCTCGGTAAATAAACGCATCTGTTCGGAGATCTTTTTCTCATCACCTAAGTAAGCGTAGGCGTCTACTAAATCCCTTAATTCGTCCTGGGTACTAAAAATGTCCTGAGTCATGATTGTTTGTTTTTAGTAGTTGAAAATAGTTGTTGAATAATACTTAAATCTTGCCTGCTTCTGCTGGTTTCAATCCGAATACTTGCTTGCCCGAATGCCAAATCTGTTTTTCTCATACCGCTGTGTTCGTCTTTGTTGATAGCAAAAATAGAGTACATTTGCTTACATTTTATTACTTGTTACTAATAGGTTAGCAAGTAAACAAATCGTACTAACTATGAAAAAGGAAAATACCGGTCAGACAACCGACAAGGCATTCAGCGAAGAATGCAACGTTGTTTTAAACGCCGTAGGGGACGCGATGTATGCCATTGGCGGCAAATGGAAATTGCGGATCATCATTTCCATCGCAAGAGGAAACAAGAGGTTCAGTGAGCTGCAACGGCAAATTGCAGGGATATCAGGACGGGTTCTGTCGAGTGAATTGAAAGAATTGGAATCCAATGGACTGCTTGTAAAAAAGGTTTCCGTTGGCTACCCGGTGCTGATAGAATACGAGCTCACCCCTTATAGTCAGACGCTCGAAAAGGTTGTTGAGCACCTGGTCGACTGGGGTAAGCAGCACAGGGAGAAAATTAAAAGAGAGTTTTCTGCGGGCAATACTTCAACAACCGGGTACTAATTGTGAAATTTGATGCACTTTGCAGCACTGCGACGGGTTGTACGGCGTGAGCGCAACGAATCGTTTCATATTTGGCCATTCCGATTTTTCGGACGAAGGGTAAATGGGTAATTTCGAACTAATTAAAAATATTCACAAGCCCGAGGAAGAAGTCCAGCCAATATATCGAATTGTTCCTCGACTATTGCATCCGGTTTTACGACCGTCAGTTCATCACCCGCGACACGGTACACAAGGGGGTCCTGGCCAGATTCGAAAATCTTTTGAGCAACTATTTCAAATCCGATAAACCGCAGACCATCGGATTACCGGCAGTGGCGTAATGCGCCGGCGAGCTTAATTTGTCGCCCAAATACTTCGGTGACCTGGTCAAGAAAGAGACCGGCCAAACCGCTCAGGAATACATTCAGATGAAGGTTATTGAAGCTGCCAAGGAGCGCATATTCAATAGCGAAAAGACGGTTAACGAAATCGCATTCGAGCTGGGCTTTAAATATCCCCAACATTTCAGCCGGCTCTTCAAACAACATCTTCTCTGTACTTGGCTTTTACTGCTATTGAAAAAGCCGGATAATGTCAGCTGCTACAACACTCCGATCATCATTAAACTGATGTCCGCCGGTCGGAACTTCGCGGAAAGTAGCCCAGGGAAGATGTTGTTTGTAAATCTCCAATTGCTCAACCGGTACATCCTCGTCATCAAGACAATGGTAAAGAAACAGAGGCGTCTTGCTGCCGATCTTCTCTGCGAAATCCGGGCGCAATTTGAATGCTTCCACCCAGTCCTGGCTACCTTGCCAGAAAGGTGTCGCAATCAGGAATACTCCCGCAATTCTTTGCTCTATTTCAAATTCAGAAAGGCAGGCCAGTAACATCGAAGCACCGAACGAATGGCCAACTAAAATTACGCCGTCGCCACTCTCGGATATGGCTTGACTAATTTGCCGCCGTCTTCCAAGGTCCGGAGTGCCTTCGTCCGGCAAAAATGGGTATTGAATATCGTAAGACTGTCCTAGGTGAGCTTCCAAGGACTCCACCAGTTTTTTGTCGGCTTCAAAATCCCCTTTTGAACCGCCGCCGTGAAAGAATATGATTTGCTTTGCCATGAGACTTTGAATTTGATACAGATTATTTGAGTTGCATATTTTTAGGCGATAACCAGCAGGCGTGCGCAAGCGGATTGATATTGGCACGCCGGAAGCATATCTCAAAAATAGAAAACCCTGTAACCTCCGGTGTAGGCAAACCCGGCCATTTAAGAGGGGCATCTGCGACAAAGACACCACTTATATTTTATATTTTTGCCGTATGCACGTTCGATCGTATATTATTCTGCCACAGTTACGAAACTACGTAAAATCAATATGTTCCATGGAGTGCGAGGGAGGCGCAGACTGGAGTCAAGTCCGGGTGTTGCCGGATACCTGTGTGGAATTATTTCTTAACTATACCAGTACCCCAATTGCGGTCATAGATCAGGAGCTTTATAAGCGCAGTATTGTTTGTTTTCGACTGAGTCGCCCCGTGGACGTTCAAATGCGTAAAGGATCTGGCTGTCTGGCCGTCTGCTTTCACCCCGGAATGGCATATCTATTCTTTCGTATGCCGATGCACTTATTTAAGGATACCACTATCAATTTCTTCGACGTTTGGAATGGCGCCACTTCCGAATTAGAGGATAAACTAGCGGGCATTCCCAACGATGAAGGACGCAGCGCCGTCGTGCAAGACTTTTTGCTCCGGCAATTGACATTGGAAAAACAGGATATGCAGGTGGCTTATTGCCTCGGCAAGGCACAGCTTACCCGGGGCTCAATAGCTGTTCGCAAACTAGCCGAAGAAACAGGCCTTAGCCAACGTCAGCTGTCGAGAAGATTTCACCAGAGTATTGGCTTATCTCCCAAAGAATACCTGGGTGTTTGCAGGTTCAATTCTTCACTTCAATATCTGGCAAATTATCCGGATATGTCGCTTACAGAAATCGCACACCTAAGCGGGTACTACGATCAGGCACATTTTATACGCGACTACAAGGTTTACACAGGCCATTCCCCCGGCGAGGTCGTAGCTGCAAGCCACATTTTGTTTTGATGTCCATTTCGTACAATTCCGATAAGTCGGAGGAATGTAGTTTTGCTGAAAAACGATCACGATATGCGAAAATTGATTTTAGGACTGGCAATCACATTAGATGGATACATTGAGGGGCCAAATGGGGAATTTGACTGGTGCTTTACCGACCAGGATTATGGCTTGAACGAGTTCTTCACGGGAATAGATGCCATCTTTATTGGGCGAAAAAGTTATGAGATCGCACAACAATTTGCAGAAAGCAACGACGGAGAAGTAATTCCGGGCATGCCTCAACTGACAGAATATGTTTTTTCTAAAACTTTAAAATCGGCGAAAAACGGGGCAATCCTCATCGCAGAGGACGCTATGGATGAAGCGCGTAAAATCAAGGAGCAACCTGGTAAAGACATTTGGTTATACGGCGGAGCTTCCCTTGCCGAGGCTATGATGAACGAGGGTCTTGTCGACGAGTTATGGCTATCGGTACATCCTATATTGCTTGGCAGTGGCAAGCCATTGTTCGGTCAGTCGGGCAGCCGTACTCACCTTACACTGATAGATAGCAAGTCCTATCCGACAGGCCTATTGTCGCTCCGTTACAGTGTTGACAAAGACAGTAAATGATAGAAGTCCGGTGTGATGCGTACACGCCGGACCCGGGACACCAGCATGACAATCTCCGCATCCGCCGAATCAGTAAAAGTGGTAAATACTTCCGTATTCTGTATAAATGCGGGAAGAGCGTAGCGGCTAAATTTGCAGATGATTTGAAGATACCGGGTTAATCAGAAATTTGGGTTTTGAGCACAAATAGAAGCTAACAAACAGTAAATCAGCACAACAATGAGCAAAAATAAACTTTGGATGCTACTTTTTGCTTTCACCGTTATGGCCAGTACAATGAACGCACAGGACAAAACCAGCGGTACTGCCGCGTTGAATGCACACCAGCACACCATGGCAGCGATTGCGGCCCTGACCGCTACGGGCAACATGCAGCAACTCAAAAGCGCCCTGAACGCGGGGTTGGACGCAGGACTGACCGTCAACGAAATCAAGGAAGCGCAAGTGCAGCTTTATGCATATTGCGGTTTCCCCCGGAGCCTGAATGCCATCCATGCACTAATGGCCGTTCTCGACGAACGCAAAACCAGGGGAATTAATGATGTGGAGGGAAAAGACGCTAGCCCGGTAACGGCCACAGCGGATAAATTCGAAACCGGAAAGCGAACGTTACAGCAATTGACCGGCAAAGAAGAAATTGGACCCAAAACCGGGGCCAATGCTTTTGCCCCGGTGATCGATACTTTTTTGAAAGAGCATTTGTTTGCCGATATATTCAGCCGCGATGTTTTGAATCATCGCCAGCGTGAATTTATAACCATTTCCGCTTTGGCCGCCATGCCCGGCGTGGAGCCGCAGTTGCAGGCACACATCGGGATGGGCAAGAATACAGGCATTACGGACCGCCAACTAGCCGAACTTGCAGACGTGATCGAAAAAAACGCCGGAAGGGCGCAGGCCAATACTTTGAGGAAGCTCCTGAACCAACCGGTATCACCGGTTACCCAGCCCGATATGATGGTCAGGATTTCCGAGATCGAAATTCTCCCCGAGCATCTGGAAGCGTATAAAACCATCCTGGAAAAGGAATCGTCCGAATCCATAGCAATCGAGCCAGGTGTCATTGCCATTTACCCTATGTATCAGAAGGAAACCCCGACTCAGATCAGAATATTGGAGATCTACGCCAACCAGGCTGCATACCGGTCGCATTTACAGACGCCCCATTTCCTGCATTACAAAACCAGCACGCTGAAAATGGTCAAATCCTTAAAGCTGGTGGATATGGATGCCATTGACGAGCAGATGATGCCTGTAATTTTTAAAAAACTGGGCGAATAAGGTAGCCAACCCAGGCGTAGCGCTTCCCGCCTGCCCCTGAATTAAAAGCTACCATTTAACAATCCCTGACATACCGGGACGAAATCACCATGTATGCCGGAGAAGTCCAGTAACAAAATATTGGGTTGTTGCGCTCCGCCCTCGCCATTCCACCATTTTTTGTATTCTTCGATGATGAGGGGGTTAATTAAATTCGAACCGGCAAAGTTCTGGCTGTGGTCATCAACTAAATTCATATTATTATACCCCAGTATCGACTGGCTAATCCAGAACCGCGATAAGTCCCTGCCATCAGGTGTCGTCTTCAACAGATATTTATACTGATCCTCGATAGTTCCATCCACCATCTCTTTCCAGGTCCAGGTTGCATAACCCAGATTTGAAAAACGTTCCTTTAAACTTTCAGACATTTTCCAGATATTTTTTCTTTCCGCATTCGTTGCATCCGGAATTTCATCCCCATCAACTGCGGCAGGGTTTCCATCTGTCACATCGATATCAGGCGCATTGTCACCCTTGTCGTTATTTACTACAAGAACTTGTTGCTTATTAGAAATACATGAACCATAAGTGGGAATGGATGCGCTTCGTGGAATCAACAATGATCCAAAGCAATCGTTAATGCAATGTATCAGCGACTGACCATCTTTATAGTTAAAACTCTGTCCCCAGACCGAGGAAAAGTCGTAAAGATTTAAAATCACAATCTCGCTCGGGTGCAAGTTGCAAAATGCTTTGACCTGATAAAAAATCGAGTTTCTCTTCTTCTCATATTCTTCGTTCCATTTATAATGACAATATGGATTATCCCTTGATTCATCTGAGCCGTGATGAGAGAAAAACTCTCCATTGTCAATCCTGAAACGAAAATCAAAATACCGCACTCCTGCTTTGAGCTGGTCGGCTATCGACAATCCCTGCGTCATGCTCCTCGTGGTTATACCACCATAAGACCCTGCGTCGTGGCTGCCGGGAAGTGGAATACGGTTTAATGGGAGGTTTGTCAGCTTTGAAGCAACCGACTTCATCCAGTCTGGATAATCTGCCATAATTGAAGTGTTAAGTAGGTGGATAAAATATTTTAACTGGCAAAACTTACTTCATGGCGATGGCTGCGCTGGTCGGGCCGACCAGGTGGAGCAGTGATGTGGAACCGAATCCCACTTGCCGGGCCCACCGGTCGAAGTCGGCCATGGTATAATCGAATCCGGTGCCCGTTTCGATCAGCATATTTAAACTCATCAATAGCCCGAATACATTGGCCTTTCTGTCCTCGTCGATGACATTTTCAATGGCTACAAAAACTCCTCCTTCGGGCAGAGCAGCGTACGCGCTCCTCATCAGGCCGATTTTTTGCTCCTCATCCCAGTCATGAAGGATGTTGCCCATGACCACCATATCAGCGGCAGGAAAAGCATCGTTGAAAAAGTCGCCCGATACCGCCTTGACCCGATCGCTTAAACCCGCTTTCAAGATTGTTTTCTCCGCAATGGCGGTCACGCCCGGGAGGTCCATGTTTACGCAGGACATGTGTGGCTGGTGTCTGGCAACCAGTATAGAGAGCAAGCCACTACAACCACCAGCATCGGTCAGCGTTTTGTATTTTGAAAAATCGAACTTTTCAGCAAAGGCCATAAATGCCCCTACCTGGATACTGCTCATTGCATTCACAAAGTTTTCCAGCTGCTCGGGTGATTGATATATATTGTCAAACAGATTCCCCCCATGCCTGGCTTCATTTTGTGGCTTCCCGGTTCTCAACCCTTCTTCCAACGTTCCCCAGAAGCCATACAGACGATCGTTAAGCATTTTGAGCATTCCCCCCACGTAGGTCGGCTTTTTCAGGTCCAGAAACAGGTCGGTATCCGTAGTGTTGGCATAGGTAGCGGTTTCGAGGATACCCTGGCGGCTTAAAAAGCCAAACCCGGCGAGTGCATCTAAAAAGTCGTACATATTCCGATCGCTGCAGTGCAGATTCAGCTTTTGTTTCAACTGGCCGGCGGTCAGCGGGCTGCGCTCTGCCAGAAGGGTAAACAGATCGAACTCGACGGCGACCAGCAGTACTTTTGATGCCCAAAAGCCCGTGCCCATTTGCAGGATGCTTTCGGGGGAAGGTTGTGTAGCGTGATTCGTTGTCATTGTTATCGGGAGATATTTAGGTTATGCAAATCAGCCAGTGTGAAAAAGGGAATGGCATGGCGTAAAAACCACGTTACAAACGTATCGACGGCCTCCGGGATGCAGGTGGACTATACGCTCAAAAAGGTGGACTATTGTCCCAGTGGCCGGAATCCGCCCGGAGAATGGTCAAATTCTTCCTAAAACGACCAACCGGATTAATGTGTGCCCAACTGATTTCAAAAGCAGGATTTGGCAGACTCTGCATTGTTTATCTATATTTGACCTTGTCATTTACCATTATTCCGCCTTTCCCGGGTTATCAAATCATTCCGCTCAATGCCGTTCACAGTATACGTAGATAAAATCCGAGCAAGAATGCACAGTCCGGTTCTGCTCAATATTTTATGGCTTTCGTTCGACAAAGCAAGTCGGTTACTGATTGGGATGGTCGTTGGAATTTGGGTAGCCAGGTATTTGGGACCGTCTCAATGGGGGGAGCTAAATTATTCGCTGGCAATTATCAGTATCCTCGTTGCTATCGCAAATTTAGGCATGGACGGATTTCTGGTGAAAGAAATAGTCTCCAGTCCCGATAAGCGGAATGAAATTCTTGGGACGGCATTCATCACTCGTTTGATCCTGATACCGCTGGGGCTAATTGCGGCTGCACTCTATCTTTATCTTCTTGACTCTCCTGTCAACTCCTACTATATTTTAGCCTTGCTGTCGCCAAGTTTTCTGATAGCGCCATTGGATGTCATCGACCTGGACTTTCAGTCCCGTCTACAAAGCAAATTGACAGTTGTTTCGAAAAACCTGGGATATTTTGTCGGGGCTGCGATAAAGGTGTATTTTCTTTATTCACAAAAGTCGCTTTTGTGGTTCGCAGCAGCGGTTGGTATCGAAACTGTATTCTCATACTTGTTCCTGGTTTTCAATTATCAGCGAAAACAAAGCATCCTCAGATGGTCATTCAGTAAAAGCAGGGCTGGTGAGCTTCTCAGGGCAGGATGGCCATTCATGATCTCCAATATTGCCGTTATACTTTACATGAGGGTCGATCAATTGATGATTGGCAGCCTTGCGGGTAAAGTTGAGCTAGGCCTTTTTAGTTCTGCGGTTAAGGTAACAGACATTTTCGTTTTTATTCCAATTGCCGTTTCTGGAAGTTACCTGTCAACCCTTGTAAAGGTAAAAAAGGAGGCGTCAGATGTAATCTTTATCGAGAAGATCCACCATTTCTTCGTGTGGATGGCCAGGCTATCGATATTGATTGCAGTTTCGGTAAGCTTCTTCTCGTCACAAATCGTCGAAATATTATATGGTTCACAATATAGCGGCGCATCTGCAATTTTGATTGTTCACATCTGGGCCCTTGTGCCAATGTTTCTTGGCGTGGCGGCAGGGCAGTATTTAGTAATCGAAAATCTTCAGCAATACAATGTCTACAAAACTGGCATTGGTTTACTGTTGAATGTCTTATTAAACCTTCTCCTAATCCCTAAAATGGGTGCGCTTGGTGCAGCTACTGCTACACTGGTTTCTTATTACGTTTCGGCCATTTTCTCGAATTTCTTGTTCCCGGCAACAAGAAAACTGTTTATGCATCAAGTCAGATCTATCAAGATGATACTGGCTTTTAAATGGCAGCGATAAACGCCTACACTTAATGCCGGTTAGCAATCGATCTTCGCTTTTCTCATTTCTTTATACAGCCCAAACTATGGCCGCCTGCGTCCTGGTTCCGGCAGGAGACCGAATGTATACAGTGGCATTGTCGGCGATCGGCACTCGGAAAGATGGTTTGCCCTGTATTTGTTATTTCAGGACAAAAGAATACCTTTACAAGCCTGGTTAATCGATTTTAAAGGCGTGTGCCGTTTATACAACCGGACCAACCATCGGCTCAAAAATTACCAATTTGTTGACTATTTTCGATAAGCAACCTAAAAGCGTTTATGTCCTTCCGTGATTACCTTCCTTTTTTTTCAAAAAGGAGTTCTTATGCGCAGCACGGGGAAGACATCATACTGATGTCATACCTGCAAAGTGTTTCCCAAGGTCTATTTGTGGATGTTGGTGCCCACCATCCATTCAGATTCTCGAATACTTATTTATTCTACCGTAGAGGTTGGCGCGGGATCAACATCGACCCAATGCCCGGAACGAAGAAGTTGTTTGACCGGCTACGCCCGGGCGACATCAACCTTGAAATGGGTATCGCCGGCCAGGAAGACTCCCTAACCTACTACATGTTCGATGAACCAGCCTTAAACAGCTTCTCCAAGGTTCTCTCCCAAGAACGTGATCAGCAGACAGCCTATAAGATTATTGGTGAAAAGAACATACCTGTGCGTCGCTTGGAACAGGTTTTGGAAGCACATCTTCCTGCGGGTAAGACCATTGACTTTTTGACTGTTGATGTTGAGGGGCTGGACACTGAGGTATTGGAAAGTAACAACTGGGAAAGATTTCGGCCAACTATGATTGTCGCCGAAGATCTGGATCTGGATTACAACAACTTAAAAAGTTCGGCTGTTTGTGCGTTGCTCTTCGCGCATGACTACAAACTTGTGGGAAAAACCCTGACAAGCCTGATTTTTAAATGCGGCAGATGACCGCTCCCGGGCGCCATTAAATATTAACTGATGAATTATCAGCCATGTACAAGACTATCTCCCCCGTTTTGTTTACCATTTTTAATCGGCCCGACACAACCCAGCTTGTATTTGAGAAGATAAGAGAATTTAAGCCAAGCAAACTTTATATAGCTGCGGACGGGCCAAGAGCCGACCGCGAGGGAGAAGACGCCCTGTGCCGGGAAACCAGAGGAGTGATCAATGTGGATTGGGATTGTGAAGTACAATATTTATATCGGTCCGAGAATTTGGGTTGCAAGTTGGGGATGAGCGGGGCCATTAAGTGGTTTTTCGAAAATGAACCCGAAGGAATCGTCCTGGAAGACGACTGTTTGCCCGGTGAAGACTTTTTCAGATTCTGTGATACACTGCTTGAAAAATACAGAGATGACACCCGCGTAGCCCATATCGCAGGAACACGAATGACACTCAACGACAAGTTCGGCGATGCCACTTACTACTTTTCCAAGTATACGCACATATGGGGCTGGGCTTCCTGGCGGCGGGTCTGGAAAAATTACGATGAAAATCTTACTATGAAGGACAGTTTTGTGCAGCAAGACCTCTTCAAATATATTTATTCCAAAAAAAAGATCACCGATCGCCTAACCAAAGTCTTGACTTTGGTCGAGACCGGGGGCATCAATACCTGGGATTTCCAGTACCTGTTCATGAATTTCTGGAATAACAGCCTTTGTATATGCCCGAATGTCAATTTGATCAGCAACATTGGTTTTGACCCGCGCGCAACGCACACGAGGGATAAAAATAACAAGTTCGCCAACATCCCGTTGGAAACCTTCACTGATATTGTGCACCCCAAGTTCTTTGTCCCAATTTTAGATGCGGATTATTGTATACTAAAATTGGAAGAAGAGGATACGCTTACAATTCTAAAATCCAAAGTGAAGCACGCAATCAAACTTGGACTGCGTGCCTTAGGTGTCCGAAAAGCTGGAATACAGAAACTCAAGAACCTTATCCCCTAGCCGGCCTGTTTTCCAGCCAACACCCTTTTTCAAATCCAACCAGCCACCTCCAAAATCGCGTCTGCAAATGCTTTGGGCGCTTCCTGGGGTAGGTTATGGCCTATTCCACCCGTGATGGTGCGGTGGATATATTTCCCTTTGAATCGGACCGCGTAGGTGCTCGGATCCGGGTGCGGTGCACCGTTTGCATCGCCTTCAAGTGTTATAGATGGCACTGTAATGTCGGGCATTGTCGCCAGCTTCGTTTCCAGTTGATCGTATTTGGCCTCGCCTTTGGTCAGGCCCAGTCGCCAACGATAGTTGTCTACGACTATTTTTACATGATCCGGATTTTTGAATGAGTCGGCTGAATGGTTGTAAGTTTCCTCACTGAAATGCCAGGTTGGTGAAGCTGTCTGCCAGATCAATTTGTTAAATTCGGCTGTATTCGCCTGATAACCTGCCGCCCCACGCTCGGTGGCGAAATAGTATTGGTACCACCATAGTAACTCCGCTTTTGGACTCAAAGGTGCCTTGTTACCTTGCTGGCTGCCGATCAGATAGCCGCTCACCGATACAAGTCCCTGGACCCGCTCCGGCCATAGCGCCGCCATGATGTCTGCCGTGCGCGCACCCCAGTCAAAACCTCCCACAATCGCATTCTTAATTTTCAAGGCATCCATAAACGCGATCATATCCACCGCCAGGGCTGCTTGCTGCCCGTTACGCGGCGTTTCCGATGAAAGAAATTCCGTGCTGCCATAACCACGCAGGTAGGGTATCAGTACCCGGAAGCCCTTCGCCGCCAATATTTCCGACACTTCCTTATAGCTGTAAATGTCATAAGGCCAGCCATGAATAAGGAGCACAGGCTTCCCATCGGCCGGACCGGCTTCTACATAACCCACATTGAGCACACCGGCTTCAATGTGTTTGATACGATCAAATGGACTACCGGCCGGATTTGTTTGTCCGGCGATGACTGTCGCATGCTTACCGGACTTCGCGGTTACCGGCGATGCGCCGAAAAAGGACAATCCAGTCAATACGAAGGCCAAACTTCCGATTATGTTGCGTTTGAAATTCAGGTGCGTTTTCATTTGTATTTTGTTTAAAATCTTTAAAAATAGTTCGTTCCAATGGCTTAAAACTAATGTCCCGGATCTTTAAATGACTGTGGAAACGGCTTGAAGTGGACGAATAAAGGGCTGATTCGGGCAGGTGGTATTTCGAACCGGACCTGCCCTCGCGGTTTACGTGTCAATCGTTACTTGCCAACAATCTTATCTTGTCTCAATGATTTGAAGGCAGCCCGCAATTCCTCGGCAAACAGTTGCGGCTCTTCCCACTGTGCAAAGTGACCGCCCTTGGTTACCTCGTGAAAGTAAATAAGCTTATGGTAGCTTTTTTCGGCCCAGCTTTTGGGAGCCTGGTATATTTCGCCCGGGAACACGGTAATGGCAGCAGGAATGGAGATGTCTACTGCGTTGAAATTGTTGGCATTATTCTCCCAATACAATTGTGCTCCCGATGTGGCCGTGTTGGTGAGCCAGTATAGCGATATGTCATCCAGCATTTCATCTTTGGTAAGCGATTTTTCAGGGTTGCCTCCGCTGAACGTCCAGTCCGCAAACTTGTCGTAGAAGAAAGCGGCGAGGCCAACCGGTGAGTCGGATAAGCTGTATCCGATCGTCTGCGGACGGGTTACCATAATGCCCGCATAACCACCACCTCTTGTATATAAATGATTTAATGAGTTGTAAGCAGCCTTTTCTTTGGCAGACAAACCTGCCGGAGCGGGACCGCCGCTCGCGAGCAGTTTGGCGATGTCGGGCGGAACGGTCGCCGGCATATTTACATGAATACCTAACAAACCCTCAGGTTTTTGTGCGGCCATTCGGTCGGCTACTACCGATCCCCAGTCGCCACCGCTCGAAACATACGTTTTATAGCCTAATCGTTTCATCAAAACATCCCAGGCCCGGCCGATGCGGTCGGCACCCCATCCTGTACCGGTCGGTTTGCCGGAGAAGCCGTAGCCCGGCATGGAGGGAATCACAACGTCAAAGGCATCTTCCGCCTTGCCGCCGTAAGCCTCCGGGTTTGTAAGTGGTTCAATAATTTTCAAAAGCTCAAAGACCGAACCGGGCCATCCGTGGGTGATGACCATTGGTAGTGCCTTCGGATTTTTCGATCGTACATGGATAAACTGAATGTCGATTCCGTCGATATTGGTAATGAACTGAGGCAAGGCGTTGAGCCTGGCTTCTGCTTTTCGCCAGTCGTAACCGTTACCCCAATATTCAACCAGTTCTTTCATCTTGGCCAATTGCACACCCTGGGAGCGGTCCGACACCGTTTCTTTTTCAGCCCAGCGCGTATTCAATACACGTTTTCGGAGATCTGCCACGGCTTCTTCGGAAACCTTAACATGGTAGGGCCGTATCGAGGCGGACGCCCCGTCGCCCGGCGTATTTTGTGCAAATACAGGTACACCGGAAAATAGCAGTGCGCCAATCAATGTTTTACCCATAAGGGCGGTTATTTGCGTTTTCATTGTCCTACTGTTTGAGTTTTTTAATTCTTGGCTCAAAAGTATCGGAGGCCTATTTGCCGACCCATCAGCAAATAAGTAAAGTGGACAATGTTGCTTCCGAACCAGGCATATCCGGCGGTAAAAAAGACTCGTCAATAGTCGGGGCTGGCAAATCAGGAATATTGGTAGAAGAATCAGGAATTTGTATACAATCTTTTCTAAGCAAAAAAGGAAACTTCGTAACTTAACTTTTCCCTCTCGCATTGCCTATCGGCATGGCGGCGTGCTGAATACGATGAATTCGACAACCGAATAATATGGCGACATGGCCACCAAAGCTGCCACCCTGCCTGTACCGAAAGACCTGCAACTGAAAGCACCCAAAGATTTTACCATTGTCAGAACATCAAAAAAATGTAGAAGGGCAAAAGATCGTCACCGGGAAGCCGGTTTTTGGACTGGACTACCGGGTGGATGGCATGCTGATCGCGATGATCCAGCACCCGCCGGCATTTGGAATGAAACTAAAATCCTTTGATGCCGCGGAAACACTCAAAATGCCGGGCATTAAAGATGTTTTCAGCCTGAAATTATACGAAGAGGGCTTTGAGCAGGGCGGGTTCGACACCCGTACATTCAATGAACTGCTGGTGGTGGTGGGTAATAGCACCTGGGAGGTCATGAATGCCCGCAAAAAGCTGATCACCAACTGGGAACCAGCAGGTGAGATCAAAGACACCATGGCAGGCAGAAGCGGCAAACGTGAGGTCGTCGTTCCGGGGGCGCTTGAAAGCACAAACAAGCAAATGGAGCAGATGCAGGAATATGCCAAAAAGCCAGCCCAGCAACTGAGAAAGGACGGTGATCCTGAAACAGCTTTCAAGAATGCGGCACAAGTAATCGAGCGTACCTATAATGCGCCATTTCTTGCCCACAACTGCATGGAACCGATGAATTTCTTCGCCCATGTTACCGAGGAAAAAGCGCTTCTGGTGGGGCCATTGCAAGCGCCCGGGTGGATCGAGCCTACGCTCGCAAAGATCTTTAACCTTCCTCCCGAAAAAATTGAAATACAAATGACCCGCATGGGCGGCGGCTTTGGTCGCAGGGCCTACGGACATTACCTCTCCGAAGCAGCCCTGATTTCCAGAAAGCTGAAAGCGCCGGTGAAACTTATGTACATCCGTGAGGACGATATGACCTACGGCATTTACCGGCCGATGTACACGGCCACTTATCGGGCGGCCCTGGATGCGGACAAAAACCTGATTGCCTTCCACGTCAAAGGAGGCGGCATCCCTGAGCATCCGGTGCATGCCAACCGTTTCCCAGCCGGAGCAGTAGATAACTACCTGGCCGAAGGCTGGCAGATCGCGTCCAATATCACAATAGGCGCTTTCAGGGCACCTCGTTCGAATTTCAACGCCGCCGCTGAGCAATCATTTCTCGATGAAGTGGCCGAAGCTATGGGCAAAGACTCGATTGAGTTCAGGTTAGCGCTTTTGAAAAGGGCCAAAGAAAATCCGGTAGGCAAAAACAACGAGTACGACGCGGACCGGTACGCCGGCGTGCTGAAACTGGTTCGTGACAAATCCAACTGGGGCAAGCCGGGTAATGAGAAATACAACCGGGGTGTGGCCGCTTACTTCTGCCACAATTCCTACGCGGCCCATGTGGTGGACATGGTGACCCGGAACGACCAACCGTATGTAGAGCGCGTGTTTAGCGCGATGGACTGTGGTATCGTCGTAAACCCGGATGCCGCAACAAATATGGTTCAAGGAGCGGTAGTAGATGGGATTGGCAATGCGTTTTATGGCGCATTGACCCACAAGGACGGCGCCCCGCAGCAAAGCAATTTCAACAGTTACCGCATTATTCGGCATAACGAAGCGCCGAAAAAGATAGAAGTCCACTTTGTGCAAAACGACATAGATCCGACCGGCCTGGGCGAGCCTCCGTTCCCACCCGTGTTTGGCGCAGTGGCCAATGCGCTTTATAAAAACAAAGGCAGGCGGTTTTATAATCAACCTTTTCAACCGGAAATGGATAAGGTGATTTGATACAGCTCAGACTGGGAAATCCACGTAGAGGCAGTTTTTAAAAAATCATTACTTTATAGACACGCTTTTTTAAAATTTAAAAGTTAAATATATATTTACAGGACAATATCTAGCTCATAGGAAGACATCACAAACGATTAGTGCAACGGGAAAATACCGTAATAAACAGCTGTATACTACGATAATTCCGCAAAACATGCCAAGCAACGGATACAAACCCAGTCTATCGTTAATATATACTAAACCCGTCTCCGATGAAGGAACAGCTTCGATATTGGACTGAGCGAATCGCCCTGTTTGACGACCAATCAGCCTTCCGGAATCTGTTTTTTCATCTCTATGACTTTTTGCTTGCATGTGCATATGCGATTCTCAAAAACAAGGAGACTGCCGAGGAAGTTGTACTCGATACTTTTGTCAACCTATGGCGTAACCGCGGCCGGTTACCGGAAGTCAATAATGTGCAGGTCTACCTGTATGTGTCAACAAAAAACCTTTCACTCAAAACAGTCGCTCGCGACAACCGCAGGTATGATACCAGCTGGGACGATTTAGTGATTGATCATGAAGTAACCAGCACGCCATCTCCCGAAGAACTACTGATCTCTGACGAAACTGTCAGGCAGATTGAGCGCGCGATTGAAAGCTTGCCTCCCAAATGCAAGGTTATTTTTAAGATGGTTCGCGAGGACGGCCTTAAATACAAAGAGATTGCCCAAATCTTGGATATTTCAGTCAAAACGATTGACGCTCAAATGGCTATCGCGACAAAAAAAATCACCGAGTCCATTGGTTTTCTGCTGAATCAATAAATTTTAAAAAAATCTCCCGACGCTTAGGTGATCCTCTCCGTTTTTGGATCCTTAGTTCAGAGGCCCTATCTGAACTAACACCAATGACAAACGATCAAATCTGGAAACTGATTGCGCGAAAGCTCGCCGGAGAGGCCACCCAGGAAGAAATTACATTATTGGATGGTCACTTGAAAAATGACCCCGAACTGGCCCATAAGGTCGAGCTATACAGTTTCTATTTTCAACGCTCCCAACCTGTCAGAACAGACGCGGGTGACAAGCACAAAGCCTGGCAAAATCTCCGGCAAAAGCTGGAAGACGAGTTGCCCGAAGGAAATTGGGAAAATTTGCACGCACCACGCCCTCGTAAGCCCTTCGCTTTCAAATATACCAAACACGGAAGGTGGCTATCCATTGCGGCCAGCATCCTGCTCGTAGCCACTTCTGCAATTTACTATACCGGATGGAGCAGAAAACAGGATCAGGCAGTCGTCTCCCCGGAAATAAAGCCGCAAAACCTGGTGTTGCAAACGGTACGCGGCAAACGCCTGAAAAAAATACTGCCGGATGGCACCTGCGTATGGCTCAACGGTGAAAGTCGGCTGACCTACAACAATGATTTCGGGAAATATAAAAGAGAAATTACCCTCACCGGAGAAGCTTTCTTTGATGTGGCCCACAACGCCAACGTGCCGCTGACCGTGCACGCCAGGGGTGTAAACATTCTCGTCAAGGGAACTGCGTTTAATGTTAGGAGTTACCCTAAAAGCGATCAAGTTGAGACTTCCCTGATCCGAGGATCGGTGGAGCTTACCGAGCTCGCCCGACCCGACCACAAAATACAGTTGAAGCCGAATGAAAAGATCACGATAGACCTCGGCGATGCTGAAACAGATCCTGCGTTACACCCCGTTGCCGCAGAACGCGTAAAAGAGCATATTCCGAAAACCAAAGCCCATTACCGGATCTCAGCTTTAAAAGAAAGCTCGCTGGCGAACGTGATACCGGAAGTATCATGGGTGAGCAATGTACTCGTGTTCGACAATGAACCTTTTACGGAGGTGATCGACAAAATGGAAAAATGGTACAATGTTGATATTCAGATTAATGACCAGGAACTGAGGCAAAGAAAATTCTCCGGCGTTTTCAACAATGAAGGGATAGAGGAAGCGCTCCGGGCATTGCAGCTGATCATTCCTTTCCATTTTGAACAGAATGGAAGGACCATAATCATTAAATAACCTAAACCCTACCCTATGGCTAAACGCTGACCCGCCCTTTTGCACAAAAAAAGAGATGCGCTAACATCTCTTTCAATGCTTAATCATTTCAAAAAACGATACAATACTTCTTTGAGCGGACGTCTGTATCATTTATTAAACTTTAAGGACTGTAAAATTATGAAAAAAATGATTGTGCCCCAATCGTTATGGGATAACCATGCCAAATTTCGCAAACTGCTCATTGTCATGAATTTAACTGCAATACTGTCGATTGTAGTGTGTTTGCAAGTCTCTGCAATAGGCTACGGACAGAACAAGGTTAGCATTAAAGCTAAAAATATAGAATTGAAGCAGCTGTTTTCCATGCTTCAAAGGCAGACCGATTACCGTTTTTTGTACGAGGACACGAAGCTGCCGAAAAATGCCAGAGTAGATGTCGAAGTTGAAAATCAATCTATTCAGCACGTATTGGACAACGCGTTGAAAAACAGCTCACTTTACTATAAAGTCCTCAACAACAACCTGGTGGTGATCAGCTCTCTCAGCCCGGCCAGCTTGCCCGATCTATTGAAAGGAGAAATCAGGAATGAGACGGGAGAGCCACTACCAGGAGCTAATATCCGTGTAAAAGGCAGCAACTCGGGTACAACGAGCGACGAGGACGGCAGGTTTGCTATTGAGGTTACCGAAAATTCAATCCTCGTCATCTCTTTCATCGGTTACATAACCCAGGAAGTAAAGGCGCCTGCCGCCGGCCAGCTGCGGATTAGCCTGGTTCCCGGGGACAAAAACCTGAATGAGGTTGTCGTGGTTGGGTTCGGTGTTCAGAAAAAGGCAAATCTTACCGGTGCCGTGGACGCTGTTACAGCGCAGCAGCTGGAAAGCCGGCCGCTTACAAGTCTTGGCGCGGGATTGCAGGGGTTGATTCCAAACCTGAATATCGCGCTAAGTAACGGGCGGGCTACTACCGCCGCCAGTTTCAACATCCGTGGTTTTACCAGCATCAATGGTGGCGAGCCGTTAATACTGGTCGACAATGTGCCATTCACGATGAGCGAAATCGCATTGTTCAATCCCAACGACATTGAGACAGTGTCGGTTTTAAAAGATGCCGCCGCGGCAGCCATTTACGGTGCCCGTGCCGCTTTTGGGGTGGTGCTTATTACCACCAAGACAGCCAAAGGCAACAAAATGAACGTTACCCTCAATGCCAATATGGCGATCAGAACGGTAGGGAAATTGCCGGAACTGGTAACCGATCCATACCTCGTGATGCAATACAAACACGATGCGGCAGTACCTCTTTACAACCTGTTCCCGGATGCAGTACGCGAGTATGCGAAAGAGCGGTCGGCCAATCCCTCATTGCCAGCCGTGATTCCCAATCCCACCAATCCGGCCAATTGGGCTTATTATGGCGCCACCGACTGGATGAAAGAGGCGTATCTGAGCAATGCGCCTACCTATAATACCAATTTAAGCTTATCAAAAAAATCAGATAAGGTAAGCTACTATTTTTCAGGTGACTATTACCGGCAGGATGGGATGCTACGCTACGGGAACGACGTCTATCACCGCTATAATGCACGCGGAAAAGTAGATTTGAACGCAACCAAATGGCTTACATTCTCTAACAACACCCTTTTGACGGGAAGCAACTATGATACGCCGGTATTTATCAATGGTGATTTCTTTTGGAATGTAAACAGGACCAGCTCGCTGGACGTTCCTAAAAATCCTGATGGAAGCTGGACCTCCGCAGGCGCCGGTTTATTGGGGAGGTTAGCGGAAGGCGGTAGGGCTGAAACCAAAACCAATGATTTTCAGACTACTTTTTCTTTTAATGCCGCATTGATCAAAGACGTGTGGGATGTGAAAGGCGAAGCCACATTCAGGCGCGGAGCATCTTTTACAAACTCATTTGACATCCCGATAGGATACAAAACAGGACCCAACAACCCGGTGGCGTTTGCCGGCAGCACTACCACCTGGGCACAGAATAGCAGCACCAATACCAATTATACGGTATACAACCTCTATACCGATTTTCATACAAATATCGGAAGTCATTTCATTCAGGGGCTTGTTGGTTATAACCAGGAATACAGGATTGCAAAAACCTACACCGCGCGACGCAACAACCTTATTGCCAATGCACTTCCATCGATAGGATTGAGCACGGGCACCATGCAGGTATCAGAGAATATCGGTGATTACGCGCTTCGGGGGCTATTTTACAGATTGGCCTACAATTACAAAAACCGCTACCTGCTGGAATTGAACGGAAGGTATGATGGTACATCCCGGTTCCCCGAAAACAGAAGGTGGGGTTTCTTTCCGTCGGCTTCCGCGGGATGGGTGATATCGGAAGAGCGGTTTTTCACCCCTGTAAGAAATGCCTTAAAGCTGGATTTGTTTAAAATAAGAGGCTCATACGGCTCCTTAGGGAACCAGAGTGCGGTAGGAAATTACGACTATATCCCTACCATGACCAGCTCACAGGCAGGGCAGGTACTGGGAACCGGACGTCCCACGACCGTAAATGCGCCTGGTGCGGTATCCGATAATTTCAGCTGGGAGACAATTTCCACCCTTAACGCGGGTGTCGATGTGGCCTTTTTCAGCAATAGGCTCGAATTCAATTTCGATAAATATACCCGTTACACAAGGGATATGCTCATTGCCGGAAAGACGCTTCCCGCCGTTTTCGGTACCGGAGTGCCGCGCGTCAATGCCGGTGACCTTAAAACCGACGGATGGGAACTCCGGCTAAACTGGCGGGATAAGGGCCAACTTGCCGGATCTCCGTTTTTTTACAATGTGAACTTATCGCTTGCCGACAACCGTACCAAAATCACCCGGTTTGACAACCCCACCAGATTGCTCAGCAATTATTATGTTGGCCAGCAGATCGGTGAAATCTGGGGAGCGGAAATCGAAGGCTTTTTTCAGAATGAGGAAGAGTTGAAAAACCATCCCGACCAAAGAGCAATGGGGACCGACGATCAATCTTATCAGTTTTTTGTGGGGGATCCCAAATTTAAAGACCGTAACAACGACGGGGTCGTCGACAAAGGCAACAGCACTGTCGATAATCCCGGCGACTTGTACAAAATTGGTAACACCAGTCCACGCCTGTCCTATGGAATCGATCTGTCGGGAGGCTGGAAAGGATTTGACATCCGCGCGTTTGTGCAGGGAATCGGCAAGCGCGACTGGTATCCCGGCGGCTCCAATATCTATTTCTGGGGTGTGTATTCTCAGCCGTGGACCAATGTGACCGTACAGAACATGGATCACTGGACACCCGAAAACCCCGGCGCCTATTTTCCCGCTCTGCGTGCCTATGCTGCCGAGGACAATATGGAGCAACTGGGGATACCGAACAAGCGCTATATGCAAAATGCTGCCTACGCCCGCCTGAAAAACCTCACGCTCGGATACAGCCTGCCGCAAACGCTTCTCAGGAAGGCAAAACTGGATAAAGTCCGTTTTTACATTAGCGTAGAAAACATTTTTGAAATATCCCACCTCAAAGTCAGCCTGGATCCCGAATCATTTGGAAATGCGGCCTACCCTTTCCAGCGCACCTATTCCTGCGGGTTAAATTTTAATTTCTAACACTGAAATTCCTTACTGAAATGAAAGTAATCCAATATGCCATAATCTTAACGGGCGTTTTCCTGTTGCCGTCCTGTGACGATGATTTTCTTCAGAGAAACCCGCAAACGGCTATTACCAAAGAAGATTTCTTCAATACCCCCGCCGACCTTGAAACCTACACCAACGGCTTTTATGGAAATTTGGGTGCCAGCTGGGAGGACCTGTATTCCGATAATATCTCCATCAATACGGGTGGAAATGAAACGGACAACCTTATACGCGGCGGCATTACGCCTGGAAACGTCGGCGGCTGGAACACTTGGGGCGAGCTACGCCGTATCAATTACATGCTCGACAACACCTCAAAGACCACCGGGGACGCCTCGGTGATCAACCACTACATAGGCGTTGCCCGCTTTTTCCGTGCGCTATTCTACTACCGGATGGTGAAACGGTACGGCGATGTGCCCTGGTACTCGCACGTAATGGGAACCGACGACGAGGAAATGCTCTACAAGGCAAAGGACCCTAGGGTTGTGGTTGTCGACTCTCTCATGAATGACCTTGAATTTGCAGCCGCCAATGTTTTACCGGCACGTACCAATAAGACGATGATTACCCGGTGGGCAGCGCTTGCACTCCTGTCGAGAGTAGCCCTGCATGAAGGTACTTACAGGGCTTATCACGACGAGCTGGGTTTAAAAGGCACTGCATCCCGCTTTCTCGAAAGGGCCGTAACCGCTTCTCAGAAAATCATGGATGAGGGTGGCTTTGAGATTCATAACACCGGAAATGGCGCTGTTGACTTTCGTACTTTGTTTTCAAGCAATAACCTGTCAGCAAATAAAGAGGTCATATTTTTTCAGAAAAACAGCAAGGAGGAAGGCGTTGCCAACAACACCCACGTGGTGCTGGATTGGCAATGGGCGCTAAGCGGAAGTCTAGCCAATGAATTTCTGATGAGCGACGGCACAGCATTTACTTCACAGGCTGGATACGACAAAAAAACGTTCACAGAAGTGTTCCGAAACCGCGATCCGCGGATGGCAGAAACGATCATGCCCCCCGGATTCTCCAACGTGCCGACTACCAACACGCCTTATGTGATCAAGCCTAGTTTCGGAGGTTATCTTCAACTCAAATTCTATCCCCGCGACCCGGCGTTAAGAGGAGGCTGGGGTTTGAACTATACGGATTTACCCATTTTTCGTTATGCCGAAGTACTATTGGTTAATGCAGAGGCAAAGGCAGAGCTGGGCACCATTACACAAAGTGATCTGGACAAGACAATCAATCTTCTGAGACGTCGTGTCAAGATGCCTGACCTAAATCTATCAGCGGCAAATACATCTCCCGATCCCTATTTGGCCGGCCGCTACCCCGGGGTAATGGGCGCAGGCAAAGGAGTGATACTGGAAATACGTCGCGAGCGGCGGACCGAAATGGCCTGTGAAGGACTGCGTTTCGATGATCTTTATCGCTGGAAGAGCGGCGCGCTGCTTGGCCAGGACTCCCGGGGTATTTATGTGCCCTCGCTCGGAGCCCTGGACGTCACCGGCGACGGCGTCGAAGACATTGCCATCCTTAAAGCAGTCGGGGAAGAAGCTCCCCTGGCGGGACTGCCTGCCGATGTGAGGGCTAAAATTGTCAAATACTACCTTTCGGACGGTAGCTTCTATCTCTCTCAGGCTACTTCCGGCCACATCATGTTTGGTCGGGACAAGCAGCAACCAAGAAACTTCATCGAATCGAAATACTATTACTTTCCGATTCCCCTAGAGCAAACGATTCTTAATAAAAACTTAAAACAGTCCACAGGATGGGAATGAAAATGAAGAGGCGAAGTTTTTTAAGTAATATACCTTTTGGCATTTCTGCCATCGCAGCGGGAGATCGACTTTCCAATGGTGAAAAGAAGCCAAATGCGCGGAAAAAGCCGGCGTTAACCGTCGCACATATCACGGACGTGCATATCCGGCCGGAAGAAAATATTCCGCAACGATTCAAAAAGTGCCTTGAAGAGATCAAAAGCAAGAAAGTTGACTTTTTCCTGAACGGAGGTGACATGATACATGCCAAGGATTACAACGATATCACCAAAGAGCGGGTGTTGGAGCAGTGGAAGGCATGGGACGATTGCGTAGAACAGCTTAAAGGTTATGAGGTCCATAGTTGCGTCGGCAACCATGATCCCTGGTGGGCGACCCCGTCAAAAGACGATAAAATGTACGGGGTTCCGTACGTGGTGGAGCGGGCGGGAATGCCGAACCGGTATTACAGTTTTACCAAAGAAAACTGGCATTTCATCATCCTTGACGGAAATAACAAGGGCATTTCCCTAGACCAGGAACAAATGGAGTGGCTGAAAAAAGAATTAGAAAATACCCCGTCGGGTACCTATGTGCTACTCATGTCGCATTACCCTATCCTGACCGTCACCGGTTCCTGGGAAGGTGGCCAGCACAAGGACCACGTGGCGTTGAGGCAGCTGTTTTATCAACACAAGGATAAAGTGAAAGTATGTCTGAGCGGTCATCAGCATTTGCTTGACAGGGCCTGGTACAACGGTGTCGAATATTATTGCAACGGCGCCATGAGCGGTTTTTGGTGGGGCAAAGGCGACGCAAAATCTGCCCGACCGACTTACTACCAGGAAACACCTCCGGGATATGCCATCCTGAAATTATACGAAGACGGAAGCGTGGAAAACGAGTATTTCACTCACACGTACTAAGATGTAGCCGCCGTATCGAAAGCCTATCCGAAACGTTAGTAACATCGGTAAAACAAGGGAAGACGGAGCAATCCATCTTCCCTTGTTTGGTCTCTTATCGATTTCCCACAAATTGCGCAATCCGCTCTTTGCGAATCCGTTTCGTCAAGTCTTGCGCGATCTCCCACCGTCACGCTCAGTTTCAAATTTATCAAAGTCGAAAGTCTGATATGACCAGCGTTGTTTTCAATTCGGGAGATATCGGTTTCACTGTTTCTTTCCAACTTCATAATAATGTAATACCGCGCCGGAATCGAAGGTTTTCGTCTTCATGAGCTTTAAAAGCGTCCTCTCATTGATCTTGTCGAACAATAGTAAACCGTGCCCGGCGATGACGGGATGAACCATTAGCTGGAACTCATCGAGAAGGCCAAGATTTATTAATGCGATGATCAAACTCCGGCTGCCCACTAAAATATCATGGCCGGGTTTTTCTTTGAGCGCCAGCACTTCTTCTTTCAGGTCCCTCGTTGCAACCCTTGCACTTTCCCAATCGACGTTTGTCAGCGTGCGGGAAAAGACGACTTTTGGAATGCGGTCTATGGCTATTGCAAAGTCATCCATTGCCTTGTCGCCGGTCGGATTTTCAACAACGTTTTTCCAATATTCCATTAGTTGATAGGTTATCCTTCCGTACAAGGCAACGTCCCCGCTTTTCAGCAGTTCACGGTAATGCTCGTGGATTTCCTCATCCGGATTGACAGACGTATGATCGCAAACCCCGTCAAGTGTCATATTGATTGCTGCTATTACCTTTCTCATACCATTAGTATTTAATGAATATACTTCGAACCGGCACAAAAATAGCGCAACGCAGTACCATGTTGTGAAGCCATTCTGAACAAATACAGGGGGGATTTAAGACAAGCTGCATACCCATTGTTTTTGACCACCGAAACACCTTGCACGAGGTTAACCTCGGAGCAAGTAAAAAACGTCGCTGTCCGTTTTTTTTATGATAACACGTCCGATTGATCACTATTTTTGGGTACCGGTGCAAAAGGAGATGTGCGTTATGAAACAGGGGTGACAGCCTCGTGGCCGCGCCGCTGATTACCTCATCATTTACTCATGAATAGATCATTAGTCCTGACCCTCGCGATAATCAGCCTTGTCTTCTCTGCCTCGACCCTGCGTATTTCAGTCGATTCATCCAACGGAGTTACCCATACGCTGGCATTTTTCAGGCAGGGGGTTAATGATTTTGTGGAGGCTAATGAAAAATTGTACTCGGCTATCGAAGGGCTGAGCGCCGAGCCTGCGACGGTCGCCCGGGCGCGTCATGCGTTGGTCGCGTGCAGGCGCAGCTACAAACGGATCTCCTTTTTCACTACCTATTTTTTTCACAGTGAAACACGATTCTACAATGCTGCCCCAAAATTCGAAGTGGAGGAGCCGACGTTGGAACTGGTAGAGCCAATGGGTTTGCAGCAGATCGAAACGCTGCTTTTTAGCGAGGATCTACCGGCTAACAAAAGTTCGCTGCTGGTCCAGTCCGAGGCAATGCTTACTTCGGCCCGCGATATCCGTTCATTGCTTTACAGCCTTGAAATCGATGACGCCCGCATTCTGGAAAGCGTTCGGTTGGAGTTGATCCGAATAGCTGCATTGTACATTTCAGGTTACGATGCGCCATTGCTCAAAACCGGTATTGCAGAGACCAGCGACGCCACGGAAGCATTGCAGACTGTCCTCGAAGTTTATTTCAAGGCTAATACGCAACAAAGCAAACGACTTGATTCTTTACTGATCACATCCATTCACTACCTCGGCGCCCACCAGGACTTTGATTCATTCAACAGAATGGAATATCTCACCCGGTTTGCATTACCCATGCAGCAAGAATTGAACGAATTCATTGCCGGGCTGGGCTTAACCACCAATACTACACAATATCTGAACTATCAGGCACCGCATATTTACAGCAGGGATGCACTGAAAAGCTGGGGCGCTAATGGAACGGATTCAATGCAGAATAAGGCACTGGCGGATTTGGGCAGGAGGTTGTTCTTCGACAAGTCGCTTTCGGGAAATAACTCAACGAGCTGCGCCACCTGCCACCAACCCCGGAACTACTTTGCCGATTTACAGAAAAAAAGTCCTTCACTGGTCCGCGATTCGGTTCTCAAAAGGAATACCCCCACCCTTTTATATGCAGGCCGGCAGCACACGCAATTTTGGGAGGGGCGAGCTGCGAATCTCGGCGCTCAAATCCAAACTGTCGTATTCAATCCATTGGAAATGAATGGAAGTAAAGAATCACTGCGTAAGAATGTGCTGCAAAAAAAGGAATACAAAGCGCTCTTCAACGCTTCGTTCCCCGGCAGGAATATGCAGGATCTGGGTATTGAGGCAGTGTCAGCGGCGCTGGGGGCTTTCGTTAATCGGCTGAGCCCGATGGATTCGCCTTTCGACCAGTATATTGATGGCCTGCAAACTGCATTGACGGACCGGCAGATAAATGGCTTTAATCTTTTCATGGGCAAAGCGCAGTGTGGTACCTGCCATTTTCCTCCGTTTTTCAACTCCCTGCTTCCTCCCCTCTTCAACTTGTCGGAAGTTGAGATTTTGGGCGTTACAACCACCGACGATTTCATCAACCCTGTACTCGACCCGGATTTAGGACGGTACGATCTCTACAAAATACCGTATTATAAGGGAGCCTTCAAAACCCCAACGGTACGAAATGCAGCGAAAACAGCCCCATATATGCACAACGGTTCCTTCAAATCTTTGGCAACTGTGGTCGAGTTTTATAACAAAGGCGGCGGCAGGGGGCTAGCGCTGCCGGTGGAAGAACAAACATTATCTGCCCAACCATTGAACTTATCCGAAAAAGAGAGCCAGGATATTGTTCTGTTCCTCGAATCTCTGACCGATTCCAACCCTGACTACCATTCTCTTTCAAATTAATCAAACATGAAAACAGTTGTAATTCTACTTTTCACTTTATTCCTTCCATTGCTATCCATTGCCCAGGAAACCCAAACCGCCAACAAACCGGCACCTAAGAAAAAGGGGCCTGCGATGGGCATCCAGGCCGACCTGCTCAGGGGGCCTTACCTCCAAATGGCGACACCGACCAGTATGACGGTGCGTTGGAGAACCAATGTGTACGACCGCAGCCGGGTAAAGTATGGCCTGACCAGCGATAATCTGAACATGCAAACCGACGATTCTACGCTGGTAAATGAGCATGTTATAACTTTAAAAGGCCTGCAACCATCCACAAGGTACTATTATACCGTGGGCAACCTCGCCGACACCACCTTGCAGGGCGATGAGGACAACTACTTTTATACCTTCCCCGAAACGGGAAGTGAACAGCCGATACGCATTGCAGGTTTCGGAGATTGCGGAAATAACTCCATCAACCAGCGGGCGGTCAGGGACCAGGTTATCAATTACCTCGGCGACAAATACCTGAATGCGTGGATTTTGATGGGTGACAATGCGTATTCGGACGGAACCGATGCTGAATATCAGGCAAAGTTTTTTAACCTCTACAAAGACAACCTGCTGAAAAAATATCCGCTATATCCCGTGCCCGGAAATCATGATTACCATGATTTTAATTCCTCACCGGTCAACGACCAAAACAAAATTGCCTACTACCAGAACTTCTCACTCCCGACTAACGGCGAAGCGGGCGGCGTGGCCTCCAACACGGAATCATACTATTCATACGATCTCGGTAACGTCCACTTTCTTGCCCTGGATTCCTATGGCCCCGATAAAAAGAAGACTCACATTTTCGATCAATTGGGCGAACAGGCCGAATGGGTCAGAAAAGACCTGGCAGCCAATAAGAACAAAAAATGGATAGTGGCGTACTGGCACCACCCTCCCTACACAATGGGTTCGCACGACTCGGACAAAGAATCACTGCTGGTGAAAATCCGGGAGAATTTCATAAAAATACTTGAAGACGAAGGTGTAGATCTTATTCTTTGCGGACACAGCCACGTATATGAACGCACGAAGCTGATCAAGGGATATTATGGAAAAGAGGCTGATTTTGATTCCAAAAAACATGAGCTCAGCACATCGACGGCCTTGTACGATGGCAGCAAGAACTCCGCGCCGTATTTGAAAAGCAAAACCAACACCAACGGCACTGTGTACGTCGTGAGCGGATCTGCCGGCGCACTGGGGGGACATAAGGAAAACTATCCGCACAATGCGATGTACTATTCCAACAATGAAGTGGGCGGCGCCGTCATGCTGGAAGTAGAGGGCAACAGACTGGACCTGAAATGGATTTGCTCGGACGGGAAAATCGGTGACCACTTTACCATGATGAAGGATGTCAGCAAAAACGATGAAAAAATCCTGAAACAGGACAAATTGCTTCCAAAGTAGCAGTTCCTTATTGTTTGGCCCGGCGCTCTCCTATCGGTTCTGGATAGCAGTCGGGAACGGTCAATGTCTGGACGAGCACATTACCGGGGACAGATGTCAGTGTCGGGAGATTTTGGTTTTGTTGACTGCCAAATCCGCCCACAAGTAAAAACCTGTGCCAACAGAAAAATTGCTGGCATAATTATTACTGATCGCCTCGATCCTTTCATTTGAACCACATCAACAACATGACCATCAGTTTACAAAAAGACCTACTTTGCTTTTCCCACCTGAGATGGGACTTCGTTTTCCAGCGTCCGCAGCATCTGATGACCCGATTTGCCGGAATAACCAATGTTTATTTTCTCGAAGAACCACTCTTCGACTGTTCTGATGAACCGTATCTCCAAATGGAGGAAAAACACGGGGGGCTGTGGGTATGCGTGCCGCATTTACCAGTCGGCAGTACTCCGGAAGATACCCTGGCGATGGTCAGGAAAATCCTTGATGCATTCTTCGAACAACGCGATTGCAGCAATTTTATCTTTTGGTATTACACACCAATGGCCTTACAGTTTTCGGAACCGTTTACACCCGCGATGATAGTGTATGACTGTATGGACGAATTATCCGCATTTAACTTCGCGCCTCCCCGGATCAGGCAATATGAGCAGCGGCTTCTCGAAATGGCCGACATCGTTTTCACAGGCGGGGCAAGCCTGTACGAAGCCAAGAAAGCACGCCACCACAACATTCACCCCTTCCCGAGCAGTATTGATAAAGCACATTTCCTGGCAGCGCGTAAACTGCTGACAGAGCCGCAAGACCAGGCTTCCATTGCCGGGATAAAGCTAGGTTTCTACGGTGTCATCGATGAACGTTTTGATCAGGAACTGATCCGGGAAATTGCCGCCCGGCGTCCCGACTGGCAAATTATCCTCATCGGGCCCATCGTCAAAATCGACCCTGCGGCATTACCGCAAGCGGATAATATTCATTACCTGGGCACCAAAAGTTATCAGGTTCTGCCTGCATATCTGTCGGGCTGGAACGTAGCGCTGATTCCCTTTCTGCTCAACGAATCCACCCAATTTATCAGCCCCACAAAAACACCTGAATACCTGGCGGCTGGAAAACCCGTAGTTTCCTCCGCGATCCGGGATGTTGTTTCTCCGTACCACGAAACCGGCCTGGTAAGCATAGGTGACGACGCCGAATCATTTATAACCGCGATCGACCGCGAGCTCGCCCACTCCACGGATTCCAAATGGCTATATGCAGTGGATGCATTTCTTTCGGACAAATCCTGGGAGCATACATTCAGTGCGATGGTGAAGTTAATGTTGAAGACTCAACAACGGGAACGTCCGGTTGTTTTGGTCAGCGGGCTGAAAAAAGCCAGCTAATCCACCACTATTGACGGACGATATGAAAACAAGCTTCAACACATTCTGGATGGCTGGGTTCGAATGTACCGATCAGCTGAATGCCAGCGGCGACAGGGTGGATATGCTTCAAATGACCGGGCACCTGGAACTTGTCAGAGAAGATTACTCCCGCATTTGCTCGCTGGGCTTACGCACTGCACGGGAGGGGATCAGGTGGAGCGTGGTGGAATACATGCCATACCACTACAATTTTGACTCTGTACTGGATATGATCAATGCAGGCACCGAATACGGGGTGCAGCAGATCTGGGATATCTGTCATTTCGGCTACCCAGCGGATCTGAGTCCGTTCCATCCGCATTTCACGTCCCGTTTCGTGGCGCTTTGCACGGCTTTTGTAAACTTTTACACCAAACAAAGACCCATGGAAAGCCTGTACATAACGCCCATCAACGAGGTCAGCTTCATCTCCTGGCTGGGAGGTGAGGCTGGTGCAACTGTGCCGTATTGTACCAAAAACGGTTGGGAGTTGAAGTACGCGCTGATGCGGGCATACATCGCGGCAGTGAAAGCTATGAAACAAATCACCGGGCTTGTGCGGATCGTCACTACCGAACCTCTCGTCAACATGGTCCCCGATCTTGACCCTACGCCGGATCAATTAGCCCGGGCAGCCGTTGAAAATGAACAGCAGTTTCAGTCTCTCGACATGCTTTGCGGCCGGATTTGTCCTGAATTGGGTGGAGGAGAAGACTTAGTAGACGTAGTAGGTCACAATTACTATTATAACAATCAGTGGATTATTGGCAACTACCAATTCCTGAGGTGGAATGATCCCGTACCCGACCCGAGGTGGCGACCGCTCGCCGATTTGCTGGAAAGTGCCTACCACCGATACCACAAACCCATCATCCTGTCGGAAACCAGCCATCCCAAAGAAGACCGGCCAATCTGGATACAAATGATCGCGTCGGAATGCGCAAGGGTCATAGACCGCAATGTTGAGCTGCTGGGTGTTTGTCTTTACCCGATCATCGACCGGCCCGACTGGGACCGGCCCGAGATCTGGCACCAGTCGGGATTATGGGATGAGGGACTCGCCGGCCGTCACGAAAGGGTGCTGCACATTCCGTCGGCGATGGCCCTACTAGCTGCACAGGAGCTGGTAGGCCAGCATTTAAAAAGTAAAGCTGAGAGATCAATCATCGAACGATTATGAGGATCGGAGAAAAATCGCCGATAAAGTTCGAGCGCTACGACTTTTCAATTCTTTTCCATTAACTCAATCCACTCGTTGATAACCACTTTCAAATCTTCGCGTTTGGTTTCTATTTCGGATTACCCCCATTTCCTGTTTGGCCTGGTTGCCCCTCCACAATGTCGGCTGCACCCCCTATATCATTGATCATAACACGGTAAGTTTGCATTGTCACAAATGTATTACTGCCATGCTGCTAACAAATAAGACTGCTGTAATTTATGGGGCCGGAGGCTCTCTTGGGGCCGCTGTGGCCAAAGCATTTTCGGTTGCCGGTGCCAATGTTTTTCTCTCCGGCATTCGTCTGCAACCCGTGGAGGCGACCGCCGAGGCTATCCGGAAAGCCGGCGGTAGCGCTCAGGTGGATCAGGTGGATGCCCTGGACCAGCAAGCCGTCAGCGATTACCTTTCGTCGATTTCCAGGCGCACCGGCTCTGTCGATATCTCTTTTAATGCAATAGCACTGAAAGACACGCAGGACATTCCGCTCATTGAGATGAAATTGGAGGATTTTATCCGGCCGATACAAATAGCCATGCAGTCTCATTTCATTACCAGCACCGTCGCCGGAAGGATTATGACCGCCCAAAAAAGTGGCGTAATCCTTTCTTTAACAGCCACTCCCGGTGGAATCGGCTATCCGGGCACGGGTGGATTTGGCACTGCATGCTGTGCGATCGAAAGTTTTACAACGACTCTGGCCTCCGAACTCGGTCCCCACGGCGTTCGTGCAGTGACGATCCGCTCAGGAGGCTCCCCCGATTCGCGTGTATTTGTGGATGCGCTTGCAAGCCTGGATCAGCACGTGGCCGAACAGGTATTGGGCAGCCTTGCAAATGACACGATGCTGAAAAGGCTCCCCGGTATGAATGATATCGCGAATGTTGCCGTATTTGCAGCCAGCGACTTTGCAGCTTTAATTACCGGAACGGTGATCGACGTGACCGGAGGTACAACTGCCGCATTGAATTACAAGACAACCCAGGACAAGTCCTACATTCCGCCTTTTCATAAATAACGCCGGCAGGAGGCCCATTTCAAAGATTATTGCCCGGGAAACGCCGCCGAAGCACTCCCCGGGCAATGGCCCTATCTCAAACAGCGCTACCTTCCCTCATTGAAATAATTATAGAAAACCTCCCCCAGGTTTTTCCCAAGCGAAATCCAATCCTCTGCCAGCGGCGCTTTATTTAATCCGGCAATCCATTCGTAATTCAGCTCATACACGGCGGCATGGATGCCGAAGCGTTCCATAAAGCCTTCTCCCAGTGTGCCCGGATTGCGGAAAGTCGGTTTGGTGGAGCCTGCGGTGAACCAGGTGTGTTTCCGCAAAAGCATTTCCAGTTTTTCCATGCTCGACAGGTAGGCACTGATGTCGCCATCCGGCCGGCTCACATGCAGGTAGCCACCCGCGTCGTTGTGGATGTCGAGGGCCAGATCAGGCCTCTTATTGGTCTTGATCATCCGGTGCAGCCATTGTTCCAGGTAATAGTTCTCGGGGGCGACAAGCGAATCGGCGGGCTTATCCCACTTGCGGTTCAGGTCGTAGCCATTCGCGTTGAAACGCGTCTTGCCGCGTGCTACGCCGTCTTTGTTGGCCATGGGCAGAATATACACGCAATAGGTTTTCAGGTAACGTTTGGCCTCCTGGTCGTTGCTGAGCAGTTTCTGCACCAGCCCCTCGACCGTCCAGTTCCCACCCGCCTCGAATGCATGGGCGCGCGCGCGCAGGAAAAGCCGCTTCGGCGCGTTTTCGTTACCTATCCGGACGATTTCCAGAGAGCGACCTTCCGAAGTTTTACCGATGGTAGTCACACTAGCATTCTTGCTTTGCTTCACCTTCGCCAGCATTCTATCCAGATCGCTGATCCGGTAAGGCTCCACGCTGGCGATGTACGCGAAAGGCGCTTCCATTTTGAATTTGATAAACACGCGACGTCCAGGCAGCGGGATTACCGGATGGCTCTCCCATTTTTTATTATCAAAAGAAACCACATACCGCGACTTTTCCGAAAGATCGCTGGCCAGCCGGCCGTTCCATATGTTATCAAAGTTTTCGAGGATCAATGTCACTTCCGTGCCCTCTGCTGCCTCTACCCTGAAATGATAGTGGTTCACCGCGCGGTTCGGCGAAAAACGTTCGTGGTCATAAACCATAGCGCCTATTACCCTGCCGGCCGAATCGATACTCCAGTTCATCGGCGACGCATTTTCGAAGCCGGTGTTGATGAAAATCTTTGGTGTAACGATGCTGTCGGCCGCGATGCCTGCTTTTCCAGGCTCGATTCCGGACGCGAAAGTCATGTGAGCGGCCAGTAACCCGGCGCATATTGCCGATAGTAATGTTTTCGATTTCATAAAAGTTGGGTTAAGGTTGCTCGATGTCGCCCTGAGTGGAATCGGAGGCCAACACAAATGCAACAACGGAATTGGCACCATAGTGGCACGGGTTTTAATACAGATCGATTCCTAACCAAAATGAACATGACAATGCCAATGGGTGTATTCCAATTGAAAGAGGATGAGGCTGAGACAGTCCGCATTAACCGCAACGAGGTCCAGGAGATTGTCCCCGACGCCGATTTCAGGTTCAGCCTGATTATGTTAAAAGACGGACGCAAATATTTCGTTTGCGGAACCCTCGAAGAAGTAGACCAGGAATTTGAAAAGCCAACAGGCTCTGATTGAGCTCTGATCCTCGCAAATCCTTCGGCACAATCCGTCTTTGGGGATCAATCAAGGAAAATTCGAGCCTATGATAATATCAGGGAAAAAAATATATACATCGCATAGCCAAACTGCTTTAAGATTATTAGTTGTCGATTTGCAGTAACAAAAGGTGAAATTCTTACTAAATTACTATCATGAAAGTAATTCGGTTGAATAAAATCACCCATCTCATTCACAAAGCGACGAAGGTCCGGCTTTTGTTATTTTTAGTTCTGGTAAAGAGCCCTGGTATCGCACAAACCTGGCAACCTTCCTTTCAAATGGGCCTCAATGCCGAAGCTGCTGCCTGGGGTGGAAATGTATCGCTGAGCAGATACCTTAGCCGAAATGCAGCGTATGATTACGGCGATCACGGATGCTATTTAAAACTATCGCTCTTCTATTTTCGGGTAAATGGCTTGGGCACCGTCGACAGTATTTATGCGAAGGGAAGCTTAAATGAAGAACTGGTTGCGGCCATCAAGACGAACATTCGCGCGACAGAGGGAAAGTGGCGATTGCCCGAAAAATCCCGGGCATCAGACAAGTGCTGGTTCATTTTCCCGTTCATTGACCCGGGAAGCTCGGAGTCCTGCGTGGGACAGCAGAAGCTTAGCCGAAACGCACTAGCAGAATTACTCTTGCTATATTCAATTTCTGAGCCGACAAAGGATTCACATGGGCGGGTCATGCTGCCACCGAATGAATTTCATCAAATGTCTAAAAAGTAAATTTAATGGCGGCTCAAACCAGAGCGACGAGTCATCCCCGGTTCCTCCGAAAGCGTACTGCAAAGTATATGGCCGGTTAAAATTGTTTATCTTAACTGCAACCATTTGAGAAAAATGCATCATTGAAAGCACATTTCAATCATGTACAACATGTCAGACAGTTTTTGGGAAGCGACTTACAGACAGAACATTGCCAAAATGATCGGTGTTTGCTGTCGGTATACGCAAAACCGCCAAACTGCCGAGGACCTGGCGCATGACGCTTTTCTGGTTGCGATCGATAAAGTTTCCAGTTTTGAAAACAAGGGCCCTTTCGAGGCGTGGCTGAGGCGGATCGTCGTCAATGTGGCCCTGCAATACCTGAGGGAACAAAAAAGGCAAGAAAAATGGGAGGAAGCTCATGCTTACCATACCATTGCCAATGAACTTCAGGAAGAAAACCCCGCCAACGACCAACGCGGCTTTTCGGAAGCGGAGCTATTGGAGGTGATAGGCCAATTACCAGAACATCACAGGCTTGTATTTAATCTTTATGTTGTCGATAACTTTACGCACGCTCAAATCGCCACGAGACTCGGCATCAGCGAAGGTACCTCGAAATCCCATCTGGCGCGTGCCCGGAAAAAGATCCGGGAGCTTCTCAAAGATGAACTCAGAAAGGATAAGGAGCGGAAAAAAGCATTCGCCTGGTTAATGTTTTCCTACCCGTTCCGCCATGTCGATCATCTGGTTGCCGGAAAGTTGCGTAACCTTGCCATCCGGCCTCAAAGGAGGTTATCAATTGCCAATACCAACTCCGGGGTTCCTGGTCTTAAACCTTCGGGTATTTCGTACGGGGCATATATGAAGACCGGACTGATGACCATAGCTACCGCCGTATTTCTGGCAGGCGGTTCCAATGTCCCTGACCAAGCCAATAGCCGAAATATTGTCGTTATAAAACGCCCGACAACCGATTCAGCGCATGACCGACTCCCCGACCGCCTTTTGTTTTCTGCTTCAAAAGCTGCCACCATTTCTGAAAATCCCGTCATAGTTGAAAAAACTAAACATTCAGAACCAATGAAAAATCTAAGCACTTTGGGAGGGTTAATAGTGGCAAGTCTGGCTTTGGACACGGCTAATTTGACGACAGATCTACCGGTTGTATTTAAAAACCATCCGCTAACGGTCGGCTATGAACCGGTAGCAAAACCTGAAAGCGTCGGGCTCGTTGTCAAACAAAATTCCGACTTGACATCAGGCTCATTCTATGCATCTCAATTAATGTGGTCGGGGAAGGATGGTAAGTTATATTTTTTGGGAGCTCATGTTAAAGTGGACGTCAACAGAAATAAGTTTGCCGGCAGTGGTAAATTCACTTTTTTGGACAAAGTACATTACCTGGTTGTCGACGGTGTCGCGATGAAGCAAAACGAGACTATCAGGCTCCAAGAAAAGAAATACAATCTGGTCAGTCTGAACGACTCCGACGCGGTCAGAAAATACGGTGAAAACGGAAAATTAGGGGTTCTTGAAATCACGCTGGCCGAATAGAAAACGCGGGGATGCTCCCGTGCATCCCCATTAATAAGCTTTTACGCTAATTTTTTTGAACAAAACCCGGATTTCTGCTTATTTTAGACCGCATATCGAGGGTTTCACACTTTAAACTTCTGATTTAAAATGAAAGGAAAGTACTATCTCCTATTAATTATCGCAATTGGCTTTGTTTCGATTGCGGCGAAAAGCGCAGTCTTGCAAGGGGACATTATCGGTACCTGGAAATACCTGATCAGCGACGTTCCGCCTGAGTATGAGTCTGGGTTTTTCACGTTTGAACAAAAGGAAAATAAAACGGTCGGATACGTCGGGGACACTGAAAAGCAGGAGATGAAAGAACTAACTGTGGATCAGGAAAAAGTGGTCTTCACAATCGAAAGCCAGGCGGGCGTTTTTAAATACAGCTTCGCACAGAAAGGCGACACACTTACCGGCGTCGTGTCGTCCCAGTACGGAGATTTCCCGATCAAGGCAATCAGGGAACCCAAAAAGTAACCTTTCCATCCATGGAAAGGCATTAATGCCACCGGACGCCGGTTTTTTGCCGGAGACTAACATTTTATTTGCTTCAAGTTACATTATCGGCGTCCGGCCTTTTTTTGAACATACTTTGATACTACATTCGCGAATTAAATTCGTATCCCTACCCAACGCCTTCATGCCTAAGACCTTTACTGAAATTTCTGATTGGATCGCCGCCAATATTTCTAAACACGCCGGAATAGATCCTTCCGAAGTGGCGCTTGACGCAGACATTGTCCATTTTCGGTTAGACTCCCTCATCCTTGTCAACATTACAACCGAGCTGGAAGAACACCTCGGAATGGAACTAAGCCCTTCTATTTTTTGGGAAATGCGTACCATCGCCGCTACCAGCCAGTGGATTGCAGAGAATCAGGAAGTATAGCAGGCCATTTCCGTCGTAATTATGCAAACCCCTCTCATGTCTGCAACGTCGATCTGGTCATCCAAATCCGATGTCAATCAAAATTATTCTGAGCTGATCGCCGATGTGCGCAAATCGGATCCTTTGCATTTCAATATGTTCGGTGATCTGGTGGCAATGGATTATGCAAATGTGAAAAAGATACTGTCCGACTCGGACAACTTCAAGAACTTTGATTTCACCGAGCGATTCAAAATCGTATCTGCCTTGTCGAATAATGACCCCGGCTTGCTGGAATTCGGCGAAAGCCTGAGGTATTGGTTGCTTTTCATGAATGGTGAAAAACACGCGGAGCATCGCCGTTTCGTCAATCAAAAATTCTACCAGGCCAACTACGAGAAGATTACACTCGACGCGATACAGGAGATCATTGCCGGATTGGACGGACAGGAAGAAACGGATCTTGTGGAAATGGCACGGCAGTTCAGCTTCCTGATCATCAGCAAAATTATCAATCTGGAAAAATCGGATTATGATTTCATCCAGAAGTTTTCCTACGTGATCACATTCATTTTTGAAAAAACACTGTCGGTCACGGAGCTACTGGAATGCGCGTCGATGTCGCAACGTTTTCATGGCTACATTTCTGACACGTTTACGCGCCACGAGAACGAGGCAACCAAGAGCCTACTGCTTGAAATGAGGGAAATCATGGGCAGTAGCAGGGCCCCCCAGCTGATCGGCACCTGGGAATTTCTGGTCAATGCGGCAACGGAAACCACTACCCTGCTGCTTACCAAAAGCATTGCGGCGCTGATCGCGAACCGCGACAAAGTGATCAACTGGAATGCACATAACGAATGCGCCATCGCCGTCGAAGAGCTGATCCGGTTTGTCAGCCCGGTGAACTGGATCCCGCGGCAGATCGCAAACGATATGGAATTCGAAGGATTACAACTTCAAAAGGGCAAAACAGTGCTACTGGGCCTGGCCTCTGCGAACAGGGACCCCGCCATATTTCAAAACCCCGACACGTTTATGCCTGCCCGGAAGCCTAATCCCCATATCGGTTTCGGCTTTGGCATGCATCATTGCCTGGGCGCCCGGCTATCCAGGTTCGAATTGCAAAAATTTCTTCCTCGCTTCATGGCCGCGTTCCCCGACATCCGTTTGCACCCTTCAAAAGCCCCTCAATGGGATTCCAAGATTTTTTTCCGAGGTTATAAGAGTTTGCCTGTGCTTTTAAAATAAGGTGCATGGTCAAATTCACGGATTTCACATATTTAGTTTTACTACTCCCCACTGTTGCAGCGTATTACAAAGTACCGGAAGCAAAAAAGTGGGTCTTTCTGCTGATCACATGCGCATTGTTCAACCTGAGTTGGAGTGGAAAGTACCTGGCTGTATGGGTAGTTCTTGTTCTGATCTGCTATGTGGCCGGCAAAGCATTAAGTAATCAGGGATATTCCAAAAGACATCGGAAAGCTTTACTGTCGCTCTCCATCGCGATTTGCCTGTCGCCGCTTTTGTTTTTCAAATATCTGGTCCCTGTCCACAACTCCATGTCGCTGGTGACGCTCAACTGGATCGCCCCTATTGGTATTTCCTACTACACATTTCTGATCATCGGATACCTCTACGATGTGTATCGCCGGTATATCAAGCCGGAAAATCACCTAGGCTACCTGATGATCTATCTCGGTTTTTTCCCCACCCTGCTCGCGGGCCCGCTGGAACGCACGCGCCAGCTCGTGCCCCAGCTTCGTGGCCCCAAACCGTATGAACGGGAAAATATCAAAGCGGGTATTTACTTCATTGTCTGGGGTTTATTTAAAAAAATAGTCCTCGCAGCCCGGTTTGCCGACATTACCAGCCCTGTTTTCGATCGTCCCGAATCGTATACAGGCATCTCCGTTACGCTGGCCATTCTGCTATTTTCTATTCAGCTATATTGCGATTTTTCGGGCTACACCGACATCGCTACCGGCTCGGCGCGGTTGTTCGGGATCAGGCTGAGTAAAAACTTTTCAAACAGGTACTATTTCGCCCCGTCGCGAACAGAATCATGGAGCGCCTGGAATATCACAGTCACATCCTGGTTCCGCGACTACATCTTTTTCAACATCAGCAAAGGCGTTACAAACCAGAAGCGCCTCGAATTCAACCGGCTGGTAACCTTCGTCATTACCGGGCTTTGGCACGGGCCTAGCTGGTCGTTTGTGATCTGGGGAACGCTGCAATGGGCCTACATCAATTTTGAAATGCGCACGAAACATTTCTGGTCGAAGCTCTACGCCAGCGCAGGTCTCGCCAGGCTAGGACTTTCGACCGGCTCGCAGGTACATTATGTCTGGCGAGTGGCGGTAAGACTTCTCACCGGCACCCTGATCATGGGATGGTTCCGTGCGGCGGAATTAGGCAGCGGTATCCGGCTGTATAGCAGCATGTTCGGGTTTAAATCCGGTGAGGGATCATTACTTACATCAAGCCTTTTGCTGACGATTGCATTGTTCCTCGTCATGGATTTTTTTAACTACAAAATGGGAGAGAAAGAAGATATTGCTTCGTATCTGCTAAAAAAAGACACATTTTATCAAACATTGTCCATGGTGCTGCTTGTCCAGCTGGTGCTGATATTCGGAAGACCATCGGTAGCCAATTTCTATTACATCCAGTTCTGACCCATCGTTAGCTAATGCCGGCATTATGATCATTAAAATTACAAAGTGGCTGCTGCTGATCATTGCCTTCAAAATGATCGTGGCGCTGATCGTCGCGCAATATTATACAGACCCTCGCCGCGACGTTGCCGCACGGAAAAAGCTTTGCAACACCTTCAACCCGAATGTCGTTTTCATCGGTACCAGCCGTACCCTTTACGGCATCGATCCGGCACTATTCGACTCACTGAACGGACAGAAAACCCGTAGTTATAATTTTGGCATATTCAGCCTTTCGCCTTACAGCTCCATTCAAATAGCGAATGAAATCCTCTCCGACAGTCCGGCCGTCAAAACCATCTATATTGAACTGAGCGCACTCGATTACAGCACCGTGGCATTGCAGCCGCAACAGGTTATTCAGGATGCCGTTTTCCGGGCCAATGTGCTCGCTGATTGCCCGAGTATCGACTTTCATGACAAGGTCGGCAGCTTCCTGGATGGCCTCAACACGACACTGTTTCAAATGGCCTCCATCGCTCCGCAAATCGCATCCGTCAAAAAAGCGTTAAATCCGGAGGATGATCCGATCGAGGGCAATGCCAATCTGCTCGACAACGGGCACCAATACGTTGCATCGGCGCTGTTGAAGACCAGCGACCGGATCATCGCGAACAAAAGTGTCACAGCTCAAATGCTGGCCATACGCCCGCCTTCCGTGCGAAATACTTTTTATGTTTCCCAACTCAATAAACTGATTGCACGGGCCAGGCTGCTTGGAAAAAAAGTCGTCTTCTATTTTCCCAATAACATTATCCGGGACGAATACCTGGTACTATCACAGGTTACACCTTTTCTGCCGGTGGAAAACCTGATCCCCTTGCCGGAGCATAACTTGTTCGATGCACTTTTCAAACCCGAAAACCTGTTCGATGCGCATCACCTGAACCGGAGGGGAGCGGCTATCTACACGCGTTTTTTGCAGCGAAAGGTCACGCATTAACCGGTTGAAAACAGTGACGGCATCGCGGCCTGATGGAATATATTCTGTAAGTTAGAATCCCAAAACGATTCAAACCTATGAGTGAAACCAAATTCAACATCGCTGTATTGATCGACGGTGACAATGCGCAGGCCAAACTAATGAAGGAGACTTTGGAAGAAGTTTCCAAATATGGGAAAGCAACTATCCGGCGTATATATGGCGACTGGACCACCCCTCATATGAACAGCTGGAAAGAAATTGTCAATCAGCATTCGATCAGCCCGATTCAGAAGTTTTCGTATACGACCGGTAAAAACTCAACTGACAGCTCGCTCATTATTGATGCGATGGATATTCTGCACAGCAAGAGCGTCGAAGGCTTTTGCATTGTGTCCAGCGACAGCGACTACACGGGACTTGCCAAGAGGATCAGGGAAGAAGGACTTTTCGTGATGGGTATCGGACGGAAAAATACGCCCATCGCATTCGTAAATTCCTGCGAGATCTTCACATTCAGTGAAAACCTCGTGATCGAGCTGGATACGAATACAGAGGAACCCGAACCACAGAAGGTGGATATCACCCCGAAAGAAATCGTTAAGAAAGAGCCGAAAAAGCAGGAGGCCAAACACAGGTACCCAAAGATCGATATGAACATTATCGACAAGGCATTCGAAATATCAGCCAATGAGGAAGAAGAGGCATTCATTTCCAAAATAGGCACCTCACTCCGGAAAATTGACCCCAGTTTCGACGCCCGCACCTACGGGTTTAAAACATTGACCCAACTATTTAAGAGCCTGGCGAAGTATAAAATCGTTAAAAATGATGTCAATGGTTTGAACCACCCGCTGGTGAGGTTGAAATGACATTATTTTGCTACATTTAACTTTGGTAAATGCTTAATTAAATACTTTATGATTTAATGAGTTTGCCTATATTTTCGAAAAGAATATTATATAAAATGAGAAACGTATACCTTGTTGTTTTTTTCTGTTTGTCTACAAGCGCCTGGGCGCAAAATGAGGCCGAAGTTGTGTCTGTTTTTCCGACCACAATGGATTTCCTGTCCGATAATAAAACGGAAGCCCTTTTGGAGGTTCGCTCTTCCGGAGATGCTTATTTTATTACAAAAAAAATCCTCGATATTCAGACAAAGAAAAGGATAAAAGGAGCTGGATCGACCTGGGCGATAAAGCGAGGCGAGAATTACTATTTCAACATGATCTATTCCGATGATTTTCTAAATGGTATTTTTATTAAACTGGATGTTGTAGGCCGTTACTGCCTTTCACTCTTAGACAAGAGTACCTTCAACAGGGTAAAAGCCGGTTCTGTAAACCCGTACGGTGGGGGAGCCTTAGGGTTACTCGCTAACAGTTCCATTACCTGGAACAAGGCTCTAAAAGACAGTACTGATAGTAAGAGATACATCGTATTTATTGATACCAAGTCAATTGAACCCGCTGATTCTCCGAGAAAAGAGGGAAGCCGTGGCAATCTTCTAACAAGGAAAAAGGTCTCGGAATTAATGAAAAACAATAATATAGAAGGTGAAGCTAAAGATATGAGCTTTGAAGAGGTAATAGCATTAATAAAAAGCGAAAATGCAAAGTCCCGGTAATCCCGTTGATGTATTGCTGAAAGACCAACTTTTCCCGGCCGGAATTCAGTTGGTCTTTCAATTAAGTGGCTATGATAAACGCCCCTCAGCTCCGCAGATCGATGGGAAGGTTGTAAATCCGCTTGCCGGTAGCCGCGTAAATTGCGTTGCATAATGCCGGGGTAAAGGGCGGTACCGGGGGCTCGCCGACGCCCGTTGGCTTGGCTTCACTGTCTATAATATGCACGTGAATTTCTTTGGGACATTCGGTCATTCGAATAATCTGATAACCATCAAAATTGTTTTGCTCCACCCGCCCGTTTTTGAATGTGATCGCGCTTTTTAGTGCGAGACTTGCCGCAAACTGTGCACCCCCTTCAAACTGGGATTTAATACGGTCGACATTAACCGCCGTGCCGCAATCCACTGCGTAATGCACACCGGGAATGGAAACCTTGCCGGTAGCGTCCACCTTTACCTCGACCACGCAGGCCACATAGGTCAGAAAGCTTTTGTGCGCAGCAAAGCCAAGGCCCGAACCTTTCGGAAGTTTACGGCCCCAGCCCGCTTCTTTCGCCACCCGCTCAATGACCGCTTTCATTCGGCCTGTTTCCCACGGATAGGCTGCAATGTCTTCGCCATAATTCGGGTAAGTGCCTTTGACGATTTCCTCGTTGAAGGTGATGCTCCTATCCGCACCCAGCAGTTCGAGCGCATGGGCGACCGGATCCATGCCCCTCGCTTCCGCTACCTCATCGAGCATGGTCGCGCTCGCAAAAACCTGCGGAATGTTCCTCACAGATCTCAGCCAGCCCACCCGAAGATGCGTTTTCGCGTCGTGTGTCTCGATCCGGATGGCCGGAATATTATAGGGAAGATCCACAGCGCCGAGCATCATTTCGCCGTCATCGGGCTGCAACACAGACGTATCGGAAGTGGCTGAAATAGAAGGATATGCGATATGCTGGTTCCAGCCCGACAACTTATTGTCCTTGTCGATGGTGGCTACAATGCGCTGGACGCTCAACGAATGGAAGTAGTCGTGGTGGATATCATCCTCCCTCGTCCATTGGACTTTCACCGGATAGCCCGTTTCTTTGGCCAGCATGGCCGCTTCCACAATGAAGTCGGGCTTTGATTTACGGCCAAATCCTCCGCCAAGCAGCGTCACATTAATCTTCACTTTATCAACCGGAATACCCAATACTTCGGCGACCACATCCCGCGCTCCCTGCGGGTTTTGCGTGCACGCCCATATTTCGCAAGCGCCATCTTTGAAAACTGCCAACGCGCATGGGGGCTCCATGGTCGCATGTGCCAGATGCGGGGCGATGTACGTCCGCTCGATGACCTTTTTGGCATTCGCCTTTGCCGAATTGAAATCGCCCCGGTTCCGCCGCGGTGTTCCCTGTTCCCGGGAAACTTCCTGAACCAGCTGTTTGATCTGTTCGGCTGAATCATAGGAAGCATTCGGGCCGAGGTCCCACTCTACTTCAAGTGAATCGCGCCCTTTGATCGCCGCCCAGGTATTTTCTGCGATTACCGCCACACCGGCCAAAGGCTTGTTCAGGGTAGCTGGCAAGCCCGCACCTTTGATCTGAACCACTTTAAGCACCCCAGGTACACTCCTCGCCTTCTCATCGGTATAAGACTTCACCGTCCCGCCCACCACCGGGCAACGCCTGATGACAGCGACTTTCATTCCTTCTACTGTGGCATCAATACCAAATACGGCCTGCCCGTTCACAATGGCGGGCAAGTCGACGATCGGTGTTTCCTTTCCGATCAGCGTAAACTTGTCGCGACTTTTAAGCTTAATGTCTTTCGCAGCCGGAATGGGTAACTGGCTGGCTTCCTCCGCCAAATCTCCGAAACTGAGCTTTTTATCAGAGGTTTTGTGAACCACCTGGCCATTCGTTGTATCACATTCTTCGATCGGCACCCTCCACTTAGCGGCCGCAGCCTGTAATAGCATCAGCCGGGCGATGGCACCGGCTTCACGCATCGGCTTATAGAACATCCGTATCGAAAATGAACCGTCGGTATTCTGGTTGCCATACTTTTTCTCATCGCCTTCCGCCTGAACGATCCGGACTTTGCTCCAATCTGCGCCCAGCTCGTCGGCAATGACCAAAGGCAACGACGTCCGGATGCCCTGGCCCATTTCAGAACGGTGGGCGATGATGGACACTTCGTTGGAAGGAGTAATCTGTAAATAGACATTGGGAGCAAAAGCAGTTGTTTTCTTGCCTTTTGCATCGCAACCGAACAGGCTGATGCCCAAAACAAACCCACCGGCAAGGGCGCCGCCAGTTTTCAAAAAATCCCTTCTCGTCGCCTTGAAGACCTCCGAAGCAACTACCTCATTTTTCTCTTTCGGAAAACCTAAATACTTCATCGATTTGCGTTTAAAAGGTTGGGTTACGATTCGGCAGAAACACTGAGAATAGCCGCTTTGATACGGTTATAGGTACCACAACGGCACAAGTTCCCTTCCATCGCCTGCTCTACTTCCTGCTCGGAAGGACGTGGGGTCGCTTTCAGCAATGCAGCCGCATTCATGATCTGACCGGTTTGGCAATAGCCGCATTGCGGTACCAGATGTTTTTGCCAGGCCAGTTGCAGCGGATGATCGCCATGCTCGGAAAGGCCTTCAATGGTTGTAATTTTATTTTCGCCCACCGCGGAAACCGGAAAACTGCAAGAGCGGATCGCAACATCGTTCATATGCACGGTACACGCCCCGCACTGAGCCATGCCGCAGCCAAACTTGGTACCCTTCAGACCAATAACATCGCGAAGTATCCATAGTAGCGGCATGTCTTCGGGGACGCTTACGGCGTGCTGTTTCCCATTTACCCAAATTGAATATTCTGCCATAATTTAAGCGGTTTTCTCTCTCATTCAGATGCATTATCTGCCGCACGAAGGTAGGACGAGCGTGGTGTGTGAAGTTAACACTAATCAAACCAAAAATGAAGAATTTCAAACCTGCATCGTTGGCTACCAGCCGGTGTTTTGAGGGTAAGGCTCACCAGTTACGACGGCATCGATCTGGTTCTGAGGGATCGGCCGGAGAAGGTGTTTGGGAGATTGGATGTTAGGCGCGCTTTCCAGGTTATGTTTTTTGACCCGGTCAACCAACTTACCAGTCCTGACCAAGTCCCACCAGCGCATGTTTTCGCCGCATAACTCACGGGAACGCTCGTCGAGCAGAAAGTCCAATGTCAGATCAGAGGCTTTCACCTTCATCGCCTCCGCATTGCCGGTTGGGAACGAAGCCCGCTGGCGAACTGCGTTGACATACGGCAGCGCCGCAGCAGCCTGGCCATCCATCAGCAACGCCTCGGCGGCGATCAGGTACGTTTCGGCCAGCCGGTATACAATCACCGGCCGGATCGACGGGTAATTCAAATCGGCACGTTTGGTATCGAAATACTTGAACATCGCCGGCGACAAGCGGATCGTGTAGTTCCTCGGCGGGATCAGCAGGTAAGGCGCCGCCGCGACGGCCGCATTGGAAACGTCCTTACCAGGCATATAAATGGCCGTGTCGCCCACGCTGAACTTCAAACCACCAGGTTGTGCATTGGCCGGCGCGCCGGGGGGCAGCGTTGCAGGCCAGCGGGAAATGGAAGAAGCATTGTTGGAATACCAGACAGTCTGGAAGGTTTTGCCATAACGGGTGTCGTTGGTACGATCCGCAAAAGCGGTATCGGTAAGCCAGCGGGTTGGCACGCAGCGAATATACGGCCTGCCGTATCTAACATCGCGCTTCATCCCCGGCTGGTTTTCATATTGCGGCACCCACATGTGATTCAGCACGTTATCCGCGCCTCCGCTGTTGTTGGGACCATTGTACGCCAGATTGGATGTATGTTGAACCGTCCACAACACCTCTTTGCTGCCTTCATTTCCCTCGGCATGCACTTGCCCGAAATCCTGCAAAAGGCCCAGGCCCAGGGAAGCACTGTTGTTGATGAGATCCGAAGCGATGGTATAGGCATTCTTGTAGTCGTCCGCTTTGGCTGCGGCTGAGCCCGCACGTGTGAGATACACCTTGGCCAAAACATGCTTTGCCGCAGCAGCCGTAGCTTTGCCCGGCATTACCCCGCCCGCAACCGGACTCGCGGGAAGCGTTTTTACGGCTTCATTCAAATCCTCGATAATGAAGTCGTAAACCTCAGCCATAGGCTGGCGGGTGGCTGACGTGCTGGGCAATGACTGAAAATTTTTGTTTAGGGTCACATCCCCCCAGAATTGAACGAGAATGAAGTAAAAATTGGCCCGCAGGAATTTGGCCTCGGCTACCATTTTCTTCTTCTCCGTCTCATCGATCCCGGTAATTTTCGCGGCATTGTCGACCAGGCCATTGCAGGTATTGATAAAAGTGTAGCAGTTTGTCCAGGTGTTGGTTACCTGCCCATTGTTTGGCAAATAGTTGCTGTTGTACTTGTTGATATTGTTGTTGCCGTCCTGCCCGGTGAAGAATTCGTCCGTACCGATGACGGTGATCGTAAACAAATCCTGGTTGCCCCAGAACATGCGCGTGCCCGCATAGGCGGCATCCAGCCCCGACCTGAAACCCTGTGCAGTGCTAAAAAATGCCGGTGTGAGAATAGACTTGGGCTCTTCGATCAACCTGTCGTCACAGGATGGCAGCAGTCCCATCAGACAGACCGCCGCTATGGATAATATCTTTTTCATATATCAGTAAATATCAGTATTTCAAAAAGTTACATTCAAACCAAACAATAGCGAGTAGGTAGCTGGTGTATCAACATTGATAGAACCACCCTCGGGATCAATGCCGTTGTACTTGTTACGGTAGGGCGAAAAAAGGATGAAAGCATCGTTGGCGGTCGCATATAATCTGACGGATTTACAATTCACACGCTTCAAAAGCCCCTGCGGCAAATTATAACCCAGACTAAGGCTTCTGATTTTCAGGAAACTTGCATTGAAATACCCCATTGTCGAATTGAACGGCGTGTTGGTCGCAGCGGAGTTCGGTTTCGGATAGTAATTCTGGCCGTTCGTCGGTGTCCAGTAGTCTACCACCAGGTTGTTGTAATTACCCTGGAAAGTATTGGCAAAACCGCTGTTATGCATTCTGCTGATCAGCAGCCCGCCTACCCTGGCAAATCCGACGATGGTAAAATCGAACCCTTTAAAAGCCACACGGTTGGTAAACCCTCCCTGCCATTTCGCCTGCTGCGATCCCAGGATCACGCGGTCATTGGCATTGATCACCTCGTCGCCGTTGGTGTTTTCAACCTTGATCGTCCCTATCACCGAACCGGTGCCGGTTACCGAGAGGCCCAGCTTTTTGGCCGCTGCGGTGTCAGCAGCGGTATTTTGCCAGATCCCGATCTTTTTGTAATCAAAAATAGTCCCGACAGGCTGGCCGACAAACCAGTTGTTGTTAATGTCGCGCGTCACATTGTTGGCCAGCTGCACAATTTTGCCGCGGTTAAGGAAAAGGTTCAGGTCCGTTGTCCAGCTGAATTTGTCCCTGCCGTTACCGGGAATGTTGATCAGGCTCAACTGGATTTCCAGCCCCTGGTTTTCGGTCTTGCCCACGTTGGTTAAAATCGAATTGGGTATGCCCGTCGTAGGCGGCAGGTTTTGCGGCAAAAGCAGGTTATTGGTTTTCTGCTGATAGTACTCCACCGAACCGCTGATCCGGTTGTTGCGTAACCCAAAATCAACCCCCACATTAAAAGAGCTCGTGTACTCCCATTCCAGCGAAGGGTTCGGGGTATTGGTCGGATAAGCGCCTGTAACGTTTGTAGAACCGTAGTTGTAAACCAAAGGCGTCAGCTTACCGAGCGTCGAATACGGGCTGATCCCCTGGTTGCCCACCGTACCATAGCTTGCCCGCAGTTTGAGGGAGGTAATGTCGGTCATAGATTTCATGAATGCCTCTTCGGTCAGGTTCCAGGCCACCGCTGCGGATGGGAACACGTGAAATTTGTTGCCGGGGGCTAGGCGTGACGAACCGTCCGAACGCATGGTGAGTGTGACGAGGTATTTGTCGCTGAAACCATAGTTCAACCGGCCCATGTACGAAATGATCGCCCATTTCTCGTAGTTACCCGTGCCCGTCAGGTTTGCACCCAATTGCGGATTGGTGTTTTCCAGCACATCTGCCAGGATTGTGTTGTTATTGAACTCGTTGGTCTGGTTCTGTGACTCCTGCAAGCTATACAAGCCGGTAAAGTTCAGCTTATGCCGGCCTGTAATGGTTTTATCGTAAATAACCATGTTTTCCAGCGTGTAATCCGTGCGAAAGCCGGTGCTATTCCGGGAGGTCGACAAGCCCCCCAGGTTATTGGAAGTGGCGCTGGCGTAAAAATTTCCGTACACATCCGAGCGCACCTCCGCACCGGCATTGAAACGATACCTGAGGCCCTTCGCCAGGCTTACATCGGCATAGACGGTCGTAAAAGTGCCGAGGCGACGGCGGTTCTCAACGGCGGCCCCGTCGATGAAATTGGCGAGCGGGTTCCAGACCTGGTTCGCACTTCCCGGCACAAAGCCCCACAAGTTTCCATTGGCGTCGTAAGGCGTGGTGAGCGGACTTGCGCGAAGCACCTGCCCCATCGGATTGGCATTCTCCCCCTCAATGCGGGTAAAGGTATTGATCGAACTCAGCCCGACTTTGATGAAGCGTGCCAGTTGCTGATCGATACTCAGCTTGGCGGCATAGCGGTCAAATCCCTGACCGGGGTAAATGCCGGTCTCTTTAAAATATCCTCCGGAGAATGCATACTGGGTTTTACCGGTCCCGCCCGAAACACTGATCTGGTGGTTGGTCATAATGCCGGTTTTATAGATAAGGTCCTGCCAGTCGGTGCTCCTGTTTGTATTAATTGATTCCACCTCCTGCGGGTCAAAGGTACCATCGGTCATAAACTTGGGATCGTCCAGTCCGGAGTAGGTACCCGGCGCCGAACCGTTGATCCGGGACCATTTTTTGAGGTCGCGAAACTGCGGGCCATTCATAATGTGAAACTTGCCGAGGTTTCTGGTAACCCCTACATAGCCGCTGTACGAAACCTGCATTCCGCCATCCTTCCCGCGTTTGGTTGTGACCAGTATTACGCCATTGGCACCCCGCGAGCCGTAAATAGCGGTCGATGAAGCGTCCTTAAGGACCTCTACCGACACCACGTCGTCGGGATTGAGGTCGTTGATGCTCCCATTGAAAGGTAACCCATCGACCACAAACAACGGGTCGTTGCCGGCGCCCAGCGAGCGGTTACCCCTGATCCGGATCACTGGCGGCGATCCGGGCTTGCTGTTCCCGCCGTTTTTCTGAATGTCGATCCCGGCTGCCCGGCCCTGCAATGCTTCCGAAAGATTGGTTACCGGCACGTCTCGGAGCGATTGCTCGTTCACCGACGCAATGGCTCCTGTGATATCCGATTTTCTTTGCGTACCATAACCCACCACGACCACCTCTTCCAGCGCTTTCGTATCCACTTTCAGGGCAATATCCAGCTTCGAACGGTTCCCAACCTGCATTTCCTGCGGCAGGTAACCCACAAACGAGAATACCAGCACAGCCTTGCCGTCGGGTACTTCCAGCTGAAAATGCCCGCTCTCGTCGGTGGTAGTTCCCCGCTGGGTATCTTTCAACAAAACGCTCACGCCGGGCAGCGCATCGCCTTTTTCATCGGTAACCCTGCCCTGTACACGAATATCGGGCAGGCGGTAATCGCCGATTTTGCCAGCCGCGCTGATGATATTCCCTTTATGAGCAAACCCATTCGAAAAGTCCGGCACCTGCTCCCTGCGGATCATGGGGGCCATTCCATGTTCGGGCTTAGGCGGCTCCTTCTTTCGGATCACGATCATTTTATCTATGATCGTATATTGCAGCGACTCGTTTCGAAGCAAAAGATCCAGCGCCTGGGGAATCGATGCATTACGAACCGAAATACTTACTTTTTTGGATGCATCCAGCAGATCGCTCTCGTACCAGAAAATGTAGCCCGTCTGGCTTTTGATTTCCTTGAAAACCTTTTCCAGAGATGCATTCTTTTTCGACAGGGTGACCGTCTGGGCATTCCCCTCCGCGAATACGTGGATGCACGCGCAAGTGATCAGAAAGACTGCAATTTTAATCCGCATGACGATTCGTTTTTTAATGATCGGGTCGAGCCGGACCAGCGTCGGCAGTTTCCAGGGACGATTCCCCGAAAGCCGACTTGATTTTTGGGCAACAGAAATGCCGTAAGTACAAAAATTCATACTTTTGCTTTGTTTGGGTTAAATGAAAAACAATCTGTGAGAAGATTCTTTGCCGTTGGCCCTGAACTACCTTCCTTCGGGATGGTAACCGCCGGGAGTGTTGGTCGCACTTCCGGTTTTCTTTTCAGGGGCTTACTACAATGACCTTGTTTTTAACTTCAAAATGGACATTGTTCAATTCCAGCACTTTTAATACACCCGAAAGGTTGGACTTCCGGGAAATACCACCGGTAAACAGGCGATGCGGCATTTCGCCCTGATACTCGACCCGCACATCGTACCACCGCGCGATCTGCCGCATAATCGTTTCGATATCGGCGTCTTTGAACGAGATAATGCCATTTTTCCAGGAAATAGACTCCCCGACGTCGACATCGTCCCGCACCACAAAACCCTTATTCCTCTCATATAGGCATTGCTGCCCGGGTCTCAGCAGGCTGCTATTTCGTGTCCCGGGCCTGGTCACGCGCACGCTTCCTTCCAGCAAAGTGGTTTTGATCGCTTTTTCTTCCGAATAAGCCATGATATTAAAATGCGTGCCCAGTACTTCCACTATTTCGCGGTCGTTGACATTAATGCGGAACGGCACCGGCTTACCGTTTTCACGGGCTTTGGCAATCTCGAAATAGCCCTCGCCGGAAAGTGAGACAAGCCGCTCGTCCCCATCGAAGCCCGTAGGGTACCTCAGCGATGATGAGGCATTGAGCCATACCTTGCTGCCGTCAGGCAATATCACCCTGAACTGTCCTCCACGCGGTGTGGTGATGGTATTATAGCTGAGAGCATCGCTTTTGGCACCTTCCCTCGCCTCGTAAATCAGCTCGCCGTCTTTTTTCCTGATGCTAAAATGGCTTTCCTGTTGAAGCGCCCCGTCGGCCAGTTCATCCAGTTTAAGGACGGAACCGTCGTCGAGTGTAAGCGTCGCCTTATCGCCACCGGGAGCGATGTCGGTAGTTGTTGCTAGGGGTGTTTGGGGCGAAGGTTTTTTGTTTGGAATAAAAAAATAAGTCCCTGCCGCAAGGAACAGCAACGCAAATGCAGCCGCAACAGACGGCCGGAACAGCCAGAATCTTTTTGGTTGATTTGTTCTCGAAATCTCTGCACGGATATTGGCCAGTAGCTGGTCGCGGTGCTCCTGCTCGCCGATAGCATGTGATTCGGGCACAAGCACATGCTCGTTCTGGCCGTGGTTGTACCAGTCCGCAAATTCCTGCTTTTCTTCGGGGGTGATCGTGCCGGCCAGCCATTTTTCGGCCAAATGCAGATATCGTGCGTCAGGTGGTTTTAGGGACATGGTTAAAAGGCTTTTTCTATAAGTTCCTTTCAACCGGGCAATCCCTTAGTCGCACAGCAAAAAAATGTATTATTTTTTTAAAAAATTAAACTAAACAAGTTGCGTGCTATAAAAGGAACGTGAAGAGAAACTGATTCAGACCTGCACGCAGCGTTTTGAGGGCTTTTCCGAGGTGGGCTTCCACGGTCTTCTCTGCAATGCCGAGCTCTTCTGCGATCTGTTTTTGGGAATATCCCGACTCCCTGCTTAGCTGATACACCAGTCTGCATTTTTCGGGCAGTGCTGCTACTAATTCTCCCAACCGGTGTTGCAATTCTTCAAAATCCAGCCATTCTTGTGTCGAGTCGTCGATCACGTCGTAATAAGTGTATCCATCGCCTAACCGGCTTTTCAGATTCCGTTTCGCCAGAGACTTGATGACCCTGTATTTAACCGAAACAGCCAGGTAATTTTTAAGCGAGGAGGTCAATTCCAGCTCTTCCTTTCTTTTCCACAACGACACGAAAATATCCTGCACAATCTCCTCCGCTTCATCCAGGTCGCCGGTCTTGTTTGCTGCTGTAACCAACATTGTTTTCCAGTATCGGTTGTAGATCTCCGTAAACCCATTTTCCTGTCCAGATCGCATCAGGCAGAGCAATTCATGGTCGGAATATTGGGTTACAGACATATCACTGGCGGGGTAGCAATATCATTTTATCAACAACAAACATAACAATTAATCCACAAAACCAATGTCTGCCAAGATCAGCTCAGAAAATCGGCTTACGCGACTCGATTTACACATAAGACTAACTCAATTCCCTCCGACCCTGAATTCGGGCAAAAAAGTACCTGATACACTACGGGTATGCATCCTTTCCGCGAAAGGCGTGGGCGTGAATTTCACGGTAAGGGCATTTTAACAGGTCACTTCAACTGAAGTCCCTGAACGACGCCGATCACGGCGTCGGGGTAGATCCCCAGCCAGATCAAGGCAAAAGTGAGCACGGAAAGGACCACCATGCTGATCCCCAGAAAGACGGGATACCTTGCGGGCGGTTCGGGCAGCAAATCACGTGTTCCGGCGAACATCATCGTGATCACGCGCAAGTAATAATAAAGGCCGACTACGCTGCTCAGCACGAGCACAACAGCCAGTAACCAGAATCCCTGTCCGATGCCGGTGGTCAACACATAAAACTTCCCGGTGAAGCCCGCCGTGAGCGGTATACCTGCCAGTGAAAACATGGCTACACTTAATATGCCTGCCAATGCGGGATGCTTCCAGAACAATGCTTTGTAATGTTCCAGCTCCTCAGCATCGGATTCCGCACGTGAAAGGATCGTAATCACCCCGAATGCAGCAAAGGTTGTAGTGAAATAAGTAAGCAGATAAAAGCTGACCGCCTGCGGCACGACGGCGCTTCCCGGTATAAATGCCACCAGCAAATACCCCAGGTGTGCAATGGAAGAATAGGCAAGAAGCCGCTTGATATTTTTTTGCCTCAATGCCAGCAAGTTGCCGACGATCATTGAAGCAATGGCAATCGCGATCATCACCATCTGTAATTGTTCGGAACGGAAACCATCGATGGCCACGAAAAAACGTAGCAATGCGGCCACTACCCCACCCTTCGAGGCGGTGGCGATAAATGCCGTAACCGGCACGGGTGCGCCCTGGTACACATCGGCCGTCCACATATGAAAAGGGACTACGGCCAGTTTAAAACCCAGCCCGACGAGCATAAAACCCAGCCCGATCAGCAGGAACGGCTGCACATTGGCAGTTGCTACCACGTGCGCCATTCCGGCAAACGACATGGTACCCGTTTGCAAATACACCAGGGCCATTCCAAAAAGCAGGAAAGCGGACGAAAACGCTGCCAGAACAAGGTATTTGATACCAGCTTCGATGCTATGGTTACGCTTCCGAAGGTAGGCAATGAGTGCATACAGGCCTACGGTAAGGATTTCGAGGCCCAGAAAAGCCGATACGAAATGGTTGCTCACCGCCAGCACACATGCACCCAGCGTACACAGGAAAAGCAGCACATAATACTCCCTGGGCCCTTCTTCCTTTTCCTGAAAATAAATGTAGGAAAACACATTGACCACCAATCCGGAAAAGATGATCAGCCCGATCATGAAAGCGCCAAAGCTATCGACCATAAACAGGGAACCAACCTGGTAAGGCAACATTTCACGGATATTCAGCAACGAAGCGAATGCGATGACAAATAGTAACAGGCTCGCGAGCTGAATAATCCGATGGCTCAACCGCGCCACGATCAGCAACATCACCAGGACGGAGGCGCCTGCCAGCACCATGAGCGGCATCAGCGCGTTAAAATCATTATTTGACATAGGACTGATCGTGTGAGGCCGTATTTTGAACATCCATAAACCGGACAAGCTCCGTAATAGCGGGCTTGGCGGTATCGATCACCGGCTGTGGAAATAAACCCAGCCAAACGACAGAGATCGTGAGCGCAGCCATGATCAGCATTTCCCTGGGAGAAAAATCGGGGACTGCTTCCATGGTCTTCCGCGGGCCCAGAAATATCTTCCCAACAATGCGCAGGGAGTAGACCGCCGAGAATATCAGTCCCGATGCGGCGGCTACGGTGATCCACGCCTGGGCTTGAAAAACACCGAGCAGGATGAGGAATTCGGCCACGAAGTTTCCCAGGCCCGGCAGTCCCAGCGACGCCATGGCAAACACCAGTCCGACCGAACCCATCCGGGGCATGGGGCTCCAAAGTCCACCCATTTGTTCGATATCGCGGGTATGCAGCCGTTCCTTGATCATACCCGCCATCAAAAACAATGCGCCGGTACTCAGGGCGTGGGTAACAAGCTGCATTACGACCCCTTGCAGGGCCAATTCATTTAATGCAAAAATCCCCGTTATCACAAAACCCATATGGCTGACGCTCGTAAATGCGACCAGCCTTTTCAGGTCGGTTTGTGAATAGGCCATCACTGCGCCATAAATAACCCCCACCACCCCCAGCACCATGGCCGGAACAGCCATCTCCTTCACTGCCTCCGGAAACAGCGGTACCACAAACCTTAGCATACCATATGCACCGGTTTTTAAGAGCAATCCTGCCAGAATGAGACTTCCGGCAGTAGGCGCTTCCCCGTGCGCATCGGGCAGCCAGGTGTGAAATGGGAACACGGGCAGTTTGACGGCAAATGCGATCATGAAGCCCGACATCAGCCAGAAAGCAGTTTTAAAAGGGATTACAGTATTAACCAGTTCAAAATAGCCGAATGTGTACGTTCCTGTGTCGCGTCCGTGGATGAAATACAGGCCCAATATGGCCAGGAACATTAGCAAGCCGCTCGCTTGCGTAAAAATAAAGAACTTATATGCCGCATATACCCTGTTTTCGCTTCCCCATATCCCGATCAGAAAGTACATCGGAATGAGCATTACCTCCCAAAAGAAGTAGAACAGGAATAGGTCCATTGCCATAAAAACCCCGGCGACACCAGCCAGGATCCAGAGCAGATTGAAATAGTAAAAACCGGTTCGCTCGCGGATTTCGTCCCAGGAGCACAGTACGGCCAGAACACCCAGGAAAAATGTCAACGCCAGCAAAAGCAAACTCAGCCCGTCGACGGCCAGGTGAAAGGTAATGCCAAAAGAGGGAATCCATTCTTTACGGTAATCCATAAGCCATTGACTGTCTGCAACCGAATGGCCGGTACCAGCCCACAGCGTAATAACCAACAGCAGCCCGATGACGCAGGCCACCAGTGCGATCCAGCGTGGGAAGTTCCTGTTCCACTCTCCGGCGAGGACTGCCACCACAGCGCCTGCCATTAAAACCGTGATCAAAAGAACGAGCATCATAGCATTATCTGAATACCCAGGATGAGAATTGCACCAACGACCAGCCCCATAATATACCACCGGAGCGACCCGGATTGCGTTCTTGAAAGCAGCTTGTACATTTCCCCGGTCATACCGCTTATGCCGGTATAAAGCTTATCGGTAATGTCGGATTTATTGATCCTGGCAATGAAGACGAATGGCCTCACCAGCATCCGATCATACAGCGCGTCGAAAGCCCAGCCGGAAAACCAGAAGCGGTAAAGCCTCACCAGCAGGCCATTCTGGCGAAGGCTTTCGATCCGTGCCGGTTGCTGGTAGTAGTAATAGTATCCCAAGAATATGCCGCCCAGGGTGGCCAGTGCCGCCAAAAGCTGAAACAGCCACTCGGAAGGGATATTTTCCTGCATGGCTGTTTCGGGTAAAACGGGATGCAAAAAGTCTGAAAAGAGCGTAAAATGTCCGAAATTATGGGGTAGCTCAATAAACCCGGCGAAAACCGAGAAAACGGCGAGCACTACCAGTGGCACGGTCATGCGCTTGCCCGGCAGGTGCCCGATGTGCGTGTGCGACTCGCCCCAGAATGTCAGGATCATCATGCGCGTGGTGTATGCGGCAGTGATTAATGCGCCCGCCAGGGCCACGGCCCAAAGCACCGGACTACCGCCATCTGCCGACCAGGAATACCAAAGGATCTGATCCTTACTGTAAAACCCTGCACTGATGAGTGGTACTGCGGCCAGGGATATCGCCCCTGCGAGGAAGGTCCAGAACACGACAGGCATTTTGTCTTTTAACCCTCCCATTTTAAACATATTATGCTCGTGGTGAAGCGATTCGATGATCGCACCTGCGGCCAGGAAGAGCAATGCTTTAAAAAAGGCATGGATCATAAAATGGAACACGGCTGCCGTCCAGGCACCTACGCCCAGCGCGAGGAACATATAGCCGATCTGACTGATCGTCGAGTAGGCCAGCACCCGTTTTATGTCGTACTGGGTAAGGGCCGTCAATCCGGCGAGCAGCAGGGTTGCAGCTCCTATAATCGCGACCACGAGGCGGGCGGTTTCCGAAAGGGCGAAGATCGTATGCATACGCGCGACCAGGTACACGCCTGCGGTTACCATTGTAGCCGCGTGGATGAGCGCGCTCACCGGGGAAGGCCCCGCCATGGCATCCGGCAGCCAGGTTTGTAACGGCAACTGGGCCGATTTACCGAGTCCCCCGGCCAGCAGCAGCAGGGCGGTAATGGTAACGGTCGCGCTGTTGGGCTGCCAGATCACGGACGCATTAGCCCCGATGTCGGAAACAACCAAAGTACCAGCCTGTTGAAATACCATAAACAGCCCAATCGCCATGGCCGCATCGCCAATCCGGGTGACGGTGAACGCTTTGCGGGCAGCATTACCGTTAGTGGGCTGTTCGTACCAGAAGCCGATGAGCAGGTAGCTGCACAGCCCCACTCCCTCCCAACCCAGGTACATCAGCAAGAGATTGTCGGCCAGCACCAGTACCAGCATGGAGAACACAAACAGGTTCATGCTGGCGAAAAAGCGTGCATAATCCCTGTCAGCCTCCATGAAAGCCGTAGAATAAATATGGATCAGCGCGCCGATGAATGTGATTACAAAAACAAAAACCAGTGAAAGAACATCGAGCGAGAGGGTAATCTTTGCGCTAAATTCACCCACCTCAAACCACGTCCATAAAGTCTGTGTGTATACCGTGTTTTCGGGCATACCCGATAAAAATGCGCCGCCTGCCACGAATGTAACCAGCGCGGACAGGCAGATGCTCCCCGCTCCGACAGTCGCCACCCATGTCCTGGACATGTTTTTTCCTATCAATGCGAGTATGAAGAATCCGCCGAGCGGCAGGGCGGGTATGAGCCACAGATACTTGTCCATGAGCATTCAGTTTGCGGGTTGTTACCCATTCATTTCTTTCAGATTATCTATATCCAGGGATTTGTGCTGGTGATAGATTTGCAGGATCAGTGCCAGACCGATCGAAACCTCTGCGGCCGCCATGGCCAGGATGAAAACAAACATCACCTGACCGTCCGGCTGCCCCCACCGGGAGCCGGCGGCCACAAATGCCAGACCGGATGCATTGAGCATGATCTCGACAGACAACAGCATGAAAACGATATTCTTACGGATGATGACCCCGACGATCCCCAATGCAAACAGGAGACCGGCCAGCAGCACCACCACCTCGGCGGAAACAGATGTTTTCATAGCACCATTTCTTCTTGTTTCTCTTCTTCCCTCTCTTTTTCTTCCTTTAAAAACCGATGTAATACCAGCTTTTTGTGGCGGCCGATGTGTGCAGCACCCACCACTGCGGCCATCAGCAGCATAGCCGCCAGCTCAACGCCGATCAGGTATTCCCGGAACAGTGAAACAGCCACTTCGCGGGGGCTTACGACAGCCGGACTGTACGTACTTTGCCGCGATGAAAGCACCAATGCCAGAAATTCGGCAAACAGGATCGCAGCCAGCATCGTAGGCCCTGCCCAGACTTTCAATTTCAGCCATTTTCGTTCCTGCTCGGCCGTCTCTTTCCCCAGGTTCAGCAGCATGACCACAAAAATGAAAAGCACCATGATCGCCCCTGCGTAAATGATGATTTCCAGCAATGCTGCAAACGAGGCGCCCAGCAAGTAAAAAAGCATAGCATGCGCCAGCAGCGATACATTCAGGTACAGCAGTGCATGAACGGGATTATGCCGCGTGATCACCATTAAAGTGGCCACAATAGCGACAGCGCCGGCAATGTAAAAGGCGATTTCCATAGTTTACGGGATTAAACTGCGTATGTCCACGGGCGGCTCTTCGTTCTCACCTTCTCCTTTTCCCTTCACACCGGCGGCCAGCCCGGCCACTTTGTAATAGTTATAACCAGGGTATTTCCCCTGGCTGTCGATCAAAAGGTCCTCTTTTTCATACACCAGATTCTGGCGGTTGTATTCACCCATTTCAAAATCGGGGGTGAGCTGGATAGCGTACGTAGGGCATGCTTCCTCACAGTACCCGCAGAAAATGCATCTTGAAAAATTGATCCTGAAAAAAGCGGGATACCTTCTTCCATTCTCGTCCTCCGTCGCTTGCAGCGAAATGCAGTCGACCGGGCAGGCGGCGGCGCAGAGGTAACAGCCAACGCAGCGCTCGCCCCCGTCGGGGTCACGCGTAAGCACGATCCGCCCCCGCCAGCGCGGGTGAAGCACTATTTTTTCTTCGGGATATTGGATTGTCTCCCGTTTCCTGAACATATGCAGGAAAGTGAGGCCAATCGATCTGAGTAAGCTGATCATGGGCGCGTCGGGTTAATGGTTAGTTTTTCAATAAGGTAAAAGCACCGGTGACGAGCAGGTTGAGCAGGGCTATGGGCAGGATGATTTTCCAGCCATATTCCATCAGCTGATCGTACCGTGGGCGTGGAAGCGAAGCGCGCAACAGAATGAAGAACACAATAAAAACAAACGTTTTGAGTGTAAACCAAACGACAGGAGGCAAAAATGGACCCAGCCATCCTCCAAAGAAAATGGTCACCACCATCGCGGAGATCAGGATGATCCCCAGATATTCCCCAATAAAGAACATACCGAACTTCATGCCCGAATACTCGGAGTGGAAGCCTGCTACCAACTCGCTTTCCGCTTCGGGAATGTCGAAAGGTAACCTGTGCGTTTCGGCTATTCCGGCTGTCAGAAAAAGTACAAAAGCAACCGGCTGCGTCACCACAAACCAGAGATCCTTTTGTGCCATTACAATATCCGTCAGCCGGAATGAGCCCGAAAGCATCACCACACCCATCAGAGAAAGTCCCATAAAAACTTCGTAGCTGATCATCTGGGAAGCGCCACGCAGTGCACCCAGCAGTGAATACTTATTGTTGGAAGCCCATCCGCCCAATACGATACTATATACACCGAGGGACGACATGGCTAGAAAAAATAACAATCCTATGTCCAGATCAGCCACCAATATGTCCGGAGCGAAAGGCACCACCACAAAACTCAGCAATACAGCCGCCGCCACGATCGCGGGCGCAAAAACAAAAACAGCCTTCTCGGCAAACGGCGGTATCCAGTCTTCCTTAAAAAACAGCTTGATCGTGTCGGCCACGACGATGAACAAGCCGAAAGGCCCGGCCCGGTTGGGACCGTAGCGATCCTGCCATAGCGCCAGCATACGACGTTCCAGCCAGATCAGCCAGGCGGCGATGGTTGTCAGCGTAAACAGGATGATGACGATCATCAAGGTATATTTCAGGATCTCGTTCATAACAATGCTTTGGTTAGGACGCCTTTCGCAGGCCATGCGATGCCCGATGTCGAGGGCAGGTTATACGGTATTCCTGCCAGGCCTTCCGGTATTTCGTCTTTCCGGACAACCGTAAGCTCGTAGAGCTCCCCACCTATCTGTACTTGTAATACATCGCCCTCCATCGTTTGCATGCGTTCCGCATCCAGGCTGTTCATGGCAATGTAAGGATGCGGAATGCGGCTTTCCACCGACGGAGAGCGCACGCTGAGCTCATCGGAACCGTAAATGTGCGGTAAGGGCACCAGTGTCATTTCATCCGGCTGTCGTTCGAATGCCGGCGGAATATGTTCCTGAAAACCATTTTCAAAATGCAAGCCCTCGCCCGATAAGCGCACGCCCGGATCCCCGCCGCGCAGCGATCCGCCGGTTTCGGTCTGGTATTTGTGAACCGACTGGCCGGAATTCCATCCGGGCGACCAATAGAACGGGATCAGAGGCGCAGGCGGCATGCCCCGGTAACCTTCCATGGTAAAAGAAAGCGGTGAATCCACGTCTTCGGGTGGCTTGGGTTCACTCACAGCCACATTGGCCAATATGGCGGTACGGCCACTGAACCTGTGCGGCTCCCGGGGGATACGTTGGCCGTTGATCCGGAAATCGGATGGTGGAGCGGCGCGCTCGATTCCTTTGAATTGGGGCATCGCAGCTACCAGCTCTTCGAGCAGGTTGTCCAGCTCCCGTAACTCGTTGGGCATCGCGCCGTTCTGAAATTGCCTGAACTCATCGAGCCACCGCCAGCTTTCCCGGATATTTTCGTTTTTGGGCATAAAAACCTGAAAAAAGCGCTGTGCACGCCCCTCATTGTTAACGAGTGTCCCCTCTCCCTCAGCGAAAGTGGCGGCAGGCAGCAACACGGTCGCTTTGCGGGCAGTGTCGTGTGCGAGGTGATCCAGTACGATAATATTTTTAAATGTGCTTAAAAACTGATCGACCTCCAACCGCTCGCCATGGCGGTACAGATCATTTTCCAAAATCACAGCGGTAGCGAAATTACCGGTTTCCGCAGCTTTCATCGCCGCGGTCAGCGAGGGGGCCTGCATCATGGCCAGCCCTGTGGAATTGCATTCGGGAACTACAAAACATAGCCCGGCTTTCCTCTGAGCTGTTTCCAGCGCCCGGCCGATCTGATACGCCGCCTGGATAATGTCTTCATCGAAAAGCGTCATACCCGACACAATGAGAGGTCTCTCCGCTTTTTGCAAAAATCCCGCCATATGCCTGGCCGATTCCAATGTTTGCGCATCCATGCCTTCCGGCCGGGGGGTATTTGTATCAATGTAGTGGGCAATTGCAAAGCCGAAACGTGCAATATCTTCCGGGGCTGCATGAAGCGAACCGGATGCAAGTTCGTCGAGCTTGGTATGCACCGGATAGGCCATAAAAAGTTCTCCCTTATCATCCTGGACCAGTTCCCGGACGGCGGCATCATGCCAGAGCGGGATGTTGGAGCCCGAGATGTTTTCCAAAGGTTTGGTGCGCACCGCCTGCCGTAATGCCAGTGCAAGCCGCGGTGCCGAATTGGTCGGGTCTTCGCCCAACACCAGAATCACATCGGCATGTTCTGTTTCCTTTAACGATGGCGTATAAACGTGCCCACTATGTTGTATCGCAAGTATCTTGTTGAGCATCCGCGCTTCGTTTTCGGGGATGCCCTGGTAAAACTGCTCTTCCCCGACCAGACGGCGCAAAGCGAAATTGGCCTCTAACGTGGCCCTGGGGGAGCCAACGCCAATCATCCTGCCTTCTACCAGGATCGCATTGAGACTCTCGAACAGGTTTTTCTCATTATTTTCCGCGCGAACGACAGGCTGTCTCACCCTGCCCGGATCATTCACAAACCCGTAGCCATACCGACCCCGGTCGCAGATGAAATAGCCATTTACGGCGCCATTGAACCGGTTGGTGATTTGACGGAGCTCCCCATACCGTTCGCCCGCGATGATGTTACAGCCCAAACTGCAATGCTGGCAAACCGAAGGGGCCATTGTCATATCCCATTTCCGGGTATAATGCTCCCTCAGGCTTTTATCCGTAAAGACGCCGGTCGGACAAACCTCGGCCAGGTTTCCGCTGAATTCGTTTTCAAGAATACCATCCTTTTCCCTTCCGAAATACACATGGTTGTGGGCCGCGAACACATCCAGGTCTTTTCCCCCCGCATAATCCTTGTAAAACCTTACGCAACGGTAGCACTGAATACAGCGGTTCATCTCATGGTGGAGGAACGGCCCCAGATACTGGTTTTGATAAGTTCTTTTCGGAAACCTGAAACGGCGGTAAGCGTGGCCCGTCATGACGGTCATGTCCTGTAAATGGCAGGAACCGCCCTCGTCGCACACCGCGCAGTCGTGCGGGTGGTTGCTCATCAGCCATTCGATATTCTGCGAACGGAAATCGTGTGCGGTGGCATCGGTCAAAGACAGGTACATATTATCCCGTACGCCTTCCATGCACGCCATCACGAGGCGGCCTGTCGCGTCATTTTCGTCCTTGAAAAGTTTGACAGCGCATTGGCGGCACGATCCTACCGATCCCATAGCCGGGTGCCAGCAAAAGTAAGGCAGATCGAGCCCCAGCGCGAGGCACGTTTCGAGCAGGTTTTTACCCGGCTTTACGTCATAAGGCTTCTGGTCGATATAAATGCGTACCATGATAATTTACCGCCAGGGGCATTTTTTTTGATCGATGTGCTTTTCAAAATCCTCTCTGAAATATTTCAGTGCGCTTTGCAGCGGCTCCATTGCACCGGGCGCGAGCGCGCAGAACGTGTTACCCGGCCCCAAATACCGCGTATGCATTTCAAGCAACTGCAAGTCTTCCGGCCGGCCTTCGCCGCGCTCCATGGAAAGCAGTATTTTCTCCGTCCAAGGCAGCCCCTCGCGGCAAGGCGTACACCATCCGCACGATTCCTGGGCAAAGAAATGTTCGAGATTATGGACAAATCCGACAGGGCAGGTATGGTCGTCGAGGACGATCATCGTACCGGTGCCCAGTCTGCTTCCGGCAGCGGCAACGGACTTGTAGTCGAGTTTGATGTCCATATGTTCCTGCACCAGAAAGTCGGTGGAAGCGCCTCCGGGCAATGCGCCCCTGAAAGCGTATCCATTGGCCATTCCCCCGGCGCAGTCCTCGATCAGTTCCCGCATGGAAACGCCCATCGGCAGCTCCCAGAGACCCGGCTTTCTGACCCTTCCGCTGACCCCGTAAATCTTCGTTCCGGCATCATTCCCTTTTCCCAGGCTTTTGAACCACTCGGGTCCGTTATTGATAATGTGCGGGATATTGCAAAGCGTTTCGACATTGTTGACAATGGTGGGCTTACCAAACAATCCGCTCACCTGGGGAAAGGGAGGTTTGGCTCTGGGCGTGGCCCGCTTTCCTTCCAATGCATTGAGCAACGCAGTTTCTTCGCCGCAGATGTAGCGCCCCACGCCGGTGTGCAGGTACATTTCCAGATTATAACCCGTGCCAAGAATATTTTTGCCCAGATAACCCGCCGCATAGGCCTCATCCATGGCGTGTTTAAGCAGCCGGCCGGCTTTTTTATAAGCCCACCGTAGAAAGATGTAAGATATGTTGGCCTGAATGGCGAATGCCGAGATAATCATGCCCTCGATCAGCTGATGCGGGTTACCCTCCATCAGCATACGGTCTTTGAATGTACCCGGCTCCATTTCGTCGGCATTCGCAATCAGGTATTTCACCGGGTGATGCCCGTTCATCGGAACGAAGCTCCATTTCATACCCGTGTTAAAGCCCGCCCCTCCCCTGCCTTTCAGATCCGATGCCTGCACGATGTTCGTGATGTTTTCGGGCGACAGCGAGAGCGCTTTCCGCAACGCCTGATACCCTCCGTTTTTTTCGTAATCGCGGAGATTGTAGCAGGGGCGGTCGAAGCTGATATGTTGGGTAAGGGGCGTTTCCATATCGTCAGTGGTATCTGTCCAGTATTTCGTCCAGGTCGTTCGCCGTCACGTCGCGAAACAGTTCGTTATTGATCATCAGCGCCGGGGCGTGGTCACAGGTGCCCAGACAGGCATTGGGCAGGAGCGTAAATCGCCCGTCGGGCGTTGTTTGCCCGAAGCTGATGCCTAACCGTTCCCGGAGCTGCCCGTATATCTTTTCATACCCCATTACATAGCAGCTAATGCTGTCACATAAGAGAATAACATTTCTTCCAACCGGTTTTCGGAAAACGAGGTTATAAAATGTAGCTACGCTATCGAGTTCCTCCGGCGACATTTCAAGGTAACCGGCTATCGCATGCAGGCTGTCGTCGGAGATCCATCCCCGGTGCTGCTGCACGATTTTCAGGGCTTCGATAGCCGCCGCACGCCGCACTGGCACCAGTGCGATCTCGTGGTCAATCTCCTCCATTTCTTCGGGTGTGAGTGTCTCCTGGGCGATCATGACAAAATTGTTTGTTGATTATCGGTCTATATCAGCCAAAACATAATCGATACTGCCGAGAATGGACAGCAAGTCGGCCACCGTGTAACCCTTACTGATATACGGAAGCATTTGCATGTGCGGGAATGACGGGGTCCGGATCCTCACCCGGTATGCCGACGTGCTCCCGTCGCTGGTCAGGTAATAACTGTTCGCGCCCTTTGTGGCTTCTATACAACTCATGGCCTCACCGGCAGGAATCACCGGGCCCCAGCTTACGTTGAGGAAATGGGTAATGAGCGTCTCGATGTCCTGCATTGTATTTTTCTTGATGGGTGGCGTCGTAAGCGGGTGGTCCGATTTGTAAGGTCCCTCGGGCATATTGTTCAGGCATTGTTCGATAATGCGCAGGCTCTGACGCATTTCTTCGACGCGTATCAAAGCCCGGTCGAAACAATCGCCGTTTTGCATGACCGGAATTTCGAAATCAAAGTTTTCGTAGCCCGAATAGGGCTGTTTCTTCCTGAAATCCCATTCAAAACCGCAAGCCCGCAGTCCGGGACCTGTAACGCCCCATTCAATCGCTTCTTCGAGTGTGTATATGCCAATGCCTACTGTCCGCGCCTGGAAAATACTGTTGCGGATCACCATCTGGTCGTATTCGCGGAGCCGTTTGGGGAAATAATTTACAAAATCACGCACGAGCTTGTCCCAGCCGGCAGGTAAATCCTGGGCTACGCCGCCGATACGGAACCAGTTGGGGTGCATCCTGGCCCCGCAAATGGCTTCGATGATATCAAATATCTTTTCCCGGTCGGTGAACATATAGAATACCGGCGAGAGCTGACCCAGATCCTGGGCAAAAGTACCGTACCATACCAAATGACTGGCAATGCGGAAAAGCTCGCATAACATCACCCGTATCACCTCCACGCGTGCCGGTACCCGGATCCCCGCTAGCTTTTCCACCGCCAGCAGATAAGCCAGGTTGTTCATCACACCGCCCAGGTAGTCGACCCGGTCGGTGTAAGGGATGTACGTGTGCCAGGACTGTCGTTCGCCCATTTTTTCGGCCCCACGATGGTGGAAACCGATGTCTGGTACTGCATCGACGATGTCTTCGCCGTCAAGCTGCAAGATAATACGGAGCACGCCGTGCGTACCCGGGTGCTGCGGCCCGAGGTTGAGGAACATAAAATCGGCATCGGCGCTATGTCTTTTCAATCCCCATTCTTCCGGGTTGAATTGTAATGCCTCCTGCTCGCGGTCCTGTTTTTCTTCCCAAAGCCGGAAGGGGCCCATTTCGGTTGCGCGTGCGGGGTGCTCTTTTCTTAAAGGATGGCCGGTCCAAGTTAACGGCATTAATATACGTCTCAGGTGCGGATGGCCTTCAAACCGGATTCCGAACATATCGAAGACCTCCCTTTCATACCAGTTTGCATTTTTCCAAAGGGAACAAATGGATGGAATGGATGGATACTCTCCATGCAATGCTACTTTAATGCGGATGAACCTGTTGCGCCCGAACGAAAGCAAATGGTACACCACCGTAAAATCCGGTGGTACAGCCCCATTCAGTGCTGCCTTTGTCCTGCTGCGCTCATCAATGGCACTGAGGTCAAAGAGCATCTCGTAAGGACGGGGCACCCTGGTTTTCAGGTGCGTCAGCAATGCCACTACCTGCTCTTTCTTCACGAGCAGCGTGGTTACTCCGTCTGTATTAATTTGTATTTTAAATGCTGATTCGCCCAATGCGGCCCTCAGCTCACCTTCGAGACCGGAATCTATTTCATCCATGTCAAACAGTGTCAGGCGTACGAAAATCAACGATCTTCTTTCTCTCCTCTCGCTTCTCCACCCGCATTACAGGCTTTTCCGGCCTGATAACACCCTGGGGGCCAATTGCCCAGCTCAACGGTCTCTGCTCCTTCCCTACCGATTCGGATAGCAGCATGAGCCCTTGCATAAACGCGTCCGGCCGCGGCGGGCAGCCCGGTACATATACATCCACGGGAAGAAATTTATCTACCCCCTGAACAACACTGTAGATATCGTACATTCCCCCGGAATTGGAGCACGAGCCCATTGAAATGACCCATTTGGGCTCCATCATCTGCTCGTGAAGCCTTTTGATGATCGGTGCCATTTTCACGAAAACAGTCCCTGCGATCACCATCACATCGGCTTCGCGGGGCGTTCCGCGGATTACTTCGGCGCCAAATCTTGCCACATCATATTTGCTCGTGATGCTGGTCGCCATTTCTACAAAACAGCAAGAGAGGCCGAAATGGAACGGCCACATCGAGTTCCGTCGTCCCCACGCAAGCAGATCCTGAACGGTCGTGAGCATCACGCTCTGCCCCACAGCTTCTTCGAATGATCCTGTTCCCTGCGTTGCTGCCGTGGGATCGGATGGTTTACTTAGCCACCAGTTCATGGTATGCTTGCCCTTTGGGCAGTTTACGGTAAGCTTTGAGGATCTTCTTTCCGTCGGGTCCGAAGTTCAACGCGCCGATACTCCATTCGTAGATCAGCACGGCAAACAGCAACCCTATAAAAACACAAATGCCGAGGTACCCTGGCCACCCGAGTTCACGGAATGCCAGAGCCCACAGCACGATAAATACCACCTCGATATCAAAAATGACAAACATCATCGCGATCAGATAGAACTGCGCAGAAAACCGCAGCCTTGCCGAGCCCGTTTCGAGTATTCCCGATTCGTAGGGCTGTTCGGACGCCGCTGTGCGGTGACGTTGACCGAGAAAGTAAGAAAGCGAAATAATCAGTGTCAATAAAGCAAAAACCAGTAAAGTATATAGCCAAAACGGCCATCCTGGCGTGCCAGACGCATTTAAACGATCCATAAGCAATCCAATTTAGAAAACGGGAACAGTAACGGAACTGTATTCTCTCAGATTGGCGTGAAAAAATGGTAAGATGATGGAAATGAAGAAAATGCTTAAATGCCCGTGATGTAATGTTTCAGGTTACCTATAATGTACTCCTGATCTTCGATGATGTACTTTACCACGTCTCCAATGGAAATGATGCCCGTGAGCCTTTCGTCGTCGATAACAGGAAGATGCCTGATAAATTTGTCGGTCATGCAAGCCATGCAGTCTTCAATAGATGTATCCGAGGATACCGTCAGGGGGTTACTTGTCATGATTTCCCCCACCAATAAATCTTTAGAGGCCTTACCTCTCAGGATAACTTTCCGTGCATAATCCCTTTCTGTGAAGATTCCAACGACTTGCTGCCGCTCCATTACCAGCAACGCGCCGATGTTTTTTTCAGCCATCAGTTCCAAAGCTTCGAAAACAGTGTTGTCCGGCCGAATAGACACTGGTCCTGTTTTCTTTGTTTCTAGAATATTTCTGACTTTCCCCATAATTAGCTCATTGTCTTAGCAGATCAGCTATAAATTTTGGTTAACATAAATATATTTACCAATTCAATGAAAAGCTAATATTCAAGCTTTTTTTTATATTTTTTCTTGAATGACCCTATTCACCCCGGACTGCCAGCACATTGCCGTCCGGATCGGAAAAATGAAATCTTCTGCCGCCGGGGAAGGAGAAAATATCGACGGTTATGGTTCCTCCGGCCGCGATGACTTTATCCTTCACACCTTTCAGCTCTTTGGTGTACAAAACCGCCAGCGGATTGCCGCCAGTTGTCTCCTGCGAACTTTTTTTGCAAATGCATCACCGCCGTCGTCCTGATCAAACAGACTGCCCCGCTTGGTTGGGTTGTATCGAACTACGCCCCTAATAGCGGGAGCACCATCGGCCAGCACTCTATTTTTTTGCGCTTTTAGGGTATTGGGAGCGGTTTTTCGGCTCTTTAAGATATTTCCTAAACACCGCAACTTTAATATGATGATCAAGAAACCAACCGAACCTGCGCTCAGGGCGGAAGCCTCGCCTCTACTCCTGAGCAGGCGTGAAATGCTCGGATTAGCCGGTATGGCCGGTTTGACGGCCTTAAGCGGCATTTCCGCCGGAGCTACACCCAGGGAGGCCCAGCAAAGGCCTCGTATCGCCTGCCTCGTCACGTACTGGGGTGCCACCAGATCGCACGCCGACTGGATCATCGCCAAGCTGATGGACGGCTACTGGTGGCAGGGGGCTCACACGCCTTCCCGGATCGACATCGTTTCAGTCTACATCCATCAGTTGGAGACAAGCTTGCTGGGCCAGAAAGTTTGCAAATCCAAAAACATTCCGATCTTCAAAACCGTCGGTGAAGCAGTTACATTAGGTGGGAAGGAACTTGCGGTGGATGGCGTGGTAATCGTCGGCGAACACGGCGACTATCCTACCAACCTCAAAGGACAATGGATGCTGCCACGCTGGTGGATGTACGAAAAGGTGATCAGGGTTTTCGAGCAAAGTAAGCGATCGGTACCAGTCTTTAACGACAAGCACCTTTCTTACAGCTGGGATGAAGCCAAATGGATGTTCGACAAGTCCCGCGAGCTAAACTTTCCTTTGACCGGCGGATCTTCTATCCCTGTACATTACCGAAAGCCCGAAATTGAAATTGATATCGATACGCCCATCAAAGCGTCGGTCATGCTGGGCGGCGCGCCGGACGAGGGCGCATTTTTCCATTGCGTTGATGTGTTGCAGGCCTTTGTAGAACGTCGGAAAGGTGGCGAGACGGGCGTAAAATCGGTACAGTGCATTCGCGGACCGGAAACCTGGAAATGGACCGAAAAAAATCCATGGGCGGCAAAGCTCCTTGAATCTGTTCGCGCGAGTTTGAATCTCAAACCCGGACATTTTCAGGAGATCGAAAGAGCTAATGTCTGCATCGTCGAATACAACGACGGCACGAAAGCAGCCATATACAATGCCAGGGATGTCGGCTGGACTTACGCCGCAGAGATTGAAGCGCGTAAAGAGCCGACGATCATTTCGATGCTCGAATGGCCGGGACCTTTTTCCCAATACCACGCCTCCAACTCCCAGCCACACTGGATCGTCGAGACGATGGTGACCAAAAAAGAACCATTCAATGCGGAGCGACTGCTTTTATCGACAGGGATTACGGCATTCAATATGGAATCCAACTGGCAGAACGGGGTCTACTCCCCTGTCGGACGCCGGATTGAAACGCCTTTCATGAACATGACTTACCGATCCACGCGGGGCGCGCAATTTAACAAGGGAGAGCGGCCGCCGAATGTGCCTTACATGAGGGGGTTTGCGGAATGAATTTGGACCGGGTCGCCGGGCGATGATTGACCGGGTCGCCGGGCGATAAATGAATGGGTCGCCGACTGGATCGCCGGTCGATAAATAAATCAGTGAACTAATTGATCGATGAAACGCAGAGACGCTATTAAAAGCCTGGCACTGCTGCCGGCAACCGGAAGTGTTTTTCCAATAAAATCAATGTTATCCGCTCCATTTGCAGGGAGTAATATGCCCTTGGCTTCGCCAAAACCCATGCCCGACCTACACCGCAACGCATTCGTCATGGATGGGCATACGCATGTGATGAGCCGTGAATTGGTGTTAAAAACCGATATCGGCCAGCGCTATCCGGATGGGACCGTCGATCTGCCCAGGGCGAAGGAAGGCGGGCTGGATGCGATGTTCTTTTCGGTTTATACGCCGGAAAACTATTATCCCGGAAGGTTCGAGACCAAAAACACTTTCCGTGTGGTGAACCTTGCATTGGATCAGATCAAAAAGAACCATGCGATGATCGAGCTGGCGCTCACGGCTTCCGACATTGAACGAATCAACAAAAAAGGCAAAATGGCGGCTTTCCTCGACCTGGAAGGAGGATATGACCTTCATGGCGACCTTGACCTGCTGCGTGCCCTTTACAAGCTTGGCCTGCGCTCCATGCAGCTGACCGCGCACAGCACCACCAACGCATTTATTGATGCCTGCAACGACGTCTATACCTGGGGCGGCATTAACGATCACGGAAAGGCGGTGGTCAAAGAAATGAACGATCTCGGGATGGTGATCAATGTCGCGCATGCATCGAATGACGCCATAATCCAGTCGGTGGCAGCGAGCCGCCACCCGGTCATTTACAGTCACGGCGGGTTCTACAAAATAGTAGACCATCCCCGCTGCATTTCCGACGAAGCCGCAAAAGCTATTGCCGCAAAAGGGGGCGTGATCGGGGTTCATTTCGGCAGCCTCTTCAACAACCCGAAATACTGGGCGTGGCAAAAGGCTAACAATCCGATCAGGGTACAACCCGATCCCCAGCCGAAAACACCGCGGATTCTTGCCTCCCAGGTTACCACGCAGACGATCGAAGAGGTGGACAAGGAATTTGCACGCGAGCTGCCATTTACCTACAATGGCACCATCCCCGACGAATATTGGATGCACGTTGACCAACTGGCGAAAGTGATCGACTATGGAGTAAGACTGGTTGGGGAGGATCACATTGCCCTGGGTTCCGATCTGGACGGTGGCCCTGAACTGCCGCGCGAGATCAAAGACATCAGCGATTACCCGCAGATAACAATTGCATTACAAAAGCTGGGTTACACCGACCAGCGAATCAAAAAGATCCTTGGCTTGAACTGGCTGCGGGTGATCAGGCAGGTAACGGAGGGGAAATAATACCCTGCAATATAGCTCATTGCAGTCGGTAGCGGAATGATGTAAACCCGACAAGCCTGCCGGGTTTACATCATTCAATAGTGAAGTTTTTACTTCGCATCAGGGTATTTCCCAAGGATTTCCCTTGCTTCTTTCGAAAACTGTTTGCTGAGGCCCGCGGCATCATTAACGGGATTCTCCATGGATCCGCGCCAAAGCAGCTCGTTGTTTTTGGCATCAATTACGTCGATGATCAGCGTTCCGTCAGTATAATGTTCCTGGTGATAACCCGTGTTCCAGGGGTTATAGTAACCCGAGTAGGCTATTGGGATCAGCTGTCCGTGGAAGTAGTAGGCGCGCGGACCAAACCCAAAACCGTAGTAGGGATACACTGGCGCATTGGGAACATTCTCTGTTTTCTCAGAAGTATAAATGTGATACATCAAAAGCAGATCCGGGTTTTGATCGTCTTCGATGATCCCTTTCCTGGCAAACTCAGTTTTTACCGCAGTCCGGATGTTCTCCTCGGTAATGGAACCGGACAGAGACGGTAGTTGCGAAGTTTTTACATCCGGTTTTACCCAGGCGTATTTCTTATAGGCAGCCAGGTGCGCCGAATCGACCTGATCTACCTTAACCGAAGCGCAGCCTGCCAGTGAAAGTAGGGCGGCAAACATGAGCGCATTGATGCTTGTTTTCATGGGATTAGAGGCTTTATATGGATGATGTTAATGGTCAAATGTTTTTCCGGATGTAAGCTTTCAGCTTTGCGGTCTGCTGTTTTAAATCTGCCTGGGCTTTTTTCGCGTCGGCATCGGCGCCGCGTTCCGTTTTTTTGAGCAGCGTCCGGGTTTCGTCGATCAACTGCTTGCCTTCTTGTTTAGCAGAGGCCTCGGTATCAGCCGTTTTCCTTTCAAGGCCATCCAGCACAGCCCTGAGATGGTCGTTGGATTTGACTTCAAATTCGGGGATGCTTTCCCATTCTTCTATCTTGTAATGAGTAACCATCATCTCGGCGGGCCAGAAGCCTTTTTTGAGGTCTGCCGAAGTAAGCTTGCCCTTTTCTGCCTGCTTTTGTAGTTGCTGCAAATGATTGACAGATTGGGTGAACTCGGCTTTCAGCGCTCCCTTGTCCTGGGCTCCCTCCTTTCGAATGGCCGAAATACCTTCACTGATTTCGGCGGAGGCTTTTGGATAGTCCTTCTCGTCCAGGTACTTTACGGCGGTGTTAAAATGCTTCTCCGATGCGGCCAGGACCGGCTCGGCGATCTCTTCCGATTTGTAAACGGTGTCGTAGGCAATCTTATCGCTTTGGAGAGAATCTGCGTGGTATTGTGCTTCGGCCTTTTTCTTGCTTTCGCATCCGGTTTGCAGGATGCCAATACCCAGGGCCGCTAGGGTTGTAGAAAAGATGATGCCTGTTTTCATGATTTCAGCTTTGGTTAAGTTTCGTCTAAGCTTCGATTTCTCCTGAAATCAAAGTCAAACGAAAGTAGAAGCTGCCTTCACGAGGGACAATAAATGATCGTTAGAAAGAGGCAAAGTATCGTTGAAGCGGGCAGGGCTGTCGTTCAGCGGACTGGCCCGGACTCGTCCCCACGGCCAGTCCGCCGATATGGATAAAGCCCGATACTTTTTGGTCGGGAAGGTTCTTGAATGCGATCCTGATGTAGTTTGTCAAAATGCTTCAAGGGCTGGCCAAAATTACTTGCCAGCCCTTGAAGCGATGCTAAACCCTTGTCCGGCAATGCGTCCGGCGTGTTTTAAAATACTGCTCAGATAAGCACTATTTGGTAATGGGAAGCGGATTCCAGTAATAAGCATGACTCACATCATCCGGCTTATTTACCAGCGGCACTTCGGCGGGGTCGCGTAATGCATTGGCCTTACCCAAAGTTTCGGTACGCATCAGGTCAAACCAGCGAATACCCGCTTCGACTGCAAATTCCCATCCTCTTTCGGCCACAACGCTATCACGGAAGGCGGTTGCGCCCAACCCTTTTTGCAGGTCGGGAAGCCCCGCTCTCTTTCGTACCTGGTTGATCGCGTCATACGCGGTCGCGTCGGCAGACGAAGACATCGCTTTCGCCTCTGCGTAGGTGAGCAATACTTCGGGGTAGCGGATAATAAAAGTGGTAGCGCTTCCCCACCAGTCGTTCGTGCTGTGCGTTGCCCAGTTGTAGCTGTTGTCGTCGCGATATTTGAGGAAATAAGGGTGTTTTTGCAGAGTTTGCTGCCAGGTAAGCACTTTCTTCGGATCGTTTTTGAGGAAATAATCCTTCTGATAGGTCGCATCCTTCCTGGGGCCTGCCGGGAAGCGGTTGTAAAAGCTGATTTCTCCGAAACCATCTTCCCATCCACCCTCTTCATAGTCGGGGGCCAAAGGCAAGGGGCCGATCATATTCCCGTTTTCCCAACTCCACTGAGGGATATCGTTATTAAAATAGCAGGCAAACACAGCTTCTTCATTATACTTGTTACCGATCTTCCATATATCGGCATAGTTTGCCATCAGTTTATACCCCCACGTTGCACTCCCGTCGATCACTTCTTTGGCCTTAGCCGCTGCGAGTGCGTACTTGTCGTTTTGTTTGAGGGGCCAACCTGCCATAGTCAGGTAAACATTGGCCAGAAGTGCCTTTGCAGAGCCTCTTGTGGGCAATATGTTGACGCCGTTTTGCTTTCTTTCACCGTCCCATTGATCGGGCAGCATGGATTCGGCCTTCAACAAATCGGCCACAACGAGGTTATAGATGTCCTGTACTTTGGCGTTGGGCCTGTCGTTGTCAATCGTTGGTTCGGTTGGCATCGGCACTTCCCCCCAGCTCCTGGTCAGGTAGAAATAGGCCATGGCCCTCATAAAGTAGGCATGCCCTCCCGTGTTGTTCTTTTCTGCGTCGGTAGCTTCGCTGGCTTTTTCGTAATTCTGGATAATGGAATTGGCCGATTTAATCGTAGCGTAAAAGTACTGCCACCAGTTTGTCAGCCTGCCATTCGAGGAATTCGCACGGAAAGTATCAAAATCCGAAAAGTCAATTTTATTGCCGGCTCTTTTGGAAGTAATATCATCGGCACCATAGTAGTTGCCCGCCATTTGATTGAATGCTCCGTTGAACTGCAAGGCAAGGGCTGCGGAAGCCATTTTCAGGTCGCTGCCGGTTTTATAGAAAGTGGCAGGAGTAATACTGCCTTTCGGATCTTCCGCCAGAAAGTCGTCGCTGCACGACGTTGCAATCAGCGAAACAATAACGCCTATTGAAATAAGTATCTTTTTCATCTCAGAATATTTTCGATCTTAAGGTGATTTCTCAATTAAAAGCCAAGACGCAATCCTACCGTGAATGTCTTCGGCGAAGGATAGGCTCCCAAGTCAATACCTGCGTCGGCATCGCTGTTCGACTCGGTAGAAGTAGCCTCAGGATCGTAGCCTTTATACTTGGTCAGCGTATAGAAGTTCTGAATGCTGGCGTATACCTTCGCCGAAACACCCTTCAGCAAAGTGGCTGGAAGCTGATACGAAATGCTCACGTTTTTCAGGCGCACATAGCCTCCATTCTGCAAAAACTGGGTCGATTCTACCCAGGCTTTATTTTTGCTGCCGGGGTTTGCCCATTCGGAACTCGGGTTGGAAGGCGTCCAGTAGTTGGCGGCGTCGGCCAGGGTAATAAACTTGACATCGCTTGTCGGAACAGCTGTGCCCGCATAGGTGGCATTGAAAATCTTATTCCCATGCGATCCCTGTACGAAAACATTCAGTTCAAATCCTTTATACTTAAAACTGTTGTTGAAGCCCCATTGCAAGGTCGGGGTCGCGCTGCCTGAAATAACCCGGTCCTCGAACCCGATGGAGTTGTTTCCGCTTACATCCACATATTTATAGTCTCCGGGCTGGGCACCAAGGGCTCCGTCGGCCTGCTGATGAACGCCTGCCCAGGGAATCAGGTAGAAAGCGCCCAAGGGCTGGCCCACTTTGGTTACCTGTATGTTATTACTGATCAACCCGCCTCCGATGACATTACGGACAACCATGCTGTCCTGCCCCATACTGATCACCTTGTTTCTGTTAACCGACAGGTTTACCGAGGTATTCCAGGTCAAGCCGTTTCCCGATATTGGTGTGCCCTCTACCGACAGTTCGAAACCTTTGTTTCTTACCTTTCCAATATTTTGTAAAAAGCTCCCGCCCCCGTCGTACACGGGCACCCGGCTGAACAGCAGTAGATCCTTTGTGTTTTTATTGTAGTACTCGGCAGTGATATTCAACCTGTCGCCGAAGAAGCCCATTTCCAAACCGACGTTGGTTTGCGCGGATGTCTCCCATTTCACGTTCGGGTTGGCCGGGTTCCCCAAAGTATAACCCTGGTAAACAGTGCCGGTACCATAAGAGTAAATGGCGGGATTCAACAAACCGAGCGTGCTATATGGGGCTATGGCCTGATTTCCGGTTACTCCCCATCCAGCCCTTAGTTTAAGATGCGAGAACAGGTTCAGGTTTTGTATGAACTGTTCATTGTTTAGCTTCCATCCGACACTGAACGACGGGAAATTGCTCCATTTATTACTTCCCTGGAATTTGGAGGAGCCGTCGCGTCGGATAGTGGCCGTTACCAGGTACTTGTCGTTATAATCGTACGCAACCCTTCCCATATAGGACAGCAAAGCCCAGTTTAAATAAGAAGAGGAAATAGACTGGGCGGCATTCAATCCAAGGTTGTTATAGCCGTTGGAAGTGGAGGCCAGCCCTGAACCGGATGCACCGAACCCGTTGTTTGTATTGGAAGTGGATTCCATCAGCGCGGTTGCCGTGATGTCGTGCTTACCAAATGTCTTGTGGAAGTTAAGCACATTGTTGTTCTGGAACGTATAGCTTTCTCCGTAGTTCTGCCCCGAACCCATCGAGGAGCCCACCCATTGATTGTTCAGGTAAGCGCCCCTCGACGTCCGCATATCAAGGCCGGCATTGATGTTCAGCGTAAGCCAGTCGGTGATATTATATTTCAGCATGCCATTAAATACGCCCACGTTGGCAAAGTTCTGTCCCAGTCTTTCTTTAATGGTCATGTAGGGGTTTGCCCAGATGGGTGACACCCCTAAGCGATTGTAAACTCCGGGGCTGTCGTACACCTGCTCAGTGGGAGCCCAGGTCAGTGCGGATGTAACCGGGTTTCCTTTGGAACCTATATCGTTATTGTTCAATGAATTGATTCTGCCCGCGTACAGGTTTACGCCAAAGCTCAGCTTTCTGCTGATTTTGAAATTCAAATTGGTACGCAAACCAAACCTTTTCTGGCCGCTGTTGATCAGCAAACCCTGTTGATCAATGTAAAATCCTGAAACATAGTACTTAGTGCTTTCGCTACCGCCGGTGGCCGACAGTTGATGGCTCTGTGTTACCGAATTATCGAAAATCAGCCCTTGCCAGTCGGTCGATTTGCCGGCATATGAATTGGGGTCCGGAAAACTGCCCGGAACTACCACGTTGGCCACATTGGCATAGGTGGTTGCGTCCATAAGCTTGTATAATTTCATCGGCCTGTTGAAGCTGGCAAAGCCATTGTACTCTATTTTTGGCGGGCCCGACTTGCCGCTTTTTGTGGTAATGATGATCACGCCATTCGCGCCTCTTGACCCATAAACGGCTGTCGCAGAAGCATCTTTTAGGATATCCATCGATTCAATGTCGTTCACATTCAACTCCTGGATACCGATGCTGCTGAGCGCTACACCGTCCACAACATACAGCGGATCATTGCTCGCATTGATCGAGTTGGCACCCCTTACCCGGATTTTCACCCCGCCGCCCGGTGCCCCTGAATTGTTTACTACGGTAACACCCGGCACTCTCCCCTGCAGGGCTGCCGAAGCATTAACCACGGGCTGGTCCTTGTAGGCCTGCGCCGAAATGGTAGAAACCGCGCCCGTCACGTCCTTCTTTTTGGCAGTACCGTACCCAATCACGACAACCTCGGAAAGTGCCTTTTCATCGGTGATCAGCAAAACATCCAGCGTTGTCTGGCCGGGTTGTAGCTGGACCTGTTTACTCACATAGCCAACATATGAAAACACCAGCACGGCATTTTCGTCGGCCACTTTCAGCGAAAATTTTCCGTCGGCATCGGTTATCGTGCCCGTCGTGGTTCCCTTAATGGCAATATTAACGCCAGGCAATGCCGCATTTTTATCGTCCAGTACCTTGCCCGTGATCAGCTTTTCATCCACTTGCCCGGTGCCCGAAAAGGCATCCTCGCCGGGGGGATCGGTGACCAGCGAAGAGCCGGCCGGCAGAAGTTTGAGCACAATTTTCTTGTTGATGGTCTGATACGTAATGTTGTCGGGAGAAAACATCTTGTCCAGCGTCTCGGCAAGCGTCTTGTTCTCGACGTCGATCGAAATGCGCCGGTTGACGGGAAGTAACTGTAAGCTATATACGAACTTCACGTTTGCCTTTGCTTCGAGCGTCGTCAATATTTCCTTAATCGGCTTGTGCTCAGCCTGAATACTTACTTTTTTATACAAAAGCTCCTGCGCCCGGCCTTCGCGGGCGAAACTCGCGGCCGCGGCCAGAAATGCCAGGAAGAGCTGTAAGGCGGTTAATTTCATAATAGTCCACAAAGGATCTATGATTCCAGATACTTTTTTCATTTTTTTGTACCGTTAAAACTTAAGAAGGTTTGACAAAAAGACCAGACTCTTGCTTGACTGTCAATCGCTCAAGAGCACAGCTGGACTTACGGCCGGTAAATGCTCCAACATTTTCCGGCCTTTTTGATGGTGGTGGGTCTGATAGTTATTATCTCATATTTGTGATTTAGGTTGAACTTATTTCAGCTATCATCGGCATCCCGGGCCCGAGATTACAATATGGTTGTCCCTGACCTCGAAATCTGCGTTAATTGCCGCGCATAGGATTTCGAGTTTCGAAGTCAGACCAGCGTCCTGCGACATATCGGCCGTGACGATACAATTTTTTACTTCCGGCGAGCTTACGACGAATGTTACGCCGTAAGCCTTTTCAAACAATGCAAGTATATCCGAAACCGCCACTTCCCTGAACGTGAATGTTTCGGTGAGATCCACATTGCTGTAATCGGGCAGCAGGGCCGGTTCGTCCATCAAGCCTGGCACAAGACTATCATCATGAGACAGATACGTCACTTTTTTGTTCGGGGTCAGCAGCACCGACTTGCCGGAGGCCTCCCCCACTTGCTTCTTCGTTTTCTCAACAATGACTTTCCCTGAATATACCGCCACTTCGATATTGCTTGTTCCTTTGAGCTTTTTGACCGTAAAACTCGTACCTACCACCCGCGTTACGATATTGTCGGAATACACCAGGAATGGCCTTCCGGCATCTTTTTCCACTTCAAAATACCCCTCACCTTTCAGATACACGACCCTGCTGGTGTCTTCGAAAGCAGATGGATAAAAAAGTGAGGAACCGGCCGCCAACCGGCATTTGCTTCCGTCCGAAAGGGCGATGGTCAGGGATGTATCGCGGTCGTTGGTAACTGTATTTAAATGCGCGATAGCCTCGGCGGCAATCCCTGCGATCACAGGTTTGTCGGCAGAACGATTGTTATAAATCAAAAATGTAGCGAGCAGCAAAATTACCGCCGCGGCAACACCCCTGAACAGGTAGGCCGGCCGCCAAAGCAGGCGACGCCTTCCGGCCTCCGGCTGGTCCAGACGTTTTTGCCCGATCCGGTCCCAAATTTCGTGCTCAATGCCCGGATCCGCATCCAGCGCGCTCTGCTTCTGATCGTAATCGATGGAGTCATACCAGATATCCATCATCCTGGTTTGCTCGGGAGTGGTTTGCTCTTTCTGGTATTTTCGTAAAAGATGTAAAAACTTCCTGTGCTTCTTTTTCATTGCAGGCAAGGCTTAATATCCGACTGTCATATACCCAGTAGGGAAAAGCCCTGCGCACCGCAAATGGTGTAAAAATATATTTGAAAGTTTATATTAATATTAAAGAAAGTCGTAAAAAATCTTCCTTTTATCCAATGACGGGATTTAGGTTCACAAGCCTTTCCTGATCATCAGAGAAGTGGCAAGCGCAAAAAAGACGATGATATATTCTTTAAGATGCCCGCGTAGATGGCGCAGGCCAACGGTGATGTGGTATTCGACGGTCCTTTCCGGCAAATTCAGCAGCCGGGCTATTTCTATTACCGTCCGGCCTTCCAGGCGGTTGAGTGTAAAAATCTCGCGCGTTTTTTCCGAAAAACCATTAATGCATTCCAAGATTCTTCCATTGAGCTCTTCAAAGGCCAGCTGATCTTCGACCGAGTCGGTCACTTCCTCCCCGAATTTCGCCCAGAGCGCTTCACGGTGCCGTTTACCGACGATCTGTTTATCATAGAAGTCCAGTACCTGAAACTTGACGGCTTTAAAAAGATACCGCTCCAATTCCAGAATTTGCGCACTTCCCTTGCGCTGCCACAAATCCAGAAATATATCCTGAACGATCTCCTTGGCGGCATCGTCGGATCCGGTTTTTGAAAAAGCTTGCCGGAACATCTTCTTCCAGTATCTGCGGTAGATCTCCGAAAATGCCCAATCCTCTCCCATTGCGAGGTTTCTCACCAATTCATCATCACTTATCAAAGAGGTCACTGACATAGCTCATGCCAAATTTTAATCGCGAACCGGGTTTACTGCATGCAATTTAATCCTATGAAAATGTCCGAGCGCGAGGTTTCTTCAAAAACCGGATTCGGCACATCAGCCTGATATTAAACAATACAAAGGAATAATATTTATTTTAGAAGACTAATACAATTTTGCCCAAATCTCAGTGAAATTTGGTGAATTTGCCGCAGCACCCAGGCAAGTAGCTTATGTAAGCGTTCGCGAGAGGCCTGCAAACGCTTACCTAAGCCCGCTATTTTTTAATCAGCTGGTACACCCCTCCTTTTTCGGTGTCAAACTCTAATAGAAATCCGTTCTTATCCGGTTTTGAACTAAGCTGGGCACCTTCTACGGCCAGTGCAACCGCAGAGCGTACCACGCATTTCTCCCCGTTCAACGATTCGACAGCTACCTTGGCAGGCAGGCCATCCGCCCATTGGATCCCTATTTCAAAACCTCCCCGGGCCCTGAGTCCCCGGACCGACCCCGCCGCCCATTGGGATGGCAGTGCGGGTAGCAAATCGATGATATACTTGTCGGGAGCGTAGGTTTCCATACTCTGCAAAAGCGTTTCCGTCATCCCCGATACCGCCCCGAAGTTCCCGTCGATCTGAAACGGCGGGTGCGCATCGAACAGGTTGGGGTATGTACCGCCAGCCCCTGCCATGATAGTCCTGGTTTGCCCGGTGTATCTGAGCTGATTGGATAGTAGCGTGTGCACCTGGTTTCCATCCCTTAAGCGCGCCCAAAAGTTTTCTTTCCATGCGATCGACCAGCCGGTTCCGTCGTTTCCACGAAGTTGCAGAGATTTCTTTGCCGCCGCCGCGAGTTCCGGCGTCCCTAGTGCGGTAATCTGATGGCCAGGGTGCAATGCGAACAAATGGGAAACGTGCCTGTGCTCGGGATCATCCGAATTCATATCCCAGTCCTTGCCCCACTCCATTAACTGACCGTTTCGGCCGATCTGAAGCTTTCGGATTTTATCCCTTGCCGCAGCCACCTTTGTGCCAAAATCAGCATCGGCGCCCAGCACTTGCGTTGCATGAGCGATATTATCAAACAAATCCCAGATAATGGATCGCTCCATCGTATTCCCTTCCGAAACGCTTCCTTTCTGACCGTCATCGGTTTTGAAAGTATTTTCCGGAGACGTGGATGGGGAGGTGATCAGGTTGCCGTTTTCGTCCTCGATCATGGTCGCCAGGTAAAATTCGGCGGCACCTTTCAGGGTTGGATAGATGCTTTGAAGGTACTGCTTATCCCTTGTAAAGGCATAGTGCTCCCAAAGATGCTGGCATGCCCACCCGCTGCCTCCCGCAAAAACGCCCCAGGGAAGCCAGGCCCCGGGACTGGTCCAGCCCCAGCCGTTTGTGGTATAGCCATAATACCAGCCCGGTGTCTCGGGGCCAAAATAGGTTTTCGCCGTTTTGGCACCAGCGGCTTGCAGGCTTTGTGTCTGCCTGAGCATCGGCAAATGCAGTTCCGAAAGATTCGACTGCTCTGCCGGCCAATAATTCATCTGGTAGTTAATGTTGGATTTATAATCGCACAGCCAGGGAAGCGATAGCCCGTCGCCCCAGATTCCCTGCGAATTGGACGGTAACAGATTGTCGGGGCGACTGGAAGAAATCAGAAGGTACCGTCCATAATGGTAGAAAAGCGACGCAAACGACGGGTCTTTTTTGCCGTCGCCGTATTGCATGAGTCGCTCGTCGGTCGGGAGGGCAGCGGCATCCGAATTACCCAAATCGAGCCTCACCCTGTTGAAATATTGCTGATAATCGGCGATGTGACGTCCCAGCAGTTCCTGATACGACTTGCCGGAAACAACCGCCATTTGCCGCGATACGCGGGCATGCGGGTCTTCGCCTCTGTACGCTTTGGCAGGATCCAGTATATAAGAAGTTCCGGCTGTCAGATACAGCATAACCTGGTCGGCGCCTTTGATCGCCAGTTCATTACCGGTCGCCTTCACCGATCCGCCGGTCAGGGCCACCTTGATCTGTACCTCGTAATCCAGCGTTTTGCCCGTGTTGCCTTTCATGACGAGCATATTTGAACCTTGTGCTACTGTAACCGAATTTTCCAGTCGCGTGAGGTCCAATGTAAAAGAGACACCACCTTTTACGGAGCTTTTTATTAAACTGACAATTGCCTGATCGGCTGCGCTGCTGAATGTTTCCCTGCTAAAAAGTGTCTCTCCAATCTTAAAGGATACGCCCGAAATAGCTCTGCCGATATCGAGCCACCTTTTGTATTGCGTAGCCGCGCCTTTGGGCAGTTCGAATTGCAGCGATAGATCACCCAAAGTCTGGTAGGAAGCAGTGTAGGGCGCCGGAGAGGTCATGTACGCATCGGTCAGTTTCTCTGCCAGCATATAATTTTGGTCACGGATTGCCTTCCTTACCTCCGGCAAATGCTTGTAAGCATCCGGTCTGTCCGCATCGGGCTGAGGGCTCCCTGACCAAACGGTAATATCGTTCAATTGGAGGCGTTCCCTGTCCGGGCCGCCAAAGATCATCGCGCCCAGCCTTCCGTTGCCGATGGGTAACGCCGTTTCCCACTGATTTGCCGGATTACGGTACCAGAGTATATCGGAGGTATCACCGAACCGCTCGACACCCGTAACTTTCCGCAACTTCACGAGTTTTTGTCCTCCACGCATCGCGCTTGCATATTCACTCTGGCTTTCAGCGTCAAAACGCCATTCCAGAATCGGCTGAGTTGGCCTTCTGCTGGCAAGCACCTGCTGTTTGCTAAGGTATTGCCCATATACCGCGACCTGCCGAATCCTGCCCGCGAAATTGTTTCTCCCATCGGAATCGGACCCGATCCGCAAGGGAAAATTGGTACGCGTCATCGGCAAAAGAGGCGTCCTGGTTGAAGCCGCTGCTTCATTTTCATTCATATAGAGCTTAAACTGGCCCTTCGATTTGCTGAACGTGCCAACCAGCCTGACCCACTGATTAAGCGGAATGCTATGCTGGCTTGAAAGATGTTCCTGGCCGGCTACCATCCACAGCTTGTTGTCCTTGCCAATTCCAAGGACAAAACCGCCGGATCCGTTGTTGGATTGAAACTTATCGATAATCCGGGCCCCCTCATGCTGTTTTACAGGCAGATACACGGTCGCTTCCAAAGTAATCTCATCGGTCAGATCCAATGCCGGCGAGTGCCTTGCCTGCCAAATTCCGCTCTCTGCGGAAAACATTACTCCTTCGGAGTGATTGTGCTGCGCATGGAGGGCATTGCAACAACAGACAATCAGGAAAATTCCGATCACAATACTTTTAAAGACTTTCATAGATAGTTTAAAAAAATTAGACAATGCAAAGAAATACAGATTTACGTAAAGGGACTCTCGTATATCAGCCAAGTAGTAAGCTTTCTTATCAGTAAGGTAAACCTCCGAAGGTTTGCCATAGCTAATTTCCCTCCAAGCGCCCACTGTAACTATCCTTGATTTGCCGGCTATATTTGCTATACATTTTGAGGGCTACATCGCCGCTTTTGCCCTTCGGGATGATCGGGAAGTCCTTCTGCGTTTTTACCCACTCCCATTCCCATTGTGCGATCGATTCTTCGAAACCTTTAAAATCGGGTTCCCTGCCTTTGTCCATCGCCCCGCTCACCATAGCAAAGAACTTTTCCCACCGTACCTTGTAAAAATCATTCAGCAGACCACTCCACTGGCGGTTGGAGTATTCATGCAGCGGGCTCTTCGCGTCGCCCCAGAGTGTGATCAGGTCGCGGGCATTTTGCTCATACAGGGCCTTTTCGGCGTCGTTGGTGCCCCATTTCCGGGCTGAGGCGATCCATGGCCCGAGCATAAAATCTTTTTGAGTCGCCAGCAGTTCGTCCATATCGGAGATCAGTCCGAGGAATGCCCGGCTGTGTTTTGCAAATGCAGCCCGGTCGCCCCCACGGTATGCGGTTACCCATCTTTTTTGTAGAACCAATGCATAGTTTGCCAGTACCTGCCGCGAGATGTCTGTAAGGTCGTACAGGAACCCATCCGTAACGGGGCCTTGGCGTGCGGCATTCATGAACAGGTCCCAGGCGGGCAGCAGTTCCTGCGGGGCGTAGTTCAGCCGGGTACGCGTCCACACCGTCGACGAATCCAGTGTGGGGCGGCCTGTAACGATCGATTCGGCGCCATCGCGGATGTCTTTGCCGTTGTAAGCCGTGCGTCTGAGCACTTGCCAGGCCTTTTCCAGATCGGGGTCGGCCTTCCCGTAGCGGTTGCGCGCGTAAAGCGGGAGCCATTCGTCGAGCTCGATGGGCGTCGTGCGCCAGGTATGGTCCATGGTCAGCTCATAGATCACCGGATTTTGCTCGATAGCCTCCATGGTAAGTCCGATTCCCTCCATGCGCTTTTTGGCCGGGTCGTTCCAGGCGGCCGCCGGGCCTTGTGCGACGCCGTCGAGCCGACCGAAAAGGTTTACATTACCCCCGAAGTTGTTGAGCATATTCCAAATCCAGGGCTTTCCATAAAATGCGCCCGTGCGCTTCCATACGGGCTCGATCTCGGCGGCAAGGTCCAGCAGAATCATCCTGTCGTCGGGCACGGCGTTCAGCAATGCTTCGATCTGCGGAGCTTTCCAGAACTTGCGGTCGCTGTAAAACAGCCAGCCTTGCATTACCCACACAGCTTCCGGATCGCCCTGTCGCATGCCCTCGTAAATCCGCTCGCTAAGCTTCGACAGATAGGCCGGGTCGTCGGTAGGTGGCTCATTTTCATTAAATGTGTCGGCCGAATACAGGTGATCGGTGCCGTAAAGCTCCTTTTGCTTATCCAGAAAACGCTTGCCCAGTTCGGCAAAAAGCGGATCCTGCGAATCGAGGATGTAGGTATCGCCAAACCCGTTGTTCCAGTTGGTCGCTTTCAGTTGGGCATTGGGATATTTCTTGCGGAAAGCCGCGGGCACATGTCCGGTGAACGCGGGCAGCACAGGCTTCATGCCCAGCTCACGCTCGCGGCGTACGATCTGCTGCTGCAAGGTTTTGTGGCTTTCCATCCAGCTGAGCGGCAGCGGGCCGCCCCAGCCGTCGAGATTACCCATCCAGAACCACCCGAAATAGGCCGGGCCGCTGAAAAAATCTTTGAGATCGTCGTCCGTGAAGCCCATGTCGCGATACACTTGCAACCAGGTATACTCTTCGCCGGTAATAGCCAGGGGCATATTGATGCCATGCAGGGCCATCCAGTCGATCTCCTTCTGCCAACGCTCCCAATCCCACCAGCTCATACTGTAATTAAAGGTGCAATAATTGAGGTTGTAACGGTATTGGTACACGGTTGCTTTGTGTATCCTGGCCGGGACCGTGGGCAGGTTTTCAGGCAATGCAAGGTTGCTGCCATTCCAGGTGATCTGGCAATGGGCATATTCGGTCAGATAGTGGTACAAGGCAGAAGCCACGGCCACACCGCTGGTACCACGGAGGATGATTTTCCCATTGATACTTTCGATTTCAAATTCGTCTTTTCCCGAAGACGAGGTCAATTCCTGCACTTCGAAATGCACGGCATGTGAAGGAATGACCCGTGAAATCAGCGATTTTCCGGAGCTAATAATGGTTTGCGCCTGAATGGCGGTTGCCGTCAGCGACAGGAGCAGACAAAACAAAATAGCCGCTTTCAACCTGCGAAAGCGGAGCGGTGCTTTTGAATGAGTAGCCATATTAAAGGTAAAAAGTCCCCACGCCGGACGGCGCGGGGACAGGGAGTGATCAATAGCCTGGATTTTGAACCAACGCCCGGTTCAGCAGCAATGCAGCATTAGGAATGGGAAAAATTCGCTTATTGACGTCCGAATCCGTTTTAAAGCCCCATTTGCCTTCAAACTTGCCATAGCGGATCATGTCGTTACGGTGCCACATTTCCGAAGCAAATTCCCGAATGCGTTCCTCGTAAATGTTTTCCAGCGTCAGACTGGTGAATGCGGCAGCCTGGCGCGCTGTGCGGACGGAATTTACCAGGGTCAACGCCGTCGCACCGCCAGTGGCGCTGCCTCCGCGCTGGATTGCTTCTGCTTTCATCAGGATCGCGTCGGCTAGGCGGAATATCGGCACGTCGTTGTTCTGGTTGCGGTTCAGCGAACTCGCGTCGGGATGGAACTTGATGTTTCGGTAACCCATGTTCCAGGCGATTTCATCATTTCCGACATCAAACGAGGGCACATCCTGGCGCAGTTTGACCTCCGGCGTAATGTTGATCTGGTAAGTATAGGGAGCCGATGGATCGGCACCTGTGTAGAACTGGTCGTACCCCTTTTTCGTCGTGGTGACGGTAACAGGCGAACCGTCGGCATAAAATTGCAGCCCGGTGAGCCACTCCTTGTTACGGATATCGTTCGCGTCGTTGAAATGCTTGTAAAATTCGGGGAGCGTCGACACGGCAGCGTCGGGGGTGAACGGCATTTTGTACTTCGCAACGAGCCCTCTCGGAATATCATATCGCGAGTGCAGGTTGGTAGCGCGGAAGGGAAAGCTATTCGCAGCCGTGGCATCGAACGGGATCGCGAAGATGAATTCCTTCATTTGCGGACCATTATTAGGATAGAACATCTGCAAATAGGTCGCTGCCGGTTCCAATGCGAATTTTCCCGAATTGATGATTTCGTCACAAGCAGCAATACAGTCGTTGTAACGGTTGGTACCTGTGTATACCTCCGCATTCAGGTACATTTTGGCCAGCAATGCATTGGCCAGATATTTGGTCGGACGCCCGTAAGTAGTCACATCCACCGTGGCACTCAGGTCGGGCAATGCAGCTTTAATTTCACCTTCCAGGAATTGGAACACTTCCGCACGCGGCACATTGGGATGGGCGCTGTAATCGCCGTACTCGGTGATAATGGGAATATTGCCAAAGCTGTCCATCATCCAGAAATAGGCCAGCGCGCGCACCATTTTAAGCTCAGCGAGCATCTGGTTTTTCGGTGCCCCCTCGGGCATGTTCTTGCTGAGAATGGATAGCGACTGGTTGACGGTACCGATGATAGTGCTCAGCCAGGTCCAGTTACCGGTTACGGTGCTGTGGTCTTTGGTCCAGGAGTGGTAATGCAGGTCTTTGAACTCCGCGCCATTGTACCAGTTGCCCCCTTTCGCAGGGAAAATAGCTTCGTCGGTGGTCAGGGTTTGCAAGTGGAAGAACTCAACAGATATATTGCCCCGCAACGCCACATAGGCAGGCCCGGCTGCGCTGACAAACTGCGCGTCCGAGGTTGGGAACACATCCGGGGTAAGCTCGGAAGTTACTGGTACGTCCAGGTCATGGCAGGAAAACAATGACCCCAGGACCATCAGTGAGAAAAAGGATTTGATATATGCGCTTTTCATGATAACTCGGTTTTGAAATCAGAATGATACGTTCACGCCCAGCAGGAATGTCCTGGTTTTGGGATAGAAATTATTATAATCGACACCCGGTGCAATGCCGCCCTGATTGATCTCAGGATCCACGCCCTTGTACTTCGTGATCACGAAAAGGTTATTAACGGAAGTATATACACGCAGGTTTTTAAGCGACGGCCCCAGTTTCTTGAAGTTATAGGCAAGCGTTGCGTTGTCGAACCGCAGGTAACTGCCGCTTTCCACGAACCGTGAGGAGTACAAATACGAGTTCAGGTCGGTCATCGACTCCCCAGCCACCTCCGATAGAATGTTGGTGTATTGCGCAGTATTGGGACGGAATAAGTCCGCGCGGGTCGCGTTAAAGATTTTGTTGCCGAATGCGCCGCGCAGGAAAATATTGAGGTCAAAATTCCGGTAGCGGAAATTGTTGCTCCACCCTGCCAGCAGTTTGGGTTGGGCGTTGCCGAGGTATTTGTAGTCTACACCAATCACCGGCGTGGTCGTCAGGTTGCCATCCCCGCCCACATATTGCGAGAGCCCGGTCGCATTCTTACCGGCATATTGCAGCGAGAAAAACTGTCCCAAGGGCTTGCCCGCTTTCAGAATTTCGAGTGAATGGCTGGATTGTCCCAAGCCTTCCGGATAAGCGAGCAGCACCGAGTCGCCACCTGCGAACAGCGGGTTGGAAAGGCTGGTCACGGTGTTCTTGTTGTGTGCCAGATTCAGGCCGGTGTTCCAGGTGAAATTATGCTTGCTTACAACGCTTGCATTCACGTTCAGCTCGATCCCCTTGTTGTTGATACTCCCGCCATTGGTCGTGATCTTGCCCGTAGGCACCAGGATCGGGTCCACATTATAGGAATAGATCATTCCCGTGGTATTCTTATTATACAATTCCAAAGTTCCGCTGATCTTGCCACCGAGCACGGCAAAGTCGATACCGAGGTTGCTGGTAGCCGTTTTCTCCCATTTCAGGTCGGGGTTGGCAGCCTGGGTAGGCCCGAGCGCCGCCGTAAGCGAGCCCTGGTAATAATAAGTGCCGAGGCTACCCGATAGGAACTGCGTCGTGTAGGCGCCGAAACCGGTGGCATTACCCGTAACGCCGTAGCTGGCGCGGAGTTTCAGTTCTGTGAAAAGCTTCTGCGCGCTCATAAAGTTCTCTTCGGTAATGCGCCAGGCCACACCAGCCGACGGGAAGTACCCCCATTGGTTGTTAGCCCCAAACACCGAACTGCCATCACGCCGTACGGACCCTTGTACGAGGTATTTGTTTTTATAATTGTAGTTGAAACGGGCAAAATCCGAAATCAAACGTGTCTGCTGGTAAATGCCGTCCGGCCCGAAACCGATCTGAAACCCGGAAATCCCATACGGATTGCTCAGCGCAAGGTTATTGTATCCGATGTTGTCCACGGGCAGGTTGCTGGTCGTTACCTGAAAGCCCTCGCCAATAATGTAATCCTGCCACGAGTAGCCCACCACGGCATTGATATTGTGGTCGCCGAAATCGTGGTTCCAGGTCAGGAAGGTTTCGAGGATCTTGCTGGAATTGCGGTAGGAACTTCTATTGGCTTGCCCGTTCGTCCCGAACGACTGCTGGGTATGGTAACCGAGGCCTGGCTCGGGGTTATCATACATATTATTGTAATGGCTTGTAAAATAGCTGTTATAATAGTTGCCGGTCAGCGAAGTCGTGTTCAGGTAGGAAAAATTGAGATCATAAGTCAGCCCGAAAGGCAGTTTAAGCTGCGAAGTAAAGCTTCCGGTCAGGTTGTTGGTTTTCGTCTTCGACTCGCTATTGTTGATCATGGCCACCGGATTGTAGTAATCAGTGTGTTCCGGGTTTTCGAAGTAGCTTCCATCCGCATTCCGGACAGGCGAAACGGGCAGATACACCGCCGATTGCAGTAGCACGGTGTTGCGGAAGGGAATATCTTTCGCGGTACTGTTCGAATTGGTTACGGTCAAACCCAGTTTCAGCTTGTCCTTGAACGCATATTGCTCTACCGCCAGGCGGGCAATCACGCGCTGCAAACCGCTGTTGAGCAGAATTCCCTGCTTATCTACATAGTTCAGGCTTGCGCTATACGTGCTTTTCTCGGTACCGCCGCTGAACGACAGGTTATGGTTCGTAGACACCGCCGTTTTCTTCTGAATGGCCGACTGCCAGTCGGTATCCGCCCCTAGATCGTCCTTGGGAGAAAGACCAACGCCGTTTTTATCCAAAAAGGAACGCAGCTGCGCACCGCTCATCATTTCCAGTTTATTGGATACTTTTTCAATACCCACAAAACCATTATAAGAAATTTTCAGGTCGCCTTTTTTGCCGCGTTTGGTAGTGACCATAATCACACCGTTCGCTGCCCGGTTGCCGTAAATAGCCGTAGCCGCCGCATCCTTAAGTACATCGATGGACGCGATATCGTCCGGTGCGATGGTGGCAATATCGGCTCCTGGCACATTATCGATGACATAAAAAGGCCCCTGCGAGCTATTGATCGTCGAAGCCCCCCGCAACACCACCGCCGCAGGCTTATTGGGGTCGCCACTGGCTGTGATGTTCAGGCCGGCCACCTTGCCTTGCAGCAATTGGCCCACGTCGGTAATGGCCCCTTTATTCAATTCCTCAGATTTGACCGTGCTTACTGCGGAAGTCAGCGTCTTGCGCGACTGCGTACCATACCCGATCACCGCCACCTCACCGAGCGTTGTGTTGCTCTCCGTCAGCGTGACGGTCAGGCTGGTTTGCTTTCCGACGGCCACTTCCTTGGTTGAAAAGCCGATGTAGGAAAATACCAGCACGTCGTCGGTACCTGCATTAATAGCAAAATTGCCGTCCATATCGGTAGTGGTACCCATTTTGGAAGCCTTTACCATCACAGTCACGCCGATCAGCGGCTTGCCGTCCGACCCCAGCACCTGCCCCTTAATCAGTTCAAGGATCTTTGCAGGCAAAGCCGGCGTCGGCAGCTTTTTGGCCTGTAAAACCACGGTCTTGTCTACGATCGCATATTCCAGCGGCTGGTTTACGAAGCACCTGGCCAGCACGTCTTCCAGACTGCTTTCGCGCATGGCGATCGTCACCTTCTCCGACCGTTGAATGAGCTCGGTCTTATACCAGAACGAATACCCGCTTTGCTTCTCAATTTCTTTCAGTACTTTTTCCAGGCGTGCATTCTTTGCGATAATGGTGATCTTCTGCGAGTAGGAGCTTGCGCTTACCTGCATGCAAAAAGCGAGGGTGAAAATAAAGATCAGTTTCATAACCAAAATGACCCTGGCGAGCGGGGAACGGGGATGTTTGCCGAAAGCATACGCTCCCCCCCACCCTTTTTGGATAAAAGAGTTGTGGTTCATACTTTTGTTCGAGAGTTGGTACTAAACAGTAGGACAATTGTTTAAAAATGCCGGGCTCTTTTCAGGGCGGGAGCGGTTGCAACGTTCCCGTTCTTTCTTCAGAGCGTCCCGGCAAGGCATTGCAGGTCGCTATCTCATCATAGGCTCAGTGGGTTTTACGGGGTTACGATAATGGTTTTATCTTCGATCCTGAACTTCACGCCGCTGAGCGCCAGTATTTTCAGGAGTTTTGAAACGTTCGAATTGCGGGGAAGCCTCCCGGAGAAATTCTCTCCGCTGCTGTTGCCCTCATATTTCACTTCTACATCATACCACCGGGCTACCTGCCGCATTACGCTTTCCAGGCTTTCGTTTTCGAACTGAAAGTAGCCGTTCTTCCAGGAAAGCTCCTTCTCCGTATCCACATCATCCATTACCCGCATTGCGCCGGATGCGGCGCTCATCCTCGCCTGCTGGCCGGGGGCCAGGGTTGCAGTGTGTTCCCCGCGCGCCACTTTCACGGCGCCTTCAAGCAGTGTGGTACGCATTACCTTTTCATCCGCATAGGCCATCACGTTGAAATGCGTACCGAGTACAGTGATCTGCGCCTCGTTCACTTTCACGACAAAGGGTTTCTGGGCGTCGTGGGCCACTTCAAAATACCCTTCACCGGTAATCTCCACATTCCGTTGCTTGCCGGTAAATGCGGCCGGAAACCGCAGGCTCGATGCTGCATTCAGCCAGACGCCCGTGCCGTCGGATAAAACAATGTGGTATTGACCGCCCTTGGGAGTGGTAACCATATTGTAAACAGGTTCGGCCCCGGCAGCACCTTCGCTGTAAACCAGCTCCCCTTTCTCAGACTGCGTCACGCTGCTGCCTCCCTGACTGGCCAGCAAACCATTGCCGGCGCTGTCGAGCACCACCGTTGACCCGTCGCCCAATGTCAGCACTGCCTTATTGCCGCCGGGCGGAATGTCTGCCAGCTGGATTTTGAGCCCCTTGTCGCCAGCCACTTCCACTTTCGCCTGGTAGCCCGACCACCAATACAACCCAAAACCGATGAGCAATGCGGCGGCGGCCAATTTGGGCCACAGCCAGGAAATACTTCTGGTGGATTCTGCCTCGTCGACGTCGGCGAATACTGTTTCCCCGGATGGGAAAATATTGGCAAGAATGCGCTCGGATGCCGCTTCGGGCATAGGCTGCCCGGGTTCAAAACGTTGCCAGGCGTCCTCTAATATCGCGGCAATGCGCTCGTCGTCCGGGTTAAGCCGCACCCATTCCGCCAGCTCGCTCTTTTCGGAAGCGGCCAGCGTTCCATCCATCCATTTGCCTATTAAAATTTCTATGCGTTCGTCGTACATAAAATACGCTTAAACCTACCGATGACCTGATTTAATTTGGCATTCTGCGATTCATACCAGCGTAACAGCCAATACTTTTCGACAAATACCAAATGAAAGACAATCGGCGCGGAGGCAGGGACTAGTCCGTCTTGAAAATTTTTAAATTATTTTTTCAAATGGAGCAGGACCGTCACAGCCAGCAGCGAGTCGGCGTGGCGGCGGAGGTGCGTACGGATGGTGGCCAGGGCCTGTACGATGTGGTTTTTGACGGTATTAGGGGATATTTTGAGCAAATCGGCGATCTCATCGTGGCTTTTGCCCTCCTCGCGGCTCAGCTTGTATACCGCTTTCTGCTGGGGGGGTAATGCTTCCACCACCAATTTGAGCACCTGCTCCACTTCACGCGCCGCCAGGCTGTCCTGCGCATTGTTTGCACCTTCGCCGCTCTCGCGGAAGATCTCCGAGACGATCAGCATTTCCCGGGCCGTCCGTTTAAAGTGATTCAATATGTGGTTTTTGGACATCCTGAACAGGTAGGTTCCGAAACTGTCTATCGAAGCAAGCGAGGAATGATCAACCCAAAGTTTCATGAAAACATCCTGCACGACGTCCTCTGCAAGCATTTCGGAATTGGTAAGCCGGAGTGAATAGCCGTATAGCTTGTGCTTATACCGGTGGAACAGTGCAACAAAAGCAGCCTCACTGCCCTGCGACGCAGACAATAAAAGCTCTTTTTCAGTATCAAAACCAGGCCCTTCCACTAACGTGCCGAATAAATATTACAAAAGTGACCGATGGACAATATCTTATTTTAATTTTTTCAACAATAATAATAAAAAATATGGCTTCCCATCCACGAATCCTGAAATTACCGGTTCCAGCGTCTTTTGGTTATATTAGTCAGACGATCCCTCCCATCACGTTTAGAACAACCAACAAATGGGTGGCCGCGGACCGACAGCCAGCCCGTAATAGCATGCATTACTTTACAAATAAAAAGCAAATGAATTTATGAAAGCACTGGTCATTGGAGCCACAGGAGCTACCGGAAAGGATCTCGTGGGTCTGCTGCTGAGCGATCCGGCCTATACAGAAGTTGTGACTTTTGTACGTCGTCCCAGTGGGGTTACTCATCACAAATTAGCCGAGATCCTCACCGATTACGACAAGCTGGAAGAGATATCAGGTCAGATCACCGGAGATGTCTGGTTTTCCTGCCTGGGCACAACGCTCAAAACAGCCGGCTCAAAGGAAGCGCAATACCAGATCGATTATGAGATTCCGGCCAGGTTCGCGGCGATCGCTAAAAAGAACGGTGTTTCCAGATTGGTCCTCTTGTCATCCTATGGTGCTTCGGCGACCAGCAGGGTATTTTATTCGAGAATGAAGGGGCAGCTCGAAGAGCACCTGGCCAGCCTGGCGTTCGACCAATATATTATTTTCCGGCCCGGACTTTTGGTACGGAAGAACACCGACAGGCTCGGCGAACGACTTTCGGCACGGGCATTGAATTTCTTCAATTCGATGGGGCTTATGCGCAAGCTCCGGCCGCTGCCGACCTCGATATTAGCCGAAAAAATGGCCAAAGCTCCCCAGATTTTCCCAGAGGGACTGCACTTTGTCGAATCAGCTAAAATTTGGGAGCTCTGATGCGACACTACCGGGGCTATTCCAAATGCGCTGTTTCAGCCTTTCTGGATGAAGCCGGGGAGGATCGTGCACAGAAATCAGGATTTACTTTGTATCAGCCCTGATACAACATTGATGGTAAGAGCGACAAGAAGCGTATTGAATGCGAAAGACAACAACGAATGGACCAGCGCAAGTCTTCTGAGCTCCCGGGAAGAAATAGTTACGTCCGAAACCTGAAAGGTCATTCCTATGACAAAGGAAAAATAGGTAAAATCAAGGAAGTCGGGTTCGGCGTCATCGGGGAATTCAAGTCCCCGGTGTTGTTGCTTCCCGGCATTACGGCCGCCTTCCGTCGATCGGTAGTAAAGATGGGCATAGCGCAGCGTGAAGACGGTATGTACGAGAATCCACGAGCATACGATGCAGGAAAAGGAAAGAATAAAATGAACGGTCAGCTCCGACCACGAGGCCGTCTTTCCAGCATCGTGCAGCAGGAACAGGATCGCAAAAAGACTCACAAACGAGGCAGCAACGACAAAAAGGTAAATCAGGATACGGTTCGAATCCTGCCCGTCCACCTCCTGCCGAACTTCCGAGGGATGCGAGCTGAGTATGGTTACCCAGGCCAACCCCAGATGCGCCGCGCTGTACACGAGCCAACCGATCATCCAATTGATCGGCTTTTCCACAACAGAACCGGTCATAATTGTCGCCAGCGTGCCGAAAATCAGCGAAATACCCAGCTTGTGATGGGCATCCAGTCGGTTAATAAATCTGATAGCTTGCATAGGGTCTGGGGACACATTTTTAAAAGGCAAGATAGCATATTGCCGTCTAATCAAACAAAAGCCGCTTAATAACATTTCCTAGAAAAAGTAGAACTACTTTGGTATTCCTTTTTACCTTGATAATTCTGTACCCTAACGAGCCAAAATCCTTCCCGATCAATGCGACCCCCTGTTATACTTTGTGCATTCTCCAATTCCGGCGATGCCTACCTGTCACAACTTGAAAAGGAAAATGAAGCCATTTCGGACGCGCTGCGCGAAAGGCAGGGCAAAGGCCACCTTTTGCTCGACACTGACTCCCGTACCAGCAAGAAACTGCGGGACCGCCTGCTTTTGTATCAGCCCCAGGTGGAGATCATTCATTACGCAGGGCATGCCAGCGGCAGTCAGCTGCTGATGGAAGACGCGACGGTTTATGGCGCAGGTCTGCTGCAATCGATCCGGCTGCAAAAGAATTTGAAACTTGTTTTTCTGAATGGCTGCTCGACGCGTGAACAGGTTGTCCAGTTGCTCGACGCCGGCGTTCGCGCGGTAATTGCCACGAGCGTCGACATCGGCGACGATACCGCCACGCGCTTCGCCGAGGATTTTTACCAGAAACTGGCCAGCGGGCATTCCATCGACGAGGCCTTCAAGCTGGCTACCGAGGTGGTTACAGCCAAAAACAATGCGGCATTAACGACCACAGAAGATCCTGACCGTGGTATTGCCCGGCTCATCAAAGCGCCCAATACCGGTCCGGTGTGGGGGCTCTACCTCCACAAAAATCAACAGGGCGCAGCCGATCACCGGTTATCTGACAAGAGCTTTTACGAGCTTCATATTAAGAGCCAGATCGACTCGAAGTTTAATACCTCCGAGGATGCCATTCTTGCCGCCCTTTACAATGTCCTGATGACGTTCAGCGACGAGCTTCCCATGTTCGAGGACCTTGAAAAAAAATACGGGGAACAATGGGACCCGCGGAAATTTGACGTCAGGGAGGTCAAAAATGCGATTATCAACAGCCTGCCCTCTCCCATTGCCGAACAGGTACGAAAGCTACTTGTCACCGAAGACGAGCCTCTCGCCAGTGAACGCCTGCGGTTTTTGATCAATACCTACTCTGTGATGGCCGATCTTTTGTTGTTCATCATGTTTTCCCAACTCTGGGAAGCGCTGGTACAGGGCAAGGTGCCCGTTTTGGAAGATCATCTGAAAGAACGAGTCAGTGCTTTCTTCCTGCTCGATCATCGCGACAGGCAGGCCTACGACGTGATTCCGCTGATACGCATCATCCACGACAAACTAAAAGCCCACGAAGTACCTCTGTTTGTCAACGAAATGTCCCATCTGGCCGATCTCATGGACGAGCGGGAGAGCGAATTCTTTGGCGCCTACCTGAATATTACGGGTATTAAAGGCAAATACAAGGACCTTGCCGCACTGGACGAGCTCGACGACCGTGACATCCAGCAGGATTGCCAGAAAGCGGAAGCCAGCCTTTGTATCATATTTAAGGAGTTGGGGTTCTGCGCGAGGTACAAGTTTGCGACTATCAAAAATATCTATATCAACAAAAAGAAGAACCAGCCGGCAGTTTACCAGCACAAAATGGTCAAACTTGATTATGTGCTCGTGGGCTTTACCGACAAGATGGAAGATTTCGAAAACTTCACAGATTCCAACTCGGTCGTTATTTACAAGATCGAGAACAAAAGTCTTTCCGCATTCAATTTGTACCCGTTTGTGATCGACATGAATGCATTGATCAGCGAAAAGCTTTCCAAAATCTATTTCTTCTATAATTATGATAAAAGCGCTACTGCCGCCACATGCACCTATAATTTCATCAAGAATATCAATGAAAAGAAAGACAGGCTGCAAATTCCTGCCTTACCCAATTTTTTAAGGACCAAAACGGACTTAAAGATATCGCAGGAAGAGCTGGAAACCATCGGTCCGGAGATTCTCGAGAGCGTAGAAGTTTTCATTTCCTATTTCAAATCCTGACAGATCATGACAACTTCGCCATTCAAGCTGCTGGACTCATTTGAGAAGAATGAACGCAGCGCGTTTTTTGAAAGAGAGGACGAGATCAGGATCATATATAACTACATCCACGAGTCCAATATCGTACTCGTGAACGGTCCGCTGGGAACGGGGAAATCCAGTATCATCAAATGCGGCCTTGCGAACTGTTTCGAAAAAACCGACTGGCTGGAAATATTCGTCCGGCGGTACGACAATATCAATATTTCGCTGCGGAAGGAGATCAACCACAAAAACAAAGAAGACTTCCCGCTCGACTCCGATATTCTGGACTGCCTCAGATCCCTCTACCTGGATTTTTTCAAACCCGTGTACCTCATCTTCGATCAGTTCGAAGAAATATTCATTTTAGGGAATACCGAAGAGCAGGAAACGTTTTTCAGCGACCTCAGGAGAATACTCGATGCGAGGGATATTCCATGCAAAGTGATTTTCATCATGCGCGAGCGGTACATTGCCCAGCTGCAAAAGTATGAGAGCATCGTGCCGGAAATCTTCGACAAACGCGTGCTGATCGAGCGAATGACCGACAACGATATTAAAAATGTTATCCGGAAAACATGTGATTACTTCGAAATAGAAACCGATGAGGCCACCGTCGATGCGATCGTCAGGAACCTTAAAATCGGTGATAGCCTGATTGAGCTGCCGCATCTTCAGATCTACCTCGACCGGCTCTGGCATCAGGCGCCGGGTCCCCGTAAGAGTTTCAAAATAGGCCTGTTGACCGAGGTGGGAAATATCCGGAACGTGCTCAGACAATTCCTGGAAGAGCGGATAGAGAAAACAATCTCGGAAGTATCGGCGGTGTACGGGTCGGTCAATTATAATACTGTGAGAGATGTGCTCTATTGTTTCGTCAGTGACGAGGGTACAAAACGTCCGCAAAAAATCGAGGACGTGATTTCGCAAGCCGCCCCGTTGGATGTCGCCACGGCTATCGTGAAATCGCTGGCCAGTAAAAACATTCTCAGGCTGGACAAATATGGAGGGAACAGCGCGGACAGTATTTATGAGATCGCGCATGACAGTCTGGCCCAAATCATTTACGACAAGTTCAACCTCGAAAATTCGCACATCGCCCGGACGATCAAGACCATTAAAACTGCCTACCTGAAATATGAGCAGTCCAACAAAATATGGTTTTTAAGATCTTACCTCGACCGGAACGATCTGAGGGATATCAAGCGATCCACCAAGGACATCAGGGAAAATGTAGCACTGAGCAAACAGCCAACAAAAGAAGAATGGAAATTCGTTGCGGACAGCAAACGACGGCTCACCACGATATACGGCCTGAGTTACGGCGCAGGTGCCCTATTTCTTTTAACTATACTCACCTTCCTGACCATATGGAGCTCGGAAACCAGCACGCGCTACCGGCTGCTCATTAATCTTGCCAGGTCGAAAACGCAGCAATACATTCTCTACAAACAATTTGAAGAGAAAAGCATGTTGTCGGGGCTATTCGGGGATGGTATGTTCGATGAAATTAAAAGGTATCCCGAACATGAAAACTTGTATTTCGCATCCATATTTAATGTAGAACCGATCACGGATATGGCTTTTGCGCACGTTGGCAGTGAGAAAAAGCTTTTGATTATCGCAGGACCTAACACTGTAAGCTTGTATAACGAGCGTTTAGGGACGCTTGAAAACAGGTACAATCTCATCAAACACGGCTGGATCAGGGACCGCGCCAACCATGGGATTACTGTCGCAATTAACAGCCATGATACCACGCTGGTCAGGATCTCTTACAACAGCGGGAAAATGCTGCTCATGAAAAGGGCAATCGACACTACAAGGGTCGGGGAATCGTTCCGGTTAACATCGGAAGGAATTTTGAGCGACAGTACGCAAACACTCTATGATGTCGACAATGAATTTAAATACAATTCGCTGAGGCGGTTCCCGCATGACTCTGTGATTGCCATTTCGGACACCCGCATGGGAATAGCGCGGCTATTCTGGACCGGTAACAGAAAAGTCGAACCGAGTACCCGCCTGCTTCCCGAAACAAAGGTGCGCTTCCTTCTGCCGCTGGATACGGAAGACCTGGAATATCTGAAAAGAAATTCGAGCATTTCTGCCAAAGAAGACCTGTGGACGTACCTGGAAAACGAATACCTTACATCGATTCACAGACTATCGAGCAATTTCTTTTCCTCGGAGAACTCCGGATCTCTTGTCCACCTGAAAGGCGTGCTGAGTGCTTTGGTAAGGCAGGTGGAGGGGCAGTACAACTATGGCCTCTGGACGGCATTGTCCAGGAAAATAAGTGCGGACGGCAACAGGCGCCTGAACGAAGTGTTTTGGAACGCTCGTATTGAACTGGAAACCAAAATCCAGAAAATGAGAGAGGACGAGCGGAACGCGCTTTTTTCTTTTGTCCGCACACAATCGAAACGCTATGCGAGCGAAGACCATATTCTGTTCCTCGAAGATATGCGCGAAAAGCTTCCGGGTGATACCTGCCTGAACCACTACCTGTCGATCGTCTACAACAATGCGTCCTGGTACCGCTTGTTCGACCGGAACTTCAAAAAATCGATCGAATATGCTCAAAAAGGCACGTCCGTGGCTATCACGCCCAAGTCACGCCTCGATTATATTTACGTGAACCTGGCACATGCTCACCTGCTATCGGGTAACATTGCAAAAGCCCGCAGCTACTACCGGGAATATGCCGGTAGCAAGAATTTCAGCGAGAAAAATTGCACCTATGCTGAAAGCGCAGTCTACAACCGTGACGCGATGATCGCTGATCTTCAAACATTTACCAAAAAGAAGATGATCCCCGACTCGCTTAAAGATGAGGTGGCGTCGATCATCAGAATGCTCAACGCCATCGATCTACCCGCCGCCACGACGGACGGTTACAATAGTTTTGCCAGCGCATCGACGGATTCATCGATGACAAAATAGTTGAGATGGTGGCACGACACTTTTTGGGGTACGGCGGCCGTCTTCGCAAGAAAGATGCTGTCCGTGCTCACCGCAATGTCGTTGATCGTGTTTTTATAAATCCAGGTTCCTATTTGCGTTACCACCTTTTCCATCAATGGAAGGCCGCCGCTGGCACGGAGATAGGCATCCAGGTCCCCGCCGATGATAAAATAGGGAATCGGCGCGGCATTTTTGTGGGTTAATTTTTTGATGAAATCGCTGCCGGCGTCCATTTGAGCCAAGGTGTGCAGCACCTCCTTATTTCCCACTTTTAGCACGGAGGACAAGAAACCCGTCACTGCGCCTACCTGCGGAGGAAACAACTTAGTACCCAGCGCAAGGGCGACAGACGTCCAGCTGACATAATCCGGAATCTGACCAAACTTGCTGCCGCCATTAGGCGTACCTGCCATGATCAGCTTGTCGACGAACTTGTCGCCACCCAGTTCTTCTATCATATACCGGGATACCAGCCCGCCCATTGAATGCGCTACGAGGACCAGCTCCTTTCCGTCATTTTCCTGAAACCCAAGGCCGGCCAGCTTGCCTTTCAGGATCGCTGCGATTTCTTCAATCGGCGTGTTCAGGTTTTCATAGTCGTAGGTCATTACGAGGTCGTAACCGCCATCGATCGCTATTTTGAACGTCTTAGCCATGTCTTCCGTATCCCCAATAATGCCGTGCACAAGCAGTAATATCGATTTTGCCTGAATCACTTTTCCTTCGAGTCCCGAGCTTTCGCGGGACGCGCCGTTGGTATAGTCCACCCAGCGCAACTGGTTAGGATCCGTTTTAATGCCCAGTTTACCCGCAAATTTCAGGAATACCATCCGGAAGGCCCCGCCGAGGCTTCTCGTTTTCTCCCCAGCTTCCTCAGGGATGGTATCGATGCTGATCTGCATTAATCCGGGTTCCGTAATCGCCACGTTGCCCATCGGCAAAAAATCTTCACCGTCGAAAAAGAACGGTAATACCAGTTCGCCCTCATTTTCAGGCCTGATATCGATAATCAGCGGATTTTCTTTCAGGGCTGCGACATCGCTGATCTCAACCACCTCTGCAATGCTGCGGTCCTCTCCCCTCGTGCCTTCATCGAAGTTGACGATCTGGAACCACGGGTTGCCCACTGCATAAGCCTCATTGATAACTGGCTTGTCGACACTCCTTGTTCTGGAAATGAGCGGCGCCCAGCCGAGCTTCCCGCGAAACGACGGGTGCGGCTGAACCGTAATGCCCTTACCGATGGCCACCGGCTGGGCCCCCAGTTGCTCTTCCGCTTTTTTAACGAGCCTGATGCTGATGGCCTTTGTGATCCAATCGGATTTTCCACCGCCGATCCCCTTCGACTGCCCCAGCCCACGGCTGCCCGATGGCGTAACGGTAGCACCTATTTGCAGCGGTTCCTGGACAAACAAACTACTATCAATGGCTTCTGTCGAAACAATCAGTTTCAGGGTGTCTATTTCCTCTTCGCTATTCAGGGTAAAAACATCGCTTGTGAGCACAACGGACGTGTTGGAGTTCACCGGCTGCGAATCGTTGAAAATGACCGTCACGCCATAGTCCGGCGACAGGTATAAAAGGCAAGCGTACAACGTGCGGGCAGTACCGTTAGTGAAATTGACTTTAAACGGAATGTCCTCGCCGTCGTGGTCGAGCGTGATCATTTTGTCTGAAAATATACTGGTGGATGAGCCGTGGGCAACCTCTACATTGAATGTAATCTGGTGAGGCAAAATGGCAGATCGCGCGTTTTGCAATTCGAGCAGGCGTTGCCAGCGGGCGAGCGTTTGCAGCACATTCAGGACGTGCGCTGCCGAAAACTTGCCGGCTCCCTCCACCGTCTGTATCCTCAAATCGCTTCCCGTGTGGTAAACCACAATATTGCCACTTTCTATTTTTAGTTCAAATAAGGCGGCAGCATCAACATCGGTCAGCACAATACCCGATTCGGAGGCGTTCGCCAGTGTTTCCTGCATTACCTGCACCGCCACGCTATCGCCATGTACGAAGAATGGCTGAAGGCGGAGGGATTCCGGCTCACCCCAATACACATTGTTTGCTTCGAGGGATAATCCCCCCGTCTGCAAAGTGCTTTCCGTCACATTCATTACATCCAGCACGGCTGTCCCGATGGGTTGCCCATCCGCTACCGAGTCGTATATTTTAATTTTGAAGGGCTCTCCTACCCGCTGCTCGATGCCCATCCCCGCCCCGAGGTCGATCGTCCACTTGCCCGCTTTCATATATACGCGGTACCGGGTGAGCCGTCCGGTTTCAACTTTTCTTCCAAGAAAGCCCTGGCTAATATTGAAAACACCGATCGATTCCATTTGCGGTGTCTGGTTTTTCAATGCATTCCGAATGAAAGCCCTCACCTGAACGAAAAGATCGGCATAGGTGATCTGCCCGCCGCTTTTGCCAAGCACAGAGATCAGCGACTGCGTAAACTGCCCGTGCCCGTTATTCTCCCATGCACGCTCCACGCGGTCGCAAGCAGCGAGCAGAAGGTGGTCGGAAGAGGGAATATGGAGGTTGGGACGTTGCAGATATGCCCCATCCAGGTAGCTTTCAAGCGGGCGGATATCAGAGGTACCCTTCTCGAAACGGGGCTGCATTTGCAGAAACTGTTCAAGCTCTCTTGTGACCGATCCAGAGTGGCAGGAATCGGCAATGACCACGATCCGCGAGCCGCCAGCACTCACTTCTTCCAGCAGAAGTGCTATTTCCTTGTCTGCCAGGTCGTATTTACCAGGCTCCCGGCTATCATGCAAAACCCAGGTCTGTTCCTGGCGATCGGAAGTGGCGGCCTGGAACTCGCGGGCGGTGATGCCGGTCGATCCGTGTCCCGAATAATATACTAACGCAATGTCATCAGGCCCGGCCTGGGCAAGGTGCTTTCGGAACCCATCGATCACATTTGTCCGCGTCGCTTTTGCGTTCGCGAGTACAAGTATTTGCTGCTCTTCAGGGATCAGATCACCATAATTCTCCTTTAAAAAATCCCCGAAATCGGAGACGTCATTCAAACAACCGTTCAGCGCCCTGATTGCCGGAACCGAGGACGGACTATACTCATTGATGCCAATCAGCAATGCGAAGATTTTCATATGGTAAAAAGGTTGGGTTTGAGAGAACGGCCGCCCTGGACGAATGCGCTGCAGCTGGGCAACATAAGGCACATATCGCCTGAAATTACCTGCTCAATGCATTAAAATCAACACCCGAAATGCTTTGTTATTGAACGGAAAAACGGCACATCAAAGACCGCCCGGCTTGCATAAGTCCGGTTAATAATTTCTTTGATACCCACCCCGAACACCCGGGAAAAATACCGAAATTGAAAGTTTAGTCAGCGAAATCACATCATGGGCATCGGGACAGTTACCCCTCGACAGAATAGAACAAGACGGAACCGGCTGTTTTTCGTCGCGATCGATAAGTACGACAACTGGACGCCGCTCCAATATCCGGTATCCGACTGCCAGCGATTTTTTGCGGTACTCAAAGATTCCTATGGTTTTTCGGATGAAAACTTCATTATCCAGCCGCTTTTTGACGAAAATGCTAAAACCGATATCGTTTTCGATGAAATTTGCTACCTGGCCGACAAGGACGAGAACGGTGAGCTTCGCGTCAGGCCGGACGAAAACCTGATCATCTACTTCTCGGGACACGGCCATTTCGATAAAAACAAGGAAGGCTATTGGGTACCTTCCGATGCGCCGGTACTTTCGGAAAGGCCCAGCGATTTGAAAAAGCTCATTTCCGTCAGTGAAGTCATCAGAATCCTTTCCAATATCAGAGCTCATCACATTGTCCTGATCGTCGACGCGTGCTTCTCGGAAGCTTTTGCCACGATGGAAATCGACGTTACGCAGCAAAGCCAGTCGGCTGAGGCGGAGGAAGTGCCCTCCCGATGGGTGCTCACGGCCGGCCGCAACGGCGCGGTACCGGACAAGAGCCCGTTTGCCGACGCACTGATCGACATTCTTCACGCAAATGCGGATGCCAGCGTTTCCATCAACTGGCTGGGTGCGCAGGTTACCAAGCAGGTACGCGATAAAGGATTTAACATTGAACCACTTTGCAAAAGCCTCGTCAGCCAGAAATACAAGCTGGGAGAATTTTTCTTTCATCGCACCACCAGCATATCGCAGCCGTCCGCTCCTTTCGACCCCGCGAACCTGCAAGAAACGCTGCGCGCGGGTTCCAAAGCTCAATTTGAGCGACTTCAAAAAGGCCGTTATAAATACCTGAATATCGAAAGCATCCTGGTTTCGGAGATTAATATGGGGAAATACCTCGATGTGCAGGTTAAAACCGACACCCAGGTTGCCTCGCTCGAACTGGCGGTCGAGGCATTGTGGAAAAATAAAAAATCGCAGGCACTGCTTGTGGGGGACGGCGGCATGGGTAAAACGGTGTCGCTGCTTTTGCTGTGGCGGGATCTGCTTTTTGAAGAAAATGGTCCCGTTCCCGTTTTTATTCCACTAAATGAATACAACTCGTCGTCCGAAGCCGAGCGTAACGACTTTGTTGTCAGGTACATTTGTAAAAGTCTGCTGAATATACCCGAGCCGCCAGCGGAGACTGTCAATGCGCTCTGGAAAGTTCTCGCAACGCCCCGTGAGGGCAAGCCCTCACTCATCCTGCTGTTGGATGGCCTCAACGAAGTAACCGTTCCGAAAGGACGTCTGATGGCCACCCTGAATGACCTTGCGGCCAGGGCTGACGGTACGCAAATGGTGATCTCATCCCGGAACAAGCAGATCGAAAAACTGGACCTTTCCAGCGAGAGCGCAGCATTAATGCAAATCCTGCCGCTTACACAGGAAACCGTCATGGCTTATCTCAAAGAAAAAGGCCAGGAAATACCGTCGAACAAGGATTTGCTGGGGCTCTTTGCCAATCCGATGATGCTGACGCTGTATTCAGGGGCGAATAACATCGCATTGCGGTTCAAGGACGACGATCGCTTCCATTTCAAAAAAGTGACTACATACGGTGAGCTCCTCTGGAACTTCAACGAAGCCCAGCTCGCCCAGCTTACCGATGCCAACGACGAAAACGAGATCCGCTACCAGACTTTCCTGCTTCGCGTACTCGTCCCTTACATTGCTTACAAAATGGAGGATAAGGGCAAATATGCCATTACGATCCGCAAACTCGCCGACCCCGTGTTTAACTTCAAAACATTGCTCGACGAGGCATTCGATGAACTGGATAAAGAAGAGCTTACCGAAATATATCCCGACTTCGATGGAAAACGGAAAGAACTGGGCCTGGGCATACTCACCGAGCTCGATGATAAAGAGCAACGTGCCGGGAAAGTAAAACAGTTTCTGGTCGAGCGCCTCCGCGTGCTGGTCATGGAAGGGGACGATCTCCGGTTTTTACACCAGAATTTCAGGGATTTTTTTGCGGTATGCCATATACGTAACATGACGGCGATCGCGATGGTGCAGCGGACGCTACCGGATGTGTTTTTCAGGAATTATATCCCGGTTTACCTGCGGCGCCTGCTGGGAGAAATCGAAGGGGAGCATCGGGTGGTACCGACCTGGAATGCAGCCAAAAGCCGGCTCGAACTGGTGGAAAGAGAGAACCTGCTATCGCGTTTGATGGATTTGTGCCGGAACAATTCCGGAATCAAAGCAGCGGAGACCGAACGCGCGTTTGTTATTCGGAATGTAATAACAATCTGGCTAGATATACGCCAGACGCTGGCCGGTGCCGATCTCACTAATCTCGACTTACGCCAAATCCAGTTCAACGGGCTCTCGTTGACGCGTCACAAAGGCAGCGCCTACCTTCCGGCGCGGTTCGAAGGCAGTTTGCTGGATGGCGACGGGTTCATCTTCAAAGGACATTATGGGCAGATTAACCAGGTGCATTACAGCGCCGACGGAAAAAAGCTCCTGACAGCCTCGGACGATTGTACCATTAAAGAATGGCTTACCGCCACAGGAAAACTTTTGCAGACATTCTCCGGCCATACCGATAAGGTTCTTTCCGCGCGGTACAGCCACGATGGCCAGAAGGTTGTGTCGGCATCGAACGACACCTTCGTTAGGGAATGGGCAGTAAGCACGGGCACCGAACTGGCCAGCTACGAACACCAGCTCGCGAAGGTAAACAACGCGGTATACGCGCCCGACGGCACCCGTATTCTCACCTGCGCGGACGACAAAATGATCCGCGAATGGAGCACTGCAACCCAAGAATGCATGAAGATCTACACCGGCCACACCAAAAACGTGTCGTCGGTTTATTACAATTCAAAAGGGGATAAGTTCCTCTCCGCCTCCGCCGACACGACCGTGCGGGAATGGTCTGTAAAAACAGGAGAATGCCTCAGGATATTGAGCGCCCATACCCAAAAAGTGAACAGTGTTTGTTACAGTCCCGATCAAGCAACCGTCCTGTCTGCTTCCGACGACGGCACGATGATCGAGTGGTCGGAGGATAGCGAACTGCCAGTCAGGACTTTCAAAGGCCATTCCGACCAGGTTTATAGCGCCGTTTACAGCGCCGACGGCGAAAGAATTCTCTCGACCTCGAAAGACAAAACCATGCGGGAATGGTCGGTCAAAACAGGCCTTGAAAGCCGTACCTACTCTGGACATACCGATAAAGTCAACTTTGCCAGCTATTCGCCCGACAAACCCAGAGCCGTTTCGGCGTCCGACGACAAGTCGATCCGCGAATGGAGTCTCGAAACCGGTACGCAGCTCTACGCGATCAGCGGGCAATCCGACTGGGTGGTAAATAAATGCATAATCAGCCCGGACTCTAAAAAATTACTCACGGTAAACTACGACCGCACTTTCAGCGAAATACACATTGAATCGGGCATTGCGTTGCAGGCATTCCGAGGGCACGAAAAATGGCTGCACCGGGCGCGGTATAGCCCTGATGGCTCCAAAATAATCTCTACATCCGACGATCTGACGATCCGCGAGTGGCTCGCTGAAACCGGCGAATGCATCCGCATTTACAGGGGCCACGGCTATGGTGTCGAGGATGCCGTTTACAACGCTGACGGCACTCAGATTTTCTCCCGGGATTTCGGGCATCACTTCCGCATTTGGTCGGTAGCAACGGGCGACTGCCTGGAAATCGTAGACGACGAAGCGAAAAAAAAGCAGCTGCATTTGGATATGCAACTGCTTATAACGTCGGCGGCCAAGCCTTTCAATATCAAATGCAGGTATGCCGAGATTACTGTGAAAGACGCTGCCGCCAAGCCCGTTCTTTCGTTTGTCAACGTCTCGGGCCTGCTCGTGCAAGGCTGCGATTTCCGGAACGTAGACCCGGCCTCGAATTTCTCCGAGGCCGTCAGGAAGAACCTGAGAAGTTACGGGGCCATTTTCAGCGACGAGGATGAGGCGGCCTGGAAAAGTGCCAAAAACGGTTGATTAGTTTTCTACCAAACCATTAATCACATTCAGAAAGCTCCCCGCCACAGCCTGAAAACCATGCTTGTTAGGATGAATTTCGTCGTACCACTGGTCGTCGGCCACGAGTCCCCGTGCGTTAATGTAATGTACGTTCGGGAATTCGGCTGCCACGGCTCGCAGGCGGTCGTTGAATTCATTCAGAATGTAGCTAATCACTGCTTTGCGGTCCGTTTGGCTTGTCATTCCTTTTTCGATCATATACCGGCCCAGCCAGCCCTTGTCGGTCTTGTCCAGCGGGGTAATGTAATCGTAGCCGTGGCAAAGCGCGTGAATATCAGGACGTAATGCAAACAACTCGTTGAACATCTTCCGATATATGACTTGCAGATTGTCCAGCTCCGCGCTCAGCGACGGTTCGAGATAATCCTGTGGCGGAAGGCCCGTATTGTGCGGCCCAGCCTTGATATGGCTGCGGAACTGTTCGCCCAGCACATCGTTTCCACCTCCGCTCAGAAGGAAAAAACGGGGGCTTTTGTCTTCGACCGCTTCCAGCCATTCCCCTTCGCGGTCGTAGTTAGCCAGCGTATCGCCAGCTGCCGCCACACAGAAGATCGGATATACTTTCGACAAGTGATCGATCGTATCGACCACCAGTGGATGCTGAAACCATGAATCTCCTTCGGATACAATTTTAGGTGCCCTCGGAAAGCGTAGACGCATAATGCGGTATTTCGAATTGCGTATCAGGCGCGCCGTTTTATTGGCCACATCCAGCAGCCCGTCGCGGATAAACCCTTTTTCATCCAGGTGGGCATCGCGTTTGCGTAGCTGCACATCGGGTTTCAGCTGATATTCCGGCTGCAAATCCAGCCTTGTTTTTACTTCGAAATAATTACCCAATGCATACTCGGCCAGATTTTCATCTTCCAGCATAGCAGCCAGGTCGCTTTCGGCGACAATATTGTATTCAGGGTTTATGTATTCCAACGTCAGCAGCTGCGTCGACCAACTCACCGCCACACTTTTATCAGTCTCCCTGATACTGGGGCCGATGCCGCGGGTCGAGCCTTTTTTGCTTACCGTGAAAGGAGCAGGCAGGCTTTCGAGCGCCAGTTCCTCGATGTTCGACAGGTCTTCGGCACTGATGATAAATTGCAGGTATTCAGCGTTTTTAGGCCAATTATACAATTGAACATAAGTATCCAGCGAAATCGGAATGGTCGTCTGGCCATTGTAGCTAAGCTCCTTGGAAGCGCCCGGATCCAACGGGGTAACGATAGGATCCAGCAAGCCCAGCGACGCACCGAAGCCGGCATCCAGAAATACGCAGCAGCAATACAGCTTGCGGGTGCTGGTATTGGTGATTTTGATCCGGATACTTCCCTTCCATTCGCCATCAATCTGCTGATAATGCAGTTTTACCGCGCCATCGTCAGCCTGGATCGGCTGGCCATCGGCATCGCTCACCTCTATTCGTAGCGGCGTGCCCACTGCCGCATCGTTGCGCAGGTTTTTCAGGAAATGCCAGTTTGAAATATGTTTGAGATCTTTCACCAATTCAGAAGCAAATGCCTCCGAATCCAGCTCTATCTGTTCTACGACCGGGCGAAAAGTATCAAAAGGTTTGGTCAGTACGGCCCGGCCGTTCCGGAACGACAACGTGTAATCCGCCTCCGCTTCTTTGGCTTCCAGCCGGGCTTGCGACGGGATTTCCGACATAAGTTTTTCTGCAAGCAAAAGACTATCTGTCAAAATATTATCAACATTATTGAGGTGAATTTTAAGTTGCTGGCTCATCAGCCCCTCTACATACCCCTGGTAAACCTTGGAAGTATCCAGCTCCGACTCTACCGCATTATCGAATGCCAGAATAGTCGTATCGGCCCCTACCGACCGCACTTTTGCTTCAAATGTTTTCTCGTCGTCCCGCACGGTAATGCCGTTGGTCTCCCGTCCGATCCCGTGAACGGCGCCGCGTTGCAGCACCCAGTTACCCGCGCCGTCGCGTATCACGTCGGCATAAGTGGCGTTTCCGGCTCCGCCAGGCTTGTTGAATACATTGGTCAATGCAAGCTGCTGGTGGAATGCGGGCGGAATATACATGACGGGCGTCTGCTCGAAGGCATTGTTGAGCATTTGCTTCACGCGGCCATGCAATGCCGCATACGAAAGCTGCCCTCCTGATGCTTCAAGCGATTTGAGCAGGTATTTGGTAAAAACACCCTCCCCGCTTACTTCCACCGCCGATTCGTCGGATTCGCACGCCGACAGACTAACGTGCCTGGCTGGCGGAAGTACCGCATCGATGTGCTTTCCTGCAAAATCACCCGGAGAAAGTGTAGTGCTGAAAATGAATTTTTCCCACGTCCGCTGCGGGAAAACATAAGGTATCCGCCGCTCGATAACCTCCCCGTAAGTCGATTTGATCAGCCCGGCATTGCGGGTATTATCCCCCGAATGGCAGCAATCCGAAATCACGGTAATATGCGCGCCGTTTTTAGAAACCTCCCTGATCAGATACCGCAGTTCTTTGTCAGATATCAGGTATTCGTTATCATGGTCTTCGTCGTAATAGCTCACAAGGCATTCGAGTTTCCCGTCCTGTTCGGATGTCCAGACCGCCGCATCGGCCAGTTCCTGGGTACCATGCCCGGAGTAATAAAAGACGATCACGTCGTCTTTCCCAGCTTTTCCCAACTCCTGAAATGCCTGGACGATGGCCGTTTTGGTTGCTCGCTGGTTGGTTAAAAACTGAATATGCTTCCGGTCGAACGTTCCGTCGTTTTCCAGGTAGCGCCGGACTTTCGTCGCGTCGGCCACACAGCCCCGGAGCTTTGGGAAGGCCACTTTCTGGTTCAGTACAACCTGATCCTCGTAGGCGTCAATCCCAACCACCAATGCAAATAAATTCGGCTTGATCGCGGCGCCTTCGTCATCGTTGAAATGGGATTCGAAATCCTCCGGCGGGGCCACTTCTACACCCCGCGGCTCAGCCCATTGCGTGTCAAGCGCGGTTTCATTGGTAATCAGCCCCTCTTCCTCCGCGACAAATGCATCACGCGTCGCGCTCGCGGGCTGGTATGCCTGCGCTTGTACACCCGCGATGACCTGCTGCCAGTCAAAAGCAGGCCCGAGGTCCCACTTGCCACCCGTACGGTAATTGACATGGGAAACAATGCCTTTGAACGACAGTACATCCTGCGTGCCCTGGTACCGCACCGACTCATTGAGAAACTGACGCGGAATGTTATATTTTTTGGTTAAAAAACGCAGTAATATGATCAGACTCTCATATTGTTGCTGCGTGTAGGAAGCGTAGTATTTCTGCTCGCGAAATGGCTGGCTCAACTTCTGATATGCCTCGGTCTGGGTAAGCGGGCAGTACAGGTCAACACGGCCGGGATTCTCTTTTGGCCGGGAATAAATGGTTTCAAGATTCGCTCCACGCTCGACCAGGTAACCATAGTTGATGATCTCGATCGCAATGGTGACTTTGTCCTGCGCATTGCCCGTACCTGCATTGCCGATACCCGCACCAATGTGCCCCGACCAGTCCTTCGAGGGAAACAATTGATAGACAGTACCATCGCGGGCGATGACAAACGGAACCGAAACCCGGAAGTTCTGCGTAGTGAGCGTGTTGATACCGCCGCTGAGGTTGCCGGCTGTAAAATGGAGCACGATCCGTTGCTTGCCATGCGGCGGCTCCGGCGTATTGAAATACCCCGAACGGTTCTTAGGCTTGCAAAACACGCCGCGTAACGAAAGGTCTTCTCCCGCCACGGGAACCGTAAATGGCGTAAACGTATAATCAGTTCGGCTTTTAAAGGCCGCCTCATCGGCAGCGAGTGTATCGTAACGCATGGGAAAAGAGGAATAAGGTTGAGAAAAGCAGGGACGATCTGCGAGCACAGCCGGGGCGCGCTTCAAGATGAAGACGATTTACCAAAAACAAGAGGCATTACGAAACAATTTCCTCATGATTTATTCAATGGTTTCGTAGAAATAATCCTATCTTTCCAACTGTTCCTCAGCGCCGTAAATACTACAAAGCTCTAAACACTATCACAAAAAATGGAAGACATCGACCCAAAGAAGTACATCAAAGGACTGACCCTGCAAAACTCCAGAGAATCGTTCATTAGTGAAAGTGAGCGCGAAATACTCTCAAGAGATCTCACGACTACCGAAATCGAGACGCAAACCGATGTAGAACAATCGTTCATGAACGACAAGAGTCTGGTGTCGTTTGTATCGGAGGTATCGGACCAGCGCCGGCAGGATGTCCTGCACTCCGTATTACTGGCCCAGCTGGCAGCCAACAAGAAATTCCCGGACGAAGACCAGATCAAAGAGTGGTATGGGGAATTCATCAATGTGCTCAGTAACATTGGCTGGGCGATGCAATCGGCGAGTTTCACGCCGTTTACGTCGGAAGGCACCACCATCGAGGTCGACAAAGCCATTATCGATCTGGTTGCAGCCGCTGTCGGCGGCTCGGCACTTGTACCGCTCGTCACCAAGACTTTGGACGCCATAAAAGGCCTGAGCGATACCAGCGGGAAATTCATCGCTTTCGAGAAAAATACCCATACTGCGACAAAAGGGGCATTCCAGATCGGTATCGCCAAAGAAGTGAACAACACGGTTGCGCTCCAACTGGGCACCTTTCTGATCACATCCTCGGATACGATCAAGCAGATCCTTTTCTTCAAATCATCCAAAAGCAAAACCACCTTAGAATTCTGTTCACGCGTAGGGACATTGGATGAAGCCGTATACGCTACCATCCGCGACGCTGTTCAGGCAAAGCTCGGATTGAAGGCGACTGATTTTATCGCAGGTATCGATCTTAGTTAAATGCTAATATAACTGCGCGGACTGTATGCCCCACGTTAGTGCAACACCTGCGAAATCGGTGTGTTGCACTAAATAGCTGCATGGGATTGCAATTTAGTGCAAAAAAGTCCCGGATGATGCTTATCAAAAGGTCAGGACGAGTTAGGAAAAGGCCAATCCGGGCGGCTGAAAATTCAGATGCGTTGCAATAGGCGAATTCTTGATTTATTTCATATTTTTATTAAATAAATCAAACCCTGCTCTATCATGAACACAGCACCTGAAACGCATCAGATTACCCCATCGCGCATTATGGAGACCGCGCTGGCTTTTTTTGCTTCAAAAACGCTTCTGAGCGCCGTCAAACTGAACGTTTTCACCGTACTTTCCGGCAAGTCCCTGTCGGGCAAGGAGATCCAGGCCGCATTAAAATTGCACGACCGGGGTGTTTATGATTTTCTGGATGCGTTGGTAGCCCTGGGTTTTCTCAATCGTGAAGGTTTCCTCGAAACAGCCAGGTATTCCAATACGCCCGAAACCGCGGTATTCCTCGACAAACACAAGCCTTCCTACATGGGTGGATTTGTGGAAATGGCCAACGACCGCCTATACCCATTTTGGGGTTCGCTCGAAGAAGCTCTGCTTACCGGCCAGCCGCAGAATGAGATCAAGCATAACGGCAAGCCGCTGTTTGAAGAGCTTTATGCGAAACCCGAGCGATTGAAACAGTTTATCGATGCCATGTCGGGCATTTCCATCGGCAACTTCATGGCCCTGGCCCGGAAGTTTGATTTTTCCCCTTACTCGACGCTGTGTGACATTGGCGGAGCCGCAGGTATACTGTCCGTCGAGGTGGCGAAGCAGCATCCGAATATGTCATGTATATCTGCCGATCTGCCCACGGTCGAGCCCATTGCAAATGAGTACATTGCATCGAAGGGCATGAGCGATCGGGTGAAGACGAAAAACGTTGATTTTTTCACAGACGAGTTTCCCCAAGCGGATGTGATTACCATGGGTATGATCCTGCACGACTGGGATTTGCCCAATAAAAAGATGCTGATCCGTAAAGCGTATAATGCACTACCGGAAGGTGGCGCATTCATCGCCATCGAAGCGCTGATCGACGACGATCGTAGGAAAAACGCATTCGGACTTCTGATGTCGCTCAATATGCTGATCGAATTCGGGGTTGCATTCGACTTTACGGGTGCCGATTTCGAAAGATGGACGAAAGAGGCAGGATTCCGCAGGGTCGAGGTTATTCCGCTGGCAGGGCCGTCAAGCGCCGCGATTGCTTACAAATAGCCATCATGCGAAAATCCCGGCCGGATGGCTCCGGCCGGGATTTCTACTTTAACGGTTAACGTCGGTTATCATCGACTTTTTCTTTCAGCTCCTTGCCTTCCTTTTTGGTAGCATCGTAGGCTTTTTCGGCCCCTTTCTCAACCTTTTTGGCGCCTTTTTTAACGCCCTTCTTGGTCGCCTTGTAGGCCTTTTCCGAGCCATCTGCTACCTTTTCAGCGCCATCCTCGGCCTTGTCGCCCACATATTTAGCGTCTTTCTTAATCTCCTTTCCTGCCTTGCGGCCTGCTTCTTTGGTCTCGGCCGCGGCCTTGTCTGCTTTCGACTTTGCATCATCCTGCGCACAGGCAAAAGATGACACGATGGCGAATGCTACTAAAAATGCTAATTTCTTCATGATTTTCAAGTTTATTGTTTCTCAGCCTAATGGCCGACGCAGTTGAACAAAAACCATTCCCGAAGCTGGCCTGCCTGGGACAATCCGTCCACCGCATGTTCAAAAAAGCCCTCTCGCCAAGTAACCGTTAACTAATAAATTCGCTACAATGCAGTTAACTTCTACGGTTCCCCTCCTTAGGCACTAAAATTAGTTCTACTTTTTAGCGAATTAATTTAATGCCATCTTCCATTCAACAACTGCAAAAATGACTTTCAGACAACGCCTCAGTAACCTCTCCGGCAAGCCGGACATTCTCGTTATCCTAACCGACCAGGAAAGGGCGACGCAACATTTCCCCGAGAACTGGGAAAAGGAAAATCTCAAAACGCTTACATTCCTGAAAAAGAATGGTTTCAGCTTCGACCGGGCATTTTGCAATACCTGCATGTGCTCGCCAAGCCGCTCGACGCTGCTCACGGGCCTTTACCCTGCTCAACACCATGTTACACAAACACTCACCGAAGGCGGAAGATATTCTCCGGCCGAAATCGAGCTGGATAACACCCTGCCCAACATCGCCCGCATGCTTTTCGACGAAGGCTATGATGTGCAATACCGCGGGAAATGGCATGTGAGCAAAGGCACCGATGGAGGTAGTCCGGCTGCTTCCGACATTGCCATGTACGGTTTCAGAGGCTGGATCGCCCCCGATGCCGGCGAGGACACGGCTCCGGAAAATTTTGGAGGCGGCTTTGCCAACCACGACAAAGCATATGTGCAGCAGGCCATTGCGTACCTGCAAAACGTACGGAAAAGAAGGAAAAAAGGCGATAAACAGCCCTACTGCCTGGTGGTTTCGCTCGTCAATCCGCACGATGTGCTATGTTATCCCAAAGGTTTCAATTACGGCTATGGCGACGATTTTCTCAAAGGCCCTATTACCCTGCCGGCCACAGTGAACGAAGACCTTGCCAACAATGGCAAACCTTCCGCACAGGCGCAAGTGAAGGCAACGGGCGCATTGAGCTTGGGCCCGCTCCATTCGCCGGCGAAGCAAACCAACTACCTTAATTTTTACGGGAACCTCCTTCGCGTGGTCGATACTGAGATCGGCTTTCTGATCAAAGAGCTTTACCAGGAAGTAGAAGGCAGCAAACTGGCCGATCAGGCATTGGTAATCCGCCTGGCCGACCATGGGGAAATGGGTATGGCACATGGAGGCATGCGGCAAAAGGCATTTGTCGCCTACGAAGAGGCAACGCGCATTCCGATGGTGATCTCGAACCCTATCCTCTTCCCCGAAGACGCCGGCCACAAATCCACCCATCATCTGTCGTCGCTGATCGACATTCTGCCGACGATCGCCGAGATTGCCGGAGCGGCACCACCGCAGGGAATCAGGGGAACCAGCCTCGTGCCATTGCTCGAAACCGACCAGCCGGTGCAGGAAGCGATCCTGTTCACATTTGACGATACCAAGGCCAGCGCTTCCAATAAACCGAGTGTGGTGAAAGCAGCAAACCGGATCCGCGCCGTACGCACCAAAGACTGGAAATACACGCATTACTTCGATGCGCTCGGAGGCTATCCCGACGAATATGAGCTATACGACCTGCGCAATCCGGACGCTACTGAATACGACAACCTCGCCCATAACCCCGAATATGCCGATGTGCGTAAGAAAATGGCATTGCTGCTCGAAGAGCAAGTAAGGCAGAAGCTCCTGCTCAATCCTGAGCCATTCGACAAGGAGGAGTTCCTGGAATGGTACGACCGGCAGGGGAAGTAGCAAAGGAGAGGATTGGTTGACAGCCGACAGCCGACCGCGGACCGCCGCTTGCTGTCGGCTGTCGGCTGTCGGCTGTCGGCGAACGTTCCGGCATCCAAAACGTTCATTTTCGAACAGAAACGGCACCGTATTTCACTACTAGTCAATTCGTTAAAAAACAGGAACGAAATTTGCACAGCCACTCCGAACCCAATCCGGACCCGATGTTAAAAAACTATCTCAAACTGGCTTTTCGTAACCTGGTTAAAGACAAATTTTACAGCCTGATCAACATTCTCGGGCTTACCATAGGCGTGACCTGCGGCATGCTGCTGTTCCTATACGTGGTAGACGAGCTGAGCTACGACCGTTATCACAAAAAAGCATCGCAGATTTACCGGATCGTTTCCTACATCCGGGAGCCGGACAAGGTCAACAAATGGGTCAGCACACAGCCGCCCCTTGTTAAAACTTTGAAACAGGATTACCCGTTTGTAGAGAACTACGTAAGGTTTTTTTCGAACGGCCGGATGATGTTCCGCCAGGGTGAGCGCCAGTTTTATGAAGAAGACATTTACGCCGTCGATTCCACTGTTTTCGACGTTTTTACTTACAAGTTCATAGAAGGTAACCCCAAAGCATTGCAGCAGCCGGGTAGTGTAGTACTCACCCGGCGCGTTGCGGAGCGCTTTTTCGGCAAATCCCCTGCTCTGGGCCAGATTCTTCAGACCAACGACAGCACCTCGTATAAAATCACCGGCGTGATAGAGGACGTGCCTAAAAACTCTCATTTTACATTCAATGCATTAGTTTCCCTGAATCAAAACCAGCGCAATGCCGACGGCTGGGGCGGGTTTTATATCAATAGCTATTTGCTGCTATCCAAAAATGCGGACCTGAAAAAGCTGGAAGCCGGTTTCCCGGGTCTTTACGAAAAGTATATGTCCGGCATTTTCAAACGGATGGGCATTCATATTACCTACCAGATGCAGCCGCTCACAAGCATTCATTTACATTCCAAATTCGACGGCGAGTCGAATGGCGATATCGGATATGTCTACACGTTCAGTGCTGTGGCATTTTTCATGCTCCTGATTGCCAGTATCAACTATATGAACCTGGCGACGGCGCAATCGGCCCGGCGGGCGAAAGAAGTGGGATTGCGGAAAGTAATGGGCTCGCTCAAAGGTGCGCTCATCCGACAGTTCCTTACCGAATCGATTCTGATCACACTTATCTCCCTGGTGGCGAGTCTCATCCTGGTGGCTTTGCTCATGCCGTTTTTCAATAATGTTTCCGGAAAGGCGATCAGCTATATGCAGTTGCTCAGCCCGCAATTCGTGCTCATCGGATTGTCGGTCGTCGTGTTTACCGGGCTGGTCAGTGGGAGTTACCCTGCATTCTACCTGTCGTCGTTCGAACCTGCCAACGTGCTGAAAGGCACATTCAAGGCACGAGGCGGCGGTTTTTTCAGGAAAGCACTGGTGGTAACACAATTTTCGATCTCGCTGATCATGCTGATCTGCACCTGGATTGTCTACCAGCAGCTCAACTATATGCGTAACAAGGATATGGGCTACGACCGTGAGCAGGTTCTCACCATTGATTATCAGGACAACCAGCCCAAGGACAAATACAATGCATTCCGGAAAGAACTACTCGACAACCCCAATATCCAGAGCGTCGCGTCCGCGTCGGCGCCGGTCAGCAATATTGGCGGCAGGATCATTTTCACGGTCGAATCCAATACAGGAATGAAAGAAATGGGTTTCAAACCGACGGCAATCGATCACGACTATCTTAAAACAATGGGTATGAAGCTCATAGCCGGCCGGAATTTCTCAGACGAACTGCCCGCCGACACCGCCAACAGTGTGCTGATCAATGAGGCTGCTGTGAAACGGATGAACTGGAAAGAACCCATCGGCAAGAAGATTATCCTCGGTACCGTGCCAGCCGACGGTAAAAACCCGCCGCCAACGACCCAGGTAGCTGGTGTGGTGCGGGATTTTCACCAGCAGTCGCTGTACAACCCGATCGAGCCGATGATTATGGTTTACCGCAGGGCCAATGGGGTCATCCATATAAAAATCAAGACCCAAAATACAGCCCAAACCCTGGAATATATCGGCCAGAAATGGCGGCAAACCTATCCCGACAAGCTTTTCGAGTACCGTTTTCTGGACCAGGATTTTGAAAATGCCTACCATGCCGATGAGTTGCGCGGCAAGATTTGCACGACATTTTCGGGCCTCACGATCCTGATCGCCTGCCTGGGGCTCTTTGGCCTCGCCACATTCACTACCGAACAGCGCGTGAAAGAAATAGGCGTACGGAAAGTGCTGGGTGGCTCGGCGGCCAGCGTGGTGTTACTGTTGTCTAAAGATTTCACCCGCCTCGTCCTGTTCTCTTTCCCGATCGCCATTCCGGTCGCCTGGTTTGCGATGAACAAATGGTTGCAGAGTTTTCCTTACAAAGCGGACATGAGCATTTGGATTTTTATCGCCTCTTGCGTAGCAACATTACTGATATGCTGGCTCACAGTCATTTATCAATCGTTGAAAGCAGCGCTCGCCAATCCGGTGAAGTCGTTGCGCTCGGAATAAGTCTTATTGCAGCAAGAATCTCGGGTTGGTATCAAACCTAATTGAAGGGTAATCTGTTGGTGACTCAATAGGGCATCGCATGCATGCAACGAATGGGCCTTCCTCTATTGGCATCAACAGATTATGAAAAGAAATGAATCATCCTTAGGGCTGTCTGTGGTTCTGGCCGGTTTGATGTTTTCCTGCAAAGTAAGCGTCCCGGCGGAACACAATGGAAAAGCAGCTTATAACGACCTGACAACGCGTGGAGGCGACTCTGCCGCCGTGTCCGCGCGCTACATCGGCTTGGAAAATACTATCAATTTCAGGGACCTCGGCGGGTTAAGGACCAAAGATGGAAGAACCGTCCGAAAAGGTTTCATTTACCGCTCCGATAATCTTTCGAAACTAGAAACTGAGGATTTCGGCAGGTTCAATGCATTGCGCATCGCCACCGTGTACGATCTCCGTACCGACCATGAAATCGAAGGAAAAGAAGATCATTTACCTGCCAACGTACGCTATCAGCACACGCCTGTGGTGCAGGACAATGCCGGAGAAATCAAGGGTTTAAAGAAACGTGTGCTCAACGGCGAAATTACCGAACAGCAGGCCAGGGACATGACGGCCAAATTTTACGCCGACGCGGTTACTGTCAACATCGGCAGCGTGAAAAACATTTTAACACAGATCACCAGCTCCGACCAGCCGGTACTTTACCATTGTTCGGCAGGAAAAGATCGGACCGGCATTATATCCGCATTGATCCTCTCGATCCTGAACGTCGACAGGCAGTTAATCGTCGACGACTTCATGGTTTCCAATTACTACCGGCGCGCCCGAGCAGAGAAAACCCTCGGCAAGGCCAAACTCGGCCGCATTATCAAACCGAAACTGAATATGGACGCCATCGAAATCCTTTCCACCGTCGACGAAAGTTTCATCAACGCCACATTCAACGCCATCGACAGTACCTATGGCGGCATGGAGCCGTTCATTGAAAATGAACTCGGCATAAACAAAGTGGCCCGGAGAATCCTGGTAGAGAAATTGACGGAGTAAAGGCGAGTTGGGCAGCAGGGCTAATACGTCTCATACTCCAAAACCTCAGCCGCAAAACCAGTCCTCGTCCGCTTCGTCACCCAGCCTTCCGCATTGTACTCATACGCGTATGACGCGGAGGTGACATCCGAAGTGAGGTGGTTGGTTACCGTGAAATCGACGACGTTGTTATTGCTCGCGGGCAGGGTGAGGTAGCCTTCGGGGTAGAAGCTGAGCATATTCTTTTTGTCGTCGAAAGTGAGGTGTGTGGTGGTGGTGGTGAGCACGTCGCTGGCATTGTACTGCCTGATTTCCGTGATCTGGCCCGCCGAATTGAAGGTATACGTATTTGTTCCCCTGAAAAGAGAACCGTTATCCCAAAACTTCACTTCCACCACATTGGCCAAAGGATAGGTAAAATACCAGATACCCGAGGTGCAGGTTGGACCTCCCACGCAATACTTTCTGATCCTTTCGATTTTGCCGTCGGGCGCCCGCTGCACTTCATGGCCGAGGTCGTTCAACGGTGCCGGGAAGTTTTCGACGGCCTGTGCCAGCCGGTTGTCGGCCGTGAAGCCGGTGAAAGCAACGTCGTAAGGCGAAATCATCACTGTCGGTTCGAAAACCTCGGTAGCGAGCCGGTTCATCGCATCGTGCGTGTAACGGTAAGCGCCATAGCCAACCCGCTCGCGTTTAACGATCCTGACGTTCCCAGAGGGTATTTCGTGGTCTTCCAGGGTACAGCCGGCCAGGCTTGTCAATAGAAATGCAACGATTAAAATGAATTGATACTTCATGATCTTAGGACGTTTTAGATGCTGCTTTGAAATTACCAAATATGCCCAAACGCTTTTAGCGTAAAAATACGGGTATGGTTAATCCGCTTGACAGAATCGAATTGCATTCCTGGCTGGTAAAATCCAGGTGACTAAAAAAATGCTTAGTATTGCGTATGAGAAGAACAGTATTATTGGTCTTTCTGGGCACATTGCTGACCGTAACCGGGTGTATCAAACCGGAAGCGGAAAATATGGAGGCCGATATTCTGGTGATGACACTACCCGATTCCGTACTGATTTCACCGCCGTCCATTACCAATACCAGCGTTACGGCCTTCGTCAATTTCGAGAAACTCAATATAAAGGCCGTTACGCCGCAGTTCACCCTTACGGAGGGCGCCAGTATACAGCCCGCGTCCGGTACGCCCCAGGATTTTTCCAAACCTGTGACCTACACAGTCACTTCCGAAGATGGCCATTGGAAGAAGGAATACCGGGTCAGTCTGTTGCGAAACGTTGCGCCCGACAATTTCATGTTTGAAAACTGGGTGATCAATCCAGACGGCAACTATTACATACCTTATGAACTCGTCGAATCCGAGCACCAGAATATCTGGGCCTCAGGTAACAGCGGCTTTTCGCTGATTGCGCCGGAAAAACGACCCGAGGCCTACCCTACCCAACGCACTGCCGACGCCGCCCAAGGGCAATATGCCGCCTACCTCGAAACCAAGTCCACCGGCGCGCTCGGCGCAATCGTGGGCATGCCTATCGCTGCGGGAAACCTTTTTCTGGGTAGTTTCGATGGTGCAAAAGCATTAACCGCGCCGTTGGAAGCAACCATTTTCGGTATCCCATTCAATAAAAAGCCATTGCGGCTGACTGGCTCGTACAAATACGTTTCGGGAGGGCCGGTGACCGATAAAACCGGCAAGCCGGTCATACCGGCGCAACAAGACCTTTGCGATATTTATGCCGTGCTTTTCAAAGCTTCGACAGAAAAACCATTCCTGAACGGCAGCAACGTGCTCACCGACCCCAGTGTGGTTGCCATTGCTCAACTCCCATCCGGCGTAGCGACATCGGGTTCCGGCTATCAGGCATTCGACCTCACATTCAATTATAAATCTGCGGTTAACGAAGCCGACCTGTCTGCATTTGCCTACAAAATCGCCATTGTGTTTTCTTCCAGCAAGAACGGTGCGGCTTTTGAAGGAGCTGTCGGCAGCAAGTTGTATATCGACAACGTGAAGATCGTAACGCAATAGTATTTCAAAATCAGCCTGATGAAACGTCTCCACCTGTTGATCCTTTTCCTGGCCTTTGCGCTCGAAACTACGGCCCAGACCGGGAAAAAAGTTTCGCTTAATGTTCGGGCGGGCGTCTCGATCGGGGCTGCGACACCCGTGGGCATACCGGTGTCGGTCAGGAAAATAGAATCTTACAATCCGGGATTCCAGCCGACTGTGGAGGCTGGGCTGGGTTACCGGTTTTCCGCAAAATTCGGGCTTGCAACAGGACTGCGTTTTGAACAAAAAGGCATGACCACGGATGCACGCGTAAAAGCCTACTATACGACCTTCAATGAAGCGGGCAGCAACGGGAACGAATCCGTGACAGGCTATTTTACCGGACGTGTCAAAACAAAAATCAAAAACAGTTATCTCACGCTTCCCTTGCATTTAACTTATCATAACAACAGCTCATTCACGTTCAAAGCAGGTGGCTTTGTATCGCTGCTCCTCGATAACCGGTTCTCTGGCGACGCGCGCGAGGGGTACATACGCAACCAGACGCCCGTGGGCGAAAGGGAGGATATCGATGCCGCTTCGTACGATTTTTCGGACAACGTCCGACGGGTCAATGCCGGTATCGAAGTCGGTACCGACTACCGCCTGAGTTCCAACTTTTTTATTTCGGCAAACCTTAACTACGCATTAACGCCACTGATGGAGCCCGGCTTCCGGAGCATCGATTTTGGCCTGCATAATATTTACCTTAACCTGGGAATCGGATACCGGTTTCACTGAACGCTGTTTAACTTAATATGAAATCACAATTTTTGCCCGGCCTGTTGCTTACCGCACTTTTGTATTCCTGCGCAGGCAGCAAACCCGGACCTGCTTCCGGCTCCAAAGCAGTGGAAGTAGGGATAGATCTGGTCAACGTCGATGCCGACCGCGTGCGGGTTACCGTAACGCCACCCGCGCAAACCGGCGACGTTGCAACCTACAATTTCCCGAAAATCATCCCCGGCACCTACGCCATTGCCGACTACGGCAGGTATGTCCAGGATGTTCAGGCTTTTGACAAAAAGGGCAAGGCGCTACGCGTCACTCGCACCGACTCGAATACGGTCACCATTTCCCCAGCACGGAAGCTCGCCCGGATGTCCTACCTGGTCGGCGACACTTTCGACACCGAAGAGGAAAGCGATCCTTTTTCCGAAAAGAGCAAAACCATTTTCTCTCCGGCTGGAACCAATATCGAGGCCGGGAAGCATTTCCTGCTAAACATGGCCGGATTTGTCGGCTACTTTACTGGCCAAACCGAAACGCCTTACCGGATCACCGTTTCGCATCCTGAAACGCTCTATGGCACGACCGCGCTCGTGGATACCGACGCCGACACCCGCAAAGACGTGTACCAGATCCCACGCTATCCCGATGTGATCGACAACCCCGTCATGTACGCCGCGCCCGACACTTTCTCCTTCAAAGTCGATGGAATGGAGGTGCTGTTGGGCATTTACTCCCAGCGCGGCAACATCCATGCATCGGCATTGAAGCCGGACCTTGAAAAGATGATGCGCGCCCAGAAAAAATTCATGGGAAAAATCAACGATACCCCTAAATACGCGGTGCTCACTTATGTGTCGTCGGGTGCTAACGATGACGCCAAGGGCATTGGCGCGCTGGAACACAACGCTTCCACGACAGCGGTTTTCAGGGATCCTATGAAAAGCAAGGACCTGATCCACGTCATCAGCCACGAGTTCTTTCATACCATCGCGCCGTTGAAAGTGCATTCAAAGGAAATCCATTATTTCGATTTCAATGCACCTAAAATGAGTCAGCATTTATGGTTTTATGAGGGCGTTACCGAGTATTTCTCCAACCTTTTCCAGGTAAACCAGGGCCTGATCGGCGCGGACGCATTCTATGATATGATGGCCAAAAAAGTAGAACAGTCGCACTCCTACTCCGATAGCCTTTCTTTTACCGAAATGAGCCGCAATATCCTCGACCCCAAGTTAAAATCCCAATACCCGAATGTGTATGAGAAGGGCGCGCTCATTGCCATGTGTCTCGATATTGTGATCCGTGAAAAAACCCAGGGCCAGCGCGGCCTCCTGTGGCTCATGGGCGAATTATCTCAAAAATACGGCCCTCAAAAGCCCTTCGACGACGCCGAGCTGATCCCGGTCATTACACAGATAGCCGGCCCGGAAGCAGGCGCATTTCTCGATAAACATGTGGTAATGGGCGAACCTATCCGTTACGAGGACTTTGTGGGTAAGGTAGGCCTCAAAAAGCAGACCATACCGTTCCCCGAGCCGATCGTTTTTCTTCGGAACGATGTCATTTACATTAAACCCGATGCCTCGCGTACTCACGTACTCGCCCATGAGGCCGACAATCAGAACGAATTTTACAAAAGTCTGGGCATCCAGGACAACGATATTTTCGTGGAATTCAATGGGATTCCCGTCGATCCGAAAAACCTGATGGCGCTCGTCTACCTCGGTTACGACCTCGATGAAGGAAGCCCTATCACCGTTAAAGTGAACCGGAATGGTAGGGATACAGAGCTGAAAGGTACCGTGAAACTCAATTACAAGGACGGTGACGGTTTCCGGTTCGGCGACGATTCCAAAAAAGCACTAAACGAGGCCTGGCTGAAAAACTAGCCAATGACTTGCCGTTAGCCCGTGTGCGCGTGACGTTACAGGATCTCAATATATCCTTCCGTCCCGTGCACACGTATTTTTTGGCCATCCCGGATCAGCCGGGTAGCATTATCAACCCCTACAACAGCAGGCAAGCCGTACTCGCGTGCGATCACCGCCCCGTGGGTCATCAATCCGCCCACTTCGGTGACAAGGCCTTTGATCGAAACGAATAACGGCGTCCAGCTCGGGTCGGTAAATGCGGTTACCAGAATATCGCCCGGTTCCAGGTCCGCGTCTTCCATATTCAGGACCACACGCGCCCGCCCCTCTACAATGCCCGCCGAAACCGCCAGGCCGCCAATGGCGCCCTCGGGCAGATTTTCATGGCTATGCTTACCTCTGATGACTTCGCCATCGGAGGTCATCACGCGGGGCGGGGTTAGTTTTTCAAAGTACCTAAATGCCTCTTTTCGCTGATTAATAATATGATAATCTGCCTTTTGAGCACGAATCACCTCGCGTATTTCTTCCAATCCGAGATAGTAGATATCTTCTTTTTCACGAATGACGTTTGCATTCACAAGCCGCCCGGCTTCCTGCATCAACGCTTTCTTATATTCAAAATACCTCCTTATAATGGCATATTTGGGATATTCCCGGTAACCAGCCAGGCTGCGCAGCAGCCCGATCATCCGCTTCGTCTCCTCCGCTTTTTGCTCACCGTCAGGCAATTGCCTGAGCCTGTTTAATAGCTCGGTCTCTTTTTCGGCGGCTTCCTGTCTCCCCTGCTCGAATTTCAGCTTGCCGGCGCCGGGCTCCTGGTGTCGGATATTACCGAGGATCATCGGAATAAGGATAGCAGGCTTTTCGCTCCAACGCGTTCTCGTGATATCGATCTCCCCCGCACAGCGCATGCCATATTTGGCCAGAAACGCGTGGATCGCCTTCGAAGCTTCTGCTCCCCCATTCAGCACCGTCATCCCGTCCGGAAAATTGTCGCCACCGGCATCCAGCAAATAGTTAACGACTTCCGGATGAGGCCGGATCGCATCCGCTACATCCAGCAGCTCCAAACCCATTTCCGATGTCACATTGTTCGGAACGGACTGCGAAAGCGTGTCGGCGACATTTTTCTCTCCCAGCCATTCATTCATTTTTTCATTGATCCAAAAAGCGGCATTCATGGCCGTCACGATCACGCCAAAACTTTGCGGGTCGGCCTGGCTCTTCCTTTGCTGAAAATCGTCCAGGATAAAATCGATCACGTCCGTTCCCGATTTCGTCCGGATGTTTTCGCTTAACACTGCGAGGGAAGCTTCGCTGCGCCCGATCAACTCATGCACAATGGAAGGATCGTAGGCATCGAGGGTGAAAAAATCATGCGCCGGCGGCCCCTGGGCTGGTTGGCGCTGGTCCGGTTCGCCGGGGCCCGGCCCACCAGTAATGTCTTTGACAAAGTCTCCCCGTTCCAAAAGTTCGGTCACTGCCACCCTGACGAGCGGATCGGACTTTCCAAGGACGTCCAGCACCACTTTTCTCCCCGCAGGTGAGAGCAGGTCCTGTGCGACGTCCACAAAAATTCGTCCACCCGCAGTAGCCATCGGCCGGGGCGACGTCAGCTGCCACGTCGACAATCCCAACGGCTTCATCGCGTCGGTCATCATCTGCTGGTGACCTACCGATACGTAAATGTGATTTTCCTCGTCATTTGCCTCCGGCACAGGGTATAAAGTTGTAATCGGACGGCTCTGCACGATGTAAAACTCATTTTCGGCCAGGCACCATTCGATATCCTGTGGGTGCCCGAAATGCGCCTCGATCTTCCTGCCGATTTGTTCAAGTTGTAAAATCTGCCCGTCGGTCAGCGTTTGAAGCTCTTGCTCTTCCGGCACGATGTCCGCTTCGTACGTACCGCCGTCGCGCAATGCGTAAATCGCGAGTTTTTTGGCAGCAACCTTTTTCTCTATGATCCCACCATCGCGTACTTTGTAAACATCCGCATTCACCAGGCCGGAAACCAGCGCTTCCCCCAAACCAAAGCTGGCATCGATGGATGTCACCTTCCTGTTGGCGGTCACCGGGTCGGCTGTAAACATAATTCCCGATGCCTGCGGAAAAACCATCCGCTGAACCACGACAGCCAGGCTCACCTGGCTGTGATCGAAACCATTTTGAATGCGGTATGCGATCGCCCGGTCGGTAAACAGCGATGCCCAGCATTTGCGGATGTGTTCCAATATGGCATCGCGCCCGATCACGTTCAAATATGTATCCTGCTGACCGGCAAATGAGGCGCCGGGTAAATCCTCTGCCGTCGCGCTCGACCGCACGGCATATGCATGATCTTCTCCAAGCTTCGCAACATAACGAAAGACTTCATCATGAATAGCCAACGGCACCCCGGCCGTTTCTATCGCCCCGCGGATCTCGCGTCCGAGCGCGGCAATCTCATTTCTGTCCGCAACCGTCAAAAGTGCCAGCCGTTCCAGCAAGCCGCCTATTCTAGCCTTTCCCGCAACCTGCCGAAAGGCTTCTGTAATGACGCAAAAGCCATCGGGCACATGAATACCACCAATCCCGGCGAGCTCTCCCAGGTTCGCACCTTTCCCTCCGGCCACCGCTGTCGCCGCCTTGTCAATCTCCTGAAAACCAATAGCGTAAGTCCCCATTTTACGATTGTTTAGTATTGAGTTTGCTGGTTGTTTCATTCATTATTTCAGTCGCTTTCAAAAAGTAGCTTTCAATAACAGCCAGCTCCTCCTCTGAAAACGACGCCATTACCTGCTCCGACTTGCTCCGGAATTCCTTGTAAAGCGGTTCGAAAACCGCCATAATCTTTTCGGTATTCGGTTCCACGATCACCTTTCGCCGGTCGCCGTTGCCAAATCGCCGTCTCACCAGATCTTTCTGCTCAAACCGGTCGATCAAACCCGTAACGGCACCGGTAGTCAGGCCTGTCAGTGCCGAAAGTTCACCGGCTGTCATCTGTCCTTTCTGAATGATAAAGCCCAGGTACTTGTGATCGGTACCCGAAAGACCTGCCTTCCGTCCAATGGCTTCGTGCATCTGGATGGAGTCGAATGCATACTGCTGGCTGAGTTTTCTCAGCCGGTCGAGCGTTTCTTGGTTCATATTATCTTTGTTTCTAAATATCTTAGTTGCAAAGATATTTTATTTAAACGGAATGTCAAGCTTTTACCTTTTTATTCCTGAAAAAAATCCCCGTCAGGGTGAGCTGGCGGGGATTGCAAAGAAGCGGTTTATCGTACTGACGTTACTATTCTGCTCTCAACGATACTGCCGGGTTAATTAATGCCGCCTTAATGCTCTGGAAACTGATCGTACACAGCGTGATGGCCATGGCTCCCAGGCCTGTCGCGGCAAAAATCCACCAGGAAGGCTCGATGCGGTAGGTGTACTTTTCCAGCCATTGGCTCAACAGGTAATAGGCGATGGGCGTAGCAAGCCCGAAGGCGATCGTGACGAGCATAATAAATTCGTTCGACAGCAGTTTCCAGACATTGAATACCGATGCGCCGAGCACTTTCCGAACCCCGATTTCGCTCGTACGCTGCTCGGCTATGAAGGACGACAGACCGAAAAGCCCCAGGCAGGATATCATAATGGCCAGTACAGCGAAGAAATAGGCCAGTTTACCCACCCGTTCCTCGGCGGCGAATTTCAACGCATAATCCTCATCAGCGAACTTGTATTCGAAAGGTGCGAGCGGGATAAGCCTTTTGAATACAGCTTCAATGTGTGGCAAAGCTTCGCTGATGCTCATAGCAGGGTTGATCCGGATATGCATCCAGTTTGGTCCCCCGTGCGCTTTGATCATGAAAACCGTCGGGTACGTAGGTTCGTAGGGCGATTCCATGACCACGTCCCTGATCACACCCAGGATACGGTAATGCATGACGGGCCGCTCCTGGAATTTCCAGCTTACCGCTTCGCCGACCGGGTCTTTAAGGCCCATATACTTCACCGCGGCCTCGTTGACAACCATGCCCGACGAATCGGAGGCCAGCGTTTCGGAGAAGTCCCTGCCCTGTACAAACTGCCAGCCGACGGTCCGGCCATATTCGGAACTGACCATCAGCGTGCCGAAACTTTCATCCGCGGCCGGCGATCCGGCGACCCGGCTTTTTCCCCGCCATTCGAACCCGCCGTTGCCCGACAATACTTCTGTGACTTTCCCCATGGATTCGGCGATGTCCGTTACCGCGCCGGTACGCCGTAGTTCGTCTTTAAGCAGTTCGTGTTTGCCGTAGAAATCCCCCGACTTCATTTCCACCATCAGGAGTCCTTCGCGCGTGTAGCCGGCAGGCCGGTTTTTCGCAAACTGGATCTGGCGGAATACGATAATGGTGCCGATCACCAGCGTTACCGATACGGTGAATTGCAGCACCACGAGCACTTTCCGGGGGATCGAAGCAAAACGTCCTGCCCGGAATGTACCTTTCAAAACCTTCACAGGCTGGAACGACGACAGGTACAATGCCGGATAACCTCCCGCAAGTATGCCTGTGACGGCAATAAATCCCAGACTTATAGCCCAGAAACCCCCGTTCGTCCAGGGAATCAACATCTGCTTGGCAGCCAGATCGTTGAACCACGGGAGTGCGAGTGAGACGGCCCAAAGAGACAGCAGGAATGCAAGGATCACCACCACAAATGATTCACTGAAAAACTGGTTGACCAGCTGCGCCCTCACCGACCCGATCGATTTGCGGATGCCGACTTCCTTCGCCCGTTTTTCGGAGCGGGCAGTAGAGAGGTTCATAAAATTGATACAAGCGAGCAAAAGCACGAATGCGCCGATGATGCTGATCAGCCACACCATTTGCAGCGGGCCTTCATCCGGCTGGCCACGTTTGAAATTGTGCAAATGCCAGTCGCGCATCGGCAGCAGGAATACCTCCGGTTTGTTTTTGGCTTCATCGGGAAATCCTACCAGGTTTTTCATTTCCGCATTTTTAATATGCCCAGAAAGCTGCTCGAAATCGGCGTCGGGGCGAAGCTCGACATAAATTTTCATGAAATGGTTCTGCCAGTCGGTCATCGCACGCTCCCCGATCCACGGATTATCGAGTTCCCAAAGTGCAAACGGCGCCAGGAACCTGACCTTGTTGAATTGCGTGTTTTGCGGAAGATCCTCGTACACACCCGTGACCGTCACATCCAGCTTGTTGCTGATCTTCAGGGCGCGGTTCACCGGATCGACATCCCCGAACAATGCTAGCGCGGTCGATTTGGAAAGCATGACCGAATGCGGGTCGCGCAGGCCGGCACGGGTACCGTACACCATACGCAGCGTAAGCATTTCGGGCGCCTCCGGATCCATGAACAACCCCGAACGTGAAATCTTGTTTTCTCCGGCAGACAGCACATAATCGACGTCCCACGAAGCCGCTACAATATGTTTGAAATGCTCCTTGTAATTAGTTTTCAGCTCCGTCATCAGCGGGTATTGCACAGAAGAGTTGATCCCCACCCCGTGTTCCCCGAACTCCCGCGAGCGTACCTGCGCAATGCGTGCGTAGTTTTCATGGTAGGTATTGAACGAAAGCTCGTCATAGACCCACAGCCCGATGAGCATGGCCACCGCCATACCAGCAGCAAGCCCGCCGATGTTGATGAATGAATAGGCCCGGTTCCGAGCCAACTGGCGAAACGCGACTTTCAGGTAGTTACTTAGCATGGTTCGAAGCAGTTTAGGGAAAGGTCAGGTGTTGTCAAGAGTAGTCAGGAATAGTCATATATCGTCAGAAATAGCCAGGGTCGACTTCCTATATTTCCAGAAAAAAGCGCGCCCGCCCTGTAAAAAGGTCATTCTTATTACCTGAGGCTTATTTTTCACCAAACCCTGCACCACTACTGTCCAAATTCGGACAACGTACGTACGCCTGTGAACTATTGAACGACCGCTGGCCGCCGACCGCCGACGCCGAATCCTGATCGGCATTAGTCAGGAAACCTTATTCGCCTGTACCTACAAAACAAATCCATGGTCTATGGTCGGCGGTCGGCATCGCCAAAGCCCCTCCCAAAAAATCCCAAAAAAAATAAAAATTTCACAAAACGATCGAGGGTAGTGCAGCTGCAAAATACTCTTATCAATAACCTACTTACATGACTTGTATGAACCAGAAGTATTCCGTTGAAAATAAGACTGGTGCGAGTGAAACCGCGGGCCCGGCATCCGATTTCCCGGAGGTCAGAAAGCTGTCGGCAGACTTCGTCGATTCGGAATTGTTTATCAAACAGGCATTCGCAACCGACCCCGGCCGGGGATATGAGTTGCTTTTCAAACGCTACTACAAGCAATTGTGCAGCCATGCCGTACGGTTTGTATATGCACGCGACGTAGCCGAGGATATCGTGGTGGAAGTGTTCAGCCAGTTCTGGTCGAAGCAGTTGCATACGGCGGTTACTACTTCATACCGGTCCTACCTGTTCACCACGGTACGGCATGCGGCGTTTCATCATATGCGAAAAAACTTTGGCAAAGAAGCGGTTACCGAAGAACTTCATGACCTACCAGTAGCCACCCCGGCCAGTTCGCCTCAACAGGAACTGCAATTCCAGGAGCTCGTATTAAAAATCGAACAGGTGATCAGGTCATTATCGCCCCAAAACCAGAAGGTATTCCTCATGAGCCGGTTTGAAGGGAAACGGAACGCCACCATTGCCGAAGAGCTGGGAATTTCGGTCAAAACCGTCGAGGGACACATTACCAAGGGATTGTCGATCCTGCGGAAGGCATTGCAGAACCACGGGCTGCTCTCACTGATCCAGATTTTACTCCTATTCGTCTGACGGCCTGGCGCCATCGGATATATGTCAACACTGAATTCAACGAAGTATGAAGAAATCACTTCTCTCCAAACAGATCATCCAGAACTTCTTCGAAGGGAAAACCACCCGGATGCAGAACATTCTGATCCAGGAATGGCTGGAAAGCCCTGCCCACCGCGAGCTGTATTTTCAATGGCTGGATGAATGGGAAACCGAAAACCCCCAGTACACACCGGATGTGGAGCGGGGTTACCAACGTTCATTGCATACCGTTCAAGGAAATGCGGAGGGCCCGGGCGCAGGCACGTACCCGCTGCAAGAGGGCGCCGGCACGTGGCGGGGAAGGATTTTCGTAGTCAAATGGGCAGCAGCGGCTTCGGTGGCATTAATAATGGGTGCCTGGCTGCTCTCCGATTTCTGGTTGTATAAACAATATGAAACCGGCTACGGCGAGATCCGGACGGTGGTGCTACCCGACAGCAGCCGGGTGACATTGAATGCCAATTCCACCCTCAGTATCCCGCGTTTCGGTTTTGGGGGCGGTACCCGGGAAGTTAAATTAAAAGGCGAAGCCGAATTTGCGGTGAAACACACCACCGACCACAGCAAGTTCATCGTACGCACGCCCGACAAGCTGGAAGTCAGGGTCTTAGGAACAGAGTTTATCGTATACAGCCGCGAGCGCGGTTCTAAAGTGGTGCTCAGCCAGGGGAGCGTGCAATTGCGTTCACTCAATGAGCTGAACCCCAAGCCCATGCTGATGAAACCCGGCGATGTGGCCACTATGTCGACGCAGGGGACGCTGACCCTGAAACACAGCGCGAGCCTTTCGGCGCACCAGGCCTGGAAACAGCGCTTGTTTATGTTCGAAAACACGCCGGTTTCAGAGATTGCCTACCAGATCAGCGAGCATTTCGGCGTGAACGTGGTCGTGACCGACTCCACGCTGGCCCGTCGCACCATAGGCGGCACATTCAATGCCAGCGACCCGGCCAATGTGCTGAAAGTCCTTTCCGACGTTCTCAATGCTCGAGTTACCCACTCGCCCCCGGGCGAAGACGGGGCCGAGACCTTCGTGATCGACTCGAATCATTTGTAATTCCTTAATCATTCATAATCATGACGAAACTATTACACGTTAAAGTTCTGGTAACCTTAATGGTGGGATGCCTGTTGGATGGCGCCCCGATTAAAGCCCAGCTCATGGCCCAGAACCGCCCGCCAAAAACCAATACGGTAACCACGATAATCCCGGGAAGCCGGATCGCGCTGCGGGATGCACTGATGCAGGTTAAGAAACAATACAAAGTCGATATCCTTTTCGAGGAAAAACTGCTGGAAGGCCTCTTCGTTGCGCCGGCGCAGGTCCAGGCGGGGCAGACGATCGAGACCAAACTCAACAATATCCTACCCTCGGGCCTGCGGTACAAGAAGGTCAGCAAACAAACTTACCTGATCCTGACAACTGCTGACGAAACCAAGCCGGGCGCACACCAGATAGAGCCAATCACTCCGGAAGATGCTCCGGCCACGCAGCAAAACTATACCATGTCGATCCAGAGCATTAACTCCACTTTGGAACTAACCCGGAAAACAGCCGACAGGACCGTGTCCGGCGTTGTGAAAGGCGACGGCGGCGAATTGCTCCCGGGGGTAAGCGTGCTCATCAAAGGCACCACACGCGGCAGTACCACCGATGTGGGCGGCAAATACAGCATTGCCCTCAGCGACGATCCCACGGCAGAAGTGACGCTGGTATTCTCCTATGTGGGCTACCAGAACCAGGAGGTGACCGTGGGCAGCCGCTCCACGATCGACATTACCCTGGCGCCGGACCTGAAAAGCCTTGAAGAAGTGGTGGTGGTCGGTTACGGCACCCAAAAACGCGAACAGATCACCAGTGCCATTGCCAGCGTCAAATCCGAGGATTTTGTCAAAGGTCCGGTACAGGATGCCGCCCAGCTCATTCGCGGAAAAGTAGCCGGGTTGAGCGTCATCACTCCCAGCGGCGACCCCACCGCCATTGCTCAAATCACATTGCGGGGTAACGCCACCATCAATGCCAGTTCGGAGCCGCTCGTGCTCATCGATGGTGTGCCCGGAGGCCTGAACACCGTCGCGCCGGAAGACATCGAGTCCATCGACGTGCTGAAAGACGGTTCCGCTGCCGCCATTTACGGAACACGTGGTACCAACGGGGTGATACTCATTACCACCCGAAAAGTGAAAGGCGAAACACCTGCCACGCTCGAAGTGAACTCCTATTTCACGACCCAGAGGCTCACCCGCCGGCTCGATTTCATGGACGTAAACCAGTACCGAGCATTGGCCGCCCAGGGCAAACCCGGCGCCATCGATTATGGCCACAGTACCAACTGGCTCGAAGCCGTCACCCAGAAACCGCTTTCGCAGGTCCACAATATCAGTCTCCGGGGCGGCTCGCGCACGACCAATTACATTGTAAGCATGGAATACCGCCGGCTGAATGGCATCATGAAGAAATCGGATAATACCACGGTATTTCCGCGCATCGAGGTCAACCATTCGATGTTCAACGGGTTGTTGAAGATCAATGCAAACCTGAGCGGTTACCAACAGAAATACTTCTCCGTCGACGGCGGCCCCTATTCCGGCCTCGTTTACCGCAATGCGCTTACATTCAACCCCACTGAGCCATTGAAGGACGAAAACGGCAAATGGACGGAGCGCACCGACAAAACGGATTACATGAACCCGGTAGCATTAATAGAAGAATCGAACGGCCTGAACCGCAACAACAACCTCCGCACGTATGGTACGATTTCACTCGCACCGGTGGAAGGGCTGGAAATCAAGGCATTGTTTGCGCGGGATATGTTCAACAGCACGCGCGGTTATTATGAAACCAAAAACCACTACTCCACCAGCCGCAATGGCCGTAATGGCTTCGCGTCACGCGGTGCCACCCGCTCGCAGGACGATCTCTTCGAATTTACGGCCAACTATAACAAAACCCTTCATGACCACAATTTCGTAATCCTGGCCGGTCACACGTGGCGGCGGTACAACACCGAGAACTATTGGATGCAGAACTGGGATTTCCCCACCGACAATTTTTCCTACAACAACATCAACGCCGGACTCGCATTACGCCGCGGGCAGGCCCCGGAGTTGTCGGAGCAGTCGGAGAATAAACTGATCAGCTATTTTTTCAGGGTTAATTACAGTTTCATGAATAAATACCTGCTCTCGGCCAGTATCCGTCACGAAGGCTCCTCGCGCTTCGGAGCTAATCACAAATGGGGAAGCTTTCCCGCATTTTCTGTCGGCTGGAATTTGAAAAGGGAGACATTTCTGGAAAATTCGAATACTATTTCGAACTTGAAACTCCGGGCGGGATACGGCGTAACCGGTACGGAACCCGGCAGTTCTTATATTTCTTTGAACAAAATCAATTTCAATACTAATGTGCTGATCAATGGCCAGTGGGTGCAGGCTATCAACCCGTCGAACAACGCCAACCCCGATCTCCGCTGGGAACGTAAGGAAGAGGTGAACGTGGGGATCGACTACGGCTTCCAGAATGAGCGCCTGTCCGGCTCCATCGACCTCTACCGCCGCACTACCCGCGACCTGATCGCCAACTTTCCGGTACCTACCCCGCCCTATTTGTACAGTACCATCACCGCCAATGCGGCTTCGATGGAAAACAAGGGTATCGAGGTCCAGGTGAATGCGATCCCCCTGCAAACCGCCGCATTTCGCTGGACCACTTCCGTCAATTTCTCGACCAATGCGAACAAGATCCTTTCGTTATCGAACGACAAGTTTGCATTAGCCAGCGGCTATTTCGATACCGGCAACACCGGCGAGCCTATTCAGCAAACCACACACCGCGTCCAGGTAGGTCAGCCACTCGGTAATTTCTGGGGTTTCAAAACCATCGATATCGACGAAACCGGCCACTGGATCATCGAAGGCAAAAACGGCGAGCCGAAACCCATCGCTCAGCAACAGGCCGACGACAAGCAGATCATCGGCAACGGCTTGCCCAAGCGCTATTTGAACTGGAATAACACATTGACCTACAAAAACTTCGACCTGAACATTACCATGCGCGGCGCATTCGGTTTCCAGATTTTGAATATGACCGAGATGTTCTGGAGTGCGCCCGTCATGCTCACCCGCGGCAACCTGCGCGCAAACGCCTACGACCCGATCTATGGCAAACGCCCGCTCGCCGACGACCAGTCGCTGAACTACGTGAGCTATTACATCGAGAATGGCAACTACTGGAAGATCGACAACATCACGGCGGGCTACAACCTCCGTTTGAAAAACAAATACCTCCGGCATGCGCGCATTTACCTGGCGGTGGCCAACCTCTATACCACCACCGGTTACAAGGGTATCGATCCGGAAGTTGGAATCAGCGGCCTGTTCCCGGGTATCGACGACAAGAACCGCTACCCTGCCACTACCAGCTTCACCGCAGGCGCCTCGCTGACACTCTAGTTTTTATTCAAACCCAAAAAACTATTTACAATGAAGCCATTGAAACCATATATAGGAACAGCGCTTTTGCTGATGATCGCCGCGAGCGGCTGCAACAACGACCTGACCGAGAAAATCTATTCCGAAGTGACGGAGGATACCTATAACTATTCCAATGCGTACCAGGCCATGAGCATCGGCTACGCTACCATGCGAGGCCTTATTTCGCACACGCACTGGTATATGGCGCAGGAATCGACCGCCGACGGCATTGTGATGCCCGCCAATGCATCGGGCTGGGACGATGGCGGGATTTATAAGCGCATGCACCTGCACACGTGGAATTCCGAAAACCCGCAGATCAGCAGCATGTGGAACACCTTCTATTCAGGGGTGATTAATGCCAACCGGCTGATCGACCAGCTATCGAACAACAAAATCACAATCCCGGCGGGCGTCACCCAAGAGGCGCTGATTTCCGAAATGCGCGCGGTAAGGGCGTTTTTCTACTGGATGATCTGCGACAACTTCGGCGAGGCACCGCTCATCACCGACCGCTCCGAGGAACTGCCCGAAAAAACCGGTAGAAAGGAAATTTACCAGTTCATCGTGAAGGAATTAACCGAATCCATCCCGAACCTGAGTGAAGAAAGAAACACGCTGCTGTATGCACGTTTCAACAAATGGGCAGCCAAAACGCTCCTTGCGAACGTGTACCTGAACGCCGGCATTTATGCCGGAGACACCAAATGGGAAGAATGCCTCACGCAATGCAACGACGTCATCGCCTCGGGTAAATACCAGTTAGAAACCAGCCTGTCGGCGCCTTTTGTTACCGAAAATCAAAATTCGGCAGAGATCGTGTTCGCAATTCCCTTTGAAGAAAACCTGGCCGGCGGGTTCAGCGCGCACATGTTTTCGTGGCATGCTTCGCTGAAAAACAAGGTCAATATGCTGGCAACACCCTGGGGCGCGGGCTCGGCGAAAGGTGTGCCGCAGTTTATCAATACCTACGACGCCGACGACCAGCGCCTGAAAGCGACCTGGATGACCGGTCCGCAGTTTGCAGCCGACGGCGTGACGCCATTAAAAGGCTCCTACGACCAGGCCGGCAAGAATGTGGTACTCACCAACGAGCTCCCCGATGGCCTGTACACAGGCGAAGCACAGGGCTACCGGATGAATAAATTCGAAGTAAAAACCCAGGCGCAGGGAAGCCTGGGCAACGATTTCCCGGTGTTCCGCTATGCGCAGGTGCTCATGATGAAAGCCGAATGCCTGCTGCGTACGGGCAAGGCCAGTGACGCCGCTACCGTGGTGTCGCAGGTGCGCGCACGAGCGTTCGCGACAAAACCTGCCAAAGCGACGGTTACCGGCGCCGACCTACAAAAAGGAAGTAGTTACCAATATGGTTATGTCGAAAATTATAAAGTGGTGGATCCCGGCAATGCGGCCGCGGTGCAGTACGGCAGGATGCTCGACGAGCTGGGTTGGGAATTTGCGTGGGAAGGCTTCCGCCGCCGCGATATGATCCGTTTCGGCGTGTATACTACCAAAAGTTGGCTGTCTCACAAGCCCACCGGCGCATTCAGGGCCGTATTCCCGATCCCGCAAATCGCCATTAACTCTAACCCGAAACTGAAACAAAATCCTGATTATAACTGATATATGAAGCGAGTGCTGACTGGATGTGTATTGTTTTTTGCTGCGGGCTTTGGTTTAGCCGGCGAAGCGTTTGCCCAATCGGTCGGCAGCGCGGCCGGCGGCCGAACCAAAGTACCGCAACAGGTAATGCAAAAGATTTTCGAAGAAGTCAAAACCCCATACAAATACGGCATTGTCGTCCCCCAGCCCGACAGCGGCCGGATGGTCGACAGCCCGACGGTGTTCCGGAAAGGCGGCGTCTGGTATATGACCTACATTATTTTCGATGGAAAAGGTTATGAAACCTGGCTTTCCAAAAGCGATAACCTGCTGCAATGGACGCATCTGGGAAAAATCATGTCGTTCACCGAAAATACCTGGGATGCCACGCAGAAAGCGGGTTACGTGGCACTGGTCGATACCGAATGGGGAGGCAGTTACGAAGTAGAAAAGTATAAAAATAAGGATTGGGTTTCCTACCTCGGCGGTTCGGAGAAAGGCTACGAGGCAGGCCGTTTAGGCATCGGCATTGCCAACAGCACTGATTTAACCAAACCCAAAGAAGTAACCCGGGTTCCGCAGCCCGTACTTTCGGCGATTGATAAAGACGCGCGCTGGTACGACGATAAAACCATTTACAAAAGCCTGGTAATCCGCGACAAAGCCCGCAAAACCGGCCATCCGTTTGTGATGTTTTATAATGCCAAAGGTGAGAAAGGCGACGACAAGGGCAATGGTTTCGAAAGCATCGCCCTGGCTGTTTCCGACGATATGGAGCATTGGAAACGCCTCGGCGACAAGCCATTGATCACACGCAATACCGGCATTTGCGGCGACGCGCAGATCGCCAAAATCGGCGATGTGTACGTCATGTTCTATTTCGGGGCATTCTGGAAACCGGGCGCATTCGAACGCTTCGCCTGCTCCTACGACCTGCAAAACTGGACCGACTGGTCCGGCCCCGACCTGATTTCCTCCACCGAGCCCTACGACAAAACCTACGCCCACAAGCCCTGGGTAGTCAAATGGAACGGCGTGGTATACCATTTTTACAATGCAGTAGGCGAAAACGGTCGCGTAATCGCATTAGCCACCTCCGAAGATTTAAGCAACGAAAACAAGCCCTGACAAAACCTGACCATGGACCACCGATTTCTTGATTCAACATCCCTGACCACACCTGACAATACCCAACTAAAACCGACCAATGAAAAAACTCCTATTCTCCCTTTTGCTAATCGCTTCCCTGCCGGCCACTGCCCAAAAGGAAGCCACCTACACCCCCGCCAAGTCCCCGCTAAGAAGCAACCCATACAGCGAGCTGCCATTAGGCGCCGTTAAGCCCCAAGGCTGGCTCAAAGAAATGCTCGTTCGCCAGAAAAACGGCTCCACCGGCAAACTCGACGAACTTTACCCGCTCGTAATGGGCAAACGCAATGGCTGGTTGGGGGGTGACGGCGACCAATGGGAACGCGGTCCCTACTGGATTGACGGACTGCTCCCGCTCGCATATATCCTCGACGACAAAGAACTTATCGCCAAAACCAAACCTTGGGTAGAATGGGCCATTTCGAGCCAACAACCGGACGGTTATTTTGGCCCCTCCAAAGATTACGGCCACGAGCCCGGCGTGCAGCGCGACAACAGCCGCGACTGGTGGCCCAAAATGGTGATGCTTAAAATTTTGAAACAATACTATTCCGCCACCGGCGACAAGCGGGTCGTTACCTTAATGACCAATTATTTCAAATACCAGCTTAAAGAACTGCCCTCTAAGCCGCTCGATAACTGGACATTCTGGGCAAGGTACCGCGGTGCTGATAATCTGGCTGTGGTGTACTGGCTCTACAACATCACCGGCGACAAGTTCCTGCTCGATCTCGGCAATCTCATCCACCTGCAAACTTTCGATTACACGAATGCATTCCTGAATACCGACTTGCTTTCCACGCGCGGCAGCATTCACTGTGTAAACCTCGCGCAGGGGATCAAAGCACCGCTGATCTATTTCCAGCATCACCCGGAACAAAAATACCTCGACGCCACCCAGAAAGGTTTCGCCGACCTCCGCAAGTTCAACGGCATGGCCCATGGGCTGTACGGCGGTGACGAAGCATTGCACGGAAACGATCCGACGCAAGGTTCCGAACTTTGCTCCGCCGTAGAAATGATGTTCTCCCTCGAAAGCATCCTCGAAATCACCGGCGACGTAGGCTATGCCGATATGCTCGAAAAAGTGGCATTCAATGCATTACCGACGCAGCATTCCGACGATTTCATGACCCGCCAGTATTTCCAGCAGGCCAACCAGGTGATGATGACCCGGCACCACCGTAATTTTGACGTGAACCACGGTGGTACCGATGTGTGCATGGGCCTGCTCACGGGTTATCCGTGCTGTACTTCCAACATGCACCAGGGATGGCCGAAATTTGTCCAAAACCTCTGGTATGCCACCGCCGACAAGGGCATTGCAGCTCTGGCCTATTCGGCCAGCGAGGCGACTATTAAGCTTGCGGAAGGTGTAAATGTGGCGGTGAAGGAAGAGACTTCCTACCCTTTTGAGGAAACCATTAAATTCACGCTAAATCCTTCTGCCAAAGCGGTATTCCCTTTCCATTTGCGGATTCCGGCCTGGTGTAAAAAGGGTGCTGTCAAAGTGAATGGTAAGCTCTGGCTCGAACCGGACGGCAACCAGGTCGTGAAACTGACACGCGAGTGGGAAAAAGGCGATGTGGTGGAACTGACTTTGCCCATGCATATTTTCAAAAATACCTGGGTTGAAAACTCGATTTCCGTCGAGCGCGGGCCGCTAACCTATGCATTGAAAGTGAGAGAAACCTCCAAACTGGTGAAAAACGATAAGGATCCTATCGATTACGGCTCGTCCTACACCGAAGTGCGTCCAACTACGCCCTGGAATTATGGATTAATACTAACACCGGACAACAAGCTGGAAGAGCAATACAAATGGGAAGCAGCGAAACCGGTTTCAAATTATCCGTGGAATCCCGAGAATGCCCCGTTGCAGATCAGGACCAAAGCACGCCGCATTCCGTCGTGGGGATTGTACAACGAAATGGCCGGCCCGATTCCGTACAGCGTCACCTACCAGCTCGAAACCGAGGACAAGGAGGAAGACATCGTGCTGATCCCATATGGTTGCACCAATCTCCGGATTTCACAGTTTCCGGTTATCCGTAAAAAGTAGTTTCTTTTGATTAAAACGAATATTAAAATGCAGTTAATCCCTAAAATATATGTCGGCGCAGCGCTTGTATGGTGCATGCTGACGATCCCTGCGCAAGCCCAGCAGCGTATCCAGCCTGTGCGGTTCTCGGAGGTAAACATTACCGACCAGTTCTGGAAACCTAAACAGGAAAAAGTAGCGACAGCGACATTGAATGCCTGTATCATTCAAACCGAAGAAAAATCGGGCCGCATCCGGAATTTTGAAAAGGTGGCCCGCAAGCAGGGCGAAAAGCACGAAGGGATTTATTACGACGACAGCGACGTGTACAAGGCCATCGAAGCTATGGCCTATTCGTTGAAAAATCGTCCCGACGCCGCATTGGAACGAAAAGCCGACGAATGGATCGACAAGATCGCAGCGGCGCAGCTTCCGGACGGCTACTTGAACACCTACTACACACTGACTGACCTCAAACAACGCTGGACCGACATGGAAAAGCATGAAGATTACTGTGCGGGGCATTTGATGGAAGCGGCAGTGGCCTATTACAACACCACCGGCAAACGTAAACTGCTCGACGTCGCCATCCGCCTCGCCGACCATATCGATGCCACATTCCGCGTCGCAAACCGTCCATGGGTTTCAGGCCACCAGGAAATCGAGCTGGCATTGATGAAGTTGTATCATTTAACAAAAGAGGACCGCTACCTGAAACTGGCCGACTGGTTCCTCGACCAGCGCGGCCATGGCTATGGAAAAGGCGTGATCTGGGACCAATGGAAAGACCCGAAGTACTGCCAGGACGATGTGCCCGTGAAGCAGCAGAAAGAGATCACCGGCCACGCCGTACGCGCCATGTACCAGTACACAGGCGCGGCTGATGTGGCGTCGGTCACGCAGGATCCGGGCTACATGAATGCCATGACCGCCGTATGGGAAGACGTCGTTTACCGCAATATGTACCTGACGGGCGGAATCGGCTCCTCCGGCCATAATGAGGGCTTCACCGACGACTACGACCTGCCCAACGGCGCCGCGTACAGCGAAACCTGCGCGTCGGTGGGAATGGTATTCTGGAACCAGCGCATGAACGCGCTCACCGGCGACGCCAAATACATCGACGTCCTCGAACGCAGCCTGTACAACGGCGCGTTAGACGGCCTGAGCCTTGGCGGAGATACTTTCTTTTACGGAAACCCGCTTTCTTCGGTGGGCAACAATGCCCGCAGCGCGTGGTTCGGTACGGCGTGCTGCCCTTCCAACATCGCGAGGCTGGTGGCTTCGGTGGGAGATTACATTTATGGTAAATCGGAGGGGAAGATCTGGGTGAACCTTTTCGTAGGGAGCAACACTAATTTTCAAATGGGTAAAACCGCTGTTCCGCTGAAAATGGACACCAATTATCCCTGGGACGGCAATGTTAAGATCAAGGTGTCGCCCGCGCACAAGGTCAAATATGCATTGAACATCCGCATTCCGGGATGGGCGGCTGAAACGGCTGTTCCCGGAGGATTGTACAATTTTACAGGTGCGGGTCATGCGAAGATCGAAATACTGCTGAATGGCATGCCTGTTACTTACCAAACGGATAAGGGTTATGCGGTCATCGACCGTACCTGGAAGAATGGCGATGAAGTAGAAGTCAAACTGCCCATGGAAGTACGGCAAATCAGGGCGCGCAAGGAGGTGAAAGCGGATGCCGATCGCGTTGCGCTCCAACGCGGGCCTATTGTGTATTGCGTCGAAGGCGCCGACAATGCAGGCGAAGTATGGAACCTGCTGGTACCCGAAAACCCTTCATTCAATACCCAAAAAAGCCAGATCCTGAACGAATCGGTCATCTCCATCCAGGCGAACCTGCAAGTGGTAAAAGCCACACCCGACGGCCTGAATGTGAAGCCGGAACCGCAGACTGTGACTGCGATCCCGTATTACACCTGGGCCAACCGCGGCCGCGGACCGATGCAGGTGTGGCTGCCCGTGAAGATGAAAAATATCAGGATCGCGGAGTAGCCCGCAGCTATTTCAACGCGCTGGCCAAATGCAGTGCGGCCAGTTTGAAACCGCTTTTGAAATACACTTTCTGGGCGGTGTTATTGGTAAAATCCGTGTCGAGCACGAGCGCATCCTGGTCGTTCAGCCGGGCAATTTCGCGTACGTGGTCCAGTAACCGTGTAGCCAGGCCTTTCCCGCGGTATTCATCCAGATTGCAAAGGTCGTCGATATAAATGATGTACCCGGAATGCACCCGACTGACCGGGTCGGAATGCACTCATAATAATTTCATTGTAGTTTGTAATAGCGGAATGAACCTTCAATCCGTCATTATTTTTTATATGCATACCAGTTAGTCCTATTTACAAAACAGCACATGAACCCGAGTCCGGTCATTGACAAATTCATCCGATACCTCACCGACAAAATCACGCTCTCTGCCGAAGAAACAGCGCAGATTGCTCAGGTGTGTATTCCAAAGAAAATCCGCAAGCGGCAACTGCTGTTGCAGGAGGGCGATGTATGGAAATACAATGCTTTTGTCGGCGACGGCTTTCTGAGAACCTATTCTATTGATCACAAAGGCAATGAACATATCCTGAATTTTGCTCCGGAAAACTACTGGTCGGGCGACCGGGAGAGCCTGATGACCGGGAAGCCTTCCAGGTTCAACATCGAGGCCATCGAAGACACTGACTTGGTTTTAATCACCAAGGAAAATTTCGACCTGCTTTGCCGCACGATCCCGCAACTGAACGATCTGGTCAATGCGATTTTGCATAAAAGCTTCATTGTATCGCAGGACCGCATTCACGCGGGCATCAGCCTGTCGGCCGAAGAGAAATACCAGAAGTTTCTGGATCAATATCCCCAAATCGCCAACCGAATACCGCAGCATATGATCGCCTCCTACATCGGCATTACCCCCGAGACGCTCACGCGGATCAGGCGTAATAACACGGGCAAATAGGCGTTTTGACTATTTCCATTGACATTTGCTTGTTATTTTTTCAATCAAATGTCAATGGAAACCGGCCTGCCGGGGTTGCAACTTTGCATCGTCAACTTTAAAATTTACGACGATGAACAAGACAGTTTTTATTACCGGAACCAGTACCGGTTTTGGTAAACTTACCGCAATCACATTGGCTAATGCAGGCCTTACCGTCATAGCGGGCATGCGGAACACCAGCGACAAAAACCGCGCTGTGGCAGAAGAGCTGAGTGCCATCCCCAATATAGAGGTAGTGGAAATAGACCTGACCGACGACGCTTCCGTCAACGCGGCGTTCGGGCAAGTTCTGGCCCGGCATGGCAAAATCGACGTGCTCGTCAATAACGCCGCAATGAGCGGTTTCGGGGTATTCGAATCGTACAGTGTCGACCGAATCCGCGAAATGTTCGAAATCAATTTCTATGGTGTCGTGCGGACCTACCAGGCCGTGTTACCTTCCATGCGCGAGGCGCGGAGCGGACTGATTATCAACATTACCTCCGGTGCCAGCGGCCATACGCTGCCGTTTATGGTGCCTTACCTGGCTTCGAAATTCGGCGTGGAAAGCATTACCGAGGGCTTGCAGGACGAGTTGAAGCAATTCGGGATCGACAATGTGTCGATCCAGCCCGGGGTGTACCCGACCGAAATGAATACGGGCGCGAAAGCAGGCATTCACGGGAATAAACCTGAAATCGCTCAGCAATACGATCCGCTGGCCTCGGAACAGTTCAATGCGCTTGGCCAGGGCCTTTTCGGAAAAATGGCTGCCTTTGAAATGAACCCGCAAACCATCGCCGACGGCATACTCAGACTGATCGAAATGCCGGCTGGCCAGCGGCCGCTCCGGTTCCCGCTCGACGCCATCGCGCAAGGTACCGACCTGGAGTTCATCAAAGCCCGCGCCGATATCAAGGCAAAATGGGTAGCCGCATATATGGAATAGCTGTGGTCACTGCCTGGATTGACCAATGATCATTCACTCCGCAAACTCCGCACCGGATCCAGCATCGCCGCACGCACGCTCTGGAAGCTCACGGTCATCAGGGCGATGGCCGTCATCATCAGCCCTGATGCAAGGAAAAGCCACCAGGATATCGAAATTTTAAACTCGAAATTCTGCAACCAAAGATTCATCAGATACCAGGCAATGGGCGAAGCCAGGATGATCGCCACAACGACGGGTTTGAGGAAGTCTCTCGAAAGTAATACCACGACGCTGCCGACAGACGCACCAAGTACTTTTCTTACACCTATTTCCTTGGTGCGTTGCTCGGCGGTGAATGTAGCGAGGCCGAAAAGTCCCATGCTGGCTATCAGTAACGCCAAGATGGTCGCGACTTCGATCAATCTGGCAGTACGGGTTTCCGATTGATAGGCTTTTCCGAGGGTCTCATCGAGGAAGCTGTATTCAAATACCTGGTCGGGGAATGCTTCTGTCCAGGCTTTTTCAATGGTGACCAGCACGGATTGAATGCCAGCAGCGGTCGCATTTTCGCTTTGCAGCTTGATACCCGCCTGATAGAAGTTATTGGGAACGACCTGAATGATGGTCGGGTCGATCTTCTGATGCAGCGAATTGACGTGGAAGTTGCGGGCTACGCCGGCGATTGTTGCAAATTCATTCCCGTCGCCGTAATAGACTCTCTGTCCGATGGCGGCGGCGGGATTGGAAATGCCTATCCGGCCCAGAAATACCTCATTGACAATAATCTTGAAATTGGTAGTATCGCTGTCCTTCAACGCCTCCCCTGCCAGCAGTTGGATGCCGTAGGTATCGAGGTAGTGCGAATCGCCCATTTTCATCTGCGTTTTGACCTGCACTGTTTTAGGCCCTTGCCGGTATTCCATCCCCTGCATCCAATTGCTTTCCGCAGATGCGCTGTTGAACGAAAAACTTACATCCTTTATCTGCGCTGATTGGGACAGCATGCTGCGGAGCGTTTGCAGCTTGTCGGGCCTGTTATCCGGCAGTCCCACGGTGATGATGGCCGATTTATTGAAGCCGAGGTCGGCATTGCGGAAGAAATCCAGTTGCCGGTCGATCAGCATCGCGCAGCTTATCAGCACGAGCGAAACGGTAAATTGCACCACCACCAGTCCTTCCCGCATAGAAAACCCCTGGCCGGAGCTCGAAGTGGCATTGTTTTTCAACGCCCAGATCGGCGCCATGCCCGACAACCGCAAGGCCGGGTAAACACCAGCCATTAAGGTGGTCAATAGTACGAGAATGCCTGAAAAAAGCGCGGTTTGAGGTACGAACAGGTCCTGGACCGTTAGCGGTATGGCAAGTGCCGCGGAAAGAATGGGCAGCACCAGTACACTAAGTATCAGGGCAAGAACTCCCGCAAAAACGGTAATAAGCCCCGCCTCGGTAATGAACTGGTATATCAGCGATTTCCGGCTGCTGCCCACTGCCTTGCGTATCCCCACTTCCTTTGCCCGCTTGAATGCCCGGGCCGTGCTAAGGTTGATGAAATTGAAACAGGCAATCAGCAGGACCAGCGCTCCGATCGCGGCGAGCGTTTTCAGCAGTCCTGCATTAGCGCTCCTGCCGCCAAGATTACCCGCATAGTGAACTTCCGACAAATGATTGAGTTTAAAACGCTTGTCGGAAAGCGCCTCTTTACCCATATATTTCAGTACCACGGCTTCGAAACGGCCCGTCAGTTGCGTCGTGTCGATGCCCTTTTTCAGTAATACAAATACCTGAAAATTGTCATTCCAGCCGTTCCACCTATTTTCATCAAAACCGGGATCGACTTGCTTAACTGTTGGAAAGGAAACGAGCATATTGAACGGGAAGCTGGTTGTGACCGGATAATCTTCCACGACGCCAGTTACCGTCAGGTCGTGTTTACTATCCAGCCGGATCAACTTGCCGAGCACATCCACGTTTCCGAAATATTTGGTCGCGTAAGCGCGCGTGAGTACGATCGCATTCGGCTGTGCCAATGCCCGGCCGGGATCGCCGGCAACCCAGGTGTAATCCAGCGTCCGAAAAAGGGCATTATCCGCAAATACGAACGACTCTCTGAACTTCTTTTCCGAACTGCCTGCCGCCGTCATGGTACGGCCGCCTACCTGCATGAGCGGTACGATGGTCTCTGCTTCGGGCAGGTCGGTTCGCAGCGCGTTGGCCATGCCGGTGTAGGTTCCCGGATATGTGTGATTCTCTTTAATATTCTCCGTTTCGACCCGGTAAATCCGGTCTAGATTTGCTTGCGACAAGTCGTAGCTCGTCTCGTGCCTGATCACCAGATAGATCAGTATTGCGCAGGCCATCCCGACGGCGAGGCCGGTTACATTAATGAAAGAATAGCCCTTGCCATTCAAAAAGCTTCTGAATGCGATGGTTAAATAATTTTTGATCATGACCGACCTGCACGTTTATGTTTGCTTCGCGCATCACTAATGGCATGCCAGCTTTTGAGAAACCCTCTACCTGAGGCATCCAGCCTTTGTTTCACAAATTCATGATAATAAGAAATGTCCGCTTTCGAACGACTGGCGTGCCAAAACGGACAGCGTACTTGCGGACCTGGTGATGCGCGCACGACCGTTAAATAACTAATTCTACAAATGCATCGAATTAGTAAGTAAAAAATAGAACAGAGGTTACTTCGTCCTTCAAACAACCTTTATCTCCATGAACATAACAAACGACCGACAACAAATTGAAAAACTGCGCCTCATCGTCCAGGAAGCGGAAAACACCGGCAACCTGGATATGATGACCGCTATCCTCGCCGATGATATCACGGTGATCGCCCCCGGTTCGCCCGTCATAAACACCAAGGCAGGCGGTGTGGACTTTCTGCGATCCTGGTTCGATGCATTTTACATTGAGATCTCTTACGAATCAGAGGATATCGAGATCAGGGAAGACCTCGCTTATGAATGGGCGGTTTACCACCAGACTACTACCGATAAAAAAACAGGCGAAAAAGCCTCCGAAATCGGCAGAATGCTTTGGATTTACAAGAAGTACAATGGAGCATGGCTGCAACATTTTATCATTTGGAATACAGCCGCTTAAAGAATATTATCCTCACAATAACTTAAAGCATCATGTCTTACCTTCATGCTCCAAGGCTCGTCTTTACGGGCGATTTCCTATCCGATGTCAGTACGGTCAACAACGACACGGCCCACTACAATAACGCCACTTTCCAACCGAACTTTCAAGAACCGGGACAGGGTGCCACCAACGGCTGGTGGAATCCCGAGGGAGGCGCGGTTTTCGATTTCCAGAATTGTTCGGTTAGACAATTATTCCTGCCGGACGGCAGCACGCAGACTTCTCAATCCGAAGACATTATCATCGGTCAGGCCGTAGTGGGTGCCGAAGGTCGCCCCACCGGCAAAATGGTCGATTTGGACCCCGACGCTCAGATGTATTCCGCAATATGGTGCGTCCAGTTGCGAATCTGCGATGCCAAAGGCGACCTGCTTTTCAAAGGCGACATCAACACCACCTCGTTCAGGGACATTCAGATGCGGCAGACTGACGGTGGGAAAAGCAATGGCCAACCACTGGGCGCCACCTGGACGTCGGTCATTACGAACGTGGAATGGGGCAAAGTGGCCGAACAGTCTGCGTTCCTGAAAACCTTGCGTGCGACCACGCAAAGCAACACACTGGCCATTAATATGAACCCGTTCGGCTATTATTACAACCATAATGACGGCCGTTTTTCATTGGGCAGGATCATCGGCTCCATTGGCCCGTATTTTGAAGGGGAACCGCTCACTTTTGCGCCAGCGCGCAGGTTGTACGGCATCAATTACACCCCGAGCGCCCGCGGTACCTATTTCAGTACTTCCAATTTCCTGGTTGAGCCTGACTCCAAACGCGTGAGCGTCGATTTTGGGTCGAGTTTCCCCGTGGCCGATTCTATCGGGACGATCAGCTACAAGCAGGATTTGCGCCTGGCTGTGAGCAAGGTACCGCAAACTGGTGTGGCGAGCCGCCAGACTCCGACTTTTTATATCAGTCCAAATGATTTTACTGAAATCGGGGCGCTGGATTACCAGTCCGACCCGAACTGGCTGAACCAGACAGGCGGGATCGTTTCATTTAACGATCTGCCGGACGCCACCATATCCGCATTGGATAACAACCAGCTGATACTTGTCACGCCGTCGACAAGTCTGCCGGGACAATATGCGATCATCGCGCGCGAGGCAATCGACGGCCTGGTGGCCAGGGCCGACAATTTCATACTGCGCCTGGACTACGGCCAATCGGTCGACGTCGATTTTTACACCTACCAATGGGGGAAACCGCTTGCGAACACCGGCATCACCGCCACCCTCCAACCCCCTACCCCCGATACGCCCGTCGGCCCGCAAAACCCCATCTCCGAACTTTACGGGAACAACTTCCCCGTGGATGGACTGTCATTCAATGGCCAGGTTTCGAGCAACCCCCAAGGCAAAGCGCAAATTCGGCTGACCGGCAATGCCATTTACAGCCCGCGGGTTTACATCGACGGGCAGATCTACTCCATTGACTACCAGACCGCAAATACCGATCCGGCATTTGGTCCGGAACAAGTGGTGGTGCACCTGCGCGACTATTTTGAGGAAATAGCGAACCCGGTTTGGGACGACATTTCGGAGATGATGATCCAGTACAGCAACCTATATCCGATCATGAGCAAATATGTGGTGAACCTGGCCGACCCGCTGGCGCTGGCAGAGAAAAAGAACATCTTGATTTTCGCATTCTCGCGCGGCATGAACGACACCATGCACATGCCTGTCACGCGCGATTTGTCGACTGCCAAGCGAAATACCATTCTGAACTGGCTTAATAATCCGCAGGTCGCCCCGAAACCCGTAGTGCGCGCCGAGGCGAGAGAGACCAAGGCTGTCAATCCGGTTGCACCCGGCACGCCGCTGACCGACAGACAAACCAGGTACCGCGAGGCTGTGAAGGCGAAAAACGGCTCATTCCCGGGCTTTTCGGCCAGCGACGATTTGTTTGAAAATCTGTGATTTACGGTTTTAAATTAATTCACCATGCTACAAATAGATTCAAAATATATTGAAAAGGCATTGACCGCCAATGCCCTGGAAGAGCTTTATCCGCTGCTTCAAAAAGCCGTCGAACTGGAACATTCGACGATCCCACCCTACCTGACGGCGATGTTTTCGCTGAAACCCGGCACCAATCTGGTGCAGCGGCAGATCATCCATTCGATCGTGATCGAAGAAATGCTGCATATGACCATCGCGGCCAACATTCTGAATGCCCTGGGCGGGAAGCCGGCGATCAATAACAGCCATTTCGTACCGGAATACCCCGGCCCATTGCCGATGGGCATTGGCAACGGGCTGATCGTCGGGCTGGAAAAATACTCGACGGATGTCGTCAAAAATGTATTTATGGAGATTGAAGAGCCGGAGAATCCTTTGGTATTCAAATCGGTGAGCCTGGCAGCATTGCCCACATTCAGCACGATAGGCCAGTTTTATCAGGCCATTCAAAAGAAAATAGGTGAACTGGCCCCCCATGACCTGCCGGGCGACAAAAGCAAGCAAGTCACGTCATCGTTCTTCGCTGCCGACGAGCTTTTTCCTATTTATACCAAACAAAACGCGATCGACGCGATCAACATCATCGTCGAGCAAGGCGAAGGAACTTCCACCTCCCCGCTCGACCAGGAAGATGAGCTCGCGCATTACTACCGTTTTGAAGAATTGTATAAAGGCAAGAGATTAGTGAAAAACGATGCCGCACCAAACGGCTATTCCTTCTCGGGGCCCGACATTCCGTATACCCCGGAAGATGTCTTTCCATTGTTTCCCAACACTAAAACCAGCATGCTTCCGGCCGGCGGTGAAGAGTTGAACCGGATGAACGAGTTCAATACCAGCTATTATTCGCTGCTTTCAGGGCTTCACGCGACCTTCAACGGTCAACCTGAAAACCTCGACAACACGGTGGGCGTGATGTATGACCTCAAACTAACCGCCCAAAAACTGTGTGCAACGCCTTTCCCCGGCAAACCCGGTTACACGATCGGACCATCGTTCGAGTTTATCGTTCCTGCGGGAAGCTAAGCGGCAATTGGGTTATCACGCTGAGCGGGCGGCACGGTCTGCTCAGCGTGACAAAAACGCGCCGTCGGCCTATCAAATACCTTATTTTCCTTCAAATGCCTTCACCAGAGGCGCTATTTCCAGCCTCTTCATGGGCAATAATGCCTGGGTGATCCTGTTGACCTGCTCCTGGGTGCCGTTAACCATCATTTCTTCCACGATGATCGGAGATATTTGCCACGATACCCCGAACTTATCTTTGATCCAGCCGCATTGCTCCGCCTCCGGCACTGCGGATAGTTTTTGGCTGAAATAATCGAGCTCCTGCTGGTCTTCGCAGTTGACGACGATCGACACACCCTCATCAAAATTGAATTTGTGCTCATGCGCGCTATCCATAGCCGTAAACCAGGAGTCTTCCAGTTTGAAATCCGCAAACATGACAGTACCGGGCTTATCCGGCGTCATACCTTCGGGATAGCGGTGTAACGAACCCAGTTTGGCATTTTTGAAGACAGAGCAATAGAAATTGATGGCCTCCTCCGCTTTGCCGCACCGGTCCCCGACAAACATCAAAGAGTTGATAATGGGCGGTCTGGGTTCTCCTTCCGGATTAGTAAGGATCAGCTGCCACGAAACACCGTATTTATCCTGCACCCAGCCATACCGTTTGCTGAATGGATATTCGTCGATCGGCATCAATGCGCTTCCGCCGTTGATCAGCTTGTTCCAGACCTCGTCAATTTTCGCGCGCGCCGACTCCTGCGAGCCGCCAAACAGCAGCGGATCGAAATTAACCATGAAAGAAATGGAAGGATTGGGCTTGAAAATCGGGCCGGCGCTGATGGCCATGAACTTCTGGCCCCAGAGCTCGAATAAGACCATATCGCAATCGCCGGACGGCGTATCTTCCATCCGCGTAATGCTGGTAACCCGTGATTCCGGAAATACCGATGCGTAAAACTCTGCCGCTTCCGCAGCTTCCTTATCAAACCATAAATGCGGGACTATTTTCTGCATAACCATTTGATTTAAGATGACAACTCGAACGGATGCACTGATGGGAGAATTGTAAAGTTAAGAATTAAAAACGACCGCGATCAGTGAAATGCTACGGGCCGTCGCTTTATTTCGACGGCCCTTTTGTCGGTAGTAACTTGTAGTAAGTCTGAGGGTAAGTTAAATTGCTTCCTGAAAACCACTGCATTAACCTAAACGATGACAAACTTGAAGCGACTTCAACAATGGGCGATGGTCGGTTGCCTGGGCCTTGCCTCCTGCGCCGGCTACCAGCGAAGCGACCTTTATTTCGGCAGGGATATTCCGGGAGGCGGGGCCGTGAGCGAACAGCAATGGAAAAATTTCAGCGACAGCGTCATCAGCAATTATTTCCCCGAAGGCTACACCGAATGGGACGCCAACGGACGCTGGAAGGATACCGACACTAAACAGACTATTACGGAACCGACCAAGGTGGTCACTTTTTTTGGCAAGAAAACCAAAGAAAGAAGCGCCGCGCTCGACAGCATTGCACAACGCTACCTGCGCCGTTTCCGCCAGCAAAGCGTGCTGCGGACCGATACAAAATCGAAAGTGAAATTTATCGACAAAACGCCCTGATCCGGCACGCGGATTCCCCCGATTGCTGGCATAGTTTTGGCTGTATCAGCCATACGAAATCAACAATCAACGCATAATTTATTATGAAAAAAGTGATGATAACCGCGTTAATGGCATTGTTCTGCGCAACTACGGTGTCGTATGCACAAAGTACGACCAGCTCCACCGACAAAGCCAAATCGACAAAAGCGTCAGGACAGGGCTTAAAAACACCTGCGCCCGAAGGCGAGAAAAAAAGTACTGACCAGGGCGGGAAGTCGAACAAACCCAATCCTACCGACCAGGTGGCCCAAAAAAGCAGTGAAAACGACGGTAGTAACCGCCCGGGAGGCGCCACGCATGAGAATGCCAATGACGTGGGCAAGTATTCCGATCGTGAAGACGCTAATTCGATGCTGTTTTCCAAAGAGGCCATTGCGATACGCCGCAAGAATCTCACTGAACCGGATAGGGAAATAAAAGAAGGAAGCGGATCGTCTAAACGAAACACAAAAAACCACACAGGCGTGACCGGGAATTACCGCAACCAGGCAACACAAACGAGCGGAACACCGTCGAGTGAATAGGACTCCGGTTATTGGATAAGTACGACCCCGGGATAACGTTCCCGGGGTTATTTGTTTACACCCGACCCGCTATTCTGAGCTTTTTTCAGTTTTTCCAGAACTTCTAAGATCGTCGTGTCTTCTACCACATTCGATTCGTTGTCGTGGTTATGAAATTCTTCCAGCTTTCGTTTACGCTTTGTGTCACTGATCCCTCGTTCTACTTTCTGACGGTATTCCTGCAACGACCGGCAGTAGTAATGATTGAGCTGGATCGTGTCTACGCTTACGTCGGCCAGCGCCTCTTCGATGGGCTCAAAATGCTCGTTCACACAGGAGAACCCCCGCTTGAATTTAAAACAATGCGATTTGTAAGCGGATTGGACATGCCGCGGCTGGACAATACTTTTAATATGCCTGTTCGGCGGAAACGAGGCTTCCGATCGCCTGGTGAAATTCTCCAATTGACTCCCGGCAGGTTTATCAATATGGCTATTGGAGCCAAATATCAGCCACGAAACGCCTAATCCGCCGTAATCCTCGTATTTTTCAAGCAGTTGCGACAGGCTGGCACTTTCGTTTTTAGGTACGATGAACTCATCCATGTCGATGAACCCAATCCACCTCGATCTATAACCGAAGGTATCAAGACAATGCTGATAGGCTTTCACGTGCATATTCTGCCCGGGAATGTTCGTAACCGTCACCAACTCACCATAACCCAGCGCATTAATTACCTCTTTGACAGGTTTTCTGCTCCCGTTATCATAAATATAAAAATGTTCCGCACCGATTTTCCGGTGGTAATCCAGCCATTCGGCCAGGTAGTCATTTTCGTCTTTTACAATGCAGCAAATAGATAAATAATATTCAGGCTCAGCCTGTTGATCCGCATTGGATCCTCTGAATTTTGAAAGCAGGTTCTTAATTGTAAACATAAATGGCCGGCCGATTTGTCGATGATGTGCCCCAAAGTTATTATTTCTCTTTGGGTGCACAAAATCGTACACCCATGAGCGTCATAACAGCTGGGAAATTTCACACAGGCGAAGCAAAAAGAATCACCGGGCCCGTTTCATCATACTTTCGAGCAAAACCATGTGTGCGTTATTTCCTGGATACGCTGGTTTGCAATTGTTCAGCCGGAAAGCCGTCGGTTTTCAGCTGCTCGAAACCGCCAATGTTGTAATACGAGTGAAAACCCAATGCTTTGAGCGTGTCAGCAGCCTTTCCGCTGCGGTTACCCGAGCGGCAATAGAGGTAAACAGGTTTGCTTTTGTCTAGCTTGGCAACCTCCGCCTTAAAGTCCGGACTGTTGAAGTTGATGTTTTTGGAATACTGCAAATGTCCGCCGTCAAATTCCTCCGGCGTGCGTACATCCACGAGATAAGCTTTTCCGGCTTTGATCTGCGCCAATGCCTGCGGATCGGGTTTGACAATATTTTTGGGTGCAGGTTGCTGCGCCTGCACAACCAGCACAGATGCCAGCAAGAAGATGATCACAATGGATAATTTTTTCATTGGAATATAATAGCCTAGTATAATTATAGATTTAATATACAAAAATAAAAAATTAACCCGCTCCGGGGTAAATTTCGCAACCCGGGTGTAAGGAAATCCGGTACCATACCACCACGCGGTTAGATTCAGTCTTTCTGTATACGAATAACAACCTTTGCAACACTCGAACGGTGATATATATACGAAGTCATAGCCACGGCAGCTTGCCGCTCAAAGTGGTCGTTGCTTTCTGACAATACTCAGTTTCACGCCTGCCAGCTCGGTCACTACCCGCACGCAACTCCCGTGCTCATAACTGTAAACACTCTCCTTGCCATTGGGTAATTCCACACTGTATTGGCCATTTCCTAGCTTCCGGATCTTGCACATGGCTCCGTACTTCTCGGAATAGACCGCCGGCACTTGCGCCGGCTCCTGGTAATACAGCCCGGTGATGGTGTGCGCGATGGGCGCTGTAACCTCCCATTTACGGTTTCGGTCGGCTTTCTCAGATAAATCGAACCGGTAATGCTGTGAGGCCACCCGTGTCGTGATCGTCTGTTCGCGTCGTTTGCCATTTACGGTTTGCTCGGTGAGCGAACTGTGCAGGGTGCCATCGGAAAACTGGTTTTCGGAAACGAAACTCCCCGAATAGAAGGGAACGCTGAACTCCGCCTCGATCCGCTTCCGCAGGCGTTCCGTACCGTTCAGTTCCAGCACCTTCACCGATCCGATCGTATGCCCGGCCATGATAACATCAAAAGTTGCGACCTGCGCACGGGCGAGAAATGACGTTAGGAGCAAGGCGGTGAGTAGAGTCTTTACCATGGGGGTGTTCAATTTTGGCTGAATAACCGGGTCATTCAGCCATTTAAAATTCACTTCGAAAGCTCGCTCCGCTCGTCCCTGGACTTAAACAGCGGATACCCAAGCTGCACGTACCAAGGTTCTTCCTGGTAGTCTTCGAGACCAATGTGTTCCGAGAATTCGCGGGTGATTTTCGCGGTACCGAACAACATGTCCCAGATAAAGAACATGTTACCATAGTTGCCGTTGATAACGCCAATGCCGTCGGCGTCGGTAGCGGCGTGGTGTGCATGGTGCGTCGCAGGAGTGGAAATGGTGCGTTCGAGTACCCACATCAGCGGATGCAGCCATTTGATCGCGTAGAGCGGCTTGTCCCAGCGCACGCTGGAATGCGCAGAAATGCCGATCAGTGCCTTGAAAAAGTAGCCGATCAGGAACGCCTGTCCGAAACCGAGGAAGATCAGTACCGTGGAAACAATGCGCGGCGGGAATAGCAGCAGGTACACCCAGGAATTGCGGCCCGTAAGGAACACGCTCATCTCCGGCGCACTATGATGCACACGGTGGCCCTTCCAAAGCCACGTGTAGGTATGCGCGGCACGATGCCACCAGTATTGTGTGAAGTCTTCCAGCAATGCGGTAATCAGCACCGCAGCCCATAGCGGCACGTTTTCGAAGACATTATAGTAATCCGCAAAGAAATAATTGAGCACGTAGGCCGAAAGCAGGAAGCTGAGTGGCCGCGTGATGATACTGGACAGGAAAAGGCCGGCAAAGTTGATATACCACTCATTTTTAGACCATTTCTCGCTTTTATAAAGGCCTGTAATTGCTTCCGCAATGCTGATAACCGCAAAAAGAATGAGGATTTCGTAATAGATATGGCTGTCAGTGAATTTCATGTTGCATAGAAAGTATTGGTCGCACCGGTGACGGGCGACGTGTTGGTAAAGAGAAAAAGAGGGAGCTTACCGGAAACATCCGGCGTACAAGGACTTCACTAGCAACAACAACACTCTGCCCAGTTGGCAGCAGACAGAACGGCGGCGGGACGGCCGGATAAAGGGGCGATATGTGAAATTTGAATCGAACGCATATGCGATGTCGTTAGCAACTGGACACAGCTTCGGGTGGTTCTCAGCTCGATTGATTGATTAAACTGCATGCAAAGTTAATGCAGCGGCTATTCAATTTCCAAACATTTGAGTAAAAAAGTATTTAAAGTCTATGGATTTAATAGATTTTAAATCAAAACAGCATCCGCCAGCACTTCGGAAAACGCCCATAACTCCCTCGCCAGCACCCTGCTTTTAGCCTTTGCCGACGACCTCGCCGGTTTGGAATTGGCAAAATAACGACCTGTGACATCATTCAGCTCGGGTGCGGTAGCCACGTGGATAATGCCTGCGGCTGCTTGTTCGGGCGTGCGGAAAAAAGGTCTGAAGTATTTCATGAACCAGGAAGTGGCCCCATTGCCGTTGCCGCCGAAACTACTCGATACCGTACCCGGATGTACCGCATTGGAAGTAATGCCAAATGGCGCCAGTCGCTCCGAAAGCTCATTGGAAAAGAGAATATTGGCCAGTTTGGAGCGGCTGTAAATCAACAGATCGTGGTAATGCTGCGGGTTAGCCAGCTTGGCCGTCCGGTACCTGAATGCAAAGAAATGCGCTGCTGACGCCAGGTTTACAATCCGCGCGGACTCAGCCGCTTTGAGCAGATCGACCAGCCCCGTCGTCAGTATAAATGGCCCCAGGTGGTTGGTTGCGAAAGTAAGCTCGATGCCATCGGCGGTCGTCTGCCGGTGCTGCACGATAAGCCCTGCATTGTTGACGAGCAGATCAATCCGGTGGTAATTGGTGGTGATTTCCTCCACCGCCTGCTTGACGGAGCCAATACTGGAAAGGTCGCATTGAATAAAGCCGGTGCTCACCGCATCCCCTATTTCCAGTTGCAGCTGGCGGGCTTTTGCCTCATTGCGGGCTACGAGTATCAAATCGTACCCCCTGCGCGCAAGTTCGAGGGCAGTAAAGCGGCCGATGCCCGATGTGGGCCCGGTAATCAGTGCTGTTTTACGCATTGAATTGACTATGTCGGGGTAGTACTACCGGAAATTCCGGCCTCTGTGGCGCCTAAGGTAAGAAGGTAACCGTAGCAAAACCACAACCGCGGCCTGATTTATTTAAAAAAAACTTCCGCCCGACTAAAAATCAATTGCCCGGTCCGGGAAGGCAGGTTCTGATATTTAACTACTTGTACAAATAAAGGGGCAAGCCGACGCTCTCCTTCGCGCAGGCGATCTGCGATGGTGTGAGTTTTAGTTGAAGACATATCCGTAATTGGGCCTGCGGGGATATCTTTGCGGGATCCAATTATATATGGCACAATGCATATCGAATTCGAAAACTATCTGGCTGCCCAAACCGATCTGCCTGCTGAAACTATCCGCCATATCGGTAGTGTGGCTACCTTACGGCGATTAGCCAAAAACGAGGCGCTTCTGACCGCAGGGGAAATATGCCGTCATAAAGTATTCATTATAAGCGGAATGCTCAGGTCATACTATCTCCGGACGGATGGCAGCGAGCATATCCTGCAATTTTCTCCTCAGCACACGTGGACGCTCGACGTGGAAAGTTACGACAAGCAAACGCCGGCGCTGGTGAATATTGAAGCAGTGGAACGGAGTGTGGTTTTGCTTTGGACCAGACCGGATTTTGACAAGTTGCTAAGAGATATTCCAGCACTCAAAAAGTTTTCTGAAAGCCTCATTGCCAGGACCATTTACCACAACCGCAACCGTATCCTCACAATCCTGAGCGGAACGCCGGAGGAGCGTTACGCCGATTTTATAAACACCTACCCCGACTACCTGGCACGGTTGCCGCTGCGCATGGTGGCCGCCTACCTGGGTATTTCCCTGAAAACCCTCACGCGCATACGCCACGCGAAGCAGCAACGCGAGGCCGGAATTATGGACAAATGACCTTGTTTGCCCATGGGGAGGGTTTCAATTTTGCATCAAACAAAATTGAAACAACATGCGCGTATTTTTAACGGGGGCCTCGGGATTTGTAGGCTCCGCTATCCTGAATGAACTGATCAAGAACGGCCATGAAGTACTGGGCCTGGTGCGCTCCACCAATGCGGCCGTAAAAATCAAAGCCGCCGGTGCGATACCGCTTCAAGGTGATGTAAACGATCCTGAGATGCTGCGCCGAGGTGCAGCAGAATGCGATGCCGTCATTCACACTGCTTTCAACCACGATTTTTCCCAATTCAAGGCGAGCTGCGAAGCCGACCGCAAAGTGATCGAAACGCTGGGCGAAGCCCTGGCGGGCTCGGGGAAACCAATTGTGATCACCACCGGAATGGGTCTTTTGCGGTACGACCGGCCAGTCACCGAAGACGATGCCCTGAATGTCAAGTCGGACGCGATCCCCCGCGCGGCCACCGACGAGGCGGCGAGTGCCGTGGCGGCCAAAGGAGTGGATGTGTATCTTGTGCGCCTCCCTCCCAGTGTGCATGGCGCGGGCGACCACGGATTTGTGCCTATGATCATTGGCATTACCAAAGAAAAGGGCGAATCAGCCTACATTGGCCACGGCGGCAACCAATGGCCGGCAGTACACCGGCTCGACGCGGCCGTGCTGTACCGGCTGGTCGTGGAGCAACGTCCGGCGCTGAAGGTGCTGCATGCGGCAGCAGAGCAAGGCATTGCGTTCAGGGATATTGCGCAGGCAATCGGAACAGGCCTGAAACTGCCTGTGGTAAGTAAAACCGGCGAAGCGGCCGCGGCACATTTCACCTGGTTCGAACATTTTGCGGCCATCAGCTGTGTCGCGTCGAGCGCGAAAACGCGTGAAGTGCTCGGTTGGCAACCATGTGCCCCGGACCTGCTGACAGACATTGCTACGGCAGGCTACCTGACAGCTTCCTGACCCCGCATTGCCCGTCCCGTTCCTACAACTCAAGATAATTTCTGTGTTAATGCCAGGTAACTTGCACTATAACAGGCTGAATGTGCAGCGAAATAGATTTTCACTATTGAATTATAGAATTAATCGATTTTGACAATAAATTTCAGTATTATACCTTTATCCCGCTGCACAAATACCAGAAGCAGGCAATATGGTTTAACACAGGAACTAATCGTAATGGAAAACGGATCAAACGACATTAGCAAATGTCCTTTTCACAACGGGACACTGAATCACAACGTAGGCGGTGGCGGCACCAGGAACCGCGACTGGTGGCCAAACCAATTGAAATTAAGCATCCTGCGTCAGCATTCGTCCTTATCCAATCCATTGGGCGAACAATTCAACTACGCAGAAGCGTTCAAAAGCCTCGATCTGGAAGCAGTCAAAACGGACCTTCATGCGCTCATGACCGATTCGCAGGATTGGTGGCCGGCTGATTTCGGACATTACGGGCCATTGTTTATCCGCATGGCATGGCATAGTGCGGGAACCTATCGTGTGTTCGATGGTCGTGGCGGTGGCGGCTCAGGCCAGCAGCGTTTTGCGCCGCTGAACAGCTGGCCCGACAACGTCAGCCTCGACAAGGCCCGTCGCTTGCTGTGGCCAATCAAGCAGAAATATGGAAACAAAATATCCTGGGCCGATCTCCTGATCCTGGCTGGGAATATTGCACTGGAATCGATGGGCTTCAAGACATTCGGTTTCGCCGGTGGACGTGCCGATGTGTGGGAGGCTGATGAGGACGTATACTGGGGATCGGAGAATACCTGGCTTGGCAACGACCGCCGTTATGCGCACGGCAAACCCGGCCCTGCAGAGCAAGCGGTGCTACCTGCCGATGAAAACGCGGACGGCAACATTCATTCACGTCACCTCGAAGAACCGCTTGGTGCGGCACATATGGGGCTTATTTACGTAAACCCCGAAGGCCCGGACGGTAACCCCGATCCGATCGCCGCTGCCCGTGACATTCGCGAAACGTTCGGCCGAATGGCGATGAACGACGAAGAAACCGTTGCATTGATCGCCGGCGGCCACAGCTTTGGAAAAACCCACGGAGCAGCGCCTTCTGACCATGTAGGCGCAGAGCCCGAAGGGGCCGATCTCGAACACCAGGGACTGGGTTGGAACAACAGCTTCGGATCAGGCAAGGGTGCGGACACGATCACAAGCGGCCTGGAAGTGATCTGGACCACCACACCAACTAAATGGAGCAACAATTTCTTCGAAAACCTCTTTGCATTCGAATGGGAGCTTACCAAAAGCCCCGGCGGCGCGCACCAATGGGTAGCCAAAGACGCAGGCGAGATCATTCCAGATGCGTACGACAGCTCCAAAAAGCACCGTCCTACGATGCTGACAACCGACCTTTCATTGCGCCTCGACCCTGCATATGAAAAGATTTCAAGACATTTCCTTGAAAATCCTGACGCATTCGCCGATGCATTTGCGCGCGCCTGGTTCAAGCTTACGCACCGCGATATGGGGCCGCGTGCCCGCTACCTGGGCGCAGATGTGCCCACGGAAGTCCTGATCTGGCAAGATCCGGTTCCGGCTGTGGATCACGAGCTGGTAAACGAAAACGATATCGCCGGCCTGAAATCCAACATTCTTGCATCTGGTTTAAGCGTTTCCGAGCTGGTTTCGACTGCCTGGGCTTCGGCTTCGACATTCCGCGGCTCCGACAAACGCGGTGGTGCCAACGGTGCCCGCATTGCCCTTGCGCCGCAGAAAGACTGGGAGGTAAACAATCCCGCACAACTGCAAAAAGTACTGGACACGCTGAAAAGCATTCAGCAGGAGTTCAATAGCACGCAGTCGACAGGGAAAAAGATTTCACTTGCTGACCTGATCGTATTGGCAGGTGCAGCCGGTGTAGAAAAAGCCGCTCAGGATGCCGGACACGCTATTGGCGTTCCCTTCACGCCTGGCCGCACTGACGCCACCCAGGATCAGACCGACGTAGAATCGGTAGGCTACCTGGAACCGCTCGCCGATGGTTTCCGCAGCTACCGCGGTACGAATTCCAGGGTAATGACAGAAGAGCTGCTGATCGACAAAGCGCAATTGCTTACCCTCAGCGCACCGGAGTTGACCGTTCTGCTCGGCGGGTTGCGTGTATTGAATACCAACTTTGATGGTTCGAAAAACGGCGTGTTCACGCAACGCCCGGGTGTACTCACGAACGATTTCTTTGTAAACTTGCTGGATATGAGCACCTCCTGGAAAGCCATGGGGCCCGACAGGGAAACCTATCTGGGAACCGACCGCGCTACCGGCCAGCCCAAATGGACTGCCACCCGCGCCGACCTGGTTTTCGGTTCGCATGCGGAACTCAGGGCGATTTCCGAAATATACGGCAGCTCCGATTCCAGCGGGAAGTTTGTCAAGGACTTTGTGGCTGCATGGAACAAAGTGATGAACCTGGACCGGTTCGATCTTGTCTAACTGATCAATTCACCATGAACAAAAGCCGGCCGGGAGCAATCCTGGTCGGCTTTTAGCTTCTGCGTAATAGTAATAGCCTTAACTTTTCATAGTCGATCTTCGAGTTGTGCCGCGGGTCTCTCGGCACCTTGGATACAAAAACAATGTCTGCGAACGCCTCAGGCAATGCCTTCATCATCGATCTAACAGCTGCCTCGCGGGACGGGTCGCTTACCTCAATAATCGCCGTGAGTCGATCACCCAACAACATAATCGTGCCCATCAGCACCCCTTCAATTGCCTGGAATCTGTTTTCGTAAAGGAAAGTCGATAGCAGGCCTTTGGGTGTGCGGATAAGGGATGCGCACCTGCCTGTAAGGTAGAGATTGCCGTCGTCGCCCCAAAAACCGCTGTCGCCTGTGCGGTGCCAGCATTTGGTTCCTACAAAAATCTTGTTTCGTTTTAAAGCTTCGGGATTGTGCAGGTAATCCCGCAAAACATACTTTCCTGTGACAATGATCTCACCGATCGTGCCGGGCAGCACTTCCAGTTTTGCAAATGCATCTTCGTCAACGGCGGTGATGGCATCGTTGCTGATGAAAATGATTTTTACCGTCGCGCCGGGTTCGACTTTTCCTACATTCAATCCCCTGTTCGTTTCGGAGACGATCAGTTCATCGGCCGAAATGGCGCTCATCGGCTCAGCCTCCGTTGAGCCATACACAATCGCGATATCCGCACCCGGGAATGCATCCCGGTAGCTTTTCGCCTCCGTGGGGAAAACGGGAGCACCGCCAGTTCGTATTTTTTTTATTGTATTTAAAATCAACCTATTACTGCTCGAATACAATGCCAATTGCTTGACAAAAAAAGGCGAAGCGATGATCGAAGTGACTCTGTAACGGTGAATCTGATCGAAAATTTTCTTCGGCTTCATCGCGTCCGGTTTGCGCGCATTAAAGTCAGCGATTACAGACGTTACGCCCGCGCCCAGGTTAATGAGTAACACGATTGGCAAAACCGGCATGCTAACATCGTCGGGAGTCGGCTCGATCAGTGGGATCAGTGTCTGGAATTGCTCGAAAAGTAACCCATGCGTCCGTATCGCCGCTTTCGGAATGCCGGTACTGCCGGTTGTAAAAGTAATGAGCGCGATATCGTCCCTCCCAGTTTCGGGAAAGACCGGAGTGTCCCGGCAGACATTATACTTCAAGCCCAAATGCAGCGGAATTGATCGCAAACCGGGCAAAAGGCGGGCGAGCACACGTCCCTTAAATGTGCCGATGAATGCAGCGCATTGAGCCACCCGGCAACAAGCAACCAGCCTTTTGACGCTCACCCATTCATCAAGAAATACCGCCACGGCCCCGATCCTGAAAAGCGCCAGCACGGTACGGTACAGGTCCTCGCTCATGGGTACGAATACCAGCACGCGGTCGCCCTTGCGGATGCCCCTGGCCAGGAAATGGGCCGCGGTTTCGTTTACCGCTCTTTCAAGGTCCCCGAAGGTAATCGTCCTGTCGTGGTCGATGATCGCCGCTTTACGCGGGGTGCTACGGGCCGCATCACCAAAAAGGTCGACGACATTGAACCGGTCAGGCGATACGTTTTCCATACAATAGGTAATCCCTGTAATGGGATCCGGAGAAATGGGTGGATAACTTCGTGGACGTGCCCTGCTCGTAGATAAACGAATGAATGGCGCTTGTATAGCCTAGTTCCACAGCTTTGCGGTAAATCACATTCCCTACCACGTGCCCCAGCCCTCTCCATTCCGCGCCGGGATGGCGAGCCAGGGTCTTGACGATCAAACACTTGCTTTCCGTATTGTAAAAATCATGGATACAGAAAAAGTAGCCGACCAGGTTACCCTCCGCATCCTCCGCCAGCAGCGTCAGTTCCGGATTGATATAGGCCTTTGTTTGCATATACTTTTTCATGAAGGCCTCCCTGCTGATCGGCGTGTAGAGAAAGTTGGTCTTGAAAGCCAGCAGGTTAAAGTCATAAACCCGCACGATTTCCGCTTCAAAATTTGCAAGGTCAATCGGCCGGATGGTCACACCCAGGGCCTGCAACTCCCGCTCACGGACCAATATTTCGGGAGCATCAAGCACTATACCGCGGTCGATATTGCTATAATAGTGTGCAATGGTCTCAAAACCTGCCTGCGCGAACTGCTTATTGTAATACAAATGATGGTAAGGCTCCGTAAAAAACAACGGGTTGTCGTGATCGGCGAGAAGGCGGTAACTCTCCCAGGTACTGCCATTCATGGGGCCGATCAGGTACTTGCCTCCCCAGGTTTTGACGCGGGAAACAACGTGCGCCAACAGCGCCGTGGCATATTCCCCACGGTCGGCGCACTCATAATTACCAATCAAAAAAGCGTGATCTCCCTCATATTGCAGGAGCGGATTGTCATAAATACTTGCCCTTGCCACTACATTTTCTCGATCTTTCAACAAATAGCACGCTCTCAGGAAGTCGGTTGGAATGGAGTCCTGTGTTTTGAAACGGAGGCTATCCGCGGGGTAAATGCGCTTTGGCAGCTCCGTAAACAAATGAAAATCTGCGTGGCCGGGGTCGGTTTCGGTGATCGTGATCATCATGTCATCAACAGGGTTAACACAACACTTGCCGGGATTGTGAAGTTATCCATTCCCTTGACGCCCAACCCCTCCGCAACTGTTGCGATCGCTGGCACCAAGAGTATCAGCAGCATCCGCGACGTCACATCATGGAATGCAAAAATCGTGACTGCCGTCACCAGCAATGCACTCACAAGGAAAGCCAGCGAGCCGGTAACTGATTTGTCGCCCCCCAAAACCTGATACTTCCCGAAAGGAAACCGCTTCCCGACCAGCGCGGCCACCGGGTCGCAAATCGCAAGGATCAGGATCGGCAAGTAGAAGACGATCAACCCCTTACCCGCCATTTGAAATACCAGAAAAAGCGCGTAAACGATGACGGGAAACAAAATACTGCCGTAGGAAAAACGGTCGATCGCATTAATGGAAGGCAGCCAGGTGAATTTCAGACTGACCAGCAAAATTACCAGGAAGCTGACGCAGAGGAACAGTACCTGCCAGTGACTGGCGAGCACCACCGGGAAAAGCAATGTCAACAACCCGGTACCAATATGCACGATCTTACGTGTCCATTCGGCCTTTACCTTTCCGACATGGTACAGCCATTCGGAAACGCCGAACAGGGCGAGGAAGCAGCAGGCAAGAATGAGCGGAGGGATGATTTCTTTCATAGCTAATCAATGTGGCGTATTACCGGATTACCTTATCGACAATAAACCCTTTATAAAAAAAGCCCTTATCGATCGCCGTCAGACGTTCGGCTTCCGTTTGCATATATTCGGCGCTTTCTGGCAAAATTTGGGAAATCCGGCGCGGCACCATCAGGTTCCAGTAACCGAGCTTTCCGCCCATTTCGGTACCTGCCAGGAGCGTCCGGGCCGTTTCGCGGAACAGACCGGCATCCATGTATTCAAAAATATCGGAGAGGTTCATGCAGTGAAATTTGCCGTAATGCCCGATAGCAGCCTGCGCGAAGCCTTCCTTCAAATGTAGCCGGCCCAGGTTCGCTCGGATCAGCGGATAATGCTCTTTTTGAAGATAATGCGGCAAAAGGCCATCGAAGCCGCCTGTGAGGGTGTATCTCAAAATATAATTGTCCTGCGCGGCTACCGAAGCAAGATGGCTGGCAGCCTTTTCGAAGATAAATTTTGAAACAGAACCTTGCACCTGTTTCTGAAACTCGGGGTCGCGCCCGTACTTGCCCATCACATATCTGCTGAAAAAGATGCGGAACAATAGCCGCCAGCGCCAGGTATTCCATTTGTTTTGATAAAAATGCAGCTGTTCATCTTCTGTTTTGCTTTTGAAAAGTACATTCACTACCCGCTTTGCATGGATCCATGGAAGTATTTTCCCGCTGAACAGTTGAAAATATCGCTCAAATTTTCCCTGATGAATGACGCCGTCCGCGATCAGTGCAAGATTGGTTTCCCAATAGGCTCGCGCGGCGCTGCCCAGTTGGCTTTTCAAAGAATGAAAGCAATGCGCCCGGTTTTCGGAAGGCAAAAAACCAAGGAATGCCAGCGCCTCCTCCCATTCCAGGTTTTGAATGCAAACCTTCTTCAATTCGATCAGGAAAAGCTGGGTACGGTTAATATCCACGGCTACGACCAGTTCGGGATCCGTTGCCAGGAAGGAAAAACTATTATCCCCGGCAGAACCGATCGACAACACCCGGCTGCCCGGCGCGGGTGAAAGGCCGGCCAGCAGAATATCCGCGTCCTCCCAGCAGTTGGCATACCGGATAATTTCAAAATTGACCCTTTTTGCTAAATCTTCTCTCGTCATCGTGCGATCATTCTGATTATGCCCGTACTGCCATCCATTTCGATTTCATCGCCCGTTTTCAGCATTTTCAGCAAGCCGGTTACGCCTACAATGCAAGGCTTGCCCATTTCGCGGGAAACAATCGCCGAATGGCTCAGCAAACTCCCGCGCTCGACGATGATACCCAGCGCGCCGGGGAAAAGCGTGACCCAGCCTGGATCAGTGCTGGACGCGACGAGAATGTCGCCATTCAGCGAAGGTACTTCCGCAGGGTCCAGCACCACCCTCACCCGGCCGGTCACCCTCCCGGGTGAACATCCGATACCCTTCAAATCACCCTTCGGCTTTTCAATTCTATCGGTACTGAAAAAATCATTGCCCTGGTAGGGTACACCATAAGTAGCAAATCGCTCTGACAATGTGCCGCGCCGGGTGTAGGTTTGAAATGCCTCTTGCCGGAGCGCAACCAGCGCTTTGACGTCCTGCGTAACCGCCGTGCCTTCGATATACGCGAAAATTTCCTCTTTGGTCAGGTAAAAAATATCCCTTGCGTTGCCGAGCACGCCATCTGTATAAAACCGTTTACCGATAAATGTAAAAATCTCCCGAACAATCCCGAATGCCCGTGTGCGCTCGTAGCGCAGGTTCTCGCGGGCGCTCACAAGCTCACGCGTGTAGCGCAGCGTGAGCCCCATTTTCCACCGCTGCAAGGTTTTGCCTTTCAAGCACCTGGCTATTTCCTGCTCCGCATTCGTACGGATCACATCTTCTCTTGCGCCTGAAAATTGCGCCCCGGTAATGCCCGTTTCCACGTAGGATTTCAGCACTTTAATGAACTTTGCCGGTTCCTGACCGTAGGAGATCGTTTCCAGTTTCAGCTCACCTACGCAGCGTTCGCCAAAATCGGCGATGTAGCGCTCAATATCGGCGCTTACCCCTGCGAATTCGGGGTCGGTACTGGCGAGCAGTGTTTGGTGGATCTGGTGTTCATTTTGTTGCAAAAACAGGTTTTTCAACGCAGGGGCGCCGGCAATCCGTGCGGCGATAGCAATGCTGCGGTGTACCGGTTGGACCGAGATTATATCGTTGCTACCGCATAGCAGATCGTTATGCAGGTTGGGATTCTTCCCGCCCGTAAACTGCTCGCACTGCTTTTGGAGCATACCGAACCAAATCATGGCAAAGAAGTCGTTCAGCAGCGGGGCTTTCCATTCCAGCAATAGTTTTTGTTCAAAATCGAGGTACAGCTGCATGAGCTCGCCGGCACTTTTTTCTGCAAAAGGGATGGCCTTGTACGCAGCGATCGTGCTGTCGACGAGCTGCATAAATTCGCGCCGTTTGCGCGGCAGGGCCTTGAACCGGAATAGCATTTGCACAGCCATTTTCAGAATGCTCCACCAGGCCTTCCCCTTCGGCAACCGGTAGGATTCCGGGATATCGAACTGCTCCTTTACGCCCATCATTTTCTCCATATACCGGGCATTGATGCTGTAACCGGGCAGCATCGCCAGCATATGGTACCAGGTTTTAAGGTTATAGTAAACCCGTCCGTTCAGGAAACCGAGCGTGTTAGCAAACACTCTTTCATTTTTCCTGATAACCGATTCGCTCACACCCAGATAAGCACTGAAAAGCTTGTAGGCAACCTCATACGATTTGCTGATAAAAGAGAACGTCAGCGGGGTGGTTACGCCCGGGTACGATTCAATGATGTTGCTATTGTCCCAGAGAATGTAGTTACCTGCCGGCCTTTCCGCTAATGTCGTGATAGGCCTGGTTTGCAGTAAATAAATCTCGTGGTTCCGGACCGCGAACTCAATGTCCTGCGGCTGGCCTAGCTCCCTTGCAAGCGTATCCAGTATTTCGCCAAGCCGGTGGATCTGCGCATCGGTGAGCGCAGGTTCAGCCTGGTCATTGGATGGAATATATTGTATTTCAACCCCGTTCAAAACAAACTGATCGGCATTGCGCTCGCCGGAAACCAGCCCATCGCCCAGCCCGAAAACAGCGTTGATCACTTTCTCATGCCGGTTGCCCGTCAGCGGGTTTGCCCCGAATGCTACACCCGCCGCATCTGCATCGACCATTTCCTGAACAATCACCGCCACCTCACCCACCCCGGGAAGCCCGTGATGTTTCCGGTAGGCAGTTACCCGCTCCGAAAATGCGGACCGACGGACATCTTCGATCCGCCCAGCCAATTCATCGGGCCGCACCGACAAGTAACTTTCAAACTGGCCCGCAAATGAAAATGCCGCGCCATCTTCGCCGGTCGCCGACGAACGCACGGCGAACTGACTGGTGTTATCAAATGCATCCGTCAGGCAAGCAACCATTTCGGATTCCGAAAAACCGGCGAGCAACGTTTCCCAGGGGATTACGACGAAGCGCGGTACAGGCATTCCGAACCTTTTCAGACGAAACAGGTTTTCGGCCTTGCCGCCAATCGTGACGCCAGCCGCTTTTTGTGGCTCTGTATCGGATATAAAATGCATCAATGGAACAGCAATTTTGAGATCATAGGCCCGGCTCCCAACGTGAGATACATCGCGATCGTCCAGGCCGCCGATGCATATTCGATCATTTTTGAAAGTTTCACATTTCGGCTCCTTAGAAAAAACGCCGCCGGGAGCGCACAGATGAGAAATACAATGATCAGTACCGCCAGCACGCCATTTCCATAACCCGCAAATACCGATGCAGCAATACTCAGCAACAGGGTTACCGCGAGCACGGCAAGCCAAAGCCGGATGGCTCCGGGCACTCCCAACATCGAGGTGTAGGTCACCACGCCTTCTGATTCCCGTTCAGGCGCGCGGATTTTCCGGCCCACTTCCAGCACAATACCATTCATATACGACACGGCGAAAAAGAAGAACAACCCCACAGGCGCCTGCACACCGGCCAGAAGCCAATCGAGGCCGCTCGCGTAAATATCGACCAGCGGGATGATGAACATATGCGAGGTTACATACCAGAACTGGTGCTTTTTGAGCCATTCGGCCACAAAAAACTCTTTCCCCATCAGCAAAAGGTACCCGACGACCACCGCATATATCCAAAGCATTTTCGGGAAGAAAACCAGGTTTACGACAATCTGCACCAGGGCTACCACCACGCCGATTACGGCTAGCTCCCGAAACGTAATGAGCCCGCGAGGAACCGGCAGCTCTTTGCGGAACCGGGCGTCGTCTTCGGCATCTTTGAATTCGTCGAAGATCCTGACGAGCAGGAAAAGCGATATGGTCGTAAAAATACCGACCACGAATGTCCGGATAGCCACGAAGCCGTCGGCACCCCGGCATATACGCGAATAGGAAATAGCCGAAAAGCTGAATGCAGCCACCAGCAAGCCGTGCCCCAACAACGGAAAGCGCTCTTTTTGGTAAATATAAAACCTGCGGAAAAACGGTGCACCGTTCTCTTCCGCGTTGCTGAACGCATTTCCCTGGATCGGCAGCTTCATTTCTTCCTGCCGAATTTCTGGTGTGCCGCCGAAAACTGACCCGACGATAGGGCGGCCGCGATGGATATTTCGCCTGCCAGGACCAATGCCCCACATATTTCGGCAAACTTCCGGGTTTTGCCAGCGCCATAACAGCCTAGCAGTTCGAGACATTCCTTCTGCGTGGGCAGCGAAGTTCCCCCACCCACGGTTCCGACGATCAGGTTGGGCAGGGTCACCGACACATACAGGCCGCCATCGGCGGTAAGCTCCATGCGGGTAATGCCTACGGAAGCTTCCGAAACGCACGCTACGTCCTGGCCCGTGGCGATGAACAATGCCGTAAGTCCGTTCGCATAATGGCCCTGCGCTCCTATGGAACCGCTTTGAATAGTGCCGATTGTAGAAGACCGCCAATATTCGGCCATTGCCTCAGGGGTCGTTCTCAGTACGCTGTTCACGATTTTTTGCGTGAGCGTAATTTCGGCGGTGATCTTCTTGCCCCTCACATTCGCGAATGATTGTGAAGTAGCTTTTTTATCGCCCGAGAAATTACTCTCTATGAACCAGAATTGCGGCTGTACCGGCGCGTTTTGGATAATATACTGGCAAATGGCGTTTGTACAGATCGTGACCATATTCTGGCCAGAGGCGTCGCCTGTGTGATATTCGAATGTAAGAATGAGGTGGTTACCCTCGACATTGGATTTCAGGTCGATCAGCTTCGCATAGCGGCTGGCCGATTCAGTAATGCTGCGAAATTCTTCGATTTGGCCCAATATCCAAACCAAAAAAGTGCCCAGGTTACCCAAATTATCAAACTTGAAAACCGGAGACCGCTGTACGCCGTCGATCAGGCATACCGACGTTGCGCCACCGGCCAGGTAACATGCCCTGGCGCCGCGATGGTACGATGCAAGCAAACTGCCCTCGCTGGTCGCCAGCGGCACATAAAAATCGCCTTTTGCCATGGACCCCAACACCGACACCGGTCCTATGATGCCCGTCGGCACCATCGACATCCCTATATAGTTTTCAATATTCCCTTCCAACCTCGCCAGATCCGAGAATTGCTGTTCCCCGCTCAGATAAGGGAAATCGCTGTTTGTTTTTTCCAGAAGAAATTCAAGTCGTTTCCTGATCCCCTCGACCGTAACAGGTAGTTCGGCAGGTAAACTCTCCGGCGGCGTCTTACTGGCCGGTTTGTTCTTGATGTCTTCTAATAGCTGTTCAAGATCTTGCAGGGCGCTCATCGCATGGAGCGCCTTTTTGGTGGTTTCGCTGGTTGACGACATAGGATAGACGGATGTTTGACAGCAAAGGGTTTCGCTAACATACTAAATTTCACATACCTATCATATTTCAGCGCCGATCACTTAGTAAACAGATAGGCTTGTCCAGCCTGCGTAATGGTGAGTTCACGCATTTTGGGCCGGAATTCCATCATTACTCCCGCAGCATCGAACTTGAATACGTCCTTTTTGACGGGCGTCAGCAGGAACGCGGGCTGGCCTGTTGCCTGTCCGAACAGCTTGTTATTGGAATGGGTGATTGTCATTTTCAGGGGAATCTGCTGGCTCGCATAAGTACCCGCGTACAGATCCAGTTCTTCCGGGCTTAGCTGCGTTGCCTTGAAGTCCGGGATCGTCACGGGCATTTTGTAGTACGTGCTGAGCATGGCGATCAGGATGTCGTTCAGCGGGTAATCTACGCCATTGGAAAAGACGGCTGCGGCAAGACTATCCTCGGGGTAATAGGCCACCACAGCCTGAAAACCGTCGAGGCCGCCGGTATGGCCAAAGCCTTTTTTCTGGTAAAAAGGTGTAGGCGCCAGTCCCATTCCAAATATGTCGACGATTTTTGTCATTTCGCTCAGGCTCTCCTGCGACACCAGCTTGCCACTGAAAAGCGCGCTCATGAATGCTGCGACATCCGTCGGGGTAGAAACGATAGCCCCTGCACCCGCCGGTTGGCTCAGATCGGTTTCTTCCCGCTTTTCCCAGCGCTTTGAAAACGTATAGGAATAAGCATCACCCAGTGGCGGATCGATCTTCCCGCCAAATCGGGTGTTTTTCAGCCCAATACGTGAAAGAATGCGCTCTTGCAGGTTCTTTTCATAGGACTTCTTGGTAATATCTTCGATGATGTACCCCAGCAGGATATACCCGGTGTTGCTGTATTTCGTCTCGGAGCCGGGCACGAAATCGGATTTGTTGTTTGTAAAAACAGCGAGCATTTCGGTGCGCGTCCGGGGTGCTGTCTGGGTTTTCCAGTAGGCCTCATCGTCCGTAAAATTGTGGATGCCGCTCCGGTGGCGCAGCATCATCTCGATCGTGATCTGGCCTGCGTTGGGGATGTTGGGAAAATATTTATCCAAATGTGTATTCAAAGCAAGCTTCTTCTCTTCCACCAGCTGCATGATCATCGCCGCAGTGAAAGTTTTGGTGATAGAGCCGATGCGGTAACGCGTGTCGGGTGTCGCTTTCACGCTGCGGGCGCTATCTATCACCGCGTAGCCGATCGCCCGCTCATACACCTTCTGTCCCTTGTGCATAAGCAACACGCTCGCCATGGATTTGTTGTGGACGGTCAGGGTGTCGAGAAGCCGGTCGAGATCTGTGGTATTGATTTGCTGGGCGGATGCGGAAAAAGTAAAGAGAAATGCGATGATCGCTATCAAATTGTGCTTCATGGAAGGTAAGGTCTTTTTTTGCAAATAAACCATATCGCCAAGATCTCAGGTAACCGATCGTCACATTTTTGTTAATTTAATTCAATGCACAATCACAATCTTGTGGCTGCTCCGGGAGCCGTCGGCATAATCAATTGTAACCCAATGCATTCCGGAAACCAGTTTCGCTACATCCACCACCGACTGATTTTCAGCGGAAGTGTATACCTGCGTGCCTGACGCGGCATGTAGCTCAACTTTCGAGAAGCGCCTGTTTCCACTCCGGATATATAGCTTGTCGGTAGCCGGATTAGGGAAGAGAACAACCGGAGAATTGCCGGTAGCTGCAAAATCGACGGAAACGATATGGCTGTAAGCAAAAGTCCGGTCCGGCGTACCGGCCGCATAGTCGACCATTTTCAACCGGTAATAGTTGACGCCCGCCAAGGGAGAAGCATCCGTGACCTTGTAAATGTGCCCGCCCTCTCCTATCGCTGGAATTTCCCCGGGTAGCGACGCCCAGGCCCGTGCATCCGCGCTTCGCTCTATTTCAAAGTGGCTGACGTTCTCCTCTCCGGCCGTGCGCCATTCAAGCAGTGTAGCGTTTTCAACGGGTGTCGCCGAAAAACTGGCCAGCCGCACCGGCAACGGCGTCCCCGATCCGAGGAAGTCTTTGGCGAACCAGAACTCTGAAAATCCTTTCGTGGTAAATTCCAGATAGTATCCCTGCGCGTACGGCACCTTTCGAACCGCGCTTTTAGCATAGAACGTCCAGGCGGTATTGCCGTTGTTCTCTAAATTACCGTCCTCATTGCTGCCCGAATACTTGGAAACAGCCAACTCATAGGCCGACCCCGGTTTGACAGTACCCGCCTTTCCGGACACCGCAATGAGCCTTTCGCACTCTTCATCGGTAATGTAAAGCCGGACGTCCACCGGTTGGGTAAAATCGGGATTCGACGCCGATATTGTAAAGCTCCTGCCCAGATAATACTGCTTGTTCGCTATCCGCGTTATGCCGTTGTCCAGAAAGGCCTTCACCGAAACCTGGCCCAGCGACTGCCCATGCGGATTAATTGCCGCAACCACCGAATTGTACAACCTGAACGACACCCAGTCGCTGCCCTGCACATCCGCGAAAACCGTCGGGTTATCCGGGGCCGCATTGGTGTACACCATCGCCAGCGAATCGTAAATATGGATGTCATCGATGGCGATACCCGCCCGGCCTGCGGCTGATTTGCTCCTGATCACAAAGCGGAAACGTACATACCCGCCCGGAAAATATTTGGGTATGGGCACTGTTACCACATGCCAACGGGTATAGTCCTGGACGTTCCATACATCCGCACTCTCCTGATTTGCATTGTACCAGTTGGTCCCGCTGTTGACCCCACCCAGGCGCATCCAGGTATTTCCGCTTACATTATATTCCACATAGGCTACGTCGCAGCTGCCGCCTGCACAAGCTGCCAGATCGATGGACGCGCTGAAACTCAGCGACGGCTGGACCATTCCATTCATGGCGAAGCAGGGCGAATACAAATATGATACGACATCACTCCCGCGATTGCCACTCAGGTTGGTCGCCCATGCATGATGGCCGCTTGCCGCTTCCACCACTTTACCAGTATTGGGCGTGCCAAATGTCCATAACGGCCCCGGTTCGGTTAAATACCATCCGCCCTGGCCATTTTCAAAGTCTTCGAGGTACGGGAACCCGGAAATCACCTGCGCAGCTCTGGCAAGGGTGGCAGAAAAGTCATTTCCTGCGTTCAAGTCGAATGCTTTTTTGACCGCGACCTTTACGTTCCGGTCGCTGCTGAGGTATTGCGTTGAAGAAAAGCTGAAACTGAAAAGTGTATCAGCACCTGCACGGACCACCGGCACGTAACCCTGATGGGCGAGCTCGTCGTTGATCAGCGCATCGAAAGGCACGCGGTAGCAATCCTCAGTACCATTATTTTTGATCAGAACACTATATTCCTGAAAGCCGTTGGCATCGCAGGAAGGGATTGCCAGCGCATTGACCCTTGTAACTTCCAGATCGCTCGTGGTTGTGTAGAGGCGGATATCGTCGATCGTCGAGCCGTCCGTTTGTGTAGGGTACCGGAAACTCTGCTCCCACCTTACCTGGAAGCTGGTTGAAAAATCCTTCCCGTTACGTTTCAGCAGATCACTTATTTCCACCGACATCAGCCAGTACTTGTTGTTTTTGGTAAAATAAGGAACAATACTGCTTTCCAATGCCGGTATCCAGGGGTCGGTATCCTTCGCCCGTACGTATACGTGCAGCGGCCAGGCAGGCGAGGGCGTAGCGTACAGCCGGTACCGGAACGATAAACGGATCTCGTCCCTGTCGGCGTGATAACCTGCGAGATTGAAAGTGGCGTCCAGGTAGGTCGGGTACTCCAAGTTGGTCTGGTTGTTGGCATCCACCGTGAATCCTTTTGTTCCCGAATAAGCCAAACCCGCGGCGGTCCTTAACCTGCCGAGATCGCGCTCCTGGGAGAAATCGTATCGCTCACCGCCTCCAGCGCCCATCGTGTTCGCATTTATTTCCACGTTTTGCAGCGATTCGAGATCATCGGCAAAAGGAAGGCTTACAGGCGCATTGGCAAGCTGGCGGATCACAACCGATTGCTGGTTGTTGGCTGCAACCTGGTCGCCTTCCAGCTTCACCAACACCGTAAGCGGATACGCTCCCGCATTGCGCATATCGATAGGTGCGAGGAAGGTGTAAACCAGATAATTGTTGGCTTCGATATCTGTATTCACCGTTTCCCAGTGCATTGCCGCGTTTCCCACAGCATACCCCATCTGAAATGATTGTATCACCGGCTGGTCGTCGAGGTTTCTGAGCCGCACCTTTACTTCCTGGAATTCGCCAAGGCTGATGGAGGTGAGCAACCTGCCCGATTTCGAAGGAGAAACGATCGCATCGACAGCCAGGTCGCCGTCTGAAATAACACCCTGGCAAGTACCGGAGTCGGGTTTACGGCTGATAGCCACTGCTCTTCTGCCCGGCACGCCGTTGTTTCGCGGCCTTACGGAAATGTAATAGGTTGAATCCCGGGAGAGACTGCTGAGCACGTATTTCAGCTCGCTGGTTACCGCTACCGGGCGCATTTCGTTACCTTGCAGGCGCATAACCTCATAGTCGGTAGCACCGCTTACGGCCGTCCACTGCACCGCTGCGTAACTTTCGCATTGGTTTGTCGATAAAGAGATGACCGGAACGCCCATGACAGCAAACGCTGCACTTTCCTTAACAACCCCGGTGCTGTTCTGTACAATGCGGACTTTAGCCGTTGTCGTGGTTGCATCGGGAACCGTCCAGCTGAGCTGGTTTGTACCGGCAGCCACCGCGGGATTAAGGTTTGTCCATGAAACGCCGTCATTCATCGTATAGGACACGGAAAAGGTGCTGGCCGAATTGCCATAACTATCCCAGGAAATATCGACTACATCGCCTTTCGTGAAATGCTCACCGCCAGCGGGAAAAGCCAGGATGGCAGAAGTTTCGATCATATCGTATACGAGGAAATATTCCTGAGGCCCGCTCGGCACCTTAGTGCCCGATACATTCACTATGTAAGTCCCCGCTGCGGGGCTTTCCACGACGATCTGCTCGATATTATTGACCGTGTCTACGCCGGCTGCGGCGGCTGCAAGCGGTTGCGCCGCCCTGGGAAACGAGGGTAATACCTCTGCATTGCCCAGTCGTACCACTTTCAGATCCAGGTCATTAACCAAACTCTTTTTCCCGGTGAGCAGCGCGGGGGCTGCATCGTTCCAGTAGAGCATGATCTTGACCAGCGCGGTGTTCGGTGGCACGGATATCTCGAAACCATCCTTTGCCTGATGGGCAAGCCTGCCATTGAAATATTGCCCTTTTTCGAGCATGGAGACCGACCGCAGCAAGTTCATCACCCCAAATCCATAGTTAAAATCCGGCCCTGCCAGTCCCTTATCGGTTGCTCCATTGCAAAGCAACGCTTTCATCAGCATGTTCTTGGGGTTGTTTCCGCCATTCAGTTGCTTGTATCGCTGATACAGCAATGCGAGTCCACCGACCACGGCAGGAGCTGCCATGCTCGTTCCGGAGGCTCCCTGATAGGTGTTGCCGGGAAGTGTGGACGTAATCGATGTGCCGGGTGCGATGATTTCCGGCTTAATACGTCCGTCCTGGGTTGGCCCTTTACTGGATGTAAGCGCAATGAGGCCGGTCGCCCCTGTGCGTCCCGTACTGATCACGTTCTTTGCGGAAATACTCCCTCCGATAATATTGCCGAAGCCCGCGGTTACGCCTTCGCATGGAGCTTCCAGACCGCTGTTGCCGGCAGCGAACACGTGTTGCAGGTTGGGAAGGTCGCTCGCCTGGCGATCAAGGATGTACGAGTCGACGGTATACGCACCATAGTCCGGGCATACGCTGCCGCCGTAGGAATTGTTGGTCACTATCATCCCAAAATCGCGCACGAGCGTGGAGGCCTGCTTCCATATTTCGGAAGTGGCACGCTTCACGATCGACGCCTTTGGTGCATATCCTTTGTATTTTTCATTCATAATACCCCCGCCCGCAGCCGTGCCGGCAACGTGCACGCCATGCCAGTAGCTGGCTTCCAGATCATAGCTGAGAAGCCTGGTGCTTATATCAATGTGTTCCAGCAGGTTTCCGCTGTCGCCGATGCCAATCACCACTCCCTCGCCATTAAGCTGCCGCTGGCCGGGCAATGCCGATGTCAGCACACTCGCCCGGGTCGCGGCTTCACTTTTGTCATTGAGGAGCTCTTCCGGGGGCGGCACCGCTTCGATGTACTGAACCCACGGCAGACCTGCCACCGCCGGCAGTTCTTCAATGGGCACCCTCGCTTCAATAACCTGGTAGGCGCTCAAATCATCGGATAGCAACCGGGCACGAAGGCTGTCTAGACCATTCAACAGGTCGTTGGGCGCCAAGTCCTTTATGTAGCTGATCCGCACATCGATTTTCCCGGCTTCTCGCAAGGCGTGAGCGGGAAGATCAGGCCCCAGCAATGCGGGATGGATCTTCTGCTCCGGTTCCAGTTCCACCACGGCCCTGGCTCCGGCCAACTGTAATGCATTCCGGTCGGGCTGACCGTGCACCGTAGCCGTGTAGGCGTTCTCCGGGATGTAGTCGAGCAAGGTAATCCCGGCACTATTCAACTGACGGACCGCAGCTTCGTCAGGAATATTGAAAAATTGGATTATTACAAATTTAATTTCGTCACTACCGGCGAGCCGGAACGTGCCTCCCGGTTGCAAAGCAGGGAGTTCAAGTGTGGGCAATGGTACAATCGTACCACTTTTGAGATAAAGGTTGTAAGCCCTATTATGCTGGGCCGTAACGTTAGTTAATTGCTGCACCAGTAGTACTACGACGAGGACGCAGCGATACTTCAACAAACACATATAGAGGTGGATTGATTGGGTCAGTTTTTCATTTCTGAATATTCAATGTAACCCTTTTTTCCACATTTTACACTTCCTATAACTATTTGTTTTTCAGTAATAATACTTTATAAACTCAACCCAATACGTGAAGAATCTCTTCGTGCAAATTAACTGGCAATGCCGGCCATTCTGCAGGGATTGCTTGCACATTTTCGTGTGATTGATGAGCGCTATTTCCAGCTGGGCAAACCCATATCTGAAGCAAAGTCAATGGCAGGTACAGAGCGCTTGCCTACCTTTGACTTTTGCGGAAAGTAATATGCTGTTTTTCTTTTGTGCCCTTGTACCCAATCCGACTATTTTCCAACCCGCACACCTCATGCACGGGTACGCACATGCGTCAAAATCCCTTTTTTATACAATTTATCTACACAAGCATAAATTATTGAAAGTACCTATTTGAGGTAGAAGCTGTGATTGCCGGATGTCTGCCTCAGGTGAAGAACATAGTCAACATCATCGAGGAGGTTACCATCGAAAAACTGATTATCGGACACGCCGTACACCAGCAACCGGTACCGGCCTGGCAGCCGGAGATTTTGTTTTTGCTTTAAGCCGGATGTTTTGAAAAGGAATACAGCTTGATCAACTTTCGAAAAATGATATTCCCATGTTGTACTATCCCCGGCGAATACTTTGTTTTTATCAGTAATGTGGCCCACCTTCGGGTTGAAGGCGGTGTAAGAACCATGTGCGGTCGTTAGTCCAATGCATTTATAGTCCGCTCCCAGTTTTTGTGACAAAAACAAACCGACACTTTTCGAAAAGATGTTCGGGGTTCGCTGCAAATGCGCGTTATGTGCCAGAATGATCATCTTTTTACCCGGTTCTATTTCCGCCAGCACGTTCTCTGCCATTAAAGAATCCCTTATTTCCGATTGTGCATCCTGCGCATTCGCGTATCCGGGATCGTTGAGCAACAAGAATTGCCGGTAGTTACGAATGCTCTTTCTGACGAGCGCATCAGTCGGAGCAGCTCCCGCGAGTTTGCCCAGAACCTGATCGCTCAGCGTTGTTATTTCCGCAAAATCTGCCTTATTGAAATTGTGATTGTAAACCTCATTATTAAGCAGCTCATAATAATGCAGAAGGCTTTTCAAAGAGTCTGAGACCTCGCTGGTCACGCCGGATTCGCGCAGATTTTGCAGTGACTGAAACGGGCTTTGCATATCAAAACCAAAAAAACGGAGATGCTTCCCGCGCGCCTTACCGATCCGACCGACGCTCTCTACCAAGTCTACAAATTCCTGGCATTCATAGCTATACAACCTGAACGAACGCAGAATCCCCTTCAAATCGCCGTTACCGTCGCGTAAATAGTCATTTAACTTTTCCACTTCGGCCATGGGCGCTTCCAGTCCTATTTTCGTGAGCGTATGATCAGCGGAAAGTGCTTTGATCAACAGTAGCCGGGCTGCAAAGAACTCCGAAGTACCGTGCGACTGCTCCCCTATTCCTAATACCTGAAAGTCCCTGCCGACGGCCTTGCTCGCAATGCGCACATTACCATCCCCCGCAAGATCGGCCGAATCCAATGTTACGAGTTGGCCTTTCAAACGGTCGAGCCAAATATCCGGCTGCGCATTTGCCTGGGAGCCGGAAAGGTATAAGCACGAAAAGATTAAAGCAAAATAACAACAGGATGCCTTCATTACGCCGATATTTAGTTTAATTATATAATTAACTTTTATATAAAGGACGAACAATCGAGTGTTTACTTGTATTTTTCAAAAATGATAGTGGCCTCGCGCCCGGCAATGATGCCACAGGTTCGGTTTGAAATAAAAAAAGAAAGCGACCTTCCGAAAAAGGCCGCTTTCAAAAACGGGTGCTGGATTATTCATTGTCACCAGCAATTACGCCAAACTCTGCGAATTGAGCATAATTAATTCGATGGTATGGGGCAAACAACCATTACCGTGGGGCGAACAACAGGAAACAAGGGATGAAATTGTTTCAACCGGAGTTCGGGAGTACATTCTACCACGGTTTACCCGTTCCCTGCACCAGCCATGGCTTCGACCATTGGCTGTTTTTCTTGCGTGGGCCCGAGAAATTGGTTTCTTCCAGCTTGTCGATCGCACTCCGAACGTTGCTGCCATTGTTGTTCATCTCGTTGTTGCTGTAAATAAAACGGAGCGGCAACGCACGTGAAGCAGGTGCCAGGCCCGGCGCCAGTGCCGGCAATGCGGTACGGCGGTAATCGAACCAGGCTTCGGTAGACGCCGTCCAGCTGGCGATCCATTTCTGCTCCATGATCTGGGCCAATGTTCCTTTATAGGCAACGGCTTTCACATAGGCGTCGAACTGATCGGCCACGCCCCAGGTTTGCAGTGATTGTTTGATACCATTATTGTAATGCGCTTCCGCACCGCCCGCAGCCCATCCTTTCTGCGCCGCTTCGGCAAGGATAAACGCGGTTTCAGCGGCAGATGCCAGACGGGCTTTCAGAAAGCCGCCCTTGGAATTCTGATACGCATAGCTCAACTGCGACGCGTGCTGGTTCTGCACCTGCTGGCCGGTCGTGGGGTTCTCGTTGTAATAGGTCGGGTCGATCATACCGGCCGGAATACCTACATATTCACCTGTATTCAGCGGCCCGTTGAACAATTCGGCGCGGGTTGGCTTATAAAGTGCAGGATTGAAGTGGCGGGTGAATTTACGACCTGCCGTAATCTGCTCGCGCAATTCCTGCTCGGTAAGCGATTTCACGCCGTTCTGGATCACGCCATCTTTACGGATAAATTCATCCATACCCGTTTTCAGCGTCGCGTCCGATACCCAGCGTACGTGCACAGGCTGGAACCACACTTTCATGCGCGGGTCGTTGCTGGCAGCCATCGTGTTCAGCAATGCAGCGGCAGGTCTCCTTCTGCGCCAGTTCGATTGGCTCACGTCAAAGGCAATGGCAGTTGGCCACGAGTCGCCGGAAGCTGCGCCGATGTAGTCCATCACAGCATCGTCGGAAGCTTCTTTCAGATAAATACCCGAGGTGTATATCTGCTCAATTCCTGCTTTTGCAACGTCAGGCAGCTTTGAAGATACCCGCATATAGTAACGCAGCAGCAGTGAGTTGGCAAACTTCTGCCATTTCAGTTTGTCGCCGTTGTAAAATACATCATAACCAGGCGCATAGGTTGAAACATCGGCGGTAGCGAACAGCGACGAAGCCTGTTTCAAATCTTCGATAATACCTTTGTAAATCACTTCCTGGCTGTCGAATGCAGGCAGCATTTCGCCCTGGTCGCCTTTCAAAGCGTTGGTATAGGGCGCATCGCCCCACAGGTCGGTAATGGTGCCGAAAATGAATGCTTTCATCGTCAATGCCACCCCCTGGTGGAAGGTGAAGCCCATTGCTACCGATCTTTTGTAGAGCAGGTCGTTGTTACGGAGAAAGCCATACCATGCTTTCCACTCGTCGTCTTCCTCGGTCCAGTTGTAATCATTGAAACCGTCTTTCCAGGCATCTTCCTGTGTGTGCTGCACCACGCCCGCAATGCGACCGTAGCCCAGTTTCAGATATTGCGTGCCCACGCCCGTCATGACGGTCGGCATAAGTAAGTTCGGATTGGCGGTGTTCGGATCGACGCCATTCGGGTTTTCATTGATTTCCGTGAGGCTTTCCTTACAGGAGGAAGCAACCAGGACAGCCAATATGAAAACGACTTTGGGGATATATTTAAAAATTTTCATCGCTTTGAATTTTCAAGAATTGATCAGAAATCGAAATTGAGCTTGAAACCGAATGGGATTGTCCACGGCATCACGTTCTGGCGCTCGATACCCTGGCGGAAACCACCCTTGTTTGGATCAGCCCAGAAAGCACGCTCGGGATCGATACCGATCTTCGCTGCGTTCCAGAGCATAATGTTCCGGGTGTACAGCGACAGGCTCGCATTACGTACCGCATTGAACAGCGTCGGGATTTTGTAGGTCAATGTAATTTCACGCAGTTTGACAAACGAAGCGTCGAAGGTCACCTGCTGATTGAAGCTCCAAGGATACAGGGCTGTGATCGGCATGTATTGAGTGCCCGCACCGCCAAGCCATTCGTGGTAGTTACCGTCTTTGTCTTCCCAAACGCCCGGGATGAATGCACCGTCGCCATCAGTTCCGAAACCGCCGGTTGCAGCTGTGTGCCCTCCTACCCGCGGGAAGTTTCCGTTTTGCGGGATAATGTATTTTTCAGGATCCGATTTCAGCAATGCAACGAGCTGATCTGGTGAATAAAGGCTGCCCGGGATCAGGTTGTCGAGCTGGCGCTGCGATTTCCAGTCGGATTCGCCATAGCGATAGGTGAACGACATAAATTCACCGCCCTGGCGCCAGTCGAGGCTCAAACCGAGCGAGAAACGTTTGTAAGAGAGGTTAACCTGGCCGCCCACCATGAAGTCGGGGTTATAGTTACCAACCTTGATATTATTCTCGCGGCCACCCAGCGACTGCCAGTCCATATCGCCGCCTTCGCCATCATATGCAATGATCGGCCAGCGGTAGTAGGGCGAATTCTGGTCAGTAACCGTTGCGAAACCACGGCTGTAAATGTTGCCGATCTGCTCGCCTACGTAGGTGTACGCACCAGCGCCGTTTTCACCCCACTGTTCGAAATACGGGAAGTTAGGCGCTAATTCTTTTACAGTCACGCGGTTGCGGCTGAAATTGGCATTCACATCGAGCGTCCAGCCATTGAGGTTGCTGATAGGCGTACCACCGATACCGATTTCAAGGCCGCGGCTCACGAGTTTACCTGCATTGATGTTCTTGCTTTCGTAGCCTGTTGAAGGAGCCATTGGAACGCTGAAAATCTGGTTGGTATTGGCGCGGTCATAATAAGTCAGATCAAAACGCAGACGGTTGTTGAACATGTTCAGATCGATACCTCCTTCGGTTGAGGTTGCGATCTCCGGCAGCAATGTCGGGTTCAGAAGTGTTCCGCCCAGGTTTGCGGTTACGAGATTACCCCAGTTACCGGTTCCCAGATTGGGGTACAATTGGTAAGGATCGGTGTCGTTACCCACTTGTGCCCAGCCTCCGCGAAGTTTCAGCATTGAAATGTACGATGGCATGTTGAATGTCGTGCTCGCCAGCCAGCTAAGAGATGCCGAAGGATAGAAATACGAACGGTTCGACGCGGGCAATGTGCTCGACCAGTCGTTACGCGCCGTAAGGTCGAGATAAAGCTGGTTTTTGAAACCAAAAGAACCCAGTGCATACAAACTGTAAATCGATTTTTTGAAACTGCCGTTACCTACCACACGGTTTGCCACCGGGATGTTGGAAATATTGTAAAGACCCGGCACCGAAAGGTCGCGACCTCCAAGGTTGGAGCTGTTTCCTTTCTGTGTCATGATATTACCACCACCGGAAATATTGATATCGAAATCGTTGGTCTTGATGTTCTTCGTCACGAGGAAGTCGGCATTGCCTTCGTTACGGCCAACATTTTCCAGGTAATATCCGCCCTTGGACATGCTTTTGTAGCTCCATGGAATTTTGGTTTCGCGGTCTTCGTCGTACATGTCATGCGAGTAACGCACGAACGCTGTCAGGCCCGGCACGATCGTCCAGTCGAGTTTCAGGTTCCCGTACAGGCGATCGCGAACGTAGGCATTCGTGAGGTGTTTCGCGAGAAAATAAGGGTTGTCGGTTTCGCCTGGTGCTACCGTCAGCTGTTCGATCTCTTCGCGGCCCGGCTTCCATACACCTCTCAGATCGCGGATGTCATAGCTCGGCGAATAGTAAACGGCCTGCAACGGGTTACCGTCGCGTTCCGAGGTTTGCGGACGGCTGTTGGAGTTCGAGCGAACGAAGTTGAGATTGGTACTCAGTTTCAAATTCTTCGACATATCGAAAGTCAAAGCCGAGCTCAATGCATTGCGGTACAAATCCGAATTCGGGATCAAACCGCGGTTGCTCATATTATTATACGATATGCGGTAGGTTGCCTTGTCCGTTGAACCGGAAACGGTCAGGTTGTTTGTTGAAGTAATTCCTGTTTGAAGGAAGTTCTTCATATTGTTCTTGTACGATTTCAGCTCGGTAGCGATCGGCTTGCCTTCTGCATCGAGCGGCGCGTTCCATTGCACCTCCTTGATGCCTGCATCCAGTGGCAAACCACCCCAGTAGGCCGACGACTCGTCCAACTGAAACGCGCGCTCGCCATTGGCATGTTTGTAGTGCAAATCGAGGTAGCGGTAAGGCTTTTCGAATACATTGGAAGTCGAGAACGAAACGCCGAGACCTTTGCCTTTCTTGCCCGATTTCGTCGTGATCAGAATCACCCCGTTACCAGCACGCGAACCATACAATGCAGCAGCGCTAGGCCCTTTCAGTACCGACATGCTTTCGATGTCGTCGGGGTTAATGTCGGAAATTGCATTACCGTAATCGACCTTGTTACCACTCCCCTTTTCGCTGACGTTGGCAAGGCTGTTGGCCAGCGGAACCCCGTCGACCACAAACAGTGGCTGGTTGTTTTTCAAAGAAGCGGCACCGCGGATAACAATGCTGATCGACGAGCCGACACCGCTGGTCTGATTGATGGAAACCCCGGAAACACGGCCGGAGAGGGAGGTCAGCACGTTTTCGTTGGCAACATTGGCAACTTCACGACCTTCAATTTTCCCCACATTATAACCCAATGAGCGTGTGTCACGTTTGATACCCAAGGCGGTAACAACCGCTTCCTGTAAAGTGGCTACGTTTTCAGAGAGCACAGCATCCACGACGCTCTTGCCGCCAACCGGCATTTCGATGGTATTGAACCCGATATACGAGAATACGAGCACTGCGTTTTTAGAATCGACGTCGAGCGAGAAATTTCCCGTTGCGTCGGTGGTGGTACCGAGCTGGGTACCTTTCACCAGCACGTTCACTCCGGGGATCGGCGAACCGTCGACGGCCGAAGTTACTTTTCCTTTGATCCTGTCGGCAACAGGGAAGAGTGCATTTTTGCCAGCTCCGGCAGCCGGGGCGCCGGCCGCCGGCGCGGATAGACAAAGTGCGGCCAGCATACATCGTGCCGCCATTTTCAGCGTAGCTTTGGGTTTCATAGTATTAGTATTAGGCGAGTAGGTAATAAAATACGTTCCGTTATACCACTTCTAATCTGGCAGTGCACATCGTTTGCCCGACTCTTCGGTAAGTAACCGATTGAAATACATTTCCAGCGCGTCCGAATAAGCTTGCTGTACGGTTTCATCGTACGTGCCGGCAAGCAATTCAGACAATTCCGTCGCCGAAAGACGGTTGCTGATCAGCTTTTCAATCAATATATGAGCCCTTGAAACTGACATCCTGTTTGACTGTCGCGGTATACAAAAGATACTTGCCCGTTTCCCGAACGGACTACTATGCGGTTAATCTTTCGTATTAAATAATTGTTACGAAGCCCCCAAAAAGGGCTATTTGAAGATCGTGAGGGCATTTAAAGAAATAAATGAAACGCAAAGCGGCTCTGCCCCAACCGGGACAGAGCCGCTTTGTACGTTGCCGCAGGCTACTTCACCAAGGAAGATTCGATAAATTGTTCGAACCGGATTTTGCCCAGATTCGCCTGGCCCTTCGGTGCCAACGCGGCCTGCGGTATAACCGCGCCGAAGTATTCATTCCGGTCGTTCGGAATCACCACTTTCGTGTCGCCAGTTTCCTTCACATAGGTCTCGACGAAAGTGCTCATGAACCCACGGTCGGGGCCGGCGATTTCCTCTATGCCGTTTGCAGGTACCCCCAGGGCAAACTGTGCTACAAACGCCGCAACGTCCTCCGCGGCGATGGGCTGGAATGCGACTTTCGAAACATGAACCTCGTTGCCCTGCGTGGAACCGCCGGTGATGGCCGGAACGAATTCCTGGAACTGGGTGCTGCGGATAATCGTGTAAGGCACGCCCGATTCGCGGATAATGTCTTCCTGGACCTTCTTCGCCCGCATATAACCCATCTCGCCCATCTCATCGACACCCACGATAGATAATGCGAGGTGATGCTTTGTTCCTGCCTCTTTTTCCGCGGCCAGCAGGTTATGCCCCGCCGTTTCAAAAAAAGATACCGCCGTGGCCTCATCGAAAGCGGGTGCATTGGCCAGGTCGATCACCACGTCGGCACCGGTGAGCGCTTCTGCTACGCCTTCCCCTGTGAGCGTATTAATGCCCGTAGAAGGCGAGCCCGCTACGACTGTATGGCCAAGCCGGCCTAATTTTTGTGCGACGTTCGACCCGATCAGACCTGTCCCGCCTATGATTACGATTTTCATGAAATTGAATGGTTTTAATTAACAAATGGCTTCATGCATTACAATTGCCATTTTAGTGCCAGTGGATTAATTTATTAAATATGAAGCCATTACGGAATATAACTTTCATTTATTTACACGGTATTTCGCCAAATCACCATCTCGTCCGCGAAATACCGTCAGGCGCCTTCAATCAAAGGGCCGCGGTGCGATGTTCAGCTAATGCCCTCCCACTCAGCAGCTAGCATAAAACTTAAAACAATCCTATTACCGACTTTCTAATTATTAAATCTATTAATCCGATAGATATTAATCATTTTAATTTATTTTTAATACATTTACAAAATATTTATTAATATAATCTTTATAATTACTTCATTATAATGAATTTAACGGAATTAAATTTCATTGAATGCGGTTTACAGAAAATCAATTTTAATACTAGCCAGTCAAAATCAAGAGAAAATTTCAAAACAACAACTCAACAAATCCTCACCAAAATACAATTCATGAAAACGAGATTTATCTACTTCATTCTGGTTACTTTACTTGCGACCGGGCTTGTGCACGCACAGCAGCGGACGATTACCGGTACTGTCACCGACGCGAACGACGCCAGCGGACTCCCCGGGGCTTCCGTTACCATAAAAGGAACGTCGACAGGCACATTGACCGACGTCAACGGCGGTTTCAGCCTGCAAACCAACACCGATTCGCCTGTGCTGGTGATTTCATTCATCGGCTACCTCACCCAGGAAGTGACCGCGGGCAACAGCGACAAGATCGCCATCGCATTGAAACAGGACGCCAAGATCCTGAACGAGGTGGTGGTTACCGCACTAGGTATTTCCCGCGAGAAACGCGCGCTAGGCTATGCGGTGCAGGAAGTGAAGGGCGAGGCATTGCAAACACGCCCTACGAACGCACTGAGCGCATTATCCGGAAAAGTGGCTGGCTTGCAGGTCGTTACATCGGGCGGTAACATGGGCGGCTCCTCGCGCGTGTTGCTGCGGGGGATCAACTCCATTTCCGGTAACAACCAGCCTCTGTACGTGATCGACGGTACGCCGATCGACAATGCCGACCTAAACAGCGCCGCTACGAGCGCAGGAAGCGGTGGTAAAGATGTCGGTAACATGATCCAGGACATCAACCCCGACGATATCGAGAACATCTCCGTGCTGAAAGGGCCATCCGCCGCTGCGCTTTACGGAACGCGCGCGGCAAACGGGGTGATTTTGATTACCACCAAAAAAGGCAAGGAAAACAGCAAGGTGAATATCACGCTCAACACCGGCGTTGAATTTGAAAACATCGTGCGCCTGCCGAAACGCCAGAAATTGTATGGCGGAGGCTTTTCGAACACTTTCCAGAAGGCAACCATCGGCGGCAACGAATATAACATCGCCGAATATGCCGTAGACGAAAGCTGGGGACCGAAACTGGATGGCACGCCTGTGCTGCATTGGTATAATCTAGATCCCGAAAACACGGCCGAATACCTGAAACCACAACCGTGGTCTTATCCTAAAAACGACGTGCATACCTTCTTCGAAACCGGCGTTTCGAACACCAACAGCCTTGCAGTAAGCGGCGGTAACGCTACCTCCACCTATCGCATTTCGTTTACCAATAAGAATGTAAAAGGCATTATCCCAAACTCGTCGCTGAAACGCAACTCGATCAACTTCTCAGGCTCTACGCAGGCCGGCAAGTTCAAGTTTTACAATAATTTCAATTATATCAAAAACCAGTCGACCGGCCGGCCGTGGACGGGTGCTACCAACCGGAACATCATCCTAGAAGCATTCCAATGGGGACAGGTGCAGGTGGATTACGACAAGCTGAAAAACTACAAGCGCGCCGACGGCAGCCAGATCCTCTGGAACCGCAGCGGCTACCAGGATACCCCCGCCGGAGAAGCTGCGAAGTTTATCGATAACCCGTACTGGTCTGCTTACCAGAGCTACCTCGAAGAAAACCGTGACCGTTTCTACGGCAACGTGGGCGTGGTGTACGACGTGAACAGCTGGTTGAAGCTAAGCGGAAAAGTGAATGCGGACGTGTACCAATATCAATATCAGGACCGTATTGCCGTCTATTCCCGCACGCAATCGCAGTACCAGGAGTATAACAACAATTTCAGCGAGTTCAACTACGAATTGCTGGCTTCGGCGACCAAGAGCTGGGGCGATATTTCATTGAATGTGAATGCGGGTGGTAATATCATGAGCCAGCGCCGCCGCATCAGCGATGCCGTTACGCAGGGTGGGTTGATCATTCCAGAATACTATAATTTGAAGAATGCCAGCTCGGTACTCGTCAACTCGAATGCTTACCGCAAGCAAATCAGCTCGGTATTCGGCAGCTTCTCGCTGGGCTGGAAGAGCCTGCTGTTCCTCGACGGAACGCTGCGTAACGACTGGTCTTCTACCCTGCCGTTAAATCGGAACTCATTCGCATACCCTTCACTTACAACCAGTTTGATCCTCAGCGAGCTGAACGGTGTGAAAGACATCAACTGGCTGGATTTTGCCAAAGTTCGCCTCGGGTGGGCGCAGGTGGGTAACGACACCGATCCTTACCAGCTGCAACGCGCTTATGAAGCAAGCCAGTCGTTCGACGGTCTGCCTTCTTACAAACTGCCCGCGCAGTTGAACAACCAGGCGCTCAAACCCGAGATTACCAGCTCGTGGGAGGCCGGTTTGAACATCCAGGCATTGAAAAACCGTGTCGGACTCGACATTACGTACTATGACAATGTGAGCCGCAACCAGATCATCAATATTCCCGTGTCGTCGGCATTTGGTTACGACTCGAAGGTGATCAATGCGGGTAAGATCAACAACAAAGGCATTGAAATAACGCTAACCGGCACGCCGATCCGCGCGAATGGTTTTGAATGGAATTCGAGCCTGAACTGGTCGAGAAACCGCAACAAGGTGATCGCACTGGCGCCGGGCATCAATACCTTCCAGCTTGCCAACAGCCTTGTGACGCTCGTTGCGCGTGAAGGACAGCCTTACGGACAGCTCCTCGGAAACGACTTCGTTTACGCGGCCGACGGCCAGAAGGTGATCAAAGCGGACGGTACTTACGAACGTGCACAGCAGCTTACCCCGCTGGGAAGTGTGCTCCCGAAATACCTCTTTGGCTTCCAGAACAACTTTACCTACAAGCATTTCAACCTCGGCTTCCTGGTCGACGGGCGCGTGGGCGGCAAATTCTTCTCACAAACCTACAAAGTGGCGATGTATGCAGGTGTTTTGGATAAAACAGCCTCCAATAACATCCGCGAAACAGGAGTGGTGCTCGATGGCGTGAAAGGGACTGTTACCTACAATGCCGACGGCACCTACCAGGTGACCAACACCACCCAGAACGACACCCGCATTACCGCGCAGGCATGGTCACGCGGGGAATACAGCGGCCCTACGCCGCAGACGATCTTCGACGCGACGTTCGTAAAGCTGCGCGAAATCACATTCGGCTATAACCTGGCGCTCAACAACAAAGCGGTAAAACAGGTGTATTTCGGGGTTTACGGCCGTAACCTGGCCAACATTTACACGGCCAGCAAGTACATAGACCCCGAGTTCACGAGCAGCGGCGGCAATATTCAGGGTCTTGAAGGCGGCAGCGTTCCGGTACCTGCCACTTACGGCCTGAACGTAAATGTGAAGTTTTAACCACCACATTCAAATTGAAGATCATGCAAAAGTTCATATATCATAAAGGTATTCTGACCCTCGTCATCGGCGCATTGCTTGCCAGCTGCTCCGACAGCCATTTCGAGGACATTAACAAAGACCCGAACCGTCCCGAAAACGTGACCACCACCACCGTGCTGCTCTCGGCCGAAAAACAGGTGATCGACAACATCCGCAACGAGAACAGCTCCCTGCGCGGCTCGCAGCTTTTTGCCCAGTATTACAGCCAGAATATTTACAGCGACCAGTCGCGCTACGATGTTCCCCGCTCGTATTCGGACACTTATTGGAGCAACGCGTACAAGGCGCTAAACAACCTCAATGAGATCATCAAACTAAATACCGACCCGGCTACGAAAAGCATCGCCGCCGCCGGGACAGCGGGCAGCAATGCGAACCAAATCGCCGTTGCGCGCATTCTGAAAGCCTATGCGTTCCAGAACCTGACGGATGTGTTTGGCAATATCCCTTACCAATCGTACGGCAACCAGGATCCCGAGTTTCAGGCATTACAGCAGGAGCCCGAAAACCTGAGCCCGGCCTATGCCAGCCAGCAGAAGATCTATCTCGACATTCTCAATGAGCTGAAAGCGGCCGGCGATACGCTTGCCAAATACAAGACCGCCACGGCATTTGGCAATTATGACGTGATTTATAAAGGCAAGAACGATCTGTGGGCCAAGTTCGCCAACTCCCTGCGCCTGCGCATCGCGACGCGCATCCGCAAGCAGCTCCCGGCCGAATCTAAAACGCATTTCGACGATGCCTTGGCAAAGGGTGTTTTCACTTCCAATGCGGACAATGCGGTGTTCAAATACCAGTCGCTTGCACCCAATGAGGCACCGCTGTACCGTGCTACCGTTACCGCCAACCGCAAGGATTTCGCCGTTTCGCACATCATTATCAATGTACTGAAAGGCGAGCTGGGGACGGTGAAGGTTCAGGACCCGCGCCTGCCGATTTACGCTACTAAAAATGCAGCCGGCAACTACACAGGCCAGCCATACGGGCTCCCCGTTGCGGCGGCCGGCTTGCTGACAGCCACCGACGTGAGCCTTCCCGGCTCGGCTGTGAACGCGGCCAATTACGGAGAAGTATTGCAGGAATATGCCGAAGTAGCATTCCTTATTTCGGAATACAAAAACTGGGATCAGCAGGAATATATCAATGGTGTGACGGCTTCGTTGCAAAAATGGGGAGTTGCACAGGCCGATATCACCACCTACCTGGCCGCGCTTCCGAAGGCCGATAAAGCCAATGTACTGAACCAGAAATACCTGGCACTTTATACCCAGGGCGATGAGGCATGGGCTGAAATCCGTCGCACCGGCTATCCGACGTTCCTGGTAAAGCCGGGTGATATCGTTTGGAGCCGCACCGTCGATGGCAAAACCACCGACTACAAGTTCCAGCCACTATTCGGCGAGGGCGTTCCGCAACGGCTGTACTACCCGCCCAAAGAACAGAGCGTAAACCTGGCCAACTACCAGAATGCTGTGAAAGCACAAGGTAATGACGACATTACGACCGCGCTTTGGTGGAACAAGTAAGGTGCATAGTTTGTAAAAATGGCTGCTCATTTAGTTGTGAGCAGCCATTTTTTTTACCGTGAATTAAATTTTGTTACCCTATATTTGTGGAACAACTTTTATCTATTTGTAGAATAAGTTGTATACAAAAATTTTGTTATGAAAAATTTTACAAATGACGACATCCTGAAAATGGCTGTTTTCCTGCCGCTTCTGGTGCCAATTTACCTGGCATACGCCTGCTTTAAGGCGCTGAAAGCGCTGCTCGAATTTCAGGACTGATTCGCTCGTACGAACAGGGGTTCATGCCAGCGAATCGTCAAATATTTAATCGTAGCAAATACTCCACACTCCTGTATATCTGCCATTCAGCACCTTCTCGCCGATTTCCTATCGGCGAAAGTCGTGGAAGCGTGGTCCTTCGGCCTGCTATTGAGTTTGGTCACCACACTTACCTGTTACTCCCAATCTTCCGGCTTCGCGGGGATGCAATCTACAAACCGGATATTCTTCGAGTTTTCGCCTTGAACGTCCATCCACACCCGTTTGCCGGGTGTTTTGAATTCCACTTTTTCAAAAAGAACATGGCGGATATCCAGTCCGCGCAAAAGAGAATCGGTCATGGCGATGGACGCATTCCGGATCGTAATGCCTTCGGCGTCGCTTGCTTTGAATGCGGTCCGGACCCGCACATCGGCATTTTCGATGAGCAGGTTGGCAGCCGGCGATTCGGGAATGCCGGTAATGTCGATAAAGGTGCGCGCCTTTTCGATGATGATGTTCCGGGCGGTGATGTTGCGGTATGCGGGTGTCAGCTTGTCGACAGGCCGCGCGGGCAGGCGGTCTGCCAGCTCGCCTACATATTGCCGGCTGCCCAGCATATCGAATTTCACAGCATCGCCGCGCAGGATCATGCGCACGCGCTCGTACACGAGGTTATCCCCGCCTCCGGCCCGGGAGCGGCGCGTTTTGAAACGCAGGCCGGTGTCGGTATCGTCAAAAACACAGTCTTGCACATACAGGTTACGGATCATTCCGGCCGTTTCGCTGCCGCAGGTAATGCCGCCGTGGCCCTCGCGGGCGAGGCAGTAGCGGATCACCACGTTTTCCGTCGGCTTGTTCACCCGGATGCCGTCCTCGCCGCGCCCGGCCTTGATCGTGAAACAATCGTCGCCGCTGGCAAGGGTGCAGTACTCGATGAGCACATTCCTGGACGATTCAATATCGATCCCGTCGCCTCGCGGAATGCCCACCGAACGCACAGTAATGCCGCGGATAATCACATTATCACAATACACCGGCACCACGTTCCAGAATGGTGTATTTTCGAGCGTAATCCCCTCTATATAAACCTTTTTACAGTTGATCGGAGAAATGAACATCGGCGGAAAAATAAAGCCGCCGTCTTTGCCTTCGTAAACCCTTTCATGTACCGGCTTATCGGAAGGAACCACCTTTTCGATCACGTCCAGCGTCATAATGCGCTTCCTGACCGGGCCGTCAGGCGAGCCGACAAGCTTTCCTTTGCCTGTTACAGCGATATTCTCCTGGCCATTGGCATAAATCAACGCCCCGAGGGACATCAGTTCCACTCCCTCATTCCTTGTGAACACAGCCGGAAGGTAATCCTCGATTTCCGCGCTGAAATGCAGTTCCGCACCTTCGCTCAGGTGTAGGTTTACATTGTTTTTCAAACTGATACGCCCGGTTTTCCAGATACCCCGCGGAATGATCACCGTTCCGCCTTTGTTCCTGCTCACTTCATCAACCGCCGCCTGTATCGCTTTTGTGACCATGGCGCCTTCGCGGGCGCCTTTGTCAGTGATTTTTATTGTTAATGCGGGAAAAACTGGTTTTACAAACCGCGGCATCGGGAATGGGGCTTTTACCGGGGCTATTTCTGCCGGCAATTTCCCTGCACCCACGTCCTCAACCTTTGGGACGGCTCCCGCGCGGTTTGCCACGGCGGTTTGCCCGCTTGCGTTCGCCCCAGCTGCCAAGGTTACCAAAATAAAAATCCAGAATTTCAAATGCATCATCATGTCTGTTCACCATTGCCAAAATCTTCACCGGGAAGACGAAGGTTGGCTGCAACTACTCTTAAAAATGCCGCATATTATCTAACACGAAATCGTCGGGACGTGTTATATTGGCATATTAGCAAATCAATATCCATGGAAAAAAGCGACCATCGTTCGAATGTAGAGCTTGTTCAGGACAGGTATCACTACCTCGATCTGACATTTGAGCAAGCGGAACAAGTCCTTAAATATGAGGCGATCAGGGATACATTTTCACCAAAACATATACTATCCGTATGGGAAGACTGGGATTATGAACTTATTGCCTTTCAAGGACTATTGAATGAGGGACAAAGGGTCCGGTACGACGAATTGAAGGAGCGTCTTTATGCACAATACACGGAGAATTCGATCCAGCAGGACAATGAACGCGCCAGATGGCTTGATTATCATCGCGCGAAAATCGAGTACCTTAAAAATAATCTTATTCCCTCCCTTTATACGCAGCCTTCCCCTGTTTTTCCGTCTGCATTCCACGCGGATCGTGTTAAAATTGACTATCTGAAAGCATGTTACAAAACTTTCTTGCATGAGCGCCAGAAAGAAGCGCTGGTGCACCACATACGGTTCCAAAAGACTTTTGCCCCAAATGGGTTGAAGGAGGTGATGCTTACCCATTATACACAATGCCTGCTACCAGACTATTGGGCTTTCGAGAATGCAGTGGACGCGCCGACGAAATCCGTGGCGCAATTCATTAAAGATAGATTATACCGCCAGAATCCCGAGATAACGGAATTCCAATCCAAAAAACTGGAAGAGCTGAAAGAATTCGACCGCTTGAACTACGAAAAATTTTATCAGCCCGTTGAAGGCTGGTCAGTATGGTCCCGGCACCCGTTTTCGGAAGAAGACGAAAAGGCACATTGGGCGATGTCGCTCCTTCTGCTAAGCCCGGATGCATATGGTTTTGACGATATTACATAAATCACCCTGCATGCAGCCTCCTGTATTCGGCGGGGCTTTGGGAGGTGTGTTTTTTGAAATAATTACTGAAATGTGGCGCTTCGAGAAAGCCTAACCGAATGGCTATTCCCTTGACTGTCAGGCCCGGGTTTTGCAACATCACTTTGGCTTCGGCGACGGTTTTATCGGCAATCCATGCGCTTACTGATTTACCGGTTTTGCTGCTGATCACATTCGACAAATAATTGACATGTAAAAATTGCAGGTCCGCATAATCCTGAACACGCAAGGGCATTTCGACCTTCCCGTTCACAAGGTCCCTGAAATGCTGTTCGAGGTTTCTTTTAAATGTCTTTACTATCTGGGAACTGCGGTTACCTTCATAAATCGGGTTATAATCCTGGAAAAAATATTCCTTGATCTTTAAAAGCAAAGCCACCATCAGACTGCCGATGATCCTGTTTTTATAAGGTGAATTTCCACGGTATTCACTATGTATCTGCTGATAGAGCTGCTGGACGACGGCAAACTGTTCCCCTGACAAAACCCTCGGCTCGACGGTTTCGGTAAGCAGGAAAGAAAAATCGCGGTACACATCTTCGTGCACATTTTCCTTTAAATATGCTTCATTAAAAGTGATCAGACAGGTGTCGTTGATACCATACCATTCGAAAACACGGTAGTTGCCCGGATTGGTGAAATATACCGTCCCCGGCTGCACATCGAAGCTCTGGTCATCGATCGTGTATTTGCCGAATGCTTCCCGGATAAACAGAAAACTGAAATAATTGGGCCTGAAAGGCACTGACTTAAATGGGAATTCGGTAAAGGTCTGTTGCAAGAAATGGATGGTCAGACCCGACGACGCATCCAGCGGTTCGACGGGCAGGCCCATTGTTTCATACAGCTCCGGGAGGTCTTTGACAACCAGATTACGCGCCATGCGTCAAAAGTAAAGAAAACCAGTCAATAAGTTTAACATAGAATAACAGGCCAACTGGCTAGAAATGTTTGTAAAAGCCATAGAAATTATTACAAAACTAAGCTATTATTGTACCCTCGATCCCGACCCTACATCTGTCATTTCAGGACAAACCCACTTTGTTGACCCGGCTATGAAAATTGCGAGGATTACTACCCTTCTCACCTTCCTCACGGTAGCCTTACACGTATCTGGCCAGGAGGTCTCCGATTTTACCGAGCAGCATTACACCGGCGACAATGGCTTACCGCAAAACAGCGTGATGCTGCTTCGGATGGATAAAGACGGTTTCGTATGGATGACCACCCAGGGCGGGCTGGTACGGTTTGACGGGACGAAATTCGTGACCTACAACCTCAGCAATATACCGCAGCTTGCCAGTAACCGCATTATCGACCTCGGCCTCACGGGCGATAGTACCATTTACTTCAAGGATACCGGTTTTAAAGTCTTTTCTTTTGATAAAAATAACCAGCCTTTTGTGCTAAACCCGCACATCCGCAATAGGGTTGTCTTACTCCAATCGCGGAAGGATCAGTTTGATGTCTTTGCTAACCTTCTGCCACAAGACCGCCATCGAATCGAATCGCAGTTCGGGGCTTTTGCGGCACAGGTCAACTATGATCAGGTCGGAGCCCGCGGGGATGGATTCCTGCGAATCGGCGATAATGGGTTGGCTTATCTCTATGGGAAAAAGGTGATTTTTTTAAAGACATTAAAAGGCTCAATATTGTCTAATAACAGGTCTGGTATACTGAATAACCGGATCTATTTTTTCGATCAGACAGGCCGGATAGCCTGCATCGATTCGACTGGGCGGCAATATGCAGTTTCTCTTAAATTATCCGGTGGCGGTATCGGGGAACTTCACGGGCCATCACAGTTCTTTCAGCAGGGGCAACGCCTTTTCCTGCATAACTCCAATACCTTGTATGAAATTGGTGCTGCTGCTGGCGCGGGCAACATACTTGTCGGTAAGCCGATACTGAAAACGGGCGATATCGGCAACGTATTATGTTACCTGAACATCCCCGAATCGGGCATTCACATATTGGGTACGGACACGGGCGGGATGTATGTGTTTAAAAAGAAGCAGTTCAAAACCGTTCGCATTCCGGGAACGAACAACAATTTTTACAGCCAGCATTTATACGGCAACGATGGCCTTCTCACAGAGCTGGGTGCGATCCTGCCCAACGGTACCCGCTCCGGCCCGCCTTTTCCGCTTATAGGCAGGAGCGGGATACTGGTGGACAAGGCGGGTAATGTATGGCTGAACAGGGCATACAAACGCGTTGAGCAGCGCACGCCCGATTTGAAGCTCATACGGCAGTTCTATGCAGAAAAGGAAATTGCAAAGATTGCCCAAACACCCGACGGGAATATCTGGTTGAATACATTCTCCGGAAGCCTGGGCAAAATCTCCGTGGATTCGATCCACTGGCTGAATTTACCTAAGTTAGTCAAGACTTTTATCCCTGTAAACAATAACGTAATCTGGGCATCGGATGGAAAAGGCTTGTTCCAGATGGATGTTCAGAAAGCCTCGGTTCGGGAAATCCCCGAAATGGAAGGCCGGGAGGTCAGGGCGTTTTACACAGATAAAAAGAAAACACTCTGGGCGGGGACCTATGGCCAGGGGTTCTACGCGATCCGCAATGGCAAGCCTACCGCATTGCCACTCGACCGAAACGGCTATTTGCTTGTCGTGCACACTTTTCTGGAAGACAAAAAGGGCTTTATGTGGATGACCACCAACCACGGGCTTTTCAAATGCAGGACACAAGACGTGTACGATTTCCTCGACGGCAAAGCGAACAGCATTTTCTACTATTATTATGACAAAAGCAATGGCTTTGGCAACAACGAATTCAATGGCGGCTGCGATCCGTCCTCGGTCGTTTTTCCGGATGGGAAGTTCTCCTTTTCCTCGATGGACGGGCTGGTGCAGATGTATCCCGACAGTATCACCGACATCCTTCCCAACGCCCGGATCTTGATCGACAAGTTTGTCGTCGACGGCAAGGAGCAGCCATTCGCCGGCGACCTGCGGCTGGGCCCCTCCTTTAACCGCATCGAAATCACGCTGGCGTCGCCCTATTTCGGACTGCCGGAGAACCAGCTTTTGGAATACAATATCAAAGGCCTCGATGATGAATGGTACCAACTGAACGGCAGCCCGACGATCACCCTCAACCGGCCGGGTTACGGAACCTATACGCTTCAGGTAAGAAAGAAGGCAGGTTTTGGGCACGATAATGTGGGTTTGCTGACCAAGAGCTTTACGGTGGCCCCATTCTGGTACCAGACCTGGTATGCCACGCTTTTCGCGCTGTTTTTGCTCGCCTTTTCGTTTTATCTCGCGGTGAAACTACGTTATCATTATTTGACGCAACGAAGAAAACAGCTTGAAGCACAGGTCCAGGAGCGGACCAAACAGCTCGAATACAGTAAACGGCTGAAAGAGAAGATCACGCTGCTGCTCGCGCATGACTTGCAATCGCCACTGCATTTCTTAAACCTGCTGTCGGACCACGTGGCTGCGGCACTCGAAAAAGACCGTCTCGATGATGTCAGGACGGGAACTGCGGAGATCAAAAAGGCCGCTACCAATATCCATGCTTTTGTGAAAGAGATCAATCTCTGGACCAAATCGCAGCAGGATGGTTTTTTTCTCAGCAAACGGCCGTTCCCGTTCGACGGCCTGGCTAGCGAGCTGAGGGAGTTTTTTGAAGAAATGCTTCTTTTCAAAAAGAATACCCTTCACTTTGTTAACCCCGACAACCTGGAACTTTTAACAAATCGCGAGATACTAAAAGCGGTAATCCGCAACCTGATCGACAACTCCAACAAGTATACTACCGACGGGCATATCCGGGTAGAACTTGTCAGACAGGATGATAAATACCTGAAACTTTCAGTGTCGGATAACGGGCGGGGCATGTCGCCGGCCGATCTGAGCAAAATCAAGCGGCGTATCGAAAATGTACTTACAACCGAGGGAATCGAGCAAAGTGGCCGCCTCGGTTACCAGATCATCATCGATTTCGTGGCCCGCCTCGAATGTAAACTGGAAGTAGAAAGTACCGTCGGACAAGGAACATCCGTCACCATTTCCGGACTTTTACCCAGCCCACCTGACACAGCAGAAGCTATTTTGACAGATATTGCTCCGCCCAATTTCACCACATTATGAAAAAGATATTGATTGCCGACGACCATTCGCTGGTTCGCTACGGGCTTAAAGCCGCATTACTCAACCATTTCTCCGACCCGGAAATCGATGAAAGCTGGGATGGTCAATCCATTATGACCCAGTTGAAAATCAACACCTATGACCTTATACTGCTCGATCTGAACATGCCCGACACCGATACCAACACCGTGCTGCATTGGATCAGGAATTCCAGCCCCGACACCAAAGTACTGATTGTATCAATGAACAGCGAGACGATTTTTGGAAAAAGGGCGCTCCAAATGGGCGCGCATGGGTATATTGAGAAGGATGCTTCGCCTGACGAATTGATAAAGGCGGTAAATATGGTACTTGCCGGAAAGAAATACATGAGCGCCGAGCTGGCCGAGATCATTGTCAACGACACACTCAATCGGAAATCAATGAACCCGTTCGACGGGTTGACGCCCAGGGAATTTCAGGTAGCGATGTATATCGTTCAGGATTACACCATTACGCAGATCAGCGAGCTGATGCAGCTGCAATACACCTCTGTGAGTACGTTCCGGCGGCGTATATTCGACAAACTGAATATCTCCGACCGCAAGGCACTGGTACAATTGGCGGACGCTTATAAGCTCAATTAACGCTTTTCCGGTGCTTTCCGCCCCATTCGCTAAGCTGCTGGAAAATCGGCCCGAATGCCGCGGCCATTTCGGTGAGTTCGTATTCCACACGCGGCGGCACTTCGGCATAAACCGTGCGCTTGACCAGGCCGTCCTGTTCGAGCGCGCGCAATTGTAGCGTCAGCATCCGTTCCGTTATGTACGGAAACTCCTTTTTAAGCTCCCCGAACCGCATTTTCCCTTTTTCCAGTTTACTGATAATCAATATTTTCCACCTGCCGCCAATCTTATTGACCGCATACGTAAGATCGCACTCCACAATGTACTTTTCATTGCTGGTGTAGGTAGAATTCTGTTTTTTGGCTGCCATTACTTACACTTTTGTTAGTACCCCACAATTGGTTGTATAGCATCCAAAATTAAATGCTTCCAGCTAGGTTTGCAACCAGTCTTTAACACATTCGAAACACCATTATGAATTTGCATTTAAAAGGAAGTACAGCCCTGGTAACAGGCGCCAGCCAGGGTATCGGCCGCGCTATTGTGAGGGAACTGGCCAGAGAGGGCGTGACGGTATTTGCCACCGCCCGCAATGAGGAGCTTTTGAATAGCCTCCGCGAAGAAGTGGCAGAGGAGACAGGCATGGCGCTGGTTGTTTTCGCGCAGGATTTCACCGCGCCCGACGGGCCGCACCGCATCGCGCAAGCCGCATTGGCTGCATTGGGCCATGTAAATATCCTTATCAATAACGCCGGACAAAGCCGCCCTGTCGATATTACGGGCCCGGAGCAGCCATGGACCGATTCGATGGCGCTGGACTTCGACCGGCCCCGCCAACTTACTCAGGAGCTGCTGCCGCATATGGTCGAACGGCAGCAGGGGGTTATCCTGAACCTGACGAGTACTTACGAACTCCGCAGCATCAATGTATCGGCCGTAGCCAAGGCAAGTATGGCCGCGTGGTCGAAGCAACTCGCAGGGCAGGTAGGAAAATACAATGTACGCGTCAATACGCTGCAACCGGGGCTGATCGACACGGCTAACATCCGGCCGTACTTCTCAGACGAGGAGCGGAAAGCTTTTGCCGCACAGGAAATACCGCTCGGCGATTTCGGCCAGCCACAGGATATGGCAGACATGGCCGTGTTCCTTGTCTCCCCGCGGGCAGGCTACATCACCGGCTCGGCGATTGTAGTCGATGGAGGAATGCGGCATTATCCATTTTGAGGGTCTGGCTCGCCGTGCCGCACCATGCGCGGTCGATACCATTGGTACCATTTGTTTGGCTAAAAAACAGATAATGAACTAACTTTCAATTCATTATTCACCAAAATCAAAAACTATGGCAGGCGCATTGACCATTTCGCTGTTCATCCTGGTCTGGTACTGCGTGAAAGCATACCGGGAAAATCCGGAACGCCCTGATTGGAACAAGGCGATCGTTACCGCCATTCTTTGGCCGCTATCGCTGCTGATGAGACGTTACCGTTAAACATCCCCGGCCCCAAAAGCCATTCAAAGCGCCTTTTCCATGTAAATAGCGTCCGCGTGCGGATTGTTGTAATAGGCTGGTATAATCCCGAATCCAAATGACTCATACAGCCTGCGCGCGCCCGTCATGCTGGCGAGCGTATCAAGCCGGAGCGTTCCGTATCCCAGATCTTTTGCCATTGAAACAGACCGTTCCAGCAGCAAGCGCCCGAGTTGATGCCCGCGAAATTCCGGCTTGACGTACATTCGTTTCAGCTCGGCAATCCCTTGCCCCTTGTTGCGCACACCCGCGCAACCGATCGCACGAACACCCGCATACGCGAGTACCAGCGCGCCCGAAGGCGGCCCATATTGATCCTGCACAGTATCTAGCTCTTCCTCAAAGTGCTGAAAAGCGAGGTCGATAGACAACGACGCCGCGTACTCCCGGAAGAGCTTCTTTCCATCTTCGAAATGCGCTTCGCTTTGAGCGATAATCAGTTTAAACGTATCAGTCATCCCGCAAAGCTCACAAATTATTGTCAATATGAACAGATACAGATTCGGGATTAACGGCAAGAACAGATCCTACCCGATCCTGGGCAGCCACATCCCGGCTATCGCTCCAAAAACCCCGATAGCCATTAGCACGGCCACCATGAATATCAGCAGCGCGATGGCTGTTATTTCGACAGGCTTAATAGCTTTCCGCGCATAGAAATACAATTCGAGTAGCAGGAGCGACACCGGCAAGGCATAAACAAGTACCGCCAGCGCCGTAAGAAAAGGTCCGCTGAATGTCTGTGGGTCGAAACCAGCCGGGCCGCCGTTAATCACCAGCCAGCACATCAATCCAACTCTGAAAAACCATACGCCGCTTACCACCATAAACAACCGCATCGCCCATTTACGATGTTTTTCGAACTGGCCCGCACGTGCGCAACGCCACGCGAGCCATGCGAAAATGATGATGTAGACCGTCTGGATACTGATACTGACATGCTGCACGGTATCGCCGACAGCGCCGCGTGTCCATACCATAATGAAGCCGCCGGTGGCCACAATCACCGCCGTGGAGACGTAAACACGCCCAAGCCAGCGGTGAATCCGGGGAGCGGACCTCCGAAGGGATGCCAGCAGCTGTAACGGTCCGCCAACTACCAGGATAGCGGCCAGCAATACGTGCGTCCCCACAATGAGGTTTCCCTTCCAGTCCCCTTTCACATACCCATGCGGCAAAACCTCGTTCCAGCGTTCAAGCTCGCCTGAGGCTGTACTGGCGCCGTAAAATGCAATGATGTAGATACCGAATGCCCATTGGCCGATCGTGGTGACGATAAACCAAATGGTAACGGCCAGGTTGAGCAGTTTTTGAGGATATTTTGTCGTGGTGCTTGGAAGAAAGTCAATTTTCTCGGTCATGATATCGGACATTTAAGTTTGGCCAAACTTAAAGCCGGTCGTGGCCCGCGGCATTAGACATTTGTCCAATGCGGATAAGCGGTTCTATTCCTGTGTGGGAGTGTTGGACAGGCCGTCACTGCGTAACCGGCTCAAGTGCCGCTGGGTAATACCGAGATAGGAAGCGATGTATTTCAAAGGAACGTGCCGGTTGATGTTGGGATTTGCCCGAACAAACTTCGCGTAACGGGCTTCCGCGGTCAGGTTCGCCATATCGTTGATACGCTCCTTGTCCTTTTGTAAATGCTCCTGCAAAATGCGGATCGTGTAATCCTTCTGGGTGAGGCTGCTCACCGCCGTCTTTTCGGCAACATCCCGACTGATCCGCAAAAGCGCACAATCAGTGATGCAATGCAGGTTCTCATTCGAAACGGTTCGGTTCATAAAGTGAAAATAGGATGTAAAGAACCGGGGCCCGTCGTTCAGGTCTGTTGTGATCTCATTGTTATCCCCATCCAAATGGAAATTTCGCATATAGCCCGACACGATGAAGTTATGGTAACCAGGCACCTCCCCCGCTTTCTCTATCACCGTGTCTTTTGGAACAAATACCGGCCTGAATGACCTTCGTACCGACTCCCGGTCAACTTCGGGCAATGTAATGATGCGGGAAATATATTCGAAAAGCGTACTGTAATAATGATCCATGGTTATCTCAATTTGGAAAAGGCTTTACTTCCACTTTTTCAACTCCCGATCGAAGTCGCTTTTCAATAATGCAACTTATTCTATTACCAGGTCGCCGAATGTAAAATGTTTCTGCAAAATAAACCTATTCCAATGATCCACCGGCCAATCCGGGGATCGCGGATTTTATTTCAAAATTTTACACATTCTGCCTGCTTTTGCGTATCCTATATTTGAAATACAATCGTTTATGATCAAAAGGTATAATTGAGTGAATAATCGGCCTATTAAACATTAGGAAACTCATGCTGCGAAGAATATCTGAACCGCTTTTGCGAAAATACCTCATCCTCGCGCTATTGGCTGCCTTCATGAACCCGGCGCATGCCGCTCCCAAATATGTGGGTTCCGACAGCCTCGACGTCCGGTCCGCTTTTCTCCAAACAACCCGGATTATGGGTAAGATCATCGACGAATCGTCCCGGCCGGTAGTCAATGCTGCCGTACTGATCGCAGGTTCGGAGCGTGGTACAGTAACTAACCTGGCGGGCAGCTTTGAAATCGCGGACGCACCATTGAGCGGGACGCTTGTCATTAGGCACCCCGATTTTGAAATGCGTCAAATCCCTATCGTAAAGTCGGCCGGCGAGTATCTCATCTCATTGAAAACGCGGCCCCAGGCATTAGCTATGCGTATGAAAGCGCAGTCAAAAATTTTAAAGAAGGATGTGGAAGCAAACCAGGGAACCGAAAGCGGCCCTTCTATACGGCTCGACCGCTGGCCCTATTTCAGGGGCTTAACCAAATTTCTTGCCAACAACCTGAAATACCCCGAAGAAGCACTGGCATCGGGCGTTCAGGGACCAGTGCAGGTTTCTTTCCTGATCGATGATGAAGGCAATGTCAGCAGCGGCCGGATCATCAGAAGCCCCGGAATCGAACTGGACGAAGAGGCCCTTCGGCTCATACGCATCATGCCTAAATGGACGCCTGCACAGAAAGACGGAAGGCCGATCGCCGTTTGGTACACCATCAGCATTCAGTTTGACCCGGAACTGGATAAATTGCCGCTGAAAGTCAAGGAAGAAGTACCAAAGCTTTTCAGCAAGAAAATGAAACTGGAACCCTGGAAAGCGCCGGTCCTGATAAAGGATGAGTTCGAAAAGCTTTTCCGAAACCGCAAAGTTAATTTGTCGGCCCACGAGCCGCCACAGACAAAACTGTCGGTATATGGCTATGGCGTCAGTCCCGCCTCCATGTATGCCCCCCTGCGACCCAATTTCGGTCTCCGGCCCTGAGAAAAAATGCTTGATATTGCATTATATAAATAACCTTTATATATTTATGTAAACGATTTCCTGTTTGTAAAAAACAATTGTTCAACCTAACCGGAGCTTGAATGAAAACTTTTACAATCGCTTTGCTTTTAGCCATTGCAGCAGGTTCTTCCGCGCGCGCCCAGCAGAGCACCGACATGGCCATGAACCGGGACAAAATTATCCCTCAGCGTACCCGAATCGCTGTACGCGTTCTCGACAAATATACCCTGCAGCCCATTCAAGCCACGATTATGGTAGTGGGGCAGCGTCCCGAAGACCTGGTCGTCCCTATCTACGAGGACGGCATTTACCAGTTTAAAATGTCGGCCAGGGACATGGGCGTTATCTCGATCCACGCAAACGGCTATCAAACGTTTTCGGAGGTCATTGCAGCCCGTAGCCTTCGTCCAACGAAGATTTTTTATTTAACACCGATAGAAAACGGCAATTCGGGCAAAACAGCGGCCGTTGCCACGTCCGAACTGGACTTGAAGGAAGAGATCGAAACCATACTGCTCTTCACTCAAAGCGAGCCCGACTTGTTGCCGGAGAGCAATTATGAACTGGAAATCCTGGCCGATTATCTTGTCCGGAACACTGCTCCCCGGATCGAGCTTTCGGGACATACCGACGACGTGGGCGATCCCCGCAAAAACTTGCTGCTTTCTTTTGATCGCGTGGACGAGGTCAAAAAGTACCTGGTATCGAGGCGAATAGAGAATACCCGCATTCGGGGAAAAGCTTTTGGCAGCGGCCTCCCCGTAGCACCGAATGATTGCGAAGCAAACCGCAGGCTCAACCGGCGTGTCGAAATACGCATTGTCCCTTAAAATATTCTTCCCAAATTAACTTCCCAAAAAATCCATTGAAAGGTGGAGAAATGAGCACTTTTGTAGTGCATATTTGTTGTTCAGGGCAAGAGAATCCCCAAACAGCGAAATTTACCAGTATTAAAATCGAATATGAAACAAGTAAAAGCCTCCATTTCAGGCATCGAAGGATATGTACCCGACTATATTCTGACAAATGCCGAATTGGAGACACTCGTTGATACCAGCGACGAATGGATCGTGAGCAGGACCGGCATTAAGGAACGCCGCATCCTGAAAGAACCCGGACTCGGAAGCTCGCACATGGGTGCGAGAGCCGTAAAGGGCCTCCTCGAAAAGACCAACACCGATCCCGCTGAAATAGACCTCCTCATTTGCGCAACCATTACTCCCGACTTCGTTTTCCCAAGTACCGCCAACCTGATCTGCGACCAGCTGGGCATCCGCAACATCGGTAGCTTCGATGTGAATGCAGCGTGCTCGGGCTTCATTTACGGCCTCGAACTCGGTGCGCAGTTCATCGAAACCGGCAAATACAAAAAAGTTGTCGTGGTGGGTACAGATAAAATGTCGGCTGTGATGGATTATACCGACCGTCGTACGTGCATTCTTTTCGGCGATGGTGCCGGTGCCGTGCTGCTGGAACCTAATACCGAAGGCTACGGTGTGATCGATACGCTCATCCGCTCCGACGGGGAGGGTTACGACCGCCTGGTGCAACGGGGCGGAGGAAGCCGCTTCCCGGCAAGCCACGAAACTGTCGACGCCCGCTTGCATTTCCTGCACCAGGATGGCCAGCAGGTATTCAAATCGGCGGTTCGCAATATGGCCGACGTTTCAGCGGAAATGATGGAAAGAAACCAGCTTAGCCATGACGATGTCGCCTGGCTCGTCCCGCACCAGGCCAACCGCCGCATTATAGAGGCGACTGCCAACCGCATGGGCGTAGGAATGGACAAGGTAATGATGAATATCGCCCATTACGGAAATACCACCGCCGCGACGATCCCGCTTTGCCTGTGGGATTATGAAAAACAGCTCAAAAAGGGTGATAACCTGATATTTTCCGCATTCGGCGCCGGTTTCACCTGGGCTTCGGCCTATGTAAAATGGGCTTACTGACAAAAATCCGTCAGGAATTATGAAGGACCATAACTCCTGACGGACAACAACTCGAACATCGGTCCACTACGCCGACAACGCCATTCTCCCTAATATCTCGTGCGTCTCGCGGATGCGCCTGCGGGCGATGGGGATCACCTTGCCGCAGCTGAGGTGAATGTAATCGGGCCACCGCGATGCGATGTGGCGTGCGTTGATGCTGTATGATTTGTGAATGCGTAAAAAATCGCTGCTAAGTTCTTCCTGTACTTCTTTCAGACATTTCGAAACCAGGTGCTTTTCATGCCGGGTGTATACAAATGTGTAGTTACCGACGCCTTCCAGACAAGTGATATCGCTGGATTTAACGGAGAGCGCTTTCCCAAACTTGTAAACTGTGATCGTGGGGACGTTTTTGACTTCGCCGATAGCGCCCGACGGAGCGCCGCCCGACGGAGCGCCGCCCGACGGAACGCCGCCCGACGGAACGCCGCCCGACGGCATGATGGAAAGGTTTTTCATGGGTGAAAGAACAGGTTGATTTTTCATGGATTGGTTTGGCAATTGGTTATTTACTTTCATGGCTAAAATTTTGATGGATTTCATGGCTAACAGACCACTTGCATTCTGCGCGAAAGGCTGCCGCGTGTCGTTCGGAACCCGGGGCGCGTAGCCTGACTGCGATACAAATGTGGTATAAGTATAAGCCCTGGGAAACAGCGACCCGGGTGAATTGTAACTTTTACCCCATGAATACGCCAAATTGGGGGGTAAACTGAAACAGCCGTTTACGCAACCGGAAACACCTTTTGCAGGTTTAAATCACATTAGCCGCAATTTTGCGACGATTAGGCCCGGAAATACGACGTTTAACCCTACCCGGTTTCCGATTGGACCGTACCCGCTTTATTTTTGTATGAAATGAAAATGCGTGTAAATGATCCTTGAAAGTTACCTGGCAAAAATTGGCCTAAAGCAGGTGAGCCTCACCTCATCGGCACTGATACTATCCGCAGCTACATTGCTGGCCGGTCTGGGGCTTTGGCAGGAGCGCTACTTTGCAGATACCCGCCTGTTCCTCGCCGGAAGCATCGTCAATATCGGTGTAATAGGGGTTGCATACAGGATTGATGCCGCACTTTCGCCTAAGATTACCAAACTCCTGCCCGATACCAATCAGTCCATTTACCGCGTAGCGATGTGGTTCGGGGTTTATGGGGTTGTAAATGTGGCCTTTTTCTGGGTTGCATTGCCTGTGTATCAACAAATTGGCCTGACAGGCGCGGGATTCGACCTGTTCTGGGCGCTGCGCGTTAGTTTCTTCATTTTAAGCGGCTCGCTCATCGGGGCTGGGCTTAGTGAGCTGGCCTATGCGTTCAGGCAGTGGCGAACCAACCAGACCGAGGTCGAACAAATGCAGGAAAAACAGTTGCAGACCGAACTGGAAGCCGTCAAACAGCAGGTTAACCCCCATTTTCTTTTCAATTGCCTCAACTCACTTTCAGTGCTGATTGCGGATGCACCGGCAACTGCCGAAAAATTCGTCGATGAAATGTCGAAGGTTTACCGTTACCAGCTGAGTGTGAATGGCCCCGATAAAGAAAATATTCTGGTGACGCTCGATTCGGAGCTTCGTTTTGTCAAATCTTACATTTACCTGCTCGAAACACGGTTTGAAAGCGGGGTACGCATTACACTCAACGTCGGCGAGGTATTCCTTTGCGGGCAATTGGTGCCGCTGACCTTCCAGATACTGATCGACCACGCGATCCATTACAATATGGTATCCCCCACCCGCCCGCTGCATATCAGCATCGCTACGACGGAGACAGGTCAGCTGGAATTCCGGCACAACCGCCAGCCGAAGGTGATCACAATGCCGCTCGAAACACCGGGGGTCCATGTTTTGATAAACAGGTATAAATTCCTTTTCAACCGCGCAGGAGCCGTCCATTTGAAAGAAAGCGAACACGAATTTTCGATCATCCTGCCTTTGATATTCATATGACCCCTACTCTTATATATAGTGGAATCGGCCGAAAAATCTGGCTGAGCCTCTTCGGCAGGTGGATTTTCGCATTGCTGGTGCCCTGGTTTGTGCCCACGATCAGTTATCTGCTCATCGGAGACCCTTATTTGAGCAGCATTTACAACTTCACAGGCGGAACGCTGATGATCTTCCTGATGACGATCATCGCATTCGTCCCGCATGACTGGGCGGCGCGGTACATCGCTCAAAAATACCCGTCCTTCGATTCATCGGTCAAACGAAGCGCGCTTACGGCCCTTGCATTCTGGACCCTGACGTTCGCTTTCGTGACCGCTTACATGCTCTTTATCATGCATTTCAGGCCATTTGAAGCCCAGCTCGACGCCCGGATGATGCTCAACGTCTATCTATTCGAGTTTGTGGCGGTGCTTTTGCTGACAGGCCTTTATGAAATCAATTATTCATCAAATGAATGGAAAGCCCTGCAAATCAACAAGGAGGCTATCAAACGTGCCGGAATGCAGGGACAGTTGCAGAGCCTGAAAAGTCAGGTTAACCCACATTTCTTGTTCAACAGCCTGAACACGCTTTCCGCATTAATCGCCGACGAGCCTAAGCGCGCCGAGCAGTTTGTCGATGAAATGGCCAGAGTCTACCGCTACCTGCTTCAAACAAACCAGAACGAGTTGACTACGCTTTCCGCTGAAATGCACTTTGTCCGTTCCTATTACCACCTGTTGCGCACACGTTACGATACCGGCTTCGATCTCGTGATCGAGGTGAATGAGAAAGATCTTGATAAAAAAATACCCCCGCTTACGTTGCAGCTGCTGCTGGAAAACGCTGTCAAACATAACAGTATCCTGGAATCCAATCCGTTACGCGTATCAATCCGTTCAGTTGGGGAAGATTTGCTCGAAATCAGTAACAATCGCCTGAACAAATCGACGCCCGTCAGATCGACGCGCCTGGGGCTGGCCAACATTATGGCCAAATACGAGCTACTCTCCGATCGTATGCCTGTGATTGACGACAGTGGGCATTTTTTCAAAGTTACCCTGCCGCTGATCACCCTGAAAACCACAAATGCATGAATATATTAATTGTAGAGGATGAAAAACTGGCCGTGCGCAAGCTGACCAAATTACTGGAAGAAACCGCGCCGGAGTTCGAAGTGCGCGGCATTACGCCGAGCATTGCCGCCACCGTGGAATGGATCACCGAAAACCGCACGAGCGGCCAGCCGGAGCCGGACATTATTTTCCTGGATATAGAGCTCGCCGATGGTCAGAGCTTCGAGATATTCAACAGGGTCCGGATCAAAAGCACGGTGATTTTCACCACTTCCTACGACGAATATGCTTTACAGGCATTCAAAGTCAACAGCATCGACTACTTGCTGAAACCGGTTCAGCAGGAGGACCTCCAACGCGCCGTCCGTAAATATTATGACCTTACCGCCGCAGGCAAAGCGGTCCCGGCAGCATCGCCGCAGGTCAACCTGGAAGCCATTTTAAAAAGCCTGCATTTGCAATCGCCGGTGCCCGAATACCGCAAAAGGTTCCTGGTCAAACAGGGGGCGCGCCTGCTATCGATCGAGACTTCTGAAATAGCCTATTTCTATATCGACAACGGGTTGACCTTTTTCAAAAACCATCAGGGACAGAAGTTTGTAGTGGATTACAAAATGGATGAATTGGAGGAATTCCTCGACCCGGAGCGCTTTTTCCGGGTCAACCGGGCTTTGATCGTGACGCACCAGGCCGTAGTGCAAATGCAGCCCTACTATAATCACCGCCTCGCGCTCACACTGCATCCGGCGCTGGACAAGGAAACAATCGTCAGTCGCGAACGTGCCCACGATTTCAAAGTCTGGATGGGTAAATAGGGGCCTTTAAAACGACAGCATCGCATACTGGCCGGCGAGCTCGGGGTAATGCGCGGTGACCGCCTCTTGCAATTGCGCCCTTGCACGTGCGTACTGCGAGCGGACGGTAGCCTCGTTGATTTCGAGCATTGCAGCGATTTCCTTGTGACTGTATCCGTCTACGGCGTACATGAGGAATACCGTTTTGTAGATCGGTTTCAGCTCGTGAATAAGCTGCATAATTTCACCTGCGGTAATGGCCGAAACAGCGTCGTCGGCAATGCCTGGCTCGGGGATTTCATCGAAAGCCGCCCGCGCAGCGTAATGCTTTTTGTTTCTTCTGAAATAGCTGATTGCATTGTTGACCATCACCGTCCGCAACCACGCCTTGAACGGCTGCTGGGGGTCATATCTTTCCAGGTTATTGAAAACCTTGAAAAAACCTTCATTGAGCACTTCCTCGGCCTCTTCCGGCGAATAGGTATACCTAAGGCAAATGCTTTTGGCATAACCAAAGTACTTTTTAAACAAAATATGCTGTGCCTGACTGTTGCCCGCAATGCACGCCGCAATCACCGAGCGAAAGTCGTTCGGATCAAAAATGATTTTATTCAGGAATTTGAGCATACATTCTTGCTTTTCAATGGATCATTCAGCGGGTCTCTCTGTTGCTTCCGGGACTGCCCGTCCGGAACAACACAATACAAAGAGAATCGATGTGAACCGCGAATAAAAGCCGGATGGACGGAGAGCCTGAAAGTGTAGCTGAATGGCCCGTTTTAGCCGATAAACCGGCCGGTAATCTCGGCATTTCCGCAACCGCGACGACCTGTCGTCAAAGAGTGCCCGTTTAACCGGCAAAAACCTCGATACGTCGAAACAACGACCCGGCGTGAACAAATACCGCTATTTCCCTGCTATTTTTACACCGATGACCAGAGAAAACACAAAAGGCGGCGTAGTGGTCGCGATGCATTTGCTTGCGTGGGCTTTGCTCGGCTTTGTGCTCGTGTTTTACCAGCCATTGTCTTGGAGCGTGAGTCTGCCTGCCGTATTTTGGGTAAAACAATTCCTGAACTTCGGGCTGCTGGCAGCGCTGTTCTATTTCAACGCGCATTACCTGGTACCACGTTACCTGCTGGAAAACAGGATTTTCGTGTTCATTCTTTGGGTCGTTGCATTGGTCATATTAATGCTGGTAGTGAGCAAACTGGCTGATCAGCAACTGGAAATACGCCGGCATATGGAACACATAATGCCACGCCCGAGGCATCGCGGTGGGCCGAAGCCGCGGCATCTGATCGACGGGATTCTATTGATGACTACGCTTCTCGTAATAGGTGTGAGTACGAGCATGGCTGTGATCCAGCGCTGGCAGGCGGATGCACGTTTGCGCGACACCGTTGAAAAGCAGAATATTACCTCCGAGCTGGCGCTGTTGAAGGCACAAATCAACCCGCATTTCTTTTTCAATACTCTCAATAATATATACGCGCTGTCTTACACCAACGTCGAGGAGTCGCGCGAGGCGACGCTCACGCTCTCACGTATGATGCGCTATCTGCTCTACGAAACGCAACAGGACGTGGCCCCGCTCAGCCGCGAGTTCGCATTTATCGACGATTACATAGAGCTCATGAAACTGCGCGTGCAAAGCAGCAGCAATGTGCAGTACACCCGCGACGAGCCGGTCCCCGACTACCCCATCGCGCCGATGCTGCTGCTCCCATTCATCGAAAATGCATTCAAGCACGGCATAAATGCCTCGCAGCAATCCGAAATCGGGATTAATGCCGGGTTATCGAACGGTGAATTAAAGCTTCACGTAGAAAACCATATTTTCCCCGTACAAAACGTGGCGGGTGTGGAAAGCGGCGGGATAGGCCTCGCCAATACACGCCGACGCCTCGACCTGTTGTACCCCGGGAAACACCGGCTGGAAATCCAAACCGACGAAAGCGCGAATACTTACACCGTAGACCTGACCATCAACCTGGCGTAAACCTAACCCAATATGACCCTGAATTGCATTACCGTTGACGATGAACCGCTCGCATTGGGCCTTGTGAGCTCATTTGTGGAGCAAACGCCGTTTTTGCATTTGCACGGCAGGTACATCAATGCACTGGACGCGCTGCAAGTAATTACAAAGGAAAACATCCATCTGGTTTACCTGGATATTCAAATGCCTGAACTAACCGGTATGGAATTGGCAAAAGTGCTCAGCCAGAACCCGGATACTAAAACGCGGATCGTGTTCACGACGGCCTACAACCAGTTTGCGGTGCAGGGCTATGAGGTCGATGCACTGGGTTATTTGCTCAAACCATTCGGTTATAACCAGTTCCTGGCGACGGCCATGAAGGGTAAAAAATACTTCGAAAATCTTCGCGAGGGATCCAGCGAGCCGGAACTGGATTCGAGCGAAAACTATCTGTTCGTCAAATCGGATTACAAGCTGGTGCGGATTGATTTCGATTCGATCCTTTTCATCGAATCGTTCAAGGATTATGTCAAAATCCACCAGGCTGTTGGCAGCCCGGTGATTTCGCACAGCAGTCTCAAGGCCATTGAGGAAAAGCTGCCCTCAGCTAAATTCATCCGCATTCACCGGTCGTTCATAGTGGCCGTCGGCAAAGTGGATTCCATCAGCAAAAGTGCCGTACACATCGGCAGCGTGGACATTCCGGTCGGCGATCTTTACAAGGATGCATTCAAGGAGCTTTTGGTGAAGTGGCAATAATGCATTTCAGAACTTGCGTGTAAAACTCAACGCCACGCCCGATTTTCCGTTCGCCTCCGGGAAGCTGCGCAAATCCCAGGCTGCGCGTTTTTCGATTGCTTTTTTGTTGGAGACAATGTTCCAGATGCTCATTCCGACTGTGAGTGACCCGAGGGCCATATTCACCATCGAAACGCCGCGCTGTGAACTGCTGCCGTAACCCGTAGTGCGCAGCATTCCGCCGCCGTCTATTTTCTTTTTGAACCCAATTATGCCCAAAGTGATCTGGCCTGTGCCTCCTATGATGCCGAGCGCGGGAGCACCTCCACGCATTGATCCTGTGGCGATTTGAATGCCGTTCACGGTCGTAGAGGCGACGTTCACGCCCATCAGCAACGTTGAGGAAATGGCATATGCCGGTTTCACATTATTGACATTTTGAGCGCCTCCCGGCGAGTATTGCGGCTGAATCATTGCGCATTCTTCCTTGCTCAACCCGCTTTCCGCGATCCATTCGTCTACTTTGACGTCCTTCATTTCAAATATCGTCGCGTATTTGTGGCGGCTGTTAATATCCTCCGCTGCCGCCCTTCCGGCTGTTTGTTCGACCAGATAACCCACGGCGCAAATGGTGCCGTTCTGATCGATGAAGCAAGGTTTACGTTCCTTAAGTTCATAGTTTTTCGGAAAAACTCCGGCAGTCCGGTATTCATGCAAAAGATCGAGCATATGCAATCGTTTACTACGCATTTCGACCGACAATTTTGACACATCGCGCATTCTCAATTCTTTTTCCGCATATTCAAGATGTGCGGCAATGCGGAGGTTATCGTCGGTATCGGCATCCGGAGCGGTTCCGTATTTTTTCTCGAAACTAATGTCGCCAATGATCGGGTTGATGGTCCCTTTCGTGCTACGGCGCTCTATACACACGAATAGAAATAAAAGTATTGCAAAAACGGTGGTAACAAATGTTTTCATGGCTGCGATATTTAGTGGTAGTCACATTTCGCAGGTATTGACAGATTTTGGGGTGGTTAGCGTTGCATTAATGCGTGAATTTTGAATGCGCCTTGGCTACCGACTCTACCAACCCGCGCATATAACCTATTGCGAACAATGCGCCGTAGTTGCTGTAACCGGCGTGTTCGTTGCTGTCGCCTACTACGGTAGGCACGTGGTCCGGACGCATCGGGCCGCGGAACCCTACCTCATAATAGGTTTTCATGGCTTCGTACATGTCGGTTTTACCGTCGTCGTGGAAGGTTTCTTCAAAGTTATTTTTATTGCCACGGACGTCGCGAAAATGTACGAAGTGGATCTTTTTGCGGCTACCGAAGTACTTGATCACCGAGGGAATATCCTCGCCCATGGTCGCGAACGTGCCCTGGCATAACGTAATACCGTTACTCGGGCTGGGTACGATTTCGATGAGCCGTTTGAACGCATTGGCGGAGGTCATAATCCTTGGTATGCCCTGGATTTTATCCACCGGCGGGTCGTCGGGGTGTAACGCAAGCTTCACGCCCACTTTTTCGGCTTCCGGCACCACAGCTTTGAGGAAGTATTCGAGGTTCTTCCACATCGTTTCGTGGGTAAAGTCGCCGTATTTGGTAAGCGGTTTGTCCTTCACGTCCTCATAGTCGAACGTGCTTACGAGCGCCCCTCCGCGTGAGGGCTTGTCAAGTTTGGTCCTTGCCCAGCTGATGACCGGCATCCAGTTGTAGCAAACCGTATCGATTCCGGCTTTCGAAAGGTTTTGGATAAACTTAATAAAAGTCTCTATTTCCTCGTCTTTGCCGTCGAGCCCCAGCTTGGTTTTTTCGTATAATGACGGCGGCCCTTCGATAACCCGATAAGTGATCCCTTCCTTTTTCCAGAAATCGCGCACAGCCACAATAGCCTCATATTCCCAGTTTTTGATGTTGGTAAGGCCGACGCTCTGGGGATTGATCCCTCCTACCGCGCCCAGCACATTCATTTGCTTCGAAAGCGCGATGCGGTTCGGATCGATGCCGAAAAAGTGTGCGAGGCAGAACTGCATGCCGCCATCCTGCGCATATGCCGCCGCCCGGGCCGTTGTAACGGCAGCGGCGTGTGCTCCCAATCCCACGAGTGAGCTCGAAAGCGCGGCAGAGGCCGCTACCGCGCCGTTTCTGATAAAGTTCCTGCGTGAATTTTCCATCTTGTGCGATTATTTGTCCCACCAGATACGCGTCATGAACACATCGGGCCCCTGCCTGTCGATCGCCGTTTTGAAGTTCGGGTTAATGCCCTCTTCGCTAAGCGGGTAACGCAGTCGACGCGGTATCTGGCCATTGGTGTCGTTGCCCAGGTAATTGACAGGCGTCAGCACCGGATAACCCGTTCTGCGCCAGTTGGCATAGCCTTCGATATGGTTAAAAGTGCTGGCCGACAGCAAATATACCTCCGTGTGGATCGCATTCATTTTTGCGGCGAGCGTTCCTGCTTCCGGATACGGGTTTTTGGTCGCATAGGCGGTGATATCCGCAGGGGAAATAGTCGCATTCGCCCACGACATCTGTGCCAATGCGGCCGATTGCCCTTCCTGGAATGCAGCCTTTGCATTGCCGGTAGCCCACCCACGTTCTATCGCCTCCGCTTTGAGCAGCTGCGCTTCGGCGTAGCTCATGTAAATCCACGGCAGTGCGATACCGATCACGCCTGTTGCGGGACGGGAATAGTTATCGAGGTTCTTTTCGTCCAATGCGGAAAGGGCAGTCGCATCGGTGGCGTTGGGCAGGCCACGTTGCTTCGCTACGCTGTTGTCCCCTCCTTTGATCATCGAAATAACGGACAGACGTGGGTCCTGACGCTCTTTCATCATATCGATCAGCGTCTTGGCCCATTGTACGCCCGCATTGGGGATATTGGTTACATTGGAGCCGCTTGGGCCGAGTATCCATGAGTTCGGGTTAGAGTTGATCTCCGCGCCGGTGTTGGCGAATTTCACGGCAATGGTTTCTGTATTTCCCGTAATCAGTCCACCGTCGATCGCCTTTCTCGCCCAAAGCTGCGCACTGGCCGGATCTGCCTTTTGAATGCGCATCGCGAGACGCAGCATGAGCGTGTTCGCTGCGCGTTTCCATTTGTCGAGGTCGCCGCCGTAGATATAGTCCGCCGCTTTGGGAGTGTATTGCGCTGCATCAAATGCCTTACCGGCCTCTTCGAGTTCTTTCAGCATATCCATGTAAATGGCCTGCTGCGCATCGTATTTTGGTGAAAAATTGCCGTCGATAAAGCCTTTTCCTGCCTCAAAATACGGGATGTCCCCATACAAGTCGGTCGTGCGCGAGAATTCCATGACCTTGATAATGCGCGCCATCGAGAGCACATTCACGTTCTTGGGGTCCTGCTTGGCCACCTCGATCAGGTTTACCATGCTTTTGACGGCAAAGGTGTAGGAGTTATCGAAAAACGCGGAGTTGATCTCGCCCAGAAACGTATAAAAACTGCCTTTGTAAAATGTCGCATCGATGGACGACATCTGCTGTATCAGGCAAGCCGCATATCCGAAGTTCGCGCGCCATGCCTTAGATGCCGGGCCGCTGGCCGAGCCTGTCAGCAGCAGTTGAGACTGCCCGAGCAGGTAGTCTACCGGCACATTGCTTGGTGCGTTCGGGTTCACATTTATTTTCTCAAAATCCTTGGTACAAGCGCCCGCACCGGCGATTAATGCAAGACATATGGTTAATTTTTTAAGCATGATTTCTCTTTTTGAAGGATCAGAATTTCAGGTTCAGGTTAACACCATAAGAGCGCGTCGGCGGCGTGCCGGCAAACTCCACGCCCTGTGCATTGCCGTTATTATAGGTCGCTTCCGGATCAATCACCGGCACTTTTTTCATGAGTACCGCCAGGTTGCGCCCCACAATGGAAACCGACGCGCCCTTGAATGGCAGCTTGCCCAGAAAACGGCCGGGAATGGTGTATTGCAGGATGATCTGACGTAGTTTGATAAAATCCGATTTGTAAACAAACGGCGTGGCAATAGCCGAGTACCAGTTGCTGTAATAGGCTTGCGCGGGCGCCTTAGCGGTATTTGGCTCACCCGCCTCCGTAACACCTTCGCCGGTCACGCCCCCTTCGCGGCCGACCAATGTAGCCTCGTGCAAACCAAAACGATAGGCCAGTGCATTCGTCCCCGAATAAATGTAGCCTCCGAATTTACCATCCACGAGCACGCTCAAACTAATGCCTTTGTAATTGAACGTGTTGTTCAAGCCCAATGTGTAAGGCGACACGCCCGAGCCGAAAGTCTTGATATTACCAGCCATGGCCAACCCCTGGGAGTTGTACACGACATTACCGTTCGCATCGCGTTTGAAATCGTAACCTTTGATCTGGCTGTAAGGTTTGCCCACGTCCTGGTGGATGAACGCCGAACCCGGCCGTGATTGATCCACACGCAGCGTTTGCAGGTCGTCGTACAGGCTCAGCACCTCGCTGGCATTGTAACCCATATTGAAAGAGGCATCCCAGGTGAACTGCTTGCCGTTCACAATGGTAGCGCCCAGCAAAAGTTCGACACCCCGATTGCGGATCGCACCTACGTTGAACAATGCACTCGTGTAACCAGATGTTTCTGAAATAGTGGCGCTTACTATATCGTCGGTCGTTTTACGATCGTAAACTGCGAGATCTACATTAAGAATATTATTGAACAATTTAGCCTCTAAACCCAATTCAGACACAGTGGAAGTCAGCGGCTGCAAACCGCCGTTTGGTACACGTGTACCGTTGATCTGCGCCAATGCAGAACCCAAGTGCGCGCCGCTGAGCGAGTAATACAGCGACAAGTTGTAAGGGTCCGTATCGCCTCCCGCCTGCGCCCACGATCCGCGAAATTTGAGGTAATTGATCACCGAAGGCATCTTCAAAGCTTCCGAAGCCACAAAACTCACACCGAACGACGGATAGAAAATGCTGTTTTTGCCTTTCGCAAGCGTCGAAAACCAATCGTTGCGTGCCGTGGCCGTTACGAAAAGATAGTTGTTGTACGAAAACTCCGCCGAGCCGTAAACCGAGTTAATGCGTTTCTCAATGTAAGCTTCGGTAACCGTGCGCGCCGCCGGATCGATATTGGAAACGTCGTAGAAGAACGGGATATTAAAGCTGTTGTTGGCCGAAACCTCGTTGAGGTTGGTCACCTGCTTCATCATATTACCGCCGAAAAGACCATTGAATGCAAACTTCTCGCCAATTTTCCGGTTGATGCCTACCAAAAGCTCCTTGTTGGTTTCGGTAAATTCGCGCAGCGACGACGTGTAGCTTCCCCTCAGTACATAACCTGTTCCGTAAGGCTCGATACTTTTGTAGCGGTAATTGAAATTGTCAAAACCAATGCGGCCCTTCACGTACAGCCAGTCGTTAACCGTGTATTTGGGTTCGAAAGAAGCGATTACACGCTTTTTGTTGTCATCTTGCTGGTACTGCCCTGTCGCGAAATAAGGGTTTTGAGTGTATTGATTATCCGACCAAACCTTTTCATTCCCATTCGCATCGAACTGGGCGTTTTTGAGCACATCCACATCGAGAGACGTCGGAAGCACGTACATCGCAAAGTTGGCGTTCCCCGGCGAGTCGTTTACGCGGGGCCGGTTATGGTTTTTCTCGATAATGTATTTCGCATTTGCTACGAACGAAATCCGTTTGCCGAGGTTACCATTTGTATTCAATGCGAAATTGTTCCGGCGAAGGGTATTGTTTGGCAGCACGCCCTTGTTGTTCAGGTCGTTCATCGAAAGACGATAGGTTACCTTTTCGGTAGCGCCAGTCAATGCGATGGAGTTGGTAAATGTAGTTCCGACATCGTAAAACTTGCGCAAATTGTCCTTAGCTGCCACGTACGGGCGCTGCGTGCCGTCGTAGTTCATCGAATTGCTGCCATCCAGGCGACCACCCCAGCTGTTTCGCGTGGCGGTTTCGGCCACGGTTGTAGGTTTCACACCGTTGCTGCCCAGGCCGTATTCATATTGATAATCTTTGTATGATTTGAACAACAGATCCTCGGCCAAGAAGTTACTGTTCACCTCCACACCGATGCCCTTATCGGCTTTCCCGCCCTTGGTTGTCACCAAAATAGCGCCGTTGGAAGCCCGGGAGCCGTACAATGCGGCTGCGGTAGCACCTTTCAACACGCTGATGCTCTCAATTTCATCGGGATTTAAACTGGAAATACCGTCACCACGGTCGGAACCGGTCCAGGAGCCTTCGCGGTTGGCACCAATGGCGACCGAACCGAGGTTATCATTATTAATAGGAATACCGTCTACGATGATCAACGGCTGGTTATTGCCCGAAATAGAGCCATTACCCCTGATCACTATACGCGACGAGCCGCTTGGGCCTGTGGCAGTGCTGGAAATGTTCAGACCGGCCACTTTACCCACGAGGCTGTTCGCAATGTTGGTCGATCGCGCCTGCGTAAGGTCTTCGCCCTTTACCTCGGAAATGGCGTAACCCAATGCCTTCTTCTCCTTTTTGATCCCCAGGGCAGTTACTACCACTTCGTCCAGGGTTTGGGTCTCAACCGCCATTTTTACATCCAGTACCGAGCGCTGGCCAACGGTTAGCTCCTGTTTCTTAAAGCCGATTGAAGTAAAAACGAGCACCGATTCAGCGGAAGGCACATCGAGCTCATACCTCCCATTCACGTCCGTATTGGTACCGTTAATAGTACCCTTCACCAGCACGTTCACGCCGGGAAGACCGTCCCCGCCGGCATCCGTTACGGTACCGCTTACCTTGATTTCCGCTACCAACGCGCGGTTTCCAGCCAATACCTGCATTTCCCCTACCGATGGCCTGCCGCCGATAGCCGAAGTCTCGATCCTCCTCGGCAAAATCATGTAGGCGTTCTTCCGGACTTTCTTCAAAGTCAGGTTTGTCGATTTCAGCAATGCCTCCATGTTCTTTTCTGCCGACACGTTTTTGTCGAACACAAAATCCGGGACAGTAATGCCACTCATTTGGCTCTCTTCGAAGAGAATATCGGCATTATAATATTTTTTGAGTTGCAAAAGCACGTCGAGCAACTTCACCTGGTTGGTGGTCTGTTCCGGCGGGAGCATGCGGTTTTTATGCGCGTTGAAGGCCAGCACCTGGGCGTCCAAAGGCGGCGCCGCGGTTAGCATCAGGCCACAGCAAACAAATGACAGTAGTGATCTTTGTTTCATACGGGGATCTGGATAGGGATATAAAAGGTCTTTATTTCTGCAAAATCAGGTATGCCTCGCCGTCACGCGCCAGGCGGAAATTGAACAGCTCGGAAAGCAACGACAGCAGCTCCTCCCCGCTCTCGGGCTGGAATGTGCCGCTCACGGTACGGTTAGCAAAACGGTTGTCTTTGATCTCCACTTTGATACCGTAATGCTCTTGCAACTGGCTGGCCACTTCCGACAGGGGTGTTTTGTCGAAAATAAAGCGGTTACCCGTCCAGGCAGTCAGTTTCTGAGTATCGGCGTTAGGTTTTACGACGGGCTTTTTCGCCGATTTCTCCATTGTAACCAGGTCGCCCGGCTTCATCACCAGCTCTTTTCTCTGTTGGCCCTCAGAAAACAGCACGTGTACCTTGCCCTTTTTCAGCAAAACCTTTCCGCCTTTCTGCCGCGTGTACACCGAAAACTCCGTGCCCAGCACCATAACCTCGAAACTATCGTCGGTTTTAACCATAAACCGCTTGTTATCGATGGTGTGGGTTACATTAAAAAACGCCTCTCCATTTAGTTTCACTTCGCGGGTGTCTTCTCCAAAACCAAACCGCGGGACCTGCATCGAGGTGTTGGCATTTAGTATGACTTTCGTGCCGTCAGACAGCTCAACCGAACGTGTCTCGCCAAAATCAGTCGCGTAGGTTTTGTACAGAATCTGGTCGCGGCCTATCCAGGCCGACATACCAAGCACAAGCACAGATGCCGCGGCTATCAACCAGTTGCGACGGCCCGTCCGGTCCGCCTTCACATCCGCGAGCTGAACCTCTTCCCCCACATTCGATGGTCCGACAGTTCGTGGTCCGACAGTTCGTGGTCCGACAGTTCGGTTTTCGCGCATGTAGCGCACATAAGCTTCGTAGCGTTCCTCGCCGTCAGGCAGGAACTGCGGCGACTGTGACTGCCATTCGGCGAGCCATTGGAAGTACAATTCCTGGTTTTCGGCATGGGTCAGCCATCCGGCGATCAGCCGTTTTTGCGCCGGGCTTGCATGGCCGGCGAAATATTGGAACAGGAGTGCTTTGTTTACTGACAATGTGTTCATATCAGTGTTTTTAAATATCGAATTGTGTTAAGGATGTTTCAGAAGTGAATGCTCAGCTAAAAACCGACGCGAGGGCGAGCAACCACGACCAATGGCCTTGCAAGCCCTGCCGTAATGCGCTCAATGCCTTGCTGATATGCCCTTCGACCGTCCGGCTCGACAGGTTCATCTCCGTGGCGATCTCTTGTATCTTTTTATTTTCGAAACGGTTGAGCATGAATACCTTCTGGCATTGCGGTGGCAGCTGCGCCACGAGGTAATCGATACGGCCCGCCAGCTCTTCGAAATACATCAACGCCTCCGGCCGCTCGGACGAGGCGACGTCGTAATGCGGCATCAGCTCGAATGAATCGGTGTTTTTGAGCTCGCTGGCGAGGAAGTTATAAGCCCGGTTTTGCACCGACTTGAAAAGATAAGCCCGGTAAGACGACTTCACGGATTCGTACGACCGGTTTTTCCAGAAAGCATAAAACATCTCCGAAACCAGGTCCGCAGCGGCGTCTTTGGAATACAAAAATCGCACCGCATAGGAACACAACGGACTGTAATACAGCCTAAAAAGCAATGCACAGCCCTCCTCGGGGCTTTGCTCGAATGTCTTACGGATAAAAAGCTCGCGGTCGTCCGCGACCCGGTCGTCCGCGACCCGGCCTCCCTCCTTTTGTTCCTCCCCGCTTGTTTCCCAGGAAGCCCCTTTCTCATTATACTCCGAACCCGGCGATGAAAGCATTGGTAAACTTTAAATACAAATGGGTATACTGCTAAAACAGGCTTTTAGTAATAAGACAGGAAAGGCAGGGAGGACACGCGGTCAATTGATCTATTATTTTAAAAAATTGCACTATTCGATACCTTTTGTGTCGGAGCGACGGAATTTGATTGGCGTGATTGCCAGTATTTTATAATGTCTGATTTACTGATTGGGATAACCGAAAAAAATGCAGATTTTTTCGGGGTAATGCAAAACGACCGCCGACGGTAAGGAGTCGGCGGTCGAGTCGAAAGGATTGTGCGAAGGTGCCTTCAGAAGGTAATCCCTGTCGTCACCTGAATTGTTCTTACCGTCGGAATAGTGTATTCCGAGCCTGAGAATGGCTCATAAAAAGTTTCCTTTTTCTTTAACAATTGCAGCACCCGGACGGTAATAGGAATGGTTACCTTTCCGACATCAACCTGCACCCCTGCGCTTACCAACGCTGAAAACCTTCGTTCTTTGCTAGAAACGGTCTCCCAATCGCCGCCGATGTCGTAACATCCGGCATTGTCACAAAACGTACTTTTGAAATACCAACGGTTCCATACATTCCAAACAGTGCCGATTTCCGCAAAAGGACGGACTTTGCCACCCGTAATGGTGTACCTGACCAACAGCGGCAAATAGATGGCCCTGGTTTTGGATTTTGTTTTGGAATAAGACGCGGTTCCTCTGGTACCAAATTCAGTGGAAGTTCTGGATCCCAAGAAATACGGTTGTAAATGTAATGACCATCCTTTGGGAGAATTTTGCAGACGATAGCCGAGGTCGACGCCTGTCATAACGCCTGGAACCGCATCGAAACCGGCAGTTTTCGGTACGTAAATTGTGAAGTTTGGCCCCGCCACCGCGCCAAAATGCCACCGCGGGAACCTATCCGTCGACTGACCGTACACAAAGGTTTGCAATGTGATAATCAATGTAATAGAGAAGGGAAACAATTTCATGGCTATGCAGGATTTATTTGTAACCTACTGACACTTAAATGTAGATATTTATTACATTAGAAATGCGGATATTTTATATTTTTTCATTAAATAATATGAAATATACAACCGCATCAAATCCGGGTATGCTCACAAATTATATTCTACAAATACTGCCATGGCATTCAACATCAAACAAATCACCCCACAGCTACTGGTATTTGACCTGGAACACGCTATTTCTTTTTATGTACAGCGATTAGGCTTCACGCTGGCATTTCGCTATGAAGATTTTTATGCGGGTATTGAAAAGGACGGGCATGCTATTCATCTAAAAAAGGACACCGATGCTCCGGAACAAAAGCATGTGCAAATGCCCAACGAAAACCTTGACTTGATTTTTTTAGTTGACAATCTTGCCACACTCTTTGAAGAAATAAGTGTCAAGGACATTAAAATCGTCCAGCCGCTCCGGCAGATGCCTTATGGAGCGGAGTTTTACATCGCTGATCCGGACGGGCATGTGATCGCTTTCATGGAGTAGGATCTATTTCCCCCAAAGTTGCTTGCCTGCGAACGCCCTGTATTCAAAATGGCCCTTTCGCGCGACATCCTGCCCATATGCGAACACGGGCAGGATGGCAATTATGATTGTGTACAGGTGTCTCATAGACTTTCAGTTATTTTTTGTAACCGGAATGACACCTGAATGATAACTTTCGTTGTATCAGCTAGGCTTAGCGGGATGGTCGTGCCCTGCTCGTTTGGCATAAATGATTACCTGACGATGCCTGACTACAAGTGACAAACGTTACCCGCTGCCCTACCCCAACTCCTCCAACACCTTTTCCAACAACGCTTTCGTCTGCCGGATCCCCTCGTCGTTCGTAGGTTTCGTCATGTCACCACCCATGTCGCGCATCAAACCCCCTTCATATTCAATGCCGACGATGCCGTTGTTCCAGCCGGACTCTTTAATGATCTTGAACATTTTGATAAAATCTGTCTCAGGATCGTTGCCATTCGCATCGAACTGGTGCGTTTTGGCGCTGATACCTTTGGCATAGGGCATCATTTTGCGCACACCCTCGTATTTTTCATGTTCTTTCACGCATTTCGTGGCCATAATACCTTTGATATCCTGCGTTTCCGGCTTGCTTCTTTCGGCGCAGAAGTTACCAAAATCGGGCAACAGGCCTTTGTTAGGCGCTTTTAGCTGCTTCATCACACTTACAAGCCAGTCAGGATCGGTGGAAACACCGAAATGGTTCTCGACAATCACGTTCAAACCCGCTTTGCCGGCGTATTCGAGCAGCTTTCCATAGCCATCTACCGCCGCCGTTGCAAGTTGAGCAGGCGTGCCTTCTTCTTTTTTACCCGACATCATGGCCATCGCGTCGCCCAGGTTTACGCGGATTGCCGTGCAGCCGAGGAATTTCGCGGCATCCACCCACGGGTAGTGTGCCTCGACGGCCTTTGCGCGTGCCGCATCGTCTAATGCTGTCAGGTTTTCACCGTCGACCATAATGAGATGGTTTTTCATGCCCAGATCGTCGCAGCGTTTTTTCAGCTCGTTCAGGTAAGTCTGGTCCTTATGTTTGTTATTGAAAAAACCGGAAACGTATTCAAGTATCGTAATGTCGTAATCGTTCTTCGCGCGGGCGGGAAAATCCATATTGGTCATTTTGCCGCTGAAAAGCTCGGAAGCAAAGGAGAACTCGGCCAGGGAAATGCTGAAATTGAATCTGGCCGCCGGTGCGGCTGTTAATGAATCGATCGAAACGAAACCGAGCCCGGCGGTAGCAAAGCCCAGCTGCCCCAAAAATTGACGACGTGAATTGTTCATGAGTAGATTAGTTAGAATTGAGAATCATTTCGAAATAAATGTGACCGAAAACGGGACAAACAAGGCACCTTTCGCATTGTCGTTTTTGAAAACAAAATACAGGTCACGGGTACCGCTTTGAGGAGAGATGGGCACGTGGAATGGCTTGGGCGGAGTTTTGGAAGTAAATGCACTGGCGTCGTCAGTGGGCGGGATCCACTCGGTTTTACCCAGCAACGCACCGTCGGGCGAGCCGTCGTGTACTTCCACGATGCCGCCCTGTGCATTGAGCTGATCCTTCGGCGCGGCCACGACCATATCGAGCGCGGTAATGTCGGTCAGGTCAATACCTTTGAAAATGGCCTGGGTATTAGGCTGCGTGACAATCAACAGGTTGTTTTCACCCATTTTGAAGCGCATGATGTTTTTCGAAGCATCGTCGGCATTGCCGAAAAGCAATGTCGGGCTCTTCAAAACGAGCGTTTCTTCGGTCGTTTGGGAAGGCATTCCGTTAGCACCTTCGTCGGTGTAGCTGGCTCTGAACTTATAAATGCCCTTGCCGGCATCGCCACCGTCCGGGATTTTGGCGATCACCTCCCCGGCAGGTTGCAGCATTTGCGGGGCCTGTTTTTGAGTGGCCAGGCTCAGAATATACTTCACCATCTGCCCCGCTTCCGGTAACCCTATCGACGGGTGTGCCGACATCGCCGTTTCACCCCAAACACCCGCGCCGCCCTTGATGATCTTGTCGGAAAGCGAAGCCACCGCATTACCGTCCGCTTTGTATTTGGTTGCGACGTCGATAAATGCCGGGCCAATTGATTTTTTATCCGTAAAATGGCAGGCTTTGCAATCGCTTTTTTCGATCAATGTCTTCCCGGCCATAAAAGTTACGGGGGCTTCCTGGTGGCCGCCCGCATTGGCCGCCAGCTTATCCTCTGCATCCTGGTAGGCCGCTGTAATCATCACTTTTGAGGCCATGATAGTGTTTTTCTCCAAGCTTCCATCCTCCTTGTCAGTCACGTTTACTTTGTAACGAAGGGGTTTATCAGGAAAGAAAAAGGTCTTGTTACCACCCGTCAGTTCGAGCGAAACCTGTGGCGGCTCGTTTCCTGCCTGCACGGTCAGGGTTTGCGCGTCTTTCAGTCCCTTGGAATCGGTTACTGTGAGCAAAACTTTGTAGATACCCTTCTTTTTGAATGTAAATGCAGGATTTGGTTCATTCAAAACGACCGGTGCGGCGCCGTCGGCAGCGGCAATTTTCCATTGATATTGCAAGGTATCTTTATCAAAATCTTCGGTCCCGGCAGATGAAAACTGTACCTTGAAAGGCACCGCGCCAGCCTTCTTATCTACCGAAGCCATCACCGCGGGCTTACGGTTGCCGCCATTGTACTCGATCCGCACCAGTTTCGACTCCGGGTTACCCATAAACCAGCCCTGACCGTATTCGAGTATGTACAAATCCCCATTCGGCCCGAATGCCATATCAATCGGATGTTCCAGTTTCAGGTTCGGCAGGAAGCGTTCCATTTTGACATAATCACCTTTCGGACTAAGTGTTACAGCCATGATCCAGTCGCGCATCCATTCGTAGACGAACAGTTTCTTATCGTAGTAGGCCGGAAATGCCCGTTTTGCGTCCTTGAAATGCTCGGCATAATAGACCGGACCCGCCATCGCGCTACGCCCGCCCGAACCGAGCAGTGGAAAACGCTTGGTTTCGGCAGCCGTGTACCAGATCAGCGCTTTTTGCGCGGGCGGCAGGTCCGTCAAACCGGTATTGTTCGGTGAATTGTTGATCGGTTTTTCCGGGTTGAATTTCTCGCCCGAGTGCTTTGTCTCGAAATTGAAATCCCAGTAAGCCTTGTTATCGCCCACGAAATAGGGCCAGCCGTAATTACCGGCCTTACGCGCCTGCCCGAATTCGTCCTCCGCCGCGGGCCCGAGGCCGGTCGAATCCTTGCCCGCATCCGGCCCCACATCGCCCCAGTAGAGGTAGCCATTCTTTTTATCCACCGAAATGCGGTAGGGATTGCGATGGCCCATCGTATAAATCTCCGGCCTCGTTTTGGAGTCATAGGAACCCGTCGCATTCTTTGGAAACAGGTTACCCTCCGGAATCGTATAGCTACCATCCGCCTCGGGACGAATGCGGATGATCTTTCCACGCAAATCGGCCGTATTCGAGGAGGATTTTTGGGCATCGAACGGGCTGCGGCCCGGACGCTCGTCGATGGGCGCATACCCGTCCGACGCCCTTGGGCTGGTGTTGTCGCCTGTGGAAAGGTAAAGATTGCCTTGTGCGTCCCAGTCGATCGAGCCGCCGGTGTGACAACAATTGTCGCGCTGCACGGGAATGCGCAGGACTACTTTTTTGGAAGCCAGATCGAGTACATTACCCTTCAACTCGTACCGCGCCAGAATGTTTTCCGGCGTGCTGCCGGCAGGTGAATAATAGAAGTAAATCCAATGGTTTTTCGCAAAACCGGGGTCGATATTGACACCCAAAAGACCGTCCTCGGCCTCGGAATCGTCGCTATACTTCGTGCTGACGGGTATAGTGGCGATCACCGTCGTCTTTTTGGAAACCGGACTATACAACTTCACCGCCCCGTGCCGCTCGATAAACAATACGCGCTCGTCGGGAAGTACTGTCAGTTCTAATGGCTCGTTGAGGTTTTCTGTGAGGACGACCTTCCGGAACCGGTTTTCCTCAGGCACCTGCGCGTGAGCGAACGTAGCCCAAAGCAGAATGGAGAAAAGTGTAATGGTTTTGTTCATGAAGCAGATGTTGTTAGTTAGGTTTGTTATGTGGAAAAACTGAATGTGTATCGTTGCTGTCAGCCTGAACGGACCGGGCCGCTGAGCGGTCAAGGCACTATGTACAATGCCTCCGACTCCGCTCCTGACACGACAATGGCAAGTATTTCATAAAAAATTGAATTTTATCAACCCAAAATATTGATACAATGATAAAGAAAATTTTCTTTGTGTAAAATTTACGCATTGAAAATTTTTCTCATTGTCAGCCTATTACCGATGGAGCACAATTTGAAGGAGTTTTTTGACAAGACGTTGAAGGAGGTTTCGCTCGACTGCACTGTGTTCGGCTTTCATGAAGGGGAGTTGAAAGTGCTGTTGCTACGTTGGAAAGGCACCGACGAATGGAGTCTGCCGGGCGGGCATATCCTGCTCGACGAATCCGCCGACGATGCCGCCAACCGCATTCTCACCCAGCGCACCGGTTTGAACGATGTTTACCTGCAACAGTTCTATACATTCGGCAATGTGAACCGCTACGTTTATCATCCGGAAAAAGAACTGCTTCAAAAACTGGAAGTAACCTTCGGAAAAGGCTTTTTCGAAGGTATTATCTTCCGGCGCGTCGTATCCATCGGCTATTTCGCGCTCGTAGAATTCGCCCAGGTGCAGCCTACACCCGACTGGTTCACAGACGAATGCCGCTGGTGGTCGCTCGCCGACGTCCCGAACCTGCTGTTCGACCACAATGAAATGATCGAACGTGCATTGAAGGCCCTCCGCCAGCGCACCCGGAACCATCCGATAGGCTACAATCTTCTTCCCGAGAAATTCACCATGCCCGAGCTTCAAAGGCTATACGAAACCATCCTCGACCGCCAATTCGACCGCCGCAACTTTCAAAAACTGCTTATGAGCTACGACATCCTCGAACGCCTGGACGAAAAGCGCGTCGGAGCCGCGAACAAATCGCCGTATCTGTACCGGTTTGTAAAAGAGAAGTATGAGGCGGCGGTTTTAGAGGGGGTTTCGTTTTCGATGTGATTTTAAGGGAGGAAGGAGAATGGAGGAAAGGGAGGAGGAAGTTATTTTACAGTTGGATCCGCATTGGTTGAACGGCAATTTAGTGCGCAGTTCCCTTCCTCCCCTCCCTTTCCTTCCAAAAACCAGTAACATTCCCCCACCCACACCTTTTATTGCCACCAACTTCCTAAACCAATCATCATGCCCCAATCCACCAACCGCCGCGAATTCCTTAAAACAGCCGGGCTTACTACCCTCGGTCTTACCGTTTTACCAAATTTGATCACGCGTGCTGCGCCGAGCGATCGCGTGCGCATAGCGCACATCGGCTTGGGTGGGATGGGGAATAACCATATGAAGTGGTTTGCCGATCTGCCCGATGCGGAGATCGTTGCGCTTTGCGATGTAGATGAGCTGCATCTGGGCGAGACAAAGCAGCGGCTGGAAGCGATGAAGCCGGGTATCAAGGTGGATACTTACGGTGATTTCCGGCGCATTCTCGAAAGGAAGGATATCGACGCCATTACCGTGGCAACGCCCGATCACTGGCATGCGCAGATCGCCACGCTGGCGTTTCAGGCGGGAAAGGATGTGTATGGCGAAAAACCGCTTTCATACTGTTTGAAAGAAGGCAAAATGATGCTCAAACAGCTAGAAAAGCATGACCGGATCTTCCAGATGGGTAACCAGATCCATGCGGGCGACAATTTCCACCGGGTTGTGGAGCTGATTCAGTCAGGTTCGATTGGCAAGGTCCATACGGTGCGGCTGTGGAAGAAGCCAAGTACCAAAGAGTTGGGTTCGCCTACGGTGCAGCCGGTTCCCAAAACCTTGAATTGGGACATGTGGCTTGGCCCTGCGCCGTTTACCGAATATATTCCCGAGAAATGCCACTTCACTTATCGCTATTTCCTCGACTACTCGGGCGGTGAGTTTGCGGATTTCTGGTGCCATATTGCCGACGTGATGTATTCGGCGATCCATCCGACCGGCCTGACGAAAATCAACGCACGGGGCACCGCCTACGAAGGCATCGCCGACGCGCCCAAAACGCTCGACGTCGACTATGAATTTGATGGTTTGAAAGTGTATTGGTCGTCCAACCCACCCGACGTGCCCGGCGCGGCCGACCGCGGCATCGGGGCATTCTTTGAAGGCGATAAGGGCACGCTCATTTGCGATTACAACACCCGCGAGCTGACGATCAACGGCGAGAAGATGAATGACATTGCTTCCGTGCCCATTACCAATCCGCGCTCGCCCGGGCATCAGCAGAACTTCCTCGACTGCGTCAAATCTCGCAAGCAACCGGAGTCCAACCTCGCCTATGCGCGCGAAATGACCATTCCAATGCATTTGGGACTGATTTCCTATCGGTTGAAACGGGAGTTGACGTGGAATGCGAAGAAGGAAAAGTTTAGCGGCGACAAAGAAGGGAACCGTTTGCTATCCCGCAAGCCCCGGAAAGAATGGGACCTTACCTAATGTAACCATTGATAGATATTTTTGTATATTGGCAATAGATAAACAGCCATTGCCATGAGACAACTCCTGCTAGCTTCTGCCATTTTCAGCACTTTGCTATTCGGCTGCAAAGATTCGCCTGCGCCGGTTGACGATATGCCTGCGATCCAAAGTATTTCTTTCGAGGGCCTACCCGCCAAGAACGTGACTTTTGATGCCCGCAATTCGGTGATTACCGTCAGGATGCCGGCTGTGCTGGACGGTGGCCTGAAACCGGTCATGAAATTGACGGAAGGTGCGCAGGCTATTGGTTTGCTTTCAGACGGCACGATCGATATTTCTGCTTTTTGTTTCTGTATTAAGCCGACAGAAACTCCTATACTGCGAATCGGTAACCAGACGAAAACCGCTACTTATGTACTGCATATTGTCCCTACCGGGCCGCTCGCGCCCCAGGACATTTATGAGGAAACTACATTCTCGCGGAAAACCGGTGTTTTGAAGATGAGCTTGCCGGTTAAAAATCTTTATAATAACGAACGCATTGACGTGATTTCCTTCAAAAGTGAAGATGGAAAGAGCAGTGCACGAATTTATGCTGATGGCGCCTGTCTCACCGGTTGCCGTGCCGAAGAGCCCAATCGCATTGCTATCACACTCTACTCGCCAATCGACCGGGAGCTCAAACCCGGTAAGTATGAAATCGAAATCAAGGGCATGAAATTTCCGCAGCGGTTGGTCGTCGTTGATTAACCGTATGCATGGAATTTAATGCATTTCGCAGGGGTTGTAGAAGTTAGGTTGTCCTACTAAAAAACAAAGTAGGCAACTGAACCATACTTCATCCAACAAATGCAAAAATTCATCCTATTATTCCTCATCGGTGCATGCTCACTGCCGGCATTAGCCCAACCCAAATGGAAGCTCATCGCCGACGAGGAGCAGATCCGTATCTATTCCTCGGCGGTTCCTGAATCGAAAATAAAGGCTATCAAGGTAGATTGCGTGGTGGACGCATCGCTCTCGCAGATGGTTGCGCTGCTGCTCGATGTAGAGGCCGGCACGCAATGGGTTTACAAAACCAAGTCGTGCACGCTTCTCAAACGGGTCTCCCCTACTGATTTATATTATCATTCTGAAATAAGCCTGCCGTGGCCGCTCGATAACCGCGATTTTGTGGCGCACCTGGTTACCCGGCAAGATCCGGTGACAAAAGCGGTCACTATCGACGGGCCCGTTGTGGCCGGCATGGTGCCTGTCAAAAAGAATGTGGTCAGGGTCAGTGATTCGAAAGGTCGCTGGGTACTCACGCCGGCCGCCGGGAAGGTACGCATAGAATACATGCTGCATACCGATCCGGGAGGCTATTTGCCGGCCTGGGCAGTGAATGCATTTGCCGCAGAGGGGCCTATGGAGACATTTAAAAGTATGAAACAGCATCTCAAATTGCCGAAATATAGAAATGCCTCCCTTACATTTATAGCCAATTAGCAGGGTTATACAATGTAAAAGAAAAATAGAATGAAAATCAGAAGTTACGAGCTGTTCCAGGTACCTCCCAGATGGTTGTTTTTGAAAATTGAAACCGATGAAGGCATTGTCGGATGGGGCGAGCCGGTGATCGAGGGCAAAGCTGCCACAGTGGCGGCAGCGGTGCACGAGCTCATGGAATCGCTCATCGGCAAAGACCCGCTCGATATCGAAGGCCATTGGAATACGATGTACCGGGGCGGCTTTTACCGCGGCGGACCGATCCTGATGAGCGCCATCGCGGGGATCGACCAGGCGCTGTGGGATATCAAAGGCAAGTTCTTTAATGCTCCTGTTTATCAACTGCTCGGTGGCAAATGCCGCGATAAGATCAAAGTGTATTCCTGGATCGGCGGCGACAGGCCGGATGAAGTGGCGGGAGCAGCGCAAGAATGTTTCGACCGCGGTTTCAAAGCCATTAAAATGAATGCAACCAATGAAATGCAGTACATCGATTCATTTGAAAAGATCGATCTGGCTATCAAAAGGGTGGCATCGATCCGCGAGAAACTAGGTTACGGACTGGAAATAGGCGTAGATTTTCACGGACGCCTGCATAAGCCGATGGCCAAGGTACTTGCCAAAGAATTGGAACCGTTCCGGCCGATGTTTATCGAAGAACCAGTGCTGTCGGAGAATAACGAGGCTTTACGTGAAATCGCCGCACATACTTCCATTCCTATCGCGACGGGCGAGCGGATGTTTAGCCGCTGGGATTTCAAAAATCTGCTCATGCACGGCTATGCAGACATTATTCAGCCCGACCTCTCCCACGCAGGCGGCATTACCGAATGCAAGAAAATAATTTCCATGGCCGAGGCGTTCGACGTGGCCGCGGCGCCGCATTGCCCGCTCGGCCCTATTGCGTTGGCCGCATGCTTACAGGTGGATGCGACTTGCCACAATGCATTCATTCAGGAACAAAGCCTTGGTATCCACTACAACCAGGGCAGTGACCTGATGGACTACCTGAGTGACAGAACGGTATTTGACTATCACGACGGCTTCGTCAATATCCCCTCCGGTCCCGGCCTCGGCATCGAAGTCGATGAAGCGCAGGTCCGGAAAATGGCAGCGATCGGCCATAACTGGAAGAACCCGTTATGGACGCATGAGGACGGTAGCGCGGCGGAGTGGTAGAATAAAGGGGAGGAAAGGGAGGATGGAGGTTCCTCCCTTTCCTCCATCTAACCAAATGCCACTCTAATTGCCCTTTCGACAGGCGAGATACCGTCAAGAGACAAATCTTCCCGCAACAACAACGGCGGCTGTGCCATAAATTTCGGCTCAGCACCGCGGTGTGTTTGGGCCGCGTGGACGATGAACGGGTGGCAGAGGTAAACCGTACCCGCCTTGCCGGTTGCCATTGCGATCTCCCTTTCGGGCATGGCATCCAGCTTGCCGGCAATCTCCATAAATGACAGTCCTGCCTCGCCTGCGGGCAGCAATGCACGCGCGATGTCCGCGTGCGAACCTATACGTATACGCGTAGGCGCATCGCGCTCGCCCACGTCCGAGTACAGGAAGAGCATCAGCAACCCGCGGCCTTTCGAATTTACATTGACACGCCATTCCCAAAAATTGGCCGGATCATCGCCCGGGAAGCTGGCGTCGACGTGCCAGCCTGTATCGCCGGGTTCTTCCTCCACCGGGAAACGAACCGGAAATGTGCCCATACTACGACAAGGGAGCCATTTGCTCGGCCCAACTAACTGATCGAAGGCAGCATGCAATACCAGCGTATTGGCAGAGGTGACGAATGGCTCCTGTGCGTACATCCCGAGTCTGATCACGGGTTTTGTCCATGTGGCAGGGTCATACCGGTCGAGGCCGAGGTCGCTCCATAAAATATCCCTTACCTCGGCTGCAATTTGGCCAGAGAATGCGTGATCGATGCGGATAAAGCCCTGGGTAATGAATTGATCTATTTGTTGTGTACTCAGTATTCCTTCCATAGGATTTCAATAAGTAATGAATTGAAAATTGGGGTAATAAAATCCCGGCCCCGAAACCGGGGAGGACGTGCAACGGCTGCACGGTAAGGAGTGTCAGAGTGTAGGTGCGAATCTCATGGTTACAAATTTAGGCATTTTGCTTTCTGGTTTTGCCTGATAATGTCCCGAATTCAAATCCAAAAGCGCCATATTCAGTTTTAGCTGGCGGGCTGTCAGATGCGGTCACGTATTTGCGACATAACCAGACCGTCTCATAACATGAAAACACTAGCCCTGCTTATATTGCTTTTTATTCCCGTGATCACCCGCGGCCAGTACGGCACCAATAATATCCTCGCCATTAAAGAGATACACAATGGGATTGTATGCGATTCCTGTATTTTCACTATGGCCGGAAATGTCACTGCGAGCCCCGAAAAGGTTTCCTTCCTCACGCCTAATCACGAGAACCAGTTCCTGTACACAGATGCAACCTTGACCAGAGAACTTTCGACTGTCGATCCCTCGAAGTTTTTTATATCAATGGCTGGCTTCTCGCTCGATTTCTACCCATTCGGCAAGGTGCTTGCCCGCAGGGGCGACTCGATCCCACACATTGATTTCAAAGATTTGCAGTTCAGGACTTTGCTGAATGGCAAGTTGAATAATGACTGGACCAACGTGGTTTCACTTAAAAACGACCCGGATTTTTATATTGGCCATGCAGATCTGAACTCCTTCCGCGACCAGCCTGATAACGTCAAAACTACGCCTGCCGAGCACTATCATGCTGGTAAGTTCGAGCTTCGGCTCAACGATTCGCTGAACGTCGAATTCAGAGACAAAAATACCTTGGCAGACGTATACCATTTCTCAATCACCCGCGTACGCAGTGTCCCCGATTATTTCAATTTTGTCGATTTTTCGTCGGATAAGAGCTTTGAAGAAATTTTAAACACCGAAATCAACAAGGCCTACACAAAGCAGGGTCCCCAGGCCGACCATTTCGAAATAGCTGCAGGCCATTCAGCATTGCTGCGGTTTTCAAACCATGAACAATATAATTTCTTTGGTCGGACGCCGAAGAACAGCGGGATCGAATACGCCATCGGGAAGCCTGAGAACTGGCGAAGACTCGGGGGCGAAAATAATGTAAAATTCACAAGCGGCTACACCTACATTTACCTCGACAAACCAAAGCCTGGTAATACTGTCAAAATTTTCCTCCGGTATAAACACCAGCCGGAAAGCATTCATGAAGTAACGGTCGACGTAACACCTCTGCACGCGGGCTGGGTTAACATCGCACTGCCGATATTAGGTATCATCATCATCGCTCTACTGGCTATTTTTATTCAAAAACAACGCCATAAAAGGCAGCTTGTACGTCTTAACAATAAGAAAAACGAAATAGAAAACCAGCTGCAATTGCTTAGCGGGCAATTGAACCCGCATTTTCTTTTCAATTCACTCAATGCCGTGCAATCGCTGATCCGGCAAAACGACCCGGAGGCGGCCAATCAATACATTACCGAGGTTGCGACTTTTATGCGGACGATCATGGATAGCGGCCGGAAAGAGCTGGTTTCACTTAAAGAAGAAATCAGTATTGAAGAAAAGTATATTGCATTGGAACAGAAACGGAAGACATTTACCTATTCCTTTCGAAATGAATGCGGGAACGACCTCGATTCCATCGACTTTCCGCCGCTGCTCTTGCAGCCGATTATTGAGAACAGTATCCGTCACGGCCTCGCGGACACCGTGCGAAACCCGACACTCACCGTTACCATCCGTTGCGACGCCACCGACCTTATTGTAGCGACTGGGGACAATGGAATTGGCTTTGATGCATCGGTAAAAGCAACCGGACATGGGCTTTCGTTAACAGGTAAACGCATTGCATTAATCAACGAGAAGTTGCCTGCCATGCAAATTATCCTCCAAACCAAATCCAGCCCCGGTGCCGGGACTATCACGGAAATCAGACTATTGAAATGGCTCACCTGAACCCTATCCGCTGCTTTATCCTGGACGACGAGATCCAGGCCGTCCATAACCTGCGCCTCGCGTTGGAGACACATTGTCCGCAGGTGGAAGTGACGGGTTACGCGCATAACGTGAGCGAGGCGCACGAATTTTTGGCTAGGCAGCAAACGGATATCCTGTTCCTGGATATCCGTTTGCAAAATGAAACAGGCTTCGATCTGCTGAAACAACTCAATCATTACCAAGGAAGTATCATTTTCACGACGGCGTATGACCGGTACGGCATTCAGGCTATTAAGTTTTCGGCCACGGACTATCTGCTCAAACCGCTCGACCACCTCGAGCTTACAGAAGCCGTCAGGAAAGCGACTGACAAAAAGAAAGAGCGCGACCAGAGCGCACAGATCGCGATGCTGATCCAGTCGTTCGAAAACCTGCCTTCCCAGCGACAGAAAAAAATCGCATTGGCCGAAGCCAATGAAATTCATTATGTATTAATAGATGATATTATTTTTTGCAAATCGGATAATAGCTATACCACTTTTCATCTAACAGGAAACAAAAAAATAACGGTCAGCAAACCTATTTCAGAATACGAAAATATTCTTGAACATTATGGCTTTGTGAGAACACATCAATCGTATTTGATTAATAAAAACAGGATCGTATCTTTCAGAAAGGAAGACGGCGGATATCTGTTAATGGAGGGTAATCATCAGGCCATGATCAGCAAACAGCGAAAACATCTCTTAAAAGAAATATTTACCTGACAATTCATAATATCATCAACTATTAGCTATGAAAAAATACATTTACATCGTTCACCTGGCATTATTGACGGCTACATGCTGTTTAGCCCAGAAACAGATTACGAAATTCGTTAACAGCGAAGATAAACAGGCTTTTAATCCGGTATACCAATCGCAGATCGGCAACCGCATGATTTTCTCTTCGTTTACTCCCGCAACCGGGAATGAACTTTGGGTTTCGGACGGGACGAAGGCGAATACAAAACTTTTAAAAGAAATTGTGCCTGGCTACGAAAACTCCTATTCTTCCGATTTCACAAAGGCCGGGGACTTTTTGTACTTCGTTGCCAACGGGCATGAAATCTGGAAGACCGATGGCTCTTCGTCGGGCACACAAAAACTGTTTCGTTCCGACAGCACATTGAACCTCAACATCGTATCGGGAAAGCTGCTCGTCGCTTTTCGCAACAATAATACACAACGGTTTGCATTTGCCTGGCTGGATACAAACGGGCAAACCGATTTTCTGAATGAAGATGCAACCACTTTCAGGTATTCTGGTGGGAATCTCTATTATGGCGTGCATGATTCGACGGCGAAAAAATGGACGTTAAAAGTATTTGACAGCGAAGTACGCACCCTTGCAAGCCACGTTGGACTGCCACTCAATGAAATTATCGTGGAGAAGCAAAATGGTTATGAATACATCGCCGTCGACGCGGGTAATACGGAAAAAAAACTGGTGGTTGCGGCGATTAACAGGGCAGAGAACCCCAAAACGTACGACTGGAACCGCGGGCATGCACCGCTTATGCTAAGGGACAAGGTAGGAGCGCTTTTCCTGATCAACGACGGAGGCTTTTTCAACAATAACGTGACATTGAAAATTTTCAAAGTTATAGCAGGCCAGAACTGGGAAACGGTCGCCGACATCGTAACCAGTAAGCTGTACGAAGGCACTCCGACGGGATCCAGTGAGGGTCCATTCCATACCGATTTCGTCATTGAAGGCGACCAACTGACTTTCACGACTCTTTTTGGTTACGAGAGCATTTATTCGGCATACCTGGGTGTTTTTGATTTCAAAAAGAACACGAAACGCATTTCTCCGAGCCTGCCGCGGGAGATCACCGGGCGTGGGATAAAGATTATTCCCCAGTCGCGGGATGTGTTCGAGCTCCGTTACAGCTACGCCAAATGCACCTACGACGTAGCTCAAAACAAACCCATTTCCGTGGAGCAGCTTCCCTATCGGGTTCAAAAAGTCAAAGTTGCGGATAAAGAATATGAACTCTCCGACAATGTGTATATCACCGGTACCACGCTCCGCCTGCCACTGATAAGCCGCCGTCCCATTTATGCCTCAAAAGGCCTTGATTACAGAACTATCTTCAATAACAAGCTGCTTTTCTGGACTAATAATGACGAGCAAGGCTCGGGGAAACTGTGGATTAGTGACGGCAAAACGACTTCCGAATTATTGTCGTACGATGGACTGGTGGTATCGTGGAAGATGGCCACGGATTCGATGAGAGTTGGAAACCAGATCGTCTTCACCTCGACCAGTCCGCAAGGTCTCAGGATCTTCAAAACAGACGGTACCAAGGCCGGAACCCGCGAAATTTATTTGTACCCTACCGAAAGCTGGCCGTCTGTCGACAAGGTGATCACCAATAACCGGATGGTTGTCTTCGATCTCATTGCTGCCGACAAAAAGGTAAGCCTTGTTTCCGATCTGGAAAAGGTTTGGGAAATCGATAATGCCAGGTTCGGACAGCGCGAATTCCGCACCACCGGCAATGATATTTACATGATCCATTACTCGATCCAAAACGGGATAAGCCATGACATGGTTTACAAATTCCAGGACGGCGAGTTGAAACTGATCGAGCTGAACAAGGGTGGTGAAGATGCTGTAAACCACATTATTTACGACAACCGGATCGTCTATATGCTGCGCAACAGCAGCGGGCACCTCCATGATGTATGCTATACCGACGCCGGTTCGGACAAGGTCAACCGCCTTTACACCGGTCCTATGACTTACCTTTTCCGTAACGGCGACTGTCTGATCGCCGGTACGATGAGCGGGCCCGACGTCAAAATTTACAAGGCAAGTACTGCTGAGCTGCTCGGTGAGTTTACCAATGTCCAACCCATCGATCCCTTCACGGGTAGTACAGCAATCCTTCGGAGCGCCCGGCAGGTGGTGATCGTGCACAACGACGCCGTTATCAGCCGGGAAGTCACTGGGGATGTTGAATATATGGTTGTGATTCCGCAGGGCATTCTGATCAAAGCAAAAGGTAATACAGGCAATTCAATTTATATATATGACCTGAAACGCGGCAAAATTTCGGAGCTTTTCAAAGACCAGCCGGTCGAGTTCGCTACGGCCGGGACTGGCGACCGGCTGCTATTCGGTGAGATAGGAAATAACCCGCATCAGATCCTGTGGGATTTGGCCAAAGAAAAACGCGTGGATTTCCCGGTGGGCTTTGTCGTGACCAGAATTTTGGACGGAGACCTTGCTTTGGCATACGACCAAAGCGGCACCACTACCCCCACCACCGTGTATTCGGTAGAAGGCAATACCCCGGTTAAAAAATATGAAGTGCCAGGTTGGTATGATTTCGGTGGCGGGCCCGACCCGAATTACACGCCCTTCTACACGGCAACCACCGGATTTGAACTTGCCAGGTTCGACCGCGATTCGCTGTTTCATTATCCCGAAATCGTCAGGGGCGCCGAGGGTATCACCTTACAGGAAGTCTTCCATTATAGGGGAAGCGTGTTCGCAGTGGCATTTACGTACTTGAAAGGCCTGCAAGTTTGGAAAATGGACGAGATGTCCCTCACTCCCGACAATGGTGACGAGCTCGTGGTTATCCGGCCCGAAATGCCCGGCCGCGGTGGTAATCTGCCCGACGATGTGCTGCTCAATGCCTACCCTAACCCGGTCGTACACGAACTTAATATCGATTTGAAAGAAGGCGGGGTGATCAGGATCCTGGATCCGAAAGGTTATGAACAGCTAAAAACCGCCGTAGGAAAAAGCAAAAGGCTTGACGTGAGCAAGCTGCCCGCTGGCGAATACATGCTCATTTATTCAGGCACGAACGGGCGTGTTGTCAAGAAAATCGTGAAGCTCTAATGCTGCCCCTTCTTCCAGATAAAACCGTCGATCACGTAATGGGTAATTTGCGGAACGGCCAGCAGTGGTACGATCAATGCCAGGGCCGGTTTGCCGAATGCTATCGGGAATTGATGGAATAAGGAAAAAAGACTGCGGTGCTCTTTCCAGACGGTCCAATCCCAAAGGCCTTCTTCAAACCAGGCCAGCAGGAAGATCAGCCCGAGAAAGAGTACCATCCCGTATCGTCCGAAGAAAAGCGGCAACCACCTCCCCGATCCCGGCCGTGCAGCCTCCTTCTGCCCGAATATCCAGATGAGCGCCATATAGGGAACGCCGTGACTGACGACGTTCAGCAGCGTAAATGCCAGGTCGCCGTTGAAATACACAATACCAAAGTACCACGACACCAAAGTGCCTGTAATGACGGCAATGCGCGGGATATTAAGGCTTTTAAAATGCCACCAGTAGTGTATTTCCTTGCATGCATAAGCAGCCAACATCATCCAATACAATGCGGAAGCGACGCTCAGCGCCGGTTGCGAGGAGGAAATCAAGAATTCGTTTTCGATAAACCAGTTGAAATTCCGGCCGCCGTGCAGGTGCCAGTAGAGCAACGGGTAAATTGTCGCATAGTAAACCACGAACTGGTCTACCTGCCGGTACCAGCCGGGCGTACGCTCGAAACGGCTGTACAGGCGCAGAAACCCGTATTGCTGGCGAACAAAATGGTAAACCGCCAGGTAGGCCAGGATGCGCCAGAACCAAAGCCCGCTTACCAGGTAAATACCCGAACCCAGCACCAGCGCCAATACCGGTATACCGATCAGCAACGGCTTGAAACGGTTGTAGAGCTGCCTGTTCAGGTACGTGCGATAGAGCGTGCTGTATACGTGTGCGACGTCGATGAGCAATATCAATACGACCCACCAGGCGTCGGGCATATGGGTATTGTCCTGGAAAATTTCGGGAAAGCAAATCACCACCAGCAAACTCAGAAACGGCGGAGCCAGGATGAAAACAATGTCGGTCAGCGGCTTGCCCAGCCATGGCTGCTTATTTTCCATGGCGGTCAGGTTTGTTGCAGGATCTTTTTCGCGGCTTTAAGGCCCTGGTAGAAGCCTTCTTCAAATATGCTCACGCCGGCCAGGTCGGTATGCGCGAAATGAATCCCTGTGCCGATACTCTCCGAAAGGGCTTGCCGCTGATCGCCGTGGATCATTCCCGGACGCGGCTGCACCATGGCGTGGCCCCAAAGCATGATATCGATACGCTCGGTTTGCTCGCGGATATCGGGATGTACGCGTTGCAGGTCGGAAAGCACTTTCTCTGACCAAAATGCATGTTCCGCGTGGTAGGCTTCCTTTCGTGCGATCCCGGGCGGCGCGTAGGTGAGCGGGAGATAATAAGTAAGATTGCGCCGGTCTTTTTGCTGTTGTACCTGTTGGTGCGTGGCGTCCACATAACCCAGCGAAGGGCTTCCGTAAATCACATTGTCCCAGCTGGCAGGTTGCCCGGCCCGTTCGTGCAGGTCCTTCACGGTCAGGTTAGCCACCATCCACGGTGTATAATGAAAATGCCCGGTTACCGTCTTCCCTCGCTCTGTGTCTCCCAGAAGGCGTGCGGCTACAAACTGCGGTACCGCCATAATGCAATGCCTGGCTTCGAGGCCCTTAACCTGCCGGGTGGCAACATCGAGATAGCCGATTTTTACACCCTCCGGGCCCACTTTTACGGAAGTCGCCAATGCGCCGGTTACTACCCTCCCATCGAGGTCCTTGCGTAGCGCGTCGATCAGAAAACCGTTTCCGTGCTCCCACGTAAGCACGTCGTTATATGCTGCATTAGCGGCCTTCCCTTTTCGCGAAGCGAAGTAATGGATGCCCGCCCAGGCACTCACCAGGTCTAAAGGCGTGCCAAAATCATCACGAGTGCAGTAATCGACATACCAGCGTATGTATTCACCTGTAAGATGGCGACTGTCCATCCATTCTTTCATCGTCATGCGATCGAGTGCACGCAGCGATTCGTCACGGCTCGACATGTCCGCCGGAATACTGAACGCATCCAGCCCGTCTGCGCCTTTCAGGTTTTTGTAATGATTAATTAGTGTAAAAAACTGCCTGAACTCCGCTAATTGCGCTGCATTCAGACCGAAATTCGGTATCAGTCCCTCCTGCCAGTGCCCATTGATATATAACCGTTCTTCTGGATCATGGCACAGGTAAAACTCATCATACACCGGCAAACCTGCACCATCATAGCCGGTTATCACTTTGGCCTCTTCCAAAAATGAGAGGTATTCAGTCAAATTATTATTCGGGACCGGCACATAATGCGCTCCCCATGGATATTTTGAAAATGCATTACCGCCCGAAGCCGCATTACCGCCGGGCTGCCCTTCCAGATCCAGTACAACCATGTCGCTTACCCCGTGCTGCATCAGGTACCTTGCCGCCGATAATCCACTCACGCCCGCGCCGATGATCACGACTTCCTTCGGTTCAAATTCGCCAGGAGCATTGAATGCACGGTCGCGGAGCAAATGCCCGGCCGCAGCCGACGCCCCCACGATCTTCCCAGGAATGGCAGTTGCAGCACCGGCCTTTTTCCCCTCGCAGGCGTGCAAGAGCGGAGCGGAGGCAGCCATTCCCGTGGTCAGTCTGATAAATTCGCCCCTTTTCATTGTTCCAGGTATTTACCCCACTCCTTTTCAAAATAATTTACCAGCGCCTGGTTATTCAGCTTGTTCACTTCGAGGGGCTCGTGCGCGAGCATATCGTCCGGGAATTGCAGCATTTGCTCCATCACAGCCGCACTAATGTACTTTTTCTCGATGGGGAATGTGACCGGAAGATGAAAATCATCAGGAACACAGGCCATTATATAACCCCATTCGCCAAACGACGGCACATAGTTATGGTAAGGAATGGTCTGAAATCCGGACGCTTTGAGTGTTTCGTTGACACACCAAAAGCTCTTTGGCGCCACAAAGGGCGATGTACTTTGTACCACGGCGACAGCATGCGGCGTCATTGCCGTTTTTAAAAGCCGGTAGAAAGCGGTCGTATACAACTTACCGACAGAAAACCCGGAAGGGTCCGGAAAGTCTATGACGACACAATCGAACTGCTTTTTATTCTCTTTTAACCAGATAAATGCATCCGCATTGGTAACGGTGACCCGCGGGTCTTTCAATGAATGCTTATTAATTTCCGAAAGAATATCCTGATCCGTGAACAGTTTAGTCATCACCGGATCGAGGTCTACCAGCTGTATGTTTTTAACTGATTTGTATTTCAATATCTCCCGTGCCGCCAGCCCGTCACCCCCGCCCAGAATGAGCACATTGCGCGGCATCCCCGACGCTCCCATGGCCGGATGCACGAGCGCCTCGTGGTACCGGTATTCATCCGCCGAGCTGAATTGCAGGTTGTTGTTCAGGTAAAGCCGGAGGTCGTGCCTGTTCTTGGTAATCACGATCCGCTGGTAAGGTGTAGAGGTGGAATAAACGACGTGATCATTGTAGGCGAGCGTTTCGCTGAAACTCATGATCTGCTCCGAGAAAATGAATGCCGCCACCTCAGCGATCAGGATCATGACGCCCCCGAAACGGATCACCCTCACGCCCCGGACTTCGCCTGCGAAGTAGCGGCAGAGGTACAATCCTACGCCCACATTCAGTAAACCAAAGAACAAACTCGTCCGGATCAGTCCGAGGTACGGCACAAAAACCAACGGAAAGATTAGCGACGCCAGCAATGCACCGATGTAATCATAAGTAAAAACCCGGCTCACCAGCTCAGCAAACTCGACCTTATCCTTTAAAATCCGCAGCAAAAGGGGTATTTCAATCCCGACCAGAGTGCCGGTAACCCCCACCAGCGCATACAACACGGGCTGAAAGCTGACTGCGAGCGGGAATACTAAAAACAGCAGGGTCGCGCTAAAACCGCCCACCAGCCCCACCAGCAGCTCTATCCTGATAAACCATTCGAGCAGGTGATCATTGAAAAACCGCGAGAGGTACGAGCCGATCCCCATTGAAAAAAGGTACACGCCGATGATGATACTGAACTGCGTGACGCTGTCGCCCAGGAGGTAACTGGCCAGCGTACCCGCAACCAGCTCGTAGATCAACCCGCAGGTGGCGATGATGAACACCGCCACGAGCAACACCCACTGCGCACTATTCCTGCCTGCCGTGTTTTTCATCTACCCGTGAATTGCCGACGCGATGATAATGGCGATCGCGAGCATGAAAAAGCCGGCGAATATGGCCAGGGCCACGTTCTTGTTTTCCATGATCTCACGACGCAGGTTGTGCTTCGGTGTGAGTATTTCAAAGGCCGCAAACGTGATAAACAGGACCAATATCCCAATGCCCGAGTACACGAGCGAACTGATGATGTATTGTTGCATCGATATATGTTTAGGTTTTTTAATGACTATTTATGGTGCATGATGCCGCTTCTATGCGAGCTGCTCCCGCCGGAGCTCCATTGCTCCTGATTTCCAAACGACAAAATCCGGTCACCCACAAGGTTGGCATACGCCAGCCAGGCCAGCAGTGCCGCCACGTACACAAAGTACCATTTCATGGGCAGGAGTTCCTTCAAAGTTTCTTTCATGCTCGTTCTATTTTGATGAATTGGCAAACTCGCTGTTTCCCCAGCGCGCATTTTCGGTGTAATACCGCATGATGCCCATTACCAGCGGCCCCAGAAGAATCAGTATCACGACGATCCAGATATTCCTGTAAGTGGTGGCGTCATACACGAGCTTTGTCGTGAATATACCAGCGCGGGTGTACATATTCGAGTCCCGGCTGGCGGTCATTTGCAGAAAGTAAGTTCCGGCAGGTATTTTGGTGAAATGGATGGTTTCTTCCCGATCTCCTTCCGTCCAGCGTTCGCCGTCTTCATAGCCGGAATAAAACTCGATCCCCTGTTCGGCGCTGTACTCACTGCCATTCACCGCATTGACGAGTGTTACGCCCAGCTCTAACCAGGTATTTTCCAGAGGTGCCTTGAAATCCAGTTCCAAATTACTGCTCTGCTTTTCCAGCTCGAACTTTTCAGAAATGAAAAGCTGTGTATTAAGCGAATCTGAAAAATTGTAGTTCGAATCAAAAATCACCCGATTGCTGTGCATACTGCCCGTCAGGATCTGGACCAGCATGGCGAGCAGTAAAGCGATGCCGCCCGATTTCACAATCGTTTCCGTACTTACGTTGACCCTCGGTGGCTGTGCAGGCGCAATGCCCACCGTCTGCGGAAGCAGGTTATGGGTTTGTGCGGCAATCACCGCGCGCGGCACATATTTACCCCGGAACCAGGTCAGCCGTTTCTTGTGGTCCTTCTCCACGCTCAGTATCTCCGGCGGAGCGATATAGTCCATTGATTCTATGTCCTCATGCCTCGAAAACACATCGCCGGGAAATTCGCCCAACGCATACAGCATGCGGTAGTGGTATTTGGAGTATCGCCTGAATTGCTGATTATCAAACGCAATACGGTGCAGGCGGGAATCACCCGGCCTCGGGGTATGCCGCGTTTCTTTCAGGGAGGTCCAATGCCCGTCTGACTCGGTAAGGAACATAAACCCATGCAACCTGCTGTAAAGCGTATATTCGTGCCAGTAATCGGTGCGCGAATCGGTGTCGTACTTATAAGCAAGTCCCACCACCTGGTAATCACCACCTTCGAGCGAAATCCGCTCGCCGATATCAAAGCAAAATTCCTGATCATGCGTGTGCTGGCCGCCGTGTGTCGCCAATTGCCCGCCCGTGTACGAGTGCCGGGTTTCGCATTTGGCGCAAACCCAGCTCTGGCTGTATGGATAAGTCAGTATGTGGTTTTCTGCATGGCAATTGCGGCAGGTAAATAGCTTCGCCTCCGGCTCAGCTTCCCGCACATTGCTAAGAAAAAGCAGTTCAGGTTCCACTTCATAGCAGGCAAATGCCACCGCGACGGTTTCGCTGTAAGCTACCAGCTCCACGCGTTCAGCGTCAGTAACCGCTTCGATGCTGTTGAACCGATCCGGCAGGCCTTGCACAAATACATTGCCTTCTACCTCTATCAGGCGGCTTTCGTTACGGGCCGTGACCGAAAACTCGCGATCATCGGGCAGGGTCAGCCCTTGTGCGTCGGCCTTGAACTTCCGGGCGATCGTCGCATCCTTGAATGGCAGCGCCTCGCAGATCGTATACATTCCATAGCCTTCTGCCAAATGGCGGGTGAAGCCATCGTTACAATCGAGCGTCCAGTAATTATAAGCCTGATCTTCGAAGAGCACCCGCAGCCTACCGGTAACGATAAACGCGATCGCCTTCCAGCTTCCGCTGGTACCAGGCTGGATAATATCCGACGAACCACGAACCAGCTCCATTTTCACTTCTTTCAGCTCATCACCCGAGCGATACCACACTTTCTCGCAGCCACAGCCGGCCACATTGTTGGCACCCTGAAAATACACAGGTTTGCCGCAGGATGGACAAGTTGCAAGTTTGCTAATTCCCATCGCTTATCGAATGATTTGATGTTCAGAAACCACTTTTGCTTCAAAATAGGCTGTAATGTGGTCGAAAATAGCACGCACCGTGCCGTTATTGACGCGCTGGAAATTGCTGAGGTAAATATCCAGGTTGACTTTGTTAAACTCCGGCCAGGTATGCACCGAAAGATGGCTCTCGCTCAGACAAATAATGCCCGTGAAACCGCCTGGTTTGAAATCGTGGTAAACTTCGCCCAGTTTCTGGAGGTCAAATGCACCGGTAAGATCGTCGGCCAGAGCCTTAAAACCAGTATGCTCGTCCAGTAGGGCCGTTTTGTCCGAATGAAGCGTGGCTATAAGATGGAGTCCGGGAGTATAAGTTTCCAATAGCGTCAGGTCTATGATAGTAGGCAATTTTATAAAAAACCCGCCAATGCACAAGGCGTAATTTATTTAAATGGTCGCTTGTGCGAAACTATCGGGTACATAATGGGATAAAATGGCGGCGCGGCGATGCCTAACGCCATATATTAGCGAAGATATTGGAATGGATAAATCAGTATAGAAATTGGGCTACTTGCATCTCCGGATACCTTAACTTTACCATTTTTTAACTATATGCGTTTACTAATAAGACTGTTTATCGCTGTAATAGCGTCTCTACTTACTTTTTCAGCCAAGGGACAATATCTCTATTCCAAAAGCTTTGGGATAGCAAGCGATGAACCGATCATATTCCTCCATGGTGGCCCGGGAAGCAGTTCTGTCTATTTTGAGGCTACTACTGCTCAAAAGTTAGCTAATGAAGGATTTTATGTAGTGATTTACGACCGGCGAGGTGAAGGAAGGTCCGCAGACAGCACTGCTCGAATGAATTATGAAGAGTTCTTCGAAGATCTAAACCGCATTTATCAAAAGTATCAACTTACACGTGCCCACTTGATCGGATTCAGTTTTGGTGGGCTTGTTACTACCCTTTTTGCTCAAAAATACCCAGAGAAAGTCAAATCCATCATCCTTGCGAGCGCATTGATTTCCCAGCAAGCCTCCTACAACACCATTCTCAACGCAGTGGGGCACATTTACCAAATCCATAATGAAACGGCTAATCTCCGTGCATTAGAGAAAATCAGGGCACTGGACACCAATTCCCTTGTCTACCGGACCGAAGTTTTCGCACATGCTTCCAGAAATGGCTTTTTTAGTCTGCAAAATCCCGACCCTGAGGCGCTGCGCCTCTATTCGACTTACAAAACAGATACATTGATTACTCGTTACATCAAAAATGACCGCGCGGTTGAAATGCTCTGGAAAAATGAACAGCGGAAAAACATCGATACAACTCCCGTATTGCAGAAACTTGCACAAGCCCAAATACCTATTTACGCGATTTACGGCAAGCAAGACGGCCTTTATTCGAAAGAACAAATCGTCGATTTGCAAAGGATTACAGGCACGAAACGGTTAAATTATCTTGATAACTGCTCGCATACAGTCTTTATCGATCAGCAGGTGAAATTTCTTGAAGCAATCAAGAAATGGTTAAAGTCGTCTGACAATTGATTCACAAATAACACATTACCTCTCTTAACCTAAACCAAATAAACCTGACTGTTAACTTTTACAAGTGCTTTACAAACTTTTACAACCACTGTACGAACAGGCAATCACCTAACCAATATGTTTGAAGCAGAATAGTCGGAGACGAAGCCACTGACGAAATCCATAAAGATGCCAATGGAAAACCAGGGCCTGTTCTTTGGGGTCGCGGGCTACACGTAGTCGATCGCACGCACATGCGCTGCGGACTTGGGAAGGACTTTGGATTGTATGTGCGGGCTGTCAAATATTCGAACTAGGTAGCGCAACAGCTCAATTTGAACGCTGTAAAACAATCACAATATGTATAGATCCTACCCATTTCCATTGGCCAAAACAGTTAAGCTCTTCTCGCTGGCGATCCTGCTGATTTCCTGCTCCACCGGTAAAATGAAACAATCGCCATCCGGCCTTCAATATACCCTGTTAAAGAAAGGCCACGGCCCGAAGGCGAGAACCGGCCAGCAGATCCTGCTTTTTGAAACGACGAGCTACCGTAACGGGGAAGTATTGTATTCCAATGAAAACAGCTCTACACCCGTGAAGGTGCTGATTGGCGGCAACCAGGCTACGAAGGCAGTCGACGAGGCGCTCGTCGGGATGCGGGAAGGGGAAATTAAAAAGATCGTCGCGCCCCCCTACCTGGTAAAGAGGACAGGTTACCCGCCCAACGTCCATCCCGATTCAACATTGGTGATCAAAATGATCCTGCACAAAATACTGTAAGGACCTGTAAACGAGAGGAGGCATCTACCTGAATAGCTGCCTCCTCTCTGAACTTTGGATAAAATGAATGCTACTTCGTCGTCGTTTCCGTCAGTTTCACTTTCACGGAAGTGTAGTACAACGTGGTAGTCGCTTCAAAGCCGGAATCGGTACCAAAAATCAGCCACAGATTCCCGTTTGCATCGGTTTTGCCTTTGAACTCGCCCGTTTTCGTGAGCAGCTTATAGCCTACTTTGTCGGTTCCGTTACCAATATCGCCAATCACCTTCATGTCCTTGCCATCATTTTTCTGCTGGATCTTGTCGATGTTCATCCGGTAATGGTCCAGGTTATCGACCGTCGTTTTGGGCTCAATGGGGACCGCGCCAATGCCGACGCTCACCGCATTAGGAGCTCCGCCTACGCCCAACCAGCCGTCCGAAGGCGCATCCGAGGCGAATTCCAGCGTAAATGCTGCATTGTATTCCTGGTTTGGTTTCAGGCCTGTCATTTTCTTTTTGAAATACATGAACAGGTCGTCGCTGTGATTGTTGCCCGAAATGCGGAAACCTTTTTTCTGGGTATCCAGCGGTGCAGGCAAACTGGCAATACCTTCTTCGAGCTTCCAGTCCGAATCCATCTTCACGGGATAGTCAGAAAAGCCTGCCGTCCATCCCTGTTTGTCACTGTTAAACTGATCGTTGAGCTCCATCTTCGGAGGCAGTACCACGGCGCCGTCATCGTCATTGCAGGAAAGAAACAGGAACGGCAACCCTAGCATTAAAGCGAACTTTTTCATGAGCTGTTATTTGGTTTTAAATCAGCTAAGTGACGCAAAACCCGGTTGATTTGGTTGGAATACCCTCACGAAAGTTATTCGCACCCGGCTCGGCCCGCCTGACAATGAACGGCGTAGCTTATATTATTTCTTCGATGAAACCCTATCATAACTCCCGCTTATTGACCAACCGATGGGAATGTACTATCAAACGGCTAGTGCCTTCCGGGGGATTTGGAAGACCCGTTGAAAGTGATTAGATTTTAATCAAATATCGACCCGAAGGACAGCATAACACGAGAATCATTGGAAAATCCGGTTACCATCAGACAAATGCAGCTTACCGACGTGCCGTTCGGAATGCAACTAGTGCAGCAAGCAGGCTGGAACCAGCTGGAAGCGGACTGGCATCGGGCAATGGCGCTGCATCCCGAGGGATGTTTTGTCGCCACGCGGGCCGGAACGCCGGTCGCCGGAACGCCGGTCGCCGGAGCGCCGGTCGCCGGAACGCCGGCCGGCACCGTTACGACCTACATTTTCGGGCGGGTTGCCTGGATTGCCATGGTCCTTGTCGACGTCTCTGCGCGAAACCAGGGCATCGGCAAAAAGCTGATGGAGCACGCGATCGGCCATTTGGACAATCTGGGAATTGAAACACTGCGTCTGGACGCCACCGTTTTCGGAAAAGGACTTTATGAAAAACTGGGATTTCAGGAAGAATATGAAGTGGTAAGAATGAAAGGGGTCGCCAAAATGCCCGACAAGATCGACGAAGAAGCGATGCCCTGGACATTGGATACGCCCGCCTCTCCGATTCTCGACCTCGACCTGCGCATTACCGATACCCACCGCGAGGTATTCCTGCATGCATTGCTACGGTCCAGTGCGTGCTACTATTCTATGTTTGAAGACGGCCTCGCCTATGCATGCTCCCGCAAGGGCCGTAATGCCGTACAGCTCGGTCCGGTCATCGCCTCTACACCGGAGGCTGGCCGCCAGATCAGCGACGTGATGCTGCACCATTTCAACGGGATGCCCGTTTTTGCAGATATCCCTGTTCCAAATAAGGCCGCATTGCGCTGGGCCAGGTCCAATGGCCTGGAAGAACAAAGGCGGTTTATCAGAATGTACAGGGGTAAGAAATTAAATGATTCCCCGGAATTGATCTGGGCCAGTTCTGGTCCGGAAAAGGGTTAGGAATACGACTGTTCCAATAAGTCATTTAAGTATCTGCGTTAATTATCACCTTCCGTTCGATCCTTTGAACCGCCGATGCGCAGCACAAAAAATACTTGCAGTGATTCATTTAATTTAATCAAATCCCTGTTTATTTGTTAGCTTCAAATTAGTTTGATCGACTGCTCATAACATAGCTTATGCCCTACGTTACTGTAATACCCGAAACGTCATTAGCATGATATCTCTCCCGAAAATCAAGGCACGAGTGATCCGGCTGGCGATGATAATGTTGACGATCAGCCAGTTGTGCAATGCACAATCTTTTTACGCCATACTTGTGGCCGACACCAAAGACCCGTCGCTGGGAGCGAGTTGTGAAAAGGACCTTGAAGAAATGTCAGGCACGCTGCGGCACATCTCTAAAAAAATCGAATATAATTACCGGGAAATCACTTGTAATCAGGATAAATTCGGAAAAGGCGGTATTCAGGAGGCTATTTCCAAAATACAATGCAAGCCGGAAGACATTATTTTCTTTTACTATACCGGCCACGGAATCAATACAAATGCCGAAAAAAGCAATTTCCCTATTCTTTATCTTAAAGATGAAAACCTTGAACTGGAAACCGTTCACCGGCTGCTGAAAGAAAAGAAGCCGCGTTTTTGTTTAACGCTGGGCGACTGCTGCAATAACCTGCTCGCAGGCACCCGCACCATGCGCACGGCACGGCCTGTTGTGAGAGGAATCAGAGTGACCGACGATACCCAGATCGCCCGTAAGCTCTTCCTGGAAGCGAACGGCGACCTGCTGATCAGCAGCGCCAGGAAGGGCGAAAAGGCTACCGCTCACCCCAATGAAGGTAGTTTTTACAGTAATACCTGGATTCAGGCGCTCGCCTACGCGGAGGGCCATAACACGCATGTTTCGTGGGAAACGCTGCTCGCCGATGCGGAAAACCGCTTGCAGGCAAGTCTGAAAAGCTTACCTGATTCCTTGAAACATCATTCGCAGTGGATTAGCAGCATTCCGAAAACATCATTGCCCTGCCCGGAAGCCAGCTTTATGGAAATCAACAAATTCCTGAACGTGCTTGCCGATGAAAAATTGAGTTTTGCCGACCGCAGCCGACTCAGCAAATTGGGTCAAAAGGGCTTTTTCGGACCGTCGGCGAAGGTGAGTATTTATGTGAACGACCCCGAAAAGCCCGTGGAAACGCATCCGATCGACCATTTTCTCAAAAGGATCATCAACACAGCGCCGCTGATCGACGAGTTCAACTTCGTAGAGCGGCTTTCGTCGCTCGGAAACGGATGCACCTACGACACCGTTACGTTGCAGGAAATCCGCAGAGCGCAGTAAGCCATCATACCGACCTGACATGACCAGATATTTCACTGCCCTATTCGCCCTCGCTTTCGGCCTCGGGCGGCTGTGCGCCCAACCCGTTATGGACAATAAAAGACTGATGGAGTTCGGCAAGCTAACCGGGCAACGCGTAAACGACCTGCAACTTTACATTTCCCTGATTGCCGATAAAAGCAATTCCATTGAACAACGCGAGCAGGCGGTGGAGCTGGCCGTCGGTCTGTTCGAAAAAGATCATTTAGAGAATGGCAAAAGACAGCCGCCGCGTGTACAGGTATCGCGCAGGAATGGCACTGTATCGTCCGTCCCGGTGAAGATTTATTTCAAAAACCTGATGAATGTAAAGTTCGACAAGGTGGAAATTACCTCATACGACGCTTCCGTCGTTTCAGAATTCGAGAAAGGGACCGGTGGAGACTACCACGCCATCGCTACCTATTACCAGCAGTTCAAAGGGATGGACAAGAAAGGTAATCTCGTCTACGGCAGTCGCGACCGGAAGGATATCCGTGTGACAGCGCAGAGCGCGGCCGTATACGCGCAGGCGGGCAGGGAAGACCTGAAAATTTTTTTCGGCGATATTACCGTCAAGGATACCGTCCCGATCCCGGGCTTTTGAACCGCGCCATTTTATTACCCAAACCGATCGACCTAAATGAGGTTTACCATCAAAATCGCCGCATTGTCTGCACTTGCGTGCTTGGCTGTCCTGCGGCCTTCCTACTCGCAGGTGCAAAGACGCGGCATGGGTTTAAAAATGGATGACTCCAAATACCTCCGTCTTCCCCGCAAATCGCCCGATATTTTACTTAAAAGCCCGCTACCCGAATCGTTTGACATCCGGCCCCAACTCCCGGAGATCGGTGACCAGGGCATGGACGGCACTTGCGTAGGATGGTCGGCCGCGTATTACATGCGCACGGCCATGGAAGCGGGTAAACTGGGTATCGGCAACCAACCGGAGAAGATTTCGGCTACGGCATTCTCCCCCGGATGGCTCTACGGCCAGCTCAAATCAGGCAAGGACAATGGGTGCGCAGAAGGGATTTTTCTCGAAGACGCCCTGGAAGTGATGAAGACGAAAGGCGCCGCATTCATGAGCTGTGCGCCGGGAAACTGCGATGCCCGGTATGAGCAATGCGACGAGAAAGCTGCCAGCTATAAAATCGGCGACTATGCCACGCTATTCAGCCCGAAGGACGCCGACAGCACACCCGAGCAGCGTATTAATGCCATCAAATCGGCGCTGGTTGAAGGAAAAAATGCCGTGCTGATCGGAATGCTGGTGCCGCCCTCGTTTGTTGATGAAGCAAGTGGTCATTGGCAGGCCGCCCCTGGTGAAACGACCGACAATGCCGTCGGAGGCCATTCGATGGCGGTGGTAGGTTATGACGATCACATTCGTGAAGGCTCGTTCCTGATTGCCAACAGCTGGGGGAAAGCCTGGGGACGCAACGGCTACACCTGGGCCCGGTACAGCGACCTGGTCCGCTTCGCAAAAAATGCGTATCAAATTTATTCTGAAACCATTAGCAAACCTCTCGCGCAGGCAGTAACTCTCAAAGGAGATGTCGATTTCGTGCTTGGGAACGAGGCGATGGCCGTGCACTCGACGGTGGACGAGAGTGCACAGGTAACGCCGGCCCGGCCGGCCGGTCATACCGAAATACTCACTTACGCGATGAACAGATCTTATGCTTCCGGAACACGGTTTAAAATGATCGTCAACAATACAAGGCAGTCGTACGTTTACATTCTCGGTTCCGACAAGGAAAACCGCGTCTCGGCCATTTTCCCCTACACTTCGGAAGAGCTGGTAACGAGCGCTGTTGTGCCGGCGAACAGCTCCGTTGTGATGCCGTCGCTACATTCCTCTTTTACGCTCGACCAAGCAAGCGGAGAGGATTATTTCATCGTATTTATTTCTCAAAACGAGTTGAACCTGGAAGAGCTGGCCGCAAAAGTCAAGAATGCTACGGGTACGATCGTTCAGAAAGCCTATGCTGCGTTGGGTGACGAGTTTATTCCGTCCAGGGAAATCGTCTACCAACCGGGAAAAGTAGCCTACGAAGTCAAGGGTGGACGAAAGGGAAGTGTAGTACCTATTCTGGTGAAGATCGTCCACCGATAGCGTGCCCCTCCTATCCGGCGGCAATTCCTACCTTGGATAATATTTTAACCCGATTTGCTTTCAATTACTTATTTTTAAAGCCGATTACCACTTTTAATCCCTTCGTTTTGGACAAGTCTTTGTATACCAGTCAAAGCACAGGCGCCAGGTTTTGTTCCGGCAAAACAACTTCCGTACGGAAAGGAATGGTTGTGCCCGCATTGGTTGTATTATTGGGCATCATGTTTTCGATCGCGGCCAGTGCACAGGACAAGATTATTCGTAAAGACGGACAGGAGATCCATGCGAAAGTATTGGGTACCGATTCAAAATACATTCGCTATAAAAGGTTCAGCAACCCAACCGGCCCGGACTATTTCATTTTTCGTTCAGAGGTTTCGAAAATTGAATACGAGAAAGCTGGTGCGGGTCAAGAGCAAAAACCCCTCAAACTTGCCAGGGAACAAGCAAATGAGACAACAGCAGTCGATCTGCAACTTTTGGAAAACAATGCTTTAAAATATAAAAAACGGAGTAACATTTACCTCGCAGCCGGTACAGCTGCAATGGTCGCGGGCGCAGCTACGTTTATCAAGCTGGGAAAGGATTATAATTCCTACACAAGCGAAATCAGGAAGACAAACGACGCCTACACGGCCTGGTATAAGGCTAACTACGAAGGCTCCCCACCCACCGGCGACCTTCAAAAGAAGGAAAGCTTTGGTGCATTTGCCACGCCGGGCATTTATTTCGGGGCCGCGGCCGTCGCGGGAGGACTTGCATTGGAATGGATAGGTCTTAAAAACTTACGATTGACCAGAAAGACGCGCTCGGAACTCGCTCAGAAAAAAAAGGAGTTATCTTTCCAGCCATTTTACGCACCGTCGCGCAGGGCAACCGGTCTCACGATCGCATTTTCGTTTTAAGCTTCTTTCATCACCACCTGTTCAACGTTATGAAGCACGTTTTTATAATCCTCGCACTTGCCTGTACCGCTATCAATGTCAAACCGGTATCGGCTTGCCAAAGCAGTGCGTCGGCAGATACGATCTATTTAACATCCCGCGACAGGAAAGTAGTGGAGATCAGGGAAGTTTATCCCGATGTTGTAAAGTACCGGTCAGTGGATGGCAAAAATCTGATTTCAATGCCGGTGGCTGACATTGTGGAGATAATTTATAAAAATGGCAGCAGGGATGTTTTCAATCCGCTCAATCGCGGTGGAAAGCCCGAAATAAAATGGTTAACGAACCTTACGCACAGCGAAAAGCCGGAAGTCAGGTTGAATGCATGTGTATTGAATGAAGCAGAAAATATCCGGGTCGAAGTCAACGGCACGGTGAATCCGGTTGCTACACGATCGTTCAAAACGATGCCTGCCCAGGAGCAAGGTTGTGTGGGAGGTAAGCTAATTTCTCCTCAAATTGTACTGAGCGAAGGAAAAAACACGGTCAGGCTCCTGGCTAACAATAGCAAGGGGGATGGTTATTCCGAAACCTGGTCGATCTTTTACCAGAAGGCTAAAAAGCGCATTGCACTCGTGGTGGGTAACTCAGGGTACCAGGCCAGTCCGAAGCTGCAAAATCCTGAAAATGATGCCAGGGCCATTACGCAAAAACTCACCGGGCTCGGGTTCGACGTTATCGAGCGTATCGACGCCAGTCAAGGCGAATTACGCGCTGCCGTCGCGCAATTCGGTAGTAGCGTCCAGAGCCAGGATTTGGAGGTCGCCTTGTTCTATTACGCAGGCCACGGCATGCAGATAGCCGGTAAAAATTACCTGATGCCGGTCGATATCAGCCCCCAAACAGAAACTGAATTGAAAGTCCTGGCAGTTTCGGCAGACGATATCCTCGATCAGATGGCGGTCGCGGATGAAAATTCCCAGCGGACCAATATTATGATCCTCGACGCCTGCCGCGACAACCCATTGAGCCGTAGCTGGACGCGCAGCTCGGGTAGCAAGGGCCTTGCGGGTATGAGCGCACCTGCCGGCACCCTCATTACGTTCTCCACCAAACCAGGCTTCACTGCGCTGGACGGCGAGGGTAAAAACAGCCCCTATACCGCCGAGCTCCTGAAAGCGCTCGATGTGCCGGGCCTGCGCCTGGAAGACATTTTCCGCACGGTGCGTATACGCGTAATGGAGTTGACCAACAGACAACAAATTCCGATGGAAAACAGCTTGCTCACCCGCGAAGTGATCCTGCACCAGCCCAACTAGCATTAAACAGCCAGCTCATCCACTACAAAAACGCTATGAAACGGCTGCTGATCATCCTGTTCGTTATTTTCCCTTTGCATTGCTCAATCGGGCAGACGCTCAGCCCCTATTACAAGATCAAGTCGGCGGAGCGTGTCAAACAGGTCCTGAAAGACTTTGAATCGGCATTCGGCCTGCTTACCAATCCCTATATCGTCGACCGCGAGGAGCGTGACGAAGCTAATGATCGGATGTATGCGACCCTGCGTCGTGATGCCCGTTTTGAAAACGACCTGATACCCGGCAATAAGGGCACCAAAACGATCGATTTCGAGGAGTACAAACGGATCGCGTTCATTGGCTATAAAAAGGGTGGCCTTTCCTGGCATTTTGAGTGGGAAGAAGCCGGGTTTCAATCGATACCGGAGGGGTATCTGGTGTTGTTTTATGGTAAAAAATCGCTTTTCGGCAGCTATCAGGGCCAGAAACATCTGCAACTGGAAAATGTCCCCTGCCGGGCAGGTGTGTTTCTAAAAATGGATGGAAACCAGGTGACGGAGGCCAGGATAGGATTCATGGACACTGATCTGAAAGACAAAGGTAACCCCACGGTTTCTCTAAACGACCAGCGAAACCCGCTCGAATTGCTTACCCTGCCGGAAGTGATCGACAAACTCGCGGGGCAAATCATCCATTCCCTTCCGGAAAAAGATGTATGGAAGCTCTTTATTGAAGAAATCACATTCGACGGCCTGGGAATCTCCAATGATTTTTCAAAACAGCTAACCGGCACGCTGAAATCGTCGCTGGCACGGATGAGCAGCAATATCCAGACCGACCCGACCGGTAGCACAAGCCCCGGAACGTTGCTCAAACTGAAAGGCCGGTATTATAAATCGGGGAACTTTCTAAAAGTCGGCGTACAACTCTTTGATGGCCTCGACCACGCCACCGGCTTTGTTCTTTCTTCGGAAATATTGCTGTCCAATGTGCCGAATGCAGGAATAGAACCTGATGAAAAGCTCATTGAAGACGCCTCGCGTGTGCAGGCGATCGTGAATTCGGCCGACGAGGTTCAGCCTGCGGCCAAAGAAGATGAATTATTACTGGAAGTGAGTACCGACAAAGGATACGGCCCTCAATCGTACCGGGAGGGCGACGTCATGACGTTGAAAGTTCGCGCTAACAAGCCTTGCACCGTCCGAATGATTTACCAGGATGCTTCCAAAAATATTGTACAATTGCGAAATGAGGATTTTACCATCACATCCGAAGCGGTAGGCAAATGGATTTATATGCCAGAACAGTTCGAATGCGCGGCGCCTTTCGGGTTTGAAATGCTGTTCGCCTATGCCACAGAAGGAAAATTCAAACCCATTGAAAAAACCCGGTCGCTAAACGGGTTCACGTTTATCCTCGACGACCTGAAAAACATCGTCGAGCTGACCGCCGGAAACGGCCAAAGCCAAAAAATCGCAAAAAGAACGATTCCCATCACTACACAGCCTCGAAGAAAGACGCTTTAAACTAAAAAAGAGAGCCCGTCGAAACCGTCGGGCTCTCTCTCCTTATAATAACCCACAGCCCGAAAACCTTCGCCGATCATAATGCCTGGATCGGCTTTCTGATTTTCGGGATCGGTTGTTTATCTGCGCAATGCCGGAAACCTTATCACCATTCTGCAACTTTTTTCAATTTGTTTCTCCGCAAACTTCCCGAACCGGCTCTTTTTTGTTTTTTTGTATAAATATCGAGATGAATGGCACCCCAAGATTCCTGCAAACGATACCGTGATTCTGACCTTTTATTTTATGAAGAACTGCTCCTCGAAAAACACGAGGCGTTCACTTGTCTATACCTTCAAACCTACCGGCGATGCATTCCCCATGTAGTAAAACGAGGCAGCGACCAGGAACAGGCGGAGGATCTTTTGCAAGAGTGCCTGGCCATCTTCGTAAGCAAAATACGGGATCGCAGTTTTGTTTATCAGGACGAAACGCGCATTACGACTTACTTTCAGAGCATTTACATCAACCAATGGAAAAAGAGCCTCAGTGTGGCTGCCCGCCGCGGTGAAGTGAGCCTGGATAGCATAGCAGACCTGGACGAGGATCGCGATGCATTCGGAAACGACCTTGCCGAAAACATCTCCCAAGACTACGATGAAGACGAACGCAGCTGGATTTTCAGGAAACTCGACCGTGCTTTTCAACTCCTTGCGGAAGATTGCCGGAAAGTGTTGCGGTGGTTCTATATCGAGGACCGTTCGTTACGAGATATTGCGGGAGAATTGGGCATGACAGAGGCATCTGCCACGGTAAAAAGATTCAGATGTGCAAAGTACCTGCGAGAAAAATTTCACTTGTAGTGATAAGAATCGGCGGATGACATGTATCAACCAGTAAAGTATTACCAGCGAATCACGATTTGACTTATGGAATTGTCGGAAGAAATTTTTCATGAAATCCATCGGTACCTAAGCGGCGAAGGTACGCCCGAAGAACGTACGGAGTTCGAAAAACGGATGCATTCGGACGAGGCCCTGGCCGGTGAAGTCGCTACGCAACGGCGTATTCGTAACGGATTGAAAGCGAATAAATATAGGAACCTGTTTAAGGATATCCATACCCAGCTGCAAAACGAAGGCGTGCTGCTGGCTGGTGCGCGCCAAGTCGATCCGCAACCCGGCCAGACCATCCCGTTGAACCCGGAGACTCGCCTGGCGATCCGCTGGCCGTATATTGCGGCAGCGGCAAGCATTCTCGTCGCTATCGGCCTTGCCTGGTATTTCAGCTCCGTGCCTAATGACGCCCCGATAATCTCCGAGGTAACAACAGCCGAAAAGCCGACCCGGCCGGACACCACCACGGAAATACAGCCTACGATCAAACCAGGAATTGTAAAAACGGTCCCTACTGAGCAGAAAAAGTCGAAGACAGCCCCGGCTACTGTGAATAAAACCGAATTTTTTGCCGATTATTTCAACGAAAAAGTGGAGCTGGAAAGTCCTTTCTCGAAGGAAAAACTCGGCCTGAGCCCGTCCGCTCTCAAACAATGGCGTTCGGACACCGCTCACGTTCACCAGGGCATCCGCCTGCTCGCGGCGCGGGACAGTGAAACGGCCTTGCAGGAATTTAGGCAAGTAGAAACCAGCCGGTTCGCGCAAGTCAAGGGCGTCGCCGGATGGTACATTGCCCTGGCCTACCTGCAACAGAACGACCTCAAAAAATGTGTCGAAGAGCTGAAAAAAGTCGTGGCTGACCCCGAAAATCCGAACAGTAAACAGGCTGCGGAATTACTCACGAAAATCCAGTAACTTTACAATACCTCCCTACTGACGTTTGGTCCATGAAGAGATTTTTTATTTATATTCTGATAGCGTCGATTGCAATCGCCTGCCACATAGAGACACCTGAAAGACCACTCGCTCGCTTCACGTACACACCCGAAGGCGGTTGCACATATCCATGTGAAATCACTTTTACGAGCGAATCGTTGAATGCAGCAAACATGCGTTGGGACTTCGGTGACGACACACCAATGGCAAGCGGACAATCTGTAACGCACAAATTTCAGGCGGCGGGCACTTATCAGGTAAAATTAACCGCCAAAGGCGTCGACGGCGGCAGCAGCGGCAGCACGCAGGCTGTGCATATCGATCATGTAAAGCCATTCAGCCTTTCCGGTGATAAAAATATCCCGACCGATATTGTATCGGACAACGACGGAAACATTTATGTATCGGGAACTGCCGCAGGTCGGGTCGAATTTGGAAATGGACATGTCCTGCAATCGAAAGGAGGGGATGATTTCTTCGTGGCAAAATTTGACAGCACTGGCGTGTGCTTGTGGCTATATACTGATGGCAGTCCGAAAGATGATCACGGCAATGCCATAGCGCTGGATAAGGAAAATAACGTTTATCTAACTGGGTTTATTGGTGGTGAGGTGTCGGCATGGAACAATTCGTACAAAGGTGGCGAGGATGGTTTTGTTACAAAAATCAAGGCGAATGGCGCTCGGGATTGGGTCAAAACGTTCGGCGGACCAGCGAGCGACCAGGGACGGTCGCTGGCGTTCTATCATGCTGGTGAAGGACCTAAGCTTTACCTGATCGGCAGGGTTCAAGGCGACCTGTCGACGGAAAATATCGATTTCAACCGGCCGCTCCCGCTGAAAGCCAATGGTCATGATGGCTTTTTGGTACTCGTCAATGCCGATACGGGTGCTTTCGACGAGCCGATGATGATTGACGGCGACGACATACAAATACCGGAGGCCATTGCGGTAGATTTGGACGGTAATGCCTATGTCACAGGTTTCTTTCTCAAAACGGTCAGTTTTCCAAGTCCTTTAAAGCCACTTGCCGCTGTCAATGTAATAGATGCCTTTGTTGCAAAATGGAGTCCAATTAACGGTTTCCAATGGTTGCGTCGCATAGGTTCCGGTGGTAATGACTTCGCTTACGATATCGAAGTCGATCGTTCCGGAAATGTGTTTGTAACGGGAATGCATAGCGGTACCCTGGAAGAGTTTCCGCTAAGCAGTAAAGGGGATGATAACGTTTACTTGCTCAAATGGGACGCCGACGGCAAAATACAGAATGGCAGTAATGGTTTTATCGATGACAACAAAGACTATCACGGCGGAATTGCACTGACCAGCACCGGTAACATAGTTCTGGGCGGATCATTCGCGAATTCGGCCCAGTTTCCTATGCTGAGGGGTAAGGCCTTGTCTTCGTTGGGAAGTACCGATATCATCATTACGGAGCTCGATCCGAATAGTCTTGACCGAGCCAGCAGCTTTATTGCCAAAGCAGGCGGAACTCTGGAAGATCGCCTCAACAAGATTTGCGTTACCAAATCCGGCTATGTGTATGCAGCGGGCTGGTTCCACGGAGTGGCGAGCTTCAAGGCTTTTCAATTGGAAAGCAAACCGGATATTAAAAACACTTTCATCGTCCGCTACAAGCTCTAAAATCCATTTCTCTAAACATCAAAAAAGAGCAGCCGAAACGCCTGCTCTTTTGTTTTGGGTTGTGAAGCCATTGCTTACACTTGACAATGCATAGACGACCGTCCCGGCTTTTTGTTACAATCCGGTAGGTCTAACATTGCATCGCCCGAAGTAGTGGATATTATATTGCGAGTTTCGCTTCCAGCACGCCGTCGATCACCTCGTCCAGCGCCTCATTCAAGGCCTTGGGCGATTCGAGCATCGGGTAATGGCAGGTGCCTGCGATTTCGATCAATGCAAAGCCATTGACGGCATTCTGTTCCAAAGCAGCTACATTGGTAGGCATATAGCTGACATTAATGAGGTTTATTCTGGGTTTTACCGACGGCAATACGGCCCGCTCAATGCGGTCCATGGTGAAAAATTGGGGTAAAGTCCGCTGGCCCATCGGCTCGTAGGAATTGCGGTAGGCGGCTACAATCTTGTCGACGATCCACTGGGGTGTCTGTTCGGTCAGGAGAACCATCCGGGCGTAATGCTCATTGGTCTCAGCGTAAGCCTTTTTTGAGTTGGCGATAATTTCGTCCACCTGGCTTTCGTATTCAGGCGGTAGCGGAGTTGCCAGGTTTTTGAAATTGTCGACGGCGATGAAGCCGATAATGGGATCGGGATACGCGCTTGCGGCCATAAGTATCAGGTTCGCACCAAGCGAATGCCCGACCAGGATCACGTTTTCAAGTCTCAACTCCTTGATGAGATTCACAATATCTTCGGCCATCTCTTGAAGTGTCCACGCTTCGCGGTTGGTTCCCGACTCGCCGTGACCGGCCAGGTCCATAGTCACAACATTATATTTTTCTTTAAAAAAAGAAACCTGCTCCTTCCAGTAAGTCTGATCGATGAAAGAGCCGTGGACAAAAAGTAACGTAGCGGGGCCGCTGCCGTAGGTGTTGTAGCTGATGGGTGTACCGTTGCTGATGATCGTTTTCATAGGGTTGTTGGTTGAAGTAAATATTAATTTACTTCAAAGAAACCGCGTCAGAATGACAACCCATTGTCAGTAATGGAATTGTATTTTACAAAATCTTCATAAACGATACCAACGCCCTCTTCTCGGAATCGGTCAAACTGAGCTTGTCGAAGGGCAATGTCTGGTTTTCCAGATTAAAACCTAAACCGTTCCCGCCGCCGCGATCATAGAAATCGACCACTTCTTCCAAGGTCTTGAAAACCCCGTTATGCATGTAAGGTGCAGTGAGCGCTATGTGCCGGACAGTAGGCGTTTTGAATGCATAGCGGTGCGGCTCGCGCTTTGTGAGCACAAATTTACCAACATCGGGATCGACCGTTTTCCCTTCTGCCGTGGCCGGCGTGCCGAGCACCTCGCTTTCCGTTTCGAGATAGTTCGGCGGCACGGTGCCGTTGAAAAGCGGAAAGAAATGGCAGGTTGCGCATTTGGCTTTCCCCATGAATAGGTTGAAGCCCGATTTTTCCTCCATGGTCAATGTATTTTCAGCACCACGAAAATGACGATCCAGGCGTGAATCGAGCGAAGAAAGTGACCGGATGTAACTCGCGATAGCATTTTTGAGGTTGCTTTCGGTGACGCCGTCCGAATAGGCTTCCCGGAACAGCTGCTGCGATTCGGGTTGCTTGCGCAGTGTGGCCACAGCGTCGGGGAGCGAGCCATGCATCTCCTGCGGGTTGCGGATCACGTCGCTGGCCTGGTCTTCCAGGAAGGTTACGCGCGAATCAGCGAACTGCACGGCCTGAAACGAAGCATTTAATAAGGTAGGCGCATTACGACTGACCCGCACACCGTTGAAACCGATCGCAAAGCTCTTCGGCTCGCCATCGGTGAAAGCTTTGCCGGGCTGGTGGCAAGTAGCGCACGTGCGGCCCGAATTACTGGACAAGATTGGGTTAAAAAACAACATTTTACCCAACGCAACACGCTGGGTGGTCATGGCCTGCTCTTCAAAGTTGACAAAGTAATTGGCATTAAACGCCCCCGAATCCGTAAGTGTGCGCGCGGCCGGGGTTAGCAATCTTTTTTCTGTAAAAACCGGAATACCCAGTGCCTTTTGTGCATCGAGCAGGCTGCTGCTGAGCGGATTGGCATATTGTTTAATAAATTCCAGCCGGTCAAAAGCGTTGAAATCCGGCGATTTGCCCACATACACGATGGCGGCATTGAAGGCGCTGTCGAGCTCAGTCGCTAATGCATTATCGGCGGTGTAGTGGCCCAATTGGCGCTGTACGCTTCCAAGGGCCGCCGCTACTTCGGGCAAAGAGTGGAATGCGACCGGAGAATCGAACCCGGTAATACCCATTGAAATAACCCGGAAAATTTCCAGGCGCATCGCATCGAATATATGGCTGTCTGTGAGATCGTTGGTTTCTGATACCTTTCGCAGCCGGGTCACGTTTGCGCGAATCACGTTGGCTGCGTGCAGCATCGCAGGATAGCCATCCGTCGCCACTTCGGGAAACACCATTTCTTCCAAAACCTGAAAACCCTGTGGTTCATTCACACGCAGGTCGTCGTCTACTTCGGGAATATTCGGGCCATTGAGGGCGCGGGTGGTTTCGGGACTGTAATAAGCCGAGATAAATTCGACACGCTTGTAGGCAATACGGGCCCGCTTGAACGATTCCTGAATAGCGGCCGGATGTTTTGCGCGAATATCGGCTTGCAAGCGGCTCACAGCACTATCGAGTGATCCTATATTCTGCATGAAAGTCCGTTTTACCCCTGTCGCGGGAGCCGCCTTAGGGCTCGTGAGCCACCAGATGAGGCAGACGATCAGCGGGATGACGATGATCAGGAAGATTGAAAACAACAACCTCCTGTGGCGGTAAACGAATGAATTGGGGTTACGTTCGAATTTCAGCATGGTGCAGGGAGTGGGTATTATTTCAAAAGGAAAACTCCTGGCCCGAAAATTCCGGCCAGGAGTCTGAAAACTATGTAATTAACGAGGCAGACCTTCAATCAAAATCAGTTGGCTGGCCTGGTTCTCCGATTTACGGACAGAACCGCCGTCGACACCCTTGTATTTGTCACCGCGCCAGGTATGCGCTTGAATGCCGAGCATGAATGTGTTGGCTCGGCCGGTAACGTCCGAGACGTCGATCATACCGCTGCTTTCCCATGAGCCGAATGCAGAAGTACCACCAACATTGTATTTGGCGGCATCAGCTTCGGTACGACGGTGATCTATTTCGAGAACCGGGGTCAGTTGCTTGGTATTGAGGTTGAATTGATATACATACCCATCATGCTTTTCGTCGCCATAACCATTCGGATCTTCCATAATGTAGACGTAGTCGAAGGTTGCGCAAACGTTATCCGGGTTCTGGAAAGTTTTGGCGATGCCGTTACGGTCGTCGCCGTCGAGCAATACTTCCAGTTTACCTTTGGTAGGGTCGTTCGCGTCGAGCACAACGCGGTAAATACGACCGTATTTCGAACGTGAATAGTCGGCGTTCACGCCGCTGTTGTCCTGGCCTGTCACGGCAAAAATCACCTCACGGCCCTGTGCGCCGCCGCCCTTGCGGTAATCTACGTCTTCCACACGTCCGAATTTGATCGCTTTCAGATCATTCACTTTCGAGTTGATCTGCGCTCCGGTCAGCGTCTTGTGGTTATCGATTTTAACAAACTCCACATCATAAGTCGAACCGACTTGCATATCCCTTTCTTTCTGATTGTTATCAGCGCGTTTCAGCATGTAAAGAGCGCCGTTGTCGAGGTCGCCCACGGTATTGGACAAATACATGGCCACCTGGCCACCATTCACATCAGAATCGTCGTCGCCGATCACGATCACCGTTTTACCGGGATAAGCAGTTTTAGGAAGCGGAACTGCGTTTTCGGCGCTCCAACGGCCAAGACCTGCTACCTCGCGGGAGATATTCGCCTGGCTTACGTCCGAATCTACGTTGACCGCGTGTGTGCGCGATTCCTGGCCGCTTTCGCCCGACGTGAGAAAAACAGGGCCAAAACCATGCTCGACCGGCGTCACCAAAGTAGCCGAGCACAAACGCCAGGTTCCTCCGTCGGAATTGAGTACGTACTCGCCTTTTACAGGCTTGAAACCCTTATCGAGTGTAATGCGCGACACGGAGAAGTTGTCTTCATTGTTTACCAGGATCGTGTAGTTGCCGTCAGGATTCTGGAAAAGACCGGCGCCATCGGCAGAGCCTCCAAACACGTAGGCTGGCGATTGCTCCAGCTGGTCGTCGCTGCTCAGAAGTGAATAAAGCTTCACGTTGTTGGCCGAAACACGTCCGTTGGTAGCGCCGGGGAGCAATTTGGCCAATACGGGTGTCACCGAACGGTTTTGCAGGGTAATGTCCGGACTGTTCGGATCGCGGTGGTCCTGGCAGGCCCCGAGCGCAAGAATGCCGGCCAATGCGGTGTAAGTAAATAAAGGCTTCATGGTGAGTGATAAACTGATTAAGTGAAATAGTTTCACAAAGAACAGCCATTCACTTTTCGCCGAGTTTATGTATTTATTATCAGTTTGTTAAGAGATAGGCCTGCGGCGGTCGGCCGTCAGCGGCCAACACAACGTCTTGCATACCAGTCACCCCGCCTCTATCTTTGCGCGCTTACCATCAATCTTATGCCGAACCTTCAAAAAACGCTTATAACTACGCTCATTGCCGGGGCATTACTCACTCCATTTGTATCAGAGGCGCAAAACAAAACCTGGAAGCCCCCGTTCGTCCAGGCCGACTGGTCGAAAGACTACCGGCCGTTCCGCATCGCGGGAAATCTCTATTACGTAGGCACTTACGATTTGGCCTGCTATCTAATTGCGACGCCCAAAGGTCATATATTGATCAACACAGGCCTCGAAGGCTCGGTACCCCTTATCCGCAAGCACATACAGGCGCTGGGCTTTAAATTTGAAGACATCAAAATACTGCTCGCTACACATGCCCATTACGACCACGTGGCCGGAATGGCGGCTATTAAAAAGGCTACCGGCGCCAAACTGATGATCCAGGAACGAGACGCTAAATCCATGGCCGACGGCGGTGCTTCCGATTATGCATTGGGCGGGCATGGTGCCAGTTTCGAGCCGGTAACTGCCGATCAGTTGCTCAAAAACGGCGAGATTATCAAGCTGGGTACCATGCAGGTAAAACTGCTGCACCACCCCGGCCATACGCCCGGCGCCAGTAGCTTTTCGCTAACGGTGAGAGATGAGAAGCGGGCCTATAAAGTCCTGATCGCCAACATGCCGAGCATTTTAGATGAAACCAAGCTCTCGGGAATGGCTGGCTACCCCGAGGTGGGCAAGGATTATGCCAAGACATTGGCCGCAATGAAAAACGAGCAGTTCGATATCTGGCTGTCGTCGCATGCAAGTCAGTTTGCGTTGCACGAAAAACACAAACCCTCCGACCCCTACCGCCCCGAAGCCTTTTTTGATAAAGCAGGCTACGACAAAGCCGTCGCTGAATTGAAAAAGAAGTACGACGAGAAGCTTAAACAAAAATAACCGTACCGCCTGATCAGGCCGGAGAGAGTGTGTCGACGTTCTCTCCGGGCAGGAAAACAAAGAAAGTGGTGCCGCTACCCTCTTCCGTTTCGAACCAGAGCGTCCCTCCGTGCGCTTCGACGATCTGTTTTGAAATATACAAACCCAAGCCAAAAGCTTGCTCCCCAGCCGTACCAGGGCGCTTCGAGGTCGTAAACGGGTCGAAAAGATTGGGAATCGCGGACTTGGGAATTCCCAGCCCGTGATCCATGACCGAAATGGTGACGCCAGTGTCCGACTGCTCCATTTTGATCCGGATCATTTCTCCATCGGGGCTGAACTTGATCGCATTGACAATCAAATTGTTCAGAACGCGCAGCAACTTGTCGGGGTCGGCATTCACTACCATATGCGACGGACCTTCGAGTATAAGCCGCTGGTTCTTTTCAGCTGCCCGGAATGTGAGCAAGGTCACTGCATGGCCGAGGAAGACAGACAGTTCGACCGGCTTTTTCTGTAATTCCGCTTCCTTGAAATCAAAATCGGTTTGGAGCAAATCGCTGATCATATGCAGGCAGCTCGTACTCGACTCCCGGATCAGTTCCACATATTGACGGGCCTCTTCAGCTGTCGTATCCTCCTCTTGCAACAACGAGCACAACGCATTGATACCACCGATCGGATTGCGGAGGTCATGGGCCACGATCTTGATCAGCCGCGCGTAGTTCTGATTACTTTTTTCCAATGCATCGGTGGTCGATTCCAGCTGCCTGAACTGCATCGTCAGCACGCTGTTGGTTTTTTTGCTGAGCTTCCAGTTTCGCCAGAGTATGACAATGCTCAGCAAGGTCAGCACACACACGGCCACGGCCAGCGCCAGCAGCTGCGCATTGTATTTCGATTTCAACTGCTCCGAGATCAATTGTTGGTCTTTTACTGCATACTCAATGTAATCGATCCCTGAAACGCGGTTGATATCCTCCTGTTCCTCGAATAGCTTTAACAACTTTTGGCTATAAATAAACGCATTGGCATTTTCTTTCCTGCCCTCGTAATAGTCATACAGCTTCTTGCACACGTCGCGCGCATACATGCGATAGTTCTTTTGTTCGGCCAGGTCGAGCGCTTTGTTATAGAATTGAATGGCTCTATCTCGGTCCTTAGGGAGGTAATAATCCCCCAGATCAAGCAGGATATCCATACTGAGATAGTTCAATTCCAGCGCCAGTGTGCTGTTCAGGGTCTTTTCCAGCAATGTCAGGCCCCGTTCGCGTTGCCCCGATTCAATAAGCGCAGTCGCCCTGAGTTGATCGATCGCCAATTCGAGGCGGATATCCCGATACTTTTTGGCAATGCCGTAAGCCCGGTCTATAAGCGTATTACGGCGCTTTGCCGTGAATTTTTGAGGATAGAGCAACACATAGTTATAGATAACCAGCGCGGTGATCGAATCATGCGCAATGCGGTCACCGAGCGCAATGGCACGGTCATAGTTGGCCTGCGCCTTATCGTGGCGGCCGCTGAAATTGTACACCGAACCAATATTCATGAGCGTCTGCACGACGTTGGACGAATCGCCCAATGTTACATACTGATTATACGCGTCGTTATAGTAGCGCAACGCGAGTTGGATATTGCCTTTAATATCGAAAACCACGCCCAGGTTATTGGTGGCATCGGCCAGCCCCTGGGCATAATCGTTCCGAAAGGCTATCTCTCGCGCCTTCAATGCATAATAGAGCGTACTATCTGCATTTTGTTCATAAAAAAGCAATGAAATCCGGTTGACGACGTCGACGTAATCCGAACTATCGCGGATTGAAGAAAGGCTCTGTTGCAGCTTGTGGATCCTACCCACCTGCGCCCCAACCGGTCGGGAAAGGCAAGGGAACAACATCAAGCAGATGAAAATGCCTTTCAAAGAACCAAGTTGCGTCATATCAGGGCCAAAAACACTCTGATTAAATATTACAAACTTTCATTGCAATTCCAAAAAAAATGCGCCCTTTTGGGGCGCACCCACCGCCCCAGGAGCGGTGTTCTATCATCGGTTTTAGTTATTCATTTTTAGCCCTCGAGCCTGCCCCACGACAACCCAGGGTTTAAACCCTGGGTTAATAGCCCGGGTTTTGTTTTAGTTGCGGCGACGAGTTCAGCACCGTTTGCCCGATCGGGAAAATCTCGGTGTGGCTGTCGGCATCGGCCGTTTTATCCCACCAGGTGCCTTTGTTGAACACGCCCCAACGGATCATGTCGGTGCGGCGGCGGCCCTCCACGAGGAACTCCCTACCCCATTCGTCGATCATCTCCTGGTCGGTAAGCTGGCTCCCATCGGCTTTGTAAAGACTTGCCGAGCCGGTTGGATAGTTACGTTTACGGACCGCATTCAGCAATACAGCGGCAGAAGCCTTGTCACCCGACCGGTATTTGCATTCAGCCAGCGAATAGTATATTTCCGCGAAACGGATCTCCGCATAAGCCGAAGAAATCTTATTCAGGTCCTCGCTGGGGTAGTACGGATACTTCACCGGGAAAATACCAGAGTTGTTATCCGCATTATTCATGTTCGAAGTTTTGTCGGCAATCGGCGTGCCTGGCTTCGCATCGAGGAACTTACCTACCTGGTCGCGTAGATAGAGTGGATACGGGCCCTTGAAACCACGCACCGTGTCGGGCTTGCCTGCCGAGTTGGTGTAGGGCAGGTAGCCGTACAGGAACATCCCTTCGCGTTTGCTATTGCCTAGATTCCTGTATTTTTTCAAGCGAATATCGTCCGGATACTTTTGAAATTTTACAAATGGCTTACCCAATGCATGCTGATACTCCTTTCCATCCACATCGAGGCCGGGCTGCATTGCGTATTTCGGGTTGGCATTGCCAAAATCCGTAAATCCGAAATAGCTTGGCGCCAGGTTGGGCAGCATCCAGAAATACATTCCGCCATCATACTGCCAGTGCGTAAGGCCGAAGCTACCCGGAAAGCCAAACACCGTTTCCTTCGAAGTAGCATTGTTGTAATCAAATGGAGCGTCCCAGCGCGATTCCAGGGCGTAGGTACCGTACTTCCCATCTATCATTTCCTGGCTGATTTTCGCACAGTCAGCAAAACGGTCGGTGCTTGTGTACACCTTCGCATTGAGGTAAAGCCGCACCAGCAACGAAGCTGCTCCACCTTGCGTCCAACGGCCTACCGCATTAGCTCCAAGGCTTTGTACGGTCGGCAGCTTGGGTAGCGACTCTTTCAGTTCCTGCTCAATGAACGCAAATGCTTCCTGGGGTGTCACCTGCGGCCCACCGGTGGTCTCGCCCTTCACCTTGGTCACGATCACGATATTGCGGTAGAAATCGAGCAGGCGCAGGTTCAACCACGCGCGTAGTGTGCGCAGCTCTGCAATCATCCCGTCGAGCTCGGCCTGGGTCATCTCAAACCTGGAAGGATCTTTAATACCCTGCAAATCTTCCAGTGAGTTGGTTGCCAGCGTCACACCGCCATACAATGCATTCCAGGGATCGGACGTGAAGCCGTCGTTCGGCGTCCAGGTGTGGTAATGCACGCGCTGGAATTGCCCGCCGTCGAACCAGTCGCCCTGGCGGTTCGGGGTCATGATCTCGTCCGAGCTGTTTTCCTGCAACATAAACGTGTTACCGCCCTGGATACTCCAATAGCTGTGTTCGAATGCGCGGAGGAAGTCGCGGGTAACGTCTTCACGCGTTTGGAGGAAATTATCGGAAGTAATCCGATCGAAAAGTTGCTCGTCGAGGTTGGTACAGCCTACGGTCGCTAGCAACAGCATGCCTGCCCCAATGCGGGACCATCCAGTCCGGGACCATCCAGTCACGGCTCTATTCTTTAATATGTTTATGCTTTTCATTATGTCTAAAAATTAAAAGGTGAGCTGAACGCCCAACAACAACTGGGTTGTCGACGGATAGTAATCGAGCGTGCCGTTATTGTCGCCGTTTTTGTTCACGCCGGGGTAAAGACCGTTCACATTAATCAGGTCGGGATCGCCACCGGTGAATTTCGTGAATGTTGCCAGGTTGCGGCTGGTCGCATAAATGCGTACCGATTGCAGGAATTTCGTCTGGATCGGCTGGGTGTAGCTAAGTGTCACGTTGTCAATCTTTAAAAATCCGCCCTGTTCGAGGAAGTAGTCCGAGAGTGTTGAATAGGTCGTCGGGCTTGTCAGTTTCGAATACTTGCCGCCGTCGTAGGCCGAAGTCAGCACGTTAGCGTTTTCCTGTGTCGCCGGTGTTCCGAGGTAGAATGCGTAAGTATTGAACAGCTTATAGCCGAACGAACCGCGCAGGAACACGCTCAGGTCCCACCTCTTGTATTTGAAATTGTTGGAAATACCCATTGTAAACTTCGGCAGGCCGTTTCCGACAAACTGCTTGTCGTCGTTTGTCGCCTGGTTGCCCGGGATCACCTCACCCTTTTTATTATACACCAGCAAAGCACCCTGCTCGTTCACACCAGCCGATTTGAGCGCATAGAAGCTACCGATCCGCGTATCTTCCTGCAACCGCTGCAATGTACCCGGGCTACCCGGCGCCGGCATACCTACCACATCTACGTACTTCTGACCTTTGAAAAGCGCGTTCGAAAATGACACGAATTTGTTGTTGTTATAAGCGCCTGTGAAACCAAGGTCGTAGGTAAAATCACCTTTCCGCAGCACCGAAGCATTCAACTGCAACTCGATACCCGTGTTCCGCATGGTACCGACGTTGGCGAACGTCTGGCCCTGAATGTTCGGCGGGTTGGAAACATTGTAGTTACCCAGCAAGTCCTTGTTGGTGCGGATATAGTAGTTGAGGCTACCGGAAACCTTGCTGCCGAAAAGCTCAAAATCAAGACCGGCATTGAAGTTCGCCGCTTTCTCCCAGCGAAGGTCATAGTTGGTGTTCTGACTTGGTCCCCAAACCTGGTAGTTGTTGCCATTGTACAAATAATAGCCATAACCGCCGTAGGTATCGAGCGAAAGATAATTACCAAAATCCTGGTTACCGGTCTCGCCATAATCGGCACGTACTTTCAGTTCGTTCAGCCAGGGAATATCTTTCAGGAAACTTTCCTGTGTGGCCCGCCAGGCCACCGAAGCCGCCGGGAAGTAACCCCATTTGTTGGAATACCCGAATTTCGAAGAACCCTCGCGACGCAAGCTGGCCGACAGGTAGTATTTCTGGTCAAAATCGTAGTTCAAACGGCCAAAGAATGCGATCAGTTTGGAAGAGTTTTTGTAAGAACCCACATTGTTGATCCCCTGTTGTAAATTCCACAAACCGCTCCCCAGGTTATTGTAAGTCAACACATTGGAAGGAAAGTTCTCATTCTTCGCATTGAAGCCGGAAGAAGTAAAATACTGGAACGAATACCCACCGAGCAGCTTGAAGGAGTGCTTATTCAAATCCAGGTAATAATTACCGATCCATTCAAAGCTTTTCTGGTCGCTTTCTTCCAGTTTCTGCTCGCCGCTGTTGCGTTTGCTTCCGTTGATAACGGTCGTCAGTGTCGAAGGAGTGAAGAAATACCTTCTTCCCGAAGAGCTCACTTCACCGATCGTCACCACGGTATTCAGGTTTTCGAGAATATTAATTTTCGCTGAACCATTCATATCCAGCAGCTTGTACTCGCGATCGGACTTGACGCCCTTCGCGACTTCAACCGGGTTGTTGGCAAAAAATCCGGATGTCAGATAAGCATACTTGCCAGTTGAGTCGCGCACGGAGAGCGTCGGGTTTAGGGTCAGTGCGTAGTTGAAACCGCTGTAATCGGCATCGCTCGTTTTGGTGTAGCGGGGCGCAGCAGTGAATGCCAGTTCGACGATATTATTGGCCGTCTTGTGGTTAATATTAATCCTTCCCCCATATTCGCGCTTGGCCGAACGGAGGTCCAAACCGTTCGCATCGCGGTAGTCGAGCGAGGTGAAATAGTTGGTCTTGCCATTACCACCCGAAAATTGAAGGGTATGCTTGTGCGAAAACGACGGGTTGCGCTTCACGGCGTTCATCCAGTTGGTGTTGCCGCCAAAATCGACGCCACGCTTGTGGGCCAGGAAGTCATCTTTCGAAAGCACTTCCAGCTGATTGGTAGCGTAGTCGAATGTGGTGTAACCGTCATAGAATATACGCGAGTTCTCCGATCCCTTTTTGGTCGTGATCACAATCACCCCGTTGCTGCCGCGCGTACCGTAAATGGCCGACGCCGCACCGCCTTTCAGCACGTCGATGGACTCGATCTCGTTCTGGTTGATGTTGTCGATATTACCGCCCGGCACGCCATTGATCACAAACAAGGGCCCCAGACCGGCGCTTCTCGACGACGCCCCGCGTAGCTGTATGTTCGGCGAAGAATTAGGGTCAGCCGCAGCCGTGTTGGTTACCGAAAGCCCCGCTACCTTCCCCTGGATGGCCATCAACGGGTTGTTGCCGCCCACACGGAGCAGATCTTTCCCCGAAAGGTGCGTAATGGCGCTGGAAACCTCCTTTTTGTTAAGGGAGCCATAACCGATCACGACTACTTCATTCAGTGTTTTCTGGTCTTCCGCCAGATTTACTTCCACGAAAGATTTGCCCGCCAGACCTATCTCCTGGGTTACATAGCCCACATTTGAGATAACCAGCGTCGCATTAGCGTTACCCACTTGCAGCTTGAATGTCCCATCGGCTTCCGAAACGGTTCCGTTGTTGGTTCCTTTTTCGAGAACGGCTACCCCGGGCAACGCGTCTTTGGAATCCCGGATTTTACCGGAAATTTGCACGGTATTCTGCGCACTGGCTTGCCAGGCCGAAAGCATGAGCAGCAGGCAGCCCAGCCATGCGGTTGCCCGTGCAAGTGAACGTCCCGGCAGCAGGCGCCTGCCCTCGCCGGTCGATTTGTATAATTTTATTTCCATGAAGGATAGTTAGGGTAAAAAGCTCCGCAGCGTTGTTATTATTTAACTATAATATTGGATTAATTAAGAATGCTGCGAAGTTCCGGGTTTAGTGGATAACGGGGTGATCGTTTTGTCTCAATTTTGAATCAAAATGTCTCACCTAAAATTTTTATGATTTAACTAAGATTTTAGTGGATATCTTTACATGCCGGTTATGTCAGGTCGTGTGTTTATATGTAGTTTAAATTGGTGAGAACACTTGTTTCCATCCTGCTTTTCCTTCTTGTCGTTACGCGGGTTTTTGCGCAGCAAATCCCTTTCTATTTTCGTAACTACCAGGTTTCCGACGGACTTTCTGGCAATGCCGTGGGCGAAATGGTCCAGGACAAGAAGGGTTTCATGTGGTTTGCGAGCCGCAATGGCCTCAACCGTTTCGATGGCCACACTTTCCGCATTTTCCAGAATGTCGCCGGCGATTCGCTGAGCATCGGGAGTAATTCCATTTTTGCATTATATGAAGATGCCTCCGAGAAGCTCTGGGTAGGTACGCACAATGGTGTGTACCGCTACGACCCCGTCGCCGAGCGATTCGACGCATTCGGGCTGATCCCGGCAGGCGAGGTGCTGGAAATCCGTGGTGACCGCAGCGGCAACATCTGGATCATTTCAGATCTTACCTTGTACCGCTATCATGTGCTCACCGGCCGTGTGGCGCGCGTGGACCTGGGCAGCGGCCAGCCGGTCTCACTCCACGTATCGCCCGCAGGAGCTGTTTGGGTGGCGTGCAACAACGGCGTCGTGCGGCATTACCAGCAGGATACCGGCCGTTTCGAAGCTTTTAACGTCGGTGAATTATCGGGTGTCAGGGATATTTATGGCGCTACCACGCTGCACGCCGTCGGCGACTCCTCGTTGCTGATCGGCACGATGAAAAAGGTTTTACTTTTGAATTTTGTAAAAAAAGAGGTCCGTAACCTCACTGCTGCCGGACAACCCGATGAGGACGTACAGGTGCATACAATCTTTCAAAAAAGCAGCCAGGAGTTCTGGCTCGGGACCGAATCCGGGCTTTACATTCTCGACCTGGTCTCTGGCAGCTCACAGCATATTGTCAGGGAGCCGTTTAACCGTTATTCTATCACGGATAACATCATCAATTCGATTCTCCGCGACCGCGAGGGCGGCATTTGGATTACGACACAATTTGGCGGGATCAACTATTATTCAACCCAGTTCAATAACTTCCGCAAGTTCTTTCCCAAACCCGGCAACAGCATTAGCGGCAGCATTGTACACGAAATCACGAAAGACAAATACGGCCATTTGTGGGTCGGAACAGAGGACGCGGGCCTGAACCGGCTCGATACCCGGACTGGCCAGTTCAAGGCCTTTTTGCCCGACGGCCGTCCCGGCAGCATTTCCTACCGCAACCTCCACGGCATGGTGGCCGATGGTGACGAGCTGTGGGTAGGAACTTACGAGCATGGCCTGGATGTGATCGACTTACGTACCGAGCGGGTCATCAGGCACTATAATTCCTCCAACAACCCGCGCTCACTGAGCAGTAATTTTATTGTCATATTATATAAAACCCGCGAAGGCGACATCCTCGCCGGTACGTGGATCGGCCTCTGCAAATACAACCGCGCCACCGACGATTTCACCAGGATCCCGTTCTTTAATCACCAGGTGCAAAGTATCCACGAGGATACAGAAGGCACGTTATGGGTCGCCAGTTATGGCCGTGGGGTTTCTTTTTATAATCCAAAAACCCGAAAGCAGGGCCATTTGCAGTACAGCGCCGACCGGCCCGACGGACTGGTCGATAATTACGTCAACAGCATTTACCAAAGCTCCGATAAGAGCATCTGGCTCTGTACCGAGCACGGTCTTTCGCGCTACAATCCCGAAAGCGGGCAATTCCGCAACTATCGCAAAACCGATGGGCTGCCCGACAATCAGGTATTCAGGGTCTTGGAGGACGACACAGGTAATTTCTGGATCACCACCTCCCGGGGACTCGCAAAGCTCGATGGCCGCTCGGACCGATTCACCAATTTCCACACGGGCAACGGCCTGCCTACCGATCAGTTCAACTACAATTCGTCTTATAAGGATTCCGACGGAACGTTGTATTTCGGCACCGTAGCGGGAATGGTCGGTTTCAAACCCGCCGCCTTGCTCCGGAATGCATTTGTGCCGCCGGTTTACATTACCCGCTTGCAGGTCAACAACCGCGACGTCGAAGTCCGGCAGGAAGATGTGCCATTGAAACAGTCGATCATTTACGCGAGCGAGCTCATTTTGCCCCATCAGAGTTCAAATGTGAGTTTCGATGTGGCCGTACTGAGCTATGTAATCCCAGAACAAAACAGCTACCAATACCAGTTGGAAGGCCTTTCGCAGGAATGGATACCTTTCCACAGCAACAGCCGGCGTATTCAGTTTTCGAAACTGCCACCGGGGAATTATACATTAAAAATCCGTGGGGCCAACAACGATGGCCTTTGGAATAACCGCGAAACCAGGCTGCGCATTACCATTCTGCCGCCGTTCTGGGCTACGGGTTGGGCCTGGCTTTTTTATGTGGTACTGATTGTGAGTATTATTGTAGTGATTTTTCGTTACTATTTTCTCGCGCTTGATGAGAAGAACCGCCGGCAGATCGAGACAATCGAAATGGGCAAAGAACGGGAAATATACAGTGCCAAGATCGACTTTTTTACCAATGTAGCGCACGAGATCCGCACGCCGCTGACGCTGATCAAGATGCCGCTCGATAAGCTGCTGGCGAATAGAAAGTCGGACCCTGACATGATTGAGAGTTTGAACATGATTGATAAAAACACCTCCCGACTGATAGACCTGACCAACCAGCTCCTCGACTTCCGAAAGGCCGAAGCTAACAATTACAGCCTGAATTTTACCAAAACCGACATCAACGACCTGTTGAACGACGTTTTCAGCACGTTCCGTCCGGCAGCCGAGCAAAAACAGCTGCAATACAAACTCGAATTACCCCGCATTGCCTTGCAGGCATTTGTAGATGAGGAGGCTTGTAAGAAAATCACCAGCAACCTGGTAAGCAATGCCATCAAGTATGCCGAAAGCCGGGTAAATGTGAAGCTTTCGCCATTCAACAGCGACGATTTGCTATTCCACATCGAGTTCGCCAACGATGGCCCGCCGATCGGTTACGACGACCGCGACCGCATTTTCGAGCCATTCTACCGCGCCCAGGGTAACAGTAAAGAACAGGGAACGGGCATTGGCCTGCCGCTCGCGCGCTCGCTCGCAGAGCTGCACAAAGGCACACTCGAACTAAAACGCTCCGAGCTTGACCAAAACACTTTCCTGCTTTCCATTCCCATTCACCAGGATTACGAGTTGGATTTGAATAAGGAAGACCACAAAAGCCTGAATGCTTCGGCTGAGGCAACTGAGGCAGGACAAAGCACCGCTAACCCAAAAAAGCCCAATGTGTTGCTCGTCGAAGACAACACGGAAATCCTGGGTTACCTTGGCCGCGAATTAGGTCTGGACTATAACATTTTCAGATCTGGCGACGGCCGGCAGGCGATCGATCTTTTACAAGAAGAAAACATCCATCTGGTAATCAGCGACATTATGATGCCCGTGATGGACGGCATTGCATTATGCCGCGAAATGAAGAACGACATCCGTTTCAGCCACATTCCCATTATTTTATTGACTGCCAAAAACTCGATCAGTTCGAAGATCGAGGGACTCGAAGTAGGCGCGGATGCCTATATTGAGAAGCCGTTTTCTCTCGACCATTTGTCTGCACAAATCACTAACCTGCTTCATAACCGCGACATTATCAAGGACTATTTCGCACGCTCGCCGCTCACGCATATCAAGGGTATCGCGTTTTCCCGCGCGGACAAAGATTTCCTCGAACAGCTCAATGCCATTATCACCGACCACATCGCCGACAGCGACCTGGACGTGGATATGCTTTCTTCCAAAATGAATATGAGCCGCCCTACCCTTTACCGGAAGATCAAGGGTATTTCGGATATGACCCCCAATGAGCTGATCAACCTTTCACGCCTCAAAAAAGCGGCCGAACTGCTGGCGGAGAAGAACTACAAGATCAACGAGGTGGCCGATATGGTCGGATACAGCGTGCCCACCAACTTTTCGCGGGACTTTCAGAAACAGTTCGGCGTCAGCCCCTCAGGCTATGTGAATGCATTGTAAGTTCAAAGACGGCATTGGTGAACCATCAGCGAAGAACGCAGCAAAAACCGATCTGACCACAGGGCTTCAAGTCATCAGATCATTTCCGAGTCGTAAACACTGAACCGGATGTTGTCGAACGCCACCGATGCTTTGCTGACAATGTAGAGATCCTGCAAACCGGAACTGACCAATTTGTAACGGGTATAATTCGCCTTGCTCAGGCCCAGATCGTTAAAACAATGTTCCAGGTAACTTTCACTGACAAACGTTGTGCCGTAAACATTCGCATTTTTAATACTGTCCTCCACGACGCTGTTACTGTCTTCACTTTGCGTCGAATAAATGAAATCTTCATCGGAATGACGCAGCGATGTATCGTGAACTGTAAATGCGAGAACGCCGCCCGGCGCGAGGCAATTCCACAGCTGTGTTAACCACCTGCGGAAGAGGTCTTCGGGCAAATGGCTGAATAGCGAGGCAACGAAGATGAACTGAAACCTGATCGCGGGCCGGAACTCTTCCGGGATAAATGACGAATGGATGCCATTGACCCCAAACTTATCGATTTGAAAATCCACTCCGTGCTTTTTGACATCGGCCGTGTAAATGTGCTCTGCCGCCATTACATGGATCAAATGCCTTTCCAAAGTCCCGTAGCCCGAGGCAAAATCCAGAAATGGAGCAGCTTGCCGCGCCCAATCGCTTCCCCACCGCTTTTCGGCTATTTTGCTGACCATATCGAGCAAGCTCACTCCTCTCACCACATACGCTCGCACAGCAGCCTCGACGCTGAAACCGTTGTTGATAAAATGCAGCAGCATCATATCGTTTTTCGAAATCTCCGTGTTCAGGCCCACAGGCAGCCCAAGTACTTTCTTGACCCTGTCGATTTCCTGCAGGGTGCTTTCATTTACCCGCCACTGGTCAGGGTAAATGTCGTGGATCCTTTGTTCCAGTGAATGCAGTTTCTGATTGGTCTCGTTGTGTAGTCCCATTTGGGAGATGATGTATTTGACCGGCGGACCAAATACAAGCATGACCATTCTCTTCAATATTACTTTCATGGCTCGCAACTGTTTAAGGTGGAAGAAGGTGGAGCGTACTATCAATTGTCGAAAAACAGGATTCTTGCTTTAACATACAGGACAACAAATAGATAGCGAGCGTTGCGCTTTTAAAAAAAAGGTGCGCAATGCCGGTTCCGACACCGCAATTACGGCCAGTTTGAAAGTGAAGAAGTAATAAGTCACACAAGCGCCACGGTCCTTGCAAAGAAGCATCGCCTATGTGCACACCCTACTTTAAATCGATATGAACGTAGAAATATTTTTATAATAAATAAGATTAATTTTACAGCATTTATTTACATTTAGCTGACTATCAATCAACTTATCAAATCTTCCTTATAACAGACAATCCCTATCCCTATGAAAAAGAGCTACCAACTATTACTGACCGGCCTGTTCGCCGTGCTTACATTTGCTGCAAATGCCCAAGTGGGTGTTGGAACCATCTCGCCAGCCCCCACCGCACAGCTTGATGTTCAATCGACTTCCAAAGGGCTGTTGATCCCGCGGATGCTCGACTCAGAAAGGACAGGAATCGCTAGTCCCGCGACCGGATTGCTCGTTTACCAAACCAACGGATCGTCGGGATTTTATTACTTTGACGGTGTGGTGTGGAGACCACTGCATAGCGGAGATGCTGTCGGCTTCACTGCTACGAAAAATGCATTAGCGATTAACGCATCCGGATCAATCAACAACTTCAACCAGGAATATGCCGCCGGCCCCGGGCTAAATGTGGTCACAGGAGCTTATACAGTTCCCGAAACCGGCATTTACCGCGTATCCGCCATTGTTAATTATTCAACTACCGCGGCCGTTTCGGTGAGCCTTGGAGCGGGCGTTGATCCGAAGATTAACCTCAGGGCCAACGGGGTTACCAACAAGTTGACAGGCAATTTCCCCCTGCTTAATGTAAACGTAGCGCTGGTACTATCGCTGAGAGCAATCCTAGGCTCTGGTACCGTCGTGCTTTCGGGAGATGTCCCGTTGACGGCCGGTGATGTGCTGGACCTGTATTATGAAGCCGACGGCCTCTCCATCACTCTTAATCTCGGCTCCGGCGGCACGGACAATGGCATCGTCTGGTCAATGCGAAAATTGTGATTTTAACATTACACCAATCGTTCTTTCACGACTTTCGCAGGGACGCCGGCCACCACGGTGTTAGGCGGCACGTCACGGCTTACCACCGCTCCGGCCGCCACTACTGCGTTTTCGCCGACGGTTACGCCGGGCAGAATGGTCGCCCCCGCCCCTATCCACGCATTTCGCCTGATATGCACAGGCCTGGGGATTAACGCCTTACGATCAGATGGATCGAGCGGGTGGTTCTCCGACGTGATGTTGACACGCGGGCCGATCATCACATCGTCCTCAATGATGATGCCACCAATGTCGAGAAACGAGCAGGCATGATTGATGAACACATTTTTACCCAACGTCGTAAACCTGCCGAAGTTGGTGTAAAACGGAGGAAATACCGTAGTCGATTCGTCGACCGGGGTGCCGATGATTTCGCTGAGGCACTCACGCAACTGATCTGTGTCTGTGACATTGGCATTCATTTGCGTGCATAAGCGGATGGTTCGCGCGACGGCCCGTCCAAAGTCGTCATAGCCCGGATCGTCTTTCCGGATCACTTCTCCGGCCCGCATCCGGTCAAAAATATCTTGACTGTTGCTTTCCATTTTGTATTGTTTATAGTAGACTTTCTACGCCGACAACCTACTACAAAGATACCCGTCAGACAGCCCGTCAGGTAACAACAATCAAACTGATCATTAAGAATTTCAAACCGCTTCGATTCGGAGCGCGCGCGGGTTTGTGCCCGTCATTCGCTTGAAGAAATTGTTGAAATAGGTAGGATATTCAAAGCCCAGCGCGTAGGCAATCTCGGAAATGTTCCAGTCGGTGTGCTGTAAAAGCGCTTTGGCTTCCGTCACGATCCGCTCGGTAATATGAGCGGTGGTGGGCTTGCCGGTAACCTGTTTTACCGCCCGGTTGAGGTAGTTGACGTGCAAATTGAGGTTGGCAGCATAGTCCTGCGCCGTCTTCAGTTGAAGTGGCCGGTCCGCGCTTTCGATCGGAAACTGCCTTTCCAGCAGTTCAAGAAACACCGACGCAATACGGCCGGAGGCATTTTTTCGCTGGTTGTAATTTTCGGACGGTTGCAGTTTCAACGCCTCATGGATGATCAGGTTGATGTAGTTCCGCATCAGGTCGTCCTTATATGAGTAGTCGGTTTTTTGTTCCTCTATCATGCGTTGGAAAAGCGAATTAAGGAAATCCCGTTGCTGTACCGAGATAGTCAGGATGGGCGTGCCTCCAATCTTGAAAAAGGGTGATTGTTGAAGGCTGTCATTGCGTTCGGAGGCTATCAGAAACTCCTCGGAAAACAGGCAGGTGTAACCCACATAACTGGTTGAAAGCGTCTCCCAGGAATAAGGAATATGCGGGTTCCCGAAAAATAGCACGGTTCCGTCGGTTTCGAAGCTCCTGTCGGAATAATGAATTTTACTTTTGCCGGTCGTCAGGCAGATCTTGTAAAAGTCCTTCCGGCTGTACACGCGGGTCGCCTGGCCGTCCTCCTCGATCTGAAAGACATTAAACCCCTTTAATTTCAGTTTACTATTGAATTCGGAAACCCGGCGCCGCTTTGTATTTTCCATAACACAAAATTAAGAATTACACGAATTTAATCACTGCAATACAAAAATAGAAATGCACTCAGGAAGCTGTACCTGAGCCGAGGCCTACCATGAAAACGGACGACCCTGAGACAGGTTTGTTTTACAGTCAACTGGGGGAAGTTTGCCGCCACGCGGGCTTTCACCGGGAAAGTAACATTGTTCAATACGTTCCGTATATTTGCGGTCCAAAGAAGTTCTTTACTTTATTTTTCCAACAGGAAAGGTTTTGCTTTTCAGTGAATTAATAGGGAATCGTGTGTAAATCACGAGCTGTCGCGCAACTGTAAGTAACTACCCAAAATTTATATCGAACAGATCCACTGTCCGCCTCGGATGGGAAGGATGATATAAATGTTACAAGCCAGGAGACCTGCCTTTTCCAGTGGACGACGCTTTCGCGCAATAAAGCAGGTCGGTCTGGATCATTACTCCCATGGTTTTGTAAACACGCAAAACCGGCGCCTGTTTGGCGCCTCCTCCTCATGCTTGTTTGTGAAAGCGGCTTCAAAATGCTGCAAAGAGCTTTTAACTCATCTAACCATTTAGTTAAAAGTATGCAAAAAACTACCCCCTGCTGTTCGCGGACTAACGGCGGAGCTAAGAAAACAACATTTTCATTCCTGCTGGCCTGCGCATTGTTGCTAGCTTCCCTCCTGGCTCCCGCCGCGGCTCCCGGACGTGTCAGAGGCTCCATCCAAAGCGAAAAAAGCGATGCCGTCGCCGGGATTAGCGTCCGTCTGGAAGGCACTCCCTATGCAGCCGTAACCAACGCCGACGGCCGTTTTGACATTAAAAACGTGCAGGCAGGAAGCTACACGCTTCTCATCAGCGGCGTAGGCCATGAGGCGAAGAAAGAAAACATCGTGGTCAAGGAAGGGCAAGCATTGGAATTGAATTATAAACTCAATACCAGTACCAACGAGCTCTCCGAAGTAGTCATTAGTACTGCCAGGCGCCAGGCGTATTCAGGCATCAACAAAATCGATGTTCCCCTTCGCGATATGCCGATCACGACTTCCACAGTATCGGCGAAAACCATCGGGCAGCGCGGCATCGACGATTTGGGCGAGGCCATGAAAAATACGACCGGCGTGCGGGCCAACAACACCTACGGCGGTTTCCAGCATTTCACGATCCGGGGTTTTTCTAATTTCGTGCTTTTAGTGGATGGCGTGCGCGACGAACGTCACAACATTTCTACCAGCGCGCCAAACACCAATTTGGCCAACGTGGAGTCGATCGAAGTATTGAAAGGGCCAGCTTCGGTATTGTTCGGCCATTCGGCTTTGGGCGGGATTATTAATATTGTGAGAAAAAGACCGACTGCGGGTTTCAAAGCGGACTTTTCGGCCAGCTATGGTACATTCAATACCCGGCGCATCCGCGCGGGTGCGGGCGGAGCGATCAGCGACGAATTGCGCTACCGTGTAGATTTCGGGATGTCGGACACCGATGGATACCGCCGTTCAGGCTCGAATACCAACAATGGCTACCTCGCATTGGAATACACTCCGACAGATAAAGATCAGCTCTACCTGACCATTGGCGCCAATAAGGACATGTACGACACCGACGCGGGCATTCCGATGCTGGAAGGCAGCAAATTGGCGCCGGGCATGAATGTGAACACCCGCTACAACGATCCCCAGGATTTTCTGAAACACACCCGCTATGATTTTCAGTTGAAATACACGCGGCAACTGACAAGTAAGCTCCGTCTCTCGAACCAGCTCTCGTATTATGACGACAATATCAACTATTTCTCCACGGAAGAGCTGAGCTTTAACTCGGGTAGGGATTCCTTGCAGCGGTCGTATCCGTTTTACTTTAACCACCTTACCAAACCGTGGCAAAACCAGTTGGAACTGACCTTGGATTTCAATACCGGCTCCATTGAGCATAAGCTGTTGGCAGGTTATTCAATCAGCGTCCTGGACCGGAAAACTTACAATGGAGACGTATTTGGTCCGGCGCTTGACGCGACTATCTCCATTGACAATCCCGTCCTGAACCAGGGCTACCTAACGCACAACGATCTGAACTACCGCGCGACGATGGAGAATGTGCACGGTATTTATGTGCAGGATTTCATTCGTTTTTCTGATAAACTGAAAGGACTTGCCGGCCTGCGCTACGACATGTTCAATGGCACCTATTACACCGACAAGGTAGACGACAACCGCAACGTAACCGAGCACGGCGCGGAATCCACTATTTCCAAATCGGCAGTGACTTACCGGTTAGGTCTGGTTTATCTGCCCATTGACCCGCTGTCGGTGTACGGTTCATTTTCGACCTATTTCAAACCTTCACGCCGGATAGCTCCAAACGGTGAGACATTCGACCCGGAAACCGGTTATCAGGGCGAGGTCGGCAGCAGGTTCGAGATTTCGGGCAAATGGGCTGCGAATCTGTCATTATACTACATGCGCAAAAACAACCAGCTCGAAGCTCTTCCCGGGGGCATTTATAAGCGCGTTGGCTCGGCTGAATCCAAAGGTTTTGAACTGGAAGTGAATGGCAACCTGCTGCCGGGACTGGATGTGACGGCTGGCTACACGTTCTCAAATGCAAAAATCCTTCCTTTTTCATCCGGCGAAACCAACGCGGTAGCGGGCAAAGCGGTCGCATTCGCGCCAAAGAACCTGGTGAATGCATGGATAAACTACGAAGTACAAAACGGTGCGGTGAAAGGGCTTAGCATGAGTGCAGGTGCCAATTACATGGACGAAACCTTCACCAACAGCCCCAATAGTTACGTGCTACCAGCCTACACCGTTTTTGATGCGGCGTTGGGTTACCGCATAGGGCGCGTGGGTGTGCGGCTGAACGTGAATAACGTCTTCAACGAGAAATACTTCGCCAATGCGATTTTCGCTAACCAGTTCTCGCCAGGGGCGACCAGAAACTTCCTCGTTACGGTGCGGTATAACCTTTAAGTGGCTCGTATATAACGTGATGCTTCAATTTGCTCAGTACGAAAGTTAAGCACAATCCCATTTCGCCGGATCGGATAATGCCTATGCTCATGATGTGCTGATTTTTAAGCACTATTCAACAAGCGGGTTGGGTTGACCAACCCCTTTCGTAATCAGCTCTCTCAGGCTTTCAGTAATGTAGAATGTCCACGCGTCGAAACAGATGTTGTAGCACTCATGTTCTGGTCCCAGACCGTGATGGGTAAAGTTGAGATCGGTCTTTCCACCACTTTCGGATATCTCGAATTCAACCCGGGTTCCGATCCATTCTGATTGATCCTGAGTAAAGCTAAAGTAGTTGTCGAGTACAAGCCAAACCACCTTTCTGTCGGGGACGTGTTCGACAATTTTCATGGTGCATTTGTGGAGCTCTTTTCGCTGGTAGGTAAATTCCTGATCAATCTGGTCCGTCACGCCCTCGATCCGCTCGGACCACCAGCCACGGACATTGTTTACTGCGTTGAAAACATTTTGGGCAGACTGAGCTACCGAAAGTGAGGCATTCAAATCTCTGGACATGGCATAAGGATAAGTAAGCTGGTCGGCCTGATTCTCTGTGACCTGGCCAGCTTCGGTTAGTAAAAGTTGAATATCTTGTCGAGAAATGAGGGAGACTAAGCCAAAACGAGCTGCTGTCCCCTACCGGTTGTTATTAAGCTATGTAAGCTCTGTTTGATCAACCGGCTCCATGTAGTTGAGCAGGAATCGAAGCATTCTACCGCCGGGGTCAGGCCCAAATGAGAGAACCGGATCTCGGTTTTGTTGTCCTGAGGGGTCACCTCGAAGCTGATGCTCGTACCTGTCCACTCATTCCTGTCTTCTACGTAGAATAGCTCGCTTTCGGTTACCATCCAAACGACCTTCCGTTCGGGGACCAGCTCCACTACTCTTTGGCGGGAATAGTGCAGGTCCTTATAGCGGTAGGAAAACTCGTCGTTGAGTTGCAATGCGCTGCCGGTCACTTCTCCTGACCACCAATCCTGGGGGTTACTAACGGCCTCAATCACTTCTTTGGGACTCTGGTCGACCAGCAGAGTAACCGTAAAATCGGATGTTTTCATTTTGTTTGTTTTTAATAGTTGATCATTAGCATTTACTTTTCCGGCTCATCGAATAAAGATTTGTTATTTAACAGATCTTCCAATTTTTGCAGTTTGCTTAACCAGAATTTGTCGAAGTAGGATATCCAGGCTTTCATTTCATCAAATCCGTCCTTTTTAAGGGAGCAGTACCGTTCGCGGCCTACATCCGTGATCGAAATAAATCCCGCTGTTTCCAGTATTTTGACATGCTTGGACACTGCCGGCCGGCTCATATCGAAATTGTCGGCCAGGTTATTGATCGTCATGCTGCCGGCAAACAGCAGCATCAGCATTTTTCGTCTGCTGGGGTCACCAATTACCTGGAATACATCAAGGGTTGGTATCGCCATGATTTTATGCGTTTAGAAGGTTTGCGATCTTTTGAAGTTTTTCCACCCAGCCAAGCAGTAGCCCGTTGTACATCTCCAGGTTCTCTTTTTTAGCAAAGCCCGTATGCTCCAGATGCAGCGTGGCACCATTTTCGGTTCGTTCAAGGTCCCAGTTCACAACGGATTCCAGGGCTATTTCTCCGTCGCCCGGTCCGCAGTTCCATGAATAGGACAAGTGTTTAAATGGAATAATCTCCAACACTTTGCAGTAAAAAATCCCGTCGAAGTTCAAGGAAGCGACCGGCCCGGTTCTGAACTGGAACTCGTGCCCGATTACCGGCTTGAAATCGTTTTTCATCAACCATGCAGCCAGCAGGTCCGAATTTGTAAGATACTCCCAAACGGTTTCAACAGGATGGGGAAAAGAGAACTGATGTTTGATAAGTTTTGTCATGATGGGTAACTTTGAAGTTACGCAAAGTTAAACGTAACTTCTGAGTTACGCAAATTTTTACGAAAGAATTTTTCAACGCTGAATGGAACGTGCGTTTATGAGAACTTACTATAATGAAGCATTGGGCATTCGGGATTGAACGGCTTCTTACTTTTTCTCAGCCCAGATATACCCCCGCCTGGTTGGGTATTCCATAGCTGCATTCGGGCGCCTCTCGATGGCGTCGACAATATTAAAACCTGTTTCAGAAAGCAACTCTATAATGTCATCCGTTTTGAAGAAGAACAAATCGACGTCTATTTCTTTGTCATGAGCTTTGTCAAAATGAACCACTTCATTCCCTACGTGAAAGGAAAACAAGAAATCCCCTCCCCTTTTCAACACCCTGTTTATTTCTTCGAAACACTTCCTGATCTGCTCAGTAGTGAAATGTACTATTGCGTAGAAGGCCAGTACACTTCCGAAGTGTCCGGACGGATAGGCGATATTCAATAAGTCTCCGGTTTCAAACTTAACCTCCGGGGAAAGCCTTTGCGCCGCACGGACCATGCCCGGGGATAGGTCAATGCCGACGATGTTTTTTAAGCCGCTGTCGTAAAGGAATTTGGTTGTTTGTCCTGGGCCGCAACCAAAATCGGCACATGGCCCCTTGTCTTTATTCACAACGGCAAATTCCCTCAACAGCAAGCGGTCGATCTGTTTTCTGGACAGCTCATCCCAACGCTCGGCGGCATAATCGTCCGCTACCTGGTTGTAGCAGTGTAATACTTTATCCTGCGAATTCATTTTTTCTGGTTTTAAGGTATCAACCGGATTTTCCGTTCTTCTACGCTTACGCTATCTTGCCGACGCACTTCCAAACGTCCTGCAGGAGTTCAGCGAAGGTAAACTACATGAAGAACTGCTCAGAAACAATCTTTTCATTCGCCAAGGTGTACACGCAGAGTTCGGTTAACTTCTCGCGGTTCCTACCTTTCATTTTCATGTCCATCATTAGGACAAAGCAAAACGAATTCCCGGCGATTAGTGGCTCCGAAACGGTAGTACCGTGCCGGGACTCCACCAGAGCGCTAAATTTCTTATCCTTTTCCAGCATGGCATTCAGCCCTTTGGTTTCCTTTTCAAAACCAGGAAATTCAAAAGGCTCGATGCTCACTGCATTGTCCGCGTACAGCGCTTCGAGTGCTTGGGTGAATTGTTCTTTGCGGCAATAATCCGCCAAACGAATGGCAATTTGTTCTATGGTCATGACTATGTGAGATTTAGAAATAAAAGTGATGTTCAGCTTTATTTACTACAAGTTAGAGACACAACACTATAATATTGAAGAAGTTTGTTGAATAACAGCCGCTGTTTCCTAAACAGTCAGCTCCCTCCGGTATGTCGCAAAATGCGGCATACCGGAGGGAGCTGACTGTGGCAAGACCCATGGACCCCTGCTATTTGCCTTCGGCTCATAGCTAGGCTTGCAAGCACTTAATTCTGGAGTACTATCTGAAAAGCAGGCGATGAAGTAAATCCTGCATTTGCTACCTATAACCCCTATTCGGAAATATGGTCCGCCGAATGCGTCTGCGAACAGCCCATGAAATCAATATGCCCCATAATCGGCGCGCCCGGAGGCATGTCGAGCACCGAGCCTGGCTCGAACTTGACCGGGTTCTTGCCGAACTCGTCGATCCGCGACAATGCGAACAACATATTGGCCTTTTGTTTCGGAGCAGCTGCGACGAGCTGCCCTTTCAGCCACTCGCTTAGCTCGCCTACTTTCAACAATGCTTCGCCACGCACGTTTTCAGGCGCTTGGGGATCGGCAGCGAGCATCAGGAGATATTTCAGCGAGAGGTTATTGACCAGGGTTTGCAGTTCGCCCTTGTAGCCGTCCACCGGAGACGATTTCCAGGTTTTTTCCAACAGCTTATCAATCACCGGCATTAGTCCGGGCTGCTTCGGGTCACGCGCATTATATTCGATCAGGCGCGCGGCGCGTTCGGGATTGAGCAGGTAGGATATCGTGGTGCCTGCCGCGGTTTCGGCGGCCGCAATGGGATCGAATGTCGGGCCGGTGTGGCCGGTGAAAGTTTCGAGGCTGGCCGGATAGCCGCTCGGACGAGGCGGAATTTTGCTGATCAACCCTTCCGGTAATGCCAATGCTTCCGGTGTAATGGTGCTCAAAAGTGATTCCAGCGCGCGCCATTGCTCCTTCGGTTCCACCATGCGCGTGGTTACCTGGCCGTCGTTCTTCACGGCGTGGGTAAAATACAAGCCGCCGACCGATTTTGCCACGGCTTCCACCTGATAGCGATGCAGCAAATAGATCGGCACCAGCACTTCCTCGATCGTCGCCATCGGTTCGCCTTTTTGGATGGCTTTTTCAGAGAAATTATCAAGTACCTTCCTGCGGACCTTCATAATGTTGGTCATCTGGTCGATAGGGTTGGCGCCGTCGTCCCACTGGTGCGACGTCGGGTGAGCATTGCCGCCAATGTCGGGGATGTACAAAAAGCCCTGTTTGAGCGTTTCCTGCATGATTTTTTCAAGACCCGCTTCCTCATCTGCTGCTTTCGGAAACTCGGTGTAGCCCCACATCACTGCGCGCTTGTCCCAGGCGCCGATGCCTTTTGCATAGGAATCCGAAACGTCGACTGTCCCATCCGCTTTCAGGGAAAATCTCGGGAACGGATAATCCATTACCGAGCCACGGTCTTTCGGGCTAGCGGCAAAATTGTGGTTAAAACCAAGCGTATGGCCTATTTCGTGGGCCGAAAGCTGCCTCACGCGCGCCAATGCAAGCTCCTGCATGGCGTTGGTGGTCTTTTTACCATCTTCATAAGGCTGCAAAAGACCTTCCGCAATGAGGTAATCCTGCCGGTGCCGGTCGGAGCCGAGGGTTACCACGCCTTTGATGATTTCACCGGTCCGCGGATCGATATACGAGGCGCCTGAGGAAAACCCACGCGGCGCACCGGTGCGATTGATCCAGTTCACGACATTATACCGGATATCCATCGGATCGGCACCGGCGGGTAACTCCTTGACCTGGAATGCATTCTTATAACCTGCGGCCTCGAATGCCTCATTCCAGTACGCCCCGCCTTCGATCAATGCGGCTTTCACCGGCTCGGGGGCACCGCGGTCGATGTAGTACACAATCGGCTCCACGGCTTCGCTGGGCGCGCTACCCGGGTTTTTCTTCTCCAAACGGTGCCTGCGGATAAACCGCTTCGTGATCGGCTCGGTCATAGGCGCCGAGAAATCCATGTAGCTGAACATCCCGAATGCCGACCTCGGGTCGAAACGCCGCGGCTTGTAGTTACCATCCGGCAATTCCACAAACGACTGGTGCATATTGATCGTCACCGCGCTCGGATCAGGTGCGAGGCTACTACCACCGCCTCCAAAGCGGTTCACGTTCGGTGAGCCCCCGATGAAAGTGACCATCGCTTCGAACTCGGTGTTTTTAGGGAAATTTTTCGTGTTTTCGAGGTACACTACCGAGCGTGATTCGTCGAGCCGGTAAGTTCCGCCGCCGCCCGAGGGCTGCGCTACGCTCACAGGTCCGCTCACACGGCGCACACCCAGGCGCGCGGCGATGTTCTGGCTGTCGCGGATTATAAATGGGGTGAGGTCGATCAGCAGTTTTTCGCCCTCTACGGCCACCGGTGCGAAGCCCCAGATTACCGATTTGGCAAATGCATTATCAACGGCTTTTTGCTCGTCGGCATTCTGCGTGATGGCCCGGTAGTTGGTCACCGGCTCCACGAGCAGTACTTTCGGACCTACTTTGATGAATTTCGCCAGCGCCGATGACGCCTGCCCACGCTCGGGGCCACCATTGCCGACACCTTCCGAAAGTGACGCGAAATAGAGAAAATCTTTGTCGAGCTTATCTACTTCGAGCAGCACCTTGCCTGTTTTTTCATCATAATAAAAATTAAAAAAGCCCTCGTACTTCTTCATGCCCTGTGTGGCGGAAGCAATACTCGTGGCGGGGGCCGCCGCCCCGGGGGTCGTAGCCCTGGCCCCTGGTGCCGCGCCGGGGTTTTGTGCAAAACTGAGGGTACCAGCCGCCAACAGAACAGCCAATGCATAAAATCTCGACTTCATAGGAATCGGGTTATGGATGAATGATTTGAATACTATTTCACCTGCTCCGCTTGAAGCAGGAATACTTCCGAACGGTAATCGCCGGTTTTGTTCAGCATCAGTTTGCCCCTGATCCTCACTGGCTTGTCGGTATACCCAACTTCCCTCATCATTTTGACTTCCACCATCGACGGAATGTCGCCCTGCCCGCAATAGGGGCATTGGTCCATCGGTACCACGGCGAGCATAAACTCCCTGTGATTAAGGTCGGCATTGATCGGGATCATGTAGCCGGGCAATTCGACGGCCTTATTCTGCAACGCTTCCAGCCGGGCGGGAAACGCGGGGACCATCTTAAATTCGGCGTTCTTCTTGTAGGTACGTTGCGCGATGAGCTTCCAGGTGTCGTTCATCAGCGGGATATGCGCCGGCGGCTGGGCCATACCGGCGTATCCCGACAGCAAGAAAATCAACAACAGCCATTTTTTGGTAATAATCATTTCAAATTTTCGACATGGTTTCAGAAATATCGGTCCGGTAGGCCCGTATGGCAGGCAGCAATGCCGCCACTAATCCGATGCACAGCCCTGCTATGAGGAGCCAGCCCTCTTTGGGCAAAAACACCAGGCCGTCCAGCCGCGCCTGCGGCGACCCCTGCCAATATCCCATCGCATGCAGCGCACTGTGGCCGAGCAGCATTCCGGCAATCGATCCTAATGTGGTCAGCACCGTGCCTTCCAGCAAAATCATTGTAAAAATCGCCCCGCGCGACGCACCCATCACGCGCATAACCGCGAGGTCGTACACCCGCTCGCGGAGGGAGTTGTAAAGGCTTACAAAAACGCTCACCCCGGCCAACAACATCAATGCGACCGCAAAATAGCCTACCGCATCCACTCCAACGCCGATCAATGCGAAGAGCCGCGCACTTTCCTTCGCCGGAGCGGCGGCCTGCATGTTCGTGGAGCGGTTGATCATCGCCGGCAATGCCACCATCGCCATCCTCGACCGGTATTGCAAAAGCATGGACGTGACTTCGCGTTTTCCGTCCGCGCCATGCATCGCCCAGATGCTTTCCAGGCTGGTGAGCACCAGGTTATCAGCCACATTTCCCCTCATTTTCAAAATCCCGGTAACAATGTAAGGATGGTCCTCGTGAATATCCTGATCCGACGAAAGTCCGTGCGAGCCGTAAATGCGGTCGCCGGGTTTCAAATGCTGCGCCCGCGCCACGTGCGCCCCGATGACGATTTCAAACTCTTTGGCCCAGAAACGTCCCGCGGCCAATTCCAGACCTTGCAAGGTTGCGTAACCCGTGTCGGTCCCGACGATGCGGAAACCGGCATAGTTATCTCCCAATGCAAGCGGCACTGCTTTTTTAACCATCGGGTTAGCCACCAGCGAACGTGCCTCTTGTTCACTGATATTCCCCGTTGGAAAATCAATAAAGTAAATGCTGCTCAATATCAGTTGCAGCGGGCTGCCTTTGGCACCCACCACGAGATCCACGCCTTTCGCATTGTTGCGCAGCCGGTCGGCTACCTGTCCCATGCCGACAAGGAGCATCGCGAGTATGCCCGTTCCGAATGCGATCAGCAGCAGGTTCAATGCGAGCGTCAGCGGGTTGGCTTTAAGATTTTTCCAACTGATCTGAAATGCGTTCATGCGAAAGTTCAAACATAAAATCTTTGAAAAAAGCCTCCTTAACCCGGTCGTCGTGGGTGGAAATAATGAGCGTAGAACCCTGCGACCCGGCCAGGTCCGATAGCAAGCGGATCACGGCATCTGCGTTGCGGTTATCGAGACTGCTGGTAGGCTCATCGGCCAGCAACAATGCCGGCCGGTTCACGAGCGCCCGTGCGATGCCCACACGCTGCGCTTGTCCGTGGCTCAATTCCGGCGGATAGCTGCGCCTTTTGTAGCCCATATCCAATGCATCCAGCACCTCCCGGATTCGCAGCGGGTCTTTCGCCGCACCGGTAAAACTTTGCGCCAGTTGCAGGTTTTCCTCCACCGTCATGCTGCGGATCAAATGCGGTTGCTGGAAAACAATACCAATGTGTTTCCCACGAAACCGGTCCAACTCCCGGGCAGAACGCGCATACAAATCCGTCCCATTCGCCAGCACGCACCCCGACAAAGGCCGCAGCAACCCACCGAGCATGTGCAGCAAAGTCGTTTTTCCACTTCCCGACTCGCCCAGCAAGAGCCATTGCTCGCCTTTACCGACGTTCCAGTCAGGAAAGTGCAGTGTGGTGCCATTCGCGAAGGTTTTGGTCAAAAGGGATGTTTGCAGCATTGATTTATCAGGTTTGGTCAGGTGTTGTCAGATAGGGTCAGGCGTTGTCTGATTTAGTCAGGTATTGCCATCGCCAACCACACATGACAACAACTGATTATGCCCGACATAAACGCCCCCGCTACTTCCCCTCCCCTGCCGCTTCCCGCACCGTGGGATATTTGATCCCCAGCTGTTCCAAATACGTCGTATACTTCGTCGGATCGTAATAATACTTCTTCATTTCCGGCCGGTACTCCGACATGATCTTTTCGTTCAGGTGGATCGCCGGCTTATCTGTGTCGGAAATGAGGGCCTTGTATTTGACGTCTTTGGTCTGGACATTATTGAAATACTCCCAGGCATTGCGTAGCACTTCGGGTTTCACCAGCAGGTCGAGCAACGTCATAGCCTCCACCTTGGCGCCGGCGGTAACGCCTTTGTGTGCAATGGGCGTCGCCATCGCGATCGCATTTGCCCAATGGTGGCCGGGAAGGCCGGGGATGTTGGCCGGATAGCGTAGTACCACAGTGGGCAGGTTCCAGGAAATGTCGGCTATGTCGTCCGAACCGCCGCCGCCGGTATTAGGCGTGGCCGAAGGTTTGGACAACTGGCTCAAAGTCGTGGCCAGCCCATTGGTTTCGAGCGCGCCGCCTTCCGGGTTTTGCATTTCCTTCTGGGCCGCTTTGGCGAGTATCTGGTCGTCTTCCGACCATTTGGGCAACCCTACGCGTTTGATATTTTCATACATCGTCTCGGCAATAGCCTGGTTGAAATGCCCAGGCCACGCACTGCCCAGCACTTCGTAGGTCATTTTGGTTTCGGTCATCTGCGCTGCGCCCTCGGCGATGCGGATACCGTCTTTAAACATCTGGGTGATTTTCGGGTAAGTCCGCTCGCGGAAATAGTACCATACCGATGCCTTGGAAGGTACTACATTAGGCTGGTCGCCGCCGTCCTTGATCACGTAATGCGACCGCTGGGTGGTTTCCATATGCTCGCGGTGGAAGTTCCAGCCGATATTCATCAGCTCCACTGCGTCGAGCGCGCTTTTCCCACGCCAGGGCGCCGCGCCCGCATGAGATGCCTGTCCCTCGAAGTTAAACTGAACCGATACCATGCCGTTGTTCCCACCGTCGCCATACGAAACGGAGAGGTTATTGGCCACGTGGGTAAAAATGCAGGCGTCCACGTTTTTGAAAAAACCATCGCGCACATAATAGGCCTTGGTACCAAGCTGTTCTTCTGCGACACCAGGCCAAAGCATAATTGTACCCGGTATTTTTTCACGCTCCATAATTTTTTTCAATGCCAGCACTGCGGTAATGTTCAGCGGCTGGCCGGAGTTATGTCCCTCGCCGTGGCCGGGTGCACCTTCGATAATCGGATCGTGGTAAGCCACACCGGGCTTCTGGGAGGCTTTTGGGATACAATCGATATCACTGCCTACGGCGATTAACGGCTTCCCGGAGCCCCATTTCGCTGTCCAGGCGGTAGGAATGCCGGCAATGCCCTGCTCGATGGTGAAGCCGTTTTTGTTTAAGATATCCGTCAGGTATTTCGATGTTTCGACCTCCTGAAAGCCCAGCTCGCCGAAGCTGAACACCATGTCCACCATTTCCTGCGTAAACTTCTGCTGGCTGTCGATCTCCTTCACCAGCTCGGTTTTGAGCGCGTCGATTTTCGCGGGGCTCATTTTTACCTGCGCCATTGTTTTCACCGGCAAAGCCATCATCACACCTGCCGTACAGCCCATTCCCCAATGCCGCATTTTTCTGAACAAACCATCTGTTTTTGAGAGCATATTTGGAATTGTTTATATATCAGCCTATTTCCCTGTCCCTGAATTCTTTCCCTCGCCGGGCGCCGACACGCGGACCGTCGGGTATTTAATACCTAACTGTTCGAGATAGGTCGGATATTTGGCGGGATCGTAATAAAATTTCTTCATTTCCGGGCGGTACTGCTCCATGATCTTCTGGTTAAGGTGAACAGCCGGTTTATCGGTTTTGGAGATGAGGGCCGTGTATTTGGTATCCTTGGTTTGTACCTCATTGAAATACTTCCAGGCATTGGTCAGGATTTCGGGTTTTACAAACAGATCGAGGAGCGTCATCGCCTCCGCTTTTGCCCCGGCGGTAACGCCTTTGTGCGCAATAGGCGTCGCCATGGCAATGGCGTTGGCCCAGTGATGACCGGGCAACCCGGGAATATTGGCCGGATATCCCAGGACAATTGTCGGCAAATTCCAGGAAATGTCCGCAATATCATCCGACCCTCCTCCTCCCGATGACGCCGTTGCCATCGGTTTTCTCAACTGGCTCAGCGAAGTGCTCAGGCCGTCGTTTGCCGGCTCGCCTCCGAAACCGGTAGCAGGGCTTCCCACTTCTTTCTGTAATGCGCGTGCCAGTTTTTGATCTTCCTCGCTCCATTGCGGCAGGCCAACGCCCTTGATATTCTCATACATCGCTTCGGCAATAGGCTGGTTCATATGCCCCGGCCAGGCGCTGCCGAGTACTTCGTATGACATTTTCGTCTCGGTCATTTTTGCGGCCGCTTCGGCGATGCGGATGCCGTCTTTATGCATCTGCGTGATCTTCGGATAGCTGCGCTCACGGAAGTAGTACCATACCGAAGCTTTGGAAGGCACCACATTGGGCTGGTCGCCACCGTCGGTGATCACATAATGCGAACGCTGGGTGGTTTCCATGTGCTCGCGGTGATAGTTCCAACCGATATTCATCAGCTCCACGGCGTCCAATGCGCTCTTTCCACGCCAGGGCGCGCCGCCAGCATGCGAGGCCTGGCCTTCGAAATCGAAACGGACGGAGATCATGCCGTTACCACCGCCATCGCCATACGAGGTGCCCAGGTTGCTGCTAACGTGGGTGAAAATACAGGCGTCCACATCTTTGAAATAGCCATCACGGACAAAATAGGCCTTGGTAGCGAGCTGTTCCTCCGCCACACCCGGCCAGAGCATAATCGTGCCCGGTATCTTCTCGCGCTCCATGATCTTTTTCAATGCCAGGACGGCCGTCACATTCAGCGGCTGGCCGGAGTTATGGCCTTCACCGTGACCGGGGGCGCCTTCGATGATCGGGTCGTGATAGGCAACGCCCGGCTTTTGCGATGCCTTTGGAATGCAATCGATGTCGCTACCAACGGCGATCACCGGTTTTCCTGAGCCCCACTTGGCCGTCCAGGCGGTAGGAATGCCTGAGATGCCTTTTTCGACTGTAAATCCGTTCTTTTGGAGAATATCCGTCAGGTACTTGGAGGTTTCCACTTCCTGAAAACCCAGCTCGCCGAAGCTGAAAATCATATCCACCATTTCCTGCGTAAACTTCTTCTGGCCGTCGATGTCCTTCGCCAGCTCGGTTTTGAGCGCGTCGATTTTCGCGGGAGTGAGTTTCACCTGCGCGCTCGCGAGGCCGGGGAGCAGGGCCAGCACCGCCAGCCACTTGAATCTATATTTTTTCATACCTAGATCAGTTTGTTAGTTGACAGTTCTGCATTCGGGATCGGGAAAATGTACTCGGGCTGGGCGGGGGCGATGGCCGGCGCCGACAGCCCTCCGCTGCCTTTGGCCGGGATCGTGAGCATATTGCGCAGGAGATCGTTCGAACGCAGGCCTTCTCCCAGAAACTCGATGCGTCGTTCGATCCAGATCGTTTTCACCAATGCCTCGGCCGTGGCAATATCGGCCGCCGGGAATGCATAGGTAGCATCCGAGCGCAAGCGTACGGCTTTCAGCAGTTCTGCCGATTTGGCCAAGTCGCCGGTTTTGGCGAGGGCCTCGGCATAGTTCAGCAGCACCTCCGAATAGCGGAGCAACGGCACGTAATCAATGGTCGGGTTGGTCTGGTTGTATTTTTTCAAATACGTAAGCCCGCCCGCTACCCGCGTGAATGCGGTTTTGCGCGCATCGGTAGCTGGCCAGGTGGGTTCCCCCAGTATGCCCGTCGGGTTGAGGTTGTATTCCAAATTGAGGTTATACTCGTAGGCGAGCGAATTCTGGCCGCTTACCAGGTTCAGGGCGGTCATCGGCATCGAGAAGATCGACTCGGTGGTCGTGTAATCCGTAAAAAACACGGTGGTAATATTCTGTTGCAACTGGTGTTTCACGCCCGTCGGGGCACTGAACGGCGTTGCATCGGAAACAATCTTCTTCGCTTCCGTGACCGTTTTAGCATAGTCGCCCATGGTCAGATACACCCTCGTTTTCATGGTAATAGCCGTATTTTTATGGGCGCGGGTGGTATTCAGCAAGGCTGTCGAATAGTTGACGGGCAATCCGGCTTCGGCCTCGTCGAGGTCTTTCAGGATTTGTGCATACACCTCCGCCACCGTACTGCGCGCAAGGTCGTTGTTGGCCGGCGTACTCTCTCCCTGCAGGCGCAGCGGAATGCCCGGGGAGGCGCCTTTGTCTTTCGCATAAGGCTGTGCATAGCGGATGATCAACCCGAAATAGCAGAAAGCGCGCACGAATTTCGCCTCCGCGACATACTGCGCGGCTGTGGCCGCATCCACAACGTCGGGATGCTTCGGCAGGCCGTCGATCAGCAGGTTCGCCGAGTTGATGGCCGTATAGGAAGTCCCCCAAGCCGATGAGGCGTCGTTGGAGCCGGAAGTGACCGTGTGGCTCCAAGCATCGTAACCGGTAAAGACATTTTGCGTACGGTTAATAAACTCTTCGCCGCGAATATCGGCCAGCATCAGATAGCGGCCACCATACAGACCGGCCTGTTTCATTGCACCATACAAACCATTCACCTGCCCCAGCACACGGGCGGGCGTGTCGAAAATGTAGGCGTCCTGCAAGGCAATGTTAGGCACCGGGTTCAGCAGTTCCTTTTCGTCGCACGAGGTCATAAGGCCCGTCATGGGCAATGCCACGCAGATCAGCCGGAACAGCAGGGTATTTGCGGGCTTCATAGGAGTGTTTTTGAGTATGTTTTTCATGATCAGAAACCGAGATTTAAACCAAATGTGAAAGTGCGGCCCTGCGGAATGGAGTTTTTCTCAACCCCCGGAGTCGTATTGGAATTACCATTGACCGAAATCTCAGGATCGGTACCGGTGTATTTGGTGAGGATAAATGCATTGAAAACCTGTGCATATAACCGCACCGAACTTAGCCCCAGTCTGCTCAGAATCGTCCCCGGCACACGGTAACCCAGCGAAACCGACTGCAACCTCAGGAAATCGCCCTTCTCGGCATTCTCGGAGATTGGCCACGACGAGCCGTTCGAAAGCAGGTCGCCGTACACGACGCGCGGGATGTTGGTTACCTGTCCGGGCGTGGTCCAGCGGTCGAGCACCTCGGTGGTGTTGTTCCAGAAACGCTGGTCGCGCCAGGTGCCTTTGGTGCCGTTCATTACGAGGTTGCCGCCGGAATAAGTGAAGTTCATGCCCAAATCCCATTGTCCGTACTTCACATTATTGATGAACCCGCCGTAATAGGTCGGCAGCGCATTGCCTAGCAGATAGTAATCGTCCACCGCGATGGCAGGTGCGGGAGAGCCGTCCAGGTAAGTCCAGCGGCTGCCACCCGCAGGTACCACGTGGCTATACTGCACACGGTCGCCCGCCTTGTTGATGAAGATGCGCTGGCCGTTTTCGGGGTTCACACCGTCGGTTTTTGCCCCATACAAGCTACCTACCGAATAGCCGACGCGGGTAATGTTGGTCGCCTCTGCCGCTGTGGAAGTGGTCCCCACAAGCTCCGTTCCCTGTCCGTAGAGCTCGGTAACCTTGTTTTTGTTATGCGTAAAATTGAGGCTCGCATTCCAGCTCAGCTTGCCCCTGCGGATAATATTAGCATTCACGCCGAGCTCGACGCCGTGGTTATACATTGCGCCGATGTTCATGAATATCGCATCGCCCGGAATCCCCTTCGAAGGTGATTGCGGTACATTGAGGATCAGCCCGTTGACGCTGTTGGCATAGTAAGTGGCTTCGAGGGTAATCCGGTCGTTAAGGAAGCTGACGTCGGCACCCACGTTGGTCTGGTTGCTGGTTTCCCAACCCAGATCGGGGTTGCCTCCCTGGCTGAAATTCCACGTAGGCACGGCCCCATACAGGCCCGACTCGTACAATGCAAGCGAGCCGTAGGCGCTTACGCCCGAGTTGCCCACGCGTCCCCAACTTGCGCGGAATTTCACGCTGCTCATCACGTCCGCCAGTTTGGAATGTTTGTAAAACTCCTCTTCCGAAATGCTCCATCCGGCCGAAACTCCGCCGAAATTGCCGTACTTTTTGCCACTACCGAGCGCCGAGTTTCCGTCTCGGCGGTAATTGAGTGTGAAAAAGTATTTTTTACTGAAATCATAGGTGAAGCGCGAGAACACCGATGCCAATGCACTCTCGGTCATCACATTGGCTGTGGGCGAGATTTGTCCGTAACTTCCCTGGAACTCGTCGAAGAATGGATCCGAAAGCTGCGTGCGGGTAGCGCCCCAGGCGGTTGTTTCGAATTTCTGCACATCATAACCTGCCAGCACGGAGAGGTTGTGATTGGTGGCGATGGTAGTCTGGTAGTTCAATGTGTTGGTCCAGTTCCAGTTACCGATGAGCCTGCTGCTGTTGGTAGCGCTGCCGTTGGTAGAGTTTCCGGGTCCGTGCACGGGGCTGTTGAAGCTCACGTTCTCGACTTTCAGGCGGTCCATTGCATAGCTCATTTTGTATTGCAAACCTTTGAAAATCTTCACAGTAGTGCCAAAATTGGCAATAATTCGATCGTTTTCGGAGGTGTATTTGTTCAAATCGAGCAGGGGCACGGGGTTGTAAAAGTTGCTGGCCACTTTGTTGTTGCCCATGCCTAATGTGTTGGAGGTACTCACATTATAGGAGCCGTCGGGGTTGACGGCGTACACGTTCGGTGCCGAAAGCCAGGCAAGCCGGGCCGATCCCACCAAACCGAACGCATTACCGCTCAGCGAACCCGTATTGGGCGAGGCATTCAGGCTTGTGTTATAATTGATATTTCCCGAAAATGATAGCCACGAGTTGAGCTTGTGGTCGATATTGAAACGGGCCGCCTTGCGGGTAAACTGATTGGTTTTCAGTATGCCTTTCTGGTTGCTGTAATTCGTAGAAAAGTAGTATTTCGTCGATTCCGAACCACCCGAAACGCTGATGCTGTGGTTTTGGGAAACGCCGGTCTGGTACACCTTATCGTACCAGTTGGTATTCACAACGGAGCCATCTTCCTGGATAATCGGGAAGAAAAGTGCCGAGGCTACCGCATCGTTGTTTGCATTACCACCCAGGATTTTGGCATTCATTACACCTTCATTCTTAATATCCATAAACTGCTGCGCGTTGAGCATTTTAGGCAGTCGCGTGGCTTTGGTCATACCAGTCCAGCCTTCGTAGGTTACTTTTGCCTTGCCGGTTTTACCACTTTTGGTAGTGATCAGGAGCACGCCCGCAGCCGCGCGGGAGCCGTAAATGGAAGTCGAGGCGGCATCTTTCAGCACGTCGATCGATTCGATATCGGCGGGGTTGATGTCGCCCAGCGGGTTGTTGGCTACCGTGGTGTTGGCCGAAACGTCACCGGTATTAATGGGGATGCCATCCACAACGATCAACGGGAACGAGCTGAGAGAGATAGAGTTAACACCCCGGATGCGGATCACGGGCGGGTTGTTGAGCACGCCGTTGGGCTGACCGATGCTCACGCCCGTAGCGCGGCCAGCCAGTCCCTGGTCGAAACTCTGCACCGGCATATCCTTCAATTTATCCCCCGTCACCCGCGCCGCCGAGCCGGTAAACTCCTCCTTGGATTGCGTGCCGTACCCCACGACCATTAGCTCGTTCAACTGCTTGGTACTACTCGCCAGCTTGATACTGACCGCCGACTGGCTGCCTACCGCCACCTCTTGCGCCACGTAGCCCACGTACGAGAACACGAGCACAGGCGCACCCGAGTCCGACACCTTGATCGTGTACTTGCCATTCATGTCGGTGATAGTGCCGGTGGAAGTGCCTTTCACGAGCACCGCCACGCCCGGTAATGCCTCGCCATTGTCGTTGTCAGTCACTACGCCAGCTATTTCGCGATCCGCGGGGCGTACGAGCGACGCGAGCAGGATTTCCGTTTTCTGGATCTGGCCGGTGGTTTTCGCCTCTTTTTCAACGATTACCACTGTGCCCCGCTGCTCCCGGTAATCGAGGCGGGTCGGGCCGAGCAGCTCCTCGAGCACCGCGTCCACCGGCTTGTGGCTCACCGCGATATTGACCCGGTAAGGAGCCACGAGTTCCTCATTGTACACAAATTTGAAGCCGGTCTTTTTCTTAATCAGGTTGAATGCCTCTTTCAGGCTCCTGTCGTGTAGGGTCAGGTCGATCGTTACTTCCTGAAGGCTCTGCTTGACGTCTCTTTCCGCTCGGGCGGAAGGCATCGTCACCAGCAGCGCGCAAAACAGGGAGAGCGCGGTCAGGCGTGTCCATTTGTGTATGGACAGTAAACTTCTGGTACAATTTTTCATACCTTTGAATGAGTTGGGATAATCGTGAAACATTAATTCCAGCTTCCGGATAGCAAGATCAGTCAGTGATTGGCGTTACGTTCTGATTTTCACTATCACATAGTCCGGCGGGCTTCGGCTTGCCGGATTTTTTACGTCGAAGGGCGATCGTTCGTTACATAGGCGCCCGGTTCAAATGGGTCTTTTTTTGGGGACAAGCGTTATCAGGTTGTTTTCAATGCGGTATTCGAGGTTGTTGGCGAGGGATAGTAGATCGAGTATGCGAGGGAGGGAGTCGGTTGAGGCAAATTCGGCAGACATATGATATTCCCGTATCGATCCTTCCGCCTGGATCTTTACATCAAATTTATTTTCAAGAATAGCAATCACGTTGGCGAAGCTCTCATTATCGAACAATAGCTTGCCTTCCTTCCACGCCACCGCGTTGACGCTGTTGACATTCACTTTCCGGATCTGGCGGGTCCTCACATCATAGCACACCTGTTCGTTGGGCAAAAGTACCTTCTTGTCAGGCCCGCCTTCGGCTTTCTGCACTTCTACCTTCCCGCGAGTAACGGTTACCAATATACTTTTCAAAAAATGGTACGATCGGATGTTGAATGCGGTGCCCAACACGCGCGTTGTGGTGCCTGAGGCTTCCACGAAAAACGGCTTTGATTCGTCTCTTTTTATATCGAAATACGCCTCGCCGTCGAGCAGCGTCACTTTCCGCGTGTGGGCCTCGAAATGGGCCGGATATTCCATACTGCTAGATTCATTGAGCCACACCACCGAGCCATCGGGAAGTTTTATTTCTTTTCGTTCACCCTTGCCCGTCGCCACCGAAACCGTGTTTGCAAACAACTGGAAGGTATTATGTTTCCAGGCGAAGTATGCCATGCCTATTACCAGCAATACCGACGCGGCAATGCGGAATGTCGGGGAAAGGACCGTCCATCGCCCGCTGCGGAGCGGTTGAACCGGCCGTTTTTCTAAACCACTTTCTTCGTCGAGCTGTCGGTGAAGTTCCGCATCCAGTTTGCCTTCGCCGAGGAATCGAAAGAAAACGTCCAGCTCCTCTTTGCTCAATGCATTAGCCAGGTAACGCTTTACGAGTATTTCCTGGAATTGCTTTTCTTCCATTTTTCCGGCTATTTATGATGAAGACGGGCGAGACGGGCAACAGGGTACCCACCTATGTAATTTTTTTGTGAGAATCGTAATTTTAATACTCACCAAATCACTAACCCACACAAAACCAACGAATTGAACGACAGTCCAAAGCTCTTGCAGGCAGAATATTTGATGTACTTGATGGCCTTTACCATGTGTTTTTTAATGGCGTTGCGGGAGATGCCGAGTACTTCGGCGGCTTCGTCGTAGGTATGCTCCATTTCGCGGCACAGGCGGAAAACCTCCTGGTCGCGTGGGGAAAGTTCGCGAAGCACCTTTTGCAGATAATGCTGATATTCTTCCGATTGCAGCGCTTCCTCGACATGGCTCGCGTGTTGCAGCGAAGCGCTGATGACCTCCTCCCGCACGGAACGCTCGGTAGCAGCGTGACGAAGGAAATCGAGGACCCGGTTTTTGGAAACCGTGAAAAGGTAGGCGCGGAACGAATGCAGGTTGGGTAGCGTTTCGCGTTTTTCCCACACTTTCAGGAAGATTTCCTGGCAAAGATCCTCAGTGTGGTCGGCCGATTTGACGAATTTGAGCACATAGCGGCGTATCTCGCCGTAGTAGCGATGGTATACCTCATCGAAAGCCTTGCTGTCTCCCAAAGCAATGTCTCTCAGCAGAAAAGTTTCATCGAGCGCGTCCATTTTTAAATAAATCGTTGATCCCACCAAATATCTTCTCCCCAATTTAGCCACATATTCATAAAAATTTCAAGGTTTTCCGCATCGACAGTCTATTAATTTCGAGTTTGAACAAAATAGATTGATATAATTATGATTTTTATAAAATAGGTGAAATAATCTAGCAATAGGGACGATCGATCTCGGCCATGTGCCGGGTTTCAATGTTCTGGGGTTTCGGCGATAACTAGTCTGAATCTTCCAGCTGAAATATTTCTTCGGCCATTTTTCCGAATGCCCTTGCTATTTTCAATGCCAATACCGCCGAAGGAGTGTATCTGCCAACTTCTATCGAATTGATGGTTTGCCTGCTTACTCCAACCTTTTCCGCTAATTCAGCCTGCGATATGTTGTGTTCTGCACGTGCAACCTTAAGTCGGTTCTTCATGATAATGACTCTTTGTTCATCTGGTGCAAGGTCCAGCGAAAGACTATTATAAAAGCCAACAAGACGGTGTACATATTGAGAACCAATACATTAAAAAAATCGGTCCAGTAAAACAGTAAAGAGCAAAGAATCAGCACGATATAATTGGCGTAAACACTCCACTGTAAAGCTTGCAATCTGAGTTTTTGGATCATTTCGTCCTCGTGCTTCTCTCTTGAGAATGCAATCAAGATTAGCCCAATGGCAAATCCGATTATAAATACATTGACAATGATATCTGTATAGTCAGCCCAACTCAACGGATAGTCACGCCCGTTTCGATAGCTGTCAAAGTATTCTTGACCAGCATTACTGCGTAACACCAGAAAGAAGATGGACAATACGGCCACGATCAACCAGCCGGCTTTTCTAAATACATGTGGGAATAACCAATCCTGCTGTCTCATGAGTCACGAAATTGAAGTTTATCAAATGTAAAGTTAGCTTTACTAAAAAGCAAGTTTATTTTACAATTTGAACATGGGGTTACGTAGAAGTTGAAGTCAATAAGCCAGGCGGCTCCCGCCAGCGACTTCGGAGCGTTTTGCGAGACGCTCATAATTCGTGATGCGCAAGTTCTAAAGGTGCCGGAAGAACTCCAACTTGTCTTAATTTACCTTGAATCTAGTTTACCAAAATTTCCATCTGCTCTTCTTTGACAGTTCTTTAATAGTCTGAGTTATCATTGAGCGATGTTTTGTCTTTTCTGATTCTAGCTGCTGATTAATGATCTGTATTATCCAGACATCGAAGTCAGACACAGCACCGTACATAGTGTTGTTCATATCATACTTTATCTGCACTTCGATGTTTTCAACCTTCTCTATCAAATGTGCAATCTGCTTGTGTCGAAGAGGCAGATACCATTGCACGAGAGGTTTATCGGCCCAATTGGCATAATTAACTATAAGTACCTCAGAATTCTCAAAATCTATTTTTTCCGGTTTAACTGGTTGGTTTATTCTTGTTACTGCAATTAAGTGATACCCGTGTTCACTATCGTTAATTGCTTCTAAGACAACTGCGCCACCGTAATTCCCGTTTTCAAGTCTGAATGTCAGACAGTCACCTTTCTCATAAACAGATTGAGGAATTATCCTTTTCCTCCGTGACTTTGCTTTTGGCCTTTCTGATTGTAATTCACCCAGGAATTTATCAAGAGCATTCTTTCGCTTTTTTACATGCTTTTCATCGGATCCCAGCTGTCGCCAGACTTCAAGATCGGCACCTGTATCAATGATTGTTTTTACTCTTTCAAATAGTTCTTTGTCTAGTTGCTTGCACTCCCACTGAGCTTTCGCTAACGTAAACCAAAAGTTATGACAGTCATCGCGATCATCAATCATTTCTTGGTTGCCAGCAATCAATCTTTTTGAAATTTCGGCTACATCAACTCCTTTGTTATACAGGTCGAAAAATTCTCCGTGAATGTCTGCGTAAGTGTCATTAGATGATATTCCTGTTCCCCAAGCGCTCATATTACCTGTGTACTGATAGCCGTCTGAAATCTAAAATGAATCTGCTTTATTGGCAAAAGGCATTTAATGCGGTCATCTCACTAAACGGCCGATATAAAAGACGATCGCCCGAGTTGCCAAACATTAACGTCGAAGCCTACGCTGCGGCAAATACCTATCCGCCGGGCGTGAGGTGAGAACACCTACCAATATGCCGAAGACACAGGTTTGTTGTCAGGAGTTCCAGCGATTCTCGAACGTTATTTCGATCACGAAGCTGGTCAAATTTATAATCCCCGGCAACATGCACTATCTGCGCGTGGTACTTAAACTAGATCAAGGATATTTCTTATGATAGGTTAAGGGTTCACCTCGCGGCAATGTTTGACCTTTGCACTGTAGATAAATCCGTTGTTCCGGAGACCGACGACTATCGTTCCAGGTTTTGGAAGACCGCGACTTTTTTGTATTTAAAAAGCAATCCGGCAATTAGAAAATCGTGACTTACATGTTCAACAGCTTTGGCATCAAAGGTTTGTAAAGGCCAACAAGATTATGAAATCGATGAAAGCAGCTATTATTTACGAGGCAGGTGGGCCAGAACGGTTGATACTCAGGGAGCGTGAAATCCCTACGCCGGAAGATGGGCAGGTGTTGGTACGTGTACGCGCGTTTGGGCTTAACCGTTCGGAACTGATGACACGCAAAGGGTTTTCACCCGATGTGGTTTTTCCCCGCATATTAGGCATCGAATGCGTTGGAGAGGTTGTCTGCGACCCCTCCGGTCAGTGGTCGCCGGGGCAGCGTGTTGCGGCTTGCATGGGTGGTATGGGAAGAGATTTTGATGGCAGCTACGCAGAATACACGGTGCTTCCCAAAGCCATTACCTGTCCATTTACAAGCGACTTGCCCTGGCATGTCCTTGGGGCGATACCGGAAATGTTCCAGACAGCCTATGGCTCACTTTATCTGGCGCTGGGTATCAGAGCCGGAGAAAGCCTGTTGGTACGCGGCGCTACTTCGTCCGTCGGTCTGCTGGCCATCCAGATCGCTAAGCAAGCCGGCCTAACTGTCATTGCCACCACCCGGAACCCGGAGAAGGACTCGTTTTTGCGTGACAGAAATGCGGATTACGTACTTGTTGATGACGGGAATCTGCAAACTAAAATAAAAGGCATTGGTGCAGCGGATAAAGTCCTTGAACTCATTGGCACAAACACCCTGAAAGACTCACTGGCCTGCGCCAGGCCAGGCGGATTGGTTTGCATGACCGGGATGCTATCGGAGACATGGTCGGTTAAGGATTTTGCACCTATGGACTTCATTCCTTCAACCGTTGGCCTGACGGTCTATGATAGTGGCCAGTTTCGCCTGGATAGCGGCGCACTGCAGTTATTTATCTCAGACGTGGCGGCCGGTGCCATCCAACTACCGGTCGGACGCGTATTCGGGCTTGAAGGGATCGTAGAGGCACACCGGCTGATGGACAGCAACAGTGCCGGCGGCAAGATCGTGATCACCAATGATTGATATTTTAAACCGAGGTAATTCGCAAAAGTATCACTTGAAGTGAATCGCGGAATTGGCCAGAGCGTGCAACTTCATCCCTGTTGCGAACACAGTGCCCGCCGAAGACCACTGCGGTGCTACCTACCATAACTTGTTCCATCCTCATTTGCGATGGCGGTTTACCGGAATCAGGTTGGTACAGGCCGATTAGCTCAGCAGGTAATAATATGGTTAAATCCCCGGAGCCGCACCAAGCTGCCGGAGCAGCCCGAACATGTCAGGCAAGCCATATTCTTCTACGATCTGCCTGTTTTCAAACCGGTAGAAATTCATGGCTTTTACCTCGAATGTCTTGCCTGTCGCCGGGATGCCAAAAAAGGTATTTTCGTGGGTCCCGCTCATAGTAAAGCGTACAGCCACTTTTTCGCCATCAAATACCGAGTCATCGATCTTCCATTGTACGTCAGGAAATGCGTCGCGCATCATGCCTACAATCGCCATGTACCCACCCGGTCCCCGCATAGGCTCGGGGTTGCCCGGTACGTAAAATATTGCCTCCGGGTGGATCAGTTCGTTTGCCATCTCCGGGTTTGCAGTGTTGATGAACGTTAAAAATCGGTCCATCAATCGCATTTTGTCTTCTCTTGCCATGTCTGAAATGATGTTTACAACTGCTCCATTAGAGATCGAGTGTCCCATGGACCGGTGTATGCGAGAGGTAAATCGCCAACGAGCTAACGTATCATCGCTGCCGCTATCCGGCTCAGGATTCGGCCTAACGGCAGTTTTCCTGTTTTGTTTTGATAATGCAAAGGTCTATGACTAAGCTTTTGCTGCCAATGAACTACGTTAAGAAATAGTATTGATCTAGTTTAAGATTTTGCTCCCCGCTTGTTACGCAGACGGCTCAAAAACTCAGGAGTTATGCCCAGGTAGGAAGCGATTTGAGTCTGGGGGAGTCGATTGGACAATTCCGGGTAAACCTCTAAAAAAGAGAGATACCTGTCTTCGGCAATCGAACTGATAGTTTCCAGGAACCGCTGCTGCAAATTGACAAAACTATCTTCGATCAACACCCGGAAAATGCGGTCAAATTTTGGCGCACGGGTATAAAGGCTGATAAGGTCCTCATAACTGATTTGTAAAACGAGGGTATCTTCAAGGGCATCTATGTTGAGCGTAGACGCTTTTTTACTATGGAAACTGCCAAGGTCGTTTATCCATCTGTTTTCCGGGGCAAATTGTACAATGCGGGTCGTTCCCCGATCGTCGACCTTATACATACGAAGACAACCGCGCACGACAAAGTTCAGATGCGTACATATGTTGCCGTCTTGATGTACATATTGCCTGCGACGATAAAGACGCGGGTGAAAGGTGCTTTCCACAAGCCCCTTCTCAGTCTCGTCCAAAGGTATGAGCCCGTTAAAATACCGTAGCAGCGGATCGAGGGAGACGTCAGTTAAATTTTGCTTCATACAATTGAAATACGCAACGGACGCCTTGACAAGGATTACCATCGTAGGCGACTGCCACACTGGTCAACGGGCACAGCAAGTCAACAAGTAGAGCTTTATGAAGTAATCCAGGGTCACGATCGTTGCAATTGACCCAGGGTTTGCCTGATTAAATTCGTTAAAGCAAACATGATCTGAACCCCGACAATAAATCCACCGTGTAGATACGTGCAACTCCTAGGCTTTCTTTACAAATTCTGACTTAAGAGCCATAGCTCCAAAGCCCTCTATCTTACAGTCGATATTGTGGTCGCCATCTACCAGGCGGATATTTCTCACTTTGGTACCGGCTTTAACACTTTGGGAAGTACCTTTTACCGGTAGGTTTTTGATAGTTACAACGCTATCGCCGTTTTGAAGGATATTGCCGTTGCTATCTTTTACAACAAAGTAATCCTCGGCCACATTGCTTTCGTCAGAATTCCACTCATGTCCGCACTCAGGGCATACCAGCAGAGCATCCATTTCATACGTATAAGTAGATTTGCAGTGTGGGCAAGGGGGAAAGTCAGCCATAATAGTCAAATTGTTTATGACGCAAATGTAGCCTTTTAAAGGTTATGATGACTTCTCTCTCTTCATATTGAGTGTAACCGCTCCAGATATTTTCGGTACCTCCATGCCCGGGGCAGTCACCTTTTTGGTTTGTTATATATCCAAATGGTGGAAACTCTTTTCATTTGAATGCGGTAGTGGTAAAGAAGTAATCAATCGGTTAGAGTTTTATGTATGCACCCTTTAAGCTCCGGTTTTCGCGGTGAGCCCCAAAGGTCCCGCCCCGAAAATCAATGAAATACGGCAACTAATCCAGAAGTGGATATGTTGGCGCAAGAAGAATATGCTTTAATCCGAAAGTTGTTGTCGATTATTAAAATTTTCCAAATGACTGCCTCCCTACGTTTACTCGCATTTATGGCATATTGCCTTACGTTATTAGCATGTAAAAACGAAATCCTTAGCAATCCCTCCCCTCCGAGCGATACGGATTATCTGCTGTCACGCGTAGTAGCTGATAATGATACGGTGCTCTATGCTGATTACAACATTAAAAATCAACTAGTTAATTTTACTACTGGGCTTACTACGTGTGATTCCCTCTCATATGATTCAAATGGAAACTTAGCCTCTTGTCGCCAAATCGTTAATAACGCCATTAGTGCGACATATTATACCAGTTACTTTTATCGAAAAGACACGATTGAAGTCATTAGTAAATCGGGATCTTATGGACGTTGCAGAAAGTATACATTAGAAAACGGAACGATCGTCAAACGCCAGGGTGGGTTTGTAATCGCGGGAGTCCCTAGGTATTCAGATTCAGATACCATCTCCTATCAGTATTCGAACAGAAACTTAGTAAAATGCACGTTTCCGCTCAAGACAAGCTCCTATCAACCTATCGATACATTTGCCTATGGTGATTCGCATTACAATCCATATCAAACGCTTGGTGAACACTTCTACCTCCTAATAACTGATGATTTCTCCAAAGCAAGTTCCGAAAGTGTCTTGGCATCTGAATCGAAAAATATGCCGACGTTGGAGTCGTATGCAACCTATTCGATATCAAATAATGATTTGACTTTTTCTGGCTTTTCAACTCATATAAATCATGTAACGCAGGTTTTTGAAGCAAATAACGCCCTACCAGCAGTTGTCAAAACCACCGACAGCAATGGAGTTGAGAGAACCTTAAGATTTGTATATGTTAAGAAGCGGTTTTAACAAAACACAGCTATCCAAAAAATCCGACCGGTTTTCGACAAATACAATCCTGCCTATCCATTCGATTATCAATTTACCGATACGGAGTATGCCAAAAAATTCTATTACGAGGAACCACCCTGTTAACAGTTAGCTACCAGGCCATTAACGCTACTTTGGCAAACCCGGTAAGGAGTCTGAGGGGATTGCCACAATCGAAACCCTACCGGTTAGCCACGCTAACGCTATATCATACCAGGGGCTATTGTGAATGTAGCCTCCGGTATGATGTAGCGTTTTATGGGCTTATTTTTTTATGATCTTGAATGTTTGTCCATCAACTTTCAAAATGTAAATACCAATCGGGTAACTGCGCAGGTCAACTACAACCGAGGCTGGCCCGGGCACTATCTCCGATCGGCCATTTCGCACCTGATCCCTCGTTTGTAATCTGAGACCGCTGAGGTTGAAAATTTCAAGAGAGCCTGGCGTTTTACTTGATTCTACCCGAAGAAAATCGGTTACTGGATTCGGGTAAACAAGTATTTTGGCATCTATGTCAAACGCAATGGAAATGGTCTTTGAAAAGGCATGGGAGCCATCCTGGTCGATCTGTTTCAGGCGGTAATAGTTGATACCGGGTAAAGGTGTTTTGTCTGTAAAAAGGTAATTGACAAGCACTTTACTTTCACCTTTTGCATTTACTACCCCGATGGATTCAAAGCTTTTCGCGTCGTTGCTGCGCTGTATCTCGAAATGCGATGCATTGACTTCTTCGGTCGTTGCCCATTGCAGCACGCTCGTGTTTTCAACTGCCCTGCCCGTGAAACTAACCAGCGTGACGGGAAGAGGCAATTCCACACTTCCCAGGGCAATGGCGCTGATCGCCACCCCCGCAGGGATGACGCCGGTAAGCGTGCTGTTCTCGGTATTCCCACTTGCATTAGCGCCGCCGCTCAGGTCCATCCACTGCGTGCCGTTCCAACCGACGAGCCGAAGATTGGCTGTGGTGGCAAAGCTGGCCATATCGGGAATGGAAACAGCTACGGTGATATTGTCGTCACTTCCCGCCGAATTAATCCAGTCCCAAAAACCTGCCGGACTTACCGTTTTAACAGGAACGGCAACGGCTGCCAGGCTATGCGTGCTCCCATCGGAAGGGTCTGTTACCGTGCCGGGACTACCTACGAACCAGGCCGTACTGAGCGTGGCGGCGGCGGCGGGAGCCGAAATCGAAAGTGTCCGTAGGTCGGCGCTACTGCCGACTGGAAATACGAATGCGTCGTTACCGATTTTGGTCACGTAGCCATTCACATGTTGAACGTCTGTATTTCCGCCGGTATAGCTCGCCCCGTCACTAAAACGGAGCGAACTGGCTGTGTGCGTATTGCGTGCGGTGGTCGTGATACCGTTATTGAATGCGAGCTGCCCTGCGATATTGACCCCCTGGATATTGGTAATGGCCATTACATTAGCCGCACCGATGTTGAATTGTGCATTAAAAAAGGCAGGCGCGGTGCTACCGCTGATGGTATTGGGCCCATTGAAGGCAAAGAGATCGAGGCTTCCGGTCGAAGTCCAGCTGCCATTATTTTGCAGCAGATTGTTACCGTGTTCGTAAGTCGCACCGTTGGCCAATGTTACCAACCCGTCGGGCAGCACGATGGTACCGCTGGGCGAGTAGTCGCTGAAATAGCCTCCGTCCACGTTGAAAGGGGCGTTAGCACCACCGTAGGTCGTGTTTTGCCCAGAGGCCGGGACTGCAACAGCGGCGATCAGCGTTAAAATTAAGAGTCGTTTCATATTCGCTGTTTTTAAATGAATGGATAGGCGTTAAGCCTTATTTGCTGACAGCTTTCGACATCTCCTGCCCCTTTTTAATCCCCATCATTTGTTCCATTTGTTTCACACGCTCCACCAATTGAGCGGTAACAGCCTGATTGCCTTTTAATTCCTGATTTTCTGCTTTCAGCGACTCGATTTGTGCCTGTTGTTCTTGTATTGCTTTGGTCAATACCGGTATCAGTTCTGTATACGAAACGCCCAGCGTTTTGTCTGCGTCCTTTCCTTCAGTTACCAGGGAAGGCAATACTTTTGCTACCTCCTGGGCAATGAAACCGATTTCGTGACGATCATATTTGGTGTCCTTTATGCTGTTTTTCTTCTCATACTGAACAGGATTCAGGGCCATTACGGTAGAAAGGCCGTGTTTCGTATGGCTGATATTGCGTTTCAGGCGTGCGTCGGAGGTGAGCACTACGCCATTGGCCCGCACGGAGGCGGAAGCATTGATGTCGCCGGCCACATCCAGTTTATAAGCAGGGGTCACAACACCTACACCCAAATTACCGGCATCGGTCAAGCGCATAAGCTCCTGAGGTATACCCTCTTTCCAACTGCTATTGGTACTCCAGATAAATCCTACTGTGTTACTGGTCGATGCCGTATTGTTGCGGTCGATGGTGAAAACCATGTTTTCCCGGGATTCCATGAACAGGTTGGCGCCCGGATACCCCAAATCTCTGTCAGCGTAAATCCGTTCATCAGTTTCCCCTCCCCAACGCAACACGAATGTCTGTTTAAGGGCAATATCACCGTTGGTAATATCAAGCTTCGCAGTAGGCGCATTGGTACCAATGCCGACATTTCCGGCGGCTGTCACCCTCATTTGCTCTATAGCACTTGTCCGGAGTGCCAGATCTTGCGCGTCGGTAGTACCTATATAATTGGTTGCGGGGTTTGTACCGGCATTACCGGTAAGTCCCCAACCGGTTGTACCGCCACCACCCGACGCAGACAGTACACCGCCCGTCAGCGAGAGGTTTGCGCCCAAAGTGATATTTCCTATGTTACCGCTGGCATCACGACCCGTAATGGCGGTCGGCGTTCCGTTGCTTCCGGTTACCCTCGCCGTACCTTCCACATGAAGCGTTTGTTGCGGTGCGTTGGTGCCAATACCCACACGGCCATTGCTCTGGATGCGCATCAGTTCCGTACCATCGTCATTGCTGCCGCCCGCCATAAACCGATGAACGGAGTTAACATTTCTGTCGATATGATAATTCAGGGTCGCGTTGCCAAGGCCGATACCAAAGGTTTCGGTATCGCTGCCATCATCATAAAACCTGATCTTCGGGCCTTGTGCAGATGCAAAGGAAAGTGGCGCGCGGGGTGTGGCATTGTTAATACCTACATTACCTGTATTGGTGATCCGCATACGCTCGGCAGCACTCGTGCGAAGAATCAGGGGTTGTGCGTCGGTAGTGCCGATATAGTTGGTTGCCGGGTTAGTACCGGCATTACCGGTAAGTCCCCAACCTGATGTGGCCGATGTTGCGGACAATACACCACCGGCAAGGTTCAGACCTGCACCTACGCTCACATTGCCGATATCACCAAAACCATCACGTCCCATGATTGTGGTAGATGTTCCGGAACTTCCAGTTACTCTTGCCACGCCCTGTACATGAAGTATTTGTTGCGGATTATTGGTACCAATACCAATCTCACCCGTACTCTTCATACGCATGCGTTCTGTTGCACTGGTACGGAATATCAGGGGTTGTCCGTCGGCTGTACCTATATAATTAATATTAGGGTTACTGCCTGTATTACCGGCAAGTTCCCAACCTGGTGTGGCCGGTGTTGCAGACAATACACCAGCGGCAAGGTTCAAACCTGTACCTACGCTCACATTGCCGATATCGCCCGTAGCATTGCGACCCGTGATGGCAGTGGGTGTTCCGTTGCTTCCGGTTACCCTCGCCGTACCTTCCACATGAAACGTTTGTTGCGGTGCGTTGGTGCCAATACCCACACGGCCATTGCTCTGGATTCGCATCAGTTCCGTACCATCGCCATTGCTGCCGCCCGAGATAAACCGATGAACGGCGTTAACATTTCTGTCGATATGATAATTCAGGGTCGCGTTGCCAAGGCCGATACCAAAGGTTTCGGTATCGCTGCCATTATCATAAAACCTGATCTTCGGGCCTTGTGCAGATGCAAAGGAAAGTGGCGCACGGGGTGTGGGATTGTTAATACCTACATTACCTGTATTGGTGATCCGCATACGCTCGGCAGCACTCGTGCGAAGAATCAGGGGTTGTGCGTCGGTAGTGCCGATATAGTTGGTTGCCGGGTTAGTACCGGCATTACCGGTAAGTCCCCAGCCGGGGGAGCCAGACGTTGCGGACAATACACCACCGGCAAGGTTCAGACCTGCACCTACGCTCACATTGCCGATATCACCAAAACCATCACGTCCCATGATTGCGGTAGATGTTCCGGAACTTCCAGTTACTCTTGCCACGCCCTGTACATGAAGTATTTGTTGCGGATTATTGGTACCAATACCAATCTCACCCGTACTCTTCATACGCATGCGTTCTGTTGCACTGGTACGGAATATCAGGGGTTGTCCGTCGGCAGTACCTATATAATTAATATTAGGGTTACTGTCGGCATTACCGGTGAGATTCCATGCATTGCCACCGCTGGATACCGACCATATAGGCGCGGCTGGCGTGCCTGTGTTTATCTGCAACTGATTTGTGGAAGTATTGTAGATCATTAAACCGGTTGCGGGGCTCGCTATCGCATCTCGCTGGGCAGTTGTCAGTCGCGGTGCCAGTATACCTTTATTATTGCCCGTGCCGCCGGTTACTTCCAGCATGGCACTGTTATCCGGAGCTCCGGAGCCCCCTATCTTGGTCTGGGCGCGTGTTTGAAAAGCTGCTGCAACCATAGCACCTACAAGCAAAACGTAGTACTTTTTCATAGAAAAACTTGTTTGGTTTAGCCAGAATTGGCGATTTACAAAGATGGCTGCTCCACTATAAGTAGTTTGTATTATAATATCAGGACTCTGTGTAATAATGCATCAGTTGTTTTGTATTGACACATAGTATAAGTTTGTATTGACATCACTACAAAACTGTCATATCTTGACATTCGTTGCCCTCCATACGGCGCACAGACACCTTTTTTAGGACATATGTACTATCTTGCTTGTAGAATAAATTTGCTGCTATGGATTGTAGTTCTGATAACACCGTGGAGGGGAACGGCTGCGCCATCCGACTATTATATCACCCATTATACCAGCCAAAACGGGTTGCCGCAAAACAGCGCTAAAGGATTGGAATTGGATAAGGACGGGTTCCTGTGGATCGGCACGGAAGCCGGGCTGGTGCGTTTTGACGGGCAGCGGTTTAAACTATTCGATGCCGATCACTATCCGCTGATGAAATCCAACCGCGTCAGAGACCTGTCACTCGACACGGCCGGGGTACTCTGTTTCCGGGACGGGGCCTTTCTGACATTCGACAGCAGAGGCTTGATGCGGCAAATTTCAGATAAAGCCTTTTTGGGAAGGATCACCCGGTTGCAGACCGAGTTTCTTTCTGTGCAGGACCACTCGCTATCATTCTTGTCGGGAGGAAAGCTTCGCTGGTCAATGATCCTGCCCGAGCTCGTAATAGGTCGGCAAGGCAATTTTTGGGCTATTCGGGGCCGGAAATACTTTTTCCTGGCGAAGCGTGGGTTATTATCGTGCGTCGATGCCGACAAGCATAGAACAACTGTCAGGATAACCGGCTTGCCGCCGCACCTGACAGCTTCCGCAAAAGATGAGCCGAAGGTACAGGGTCTGCTAGAGTATGACGGCCTGTTATATTACCATACCGACAAAGCTATTTACCAGCTAACTGAGGCAGGGAGAAATGAATTACACGCGAGGTTGGTACTGGAAGCGGACTTCTCGGATGTCACGTGCTTTCGGCATTACCCCGGGCTGAATATGTACGTGATTGGAACGGCGACGCATGGGGTGTATATTCTGCGCCGCAAGCAATTTGAAGCCTACCGGCATAGCAATGGATACGGAAACTTTTACCCACAGGTACCCTATGGCGAAACCGGCGTCCTCACTGCCTTTGGACTCCTTTATCCGGGTGGATCGCGTTTGGGGTTCCCTTTCGATGTAGGTTCGTTTCGGGGTGTGCTCAGAGATAGTCGGGGGCATTACTGGCTCGACCGAGCGTATATGACGTCGAGCACAACCTACGACGTGATGCTGGTTGAGATGGACGAAAAACTCCGTGAGTTGAAGCAGCGGTTTAACCGCCGCGGAAGCAGTTGCATCCGTGAAACACCGGACGGCCGCATATGGGTATTGACTTCCGGTGGTCGGCGCCTGGTACATGTAGATGGCGATTCACTGCGATCTTTGCCCGAACATTGCGATATCAATTATGGAGCACAAACTTTTTTGCCCGTTGATAATGAGCACTTCTGGATCGCAGGAAGGGAATTGATGGCGCTGCTGAATGTCAGGACAGGAAAGCAAATTCACTACAAAACACTCGAACAGTACAACATTGAAGCCCTGCACCTGGATCGGAACAACGTGCTTTGGGCAGGCACTACCGGCAAGGGTTTCTATGCTATTAAGGGCGGCCGCGTTGTAAAGCTGCCTTTGGATAGGAAGGCTTCACTTAAAGATGTCCATTCCTTCATGGAGGACCATAGCGGGTTTATCTGGATGAGTACAAACAACGGCCTTTTCCGATGCAGAAAAGCAGACCTAGACCTTTTTGTAGCTGGGAAGACCTCCGACGTATATTACCAGTGTTTCAAACAGGAATCGGGTTTTAATACCAATGAATTCAATGGAAACTGCACCCCTTACGCTGTCGTATTAGGCAATGGTAAATTTTCTTTCCCTTCCATCGATGGGCTGGTGCAATTTTATCCGGACGCAATCAAGGAATTACTTCCGACCAGCAAAATATTTGTCGATAAACTGCTGGTCGACGGCAAACAGCAATATCTGAACGGCCATTCAATCCAGCTCCGGCCCGACTTCAAATACATTGAGGTAGAGGCGGCCTCGCCATTTTACGGTAACCCGGCCAACCAGTATCTTGAATACAGGCTAACGGGCCTGGACAGCATTTGGCATCCCTTGAATGAAGACAATAAGGTGGTGTTCAATAACCTCGCGCACGGACAATACGGTTTGCAGTTCCGGAAAACTGCGGGATTCGGCCCGGGTAACATCACCACGACAAGCATTTCTTTGTTTGTCGAACCGTTCTTTTACCAGACCATTTATTTTAAACTGGCCGCCATTATTTTGATTCTCTTGCTGATCTATCTGGTTGTGAAAATAAGGTATGCGTACCTTTTGAAGCAAAACAAACAACTGGAACAGGAAGTGGCAAACCGCACTTTCCATCTTAACAACGCGAACCGGCTCAAAGAAAAAATGCTGATGATGGTAGGGCATGACCTCCAATCACCATTGCATTTTCTCGGGTACCTGTCCGATACCAATTATGAAGCCGTCATGTCCAATCAACACGAGAAGGCAGGTTTAATAAGCAGGGAAATGAAAAGCGCCAGCCGGGAAATTTATGCCTTTGTCGATGAGTTAAGTCTATGGGCACGGGTACAGGACGAAAGATTTAATTTAAAGAAAACAACCTTTTCTTTTACTTCGCTCGTCGGCGAACTCGATCTTTTTTTCAAAGAGATATTGGAGCATCAGCGTAATACCTTTGAATTTACAACTGAAGAGAATTACGAGCTATATACCAACAGGGAGCTGCTGAAGGCAATATTACGCAACCTTGTAGAAAATGCCCGTAAGCATACCCATCAGGGCGTTATAAGCGTGCATTGTTATAGGGATAGTGACAACACCTGCTCAGTTCGTGTGTCGGATACGGGCAAGGGAATGACACCCGAAACATTGGGAAAGATAAATAACCTGATCCGACACTCCGGGGAAACCCTAGATTTTGAGTCTGGGAATAGAATGGGGTACCAGTTCATTATTGATTTTGTCACTCGCTTGGGTATGCATTTGGCAATAGATAGTCAGGAGAACAAGGGTACCGTCGTCGTCGTCAGCGGGATTGCATTGCAGCCGGCTGGTCTTCAAATGAAGAAGGGCTATCAAACCCCGTAAATGAAAGCAAGTTCGGCAAGTTCGTTATGGCTTTCTATGTTCAGCTTTTCATAGAGACGCTGTTTTAGCGTGTTTACTGTGCCGTATTTGAGCTTCATCAGGTCGCCGATTTGCACTTGGGTGTGGCCTTGCACGAGGTACATGGCTACCTGAAATTCCCTTGTACTCAGTCTGTCAAAAGGACGGTTCGATTTCCCCTCCAAAGAGTTTTGTAACAAGATGTCCGCCAGTTTCTGGCTTACATATTTCTTGCCCGCCAGAATGATATGGATTGCCTTTCCAATTTCATCCTTCGGTGCATCCTTTTTCAGATAACCGTGAGCACCCAGTTGAATAAAACGGGCACCGTAAAGCGTTTCTTCATTCATTGACAAAACCAGCACCTTGGTTTTGGGATGAAAATTCTTGATGTGGTACATCAAAATAGTGGGATCTGTATTAGGCATAACCAAATCCAGCAACACCAACGTGTAGGTGTTTTTCTTCATCAGGGCCATTACACTTTCTGTATCCCAGGCTTCATCGATGATACAATCGGGGAAGAGTTCCACAAGCATCATGGCTAATCCAAAGCGGACGACATGGTGATCATCAGCGACTATTATTCTTTTCATAACCTTGATTCTTGGGAAAGACGAAGAAACAGTTTAAGACCGGGCCTTGTTGACTCGAAAAAGCCAGAATTGGGCCAAGAGGGTAAAATTTCCAGTTTCACTCGCAAAACAAAAAACGGATATACAGTAAATTATCCACCCGCAAGGTACAAAACAGAAAAAAAGGCCATGTAGTGATAACCAGCCATTATTTGTCGAAAATCTGCTACAAAACGATTTCCTGCTCGATCCGTCAAGCATTACAAAATTCCTAAGTACTTATCAAACAGGCCTCCTTATCCGGTTCGTGGTTACTGAGCGCGTCAGCAACCACGTTATCTACTACATCCGGTGCCTACTAGCTCGTTTTTAGCTCTAAACTAGCAATTGTGGTCAACTCAACACGCGCTTGTTTGGGCAAACCTGCCACGGCCAGGCATGTACGGGTCGGATAGCGGTCAACAAAATAAGTTTGGTACACTGCGTTGAGCTGGTCGAAATACCTCATATCCGTCAAATACACGGTAACACTGACAATGTGGCCGAAAGTCAGCCCGTGCTCGTTAAGTATTGTCTCGATATTCGCAAACACTTGCCTTACCTCGTCCTCGAAAGAGGTACTCACCAACTGCCCGCCAGCAGAGCCGATCTGACCCGAAATGAACAAAAACCCGTTGGACACCAATGCTTTTGAAATCGGCACTGCCGGTGCGGAAGCCTTTTCGATTGTACTCATGTGATTAATATGTTGGATATGTTTTCATTAAAAGTTTCACAGCCACTCCTTTTGGGGGCTTCCAATGCCACATTTGGTATTGCGCATTGTTCGAAATTTACATGCGAAGGTACAGTGTAACCCTATGCTCGCAATATCCCCCTACTGGATTCCTACACCATTAGGTTTACCGACATTATAATGCAAAACGATGGTTGAATAATAATGGCAAGCCGTTGAAGAACTGGAAACGGCTTGCATGGACATGGATTTGGCATGGACGTACCATGTGTGACTAACTATCAGGCGTGATGGCACCAGCCGCATAGTATCGATCATTGTAATACATTGTATAGGCCGCAAAAAGGAGCAACGTCAGTATTTCGGCCAAAGAACGGGATAGCCAGATGCCTGGTAGGCCAAAATAGTCCGGAAGAATCATAAGCGCCGGCGCAACTAGCAAAAGCCCTTTTAACAAGTTTACAAAAAGGGCCGGGGTTGTCTTACCTGTGCTTTGTAGAAAGGCAGCCAGCAAATAGTTCGGCCCAACCGCTAAAAACAGCAGGAAGTACAAGCCCATTGCTTGGCTCGCAATTTTCCGATAGGCCATATTTTGGTCCCCAGAAAATAATACAATTAGCGGGTCGGACAGAAACAAGCCGATCAATGTCACGATAATTCCCAACAATAGCGTAAAAACCAGCGAAAAACGTAAAGTTTCTAATACACGTTCTGGCTGTTTTGCACCTATGTTGAATGACATGATAGGAAGCGCGGCGATCATCGCGGCGGTAAAGGGGCGAATGAGCAGAAAACTAAGGTAATTGACCAGCCCAAAAGCGGCCACGGCTGTGGCGCCGTAATGGATCAACGATTGGTTGATAAGAAGCAAGCCAGATGAGAATGCGATTTCAGATGCGAACGACGGCAGACCTATTTTGAAGTACTCCTTCCATTGTGAAAGTTTTAAGGTGAAACGAAATGAAAAAAAATTAAGATGCGTGTTGCCTTTAAAAATATACACGAAAAGATATGCTGCGCCTGCGGCTAACGCTACTGATGTTGCGATCGATGCTCCTTTTACGCCCAGGCCGCAACCAATAATCAGTATCAGATCCAGTAGAATATTGATTCCGGCAGCCAAAATCGACGCATTTCGCGACACCTTTGGTGCTCCGTTTGCACGAACGAAATTACCCCAAATCATTCCCAGGAAGAAAAAAGGAAGACCCAGCAATTGCCAAAAGGCATACTCGGCCGTTTTGTCTGCCAATGAAACGTTGGCTGCTCCGGCCAGGAACCGAGAAAGCGGAGTTGCTATGAACGGTGCACTGACAGCTACGCAGCCTCCAATCAAAACTACCAGCGTAGTAGCGAATTGAAAGACCTCCTGTACTTTTTCAAAGTCCCCGGCTCCAATACTTTTTCCGATCAGTACTCCGCCGCCTATCATAATAGGCAAGCTCAATGCTACCAAGACGATCACGACAGGTCCATATAATCCAACCGCTGCAAGACCGTCTTTTCCGATTTGTTGTCCAAGTATAATTCCATTAATAACCTGGTGAATGATCGAAGACAGCAGGCTAATTATCGCCGGGCCATAGTTTTGAAAAAACAAGGTCCTGATGGGAGCTTGTCCGAGTTGATTGGTAGCGGTCATGGTGGGATGTTTTGCGAAAGGGGGCGCAAAGGTACTATAATCGCATAACTAGGCAATTGTTGTGTGTTAATAAAAACGCCGAAATGTCATTGTTTCTAATTTCATTTTGCTGTCATGAAACGCATTGGTAAAGGATAACCATTATTGCAATTAAACAGACGATGGTCGTAAATATCGACTGGACCCTAAACACAGTTTGGTTCGGCTCGGTTTCGCCGCAATGAGGACAAAATTCAGCTGCGCGTGAAACGGGCTGATTACAGGCACGGCATGAGATCAGATTTGACATATGGTTACGTTTGGACAAGACCATTTTTTGATTACCGCCGGCTTGGCAGTTATAGCTACATACTGTCACAGAACGTCATAGAAGCCCCAATACGTAAACATCAAAATCAAAGTGATATAAACCAGGTTATTAAGGGTAAATATCAGCTTTGAAGACAATCCCCATATTTTTCGACGGAGCAGATGCAGGTTCACCCTTATCAATGGACCGATAAGCAGCAACAGAATAAATGGCAGGTAGGCAGCAACGTTTTTTAATGAAAATTGAAAATCCTGAAATGGTGCTTTACTGTAAAACATGGCAGGTGTGCGGATTAGCGCAAACATATAGTATAGCATTGGGAGGCAGATCATGATCATTACTAGCCGCAATCTTGAGTACGGGTCCGGAGCGCGCGGCGCTCGAAAAATATTGATCAGATAGCTCAGCAGGAAAAATATAGCCGACACGCCAAAAATCCCGCCACAGGAAAGTAGGAAAAGGAAGATACGCCGGTCGTTTTGGGGTACTTTGTACCTCACCAATCGGTCATATTCGATATTGTCTGGAAACAAAGACGTTAATTCGATAACCCTATCTCCTTTGGCGAGCTCTTGCTTCAAGTTGAATTTAACTTCTCTCGTATAGTCGTGATAAAAGTACAGGCTGAAATCGCCTTCGGAAAGGTTGGCAATAGAAGAATACATCGTACCGTCTCCTAGTTTTTCACGGCATTCATGCATGGTATCGACCAGTGCCAGACAATAGTCGGCTCCATTATCAGATTGTTGCCAGTTGATAAAATCTCGTCCTCTTCGATAGCGGGCCCAATTCAGACGCTCATTTTCAGGTGTGATGGAAGGGCAAAAGTTGGCAATGATGTATTTGCTGTCGTTTCCCAACAGCATGGTATCCGGCTCCATAATCAGGTACCGCCCTGACTTATCCGCAAAAAACAACTCGCCATTGGGAATGATGTGCCGGTTGTATCGGTTTGCGTACGCTCTTACATCTTCAACAGTCTTACAGTTCTGCATTATGCCGCGAACAAATTCTGAGAAGTTGGTTACATTTTGTTTGGACGGATCAATTTTGATGTTTTTCTTATAGATAGTCAGTCCATCAAAAGCCAGGCCTGCCTCATTCATCCCTCCCTGTGCAAACATATCACCGTAACTCATATACAAAGCTCCGAGTTTTCCTACTGGGGCATTTACAAAACTTATTCGTGAGCCAGTTCGCCAGGAGTCTTCGTTATTACCAAGATATGTTTTGCCATTGATTGTAACCTTGCACATGCTGCATGCAAAAGCATTTAAGCCGGACATTAGTAGCAAGGCCGCGAGCAATACCGAAAGCTGAAACCTGTAAGGACGCATGGGAGTTTATTCTCAGTAACTTAGGGAGGCCTTGAAAAATTGCGTGGCTTCCTCGGCAATGCGAAGTTAGGCGCAGTGCATCATCGGACGAGGTATTTGTTAATATCAACGAAACTTGCGTTACACAGAGGTAACAATATATAGTTTTTTTATACATTTAAATAGTCAATCTATTTGCATTTACGTTCCTATATTTTAATCAATGTTCACGCATGTTATTAATTAGTCGGATTAGCGTGTATCTAACTTTTTTGTGTAGTGTACTGTCTGGATTTGTATCGCTATCTCAAAACCCGGGGGCCAGGACTAATCCAGCAGTGATAGGACTGTTTCCAAGGCCAGGGTTTGAAGCTCTTCCGCCGCACAAGCCTCGGGTCATCGACAAAACCAAGTTCAAACCAGAAAACTTCCGTTTTTTGAGTAAGGCGGGTGAGAGTCTTGAAGATCGCTTGTCGAATAATGCTGTTCCTCAAACCGTCGATTGCAGACCGTCCTGGGGCCTTTTCGCATTTCGTATTAACGGTAAAGGAGCTATTGACAGCACATGGTTTGACGGTCATCTTCCAGCGGCGTCGTCAAACCGTATTTTAGAGAACATTTGTGCAACCGAGGGAAGTTGGGATATCGCCCCGGGAACTAAACCTGACGATGTCGCCTGGTTCGTTTACTTTTATTCTGATGTACGTGCATTATGGGATAAAGATGTTCAATGCTCCCAGGCAGATAGGGAGCTGCAAAAGGCAGTATCCTCCATGACTGGATTTTTTTATAACCTGTTTTTTCGGCTGGGTGAGGATAACGCGACAATGCTTAGGCCAACAGTCATTGACGGCTTGCCCAAAATTTAGTTTGAATTGTCGCGATTGGACATGTTTACTATAATCTCAAGCGGTAATTATTGATTGTCGTGATTATCTTCTATATGACCGATCTCTTGGCCGATCGCAAGTTATGAACTAACCTCGCTCTGGATACATCATTACCCTTGAATTTCCCTTTATCAGTTAAAAAACTGTAATTTCAGATATTAAACGATAACTTGTAAACGATGACCTGGTTGGTTCGTATCTCTTCTCAAATAACCAGAATAAGCGATTGGGTAACAATGGGTTGGCTTTCATTACATAGTAGTCTGCCTGGAATGATTCGGGTAGATGGTTTTGACTCAGAAGGTTTTAGAATACATTACGAAAGCTCTGTAACTACTATTAAGTGGACTGAAATCTCCAAAATATGTGCCTAACACATTTCAGCATCTTCTAAACTCTAAACGGCCTCTCAACTTGCAATTAACTGGCTGGCAAGCAGCTCAAAGATAGGAAAAATCATAAAACTCTCCCGCCAGCGACTTTGGAGCGAATGGGCGGCCAGATTCAATTGTCCGACAATTGTACATCCAGCCGATTGCGGGTAAGAGGCAATCGTAGCTTTACATAGAGGGCATGACAAATGAAGCGCCACTCGAAATTGTCATATTAAAATACAGAGCAAATATCTTAATATCATTTAAATGCGAAAAGAACCTGGTTTTGTATTCCAAAGCCGTCTCAAGGTTAGTGAATACGTTGACCCAGCCTAATTTATGTTCGTTGTGATTCTTGTCAACCCAAGCTCTGACTAAGTCGATCTCCCTGGTTGAAAGCTTAAAATTTTCTTTTGCCTCTTCTGCTTGTTCATCATTGTCCGTTGTCCAGCTGTAAGACCAAATATTGACCAGATGATCATTAATACACTTACTACAAGTGTGAATCGTTGCTTCGCTGTATGTTCCAAAATCCACCGGAATAAGCCTTGTCAGAAAATATCCTCCTAGATAATGCTTTTGTTTAAAATCTTTCATTCAAGTTTCGATTTCTACTACACTCGCCGCGGGTCTTCATTGACCCATCGACGGGCGTTAATATACTTAAATTCGTCAGTGTCGGCCGTCATCAAGTGTCTGTTTATTTCTATCTAGGACTTTGCAATTAACCCACCTGTTTAGTTCGGCTGTCGGCGATCATTTTCAAGAGACTGGAATTTCTATAAAATTCTCCCGCCAGCGACTTCAGAGCGTTTAGGCGGCAAGATGAGATTGTGACACCAATCTGACATCTTGCCGATTGCGGGTAAGAGGCAATCAATGTCTTGGAAATGCCCCAGTCAGCCACAATTAGTAGGGTGCTTAATAAGTTGTGCAATCTGAATTGATATTTTGTTGAAAATCCAGCCGACAATAGCATATTGCCAGCTCAGAAAACAATTTGGTCTTAGATGGGATTTGGCTTTAATCTATTTGTCGTTTTTGTCCTTCTTCCTTTCACTGTCGTTAGTGTAATCATTTGGCTATTAACAAAAAGAAGGTTATTGCTGATTGCCAGCGCGTTGGGTTGGGTTGGGATATTGGGCATTGCGTTACTTTCCACGGTTGTCCAAGCACTCACCTCGAAGATAGTATTGAATAAAAACGACTACTATGGTAGCTATATCGTTAACCGAGATTATTTTCCAGGCAAGCAAGCCGATTGGCAATACAACAATTTTCGATTTGAGATAAAAAGCAATGATTCCATTTTCTTCCACGTAACGGATGGAGAAAAAATCACAAAGACATATCGAGGAGCTGTCGATATGACTGCCCCGTACCATTCCAAGCGGCTGAATATTGTCATGGCTGCGCCTACTCATCACATCGTGATAGATAACCCTACCACATATCGTGGGATATGGAACTTTTATTTGGTATTTACTTCACCAAAATTCGGCAACGTATTTTTCAAGAAGGGCGATTGGAAACCGTTAGAACGACGATAATCATCAATTGCTATGTCAGTAGAGTCTAATGCGCCTAGCTTCCATAATTGTGTCAAATTTGATTGACTACCATGAGTTTTGACCTTCCGTGCCATACCTCTTTGAAAGCCGCCCTTTCAAAGCCTGCATGTCTTCACTAACCTTCGTATCCAAGATTTTCGCATAAATCTGCGTTGTACGAATGTTTGTATGTACAAGCATTTTAGAGACGCTTTCAATCGGAACGCCATTTTGCGGCGTCACGGTAGTTGCGAACGTATGCCTGGCCACGTGTGAGGTGAGCATCTTTTCAATCCCGCAGATCACTGCAATTTCTTTCAAGTAATCATTCATCTTCTGGTTACTCGGCACAGGTAATAAGAGGCCGCGGGATTCGCAAAGCGGATGATCTTTGTATCTATCAATAATTTGAAGGGCTTCCGGCAACAGCGGGATGTGAGGCTTGACATTCGTTTTCATCCGCTGGCTGAAAATCCACTGCTCACCATCAATCCCTCGTGCTATTTGGCTTTTTTCGAGCTTCTGGACATCGGAGTAAGCCGGGCCGGTGAAACAACAAAAGAGAAACGTATCCCGCACTTGGGTGAGTCGGTCACTAGCGAAGTCTTTGCTCGCCATTAAGTCCAGTTCTGCTCTGGTAAGAATGGCCTTATCGACTTTCTTGAATTTGCCTTTAAAGTTTAGATACGGGTCAAGATTCATCCAGCCGTTGCTCAGGCAGATATTGACAATCTTGCGGAACATTTTCATGTGCTTCACCACAGCATTGTTGCCCATCTTGCGGACAGAGCGGAGATAGAACTCGTAATCTGCTATGAAAGCAAAATCTATGCGGCTGATGTCAAAATCGATCGTGCTGTAATTACTCTTTAAAAATGCCGCTGTGTGGCGTTCAAGAACCTTGTAGCGGTGGAATGTGCCTATCGCATATTCCTGGCCGACCAATGCTTTCATACGCTCATTATGATCAGCGATCACTGCCATTAGAAAACGCTGCTTCGGGCCAATGCCTAGAAATTTGTTTTTGATTGTTTCCGCTGTTATCAAAGCACTGTCGCGAACCAATGCAGCTTGTGCATCTAATAATTGCTGTTCAAGGTTGCCGAGATAAGCATTAACCGACTTAACAGCCTCCTTAGCTCCGGTGGCTCTTCCTGCGAATGCATTCCACCGACCAGGCTCGCATTCTCGGCCGGTCGTAAATTCTGCTCTTCTACTTTCAACCGTAATCCGTAAGTAAATCGGCACCGGCCCTTTTTGATAATTCTTCGGCTTCTTCAAATAGAAAGGCAGACTGATCTTTGTTTTCATACCTTTTTCAGGTTAAAAAGTTGAACAAAAGTAGTCTTGCAAGCCTAGTCAGCACAAGATGTTTACGCCGTAAACAGGTTGTGATACAATCAGTTGTAGCGATTCTGGTGAGTAAAATTTGCAGATCTTTGAACTCAGCGAATCACTCACCAAAAATTTGTAGAAAATTGAATATTTTGGCATAATTCGAAAAACAAAAAAAGCCTGCTAATCTGTTGATTAGCAGGCTTTTGATGCTTTTTGTTATTTCTTCAAGTGATCCCGCTGGGATTCGAACCCAGGACCCATACATTAAAAGTGTATTGCTCTACCAGCTGAGCTACGGAATCATTTTCTACTTGCTTCTGCTTTCGAAGGTTTGCAGTCTTGGATTAGCCGTGGCCTTTTCCGTAATTGCGATGCAAAAGTAGAATTCTTTAAAGTATAATGCAAGTGCCTCACAAGAAAAACCTGTATTTTTCGTTTTTGTTCCTGGCCTTTTTCGCGCCTGCCACTGCCTTTTGTGCCAATCAGAAGGAGCTTAAAATGGCTGATTCTCTGTTCGCTATCGCCAGATATCCCGAGGCACAGACGCTCTACAAAAAAAATTTCAACCTCACCGAAAAAAATAGCCAGGCGCTGCTTTTGAAGCTGGCTTTCCTGGCAGAGAAGACGAACAATTATACCGACTGCCTTTTTTTCCTCAGCAAATTGGCCCTCGTGCAGCCGTCAAGGCACCTTTTTGAAAAAATGGATAAGCTCGCAAAAGAGCAGAATCTAAGTGGCTATGAATTCGACGATTACAACTATTTCATAATATTTTATCGAAGGTATGGCGACTACATTCCAATATTGCTTCTAACTTTGGGCACCTATATAGTTGTCATAATGGTTACAAAGACACGTCGGAAGGAGCCAATTTTGCAGATTCACAAAGTTTCCATTATTGTTTATTTGCTGGCGTTACTGGGGATATTAAACGTCCCTTCCCTTTACCAAACGTGCATAATAGTGAATGAAAATACCTTCCTGCGCGACGAGCCCTCATCAGCGGCGGGCGTCGTTGAAAAGGTCGGAAAAGGACATAAACTGACAATAATCGGTTCCGTCGATCATTGGGACAGGGTTATTTGGAACAACCGGATCGTTTATATCCGTAAAAGTGATCTTTGGAATATATGACAGCAAACTGGTATCATTTTTGCAGCGTTTAAGTTTGTATGTATATTTAGGAGTTAAATTTTAAATTTAAATTGTATGAGAAAGCCAATGAAACGTTTTTTACTATTAATCGCGGGGGTTTTGATGTTAGGATTTGTAACTTCCTGTAAAGAGGAAGGACCTCACAAAGATGACATTGTGAAGTTCTCGGCTGTTATCAATAGTAGCCCAACCGTTCCAAAGGCTACATCGTCAGCACAGGGCACAGGGGTATTTGAGTATAACAAGAATACGATGGAATTGAAATACAATATCAATTTCCAAAATATCACTCCAAGCTCGGTAACCCTTAATGCAGCAAACCCAGCCTGGGAGCGCGGCGGGATCATTAAAGAACTGGCCAACAAACCTACCGGCCAGGTAAGCGGTACTTACAAATTGGCTAACACGGAACAACAAACACAGCTGATCCTGGGTTTGATGTACATTAACATCCCTACCGACCTGTACCCATACGGAGAAATCCGTGGACAAATCCTGGCGGACAAATTCGAAGAATAAGCGATAATCCACCATATGAAAAAGGCTTTCGGGAGCGATCCTGAAAGCCTTTTTTCTTGTCTTACTTTCTACCTTTCTTCTTTTGTCTCGTTTCAAACTCCGCGATCTCACGCATCAGCGCCCCGAGATCGTCGGTCGTGTCGGTCGTAAGTTCGAGCGTCTCGGCGTATTCGCCGGCGGTTAGTTTCAGCACCGCAATGGGTTTGTCGAGATACTGCTGTATCTCGTCGAGAACGGGCTTTTCTTCCTCGCTGCAAAATGATACGGCGATCCCCTTTTGCGTGCCACGACCGGTACGGCCTACACGGTGGACGTAATTCTCAGGCTGCTCTGGTAAATCGTAGTTAATTACATAATCCACGCTCGGGATATCGATCCCCCGCGCACTGACGTCGGTTGCGATCAGCACTTTTACATTGCCTTTCTTGAACTCATTCATGGCGGTGAGCCGGTCGGCTTGTTCCTTATCGCCATGGATAGTCAGGCTTTTGATTTCCATGCGTTCGAGCGCCTTGTACACCCGTTCCGCCCGCACTTTCGTGCGTACGAACACAAGAATCTTTTTTTCTGTATTTTGGCGAATGACGCGTTCCAGAAAAAAACGCTTGTCGTCCATCGCTACAAATGCTACGGAATGGTCGATATTTTTCGCGACAGGATTTTTCGGAGAAATCTGAATGCGGATTGCGTTCCTGACCAGCGAATAGGCTAGTTTCTTAATCTTTTCATCAATCGTCGCCGAGAAAAACAACGTTTGTCTTCTTTTAGGTAAATGCCGGATCAGGTCCTGAATGTCCTTGATAAACCCGAGGTCGAGCATATGGTCAGCCTCATCAAGAATGAGGGTATCAACGCGGTCCAGCTTAATATAACCCTGGCTCACCAGATCAAACATCCGCCCCGGCGTAGAGACGAGAATATCGATTCCTTTTTCAAGCTTTGCGATCTGAGGCCCCTGCTCTACCCCTCCGAAGACGCTGAATGTCTTGACTTTGGTATATTTCGAAATGCTCGTAAACACCTCGGCAATCTGAATCGCCAGCTCCCGGGTGGGCACCATTACCACGCATTTGATCCCTTCCGACCGGCTCGACGACTTCTGATTATGTATTTTATCAACCACCGGGATCGCAAAGGCGGCCGTTTTACCTGTACCGGTCTGCGCGATGGCCAGCACATCTTCCCCCTTCATCACCGCCGGAATGGCTTTGAACTGAATATCCGTTGGTTTTTTAAACCCGGCTGCGTCCAGACTCCGCTTGATCTCCGCGGCAATGGGGTAATCTTCAAATTTCATAGGCAAGTAATGGGGCAGACCGACGCCGGTCCGCCCTTCGTTTTAATGGGAGTGCAAAGATAACCGGTTATCCGGCAATGCATGATTTATTATAGGCCCGACTCGTAAAACCGCAACCGGTTACGCAGCAAGGCCATCTCCCGGTCGAGATGCTCGATGCGGCTCAGCAGGCCCTGAATGGCCTCGATGCCTTCGAGATTAATGTCGAGCTCACGGTGAAAGCGGATAATGCGCTCGATCTGGTTCAGGTGCGGCACCTGCAAAAAACGGGTATTGCCGACGGTCACCGTTTCGATCAGGTCGTGTTCCTGCAATGACTCAATAAATGCATATTCCACGTCATAATTCGCACAGAATACCTCGATAGCAATCAATTGATCATTTTCCATATCGTTTTCAGGATTTAGACAATTCTGTAAACAATTCCTTTTGCCGCTCGGTCAGGTTAGTGGGTATTTTGACATCGAAAGTCACATAGAGATCGCCGAATTGGCCATCCTTTTTATAAACCGGGAACCCCTTACCTTTCAAACGCACAATGCTGCCGTTCTGTGTTTCCGGCTTAATGGGAAGTTTCACTTTGCCGCTCAATGTTTCAACCACCAATTCCCCGCCCAGCACTGCCGTATAAAGGTCCAGTTCGGCTTTCAAATGTAAGTCATTGCCCGATCTTCTGAGTTTGTCATCGGTACCCACGGAGAACGTGATGTACAGATCGCCATTCGGTCCGCCGTTGCTTCCCGGGCCTCCATGCCCCGGGATCTTGATCGTCTGGCCATTCTCGACACCCGCCGGCACGGTAATGCGGATGTTCTTGCCGTTCACAGTCAACGTTTGCTTGTGCGTTTCGTAAGCGTCGCGAAGGCCCAGTTGGATCTCGGCCTGATAATCCTGCCCCCGGAAACGAGCCTGACGACCGCCACCGAAACCGGAACCGAACATGGATTCGAAGAAATCCGAGAACCCTTCGTTCCCTCCGCCGTACCACTGTCCCTCCTCCCCTCGTGCCTGGCTGCGCGCCTGCCGCGCTCGCTCGAACTCCTCGCTATGCTGCCAGTCTTTGCCGTACTTATCGTACTTCTTTCGCTTTTCCGGGTCGCTCAGCACCTCGTTGGCCTCATTCAACTCTTTGAATTTCTTCTCAGCCTCCTTGTCGTTCGGATTCAGGTCGGGGTGGTATTTCCTCGCCAGTTTCCTGTATGCATTCTTGATGGCCTTATCGTCGGCATTTTTATCGAGTCCGAGAATTTGATAATAATCTACAAAAGCCATAAATAATCAATGTATGAAGTGATAATGGTTGACAAAGCTACCTACTTTCGTTCCAGCATTTCCAGGTACAGGTCTTCGACTTTCTTACGTGCCCAGGGTGTTTTTCTTAAAAATTTCAGGCTCGATTTGACGCTGGGCTCGTGCTGAAAACTGTTGATGTTAATATAATAACCCATTTGCTCCCAGCCATAATAGTCCACCAGTTCATTCAAAATAGTTTCCAGCGTTTTGCCGTGGAGCGGGTTATTCGGTTGTGTGTCCATGCGTACCGTTCGAAAAATGTTGCTGTCTGTTTTAAAGTAGATTTCTCTTTATAAATAATTATTATGCAGGTTGATTAGTTCAAAATCTAAAACCTGTCCGATGGATCAGATTAAATGGGGTATTATCGGCTGCGGCAATGTGACCGAAGTCAAAAGCGGCCCTGCATTCAACAAGGTACCCAATTCTTCCCTGGTAGCGGTAATGCGACGGGACGCAGCACTGGCGCAAGATTACGCCGAAAGGCACGGCGTGCCCAAATGGTATGACGACGCCGAGGCGCTTATCAACGACCCCGATATCAACGCAATTTACATCGCCACGCCGCCCGACGCCCACGAAAGCCTGGCTATCGAGGCAATGCAGGCGGGTAAGCCGGTTTACATCGAGAAGCCCATGGCACGTACCGCCGCAGAATGCGACCGTATCAATGCCGAAAGCAAGCGCACCGGCGTGCCGGTTTTCGTAGCCTATTACCGCCGGGCATTGGATTACTTCCTGAAAGTAAAGGAACTGATCGACAAAAAAGTAATCGGAGATATCCGATTCGTAGATATTTGCCTCCAATGGCAGCCATACGAAGAGGAAGTCGGTCCAAATCCGAAGCCGCGCTGGCGGGTAAATCCCGAAATTTCCGGCGGCGGGCATTTTCATGACCTCGCTTCTCACCAGTTCGACCTGCTCGAATTCATTTTCGGCCCCATTCGCCACGCATCGGGCATCGCCCGCAACCAGGCGGGCCTGTATGAGGCCGACGATATTGTGGTGGCCAATTTCGAATTCGAATCAGGCATATTAGGAAAAGGAAGCTGGTGCTACACCATAGATAAAGACCAGCGCGAAGACCAGGCACAGATCGTCGGTTCGAAGGGGCGCATTACCTTTTCGTTTTTCGAGAAGTTCGATATACATGTCGAAACTTCGGAAGGCATCGAGGTTTTTCATATCCCTTATCCTCAGCACGTACAGCAGCCACTCATCGAATCGATCGTGGGGCAGCTCCGCGGCGAGGGCAAGTGCCCGAGTAGTGGCGATACCGGCGCGCGGGCGAACCTGATCATGGACAGGATCACCCAAAAGCAATAATTTTCCTGGCGATGGATACAAATGCGCAGGTTATTGCTGTTATTTGAAAGATTACACAACTTTAAAATTCAATAGTCATGGCCAAAGGAAAAAACCTGGATAAGGGGAGCGACAAAAAAGAGGCGACTAAATCCCTGAAAGAAAAAAGAGCCGATAAAAAGGCGAAAAAGGATGGTAAGAAAGAATACTGACCGTCCGGACCGTCCATTCCGAATGGCTCCCGCTAAGCAATGCAGGAGCCATTTTGCTTTAATAAATCTCCCTGTTAGTCTTGTATTTCGAAAGCCGCTTCCGCGAACGGACGATTTTCGAATGGATCTTGTTTTTCTCGTCGGGTGTCAGGATGTCGTCGGCCAGCGATTTGTCGATCGTCAGTTGGATCATATCCCGCTCACGTTTCAGTTTGGCGTATTCGCTAGCGGTAAGTTTGTGGCTCTTGTAGGCTGTTTCGATCTGCCTGTTCAGTTTCCGGAGATCGGCTTTGAAATTCTGCGAATGCGCGCTGTGGGCTAATAACAGTGCAAAGAGACTGGCAAAGAGTAGTTTCATGGCTGTAAGGAACGTTCAATTGTGGTATTTAAACTGATGCGAATATAAACCGGCATACATAAACAGTACCAGGCCTGCTTAGTGACTGGTGCAAGATACTTGCGCAAGTTTCGGGTTGGCTTCCCGGGAGGGGCAAGCCAAATTTGTATCAACAAATTAAAACATCCCATGGACCAGCAAGCTTATAACTACGACAAAATCGCGAAAGCCATCGAATACATCGTGGCAAACGCAAAAGAACAACCTACGCTCACCGAGGTCGCCGGCGAGGTGAACATCAGTCAGTTTCACTTCCAGCGCATGTTTTCGGAATGGGCAGGTGTGAGCCCGAAGCGGTTCCTGCAATACATTACTGCGGGCTATCTGAAAGACCGGATCAGGGAATCGAACAACCTCGTCGAGCTGGCCGAATCGGCGGGGTTGTCGAGCCAAAGCCGGGTCTACGACCATTTCATTTCAATAGAAGGCGTTACGCCACAAGAGTTCAAGAGCGAAGGTAAAGGATTGGTAATCAGCTATGGGTTTCATGAAACACCTTTCGGGGATTGTTTCATAGCCGCCACCGAACGGGGCATTTGCGCCATGGCATTTGTGGACGATGCCACCCGTGACTTCCAGTTGATCGAACTCGCACGTAAATGGCACTACGCCACCATCCGTCCGGATCAGCAGTTGACTGCTGGCTTCGTTCGGCGCATTTTCAGCCCCGCGGAACAATCACTCGAAAAGCTCCCATTGCTCGTGCAAGGGACCAATTTTCAGTTAAAGGTATGGGAAGCATTGCTCAGCATCCCACAAGGTGCGGTAACCACCTACCAACAGATTGCCCAACAGATCGGCCACCCCAAAGCCGTTCGCGCCGTGGGTTCCGCCGTCGGCGACAACCCTATCGCATACATTATCCCCTGTCACCGGGTGATCCGAAAAGAAGGCATTCTGGGCGAATACCGTTGGGGCAGTTTGCGTAAAAAGGCGCTGATTGGTTGGGAGGCTGCCCGTCAGGATGAGGAATATTTTGCACAGAAACAAGCAATTTAAAATAGCACAATAAAAATAAATTGTCACTATAATGGATTGTATGACAATTTAATAGAGCCTGTACAATGCAATTTTTCCGTGTTGGACTGATTATGGATGACCGGTTTCCAAACTATCAACCAAAATCAAAACATCAACATGAAAAAGAAACTCATCTTTTCGCTCGCAGTTTTCGCTCTTATCCTCACGGCGAGGTCGGCAAGCTTTGCACAGTTCTCGCTGGGATTACAGGGTGGGATCGCCAAATCCAACGTGGAAGATTCCAAGACAGTGGCAGGCGGTGGTGTAAACCTTCGCGTCTTCGCTTCTCCGCAATTTGCCATTGGGGTTGCCGGTAAAATCTATGCCGACGGAAGTGACTACCGCGTGGCCGGTCAAACGCTCAGCAGTACCGGAACGCTTATGCCCGTAACCGGCACCCTTGACTACTTCTTCACCCAGGGCGTGATCCGCCCTTACATCGGTGGCGACGCCGGGGTCTATTTTTCAAAGTACAAGGCGAAATGGAACGGCGAAACAGTGCTGGAATCGTCTAAACGCAGCAACTTTGGTGCCGCGCCCCGTGCCGGTCTGGTGTTCGCGTTCGGAAACGTCGGTATCCAGGTTGAAGGTATTTACCATTTTGTATTTGGAAACAAAAACCACGATTCCGAAACCGGCTCGCCCAACAATATCGACTTTGAATCCACGTCTAAGTTCGGCGGTGTGAATGTAGGTGTCATATTCGGACTGGGAGGCAAATAAATCCCTTCAATGCATTTGAATTGAGAACGCGCCCGACGGCGCGTTTTTTTGTTGTCCGACATTCCCGCATTAAATTGCCGGCTCAATTAAGGGCATTCTATTGGCTGACACATTACCCTTTCCCGACCAACTTTGCAACTGGCTGATATCCATTTCGTTCCCGTGCAGCCTTGTGCGCGAGCCTGATTTTACATTGCCCGTTGCCCTGATCGGCGATGGTGATCGTGTAGTGATGAAGATAATTCCGGTCGAATTCGAAGCGTGGCGGAAGTCGGACGGCACAAAACTGCTTCATGACATTACCCTCAAACTGGCAAGCATCCGTAATGCGGGCATATTGGGCGTTGTGCTTTGGGAAGATTACTGGTTGGCTAAAAGAAGCATCGTCCAATCCCGGCTGACGTCTATGCTCGGACGATCCGCGAGGATTCCCGCGCGGCTCACACTTGCTCGCCGGATCGATAACGCCCTCACAACGCAATTCCTTGACGACAATCATCTGAATGGGCCTACGACGTCTAAATTTCGCTATGGCCTTTTTCTGCCAAAGCGATATTACCGGGTCTTGCCTTCCAATTTTGCATTTGATCAACTGCCGGAAGAACTGCTGGTGGCCATCGCGACTTTCAGCAATGCGCGCATTTTCGAACAAGGGGCGCAACCCTTCCGGTCGCATGAGCTGATCCGGTTTGCGAGCTTGCAGGGAACCAATGTTGTTGGAGCGCTGGATAAATTGCTGAATGCATTTATCCGCGAAAAAGCACCGGACGATATTATGACTTACGCCGACCACGAATGGTCCGACGGCCGGAGCTACCTGCGGCTGAACTTCGAAGAAAGGGGAAGCATGGCCCCGCGGGAAGTCCTCGTGGATTTGCGCAATATGGCGCGCGTATCCAAAACACCAGAACTGGCCGAAATTTCATCGGTTGATTATCTAACAGTGTTTAATTTGGGCAGCACCAAATATGTGAAGACCATTAAGCCAGCACCTGATGAACCTTGAAACACCGTTACTGGTCATACTCGGGCCGACGGCCTCGGGGAAGACGCACCTGGCCACACGCGTCGCATACGAGATCGGCGGCGAAGTCATCAGCGCCGACTCGAGGCAAGTTTACCGGCAAATGGACATCGGAACAGGCAAAGACCTGGACGAGTATCGGGTGAATGGGCGCAGCATCCCCTATCGCTTGATCAACATCCGTGACGCCGGCGAAAAATACAATGTCAATGATTTTCAGCATGATTTTGCGGATTCCTACCGGGAAATACTTGCAGCAAACCACATTCCTGTCGTTTGCGGGGGAACCGGGTTCTATATGTATGCATTACTGAAAGGGCATGCCAACGACACCGTGCCCGCCAATGAAGCATTGCGTGAAAGCCTTGAAAACCAAACTACCGAACAACTGCTGGAACAATTTCATCGATCCAACTCTCCTTACCACTCGCTGGCTGATACATCCACACGCAAGCGCCTCATACGCGCGCTCGAAATCGCCACATTCCTGAGCGAGCATCCCGGGCAAGAAATAAGGTTTGGTACAAAAGATCAGGCATATCCCGCCATGATATTCGGCCTGAACCCACCAGTCGAAACGCGGCGCGAACGCATTAGCCAAAGACTCGCGGCCAGGTTAAAGCAGGGTTTAATAGAAGAGGTGCAAAATCTTCTTAATGAAGGCATTAGTGATGAATCGTTAATCTACTACGGCTTGGAATACAAATATGTAACCTTGTACCTGACAGGCGGGCTGTCCTATGAAGAAATGTACGTCAAGCTGGAAACCGAGATACACCGGTTTGCCAAGCGGCAAATGACGTTTTTCAGGAAAATGGAAAAGGACGGCCTGAAAATCAACTGGATACCCCACGAGTGGGCGGAGAATGAGAAAATCCGTTTCGTAATTGCGCATTACCGGGAATTTAAAAGCGGTAATACAAGTAATATGTAAGTGTAACCCCATCAAAAAAACGTCGTCAAAACAAATGAATCGTAAATGGAGCAGCTTGTTATTGCTGCTGGTATTGAGCGTCACGGATGCATACCTCCTCGCGCATCCGAATCTGATCGGAAAAATCGGGGTATTGATTTACAAACATCATTACATCCGCAATTTTCCACGGGCGTTGCTTACAGTGACGATCGTGGTGGGTGTGCTGCTGGCTATTTGTGAGCTGGTTTACAGGTTCGCGCAAAAGAAGACGGCGATTTTCAGCTATCTCACTTTGACAGCTGTGTCGCTATTCTGGTTTATGTATGTATTTGTGACCTTTTCGTCATTTTCCTACCGGATCACAGGCAAGGCATTCATTTACGGCGCGCATTTGCTGCCGGTAATATTAACGGGGCTGACACTGAGGTATCTCATCAAAAGGATACTCGTCAAAGAGCCTGTTAACGATGCCTTAAAAGACGAAAAAAGGGGCCCTGAAGGATTAAAAGGGGGGCCGAAAGCATGAATAGTTGTCCAAATCGCACAAGACAATAGAATATTCTCATAAATCCTTCAAATTGTGTAATATTATTGTTTCCGTCTTGAATTTTCACAAATAAACCATGGATAATAATAGAAAGTACGTGGTTTTTTAGGATATTGCGGCTTGTGTCGGACCGGGAAATGGTTAAACCCGAAGCCATTTAACACAAAATTAATTTGTTGGGCAAGTAAATCGCTGTTAACGAAAAACTTTGGCTTGAATTGACCGATTGGCCTGCCTTGTCATTAACCCTTTTAATTTTATTCTTATTTCTATGTCCCAAATAGCTGAATTGACCCTTGAAGGTAAAAAGTACGAGTTCCCGATAATTGAAGGAAGTGAGCAGGAAAAGGCGATAGATATTTCCAAATTACGTGACCAGACAGGGTATATTACGATTGATCCAGGTTACAAGAATACCGGCGCGACCAAAAGCGCTATTACATTTCTGGATGGAGAAGAAGGCATTCTGAATTACAGAGGTTACTCGATCGAGGACCTGGCTGAAAAATCTTCGTTCCTTGAAGTAGCATACCTGCTTATTTACGGAGAGCTTCCTACTGAAAAACAATTCGCTGAATTTGAACATGAAATCCGTACGCATACGCTCGTAAACGAGGACATGCGCAAGATTTTCGAAGGCTTCCCCGTGAATGCGCACCCCATGGGCGTGCTGTCGTCGTTGGTGAGTGCCATGAGCGCCTTTTACCCGGACGCCAACGCTCAGAATTCGGAAGCGGAGACGCAATTGCACATTATCCGCCTGCTGGCGAAACTGCCGACAATCGCCACCTGGTCTTATAAGAAATCACAAGGCCATCCGGTGAATTACCCGCAAAACGACCTCGACTATTGCTCCAACTTCCTGAATATGATGTTCTCGCTACCCGTAGCGAAATATAATGTAGATCCGGTTGTATCAGCAGCATTGAATAAATTGCTCATCCTCCATGCCGACCACGAGCAAAACTGCTCTACGTCGACGGTAAGACTGGTAGGATCTTCGCACGCCAACATTTTCTCTTCCATTTCCTCAGGTATCAGCGCATTATGGGGCCCGCTCCATGGTGGTGCCAACCAGGAAGTAATTGAAATGCTCGAAGCGATCAAAGCTGACGGCGGCGATACGCAGAAATACATCAACATGGCCAAAGACAAGAGCAGCGGCTTCCGCCTGTTTGGTTTCGGCCACCGTGTTTATAAAAACTTTGACCCTCGTGCCCGCATTATCAAAAAAGCGGCGGACGATGTTCTGAACAAGCTTGGGATCAACGATCCGGTTCTTGAAATTGCCCAAAAACTCGAAAAAGCAGCTTTGGAAGACGAATATTTCGTACAACGCAAGCTCTATCCGAACGTAGATTTCTATTCAGGTATCATTTACCGCGCATTGGGAATCCCAACCAATATGTTTACGGTGATGTTCGCGATCGGCCGTCTGCCGGGATGGATCGCGCAATGGAAAGAAATGCGCGTGAACAAGGAGCCGATCGGTCGCCCGCGTCAGATCTATACCGGAGCACCTAAGCGCGAGTTCGTTTCGATTAGCGAGAGGAAATAGTAACGATTGAATGATTGAATGACCGAATATATCTTTCGATCATTCAAAAAAGGCCCTTCGGGATTTCTCGATGGGCCTTTTGCATTTTACATAATCCATTCAATCATTCAAAATTGATCACGGCGAAAGCCGCTCAATCTTCCACCCATCCGGCGTCTTCGTATACGCTAACCGGTCGTGCAAACGGCTTGGTCTTCCCTGCCAGAATTCTACATAATCGGGAATTACACGGTAGCCGCCCCAATGCGGCGGACGGGGCACAGGCTGGCCTTCGAAACGGGCTTGCAGCTCCTCTGTTTTTTCTTCCAGAAACTCCCGGTTTGGAATTACTTCGCTCTGCGCCGATGCCCAGGCGCCGATCTGGCTTCCCCGGGGCCGCACCCCGAAGTATTCGCTGGATTCCGCGTCGGAAGTTTTTTCGATTTTCCCTTCGATACGCACCTGCCTTTCAAGCTCTTTCCAAAAGAAAGTGAGCGCTACATGTGGATTAGCTTCGATCTCATGTCCCTTTTTGCTGTCATAATTGGTGAAGAAGGAAAAGCCCCTCTCATCGAGGTCTTTCAGCAGCACGATACGGCCCGTCGGGCGGCCTTCGAACACGGTACTGAGCAGCATCGCATTCGCTTCCGTAATGCCCGCTTCACGCACTTCTTCAAACCATAACCTAAACTGTGTCAGCGGGTCAGGGTCCAGATCGGTTTCCAGCAGGCCCCTGAGTTGGTAGTCGTAACGGATATTTGCAATGTTATGATCCATTGGATACTAATATGTTCAATGTTACGATGCCAAAAGTAGCCATTTCAGAGGAAAGATTATTAGATTTGTAATCTATAAGAGACCGTACGTACGAAACAAGCATCACGATGGCACAAGAACAACAAGAAGGGGTCAAGAGCGAAGAGCAGGACGACCTGGCACCAAAAACGATTGATACCCTTGAAATTGATCTTAACAATGAGTTGACGGAGGAGCACGAGGAGGAAACGCCTGATGTAGATTACAGCCAATTATCTAAGGAACAACTGGTTAACTTGTTAGAAAATGAACTTGCAGCCATTCGTGGCGAAGCTGCAACTGCCGCTCAGTTGAAGAAAGCGGAAGCTGTTGCCAAGGGAGTTCGTGCGGTAGTGGATCACTTCAAACAAAAAGACCGTGAAACCGCGCTGAAAACGTTTGTCGAAGAAACAGGCGGCGAAGACGGATTCGAATACAAATACGACGCGGATACACAGAAGATCGACGCCCTGAGCCGGGAGATCCGCGGCCTCAAAAATGCCTTCTATCAAGGTCAGGAAAAGGAAAAAGAGAAGAATTTCAATGTAAAAACGGCGCTGCTCGGTCGTTTGCGCGCACTCGTAGACGAGGAAGGTACGCGTGAAACGGATGCGAGTGGGCTGAAATCAAGCTGGGAGGAATTCAAGAAGATCCAGGAAGAATGGAAGGCCGCGGGCAACGTTGCATCGCCGCACAACGGCACCCTTTGGGCGACGTATAATGCATTGATCGATCGCTATTTTAGCAACCGTAATATCTATTTTGAACTCAAAGAACTCGACCGCCGACGCAACGCTGAATTAAAAGCCGAATTGTGCGAGAAAGTCGAAGAACTGGGTAAATCGCTGGAAGGCAGACCGATGACACGGGAGATCCTGAACGAAGCGAATCATATTTTTGAGGAATACAAACACCTTGGTCCCGCGCCGAAAGAAGACCAGGAAAAGCTGTGGCAACGCTTCAAAGAGGCGCTCGACGTACTCTACGATGCGCAACGGGGCCAGTTTGCCGAGCAGAAGAAATCGATGCAGGAGAACTATGAGCAGAAGCTGAAAATCTACGAAGCGATCGTTCCGTTCACCAGCTACAACTCAGGAAGCATTAAGGAGTGGAATGCCAAAACCAAAGACATTATGGCCTTCCAGGACCAATGGGTGGCTTTGAAAGGCATTATGCCGCGTGAGGAAGGCAAAGAGCTTAGTAAGAAATTCTGGGCTGCGCTGAAAACGTTCTTCAACAACAAAGGCGAATTTTTCCGCCAGCTGGAATCGAAACGGGAACAGAATCTTGAACTAAAAAATCAGCTTTGCGAAGAAGCGGAAGCCGTTCTGTCAACAGGCGAAGATACCCCGTCTACCACACAGAAGGTGATTGAACTGCAAAAGAAATGGAAAGGCATCGGTCAGGTTCCAGAAAAATTCAAAGACACGATCTACGACCGCTTCAAAAAAGCATGCGATTCTTATTTCGACCAGAAACGCGCCAAGAACCGTGAAGTGGAGGAAGAATTCGAACAAAACCTGAAACTGAAAACCGACTTGATCGAAAGGATTGAAGCCGCAGCGAAGGATAAGGACGAATCGTCGCTCAATTTGCTCAGCGCATTCAAGACGGAATGGTCATCCATAGGGTTTGTACCCAAAAAGGACATGCAAGCCGTTCAGAAGCGTTATATCGCGGCGATTAACACCTATGTAAGCGCTATCGGCCAGCTTTCCACCAAGGAGAAAGAGCAGGCTGTGCTTGAAAGCGAAGTAGAACTCGTTCGCGACGGTGAAGGCGGCCGGAACCTCTACCGGAAGGAAAACGACATCCGCCGCAAGATAACGCAGCTTGAAAACGATATTTCACTTTGGCAGAATAACATCGAATTCTTCGCGAAATCGAAAACATCGGATCGTTTGAAGGCGGAATTCGAAAGAAAGATCAATAATGCGGTAAGTCAGCTGAACGAGCTGAAACACCAACTTACTATTATTCAGGAGGCTATCTAAAACCTGAAAAAAAGTTTAAAAAATTTACTTTGAAAAGGTTGCATCGTATATCCCGCTCTACTACTTTTGCACCATGATAACGGAATAACAAACGGTATCACAAAGAAAAGAGGCCTCCATAGCTCAGCTGGTAGAGCAACTGACTTGTAATCAGTAGGTCGTTGGTTCGATCCCGACTGGGGGCTCTTAAAAGTAAAGCACTTAACTCACAAGGTTAAGTGCTTTTTTCTTTTAATGATTTATTATCACTCCCAGCCGCTCCTCCACGGTCGTATCGCCGCGAATGGCAACAACCTGACAAGAAACCTTACTCAGCCATTCTTCATGAACCCCGATATTCCGACCGGTGAAGTCCCGGTCATCGTATCTCGACGCCCAATCGTAAAATTCCTTGAAAAGGCGGCTGCGCTCAGGATCTTTGTAAATAATATCGCCATACCGTTCGAGTTCGCGGTTTACAAGGCGCTGCATTCTGATTTCCTTCGGAACGTGCAGGAAGACCACCAGATCGAACGTCGGCAGCCACTGCTCTCCCCAACTGATCAACGACCCGCCGACAATGTAGCTGTCGACCCGTGAAATAGCCTCTCGGAGCATTCTGCTACGAGTAAGCGCGTCTCTGCGCACGGTGTAAGGCACTTCCGATCGCTCCCAGAAGAAATCATCGGTATCGAAATACGGTATTCCCAGTTTTTCCGACAATGCATTCCCCAAAGTAGTCGACCCCGCACAAGAGGCGCCCATAATGTGGATTTTCATAATACATGATATACACCCGGACACAAGATATTAAAAAGTCTTGTCGAATGTAAAACGCGCAGACCATCAAGTTCCCCTAAACAGCACCTGCCCATCCCTTTGCAGGTGCCAGGCGGTCACCGGGTTGAAATGATACCCCATATTCCCACCCCGCGCGGCGAGCAATTGTTTCAGGAAAGGTTGCACGTAGCCGGTTTCGTCCACAGTGCGGCTCATAATTTCGGTGGGGGTGCCGTCCCAGTTCCAGAGGTAGCGGAATGTGGTAATGGCTTTGTCCAGTACCGGCTGCTGTAATGCGGCGTGTTGCCAGGTTTTGCCGGCGTCGGTGCTTACCTCCACACGGGTTACTTTGCCCCGGCCGCTCCATGCAATACCGCGAATTTCGATCCAGCCTTTTTCGACTTTGGCGGGATACGCTGGATAGGTGATGATCGAGCGGGCATCCATGGTGAAGCTGAACTGACGGATCTTGCCGCCGCCTACCGCCTCGGTGTATTTGGAAGTTTCCTCGCGTGTCATGAACGGCGCGTCGGCCAGTTCGATGCGGCGAAGCCATTTTACATTGGCATTCCCCTCCCAACCGGGCAGAAAAAGCCGAGCGGGATAGCCTTGCTCCGGGCGTATGGCTTCCCCGTTTTGGGCGTAGGCGATGATTGCGTCGTCCCAGCCCTTGTGTACCGGCACACTGCGCGTCATTACGGCGGCGTCGCCACCTTCTGCCAGGAACCAGGTCGCTTTCGGGCTTACGCCTACTTCTCGGAAGAGTGTCGACAGTGCGACGCCCGTCCATTCGCTCTGACTGGTAAGGCCGCATATTTCCTGCGGACGGATCTTGCCGTCGCTGCTGCCCCGGTAATTGCCCGAGCATTCCAGAAACGCGATACGCGACACGGAGGGAAAACGTTTGAGGTCGGCGAGCGTGAAAACCATGGGCTTTTCGACCATCCCGTGGATCACCAGTTCGTATTTGGCGGGGTCGATGGCCGGCACGCCTCCGTGGTGACGCTCGTAATGCAGGTCCGAGGGCGTGATCATCCCATGCAGGTCCTGCAACGGCGTTCGCGAGGACGTGTCGGATGGGGTTTTCGTGGGTTTTTCAAACGGCGAGCGCGTGCCGAGGGTTCCGGGCGGCACGCCGGGGACTTTGGTGGGGTCTTCCGAGCCCAGCTCGGAGGCCGTCAATGCGGCCTGGAATGCTTTGCCACTGGCGGTTTGTACCAACACAATGGAGGCCGCGGCCGCACCGGCCAGCAAATTTCGCCGGCTGATCTTGGCGGAGCTTACAACTGGTTTTCTATCGTTGGATTGTTGCATATTATCGTATTTCAGGGCCGTCTTTCCGGTCGTCGGGTACGAAGCGGTCGCGGGCAGGCATTTTGATTTGGGGAAGGGTCTTTGCATTCAGTCTGGCATTTTCTGCTAGCAGACCATTGGCATTCAAAAGGTAGGCGGTGAGGCTGTACACTTCCTCATCGGTAAGTGAACCCGGCTGGTTGAAAGGCATTGCCCGCCGGATATAGTCGAAAACGGTAGTTGCATAGGGCCAGTAGTTGCCGATAGCCTTAATCCTCCGGGCGCCACCTTTGGTCGTATCGCCTACTACAAGCCGGTCGTTAGGGCCTTCTGTACCGGTAATACCATGGCAGGACGCACATTTTTGCTGAAAAATGGCTTTACCATCCGCTACATTACCTTCCCCTCCGGGCAAACCTTTGCCATCGGGACGGACATCGATATCCAGGATGGCTATTTCCGCCGCCGTTGCCGGTCGCCCGAATCCGAAATGGGCTGGCTGTGAAAGGGTATCAGCCGACAACATACGGGGATGCTGCCGGCTGATTTTCAGGCCGGTGGCCGTGAGCGATACCGCCACGACCACCAACGCGCTGCTGATGAATTTAATCGTACTTTCCTGCATTGAGCGTGCTTTTAGCCAGGACATAAGGTCTTTCCACCCTATCCAGAACTACGTAAATAGAATCTTTTTTCTCATTGATACCTTTCAGGATCACGCGAGAACCGTCGGTGGTCGAGTAGGAAAGCACCATCCGGTTGCGCTTGTCGCGGCGGGGCTTGGCGGCAAACTCGCGGTCGCGGCGGGCCGATTGTCCCAACGGGTCGATCATCTTGTTCTCGTCCCCTATTCTTGCCCAGCCAGCCTTGCTGATCCAGTCCCGGCCTTCCTCTTTCTTTTTGCCCCTGCCATTACCACTTTCGGTACCTTCACGGGCTTGTTCACCCTCGCCGCGGCTTCTCGCGCCCCGCGTACCGCCGCCTACACCACCTTGTCCCTGTCGGGCTTCACGCTGTTGCAGCTGGCCTACCCCGTCGCGCGGGCCGCCGCGGGCATATTTATCCTGCAAATACAACGTGTGTTCGAGGGTATCGGCCAGGTAATGAAATACCCGCTGGCCGCCCCCGGTGCCTGTCAGCTCGAAAGTGCGGCCCAGATCGCGCATGGGAGCGCCGCCGCCATTGGACAGGTCCAGTGGTGTGGGTTTGTTTACTTTAAAAGTCAATGTCGTCCAGTTTTCGAACGTCGCCCATTGCCATCTGACAGTATCTGTCGGCGAATAGGCAATTTCCTGATTGTTGATTTTAAACTCGGTCACGTTATAGTTGCCCCGCAGCGCCTTCACCCCTGCCGTTGACGGCTGTTTGTAAGGATCGTATTTGAAATTCACATATTGGAGATAAAACAAATAGAACACGAACAATCCGAAAACGCCTGCTTTCAAGCCATAGCGAACATATTGCTGCCACTTTTTAGAAAATACCGGGTAAAAGCTGTTAGGAACGGTGAACCGTTCGAGAATGAGCAGGTTCCAGAGTTTTGGAATATCCTTGATCAGCAAAAACGCGGCCAGCAGCACGAAATAAGAGCTGTACACGTGCACGCCACCGTCGTAGGCGAAGTTTACATATACAATATCCCCCAATGCCCCCAGCAACAGGATCGCGCCCAGTGTGGTAGTACCCCTGAAAAAGAGCAAGATCCCGGCTGTAAGCTCGACGACGCCCGCAAATACCTGGTACCAGGGCACAATACCTACGGAAAGCCAGTAGATTTTCTGCAATGTAAAATCGCCGAAGTTGGTATTCAGCAGACCATATGAGGGATATGGCATTTGGGTAGGCATCAGTTTGGTGTAACCAAAACCGATGATACCGATTCCCGCCCGGTACCGTACCACCACGCGGATCCAGTAATACAGCAGGTTATATTCCTTCGGCTCCCGTTTGATCACCTTCACGATCACAGTCCAGATGAGGCCTGCCACGATGGACGCGAGCGCGGTAATGATCCAGGTAGCATAGCCTTCCAGCGAGCTGCCGAACAGGGTGCGGCCAAACAAATCGAGCCCCGAACCGAAGCGGGCAATGTCGTATACATCGCGGTAATGCAGGCGCGTCCAGTCGAAAGTGACGAGGTCGGTGTACCAGCCGGGGCTATTGGGAATGGACATCGCCAGGAAAAACACGAAGGCAATGCGGAAAAGGACTTTCTGCCATTCGGGCCAGCTTTGGCTGATCGCACGTCCGGTGTCCTGGCCAGTTGCCTCGTCGGCCAGCGTCACATCGTCGTCTGCGCTTGTTCTGATCGTTGACATATTTCTAATGTTTTGATTTACAGTTTGAATTCGCCTTCGCTTACAGTCTGAACTCTCCGCGGCGGCCCACTTTCTTCACTTCTTCGAACAGGTATTTTTTATTGATTTTTTTCAAAACCACCTGTAAAGAATCGCGGTTGCCCGCAACGCCCGAAAGCAGGATAGTAGCGCTGTCGGGACGGCTGTAATGCAGCTGCAACTGATCGGCGGCATTTACTTTGTTGGTCAGGTCCAATGTCTTAGCATTTTCATCGAACTCGTAGCCATAGTAGTTTCGCCCACCCGATCCCGCGAATTCAAAGTTCCTTTTGGCATCGTCGAAATGAATTTGCTCCACATTCGTAGAATCTATCACCCGCGGTCTGGCCGAGCGGATGCTGATCGTCGACCATTTTTCAAACACCACATCCTTCCATCGCACCGAATCCAGTGGCGAATATCCCAGCGTATCCCCGTTGACGACAAACTGCTCCACATTATACACGCCCGCCGCATTCGAAAGGCCCGGTTTCGCAGGATATTGATACGGATTGGAATGGTAACCGGCATAGGTTTTGGAACCGTAAACCACGACAAAAAAGAGTATGAATGTCGCTTTCAATGCAATGCGACCATATTTCAGCCTCGAATCATGCAAATCCGGCTTCACCAGGTTCGGTACCGTCGGTTTTTCGAGCGTTAGCAGCCGGTAAAGCCTGTTCGCATCGAATGCAAAGAGGAACAATGCCAACACGATCAGGTAGAAACTGTAAACATATTCCCCGCCTTCGTAGGCCAGATTGGAGAAAAATACGTTTCCTGTAAACGGAATGATAATCAGCGTTGCGATCGTCGTGGTTTTGCGGTGCAGCAACAACAGCGCCCCCAGCAGTTCGACCAATCCTAGAAACGACTCATAATTCGGCACTACGCCCAGGCTCAGCGCAAATAGTTTCCATGCACTGAAATCGCCGTAGGCCGTGTTCAGGTTGCTGATCGACGGCAGGGGGGCTTGCAATGGGAAAAATTTAATAAAACCATAGGCGATCAGGCCCGCAGCCAGACGGTACCGCACAATCACACGCAGCCAGTAATACAGCTGGTTGTAATCCCGGCGGTCCTTGTCGCGATTGCCCCAAACAACCGCCCCTGCAATGGCAATGACGAGCACCACCAGCCAGTTGGCAAAAGTGTCTGTGTCGCCGAAAAATCGCGGCTGGTAACGCGCCAGGTCGAAAATATCGCCGTAGGTCAGGTTCAGCCAGTTGATCTGCAAAACGCGGCGGAAATATTTCCAGTCGAGCGGAATGCTCTGGATGGCGAAATAGATAAATGCGACGCGGAACAGCACTTTTTCAAGTGCGCTCCATGCCCCGGGCGCCGCCAACTCGGGCCGGGCCGGACGGGATGCGGTGCCGTTTGTGGCGTCTGCCGTGTGCGGATAAACTGTGTTTTGTGCCATAAGGTCGGGGATTAATAGCCGGGATTTTGTTTCAAAGCCTTGTCGATCAGCAACTGCTCGGCCGGAACGGGCAGCAAGAGACGGTTAGCGTCGGTCACATTCAGTACTTCGTCGGCGCGGCCGGTACGCACGAGGTCGAACCAGCGATGCGGCTCCAAAGCGAATTCAATACGGCGCTCGTTCTCGATGGCGAGCAGCAACTGGTCGGCCGTCGCTGCGGTACTTTTGGCAATTCCAGCACGCTCGCGGATCGCATTCAGGTCGGCGAGCGCACCTGTGAGGGCGCCTGTCTGCGCCCGCGCCTCCGCACGTATGAGGTAAAGCTCAGCGATGCGAATCACGAAAGTCGGATCGGTAGCGGGGCTGCGGTAATACATATTGCCATACCAACGGCCCTGGTTGTCCTTCGCTACAAGGGTATTGCGGTTGCCGCCTATCTCGGGGTCATTTACCAAAGCCACGAAAGCGTCGTTGGGTGCCCATTGTCGGGTACCACCTTTTTCCTGCGGCTGCCACTGGCCGCGGTGGCCGTTGGTTTCATTTACACTGTAAAAAATCTCGAAAACAGACTCAGTGGTGCCCCGCGCATCGTTCGCGAAGAATGCATTGTAAGGTTTTACCAACTGATAATTGGCCGCATCAGCAATCACTTTGGAAGCATATTCTTCCGCTTTCGCGTAATCTTTCTGATACAGATAATACCGAGATTTCAATGCCCAAACCGTCTTTTGCGTGGCGCGGAAACGATCCGTAGTGGCCGGGAGCAAGGGCTCGGCCGCATTCAGATCGGCCAGTACCTGCGCGTACACCTGCTCCTGCGTGGCGCGCTCGATGCCGCGGTTGTCCGATGGCGTCGCGGTGGGTTTGGTGATGACCGGCACACCGCCCCAGATGCGCGCCAGATCGAAATAAGCCAATGCGCGGAGGAAATAGGCTTCGCCGATGATCTTGTTTCTCAAAGCGTCGGTTAGCATCGGGTCTTGCACCTTCGGTACTTTTTCGATGACGTGGTTAATACGGTTGAGTGTGCCGTAAATGCCGCTCCAAACCGACGATATGGTCGAGTTCTCTGCATTTACCTGGTGATTGATAAACTCCTGGATCTGCGACTGTGAGCCTGTCCACTGGATATTGTCGCCCGACAAATAACCGATCGACTGAAAATTGATACTGTAATAACCGCGGAACGAATCGTAAACGCCATTGACGGCAGTTTCCGCAGAGGCCTTATCGATGATCGTCTGGTCGTCCGAAATGGACGAACGCGGCTGAACATCCAGGAATTGATCGCAGGAGCCGAGCCCGATCAGCAGGGAAAACGGCAGGATGTATCTAATTGCTTTCATATTGTAATTCATTAAAAAGTCAGGTTAAAGCCCAGTTGAAAGCTGCGGGGCTGCGGAGGCGTACCCAGATCGATCCCCTGCTCATTCTGCGCGCTCGACGCACTCGATTCAGGATCAAGGCCGGTGTATTTGGTAATGGTAAAAAGGTTGCTGGCCGTAGCGTAAATGCGGAGTGCGCTGATATGGCGCACCGGAACCGTGTAGCCCAGTGTAATGTTGCGCAGCCGCACGAATGAGCCGTCTTCCAGCCAGCGGCTGCCGCCATCGCGGTAGTTGTTGACATTCACACCGTCGGGCCGGGGCACGTCGGTAACGTCGCCCGGTTTCTGCCAGCGGGCATTGTTGCTTGCGAAGATCACGCGCGCTGCGTCGCGGGCACCTCCGCCTTCTCCGAAGAACTTGTTGTGGTTATAAACCTTGTTGCCGTAGCTGAATGCCAGGAATGCATTCAGATCAAACCCTTTGTAAATCACCGAGTTCGTCAGCCCCCCAAAGAACTTAGGCCAGATGCTGCCGTCGATCTGCCGGTCGGCGACAGTGATTTTACCGTCTTTATTGACGTCCTCATAAACGGTGTTACCCGTCTGCGGATCCACATAAAGCTGTTTGTAAACCCAGAACGAGTACAGCGGATGGCCTTGCTGCAATAAAATCAGGCTGCGGCTGCCGTATTCCAGCGGATTTTCCAGCTTCTCAATCTTGTTCACATTACGCGCCACATTGAATGTAGTAATCCATGAAAACGCGTTGTTCTGGAAATTCACCGAGCGGATCGCGAGCTCGAAACCCTTGTTGCTGATCTCGGCGGTGTTGCTGCGATAGTTGGCAAAACCGGTGGTAGCAGGCAATGTGAGCGAAAGCAGCCCGTTGCTGGTGTATTTGCGGTACACATTGAACTCGACGCCCAGCCGGTCGCCGAAGAACGCAATGTCGGCTCCCGCATTCAGCTGGTTGGTACGCTCCCACTGCAAATCGGGATTCGCGAGTTGCTGCGGCGCGATGCCCGGATTACCCTGGTACGGTGCGCCGCTGTTCCAAAGACCGAGTGCCGCGAAACTGCCGAGGCCGTTCTGATTACCGGTCACACCATAACTTGCACGAATCTTCAAGTCGCTGATCACAGCCACATTTTTAAGAAAATCTTCCTGCTTCACCCGCCAACCGCCGCCTACCGACGGGAAATAGCCCCATTTGCGGTCGGCACCGAAGCTGGATGAGCCATCGGCACGGATACTGAAATCGAGCAGGTATTTGCCGCCGTAGTTGTAATCCACGCGGGAGAAAAACGAAGCGAGGTTTTTCTTCGACCAACTGCTCGAACCTGTGGTAGTAGCCGCGGACGAGATCAGTTTGAAAGAATTATTGGCAAAACCGCGGCCCGTTGCCGCAGTACCGGTGTTCAGGTCACTCTGGATCGTGTTACCCAACAGGATGCCGAAGGTATGTTTCGTTCCCAGTTTCTGACGGAACGAAAGCGTCTGCTCGTTGAGCCAGGTCGTGGCCTGCCCATTGTTCGCGGAAGCAAAGCCATTGGGGCTGCCGGTGATGAGGTAGGTATTCCAATATTCATTTTCATCATAATTGTTAAAATCCAGCCCCCAGCTCGTGCGGAATTTGAGGTTGGGCAAAATCTCAGCCTCAGCATAGAGATTACCGATGTAGCGCAAGCTCACGGATTTGACATCGTAGTTTTGCAGCAGCAAGGTCACATTGTCAAAGCCCGCACGGCCTACCAACTCGCCATTCTCGTTGGTAGGCGAAAGGTATGTGGGCGTGTGCAATGCCGCCTGCAAAAGCCCTCCCGCTGGCCCGTCGCCCGCGCGCGCCTGGTTACGGAACGTGCGCGCGAAGCTGTTGCTCACGCCCACATGCACCTTATCCGAAATCTTCTGGTCCAGGTTGACCTTGAAACTGGCCCGGTTGAATGTGATCGGTTTCAGGATCGACTCCTGTTTGGTGTAGCCTCCGCCGATGTAGTATTTGGTAGAAGCAGTCCCGCCAGAAACGGAGAGATCGTAGTTCTGTAACGGGGCGGTCTGGAAAATCTCGCCGAGCCTGTCGTAAGTTTTCTGCTCCTCGGGCAACCCGCGGCCGCCTTCGGAAACCGGGCGGAACGGGCGGTTGGCCTCCGTTCTGTTCAGCGAAGGCGTGTCCTTACCGGTGTTGATCCACCACTCGTTCACGAGCTCAGCGTGCTCTGGGCCGGTGGTCAGGTCCCAGAGCTTAGCCGCTTTGGCCCAGCCGTAGGAGGCATTCAGGCTCACTTTGGCCTTCTGGTTGTATTTGCCCCTTTTGGTGGTAATCAGAATCACCCCGTTCGCTCCGCGAGAGCCATACAATGCGGTGGCTTCGGCGTCTTTGAGCACTTCGAGGCTTTCGATGTCGTTGGGATTAATGTCAGCGATCGGCGAAGTAGCCTTACCACCCGTGTTGGTGGTTTGCATACTGTTGCTATTCATAAACACGCCGTCGATCACGTACAGCGGGTCGTTATCGCCGTTAATAGATGTAGCGCCCCGAACGCGCACCGTTACCGCCTCGCCCGGCACGCCGGTGTTGGAGGTAATCTGCACGCCGGGGACTTTTCCCTGTAACTGAGCGTCGAAACTGCCCACCGGAATACTTTTCACATCGGTAGGGTCCACTTTGGTAATGGAACCGATCACATTCTTGCGTTCCTGCGTGCCATAACCCACCACGATCACCTCATTGAGCTGCCGCTGGTCTACATCTAGTTTCACTGTAAGGTTACTCTGCCCGCCCGGGCGCACCTGCTGGCTCACATAGCCGATAAACGACACGACGAGCTCTTGTCCTTCGGCCACATCGATTTGAAAATTCCCGTCGGTATCCGTCACCGTTCCCTGCGTAGTACCTTTAATCTGGATATTCACACCCGGCAAAGCGGCGCCATCCTTGTCAGTCACTTTCCCTGTCAGCTCAGAAGCCGGTCCAGCCGCAAAAGCGGACGAAACAGGCAACCAAAACAGCATAGCCAGCAAGGAAATCCATTGCCTCGATCTTCCAGATCGGGGACTTTTGAATAAATAATTTTTCATTAAATCAGGTTATAATTGGGGTGGATTTGAATGCTGTTATTTTCCCTTGTTGCCGGAAATCACTTCCTGTTCAGATTGTTTGCGCGGCGCTTCGATCACTTTCCGCTCCTTCAAATCATACTTCTGCCCTTCATGCAAAAAGAAGAAAGGCCCGTTGCTGGCCGTCGAAATCTCACGGCTCCCCTGCACATGCTTCGCGCCGCTGCCGATGATGGTGTTGTAATCATAAATGGAAGCATACGAGCGGCCCACCACTTCGAGCGTATCGTGCTGCACCACAATGGAGGTGGCCTCATCCAGCCCGATGCCGATCAGTTCCGGCGCATTCTTCACAAATTCGACCAGGTCGAATTGCCGGTTGCGACGGAACAAATGCTGGTCGATCACCGAGTTTTTCAGGAAGCCCAGTCCCTGCGTATGATCGCCCACGAGAATGTGCGCGCCTTTAGTGTCGCCCCTCCACAGAAAAGACCCCTGAATGCTGGCTCCCGCAGAGGTGCCGGAAATGACACCGCCGCGGTCCAGCAGTTCCTGGAATGCCTGGTGGGTCAGCGTGTTCAGGTAGGAATCGGCAATGCGCCACTGGCGGCCGCCCACGATGTAAACGCCTGTGGCTGCGCGAATAGGCGCTACGAATTTCTCGCTGTTGGCTTCTTTGAGGTCGTTGGTATGCAGCAAGGTTACATTGGCAATGCCTGTTTCTCTTTTGACCAAATCCACCGACTTGGTATCGAATGCCGCAGAATCTCCTCCTGCCGCCGTAATCACCACAATTTTGGCCTTCTCTTTTCCACCAGCAAGCTGCACGAAGCGCTTCCATATTTCGGGTGTGGCCCCGCCCCCGCCGATGATGATCAGCGAGCCTTTCTCCGGGCCATGCCGGGTAGTGGCGTTTTTCTTGACGGTAACCGGGGTCTGTGCCCGGGAGGCTGTGAGTATGGCCACGGAGAGCAATGCGGTAAAGAGCAGTTTGGTTTTCATATTTCGCAGGAATAAATGTTAATAGCCGGGATTTTGCACGAGGTCCGCGTCGGTTTGGATCGCTGACAGCGGGATGGGCAGAATATTAAAATTCGGGCTCTTGCGGTTGGCATTAACTGCCCCGAAAATCGTCGCCGAGCGGCCTGTGCGTACCACATCCACGAAGCGGTGCCCTTCAAAAGGCAGTTCGAGCCGGCGTTCTTCCAGGATCGCCAGGTTGACTGTTTCTTTGCCGGACGCAGGTGTGAGTGCGGATGCGGGCACATCCGAGCGGGTACGGATCGTGTTCAGGTCTGCGAGTGCTCCCGCGAGGTCCGGTGTGGCTTTGTTGGCGCGGGCCTCGGCGCGGATCAGGTATTGCTCCGCAATGCGCAGGACAAATACCGAACTGGAACCGTCGGGTTTTCCATACTGGATCAAGTCCCACGAGCCTTCGGCGGTTTGTTTCAGCAAGCTTTTACGTGCACCCCCTTTGGCCGGATCGAGCAGCACGCTTACGAATTCCCGCGCCGGAATGTAATCGTGGCGACCACCGTCGGCAGGTGAAAGCCAGTTGGTGTAGAATGAATTGCGGTCGGAAGTACTGTAAACGAGTTCGAAGATCGATTCGTCGGTAGTCTTGCCGGTAAAGAATGCGGAATAGGGTTTTACCAGTTTAAAACCCGCAGTGGCAATTACTTTGGAGGCGTAATTTTCAGCCTGCTCCCAGTTTTGGATATAGGTGAAATACCTGGCTTTCAGTGCGTACACCGAAAAACGGTTCGCACGGGTGCGGTTAATGGTTTCCTTTAAAAGCTGCTCTGCCTGGTCGAGGTCGGCGCCGATTTGCGCGTAGGTTTCCTGCGCCGTACTCCGTTTGGTGCCTTTGTGCGTATCCGGGCCGGTCGCAGGGGTGAGCACGAGCTGCATCCCGCCGTAGGTTTTCACCAGATCGAGGTAACCTAATGCGCGCAGGAAGTAAGCCTCGCCGAGCACCTGGTTTCTTTCTTCCTGGGTAAAAAAACCGTCCTGAACGCCTGGAACAAGGTGTATGATAAAGTTGGCCTGGTTGATCATCTTGTAGATCGCCGAAAAGCCTCCGCCCGCATTGTTGGGTGTGAGATCGGGCACCAGGTTGTTCTGGTTATTGTAGTTGACCACATTGTCGGAAGCCAGGTCGACGCCGATGATATTGGAAGTGGCGTATCCCTGCAATGCGTCGTAAACGCCTACGAGCGCTGTATTGGCTGATTTCTCGTCCACGATGACCGCTTCGTCGGAAATGTTCTGCTCCGGCTCGGTATTCAGCAGATCGGAGCAGGACGAGAGCCATAATGCGGCTAGTATCAATGCTATGTTTATCTTTTTCATCATCATTCAATTAAAAATTCAGATTCACACCCACTACCACCGATTTTGGCTGCGGCGGCGTGCCGAAATCCAGCCCCTGCACGAGTCCGTTGCGGCTATCTGCGGCCACGTTCACCTCCGGGTCCGGGCCCGAATAATTGGTAAGCGTCCACAGATTCGAAGCCGTCAGGTACAGCCGCGCACCCGACGCGCGAATGGCCGAAGCAACGCCTTTCGGCAGATTATAACTGATCGTCACATCGCGAAGCCGCAGGTAGGAAGCATCTTCCAAGTAGCGGCTATTGCCGGTACGGAAGTAGTTCAGGCTGCCGTCGGGATTAGTCAGGTTGGTCGGGCGGGGCAGCACACCAGTATCGCCCGGTTTCTGCCAGTAGTTCAGCGAGCTTTTCTGGATCGAGCGCGTTACCCCGCGGGTGCCGGCCGTTTCGAGGAAGTAGGCGGTGTAGTTGTAGGCCGAGCTGCCGTATTTGTAGTAAAAATTCAGGTTCAGGTCCAGGCCTTTGAAAGACAATGTGTTGCGAAATGCGCCTTCGAACTTAGGCCACACATTGCCTACAATGCGCTGGTCGTCAACGGTGATCTTGCCGTCTTTGTTCACGTCCTCGTAAACCGCATTGCCATTCTCCGCATTCAGGCCGATCTCCTTGTAGGCATATACCGAATACAGCGGCTGGCCTTCCACGACGCGGAACATATCGTAACTGGCTGTAATAGGCGTCAGCAGCTTTTGTACGCGGTTTACGTTGCGGGAAACGGTCAGCACGGTTTTCCATTCCAAGTCTTTCGTACGCACATTCACCGAATTGAGCAAAATCTCGATCCCGCGGTTGTTGATCTCGCCCACATTGCGCACCACCGACGAGAAGCCGGTATTAGGCGCCACCGGCTGGTCAAGCAGCAGGTCGTAGGTGAATTTGTCGTAATAATTGAATTCAAAATTGAGCCGCTGCTTTAATAATGTACCCGAAAGCCCGAAGTTGTATTGCCGCGTGGTTTCCCATTTCAGATCGGGGTTGGCCAGCTGGCTGGGCGCAATACCGGGCTGGTCGCCGTAGTTGGTACCACCTGCCCAAAGTCCACGGGAAGCGAAATCGTCGATATCCTGGTTACCGGTCAGGCCGAGACTGGCCTTGAAGCGTAGATCGGTAAGGGTATTGTTTTCAGGAAAAAATGCCTCTTTGGAGATGTTCCAGCCCAAACCGACCGAGGGGAAATAGCCCCAGCGGTGATCGGCGCCGAAGCGTGAGGAAGCATCGGCACGGACGTTACCATCAATGCTGTACCGGTTGTCATAACTATAATTAAACCCTGTAAAAAACGACAGCAAACCATAGGAAGACCCCGTGGATGAGGCCGTTTGCACCGCCGCCGAGGCAATGCGTTTGAACTGGTTGCTCGGGAAGCCGGTACCGGTCAGGGTAGCGCGCTCGGTAGTGGTTTTCTGAACGGTATTACCTACGAAAACCGAAAATTCGCTTTTGGTGGAGGAAAGATTGAAGTTCAGCAACTGCTCGGCGATGAGCGATTGTTTAATGGTCGTCACGTCGTTCGCTTCGCCCGCAGGCTGCCCGTACACGAGATTGGTATTGTAATAGGCCTTTTCGTGGTAGTTGTTATAATCGTTGCTCCACGAGGATTTGAAGGACAGATTCGGCAGGATATTCCAGATCGCGTACACATTGTTAATGCTCCGTAAGCTCACCGAATGGGTGTCCGAGTTTTCGAGAATGGCCAGGTGACTGTCAAAAACTGTGGGTTTGGCGTAGCTGCCATCCTCATTATAAAACGGATAAAAAGTAGGCGTGTGCAATGCAGCCTGGAACAACCCCGCCGGGCCATCCCCTACCCGCACGAGCCGGCGAGGCACGCTCGAAAGCGTGTTGCTGGTTCCGATTTTAAGATTAGGTAAAATCGAATGATCGATATTGAAACGGAAGGAATAACGCTTGAAATCCTGCGTTTTCAGCGTCGATTGCTGGCTTTGATACTCGCCGCCGAGGTAAAAGTTGGTACGCGAATCGCCGCCGGAGACCGATAACGTGTATTTGCTCAGTGAAGCCGTGCGGAAAATGTCGCTCACGCGGTCGTAGGTGCCTTGTTCCTCGGGGCTGCCGAATGCCGGGAAGCCCGGAATCGCTTCTGAAACAGGTCGGAACGGGCGCGTTGCGTAGGTTTTACCGTCGTTGACATGCACGAGGTTTACCAGTTCGGCGTGCTCGGGCCCAGACACCAGCTGCCAGAGGTTGGTGGCTTTGGCAAACCCCTGCTCTACATTGATACTCACTTTTGTTCGCGAGTTGCGCGCCCCGCGCTTGGTTGTGATCAGGATCACCCCATTCGCGCCGCGGGCTCCGTAAAGTGCCGTCGCATTAGCGTCTTTCAGGACCGATACCGATTCAATATCGTCCGGATTCAGGTCCGAAAGCGGGTTGGGCGTCTGCCCGCCCATGCCGCGCGAAAGGCCCTGCAAGTTTTCATTATTGATAAAAACCCCATCGACCACATACAGCGGATCGTTACCTGCTTTAATGGACGTTGCGCCGCGCAGCCGCACCAGCACCGAAGTGCCTGGCACGCCAGAGTTGCTCGAAATCTGCAAGCCTGGTACAGTTCCCTGCAATTTCTCGATCACGCTATTATAGGAAACCTGGGAAAAATCTTTGGAATCGATGGTGGTCACCGCGCCGGTCTGCGCGCTACGTTTGGTTTGGGTATAACCCGTTACGACCACCTCGCTCAGCTGGCCTTCGTCGGGTTTCAGGGTGATGTTCAGGTTCGTTGAACCGCTTATTGGACGCTCCACCGTTACATAACCGATGTAGGAGAAGATCAGCACGTCGTTACCGCCAACCGAGATCGTGAATGCGCCGTTGGCATCGGTGAGCGTGCCCTTGTTAGTGCCTTTCACTCGGATCGTCACGCCCGGCAGCCCGTCACCTTTCTCGTCCTTCACCACACCGTTAATGGCCTGGTCGATCGCCTCACCGGTATCGGTGGCCTCGCCGGTCTGCTTTGGCGCTTCGCGGATGATTACTTTTTCTTTCTGCTGCTCATAATCGAGGCTCCGCTGCCGAAGCAACCGATTCAGTACCTGCTCAACCGGTTCGTTGCGGGCACCAAAAGTTAGGTTAGTATATGGATTTACTAGTCTATCCTGGTAAATAAAAACGAATCCGCTTTTCTCTTCAATTTGTCTTAAAATAGCCTTCAAAGATTGTTTTTCGGCCTTGATTGAGATCTTTACATCTTTGATCGTCTTCTCGCTGTCTGCCAGCGCAGGCCGAAGCAGCGGCAGGATCAGGACGAGGATCATCCAGAACCTTTTCAAATGAGGCTGATGCCCCTCGTGTCGGAAAAATACCGTCATAATTTTAGTTTTTTAATGCTCGTTCATTGAGATCAGTACCTGCCCGGCGACGTGCCGGTAGCTGAAACTGCCCGCCATGGCCAGCGTTCCGAGGATATCGTCCAGCGTTTCCTCCGCTCTGAACCGGGCCGTAAGCCGCTGTTCCCGCAGGTTGTTACTGTCTACTCGGACAGGTACATCGAACTTCTTTTCCAGCAGCAATGCTATGGTTTTCAGTTCCTCATTATTGAAATCCAGGGCACCGCGAATCCATCCGGCAAGCGAACGCGCATGCACATGCCCCTTGCGTACCCCTCCGCTCTGGTTGTCGACCACCAGTTGCTCGTCGGGAAGCAGGAAAGTAGTCTGCATTTCCGGGTAGCCGCTCGCATTACGCACACCTACCTTGCCGCTCGCCACCGTCACCCGCACGTCGCTCAGGCTCCGGTAGGCGCGTACCGAAAATACCGTCCCGAGCACCTGTGTCCGTGTCCGGCCCGCTTCCACGATGAAGGGATGCGACGCGTTGTGCTTCACATCGAAATAGGCTTCGCCGTCGGTCAAAGTCACTTCCCGGCTTTTTTGCCCGAATACTTCCGGGTAGTGGATGGACGAGCCGCCGTTAAGCGTCACCAGCGAGCTGTCGGGCAGCCGGTAAGTCTTGATTTCCCCCGGTAGTGCGCTGGCTGTAATCATCCGACCAGCCCCATCGCTCCCCGGACGCGTAAGGCTTCCGCTGAACCAGAAAAAACCGACGCAAAGCATGGCGGCTACCGCTGCGACCAGATAAACGACCCGCATCGGATGGATGCGCGCCTCAAAAGTGTGCTGTGACTGTACCCGCGCCAGGATATTTGTCCACGAATGTGCCCGTGCTGCTTCCAGGTCCAGTTCTTGCGGAGGATAGGCCTGCTGCCGGGCTGTTCGCCCATACCATTGGTCAATCAGCGCCTTTTCCTCCTCCGTACATCGTCCGAGCCGGTATTTCGTCAACAAATCTCTAACCTGCTGCTGGTCCATGATGGTTTGGTTTGAATTGCAATTCGACACTATGACAGGGCGGAATGCATTTGGTAGTAGTTTTTTTTTCAAAAAAATAATACAACCAGCTGCGATTTCCACTGTACCAACCTATCCCTCAATAGCTTGATTGCATTACCGATTTGTTTTTTTACAGTATGGTCCGAGAGAGAAAGTTGGTCGGCGATCTCAGAGTAAGACAAATCCCCCTTCCGCCGAAGCTCGAAAACTTCCTTCATTTTCCGTGGCAATTTGTCGATTTCGGCTTCAAAAAGAGAAAATAGCAGCTCTTCGTCCGCTGCATTACTACCCTGAACGGGAGTTTCATCGAGGAATCGCGCGAGCGCGCTGAGGTGGTGCCGGTAAGTTTTATCCTGCTCGATCAGGTTAAGTACACGGTTACGTACGGCCGTGTACAGGTATCCCGCCAGACCGGTATGCAGCTGAATGGCAGTGCCTTTCGTCCAGAGCGTAATGAAAACCTCCTGGACAACGTCCTGCGCGTCGGCGGCGTTGCCCAGCATTTTGAAAGCATGCGCATACAGCCGCCCGAAGTAGCGCCGATGGATTTCCTCAAACGCCGCCACGGAGCCTTCCTGAAATCCTTTCAGTAGTTTCTGGTCCGATAAATCACCTAAATCATGCACTTCCGGAGAATTTTGACAACTGCCGTTTGGTATGGATTAAACACTATTGCTCAGTGATGCCCACGAAAAAGCATCGCACCCGATTAAAGGCATGTAACTAACCGAAAAGCTCTTATTGGTGGTTAATAAGAAGAGTACTCTATAAAACTAATAGACAAATAAAGACCTATTTATTTTAACGCGCAAGCAGCGGTATGAAAAGTCTTGCCCTAATTTTTTTCAAAGCACTACCGATTATATCTATACGCAGAGTCCGCTGGCTTTCCCATGCAGCCAAAATAAGGCAATTGCATTTTACTAATCAAGCAATTCTTAAAATTTATACCTTAATCTATAGATTTTATAGATTATTTTTCAATATTAGAGCGAAAAGAACGTCACTTAAACAGTCTGTTATGAAAATCCGTACGCTACTATTCCTTCTGCTCATTGGGTCCTTGTCTTCCCCTGCATTCGCACAAAAGACCGACTCCGGCTTTATCGTCGAAGGTTATTACAAAGTGAAATGGGGACTGGCCGACGAGTTTATCGCACTTTATAAAAAGAACCATTACCCGCTATTGAAAAAAGCACTCGAAAAGGGAGACCTGCTCTCGATCAAAGCCGAGAAACCCCGCCTGCACTCCACCGAAGAAAGCCGCTGGGACTACCGTGTGACGCTCGTATTCAAAAACGCAGACGCTGCATTTGATCCAAACCTGACCGAGCCTTACAAAAAAGCACTCTATCCTGATCTCGAAAAGCTTAAAAAGGAAGAGCAGCGCCGGTTTGAGATTCTCGACGCGCACTGGGACGTGCAGCTTGACAACGTCACGCTCGATTAACAAAATCAAAAATTCTATTAATCCATAGACTTTATAGATTACATTGCAGACTGAATACGAATATGCCGGTTTGCACGATGATCGAATTAAAGAATGTTACCAAAATTTTCAAACAGAAAGACCGGGAGGTGACAGCCCTGGCCGGGGTGTCGTTGAAAGTGGAGCGAGGAAAGATATTTGGTGTGATCGGGACATCCGGCGCCGGGAAGAGTACGCTGATCCGCTGCGTAAACCTTTTGGAAAAGCCGACGAGCGGTGAGGTCATTGTCGATGGGAAAAGCCTTACCCTCCTCACCAACCGCGAACTGGCGATCGAAAGGCGGCAGATCGGGATGATATTCCAGCATTTCAACCTGCTTTCGTCCCGGACGGTTTTTGAGAACGTCGCATTCCCGCTTGAACTCGACCATACACCCAAACACGAGACCCGGGAGCGCGTTACCGAGCTTTTGCGGCTGGTGGGTTTGGAGGAAAAAGCGGGCGACTATCCGTCGAGCCTTTCGGGCGGGCAGAAGCAGCGCGTCGCCATTGCGCGCACACTTGCAAGCAACCCCAAAGTGCTCCTTTGCGACGAGGCCACCAGCGCACTCGACCCGGGCACGACGGCTTCTATTCTCAAATTGCTCAAAGACATTAACCGCCGGCTGCATATCACCATTCTGCTTATTACACACGAAATGAATGTAGTGAAGTCGATTTGTAACGATGTGGCGGTGATCAGTCAGGGGAAGCTTGTGGAGAAGGGGACCGTGAATGCGGTCTTTTCCAACCCCAAGACCGAGCTGGCACGGTCGTTCATCAGTGCGTCGCTGCATGTGGAGATTCCCGAGCATTACCGGCAGCGGGTCACGGCCATCAATGAAGGCGGCATGTCGCCGCTGCTCCGGTTGCGCCTTACCGGCGACACCGCCGACCAGCCACTGCTGTCACAAGCCGCGCGGCTTTTCGAGATCGATACCAAGATCATCAGCGCCCAGATGGACCATGTCGGCGATAAGCATTTCGGCGTGATGCTCGCCGCCCTTTCGGGCCGACCAGATAACTACCAGAAAGCCATCGATTTTTTCATTTACCATCACATTAAAGTTGAATTATTAGGATATGTCTGATCCAGTGGTGTCGCTCCTGCTCGCTGGCCTGGGGGAAACAATCTTCATGACCATTACCTCCGGCATTTTTGGTTTCCTGCTTGGTCTTCCCACCGGCATTATCCTGTTTCTAACCCGGCAGGGACAGGTTTTGGAAAACCGGACTTTGAACCATTCGATCTCCGTAATGATCAATATTTTCAGGGCGATCCCATTTATCATCCTCATTGTGTGGATGATACCGTTCACCCGGGCCGTGGTGGGCACCTCCATTGGCGTCGGAGCTGCATTGGTCCCGCTGAGCGTGGGGGCTGCGCCATTCATTGCCCGGATGGTCGAAAACAGCCTGATAGAAGTCCCAAGCGGGTTGGTTGAAGCCGCAAGAGCAATGGGCGCGACGCCGTTTCAGGTCGTGTACAAAGTTTTGCTTCCCGAAGCATTGCCCTCGCTGATTAACGTCGCCACGATTACCCTCATTACGCTGGTCGGCTACTCGGCCATGGGCGGTGCGGTGGGTGCCGGCGGGCTAGGACAAATTGGGTATCAGTATGGCTACATCGGCTACGACGCCGTGATCATGAACATTGTACTGCTGCTGCTGATAGCGCTCGTTTTCGTCATCCAGTTTTTCGGTGACAGACTTTCCAAACGCGTCGATCACAGGTAATGCGAAACGCGCTTAACACACTTCAATTATTTGTATTTCAAACATATATCAAAATGAACTACGGCAAAAATATCCTCCTGCTACTGGGCATCGGCACCACACTACTGATTGGCTGCAACAAAAAAGCCACCCGGGATAATGATCCCGACCATATTAAAGTCGGCATTGCCGTGGGGCCTGAATTGGAAATCGCGCAGGTGGCTCAGAAAGTTGCAAAGGAAAAATACGGCCTGGATGTAGAGCTGATCACCTTCAACGATTACGTGGTACCCAACGAAGCATTGAGCCATGGCGACGTGGATGTGAATGCATTCCAGCACAAACCCTACCTCGACGAGCAGGTGAAACAGCGCGGCTACAAGCTCGCCATCGTGGGCAACACTTTTGTATACCCCATTGCCGGTTATTCCAAAAAGATCAAAAAGCTCGCTGACCTCCAACCCGGCAACACCGTCGTGATCCCCAACGACCCTACCAACGGCGGCCGTTCGCTGCTGTTGCTTCAAAAATATGGTTTGATCAAATTGAAAGAAGGTGTAGGCCTCCTGCCCAAGGTCATCGACATTGTTGAAAACCCTAAAAACCTCAAAATCCTCGAACTTGAAGCCCCGCAGCTTCCGCGCACCCTCGACGACGCGAACGTAACCCTGGCGATCATCAACAACAACTTCGCAGGCAAAGCTGGCCTTATATCCACCCGCGACGGCCTGTTGATCGAGGATAAGGACTCTCCTTATGTAAACCTGATTGTGGCCCGCGAGGACAACAAGGATGAGGAAAAGGTTAAAAAGTATGTAAAGGCTTACCAATCCAAGGAAGTAGCAGAAGCGGCGGAGCGGATTTTCCAGGGCGGGGCGATCAAGGGGTGGTAGTTTGCCCGGGAAAATGGCATTAAAGGTAAAGTCTGTACAAAACCGTCATCTGCGTTCTATATTTTGAGATAGCCGCTGTTTAACATTGCAATGCCAATGTTGACAACGAACCTTCAGATAATGGACATTTCCAACGACACCCGCGTACATGCTTACAGCCTGGCAGCACTTGCCAGGTATTTTCTCAAATTGGGCACATTCGGCTTTGGCGGCCCTGTTGCGCTCATCGGCTACATGCACCGCGACCTTGTAGAGCAACGACAGTGGATCAGCGAAGAAGAGTACCGCGAAGGACTCGCCCTGGCCCAGCTTGCGCCTGGTCCGCTTGCCGCCCAATTGGGCATTTACCTTGGCTATGTGCATTACGGTGTCTGGGGCGCGACGCTCACCGGGCTCGCTTTCGTGCTTCCGTCGTTCGTAATGGTCGTTTTACTGGGAATGGCCTATCAGTCGTTCGGCGGGTTGCCATGGATGCAATCGGTTTTCTACGGCGTCGGTTCGGCAGTGATCGGCATTATCGGTCTGAGTTGCTATAAGCTGACAATCAAATCGGTTGGCAAACTTGACGTACCGGCTATCAAAAGCAAATGGGTCCTATGGCTTTTTTTCATGCTTATGGCTCTCGTAACAGCCATCACCGAGCGCGAGGAAGTGTGGCTATTTATCCTATTGGGCTTGGCCTATATGGTGATCAAAGCACCGCCTAAATGGCTTCAACGGAGCAGCACTCCCCTTTCGGTAATACTGCTGGCATCAACCGGTTTCTGGCATTTCGAACCGGGCAAACTGCTGCAACTGGCCCTATTCTTCACCGAAGCCGGCGCATTTGTTTTCGGCAGCGGCCTGGCGATCATCCCGTTTCTGCATGCCGGTGTGGTGAATGAAATGGCCTGGCTCAACGAGCAGCAGTTCCTGGACTCAGTCGCAGTGGCTATGATCACCCCTGGCCCGGTGGTGATTACAGTGGGCTTCATCGGGTTTCTCGTTTCGGGTTTCGCGGGTGCCATCGTAGCCGCGCTCGGCGTCTTTCTGCCCTGCTTTGTCTTCACAGTCCTTCCCGCGCCTTACTTTAAAAAGATCTCTAAAAACGAAAGCATCAAAGCCTTCGTGGACGGCATCACCGCCAGTGTGGTAGGTGCGCTGGTCGGATCGGTTTTTGTGATCGCCGGCCGGTCTATCGTGGATGTTCCTTCGGCTGTAATTGCTATTGTCACCGTGCTGGCGTTGATTTATGTGAAGAAGTTGCAGGAGCCTTATATTATTGTGATTGCTGCTGTGGTTGGGGTTCTCCTTAAGTATTATAGTTAAATACAGCTCAAAAGGGCTCACGTTTTTATACTATTTAATCTACCAATTTAGTAGTATAAAAGTTTAAAATAACTTTACTTTGCCCATCAAACAAGTATAGTTATTAACGAGCTTACCTATGATTCAATTTCTCCGTTCAAATCACATTCGATTGATTTGGGCCTTTCTGGGCGGTATAATGGCCCTGCAAAGCCAGGCCCAGTCCGTTTCCATTCAGGGAAAAGTTACCTCTGCCACCGACCAATCGACTCTGCCGGGCATTAATGTGCTCATCAAGAACAGCACCGCCGGGACCACCACCAATACCGACGGCAGGTTTGAGATCACCGCCGGACGCGATGCCGTACTGGTGTTTTCGGGCATCGGCTACATTACCCAGGAGCTCGAAGTGAAAGGACGTTCACAACTCAACGTTCAGCTCAGCGACGATACCCGGCAGCTAAACGACCTGGTGGTCGTGGGGTATGGTACCCAGAAAAAGCGTGACGTTACCGGCTCGGTGAGCTCGCTGGATAGCAAAGACTTTAATAAAGGCATACAAACATCTGTCGACCAGCTCATTGCCGGTCGTTCCGCCGGTGTGCAGGTAACGCAATCCAGCTCGGAACCGGGTGGTGGCGTGACGATCCGCATCCGCGGCGCCAACTCCATTAATGCCAACAACGAACCACTGTACGTGATCGACGGGCTGCCAGTAAACAATGCCTCGGTGGTACCAGGCTCCACATTGGTGAACGAACAAGCGCCCCGGAACCCGCTGAATGCACTAAATCCGAACGATATCGAGTCGGTCGAGATCTTGAAGGACGCTTCTGCGACGGCCATTTACGGTTCGCGCGGAGCGAACGGCGTGATCCTGATCACGACCAAAAAAGGCACAAAGGGCAAGCTGAACGTCAATTACGCACTTTCCGGCGCGGTGTCGGAGGTGACCAAACGCGTTCCGATGCTCAATGCTGTTCAATACATGGCGCTGCTCAACGACCTGCGTGCGGACCAGAAGCAAGCCCCCGAATTTTCTGCAGAGCAGATCGCAGCCGTGGGCCAGGGTACTTACTGGCAGGATGAGATCTTTAAAAAAGGTTATTTGCAAAACCACCAGCTTTCGTTCTCGGGTGGGCAGGACAAATTCACTTATTATGCCTCGCTCAATTACCTCGATCAGAAGGGCGTTGTGATCAGCTCAGGCATCAAAAAATACGTTGGCCGGGTGAATCTGAATTACACGGGCGACAAGTTTAAATTCGGATTAAATCTCAATTCCAGCCAGGTAAAGGACGATTTCGTCCCCAATGGCGTGAGTGTGAATGAAGGTGCGGGCGTGATCAATACGGCTATTTTCCAAGACCCTACCCTTACCATCAAAAACCCGAACGGCACCTGGACGCAAACGCAGATCGTGAACCTGGAAAACCCCGTAGGACTTGCCAATGAGGTGAGCGATTTTGCATCTACCAACCGCACATTCGCCAGCGTTTTTGCGGAATATTACTTCCTGCCGGAGCTTTCCGCCAAGATCAATTTCGGTACCGACCGCCAGGATTCGCGGCGTGACATTTTCACCTCGCGGCTCACCAAACGGGCAGAGGGTACCAAAGGCATTGCAAGCGTGCTCACGAGCAATGCTTCCAACAACCTCGTCGAATTCACGGCCCGGTACAGCAAGGCGCTGAACAAGGACAATCAGCTCGAAATCCTCGGCGGTTATACTTACCAGGAATTTGTGGTGAGCTCGCTTTCGGCAGGCGCGCAGAACTTCCCACTCGATGCATTGGGCACCGACAACCTCGCGGCGGGCGCGCAGAGCACTTTCTCACTCGGTTCCGGCCGCACCAAGAACCAGTTGTTGTCCTACCTCGGCCGCGTGAACTACAATTTGCTCGACAAATACCTGCTCACCGCTTCCATCCGGGCCGATGGTTCCTCGCGTTTCGGCGACAACAAGAAGTACGGTATCTTCCCCTCAGTGGCACTCGGCTGGCGGATCAAAGATGAGCTTTTTCTCAAAAATGTGAATGCATTGACAGACTTGAAACTCCGCGCGAGCTACGGCGTAACCGGTAACCAGGACATCGGCAGCTACAAATCGCTGGTGCTACTCGGGCCACAGGGACAGGCTATTTTCGACGGCGCACCTTACGTGGGCATTTCCACTACCCAGCTTCCCAACCCCGATTTGAAATGGGAAACCACCACCCAGCTGGACATTGGAGTAGATTTCAGCCTGTTTGCCAACCGCTTGTCGGGTAGCATCGACTATTTTCATAAGCAAACCAAAGACCTGCTCCTGCAACTGCCGATCCCGCGAACCAGCGGTTTTACGACCACTTTTAAAAATGTGGGCGGCCTGAAAAACACCGGTTTCGACTTCTCGCTGACGTCCATCAACATCACTGCGCCCTTCACATGGCGGTCGAGCCTGAATTTCTCGGTCGTGAAAAATGAGGTGACCGACCTGGGCGCATTGCCTTACATTCTGGGCGGCTCCGCCGGTTTTACCAATGATTTCACCATTATCCGAAAGGGCGATCCCCTGAATGCCTATTACGGCTACATTGTCGACGGCGTGTTCCAGCAGGGCGAGGATATCGGAAAATCCGCACAGCCGCTCTCGCGCCCGGGTGAATACAAATACCGCGATGTGAACAAGGACGGTACCATCAACTCCGCCGACCGGACGATCCTCGGCTCGCCATTCCCGGATTTCACTTATGGTCTGAACAACGATTTCACTTACGGCGCATTTAATCTGTCGTTCTTCTTTCAGGGTGTTCGGGGTAACAAGCTGTTCAACCTCAACCGCACCGAATCGGAGAACCCGATCTCGTTCCGCCGGAACCGCCTCGCCGAAAGCTACACCGACCGCTGGACGCCAGCCAACCCTACCAATGCCAATTCCTCGGGTGTACCCGTGGCTGTATCCTACACGAGCAATGTAAACAGCCGGGCCGTGGAGAATGCCTCTTACCTGCGGTTGAAATCGGTGCAGCTCACTTACAATTTCCCGTCGGCTAAATGGAAGCATATCAAAGGCTTGCAAGTGTATGTAACAGGCCAGAACCTGTTCACGATCACGAAATACACGGGCTATGACCCTGAGGTAAGTGCCTTCGGGATCTCCAACGTACGCGCCGATTACAATGCATTTCCGCTATCGCGCACCTACACCGCGGGTGTGAGCATCAATTTCTAATATCCTGTGAGACAATGAAAAAGTTACTTTATATACTATTGCTACTGGGCGCCGCTGCCTGCGACAAGCCGCTCGAGGAGGAGGTGTATTCTTCTTTTGGCCCCAATAATTTCTTCAAAACCGCCGACGACGCCGAAGCATTGCTCAACGCCGCCTACGCCCTCGAACAAAAACAGGGAACCGACGGCTTCCGTAACATCCTGGTCATGGCCGAAGTCACAACTGACCTCCTCATCATCCGCGAGGGTGGGCTACGCGGGCTCGCGCAGCCACTAGAAGATTTTACCTGGAATGCCTCGCACGAATTTTTCGATGTAGCCTGGACCCGCTATTATGCGGCCATTTACCGCGCCAACCTCGTGATCGACAACGTGCCTAACATCGATTTCGACGAAGAACGTAAGAAGCAGATCGTGGCCGAAGCGCGCTTTTTGCGCGCGAGTGGCTACATTTCGCTCTACGACCTCTTTGGCCCTACCCCATTGATCACCAACAGCATTAGCAGCAGCGAAGACCGGCCTGCACGTGCGGGTAAGGAAGAATTTATCAAGTTTGTGGCTGATGAACTGACGGCAGTAGCAGATATTCTGCCCGTTACCGCCAAGCAATATGGCCGCGCTACCAAAGGAGCCGCGCTCGCATTCCTGACTAAATTTTACCTGAACAACAAAAACTGGCAGAAAACGAACGAAACCGCCCAGAAGGTGATCGACCTGAACGCGTACAACCTCTTCAATTCGGCTAACCGGACGGACCTTTTCAAACTCGCCAACGAGAAAAACAGCGAGTTCATTTACGTACGTCCGCACGTGGCGCAGCCGGGGCTGGGTACCAACTACCTCCCGCACGCCGCTCCGCCGAACTACAAATACAAGGGTGCGACCAAAGCCAATTACGCGACGCAGCTGAAAACGTTGTCCGGCTTCTACGACTCATTTGACCCGAAAGACCAGCGCCGTGAAGCATTCCTGGCCGAATACGACGACCTGAACGGCAAGCACATTGTATTGGGACAAGACGACAAGCGCAGCTTCAAATTTGAAGAAGACCTCCCCGCCACTGGTGCCGACCTCGGCAACGACTTCCCGGTCGTTCGCTATGCCGACATCCTGCTCAGCAAAGCCGAGGCATTGAACGAGCTCGAAGGCCCTACACAAGCGGCTGTGGAGCTGATCAACCAGGTGCGTGCCAAAGCAGGCGTTGCTGCGCTATCCGTTTCCGCATTTGTCTCGAAAGACGCACTGAGGGCGCATATCCTCAAAGAAAGAGGTTGGGAATTCTTCACCGAAGAACTGCGTCGTCAGGATCTGGTCCGTCATGGGAAGTTCATTGAACTGGCCAAGGGAAGGGGAAAAACGGCATTCGACCACCAGGTATTATTCCCGCTCCCGCAGAGCGAGATTGACCGGAATCCGAGTCTGAAACAGAATGAGGGCTATAAGTAGGAAATTCATTGACTGACTGCCCCATCACAACAAAAGCCAGGCTATCTGCACGATGGCCTGGCTTTTGTTTTACGCAGGGAAGCATTCAAATTGGCGGCCGCGGCCCTATTTCCCTTTAAAATCCTTAATAGAATTGCCATCATAACGATACACACCGCCCAGAGAGCCAAACCAGATACTTCCGTCATTCGCTTCCAGAATTCCAAAAGTCATTCGTTCATTAACCTCATATTCCGACTCTATTTTGGTGGCGGTTGGCTTTTTATCGGACAAAGACTTTTTATCGTACCTGGAAATCCCCCATTTCCCGCTTACGGCATCTTCAGAGCTCGTCCAAATGTTTCCCTTCCGGTCTTCGTAGACATAACCCACAAAATCATCCGTGATATTGGTAAATGTAATACCGTCGTAACGCCAAAGACCATCCTGCCCGGCCAGCCAAATATTACCCTTACTATCTTCTATTATCGTACGGACATTTGTAAACGTTTGCCCGTTATGGACAAGGACCGAGGATGTTTTCCCATCGTAAACACGGGCATTACCCCTTGTGCCAAGCCAAAATTTCCCGTTTTTGTCCTCGACGATGGAATTAACATCATCATGGTCGTCAGGCGGAAGGTCACCCGTTTCCAGACTCGTGAAAGGCGGTCCCCAATTCGCCCTGTAGTTCCTGAACTGTTTACCATCATAGCGGCTTAACCCTTTCAACGTGCCGAACCAGATATTGCCGGTTTTATCTTCATAAATATGAGGGACTTGGTTATCGACGAGCCCCTCCGCGGTTGTAAAATGTTGAAAGGATTTTCCATCATAACGATAAACACCTGAACCGATCGTACCAAACCAAAAGTTGCCCTTCCTGTCCTCCAAAACGGAAAAGAAACGGGCCGAACTTACTTTACTGGTGATATTGGTGAACGACTTTCCGTCGTATCGAAAAATCCCGTCAAATGCGGCCATCCAGATGTTGCCTTTTCGGTCCTGTATGATATTACGGGTGATGCGTTCGGGCCCGTGGGAGCTGACCATACCGGCCGTGTCGGATTTGACAATATCCTTTTGCTGGTTCGTTGCATTTTGTCCTTCACACCAGGTGATGGAGACAAATAGCAACAATGCGATCAAGTGTACACATTTCATCATTTTCTTTTGGGTATCAAGGATTTCGACAAACCTACAAGTTTTTGTATCGGGCATTTCAAACGACTTGTTAAAGAAGGTTAATGAAATGTTAAAGTTGCTCCCCCCACACCCGAAACCCATTCACCGCATGCCTTGCCCCAGTAGACCGAAACCCAAACCACCCATTCCTTAACGGCGCCGGATCAATAAAATCGAAAAGCACTTCGCCATCCACCGAAAAGGTCGTCCGCCCATCAATCACCGTTATCACAATATGATAAGTATGGTTAGCCTTCAACAAATGCGCGCTATCCAGATATTCTTTGAGTAACGGCTTCGTCCCATTCCCATCGTACTTCCGAAAACGCGTAGTTGAATTGGTATTACCCCCAAAACCGACATAATAAAGCGAAAGCGAATCATAATTCTCAAACTTGCCATTTCGCCCAAAAACGTCTGCATTACGTGGGTCGGTAGCCATCCAAAACTGATTTAAATCCGAAAGCCGGTCATTCCGCCCGGAGTCGACCAGCACGGTCCAGTCATATTCAATGCGGATGTTTCCTTCCAACCGGGGTTTGAACCATACCGTTACGCCTCCCGCGGTGTTCAGTATCAGCCTGCCCTTGTCGGTACGCACTTCCGATTGCCCCACCGGCTCGATTTCCGCATGCCAGCGCGTCTTATCCAGTTCTCCCGAAAAATCTTCGGAATACAACAGCTTATCCTTCGGCTTGCTGGCCGTTTGCGCATTTGCCCGAATGCAAAAGAGCAGGACAACGCCCAGCGCTGCCCTGCCTATTAAGCTAAACATTCCTTTCATTCCCCTTCCACCGGCCAGAATGGCGATTCTGTCCTGCTGGTTTTTAAATAGTTTTCAATTTTTGCAACAATGTCAGGATGCCCGGCGGCTACGTCGTTCGTCTCGCCGATGTCCTTATCCAGATCATACAGTTCGAGTTTCCCTTTTGCTTTCACTGCCTTCCAGTTGCCATATCGCACGGCCTGTTCGAAGCCTTTTTCGAAAAACTCCCAATACAGGAACCGGGGCTTCGAAATCTTCTGCCCTTTAATGGCCGGCAGTACGCTCGCACCGTCGGTGTTATACTTCACTTTGGACTTCGCAATGTCGGCAAACGTCGGCATAATATCGGCAAAATAGGCCGGTTCCTTGCTTACGGTGCCCGCTTTGGCAGTTCCGGGCGCCCATACGATCATGGGCACGCGGATGCCGCCCTCGTACATGTCGCGCTTGTAGCCGCGGAGCTGGCCGTTCGAGTCGAAAAACTCGGCCACGGCGGTTTGTTGTGGGGTGCCTTCGGAGCGCGGACCGTTATCGGAGCAGAAGAATACAATGGTATTTTTGGATAAATCACTCTCGATGAGGCACTTCTTAATGCGTCCGACGTTCTCATCGAGGTGGTGTACCTGGGCGCCGTAGATTTTCATATCCTCTGGCCAGTCCTTGTTTTTATAAATAGTGCTGTCCGCAGCGTCCAGCGGTGAATGCGGGCTGTTGTAGTTGATCATCAACACGAACGGCTTCTTTGAACCTTGCTGCCTGGACAAGAATGCAATGCTCTCGTCCGTCGTCAGGTCGTCTGCATAGTAGCCTTTCTGACCGTTCTGATTGCGGGCTACATTGGCGAGCTTGCCATTGATGTACCGCTGCGCAGGCCAGTAACCGTTCGCATAAGTACCCGGGTAAGCAATCAGCCAGCCCGAAAATTCATCAAATCCGCGGTGAATGGGCGTGGCGAGGGTGTCGTAACCGTCGAGGTGCCACTTGCCCGTCAGCGCCGTCGTGTACCCCGACTGGCTCATAAGCGTACCGATCGTGAAATCGTCAACAGCCAGGTTCGTCCTCCGAACGGTCTGCTTGCCTTTGCTACCGGCAACACCGCCGCGGATCGTTGCGTTCCCGCGGATGGTGGTATGCCCCGTGTGCAGGCCTGTGATGAGCACACTGCGGGAGGGTGAGCACACGGGCGCGCCTGCATGGAAATCGGTGAAGGTAATACCCTCCTTGGCCAGCGCGTCGATGTTCGGCGTGCGGATCAGCTTCTGGCCGTTCACACCGATGTCGCCATAACCGAGGTCGTCGGCGAGGATGAAAACGATATTGGGTGTCTGCCCCATCGCCCGGGCACCGATCAGCAGGGCCAGCGCCCATGTACTTAGTCTTTTCAGCATCAGTATTTTATTTGTATCTCAAAATCAATTATAACCCGGATTCTGGTAATTCCTGATGGCGTCCGTGGTCAGCGGTGCCCCTTTTTCATCGGTCAGCATATTGATATACGACTGCGGGAAAGGTTTGAAAGTGTCCTTAGCTTTGAATACACCCTTTCCGTTTCCATTCTGCCCGTTGGCATTCACCGGGTTATCGGCTACCGGCCAGTTGCCGGTTTTGGACGACGCGAGCTGGTTATGGTGCAGCACGCGTTCGAGCTGTATGCCCGCGTGATGAATGCCTTCGTACACGATCTGTTCCGAGTTGAATTCGCGCGAGTATTCATTGTAAATAAAATGAATAAAACGCCTGGCAGCGCTATTTGCTTCCGGCGGGTAATTTTCCAGCCGCGACTTGGCCGAAGCCCCGTCCCAATACGAGGCATCCACCTTGATTTTGCTGTAAGTATCTGTCACAGCGGCATAAGGATAGCTTTTTTCCGCAGGCGCGAGGTTTTCCGATCCCGGGTACAATCTTGCCAGCACTTCCGCACGGCTTTCGCCGGTTTTATAGGCTGCGCGGGCGCGAAGCACATTGATATCTTCGATCGCTGCCGAATAATTGCCCTGCCTTCCATACACTTCCGCGCGGATCAGATAGGTTTCGGCCAGACGGAATATGGCCACGTCGCGCGTTCCGAAATGGTTATCCACGGTGCTGCGGTTCGGGTCGATAAACTTCCGGGACGATGGGCGTATGGTACGGCCGATCAGCAAGCCGGTGTTCGACGAAAGTCTGTCCACACCCGTTTTGCGGTAGTAGTATTCGCCGCCCTTTTTCACCCAGCGCGGATAGAGCACATAAGGTTGCGCCACCGCTTCGCTGATATCAATCGCCGTTTCCTTGGTGTTCTCCAAAAATACCAGTCCCAAATCGCCCTGTCCGATCTTCCGCTGACCGGCCACAGCCTTGCGCCCACCCCACGACGGCCGGTTGTAGCCCGCCTGGATATGGGAATTAAAATAACCCGCCTCATCGGCGGTCCACGTCAGCGATTTGTTATTAGCATCGGTGTAAGCCAGCCCCGGGCCGTCCTGCAACGCCGCATTGTCGAATGAAGCGCTCACGTACTCGATCTGAAAGCTTTTTTCAAAGCGTGAATCATTGATTTTGTCTGTAAAAACATCATAACCCCAGTCGGTAGGCAAAAAGCCGGTGCCTTTGCGCAGGCCATATGCCCAGGTTTTAGAAGGAATGTTCCAGGCTGCATTGGTATAATCGCAGGTAAATGCGGCAGTAGTACGCATTCCGTAGCGGCCGTTGTCGAGGTTGTTTCCGTAAGAAGCTTGCAGAATAATCTCCTTATTACCTTCATTACTCCAATCACCGCGCGCGGTTTTGAACAAATCCAAATAATTGCTTGCCAAACCACCAAATTGGCCGCCATTCGAAGATGCGTAGGTATCGATCACCTCTGTCGCGAAAATCCGTGCCGAATCCAGGTCGCCCGTTCCTTCTCCCTTAAAAAGCAGGCCCAAATGTGCATTGGCATCGCCCGGGTTAACGGTTCCGTCCGCATTTCGGTACTGCTTAAACTCCTGCCCCTGGGCACGTTGCAAATACAGTTTGGCCAGCAAATGCGAAACAGCGCCTTTCGTAATGCGCCCGCGCTCGTTCTGGCTCACTGGCAAATGCTCGTGTGCGAAGCGGAGATCGGCGATAATACGGCTGTAAACCTGCGCTGAGATTGATTTTGGAAAATTGAAAACCGCAGGCAGCGAGTTGTTGCTCCGGAGCGGCATTGGTACGTCGCCGAGCTGTGTCACAAGCATATAGAATGTCCACGAGCGCAGGAAATACACTTCCGACAAGCGCTGATCGGCATATGCCTTATCCGAACCAAACTTGCCCGGCGCTTTTTCCTTAATGATCTCAATAGCCTTGTTGCAGTCGTTGATAATGGGATAGCTGCCGAGCAATTGCGTCGCATAATAGCCCATCAGGTTGTTGGCATAGCTTCCCGCCTCGCCGGTTGGCGCCCACACGGCCGGGCTGATCGTCGCCCAGTTGTTATCGGTCGGCTCGGTAATGTCGGTGCCGGTTTCGAACAGGTAAGGCCCCTCCATGAAGCCGTATTTCCAGCGAAGCGTATTATAAGAAGCCACCACAAGTTCTTCGGCCCCCTTTTCGGTTTCGAAATAATCCTGCGTGATGGTCGACACCATTTTTTCTTCCAGAAACTCCTTGCAGGAGCTTAGCGGAAGCAAAAAGAGAATGGGTAGGATGTATTTTTTCATCATTTGAAATGCTTTGTTAAAGAGTAATTCTCACGCCCAGCACCAGGCTGCGGTTCAGGATGGTGTTGTTCGTCTGCCCGCCAGCCTGCGCGCCGGCGGTAGTATCCCAGCCAGTAAGGTCCTCGGGATTCAATCCTGCCTTCACGGCCCCGGCACCCCACATAAACGGGTTCAGTACCTGCGCGTAAACCTGCGCACTGCCGATCTTGTAGCGGTCGGCAATGCCCTGGTTGAGCGTGTAGGTGAGCGACACATTGCGCAATGCCACCAGCGAGCCGTTCACATAGTTGCGTACGTAATTGTAGTTGGTAAATGTCGCGGTGGTCGGTTGCGGGTAAGCCGCGCCAGTGTTGGACGGGCTCCAGGTGTCGTTCTCCACGCGGCGACCATAGGTTTGCAATGCACCGTAATACAGGTTGTTCATGCGCGCTTGCAGCAGGAAGCTCAGTTCAAAGTTTTTGTAGCCAAATGTGTTGGTCAGACCCGCCGTCCAGGAAGGGCGGTTGTTGCCGAGGATCGACTTGTCGCTGTCATTAATAGTTCCAAAGCCGTTATCGAGGTAATTGACCACCTCTCCGCTTGCCAGCGTCACCGATTTCGCACCGGCCGCGCCCTCAGCCACTTGCACCAATGGCTGGTCTTTGATCTTCACCTGCCCGGGCAACGCGGTAATGTTGCCGATCTTCTTGTAAAGCTCGATCAGCCGTAGATCCTCCGGCGTGTCTTGCCAAAGCCTGTCGTACCGGTAATCACGGAAAATCGAGATCGGCTGACCGATGTACCAACCGTTCGCCAAATCGTCCGTTGCGCCGTTGGTCAATTCGAGGATCTTCTCCCGGTTGCGCGACCAGTTCAAATCCGTCCGCCAGGTGAAGTCCTTCTGGTGCACATTCACCGAAGAAATCGTGATCTCGATACCACGGTTTTCCGTCTTCCCGATATTGCTTAGAATGCTCGTATAGCCCAGTACCGGCGGGATAGAGCGCGACATGAGCAAATCGCTCGTCCGGGCTTTGTAAACCTCTATCGACCCTGAAATGCGGTTTCTCAGCAAGCCAAAATCCAGACCAATGTTCTGCTGCGCGGTTTTCTCCCAACGCAATGCAGTATTGGGCATCGTAGCCGATTTGTAGCCAGCATATTGGGTTTCATTAAAAACATAGGCTGCGCCGATGATAGAACCGCCGGTGGAGTACGCACTGACCGACGAATTACCTGTACGGCCCCAGCTGTATCGTAGCTTCAACTGGCTGATCCAGTCGATCTGCTTCACAAATGTCTCTTCTTCCAGCTTCCAGGCCAAGGCGGCCGAAGGGAAAAACTCCCATTTATTCCCCTCGGCGAGTACTGAAGCACCATCCCAGCGACCGGTCAACGTCACAAGGAAGCGGTCGAGCAGGCCGTAATTGATCCTTCCCATGTAGGAAGCCAGCGCCGAACGGCCGTAAGACGTTCCATAACCCATCGGGTTACCGATCGCGTTCGCAGCCAGGTTGTACCATTGCGACGACGGGAATGTAATGCCCTGGGCGCGGATGTTGATGGAGTTGTTGGTGTTCTGCTGCACAGACTGTAATGCGGTGATACCAATGTTGTGTATTCCAATTTGTTTATTGAAAAACAAAAGGTTTTCAAACGTCCAACCCAACGACTTGTTGTGCGAATTATAACCAATCAGTGGCGCGGTACCCACGGCACTGAACGGGTTGGTGTAGTTGGCTCCGTAGAAAGAGCCATACTCCTTGTCGCTGTACTGTGCGCCGAACTTGCTCGAGAATTTCAGCCATTCGGTAAAACGGATTTCAGCATACACATTCGAAAGCAGCGAGGCAAGCTTGTGCTCGTTGGTAGAGTTATTGATATTTAAAAGAACGTTGTGCGCCGAAAGCCCCTCGCGGTTGGTATTCAGGATATTGCCATTGTCGTCGTAGGCACGTGCATAAGGCATCAGCGCGAGCGCCTGCCCGTACGAGTCTTTGGCGCCGCTGTTCGACGAGTTTTCGGAAGTTCCGTAGTTCTGCAGCGAATACACCCCGTTCAATGCCAGACCGACGGTGAGCCATTTGCGGGGCGTAATGTCGCCTTTCAGGTTCAATGAATAGCGTTTAAAATCCTGATCTTTCAATGTCCCGAGCTGGTTGAGATAGCCCAGTGAAAGATAGACGCGGGATTTGTCGGTTCCCGATGACAGGGAAAGCAAATGGTTCTGGGTCTGGCCGGTGCGGGTCACCAGGTCGGACCATTTCTGATCGAATAAATTGGCTGCATTGTAAACCGGCACTTGCGCGGCGTAGCCTGCGGCCTGCTCTTGGGAGGTAGCGGCGCGTAGCTTCACAGTACCATCTTCGTTCCATTCATAGGCAGTGCGAATGCTGTTGATACCGTATTGCTCTCCGCCTCCGAAGTTTTGTACATCGAAATCCGGGTCGGGCGCGGTGCCGTATTTGCCAGTATAAGTTCCGCCGTTGATATGCGACTGCCTCTGCCAGTTCAGGAGCTGGCCCGAGTTCATCCAGTCAGTCGTCGAATGAATCTTCGTAGCAGTGTAACTCACATCGTAACTGATATTGGTCTTACCCTTTTTTCCTTCTTTATAGTTAATGAGAATGACCCCATTAGCACCACGGGAACCATAAATGGCTGTGGCAGAAGCATCTTTCAGCACTTCTACCGAGGCTATATCGTTCGGGTTGATTGCCCCGACCTCGCTGGCCGACAGGGGCACACCGTCGATCACATAAAGCGGCTCGTTGGACGCATTGATGGACCGGTTACCGCGGATGCGGATTTGCCCAACCTCGCCGGGCCGCTGATTGGTGGTAATATCCACCCCGGCCACCTTACCCTGCATGGCCTGCACCACGTTCTGCACAGGTCGCTCCCGGAGCTGTGCCTCCGAAAGGCTCGAAATCGCTCCTGTTACATCACTTTTCTTCTGGGTCCCGTACCCTACCACCACGAATTCTTCAAGGGATTTGGTGTCCGAGAGCAATACCACATTTAAAAGTGATTCATTGTTTACGGTAACTTGCTGCTGCACATAGCCTACGAACGAGAACACCAGCACGGTTCCATGCTCAGGGACAGACAGTTCGAAATTCCCCGTCTCGTCGGTAAGCGAGCCGCGCGTGGTGCCTTTGATCACTACGCTCACGCCGGGTAGCCCCTCCCCTTTGTCGTCCTTTACAGTACCTTTTACTGTCCGTTCGGCATTGCGGCCCGGCCTTACCGGTGCATTCCGCTTTGTTTCGGCGGGCTTGGCATGCACCATGACCGACGCCCCCGCCAGGCAGACGACGATGCTGAAATGATAAAAAAGTTGCTTCATAAAATCGGTGACCTTCGGTCGCTGCGGTTGGTACTCATTTCGTTTTTTGGGATTATTTGAATAAAGCATTCCCTGGCCGTGCAGGGCGGTTCTACACGGAAAGAATTGTCGGCAAATGCACCGGCGTGTCGCGATCATGCCGGTTTCGCTGACGTGCTCAGCTAAAATGAATTTTTAAAATGGATCAACGGAGTCCAATGAAATCTCGTAAATTTCACTAATTGACCAACTATATATTCAAAATATACAATTTTATAGAATAATTGTAGGTTTGACACAAAAATAGATAATCTATTTAATCTACAAGAAATATATACTAAAAAACTTTGCTAATTTGCCTCGCTTTTGAAGGCAAACAAGGTATTAGAGTGCCCTTACCGATATACAAATGAAAAAAGTAACACGAAGGAAATTTGTAAAAAACTCAGTCACGGCCGCAGCAGGCATCCCCGTCTTAGCAAACTTACCGAACCTATATCCGACCGGTGCGCCCGATGCTCCGGCCGCCCCGCTCCATTGGCTCGACCAGCCCAGCCACTCCATGCGCGGCACGACCTGGGGCGTTCCCTGGCCGAAAGGGTCGGTGAAGGCTACCAGCGGTTTCCGGCTTTGGGCGGGCAACTCCGAGCAAGCCGTACAAACCTGGCCCCTGGCCTACTGGCCCGATGGCTCACTGAAATGGACCGCACACGCGCTAGCAGCGACTGAGATACCAAAGGGCAACTGGACGATCCAACCCATTAAACCCCAAAACCGGCCCGTTAAACCGCTGATCGAAGAAAATGGAACACACTTGAAAATCGATACGGGCAAGTTGCAGTGCCTGATCCGGAAAAATGAAAATACATTGTTCGAAACACTGGCTACCGGCGGCAATATCACTGCCGGTAATGCTCGACTGGTGCTACTCGTTCAGCGGCAGGATTCCGACCTTGAAGAGACCAACACTTCCATTAACCGTTTCGAGGGCAAAATCAATAAGCTTACAATCGAACAAAATGGCCCTATACGTGCGGTGGTGAAAGTCGAAGGAAGCCATGCGGACGCCGGGCGGCAGTTGCTTCCATTTACGGTGCGGCTCTATTTTTATGCTGGCAGCGAGGCAGTGCGGATTATGCACACCGTTATATATGACGTCGACGAAAACAAGGATTTCATCCGGGGCCTGGGCGTCCGCTTCGAGGTGCCGTTCCAACAACAGGAACTGCACAACCGGCATATCCGGTTCGCGGGCGAAAACGACGGCATATTCGCCGAAGCCGTGCGGGGGCTAACGGGCCTTCGCCGCGATCCGGGCAAGGCATTTACCGAAGCGCAGGTCGCAGGGCAGGCCACGCCCGCGAATGATAAGCTTCCCGAAAACGTATCCAAAAGGCTGCAATACATTCCCGCATTCGGCAATTACACGCTTTTCCAGCCGACACCGGATGCATTTGAAATACAAAAACAGACTACGGCCAGTCACGGCTGGCTGCAATCGGCTTACGGAAAACGGTCGGCGGGTACAGGTTATGTGGGTACACCAGCGGGCGGGGCGGCTTTCGGTATCCGGAATTTCTGGCAGAGCCACCCTGCTCAGCTCGACGTCCGCAATGCGGACAAGGACCACGGCGAAGTCACGCTCTGGCTTTGGGCGCCGCGTGCTCAGCCGATGGACCTCCGTTTTTACCACGACGGCATGGGCCAGGACACCCACGCCAAGCAACTGGAAGGGCTGGAAATCACTTATGAGGATTATGAACCGGGCTTCGGGCGCCCCTACGGGGTTGCACGCACGAGCGAGATCCAGCTCTGGGCATTGCCTGCAACGCCTGCCAACGCGGCGCTGGCTGAGATCGCGCGGCAAATACAGTCGCCCCCGTTACTATTGCCGACGCCGGCATACCTGGCATCGACGGGCGTTTTTGGAGGTGCATTCAGCCTCCCCGACCGTGCCACGCCAAAGAAAGAGAAGATCGAGAAACAGCTGGATTCCTATTTTGATTATTATAAAAATGAAGTGGAAGCACGACATTGGTACGGTTTCTGGAACTACGGGGATTTTATGCATTCCTACGACACCGACCGGCACGTTTGGAAATACGACGTCGGCGGCTTCGCCTGGGACAATTCCGAGCTATCGACGGATATCTGGCTCTGGTACTACTTCCTGCGTACCGGCCGCGCCGACGCATTTCGCTTGGCCGAGGCTATGACGCGCCATACCGGCGAGGTGGATGTACATCACATAGGCCCGTTCGCGCCGCTCGGGTCGCGGCATAATGTAATGCATTGGGGTTGCAGCGCCAAGCAATTGCGGATCAGTACGGCTACCAACCGGCGGTTTTATTATTACCTCACGGGCGACGAGCGCGTGGGCGAGCTCATGCGGGAGCAGATCAATGCGGTGCAGACACTTCAAACAGTCGTGCCCGTGCGAAAAGTGAATGCCGCAGCGCCGAAAAATACCGAAAACTCCGATCTCGCTACGGTCTCGTTCGGCACCGACTGGGGCGCAGTAGCCGGAGCCTGGCTCACCGAATGGGAGCGCACGCAGGACAATGCCATCCGCGACAAGCTGCTGAACAGCATGCGCACCATCGCCGCCCAACCGCACGGATTTTTCACGGGATCGTCTCTATTAAACCTGAAAACCGGCGCATTTCAGCCCGAGCCGACCGGGAAAATATCGGTATCGCACCTGAGCGCCGTCTTCGGCCTCGCGGAGGTGTGCTACGAGCTAAGCTACCTCGTCGAGGACAAGGCGTTCAGACAAGCCTGGCTGGATTATTGCCGGTTATACAATGCGACGCCCGACGCGCAGAAGCAGGCATTGGGCGAAAGCCTCAAAAAGCTAAGCCTTCAACAAGGCCACGCCCGCCTGACTGCTTTCGCGGCCCGGGCAACGGGCGACAAAGTACTGGCCCAGCGGGCATGGCAGGAGTTTTTCCGAGGGGAATCAACCCAGATATCCACCAACGGCGTGGCGCAATGGAGCCTTGCGGCGATGCAATGTCTGGCGTTTGCGGGCGATCAGCTCAATGATTAAATGACTGAATGTCACGTATGGTCAAGACTAGTGAAGTGTTGTATTTATTTAATCTTGACAATTTATGACTACCTCTGATCTCCTGACTTAATCAATTCGGTCATCGGTCCGGCGGTCCGGCAGACCGATAAAATTCATTCCATTCCTTCGATTCAGTCATTCAGTCAAGTGGTAACATTCCGAAATATTAGTCTATTTATTTTATAGATTAAATTGGTTAATATTAAAATTAGCTAATTTGCGCCACCAATACCGATTTTACTTATGCCCGTTTCTACCCCTTTGCCGGCATCCGTTTGGAAGCCTTATGAAAAAATCCTCTTGCGCGTTGCGCTGATTTATGCGGTGATCAGTACGATTCCCTTTAATCCCGAGTTTTATCAACAGGACTTTGATGCGGGGTTTAATGTAAACTCTTACCCCTTTCGCTGGCTGGATGTGATTTCACAGAACAAGCCGTGGTTCTTTGCCAGTCAGGAAGGCAAAAACTACACGGGCTGGTTCCTGACTTTGCTCGTTTGCCTGGCAGCTGGCTTCGGCTGGGAGCTGATCGATCGTCGGCGGAAGGATTTTGAAAAGCTGTATTATTGGTTTTACGTCGCGGCCCGCTACGGGATCATTCTGAGAATGTCGTGGTTTGCCTGGGCCAAGGTGTTTCCGGTCCAAATGCCTTTCCCTACCATCAGCCAGCTCAATACCAACCTTGGCGATTTCACGCCGGGCAAGCTCTACTGGCTCACAACCGGCGTTTCTCCTTTTTTTGAGGTGTTCGCAGGCATTTTCGAGCTAGTAGCGACGTTGCTGCTGCTTTTCCGGCGTACTACCACGCTGGGTGCCTTGATGATGGTCGCTATTCTGCTGCCGATCTGGTTTGTCAACATCGGTTATGACGCGGGCGTGGAGCTTACCAGCCTCCACTTGCTCTCCTTGTCGCTGCTACTGCTTGTCCGCGACAGCCGGAGGTTTTACGACATCCTCATCGAACACAGAGCCGTGGCGCTCACATTCGTTCCCGCATTCCATTTCCGCAACATCTGGCCAAACCGCCTGAGAATCGCATTCAAGTATGGCTTCATCTTCTTTTTTGTGGTATTCCGAGGTTTCAGCTACGGTCAACTGTTCGCCAGTGGGAAGTCGTTCAAACTGCCGCTCGACGATGGTCTGCCCTCCGCAACAGGTCTTTACAAGGTCACGGAATTCCGGCTGAACAACCGGCTTCTGGCGCCTTCGCCAACCGATTCTGTCCGCTGGGATAATGTGATTTTCGAGAAGTTCAACACCATCAGCATTAAAGTGAACAAAAACTTCCGGCTCGATACGCGCAATGCCGTGCGTACGACGGAGTACTACGGTAATATCGGCCGCTATTACTATGGCTATAAGGCCGATACGGTCAACAAGGTGTTCCATTTGCACAACCGCGTCGATACCGCTGCGCATATCACCCTGCATTATGAGCAGCCTGCACCGGGCCGTTACATTCTGCGCGGCGTGAATGAGGGCCGCGATTCGCTGTTTGTCGTTTTGAATAAAATAGAAAAGAAATACCCGCTGGAAGAAAAGCGGGCCTGGTAGCATTCACGTCCTATTTCATTAAACATTTCACATATGCGCTCTCAAAAAATACTTCTGGTGGCATTGCTGGCGGCAGGGCTCACCTCGCGCACATCCGCACAAAACATCACGCAACAACAGCAGCCGTTTACCGGCACGGTCGGCAAAACGCTGGCTGAATCGAAGGAAGTCTGGACTAACCCCGTGAAAGCACCCGCAGGAGCGCCCAACGTGGTTTGGGTACTGCTCGACGACGTCGGGTTCGGTGCTACGAGCACATTTGGCGGGGTGATCCGCACGCCTACATTCGACAGCCTGGCGAATAACGGGCTGCGTTACACCAATTTCCACACGGCTGCCATTTGCGCCCCGACCCGCGCAGCGCTGCTTACCGGCCGCAACCAGCATTCGGTGCATGAGGGCGGCTTCTCCCACACCTGGTCGTCGTTTGGCTTCCCAGGCTGGGATGGCCGCATTCCTTCCGACAAGGGAACCATCGCCGAAATCCTCCGCGAAGCCGGTTACAATACTTTCGCCGTCGGCAAATATGGCCTTACGCCCGACCAGGACGCCACCGACGCCGGGCCATTCGACCGCTGGCCGTCGGGTAAGGGCTTCGACCATTTCTTCGGCTTTCTGGGCTCGCAAACCGACCAGTACAAGCCTGACCTCGTGGAAGACAACGCCCACGTGACGCCGGACGGCCGCCACCTGAACGACCAGATCACCGACAAGGCCATCAGTTTTATCGACCGACAAAAAAAGGCCGCGCCTAACAAGCCATTCTTTCTGTACTACTCGCCTGGCGCCACCCACGCCCCACATCAGGTTGCTAAAGAATGGAGCGAGCAATACAAAGGCCAGTTCGACGGCGGCTGGGACGAGTTTCGCGAAAAGGTGTTTGCCCAACAGAAGAAGCAGGGCATCATTCCCGCCAATGTGATCCTGCCCGAGCGTAACCCGAATATCCGCGCCTGGGCGAGCCTTTCGGCCGATGAAAAGAAGCTGTATGCACGTTTCATGGAGGTTTATGCGGGCTACCTTACCTATACCGACTACGAAGTGGGAAGGATTGTAAACCATCTCAAAAAGATCAACCAGCTCGATAACACACTTATTCTGGTGGTAATCGGCGACAATGGAGCCAGTAAGGAAGGCGCGTTGGGTGGTGTGATTGCAAGATCCTCGGCGGCGGCAATTGCAGCGCCACTTTCGGAGGCCGAGCAGGTTAAAAACAACCTGGCGCAGATCGACCTGATCGGATCACCGGAAGGTACCAATGCCAACTATCCGCTCGGCTGGGCGCAGGCGGCCAATACGCCGTTCAAATACTGGAAACAGGATGCACATTCGGAAGGTGGCACACGTAACCCACTGATTGCATTCTATCCAAAAGGCATTACCGACAAGGGCAGCGTCCGCACCCAGTACGGGCACGTGATCGACCTGTTGCCTACTACGCTGGAAATAGCAGGTATCAAAGCGCCAGAGGTGATCAGGGGCATCAAACAGGACACAATCCAGGGAACCTCGCTGGCCTATTCGATTAATGACGCCAAAGCCGCCTCGCGCCACAAAACACAGTACTATTACATTTTCGGGTCGCGGTCGATTTACCAGGATGGATGGAAGGCCGGTTTTGCCTACAAACCCACAGCAGCGGCAACGGGTAACCTTGTGAGTGCCATCAGCGTCGCTAACCCGGATCATAACGATTGGCAGCTTTACAACCTGAATGAGGATTTCAACGAGCGCATCGATCTGGCCAAAAAGAATCCGAAGAAGCTGGAAGAACTGAAAGCACTTTTTGAAGAACAGGCAAAAAAATACAACATTTATCCCTACATCACCTGGGACGATGTCCTCAAACGAAGACAGCCGCAGCCTGCGCAGCAGCAACCGGCGGGAAAATAACGACCATGCATTTAAAACTCACATTCCTGTTCCTCCTGTTCGGTCTGGGCTATTTACACGCCCAGACCGAACAGGATACTATCCCTGAGGTGCTTGTCTATAAAAAGATCGATACGTTAAGCCTGCATATGCGGGTGTTTAGGCCCGCAGGGTTTAACGCGACGAACAAGTACCCGGCCATTGTCTTCTTCTTTGGAGGCGGCTGGATCAGCGGCAATACCGGGCAGTTCCAAAAACAGGCTCTGTACCTGGCATCACGTGGAATGGTGGCCATTCTGGCCGACTATCGCGTGCAATCCCGGCATCATACCACCCCATTCGAAGCCGTGATGGACGGTAAATCGGCGATCCGGTACGTACGTTCACACGCCAGCGACTTAGGCATCTATCCCGACCGCATTGTAGCAGCTGGTGGGTCGGCCGGCGGGCATGTTGCGGCAGCTACCGACCTAACTAAACTCGACGAGCCGACTGAAAACGCAGCGGTCAGCTCGCGGCCCAATGCGCTGGTTCTTTTTAACCCGGTGTTCAACAATGGTCCGGGCGAATACGGCTATGACCGTGTTGGTAACCGCTACACTGAAATTTCACCTTACCACAACATCCGGAAAGGCGCCGCGCCTACGCTGGTCATGCTAGGAACGAAGGACAAACTGGTGCCGGTAGCCACGGCCGAGGCATACAAAGCGAAGCTGACTGAGGCAGGGAGCCAGGGCGAACTGATCCTTTACCCCGATCAACCACACGGCTTTTTCAACCTGGGCGAATGGTTCACCAAAACCCTACGCGACACTGATGTTTTCCTGAAATCGCTCGGGTACATTCAGGGCGAGCCTACGCTCTGAGGTGCGTTCGGGCAGGCTTACAGAGGTGCCGGACGCTACATTAATGTGTGACCGATTCGCTGCGAACCATTCCCTCTACCGGTAGCAGGCACATAAACAACCCGACCAACGCCAGCAATGCCATGTTGGTAAAGGTGGCAACGCGATATGCTGAAATGTAAGCCGTAACATCCGGCAGCGGGCCGAGATTGGAAAAGAAAATCCCTCCTATCACGCCAATGCCCAAAGCTATCGCAGTTTGCTGGAAGGTCGAAAAAGTACCGGAAGCGGTGCCTGCGAGCTCAACAGGAATGTTTTTCAGGCCCACAGCCAGTAACGATGGCAATACCGATCCGCAGCCCGCGCCGTATAAGAAAAGGACCGGGTAAAGCAGTCGCCGGTTCACTTCCGGGCCATTCAGCACGATGATATGTAAAGCTAATGTAATGATCATCGTCAGCACGCCGCCCTGCAATACTTTTTTGCCAAACAACGGGACCAACCGTAATGAGACCAGTGACGCCACCACGTAGCCAACGCCTTGAAATACAAACAATATACCTGTTTCCGAGGAACTGAATCCCAGACCGGTTTCCAGCAGTACGACGTTGATCAGAAAATAGGAGTCCTGCACCATGAAATAGAACAGCACGATCGCCATCCCTATATTGAAATCGCGGAAGCCGAACAAGCGCACATCCAGCAACGGAAGCCGCTGCCTACCGGTCGACAGTTTTTGCTTTTGGTCCCTGACAAACAGTGCGAGCACAATGCCTCCCGCAGCGAGCATTGCGATACACCACCATGGCCAGTCCAGTTCGCGACCGCGTATGAGCGGGTATATCAGGCACACGAGCGCGCCTGTAAGCAGGAGAACGCCCGCATAATCGAAGCCGACATTGCAGCAACGCCGACCGTCGGGAGGCAGGAAGAGCAACGCCATGGGCACCACCGCCAGCCCAATGGGCAGATTGATGAGAAAAATAAGCCGCCAACCTTCCAGGAAGGAGTCAATTTCGGGCAACAAACCACCCAGAAACTGGCCGATCACAGAAGCGCTCCCGGCCACGCTTCCGTAAATACCCAGCGCTTTGACCCGCTCTTTGTTGCCCTGAAAAAGCTCCTGAATATACGTTATCCCTTGTGGGATCATCAACGCGGCACTGACGCCCTGGAAAAAACGGGCGGCATTCAGTTGCCAGGATGTTTGTGCGAAACCGCAGACTGCCGAGATTACGACAAACAGCAGCATCGCCACGACGAAGACCCTCTTTCGACCAAAATAATCCCCTGCCCGACCTCCCGTTACCAGAAAGGTCGCATACCCCAGAAGATAGAGGGCAATCACAAGCTGAATGTCGCTGTCGGTACCGTGAATGCCGGTTTTAATAGCCGGAATAGCGACGTTTACGATGAAAATGTCCAGCACGGACAGGAATACCGAAGAAGAAATAATGGCCAGCAACAGCCATTTTGAAATTTGTGTATTCATTGCGTTGTTGAATGATCATGGCGGACCGAAATGTTCGGTTTGCATTCATTTACGGCCAAAATTCATGCAGCCAACGCTCGTAATCAAGTAGTTTATAAGACGATACCAGGTATGACGGACGATACTATCAGTGCAGATCAGTCGATTACAAAAGAAGATTCCGGATCTTTTTCAGAAAAAAATAATACAATGAATATCGCGCTGGACATTATTGGCGGGAAATGGAAGCTGATGCTGCTCAACAAGATCCGGGAGGAGTGCCCGATGCGTTTCGGTGTGCTGCGCCGCAAGCTCCCCCACATTACACAGGCAACGCTTACGGCACAGCTGAAACAACTGGAGCGAGACGGTATTCTGCGCCGTGAAGCCTACGCAGAATCGCCGCCGCGGGTTGAATATAAGCTGACGGAGATCGGCAAAAGCCTGATCCCCATTATGGATTCGCTTTGCGCCTGGGGCGAGGATTACCAACGGCAAATCCGTAAGAAGCCATAGTTATTCTCTTACTTCGCTGGTTTTCAATACTTTTTCCGGCACTTTGCTCAAACTCAGCACCTTAAAAGGCTTCGCCTCCGCATTCACCCTCGTATAAGCATACGCACAGGAGCCCGCCAGAACGAGGAATAATGCATCGATAAAGAAAATATCGGATGCGCCCTGCTTCCAGGTATTCCAGAGCCACAGGCCGGTTGAAATGCCGTTGGCAATAGGCACGCCCAGGCAAAGAACGGCCGATAAGAGTAATGTGTGACGATTCATCCGGGGGAGGCTGCGGAGTACCATCAAGTAAATGCCCAGCACGAGCCAGCTGTAAAAATAGGTTTTATAAATAACCGACTGGTTCACATGATCGAGCGTTTTGACCATGATAAAAGTAAATGCCGTTACCGGTAGCATGCTCAGGCAAGCCGCCAGAAAGAAGTTACTCGCCCAGAAATTGAACCTGCGCTTGCGAAGCTCGGTAGCAACTTTGTCACGCGCAACGAGCCAGATCATAATGCCCGAAATGATAACGGCACAGCCCATTAACCCCAGTAAAAAGAACACGATCCGCAACGGCTGCCCACCGAAATCGCCGAAATGCAGGTGGTATACGAGGCTCTTGACGCCATCGATGTAATTCCCCCCGGCATTGGGTGACTTTTGTTCGAGTATTTTACCGCTGGCAATATCAACCGTCACAAATCCCGATCCGGCAAAGTTGGCGCTGGGGTTCGGCTTGGCTTCGAGGCTGACCTGCATACTCTTGTCCATATAATTGCGGATGTAAATGCGCGAGACCTGGCTGTCTTTCCATTCGCTATGCCATTTTCCCACAAATGCGTCCATATCGAAGGTTCCGTCCATTGGCTTATAGGTGTAATCCACGTTCACGGTCCGGTTGTATTGCAGGCTCTCATACAGCTTTTCACTATCTCCATTGTAGAGCAGGTTGGCAAAAGGCGCAAGCAGCACATAGTTCACAATCAGGATAACGCCTGTTACCGCAAATACGAACTGGAACGGAAAACCGATCACACCAAGTACCGTGTGCATGTCGGTCCAGACGGTCTTCCATTTACTCATTGGCCTGAAAAGGAAGAAATTGGACTTGATCTTATCCCAATGCAGCAGCAGGCCGGTAATCAGGGCGAACAGGAAAAGAAATGCCACAATCCCCGCCACCAGATACCCGAACGGCGTTCCGATATTGATACCGACCTGGTTGAGCTGCGCCAGGAAATGCAGGCGGTATAGGAACTCGGCCATATCGTAACTGTCCGAATAGTCGCCTGTTGTTTTATCCGCAAAATGATAGCGGAAATAGGCCGCATCGCCCTCATCCCTTCTCCCTCTTCCCCTTCTTCCTTCCTCCTTTTTGAGCTTAGGCATGGGTTTGCTGACGGTCGTGTCCTGAGAGGCAGTCATGTCCACGTAGCTTCCCTGGCCCTGGCGAAGCAGGTAGAAATTGAAGTTGCGGCCGCGAAGGTTATAGTGCTGAGAAAGCGAGTCGAGCAGGTGATTGTACGGTGCGTCGAACTTATGCCCTACCTCCGGCCGGCCCTTTTGCCAGGCAGAAATATCATCTTTAAAAAAAGAAAAGGACCCAGCGAAAAATATGACATACAGCAACCCGGCAATGAAGATCCCGCTAATGGTATGGGTGTGAAAATAGATGTTATACTTCCTAGTATCCATGATTAAAGTTGAATTTCAGTAGGTAAGGCAGGGCAAACACGAGCGTGAGCAACAGATAGAGGCCCCACACCCGCCATACGTTCGTGGCGATGAACGCGTATAGCAACAGGAATGCCCACAGGATGTAGCCGGTGATACAAGCGGTTATGATGACGTCTTCCTTGGGCAGGAATGCAGTGAAAAACAGATGCAAGCTTATGGTAACGGCATATCCGCCGACACTCCCCGCGAGGATCTTGCTCAGGCGCAGCCAGGGCGATTGGGTCAGATATTTCTTATTGGCAGGCATAAAATCAATGGATAACAAGTTCGAGCGTCACCGCACACAAGTAAAGTATCGCAACTCCGACCGAACCGAAGTAACGAAATGGAAAAAACAGCACCGACACCGAGCCGGTCATCATCAGGATCACGATCGAAGCGAACAAGCCGCTCCCTACCCCGAGCAGGCTGATGCATAGCCCGGTGGCAATTAAGAACAATGCGCCCGCCGCACACCGGCTGTACAATGGATTGTCGGCCAAATTGGCCATTACCTCATTTTTACCCGGCCAGGAAATTCGCTTGGAGGTGTTCATCCAGAACATGAACCCGAGAAGAAATAGTAAACAAATGGTACTGAACATAGGGCTGGTTCGAAGACGCATTCGGTGAAGAAATGTATCTTAGCTATTGGTTATGAGAAATTTGCAAGAAATTATTTGTAATTAGTTTAAATAAACTTCACAAATATAAATCGAAACGGCGAAATGGCTGCAAAGAATTGGCTGATTCAGAAAAAAAATAAACGCAGGGTTACTAATGAGCAAAACAGAAGTGTTGCTATATTGAATTAATTTATATATTAACAAATCCAAATGCATCAAGTCATTCCGACGGATTACTTTAAACGAGTCGGCTATCCTAACCACCTTTCAAAGTATCTGAAATGCAGCCATACAAGCTCCTTGCCTTGCCCGCTATCTTTCTGGTGACCCACACAAATTCACTTGCCCAGGGCGATCTGAGCGGTACCCAACAAAAAATCGACAGCCTCTTTCAATGCTATTCCCCTGATAAGCCGGGCGGCCAGCTGGCTGTAAGTGTCAACGGGCAGGTCGTCTATTCGAAAGCATGGGGAATGGCCAATCTTGAAACCGGCACTTCGCTGACAACAGCATCTCTTATCGAAGCTGGGTCAGTCTCCAAGCAATTCACGGCAGCGGCAGTTTTGTTACTCGAAAAACAGGGAAAATTGAAACTCGACGACCCGGTGGATAAATACATCCCCGGATTTCCCCGCTACGGCGAGCCGATTTTGATCCGCCACCTGATCCATCATACCAGCGGGTTGCGTGAATGGAGTGACATCGCAGAGTTTGCAGGCTCCCCGCTGGTGCTGCGCGTGATGGACAACAATGCGGCGCTTCGCATCATTTGCCGACAGAAAAGTATCAACAACCGGCCAGGCGAAGCATTCCGGTATAGCAACTCCAATTACATTCTGCTCCCGCTCATTGTCGAAAAAGTTTCCGGAATGTCTTTCGCTGATTTTACACGGAAACATATCCTTGGGCCGGCCGGTATGACACATTCCCAGTGGCGAAATGATTATGGCAAAGTGGTTCCCGGGCGCAGCCAGGCTTACGAGATCGTCAAAGGAAGGTTCCGTACACTTATGCCGGACAACGCCGTTCACGGCCCGGGCGGCTTGCTGACAACCGCCGAAGATTTACTGAAATGGACCGCATTTTATTCAGAAGGCAAGCTATACGGCGCGGCATTGCTGAACAAACAAACTGCTTTGGATACACTCAACAACGGGGACATTAACAACTACGGCGCAGGGCTCTTTATTGAACATAATCTCGCCAAACCCACGTTTCATCACGGCGGAGCCACGGCCGCTTACCGCGCCAGATTGATCTGTTCGCCCGCACTCGGTCTATCGATCGCGTGGCTCAGCAATACTTCCATGTTGGATACCATCGGTTTCAATCCCGCGACGGCCGTTCTGCAAATTCTGGCAAAACCGGAGGATCTCGCCGCTTTTCCACGCAAAAAGTCAGAAATTGTTCAGATAGACCCTAAAAAGTTGCAGGGACTTGCAGGGCTCTACAAGAGTGCCCAGTCCATGCGGGATGTCGATATTGCGCTCGGCAAAGATGGCCTGCTTCTGTCGGACATTCCACTGGAACCTATTATCAATCAGCGGTTTTATTTTTTTAACATACTCCTCGCCTTCGATCATGCAGGCGGGCTAACTGTAACCCCACCTTCGACCGAACCGATGGCGTACTACCTGGTGGATAGCACTGCGATAAAAACGCCAATTCGGGATTATGCCGGTAGATACCTTTCCGACGAGGTTGGAGCGCCAATAGAAATCACAGAATCGGCAACGGGGCCGGAGCTTCAACTTGTGAGCGGGGCACGTTATACACTAATACCATGCTCCCGCGACCGATATCTGATTCCGGATTTGAAAACCGACCTGCTTTTTAAAAGAAACGGAGAGAATACAATTACCGCGCTTGAATTGACCACAGCCCGGACGCTGGGCCTGCGGTTCGAAAAAACCAAACCTACTTCGCGAACGCACCCAGATTGAGCGACGCAAAGGGGCCCGTCTGTAAATGCACAAACGGGCCCCTTTTTTTATGAATGTCCTGTCAAACCCGCAAAGTGCCGCGGAAGCCCCTGGCCGCGTAGTATGATTCGGCACCATTGTGGTAATAGAAAACCGTGTCGTACCGGCGATCGCAGAACACCGCGCCGCCGAGTTTGCGGATGTCGGCGGGGGTTTTGATCCAGCTCGATGTTTTGAGGTCGAATTTACCGAGCGTTTGCAAGTGCCGGTATTCTTCTTCGTCCAGGATTTCGATACCGATTTCCGCAGCCACGTCCAATGCCGTGTTTTCGGGTTTGTGTTCTTTTCTGAAATTCCAGGCATCGCGGTCGTAGCAGAGGCTACGGCGGCCTTTGGGACTTTCCGCCACACAATCACAGAAGATGTATTCCCCGGTTTTTTTGTCGAAACCGATCACATCCGGTTCGCCGCCAGTGAGCTCCATCTGGTCGAGCGACCACAATTTTTCACTTTTTGCATTCAGCCTGGCGTCCACATCGGCCCATTGAATGCCTTCATGGCGGCTTTTGTGTTTTTCAAAACGTGCTTTTAAAGTTTTAAACAGTTCGTTGCGACCTCCCGTCGAGAGTTCTTTTTTATCAATGGCCATAGTATATTTTGCTTTAAATTAATTCACTAAAAACGCTAGTCGTTCAAACCTTTGCCGTTCAGGATGCGTTCGATGGATTTTTCGATCCTCAGCTGGCGGGTCTGGGATTGTTTGGAAGCGGAAAAATAGATGATATATGCCCGCTGCCTCCCGGGTGTCAATGCATCGAAAGCTTTTTTCAATGCGGGAATTTCGTCGAATGTGTCTTGTAATTCGGTCGGCGCCGGCAACGACTTGTCGATTTCCACCTTCAAGCCCGATTGCTCTGCCTGAACCGCCTCGCGGATGTAAGCTCTGAGGACTGGCTCCAACGCTAGCACGTCCTGTGCCGTCTCAAAACGGATCTGCCGTCCTACTTTCGTGTTTTCGCCGGTTTTGATCAGCACATTTTCGGGATCGCTCAGCAAGTAGCCTTTCATAAACAGCAGCGCACAATAGGCCTTGAAACCCTGAATGACAACGATATTGGTACCTTCAAACGAATAGCACGGCTTTCCCCATTTAAACTCCTCCGTCAGCCCGCAGTCCAGCGCGATGGTTCTCAACTGTTCTATCACGTCCCGCCATTGCCTGGCCTGGACCACATATGCATCGACTTTGGTATTCATGATCATGTGTATTTAGATTTGAACAGGGATCAGTCGTCTGCCGGCGGGCCGGAAATACCAGGATATCACCGTCAATACCAGCAGCAAAAGTGGCGGCGCCACCTCGCCGATGGGGTCGCCGAGTGCCATATGCGAGACGATCGCGCCTGTCATACAAAAGAAAAAACCGGCGTACGCCCACTCTTTTATAAGCGGGAATTTAGGAATAAGTACTGCTACCACACCCAGAATTTTCCAGGCGCCGATAATCGTCAGCAGGTATTCGGGATAGCCCAGGTGTGCGAACATATCCACTTCTTTTTGCATTTTCATGAGCTGCACAATGCCGGTAGACGTCATTCCAAGCGCGAGCCAGGCGGTAAAAATCCAGTAAATGATTCTTTTTCTCTTTTCCATTGCTGTTTATATTAATTGTTTGACAACTTGCTCCAACCGGTTATGCGCCATATTGATACCCGCCGCGAAAGGTAATTTCAGCGCTGCCTCGCGGTCCTCGGGCGACTTGTAGACGATCTGCATGGTGAGCTTACTGGTCTCGTCGGTGAGTCTTTCGAATACGAGAAATTCGAGTTGAACCGGGAAAGGGGTGTTTTCCATCTGGAACGTACGCGTGATCTTCTGCTCCGGTACAAATTCATGGATCACGCCATTCATCCTCAACACCACATTGCCCCCCGCATCGGACGTTTCGAATGCCCAGGCGCCGTGGGGTTTGCTTTCGAGTTTCACAACTTTGGTGCTCATCCATTGCTCGACGATCTCCGGCTCCACATATGCCTTGAAGAGCAAGTCCAGCGGCAGATCAAACTCGCGGGTGATCACCAGGTCCTGCCTGCCGTTTTCAGCATTGATTTTCGTTTTCCGTTCCATGTTCTATTTTTTGGATTGATAGTTTTTCATAATGGATTCCAGCTTGTTGAACCGGTCATCCCACATTTGCCGGAAAGGCTCGATGAAGTCAGCGATCTCTTTCATTTTTTTGGGATTTAAGTGATAGTAAATTTCCCGACCTGTTTGCTCCTGGTTCAGCAACTCGCATTCTGTGAGAATTTGCAGGTGCTTGGAAACCGTAGGCCTGGCCGTATCGAAGTTCGAGGCAATCGCCCCTGCCGTCAGGGATTGCGATGCCAGTAGTAGCAATATGGCCCTTCGGGTAGGGTCTGCTATGGCTTGAAATACATCTCGTCTCAGGTTCATTGCGTAGTTATTTGGCTACGAATTTATATGTAGTCACTTAACTACGCAAATTTTTTATGTATTTTTTTGAAAAATTAATAGTTAAATGGCTTTTTGCGAGCGTATTGGGCTTTTTCAACTAATCCGGCAAATATGACGCGGCGCTATTTTCTTCTGGTTGTAACCTTCCTGTTAGGCATTGTCGCACACGCGGCGCAGCCGGTCAATATTATATTCATCATCGGCGACGACATCAGTTGGGACGATATTGGTGCTTATGGTAACGGCAAGGTGAAGACGCCTAACCTTAACAGGCTCGCACGCGAGGGAATCAAGTTCACCAACATGTTCCTGACGGCCAGCTCATGTAGCCCCAGCCGCACGAGCATTCTTACGGGTCGGTACCCGCACAATACAGGCGCTGCCGAGCTTCATTCACCGCTCCCTGCGCATTTGAAATACTTCCCCGAACTCCTGAAACAAAAAGGATATTACACCGCATTAGCCGGCAAATGGCACGAAGGCCCCAATACCCGCCGCGCTTACGACACGCTGCTGGTCAATCAGGCACAGAATGGTGAAGGTGGTGAAGCACAATGGATTAACCTCCTGAAATCCAGACCCAAAAACAAGCCATTCTTCTTCTGGCTGTCTCCCTATGACGCGCATCGGCCGTGGTCGGCCACCACCAACGGCCCGCAGCACGACCCCGACCGCGACGTAGAGGTACCGCCCACGCTCACGGACACCCGTGAAACGAGGCAGGATCTGGTGGCCTACTACAATGAAATAGCCCGCCTCGACCGTTGTGTGGGAGAACTCGAACAGGAGCTCGCCGCGCAGGGGCTTTCGGAGAATACGCTTATCATTTTCACAGCCGATAACGGCCGCCCGTTCCCCGGAAGCAAAACACGCCTGACCGACGCGGGCATTAAAACGCCGTTTCTCGTCAAATGGCCCGCGGGTATCGGGGCGGGCCAAACCTGCCAAAGCCTGGTCAGCACCGTCGATATTGCACCGACATTACTGGCGCTGGCAGGTATCGATGCCGGACCTACGTTTCAGGGAAAAAGCTTCGCTCGCCTGTTCAAAAACCCGGGCCTGGAATTCAGGAAATACGTTTTCGCCGAGCACAACTGGCACGATTACGAAGCTTACGAGCGCTCAGTGCGTACGAAGGATTTTTTGTACATCATGAATAAAAGGCCGAAACTCGACAATGGCGGCCCGATCGACGCCAACCAGAGCCCATCGGCCAAAGCATTGAAAGCCGCCCGTAAATCCGGCAAGCTAAGCCCGTTGCAAGAAGATGCATTCACGACACCAAGGCCTTCGGAGGAGTTTTTTGACAATTTTAAAGATCCATTGCAAGTTGAAAACCTGCTCGGAAACCATACCTATTCCCAACAAATACAAACACTGAAAAAGGTGCTCGCTCTGTGGCAAAACGACACCGGCGACACCGTCCCCGAACACCTCACTCCCGACTGGTACGACCGTGAAACCGGTGAAGCATTACCCGCGAAGGACAAGCGTGGCGAAATGCCCGGCGCCGCAAAGCACGCAGACCGCATTAATGTGAAGGGGCCGTTTTGATGTTGCTACTTCAAAAGCACCAGCTCTACCGAGCGAATATCAGCGAACTTGCCGCCTTTCAGCTCAGTGGCCGACAATTTCAGCTCGCCTTTACCCTTTTCCAGCCTCATTTCACCAACTTTCAGTGTCCGAAACTCTTTTTCATAAGATTCCGCAGTTCGCTTTACACGATCAGGACTGGGGATCAGCGGAGGATCGAATGCTACGGGAATGCTGCCGGAGATGTGGCTTTTGTTCAAAGCAATGGTGAATGCGTCGCCCGCGTCGGCGCTGGTGTAGCGGATGTTCACCTGATACCTGCCAGTGGTATGCACTTCCACATTCCAGCTCGCGTAAGAAGCGGTGTCCGACCAGTTTGAGATCCAGGAAGAGTTTGGCGCGGAGGCACTGTATGAGAGGCTGCCTCTGGCCGACTTGTGCAGAATAGCGTCCTGGGAAGGCAGCACCGTCTTTGGAAACTGGCTGTAACCCACTGGCAGCGAACGCGTAGAATCAATATTTTTATAAACATCCGCATACCAATTGTCGAATGCGGTGCGGAGGCTGTCGGCCAGTCCGGGGCACCCGGAAGCAATGTTATGCTGTTGCGCCGGATCGGCGGCAAGATCATATAATTCATTGCTCTGATATAGGTAGTGGCCCTTTCTTACGCTGTTATTTTTGTTAATGGATAAAAACAGCAACCGGTCGGGCAGTTCGGCCACTTTCGTCAATGCAGGTTGGAGGCTGATCCCGTCGAGTGGTTTGCCGCTTTTCTTAGTTGGGACACCCGTCAGTTCGATCAAGGTGGGAAGCAAGTCGATATATGCTGCATTGCCATTTACCACTTTCCCGGCGGGGATCACGCCCGGCCAACGGATGAGGAACGGTACCCGCACGCTGCCCTCACCAGCTGTGCCCTTCCGACCTTTCATATCGCCGTTCCAGCGCCAGGAGTTGGGGCCGTTGTCGCTGAGGTAAATGACGATCGTATTGTCGGTCAGTTTCAGGTCGTCGAGCTTTTTTAAGATCCGGCCCACATTATCATCGATATTCTCGGACATCGCCAGCGCGGTAATGGTCGTCTCCCCATCCTCCTCTCCTTTGTTATCGCTGAACTGTTTGATACCCCGCACCTTTACCCTGTTGTAGTTCTCATCCGGCACCTGGAAGGGCGAATGCGGCGTGTTGTAGGGTATATAGCAAAAAAATGGCTTACCCGCCTTCTTGCTTTTCTCAATAAACCCAATGGCTTTGCTGGTCAGATCGTCGGCAATGTAGCCGGTACTTTTTTCAGGTTCGCCATTATGGTCGACGGTCGTATTGAAGTAATTGGCGTAATGCCCGCTGAGCATTCCGTAAAACTCGTCGAACCCGCGCCCGTTGGGATGGTAGGGATATTGACTTCCGTTATGCCATTTACCAAAGCAGCCGGTGGAATAGCCGGCGCTTTTGAGCAAATCTGCCAGAGTAACCTCATCAAGGTTCATAAATTCGCGCGAGTTGGAAACGCCCCAGACACCCGCACGGTAATGATAGCGCCCCGTGAGCAGGCCCGCGCGCGTGGGAGCGCACAACGGAGAGACGTAAAACCGCGAAAATTGCGCCCCTTCCTTCCCGATCCTGTCGATATGGGGGGTACGGACATTGGTATTGCCGTTGATGCTCAAATCGCCCCACCCCTGATCGTCGGCCAGGATGAAAACGATATTGGGGTGCACCTGGGCGTTTGCATTCCAGAACAATGTCGCGCACAGTGCCAGAAGCGTCGTGCGGATGATGCGGGCATTTTTCATTTTCAACAGCTACTTTTTAAAATATTTGTCCTGCGTGTATTTGGGCTGGTTCTTATCCATAATGCGCTCGAACTTTTCGGGCTCGTACTTCATGGGCAGGATCGTTTTCGCAGTGTAGGCAACGGTATCGCCGGTCTGCTGCTGCCATTGGACCAGGAGCTTTTTCAAACTTTCCTCTTTTTGGCGGTATGCTGCTTTTCCCGACAGGTTTTCCAGTTCCAGCGGATCTTTTTTGAGGTTGAAAAGCTGTGTATAGTCCCGGTTCGGGTATCGAATCAGCTTCCATTCATCGTCCCGCACTGCCCTTATCAGGTTTCGGTAGGCTGTAAAACTGCTTTCACGCACGCTTCTGGCCTTCCCGCTGATTACCTCCGAAAGACTCTTGCCGTCCACCGCGCCGGGTTTGGGAATGCCGGTTACCGATGCCAGCGTAGGGAAAATATCATAGAGGTACACCAGCGCATTGGATACCTGGCCCTTTGGAATACCAGGCCCCGTAATAATAAAAGGCACTTTCATGCTATGCTCGTATAAACTCTGCTTGCCCAGCAAGCCATGACTACCCACAGCCAGGCCATTGTCGGCGGCGTAAACAATGATCGTGTTCTCGTAAAGGCCCTTTTCCTTCAACGAGCGGATAATGTCGCCCACACGGGCGTCCAGGTGGCTGATCAGCCCATAATAATCCGACAATGTGGCCTTGATAATTTCCGGCGTACGGGGCCAGGGAGCCAGATTTTCATCCCTTACCTGCGCCTCACCATAATCGAACGGGTGCACGGGTTTGAAATTACCTGGTAGCGGAATGTCCTTTTCGGGATATTTGCCGATGTAGTCCTCACGCGGCGAGCGTGGGTCGTGCGGGGCGGTGTAGGCAATGTAGCAGAAGAAAGGATTAGCCTTTTTGCTCTTTGCATATTCATCAATATAGGAAAGCGCAGCCTCCGTGAAAATGTCGGTCGAAAAGCCCTTTGTCACCGGTTCGCCGAGTTTGCCATTGTTCAAATCCCGGACGGGCACCTGAAAATGGTCGCTCATGCCGCCCAGCATGACCGCCTTTCCTTTCTGGAACGAAGCTTCGAAAGTTTTTGCACCATTATGCCACTTACCGGTCCCGAAAGTTTCGTACCCGTTTTCAGCAAAATACTGCGGCATGGTATGAACGCCGTCCAGCACATCGTACACATGAAACAGGCTTTTTCCACTCATGAGCATCGCCCGGCTGGGCGCGCAAATGGCTCCGTGATGCCCGCCCATAACATAGCAATTTGCAAACCGGACGCCTGATTTTGCCAGTTGGTCGATATTCGGCGTCTTAACCACCGCATTACCGGCTATTCCCAGGGCATCGGCCCGCTGGTCGTCGGCGAAAATGAAAAGGATGTTGGGTTTTGCGGCAGGTTTGTCTGCCGTTTGTTTTTCAGGAAAGTATTGGAAGAACAAAGGTGCGGCCAGCAAGACGGCCCACAGCCAGTGCAGACTTGTGAGGCTTTTCAAAGTGGGTTTGAATTTGGGTTTAAACACAAACAAAAGGTTGGGTACTAATTTACATACTTATCCCACCATTTTACTTGGGTTTACAAACCCGCAACGCGGGGTTTGCGGCACTGTACCACCATTTTGTACGCTCAAACGTCACATCTTCCTTCTCACCAGGTCCCGGAAGGCCAGGTTTGTCAATATTGTTTTCTCGAAACCTGCCTGGGTGAAGATCAACCCATAGAAATTCTTTGACCGGTTCACCCACGCATGTACGCCGCGTGCGCTCAGGCAGGCCACTTCGGTAGATACCCCGTTCTGGATTTCGTACCGGAACAACCCCAGCCCGTAGGTAGGATCGACTTTGTTGCTGTTATCCTGCTCCATAATGGCGATCGACTCCTCCTTCAAAACACGCACGCCGTTGTATGTCCCTTTGTTGTAGATCATAGTCAAAAAACGCAGGTACTCGTTCATCGAGCACTCGATACCGTAGCCAGGTTCGGGGTTCAAAGGATGGCCGGGGCTATATACGACGTCCTTCATGCCGCATTTAACCCCTACCCGTTCCTGGAAGATCTGCGCCCAGGTCTTCTTCTCGACGACCTCCGCAACCCGTGCCACTACGGCATAGGCGACACTCCCGTACTGGGCCTGCTTGCCGGGCGCAAAAAGCAATTGTGTGCGAAGGGCGATACTGTCTACATTCTGCGCGAGGGTAAGGTCACTTCGGCTGTCGAACCGCGATTCCACCAAAATACCCGAAGTATGGGACATCAACTGCCTGAGCGTAATGTCCTTTTTCTCGTTGTTGAAAGAAGGAATGTATTTACTCACTTTGTCGTCCAGCGTCAGTTTGCCCGATTCTACAATACTCATGATCACCGCCGCCGTAACCGCTTTCGAGGCGGACATGATCGGCAGTCTGGTATCTGCATTGTATTGCCCCATCCGGAAACAGAACTCGGTCGTATCCCGACGACCGATGTACACCATCAGGTTGTTATCGTAATCTTTTGAATGCGATTTCAGGAAGTTATAGAAATCCAGACGGTTGCGGTATTTGTAGGGAGAAAGATCGGGTAAATTGCCTGCCTGCCCGTCCTTGAAGAAAATGCTTCTGATATCGCGGTCGGCGATAGGAATGGGCGTAGAATCGAGTTGAGAAAAACCACTTCCGGGGCAAGTTTTGCACCCGGTATCGACACCATCGTCAGGGTCTTCGGGCAATGGCTGGGGCGTATTTTTCTGTCCGCAGGAAAATACCGTCGTAAGAATTAATAGTAGTGTAAAAATTTGTTTCATGACCTGCTTACGTGCACAGAATTCGGGAATAGTTTTTTTCTGTAATTCATAAACGGCAATTCTACGAATTTGTACATTAAATAAGCTATGAAATAAATAAAAATATATGTTCCTAAAAAAAACAACCATTGCCAACCCGAACCAGCCGCCTCACTGTTTTCATACCATTTAATGACAAAGTCTAAAACCAGGAAATGCATCAGGTAGAAAGAATAGGACGTCTGACTCACATTTGAAACGATTTTCACCAACGTATTTCCCGGACGCGGGCATGAAATTGCATAAGGCAACATCAGCGCGAAAGTAAGACAAAACATCGGCAGCAATAGCACATCTACAAAATAATTGATCTTACTGCCAGCGATCGTATGCTGGATAATCTCAAAGCACAGCAGCAGCAGCATACCACCCACTGCAAATAACCACACCCGAGATTTGTAGGCCATATTACCCTTTTCGAGAATATAGGCCACAAGGCAGCCGTAAGCAATCGCATCGATTCGGAACACGACCATTTTGCGCATGCTGTCCCAGTCACCAGTAGGCGGGACAAAAGTCTTCCAGCTGGGCATCAATAGGCCTTTATTCAAAAAATACGTAAACAAGTCCTGATGGTACATCCAGTGGTAAATGGACTTTGTAACAAGCCCGGTGAAGATAAAAACGCCAATCGTTGTCAAGTAAATGCGGTACCGGCTACCGCGGTTTCCCGATATGGCGGCAACGGCAAGTAATACCAAAGGGAAGGTCAAATAAAACCATTCTTCGACTGCCAGGCTCCATGAATGTGGGAAAAAGCCCTGAGCGGGAGTAAGCAGATTTTGCGCAAAAAACACATAAAAAATAATGTTGCGCATATCGGAATAAAAGCAATAGTAAATGGCAATTGCAAGCAAATACGCTGGTAAAGTCCGCAGCCATCGGTTTACCCAAAAAACTTTCACTGCCTCCCAGGAAATCCCGGGTTGCAGCACAGTCCGTAATATAATGCGTCCGATCAGGAAGCCGCTTAGCACAAAAAAAGCCTCTACACCAAGCCCCAGCCAGCCGAATGGAAAATAACGATCGAGGGGGTTCAATGCCATCGAATGAGAAAGGAAAACCATCAGTATCGATACGGCACGCATGAGATCTAATCCGAAAATACGTTCAGTAGTTTTTGCGACCTTTTTCCTGGGTGCGGTAAAATTTTCTATCATTGAGTAGCTAGTTGATGTTTCGATTCCGAACCGGAAAATGGCAGCAGAATAGAAATTCAAAAAATATTAAAGTTAGCAAACAAAAAATTAACGGAACCTACCAGGTACAAAGTCAATTTTAATGCCTATACGTTTACGGCACGCTACTTATCACAATATCAATGCGATTAGTGAGCATATCCATTTAAATAAACGGACACCCATTTATTTAGCGGTGTTGCATTCTTTAATATAATTGTGGCTTGAAAGAAGAAAAGAGAAAATTTAACGCTCGCCGCCGAAGTTCTGAACCAGACTTGCGTAAGGGGCTTTTTTATGCAGATAGGGTTCGGGCGACAACCTCGCAGCGCAACCCAGGTAAGTATAAGCGGGATTCAACAGATTATTGCGGTGCGGCAGCGAAGCCATCCATTGCTCCACTACAAATCTTGCATAGGCCGCGTAGGTGAACGGAATGCAGGGCTTATTATCGCTTTCATTTAAAAACTCATATTGGTTCTGACGGCGGTTCCATCGCGCGATCATGAAATCACCACTTACAACTGTCTGATATTTTCCTATATTTTCGCCGATACGTTTAAATCTTTTAGTATACAATTCAACCCGCCGCTGAGCGGTACGTTCGTAGGGACTGTACGGATTAGTATGATTAAAAAACATTCGGTACACCATCGAGGTGGCATGTCCTGACGAGGCCAGATATAAACCGGGATCATATTGAAATGCCGGCAAACCATGCTGTCTCCTCACTTCGTTACTGGCATGAAAGACAGCCGCATCCAGAAATAATGTATCCGGATTTTGCAACGGGATCAATTCGTTCGATTTTGGCAAAGCAAAAAAACGGCCCTCTTCCACTGCATAATACTGCGTTTTATGCAGGTCAAACCATAAATGCGAATATAAATAGAGGGCGAAAACGATCAGGGTTTCCATTAGGTTGTAAAATGATTTCAATCATTTAGAACAATACAAATGAAAAATAATAATAAAATAATATTAAAAAAACTTTGCGGTGTAGCGGTACCTTCGCTGACTGTATTGATAAAAGCAAACCCGTTGAATATGTCAAAGAAAATCGGTCTCCTGCTGGCCTGGCTGCTCCTCCACCTGCACGTTTATGCGCAGGTACAAGCCGTTGAGCAGCAATTCACTGTCGCACAGGATGGAAGCGGCGATTTCAGGACAATCCAGGAGGCCGTCAATGCCGTGCGCGACCATTCGCAGGTACGCGCCACAATAAACGTGAAAAGCGGAACGTATCGCGAAAAGCTCGTGATACCTGCCTGGAAAAAGAACATTACGCTTATCGGCGAGAGCGCTGAGCATACCGTTATTAGCAACAATGACTATTCTGGCAAGGATTTCCCTAACCGTGATTTTACAGGCAATGCAAAATTCAGTACCTACACATCCTACACGGTACTGGTGCAAGCCAACGACTGCACCCTGCAAAACCTTACCATCGAAAATACTGCGGGACGCGTCGGCCAGGCCGTAGCGCTGGCCACCGAGGGCGACCGGATCGAGGTCTACAATTGCCGGATCCTGGGCAACCAGGACACGTTGTACACCTCCAAAGACGGCAGGAATTTTTACAAGGACTGTCTCATTACCGGTACTACCGATTTCATTTTTGGTGAAGCAACAGCCGTTTTTCAGAATTGCACCATCCGTAGCCTCACCAACTCGTACATTACCGCCGCCTCCACCACCCGCGAGCAAGCGTATGGTTATGTTTTTTTCAATTGTAAACTAACGGCCAACGATGAAGCAACCAAAGTATACCTGGGCCGGCCCTGGCGGCCGTTTGCCAAAACCGTTTTTATCGACACGGAAATGGGGAGCCATATTGTAAAAGAAGGCTGGGACCCGTGGAAGGGCGACAATATGTTCCCCGAAAAGGAAAAGACCGTATTCTACGCCGAATACAACAGCACCGGCCCGGGCGCCAATGCGGACGCGCGGGCAGCGTGGTCGATACAGCTCACTGCGCGCGATAGGGAAAAATACACGCTCGAAAACATTCTTTCCGGTTGGGTACCGGGCAAAAAGTTGCGTTTACAGCCTTCGGGCATCCCCGACACCAGCTTTTCGGTGAAAGGCTCCTACCGGCACGAGATCACCCGCCACCCGAGTATCCGCATGGCTGACTCCACTCTGCCCGCCTCGGTCCAGGTCATCAGGAATGTACTTTACCGCACGACGCCTGACGGGAAAAAGCTGCTTTTGGACATTTACAGGCCTAAGAGAAAGGGGAAAACGCCGCAACCTGCGGTATTGATGGTGCACGGCGGAGGCTGGCGCTCGGGCGACCGCACGCATAACAACACGCTCGCGCGCAAGCTGGCAGCCAAAGGGTACGTATGTATCACAGCCGATTACCGCCTCTCCACCCACGCCCTCTACCCTGCCGCAGTGCATGACCTGAAAGCTGCCGTACGCTGGATTCGCTCCACCGCCCCCGGCATCGATACAGCCCGCATCGCCATTCTGGGCTTTTCGGCCGGCGGAGAACTCGCGGCATTTGTCGGTGCGACCAATGGCGATCCCAAATTTGAGGGCATAGCCCGCGAACAAGACGCTTCCAGCGCCGTTCAGGCTGTAATCGACCTCGACGGCACGCTGGCTTTCATTCACCCCGAATCGGGTGAGGGTGACGATTCTAAATCGATTTCCGCTGCCACCTATTGGTTTGGGTATCCCAAAGCCGAGCGGCCCGATTTATGGAATGAAGCCTCTCCTCTTACGCACGTGAGCGCAAGAACCCCTCCGTTTCTGTTTATCAACAGCTCGGTATACCGTATGCACGCGGGCAGGGAGGATTTTATCAAAAAGCTGAATGCATTCGGCACATACAGCGAAGTCCGGACTTTCGCCGACGCTCCGCATACTTTCATGTTTTTCGAGCCGTGGTTCGAACCTACGCTGGCCACCATCCAGGGTTTTCTGGACCGGGTTTTCGGCCAGGCTGCCACCGCGCACAGATAACAATAATGGATCTTGCGAAAATCGTCAGGGCCTGGCCAGTTTCATGATCTTGCCGGTAGTGTAATTGCAGATATAAAGTTCATTCGACTGATCGGTCCCGAAGGCGGATATTTGCCCTACCCCTTCGGCAATCACACTGTTTTGTATGGCTTTGCCGTCTCTGGTTTCCAAAGCAAAAAGCCGTCCGCTCACGTAGTCTCCGAATACGTATTTGCCTTCCAGCGCCGGCACCGCTTTGCCGCGGTATACATATCCGCCTGTAATGGAGTGTTCGCCATTAGCCTGCGGCAGGTCCAGAACGGGATCGATAAGCCCCTCGGTGCCGCAGTCGCTTTTGGGATTGTAACAATCCACACTTTCCTTCAACCGCCACCCGTAGTTGCCGCCTTTAACGATGATATCGATCTCCTCCCGCTTGTTTTGCCCTACATCACCTGCCCAGAGCGTGTTGGTGGCCTCGTCGAAACTGATTCGCCACGGGTTACGCAAGCCATAGGCATATACTTCCTCCCTGAACCCCTCCTTATTCCCCGCAAACGGGTTATCGGCCGGGATTCCATAATTCCCCTTTGTTTTGCTGTCTACATCCACCCTCAGGATCTTGCCCAGCCAGGCACTTTTGTTTTGGCCGTTGTTGCTTGGGTCGCCCCAGCTTCCGCCGTCACCCGTCGAAATATAGAGGTAGCCGTCCTTCCCGAATTTGACAGCGCCCCCATTATGGTTGTCGTAAGGCTGGTCGAATGTAAAAAGCACCGTTGCAGTGGCCGGGTCAGCGCGGTTGGGGTCCTTGGCACTCACCTGATAACGGACAATGGCCGTTTCCAGCTTTCCTGAAACCTTGGTGGTGTAGTTTAGAAAAAAATAACCATTACGCTTATAATCGGGGTGAAAAGCGATGCCTAACAGGCCGGCTTCACCGCCATAACTGACCAGCTTCTTGATATTCAGAAACTCCTTGGACGCCCCGGTTGTTGCCGCGTTTTCAAAAACCCGGATCGTTCCTTCGTGTTCCAGCACGAACAGGCGGTCCGTACCATCGTTCGCATGGGTGAGGTCGACGGGATTATTGAAATGCAGCCTGGGGAAAGCCTCCACGACCTTCACGGCCGCCGCTGTGTCCTGGCCAGGCTCATGTGGCCTCGATGCATTACAGGTAACCAATAGCGCAAAGCCTGCCAGGCTGCTTTGGACGAAACGTTTCATGGCGTATCAGATTTGACGTAAAAAGGACCGGCAGATTTCCTGCCGGCTTTACAAGTCAAATGCATTTCGGATTTACTCCCGCGGCGGTAATAACCGGCATCACATCAATGTTGAGTATTTAAACTTTCAAAAAGTTTTGAAAGTTTAAATACATTGCTACCTTTGAAATATGGAACTCGAAGAAGCGAAAAGGAAATTTATCGAATCATGGGGCAAACTAGGTTCTGAATGGGGCATTAACCGCACCATGGCCCAGGTTCATGCGTTGCTTCTGATCTCCCCTGACCCGCTTACGACCGAGGAAATTATGGAAACATTGCGCATTTCCCGAGGTAATGCCAATATGACCCTCCGCGACCTGATCGGATGGGGTTTGATCGAAAAACAGCATAAACCGGGCGAAAGAAAAGAGTACTTCTTTGCCGATAAAGACGTATGGAACATCGCAAAACAAGTGGCCAAAGAACGTCGCAAGCGTGAGTTGGAACCGGTTATCAAGGTTCTTGATGAGCTGTCAAAGGTTACCGGCGACGACAGGGACCCGGAATTCGCCACATTTAACAAGTCGGTTACCGACATCAACAAACTGGCTAAGAACGTCGACAAAACCCTTGAAACCATGCTCGGTGCGGAAGAGAACTGGTTTTGGGGTGGTATTTTCAAAATGTTCAAGTAATATTTTTTTGAAGCAAACTTTCATTTTTTTCTGAAAATTCAAAACATACAATACAAATAAAAACACTACACAACCATCTCATTCTTTACGATGCCGAATGCCCGATGTGCAACCTGTACACCCGCGCATTTGTCCGCACCGGACTGCTGGACGCCAATGGTCGCGAGGCATACCAGCAATATACCGATGCAGCCTGCCCCAATCTCGATTGGCAGCGGGCCGTCAACGAAATCGCCCTGGTGAACCAGGCCACAGGTGAAGTGACCTACGGTGTCGATAGCCTGCTGAAAGTATGCGGGAACGCCGTGCCTTTCTTTGCGCCGTTGCTTGGCTGGAAACCGTTTCTGTGGCTGGCCCGCAAAGCTTATGCATTCGTTTCCTACAACCGCCGCGTGATCGTCCCGGCGCAGGTTTCTGAAAATCAATTTGGGTATCAGCCGACTTTCAATATTAAATATCGTGTTGCGTGGCTGGTATTTGCATGGGTGGTAACGTCCTGTATACTGGGCGCTTTCCCTTGGCTTTTGGCGGGAATTTACCCCGAAGGCGCGATAAGCCGGGAGTTGGCCATCAATGCCGGGCATATTCTCCTCCAAGCCTCGGTGATTTTTCTTTACCGGAAGGACAAAATGTGGGATTATCTTGGCAATTTAATGACCATCTCACTGGCCGGTGCATTAATATTTCTGATTTCCACCCTCCTTTGCGTTTGGTTCAGAACAGGATGGTACATTGCCGGATTATGCTTTTTACCAGTGGTATTCCTGATGATCCGGGAACACCTTCGCAGGTGTAAATTACTTGGATTAGGCTATTTGCCAACCGCCACCTGGGTTTTGTACCGCGTTATCGTCCTTTTAATTTCAATACACTTGATATCCTGATATCCGCGGCAGAAACTTATATTCGCCCATCCAGCAAAATACCAATGGAACAGTTCCGCGCGAAGTTCAGGACTTATGGCACACTCTCGGAAGAGGCGATGGAGGATATGACCCAGCTTCTCCGGCCGCATTCCTACGCAAGAGGCGAGTATTTTTTGCGCGAAGGACAAACACCTAAAACTGTCGCATTTGTCGTTAAAGGGCTTTTTTCTCAGTATTATGCGTCGCCGGAGGGGGACATCGTCATCAAAAGGTTCTTTCCCGAAAACTATTTTGCCGGTTCTTTGCCCGCTATGCTCACAAACTCTCCCAGCATTTTCGCGATCAGGGCGCTCGAACCTGCTGAGACATTGGAATACAATTTCTACGACTTTAAAACGCTCACCGAGAAGCATCGCGACCTTGCTGCATTCTATATCCGCTACATGGAACTGCACTGGATCATCGAAAAGGAGCCGTTGGAAATTTCTTTTCGGTACGACAATGCAAAAACGCGTTACCTCAATTTCCAGAAAGAATACCCCAATCTGGAACCACGCCTCAAACAGCACGAAATCGCGTCGTACCTCGGCATTACCCCCACCCAGCTCAGCCGCATCCGCGCGGAAATGTAATTTTTAAAAGTCTCAACATTTGTAAATGTTTTCGGTTTCGGCAGATCCGACATTTGTCCTGTTCAAAACAAAACAATGACAAATGCCATGAAAAATAAAACCGATTTCCTCTCTGATACACTGGAAAACAAAGCCGTCCTGTTTGCCGCAGGTGAGGGCGAAATGCTTACCATGGGCGGAAACAGCATCACGTTCAAAGTAACCAGCGACATCTCCAATGATCAGCTGGGTGTTTACGAGATCCAACTTGCCCCCGCAACGATCGGCGCGAGATTGCATTACCACCGTTTTATGGACGAGACATTCATCGTCCGCAAAGGCACGCTGACGATCGACCTGGTCGATGGCCCGGTCCTTGCGCAAGAGGGCGCAGTCGTGTACGTGCCGCGCATGACTGCGCACGGGTTTTCCAATCAGTCGGGCGACGATGTTGTTATCAACCTGATCTTCAACCCCGGCCAGCAGCGGGAAGGGTTTTTCTACGGACTAAAATCGATATTGACCGAGCCCGTGATCGACGCGGCAAAATACTTGAAATTGTATCAGAAATACGACAGTTTCCCCGTAGATGTGCAGAAAATGCTGCCCGTCGGGCCCACACAATAGCCTCTAAACGCCCGCATTCCGCAATTTCTGTTTCAGCATTCCTGCCGCTTTGGTATAGCCACCTTCTGCGCCATCGATGAAATGGATATGGCCGTCTTTGAGGTCATGGACGTAGCACGACATTACGGATTCGCTACTCACGTGCAATCCGTAATGGATCTCCCGCGCTGCTTCCATGACGTCGAGGGCGTTTTGAAGCTGCGCCCGCTGCTCGGGCGTACCGGTAATCACCGTGTTGATTTTCCCGTCTATGACCAGCGTATCCGACATTTCGACCAGACTGTTCAGGTAATTTCTTCCGTGTGACGTCCGGAAGTATACGTAACCGAAAAGCCAGGCAATCCAAGATGCTGCCAGACGGAGGATGCTCGTGCTCCCCTCCCTGACCCGCATCTCCATTTCCATCTTTTTGAAAGTAGTCCGCCAGATCAGCCTGGCAACTGAGATAGGTTGCCGCCGTGGGTAGGGGCCATAAATGCCGTCAACGTGTTCCATGACCTTCGCAAACAATGCCGCCTGCTTTTTTCCCGCTGGTACGATTACGAGCAGCGTTACCACTTCCTGGTTCAATTCCGGCGGGCCGATCTTGTCCCAGCGGCATTGCATACCGCTCAGGTCGAGCTCGTCTTCCGGGTTGGGTTCATAGTCGAACCGATAATGCTCTCCTTTGATGAGTTTTTCGGCACAATACAGTCCGTCGCCTAATATGACGGGAATCGAAAACGCGCCGGATACTCTAAGTTTGCTGAGTTTCAGCTCAAATTCTTTCGCGTAAATTTCGCTCACCGCAACGATGCCAATGCGGAGGTCCAGCTCGAAATTCTCCTTTGTATTCTTCCTAAAAACTGCCAAGGCACGCATGGCCGCGTCCGCAATCAATGGCGGCACGATGAATGTGGCGCCGTCGCCGCCAAAAAAGAATGGAACGGTAATGCCGGCCTTGAATGCGATGTTGAGCACACTCACGATACTGCCCGTCGCGATCAGATTGACCGTCTCGTGCATCCCGCCCGCCACGGCGCCGGTCGAATTCCGGATGTCGGTAACCACCACATGCCACGACTCGGGCACATTGTAAAAGAGGTGCTCTTCGGTAAGCAGTTCGCCCAGCGAAATATGGTTTGCAGGCAAACGCGAATAAAACTGTTCGTTCCGGGCCAGCGACATGGTTTTTGTATAAGTTCGAGGTTAATTTAAACCTATTTTCTCAAATAATTACCCCTTGGAAAATCGATAATCCTGTCAAGTTTTTGTTTTTTGCAGGCTGAAATTGAATACCTGCCGCGTTCCCGGCCATGCCAATATGATGCGGTAATGGCAGCGACTAACCTGAAACCTGCGTTTTTTGAATGCTTCGACCGACTTTTAATCATCTTACACTCCTGTTATTCTTATTGCAATCGGCCTGGGCCCCGGCTCAGATAACACCCGCAGGCAACAAAGCATGGCTGAAAGAATATAATGAATACCGGGAATATGACGACATCTACGTTGTCAAGAAGGTGAGCATCCCTTGCCGTTCATACGAGACCTTCATTACCGACAAGAGCGGTCGAAAGCTCACACCCGCCTACCGCGATATCGGCGACTTTGCCGAAGGCGTTGCTGAATTCGTGCCGTTGGAACTCAATGCGGAAGGCCAAGGCCTGCACGGCTTCATCGACAAGCGCGGAAAAATTGTAATCGAACCCAAATATACCTCCACAGACCGGTTCCGTGACGGCAAAACCTGGGTTATATACCCGTCTGGCAAGCATTACGGATTATCGTACATCGACCTCACCGGAAAAGAGCTTTACCGAATACCCATTCACCATTATTCTAAAGACTACCTGATCAAGGATTCGGATATCGATTTCCTCTGCAACCACGACACGAAAGAGGATGTACTCTGGTGGATAGCAAGACCGACGGACTTTCACATACTGAATTTCAATTTCAGCCGCTTTATAGAAAAGGAGATTAAAGCCGCAAAATTTATTTACCACTTCAATTACAAAGGCAAGTTCGGCATTATTGATAAAAACATGATGCTGAAAGTGCCGGTAGCCCTAGACGACATCGATCCCGAATATAAATATTCCGGCCAGGGCATGGAGCGTGTACAATATGGCGATAAGTACGGTTATATCAGTCCATTCACCGGCGATCTCATCGTTCCTTTCGAGTATACCGACACCCGCAAGCCCACCAATGGTTTATTTTGGGTTAAGAAAAATGGCAAATGGGGTTGTATAGACAAAACCGGCAAGCTGCATATCCAACATTTATATGACGAGGCTACCGGTTTCACTGCCGAAAACCGTTCTGCCGTCGCCATCAATGGCAAGTTCGGGCATATCGATAAGTCGGGCAAAGTGCGGACCCCGTTGAAATACGATTTTGCGTCCTATTACAACCACGGCATTTCGATGATCCGCATCGATGATAAGTATGGCTATATGGATACTACGGGCCATTTCATCACCGAAATCATTTACGACGAAGCGCTTCCTTTCGACAACCTCACCACTACTGTTGAACGTTCCTGGCTCCGTTTCGAGCTCTCGCTGGATGGCAAGGAAAAATTTGCAGGCTTTTCCTACAAATTGAATGCCGTTTTTATCATTATCGGGGTGCTTATTTTCGTCTGGCTGAATAATCTGTTTTACCAAAGAGTGTTAAAAAGGCGTTTGGTAAAGAAAACGACGAAATAGTATAGGCTCGATTTGTTTCACAATGCCGCAATCCGCTTGCGGATAGCCTGCTGATCAGCGGCTGTTCTGGCGAGTCGTAGTGCATTTTCGAGGTTGTCCAATGCTTTTTTCTGGTTGATTCCGTCATAGAGTTCGCCCAGCAATGCGAAATAAAAATGATTGCCTTCGAGCGCCAGTGCCTCCGTTTGGCGGATTGCTTCGGCTTTCCCTTTGACTTTGGACAGTGCAAATGCCCGATTGAGCGCTGCGATCGGCGAATAACAGAGGCTCAGCAGTTGGTCATAATAATAGATGATATTGCTCCATTTTTCATGGCTGTCTTCCTTCTGCGTATGCCAGTACGCGATGCCTGCTTCAAGGTGGTATCGAGAGACCGTATCGCCCTTTGCCGCGCATTGCAGGAAAACAACACCGTTTCTGATCAAATCAACATTCCACAACCCCGGATCCTGTTCTTCGTACATCACAAGCGCACCGGAAGCGTCGGTACGCGCGTCGAAACGCGAGGCATGAAAACACATCATGGCCAACAGCGCATTGACCTGCGGCTTGTTGGTAGCATTGTTTTCAACCAGCATTGTGCAAAGCCGCATTGCTTCCATACAAACATCCTTCCGAAGGGTACGGTCTTGACTTACCGAATAGTAACCTTCATTGAATAGTAAATAAATGGCAGTCAACACCGGTTCCAACCGCCTGCCCATATCTGCCGGGCCGGGCATTTCGATCCGGATATCCGCCTCCCGTAGCCGTTCTTTTGCTCTGGTTAATCGTTTATTGATTACCTCTTTGGTCGTCAGAAATGCATCGGCAATCTCCTGAATACCAAATCCGCAAAGTATCCGCAACGCCAGTCCCACCTGGGATTCGTCCGATATCGCCGGATGGCACACTGCAAACAGCATCTGTAATTGGCTATCGGTGATGTTCGCGGGAGTGAGGTCGATGTCGAACGTTAAATCTGCGTCCAGGCCGGCCTGAATTTCCGGCAAAACCTTCTCTTCATAAACAGAATGTCGGTGCAGGTAATTTTTCGCCTTATTTTTTGCCGTGTTATACAACCAGCCTGCCGGATTCGGCGGCGGCCCTTCGATGCCCCACGCCCGCGCTGCTACCAGAAACGTATCGCTGGCAATATCCTCGGCCACCTCTATTTCCCTGAACCCGAAATGCCTGCAGAGCACTGAAACGATCTTCCGGTACTCCGTCCTGAACAAATGCGGGATCAGCGGCTCACTGTTCATGTACTGAAACGATTTTTCGTACCTCTACGCTATTCCCTTCGCCATTCAGGATCGGGCATTGCCCCGCCAGCCGCACAGCATCCTCAAAACTCTCCGCCCGGATCACGATAAAGCCCGCCAGCGACTCCTTCGTCTCGGCATAGGGCCCATCCGTCACTACATTGTTGCTTTTCAACACCTTCCCTTCCGTAGAAAGCCCTTTCCCTCCCGCAAACTTCCCCTCCATTACAATGCTGTTGACCCAGTGGTGGTATTGCTTCATATATTCCTGCATTTGTTCAGGAGAAGGCTGCGCGTCCTTTGTCAGAAGGTCGAGGCGCATCAGAATGAGATATTCTTCCATGGTGTTTTTAGATTTAGTTGTGAAAATAAATATTCCAATAAATTCCAAGACATTACCCTTAAAATACAATTTGATTCGTAACGAAACAAGTCTTAACTTTAAACACTAATACACACATTATATAATGCAAGAATTCCACCTCCGTATGCAGTTGGCAGCGCTTCGACAATATCTTCGAGACCGACAGGATTCGTTGACTCAAAAGGAATTGGATGACGTGCTCGACATCATTGCGCTAATTCAAGAAGTGCTGAATGAAGATGGCAATGGTGATACTGATTAATCCAGATTAGAAATCATGACGACAGAAACAAACCAATCAGAGCTCGAAAAGCTACTGGCAGACAGCAAACAGGCATTAAAAGACTATTGCGAATACAAAGGGATTCAGTACCCGATGGATCAATGGGTTACCATCTCTGAGTATTGCAAGCGATTCAATATCTCTAACACACAGACTGTTACAAATTGGATTCAAAGAGGGATTGTGCCAAAAGAAAATATAGTGACTATACCTGAATACAACAATATCCGGCTTATCAAGGCTATTCCTTATCACAACGGCCAGCCATCCTGAAACACAGTGCTACAGTGCATTTCAACTCGCTTCATAACTCAGCAGCACCACCCCGCTTTCGAACACCCGGTGGGCAGTCAGTTTCAAATCCAACTTCTGCGTTAGTCCCTGGAATGAAGGCGTGCCTTTGCCGATAGCGACGGGATCGATCATGAACTGATACTCGTCGATCAGGCGCGCTTCCGCGAGCTGCGTAATGATACTGCCGCTGCCCAGGATGGTCATGACTTTTCCGGGAATGGCTTTCAGTTTCCGAACGGCTTCTAACAGATCGCCTTTGACGAGCGTGGTGTTTTCCCAATCGACGTTTTGAAGGCTAGTTGAAAAGACGATCTTTTCGGCTTCGTTCATGCCTTTGGCGACTTCCGGCATATTGTCAGCAGCGATTGACGTCGGCCAGAAACCTGCCATCATTTCGTAGGTTACCCGGCCGAATAGCAGGGTTGCTTTCGCTTCGAGGTTATCGGCGGCAAACCCATTTTCCTCTTCGCCATGCCGGTGCCAGCTGATATCGTTGTCGACGCCTTTGAAGTAACCGTTGAGTGTCGTGAAATTGTAGGCAATGAGCTTTCCCATGATGTTCTGTTTTTGAGATAAATACTATTTCAACTACCCCCATTACAAACGGGAATCTTGAAACAGGACAGGGGCGTCACTTTTTTTCTCAACGCAGCAGATTCACAACGCCCTTATAACTCAAAAACGACCCGTTAGTCAGTTCTACCCTGATTTTGTACGGATAAACGCCCGGCGCCGTCTTCTGGCCGTGATAGGACCCATCCCAGCCCGCCGAAGGATCCGAGGCGGCAAAATTGGATTTTTGGTAAATCACTTCGCCCCACCGGTTGTAAATGAACATTTCCCTCACCTGCCTCACACAGGCATTGCCGTACACGTAGAAAATTTCATTCAACTGGTCGTTATTGGGCGAAAATGCGTCGGGTATTTCGATGCCGCAGGGCTTCACGTACACCTGCACGCGCGCCTGCCTGATACATACCTTATCCGGGTCCGACACATCCAGCTGATACAATGTCGATTGCCGCGGGGATGCCCAGGGATCAGGGCAGTCCGAGCAGGAAAGGCCGGGCTGGTCCCAATGGTAGCCATAGCTGTCCGCAGGCTCAATGATTGGCTCCACATGCACACTGTCGCCTTGTGTGATGGAAAGCGTGGGCGTCACCGAGAGATCGATCCTGATCACCTCGAGGACGGTTGTGACGACGCTGTCGCAGCCAGTTGTCTGCGGGATATGCTGGATGTAAGTTCCGGGAAGCGTGTAGGTGCTGTCGCCCACGTGCACGCTTTCGCCTTCACAAATGCGCAGGTGTTGTGTAAATTTCCCTACCGGGTTCACGGTGAGCGTCAGGGTTACGGTACTGTCGCACATATTGCTTTTGCTCACATTCCGCACATAGGTACCGCTCGTTTTCAGCAAGGTATCGCCTAATGCGAAGGCCTCGCCATCGCAAATGGATTGCGCCAGAACGGCCGTTTTCTTTTTAAAGCCGACCGTAAAATCAAGCCCCAATGCACAAGACTCATCCAGACTGCCGCGCGGCACCATCTCTACGTGAAACTTATCACCCACACTAGCCTTCGCTCGGATCTGTTGCGAGATTTCGCCATTATTCCAACTATATTTCCCGAATCCCTCCGGCGCTGCCAGCGTAATGTAGCCATCGGCATCCGGGCAATCCGCCACCTGTCTAATCTCCGATTTCAGGCATTCGGCGTCGAAATAGGCATAGCCGAAATGTCTCATGCGTGTACACCCGTGGGCGGTCACAACGATCGTCAGCTTCTTTCCCACAAAATCGCGCAAATCGATGGCGCCAACCGTCCAGTTGCGGTATTGAATATCGCCCGAGGCCCGAAAGCCCTCCACTGTGTTGGTGCCTTCGAGTTGAATATCGTAACTACTGCAAGGCAGTTCTTCGCCGTTGCTATCGAATATCAGGATATTAAACCCAGGCTTTTGATAGGGTGCATGATTAGCCCTGCCATCGACACCGGTATTCTGCAAAATGACGGCGAACTTATATTGAAAAAGCGTGTTATCTGCCGTTACAGTATATTCGGTGTGAATGCGGCTGAAATGCCCTCCCTCATTGACATTGCCGATCCGGATGGAGTGCATACTGCCGGGAGCAACCATCGGGATCGATGATATCTTCGGGTCATTGCCATCGGAAAGGCTGGTAATATAATGTTCGTTGTTCTGCGTGCCGTTCTGTTCCGACTGGAAAACGGTTTGCTGGTTAGCGTCGGTAACAGTCCCGTAGGTAAGCACCCAGCCGTTGGCATTCCCCTGCTCGAAGCCCACGTTACTGCAATCCACTTGCGCATTGGCCACTTGTAAGAAAAGGCAGGAAATGATGGTTAAAAGTAAAATATGCATCATAAGGGTCCGGGGTTCTTTGCAAATATTTTACGCTTTAATAATCACAGCCGTTGCGTGACAAGGGCAATCTTTTTGCATTACGTGCTAGTCAAATGCGACCGGAAAAAAAATCCGGTGTTTCGAGCTGGTTACCAGCGTAAAAGCAACATCGTCACTGCTTTTATCCGCGTGCTTACATCGTTGAAAATATTTACAGGCGTAGGATGAGGGGGTAGCTTTCAAATAGTTGTCCTCATCGTATATATGCAGCCTGTTTGCAACCGTATTATACCTGCATGCTCAATGCACGCGTGGAGCCTATCAGCCTGCCTCGTCAGAAGCGTTCGGCTGCAAGCCAGGGACAAGGAGGGCCTGAATTAAGATATTATTCAACAAAAAAGGGTATTCCCAACCAAATCAGGCATCCTTATCACAACACCTGACAATGTCTGACAAGACCTGACTGAGTCCGACGAAATTTCCTTACAAAGCCCTTTAACCATTCAAAACCCCCATATACCTTAACACCAATGAAACGCAGAGAAATTCTCAAAGAACTCACCATGATCCCGCTCGCGGGAGGCGTTCTGAGCACATCGGCCGCCTTTGCCGAAAGCAGCAAACCGAAATGGTTTCAGAAGGCTTCGGCAGCCGTGTCGGCACCGGGTCCGTTGAAAGCCGGACCGCAAATCTATCAGTCCATCGGTGTGGAGCCGATCATCAATTGCCGGGGGACATTTACCATTATCGGCGCGTCCATCGAGCTGCCGGAAGTGCGTCAGGCAATGGAATATGCATGCCAGTATAATGTACAGATCGACGAACTTGCATTTGGCGTAGGCCAGCGCCTTTCCGAGATCGTCGGCTCGGAATGGGGCATGGTATCATCGGGTTGCGCAGCAGGGATGAACGAGGTGACGGCAGGCATTATCGCGGGTGGCAACCCCGAAAAGCTTATCCGTATTCCAAATCTGGAAGGCTTTGAAAAAACGGAGGTGATTATTCCACGCTCCTCGCGCAACGTATACGACCACGCGATCCGCAATGTGGGTGTGAAAATCATTACCGTCGACACCATTGAAGAACTAAAAAAAGCCATCACCCCACGCACGGCGATGATCTACATGATGCCGGGCGATGAACCGTGGACAGTAAAAGCGGTAGCGGATATCGCCAAACCAGCGGGTGTACCATTACTGGTCGACGCCGCCGCCGAGCGTCTGACGATCCCCAATATCCACCTGCAAGCCGGCGCCAGCGTAGTGGCTTACAGTGGTGGGAAAGTTATTCGCGGACCGCAATGCGCAGGTCTGATGCTGGGAAGCAAGGACGTTCTGATGTCGGCATGGCAGGCCAGCGCACCGCACCACGGGCCTTGCCGCAATAATAAAGTAGGTCGCGAAGAAATGGTAGGTATGCTCGCGGCCGTTGAAGCGTGGGCGACGCGTGACCACAAAGCGGAAATGAGGACCTGGGTGTCGTGGCTCGACACGATTTCCAAAAAAATGAGTGGTATCCCAAGCGCCCAAGTGGAGATTCGCGAACCCAAAGAAGGTGCGTTAGACAATGCAACGCCAACGCTGACGATTACCTGGGACCCTACCAAACTCAATATAACAGGACAGGAAGTAGCCGACGAACTGCAAACCACCAAGCCGCGTGTGGCGGTAGGAACCGGCTACCGCAGAGGCCAGGCATCGGCTCAATCAGGCCCTCCTACGACGTCCATCACAATTGCTGCTTATATGATGGGCCCGGGCAACGATAAGATCGTGGCCGAACGCGTGCATGAGATCCTCACCCGTAAACGCAGCGCACCCAAAGCGGAAGCTTCTATGAAAGCCCCGGCCGCCGAAATCTCTGGCCGTTGGGATGTGACAATCGAATTCTACACCAGCACCAGCAAGCATAGTTTTATCATCGAAAAACAGGACGGAAACTACCTGTACGGAACGCACAACGGCGAATTCGCTACACGTGAGCTCTTCGGTAACATCGATGGCGATGAAGTACGCTTTCAGAGCCGGTTTAGCGTACCGGGCGACAATCTGACGATGACATTCCACGGAAAACTGTCGGGTGACACCATTACCGGCGAGATCGATATGGTGGAATATGTCAATGCGAAGTTTACCGCTAAAAAAGCGACCTTCCCCAACAACCGCCAGCGGATCAATATTCCTGCTGGACGGCCATTGTCGACCTAGTATCGGATTTCACATGACGCTAATAAACATAAAAAGCCTTGGATCGACGCCAGGGCTTTTATGCTAATTACTAAATCTAAAATTTTCAATATCTCGAAGCCATTTTTCTGGAATGGCTGAACACGCTGATCTGCCGGACACTAGCTCGTTTGAGAGCAGCGAAACTACGACCAAATTGCGCAAATACGAAGGTTTTCATGCGCAATTCGCGATATTTTCTCAAAAAAATCGGGGTATAACTGTTGCGCCGTATCTTTTAAATACTACTTTTGCATCACGATAGACGGCCAGGTGGTGGAATTGGTAGACACGCTACTTTGAGGGGGTAGTGCCTTCGGGTATAGGAGTTCGACTCTCCTTCTGGTCACATTGTCGAAAGTGCGTTTATGAGCTATAAACGCACTTTTTTTTATGTCCGAAAATTCAAAAACGGCTCTCGGGACAATTTTTAGCAACCAAATATGAGCTGGAATTATCCCAGGAAGGTTTTCCCCTTCGAACCAGCCGAACTCAAAAGGCCAAAAAATTCCACCTGGTACGTGCAGTACTATGTGTATTCGGACAAAGATCAAAAGCTCAAAAGAAGGAAAAAGTTAGTACAGGGTGCAACCCAGAAAGATCGGAAAGAAAGCGCCCGCATAATGATTCAGGAAATTAATACAGTGTTGAAGTCAGGCGGGCACATCGACCCGGTAAAAAAACTACGTGAAATTGGTCAAATGCCATTAGTGGTGGCGCTCGATCAGTTTATGGCAGACAAGAAACGTACGCTAAAACCGCAATCGGTTAGTACCTACGAAAAGTGGACAAACTACTTTTTGGACTTCCTGGAAGCGTTCGACTTGATGATTATTAATATTCAAGATTTCGATAATGAGAATGCGGCTGATCTGCGTACCCACGCGCTCGAATCACTAAATATGGCACCTTATACAATCCATTTCCTGTTACCAGCTTTTCCAAAGCAAAAGGTTCTCTAGCGACCCGGCGCAGTGAAAAACTTGTTGTGAGCCGTTGCGGCCTTTCCATACCTAACGAGCTTTAATTTCTTGCATTTGGGGTAGGTGTTGATTTTTTAAGCTACATTCAACAAACTACTCTAAACTAGATCATTATGGGTGTGCAAGCAAAAGTAAGCGGAGTTACGACGGAGCCCATCACTGGAAGACAATATGTCATTGCGTACTTTGGACAAATTACCGATAACGAGGGCGTAATGACGATACAGACGACAAGTCTGATGCTGTACAATACTGGAGAATACAAGTGGATTTGCACAATTGTATCAACAAAAGCTAAGGCGACCTGGCACCAATCGTTTAACTTACTGGATGAAAATAAAGGTTACTTAGGACGACTTCCAGATCTAGAGCAAGAAGATCTTGTTTATTCTCCTTATATACCAACACAGGTATATAACTGGCAGTCACAAAAGCACGGTTTCAATAGTAACCTATTTAAAAATATTGCATGGGTCGAGTTGAATTTTCGCACCACCCATGAATAAAAGGCCAGACACTTACTGCTAAGACAGGTACACATTATTTGATCGATCCATTGTCAAGCTCGTTTAGGCTTAATCATTCTAGTAGATAAGTATCCGTCAATTCCTTATTGCCTATCGTATTCCCACTATTTGCAGATTTCTGCAGATCGTGGGATATCCCTTGTTGATCTCTCCACACACAATATTTTTCCCATGGACCGTGAAGAGCAATTTCGTCTGCAATTTTTGAAATTATTAACCAACGCACTTTTTTTATGCCTTTTCGGCTCCTTCCCAGCTCCATTTCCGGTTCTCAGTATCCGTCACATACTTTTCGAGTCAAATAGAAAATACCTCCATCCGTCAAGCATAAGTTTTCCTCGAAATACAACTTTCCCCTGATCGTGTTGCATTCTACTTATCAGGCGATTATCTTTACAAACGTTTGAATAACCCCGATATAAGAAAGTGTTGAATTATGCCCTCTGCATGAAATTTGCTTTCCTGCTTGGTATGGTTGGTTTGCTGGTGGCTGGCAGGAATCATTGTTTTGCCCAATGCCGGGAAACGATCAGCCCATCGAATCACAAGAAAGTACATTATCACACGATCCAGCTTGCCGACAAGAAGGAATACCTGACACTCACACGCACGGGAGAAGAACGTATTCTCAGCTACCATAATGAAAAAATCGGGCTGGTCTACTATACCCAGATGTTTATCGAAATCAGGTTTTGGGCGCCTCCGGGGCATTTTTCGCTCTATGCAGCTGCCAACGACCGCAGCAATTGGCACCCGATTTTCGTCCTCGCCTCGCCTATTACTCCCAAAGAACTCGAAAGGATGAAAAGCGCCACGAAGATTGAGATACTACTTCCCGAAGACAAGAAGGTATTCAATCTCGACGCCCCAAAAAATGCATTGCTGAACAAGGCGATCGCCTGCATGTATTAATGCCTCCCCCTATACGTAGAACAGCTCCTTGTTCAGCAAAGAAACAATGTAGTCGAAATCTGCTGGATTCGAGGCGAAATCCATGTTATTGACGTCTATTTCAAGGATCTTGCCGTCTTCATAGTTGTGCACAAAATCGTCGTAATAGTGATTGAGGTTTTTGAGGTAATCAACCGAAATGTCCGACTCAAATTCGCGGCCACGCTTTTTAATCTGCGACACGAGCTTGGGAATGTCCGCTTTGAGGTAAATCATTAAATCGGGCTGGGATACGGTGCGAATAATGGATTCGAAAAGCAGCAGGTAGGTCTGGTAATCGCGTTCTACGAGCACACCCGACTCATATAGGTTGCGGGCAAAAATGTAGGCGTCTTCAAAAATAGTCCGGTCCTGAACGATCGTCGAATAAGTCGTTTCGCGGATTTTTTGAACCTGTGCGAAACGGTTGTTCAGAAAATAGATTTGTAGGTTGAACGCCCAGCGTTCCATATCCTGATAAAAATCAGCCAGATAGGGATTCCCTTCCACCGCCTCGAACATCACTTCCCATTTGAAATAATCGCCCAGCATTTGGGTCAAAGTGGTTTTACCTGCGCCGATATTACCAATAATAGCGATATGCATAAGGAGATAGGATAAGTTGAGTGAATGAACGAGTGCGTACAAAAATATGTATTTCAACGGATAAGCGCTCAGCTACAAAACTGATTTTCGGCATTTTCTTAAAACTTGCATTATTCGTATATTTGCGGCTGATTTAGAGAAAAGAGCTGCTATCCGGCAGCCGGCGCTGCGGCAGCCCGGCGCTCCGGAGCGGAATCTCAGGTCTTTCTCTTTTGGAATACTTAATCGACAATCGATGAAACCTTACAAGGTTATCCTATATTATTATTATACGACGATCGCGGACCCGGACGCCTACCGCGACGAGCACCACCTGTTTTGTGTAGAAAACAACCTGCTGGGCCGCATTATCGTGGCGCCGGAAGGTCTGAACGGCACTGTTTCGGGCACACCCGAGCAATGTGAGGCATATATGAACTACGTACGTTCGGATGCACGATTCGCGGGCGTTCAGTTTAAAGTAGAGGAGTCGGACCACATTGCTTTTCAAAAACTGCATGTGCGTGTGAAGGAGGAGATCGTGAACTCCGACCTCCCCGTCAACCCGCTCGTTCGCACGGGCAAGCACCTCGAACCTGCCGATTTCAAGAAGCTGCTGGACGACCCGGATGTGGTGCTCGTGGATATGCGCTCGGATTACGAACACGAAGTGGGCAAGTTTAAGGGTGCTATCACCTTCGATATGCATAACCTGCGCGAGCTGCCAGACCACGTGCATGAGATCGCCCATTTGAAAGACAAAAAGGTAGTAACCTATTGCACGGGCGGTATCAAATGCGAGAAGGCCAGTGCTTACCTGCTCGACCAGGGCTTTACGGATGTTTACCAGCTACACGGCGGCATTATACGCTACGGCCTTGAGGAAGGCGGCGAGAACTTCGATGGCAAATGCTACGTGTTCGACAACCGCATTACCGTAGACGTGAACAGCGTAAACCCGACGGTGATCTCCAAATGCCACATTTGCGAGGAGCCCTGCGACCGCATGGTGAATTGCGCCAATGCCGAATGTAACAACCATCTGCCCATTTGCGAAAAATGTGGCTGGGAAATGGAGGGCACATGCTCAGCGGAATGCAAATCGCACCCCGGCAAACGCACCTACGACGGAACAGGTTACTACGTGGTCAACAGCAACAACTACAATCCGTTACAAGGCCTGAAAAGCCAGCAGAAGAATATCAAAAAAATGAAACTCGCGTTGAAAACTGAATCGGCATAGCCGGTTCAGTTCAATGCTTTTTCGAGGATATAATCGTTCATCCAGTAGGGCCCGATGGGAATATCCTGCTCGTCCACGACGCGGAAACCCATTTTTTCGTAGAATGCCCGAGCCTTATTGTAGCGGTTGACATTCAGCGACAGCACAGTTCCTCCCACCGACTTCACGTAATTTTCTGTTTCGTGCAAAAGGTATTTACCAGCGCCGGTCCCCTGTGTGGCGGGAAGCACATATATTTTATGTAATTTGAACTTCCCGGGCTGCTCTTCCGACACCGACGAAAAGCCAACCGAGGTTTGGTCACTCAGCAGGATCATGAATTGCTGGCCCGATTGCATCTGTTGCGTGAGGGATTCCGGAGAATATATTTTTTCGAACATAAAATCGATCTGCTCCTTGCTAAGGATGTCACGGTAAGTCGGTTCCCATGTTTCTTCCTGGATTTCGATGATGGTCGGAATGTCCCTGACCGAGGCTTGTAGTGTTGCGAATGAAGGCATATTGCTTAAATTTGACAGCTTGAAGAGCGCAATTAAATATTTATTCACTAAAAAACCATGTTACTGAGCCGGCAGACGAGATCGCAAGAAGCAGCTAAGCACCCGATCAGTAGAAATATATGAAACCCCTCATTTTAGTTACTAATGATGACGGAATAACGTCAAAAGGAATCCGAACACTGGTTGAAATTATGCAGACGCTGGGCGAAGTGATCGTGGTCGCTCCCAATAGCCCGCAATCCGGAATGGGCCACGCCATTACCATCGGTGAACCGCTCAGGCTATATTCCACCCATATTTTTGATGATATAACGGAATACGAATGCTCGGGAACGCCGGCCGACTGTGTGAAGCTGGCGAAAAACTACGTGTTGCGCGACCGCAAGCCCGACCTCGTGGTGAGCGGGATCAACCACGGTAGCAACAGTTCGATCAGCGTGCTATATTCCGGCACGATGTCGGCAGCGATCGAAGCGGCCATCGAAGGCATTCCGGCCATCGGTTTTTCGCTTTGTGATTTCAGGGAGGATGCGGATTTCAGTCACGCAGTGCCCTTCATCAAGTCTATTACCGAGGAAGCTTTAAAAAATGGTATTCCAAACGGGATTGCTTTGAATGTGAACATTCCGGCAAAAACTGATCTGGCATTGAAGGGCGTCAAAGTTTGCCGCCAGGCGCATGCCAAATGGCAGGAGAAATTCGACTACCGCGTCGACCCGAACGGTCGCGGCTACCTTTGGATGGCCGGAGAGTTTGTCAATTTCGATACAGAAAAAGAAGATACCGATGTCTGGGCACTGGATAACAACTATATTTCAGTGGTGCCATGTCAATATGATCTGACAGAGTATGAAGCGTTGAAAAAGCTATCGACCTGGGATTTGTAATTTAACCAATAGCTATGGCATTAGTAGGCAGTTTATTAAAGAAAGGCATCCATTTCAGCAACATCGTTGCCAACCGCCGCAAGGCAAGTTTACATCAGCAGCAAAAGAAAACCCTGGCCAAATTGCTGGCCAAGGCCAGATATACCGAGTTCGGCGAGAAATACAACTTCGACGAGCTGCTTTCTTCGATTCTTTTCGGTGAAAAAGGCGCATTTTACGAGCTTTATAAGCGTACCGTGCCAGTTTACGACTATAACAAGATATTCAACGAGTGGTGGCACAAATCGCTCGAAGGCGAAAATGACGTGTGCTGGCCGGGAACGGTGAAATACTATGCATTAAGTTCGGGAACCTCGGAGGCTGCTTCCAAGCAGATCCCGGTTACCAAAGCAATGACAAAAGCCATTCAGAAGACCAGTATCCGTCAGATTCTGTCATTAGGCCATTACAAAGATCTTCCGCCGGATCTGTACGAAAAGGGATTCCTGATGCTTAGCGGAAGCACAAATTTGAATCCGCACGATACCGGCAGTCTGGCAGGTGATTTAAGTGGTATTCAGATCCAGCAAATCCCGCGCTGGTTCCGCCCCTATTACAAGCCCGGCCAGAAAATCGCCGCGCAGCGCGACTGGGGTTTGAAACTGGAAGAAATCACCCGCGTCGCGAGCGAATGGGACATTGGGTTCGTGGTAGGTGTACCCGCGTGGATCCAGTTGCTTTTCGAGAAGATCATCGCGCATTACAATGTGAAGAACATCCATGAAATATGGCCCAACTTGCAGGTTTTTGCACATGGGGGCGTTTCTTTCGAACCCTACCGCAAAGGTTTCGAGAAGCTTTTGGGTAAACCGATGACCTACATCAATACCTACCTGGCTTCCGAAGGCTTTATCGCCTACCAGTCGCGGCCGGGTGCGGCAGGAATGGAGTTGGTGTGCGACAACGGCATATTCTTCGAATTCATCCCTTTCACCCCTAAAAACTTCGATTCAGACGGTGTAATGCTCGATGACCCGGAGACGCTGATGATCGATCAGGTGGAAGAAGGGAAAGAATATGCATTGCTGCTCTCGACCTGCTCCGGTGCCTGGCGCTACCTGATCGGCGATACGCTGAAATTCGTGGACAAATCGCGCGGAGAGATAGTGATCACCGGCCGAACGAAGCATTATCTCAGCCTTTGCGGCGAGCACCTTTCGGTCGATAATATGAATAAGGCGATTGACCTGGTTTCCGATGAAATGGGGTTGACGGTGAAGGAATTCACGGTCTGCGGCATTGAGCACGGCACTTTATTTGCACACCATTGGTATGTAGGTGTGGAAGAGTCCGATGTGGACGCAGAAATTCTAAAACAAAAAATCGATGCGAAGCTTTCGGAACTGAACGACGATTACGCAGTAGAGCGCCGTCACGCATTGAAAGAAATATTCGTGACCGTGCTGCCCAATCAGGCATTCTACCACTGGATGGAATCCAAAGGCAAGCTCGGCGGACAAAACAAATTTCCCCGCGTTTTCAAGAAAGACCTGATCGGTGAGTGGCAAAACTTCCTGAAAGCCGAAGGTTATATTAAAGAATAGCCGCTACTTCAAAAAATTGGTATAAGCAATCTGACAGGCGATGAGAATGAAAACCACGCCTGTCACTTTGTTAAATATAGTGACCACTTTGGGCGTAAAAACCCTTTTCAGCCTGTGCGCGAAGACTGCGATAGCGCTCTCAACCAAAAATACGGCAATTACACTCGCCGTAAAAAACAGCAGTACCTGGTTCAGGTCATAATGCAGGTTCGTGCGGATGTACGAGGCGATAGTTACCCAGCTGATAAAATTCACCGGATTCAGGCCATTCAACAGGAAGCCGGTTGTAAAATAATATAGAAAATTCCCAAAACGCGTCTGCGGTTCTGCTATCTGAGGCTGGCCTTTGATGATATTGCTCAAACCTAATGCGGTCAGAAAGACAACCCCGGCGCCGGCCATCCATTGCTGAAAATTGGGGATATCGGGCAGCAAAGCCGTGCCGAAAATGGCGAAGAAAACGAAGATAATATCGCACACAAATACGCCCAGTGCGATCTTGACACCAGTCCGGTAACCGTTATCGACGCTGTTTTGTACTAATGAAAAGAAAACGGTGCCAAAAGTAAGACACAATGCGACGCCCGTCAGCGTCCCGTAAAGTAGCGCTTGCAGCATATCAGATACCTTTCAGTCTGGCAGTCATCAATATGGCCGCTACCGAAAGTGAATCGGTAATTTCGGATCGCATGACCATTTCTACTGCATCTTTTAAAGGCAGCTTCCATACCTGTAAATCCTCCGTATCTTCGGGCTCGGCCTGGTCTTGTGTGAGTTCTTCGGCAATGAACAGGAACCCTTCTTCGTTAGTTGCCGAGTTGGATGTATGAATGCGAGAGAGTCTGGTCCATTTGTTAGCCAAAAGACCGGTTTCTTCTTTCAGTTCACGCTTAGCAGCGTCGAGCGGGTCGGCGTTAAGCGCTCCGCCGCCTTCGGGGATTTCCCAGGAATACTCATCGATCGCGTAACGGTATTGGCCAACGAGGTAAATATTGTTGTCGCTATCCACCGGGATCACCCCTATCGCCTGATTTTTAAACTTAACCACACCGTAAATACCTTTATTGCCGGAGGGGTTAATCACGTCACGGTGACTGAGTTCCAGCCAGGCATTCTCATACACGGTTTCAGACGATAGTGTTTTCCAGTTATTTTCAGTGGATATAACCCGCATTTTCTTAGTATTTTTGGCTCCTTATTGACAAATCTCAAATGCAAATAAACCAAAATAAGCTTAAACAACGTCTCATCATGCTGTCTTTTGTAGCCAGCATCCTGTTGACAGGATTGAAGTTTTTTGCATTCTACCTCACCTCTTCGAACGCCATTCTGAGTGACGCGCTCGAATCGATTATCAACGTAATCGCCAGTGGTTTTGCGTTCTACAGCATCTATCTTTCGTCCCAACCCAAAGACCGGAACCACCCTTACGGCCACGGCAAAGTCGAATTTTTCTCAGCGGGCTTCGAGGGCGCGTTGATCATCATCGCTTCGATATTTATTGTCGTGGAGGCTGTGAAAAGGCTTATGGACCCCTCGCCAATCGAGAACCTGGCGCAAGGTTCGGTCTTTATCATTTTCACGATCTTTGTCAACACCGCCATCGGCTATAAACTGCTAACGGAAGGCCGCCGGGCGAATTCGCTCGCTTTGGTCGCGGATGGAAAACACTTAATGTCCGATAGCATCAGTAGTGTGGTGCTTATTTTAAGTGTCGGGTTAATCATGCTAACCGGCTACGTCTGGATCGACAGCGTTGCGTCCCTCCTTTTTGGCATTTTCTTGGCTTATAGCGGGTCTCAGCTGGTCGGCAGATCGGTCGCCGGGCTCATGGATGCTAGCGACGAACTGCTGCTGGACAAAGTGATCCATGTTTTAAATGAAAACAAAAAGGACGAATGGATCGACGTCCATAACCTCCGCGCCCAGCAATACGGTTCCGATTTGCATATCGACTGCCATTTGACACTACCCTATTACTGGGAATTACAAAAGGTACACGAGACAATCCACGACTTCGAGAATATTCTGAAAGGCTCGCAGCCGGGGGAAACTGAAATTTTCGTGCACGCCGATCCGTGCATATACCAATGTTGCTACTTTTGCAGGATCGACAATTGTCCCGTCCGCCAACACGAATTCGTGCAGGACATCGAATGGGACGCAGCCAAGCTCACCAAAAACGAGAAGCTGTACCGCGAAGCCAGAATCAATATTCAGGAATAATAATTAATCTAAATTCTAACCAATCATGGACTTTTCTCGTCGCGATTTCCTTAAAAAGGCCGGAGCCACTGCGCTTGCTGCCTCCGCATTCACTGATCTGTTCGCCGACCCGGCTGCAAAAAAACTCTGGTTTGACATTTCACTGGCCGAATGGTCGCTGCACAAGGCTCTTTTCGCGAAAAAACTCACCAACCTGGATTTCCCTGAGCTGGCTAAAAAAGAGTTTGGTATCTCTATCGTAGAATACGTAAACCAGTTCTTCAAAGACAAAGCAGAAGACAAAACCTACCTCGCCGAGCTTCTGAAAAGAGCGAAAGACAACGGCGTGACCAACAACCTGATCATGATCGACGGCGAAGGCGGGCTGGGCGAGCTAGACGCGGCGGTACGTAACAAAGCGGTTGAAAACCACTACAAATGGGTAGAAGCTGCCAAATACCTGGGTTGCAAAACCATCCGCGTGAATGCATTCGGTAAAGGTTCCGACGAAGAAATCGCAAAAGCAGCGGTGGAAGGCTTGGGTAAACTGGGCGAATTTGCTTCCAAAACCGGCATTAATGTAATCGTCGAAAACCACGGTGGTTCTTCTTCAAACGGCAAATGGTTGTCGGGCGTGATGAAGCAAGTGAACATGAAAAATGTAGGTACGCTTCCGGATTTCGGTAATTTCTGTATCAAACGTTCGGCCGATGGCTGCGCGGAGTCCTACGACCGCTACCTGGGAACGCAGGAACTGATGCCTTTTGCAAAAGGTGTGAGCGCGAAAACTTACGATTTCGATGAAAAAGGCAACTGTATCGAAACTGATTACACTAAAATCCTCAAAGTGGTGAAGGATAGCGGCTTCAAAGGCATCGCAGGTATCGAATATGAAGGAAGCAAGCTTTCGGAATATGACGGTATCAAGGCAACAAAGGCCTTGTTGGAACGTGTTGGACCGACCGTATAACCGCATCCGGAGCAACAAGTGACAACTTGACTATAAATGACAACACCTGACAAGCTATTTGTCAGGTGTTGTCATTTATAGTCAGATATTGCTTTGGGGATTACATTCCGAGGTAGCTCAAAAATTCTTTCTTGGTCATCTCCTCCTCGAACTTACCGCCATAATAAGCGGTAACGGTCGAGCTACCGGAATCGCGTATCCCTCGTGACTGTACGCACATGTGTTGCGCGTCGATTACCACGGCAACATCCTCGGTTTGCAACGCCTGCTTCAATTCATTGGCGATTTGAACGGTCAGCCTTTCCTGCACCTGCGGGCGTTTAGCATAATATTCGACGATGCGGTTCAGTTTCGACAAGCCGATCACCTTCCCGCTCGAAATATAGGCAACGTGCGCTTTGCCGTAAATCGGAACAAAGTGGTGTTCGCAGTTCGAAAACACGGTAATGTCCTTCTCAACCAGCATTTGGTTGTATTTATACTTATTATCAAAGAGCGCGATGGCCGGTTTGTTCTTGGGGTCCAAACCGCTGAAAACTTCTTTAATATACATTTTCGCAACCCGCTTTGGCGTGCCTTTAAGGCTGTCGTCGGTCATATCCAGACCCATGATCTCCATAATGTGGCGAAAATGCTTCTCTATAAGCTCCATTTTAAGCTCGTCCTCCATCGCGAACGCGTCCTTACGAAGGGGAGTCTCTATTCCTGAAAACAAATGATCGTCACCAACCTCCTCGATGTCCAAAGCTTCACTGGACTGGATACTCGACAAAATTCCGTTCTGTTTCATACAATCTGATTTTCAGGTCAAGACCTGCTTCTATTTGGGGTCTTATAATTGAATAAATAACGATCGCGATATTTTCCGCGGTCGGATTAAGGGTTTTGAATTCATCAACGTCGAGATTCAGGTTCCGGTGGTCAAACCGGTCGATAACGGATTCCTTCAATATGGCGCTCAACACTTTCATGTCCATCACATAGCCTGTTTCGGGGTCAACCGGACCCGTTACCTGCACGATCAGTTCATAGTTGTGTCCGTGAAAGTTGGGATTGTTGCACTTTCCGAAAACCTCCCCGTTCTTTTTCTCCGACCATTCCGGATTATGAAGACGATGGGCTGCATTGAAATGCTCCTTGCGGAACACCGCCACCTTTTGCACCATATTTTAAACCACTTAAAATTTTAGTTTGCCTTAAATGTCGTAACAAAGTTTGTGTCCAACACATTTAAGGGTCCGAGCATGCTGTGAGTCGCTCTCAGGAGTCTCTTGCTTTGGGTAAACGCTGTAAGCTAGCAAATTGTTCACTGCGTTCCTATTTCGTGTTATCGCAAAGCGTCCGCAATGTCAATTTTTAATTAATAAAAAAATTTAAAAATCTGGGTTTTGCGTGTAAATTGCAGCCCCGGACCGGATAAGACCAAATAATCTTCTACTATCCGTGCCGCAAACTTTCAAGAGATTTTGATATGGATAGACGTGATTTTCTGCAAAAAACAGCATTGGCGGCACCCATCACGGGGATCATCCCATCGCTTAACTTAAAAAAAGCAAAACCGGCAGGAAATGTACGCTTGGGATTTATCGGGGTCGGGCTGAGAGGCCGCAACCATGTGGAGCAGGCACTTTTCCGTCCGGATGTCGAAATCAATGCAATTTGCGATATCGACCCCGACGCCGTCAACATCACGCTTGACAAGATCAAAAAAGCGGGGCGCAAAGCACCAGCCGTGTATTCCAAAGGCGAGGAAGATTTTCTGAACCTCGTCAAACGCGACGATCTGGACGGTGTACTCATTGCTACACCCTGGCAATGGCATGTGCCGATGGCACTGTCGGCGATGAATGCAGGGAAATATACGGCGGTGGAAGTTTCGGCTACCGTTACGTTGCAGGAATCCTGGGACCTGGTCAATACTTTCGAGAAGACCGGCTCGCATTGCATGATCCTCGAAAATGTGTGCTACCGCCGCGATGTGATGGCCATTCTCAAAATGATCCGGGCAGGCATGTTTGGCGAAATGACTTACGCGCATTGCGGATACCAGCACGATTTACGGGCCATTAAGTTCAACACCGGCAAAAGCAATGAAGGCCACGGCGTCGAATTTGGTACGAAAGGCTTCTCCGAGGCAAAATGGCGCACCCAGCATTCCGTCGACCGTAACGGGGACCTCTACCCTACCCACGGGCTCGGACCAGTGGCGCATTGGCTCGATATCAACCGGGGCAACTGTTTTACGCATCTAACATCCACCAGCACCAAATCCAGAGGTTTACATAAATATATAGTAGACCACGGCGGCAAGGACCATCCTAATGCCAAAGTGAATTTTAAACTGGGCGACATCGTGACAACCGTCATTCAATGCTATAATGGCGAAAACATCGTGCTCGTCCACGATACCAACTCACCGCGTCCCTACTCGCTCGCATTCCGTGCACAGGGGACTGAGGGGATCTGGATGAACGACGGCCACACGATTTACCTCGAAGGCGTATCTCCCAAAGAGCACATCGGCGAACCCGACAAGCCTTACCTCGACAAGAACGATCACCCACTTTGGACAAAATATGCCAAAGAAGCCGAGAATGCAGGTCACGGGGGTATCGATTACTTTGTGTTAAGAGGCTTTGTAGAGGCTATCAAGCGCAAAACAGCCCCACCGATCGACGTTTACGACGCAGCGGTTTGGAGCGCGATCAGTCCCTTGTCCGAGCTTTCAATCGCCCGTGGAAGCTCGCCCGTTGAGATCCCGGACTTTACGCGGGGAAAATGGCGAACAAACAAGCCAATATTTGGCCTGAATGATGAATATTGAGTATTATAACAAATCCAAATTTTTACCCATACCGAATAACCTGAACAACTTATCCAAATACGACTTAAATGAGCAAAAAGAACAGTTACCTGGGTCCCCTCTTCATTATCGGCATTCTATTCTTTGTGATGGGTTTCGTCACATGGGTTAACGGAACTCTGATCACCTTCTTCAAGAAAGCATTCTCACTCGACAACACCAGTTCCTACCTGGTAACGTTCGCGTTTTTTATTTCCTACACAGTCATGGCAATCCCGTGTTCGATGGTTTTGAAAAAAACCGGTTTTAAAAACGGTATGTCGCTGGCGCTTGGGGTTATGGCAGTAGGTACGCTGATTTTCATTCCGGCTGCGGAAATGGCCTCGTATCCGCTGTTTCTGGTCGGCTTGTTCACGATCGGGATCGGCCTTACCGTGTTGCAAACCGCTTCCAATCCATATGCGACGATACTAGGGCCGCGCGAAAGTGCTGCACAGCGTATCAGTATTATGGGTATTGCGAACAAATCGGCGGGTATTTTCAGCCAGATCATCTTCGGTAAACTCCTTCTCGCAGGCGCGTCCACGGGAGATCCAAAGTCGGAGCTCGACAAAGTGGCAATGCCTTACCTGGTGCTGACAGCCGTATTGGTGATTCTGGCACTGGTGATCAGAATGTCGAAAGGACTGGTAGAAGTGAGCGAAGAAGAAGATGATGCGCCCGTAGTGGGCCAGCCGGTAGCGGCACAGAAAACAAGTGTATTGCAGTTCCCTAACCTCGTGTTGGGTGTGTTAGCATTGTTTTGCTACGTAGGTGCCGAGGTAATCGCCGGCGACACGATCATCAGCTACGGGGTTTCACTCGGTTTTCCTGAGGAAGAGGCCCGTTTGTTCGGAACCTATACATTATATGGTATGATGACCGGCTATTTGCTTGGTATTGTACTGATCCCCAAATATGTATCGCAGCAGGCCTATTTAAAATTCTCGGCTATTCTGGGACTGATTGTAACTGTGATAGCCATCAACTCTACCGGTTTCACCTCTGTGATCTGCATTGCAATACTCGGCTTTGCCAATGCAGTGATCTGGCCTGCATTGTGGCCATTAGCTTTGAGCGGCTTGGGTAAATTCACAAAGATCGCTTCTGCATTGCTTGTAATGGGTATTTCCGGCGGTGCGGTATTACCTTTGGTCTACGGAAGCATCGCCGACTCGATCGGCAGTACGCAGAAAGCTTACTGGATTTTGGTTCCACTTTACATTTACATGCTGTATTTCGGCTTTGCAGGCCACAAAAAGAAAAGCTGGTAGTTCAATGAGGATTTCAACTCCCGGCCGCATTTGCTTTTTCGGGGAACACCAGGATTACCTGGGGCTCCCCGTGATCGCAGCGGCCATATCGCGAAGGATTAGCGTTGATGGCGACCGTCGCGATGATCATAAAATAGTATTGCATTTGCCCGATCTGGGCACGACAGAAACGTTTTCGCTCGACACAACCTTCCCTTACGTCAAGCCGCGGGACTACTTCCGCAGCACGGTTAATGTTGTCAAAAGAAAAGGGCTGACATTCTCGAAAGGTTTCGAAGCGACCATCCACGGCAATATCCCTATCAATTCGGGAACGTCCAGCTCTTCTGCGCTGATCGTTTCCTGGGCAAAATTCCTGGACCAGCTAAGCGACAATCCCCTCAATTTCTCCAAAAAGGAATTGGGAGAAATCGCCAATGCCGCCGAGGTGCTGGAATTCGGCGAGCCCGGGGGGATGATGGACAATTATTCCACTGCCATTGGCAACGTCATTTACCTGGAGTCGACGCCCGTAATAAAGGTAGAAGCATTGACGCCCAAATTGGGGACATTCGTCCTGGGCGATTCGCTGGAACCGAAGGACACCCTAGGCATTATAGCCCGCTGTCGATACGGAATGGAGGATGTGATCAAAATCGTCACCGATTACGATCCCTCGTTTTCTATTTTCACGACAGCGATCGACCAGTTGGCAGATTACAAGTCATTGCTATCTACTGACCAGCTAGGCCTGCTTAAAGCGAACATTGAAGATCGAGATATTCTCATCGAAGGGAAAGCCCTGCTGATCGACAGCGCCGAAGACCACGCGACCCAGAATTTCGACAAGCAATTCGGAGGCTTGCTCTACAAGCATTACCAAAACCTCCGCGACCACAAACGGACCTCCACGCCGAAAATCGAACGTATGATGAACGCGGCACTCGGTGCCGGCGCATTGGGCGGCAAGATCAACGGCTCCGGCGGAGGCGGCTGCATGTTCGCATATGCCCCCACGCACGCAGAGGAAGTGGCCGAAGCCATCGAACGCGAAGGTGGCAAGAGTTATATCATTACAGTCGACGAAGGCACCCGGATTGAAGGATAATCTTCCATCCGGGGCGCTTTGTCGCCTCACTTCTCGATCAGCACTCGCTTTGTTTGGATTGTTCCGTCTTCGAAAGTTGCTTTTAAAAAGTAAGCTCCCTTCAATCCTGCTTTCAACTTGACCGTCGTTTGGTTCCCTTCGCCGTCTGGCAAATAATTCTGTACAACCTGCTGCCGGTCATCCAGCAGACTTAGTTTGGTCATTTTATTAACCCGATTATCGAGATTAACCGCTCGAATATCCTCCTGTGAATCAGACAGTATCGAGATAACACCTTCGTCCTGAACCGGATTTGGATAAACCTGCATTTTGGCTCCGCTTGGCTTGAAGAATGTAAACGAATGCCGCGGCGCTCCACAGAATGCGATCGAAACACCGCCATTATTCGAAGGGCCATTAAATGTAAAATTCACAGTACCTGAATTCTGATTATTGATGATGGTGCTACCGGCAGTTGAACTGAATATCGGGCCTGTATCAGGGTCGAGGCCCCAGAATATTTGCATATTGTGCGCTCCCCACGTCGTGTTTTGGAAGCTTCCGGAGATCAACTTGCCGTCGAGGTAGACACTGGTTAGCGGCGGGGCGTAGTTGCAGGTCCAGCAGGTCGACGGATTGCCGTAACCCGGCGGAACGTCGAGCGCATTGTGTTTAACCAATGGTCCGGCACCCCATTTGGAAATAAACTTTCCATCGTATGTGGTAATTGCCGAATGGTCTCCCGTATAGCGGACCCGCACTTTTCCCTTCGTGCTGTTGTAATTGGTTTGGGTATAACTCGGATTAACTCCCGAAACATAAGGCGTAATTCCGCCTTGGGCGCTTAAAATCACAACCTGATTACCGCCAGTTGAAACATGCCAGGCGTAACCATGACAATTATATTGTCTCGAATAATTCCCAATAACTAAGCAACTTGCACCGTAAAGTCCATTCTGTATCGCATTTTGCGCCGCCTGCAATTCCATATTCGTGTTGGGTGACACATTATCATATACGGTAATGGCACCAGGTGGTACCTGTACGCCATTAGGAGTATTGACTTGCGCCAACAACAACTTGGATAGAAAGTAGAGGAGCATTGTTGTTACAAAGTTTTTCATATGTCTTAGAATTTTAATTCTGCCAAGACCACTGCTAATCTTCTTCTATCCGAAAAATCCCTGACATCAATATCCAGGGAATCCAGAGGGACTCCTGCGCAATTGAAAACGTGACCTATCGGCGAACAATCAAACGGATGCATTATCGCAAGAAACTGCTTATCGTCATAAATGTACACTGCCGCATAGTAGCCCCCCATTCTCGGGTCTGAGTAAGGTTTTAATTCGTCCACAATCCATGGGACCGTTTCCAACGACTCTTTCGTAAAACATGGCTGATCTATGTCTTCCAAAGCAGTACTTTCCACGCAGGCAGTGGCTGCACTCAACAAGAACAGGGCTATGACTGCCCAGTGTTGCATAACTTTCGTTTGGTTCATGACTATTAGGTTTTAGTGAAATTGAATCATTTTTTTTCGACAAACTCCGCAAAATCGGCAAGTAACAGTTTCACCAGGTTTCCATCCGTTACAATCAGCTTCGATTCAAAAAGGTCGACATATTTAACATCCGAAATAATTGAAGGAAACTCATGGCCTATCGATTTGGCCAAAGCATAATAAATCAGGGCGGTAGCTGCGAGGCTGGTGCCGCCGAAAAACGTATTCAAACGTTTTTTCAACACGAGTTTTTCAAAGACTTGTTTGAGATAGGGAATACGTTCATCGCGCGACAATTGCGCTTGCAGCTTGGGATTGTTCATTAACAATTCAACGCCTGTCCATTTCAGCGTGTAGTCTCCTATTTGAATCGAATCCTTCATTTCCAACACTTTACTGAAATCTTCCCGGATATAAATTCCGGTAAGCGTTTTCATAGCGTCCTTGCGGGCTAGAAATTCCTGGAATCCATTAAACCCATCCACTGCATAATCTATTCCTTCAATTGCACTGTCATGGAAAACATAACTCCGAAAAAACGGATGTTCCATCGTGATCAGCAGCAACTCCTCGGTACTCAATGTGCTCAAATCGATACCCGTGATCTGACAGGCATTCTGCCTTTCCGCAACGGACGTAAGCGCATTCCAGCATGGAGTTCCGGGCTTGCACGGGTAGTTCCAGCGCGGTAATGCTTGCCCGGATGCGCCCAGTGATAGCAGTGTGATAACTAAACATAGACTTGCTTTCTTCATATAGCTCCGATTTACATGGTGAATAATGCATGCATATGCCGCGACCATTCAGCGGCCCTTTTCGGAACATTGAGTAAGTGATTTTTCCTATGTGCTATCGGGGTGGCGGAAACAAATATTTAACTTTTCAAATACAAAACATAACCATTCATATTTGATATGAGTGTCCGGCTGGAATTAATATACGACCGGTCGCCGCGTAGGAAATCTACGATACGATAAGCATTGGTTACAAACCAGCAGGCGGCAATGGAAAAATGCACCATTGGGATTCCAATTGTGTTTTAGTTTTAAGACCTTTGTCGATATTACCATTCCATGACCGTGATCACACCTTCTGAACAAAAGACTAATATTTACTGCCCGTCGCTGACCGCCTATGAACGGCGCCGGACGATCTCCATCCATATCGGCGATATTCCAATGGGCTCCGATTACCCGATCCGAGTGCAGTCAATGACGACCGTCGATACGATGGATACGCAGGGCTCGATTGACGAGGTGATCCGGATGGTGGAGTCTGGTTGCGAATACGTACGCATTACTGCGCCCAGCGTGAAGGAGGCGCAGAATCTTGAAAATATCCGCAATGGATTGCGGAAGCTGGGCATTCAGGTCCCTCTGATCGCCGATATCCATTTTACGCCCAACGCAGCCGAACTAGCCGCACGGATCGTCGAAAAGGTGCGGATCAACCCCGGTAACTATGCCGACCGCAAGCGTTTTGAAGTGATCGATTATACCGACGCTTCCTATGCCGCCGAGCTGGAAAGGATCAGGGAGAAGTTTATTCCTCTGGTGAGAATTTGTAAGGAATATGGCACGGCAATGCGCATTGGCACCAACCACGGCTCGCTTTCGGACCGGATTCTGAGCCGCTATGGTGACACCCCGCTGGGAATGGTGGAATCGGCGCTGGAATTTTTGCGGATTTGTGAGGAGTTCAATTACTATAACATCGCATTGTCGATGAAGTCGAGCAATACGCAGGTGATGGTGGAAGCTTATCGCTTGCTGGTGCAACGGCTGGCTGAGGAAGGTTTGAAGCCTTATCCGCTGCATTTGGGGGTTACCGAGGCAGGTGAGGCAGAGGATGGCCGCATTAAATCGGCGGTTGGCATCGGTACTTTGCTGGAAGACGGCCTGGGCGATACGGTGCGGGTGTCATTGACCGAGGCACCGGAAAAAGAGGCGCCTGTGGCTCGTGCGTTGATCGAGCGGTACACGTCGCGCGCTACGCATGCGCCGATCGAGCCGATTGACCATTGCCCGATCAATCCATTCCAATATACCCGTCGCGATACGCAGGAAGTTTACAATATCGGCCATTTGAATGTGCCGCGCGTTATTGCCGACTATTCGAATATCGATGTTCAGCAGCTCGACAATCTAAAAAGTATCGGGCACTTCTTTCTGCCGGTTCCCGACAAATGGGCCATGAACGACCAGGGTGCCGATTTTATCTACACAGGGCAAAAACCGGTGCCTTTCATGCTGCCAAACGGCCTGCGCGAGATATTGGACTACCCCCAATGGCTGGTACATCCTGAAAAAGGCAACAAATTCCCGCTGTTCGAAATCTCAGAATGGAATGCCGCAGCGGAAACTTCTTCCGGCCTGAATTTTATCAAAGGGGATATCCACACGTTCGACGAGGCATTTCTGAATGCTATTTCAGATAAAAAGAACGTTGTGCTCCTGCTACATACGCATAATGCGCACGCGATGCCGGAAATGCGGCGGTTCTTTTACAAACTGAAAGAGCTGCACATCAAAGTCCCGGTGATCATAAACGGGAGGTATCAAACTAATCTTGGCGATAAACTGACCTTATACTCCGCCACAGACATTGGCGGCTTGCTAGTGGACGGTTTCGGCGACGGAACGTTGCTTTCGCCTGAATTTGCGGAAGGCACTACGCACGCGGACAAGTTGAAAGCCGCCGCTTCCTATAATAGTATTGCATTCGGCATTTTGCAGGCGGCGCGCACGCGGATGTCGAAAACGGAATATATTTCCTGCCCTTCCTGTGGCCGCACCTTATTCGATTTGCAGGAAACAACGGCGATGATCCGCAAACATACGGAGCATTTGAAAGGTGTGAAAATCGGTATTATGGGCTGTATTGTGAACGGCCCGGGAGAAATGGCCGACGCCGACTACGGCTACGTGGGAATGGGCAAGGACAAAATTGCGCTGTACCGGGGCCAGGAAGTGATCAAACGGTCGGTACATTCATCCAAAGCGGTGGAGGAGCTGATCGAGCTGATCCGGGAAGATGGCCGGTGGATAGAGCCGGAGGAACGTGAAATTTTGGTTTAAACAAATACAATGAAAAAGTATTTTCAACTGGGCGAAGTGTTTTCTTACTTCATCCGCGTTTTCAAAAAGCGCGACCCGAATAACCCCGATTCGTTCAACTTGCGCATGATGCACGGGATCAATCGTATCTCGATCGTCATGTTTTTGATTTGTGTGATTATCATGATCGTCAGAGCCTTAACACGATGAACCTTGAATCGCTGCGGGATTACTGCCTGAAATTGCCCGGCGTAACGGAAGAATTACCATTTGGCCCCGATACGCTGGTATTTAAAGTGGTGGGAAAGGTATTCCTGCTTACGCCGCTGGATTCGCCGCAGCATCAGTTCAATGCGAAATGCGACCCGGAAAAAGCGGAAGAATTAAGAGAAAAATACCCCGACGTGAAGCCGGGGTACCATATGAGTAAAAAGCATTGGAATACGGTGCTTGTGACCGGCAGCATTCCGAGCGAAGCGCTTTTTGGCTGGGTGAAAGACTCCTACGACCTGGTTGTGGCCGGTTTACCGAAAAAATCGCAACTGGAATTAAAAGATATTGTGTAATGTCAGTCTGAGCGTATGGGGCCGTCCCATGCGCTCAGACTGATATCCGATTATTTCGCCGCTTTCATTTCTTCATCCAGTCGCTTGCTCAACGTGTCGCAAACGCCTTCGATCAGATCGGCCATTCCCCGGTCGTTTGTGGCAGTCAGCAGGGTGTCCGCGATACCGCTCATGAGTTCGATATAGAAGCGTTTCATTTCAAAAACCTCCATATCCTTGGTCCAGAGATCGATTTTCAGCGTTCCGCGGTGGTAATGGTCCCATACGCCGATCGCGATCGCGCGGGTGTCGTTGATACCTTCATTCGGGTTATCGGTCGCGTCCCAAAAGATCTTCTCCGGTATATTTTTTTCGTCTAGTTCAACGGTGAAATGTATTTCTGACTTTTTCATAAGAGGTGTTAATTTTTACAAAAGTAAGCATTTGAACCCAAACGGGCAGTCCAAATCAGGGAAGCCCAACTTACTTCCCCGACTGACTGAACACTTTTTTCAGTAAATCGGTCACCCGCGCACCCGGATTCTCACGGATTTTCTTTTCCTCCTGCGCGATCAACACGTACAGGCCGTCGATCGTCTTTTGCGTCGCGTACGCCTTCAAATCGGGGTTCACCTTTTTAACCAGGGGAATCTGATTATAAGTTTTGACAATGTCCGCATAATACTGCGTCGCTTTGTTGAGTTTCAAGGTACTGTCAACTACCGGAAAGAATGTCTTGAAAAGCTCATCGTTAGTACTTTTCTTCAAATATTGCGTTGCCGCGTCGTCAGAGCCTTTCAGAATGCCTAATGCGTCGGGGACGGTCATGGATTTAACCGCCTTAAAAAAAATCGGCTTGGATTTTTTGGCAGCGTCCTCTGCGGCGCGGTTGAGCGACAATGTAAATTTATCAACCTGTTCCCCAAGTCCCATTTTGCGCAGCGTTTCGGCCACTTTTTGCGCTTCGGGCGGTACAGCGATCTTAATCAGCTCATTTTTGAAGAAACCATCCAACTTCGAAGCGGAGTCCGAACCGATACTGACACCCACGTTCAACGCCTCTTTCAAGCCCTGAACGATCTCATTCTCACTGAGTCCGCCACTTTTCCCACCTCCCTTGCCGAGCAACTTCCCGAGATTGAACTGTGCTTGCGAAGTGTGTCCTAAAATGAGCCAAAACAGCGTTAATGAAAGGATTTTGTATTTCATTATAATAGAGTTTGTTAATATTTCACTACGGTTCAAACGTACTCAATAACGATTAATTTTACTTATTTTTGGGAAAATAACGGTCCCATTTAACCTGTTGAAAACCTATGATTTCCTCCGCCAGGGCTGAAATAATCACGATCGGTGACGAGATTCTTTTTGGTCAAATCGTCGACACGAATACGCAATGGATTGGCACCCAACTGACTGACATCGGTATCCGTCCGGCAAGGAAAACTTCTGTTGGCGACAACAAGCAGGACATCCTGGATGCATTTACGCAAGCCAGCCAGCGTGTGAATGTGGTGATCGTAACCGGCGGCCTCGGGCCCACGCGGGACGATATTACGAAGCACACGTTCTGCGAATATTTCGGTACCGAGCTAGAAATCCACCAGGACGCCCTGACGCTCATTACCGAATTTTTCGCCAAACGGGGCCGCGCCATGACCGAGCTGAACATTCAACAGGCAGCGCTTCCCAAAAACTGTACCTACATTCCGAACCTCTGGGGAACAGCCCCAGGCATGTGGTTCGAAAAGGACGGGGTCATTTATGTGTCGCTCCCCGGCGTTCCTTATGAAATGAAGAGTTTGATGGAATTCGAAATCCTGCCACGGCTCAAAGCCCGATTTTCTACCCACATCATTCAGCATAAATCGATTCGTACGATCGGCATTGGAGAATCTTTTCTTGCCGAAAAAATCTCCGCCTGGGAGGACGCATTGCCCGAGCACATTAAACTGGCTTACCTGCCGCATTTCGGGCAGGTAAGGCTGAGGCTTACCGGTACCGGCACGGATCAGGATGTTCTGGAAAAAGAATTGGCCCAGCAGGTTTCATTGGTTATGCCGTTGATCGAAGAACACGTATTCGGTTACGATTCAGACGAGCTCGAAACCGTGATCGGCAACCTTCTGATAAATAGCAATGCGACAGTAGGCACCGCTGAAAGTTGCACCGGAGGCTATGTTGCCAACCAAATCACGAGTATTCCCGGCTCATCGCGGTATTACGAAGGCTCGGTGGTGAGTTATAGTAATGATGTTAAAATGAATGTGCTGGGTGTATCGCACGAAACGCTTGAAGCCTACGGTGCGGTGAGCGAACAAACGGCGCGCGAAATGGCCGAGGGCGCACGCCGATTGCTGAACACCACATTTGCCATCTCAACTACCGGTATCGCAGGGCCCGACGGTGGCACAGCAGAAAAGCCGGTGGGCACCGTGTGGATCGCCTGCGCGACGCCCGAGGAGACCTTTACCCAATTACTGACATTAAGGAACAACAGAAAAATCAATATAGAATTAACCTGCTCTTACGCACTCAATCTGTTGAGAAAAACCATTTTAAAAACTTCTCTCGCAGTAAAGGGGTAAACGAAGATCAGCATCAAAGAGGTAACGAAAGCATGTTTTCATTACCTTCGAAAAAACACCCAGTATGAAAATAGTTGAAATGGTAATGCCTCCGATGGGGGAAAGCATCATGGAATGCACCGTGCTTCACCTGCTTGCAGAAGAGGGGGCGAAAGTGCGGATCGATGACTCCATCCTGGAAGTGGCTACCGATAAAGTAGATACCGAAGTCCCCTGCCCTTACGAGGGAACACTTACCAAATGGCTCGTCAAGATCGACGATGTGGTTCCGATCGGCAGTGCTGTCGCGCAGATAGAAGTTGACGATGATGTGGTTGCACAGGATGCCGGCTCGCCGCTTTTAACAGCTGTGGAGGAAGAAGCAGACGTAGCTGAAACGGTAGCGGTACTTGAAAAAGACTTTCAAACGGCTGTCAGCAGAACACCGGAGCCGGTTTATGAATATGCTCCAACAGATACCGCGGCCAACTCCTTCTATTCACCGCTTGTGCTTAGCATTGCGCGCAACGAACAAATCCCGGTGGATGAACTGAAAGTGATCAAAGGAACGGGGCTCGAAAACAGGGTTACCAAGGACGATATTCTCTCCTATGTGGAGCACCGGCGCAAAAAGGCACCGGTTATAGCTGCGCCAGCCACTTCGCTGAATGGCAGCAACGAGATCATCGAAATGGACCGCATGCGGAAGATGATCTCCCAGCGGATGGTGGAATCGAAAAGGATTTCAGCGCACGTTACCTCGTTCATCGAAACGGATATGACGCCGGTTGTCAGCTGGCGGGAGCACGTCAAGGCAGATTACCGTAAGAAAACGGGCGACAGCATCACATTTACCCCTATTCTCATTGAAGCGGTCGTAAAAGCCATCAAGGATTATCCGCTGATCAACATTTCGGTGGAGGGCGACAAAATCATCAAAAAGAAAGACATTAACATAGGAATGGCCGTGGCATTACCGGACGGGAACCTGATCGTACCGGTCATTCACAATGCCGACCGTTATGACCTGCCAGGCCTCGCCCGCAAAGTCAACGACCTCGCGAAACGAGCACGGGAGAATAGGTTAAAAGCTGACGACCTAGCAGGCGGTACCTATACAGTTTCAAACATCGGGGCATTTGCAAACCTGATGGGAACGCCGATCATCGTTCAGCCTCAAGTGGCGATCATGGCGTTCGGAGCGATCAAAAAGAAACCAGCGGTGATCGAAACACCGCAGGGCGATTTGCTCGGTATCCGCAGCATGATGTTCGTTTCACATTCGTACGACCACCGCGTGGTGGACGGCTCGCTGGGCGGCTTGTTCCTGAAACGCGTGAACGATTATCTCGAAAACTTCGATATTAGCCGAACCATAATCTGATGCTGAGATTGACCCTGGACATGGACGATGTGCTGGCGAATACCCACGAAAAGCTCGTCGACATCGTCCTCGCAGACTTTTCGACCGTGTTGAACCGGGAGGATTTCCAGACAAAGGGATTAAGGGAACTGCTGCACCCGAAACAGCTATCGAAGCTGCACAAGATCATGGATACGCCCGGCTTTTTTGCGGATATCCCGGTAAAAGAAGGCGCAATTGAAACCGTGCACAAGCTTTCCAGATATTACGAACTGTTCGTCGCCACAGCCTGCATGGAGTTCCCCAATTCATTTCGCGATAAGTTCGATTGGCTTAAAAAGCATTTTCCATTTATTCCGTGGACGAATGTAGTTTTCTGCGGATATAAAAGTATTATCCAGTCGGACTACCTGATCGACGACCATGTGCGTAACCTGGCGGCATTCAAAGGCAAGGGAATCCTTTTTTCAGCCCCGCATAACCTAAGGGAAACCAATTATAAGCGCGTTTCAAGTTGGAAGGATGTGTCAGAACTATTTTTGCATAGCGTATGAAACTGTTATTGATAGAGGACGAGCCGAAAACATTGCAATCAATTCGGCAGGGGCTGGAAGAGAATGGCTATGATGTCGATATAGCCTATGATGGGCTGATCGGAAAGCAACTGGCACGCAGCAATGTTTACCAGCTAATTATCAGTGACATTATCATTCCCGGCATTAATGGGATCGAGCTATGCAGGGAAATACGCAGCTGGGGCGATGAGACCCCTATCCTCATGCTGACAGCCCTTGGCACTACCGACGATAAAGTAACGGGCCTTGATGCCGGCGCGGACGATTACCTGGTCAAGCCATTCGAATTTAAAGAGCTGCTTGCGCGTGTACGTGCGCTTACGAAGCGTGGATCGACCATTTCGCATACGGCACAAGTTTTAAAATTTGCGGATCTTGAAGTATCGTTGGACGCCAAAACCGTTTATCGTTCGGGTAATAAGATTAATCTGACGGCTCGGGAATTTAACCTGCTCGTATACCTGATCCGCAATCAGGGAAGAGTTATTTCAAAGGTCGAGATTGCGGAACAGGTCTGGGACATCGGTTTCGACACAGGTACCAATGTCATTGAAGTATATGTAAATTACCTTCGCAAAAAGATCGATAAAGATTACCCGGTAAAACTGATCCACACCCAGTTCGGCATGGGTTATGTGCTCAAAGTAGAATAAGCTATGCAAATCCGCACCCGACTTACGGTTCAGTTTTCCTTGCTGGTAAGCGGTATTTTGCTGGTCACCTTTCTGGCCGTCTACTTTTTCACCTATTATAACGTAACCGAGGACTTTTACGACCGGCTACGCTCGAAAGCCAAGTCTCAGGCGGAGCTTCTGCTGAAAGTACAGGTGCCGCTCATCAATGCAGAGGTGCTGAAAGCCCTCGACGAAACCAACCGTGATCTGATCTACGACGAGAATATCTTCATTTTCGACGAAAAGAACCGGCTCATTTACAGTAACTCTACCTCTCCGCAGCTCAAAGCATTGCACGTCTCCAACTACTGGCTCGACGAAATCCGCAAAGCAGGCCAGATCCGGTACGACGACGGAGACTACAAAGTGGTTGGGCTCTACTACAAATACCCCTTCAACAAGGCGGTGGTTATGCTCGGGGCGAAGGATTTGTACGGGCAGGCCAACCTTTCGAACCTTAAAACGTTGTTGACCGTCCTTTACCTCATTGTCACGTTCGTGGTGGCGATCGTAGGATGGATATTCTCGAAACGTGCATTGAGGCCTATTTCAAAGGTTATGAATGCGGTGGAAGGCATCCTGCCCCAAAAGCTGGATACGCGGCTGAATGTACCTAACCAGAAAGACGAGATCGGGCGGTTGACGGTCACATTCAATAAACTGCTCGACCGTATCGAAACGGCCTTTCAGATGCAAAAGATCTTTGTTGCAAACGTCTCGCACGAATTGAAAAACCCGCTTACTAAGATCAAATCGCAATTGGAAGTCAGCATGCTGAAAGAACGGAATCCGCTCGAATACCAGATGACGATCCGCTCCGTGCTCGAAGACATTCAGGAGCTGGGCCAGCTCTCGAACACATTGCTGGAACTTGCCAAGGTAAGCGAAGATCAGCGCGACCTGCTTACGGAGCTTATCCGCGTAGACGACCTCCTGCTCGACTGCCGTATGAACCTCGCGGAGGCGAATCCGGCCTACAACATTTACCTCAACTTCGACGAGCTCCCGGAGGACGATACCTGGCTCGAAATCACCGGCAATACGACACTGCTCAAAACGGCTTTCCTGAACCTGATGGACAATGCCTGCAAATTTTCGGACGACAACACGGTGAACGTTTGCCTGCACCCGTCGCGCGGGCAGCTCGGGCTTACTTTTGCCGATACTGGAAAGGGAATTCCTGAGAAAGATAAAAGCCTCGTTTTCCAGCCATTTTACCGCAGCGACAACACCGCGAGCATCAAGGGCTACGGCATTGGGCTTTCCCTTGTCGAACGCATCGTAAAGCTACACAATGGCAGCATTAGCATCCAATCCAACATTCCCAAGGGTACTACCTTTCGCCTAACTTTTTTGCGTCTCTAAGCAAATTCTAACTTATTATTAACGCCTTTTTAAGTATTGTTGATCTTATTTGTATTGTCGATAGGGCGTAAAGATATCCCAATCGCAAATTCAAAGGATTTCATTTTTTGTGGTGTTAATAAGCAAATAGGCAGGCGTCTCTCACGCCTGCCTATTTTTTGTGGCTATTCTAGCGTCTTGCGGTTCTGGCTGTCTTCGACTACGCCCAGACCGACATACGCACTGCGCTCAGACTGACATAGGCACACACTCGGGGTGACCTATCGGAAATTGTCAGTCTGAGCGCAATCGAAGACGAGCTTTACAGCAAAAAGCCCCTCGCCGAATCGACGAAGGGCTTTGCAAAATGTCATTTTATCAGTTCTTCTTTCGAATCTCAATAATCTTCAACCTGCTCAGCAGCTTGATCACCGGGTAGGTCGGATCGACTTCGAACCATTTTGAACCGAAGTTGATCGAGTTGGGCCGTTTGTGGTGGTTGTTCTGGAAAAGTTCTCCCATCATCAGGAAATCGAAGATCAGGGAGTTTTTGGACTTATCGTCGTTATCGAAATTCTGGTAGCCGTATTTATGTCCGCTCCAATTAACGATCGCGCCGTGGATCGGGCCCATCAGGAAGTGGATCGGCAACAGGAAGAAGAACGCCCAGTGCATATCCAGATAAATGTAGGCAAGCACATAAAATGAGAGGTAGATAAGTCCCCAGCCAACCCGGGAAATCCAGGAATCACCGAGCTTCTCTACAAAATTCCATTCAGGGTAATTTCTTTCAAACTGCGACTCGATGGCGCGTTTGCGGTTCAGAACCGCATTGTAGATATTTTTCGTCTCCCACATCATCGTGAACACGTTTTTGGTATGATGCGGGGAATGGGGATCTTTTTCGGTATCGCTGAACGCGTGGTGCATCCGGTGCAGGATTGCATATGCACGCGGGCTCAGGTACGAGGAGCCTTGAGATAAATAAGTGAGCAAATAGAAGAACCGTTCCCAGGGCTTACTCATAATGAACATCTTATGAGCGGAATAGCGGTGCAGGAAAAAGGTTTGACAGAATAGTGACAAATACCAATGTACAACAAATACAATCAGGACTATATACATGGAACGGCGTAAAATAATAATATACTAAACTTTGTACAAAAGTAAGTGCCAAAGGTTAGAAAACCGAAATTTCCCAAACTAAATTTGGAATATAGCCATAGGCCTTACGGGCACCCGAAGCATCACTCGCCTACTCGATCATGAATGCGTAGCTAAGCAGGTTCGCCCCCATTTGTAACGCCTTCCGGCGCATTTCTTCGGGATCGTTATATACACTCTGGTCTTCCCAGCCATTTCCCAAATCGGTTTCGTAGCTGTAATAGCAGATCAGCCGTCCCTGCCAGATCAGCCCAAAGCCTTGCGGTTGTTTTCCGTCGTGTTCATGTACTTTGGGTAGGCCGTCGGGGAATTTGTATTTCATATTGTAGATCTGATGATCATACGGAAGTTCTACGAACGAGAGTTCGGGAAAGACCTTCTTCATTTCCCGGCGTATAAACTGGTCGAGCCCATAATTGTCGTCCACATGCAGGAACCCACCCGAAAGCAAGTAGTTTCTCAGGTTCTGTGCTTCCGCATCGCTGAAAACGACGTTCCCATGCCCGGTCATATGCACAAACGGGTAGGAGAAAATATCAGGACTGCCCACTTCCACCACGTCTTCAACCGGATTGATATTCATTTTAAGCTCCGCATTGCAAAACTTTATCAGATTGGGAAGTGATGTTTTATTGGCATACCAATCACCCCCTCCGCCATATTTGAGCTTGGCGATCTTTAGAGACGATTGCCCGTACGAGGTGACGGCGGTACAGAGTAAAAAGGCGATAACGAGGAGGCGGGGCTTCATGGGTTTAATGAGTGAATGTGCGAATAATTTTTAAAAGATTGAATGATTGACCGGGTCTCCGGTGCAATGATTGAATAATCTTGAGTTGATCCATGAAGACTAAAATTCCTTTGCTAAAACCTGAAAACAATTCAGTCATTGCACCGGCGGCCCGGTCAGTCATTCGGTCATTCAAAATTCACTCATGCCATCATTACAAAATCTGCGCCAGGTTAATGGCGTGGCATCCTGCGACGGCGGCGGTTTCTGTTCTGAGGCGAGTAGGGCCAAGTGAAACCGTTTGAAAACCGTTTTCAAGGGCCAACTCCACTTCTCTTGGACTGAAATCTCCCTCCGGGCCGATCAGCAGTCTGGTGTCGCTACCTTTTTTAATTCTACCAAAAACGTGCTCCACGATGTTTTGCTCAGGAACATAGGCAATCAGACGGATAGCGTCATCAATGCTTTTAATAAACGGCTCGTACTTGTTATTTACTGTAATTACCGGCATATAATATTGCTGCGACTGCTTCATGGCGGCGGCGGCGATGCGGTTCAGCCTGGTCAGGTTCACGACGCGATTCAAAGTCTCAGGGTTGGTATGTTCCGTCACAACAAAATCGATGCGCTCCACCCCTATTTCGGTCATTTTCTCCACCATCCATTCATTCCGTTCGGCCTTGCGCGTGGGCGCGATCGCCATATTGACGGCGAAATTCCTCCGGTCCGTCATTTTGGACTCTATCACTTCATAACCTACTTTACGTCCCTGAATGTTGAGCCGGCATTTTTGCAGCAGGCCTTTGCCATTTGTGACGTAAATCATGTCGCCGGAACCCAGCCTCAAAACCTTCGAACTATGCCTTGCTTCCTCTTCGTCGAGTTCAAAAACGTGAGGGTCAGGCTGGTAAAACAAATGCATTTTTCTAATATTGTAGTGATGTCGGCAAATACCAATGAAGCCTTCAAAAATATACAAAATATCGGCAACAGCACAAAATTTACAATCCCCGCAGAATTCTATCTGCACGAGGATTCAAAAGTTACAGTTTATAGGATATTCTCGCTATTTTATATTTTCAAAGGCATATTTTTAACCTGTTTCCGACTTTTTATCAAAAAAAACCTTCGAAACCGCGTTTTTTGAAACAGGGTTGTTTTATTGGAATAGTGCATTTTTTACTGACAATACTACCACGAACGCAATAATATTTTGTGGAAGGTTAATTTTTCCTAGCATTTATTTTTTGTAAATACATTTTTGCATTAATATTGTGCCGTTATAATTATTCGTCACCACTTTATCTAGTACTATTATGTCAAAGTCCAAGCTGGAATATATTTGGTTGGATGGCTACAAGCCGACCCAAAGTTTACGCAGCAAAACCAAAATTGAAAACGATTTTAGTGGAAAACTGGAAGATTGCGCAATGTGGTCGTTTGATGGTTCATCGACTGAGCAGGCTCCTGGCGGTTCTTCCGACTGTTTGCTGAAACCGGTTTACATTATTCCTGATCCACAGCGTAAGAATGGCTACCTGGTAATGTGCGAGGTATTGAACGCTGACGGAACTCCTCACGAATCAAACGGCCGTGCTACTATTGAAGATGGTGACAACGACTTCTGGTTCGGATTTGAACAAGAATATTTCCTTTGGGATAACGAAACCAACAAGCCTCTCGGCTTCCCTGCGGGCGGTTACCCTGCTCCACAAGGGCCATACTACTGCTCAGTTGGCGCAGCTAACGCGTACGGTCGCGAGATCGTAGAAGAACACCTTGACGCATGCCTCGAAGCAGGTTTGAACGTGGAAGGTATCAATGCAGAAGTAGCAGCAGGACAGTGGGAATTCCAGATCTTCGCAAAAGGTGCGCAGGAAGCTGGTGACCAGATCTGGCTTGGCCGTTACCTCCTGGAAAGAATCGGTGAGAAATATGGTGTTTCCATCAACTGGCACTGCAAGCCGCTTGGCGCGCTTGACTGGAACGGTTCAGGTATGCACGCTAACTTCTCAAACACTACTTTGAGAACTGCCGGAAGCAAAGATACTTTCGACAAAATTTGCGAAGCATTCCGTCCTGTGGTGAAAGAGCACATCGAAGTTTACGGTGCTGACAACCACCTCCGTCTGACTGGAAAGCACGAAACTGCTTCTATCCACGATTTCAGCTACGGTGTTTCCGACCGTGGTGCTTCTATCCGTATCCCTGTTACTGTCCCTGCAAAAGGGTGGAACGGATACCTGGAAGACCGTCGTCCAAACTCGGCAGCTGATCCTTACAAAGTAGCAGCTCGCATTATCAAGACTGTTAAATCTGCTATCTAATTCGCAGAACGAAACATATTTTTGCAAAATGACCACCTCGAAAAGGTGGTCATTTTGTTTTAACGCCTGAAAGATTTGCACAAAAAAAGAGCGCCTTCGGTAAAAGGCACTCTTTTACAAATTATGCATTGGAATCAGTCTTCGTCCTCGCTGCCAGTGAACGAGTACAACGTCGGATCGAGCTGTACATTACCGGTAGTGAAGGCTTTTACGAAATCGCTGATGATCTTGTCGTTGATCTCCGTTTTATTTAATCCCACTTCCAGGCCTACGCCGTATTCGAACTGGTCGTCGATCTCGACATGCTCGCGGACCGTAATTTCCTCATTTTCTTCGATCTCCTCGATGAATTCGGTCAGGAGCAGTTCAGCTTCGTCTTCCTGCTCGTCGCTGATCTTATAGTTTGCAGGGCGCTCATCAGGCGACACATAGTTTGGCATTTCCTTCTTCAACCGTTCCAGCGCTTCGTCGTACACGAGCGTTGAGTGGTGCAGGCGCAATGTAAAAATCAATGCGTCGTAAATGACCTCCTGATCTTTATACTTACCGACAAACTGGACGTGTGCATGTTCGTTATTATCGTCGTCATCCTCAAACTCGTCCTCTACATATATAAAGTTCGCATTCTCGGCCTTGCATTCCTCTTTAAGTTGAGCGATTTCTTCTGGATCAAATCCGGGATTCATATTCATTGTTTTTTGATTCAATTGCAAAATTACTCCAAAAATAACATTTCGCGGTACTTGGCAAGCGGCCAGTCTTCATCATCGATCAACAATTCGAGCTTATCGACGTGATAACGGATCTCATCGAAAAAGCCTTTCACCTCCGAACCATAGCATTTGGCGCGTTCGAACAGACCTTCGATATTGTTGGCCCTTTTGCGACTTTCGGTCATTTCGTGCACCAGCTTTTTTATCACCACCACGTGCGAAGAAATGTCGCGGATAATTTCCTTGATCGGCTCGGCTTCTTCCAGCATTTCAAGGTCGGTCAGCGAGCGGGCCGTCTGTGCGAGTTTGAATTGGTATTTCACGACCGTCGACACAATGTGGTTCAACGCCAGGTCACCGATCACGCGTGATTCTATCTGTAACTTCTTCACATAATTTTCCAGCTCGATCTCGTAGCGCGCGTGAAGTTCACGGGAGCTCAGCACACCGGTTCTTTCAAAAACCCCGACGGTCTTGTCTGTCTTATACGGGTATAGTGCATCATAAGTCTCACGGATATTACTTAACCCGCGTTTCGCTGCTTCCTCAATCCATTCATCCGAATACCCGTTTCCTTCAAAAAGGATGTTTTTAGATTCAAGGAAATAGCGTCTCAGTATCTCTACGGTTGCCACTTTCTTTTCCTCACCAGCTGCAAGGCGCTCATCCATTTCACGTTTGAAGTCGAGCAGCTGATTAGCGACGATCGTGTTCAGGATGATCATCGGCGACGCGCTGTTTTGTGAGCTGCCTACGGCGCGGTATTCGAATTTATTTCCCGTAAAACAGAATGGCGACGTACGGTTACGGTCGGTGTTGTCGCGTTGTAGGTTTGGAATACGGGTAATACCCAGTTTATAGTAGAAGTTCTCCCCTTTTTCAAGTGTAATTTCCCCTTTGTTAACGAGCTCTTCCAGCATGGTCGTAAGTTCTCCCCCCAAAAACACCGAAACGATCGACGGCGGTGCCTCGTTCGCTCCCAGGCGATGCTCGTTACCCGCGGACGATATGGAAGCCCGCAACAGATCGGCATGATCGTGAACGGCTTTCACCACATTCATCAGGAACGTCAGAAAGCGGAGGTTCTCTTTTGGTTTCGAAGTTGGTGCAAGCAGGTTAATGCCTGTATCCGTCGAAAGCGACCAGTTGTTGTGCTTTCCGCTCCCGTTAATACCGGCGAATGGCTTTTCGTGGAAAAGGACCTGAAAGTTATGCTTGTCCCCGATTTTCTGCATTAAGTCCATCAACAATGCGTTGTGATCGATAGCAAGGTTGACTTCCTCGAAAGTGGGTGCACATTCGAACTGGCCGGGAGCCACTTCATTATGGCGCGTTCTCACCGGGATACCGAGCTTCAACGCTTCGAACTCAAAATCCACCATAAATGCATTCACCCGTGGTGAGATCGAACCAAAATAATGGTCGTCGAGCTGCTGGCCGCGTGCGGGATTATGCCCGAAAACCGTCCGGCCGGACATCAGCAAATCGGGACGGGCATAGTACAATGCCTTATCGACCAAAAAATACTCCTGCTCGATGCCCAACGTCGGTGTTACCTTGGCAACATCGCGGTTAAAGAATTGGCAAACACCTGTTGCCGCCTTGTCGAGCGTCATCAGCGAGCGCAAAAGAGGCGCTTTGTAATCCAGTGCCTCTCCATTATAAGAGATAAAAACCGACGGGATACACAATGTCTTTCCGCCTGCACCATTGTCCATCAGGAATGCGGGCGAGCTTGGGTCCCAACCTGTGTAACCCCTTGCCTCGAAGGTAGCGCGCAAGCCCCCGCTTGGGAACGAGGAAGCATCCGGCTCCTGCTGCACCAACGCGCTGCCTTTGAATTTCTCTACCGCTTTACCATCCATAGTCAGGTCAAAAAACGAATCATGTTTTTCGGCAGTCGTTCCGGTGAGCGGCTGGAACCAGTGGGTATAGTGCGTCGCACCCTTGGAAATAGCCCACGATTTCATCGCGGCGGCCACTTCTTCGGCCACTTCGCGGTCGATGGTCGAGCCGGAGCGGATCGCGTTGGAGATTTTGGTATATGCCTCTGCCGAAAGCAGGGTCTTCATCACATCATCACTGAATGTATTGCTACCATAAAGGTCGGCTACTTTTTCTGTGGGAGGGGTCAAAACAGGCGAGACGCGGCCTTGCGCGATCTCAAAAGCTTTGGAACGAAAAGTCATGTATTTATTGATTTATATTAATTCTCCCCAAAATTATTTATTTACCGATACGAACCACAAATCCTCTCTACATTTTCACAATAGCTGTCCAACGGTTACCACAGGTTAACGCATTTTTAAGAACTTTGCAAATTGTTCATAGACACCAATGCTTAAGAGACTTGAATTTGTCGCCTTGTACGGGCTTGCCTGGGTTCTGATTTTCCAGTTTTTCCGTATCATTTTCCTGGCATATCATTATAAAAAGGCGCTCGAACTTCCCTCCTCGCTGTGGGTCGCAAGCGCGAGCCACGGCCTACCGATGGATATTTCCTTCGCCGCCTATATTCTGGCGATCCCTACATTGTTAATGATGTTCACGGGGCATCGCTGGGACTGGTACCGCAGGACGTTATCCATTTACACGATCATTATCGTATCGCTCATCACATTGCTGTCGGTCGTCGACCTCGAACTCTTCCGTGCCTGGGGTTTCCGGATCGACGCTACTTCGCTGCATTACCTCGAAACGCCCTCCGAAGCGATGGCATCGATGGGTGCGGCACCGGTTTTTCCGCTTCTTCTGCTGCTGGTCGGGCTTATTTTTCTGATCAACCGTATTTTACAAACCATTGTCCGGCGAATAACCGGCTCATTCCGGCGGTCGGCCCACCTATACATGATCCCCGCATTTCTTGTCATAGCCGGGAGCCTGATCATCCCAATCCGCGGCGGCTTCCAGCTCGCTCCGATGAACGAGAGTGCAGTCTTTTTCAGCGATAAGAGTTTTGCCAATTACGCGGCCGTGAACGTGCCATGGAATTACGTCCGGTCGTTGCTCAATGAGGGTTATTCCAATGAAAATCCTTTCAAATACGGTGAAGATTCGGAGGCTAACCATACGGTGGCGAATCTGTATAAAGCAAATGGCGAAACAACGCAAATCATCGACACCACCGGTAAAAAGAATGTGCTCGTAATTATTTGGGAAAGCTTTACGGCCAAAGCAGTGAGTTCGTTGGGGGGATTAAAAGAGGTTACCCCGCAATTTGACCGGATTGCGAAAGAAGGCCTGCTCTTTACCAATATATATGCGAGCGGCAACCGTAGCGACAAGGGTATGGTGGCTATTTTGAGCGGTTATCCCGCACAACCGACCACTTCCATCATTAAAATACCCAAAAAAACCGCCTCGCTGCCTTCTCTACCGACCATTTTCAAGGAGCGTGGCTGGCAAACTTCCTTTTATTACGGGGGCGAAACCGAGTTTGCGAATATGAAATCCTATTTCCTCCAACAGGGTTTCGACCGCATTATCGACAAAGCCGAGTTCGATTCCAAAGACATGAACTCTAAATGGGGGGCACACGACCATGTGGTTTTCAAGCGGTTAATGCATGATCTCGACCGTGAAAAGCAGCCATTTTTTTCAACAATATTTACGTTAAGCAGTCACGAGCCGTTTGAAGTACCCACCAAAACGATGATCCCGGGCAACGATCCGGAACACTTGTTCCTGAACGCATTACATTATACTGATGAATCTCTCGGAGCATTTTTGCGGGAGGCTAAAACCAAACCGTGGTGGAAGAATACGCTTGTCGTTATCATCGCAGACCACGGGCATCCGCTGCCGGAAACCCGGAAGGACAAGCCCTCGGAATTTCATATTCCCATGCTCTGGCTCGGCGGGGCGCTCACGGTCGCACCTGCCCGCGTGGACACATTGGCGTCGCAAACTGACCTGGCCGCCACGATTTTGAACCAAATGCACCTTCCCTCCGGAACTTTTGCGTGGAGTAACGACATTTTCAAGACAGGCCGCCACGATTTTGCCTATTTCGCATTCAACAACGGCCTGGGCTGGATGCGCCCCGGCGGGTTTCTCGTGCGGGACAACATCGGAGGGAATATCACCGAAAAAAAAGGCGCATTGCCACAGCAGGAAGAAGCGCTGGGCAAGGCCTACCTGCAATCTTCTTTTGGAGATTATTTAAAGCGTTGATAATAAAGGTGTAATTTTGCAGGATATTTAAAAACAATGAAAAAAGTCGCTTTTTATACATTAGGGTGCAAGCTGAATTACTCCGAAAGCTCTTCCATCGGCCGGATGTTCGAGGATAAAGGGTATACCAAAGTGGAATTCAACGAAAACCCGGATATATTTATCATCAACACCTGCTCTGTTACCGAGAATGCGGACAAGAAATGCCGCAAAATCGTACGTGAGGCCCAAAAAATCAATGCGGACGGCTACGTGGCGATCATCGGCTGCTACGCGCAGCTGAAACCGAAAGAAATTTCCGAGATACCGGGCGTAGATGCGGTTTTGGGCGCCGCAGAGAAATTTCGGCTGGTAGAATTGATCGATACATTCGAGAAAACGCCATCAGGGCAGCCCGCACAGGTAATCGCTTCGACGATTGACCATGCCGTAGAATACCACACCTCCTATTCGCTCAACGACCGCACACGTACGTTCCTGAAAGTGCAGGACGGCTGCGACTACCCGTGCGCCTACTGTACGATTCCGCTCGCACGGGGAAAAAGCCGCTCGGACAGTATTGAAAATATCGTAAAAGCCGCCCGCGACATCGCCTCCCGTGATGTGAAGGAAATCGTTTTGACCGGCGTCAACATCGGTGATTTTGGCTTGCGTAACGGTGTACGCGAGGAAACTTTCCTCGACCTGATCAAGGCTTTGGACGAAGTGGAAGGCATCGAGCGCTTCCGCATTTCTTCCATCGAGCCCAATCTGCTCACCGACGAGATCATCGAATTCGTGGCGCAGTCCAAACGTTTTGCCCCGCACTTTCATATTCCGCTGCAATCGGGTTCGAACAAGGTACTGGGGCTGATGAAACGCCGCTATAAACGCGAATTGTACACCGAGCGTGTTGCGAAAATCAAGGCGCTTATGCCGGATTGCTGTATTGGCGTGGACGTAATCGTAGGCCATCCAGGTGAAACAAAGGAGCTTTTTGAAGAAACCTACCACTTCCTGAATGAACTGGAAGTATCCTACTTACACGTATTTACCTACTCTGAAAGGGAAAATACAACGGCGCTGGCTATTCGCCCCATAGTTTCAAAAAGCGAACGCGCCGAACGCTCGAAAATGCTGCATATCCTTTCGGACAAGAAAAAACGCTTCTTCTACGAAAGCCAGATTAGCAAAGAAGGCAAGGTGCTTTTTGAAGACGAAGTGCAGAATGGCCGGATGCTCGGCTTCACAGGCAACTACGTTCGCGTAGCCGTGAAATATGATCCGCTGCTGATCAATGAGACCAAAGATGTGCGGTTTGATCATATCAATCCGGAAGGCTTGATGGAAGTCACTGAAGTTGCCGAAGAGATACTGGTACACTAGGCTCCGCGCGAGCGGCTTGGGCTAAAGCCCATGTCCGTGGGCAGCCGTCGAACCCCAGGCTGAAGCCCGGGGTTGAGGGATATCGTAGCCCAACCCAAGGCTTCAGCCTGGGGATAGGATAGCCTGGGGATAGCGTAGTAGCCAAAGCCCAATAGCATAAAAGCCCGGCCAAATTGGCCGGGCTTTATTATTTATTCTTATAGTTTAGATTAAGCTTCTACAAGAAACTCGTCGTGCTGGCTTACATCCAGACCTACTTTCTCATCTTGTTCAGACACACGAAGCGGGAGGATCAGGTCAGTGATTTTCAGCAGCAGGAATGAACCGCCGAACGCGAATACCGATACACCTACCAGCGCAATCACGTGGTTGATGAACAGTTTCGTTTCTCCGAATGCCAGACCCTGGTCAACTACCAGTGAGTTAACACCGCTGGTTGCGAAGATACCGGTCATGAGCATACCTACCATACCACCTACACCGTGGCAAGGGAATACGTCGAGTGTATCGTCCAATGTCGAACGTGTACGAAGGTGAGCGATGTAGTTAGAGGTGATCGCAGCCACAGTACCGATGAAAAGAGATGCAGGAACAGTTACGAAACCGGCAGCAGGCGTGATGGCAACCAAACCCACTACGGCACCGATACAGAAACCAAGGGCAGAAACTTTTTTGCCTCTTGCAGCATCAAAAAGAACCCACGCCAAACCAGCAGCACCGGCAGCGGTATTAGTAGTAGCGAAAGCCGAAACCGCCAATGGAGAAGCTGTCAGAGCAGAACCTGCGTTGAAACCGAACCAACCGAACCACAGCAAACCTGTTCCCAACAATACGAATGGAATGTTTGCAGGAGGAAGCACGTGGTCTTCCAGGAGCGACTTGCGACGTTTCAGGTACAAAGCACCAGCGAATGCAGCCCAACCGGCCGACATGTGAACAACAGTACCACCAGCGAAATCAAGCACACCCATTTTGAAAAGGATGCCATCTGCATGCCATGTCATGTGAGCCAATGGCGAGTAGACGAAAACACAGAACAGGATAATGAAAAGAACGTAAGAGCGGAAGTTGATACGCTCAGCCATCGAGCCAGTAACGAGCGCAGGAGTGATTACCGCGAACTTCAACTGGAACATTGCGAACAGGGCGAAAGGAATAGTACCCCAAACCGGGCCGTCCAAAACACCTTTGAACATGAAGTGTGACATTGGGTTTCCTACGAAACCGCCGATGTCTTCACCAAACGCAAGGCTGAAACCGAAAACTACCCACACCACACTGATTACACCCATCGCGATAAAGCTTTGGAGCATTGTGGAAATGACGTTTTTGGTATTGACCATTCCTCCGTAGAAGTAGGCAAGACCGGGAGTCATGAGCAGTACCAGCGCTGACGAAACCAGCATCCATGCCGTGTCGCCGGAATTGATGCCCTCCGTCACGATCTGTGTCGGAACATTGGGGACGAAGGCACCGAGGATGCTGATTACCAGGAGGATAATCAGTGGGATAAAGTTACGTTTTTCCATTGTAGTAAATTATTGTTGTTGTATTAGATTAAGAAGGTATTCCTGAAATGCTGTGTGTGTCTCTCTTAGAATTTGTAAATGAATGCCAATCCGAAAGTAGTTTGGCTGTTTTTGGTCCATGCACCTTTCGAATCTTCAAATTGTTGCGCTTCTCCTGCACCGCTCAGTTTAGGATATGCATCCAGGCGGAATTCAGGTTTTACGAGAATGTGTCCGTCGGCGAGGCTGATGTTACCGGTCAAAGTAACCGAATTAACTTTGGTCCCTGTTTTGGCGGCTGTGAGCAAACCTCTTACTCCGTTATCGTTATTGAAGTACTCGTAACGTGCTCCAATTCCGAAGTTTTCTGTGATAGCTGTGTTGGCATATACCGCAACACCACCCCATGATTCGGTCTTAAGAGGACCACCTGTGCCTTGATAGTCACCTTTTTGAGATCCGTACGCGGCGTTCAGACCCAATAGGAATTTCTCGGTCACCTGGAAGCTGGTAGTCAGGTCAAATACCTGGTAGAAACCGTCTGGCTGCTTACCCAGGGAATCTGTGTTAGCTTCGTTGCTTCCGATATAGTTCAGATAAACGTTCCAGTTTTCAACTGGCTTGAAGTACAGCTGGCTGATAATCCCCTTTGCGCGGTTGTTATCGCCTAATCCATCTACGTTGTTTACCACACCCACCATTAAAGATGCTTTGTCGGAGAATGCGTAAGTCGCTTTCAAACCTGCATGGTAGAATGGACCGTTGTTGAACAGGTTCGAAAGAGAGTAGTTGAAGTTGGCCGGTGCGTCGATCACTTCGTACCCGATATGCGTACCGAATTGTCCCGCTGTCATCGAGAATTTATCGGTAAACTTGTATGTAAAGTATGCTTGCTTGATCGCCAATGCGGTGCTGAACAGCGCGTTGCCGTAGTTACCCAGGTTGGCGTTGGGACCGAAAGTAAGGTCTACCACCGCTTCTGACTTCGCGTTGGTGTAAGCCACCTTAGCTTGCACGAGCCCGAGCGAGAACTGGCCCGATTTCTGATCGAACACCCTCGCATTTGAGGCACCCATGTTGGAACGGGATGCAGGTTTGTTGAAATTAGCCATGTAATAGGAATCCAGATAGCCAGAGAAAGCGAATGCTCCTTTTGCTTCTTCCCCATCCTTTGCTTCCGTCACCACTGCAGTATCTGCCTTCACCGCTTTCTTATCTTCTTCCGCCTTCGCAAAACCCAAAAAAGGAACCATCAAAGATAATACTGTACAATAGACTTTTTTCATAATTATATTCTGTTTAAGTTAATATTGTTCTCCGGCTGCATTACTGGATCAAATATTGTACTTAAATTATATTTATCAAATAATCTAGTCAAAATTTATATCAAAAAATCCAATTTTCTGATTTTTATCATGTTTTTTATCGTTTTTGAAACACAAAAACTAAAAAAATGCGATTTATATGAAAAATCGAATATTCTGCATAAGTCTGACAAAACAGAATTTTCTTCAAAAGGAGCTATTGTATTTATTAAGAAATTTTATTATTATAATGCCATTTGCAGAATCGAAAGGGCACAAAAAAAGCCTGCTGTGGAGCAGGCTTCGCATTTTTTATATTCAGCAGGGTCTATTCACCGTGCATCCATGCTTTTTTGGCAAGCAAAGTTTCTTCTTCCTCCTCGTTGTCCGGATCAGGCACACAGCAATCTACCGGACAAACCGCGGCGCACTGTGGTTCTTCATGAAAACCAACGCACTCCGTACATTTATCTGAAACTATGTAATAAAATTCGTCTGAAACAGGGGACTGCTTTTCCTTGCCGCTAACGATGGTGCCATCTCCAAAGTCCACTTCGTCTAAACTCGTTCCATCTCCCCAAGTCCATTCTACACCTCCCTCATAAATTGCTGTATTTGGGCATTCTGGCTCACACGCCCCACAATTTATGCATTCATCGGTTATCATTATAGCCATAGTCGCCGGATTGTTTATATTTGTTGCTATTCTTCTGATTAGGGTAACAAATATAACTATTTATAGTTTCCCAACAATCAGAAAAATAAAAACGGCACATGCCATTTAACTTTTTAGAGTCAGAGTAGAATGATATCAAGAATTCGGAGGATAAATGCATTCATCCGTCTGGGCCAGTTCATCGGCGACCCGGCTAACGAGGAAACGATCGCGGAATGGGTTGCAGGCGCCAAGAGTAAGAATAACTGGTTTACGCCCGCTAACGTAAGGTTGTCACTGAATGCGATTGCCGAACACTACTTAAACGGGGAAAAACTGAAAAGTTGGGCTGAAAGCTACCCCGAACCCGCCCAATCCCGCAAAATAGGCGTGGTAATGGCTGGAAATATCCCAGCGGTTGGCTTTCACGATGCCCTGTGCGTGCTGGTAAGCGGGCATACTTTACTGGCCAAACCCAGCTCCGACGACCCGCTGCTGATCCGCGCGCTGCTTGGCAAACTGACAGAAATCGAACCGGAGTTTGAGAAATACATTGATTTCGTAGAAAGACTGAACGATTCGGACGCATACATCGCCACCGGAAGCAATAACACGGCACGCTATTTCCATTATTATTTCGCCAAAAAGCCTAACATCATCCGTAAGAACCGGACTTCTGTGGCGGTGCTCACCGGCCATGAAACGCGTGAGGAACTCAGGGACTTAGCTACCGATATTCTCCAATATTTCGGGCTCGGATGCCGCAACGTTTCTAAAATCTTCGTTCCGTCCGGATATGATTTTACCGGGTTTTACCAGTCGATCGAAGAAATGGCGGACGACTTTGTAAATCACCACAAGTATTTTAATAATTACGAATACAACAAGTCCATTTACCTCGTAAACCGCATCGCCCATTCGGACAATGGCTTTTTACTGGCCACCGAAAGCGAAGCACTGGTCTCGCCCATCAGCGTGCTGCATTACCAGCCCTATGATTCGGTAGAACAGCTAAAAGTACTATTGCGGGAATGGGAGGATAAGATCCAATGCATTGTGGCCGGGCCCGAACTGCATTTGCCGGAAGCCCTGCCATTTGGCGGCGCGCAAACACCCGGCCTCTCGGATTATGCCGACGGTATTGATACGATGGCTTTCCTGGCGGAGATCGCCTAAGCCTTCCCTGACCTTCCTGATGCCCACACAAGGAAATCAGGAAGGACTCTGGCCCACGTTTCGGGATTGTGCATTCCTTCTTTCACCTCCACATAGCGGATATCCCGGCCCCAGACATAGCCTTTCCGTTCCAGCTCGGCAATGCATTCGAGCGTATCCTGTATCGAGTCGATCACCCCGTCGCCGTCGCGATCGTCGTACTCGTCCCAGGTCCCGCATTGAAACCAGAAATTCAGCGGAGCAAACCTTTTGGCGTCCCGGATTTGTCGATGCATAATTCGATCCGCCTCGGAATAACCTTTATCCAGCGCCTTTTGCCGCCACCACAGCGAGCCGGAAAAGGTCCCTGCTTTTGAAAATACCTCAGGATGGTTCCAGACCGCGTCCAGCGCCATTAACCCACCCAGCGAGCATCCGGCATAGGTTATACCGTTTGCAACGGTATAATAATGATGTGCCAGATACGGCAGCAATTCATCCAAAATAAATGAGGTGGTAAGGCCTGCTTTGCTCCCTCGGCCCGCGTAATCGGGCTGGCGGGCGGTCCCGTACTCAGATATGCGTGCATCGTGCGCGTGTACGCCCGCGATTACGCACGGAGCGATCTTCCCTTCCGATTGCAGCGTCGTCGCAGTTTCGGCCATTCGCAATGCTTCGAAATCCTGGCCGTCGTTGAAAAGTATCAGCGGATATTTGTCCGCCCCCGAAAACCCCGGCGGCAACAATACGGTCACAGTCACCTCCCTTTCCAGGAAGGCGGAATGCAAGGCGATTTTGACGGACACTATTTCGGAGGAAGACGCGGCTCGATTCACTGCAAATACTCGGCTATGGATGAAAATAAAACCTGAAAGTTAATAATTTGCTTCCTATGATTTGTTTTGTATATTTCATTTATCAACTATAAACCGTCTTTGTTTGGAAGAGAAGCACATTAAATACTATTCTCATCATCTCGACAAGGAAGTGGAGATGCTTGTTTTCGGCAACTGGGGCTACCCTATCCTTCTTTTCCCAACAACCCTCGGCCGGTATTATCAGGCCAAAGACATGGGGCTGATCGAGTCGGTCCGGTGGCTCGTCGAATCGGGTAAATACAAGATATATTGTGTGGATACGATCGATGCCGACTCATGGTACGGAAAGCATCTCAACCCGGAGTTTCGCGTCGCGAACCATATTCAATATGACAAATTCCTTAAAAACGAGCTGGTACCTTATATCAGTAGGGAATGCAATGTGGATAAGATTGGCGTTGCGGGTTGCAGTTTCGGCGGTTTTCATGCAGCTAATTTCGCCCTTCGTCATCCCGACCAGGTTGCCTACCTGATCAGTATGAGCGGCATATTCGATATCCGCGGTTTTCTCGACGGCTTTTATGATGATACGGTGTATTTCAATAATCCTGTTGATTTTATGCCTAATGAACAAGGCTGGCGTTTCGGCCACATGAAGATCGTTCTTGGTACTTCCGACTGGGACATTTGCCTGAACAGCAATATCCGGATGTCCAACATCCTCAACAACAACGGTATCGAACACTGGCTCGACATTCGCGGCTGGGAAAAGCACGATTGGCCGCTCTGGAACAAAATGTTTCCAGATTACCTGTCACGTATCGTTTTGCAATAATCAAAACACAACTCAAAAGCCTGATATGAAAAAGATTGGAATCCTGTTTGGAATGGAAAACACCTTCCCGAACGCATTTATCGAAAGAGTCAACAGTAAAGGTGAGGACGGCATTATCGCAGAGGCCGTCACCATCGATAAAGTGATACAAGCCGCGCCGAGCGAATATGCCGTGATTATAGACCGCATTTCGCAGGACGTGCCTTTTTACCGTTCGTTCCTAAAAAATGCCGCAATTTCCGGCACGGCGGTGATCAACAACCCGTTCTGGTGGAGTGCTGATGAGAAGTTCTTCAACAATGCATTGGCAGAGAAGATCGGTATCCCTGTGCCTAAAACAGTGCTTTTACCTTCCAAACAACGCCCTGACAACACGACCGAAACCTCATTCCGTAACCTCGCATTTCCGATGGCGTGGGAGGAAATATTTCAATATGTAGGTTTCCCCGCCTACATGAAGCCCCATGACGGCGGTGGCTGGAAGAGCGTTTACCGGGTCGTAAACCCACAGGATATGTGGATCAAACATGAGGAAACGGGCCAGCTGGTGATGATGTTGCAAGAAGAGATCATCTTCGACGACTATGTGCGCTGCTATTGCATTGGCCAGAAAGATGTGCTCGTAATGCCTTATGAACCGCGTAACCCGCACCATTTACGCTACGCCGCCGATTTGAAAGCCCAGGGCGAGGAGCGGGAAAAGCTGCTGGAAACCATTAAAGATTACACATTGAAACTCAATGTCGCATTGGGTTATGATTTCAATACGGTCGAATTTGCGGTACGTAACGGGGTTCCTTATGCGATCGACTTCTGCAACCCTGCACCGGATGCCGACATTTACTCGGTTGGCCGCGATAATTTCGAATGGGTGGTGGAAGCCGCGGCCAATATGGCCATCGAAAGGGCAAAAACGCAAGTTCCGGGGCAAATTAACCTTACCTGGGGCACATTCATTAATCAGGCGGTGAATGGCATTCCGGCGGCAGTAGCCCCGCCGACCGTAGCGGCAGCTGAACCAGTGGCGGCCCCAGCCAAGACAGCCAAGACAAAAGCTCCGGCAAAACCAATTAAAACGGCAGAAAAAGCGCCGGCACCCACAAAAGAGGCTGGTCCTTCTAAAGAAGCCTCCGCCACCGAAGTGAAGGTAAAAACGGTAACGCCGAAAAAGCCGGCCAAATCCCTGGGCCCCATCGCTACGGAGCCTATCGCCGTAGCCGAACCGGCAGAACCCAAAATCTCTACTACCAAAGCGACCGCGACGAAAGCGCCTGCGAAAAATTCCAAATTGAAGAAATCCTGATAAATTAAAATTCAGCCGCTTTTGCACTATGGCAACATTCACCCTGGGAATTGAAGAGGAATTTCAAACGATCGACCCGGTTACCCGGAACCTGCGGTCGCATATGTCAAAGCTGGTTGAGGATGGAAAAATAACGTTGAAGGAGCGTGTGAAGGCCGAAATGCACCAGGCCGTAGTGGAAGTCGGGACAAATATCTGCCACAATATTCAGGAAGCGCGAGAGGAAGTGACCTACCTGCGCCGAATGATCCTGGACCTGGCCGAAAAGCAGGACCTGCAAGTGGCCGCCGCCGGAACGCACCCTTTTGCAGACTGGGTCGACCAGTTGATAACGCCCGACCCACGCTACGACGAGATCATCGACGAAATGCGCGACGTGGCACGTGGCAACCTCATTTTCGGGCTGCACGTGCATGTAGGCATCGAGAGCCGAAACGAGGGGATACAAATCATGAACGCGGTTCGTTATTTTCTGCCCCACATCTACGCATTATCTACCAACTCGCCGTTCTGGTGCGGGCGCAATACCGGTTTCAAATCGTACCGTTCCAAGGTTTTTGACAAATTCCCCAGAACCGGTATCCCCGATTTCTTTTCGAGCGCGGCCGAGTATGACGAGTATGTTGCATTACTGGTCAAGACCAACTGCATCGACAATGGCAAGAAAATCTGGTGGGACATCCGTGTCCACCCGTTTTTCAACACGATCGAGTTCCGCATGTGCGACGTACCCATGCGCACAGACGAGACCATTTGCCTGGCCGCGATCATGCAGGCGCTCGTAGCCAAAATCCACAAGCTGCATAGCCAGAACCTGAGCTTCCGCCCCTATCGCAGGATGCTCATCAACGAAAACAAATGGCGGGCTGCGCGGTACGGCATCAGCAGCAAACTGATCGATTTCGGGAAACAGCAAGAGGTGGAGTACAAAATCCTGATCCACGAACTGCTGGAATTTATCGATGATGTGGTGGACGAGCTAGGCAGTCGGAAGGAAATCGAATACATTCATCAAATACTCGAAATGGGCACCGGCGCCGACCGCCAGCTAGCCGTTTTCGAAGAAACCGGTAGTTTGAATGCGGTTGTAGATTATATTGTTTCCGAAACCAAAATCGGTATCTAGGTAGAATTAAATCAAACTTTTTACCCGGAAACCGAACTAATCAGTAACACATTTGTTTAAGATAGGTTACCCGATTCTATAACACTAACGGCCCGATTGCTGACACGTCGGGCCCCATTTGACAATGACCACTCATGAAAATCATTTCCGGATCGCGATTCTGGACATGTATGCCGGGCACCCCAACGAGGGAATGCGATGTATCAAAAAAATCATCACCGCATTCGGAGAGCAGGAAAGCACGCCCGTCGAATTCACTGTCTTTGATGTAAGGCAAAAGCTCGAAGTGCCTGGAATGGACTTTGATGCATATATTTCCACCGGCGGTCCGGGCAATCCCGCCCCTGTCGGTGAGGCCTGGGAAAAGAAATTCTTTGGCTTCCTGGACAAAATACTGGCTTACAATACCAAACGGCAAAATCGGGTTAAGAAGCATCTGTTCCTCATCTGCCATTCATTTCAAATGGCCTGCATCCACTGGAACCTGGCGGCTGTGAGTAAGCGACGCAAAACGTCGTTCGGGACGTTTCCGGTCCATAAGACATCGATGGGCCGCAAAGATCCGCTTTTAGGCGCGCTGAGCGATCCTTTCTGGATAGTGGATTCCCGTGATTTTCAGGTTACCCAGCCAAATCAATATGCATTCGACGGTTTAGGGGCCAAATTGCTTTGCCTGGAAAAGATACGTCCCCACGTGCGGCTAGAACGCGCCGTGATGGCCATCCGGTTCTCCAACGAGGTTGTGGGTACACAGTTTCACCCGGAAGCCGATGCAGAAGGGATGCTCCGTTATTTTTTGAAAGAAGACAAAAAGGAAGCTATTATCAAAGCGCACGGTGAACAGAAATACAATGATATGATCGCACATTTGAACGACCCCGACAAGATTTCATTGACCGAGGCTGTCATTATCCCAACATTTCTGAAAAACGCATTCACAAAACGTTCCAGCCAGCCTATGCATAAGCAAGCCCGGGAAGCGTTCAACAACTCCTTCACGGAGGAAGGCTACGAGCAATTCGTATCGTCACTTAGTTCTGCGTTTCCCGGCCACCTGGATTTCAGGGTTGCAGAAACGCCTGTTTTTGTACCCAAAGAACTGGCTGAAAGGATTTCCCGAGCCTCTGATGAAATTATTAACACATTAATATCACCTGACTTCCGTGCAAAAACCGATCGTGCCGTCGCTTCCAGCCAGGATGTGCCCGGTGAAAATGCACATACCTCGTTCCTGGCGATCGACTATGCGATTTGCAGGAATGCTGCCGGCGAACTTGTCCCGCAGCTTATCGAATTACAGGGCTTCCCATCCATATTCGGATATCAGGCATTATTGTCCGAGACATTCAGGAAGTTTTTTGATATACAGGAAAACTTCGGTTACCTCTTGGGTACAAATTCCTTTGATGAATATGTGTCAACACTAAAAGCTTTGATCCTCGGTGATGAGCAACCGGAGAATGTAATCCTGCTTGAAATCTTTCCCGAAAAACAGAAAACGCGGATCGATTTTGCGGTAACCGAGCAAATGCTGGGCGTTAAAGCGGTTTGTTATACTAAACTGATCCGTGAAGGAAGGCAATTATTCTATGAAAAAGACGGCCGGAAAATACAGGTCAATCGTATCTACAACCGACTCATTTTCGACGATCTCCTCAATTATCCCGATTTGCAAACCAGCTACCATTTCACCGATGACGTAGATGTGCAATGGGTGGGGCATCCGAATTGGTTTTTCCGGATCAGTAAATTCGCTATGCCATTTCTCAATGGGGAATTTGTCCCCGAAACCCGTTTTTTGAGCGATTATGGAGGTAGCTTTCCTGACAACCTTCAAAATTATGTATTGAAACCCCTCTTCTCTTTCGCCGGCTCGGGCGTACAGCTGCACCTCACAAAAGCGGATCTGGAAGCCATTGCCGACCCGGAAAATTATATATTGCAGCGAAAAGTTGTCTACGAACCCGTGATCCAGGCACCCGACGGCCTCGTCAAATGCGAGATCCGCATGATGTACGGTTGGCCCGACGACGCCGAAAAACCCGAACTGCTGATCAGTCTCAGCCGGTTAAGTCGCGGCGAAATGATCGGCGTGCGTTACAACAAGGATTTCACCTGGGTAGGCGGCAGCGCCAGTTTTTTTGAACAATAGAATGCATATTTCACATCGCCAGTACTTTTTCGACCATCTGGCGCAAACTTCCGATTTTCCGCTTGCCCTTGAAATTGAAAAGGCCGAGGGCGTTTATATGTACGGTCCGGACGGCAAGTCCTATATGGACCTTATTTCCGGCATCGGCGTCAGCAACGTCGGCCACCGGCACCCGCAGGTACTCGCCGCCATCCATGCGCAACTCGACAAGCACATGCACCTGCTCGTGTACGGGGAGTACGTGCAAAGCGCGCAGGTGCAGCTTGCACGGGCATTGACTGAAACCCTGCATTTCGAAGCCCCGCACCCCTCTCCTTTCGGCCTCGTCGATAATGTGTATTTCACCAACTCGGGTACCGAGGCAGTGGAAGGTGCGATGAAACTTGCGAAACGGTTTACCAAACGGCGTGAATTTATTTCCTGCTATAATGCTTACCATGGAGCTACACAAGGCGCATTGAGCCTTGCAGGGGCCGAGTTTTTCAAACGAAATTTCCGTCCGCTGCTACCGGGAGTAAAGCACATCCGGCACGGCTATTTGCCCGACCTGGAAAAAGTTACGGAAGAGACGGCCGCTGTGGTCATTGAAGTAGTCGGAGGTGAGTCGGGTGTGCGTGTGCCTGAGGCGGGTTATCTGGTCGCGTTGCGCGAGAAATGCACGCAAACGGGTACTTTGCTGATACTGGATGAAATTCAGACCGGTTTTGGACGGACGGGAAGCTTCTGGGCATTTGAACAATACGGAATCTATCCGGATATTTTGTTAAGCGCGAAAGGAATGGGCGGCGGCATGCCGATCGGTGCATTTATGGCTTCGCGGAAGATCATGAAAGTTTTGAAAACCAACCCAATCCTGGGCCACATCACTACTTTTGGCGGGCATCCGGTTAGCTGCGCGGCATCGCTGGCAGCATTGCGCGTAACAATCGACGAGCAACTTCCCGCAGCCGCGGTTACCAAAGGAGCGCTATTCAAATCATTATTAATTCACCCGGAAATCAAAGAAATCCGCGGAAAAGGCCTTATGCTTGCAGCCGAAATGGAATCCTTCGATAAACTAAAGACTACCATCGACCGATGCATTGCGCTGGGCGTGGTCACGGACTGGTTCCTGTTCTGCGACAATTCCATGCGCATTGCACCTCCGCTGACCATCACAGAAACCCAAATCCGCGAGGCTTGTACAATCATTCTCAACGTCCTGAATTCTTGAACCATATGACCTATTCCATTCAAAATAACCATCTAAAAATCTCCGTGCAGGAAACCGGCGCCGAACTTTGCCAGATCCAGTCGACCATAACCGGTAAGGATTTTCTCTGGAATGCCGATCCCGCCGTTTGGGGCAGCTATGCACCGGTACTTTTCCCGGTGATCGGCGCCATAAAAAATGGGTTTGTAAAATATAAAGGCGGTGATTACGCCGTACCCCGCCATGGAATGGTGCGCAATAACGCAAATGTAAAACTAACCCATCAAACAGCTGACAGCCTTACATTTACCTTAAAATTCAGCAAAGAGACGCTTGCCATTTACCCTTTTGAATTTGAATTTCAGATTACTTACCGCCTCGACGGCAAGAAGGTTTTCGTCGACCATAAGGTTATCAATCACGGCAGTTCCGAAATGCTTTTCTCTCTCGGCGGTCACCCGGCATTTAAATGCCCGTTGCATGACGACGAGACTTATGAAGACTACTATCTTGAATTCGAGGCCATCGAAAACGACTCTACTTGGCTCCTCGAAAAGAACGGCCTCGTTGGAAACACAACCAAACCGGTTCTTGAACATACCAATGTATTGCATTTGAACCAGCACCTGTTCGATAAGGATGCATTAATTTTCAAGCACTTAATCTCAAAACAGGTAAGTCTGAGAAGTACTAAATCGGGGCAGGTAGTGACGGTATATTATAAAGATTTCCCTTACCTGGGCATCTGGGCGAAACCCGGCGGTCATTTCGTGTGCATCGAGCCATGGCTAGGCATCGCCGACAGCGACGACTCGGATCAGAATTTTGAGACCAAGGAAGGGATATTGAAGCTGGAAGCTGGCGGGACTTTCGAGGCCAGTTTTACCATTGAGATTAACGAGTAGCGGCCGGCAACGCTTATAATTTACCTGGTCGTCAAATCATCCCTATAGGATTCAGGTGGAGGGCATAAAAAAGCCCCGAAAATTCCGGGGCTTTTAACTCTTTCAGAAATCAGCGATCATCAAACGGTCGCTTCGATCTGTGCATTCAATTTATCTTCAAGGGTTGTTTTTGGAACAACGCCTACTACTTTATCTACCAGCTGGCCGCCTTTGAAAATCATCAGCGTAGGGATACTACGGATACCGAATTTTGCAGGTACCGACGAGTTCATATCCACATCCATTTTACCGATAACAGCTTTGCCGTCATATTCACCTGCGAGTTGCTCCACAACCGGTCCGATCATTTTACAAGGCCCGCACCACTCTGCCCAAAAGTCAACAAGTACTGGTTTGTCGCCCTGGATCAGTTCGTCGAAGGTGCTATCGGTAATTTCAAGTGCTTTTCCCATGTTTTAAGTGTCTAAATGTTATTTATCAATCTGCGTTAATAAGGAATATTAATATCTAAAAGTTCCTCGTTTAAACCAATACAAATCAGTTTAAGGAGAAATTCACACCATGGAAGCCCCTTAGCACCTTAAACAGCTCACTACTAGGCGCTACGCGGTAACCACGTGACAACATTTCCACTTCCAGATGTGTCTCCGGATCCTTCACGGTCATGCTTACCTGACATCCTCCGGGGTGGCTTCCGAAGGTCTCATTAAGCACATGAATGAACTGTGCGTCGATCTGATCCAGCGTAAGGTTGATCCTAATTTTCCTGCACATTTTCTCCATGATTTCAGGCAACAGTTGGATCTGTGAGATCTTGAATTCAAACTGGTCTTCCTGCTTCCAACGGTTTTGAACTTTTCCTTTGATATAAAGGAATTGGCCCACCTGCAGGTAATTCTTGAACCGGATATAATCCTCCCCACCGATCAGCATTTCCATCGCTCCCTGGTAATCTTCAATTTTGAAAATCATGAAAAGGCTACCGTTTTTCGACATCCTTTCCTGCGCACTGGTGACAATACCGCCAACATTGATTTCCTTTCCATAAAACCGCGGCGCACGCTCACCCTCATGGATTTCCAATACTTTCCCGACTGTGCAACTGCAAAAATTGTCCAGCTCGGTCCGGAAAGTGTCCAGCGGGTGACCTGAAATATAGAAGCCTACCACCTCCTGCTCATACCGTAGCTTCGCCAGATCGTCCCATTCGCCCACGTCGGCAGCTTTGGGTTTAGCGAGCGTAGAGCCGCTATCACCCAGCATGCCGAACAGTGATGCTTGTGCGGATGATTTTTCGGCGTGATAATTGTTGGCGTAGCGGATCAGCTTTTCGATAAAAGTACCTGTCTCACCCGTCTCCACAGCAAAATATTGAGCTCTATGATATTCCGGGAAACAGTCGAACGCCCCTGCATAGGCAAGGCTTTCCAATGTTTTTTTGTTGACCGTGCGAAGATTGACACGAGTCATAAAATCGAAAACATCTTTAAAAGGCCCGTTGTTTGTGCGTTCTTCGATAATCGACTCGACCGCTGCGTCGCCACTTCCTTTTACGCCTGCGAGCCCGAAACGAATCTCTCTTTTCTTGTTTACACCAAACTGACGCTCCGATTCATTGATATCGGGCCCCAAAACGGTAATACCTAAGTTTTTACATTCTTCCATGAAGAACGTGATCTTGTCGATACTGCCCAGCGAGCTGGTCAATACCGCCGCCATGTATTCCGACTGGTAATGCGCCTTCAGATAAGCCGTTTGATAAGCCACGAAAGCATAGCAGGTCGAGTGGGATTTATTGAATGCGTACGATGCAAATGCCTCCCAGTCGGTCCAGATCTTTTCCAGCTTCTTCGCGTCGAGGCCCTTTTCGGTGCCACCTTTCATGAAGTCGCCTTTCAACTTGTTCAGCGTCTCTATTTGCTTCTTACCCATCGCCTTCCGCAGGGTATCCGCCTGACCTTTCGTAAAGCCTGCCAGCTTCTGCGACAAAAGCATTACCTGCTCCTGATAAACCGTAATCCCATAGGTATCAGCCAGATACTCCTCCAATTCCGGCAAATCGTAGGTCACTTCTTCTTGTCCGTTTTTCCTGCGGATGAAGTTAGGAATGTAGGCGATCGGCCCTGGGCGGTACAATGCGTTCATCGCGATCAGGTGCTCGAAACGGTCAGGGATGAGGTCGCGCATGTACTTCTTCATCCCGTCGGATTCGAACTGGAATATGGCGTTGGTCTCGCCACGCTGGAACAGCTCAAAAACCTTGGGGTCGTCCAGCGGCACGTCATCAATGACAATATCCACCCCGTGGTTATTCTTGATCATCCGAAGAGCTTCCTTAATGATCGAAAGGTTTCGAAGCCCCAAAAAGTCCATCTTGATAACGCCGGCGTCCTCGATGATTTTCCCCTGGTATTGGGTAATCAAAAAGTCGGAGTCCTTCGATGTACTTACCGGAATAATCTCTGTCAAATCGCTCGGTGCGATGATAATACCAGCGGCGTGGATACCTGTGTTCCGTACCGTTCCTTCCAGTCGTCGGGCTTCCTGCAAAACACTGGCCTGCAAATCATTACCCAATGCAATAGCCCGCATCCGCTTCACATTCTCCAATTCGTCGGGTGAAATACCTTCCTTTTTCATCAGGCTGCCCTCCCCTTCCAATGGCGCTGTGAAAATGCGGTTGAGCGTCATATTATAAGTAGGCTTGTCGGGAACAAGCTTCGCGAGCATATTCGCATCCGGCAGTGGCAGGTCCATTACGCGCGCCACGTCCTTGATCGCCGATTTGGCGGCCATCGTACCATAAGTCACGATCTGCGCAACCTGGTTGTAGCCATATTTTTTAACCACATAATCAATCACCTTCTGACGGCCATCGTCGTCGAAGTCGGTATCGATATCGGGCATGGAGATACGGTCGGGGTTGAGGAAACGCTCAAAAAGAAGATCGTACTTCACGGGGTCGATGTTCGTGATACCGATCGCATAAGCCACCGCGGAGCCTGCCGCCGAACCACGGCCCGGCCCGATGAATACACCCATTTTGCGCCCCGCATCGATAAAGTCCGCTACAATCAGGAAGTAGCCGGGGAAACCCATGTTACGGATCGTTTGCAGTTCGAAGTTGAGCCGCTCCTCGATCTCCGGCGTTACCACCTCATATTTCTTTCTCGCTCCTTCGAATGTCAGGTGTCGCAGGTATTCCCATTGGTTCAGAACATCGGCGGTAAGCTCCTTTTTGCCCACCATTTCCGATAAAGTATGCGTCTTGAACTCGTCGGGGATCGGGAAGTTAGGGAGCAGAATATCTTTCCTCAGATCGAGCGTTTTGATTTTGTCTACAATCTCGTTGGTATTGTCCAGCGACTCGGGCAGGTCGTTGAACAGTTGCAGCATTTCACTCGTTTTTTTGAAATAGAACTGATCGTTATAGAATGCGAAGCGCGAGCCTTTCGGAATACCTTTATCATCGTCAAAATCCTTGGCCGAGGGCGTGCTCTGTTTATCACCGGTATTGATACACAGCAAGATATCGTGCGCATTCCAGTCCTCTTGATCAACATAATGCGAGTCGTTCGAACAGATGATCTTCACATTGTATTTCCTCGCAAACTTGATAAGCACCTCGTTTACAATATACTGATCACGAATATCGTGGCGCTGTAATTCGACATAAAAATCCTCGCCGAAGAGGTCCAGCCACCAGCGAAATTCCTTTTCCGCAGCCTCTTCTCCCTGGCGAATAATCGTTTTCGGGATCATCGCACCGATACAGCATGTCGTGGCGATCAACCCTTTGTGGTATTTCACGATCAGCTCCTTGTCGATCCGCGGATATTTACCGTACATGCCCTCCATGAACCCCAGGGAGCACATTTTTACGAGATTTTTGTAGCCTATCTCATCCTTTGCAAGCAGCAACTGGTGGAAGCGGACGTCCTTTTTATCCTTGGTAAACTGCCGCACATGCCGGTCTTCCACCACATAAAACTCGCAACCGACGATCGGCTTGATGCCCTGCTTGTTCCCCTCGGCCACAAACTCGAACACTCCGAACATATTACCGTGGTCGGTAATGGCGACGGCGGGCATATTGTCCTCCTTGGCCTTTTTGAAAAGCTTTTTGATATCGGCCGCACCGTCAAGCAGCGAGAACTGTGTATGGCAGTGCAAATGTGAAAATTGCATATTAACTGGGTTGTAATAGGTCTTGCGGCTTACAGCTCTTCCGCCTCTTGGTACAATACATAATTCATATAATCGGTAAAGGGTTTCAGCAATTGAATGCCTTTCAAAACCAGGTTACCGAAGTCTTTGGAAGCCACCTCTTTATCGGTATAGCGGTGCATAAAAAACAGTTGTTTGCGTTTCAGCAACTCAATTTCCGGGTGATCTTTGGAATAACCCTTAGGAACCGTTTTCAGGCTTTCGCCGTGGATTTCAGGAAAATAGTCATGAAATTCCTTTTCTTCAATGATCGTTTTGAGCTCATCCGCATTGTAATCGATCTCCTGGCGGAAGCGTGCCAGTTGCTCGGTCGTCACCTCCCACATTCCCCCGCCGAGGAACGTCTGGTCGCCCGGCTGAATTTGCAGGTAATAATCGATTTTGCCTGAACTCTTCCCGCCCGGACCGATGCCCGCAGCCAGGTTGTTCTTGTAAGGAGCTTTATTTTTAGAAAAACGGACGTCGCGGTAAATCCGCAGCATGCAATCCTTTACCTGTACATTTCCGAGGTCCTCAAACTTCCCCACCTCGCCGATCAGGTACCCGACCAGCTTCTCCATATCCGCCTTCGCGGCCTCAAAATGTTTCTTGTTTTCCTGAAACCACTCCCTGTTATTGTTTTCGGCTAATTGACTGAGAAAGTGCAGCGTTTTAGAATCCATGTCGTGTTGGTGAAGGTATAAAATTCAAATTTACTACGTTTTCTGGTTCAATTTACCGAATTTTGAAGCCTTAGCATCAAATTTAAAGACGATTAATGGCCAGAATCCTAACAGGCATTCAAAGCAGCGGGCGACCTCACCTGGGTAACATCCTGGGAGCCATCAAACCTGCGATCGAACTCTCCAAAAATCCGCAGAACGAATCTTTTTTCTTTATCGCCGACCTGCATTCGCTCACTACGCTGAAAAACGGCGTGGAACGTGCCGAATACGTCCGCGCAATCGCAGCCACCTGGCTCGCATTCGGATTCGATTATCAAAAAAATGTATTCTGGCGCCAGTCCCGGGTACAGGAGCATACCGAGCTTAGCTGGTACCTGAACTGCTTCACCCCGTTTCCGATGCTGGCAAATGCCACCTCTTTTAAGGACAAATCGGAGAAACTGGCTGATGTGAATGCGGGACTTTTCACCTATCCCGTATTACAAGCGGCTGACATTCTGCTATATAATGCCAACATTATCCCGGTAGGCAAAGATCAGAAACAGCACCTGGAAATGAGCAAAGACATTGCCCACCGTTTCAATATTCTGGCGGGTGAGGATATTCTGGTGCTGCCGGAGCCGCAAATCGACGAGCGCATTATGACCATCCCCGGCCTCGACGGACAGAAAATGAGCAAGTCGTATCATAATTACATCGATATTTTCCTGCCGGAAAACGAGTTGAAAAAGATCACGAAAAAGATCCTTTCCGACTCGAAACAGCTCGAAGAACCCAAAGATCCCGACAACGACATTACATTCCAGCTTTACAGCCTGGTAGCCAGCCAGGCCGAGGTGGAAACCATGCGCCAGAATTACCTGAATGGCGGCTATGGGTACGGGCACGCAAAACAGGCGCTTTTTGAGTGCTTTTTGGAGGTTTTCGCTGAGCCACGCCGCATTTTCAATTATTACATGGAAAACACCGAAGAGCTGGAAGGCATTCTCGTGGAAGGCGAAGCGAAAGCCCGCGAAATTGCGCAGGATACGATCGGTAAGGTGAGAAAAGTGCTCGGCTTCAGTTCATGACGGATGCGGTACATAGCATAGTCCGCGCCGATCAGGAGCTGTTTTTATGGCTGAATGGCCTACACACGCCCTGGCTCGATTCGGTGATGAACTGCATTACCTACAAATACACCTGGATCCCGCTCTATATTTTGCTCATCGCACTGACGATCCGCGCAGAAGGCTGGAAAAAGGGGGGATTGATCGTCATCGCGGTTGTATTGGCCGTTGCAGCCGCCGACAAGATCACTTCCGGGTTAATGAAGCCCTATTTCCTAAGGTTACGGCCCTGCCATGACCCATCGATCCGGATTGTAATGCACCACGTCACCGATTGCGGCGGCATGTACGGTTTCGCCTCTTCGCATGCGTCGACAAGTTTCGCGCTGGCCATTGCCTGGTTCAGTTTGCTGCGCCGGAAGGTGCCGCAAATGGTTTTTTTGTTCCTGTGGGCGGTCGTTTATGCGTATAGTCGCGTATATGTAGGTGTGCATTATCCGCTTGATATTCTCGTTGGAGCGCTGGTTGGATTGCTCGTCGGGTACAGCTTTGTGCAGCTTTATTATATTTTTTTAAAAAGATACTATCATAGTTAACTCGTTTTTGTTAATTTTGCGCAAATTTTAGTTTGGCCATGGGTTCATTCAATACAGTAAAAATATTTTCGGGGAGTCAGTCCGAATATTTGGCCAAAGATATTGCCAGGTATTATGGTAAGGAACTGGGAGGCTACACGTTGCGCAAATTCAGCGACGGCGAATTGTCCCCTAGTTTCGAGGAGTCGATCAGGGGTTGCGATGTTTTCCTCATCCAATCCACCTTCCCTCCTGCCGATAACCTGATGGAGTTGCTGCTGATGGTGGATGCGGCCCGTCGTGCTTCGGCGCATTACGTGACGGTAGTGATCCCCTATTTCGGCTACGCACGCCAGGACAGGAAAGATAAGCCACGCGTGGCTATCGCAGCGAAAGTCGTTGCCAATCTCCTCACAGCAGTAGGAGTCGACCGCGTGATGACCATAGATTTACATGCCGGACAGATCCAGGGCTTTCTAGACCTGCCTGTCGACCACCTCGAAGGAACCTCGATTTTTGTTCCCTATATCAAATCCCTGAAACTTAAAAACCTCCTGATCGCATCTCCTGACGTGGGTGGCGCTGCCCGGGCACGGAATTTTGCCAAATTCCTGAATGCGGACATGATCCTTTGCGACAAGCACAGGAAACGTGCCAATGAAATCGCGAGTATGCAGGTGATCGGAGACGTGGAAGGGATGGATGTAGTGCTGGTAGACGACCTGATCGATACGGGCGGGACGCTTTGCAAGGCAGCCGAGATTATCATGGAAAAGGGGGCTTCGTCCGTTCGGGCGATCAGCACACACGCGATCATGTCGGGCAAGGCGCATGAAAATATTGCCAATTCGGTGCTGCAAGAGTTGATTGTAACAGATACTATCCCTCTTAAGCAACAGAATGAAAAAATCCGCGTACTGTCAGTTGCAGAAATTTTTGCAAAGGCAATAGGCAGGATCCGCGATCACGAATCTATTAGTTCATTGTTTATAAATAATCAGTAAATTTTCTTTTATTTAACTTATAGTAAAAAAATCTTATGAAAAGTATTGAGATTGTAGGGTTTAAAAGAGCGAATCTCGGCAAGGTGGAATCACAGAACTTGCGCGCTCAAGGTTATGTTCCATCTGTGCTGTACGGAGGTGACGAACAAGTGCATTTCTATGCACCAACAATGTTGTTCCGTGAATTGCTTTTCACACCGGATATTTTTAACGTTACACTGAACATCGAAGGTACAGAGTACAATGCGATTCTTCAGGAAACACAATACCACCCTGTAAACGATGCGTTGATCCATGCGGATTTTCTGCAAATCATTCCCGGAAAGGAAATTAAAGTTGAAGTTCCTGTTAAATTGACAGGCACATCAAGCGGGGTTATGAAAGGTGGTAAAATGAACCAAAAATTGCGTAAATTGCGCGTACAAGGTCTTGCGGAAAACATCCCTGACTATGTAAATGTTGACGTAACTGAACTGGATTTAGGAAAATCTGTGAAGGTTGGTGCACTGAAAGCTGAAAATTTTGTTATATTGACAGCGGCAAGCAACCCGATCGCATCAGTTGAAATCCCACGTGCGCTTCGCGGTACACTTGGTAAGTAAGTATTTTATTTTTCATGGCTAATAGATGCAAACGTGCCGACCATTGGTCGGCATATTTGTTTATAGCCAGTTTCGGATTTGTTCAACCAGTACTTCATTGATCCGGACATAACTTTCATGGGTCCAGCCGCCGATATGCGGCGTGAGCACCACGCGATCCGAAGCCCGCAGGTCGTCAAACACTTCCTGCTGTTCGGCGGTCAGCTTTGCGATCTTTTCGTTTTCCAGCACATCCAGGCACGCACCTTTGATTTTGCCGCTTTCCAAAGCTTCGGTTACCGCCTTTAATTTTACGACTTCACCTCTGGATAAATTCAACAAATAAAATGGCTTGGTAAAAGCGCGAATAAATTCTTCATTTACGAGGTAGCGCGTAATGTCGGTCAATGGAATATGCAGGCTGAGAATGTCGGCCTCACGCTGAATTTCTTCCATGGATGATTCCACGGCGAACGCGTCGCCATAATGATCACGGTACTTGTCATACGCGAGCACTTTGCAGCCGAAACCACTGAGGCGTTTCGCGGTAGCAGAGCCATTATTTCCGTAACCGATCAGCCCGACGGTTTTACCCATCAGTTCCACTCCCCTATTGCCTTCTCGGTCCCAGACGCCGTTGCGCACCTGCTGGTCGGCGCGCAGGATGTTGTTAAACAAGGCCAGCAGCATGCCTAATGCGTGTTCCGCGACGGCGTCGCGGTTACCTGTACCCGCATGAAACACTTCGATATTCCGCTCTCTGGCCACTTCAAGGTCAATGAGGTCGAGACCAGCACCGGCGCGCGCGATAAAACGCAGATTTCGCGCATTTTCGAGCATTTCGCGATCAAGGAAGGTCTTGCTTCGGATCACGAGCCCGTCGTAGCGGGGCAATGCATTTTTTATGTCTTCTCTTTTGTATTCAGGATGGTAATCATACTCCCACTTTTGCTCATCCAGCATCCCGAATAGTGAGGTATGCATGGAGTCTGCGATCAGGATTTTCATAGTAGCACAGGATTTTTTGTAACTTGCCGGTTGAACCGTTCGGCAAAAGTAATACAGAATTACGCAGGAGAACACATACAACAGCATTTACCTACATGAGCGAACAACAGAGTGATAAACCGGTAATCGGGATCACAATCGGCGATTATAACGGCATTGGCCCGGAAGTAATCCTTAAAGCATTAGAAGGGAACCAGTTATCTAAATTGTGCACACCAATCATCTACGGCTCCCTGAGAGTATTGAACCAATATCGCAACCTGCTTGAAATGAAAGACTGGAACCTGCACGGCATCCAGAAGCCCGAGCAGGTCAACCATAAACTCACCAACGTAATCACCTGCTGGCACGACCATCAGACGGAAATAGAGCCCGGAAAGATCACCGCGGAAGCCGGCCAGGGTTCCTTTGCCTCCTTAAAGCGGGCAGTTGAAGACTTGAAAGAGGGAAAAATACAGGCACTCGTCACCGGCCCTATCAATAAAGACAACATTCAGAGTGAAGATTTCAAATTCCCCGGCCATACAGAATTCCTGGCCGAGGCATTCGGAAAGGACGACGCGCTCATGTTCATGGTAGCTGGCGACTTACGTGTAGGTGTGCTTACCGGCCATATGCCATTGCAAAACGTCCGTGAACACATTACGGCTGAAAAACTTGCCGCCAAGATCGAGCAGATATTACAATCATTGAAAGGGGATTTCGGTATAAAAAAACCTAAACTAGCTGTATTGGGCCTAAACCCCCACGCGGGCGAGAACGGTTTGCTCGGATCTGAGGAAATCGAAATCATTCAGCCGGTAATCAAGCAGTTCAAAGAAAAGGGCCATCTCGTGGTAGGCCCATTCCCCGCCGACGGCTTCTTCGCAGCAGGCACTTACCGCCAGTACGATGCCGTGCTCGCCATGTATCACGATCAGGGGCTTATTCCATTCAAAACATTGGCATTCAACGAGGGTGTGAATTTCACCGCAGGACTTTCGGCCGTCCGCACCTCGCCCGACCACGGAACTGCCTACAACATCGCAGGAAAAAACCTTGCAGAACCCGGTTCATTGCTTCAAGCGCTGTACCTGGCCTGCGACATATCGAGGTTCCGCATTTTCAATGCCGATATGGAAAAAAATGCATTGATCTCCAAACCACAACCATCCGAAAGCCAGCACCCGGCCAAGTCGGGGGGGAAGCAGCGGTTCAATTAAGGCCAGACTTAGACCATGGATCGCCGACCATGGTCCAAGTCTGATACGCATTAACAAATGACAACGAAAACATGGCCTATCGTCCATCGTTCATGGCCAGTTGCCGAAAGGCAACCCAAATCCGCGGTCGGCGGTCGGTGGTCAAAATCAAAAAATTGCAACAACCCGTTCCTAACCAGAACCAAAGCACATCCTTATGTTAAAATCAATGACCGGGTACGGTGTATCCAACATCGAATCCGAATCGATCAATGTCACGGTGGAAATCAAGACATTGAACTCCAAATTCCTGGATATTTATTGCCGCATACCGCGCAACTTCTCCGAAAGGGAAATAGAAATCCGTAACCTCATTACCCAGTCGCTCGAACGCGGCAAGGTTGAATTTACCCTCTCAGTCCAGCCGGTAGGGAAGACGGTAGCATCGACGTCGGTGAACCGCGCACTTGTGAGTGCCTATTACCAGGATTTGACGGATACTGCCACCGGGTTGGGATTTGCACCCGACGGGACCGAACTGCTCCGCATCGCGCTGCAATTGCCCAATGCCTACAACAACGAGACGGTAGACGATACCAGCAAGGAAGACGACTGGTCGCAGATCAAGGTGGCAGTACTGGAAGCGCTCCGCAAATGTTCCGTTTTCCGTGAACAGGAAGGCCGCATGACCGCCGAAAAATTTGTCGAATACATCAATACGATTCAGGATCTGCTCGACCAGGTGGCCGAACAGGACAAAGCCCGGATTCCGGCCGTCCGCGAGCGACTCGAAAAACAGGTCAGGGAACTGCTAACCGACGATAATTTCGATCCTAACCGTTTTGAGCAAGAGCTGATCTACTATGTTGAGAAATTCGACATTTCGGAAGAAAAGATCCGTTTGGCCAACCACCTTACCTATTTTCTCGAAACGATGAAAGACTCGGAAAGCAACGGCAAGAAGCTCAATTTCATCGCTCAGGAAATCGGACGGGAGATCAACACCATCGGCTCGAAGGCCAACGACGCTACGATCCAGCATCTGGTTGTACGCATGAAGGACGAGCTCGAAAAGATTAAGGAGCAAACGATGAACATTATCTGATGCCCGGAGAGAAGCTTCCTCTTTCCTTCTTCTCCGTCTATGATACCCGCACCCTAGCGCAAAAATTGCTGGGCTGCGAATTCGTACACGAAAGCCCCGACGGCCTCACGAGCGGCATTATCGTTGAAACGGAAGCCTATCTACAAGACGACCCCGCCTGCCACGCATTCAACCGGCGTACCGTGCGGACAGAGCCGATGTACGCTATCGCGGGTACGGTGTATGTATACCTCATTTATGGCATGTACCAGTGTTTCAACATCGTCAGCAACGCGGAAGGCATCGGGGAAGCGGTGCTGATCCGCGCGTTGCAACCCACCGCAGGCATCGAATTGATGGAACTGCGACGGAGTGTCCGGCCCGGGAAGACACTGGATACCCTGTCGACGGCTAAAATTAAGCTCAAAGACCTTTGCAGCGGCCCCGGCAAACTCGTGCGTGCAATGGGTATCGAACGGGACTTGCATAATGCTACATTGCTTTCTGGCAACGTCCTATATCTGCGAGCACCAGTATCGGTCCCCGAGACCATTGTCGCCGGTCCGCGTGTGGGGATCAACGTCGGGCGCGAGCTTCCTTACAGATATTACATAAAAGACAATATTTTTGTAAGTAAAGGTTAATGGGGCACGTCTTATTAAACGAACCTTCGACAACCCACTACGCCCTAACTATCGATAGATCAGTACTATATGAATCAATTCTACAAACTAGTTCTTCTCTTTTCGTTAGGGTGTATTCTTTCAGCTACCCAGTGTACTCCGATCGGACAGGACGAGGGTGCCAACCGGAAGGTAGAGGTGGTCGAATCCAAACCGCAGGAAGACTTTGCCGAAGACACACTTCTGATCCTCAAATACCACAAACTTGCTTCCGAATATCTTTTCCAGGATGCGGAGAAGTCGATGTTTTATTCTAAAAATGTATTGAGGCTTTCTCAAAAACATCAGTGGGGAAAGGGTAAGCTGCTCGCTTATAACCTTCTGAGTACGTACTACTTGCTCGATGGCAGCTACGACGTACTGCGAGAGCTTTCGAACGAGACGATCACGCTGTCGAAGCAGCTTAACCTGCCGATGTTCACCGCCCACGGCAAACGTTTTCTGGGAGAAAGCTACTCCGAGTACCGACAATGGGACTCCTCACGGATCAACTACGAACATGCCGTACAGATTTTCACCCGCCTGAAAGCCGATAGTTCGCTGGCATTGAGCATCGAGAACCTGGGCAACTGCTACCGTGAAAAAAACATGAATGATGTAGCTGTTAAGCTCTATAACCAATCGTACAAGATGTTCGATAAAATGAACTCCGACTGGGGCCGGGCTACGGTGCTGCAAAGCAATGGCTATATGCACGTACGCTTGGGCAACTACGCAGAAGCGGAAACCTATTTTCTGAAAAGCATCGCATTGTTTCAGAAAATCGGCAACCGGTACGGAGAGCTCAACTGCCTCAACGATCTGAGCAATATCTACTATTATCAGAAAAAGTACGACGAATCTATTCAGGCAGGATTACGGGCATTAGCTTATGCAAAGATTTACCACTCGACCCAGCAGACCAACTGGGCCCTGGTAACGCTCTCGCGCTCCTACAAGGCGAAAGGAATGCACGATGTTGCACTGGATTACAGCCAGGCGGTCAACTATGTGCGCCGAATGGTTCACGACCAAACGATCAAGCGCCAGTACACCATGTACCAGCTCATGTACGACAACAAGCTGATGGACTCCGAAATCCAGCAAAAAATAATCAGCGAACAGCGCACTGTACAGCGTTTCCTCATCGGCTTTTCCTGCCTGGTCATCCTGTTCGCTATTTTCCTTTGGTTTAATAACAAAAAACTCCGCAGGAAAAACGCAGAGATACAGGCGGCGTTGATCGAGGGACAGACGATTGAAAGGAAGCGCGTTGCAGCCGAACTTCACGACCACCTGGGCGGAACATTGGCATCGCTGAACTGGTACCTGTATGGTATCGATAAGAAAGTGCTATCGGAAGAAGAGCAAAAGATTTACCAAAGCGTACATCAGATGGTGGGCGCCGCATACAAGGAGGTACGGAGCCTCTCGCACAATCTGATGCCCGCCGAACTGGAAGAACACGGCTTGATCACGGCCTTGCAGCGGCTGATCAGCAAGCTGAATGAAAACAAGAATATCGCATTCAATTTCAACCAGAAAGGAATGAATAGCCGGCTTAACAACAAGATCGAATTTGAGCTTTACAGCATTGTCCTGGAATTGACCAATAACATTATCAAACACTCGGGGGCCAACGAAGCATCGATTGACCTGACCGAAAACCTCAAAACGATCGTTCTTACGGTGAGCGACAATGGCACGGGAATGATCGAACCCGACCGTCAGGGCGTGGGGCTAAGAAACATCAAGAGCCGTGTAGAAAGTCTGCACGGTAAAATTCAAATCCACAGCGAGGAACAAAGCGGCACCCGTGTCGCGATTGAGATCCCGAAAGTGATCATCAAGTGATTTTCCCGCTCATCAAGACTGTAACGGCACATTGGCTCGTTACTTCTTATACAAAAGATTGAAGCACCCTCATGAATGTTACCGAAAAAGCTCAGGAATTTATCACCGAGAGCAAAAATAGCCTGCACAATGGCTCATTTGTCAAACTCTCGCTCGGAAACTACCACGGTACGGATGAAAGCCTGAAAAATGTCTACATCAAAAAAGTCCTGATCAGGAAAGAGCCACGACTAAGCCTTACCTACCGGCACAAAACGCGCGATATTACCAAAAACCACACATTTGAAGAGGTTATTGAAATGTTGAAGCAATGGCTCGGGAGCGACTTCCGTGTCGCGACGCTGCAAACGGTCGATTCGGATATTCTTTTTGAAACCCACCAAAGCGGGAAAACGACCCTCAAAAAAAAGACCATCGCCGGCCGGGGCGCGCCCTCTCTGAGCCACGATAAGAACAAAAACCGGCTGATTTCGCCCACAGATAAGGGTTACCTGTTCGACCTGAAAATCACCGATCAGCAAGGCAATGTCTTTCATAATGCGCAGGACAAGTTCCGGCAGATCAACCATTATATCGATATTCTCAGCAGCCTGATCCGAGAAATAGAGCCGGGTAATCGTGTGAAAGTCGCCGATATGGGTTCGGGGAAGGGTTACCTGACATTTGCCTTGTACGATTATCTCAAAAATGTATTAAAACTGGATCCGCAGGTGACAGGCATCGAGTTCCGCGATGATCTGGTCACATTATGCAACCAGATCTCCCAAACTGCGGGCTTCGGCGGCTTGTCGTTTCGCGAAGGCACGATCGACCAGTTCGACGCTTCGGGTACAAATATCCTCATTGCCCTGCACGCCTGCGATACCGCAACCGATGACGCCATTTTCAAAGGTATTGAGGCCGAATCCGACCTGATCGTGGTCGCGCCCTGCTGCCACAAACAAATCCGCCGGCAGATCGAGAAGCATAAGACTGAAAACGACGTCAGCTTCCTGACCCGGCATGGTATTTTCCTGGAAAGACAGGCGGAAATGGTGACCGATGGTATCCGCGCGCTGGTGCTTGAATATTTTGGCTACAAAACGAAGGTATTCGAATTTATTTCCGATGCCCATACCCCAAAAAACGTTCTTATAGTTGGAACCAGGGGCAAAAGGAGCGAAAAATCACAGGCTGCGGCGCTCGAAAAGATCCGGGAAGCGAAGCGGTTCTTTGGCATTGAGTACCATCACCTTGAAAGATTAGCGGGCATTTGAAGCCTCAAAAGTGCCCCTTTTCCCGTCTCCGTAGCTATATTTGCAACTTTTTGTGAACTCAATAACTAATTATGTGGAATAAAATAGCAACTTACATTATCCGCTACCGGCTTTTGTGGGTTGCACTCGTGTTAGTATCGACGGTCTTCATGGCCTACGAAGCAAGCAAAATTGAACTCTCCTACAATTTCGCACGCATCCTTCCCTCCAACGACCCCGTAGAGAAAGAATACCAGGACTTCCGCAAGCTTTTTGGCGAAGACGGGAGCGTAATGGTGATAGGCTGGCAGGACCCGCAGCTTTTTGAAATCAACAAATTCCGCGACTGGTGCAAACTTTCCCAGCAAATCAGGGAAACAGAGGGGATCAAAAATGTCCTTTCCCTTGCCAATGTCTATAAAATAGCACGTAACGACAGCCTCACCCGCTTCGATTTCGCGCCGGTTATCCGCGATATCCCCAATACGCAGGCGGAAGCCGACAGCATCAAAAAGGAGATAGCCAACCTTCCGATTTACGAAGGACTGGTGCTCAACAGCAAAACCAATGCGACGCTCATCGTCATTACCTTCAACGACAAGGAACTCAACTCGAAACGCCGCCTGACGATCGTCGACGACATCGAGAAAATGGCGGACACTTTCGCCGTCAAATACAATACCGATCTGCATTATTCCGGGATGCCATACATCCGGACGGTCAATATGAAGAAAATCTCCGGCGAGATGGAGCTTTTCATGGGACTGGCCGTATTTGTAACACTGCTCATTCTGTGGGCATTTTTCCGGTCATTGCGCCTCACGCTGCTGTCCATCATAGTGGTGTTGATCGGTGTAGTGTTTTCGGTAGGGATATTGCATTTATTCAACTACAAAATCACCGCATTAACCGGCCTGATTCCTCCTCTGCTGATCGTGATCGGGGTTCCCAACTGCGTGTTCCTGATCAACAAATACCAGACGGAGCTCGTATCGCACAGTAACAAGGACGAAGCATTGAGCGAAATGATCCGGCAGATCGGGCTGTCGACCTTCCTTGCAAACATGACCACGGCGATCGGTTTTGGTGTGTTTTACTTCACAAATAGTATCCTACTGGTCGAATTTGGCGTCGTGGCGGCCATTAGTGTAATGGTAACTTACGTGCTTTGTCTGGTATTGCTGCCCATCACGCTGCATTACATGAGCACACCCAAGCCGCGCCATTTGAAACACCTGGAAGGCAAGTGGGCGTACGGCTTTCTCCGGATGGTGAATAACCTGGTGCACAACCGACGGAAAGAGATTTACATTGCGATGGTGGTACTGATTGTCGTTTCGGCATTTGGAATGACTAAAATCCAGACCATCGGCTACGTCGTCGACGACCTGCCTAAAAAAGATGTGGTTTACACCGATCTCCGCTTTTTTGAAAAGAACTTCAATGGCGTGCTGCCGTTCGAGGTGATGATCAACACCCGGCAACCAAACGGGGTTTTCGCCGACCAAGCCAGGACGCTGTACAAGATCAAGGCATTCCAGAACGAGATGGCCAAGTTCCCCGAATTTTCGAAGCCAGTATCCATTGTGGAGGCATCCAAATTCCTCTACCAGGGTTACCGCGGCGGGGATGCCAAATATTACGCATTGCCCGGCGTGCTGGAACTGAACAAAATGGCCCCATACCTGCAAAGCCAGCAGGGCGCCGCAAAACAGCTTACCTCGTTCCTGAATGAGGATAAAAGCATCACCAGGGTTAGTTTCCAGATGGCCGACGTAGGTTCTGAACGCATCAAGGAGCTTACAAACCGCATCAGATCGAAGGTGGATTCGATTTTCAGTCCTGAAAAGTATAAAGTGAGTCTTACCGGCCACAGTCTGGTATTCCTGAAAAGCAACGATTACCTGCTGAGCAATTTGTATGAAAGCCTGCTCATCGCAATTGTGCTGATAGCCATTGTAGGAATGGTGCTTTTCCGCTCGATCCCGATTATCCTGCTATCCAAACTGCCCTGCCTGATCCCGCTTGCATTGACGGCCGGTATCATGGGTTACTTTGATATTTATTTCAAACCGACCACGATCCTGATTTTCAGCATTACGTTCGGTATCGCATCCGACGGGACGGTGTATTTTCTGACGCGCTACCGTGAAGAACTCTATAAGAATGGCCTTACGGCGTCCAAAGCGGTGACAGCCTCTATCTTCGGTACGGGTTTGAGTATGATCTACACGGCCGTGATCCTGTTCTGTGGCTTCTCCATTTTTTCCGCATCCAGCTTCGGCGGCACGGCGGCGATGGGCGTGATGGTGTCGATCACCTTGCTGGTTGCAATGTGTACGAATCTGATTCTGCTACCTGCATTATTGCTCTCGATTGCGAAGCGGCAGGGGAAAAATGTAAAACCGAGCTAGTATATTAGCCGTCGTTACATTTAACTCCTATCATCACATGAAAAAACTTATAACAGCGCTATCCCTTTCAATCACAGGGATAGCGCTGCCTGTTTCGGCCCAAACCGACTTCCAGTCCGATTCCGTCTTCATCCGTAAAATTTACGACACGGCGCTCGCCGAAGGCAAGGCCTATGAATGGCTTAGGCACCTTACCCAGCAGGTGGGCCCGAGGCTGAGCGGCTCGGAAGGGGCAGCCAAGGCTGTCGTTTATACCAAATCGGCGATGGAAGGAGCGCATTTTGACAATGTGTTTCTGCAAAATGTTCTGGTACCGCATTGGGTACGCGGTGCGAAGGAAAAGGCGCAGCTCATCAACGGCAAACAAAAAACAGAGGTACCCATTGCAGCCCTGGGCGGCTCGGTCGCCACACCGAAAGGCGGTGTAAAAGGGAAAATAATAGAAGTCAGGAGCTTCCAGCAGCTTCGTGACCTGGGTAGCGACAAGGTAAAAGGCAAAATCGTATTCTTCAACCGCCCGATGGATCCGACAAAAATCAATACATTCGAAGCCTACGCGGGTGCGGTAGAACAGCGCGCAGCAGGGGCCAGTGAAGCAGCCAAGCTGGGGGCGATTGGTTCTATTACCCGATCCATGACGACCCGCCTCGACGATTTCCCGCACACGGGCAGCATGCGCTATGCGAGCGGCGCGCCCATGATCCCCGCAGCGGCCATCAGTACCAATGGCGCAGAACTGCTTAGCAAAACGATAAAAGAAAATCCCGATACAGAATTCTACTTCGAACAATATTGTGAAACACTTCCCGATGCTGCTTCCCACAATGTAATCGGGGAATTAAAGGGACAAACAAATGCCGACAAATTCATCGCCGTAGGCGGTCACCTCGATTCGTGGGATTTTGCCCAGGGCGCGCACGACGATGGTTCTGGCTGCGTGCAATCCATCGAGGCCGTCCGTATTTTGAAAACATTGGGTTATCAACCCAACAACACGTTACGAGCGGTTATGTTTATGAACGAGGAGAATGGCATGAGAGGTGGTGTCACCTATGCGGATTCGGCTAAATCCAAACGGGAAACGCATATTGCGGCGATCGAGTCTGATCATGGGGGGTTTTCGCCTCGCGGGTTCGGGATCGTGGGTACGCCTGCACAAAAGGCCAAAATACAGCAGTGGACGAGGCTTTTTGCTGCTTATGGCATTCATGAGCTGGGCCCAGGCGGCGGTGGGGCGGATATTGGCCCGCTGGCGCAGCAGGGCACAGTCTTGTTGGGGCTTATGCCCGATACGCAGCGCTATTTTGATTATCACCATGCTGCCAACGACAAGTTTGAGACCGTAAGCAAGCGGGAGCTGGAACTCGGCGCGGCGGCTATGGCTTCAATGCTGTACCTGATCGACAAGTATGGACTCTAGATGATACGTCCCCCAACCCAAGGCTTAAGCCTCGGGTTGGGGGACGCCAGCGCTCCAGCATCTCTGCCCAGAGTCCAAGGCTTAATCCTTGGCCATCTTGCTAAAAGTAGTATCCATCCATTCCTCGGGGATGTCGTCGAGCGCTTGTTTTAGTTTTTCGGCCCAAATCCTCGATATCTCTTCCATATCTTTCTGCTCATAGCGATGTTCGGCGATGGCGAAGCTGTCCTTTTTGTACAATACCACGTCAATCGGGAAATCAACATCATTATTACTTACGCGCGTGGAATCGAATGAAAGGAATCCCGCTTTAAGCGCCTGTTTCATCGTCGAATTTTCATTTAATACCCGGTTCAATATGGCTTTTCCCTGGCCGGAGTTGCCTATGATCACGTAGGGAGAGCCTTCATCGAGCTCCACCCAATTGCCTTCCGAGTAAAGCAGGAATAGCTTATGATCCTTATCGTCTTTGAGCTGGCCGCCCACGATGGTGTTGAGGTTAAATTTGAGGCCAGCCCTTTCAAGGCTTGCCTTGTCTTCCTCGGCTACACGCTTAATCTGCTCGCCAAATGCGTTTACCGCCTTATAAAGCTTATTATAAACGACGCCTTCATTGATCAGTTCTTCAAAGTAATGTACCGCTTTGTCGCGCACAGACCTCAATCCGCTGGTCATAATGAACATCGAATAGTTGTCTTGCTGGGTTACATACATCTTCTTTTTTGTCGTTGTATTGGTGCCTGCCGTAATCCGTGTGTCGGCCAGGGCAACAAGGCCTTCTTTCACTTTTATTCCTAAACAATAAGTCATTTTCTCAATCTTTTTATCAGCCTGGGTACGGCCATTTGGGCGCGCAGGGCTTGACTACAATTACTTAAACAAGCCCCAAAAGTACCAAATCGCAGCCTGAACATCACGATAAATCGCTTTTTCAACGATATTTAGGACAAACAAATCCACGCCGCCGCCATGATTCACACCACTCACCTCTTCCCCGAGCTCGACGAATGCCTCATTACTTTGCTCAAATCACTCGCACCCGAAGAGTGGGAAAAGCCGACGGTAGCACGGCTCTGGAAAGTCCGCGACGTGGCGGCGCATTTGCTGGATGGCAATATCCGCGTCATTTCCATGTATCGTGACGGCTATTTCACTGCACCCGACCGGGAGATAAAGAGTTACGACGATCTGGTAGCGTACTTAAACCAGTTGAACGGAGACTGGGTAAAGGCCTCAAAACGAATGAGTCCCGCCCTGCTTACCGAACTTCTCGAAAGCACGGGCAAGCAATACTCGGAGATAATGCGGCAGCAAGACCTCGAAGCAGATGCCATTTTCTCCGTTTCCTGGGCCGGCGAGGCCACTTCCAAAAACTGGTTTCATATCGCCCGCGAATACACCGAAAAATGGCATCATCAGCAGCAAATCCGCGAAGCCGTGGATAAGCCCGATATTCAACGGGACATTATGACACCCCGGCTATTTCGCCCGCTGATCGAAACCTTTCTTCGCGGGCTCCCACATACGTATAGGCATACCCAGGCGCCCATAGGCACGGCCGTACGCATTGCAATCAAGCTCGACGAAGTTTTTGAATGGTTTCTGGTAAGAGCGGCAGACGGCTGGCTCATCACTGATACGGAAGAAGGCGAAACCGCAGCTTCCGTAGCCCTTGACGCCGATACGGCCTGGAAACTTTTCACCAAAGCCATTAAACCGGATGAAGCACTAGCCATGGCACATTTAACTGGAAATAAAGAACTTGCAGGCGTTACATTAAACTTGATTGCAGTGATGGCATAGGCCCCGAATATGTTTATAGAAAAAATACAGCTTTCCAGGTCCGATATTTTCTTTAGTTCAATCCAAACAGCCAGGAAACAAGTATATGAGGCATGAAACTGTATCAAATTCTGATCATACTATGCACATTGGCGTGCGGCGGCAACGAAAGCCCCGTCCCGTCGGTACCCGCCGGGTCTGAGGAAAGTGTCAGGCCGCAATACCTGGCCCTGGGTGACTCATACACCATCGGGCAGAGCGTCTCTACCGACGAACGCTGGCCTGTAATACTGGCGGAGGAACTGAAAAGAAACGGAAAACCCGTCGCTGCGCCGCAAATTATCGCCAGAACGGGCTGGACGACGCGCAACTTGCTCGATGCGCTCGAAGAAAGCCCGCCAGCGCAAACCTATGACCTGGTGTCGCTCCTGATTGGTGTCAACAACCAGTACCAGGGCAGAAACAAGGAGGAATACCGTATCGAATTTCGCCAGCTGCTTTTGAAATCGATTGTCTATGCTGACAACGACGCGGGAAATGTATTTGTCCTGTCAATCCCCGATTGGGGCGTTACAGCCATGGGCGAAGGCAACCGTGAGCATATTGCCGCAGAAATAAACGATTTCAATGCGATCGCAAAAGACGAATGTAGTAAGCTCAAAATCACTTTTATAGACATTACAGACATCTCACGGAAAGCGTTGAACGACCCCTCGATGATTGCCGGCGACCAGCTGCATTTCTCTGGCAAGATGTACCGTTTGTGGGTCAACGAAGCCCTTCCACAGGTAAAACAGCTTTTTTGATAAACTAAAAACCCCCGCTGTATGATCACCGGGGGTTTATGTACTATTATTCCAAAATTCTAATAACCTTATTTCAAACTTCCTGCAATGCTTTGAGGCGGATCACCAGCCCATCCATTTCATCCGACGGCCGGAGCTGGCAGGATAGCCTGCTGTTACTGTCCGAATTGGGCAATGCGTCGAGCGTGTCGAGTTCCTGATCGTTGGATTCCGGCAGGTTTTCCTTGCCTTCGAGGACTTCAATGTGGCAGGTCGCGCAGAGTGCCATTCCGCCGCAGGTTGCCTGGATATCGTATTCGTATGCTTTGAGGATCTCCATCAGATTGAAGCCCATGTCGGTAGGTACTTCAAGCGCCTGACGTTCACCTAAATCACTCTCTATGAATATATTGATCATGACTAAAATGGATTAACACCGTTAACTGTGGTGTACTTGAAACTTAATTTCTGATCGGGATAAACGTACTTGAATGCGCTCTGCATCATAATGGCCGCCTCGTGAAAACCGCATAAAATCAGTTTCAGCTTACCCGGATAAGTGTTGATGTCGCCGATGGCGTAGATCCGTTCGACGTTGGTAGCGTAATCGAAGGTGTCGACCACGACTGCCGACTTTTCCACGCCCAGCTTCCATTCGGCAATGGGGCCGAGTTTGGGGCTGAGGCCAAAAAGCGGAATAAAATCATCGGTAGGAATGGTGGTGACAGACTTGTCATTTCCCAAAATCGACACTTCTTTAAGTACGCCGTTTCCTCCCAGCTTATTCACTTGCGCTTGCAGAATAAGGTCAATTTTACCCTTTCCAGCCAATTCGTAGACTTTTTCGGCCGAGTCGGGCGCACCTCGGAAAGTATCCCCCCTATGCACGAGCGTAACACGGGAAGCGATATCGGCCAGGAAGATCGTCCAGTCGAGCGCGGAATCGCCACCGCCTGCCAGCACCACATTCCGTCCCCGGAACTGCTCCGGTTTCTTCACCATATAATGCACCCCTTTCCCTTCGAAATATTCCAGCTGCTCCACGGCAGGTTTGCGGGGCTCGAAGCTGCCAAGCCCCGCGGCGATCACCACTACCTGGCAATGCACGTCGGTGCCTTCGTTGGTACGGACGATGTAGCTGCCATCGTCCTGCTTTTCGAGCGCTTCTACTCTTTCACCCAATGTAAAGCCAGGCTTGAACTCCTCGATCTGCTTCATGAGGTTATTCACCAGGTCTTCCGCGATAATGGCCGGCGCACCGGGAATATCGTAAATCGGTTTTTGAGGATAAATTTCGGCAAGCTGCCCGCCTACCACCGGCAGGGCATCGATGAGGTGGCAACGCATTTTTAGCAGTCCTGCCTCGAAAACGGCGAAAAGTCCAACCGGCCCGGCACCGATAATGCAAATGTCTGTGCGAATCATAACGTAATGTGAATGAGAATCTTGGAACATTTTGATAGCTCAAAGGTAGTCGTCATTCACATCAGGTGCCAATCACAATAGGTTATCCGCTATAACTAAAAGTTATCAAGTCAGCGTTCGGTAACCATAAATTGAAGCATATCAGGCAGTATTTCGATCTCTACCTCGACGGGCTTTTCTATTTTCAGCCGCTCGTCGTCAGCGTGGACGTCCTTTCCGTCCCAAAATACCTTCACATTCCTGGCACGGATGGTCGAAAAACTAAATTCCTTGTCTTCATGATTGATGCGGCTGACCAGGAAGGATTCGAATTTGTTGCGGCTTTCTTCCGAGACCATTACCACATCGAGCATGCCGTCGCCGGGGTCGGCTTTACCCGCCAGCACCAGATTAGGGCCTATTGACCGAATATTCATGATCTCGACCATAATATAGTTACCCGAATGCTCCACGCCGTCGGCAACGATGGTGCAGGGCCTGGCTTCATAAGTTTGCACAATTTCGAGCAGCACCGCCCGGGCGGCTTTCAGTTTTTCCTCGGCCGTCTCGCCGATATCGTTCTCGATTTTGCCCATTACCTTCATCAGGCGCGGAAAAATGCCGTAACCGAATGCTTCCAGGAAGAAAAGGTCATCGCTCACACCGTGTACACGGCCGAGATCGAACGGTTGCAGCCGGTAATGGTGCCAATGCGGCGCTATGTCCTTCGGGTGCCCTTCAATCTGCAATGCGGTCGCGATGTTGTTGGCCGTTCCGTGTGGCAGCAAAGCCAGCGGGAATTGCTTATCGAGCCGCTTTCGCCTCATCAGCGCTTTTGCAGCGCGCCGGACGGTGCCGTCACCGCCTGCTATGATCAGGAAATCGGTCTCGTTATCGAAGTTATCCCAGCCTTCCTCCTTCACAGACGCATAGGCGCATTCGAAACCTTCTTTCGTGATGAGTTTGACCAGTTCCTTTTTGGAAAATTCGTTGTCTCCGGCTGTCGGGTTGTGTAAAAGGGTCGTTTTTTTCATATCAGGATGTGTAGCACACTTCGATTTCATAAAAAACATACCAGGCATAATTTTATTAATAATCACCTGAAAACGCTATACGTTATGAAAATCCTGGTAACGAACGACGACGGAATATACAGCCCGGGCCTTGCGGCGCTTGCCAAAATCGCTTCACGGTTCGGAGAAGTAAAAATTGTGGCCCCCGATGTGGAGCAATCCTCTATGGGCCACGCGATTACGGCATCCAGACCACTTTCCTACAAAAAATCTCCTATTGACTTTGCGGGCATCGATGCCTACCGTGTGAATGGCACGCCGGCAGATTGCGTGGCATTGGGGCAACACCTCTGGGATAAACCCGACGTGGTACTTTCGGGGATCAACCTGGGGCCGAACCTGGGGAATGCGATGTGGCATTCGGGCACACTCGCCGCAGCTAAGCAGGCAGTACTGTTCGGAATCAAAGGCATTGCGTTAAGCACGCCCACCGACATCGAACCTGATTTTGACGCGCTCGACCCGTTTGTAGAAAAGGCATTGGACCTTTTATTTAAAAACCCACATTTAAACCTGGTGAATGTCAATTTCCCGCACGACCCCAAAGGCGTGCGCTGGACTCGCCAATCGGTGCGGCTTTATGACAATAACATCGTCCCCGCCCTCGACCCCATGGGCCGCAAGCATTACTGGTTCACCGTCGTGCCGTTGGAACCCGCCGAGGAAGGCACCGACCGCTGGGCCATTGAAAACCATTTCGTTTCCATTACACCGCTTCGCCTTGACCTGACCAACGAAGCTGAGCTGATCAAGGCGCAGCTGGCGTATCCGATTACATAAGTAGGTTCCGCTGCGCCGAGACTTTTTAGCGTGGTTTGTTATGTTAAACTATTTACGAGACGTTCCCTATTATAATGCCCCAATCCCGCGCCATCCTGGTGCGGGATTCTTTTTGTTAAAGTCTTTTGCAAATACATTAAGGGGTAGAATGGCTAAAATGCCGTCTTATCCCCAAGACAGACGTATTTTCATTAATTCCTGAATCCAAGAAATCAGTTATTCCCCACCATGAAACAAACCAATATTGGCAATTATCGCTGGGTTATTTGCGCGTTACTCTTCTTTGCAACTACCATCAACTACATCGACAGACAAATTCTTGGATTACTAAAACCGACCCTCGAAACAGAATTCAACTGGACAGAAACCGACTATGCCAACATCGTCATGGTGTTTGCGGGCTGTTATGCGGCAGGTTATATTGTATTTGGAAACATCATCGATAAGATCGGCTCGAAACTTGGTTATGCCGTCTCTATCATTATATGGAGCGTGGCGGCCGTTGCGCACGCATTTGTAAAAAGCACCTTCGGCTTTGGTGCCGTCCGTGCAATTCTGGGGCTGGGCGAGGCGGGCAACTTCCCTGCGGCGGTAAAAGCAACGGCCGAATGGTTCCCAAAACGCGAACGCGCGCTGGCGACCGGTATCTTCAATTCCGGAACAAGTATCGGTGCCGTGGCTGCACCTATTCTAGTACCCTGGTTGTTAGCCACTTACAGCTGGCAAGGTGCGTTCCTGATCACCGGTGCGCTTGGCTTCATCTGGCTGATATTCTGGTGGTTGATGTACGAAATCCCGTCGCGCCACAAAAAGGTTCAGGCCGAAGAATATGCGTTCATCCACAGCGACAACGAAGCCGGCGACGGCGAGCACCAGCAGCCCATTCACTGGACCAAGCTCGTTACATTGCCTCAGACCTGGGTTTTTATTGTAGGTAAATTTCTGACAGACCCCGTGTGGTGGTTTTTCCTCTTCTGGCTACCCTCCTATTTTGCGACCACATTCGCATTGGATTTGAAGAAACCTAGTCTGCATCTGGCGATCGTTTACACCGCTACGACGTTCGGCAGCATCGGAGGAGGGTATTTGTCATCCTACCTGATCAAGAAAGGCTGGACACCTCTCAGAGCACGTAAAACGACATTGCTGGTGATGGCTTTCGCCGTAATGCCGATCATCCTGGCCCAATTCGCTACGGATATATGGACGGTGGTGGGTATTATCGCCATCGCTACCGCCGCCCACCAGGCATGGAGCGCCAATATTTTCACAATCGTATCCGATATTTTTCCAAAACGGGCAGTAAGCTCCGTCGTAGGCATCGGAGGGATGGCCGGTTCGCTTGGATCCACCTTCTTCCCGCTGCTGGTGGGCGCATTGCTGGACTATTACAAGGGCACGGGAAATATCGGCGCAGGTTACAATATCCTATTCATTATCTGCGGATTAGCCTACATTATTGCCTGGCTGATCATCCATTTCCTCACCAGCCGCATGAAACCGGTGGAAGAATCGTTAAAGAACTGATCTACCAAAAAATTACAAAAGCCGTTAACTATTGCCAGCATAGCATTCTGATGAAGAAGTACCGTTATCCCCTTTTTATCCTGGCGGTTTCGTCCTTATTGGTGTATTGTAAAACCAATAAACAAACCAGCCAGCAAACTGCATCCTCTGCCGCTACAAGCGTGGCCAAAGAAGAGAAGCCCGCCCGAACAACCGGCAAATCGCCATTTATACCGGCGTCTGAAACCATTGGCAAAATGGTTATCGAGGATGGTTTTGAAGTAAAACTAATTGCCGCCGAGCCGCTGGTGAGCGCACCGGTGGCCATGCAGTTCGACGACAAGGCCAGAATGTGGGTCGTGGAAATGGTAGGTTATATGCCCGACACGATCGGTACCGGTGAGGATATCCGCAATGGTAACATTGTGATCCTCGACGATAAAAATAAGGACGGTGTTTACGACGACCGTGAAGTCGTCATTGACTCACTCGTGCTTCCGCGCGCAATCTGTCTGATCGATAACGGTATCCTGGTAGCTGAGCCAACCAACCTTTGGTTTTATGAACTGAAAAATGATCAGGTCGTTAAAAAGACGCTCGTCGATCCTAAATACACCGAGGGCGGCAACGTGGAGCACCAGCCCAACGGCTTACTCCGCGCGATGGATAACTGGATATACAATGCCAAATCCGACAAGCGTTACCGCCGTGTGGGTGGTAAGTGGGTGATCGAGCATACCCATTTCCGCGGACAATGGGGGATTTGCCAGGACAATTATGGCCGCCTTTATTACAACAACAATTCCCAAAACCTGCTAGGCGACTATTTCCCGGCCGGTCTGGGAGCATGGAACAAGAACCAGAGAGGTGTGGCCGGCTACAACGAAAAGTCGGTGGCGAACAACAAGGTATACCCGCTGCACCCTACGCCGGGCGTCAACCGTGGTTATATGAAGAATGTTCTCGACGACAGCCTGCGCCTCAACGAATTTACCGCCGCTGCCGGCCCTGTCGTTTATCGTGGTGATTTGTTTGGCAAGAATTACGATTTCAATGCATTCGTACCGGAGCCTTCGGCGAACCTGATCAAACGCAACTTCCTGAATGAAAAAGGCTACGTTGTAAAAGGCGATATTGCTTATAAGGGTAAAGAGTTTCTGGCCAGCACCGACGAGCGTTTCCGCCCGGTAAGCCTCTACAACGCCCCCGACGGCAGTATGATCGTGCTCGACATGTACCGCGGCATTATCCAGCACAAAACTTATCTGACGCCCTATCTGAAAGACCAGATCGGCAAACGCGACCTTACCCAGCCCCTTTCGGCAGGCCGCATTTACAAGATCGTTCCAAAGGGTTCACAATCCAAACCGGTAACTATTCCGGACGGCCCGCAGGAATTGGTGAAACTGCTAGGCCACCCCAACGGCTGGGTACGCGACCGGGCGCAACAAAAACTGATCGACGGAAAATACAACCAAACCGTACCAGCCCTTAGAGAAGCTGTAAAACAAACAGCCGATCCATTGCTGGCGATCCACGCGTTGTGGACCCTTGAAGGCCTGAATTCCCTAAAACCCGAAGAGGCATTAAGCTGGATCCGGCAATCGGCCTGGACTTTCCGTGCGCAGGGACTTTACGCGTCTGCGGCGGTGATCACGCCTGGCACTTACCAGCAGTTTGCAACTGCATTTGACGGCATCGTCGATTCGGGAGATACGCTCGCTGCGCCTTACGTTGCACTGCTGTGCAAGAGCATCGAAAAATTTGACCAGAATGCATCCCGCGGGCTGCTGAACAAGCTGGCGATCAAATACCCCAACAACCGCTACGTCTCCGATGCGGTGATCAGCAACTTACAGGATCAGGAAGAGCTCTTCCAGGGCGCTATTTCGGCCTCGGTATCCGACCAGAATGCGGTAATCAATAAGCAGCTTAGCCGTGTGGTAACCGCTATCCGCAGCGCTCAGGGCAACCGCAACCCTGAAATGCTGAAAAAAGAGTTTCCCAAAGGCGAAGCACTATTCACTTCCGTATGCCAAACCTGCCATGGTGCCGACGGCGGTGGCGTGAAATCGCTCGCACCGCCATTGAACCAGTCGGAATGGGTAACGGGTAGCAAGGATAAACTCATTTCCATTGTCCTTTTCGGCCTCACTGGCCCGGTGAAGGTAAATGGCCACGTGTACCAGACCCCCGAAGTAAGCGGCGACATGCCCGGGATCGGCTACGACAAGGACATGCCCAACGAAGACATCGCCCAGCTATTAAGCTTCATCCGCCGCTCCTGGCGCAACAATGCCGACAAGGTTACCACCGAAGAAGTAACCAAAGTCCGCACCAAGCTCACCGGCCGCGAGAAGTCATTTACCGAAGCGGAGCTGAACGGCATTTGATGGTATGTTGTTGATTTTGAATGAAAGGCGCCTCGCAAGGGGCGTTTTTTTAGTTTCAAATAAAAATAACTGACCAATTATGTCACAAATCTGAGACACTACACTACCTTTGCAACATCATGAAAGATACCGAGCAAAGCATTATCGAAGCCGCGATCCTGATTTTCAACGAGGATTTGTCTGCCCCGCTGGAAAAAGTGGCGGATCGGGCGCAGGTGACGCGGCGGACTTTGCATAGGTATTTCAAAGACCGTAAGGAGCTGATGGACAAATGTCAGAAAGAGATCCGGAAGGCTTGCGCGATTGCGATGTCGGATGCTTACTATGCCTCGGCAAATCCAAGGGAGAGGCTGGAAACGATGTTTTATGCCGGACTCGATTGCGGTTCGAAAAACACCTTTTTGCATAAACTACACACGCTGCACGACCATAAACACCAGGTAGCCAACGAAGAATGCTCTGAATATGATCACACCTTCGAGCTCTGGAAAGGTAATCTGCAAGTGCTTCTGACAAAAGGCGTTATCAACCAAGGAATGACGGTCGACTGGATCCATAACTTCTTCCAGAGTGTAGTTGTGGTGTTCATTAACTCACAGCAAAATGGGGCGCTCGATCGTGCGGAGGCCCGGCAGCTTGCGTGGTTTTCTTTCAGTAAGGGAATTGGTATTTAAAAAATTTGCCCAATCATGTCTCATTTTTGAGACAAATATGTATTTCAACTATGACTGATCAACAAACCTTCGACGTCGCTATTATCGGCGGAAGCTATGCCGGGCTATCGGCTGCCATGACATTGGGCCGCGCCCGCCGGCATATCGTCGTTATCGACAGCGGCCAGCCCTGCAACCGCCAGACGCCCCATTCGCACAACCTGATCACACACGACGGCAAGACGCCCGCTGAAATCTCCGCCCTCGCGCGCAAGCAGGTGCTCGCCTACCCAACCGTGCATATGCATGAGGGACTCGCCAAGCACATATCGGGAAGCGATGGCGCGTTTACCGTCGCCACCGGTGATGGACAGATATTGCAAGCTAAAAAGCTGATTTTCAGCACTGGTATCCGCGACATTATGCCCGATATATCCGGCTTTGCCGAAAGCTGGGGCATCAGCGCCATCCACTGCCCCTACTGCCACGGCTACGAATACAGCGACGCCCGCACAGGCGTGCTCATGAATGGCGATATGGCATTGGAATACTTGAAAATGATCCGCAACTGGACGGCCGACCTTACCCTCTATACCAACGGCCCTGCGACATTCGACGAGGCGGCGCGGTCAAAAATGCTCGCATTCGGCGCGGAAATCGTGGAAGAGCCCATTGCCTCGCTCGAACATGAAAACGGCTACCTCAAAACGCTCCGCCTGGCTGACGGCATCACCCGTGACATCACGGCGCTCTACCACCGCCCGGCGTTCGTGCAGCATTCGCTACTGCCCGAAGCATTGGGTTGTGAGCTCAATCCGCAGGGTTTTATCAAAGTCGATGACGCCCAAAAAACAACGGTCGCCGGCATCTACGCGGCGGGTGATAACAGCGGCGCATTCAGGGGGTTAACCGGTGCCATGGCCGCTGGCACCATCGCCGGAGCGAGGCTCAATCATGAATTAATCAATGAAGAGTACTGATTGGCGTGTTGCAATATGGTAGCTTTGCAGCTTTCGGCTGGCGGCCATCGGCTGGCGGCTATCGAACTGTTATTCTGTACTATTTAATAAAAGAGCCTACGGCCGAAAGCCGAAAGCCGAAAGCCAGACAATGTCCCTATTCAAAACAACCGCCCCTATTACTATTACCTGCTACAAACGTCTAGTGCCATTTCTTGAAAAGGAAGTGACAGAGCTTGGTTACCAGGTTGAAGAAACTTTTGCGACGGGTGTGCGGCTGAACGGCACGGTGAATGACTGCATTAAATTGAATTTGAACCTGTATTGCGCCAGTCAGGTACTTTACAGCCTCGGCACATTCAGTGCACAGCATCCCGATGATGTTTACAGGTTTTTGTTGAAAATGCAATGGGAGAATATTCTTGCCGACGATGCGTACTTCTCGGTCACCAGCAATGTAATGACGGCGACGGTCAACAATACCATGTTCGCGAACCTGCGCGTGAAAGATGCCATTGTGGACAGGTTGCGTGATAAAAAGGGCGCGAGGCCATCGACCGGTTCGGAGCTGAAAGGCGCGGTAGTGCATTTATTCTGGAAGGACGACCGGGCAGAGATCTTCATCGACACCTCTGGCGAAACAGTGGCCCGCCACGGTTACCGTAAGATTCCCGGCCAGGCTCCCATGCTTGAATCGCTTGCCTCGGCGACGATCCTTGCCAGCCAGTGGAACCGCCACTCGGCATTTGTCAATCCGATGTGTGGCTCAGGCACGCTTGCAATCGAGGCCGCATTGATCGCCACTAACAGCCGCCCAGGGCTTTTCAGGGATAACTATTCGTTCATGCATTTGCTGGGGTACGACGAGGAAGTGTATTTCGGGGCGCAGGAGCAGCTCGAGGCACAGATCATCGAGGCGCCAAAAGCGAGGATTATCGCTACCGACTACGACCAGAATGCCATTACCAATGCTAAAAAGAACGCCATCGCGGCAGGTGTGGCCGACATGATCGAGTTTAGCCTCTGCGATTTTGCGGACACCGAAATACCGGTCGACAACAAGGGTGTCTTCTTCGTAAATCCGGAGTACGGCGAACGGCTCGGGGAAATCAGCCAACTTGAAGAAACATATGGACGGATTGGTGATTTTATGAAACAGAAGTGTGGAGGATATTTCGGATATGTCTTCACCGGAAACCTGGACCTGGCCAAAAAAATAGGCCTCAAAGCAAAGCGCAGAATCGAGTTTTATTCGGGAAGAATCGATTGCAGGCTGCTGGAATATGAACTTTACGAAGGTACGAGAAGGATCTAAAGCTTACTTGACGGGAGAGAACGATAACTTTGGCATTACTTCTCAGTTACTTTGGCATAATATTTAGATAATATAATACATAACCATTTAGAAAATTGTCATGAAACATTCACAAAGTTCAGGAACCATGCCGCAAGGCCAGGACCGGAACCGGCCTGAAAACAAAGACAATCTGGATAGCAGACGTCGTGAAGAAGAAATGGTGAAAGGTAACCATATTACCAGCAACCAAAAAGAACGTCACAGTCTGGGAAAACAGCAAAGGTAGCATTCAAAGCACCTTATTAAATGGCTCCTAAGTTGAGACGAAGTCCGCATGTACGAACATCCGGACTTCGTTTTTTTTGTGCTTAACCCGTCTTGCAACGCCAGCTCTGGCTGCTCTCCAAAGACTCTGTAAAAAAATCCGGGACAAGCCGCATGCATCCAATTTTCAGGAGAATTGAGCGTTCCTATGCTGGGTTCTCGCCTTTCGGCGGGCATTCACATAAAAAAACAGAACCAATGAAGCGATATCTGATAGCGCTCACCCTCCTGATCGGCGCCGTTTCCTGCGAATGGATTGGCAATACGCCCAGTTTTGGCGATGATTTCATTACCTACAATATCAAGGCGGGCAACCACGAGGTGGACCATAACCTGAATACGCCGTTCACTTCATCGTCCATGCGTTTCCAGGCGATGTTTGATAGCAGTTGTGTGTACAAAACTTCGGTACCCGAAAACCAGAACGATATCAACAAACTGTACGGATTTTCAGATTGCAGCTCGCAACACCAGAACAACAGTGCGCGCTTCGGCTGGAACTGGCGCGAAGGCGCGTTGCGCATATACGCGTACATATATGTGAACGGCGTGCGACAGGAGCGCGAGCTAGGCACCGCCGAATTGAACGAAACCACCAGCTTCCGGATCGATATCCGCGACAATTCGTATGTATTTACTTACCGAGGTATCGAAACCGTCATGCCGCGGCATTGCTCCGGCGGTGTAGGCGTGGCCTACAAGCTTCTCCCCTATTTCGGCGGCGACGAAACTGCGCCCCATAATATGCAGATCAAAATCAGGAATTTATAGTATTGGTGTAGACCGTAATCGATTCCGGGGCGACAGTCAGTGCACTTGCACCGGCCTGTTGGGGCATCTCCTGCACCCCACCCCATATTGGATCGGAGGAGGCGATCAGCTTATGCCATGACAAATGCCCCGGCGGCAGAGATACCTCGTGCGGGGATTTCGAAAAGTTGAGAAAACCAACCAAATACTGCCGGCCCCAAACCCGCTGGATACAGATCAGCTCTTTTTCTTCCAAAACCTCTGCCGACAGTCCGTTGCGGTCGCATTCCCGGAATAACGGCAGTTCTTTTCGCAGGGCGATCCATTTCCGGTAGTATTGCAACATCGTCCGGTGCGGTGGGTTGTGGATGAGGTCCCATTGCAATTTTGAGTTCTCGAATGTCGAAACAGCGACGGGATCGGGTGCTTCTCCTTCGAGGTGAAATGCGGCAAATTCGCTCTTTCTACCTTTCCGCACGGCTTCGGCCAGTTCTTCGTCGGTATGGCTCACAAAGTACTGGAAAGGATTCGGCTCAGACCATTCTTCCCCCATGAAAAGCAGGGGCACGAAAGGGCTGACGAATACGGCTCCGGCCAGGAGCTTCTGCATTTCGAAACTCACCAACCGGCTCGTCCGCTCGCCGAGCATGCGATTGCCGACGTGGTCGTGATTTTGTGAAAAGACAATGAATTGCTGCCCCGGAATACCATCGGCTTTCATGCCAAACTTCCGCTTCCGGTGATCTGAATAAACCCCGTCGAACACATAAGCGTCTGCAAAAGACTTCCCAAGCGACACAACGCCTTTAAAATCAGAATAATAACCACTCCGCTCCTGCCCTGAGCTCACACGCAATGCATGGTGAAATTCGTCAACCCATTGCGCATGCATTCCATAACCGCCTGCATCGATAGGTTTGACGAAACGTGTATCATTCAAGTCCATTTCGACGATCAGATAGTGCTGCCGACCAGTGTTCCGCGACAGTTCTTCCACTTTTTGCCTGATTTCCTGCAAAATGTGAACAGGGCCGAAATCTTTGATCGCATGAACCGCATCAAGGCGCAGACCATCGATATGAAAATGCCGGAACCACATCAATGCATTTTGTACAAAGTAATGCCGCACCGCATCTGACCACGCATCGTCAAAGTTGATCGCATCTCCCCAGGGCGTGTGGTATTTTCCGGTAAAATAATGACCAAAATCACCCAGGACATTGCCCTCCGGCCCCAGGTGGTTGTATACCATATCCAGTATCACGGCCATGCCTCTTTCATGGCATGCATTTACCAGATGCTGCAAAGCACCAGGCCCGCCATAAGAATCCTGAACACTGTATGGGAAAACGCCATCGTAACCCCAGTTCCTATCGCCGGCGAACTGCGAAACGGGCATGATCTCGATTGCATTGACGCCCAATTCAACCAGGTGATCGAGCTTCTCCTCCATGGCCGCGAAGGTACCATCGGGCGTAAACGTACCCGTGTGAATCTCATAAATAATGTAATCCTTCATGACAGGATTCTGCCAGTTGCGGTCAGTCCATTCAATTTTTTGAACATCGAAGGTCTCCGACAGCCCGTGCACGCCTTCCGGCTGGTAAAGAGTCGCCGGATCGGGATAGGGGCCTTTGCCATCCAGCAGGAAACCGTAGCGATCGCCAGGCCAAAGCGCCCGGGTCTGCAATGTCCAGAAACCATAGTCCCTTTGTTCCAAATCCAGTATGTTGGTCTCCTCGCCAAACAGCAATTGCACTTGCTCGGCCTTTGGCGCCCACACGAGCACCTGCGCCTCACCCTGTTCGTTAAATGTGACACCCGGCCGAATGGCCATCAAATCTTCATAACTCATATTTTCTGTTCCTTCAATGCATGTCTGAATACTACTATCGAACGGCTCTCCACGGAAAAACTATCGCCGGGTTTCAGCACCTGGCCGTCGCCGGTCACACAGGCCTCGACGGTATCGATCACCTTCCTCCATTCACTGCCGTATTTCCCCGGCGGCAGCGTATATTCGACCGGCTCGTAATGCGCATTGAAAATGATGTAAAAACTGTCGTCGTAAATAGGCTTGCCTTTCGGGTCCATGTGTCTGATCCCCTTTCCGTTTAGAAAAATGCCCAGAGACTTCGCATAATCGTGGTTCCAGTTTTCGTCGGGCATTTCCTCACCGCTAGGCAAAAACCAGGCGATGTCTTCGAGACCAACACCTTTGATGGGCACTCCACGGAACCAGTGCTTGCGGCGGAATGTGGGGTGGGCTTTACAAAATGCAATCAGCTTTTGCGTGAACGTCAGCAATTTCTCGTCCATTTGATCCCAATTCAGCCAGGAAATCTCATTATCCTGACAGTAGGCATTGTTGTTCCCGTTCTGCGAGCGGCCCCATTCGTCGCCGGCTACGAGCATTGGTACGCCCTGGGAGAGAAAAAGGGTGGTCAGAAAATTGCGTTTCTGCTTGTTGCGGACTTCTATCACCTCCTCGTCCTCGGTAGGTCCTTCGGCACCGCAGTTCCAGGAACGGTTATGGCTTTCGCCGTCGCGGTTTTCTTCGCCATTTTCATCATTACGCTTCTCATTATACGAAACCAGATCGTTCAGTGTAAAACCGTCGTGTGCCGTTACAAAATTGATGCTTGCAGTAGGGAACCGTTCTTCGCCCTTGTACAGATCGGAACTGCCCGTGAAGCGCTCGGCGAATTCGGCGAGCATACTGTCGGCACCGCGCCAGTAATCGCGCATGCAATCGCGGTAACGGCCGTTCCATTCGGCCCAGCCAATGGGAAACTTGCCGACCTGGTAGCCATCGTCACCAATGTCCCATGGCTCAGCGATCAGTTTTACCTGCGATATCACAGGGTCCTGATGAATAATATCAAAGAACGCGCTTAGCCTGTCGACCTCATGCAGTTCACGCGCGAGCGTCGAGGCCAGATCGAACCGGAAGCCGTCGACATGCATTTCGGTGATCCAGTATCTCAGGCTGTCCATAATAAGTCGGAGCACGTTCGGGAGCCTGGCATTCAACGTATTGCCTGTACCGGTATAATCCATATAATAGCGACCGTCCATCAGGCGGTAATAGGCCATATTGTCGATTCCGCGGAACGAAAGCGTTGGCCCCAGGTGGCTTCCCTCGCCGGTGTGGTTGTAGACGACGTCCAGAATTACCTCGATGCCGGCTTTGTGCAGTTCTTTCACCATATTTTTGAATTCCTTCACCTGCTCCCCATGCGTTCCAGAGCTGCTATAACGGACGTCCGGTGCAAAAAAACCAATGGAGTTATAGCCCCAGTAATTGGTTAACCCGCGCTCCTGAAGGTGCCTGTCCGAAATAAAATGATGCACAGGCATGAGCTCCACGGCATTGATCCCCAGCTTTTTCAAGTAGGCGATGCTGCTGGGGTGGCCAAGCCCGGCGTAGGTACCGCGAATTTCCTCCGGGATGTCGGGATGCAGGTTGGTAAAACCTTTCACATGCAGTTCGTAGATGATCGTGTCGTGGTAAGGGATTTCCGGCGCCTGCTCACCTTCCCAGTCAAAAAAATGGTCTGCAACTACCGATTTGGGAATGTATGGTGCACTGTCGAGCTCGCTGAAACTCAAATCTTCCTCGGGGTCGCCGATGTTGTAGCCAAACAGCGCGTCGTGCCATTGCACGGTGCCTGAAATGGCTTTGGCGTAGGGGTCGATGAGTAGCTTATTTGGATTGAAGCGTAATCCGACGCTCGGTTCGTAGGGTCCGTGAACCCGGTAACCGTACAGCTGACCGGGTTTCAAGCCGGGAACATAGGCATGCCAAACGTGGTGTGACACTTCCCTTACCTGTATTTTAATATGTTCACTTTTAGCCTCAGGACTATCAAACAGGCACAATTCCACACCTGTGGCATGTTCGGAATACAGCGCAAAATTCACCCCTTCCCCATCCCATGTCGCCCCGAGCGGGTACGGTTCGCCCGGGTAAACGGTCACATTACTTTCAACAGATTGATCTACTAGTGTTTTATTGGCAATCTTCTTCATATCAGTTTGTTTGAGTTCGGATACACCTTTTTCCACAGCGTCTGCACGGGTTTGCCTAAGTAACCTCAGCAGCGTTTTTAATGAAAAAAATGGTGACAGCTCACGTATTAATACAAAATTGTGCCAACAAGCGCTGAACAGTTCCGGCAATAAATTCCCCAACAGCCAGTGCGGTGGCATACCTTTGTGCGACGGGCAGGAAGTCGATCCCGGTATACTTCACGCTTTCACAGAGCCTATTATCAGTTACGGGCCCGCATAAGTAGTCACTGGTACAATTTTTTTACTAAAAAATGCGCCTACACACGCACAGCAGCACTTTTACGCACACTTAAAATTACTGTGTTGAAAGTAATCTAACCGGAAGTCCCTGCCGATCCACCGGTTAGCCGACATCGGAATGATTCGCCGAGTCGAAAAACAGTGCCCATTTTACCCGAAACCATGATCCTTATTGTCGACGACAGGCCGGAAAACATTTTACCGCTTAAAAAAATCCTGGAACTCCACAATTTCAAGACCGATACCGCAGAATCGGGTGAAGAGGCATTGAAAAAAGTGCTTAATACAACTTACTCAGTCATTATCCTCGATGTACAAATGCCGGGGATGGACGGTTTCGAGGTTGCCGAGGCGATAGCGGGTTTTGGAAAAGCGAGAGACACGCCTATTATCTTCCTTTCGGCGGTTAATACAGAGAAAAAGTTTATTACAAAAGGCTATTCGTCAGGCGGTATCGACTATCTTACCAAGCCTGTCGATCCCGATATTCTGCTGCTGAAAGTCAAGACATTCTACCGGCTTTTTGAGCAGCAACAGGAGCTCAAAGCCATTCAGGAGTCACTCCGCCACGAGATCGATATCCGCAAACATGCACAGGAAGAACTCGCCACCCGGATGGACGAGCTTCGCTTTATCCTCGAATCGCTGCCGCAAATCGCATTCACGATCCGGCCCGACGGTAAGATCGAATACGTGAACAAGCATTGGTTCCAGTATTCGACCGACGCCGAGGCTTTTCCGGAGATGCATCCCGAGGACCAAACCTGCAAACGTTGGGAGCAGCATTTCAAAAATGGCCTGGAATTCTCCTGCGAGACGCGCCTAAGGCACCTGACTACCCGCGATTACAAGTATTTTCTGCTCAAAATCATCCCTGTACTTCAAAACGGGACCATTGTGCGCTGGGTAGGCACATTTACCGATATACATCCGCAAAAGATGGCGAACGAACTGCTCGAACACAAAGTGGAATTGCGGACTAAGGAGCTTGTCGATAAAAATTCACAGCTCGAAACGACCAACCACGAGTTACAGCAATTTGCATGGGTAGTTTCGCATGATCTGAAAGAGCCACTTCGCAAAATTCAGACATTCAACCATTTAATTAAAGACAAATACCTCACCGGTAACGACGAGGCAATCTCCTATCTCAACAGATCGATCAGTTCCTCGGCCCGGATGTCGCGGCTTATCAGTGATTTGCTCGATTACTCACGGCTTTCGGTGACTGCCTATTTCCAGCCAACCGACCTGAATGCGCTTGCGGACGAATTGCTCGCCGATTTCGATGAGACGATACGGGAGAAGAAAGCCAGCATTCGGAAAGACCGGCTTCCCGTCCTCGAAACGATTCCAAGCCAGATTCGGCAGGTATTCCAGAACCTGATCAGTAATGCACTGAAATTTTCCAGACCTGATACGGCGCCGGTCATCGATATTCGCTACGAAGTCATCGATAGCAAGGAACTTTCCGGGGCAGTCTCACAGGACGGCCCGTATTGCAGGATCACCATTGCCGACAACGGCATCGGGTTCGACGAGAGGTTCCTCGACCGGATCTTCGTCATTTTTCAGCGGCTCAACAATATCAATGCTTACGAAGGCACGGGCATCGGGCTGGCGATCGCGAAAAAGATTATGGATAAACATAACGGCCTGATCTCAGCCAGGAGCACCGAAAACGAAGGTTCCGAATTCATTTTGATACTTCCGTTTGTTCAGGAACAGACGCTGACAACCATTAAAACCGACCATTAGCAGACGCCCTTTATGAAGAAAGTTTCCAATTCGATCATCCAACAATTACAGATCGTCTTTTCCTTCTCCATCCTGCTCCTTTTTTTCAGCCTTCTGGCGTCCTATTACAGTACGCAGAAACTGATCAATAACTCGGAGCTCGTCAACCACACCAATGCAGTGCTCATTGAGGCGGAGGCTATTATTTCGCATATGAAAGATGCGGAAACCGGCCAGCGCGGGTTTCTGATAACAAGCGAGCCCCAATTCCTGGAACCTTATGAGGGCGCTTACGAAAAAACCACCAACAGCTACAACAACCTGGTGGAGCTAACCGCAGATAACCCGCTACAACAAAAGAACCTGCGGGAGATAAAGGCGCTCTACGAAGCTAAATTCGGCCAGATGCAGAATATCATCGATATGGCCAAAAAGAACTCCAATTTCGTGGACGACACCGATGCACGACTGCGGGAAATGGTGAGGGGCAAAAAAATAATGGACGATCTGCGACTCGCTTCCGAACGGATCAAGGAAGAAGAAAGTAACAAACTGGCCGAACGCCTCGAGCAGCAGCAGGTTTATATTAAGTATACCCCTATTCTGCTGATAGCCGCCGCACTGATATCGATCCTGATCACGATATCCTCCTACTTGCGCATCCGCGCGGATATCGGCAAGCGGATCGCACAACAGAGACTGGACGAAGAAAAGTACGCCGAAACCAGCCGCCGCATCGGCCACATAGAGCAGGTTACACGGCAGGTGTCCGATGGCGACTATTCGGCCCGCAGCACCGACGAAACCGACGATGAACTCGGCCGGATTTCCACGGCGCTGAATATCATGGCCGGCTCGCTCGAACAGACATTCCACGATTTGAGTATTCAGAACTGGTTGCAGGCCGGAGATGTGCAGATCAACGATGCGATCCGAGGTGAGCGCGTGCTCAAAAAGCTCTCCTCAAAGTTGATCAACACCCTCACCGCATACTCCGGCGCACATCTAGGGACGATGTATATTCTCGACACCGACTGGAATTTCCGCCTGACGGGCAGCTTTGCGGCTCAAAATGCACCGGAAACCGTCGTGGCCGGGCAGGGATTGTGCGGTCAGGTGATCAATTCAAAGAAACCCCTGCTCGTCCGTGACGTTCCTGACCATTACCTTAAAATAACATCCAGTCTTGGGGAAACCAGTCCGGTAGCACTGGCGATTCTCCCACTCGTGTACTCCTATGAGTGCATAGGCGTGATTGAACTGGGCTTCCTGAAAACCCCGGAGGAACTTACCATGCGTTTCCTGGAAGAAAACCTGGAAACAATGGCTAGCGGGGTCAATTCAGCATTGGATTATGTCAAACTTCAAAATTTTCTGGAAGAAACCCAGGCACAGGCAGAAGAACTTCAGACGCAGCACAACGAACTGGAAAACCTGAATGCGGAGCTGGAAGCGCAATCGCAGAAATTGCAGGCTTCCGAGGAAGAGCTGAGAGTACAGCAGGAGGAACTGCAACAGACCAACGAGGAGCTCGAAGAGCGGAGCGGGTTACTGGAAGAAAAGAATATTGAAATACAAAAAAAGGCTGAGGAACTGGAACTGACCACCCGGTACAAATCGGAATTCCTGGCCAATATGTCGCATGAATTGCGCACGCCCCTGAACTCTATCCTGCTTTTGAGCCGGCTGCTTGCCGAAAACGACGATAAGAACCTTACCGGCGAACAAATCGAATATGCGACGGTCATTCAATCCTCGGGCAACGGTCTGCTCGGCCTGATCGACGAAATCCTTGACCTCTCCAAGATTGAAGCAGGAAAAATGGAGCTGGATTACGTCAACGTTTCTGTCAGAGAAATTTGTGACGATATGAAGGCCCTGTTTACACCGGTCGCACGGGAAAAAGATCTCGACTTCTCGGTAACTGTCGCGGATGGGGTTCCTCCGGTGATCGAGACAGACAAAATGCGGCTGGAACAAATCCTGAAAAACCTGATATCCAATGCGTTGAAATTCACAGCACAGGGCTCGGTGGACATTGTCGCCAAACCCAATGATGGCAATGATGAAATGTTGTGTTTCGTAGTCCGTGATACCGGCATCGGTGTCGCGCCCGAAAAGCAGCATCATATTTTTGAAGCCTTCCAGCAGGCCGATGGTTCTACCAAACGCAAGTACGGCGGTACCGGGCTGGGGTTATCCATTAGCCGCGAACTGGCCAAGCTGTTGGGCGGGGAAATATCGCTCACCAGCGTTGTCGGCCAGGGAAGTGAATTTACACTCTTCGTTCCGGTCAGGGCTTCGTATGGCAGTCCCGAACCGGAAACGGTCAATTTCTTCGGGAATTATCAGGAGGAAACGGCTCCAAGCGAGGTAGCGGCAACCCAGAACCGCTTCATCAGCACGGTTATCCCCGAAAGCATTCCCGACGACCGCTCGACAGTGGATGAAGCTTCAAAAACGATCCTGATCATCGAGGATGACACCTTTTTTGCCAAATCATTGCTCGATTATACCCGTAAACAGGGGTACAAAGGCATTGTAGCAGTACGGGGAGACGAAGGGCTGGAACTCGCGCGGACATTCAGGCCGATGGGCATCCTGCTCGATATCCAACTGCCGGTCGTCAGTGGGTGGGAAGTAATGGACCAGTTGAAAAACGATCCGGAAACCCGTCCCATTCCGGTACACATTATGTCGTCGCACCGTATGAAAAACGAGAGCCTACAAAAGGGCGCGGTCGACTTTATCGACAAGCCGGTGGCAATCGAGAAAATGGACGAGGTATTCCGCAAAATCGAATATGTGATCAGCAAGAAATCGAAGAAGGTGCTGATCGTCGAGGACAATTCCATGCATGCAAAAGCATTAGCCTACTACCTGGGCACCTTCGACATCCATTCCGAACTGAAAAGCGATATCAACGACGGTATTAAGGCGCTTTCCGGCAATGAGGTCGACTGCGTGATCCTCGACATGGGTATTCCCGACAAAAAGGCTTACGAAATCCTGGAAGAGGCCAAAAAGAATCCTGGTTTGGAGCATCTTCCTATTATTATTTTTACTGGAAAAAGCCTTTCAATGACCGAAGAACTGCGAATCAGGCAGTATGCGGACTCGATCATCGTCAAAACAGCGCATTCCTACCAACGCATGCTCGATGAGGTTTCCCTATTCCTGCATGTGGTGGAAGAAAATAAGAAAAATGCCCGCAAGGGAACCGAAGGTCGAAGGCTGGGCGGACTGAGCGAGATTTTGAACAATAAAACAGTGCTGATCGCAGATGACGACGTCCGGAACATTTTCTCGCTTTCCAAGTCATTGGAAACTTATAAAATGAATGTCCTGACTGCGCTCGACGGCAAAGAAGCACTGCAAAAATTGCAGGAAAACCCGGAGGTGGACGTGGTGTTGCTCGATATGATGATGCCGCAAATGGACGGCTATGAAACAGCCAGGCGCATTCGCGAAAACCCGCAGTGGCGCAACCTGCCCGTGATCGCCGTTACAGCCAAAGCCATGACAGGCGACCGCGAAAAATGCATTAATGCAGGCGCTTCTGACTATATTACAAAGCCTGTGGACATCGACCAGCTGATGTCGTTGCTGCGGGTATGGTTATATGAAAAATCGTGACCCTCATAATGGAAAAGAAAAAGATCATGATCGTCGACGACGATGCACGGAACATCTTCGCACTTAAAGCTACGCTAAAATCAAAGGGATTCGACTGCATTGCCTGCACCGGGGCGACCGAAGCATTGGACATTCTGCGGCGCGAGAATCCTGTGGATGCCGTACTGATTGACATGATGATGCCGGAAATGGACGGCTACGAGGCCATTCCGCTGATGAAAAAACTCGACGGCAGGCTACCGGTAATTGCCGTAACCGCGCAGGCTATGGTGGGCGACCGCGAAAAATGCCTGGCAGCCGGCGCGGACGATTATATTTCCAAACCGATCGATGTCGATAAACTATTGAAAGTACTTAGCAGCATCTGACTCCATGATTGAAGAGGAAGATATCGATCTTTTGCTGAATGACCTGTTCGATCTTTACGGATACGATTTCACGCGGTATTCACGCGCTTCGTTGAAACGCAGAATCATCCGGCTGTGCTCGCTCGATAAGTTCCCCAGTTTTGCAGAACTGCGCTACCGTGTTCGCAGCGACCCTTCGTATCTCAAACGGTTTGTAGAGGAAGTGACGGTGAATGTAACCGAAATGTTCCGGGACCCTGGTTTCTACAAATCACTGCGCGAGGATGTACTTCCCGTGTTGGGTACGAAACCATTTATCAGGATCTGGCACGCGGGTTGTTCTACGGGCGAAGAGGTGTATTCGATGGCGATACTGCTCAAAGAAGCCAACCTGCTGCGGCGCTCGCTACTTTATGCAACCGACCTTAACCCGAGCGTGCTGGAAAAAGTAAGGAAAGGCATATTTCCCCTGGCGCTGATGAAGCAGTATTCCGAAAGCTACATGAACGCGGGAGGTACCAGGGATTTTTCAAGCTATTACACGGCACAATATGGCCAGGCTAAATTTGATAATGAACTTTCGGAAAAGATCATCATTTCGACTCATAACCTGGTCTCGGATAGCTCTTTCAATGAATTTGATCTGATCCTGTGCCGTAACGTGCTCATATACTTTGACAAGGAATTGCAGGACAGGGTGCTCAAACTGTTCGATGCAAGCCTTGGAACGCTCGGTCACCTGGCATTGGGAACGAAAGAGACATTGAAATTCTCGGCTGTACAAAATAAGTTCAAGCAACTGAACCGGGAAAAAATATGGAAGAAGATCATTTGAACCATACTTGTGCGTTCCTTCTGATCGGAGGTTCGGCGGGTAGCCTGGAAGTTCTCTTCAAGCTGCTTCCATTGTTGCGCGCGGACCTGCCGTTTCCTATCGCCCTGGTGTTGCACCGGCGCAGTTCGGCCGACTCTTCGCTGTCGGAGTTATTGGCTTCCAAAACTTTGAACCCTACCCAGGAAGTGGAAGACAAGGAGCCCATTACTTCCGGCACGATCTACCTTGCACCCGCCGATTACCATTTGCTCATCGAACATGACCACACTTTTTCGCTGGATTACTCGGAAAAAATCAACTTCAGCAGGCCCAGTATCGACGTCACCTTCGAATCGGCCGCGGAGGTCTACGGGCCGCGACTCGTGGGCATACTGCTTTCGGGTGCCAATGAAGATGGTACCAGGGGCCTCACAGCCGTGAAACGCGCCGGAGGCATAGCAGCAGTGCAAAATCCTGATACTGCGCAAATGCCTTTCATGCCGCACTATGCCCTTACCCACCTGCCTGTCGACTACGTCTTTGATACCATACAAATGGCCGCATTCATTAACTCACTGGCATAATTTTTATTAGCGACCGTTGATTTCTACCATAAAAGCGAGATTCAGTCTTTCTTTTTAAAAGAGTTAATGAGGAGATTTGTGCAGAGTTAAACCAGTAAGATCATGGCAAAGCCCAGTAAAATATATAGCATCTTATTCAACAAATGCCCGCAATGCGGTGAAGGTGATTTTTTCATAACCAAAAGCGCCTATAACCTCCGGAATTTCGACAAAATGAACCGGCATTGCCCTAACTGCGGCGCCGATTTCGTGCCAGAGCCAGGTTTCTACCAAGGCGCATTATACGTCAGCTACGCGTTGTACGTGGCATTTATGGTGATTTACTTTCTGATATTCGTGAACCTTTTCAGAGAATATCTCGATTATTTCCTGATAAGCATTATACCGATTCTGGTGATCTTGACACCGCTCTTTTACCGCATGGCGCGCCGGACTTGGCTTGCATTGTTCATCAAGCCGGCTTCGTCCAAAGAACGGGCATAATGCATTTACGCTGCCGGACTCTTCCGGAAATCTTCCGGTGTCATGCCGGTTTCTTTCCGGAAGAACTTGGTAAAGTAGGAGTTATCATTGAAATTGAGCTTGTAGGCGATTTCCGATACGGTCAGGTCGAGGTTGATCAGCAGTCTTTTTGCCTCTAAAACGATCCGGTTGCGGATCAGCTCACCCGCCTGTATCCCCAGATGTTCTTTGCACAACGCGTTCAGGTGGTTGGGCGTCACATTCAACATGTCGGCATATTGCCCGGGCAGTCGCACGCGGTCGTAATGTTTATCAATCAGACGGATGAAATTCCGCACCGTCGCATTTTTCCCTTTCCCTCCATTGCTTTTTCTGTCGACCGAATCGCTCTGTTCGATCAGCAGGAAGATTTGCAGCAGTAGCACCCGCACCATATCGTCGCGCCAGGCAATCGCCTGCGTATTTTGACTGAGTAATTCTTCAAATAATTCGCAAATACGCCCCCGGATGCCCTCGGACAGCATCAGGACATTGTTGCTGCTGTCCTGGTCGAGAAATGAAAACGAATCCAGGTATTCCGGTTGCAACAGGAAGGATTGAAAGAAAGAGTCCGAAAAGTTGACGACGTAACCCTCCATTTGTTCATTAAAATCCCACGTATGCACTTGGCCGGGAATCATGAAATAGATCTGAAAAGGTGAAGCCTGAAAATGGTGAAAATCAATAGTGTGCCGGCCACTGCCTTCGGTGAAAAGTACCAAATGATAAAAGCTATGGCGGTGAGGAAAAACAAGGCTCTGATGTTCGTGCACATAATCCGAGAAGCGTGCGATCATGATATGATCTTCGCGGTATTCGGAAAGCGGGCCGATATCGAGCCGGGGAAATGAACCGTGCATGACAAATAGTGAAATTGGGTCAGGGCCGGTAAGTTAACGTTTATTCATGATTTGACACCTGTTCGTTATCTTGCGAATGTTTCCTAAACTTCGTTCCCGCCATGTGGAAGGCCCTTGCACTGTGTTTTGCGCTGGTACTGCTCGTAGCTGCATCGCGGCAGGAGGATATAGGCGTACAAAACTGCACCGAGCTGTTCCGGACCGATGCCAGGGAGTTTGCGGCGCAAGTGAAGGAATTAAGGCTTGCCATTGAAAAAATCGATTCCACGAATGCCCTCAGCTTGGCGAATGCAGAACAGAAACTGAAAGACACCCGATTGTCCTACAAGCGGATCGCATTTTTTTTAGAATACTTCTTTTTCACTTCCTCGCGCATTTACAACCGCCCGCCAAAGACGGAGATCGAAGAGCCACACCTCGAATATTCGGCCCCCTCCGGATTCCAGTACATAGAAGCGCTGCTATTTGACGATCCGGGCGGGCACAAAGCTGAAATGATCCACCAATGCCGGTTTCTTGAAGCGGCAGCGGAAGACTTGCCCGCATTGCTTCACAATTTCAAAGCTACTGATGCCCAGATCCTGGAAAGCGTACGCATTGAACTGATCCGAATTATGAGCCTGAGTATCACCGGCTATGACGCCCCATTACTGAAAAGCGGCTTGGACGAAGCGGTAGTGTCTTTTCAAGTAATGGACAAGGTGCTGGAACCCTACATGAAGCGGTCTAACGACAACAAGGTTTGGAAGTTCATCGTCTCCTGTCAAATCGATCTGGTCAAAACAAAGGATTTCGACAGTTTTGACCGACTTTATTTCCTGACGCATTATGCATTACCGTTGCAGGAACACCTCGGCGGGATGATCAACGGAATGGGTTTAGAGATCAATGAGAAGGGTATTTTAAATTACAATGCCAAAAACATCTTCAGTCCCGATGCTTTTAACCGGCCTGCTTTCGGCGACTCTGCGAACAACCACCCCGCCTTGGTTGAATTAGGTAAAAAATTGTTTTCCGAAACGCGGTTATCCTCCAACGGAACACGCAGCTGCGCCTCCTGCCATAACCCCGCCCTGCATTTTACCGACGGCCTGCCTAAAAGCATCGGCATCCACTCCGGCCAGGCGGTGAGGCGTAATGCGCCTTCGTTATTATACGGCTCATTTCAACACGCGCAATTCTGGGACGGGCGCGCCAGAACGCTCGAAGAACAGATCCGCACCGTAATCCACGATACCCTTGAAATGAACGGCAAGCCTGCCGAAACCATCCGAAAGTTAGCCAGGGAACGACAGTACCGGCGGTTGATCAGAAAAGTGGCCCCCAACCGCAAATCACTGAACGACACGATCATATATAAAGCCATCGCCGCTTTCGTGCGCACATTACAGCCCTTCAATTCAGATTTCGACCACTATATAGCAGGCGACAAAACGGCTTTGACGGATAGCCAGGTCAATGGTTTCAACCTGTTTATGGGCAAAGCGCAATGCGGCACCTGCCATTTTGCGCCGCTTTTCAATGGACTGATTCCGCCTACGTATGCGCTCACGGAGTTCGAAATACTGGGCACTACCGCCTCGGACGATTGGTTGCATGCAAGGGCCGACCCCGATGAGGGCCGTTTCGAAGTCCGCCCTACCCCCTATTTCCGTGGTGCATTCAAAACACCTACTGTCCGCAATGCAGCCGTAACGGCGCCCTATATGCACAACGGAGCATTCGCCACGCTCGAAAAAGTGATGGAGTTTTACGACAAAGGAGGTGGCGCAGGCCTCGGTCTGGAAATACCTGATCAAACGCTTTCCCCAATACCGTTAAATATGACAGACCAGGAGAAATCCGATATTATCGCCTTTTTAAAAGCACTTACCGACCGCATATGAAACAATATTTACTCACCTTCCTGCTATCCATTTTCTTTATCGTCGCCCACGGGCAGGGTACGCTTCTGCGCGGGCCGTACCTGCAGGTAGCGACCCCAACCAGTATGGTGATCCGGTGGCGTACCGATAAGCCGTCCAGTTCGGTGGTAAAAATCGGAGGCGGCCCGCAGTCGCTCGACCTGGCTTTCACCGACAATGCCGAAACGACCGAACATGAAGTGAAGGTCACCGGCCTGCAAGCAGAAACCCGCTACTACTACTCGATCGGCTCGCAAACTACGGTGTTGCAGGTTGGGGACGACAACTATTTCCAGACCACCGCCGTGGCCGGCAAGCCGGGCAAATACCGTTTTGGCGTGCTGGGCGATTGTGGCACCCATTCCATTATACAGGACGAAGTAAGAGCGCGGATAGGCGAATACCTGGGAGCGAATTACATGAATGCGTGGCTTTTGCTGGGCGATAATGCCTATTCATTTGGCCGCGATGCCGAATTCCAATCCAATTTCTTTGCCCATTACAAAGACAATTTCCTCAAAAAGAATCCGCTCTTCCCAAGCCCGGGAAACCACGATTACGACAACGATAATCCGGCCCGGCAAAATGACCACAAGATTCCTTATTACGATATTTTTACGATGCCTACCAAGGGCGAAGCCGGCGGAGAACCATCCGGCACCGAGGCATTTTACTCCTTCGATTATGGCAACGTCCATTTCCTCTCGCTGGATTCCTATGGCCGCGAAGACAATTCCACCCGGCTTTACGACACGCTGGGCAGGCAGGTGCAATGGATCAAAAAGGACCTTGCAGCCAACAAAAACAAAGATTGGGTGGTGGCATACTGGCACCATCCACCCTATTCGAAAGGCTCCCGCGAATCGGATGGCGATCCTGAAATGACGGCCATTCGCCAGAACTTCATACGCATTCTCGAACGGCTCGGCGTGGACCTGATCCTTTGCGGGCATAGCCACGTGTACGAGCGCTCGCGCCTGATGGGCGGACATTACGGATACGCCAACACTTTCGATGCTGCAAAACACGTCATTGACGGCTCCTCTGCACGGTACGACGGATCGGACAATTCGTGCCCGTATATCAAAAACACCCCGCAGAGCCGCGGTACAGTCTACGTAGTGGCGGGTTCAAGCGGTCACCTGGGTAGTCCTAAGCCCGATTTCCCGCATAAAGCCATGTACCACTCCGACGCCCAGCATGGCGGGGGACTCATGCTCGAAGTGGAAGGCAACCGCCTCGATTTGAAATGGATAGGAAACGACGGCGTAATACGCGACCGGTTTACAATGGAAAAAGGTGTAAACAAGGAAACAACCCACGAAATAGCCCGCGATCAATCGGTGGAGCTGAAAGCCTCGTTCGTGGGTGATTATGTGTGGAGCAATGGTTCAAAGACACAGACGATCACGGTGCAGCCCAAGGAGAGTACGGATTATACTGTAAGGGACGAGCAAAACTGCATTCAGGACGTTTTTCACGTAAAAGTCCCTAAGCCTGATCCTGCAAAACTGGTCAGTTTCTCTGCGAAAAAAGACGCCAAAAATGTAGTAACACTCGACTGGGCTTCCGAAACAGAAACCGAATTGGCACATTATGCCGTCCAGCGCTCCGACGACGCGCGGAATTTTACGGAAATAGGCAAAGTCTCAGGCGGGCCGAACTCGCAGCAAAAGCGGGAATATTCGTTTACAGACACACAGGCCCAGACGTTGCCGGTTAATCAGACCTACTATTACCGTCTGGCTATGAATGCGTTGGATGGCCGGATTATCTACTCCCGGATCGTCGCCCAAATGCTGATCGATCCGATCCTCGCCGGAGAACCGGACATTTCGCTTCAGATCGAGATCATTCCAAACCCCTCATCGGCAAGCCAAATGCAGATCCGGACGACCGCGCAAACGACGCAGATAGCTGAACTGATACTCTCCGACGTTTCAGGAAGGACGTTAGATACGCGGAAAATGACGATCAGCCAGACGCCCGTCCCATTTCTGCCGAGCCAGCTCACGACCGGCATTTATTTTCTGAAAGTGAGTATCAATGGTCGGACCGCCGTCAAAAAACTCGCGATCCGGTAACGACTTATTTCTTAACAAACCTTCCGGTATGCACTGCGCCATCGGCGTACGCGACTTTTGCCACGTACATCCCGCCCGGCAAATGACTCGTATCGATCGTCTCCGACTGCGGTAAAGAAATTGTACTCAGCGATTTGACTACGACACATTTGCCGGCTGCATTGTATAATGTTATCTCCCGGATAGTAGCACCATTCACCGGACGAACGATCAGGCTGGCGGCGACGGGATTGGGATAGATTTCAAGCACTGGCAGATCATCGAACCTTACCGCCTGAATGCTGCTGAAAGCGAAATCCGGAGTGCGACCCGAGGCCCGATCAACCATTTTCAGACGATACAGATTGATGTCTGGCAGCGGGTTAGGATGTACAAATTTGTAAGTTGTAATGGCGGCGCTCTCCCCGGCGGCCATTTTTTTACCCACCGCTATCCACGCCTTGCCACTCCCATTGCTTTGTTGTATTTCAAAATAATCACTGTTCGACTCGGCGCTCGTTGACCATTCGAGTACTGCCGTTCGTCCTTCTTTCTTTGCCGTAAAGGTTATTAATGTGACCGGCAACTGTATACAAGCGAGATCCACCATTTCCCGCGTCTCGCAATCTCCCAGGTTATTCTCGATCAGCACCTCATCGACGGATTTGGTTTTCAATATCGCGCAGAATTTCGTTGTAGCGCAAGTTTCGAGCGCGGCATTGTCGGCAATCGTAATCGTACCGCCAATCACATCGAGACTGCTCAAACCGTCCAGGCTCGTCAGCAGCGAGTCTTCGGCTAGCAGGAAGCCGCCGCCGATACTTTGCAATGCCGCCAGGCCATTGAGATTGGCCAGACTATCATTAGAGGTTATTGACAAAGAGTCGGTTATCGAGGTGAGGTTATCCAGACCCGCCAGTGATTTGAGGCTTGGATTCGCCTCGATGAAAACGCGGTCGGCCGTCGTCAGGCTGTTGAGCCCCTGCAAATCTGGTAGTAATAAGTTCGCGGCGACCACCAGGGTTCCGTCCGGTGCGAGTGATTGCAGGCTACTCAGGCCGGCAAGGCTTGTCAGCGAAAAATTATAAATCACTATCAAATCGCCGTCGATGGACGTCAGCGAAGCTAACCCGTCCACATTTTGCAATGCAAAGTTGAGTGCGATTTGTATACCCAAATATCCGACAGAAGTCAGCCCATTCAGCCCGTCCAGGTTTTCCAGCACGGGATTGAGTGTGATTACTATTTCGCTGCCGAAAGACGGCACGTTCTGCAAGCCGTCCAGGGTTTTAAGCGACGAATTTATGAACAAATAAAACCCACCACCCACGAAAGAAAGGTTGGCCAATGCAGAAAGGCTTGTCAGGCTATCGGTGTCGGCGATGGTGAGATGGCTGCCAATGGAGGCTAACTGATTGAGCCCGTCCAGGTTTTGAAGAAACACGTTGTATTCCAGAAAAAGCTCGCCGCCGATCGAGGTCAGTTGGTTAAGGCCTTGCAGATTGAGAAGACTGTCATTAAAATCAATATAAACACTCCCTCCTACCGACGCCAGCCCGTTCAGACCATTCAGATCTTTGATCGAGTAATTATTCGTGATTTCCAGAAGGCCATTGAGTTGCGTAATGCTTTCCAGCCCCGCGAGCGAGGTAAGGTTGGCATTGAAACCAATGCGGAGCGAATTGTCGACGGATGCAATCGTGAGATCATCGAGCGTCGTCAGCGAATCCGTCGTACCGATGATCAGCGACCCGCCTACCGCGCCGATATTCCCGATTCCCACCAGGTTTTTCAACGCGAGGTTGCCGTCGATGATCAGATCGCCGGGCACAATGTTCAGGCCTTCGAGCCCCGCCAGGCTTTCCAATACCGGGTTATCATATATTGCCACCACGGATCCCACCGAAGTAATCGTAAGGTCGCCGATCGATTTCAGGGAATCACTCAGCGCGATCACAAGCGAATCCCCTACCGAAACAATATTTCCGATACCGGCAAGGTCTTTCAGCACGGCGTTGGTATCGATTACCAGGCTGCCGGTCACCGCGGTAAGGCCTTCGAGGCCGTCGAGGCTTTCCAGTGACGGATTACTATATATTTTCACGGAAGAACCGGCCGAAAGGATATTTCCGAGGCCGGTCAGGGTTGTAAGCGCCGGATTGTTCCGGATCGTGATACTACCTCCCACGCTTGCAAGCGTGTTCAGCGCACTAAGATCCACAATATCAGACCCTTCCACGATGAGATTCCCCGGCAGGTTAATGCAACCCGGGTTGTTCGTAACAAAATTATCCAGCGTGGCCTGATCGTTGACGACGAGGTCGGTGGGACATTGTGCCAGTACGGCAAGCGGCAGCAGCACTACCAGCAGGAGGTAGAATTTTTTCACGAAAATGAAGGGTTTGTGTTTACTGAAAGATTTTCAGGCGATTATAGCTAAAAACCTTCGTATCACAAACCCTTTTCGTAGTATTAGTTCCAATATCAGACCGCCCGCACCTCTTTGCCCGGCTTTTTGAGGATTAATGCCGATATGAGCGTGACAATCAGCCCTACTGGCAGAATTTCGGCATACGTCCAAAGGATAACCATGACCGGGTTCTGGTACATTTCCTTGTAGCCAGCGAGCTCGGTTACCTTCGCTTCAAGCTCGGCCGCCGTGGGCCCTTCGGCCTGGAACTGTTTCAGCAAATGCGCCGTGTATTTGTCCATGAAATCGGGGATAAAAAGATAATAGTCGACCAGCCAGACGATCACATATACCGTCGACGCGACCAATGTAATGTAGAGCCCGATTTTAAATGCTTTTCCAAAAGAGACCGAGCCGCTGTTGTACTTGTCGCGGTAGTTTTTAATCCCCACAAAAACCATAGAAAACGACAGCAGCATGGCCGCATAGCCAAGCAGCATATTGCCTTCAAAACTTTCCTTCTGATAGCAAACCGCTATGGAAGAAACCATAAAAGTCGACACCACCACGCCCGAAATCAACCCGCAGATAACGATGATCCTGTTCATATCATTTTGATTTAAGTATCCTGTAATACTGCGAAATTGAAGCGTTATGGCCGTTTTACAGTCATACTTTCAGGTGATTTTTTACCAGTGAGGTGTATTTGTCGTCCATTCTTTGACCACGCCTGATAAACATTGCCACATCTGACCAGGCCAACGCAACAGATACCCGCATCACCCAATAAGCCCGAGCCGCCTTGCGCGCTCCACAGCCTGCGTGCGATTGCGGACTTCCAATTTCTCGAAAATCCGGGAGGAGTGCGTCTTCACCGTGTTCAGCGAAACGAACAATCGCTCGGCGATCTGTTGGTTGCTCAACCCTTCGGCCACCAGCTGCAACACTTCCAGTTCGCGTTGACTGATACCCAGCCGCAGCCGCTCCGGCTCGTTGAGAATGAATTCTTCGCCCGCCGTGACGTACACCTCGCGCTCCACGATCCGCGTCTCGACTCTGGGCGCAGTAAGTTTGTGGGCCAGCCATATGCCCAGCCCGGTAAACATCAGCGCAATGGCCCCTACATAAATTTCAATGAGATGGTCGATGATCAGAAACCGCAATTCGAGCCATCTGAGCACAAAAAGCAACAAGGCAAGCGATACTCCGTAGAGTAGCTCCTGCCTGTGTCTGCGGTAAAAATCGCTAATTGCCTTGGAAGCCATTTGTAACCAGTCCGTTGGTTTACCAAAAATAAAAATTTTCGGTCAGCGGTCTAGTTTGCCCGGCATTTTCCAGACTCCTATTTATTGTGTTTCAGGATCACGTCCTTGACTCCTTCGCAAAGGTTTTTAACGCGGTGGTAGGAATCGCGGCTATTCTCGTCCTTGTCCAGGTAAACCATCAGCTCACCCGGCGACGATTCGACCGTCAGTTTGGTATGATCCGAGAGAACGGTGACGATCTTGGATTCCCGTTCGGGATCGATCCGAATAGGCGAAATGCGGTCACTGAGAAACTCGGCTACCATCGGGGACAGATTGTCATCGAAGTGGGCCTTGAACCGATAGGAATCGTCTTCATCCTTAACGGCAATGCTCACGTCCCCGTTGTTGCATGAGATCAGCATCACAAGCGCCACAATTTGAGAGATCAGTAATGATTTAATTTTCATAGCTAACAATTGTTTACAAGGTACTATGCAATATACAGTACTGGTTTTGAAATTGCAATAGCCATGTGATGAATGGCAATGGTTTGTGGAAGGAGACGGTGCATTAATGCCGTTAACTGCGATTTCAAAAGGTTTTGTATTAAATTGGCTTAAAACTAATCCTGCTACCGACTTGAAAACAGCGTTACTTCACTCCTTGATCCGCAGATTGATAGCCCTGCACGTATTCGTGCTGTTTACACTGGGAACCTCCCAAATCATTCGCGCACAAACCCCGCCCAAAGAAGACTCCCTCTACATCCGCGAGCATTACACCAAAATAGAACGTCAGATCGCAATGCGTGACGGCGTCAAACTCTTCACATCCATTTATTTACCAAAAGACAAAACAAAAACCTACCCTATCCTGCTTAACCGCACGCCTTACAGCGTCGCGCCTTACGGGGAAGATTTGTACAAGACTTCACTCGGGCCGAGCATGCTCTTTGCAAGGGAAGGCTATATCATTGTGTATCAAGACGTAAGAGGCAAACTTATGTCAGAAGGCGATTTCGAAGCTTACCGCCCGTTTATACCGGTTAAAAAAGCAAAAACCGATACTGACGAAAGCTCCGACACTTACGATACGATCGAATGGCTCATTAAGAATATCGAAGGGAATAATGGCAAAGTAGGCACCTGGGGCATTTCGGCACCGGGTTACTACACTACCATGACGGCCGTAGAAGCACATCCGGCATTGAAAATCGCTTCGCCACAGGCACCGGTTACCGACTGGTTCATGGGCGACGACCGGCATCATAACGGAGCGTTTTTTCTGATGGGTACATTTGCGTTCCTGTCGTCGTATGGCGCACCGCGGCCTGTTCCCACCACTAAGCCTTCGCCCCAGTTTTCGGCCTGGGGAACGCCTGATTCCTATGAGTTTTACAAGAAAATGGGGCCATTGAAAAACTTCGACGAGCAGATCTTCAAAGGACAGAACCGCATCTGGAACCAGATGATGGAGAACGAAACCTACAACGATTTCTGGAAAGCCCGCACGCCGGTACCGCATTTGAAGAACGTCAAACCTGCGGTAATGGTAGTAGGCGGCTGGTTCGATCAGGAGGATTTGTACGGGCCATTGAAAACGTATCAGGCTGTTTCCAGTCAAAACCCGCAAACGCCCAACTGGCTCATTATGGGCCCCTGGATACATGGCGGCTGGGCGCGCGGCACAGGAGAATCGCTTGGAAATATCCGGTTTGGTGCTAAAACAAGCTCGTTTTATCAAAAGGAAATCGAATTACCCATTTTTAACCATTACCTGAAAGACCAGCTGGACCCGAAACTGCCCAAAGCCTACATTTTCGAAACCGGATCGAACGAATGGCGCAAATACGACCAATGGCCTCCCAAAAATACAGTCGAGAAAAAGCTCTACCTGCATCCGGACGGCACATTGTCCTTTTCGCCGACTATGACCACCATGCAGGTGGGCGCCAAACCGTCGTTCCACGAATACCTCAGCGACCCCGCCAAGCCGGTGCCATACACTTCCGAAATCCGCATTATCCGCGGCAGTGATTTTATGTATGAAGACCAGCGCTTCGCGGCCAGCCGCCCGGACGTGCTCGTCTATGAGTCCGAAGTTTTGAAAGAAGATGTGACCATTTCAGGGAATGTCTTTGCCGACCTTTTCGTCTCCACCACCGGCACGGACGCGGATTTCGTCGTCAAACTGATCGACATTTACCCCGGCGACGCACCAAATGACAGCCCTATCAACCCCAACATGAAAATGGGTGGATTCCAGTTGCTGGTCCGAGGCGAGGTCATGCGGTCCAAATTCCGCAAAAGCTTTTCCAAACCCGAGCCCATGAGGCCCGGTAAGATCGAAAATGTGAAATTCGATATGCAGGATGCGGCCCATCGCTTTAAAAAGGGCCACAAGATTATGGTGCAGGTGCAAAGTTCGTGGTTTCCGCTCGTGGACCGCAACCCTCAGAAGTTTGTGAACATTTACAAAGCTACCGAGGCGGATTTCCAAAAGGCCACGCACCGCGTCTACCTTTCGGGCGAGGCGTCCTCGTACGTAGGCGTGCGTGTAGTCGAGTAGCGGCGGTCAGGCGGGCTTTTTTAATGCAATGGTGAAAGTACTTCCTGCTCCCAGCTCGCTTTCGACGGTGAGCGTTCCGTCCTGGGCTTCCATAAACTCTCGGCTAATGGCGAGGCCCAGGCCAGTACCTTCTTTGGTAGAACCGGGGACGCGGAAATAACGGTCGAAGATCTTGTCCTTATACTCCTGCGAAATGCCTTGCCCACTGTCTGTTACGGCAATGCGCACCGACTCGCTGTCTTCGTCCAGCTGAATGCGAATGCTGGAATGGTCGTAGGAATAGCGGATCGCATTGGAAACCAGGTTGGTAACCACCCAGGCTGTTTTCTCCGAATCGGCCAAAACACTTGAACGTACACCCCGATCCTCGATTTGAAGGCTGATATCCCGGCTTCCTGCCTGGGTCTCATTGGCTGCAATGGCATACTGAACGATCTCCTGGGGCGATGTCGCTGCGATGCTCAGCTGGATCTTGCCGCTCTCGACCTGCGTGATATTGAGCAGTTCGCCAGTGATCTTCAAAAGCCGGTCGGCATCTTCCCGGATGCTGTCGAGCAGGCTGCGCTGTTCCTCGTTGGTGTCGCCCACGCGTTCGTTTTGAAGCAGGTCGAGGGTTATTTTAATGGATGAAATAGGCGTTTTGAGCTCATGCGAGACGTTGGCGATGAAATTGGTCTTGGCAAAATCCAGCTCTTTGTAAGGCGTCACATTGCGCAGAATGATCACATGGCCAATCGACCGGGGCTGCTGCTCGCCGGTAGGTACGATTGAAATATCGACGTATTCCTTTTCAAAATAGCTCTCTTTGTTGTCGGCGTAGATTTTCATCGCTGTCCCCTGCCCGTTGTCCCTTGCCTGCGGGTCGGAAATATCTTTGACCAGCGAACGGACCAGGTCGTTATGCAACGCAATGTCCGTTGCATTGCGGCCTACTAGCTCGGATACTTGTAAACCGGTCACTTTTCTGGCCACTTCATTGGCAAAAATCACCTTGCGGTTTTCGTCCAGGCCTATTACCGGGTCGTGCATATTGTCGATCAGCGTCTCCACCCGCTTTTTCTCGATCATGAGCCTGGCCAGGTTACTGCTATTGTACTCTTCCAGCTTCTCAGCCATGGTGTTAAACGACTGCGCGAGCTGACCGTATTCGTCACTGCTGCCAAAATGTACACGTTCGGTATAATTCTCGTTAGCGATCTGGCGGATACTTTCAGTGAGCTCGCGGATCGGATTGGCGATGTTACCCGGCAAGTTTACAAACAACGTAAATGCAATAAGGAAGCACAATGTTCCCGTAATCCCGATCCAGACCATCGAGCTTTTAGCCGTCTGGCCGGCAATAAGGCTTTTCCGGTTGATCGCATCCAGGTTAATACTCATGATTTCCAGGGCATCGTTGCGGATCAGTTCCACCGCTTCCTTGTCACGTACGTTCGTTTTCAGCTTTTCAAAATGGCCTGCCAGCTGCTCCGTAAGTTCCTTTTCTCCTATTTCGGTGATGTTCTGCTGCTGGGCTTCGAGGTTCTTTTTAAAAGTATCCAATGCACCTGCGTGCATTTCCAGCTCGTCGAGCGCGCGGAGCATCTGGCGGCTGTACTCGAGGGAATTATGATTGGCAATGAGAATATTGCGCGAGTCGGCCGAAAGCAAGCTCACCTGCCTGATACCCACCACCGCAAGCACGGTGATCATGGCGAAAAGCAGGCCTATACCCAGCCTCAGTTTGGTTTTGATCTTCATTTCAGGAAAGTATTACGAGGTCAATGTCGGAAGAAGACATTTTATTTAAAAGTCCGTTGAAGACATTCGTGGCCAGAATGACCTTGAAAAGGTTCAAATGCGGCTTTCCGATGCATATGGTCGTGATCTTATTCTTTTCGGCCACTTCTACGATCGTTTTGGCGATACTACCGCTCTCGGTTTTGATCACATTCCCGCCCAGTTCGGTGGCCAGTTTAAAGTTGTTGATCAAATGACGCTGTTTCGCCAATCCGATGCGGCTTGCCGATTCGGCGGGTGTTTGCACATACAGCAAAAACCAGCTGCTATGGTAGTAATTGGCCAGCCGGGCGGTTTTACGGATCACATTGCGGGCAGTCTTTTCATTACTGCTAATGCATGCCAGGAAACGCTCGTGTTTGAGCGCCATTCCCGGCTGTATTTCGCTTTCCACCTTCCGCTCCACCTGCGAGGCGACCTCTTTCAAAGCCAGTTCACGCAGTTGAAGAATGTGCTGCGGCTTGAAGAAGTTCTGCAATGCGGCCTGTATCTTCTCCTCTTTATAAATTTTACCTTCTTTCAAACGGGTAATCAGCTCGTCGGCGGTGAGGTCGATATTCACCACTTCATCGGCCAGGCCGAGCACCTTGTCGGGAATACGCTCGGCCACTTCCACGCCCGTAATACTGCGCACTTCCTGATTCAGGCTTTCGATATGCTGGATATTTACGGCGGAGATCACATTGATCCCCGCTTCGAGAATATCCAGCACATCCTGCCAGCGTTTGGCATTTTTGCTGCCCTCGATATTGGAATGCGCCAGCTCATCCACGATCACAACTTCCGGCCGCAGGGTAATTACCGCCTGCACGTCGAACTCTTCCAACTCCTTACCTTTATAAAACAACCTGCGCCGCGGGATTACCGGCAGGCCTTCGAGCAATTCGTGCGTTTCCTTCCGGTTATGCGTCTCGATGTACCCGATCTTCACGTCGATACCCGTTCGCATCAGCGCGTGGGCCTCCTGCAACATCCGGTAGGTCTTACCCACCCCGGCGCTCATTCCGATGTAGATTTTGAATTTGCCTCTTCTCGACTTCTTGATCAGTTCAAGAAAATGTTCGGCGCTGGTTTCCATTGTTTTTCGAAGTTTAGAGCGGTCGGCCGCCACGGTTCAGGGTCTGGGTGTTAGTTGAGCGCGAAAGTGAGTGCAGTGGTGAGATACGTCTTACTCTTGGAAAGTTCGGGACTCCTGTCACTAAATATCGCATCGCGGCTGCTAAGATTACGCGCCTCGATCCGCCAAATTACCTGCGGGGTGATCTGATAGTCGAAATTCAGTGACGTGCCGAAAGTCTGGAAGCCATTATCGGTTCCTGTGGCGATGATCATGCCGTTTTGATCATGATAATATTCCCCTCTGGCTGCGATATTGATTTTGGAAGAAGGTGAAAATCGCAGGATCATGACCGGCACGTAAACGATATTGTAGGCGCTGCTGTGCTTGGCTTTCTGCTCGCTGCCGATATCAAAACCGGTGGTCAGGCCCCATTTGCCGCCCAATTGGAATACACCGTAAATATTGTGGTAATACCGCATTTGTCGCGTGCTGTCGGCCTTGTCGCTGCCGATAAATGTGCTGTAATTCAAAGTTACGGCCGCATTAGGCTTAAAGGTAACCTGTGTCCCGAATGCGGGCGTCGAATTGCCATCCAGCCGTTGAATGCGTTGCCATCCATTGAGGTACATCGCCGAGAGGTACCATTTGGTATCTTGTGTGGTGTATCCCAATTTCAACCCGGTTTCAAAATAGGGCGTGTTCTCTGCCACTAAGCTACGCGTCAAAGCCCAGTTATCTTTCCCGATTGCGCTCTCGAAGCCGATATGCGACGGCATAATGCCAGCGTCGAGCCATAGGTTGTGTTTTTTGGAAATCTTCACCCCGGCATTTGCCTCGAATACATTTTTCAATACGCCCGGCTCGGCGGCATAGTTCGCATTCATGTAAGTACCTGCTGCCAAGGCCAGGTTCGCACGCACGCGGTCGCCGGTGTAACTGCCTTTAAGGAAAGCCAGGTTCAGGTTCACCTCGCCGGTCCTGCTATGGTTGTAAATGAAACCGGGCATGGTATGGCTATCGGTTTTGCGGAAATCCTGCAAGTAATACGACTCCACATAGGCGCTCACTGCGAACGGTGGCGCATTGCCGGCCACAGCGACGGTAGAATCCTGGGCATTCGCTTGTAAAATGCAGGCAATGGCAAGCGCACTTAAAATCAAGGTTTTCATAAAAAAGGTAATCTGTTCAATCATAGCCGCGCGGTAAGACGAAACGCAGCCCGCTGCGACGGCACTGGAAACGGGCTGTGTGCAATGATACTTATCTGGTCAGCGCAGGTTTTCCAGCGCCAGGTTCAGTTTCAAGACATTGATCTTCGTCGGGCCGAACAATCCCAGCAGGGGACCCTCGATATGCTCTTTCACAAGCTGTTGGAGCTTCTGCTCCGGCAGGTTACGAAGCTTTGCAATCCGCTTCAGCTGCACCAACGCCGCTTTTTCGGAAATATCCGGGTCCAATCCGCTGCCGCTCGCCGTCACCAGTTCTACCGGAATATCGGCCTTTTGCACGCCCGGGTTATGCAACAGAAATGTATCGATACGCGCCTGCACAACACCCAAATACTCCTCATTAGAAGGCCCCTTGTTGCTACCACCGCTACCGGCCGCATTATACCCCACCGCCGAAGGCCGTGAATTGAAGTACTTATCATCCGTAAACGATTGCCCGATATTGGTATAATACCGTTTACCATTTTGCTCGACAATCTCTCCTTTGCCGTGGTTAGGAAAGAGCCGGGCAATGCCCAAAATCACCAGCGTATACACGCCTGAGAAGAATATCAGCGTCACGATTGTCAACCGGATCGCTGGGAGAATATGTTGTTTCATGGTTTCTGTATTTTAAATCCTCGAATGTGCATTTACCTTAGAACCAAATACTTACTAGTAAATCAATCGCCTTTATCCCCACAAAAGGCACCAGTACACCCCCTAATCCATAAATCAGCAAATTGCGTCTGAGCAATGCGCTCGCGCCGATTGGCTTATAGGCTACGCCCTTCAAGGCCAGCGGAATCAGCAGCGGGATAATGACCGCATTGAAAATGATCGCCGACAAAATCGCGCTTTCAGGCGTGTGGAGGCGCATAATGTTGAGGCCTTGCAGGGCCGGGATGGATGCGATGAACAATGCGGGCACAATGGCGAAGTATTTGGCGACGTCGTTGGCGATGCTGAATGTCGTGAGCGTACCACGGGTCATGAGCAACTGCTTGCCGATTTCTACGATTTCGATCAGTTTGGTCGGGTCGTTGTCGAGGTCGACCATATTACCGGCTTCCTTGGCGGCCTGGGTACCGCTGTTCATGGCCACGCCTACATCTGCCTGCGCGAGGGCCGGCGCGTCGTTGGTGCCGTCGCCCATCATAGCTACGAGTTTGCCTTTCTGCTGCTCGGCTTTAATGTAATTCATTTTATCCTCGGGCCGGGCTTCGGCGATATAGTCGTCTACCCCGGCTTTCTCGGCGATAAATTTGGCTGTCAGCGGGTTGTCGCCGGTCACCATCACGGTCTTGACGCCCATTTTACGCAACCGCTCGAAACGCTCCTGAATGCCCGGTTTAATAATATCCTGCAACTCGATCACGCCTATGACGGCCTCATTTTCAGCCACTACCAGCGGCGTACCGCCATTGCTGGAAATGTCCCTTACTTTCTCCGCGGTATCGGCCGGAAATGCGTTGCCTGCTTTCTCGGCCAGCTTACGAATGGCATCGGACGCCCCTTTTCGGATGCGGGTGTCCAGGAAATTGACACCCGAGCTTCTTGTTTCAGCGGTGAACTCGATAAAAGTCGGGTTCTCGACGCGCAGCTGATCTGGCTGTAAATCAGCGAGTTCTATAATTGATTTTCCCTCAGGCGTTTCGTCGGCGATGGAGCTCAATGCCGCCACTTTGATGAAATAGCCCTTGTCAACACCTTCGGCTGGCCAAAAATGGGTGGCTTTACGGTTCCCGATGGTGATGGTACCCGTCTTATCGAGCAGTAGTGTGTCGATATCCCCGGCGGTTTCCACGGCTTTACCACTTTTGGTGATCACATTGGCGCGTAATGCGCGGTCCATTCCCGCAATACCGATAGCAGAAAGCAACCCGCCGATCGTGGTAGGGATCAGGCAGACGAACAGCGAAATGAATGCGGCGATGGTAATCGGCGTGTTTGCGAAATCGCCGAATGGCTTCAATGTGATGCACACGATGATAAATACCAATGTAAAACCGGCCAGAAGGATCGTCAATGCGATCTCGTTCGGTGTTTTCTGGCGGCTGGCACCCTCTACGAGTGCAATCATTTTGTCCAGAAAACTTTCCCCCGGCTCGGTAGTGACCCTCACTTTAATACGATCGGAAAGCACTTTGGTACCGCCGGTGACGCTGCTTTTGTCGCCCCCTGCTTCACGGATTACCGGTGCGGACTCTCCGGTGATTGCACTTTCGTCGATAGTAGCCAGCCCTTCGATGATTTCTCCGTCGGTAGGGATAATGTCGCCCGTTTCACAAAGGAAGATGTGCCCTTTGCGCAGCTGGGATGATGGCACCACTTTGATTTCATTCACGTACATATCACCCACAACCTGGATCCATTTGGCGGGCGTCTCTTCGCGGGTTTTGCGCAAGCTGTTGGCCTGGGCTTTACCGCGTGCCTCAGCAATGGCCTCCGCGAAGTTGGCGAACAGCAGCGTAAGAAACAGAATCAGGAAAATGACCAGGTTGTAAACCAGACTCCCCTGCGTTTTTTCACCTGAAATTACCCAGATATTGACGATCAGCATGACAAACGTGCCGATCCAGACGGTGAACATCACCGGGTTACGGAACATAATGCGGGGATTGAGCTTCACAAAGGATTGCGCCAGCGCCTCCCGTACGAGGTCTCCCTGAAAAAGGGATGTATTTTGAGCTTTCATTTCTGCTATTCAGTTGATTATTGCATTGAAAAGTATTCGGCAATAGGCCCGAGGGTCAATGCGGGAAAGAATGATAATGCAGTGATAATGACAATTACCGCAAACACCATGATACCGAAGGTACCTGTGTCTGTTTTAAGCGTTCCTGCACTCTCCGGAACGTGTTTTTTGGATGCGAGAATGCCCGCAATGGCCACCGGACCGATGATCGGGATGAACCGCGAGAGGACGAGTACGATGCCGCAGCTAATGTTCCACCAGAGCGTGTTGTCGCCTAACCCTTCAAAACCGCTGCCATTGTTGGCCGCCGAGGAAGTGTATTCGTAGAGCATTTCACTGAAACCGTGGAAGCCTGGGTTGTTCAATGTGCTGGCTGTCAGTTCGGGCATTGCAACACCTAATGCGGTGGCGGCCAGGATCAGTAGCGGATGCAGCAAAGCAACGATCATGGCGATCTTCATTTCCCTGGCTTCGATCTTTTTACCCATAAACTCCGGCGTACGGCCGACCATCAAACCGCTGATAAACACTGCGAGGATGATAAATATGTAAAAATTAAGAATTCCCGCGCCCGCGCCGCCATAAAATGCATTCGTCATCATCGACAGCATTTGTGTAAGGCCGGAGACCGGCATAAAGCTATCGTGCATGGAATTGATCGAGCCCGTGGAGATAACGGTAGTGGCTATACTCCAAAATGCAGAGGCGGTAGTACCGAACCTTGTCTCCTTCCCTTCCATGGCGCCGGACGACATATCCACATGCATTTGCGCGATCTTCGGGTTGCCGTGCAGCTCGGTGGTAATCGTAGGAATGGTAAGCAGCAGGAAGCCAAGCGTCATGACGCCGAAAATCATCCAGGACAGCCTTTTTCTTTTAACATAATAACCCAGTGCAAAGATCATCGCCAGTGGAATGATCATCTGCGAGAACATTTCGACCATGTTGGTGGCATAGTTCGGGTTTTCGAACGGATGAGCGGAGTTAGCGCCGAAGAACCCGCCTCCGTTGGTACCCACGTGCTTGATAGGCACGAACGCAGCCACCGGACCGGTTGAAACCCGGATCGTATCGCCTTGCATTGAATAAACGGTATCCTTGCCTTCGAAAGTCATTGGCGTTCCGTTGGCAAGCAATATGAGGGCGACCAGAAACGAAACCGGCAGCAATATCCGCGTGCACGATTTCACCATCAGATCATAGAAATTACCCAGTTTCTCGGTCGTACGCTCCTTTAATGCGATGATCACCACGGCTGCCGCGGCCATACCGGTGCCTGCGCTGACAAACTGAAGGAACATCAGGAAAAGTTGTCCGAGGTAACTCATGCCGCTTTCGCCGGAGTAGTGCTGCAGGTTACAGTTGACGACGAACGAAATAGTGGTATTGAATGCCAGGTCAGGCGATTGCGACGGGTTGCCATCGGGGTTAAGCGGAAGCCACCCCTGGTTCATCAATACAAACATGCCCAGGAAAAACCAGACCATATTGATCGTCAGCAATGCAAACAAATGCTGTTTCCAGTTCATTTCCACGTTTGGGCGAATGCCGCTCAAACGATAGAACCCTTTTTCCAAAGGGCCAAAAACAGGGTCGAGAAGTGTTTTTTCTCCTCCATATACTTTCGCAATGTACTTGCCGAACGGTACCGCCAATGCGACCGTAGCGATGAACAATGCGATGATGCCAAATAATTCGGTGTTCATTGGATTGGGTGTTTTAAAATTTTTCAGGCTTCACAAGCACATAGCACATGTACACGAAGACCAGGATCGAGATGATGAATAGCGCAAGCATGATTTCAGATCTTTTCGAAATAGTGAACAGTTTTGTAAAACAGCCCGAAGCTTAAAGCGCCGACTGCCAGGAGAAGGAGTGTTGTCATTGTCTTTTTAAATTTTTTATAACAAAATCATTACAGCATATAGCAACTCTTGTTCCGTCGACTTAAATAGACAACAAGGCATTGATTTACAGCCAGATGATTTAATTATGATTTTTTGGGCATAAAAAAAGCCTATCAAAATGATAAGCTTTTTTATCAGAATGGAAATGCCGGTACTGGTGTGTGGGTTGCTCCCGACGCTGTATTGGCGAGCCCTGTCGGGCGAGCCGCTTTGTTATAGTTTATACTCGTCGATCTTGCGGTAGAGCGTCGCAATACCTATTTCCAGAAGCCTTGCGGCCTCGGCCTTGTTGCCGTTGGTGTAGTTCAGGACTTTTTGCAAATGCAGCTTTTCGGAGCTCGCCAGCGAGAATGCGGACATGTTTTGACCGCCCTCCTGCCGCGGGTGCTGCATTTCGAACGGAAGACTTTCCGTATCCAGCACAGGGCCGTCGGTAAGGATCACGCTGCGTTCGATCACATTTTTAAGCTCGCGGATGTTGCCGTTCCAGGGATTTTTTTTCAATGCATTGATAAAATCCGGTGAAAGCGACGCGATCTTCTTGTTGGTTTTCAATGCAAACTGGGCCGCAAAACTTTCCGCCAGCGCGCCAATGTCGGCCGTGCGTTCACGCAATGCGGGCAGTGTGATCTGGAATACGGAAAGCCTGTAGAACAAGTCGCTGCGGAACTCGCCTGCCGCTATTTGTTTGGGTAAATCCCGGTGCGTGGCGGCGATCACCCGCACATTTACCCTGGTAGGATGCGTTTCCCCAATTTTGATAAACTCCCCGGATTCGAGCACGCGTAATAGCTTCGCCTGCAACTCCGGCGCGAGTTCTCCTATTTCGTCAAGGAAAATAGTACCGTTACTGGCTTCTTCGAAAAGGCCTTTTTTGTCACGTATGGCTCCGGTAAATGCACCGGCTTTGTGCCCGAACATCTCGCTTTCGAGCAAATCTTTGCCAAATGCGGAGCAATTGATAGCCACAAACGATTTCTTGGCCCGGTTGCTCGCCTGGTGGATCGATTGGGCGAAAACCTCCTTTCCCGTGCCGGTCTCACCCAGTAACAGCACCGTCGTGTCCGTAGGCGCTACGCGGCGAGCGAGGTCGATGCAGGCCTGCAAGTTTCTGGACTTACCTATAATCGTGTCAAACGACCGTCTTTCACCGAGTTGTTTTTCCAGGCTAGTCACCCGGCGGTTCAGCTCGGCTTTTTCAATGGCTTTATACAAAAGCGGGATGATCCTGTTGTTATCGTCGCCCTTGGTAATGTAATCGAACGCGCCGTTCTTGATGGCCTGCACGCCATCAGGAATATTGCCGTATGCGGTAAGCAGGATCACTTCCAGCAACGGATACTTCTCCCTCAATGCTTTCGAAAAATCCACGCCGTTGCCATCGGGCAGTTTCACATCGCAAAGCACCACATCGATATCCGACTGGTCCAGCTTTTTCCAGGCGGTTTTAATGTCACCTGCTTCGATCACTTCAAAGCCTTCTAGCCTGATCACACGGCCCATCAGCCCGCGCAGTTTCTCTTCATCATCGACGATCAGTACTTTCTTCATGCGCAATTGCCGGGGGTTTAAACCCCTGGTTATAGATAATGGTTGGGATGCAGGCAGTATGCCCAGTAATCGTAAATGACCCTGATCCTGGTTTTAAGGTCGCCGAAGCTGTTTTCTTTCTTGAAAAAACCCTGAATGGTCGAGTCGTACGCCGCTTCGATTATCAGGGGGTTGTCGGCCGTGCTCAAAAACACAAACGGAATCGATTTTTTCCGCAGATACTCGTTCTTATCGATCCGCTCACGGAGTTCCAGGCCGTTCATAATCGGCATATTAATATCGCAAATGATCAGAAAAGGCTGGTCACGCGTGGTTTCGAGGTAAAGCAGCGCTTCAACGCCGTTATTGAAAAACAAAAGCTCGTTGGGTATGTCAAGCTCCTCCATGACGCTCTTGATTAGAAACTGATCATCGGCGTCGTCCTCGATTGAAATAATGGGTCCTTTAATTGACATTGCCCGGGGATTAATAACTGAAATCTGGTCACAAATAACGCAATTATTGGTCCCAATACCAATCCGCGCCGGAATCTCACAAAATCCGCCGCGCGTAGTTTTCGATCCGTCCCGCGTAGGCTCCGGTAGCAGATACGCCATTAGCTTTGTATCGAAATCACAGTCAGCCATGAAAACAATTCAAACCATGAAAAAGCAATTTCTAACACTGTTAACACTTGCCACACTATTTACAAGCTGCACCGACCACGACGCGCCGATTAGCACATCCAACTACCACCTTGACGAAACATCCGTAGCGGAATGGAAAGGGTATCTCAAAACAGGATACTTTAATGAAGGCGCGATGGATGTCGAGAGCAACAGCCTTGTGATCGAGAACGGGAAAGTGAAGAGCGGATCGTTCTCCCTCCCGCTCTCGTCGATCGTCAATTTCAACCTGCCTACTGACGAGTTGAAACACCAGCTTGTGCACCACCTGCAAAGCGCCGATTTCTTTAATATGGCGCTTCATCCAAACGTAACCTTCGAAATTATGAGCGTAGCGCCATTTTCGGGCACCGGGCCAGGCGTGGTTTCAGGTGCCAATTTTGAGGTGACAGGTCATTTAACACTGTTAGGAAAGAGTAATCCGGTCACTTTCCCTGCCCGGATCGATTTGAACGGCGATTCGTTCAAATTGGAAGCGATTACCCAGTTCGACCGCACATTGTGGGGTATGAACTATGCCACAGAACCCGGTCTGCCGGACGATGCGTCCATTAAGCCGGGTATCGAGGTGCATTTGAAACTTGCGGGGAAGAAAATGTAGCCGAAGGGAGGTCAAAACACAAAGCGGTTGTATTATCAAATACAACCGCTTCATTATTTCAGAGGAACATTCCGCCCGAAACTTCGATCCGCTGACCGGTAATCCACCGCGCATCATCCGAACACAAGAACGCCACTACGCCGCCAATGTCGTTGGGCTCTCCTACGCGCCCCAGGGCGGTAATGCTGCTGATGAAGTCGGTCAGACCTGGGTGGCTGTCGAACGAGTCGCTATTGAAATCGGTGTAGATCGCCCCCGGCGCCAATGCATTCACGGTAATGCCCCTGCTTCCCAGTTCTTTGGCCATATAGCGTGTTAAAGTATCGATCGCCCCTTTCATGGATGCGTACGCCGCATACCCGGGCGAAGAGAAGCGCGCGAGGCCTGTGGACAGGTTCACGATCCGCCCACCGTCCGCAAGCAGCGGCAAGGCCTTTTGCGAAAGGAAATAAACGCCTTTGAAATGCACATTCATCAGGTCGTCGAAATCCTGCTCACTGGTTTCAGAGAATGCCGAAGGACGGCTGATTCCTGCATTATTTACCAGAATATCAAAAGACGTACGGTTCCATTTATCTTTCAAAATACCTGAAAGTCTGGAAAAGAAGCCGTCGAAAGATTTTACTTCCGCGGTATCCAATTGAAGGGCAGCCGCTTTCTGCCCGAGCGCCTCGATGGCCGCAACCACTTCTCCGGCCTCTTGTTCCTTGCTGCGATAAACAACGATTACATCGTTCCCTTTCTCTGCCAGGCGGAGCGCCATGTTTTTTCCTAAACCGCGGCTGCCGCCGGTAACCAATGCTATTTTACTTGCTGATTCCATCTTTTTTGTTGGTAAAAATTGATGGAACAAAGGTACCAGGCGCTACGTAGCCGGATTTGCGAGCTTCAAATCAAAACTTACGAAATTCAAATCTAAGCCCGAAATGTGCGCGGGCTTAGCGCAGTATGCTTCTTGAAGAGGTTGTTGAAATGTGAAGCCTCCTCAAAACCAAGGCTGTATGCGATTTCGGACACATTCCAGTCGGTGTGTTTTAAAAGGATTTTGGATTCCTTGATAATGCGCTCACTAATAAGCTCGGTGGTGGTTTTGCCCGTTATTTCCTTTAATACCTTGTTGAGGTAATTGACGTGGATAGAAAGCTGGTCGGCATAATCCTTGGCCGAACGAAGATTCAGCTTCTGGTGCGGCGGCTCTACCGGGAACTGACGTTCGAGCAACTCAATGAAGAGCGACGAAACGCGCTTGTAAGCGTTGGTTTCTTTAAAAAGCGAGGTCGCCGGCTGCAACTTCTGCCCGAAATGGATCAGTTCGATGACATAATTTCGAAGCAAATCATATTTATAGGCGTAATCCGATTCGATTTCCCGGAACATCTTGCTGAAAATGTACCGGATATCCTCTATTTGCTGGTCGTTCAGAAAGAATATCGGGTTACCGCCCGGCTTAAACACCGGCAGCTCGCGCAGGCGGACGCCGCTATTGTCCTGCGTAAGGAAGTCTTCGGAGAAAATACAGAAAAAGCCCGCCTGGTTCTCGTCCTGCGGCACATAGTGGTAGGGAATCAGGGGCGTAGCAAAAAGCAACGCATTGTGCTCGATATCGATCACCTTATCGGCGTATTCGGCCCTGTTCCGCCCGAGGATCAGGCTTATTTTATAATATGCCCGTCTATTGTACGGCATTACCCTGTTCTTCGCAGCCACGCGATACAACTCGTCCGTCCTGAAAATATTAAAATGCCCCACCTCCTTCTGAACCTGCTCGGGAATCAGCATGGAAGTGTCCCTATAAAACTGTTCGATCGTCGCTGATTTCGTCATGTGGTAAAGTTACGAAATTCAAAACAGGGAAGAAAGCATGACATCTCCCCTTTCCTCCCAAACTAACTACTGATATTCAACAAACACTTCATCTGCGTAGCACCACAACCACTTCTCCCCTGGCTCAGCAGACGAGGCTACGGGGTGTCCGGTGTGATGGAAATGCTTAGTCATGTGCTTGGCGGGCGAGCTGTCGCAGCAAAGGGTGGCGCCGCAGGTCTGGCAGGTACGTAAATGCACCCACCATCCGTCTACTTTTTTACATTCTTCGCAAACCAGCTCGCCGGCGACCTTAATCTGCTGAATATCTTCGATATGCTTACAAATCTGAGCCATTACACTTCGCTTAAATATTGGTGAACAAAACTGATGGACATCGATCCCTCGCCCACTGCCGACGTAACGCGGTTCATCGCGCCTGCACGCACGTCACCCGCAGCAAAAATACCCGGCGAGCTTGTTTCAAGCAGATACGGATCCCGATCGGCCTTCCATACTTCTTTGAAATTCTCGTAATTTTTCATTTCACGCCCCGTCTCGATGAAACCTTTCTTATTCTTAATGATTTCAAGGCCTACCCATTCGGTGTAAGGCTTCGCACCAATGAAAATAAACAGCGCGTCAGCCGGAACGATTCGTTCCTCATTAGTATTCAAATCGACCAATTTTAGGTTTTCAAGATGCCCGTCGCCCTGCGCCTCCACAATCTCTGTACAACCCAAAACGGCTATATTGTCCGTGCCTGCGATCTGATCGATCAGATATGACGACATCGACGACGTGAGATCGTTTCGCCTGACCAAAATGTAGACATTGCGGGCAAATTTAGACAGGTACATTGCCGCCTGCCCGGCGGAATTCCCTCCACCAAGCACATACACATCCTTATTGCCGCATGAACTGGCTTCTGTGCTTGCCGCACCATAGTAGATACCCTTTCCGGTAAAATCCTCTATGCCTTTCGTTTCAAGCTTGCGGTAATCGACGCCCGTCGTAATCACTACTGCCTTAGCATTTATCTCGCTACCATCGCCGAGAACCACCGTTTTATATTTATCCTTTAATTTAATCTCCTTTACAAACTGCGGCGAAAGGAACTCGGTTCCGAAACGCGTCGCCTGCGTGATCGCCCGGCGGGTGAGCTCCGCCCCGCTCAGGCCCGTTGGAAAGCCAAGGTAATTCTCGATCCTCGAACTGGTACCAGCCTGGCCCCCAGGCGCTTTCCGTTCAATTAATAAAGTACTTAAACCTTCCGAAGCGCCATATACCGACGCCGCTAAACCGGCTGGTCCCGCCCCGATGATCACTACATCGTAGATCTGTTGTTTTGTCTTGGGATTCAGGCCTATGCGCCCCGCAATATCAATCAGCGAAGGTGTTTTCAGCAAAGAGCCATCCTCGAAGATTACCACCGGAAAATCCACCGGGCAGAGGCTATTGCTTTTTGAAATCTGCCTGCCGGTCTCATTCGATTCGGCATCGAGCCATAGGTATGGCACCAGATTACCGGCCAGAAAGTCCTTGATTTCGTGCGCTTTGGGCGAGAATTGATAACCTATCACTTTAATACCCTTGAACTCGGGACGGTAATTGCCCTGCCAGTCCCGGAGCAGCTCGTCGATAGCCGGATAAAGCTTTTCTTCCGGCGGGTCCCAGGGTTTCATCAGGTAATAATCGAGCTGCACGTCGTTGATGGCCTTAATAGCCGCCTCGGTATCCGAATAGGCCGTCAGCAGCACCCTCTTGGCAAAAGGAAACATTTTCATGACCTTTTGAAGGAAATCCACACCCTGCATTTCAGGCATACGCTGGTCGGAAATAAACATGGCTACCTCGTCGCCACGATTCTGCAGTTCCAGCAGGCTCTCCATCGCTTCGGCCACGGAAGTTGTGCTCAAAATCTTGTATTTTTCTCGGTAATGGGATTTCAGGTCACGGCTAATTGCACGGAGCACCTGCGGATCATCGTCAATCGAAAATATAATGGGCAAAGCCATAGGAGCTTCTATTAAGAGTTGGTTGAGAATTAAAATTAGCCATTAAACGGGAAACAAACCTCAAACTCGGTACGCCCGGGTTGAGAATGCAACGTCACCGTCCCGCGGTGCTGGCGTACAATCCGGTTCACTACGTCGAGACCAAGGCCCGTGCCTTTTCCAACCGATTTGGTCGTAAAAAACGGGTCGAAAATCTTGGAACGTATCTCTGCCGGTACGCCGGGGCCATTATCGCAAATCGTTACCTTCACAAAGTCCTTGTCACGGCGTGTGATAACGGTCAGCTCCGGATCAGCCTGATTTTCAAGCGCGTCTACGGCATTGTCGATCAGGTTTGTCCATACCTGGTTCAGCTCGCCCACCATCGCTTTGACAGGCGGCAGCGTCAGATCAAAATCCTCTACCACCTTGATATTACCTTTTTTTAACTTGTAATTCAGCATAATGAGCGTGTTGCGAATACCCACATGAATGTCTACGAACTCACGCTCGCCCCCCCGATCCATATGTGTAAAGGTTTTGACAGAACCTACGAGTTCAGCAATGCGTTTGGACGCCTCCTGGATATCCGCTACCATGCGCTCGGTCGTCAGGCTGTTATTGATCCAGGTCAGCACGGGCGAAAGATCGTCGTGATTGATCTTCCCTTTCAGGTCTTCCAGGTCGTCCTCCCCTACTCCGAACTCCACCAGGTTATCGGCGATATCTTCGCAGCCGTCGATATTGTTCTGATCGAGCCAGTCGAGTATTTCATCCTCTTTTTCGGAGCGCTTCATCATCGACAACACCGGGCGCGCGGTGTTGTTCAGCAGGCTTACCATTTTATCATTGAGTAGATCGATCTCCTGGTGCGACAAATGGATCGAAAGCAGCGATTTGAACGAATCGGGCTGCATCAGCAAATGCTCCTTCAACGAAGCCGAACTCCGCACGATAGCCGCTGCGGGGTTGTTCAGCTCATGCGCCAGCCCTGCCGACAGCTTTCCAAGGGCCATCATCTTCTCATTCTGCTGTTCGAGCTCGGTAAACTCCCGCACGCGTGACGTCATCACGATTACCAGCGCCTGTGTAAGTTCATAATGCGACGTCACTAGCTCCCGCAACAACTCTTTGGGAAAGGTCATCAACTGAGCGGTTTCCAAGCAAACCCCGTAAGCAATGGCCATTTTTCCCCGCGAAAACGGCAGAATGCCTGTCACGGTACCTGGCAGCAGTTCGGCGATGATCTGTTTGGTATTGTTTTGAAGCCGGTACAGCTCTATCCGGCCCGAAAAAATGACGTGCGTGCCCACCAGCGGCTCTCCCGGCCTGATCATCATATCGCCCTCCTGCAATTCATAATGCTGGCTGCGATCGATCATCCATTCCAGCTGGCTTTCAGGGACATCCTTGAAAACCTCGATGGCGAGCAAATCCTGAACACTGATATCCTTCATGAGCGAACGCGGTAAGGTGTGAGTTAACAGGCCAATTTCGAAATAAACGCGGACTTTTTCGCGCGAACCTTCCGAATGCACAACGAAATCCCTCCTTTATACGATTCCGCCTGTCACCACCCGCGTGTAAATCTTGTACTCCGGCAGCGCACCGGTGAGCTCCGCCAGGCTTACCTCCACCCAATCGCGGTTGTGCGGATGCACGAATGCACCGTTGCAGGCAGGGAATAACTTCCGCAAGCGGTCGAATGACTCCGCTTCGAGATTGATCTCCTCATGCCCTAGCTCCGACGACAGATAATGCCCTGTACACAGGCCAAGCGAGGTTTCAAATTCGATTTTTACCATGCTGCCTACAATTTCATACTGCATCGTGTCGAGCACTACCTCTTCACGAAGGTCCTCGGCTGTGCCCAGCGTTTCTTCCTGGTCGCCAAGGATATCGATCCCTGGAATATCGCTAACTGCCATTGGTTTCTGTTTTGATTGGGTATCTAAAATTCAAAAACCATTCCCGTTATCATACGGGCGCCACTGTTTATTCTTCGGTACGATTATTGCTCTTTATCGCTCCACAACGAACTGATAATGAAAGTGGAGCAAAAGATACACATCGGCACATCCGGGTGGAGTTACAAACACTGGAAAGGCATTTTCTATCCCGGGAATGTAAAACCTGCGGAATACCTTTCGTTTTATGCCCGACATTTCCCCGTTTCAGAGATCAACAACAGCTTTTATAAGTTGCCAACGAAGGAAATAGTGGCGAAATGGACCGATATGGTGCCGGCAGATTTTGTCTTTTGCCCCAAAATGAGCCGGTATCTCAGCCATTTGAAGAAGCTACGTGACGCGCAGGAACCATTGGAGCGGTTTTTCAATATTTTTAGTCCGTTTAAAGAGCATCTCGGCCCGATCCTCATTCAACTGCCCGCAAACTCCCGGTTTCATACGGAAGTGGCCGAGATGTTTTATGAAGAGACGGACCGGTACGAAGGTTTCCGCTTTGCACTCGAAGTGCGGCATCCGTCTTGGTTTTCCGAAGAAAGTATTAGTTTAATGAAGAAACACGGCATTACCCTTGTTTTCTCACAAGCCGACCAGTTCCCCTACCACGAAGAAATCACCGCCAGGGATATTTACCTGCGCTTCCACGGCCCGGAGTCGTTATACAGCTCATCCTATTCCGACGACGTCCTGGAAGATTACGCCGAAAAGTTTGCCGCTTGGGCTGACAACGGGCATGAAGTCTGGGCATTCTTTAATAACGACGTCGGCGGGCACGCCCTGACTAACGCCAAAAAATTGCAAGGACTGATAGATGCGAAAATCCACGAAATGGCGACTTGAAATGTAATGAATGACCGAATGAATGAATAGTTACGCGGATCTGCTGCGGCCTTGCTCACCCATCCCCGTTCCACGGCAGCTCATTCGGTCATTCAATCATTCACTCATTTACTCACTCACACTTTCAAAATCATGAGCCTTACCAAATACAACGAGAAACGCACCTTCGACAAAACTCCGGAGCCCAAAGGCGGCAAAGCGGACAATAGCGAGCTTATTTTCGTAATCCAGAAACATGATGCGTCCCGTCTGCATTACGATTTCAGACTGGAAATGGGCGGCGTGCTCAAAAGCTGGGCGGTGCCCAAAGGACCTTCTACCGATCCGTCGGTGAAACGGCTGGCGATGATGGTCGAAGATCATCCATATGACTACAAGGATTTTGAAGGCATCATTCCAGAAGGGAATTATGGCGCCGGAACAGTAATGGTCTGGGATTTTGGCACTTATGAGCCGTTGGAAGAAGTAGATGGCAAGCTGAGAGCAGTCGAAGGCAAAAAAGCCAGGGAGAAACTTGCGCTTAAAGAACTGCATTCAGGCTCTCTGAAGGTGCGGCTCAATGGCAAGAAGGTTAAGGGAGAATATGCATTGGTGAAAACCAAAGGCATGGAAGAAAACGCGTGGCTTCTCATTAAGCACCGCGATAAATTCGCCTCCGAAGATGATATTACCCAAAAGGACCGGTCGGCCGTGACGCGAAGGACCTTGCAGGGTATTGAAAAGGATGGCGATGCCGTTTGGGAAAGCAATCACGAAGAGAAGAAATCTGCCGAGACAAAAGGTTCAGCCAAGTCCAAAGCGCCCAAAACCGAGGCCAAAGATCCGGCAGAAGAAGCCGCGGCAGAAAAAAAAAGCCCGGACTTCGACGTAGCGGCGATTCTGAAAAAGGGAAAAAAGCAAAGCTTCCCCGATGACCTGCAACCGATGCTCGCTACACTGGTCGACAGGCCGTTTGATGATCCAGGCTGGGAATATGAGGTGAAATGGGACGGTTACCGCGCCTTGGCTTACCTCAATCAAGGACAGGCCAACTTGCGGTCGCGGAACAAAAAATCCTTTAATGACAAGTTTTACCCCATTTACCAGCAATTGCAGGATTGGAAAATCAATGGCGTGATAGACGGAGAAATTGTCGTGATCAACGAGAAAGGATTATCGGATTTCAATGCATTACAAAACTGGCGGAGCGAGGCCGATGGCGAACTGGTCTACTATGCATTCGATATTCTCTGGCTGGAAGGCAAGAGCCTCATTCATTTGCCGTTAACGGAACGGAAAGCCATTTTGCAAAGCATTGTGGACGAAAATAGCCCGGTACAACTTGGTTACAGCGTGTCGTCAGAGGGTAACGCATTCTTCGAGGCAGCCCAAAAAATGGGCCTGGAAGGCGTTATTGCTAAAAAATCAGACAGCGAATACTACCCTGGCATCCGCACGCGCGACTGGCTGAAAATCAAGATCAACAAGCGGCAGGAGGTCATTATCGCAGGCTATACACTCAACGAAGGCTCCTCCAAGCTTTTCAGCGCCTTGCTGCTAGCGGCTTACGAACACGGCGAGCTGCATTATGTGGGTAAGGTCGGTACCGGGTTCAAAGAGAAGCAGCAAAAGGAGATGATGGCGCTTTTTAAGCCGTTGGTTACCAAGAAGAGCCCGTTTAAAGAAACGCCCGACTATAACAAACCCTCGCGTTTTCGCCCAAACCCGCCGCACGCGAATGCGACCTGGCTTAAACCTGAATTGGTTTGCGAGATCAGCTTTGCCGAAATCACAGCCGACGGAGTGTTCAGGCATCCGTCGTTCGAGGGAATGCGGGAGGACAAGTCGGCGAAAGACGTGGTGCGGGAAGTAGAAAAATCAACCGATGAAGTTGTCGACGAAGCAGATCACGACACGGAGAAAATTATTAAAAAACCCGCCAAAGCGAAAAGAAAGACACTTTTAAACCCGAAAGAAGAAACCCAGGTACGGAAAATTAATGGGCATGAGGTCAAATTTTCAAATTTGAAGAAACTCTACTGGCCCGATGATAAGATTCACAAAAGTGAGCTGATCAACTATTACTACCAGGTCGCACCATTCATTTTGCCCTATCTCGAAAACCGGCCGCTTTCGCTCAACCGTTTTCCCAACGGCATCCAGGGTAAAAGCTTTTACCAGAAAGACTTTACCGGAAAGGTACCCGACTGGATCAAAACCACACCTTACATATCCCAAGGCGAGAACAAGAACTTCATGCTCTGCAACGATGAGGCCACGCTGCTCTACATGGCTAACCTCGGCGCCATAGACGTAAATCCCTGGAACAGCCGCATCGAAACCCCCGACAATCCCGATTGGTGCCTGCTCGACCTCGACCCGGACGCGACCAACACCTTCGAACAGGTGATCGAAACCGCGCAGGCAATCAAAGGCTTGCTGGATTCTTTAAATGTTCCCTCCTACTGCAAAACCTCCGGCTCCACGGGTCTGCATATTTACATTCCACTCGGTGCCCGATACAGCTACGATCAATGCCAGCTCTTCGCCGAATGGGTGGCCGGGCAGATACAGCACCAACTCCCGGATTTCACCAGCGTGGAGCGACTCACAAAAAACCGCAAAGGCAAGCTTTACATCGACTACCTGCAAAACAGGCCCAAAGCGACGCTCGCCGCTCCCTACTCGGTCCGCCCGAAACCCGGCGCGACTGTTTCGATGCCCCTGCATTGGGATGAGGTGAAGAAAGGACTTCAACTGAAAGACTTTACAATTTACAATGCGATAGAGCGGATCCAGCTTGAAGGCGACCTCTTTAAACCCGTTTTGGGCGAGGGAATCGACCTGGAAGAAGTGATTGGAAGAACGGATGGCGACACTGGCTAAATCAAAATCCTCCTACTTCTTGCTAATAAATAACCAGCCAGACCCTCATTGTAGTAGTAATGTAGGGGTGATTTTTCCGTGAATACATTTGACTTGTGCAATATGAGGTAGTAATGTAGTAATGCATTGCTACCCCGCTGCCTCTTTGCGCCTATACCTTTGTCGGCAGTACGCGAGTATTACTTTTTCAATAATTAATTGGGCAAAGTTCATTTGCCAGATCTACTAAATTTTAATACTAATATTTATGAGCAAAAAATTTGTACTATTATGTAGTGTGCTGATGCTATATGGCCTTGTACAGACCGCCGTTGCCCAAAGCCGGGTCGTCAAGGGCAAGGTGTCGGTCAAAACGAAGGGGGAAGAGCTGGTAGGCGCTACGGTGGTAGTAGAAGGCACCAACTATGCGACGATCACCGATGCAACCGGTAATTACTCGATCGAGGTGCAGCCCAACTCCGTCCTTGTAGCGAGTTTCATCGGAATGATCACCCGGAAAGTCACCGTGGGCAACCAATCCGAAATCAATTTCGAACTCGAAGAATCGATCGATAATCTTAACGAAGTCGTGGTAGTGGGTTACGGCGCGCAGAAGAAAAGCGTGGTAACCGGAGCTATTTCGAGCGTAAAAGCTTCCGACTTACAATCAATGCCGATTAACCGACTGGAAGAAGCGTTGCAAGGCCGGACATCCGGCCTTACAATCGCTTCGAACTCCGGACAACCCGGCTCGGCCGCGACCGTGCGCGTGCGGGGCATCACAACGCTCAACAACAACGATCCTCTCTATGTGGTGGATGGGGTTGTAGTCGACAATGGCGGGATTGGTTATTTGAACCAGTCCGACATTGAGTCGATCGAAGTATTGAAAGATGCTGCTTCCCAGGCTATTTACGGTGCACGGGCTGCTGCCGGTGTAATTTTGGTTACCACTAAAAAAGGGAAAGCAGGCGGCATTCGCGTGAATTACAATGGCTTCATCGGTGTACAGGGCCCGGCCCGGAAACTTGACCTGCTGGACGCGACCCAATATGCCACAATCCGCAACGAAGCGGCTGTCAATGCCGGTCAGACGGCGCCATATGCTAATCCGGCGTCGTTCGGCAAGGGCACCGACTGGCAATCTCTGATCTTCAACAAGAGTGCCAAACGCCAGAACCACGAACTGAGCGTCAGTGGCGGATCGGAGAAATCAACCTTCTATCTTTCATTGGGTTACCTCAACCAGGAAGGAATTGTTGCGACCGATATTTCCAAATACAATAGAACGAGCATTCGTCTCAACTCAGAGCATAAACTGGCAAAATGGCTCACATTCGGCCAGAATCTGGGTTACGCACATGATAAATCGGTGGGATTGGGCAATACCAACAGTGAATTCGGTGGCCCGCTGAGCTCTGCCATTAACCTTGACCCTATCACACCGGCTGTGATCACCGATCCGGCGGTAGCTAATGCGGCTCCTTATACCAACAAGGGCATCCGCCGCGATGCGAATGGCAATCCATACGGTATTTCTCAGGCCGTCGGCCAGGAGATGAGCAATCCGCTCGCGTATATACAAACCCGTTTGGGAAATTACAGCTGGTCGGATAATATCGTAGGCAACGCTTACCTGATGGCCGAGCCGGTTAAGGGCCTTCAATTGAAATCGACCCTGGGCAGCAAGCTGGCGTTTTGGGGCAACGAGAGCTTCAACCCAGTTTCGTGGCTCAATGCAGCTTCGGTGACCTCGCAGACGAGCTTCAACCGCACCAACAACCGTCGTTTGGACTACAACCTGGAAAACACGATCTCCTACACCCGCCCGTTCGGCCTGCATAATGTAAATGTGTTACTTGGGCAAGGCGCTTACCTGGACAACAACACCCGCATGACCAGCGTCACGTTTTTCAACGTGCCGGCCGATAACTTCGACGACGCCTCCCTGAACTTTAAAGTACCCGCCGACCAGCGTAATTCCGACGGTTCCGAAGGCGCGAAACACACAGTAAGCTCGCTTTTCGCCCGCGTGAACTATGATTATGACGAGAAATACCTCTTACAGGCCCTGGTACGCCGCGATGGCTCTTCGCGCTTTGGTTCGAACCATAAGTACGGTGTGTTCCCGTCATTTTCGCTGGGCTGGGTGCTTTCGCGCGAGGCTTTCTTCCCGACCAACAATGCGGTCAACTTCCTGAAATTCCGTGGAGGCTACGGCGTGGTGGGTAACGACGGTATCGGCGATTTCGCTTACCTGTCCACCATTGGCAGTGGACGTAACTATACCATTGGTACCTCCGGCAGCTACATTATCGGTTACAGTCCCAATGCACCTGCCAACCCGGATTTGAAATGGGAACAGACCAGCCAGACCAACATCGGTTTCGACGCGACGATCTTCAATAATGTGAGTGTGACCTTTGAATGGTTTAAGAAAGCCACCAAGGATATTTTGCAAAATCCGCGCATTCCGGGCTACGTTGGCGCTATCTCAAACCCGGCAGCCAACATTGCCGACATGGAAAATACGGGTGTAGAATTGGAGCTGGGTTTCCGCAAGCGCCTTGGAGAGGTTGATTTCTCCGTCAACGGAAACGTTTCTTATATCAAGAACCAAGTAACAAACCTAGGTAATGGTGTGCAGTATTTGTCGGGCGGCGCAAGCTTTCAGGGAGCGCCCCCGATTACGCGCACCCAAGTTGGACAGCCGATCGGTTCTTTCTTTGGTTATGTAAATCAGGGCATTTTCCAGACGCAGGAAGAAGTGGATGCACATGTTTCTGCAGAAGGAAAGAAAATCCAGCCCAATGCCAAGCCAGGCGATTTCAAATGGCAGGACTTGAACGGCGACGGTACGATTACTGAAACCGACCGCACATTCATCGGCAATCCTACGCCGAAATGGAATTATGGCTTGACTTTGAATGCTGCCTACAAGGGCTTCGACATTGTGGTATTCGGGCAAGGCGTCGCCGGTAACCAGATTTTCCAGGGCCTACGCCGCCTGGATATCGCCAATGCGAACTGGCAAACCGACGCCCTCGACCGCTGGACAGGCCCGGGTACTTCCACCACTTTTCCCCGCATCGTGAACGGTGATCCGAACAAGAATTTCCAGAACCCGTCAAGTTTCTACCTGGAAAAAGGCGACTTCTTCCGACTGAAGACGCTGCAAATTGGCTACTCGCTGCCGCCAGCGCTGATCAGCAAGGTAGCGATGAAAAAGGCACGTGTGTATATAATGAGCCAGAACCTGTTTACCCTCACCAAATACACCGGCTATGACCCGGAGATCGGCGGAAGTGTACTGAGCATCGACAAGGGCATTTATCCCCAGGCGCGCTCCTTCATGGTAGGTTTGAACATTGGTTTTTAATTGATTAATACGAATAAGATGAAATTGAGATATAACAAATTCGTGACTGCCCTGGCATTTACCGCCGGTTTGCAGCTCATGTCCTGCTCGGACAGCTTCCTCGACGTGAAACCCAAGGGGCTGAACCTCGAGGCGAACTATTACCGCAATCAGGAAGAGGCATTCAATGGCCTTGTGGCAGCGTATGATGTGGTTGGCTGGCAGGGTAACGGCTACGTTTCCACCATCGCTACGATGAATGCGGCTTCCGATGACCATTTCGCAGGCGGCGGCGGCCCGAGCGACATCATGGATTTCCAGGTCATTTCCAACTATACCCTGAACCCAACCACCGGACCACAGGGAGAACTTTGGAGAAAAGGCTTCTCGGGCGTTTTCCGCGCGAATGCCATTCTCGAAAAACTCCCTGGGGTGCCGATGGATGAAACGCTCAAAAAGCGCTACACAGCCGAAGCGAAGTTCCTGCGCGGGTATTTCTATTTTGAGCTGGTGAGGCTGTTCAAAAACGTTCCGCTATTTACGCGCACCATTTCCACGCAGGAGATGTACGAGGTGCTGCAAGCAGCGCCGGCGGAAGTTTACGCGCAGATCGAGAAAGATTTATCGGAGTCAGTCGCTGATCTTCCGGTAACTATCAATGTAGCCACGGAAGCTGGCCGTGCAGGACAAGGAGCGGCGCATGCTATTTTGGGTAAAGTGTATTTGTATCAAAACAAATTCGCCCAGGCAGCGCAGGAACTGGCAAAAGTGAATGGAACACCGGGCGGCAATAACACCTATGGCTACAAGCTGCTAGACAATTTCGACGACCTTTTCAAAACGAAGAACAAGTTCAACAGCGAATCTATTTTTGAACTTTCCTATACCAACACTTCTGCCGGAGGATGGAGCTGCGTATCGTGTACCGAGGGGAATGTGATGAACATCATCACCGGCCCGCGTGGCTATAATCGCAAGTCGGACGCCGCGCCCGACTATGTTTCGGGATGGAGCTTCCTGCCGGTTACGCCCTCGCTGTTCGAAGCGATTCACTTCGATCCGCGTTACAAAGCGACCATAGCTAACCTCGATAGCCTCGAAAAGGCAGGGGCGGTGGCCTATGAGAAAGGTTATATGAACACGGGCTATTTCCTGGAAAAATTCGCAGGTCGCCAGTCCGACCGCTGGACAGGCGCCGGTGCACCTGAGCTGAACTTCCCGCAAAACATGTACGATACGCGCCTGGCCGACACTTATTTGCTGGAAGCCGAAGCCCTCGTACGCGGGTCGGGCGACCTCACCCGCGCAGCAGCGCTCCTGAACGCGGTGCGCGCCCGTGTAGGTCTGAAGCCGGTGGCAGCGACATTTGAAAACATCAAAAAAGAGCGCCGTCTTGAACTCGCAGGCGAAGGCCACCGCTGGATGGACCTCGTACGCTGGGGCGATGCGGCTGCCGTGCTCGGACCGAAAGGGTTCGTAGCGGGCAAGCATGAAATTCTTCCTATTCCTTTGCTGGAACTAGAAAACACGAAAATCGAGCAGAGTAAAGAATGGGGCGGGACAAGGTAGCTGTTCCGTACCCAGATCAGAAAGGCTTGGAGCTTTGCTCTAAGCCTTTTCTTTTGACTCGTCCACATGAAACCCGAGGAAAAAATTGAACATATTCACCTCAGTGGGGAGCTGCAACTTCTTGCGCAGCCGGTAGCGGCTCACCTCCACGCCCCTGAGCGAAATGTTCATAAGCTGCGCTATTTCCTTACTCGACAGGTTCATGCGTAAATAGGCACTCATTTTCAACTCATTGGCTGTAAGGTTGGGGTACTTTTCCTTCAATACGATTAGGAAATTACTGTGTACACTATCGAAATGCTTGGAGAATTGGCCCCAGTCTTTATCGACTTTATTCTCATCGCCCACGACCTTGATCATCTTTTTGAGATCATCGTTAATCTTGTCATCTTCTGCACTTTTGGTGATTTTGACCAGATCCGTTTTGAGCTTGGAAAGTAATTCAGCTTTTTGTACCAAATGCATAGCTGAGGTTGCCAGGTCAGTGTTTTTGTGCAAGATTTCGGCTTCCAGCTTCTCGTTTTTAAGTTTGATGATCTCCTTTTCGCTCTTTTCAAGTTCAAGCTGATGCAGGTATTGCAGTCTTTTTTGTTCTTCCAAATGTTTTTGCTGCTGCTGCAAAAAACGTTTTTCCTGCCACTTGTAGGATAGCCAGACCAATCCGAGAATCAGCAGTCCATAACCCAGGTATGCCCAGATCGTCTGGTACCATGGCGGGAGGATCATGAATGAATAGCCCGCTATTTCCGATTCGCTACCGAAATTATTACGTGCTTTCACTTTGAAGGTGTAATGGCCTGGTGGCAAATGCGTGTATTCTTTCGAGCTTCGTGCCGACCAACTCGACCAGTTACTATCAAAACCTTCCAGAAAGTAGGCGTATTCGATGCTGGATTGCTGGCTGAACAGCGTCGATGAAAACTCAAACCCCACTGAATTCAAGCGGTTTGCAATGCGCGGCACCTGATCGTCGGATTGTTTTTGCAATTCATTGATCTCTCCGAAATACCCGCCGAAAAGCAGCGAATCGGTGCCAAAAGAGCGCATTGCGCTAATCTGCACATTGATATGGCTCTTGTTCTGCTTGTATTTTTTGTAATTGATATGGTAAATGCCCTTTTCGCCGCCTATCAGGATGTTTTCTTCATTTAACGGGTGAATGTATTCAAAGCCCGAGACCATTTTCTGGTTGATTTCAGGAAGGAAAATGATCTTCGGATTACCGCTGCTCATATCCACTACCCCCAGCTCCTTTCCCCGTACAAACCAGACGTTACCTGACTGATCTTCTTTCAGATAGCGCACGCCCGGATTCTTAAATATGGTATTATAATACCCCGATGACAGAAACCGGTCGGCCGCCGCATTGTACTCGTAGATACCTTTTTCGGTGGCTACCAGGATCTTATTTTTAACTTTATATATATAATTGTTATTCAGCGAAAGCGGCAGGCCGTCCTTGTGCGTATACAAACGCGCCCGAGACCTTCCATTATCTGAGATCGTGACCTTGTATACCCCGCGATAAGGATGCGATGTCCAGATCACGTTCTCCTCGCGCACGTCCGCACACAGGAAGCGCGAGGCCACGTCGAATCCCGCAACCGCGCCGGAAGGCCGGAAAGAATGCCCGTCGTATTCCAGGAAATTGACCCCGTTGTAGTTCCCTACTGCGACCTTTTTGACCGGATAGATCCGCGAAAGCGGTAAAAAGCCCCAGAAGCCGTTCCGCTTTTCGATGGGCCGAGCCTGGTTACCCTCCACCTCAAAAATGCCCTCGTGGTGCGCCATCAGCAATTTCCCATTAATTTCGGACAACCCCCACACCTGCCCGCGCGAGTGCTCCACAAAACTGAATGTGCCTTTCACATAACTCAGATCATCAAAATGCTCCACTGCCACCGAATACAGGCCGTTGGAAGTACCCAGATACAGGTGGCCTTTGTGAATCACCGATGCGTAGCCCGCTTCATCTTTGGTTACGGCCGGGTACATGGTTTTGATGGCATTGTCGTAAGCGATAAAGTCGATGCCGTTATCGAGTCCCAACCAAAGATTTTTGTCCTGATCACGGAAAACACTGAGTACGTTGTTGTTCTGCAAACCATCGGCGCGGGCGAAGCGGTGTACGAACTCCCCTTCATTGGTGACGATATAGCATCCTCCAAGGCTCGTTGCCAGGGCGATCAGCTTGTCGTTCACCCGTGTTGCCGCATAGACCCGTTCGCTTTTAACCCGATCGATGAATGCGGATTGCAGGCGTGTAGCACGCTCACCCGAGAGCCGAAAGATTCCCGCGTCCATCGTAACGAGCAGGGAGGTTTCCTTATCCAACGGCAGCAGGCCTGTTGTAAGGTATTCGGCCGGCAGCTCCCCCGCCGTAATCCAGGGAATCCACCGGCCGTTATCGTAACGCAGCAGGCCGCTCGCCGCGTCCTGCGCCACCGCAATGCCATTGCAAACGCCCATAAAGCGCCAATGCGAACCGCCGTTGAACACACTCACAGCATTGTCTTCATACACGAAAATGCGGTTACTGGCCCTGAAAAAGACGCTGCCGTTCAACACGGCCACATTCCAGATATCGGCAAAACCGCGGTCGCGCTCGTGTACGAGATTGCGCAGGGATACATAATGCAAAACCCCGCGCTGGTCGGGCGTGAAATAGCCGAATTCGTTCTCACCTCCAATGTAAATGCGGTTATCCGCCCCTATTTCCAGCGAGCGGACCTTCGTTTTATTGGGTAATGGATAAGTGCGCCAGTAAATGCCGTCGAAAGTGAGCAGCCCCTCATTGTTGGCAAAATACATCATACCATTCCGGCCCTGGCGGATTGCCCAGTTCTGGGTTCCGGCATGGTAGGTTTGCTTGGAATAGTTCACAACCTCGGGCAAACCGATCGTATTCTGGGCACGCAATTGCCGGGCCAACAGGATCAGAAACAGGACAGCGACAATTCGTATCATATTCCAGCATTGCAGTACACCGATGAGAGGATTGACGTAGTTCCGAACTACGCCTGGGCATTTATTTAGCAATTTTTGTCGGGTTGTTGTAGTAATGTAGTAGCCCGGTATGCACATTGTTGTGCAGGTTACCCTACATTTGAACTCGCAATATATTACATTATTATCAGTGTATTTCAATAGAAGTTTAGAAAGCAAACTATGAACTCACGAACTCTGAACTCATGAACATTTTATATCCTAAACCTGCCCTGTTGCTGGGTATTTATCTGTTGACCTGCTCGATGGCGTCGGCCCAGTCGAAGAAAGTCACCGCGGATTTCTGGCTCACCAATTCGGATAAGTCCGTCCTTTTTCAGAGGCAGCCCAAATTGACTTTTTGGAAAACATCGAAAGTTGCACCCCCCGTAGAGCCGCCAGTTATCCATGTTAATACCAAAAGAAGGTATCAGGAAATCGACGGGTTCGGTTTTACGCTCACCGGCGGCAGCGCCTCACACCTGATGGGGATGAGCAAACCTGCCCGCACCGCTTTGCTGAAAGAGCTTTTTTCAACGGCAGGCAATGGAATTGGCATGGCTTACCTGCGCGTAAGCATAGGCGCCTCCGATCTTAATGAAAAAGTATTTTCCTATGACGATATTCCACAAGGCCAGACCGACCCCGAAATGCAGCACTTCGACCTCGGTCCCGACCGCAATGATGTGATCCCGATCCTGAAAGAGATTCTTGCCATCAATCCCAAACTGAAAATCCTGGGCTCGCCCTGGTCCCCGCCGGTGTGGATGAAAGACAATGGCGACACCCGCGGCGGAAGTCTGAAACCGCAGTGGTATGATGCTTACGCCAGCTATTTCGTGCGCTACATTCAGGATATGCAAAAGGAGGGCATCCGCATCGACGCGGTTACGGTTCAGAACGAACCATTGCACCCCGGCAACAACCCGAGTTTGCTGATGCCGGCAAAAGACCAGGCCGTTTTTATCAAAAACCATTTGGGTCCCGCATTTGAAAAGGCTAAAATCGATACCAAAATCATTGTTTACGACCACAATGCCGACAAACCGGAGTACCCGATTTCGGTCCTCGACGACCCGGACGCGAAGAAATATATAGACGGTTCCGCATTTCACCTGTACGGCGGAACAATTGACGCCCTATCGAAAGTCCACGACGCGCATCCCGACAAGAATCTCTATTTCACCGAGCAATGGATGGGCGCACCCGACAATTTTGCCAAAGATTTCCCCGATCATATCAAAAACCTCACCATCGGCGCGACCCGGAACTGGGCCCGTACCGTGCTGGAATGGAACCTGACGAGCAACCCGCAAAACCGCCCCTTCACCGACCGCGGAGGCTGCGACCGCTGTCTGGGCGGCGTCACCATCGACGGCGATAAGGTCACGCGCAATGCAGCGTATTACGTGGTCGCGCACGCGTCGAAGTTCGTGCGGCCGGGTTCGACACGGATCGCATCCGGTAATAATATCACCGTCGGCAGGGCTGCCGACGTAAAAATTCTCGATGTAGCGTTCATCACGCCTGAGGGAAAAAAGGTTTTAATTGTTTTGAATGATTCGGATGCCGAAAGGAAGTTTACGATTCAGGATGAGGGGAATGTTACGGTGGTTAGTCTGAAAGCAGGTTCTGTCGGGACGTTTGTTTGGTGATGGTTGTCCAGCAACGTTCTCACACGTCGTATTTGTTGTTACATGCCCTAGGGCATTTTTGCGATTAGGTATGGCTAAAACAACTAAAACGCAACTTCCCGCGTGCGTCCGCGAAAATCGATTAATACAACTTTCTTTAATCCTTCACGCAGCAAAGCAATATTCCGGCCCGATTGTGATAAGTAGCCGGAGCCATAACCTAATTCAAATCGCTTCGAACGGCCGTTGGCATAGGTTGCTTGCAGCACCGCATCCTGTGGCATGGGTTTGATATAAACCATTTTATCTCCAAGACCACCAGCGAACGCCAGCAACGGGGCATTATTTTGAGCAGCCAAAACCAACGACCGGCCGTTACCTAACCGCAAATGCGCCATTCCCTTGGCGTCGCCGGGCACAAAAATCCCGCTCTGAGCAGAACTGAGCGGCTTGAACCCGCCTTTGCCGTCACCGGACATTAACAATCCATTCAAACCATCCAAGCGACCACTAATTGATTCCGTTGCATAGCTATTGCCGGAAAGTAAGAGATCCAGGTGACCATCCTGGTTGAAATCTTCGGCTAACAAGCCATAAACCGGGCTCATTTGGGCGGCAGAAGGAAGGAATTTTAATGCAAACTTCCCACTACCCTTGTTTTCCAGCAGGACTGATTGCATGGTTTCGCAAATCAGTTTCCTGGCGCCTTCGAGTTCTTCGGGTTTGAAAATGTCAGTGATTTTCGCTTTGGAATAATCGGCGTAATAAATAAATCGTTTTTTGAGAAAATTCATCTGGCTGGTCATTTCGTCGCGCGGGTGTACCGGATAGAGATCCTCTCCGATGTAGCGGGCCATTACCGGGTCCATTGTCCCGCTTTTATCAAAATCCTTGGCGAACAATGTCAGCGGTTTGTCGTTGGAAGGCTTCCCTTCACTATTCAGTCCGACGTTGCCCAACACATAATCGGTATCACCGTCCTCGTCGAAATCTCCGGAAGCAATGCTGTTCCACCAGCCTGTTGTGTTTTTCAAAGTGGTCTGCGCACTCACATTAACCAGCTTTCCCTGCTTATTTTTGTAAAAAACTACGGGCATCCATTCCCCTGCCACGATCAGATCCACCCAGCCATCCTGATCGAAATCAGTCCATAAGGCGGTTGTAACCATACCGATGTTTTTGATTTCAGGACACACCGTTTGCGTTACTTCTACGAACCTGCCGCCTTCATTTCTAAGAACATAACTTTCGCCGGGCATCGGGTAGGCGCCGGGAGCGAGCCGGCCTCCGACGAACAGATCGAGGTCTCCGTCGCGGTCAAAATCGGCGGCGTTTACAGTTGAGCCACTGGCTGCAAGGGACGGTAATGCATTGGTATTCATGCTAAAATTACCTTTTCCGTCATTTGTATAGAGCCTGTCCTGATAATATCTGGAGCCCGTCTCAAATTCATTGCTGCCGCTCACAACGTACAAATCCTGGTCACCATCGCCGTCGGCATCGAAAAACAGCGTGCCCATATCCTCCTCATACTTCTGCCCCGCCACCAGGGCTTTTGAATTGAAGCGCTGCTGGTTGTCCTGCACAAAAACGCGGCCCGACTGGTTAAATGCGCCACCGACGTAAAAATCATCCAGTCCATCGCCATTTACGTCCGCGACGGCAATGCCCGGACCATTTTGGGATAACAAATGCGGTAATAACGGCTGTATTTTGAAATCAATATACAAATCATCTTTGTGCTGAAAATCAATGCCGTCGCTGTTTGATGCTACCAATAAAGGTGCATTAACTGCGTCGTTACCAGTCTTGAGATAGTTTGCGGGCGCATTGCCCGACGCCTTTGCGTGATCCAGTTCGAGCATTTGCCCGGCTTTAATACTCTTCAAAACCTGCATCCGTGAATCGGGCCAGATGATCGTCAGGCTATCGATTTGAGCCGCATTACAAAGCCCGAAATGCTCGCGGTTGGGTTCCGTCGTCGATTGGTAACCGCGATAGGGCGAATGCTCGGCATATTGGTTGCCCTTAGCCGTCCAGAGCCAAATTTTGGCGCCGAAACCGTCGCGGTTCAACGCAGGGCCTTTTAGTTTGACTGTCAGCCAATGCCGGTCCTGTTTACGCTCGGAGTGGTTTTCGTACAAAAATGCCTCGCGATCGATGTTGTTCATCGCCACATCGAGGTCGCCGTCATTGTCAAAGTCGGCGTACACCGCGCCATTGGAAAATGAAGGGATGTCAAAGCCCCATTCGGCGGATTTGTTGGCGAAAGTGAGGTCGTGGTTGTTGGAAAAAAGGTAATTAGGCACGTGGGCTCCTTCTACTTTCTTCAATGCCTCCGCAAGCCTGCGGTTGTCGCCTCCACCCGAGCGCATTTGCATCTCGTATTCGGCCATACGATAAATCACAAAATCCCGGTTGGTAATGTCCTTGGGATAGCCATTGGTGATCATCAGGTCGCGGAAACCGTCGTTGTCGTAGTCGGCAAACAATGCGCCCCAGCTCCAATCCGTGGCTTCCACACCCGAGTAACGTCCAATTTCGCTGAAAACCGGGTGATTACCGCCCGGCATATTTCCTTCATTGTGCTGCAATGTGTTCCGCATGAACTGCGGCTCATAACCCATCCGCAATTCCGACAAATGCCGGTCATAATTCATCAGTCCGAACATATTCTTGCGGCGGACCGGGTCCTGAGGCAGCATATCCACGGTGATGAAGTCAATCAAGCCATCATTATCGATATCGGCGGCGTCATTGCCCATTGCGGAATAGCTTTGATGCTTGAAATAGGAAGCTATTTCATTTTTGAAGGTGCCGTTTTGCTGGTTAATATAAAGCAGGTCATTCGAGACATAATCATTTGAAACATAGACATCCGGCCAGCCGTCATTATTCACATCGGTAACCGCAATACCCAGGCCGTAACCTTCTTCCAGGATGCCGGATTCCTTCGAAACATCGGTGAATGTACCGTTTCCATTGTTGCGGAAAACGCGATCGGCATTGGGCGAAGAGCCATCGCTGATCTTTGGCCGGATATTGTTCGGCCCGCGCATATTCATCACGTTCGTAACGAGATAGGCATCCAGGTCGCCGTCGTGGTCGTAATCGAAGAATGCCGCCTGCGTGGTGTTTCCGCTGTAATCCAGTCCGTAGGCCTTCGCTTCTTCTTTGAATGTGTTGTTTTTCTGATTAATGAAGAGCAGGTTCGGCAGCGTGCCAGCCTGTGCGGGGCCTGCCCGGCAAACATAAATGTCGAGAAAGCCGTCGGCATTGATATCCACCATAGCCACACCCCTTGCCCAGCCTTCGGGTATCTGAATGCCCGATTGGGCGGTTATATCCTCAAACTGAATCCGTTGTTCTTTGCTTTTATTGATATACAACTTACTCTCGGTCATGTTTCCGGTAAAAAACAGGTCCGTGAGGCCATCGTTGTTGATGTCGCCGGCCCCTACCCCGCCGCCATTATAGAAGTACTCATAGGTGAGTATGTTGAGCTGGTCGTCCTCCTGCAACCGGTTATTGAAATCGATGCCCGTTTCATTGGCAGACAGCAGTTCAAACAGCTTTTGATCGTCTTTCTTTGATGTGCATGCTCCGATCAGCGAGGCTATGCAAAGAAACAGGGATAACGGGCGGGTCATCGGCATATGCAATTATTGCGGCCCTGCGGCAGGCGACCCTGCGGCAGGGATTTTGGTAAAAAACCTGACTTCGTACAGTTCCTGGTTCTTCCCGGGAAGGTAAGGCTTCTGGGCCTTTTTCAATATCAGGTGCTCGTCCGAAAGCTTCACGATCTGAAAACCGCTCAGCCGGTGGCCTGTCGAATCGGTATAAACCAGCGAATCGGCGGTTGGAAGCTGGTAACGGTAGGTTTTGAACTTCTCTTTTTTCCGTTCGGTCATCACGCCGTCAGCGCCATACTCGAACGTAGACCAATGCTCGTCGAACGTATTGTTGGTAAAACTAAACCCATTGACAAAGTTGCTGATCGAGTCCGTGCGCCACACGCCTGTAAGCTCCCGCTCACGCGTGTTGCAGGCAGTGAGGTTAGCGAACGCAACGGCGATTATGATAAATGGCAGTTTGGAAAACAGAGTCATTGGGTCAACGAGTCATTTGGGGTAAATCGACAAATGTCACGCTGAGCGCAGTCGAAGCACTCGGGTTATCGCTACTATCCTTCGACTGCGCTCAGGATGACATGAACATCCTTCACAATCCTTTATTAATAATTACTATTCTGCTTCAAAACCCCATTACTCAAATCCACCTCACGTTGCGGAAGCGGGAAGTAGTAATGTTTGGGTTTGATAAAATTGCGGCTAGGCTTGAATGGGCCACGGGCGATTTTGTAATGGGCGGCGATGTCGATCAGCCCGGCTTTGTCCCAACGCATCAGGTCCTGGTGACGTTCGTTTTCGCCGGCCAGCTCCACGCGGCGTTCATGCATAATGTCGGCCATTTTCGCGCCTGTTTTAGCAGCAAGTCCGGCACGTTTCCGTACGGCATTCAGTTCGGTATCACCACTCTGGCTTGAACGGATTTTTGCCTCGGCCACCAGCAGGTACACGTCCGCCGAACGCAGGAAAGGTGCGTTCAGGCTCTGGCTCATATCCCCGGCATCGGTAAAACTGGTGTATTTACGGAACGAGTAGCCGGTCACCCGGGTCATGTTGGCAGCGAACGTAGTGGTGCCCGCAGACCCGCGATTTACCTTGTCACCAGGACTATAAATCGAGTACGAACGGCGCGGATCGCCTTTTTCAAACTCCTGCACCAGGTCTTCGATCGGTTCATGGAAACCCCAGCCTCCAAATACCTGCGGTGTGTGGTAAAAGGTAGGTGAATTGTCGGTAGTCCAGCCGGTTTCGTATTGCAGCGAAAACAGGATTTCAGGATTATTCTCGGTCGTGAGCTGGAAGTTTTCGTCGTAGTTACCAGACAGCTTGTAGGCTGCATTACCGATCACTTTTTGCCCCGCTTCAATTGCCTTTGCCCAATTTTCCTGGTATACATACAATTTAGTCAGAAAGCCGTTCGCAGAACCCTGTGTTACCCTGCCTGCTTCGCCATCGGCGTAGCTCACCGGCAGCAGACTTGCGGCCTTCTGGAAATCCGATTCCGCTTGCGCGCGTACTTCGGCGAGTGTTGCCTTGGGTTTGTTATAATTGTTGTTTAGGGCATCCTCTTCCAGGATAATGGGCACTTCGCCGTAAATCAACGAAAGACGCCAGTAGACAAATCCGCGAAGGAAATATGCCTCACCCATGGTGCGGTTCCTCAATGCGTCGTCCATGGCCACTTTCGGGGCGTTGATCAGCACTGCATTGGCGCGAGAGATTACCTCGTATTTGGTGGACCAGGTAGCCAGAATGTGCGAATTGGCGGCATCGAACGTGAACATTTCGAGCGAAGTTTCATCAGAATGGTCGCCTGCGCGGTTCATGTCGTCGGAACAGTTGTCGAACGTGTATTCGGTATGCGCGAAACCGTCTTCGTTCAGTAGCGGGGCGTAAATGGCATTGGTGGCGGCTACCACGTCATCGCCGTTGCGCCAAAACTGCTGGGAAGTAACCTGCCCGTACGGTGTGCTTTCGAGCAGATCGTCGTTACAACTGGTTGCGGCCATCAGAAAAACCCATCCGGCCAGTACATATATCTTTTTCATGTCGGTTATATCTTGATATCAATTAGGGTTGTTCCCGTCCTGGTTAGAATGACAATGTTGCGCCGATGGTCCATGTCCGTGCTTGCGGGTATTGCGCGTAATCTACATTCAGCTGGCTGTAAAGGCCGGCAGCTTTAGAACTCGCATCATTGCCTACATAACCTAACTCGGGGTTCAAGCCGGTGTATTTCGTGATCGTAAAAATGTTCTGCCCGGTAACGTAAATCCGCACCTGTGACAGTTTTACCTTTTCAATCACCGTTTTTGGAATGCTGTAACCCAAAGTGAAGTTTTTCAGGCGGAAGAAATCCCCTTTCTCTATAAACAGGTCGGAAGGACGGAAGTTGCGGTTCGGGTTGTCGATGCTCAAACGTGGTACGGTATTGCTGGTACCCGCGCCATTCCAGCGTTCGCTTGCTTCTTTATACAAATTAAAAGAATAGCTCGCGTCGAGACCCTGCATACGGTCCGCATTGAAAATAGAAACCCCGCCTACGCCTACGAAGAACAGGTTGAAATCAAATCCTTTGTAGTTCAAGCCTGCATTCAAACCATAATTGATCTTCGGTTGCGGGCTTCCTATGATCGTCCTGTCTTTGTCGTCCACAATGCCGTCGCCGTTCAGATCCATGAAACGAACATCGCCTGGATGGATCTGTCCATTGGTTTTACGTGAATCGTTGGCAATGTTCGGGTCGGAGTCGATTTCCGCCTGACTTTGGTATAGACCATCTGCTTTATACCCGTAGAATGTGCCATAGGGATTGTTCTCATACGTGCGGACGATCTCCTGCTGCCCACGGCCGTACAGCTGCGATGCGAGGAAGCCGCCCGGCGTGGCCAGTTGGGTAATACGGTTTTTGATCAAAGTCGCATTTCCACTAACATTCAGGGTCAGATCGCCGAACGAGTGGCGGTAGGACGCCTCGATCTCCACACCCTTGTTACGCAATTGACCGATATTCTGATCAGGAATAACAGAAGTACCGATGGTTCCGACAGAAGGCGGCGCCAGCAGCATTTTTTTAGTATTCTTTACAAAATAGTTAACCGAGACATACAATGCATTCTTCCAAAGTCCTGCTTCTACCCCAAAGTTGGCCATTTCCGCCGTCTCCCAGCCAATTTGCAGGTTTGCCAGCCGGCTTTGCGCAGCGCCTGAAATAGGGCTTTGCGTGCCGCCCGCCCCCAAAGCATAGCGGTAAGACGAATTGATCAGTGCCAGATATTGCAGCGAGTTCACGTTCTGGTTACCCAGCTGGCCCCAACCGCCTGTTAGCTTGAAGTTGCTGAATACCGGCAATGCGCTTTTGAAAAAATCCTCTTCCGAAAGACGCCATCCCAGCGAGAATGCCGGAAAGTAACCCCAGCGGTTGCCGGGCGCGAACTTGGATGAGCCATCGGAACGAAATGTGGCCGTAAGCAGGTAGCGGTCCATGAAAGAGTAGTTCGCACGGCCAAACCACGAAGCGAGCGCATCGTAGCTGCGGTTACCATCCTCGCCTGCCACAGACACGATCGTTCCGGCATATTGCAGGTAGCGCAGCGTAGGGTCCTCACTTGCGAAATCGCGGCCGCGTTGTTTGGAAGAAATACTGTTGAATGTCTGTGAAGTATAACCTCCGACGAGGTTCAGGCTGTGCGCGCCGAATTTCTTGTCATAAGAAAGAAAATACTCCTGCAAGAACGACCAGTATTTACCATGTGTCAGATCGAGCTGGTTGTAGGAATTCGTACGGAACTGATCATTGACCTTGACCTCGAAATTTGTGCTCTCTGAAAAAGTCGCATCCATGGCAAGGTTTGCGCGCAGTTTCAGGCCTTTCAAGAGTTCCAGCTCGCCGGTGAGGCTCCCCAGGATGCGGTTGCGGATATTATTCTGGTCCTGGTTATCGACGGTAAAAATCGGGTTATTGATGTCCCCGAATGCGCCGATACCTTTTGTTGAACTATAAGAACCATCGGCATTACGGATCGGCAAGCCCGGATGGAAGCGGATAGCGCTCCAAAGCAAACCAGTCTGCGACGAAGTCGTATTCGGCGAGGTGTTGTGTGTATTGGTGAATTGCAGGTTCTGCCCTATTTTCAGCCTCGATCCGATCTTATGATCCGAATTGACACGGAATGTATACCGCTTATAATACGATTTCCCGATAATCCCCTTTTCATTATAATAGCCGCCCGAAATCGAAAATGACGAGTACTTGCCGCCCCCGCGGATCGCCGCGTCGTAATTCTGGGTAACGCCTTGTTTGAGTAATGCGTCCTGCCAGTTGGTTTTCTGGGTCTGGTATTGTGTATCCTCCCAGATCGGCGGAACAGGCAGGCCATCATTTTTATATGCCTCCCGTTTTAATGCGGCCAAATCAGGTGCTTCCAGCATATCGAGTATCTTGATACGGTTGCTGATACCGGCATATCCATTGACAGTTACGGCAATTGGATTATCGAAAGTACCACGTTTGGTGGTGATGATCACCACCCCGTTCGCCGCACGCGTTCCGTAAATAGCGGATGCCGAAGCGTCTTTCAGGATCTCGATGGATTCGATATCATTCGGGTTCACGTCGTTCATCGAACCGGCAGGAACGCCGTCGATCACCACCAGCGGATCGGCATTGTTCACCGTTCCGAAACCGCGGATCTGGATTGTGCCAGCGTCGCCCGGCGCGCCGCCGTTACGGATCACGTTCACGCCCGCAGCCCGGCCTTGCAATGCCTGCTGGGCACCTCCCGACGGAAGGTTCTGAAAGTCAGAACCTTTTACAGAGGACACTGCACCTGTCACATCCTTTTTTTCCTGGGTTCCATAACCTACAACCACCACTTCTTTCAACGCGTTCTCATCGGGCGCCATCGTGATATTAATCACTGAATTGTTGCCCACAGCTGCATCCTGGCTGGTGTAGCCAATAAAGGAGAACCGCAGCGTGGCGCCGTTATCCGGCACATTAAGCTGAAACTGGCCATTCTGGTCGGAAGTCGTGCCTTGCTGACTGCCCACGATGAGGATATTCACCCCCGGAAGACCAACGCCCTTCTCGTCGATAACCTTTCCCGTAACTGTCCGGTCGGCTATGGTACCCGCCGTTGTGGCCTGAAAGGGGGCTGCACTTTGCGGGTCGCCCTTTTTTCTGAGAAGAATACGTGAATTTCCTACGACTTCGTAGGAAACGTTCAGGGGAGTAAGCAGTTGGTCGAGCACACGGTTCAGCGAACCCTGAAGCTGTTTGGCAGCAACGGTGCTCCGGCCCTGGATGCTGCCTGAGCTGTATACAAACTTGACGTCGGCCTGTTTCTCGATCTGACGTAATACCTGCCTGATTTCGAGTGACTCGACTTTCAGCGAAATTTCCTTGTTTAGCAACTCCTGGCTATAAACGCCGTGCGCCATGGAAATTCCGCAGCATATCAAAGCAAGCAAAAGTTGTTTAGCGGTAGCACTCATGACTTTGTAAACAACCCTTTTGTAGGGTATTTTTTTATGCATAATTTTAAAGGTTTTTGTGAACTGAACAACTCAAAAACAAATGGTATCCTTCTGCCAGGAAGGGTATTCAAACGGCCGGACATGTTAGCGCATGGCCGGCATTTTATTTAAGCTTACCTACTATTTTCCAATCAATTACTACAACCTTCACCGAATATGAACAGCGAAGCCCCACGGCGTTCGTATTCGACATTCACTGCCTTGCAGATCAGATCGAGCTGATCAAACATCGGCAGCTCGTTGAGATCGCCTGTGAAAAGGCAATTCCGCAGCACATCGCCCTCCACGACAATATCAAGACCATAGGTCTTTTCCAGCAATGCCAGCACATCGACGGCAGGCGTTTCAGCGAATTCAAACCTTGCCGCGGACTCGGCCTTCTTGACGGCCACGGGGTTTCTGACAATGCCCAGTTCCATTTTCCGCGACTCCTTGTCAAATACGACTTTCTGGTTGGGCGTCAGGATAAAACCGTTCTTGCCAGATGTCTTGCTGGTCTCGTAAACGGAAACCCGTCCGGAAGCCACCTGTACCTCGATAGAGCCTGCGCCATCATAGGATTTTACATTAAAGCTCGTCCCTAGAACCTGTGTAGCCAGGTTTTCCGTGGACACTATGAACGGTTTTGTTACATCCCTTTTTACCTGGAAAAAGGCCTCCCCATGCAAATAGACCATTCTTTTGCGCTCCCCAAAATGATCTGGATAGCTGATCCGGCTGTTGGGTTGCAAGATCACCACGCTTCCATCTTCCAACGTCAGCCGCTGAGGCTTGTGCGAAGTGTTGCTAACTGCAAAACCTTCGTCATCGCCGTTCCAGATCGAGCTCAATGCTGGAAAATAAGGGACCTGCCCGGGCGCATTATACCAGATAACCCCCGCCAGCAACGACAACGAGGCGGCTACTGCGGCCCACCAGCCAATTTTTACCGGTTTTCGCGTTGTAGCTGCCAAAAGTTTCTGCCGGATACGCTGGCCGATCTCCGTTTTTTCAGACAGCAGCACTTCCGAATCATCCGCCGGATTGTCTCTCAGGTATTGTTCCACATGCAAATCCTCCTCTGCTGTGGTTTCCCCGGCGATATATTTCTCAATTAATTTTTCGTAGCTATCAGGTGTCATTTGCGGAGGCGTGTATAGGTTTTAGTTGGCGGAATAATACATCCATAAGTTTTCTCTTAATGCTTTCAATGATTTGGTAATATGGTATTCCACTGCTTTTTCGGAAATATTCAGTTCCTCGGCAATATCCTTCACAGGACGGTTTTCGAAGCGGCTTAGCTGAAATACCCGGCTGGTCTTTTCAGGCAGCTTGCGCATTACCTCGTCCACGGCACGCGACAAATCCGAAAACTGCACGATTTCGTCGGTCGAGTAGGTTTCCTGTATTTTGTTAAGGATCAGATATTCCTGATACCTCCGCCAAGTGATCTGTGACTTAATGAAATTGGTCACCCGATATTTCATCGCAATTACCAGGTAGACGCCCAGGTTCCGGATCTCGGTATCAAGCCGTTTGTTCCAAAGGCTCTCGAATATGTCATGCACCAGCTCTTCCGATTCCTCCCGCGATCCTACCTGGTGATAGGAAATGCAGAACAGCTTGTACCAGTAACGGTCGTAGATCTCCTCGAAAGCACGTTTATTGCCTTCGCGGAGCTGCGTCACCAGCTGTTCATCGGTAAGAAATTTAGTCATGAGGTGGTTCATTACCCGGGTCTGTATGTATAGTCAAACAACTTTCACAAACCCCTAAACGGTATGCGAGATTTTTTTTTGCTATGCTATTCCCGGACGAACTGCCGGAACTCCGAATCGACCTGAAACTCAGCCACACCGTATTGCAGCATACGTTCACAGTCCTTTTTTGCATCGGCCATCATATCTGCTGATTTGCGGTAGTGAAACTTGTTGATCGCCGCCACGACGCGAATGTTGTTCTTCCCCGCCCACGCCACGTCCTCCCGCGTGAGGCTGGCCGGTCTTTCGAACAGGTAATAATGCCCGGGACGGTAGCCAGGCTTCTGCATATTCTTCTCCAACTGTTTCCGCGAGCAGCTCAGCCGAACTTTACCCGTAAAGAATGCAGTGGATTCGTCGGTACCGATCATCAGGGCCGAATCTTTGAGGCGATATTTATCCAGCATCCCCATCAATTTATAAAAAAGAGTGGAATCCAGCCCGGCGATCTTGTTATCGAGCATGACGGCCATGTTATTTTCGGCACAAAACCTGAACACATCTTCGAGAAGCATCGGGTGGTTACCGTCCAGCTTGCTGGTCAGCTTGCGCGCCTCCGCCCAATTCGTCTCCGTTACTTTGCGCGGATCGCCATAGAACCGGTTAAAATCTGCATCATGGTTGGCGATCAAAACACCGTCGGCCGTCACGCGCATATCCGTTTCGACCATTTTGTAATCTTGCCGGGCAGCCTCCCGCAGCGCAGGCAGACCATTTTCCGTGAAAGTGCTATTCACTACCCCTCCCCGGTGCGCGATCAGGGCTACCGTCTTACCCTGTCCATATACGCTGGTAAGGTACATTAACGGAACAAAGGCGAGAATTAAGGAGAGAAGTTGCTTCATGAACGATCTTTTTAAGATGGCAAAGTTATTAATGGAAGTGCTTCCGAAGGCGGCCTTAACAATAACATAAAGTAAGCAAAAACAGACCATTCAGGTGCCCGAAAGCCGATCGCTGATTGAGCCATGCCTATCATTCAACAACTTTGGGAAGATCGTTTTTAGGTGTTTGATTTGTAACAGTCAGCCTGACGAGATCGCACACACTTACAGCAAGCACTATCACACACTTTACTTTTTCTTCAAATAAAAAAGGGCCTTTCGGGCCCTTATGAAGAAAAAATGAAGATCGAAATTTAGATCAGCGTCTCTGCCATTTGCAGAAAGATCGCTCTTTTGTAGTATTCCGGATCGTATTTAACGAGTACCTGAGTGCCTTTGCGGAGGGAATCATACTTTGCAAAAGGAAGCACCTCCCGCATTTCTGACACAAAATCGTTACCCGCTTTCGCTTTCACCTGAACCTGCACCTGAAATTCGGGCAGATTGTTAAGGTATTCACCCGTCGGGCGAATGGCCAGAACGGTAGCGTTCGCCTGAACGCCTTGTCTGAGAATCTTCTTCTTTCTTTCCTCTGCGATCCGCTTCCGAATAGACGATAAAGTCCAAAAAGCTACCATGCAGACCAGAATAAGTGTAGCGCCGATTTCCCTGTTATTAATTTCCACAGCTAGATTTTAGTTAAGAGTGTGATGCCCAAAAATAATGGATTAATTCTAGAAAAAGTCCCATTTCATTTATCCAACGGTCGATCTTCTGATCAAATGGCAAAAGTCATTCGTTTGAGCCAAGTATTTCATGGTAAAAAGCAATTCATAAGGAAAGAAACGGCTCTGGGCTTATACAGGCAAAGAGTTGCTATAACAGGATTTTTTTATAAAATTTATTAAAAAAATTATTAATATCATAATGGCATGATTTTCCTGCGTTGCAAAATCTATTGATCAACCCTTTATCCACCATGTCAATGGAAATTAAATCCAACCACTCGACCGGCAATCGTCCGGAGGGAGACCGTATCCTGGATGCGCCGTACGTTTTCACTGATATTCCCATGTACCTCGAACAGCTCAGGTCAGAAAAATCATGGGCAAAAAACGACCGTAATGCGATTACCGTCTACAAATCGGACAAAATCACCATTGTGATCGCCATCCTGAAATCCGGCGCGACGGTCAACGACCACTCAATCGACGAATGTCTCACATTCCAGGTGTTGTCGGGGGAACTGAAAGTGGAAACAGAAGGGCGGGTATTTTACACCACAAGTGGCCAGATGATGTCCTTCCACGCGCAACTTGCCCATTCAATAAGCGCACTCACGGATTCGGAAATACTCATTACTACTTACAAGGGATAGCGTGGGCTATCTGGCAGAGTTTTTGATCGTGCAAGCCAAAAACTGACAAGCCGACTATGCCATCAACGATTGTAATGCAATGCAGCAAGGCACTCGCCGAGCGCCAACTTACGATTGCGTTTGTAGAAAGTGCCACCGCCGGCAGGCTTTCCGCCGAATTTTCCATGTGCCCCGAGTCAGGAAGTATCCTGAAAGGAGGTCTGGTGTGTTACGACGCCTCATTAAAGGAAAGCATACTACATGTACCCAAAGACATGCTCCGCCATTTCACGCCGGAGAGCGCGGAAGTCACCCGCGAATTAGCCGAGCGGCTGCAAACCTTCATTCCTGCCGACATTCACATAGCCGTAACCGGCCTTACCTGCCCTGGCGGCAGTGAAACGCCAGAAAAACCTGTCGGTACCATGTTCGCCCACCTCTGCACCCACAGAAAATCGGTGGCCATCCGTGAAATTTTTTCAGGCCAACCCGAGGAAGTTGTGCTTCAATGTATTGACAGGATTGCTGAACTGATACTGTCCGAAATGCCGGTTACTGGCAACCAACTTTGAAATCGGAGTAAGGTAATTTAAGGCCGCAGGATGGGAAAGGCCGCCCCCTGTCAAAAACTAAAAGGCCGTATGCCGGCAAGCATGACAAAAGCAACTGGAAAACAAAAAGGGGCCGGTGTAACGCCGCCCCTTTTTGCTGTTGATGAAATGTAAGCTTTATCAGTGGTATGCTTTCTCCGAATCGCGGAGCCGCTTGATCGTATCGTGCCCACTTTTCAACGTCGCTTTCTGGCGTGTTACCAGTGCGCGAAGTTCAGGGGTCAGCTCATCTGATTCAAGTGCTGAATCGTAGGCTTTTTGCGCGGCGTCTTCACCAAATTCTGAGTTCTCCAGCGAGGTTTTTCGGCCATCGCTGCTGAATGCTGCGCGTACATCCATCCAAATGCGATACAACTTGCCCGATACCATTGTGCCGGTCGCAGGTTCGCCGCCCAAAGCGGTAACCTCGCCAGTCAATTCGAGCACATTGTCACGGCTATGGTTTGCAAGGCTGGTGTAAAGCGAACGAAGATCGGTGTCGCTGCTATCCGTTTCGTCGTAAGCCTTTTCATAGCCGACAATACGATCATTGTTGATCAGGATCAGGTCATTCAAAGCTTCTATGATTGCTGCATTTTGTGCCATGATTGTTCATGATTAGTGATGCGGCATTCCTAAAAACTATTGTTCCATGCCACCCAGACGCAGTATGACGTCGTCGGGCCGGTGATTTGTGGAGGTTTTTGCTCCGTATATGCGGGTGATGAGCCGCTTAATGGAACCATTAAACGCTACTTTTCGCTCAACTTTCTTCTGACTTTGCTGAGAAATTCTGGTGAAAAACCCAGGTATGAGGCAATGTAGTGCTGTGCAACACGCTGTGGGATAGCAGGATATCGATTAAGAAAATCCAGGTACTTTTCGACCGCACTGGTAGATATCGTCCTGAACAGCCGCTCCTGCGTCTGCGCGAGGTTACGTTGCACCATCAGGCGAAACATCCGCTCGAAACCAGGGACGGTTGACAGCAACTTTTCTTTGGTTTCCGGTGTCAGGATCAGCACTTCACAGTCTTCGAGCGTTTCGATGTATACGTGGCTCGGCGTCTGGTTATGAAAGCTTGTAATATCACTAACCCACCAATCCTCGACGGCAAATTGCAGCGTAACCTCCGCGCCGGCGCTGTCGATATAATAGGTACGGATACAGCCTTTGAGAATGTAAGCCTCAAACTGGCAAACTTCCCCCTGCTGCAACAGGAATGTTTTTTTGGGATATGTTTTGAATTGAAGTAATGAGTCGAACAAGTCGAGATCTTCCGGAGTGAACGGCAAACACCTCAGCGCATAGTTGTTAATCTTTTCAAACATATTCAGGTAATAGGTTAGCCACCGGCGGTTAGCCGCCGGCAAGTGCGTGCCGGATCTCGGAATAAAGCAGCCCGCTGCCGCCTCCGAAATGGCGTAAACAGACGATCCGCGGGTCGATGGACTGGCACAACGAAGATATACGCTCGCCTGCCTCCTCATCTACGCCGACGCCCAAAAGTACTAAATCGATGGAATTTAGACGAAGCAACTCTTCCGCTTCTTCCAAAGAACCGGCCGGTAACCCACACCAGGATTCGTTCTGGTTGATTAACCGGATGATAGTTTCCAGGATTTCGGGGTGATTGGCAATCGCCAATATGTTGATTTGCGACATGTTACTGATCGTTGTGCCGGGCCGGCAGGTTAACAATCTACCATTTTTCGGGAACCTCCATCACAAGTAAAGAGCTTTTTTCCAAAGATTTGAACGAAACTACCGACTCAGGCCAGAACCCGTAACCGTCCCGTACCGATAGCGGTTGGCCTTCCACCTCTACATTCCCTCCAACAACAAAAACATACACGCCATTTCCTTCTTTTTTAAGCTGATAACCAATTTCAAAACCTTTATCGAGCTCAGCCAGGTGAAACCAGGCATCCTGGTTGATCCAGACGCCGTCGTCGCCGGGATCGGGCGAGAGGATTTGCTGGAAGCGGTTGTGCCTGTCGCCAGAGGCATATTCCATCTGGTCGTAGCGCGGTGCCACATTCAGTTTATTGGGATATAACCATATTTGAAGAAAAGTAACGGGCTCATCCTGGTCTTTATTGAATTCAGTATGATAAACGCCTGTACCGGCGCTCATTACCTGAATCTCTCCCCGCCGGATCAAAGCCACGTTTCCCAGGCTGTCCTGATGCTCGAGAGTACCTTCCAGCGGGATCGAAATGATCTCCATATTATCGTGCGGGTGCCGGCCAAAGCCTTTGCCGCCGTTGACCGTATCATCATTCAACACCCTCAACGCACCGAACTGGATGCGCTGAGGATCGTAATTTCCATGAAAACTGAAAGTCTGTGCACTTTTGAGCCATCCATGGTCGGCAAAAAAGCGCGACGCTGCCGGATGCAGTACGTTTTTTTTCATGATTTCTTTAAAATGGTATTGTTCACCAATTGGATTTCTTCACCAGAAATTGTGTGCGGCCGGCCAGGATAAATCGCCTGGTTTACTACCGCATTCATGTCTTCCAGGATCGTGATGCTCTCCTGCACGCGCGAGACGGGCACATGAGGGTCGGGATTACCGGTAGAAACAAATACGGGCGTTAGTTTAAAATCGCCCTTATAATTTCCGATTGCCAGCCCCTGGCCGATCAAACCTCCCGTAAAAGCAATAATCCCTCCATATCTCCGGGCATTGCGCGCAGTATATTCCAGCGTCAGACAAGCTCCTTGCGAGAAGCCGGCGAAATAGATTTGATCGGTTGGGATTCCTGCGGCTTCAATTTCTGCGACAACTTCGCCGACCAGCGCCAGTGCAGAGTCCAGCGCTGGCTGGTTTTGTGCAACTGGGGCCATAAAACTGTAAGGATACCAGCTGTTATCAGTCGCTTGCGGCGCGTAAATCGCCATATCTTCCAGTTTCAAAACCTTCTGCAAGGAAATGATATCGGCAGCAGTCCCTCCCCGGCCATGCAACATTACAATTGCCTTTTTAGCCTGCTGAACAGGTAATCCGCTGGTGATGATTTGTTTACTATGGGTGTACATGAGTCAATTTTGAATGATTGAATGACTGAATGAACGTTGAATTTGAATGACTGACCGAGTCGCCGGAGCGATGATTGAATGACCGAATAAAGGGACCTCTGTAACTATTCAAAAGTTGAATCATTAACCCCAAAAGACATTCGGTCATTCAACCTTTCAATCATTGATTCAGCACCGGCAATACTTTGACAATCTGCTCTCTGCGAGGTTCGTATTGAGGGGGCAGCATTAAGCCTGAACCTAATTGTTCCACCGTTTCGTCGGTTGCAAAGCCTGGATTATCGCTTGCGATTTCGAACAGGACGCCACCGGGTTCGCGGAAATAGAGCGAATAGAAGTAGTTTCTGTCGATTTTATCGGTAATCTGCAAACCTGCATCCAATACTTTTTGACGGAATTCCATCAGAATATCGTCATTCGCAACGCGGAACGCAATGTGGTGAACCGAGCCTTTGGCCACATGACCCGCTCTTTCACCGGGAGCTTCCACCAGGTCGACAATATTGGCATTTTCAACGGCGTCGGTCACGAAACGGAAGCGGTTCACATGTTGTTCGGCCAGACGGTACCCGAATATATCGGTCAGTACTTTGGCAGTCTCTTCGATATTGTTCGTGGTGATCGTTATATTGTGAAAACCGCGCGTCGCATAATCGGCAGTCACCTCCGAAGTCGTCCATGGAATCCGGTTATCGCTGATTTTAGGGACTGTTAGTTCAAACTTCAAACCGTCAGGATCAAGGAAAGTCAGGTATTGCTCCCCGAATTTCTCGGCAGGTTTGTTATAAGTTATTTTATTGGCTTCCAATCTTTTCAACCAAAAATCCAGGCTTCCTTCTGGCACCGAGTAACCGATCTCGGTAGCCTGACGGGTTCCGCGGCGGCCTGCCGGAATCTGATTACCCCAGGGGAAGAAAGTCAGGATTGAACCGGGGGTACCGTTTTCATCGCCATAGTAAAAGTGGTATGTATTGGGATCGTCAAAATTGACGGTTTTTTTCACCATTCTAAGACCTAATACCCTGGTATAAAAATCGTAGTTGGTTTTAGCGTCACCAGCGATAGCTGTAATGTGGTGGATGCCGTTGATTGTATTTTCCATTGTCTTGTCCAGTTAAGATGTTTCTTTGTTTTTGATGATACAAAGGTACATCCCCGGGCAGGGGCAGGGCATTGAACTAGGACAAGAAAAACACATATGGGAAATTATTCCAGGGGACTTATAAGGCTCAGCACTGCCTCCTCCTCCACTACCCTGCCGGCAGCCTTCGCCGCTTTCAGATACACGCTCATCGGATATTTCCCATCGAATGCCGGGTCAGTTTCAACCATGGGCACTTTAAGGCGGGCATGTTTGAGGCTTGCCAGGTCGGAAAGGGAGACGTAGCTAAGTTCCGGATTACCCTGGCCCAGGTCGCAAAGGCCGAAAGCAATATTGTTGACAGCATCCAGCTCAGAGAGCAGCCAGATAGCCTTACCATATTGGGAATATAATTTCACAACAGGCGCGTGATCCTTCGCAAGCTGGTTTTGTACCTCTTGCGCATTGTGGATCATAATTTCGATCAGATTTTGCGGGATCATTTTTGACATGCGGCAAATTTAGAGCTTTTGTCCGGAGCGCCCGTACGCCATAAAATAAATGTATGCTGTATTCAGCGCGTTTTGGAACACTTATTTATCTAACTTTCCGTAGCTATTACCATTCCACAACTTGCTGAGAAATCACGTATACGCTCATTGTGAGACCGTAGGGGTGGTTTTTGCCATTTTCAACCGAGTTAAAGACCAAATTAATTCTACTCATTCTCTAAAAAGTCACATATGAAAGGAAATCTACCACTTCTCATTTTACTGCTCATTCTATCAAGCTCACACAAAATCTTATCCCAGGTTGTAGTAACGTTTCCGGCCGAGCGGGCCGTTTTTCAGCGAAATAACGCAAATGAAGCCGACGTATATATAGGTGGGTACGTTACACAACCCTTTCAGAAGATCGAGGTGCGCCTCACACCCCGCGTACCAGGCGAGGGTGAGCCATTTCCGGCCGACGGCAACTGGGCTACCTTGGATGATCAGATTTCAGCGGGCCAGTTCATGGGGTCTGTCCATATAAAGGGCGGCTGGTATCAACTGGAAGCACGCGGTGTCTCATCTGGCAGTACTTCGGCCGTTACGACGCTGTCGCGCGTGGGCGTAGGCGAAGTATTTGTAGTTGCCGGGCAGTCTAACGCGACCGGCGGCGACTCGAACCCCAACGGACCGGGCGCGGCGTACGACCAGGTCAATAGCGTCAATTTTCAGAATTTCGATCCCTCCACATCAACGGTTACCCCCTATTTAAGCGTGCAGCTGCCCTGCCCCGAGTTTGTTCACCTCGATGCTAATGTCAAGACAGCACCTTTCGGTAACTATGCCTGGTGCTGGGGATCTTTTGGAGACAAAATCTATGAAAAGCTTCGGGTACCCGTGATGATATTTAACGGTGGCTGGTCGAGCACCGGCGTTGATAACTGGAAACAGACTATTGATCCAAACGGGGTAACTACCAGCCCATTTGGCTATACGTTCCCAGTGGGACTGCCGTTCGGGCATTTACGGCTTGCTTTGAACAACTACATTGCGCAGTTGGGCCTGAGGGCAGTTTTGTGGCACCAGGGCGAAACAGACAATTTCATGGAACAACCTGGTGACAATACCTACAACCGGTATTTATCGGCTCTCTGGGACGTTGTGAGTGCCAGCCGCAATCTCACCGGCAAGCCTAACCTTGACTGGGTTGTTGCGCGCGCTTCCCGTTTTACCGTCAACGGTGCCACGCGCGTTTCTGCTAACGTAGTGAACGCACAGAACGAGCTGATCAATAACGATGGGCTCTATCCACACGTGTTCCAAGGCCCCGAAACAGACCCCTATTACACCATTGAATACCGCCATGATGAGACGCATTTCCGCGGCGACGGCGTAACACCCTCACCGGACGGGCAAATCTATTCCGGACTGATTTTCCTTGCTGGACTGTGGGCGGACAAGATTACACCCGATTTTCTAAGCCAGTCAAACCCTTACGCAGCTACGCCGCCGCCAGCTGTGGATGCCGCCTACGTATCGGGCAGTTCGCAAATTACATTTACGGGTCCCGGACTACCTGGTGGTTACCAGTACAACTGGCTCAACAACGGCGATTGTAATCAGGTACAAAATACGGCCCAACAATGGACGGTCGGAGCTGGTCAGTATAAATTGAAAGTCATCGACCCAAATCGAAACACCGTTTTCTCTCCTGCATTGAATGTGTCTTCTACCCCGTTACCGGTAAGCTGGCAATCTTTCAGCGCGCGCATGGGCAACAATGGACGCGTCACGCTCGACTGGGCAACGGCTTCCGAGGTTAATGCCTCCTATTTTGAAATTCAGCGGAGCAATGATTCACGCGTTTTTACAACGGTTAAAAGTGTAAATGCGATGGGTAATTCCGTCAATAGCTCTTTTTATCACTATCAAGACGAATTTCTTCCCAGGGGAATTTACTATTACCGCCTGAAAGAAGTGGACGGCGATGGTAAGTCTGATATGACCCGCATTGTGAGTGTCCGGGTTGAAGGAAATGAAACGGTGCGCGTTTTCCCTAATCCCGCCTCCGATCTGATCACCGTGGAATCGGCGCAGGCTTTGAAGCGCATTGACATCTTTAACAGCACAGGTAAGCTGGTACGAAGCGTTCAGACGGGAGAAAAACTTATTCGTTTGAATATTGCCAACCTTCCCAAGGGCCTCTATGTTGTATCTGTGGATGGCCGGGAGCTAAAAATTGCGAAATGATTAAACCTCCGTCATTGCAAAGGTTTCCCGCCTGTATTCAAGCGGGCTCATGCCGCGGTGCTTCCTGAAAGTCTTGATGAGATGGCTGTCGTCTGTGAAACCCAGTTCGGCAGCTATTTCATTGATGCGCATATCGCTGTGTTTCAACCGAATATCAACCAAGGCAATTTTGTAGTTGATTATGTATTGCTGCAATGTTTCATGCGTGTGCTTTTTGAAGTATTCGCTGAGGTAATTGAGCGATAGATTAAAGTGCGCGGCAATGCGCTCGGCACGCAGCATTTCAGGGTTGTAAATATTTTGGTGGATGTAGTGAATAATGTCCAGGGAAGTATTCTGAGTAAGCTTGGTTTTTTCCGGAATGTGTGTGGTGATATTCCTTGCAACGACTGTCAGCAAGGTATTAAGCAGCTGTTGAACGAGCTCCTTATGCAGCGTTTGCCGGTTGGCATATTCCTGTCTGATCGCCTCCATCAATGCCCTCACCAGCGGCTTGTCATGCGGATTGCGAAGGATACATCCTTGCAAATGATTATTGTTATGGAAGATATATTCCAATTTATGAATCCAGTCACCTAAGTTACTATACTCATCACGGGTCTTCTGCGCATTCAGATAGATATTATTGAAGCGGATAAACATAAATGCTGTCGTCTCCGTCACCTTAGTATAATGCAAATCCATAGGCATTGCCAGAAACAGGTTCTCCTTACCATACCTGAACTGGTTCTGGTTGATATGATAAGTCCCTGTCCCGTCGAACATGTACACCAACTCGATAAAGGTATTCTTATGCTCCTTGATAGGGCATTCGTCGACTGTTACCAGTAGAACATCGAAAGGCTCGTGGATATGATGTATGCGCATACCGGCAAAGGTACCGATTTAACCCAAAATTTTACAACCTGAAAATACACCTGGCGTTTGAAATTTGCAGCCATCAAACCAAAACCATTGCAAATTATGAGAGCCATCACCTTAGCTAACAACGGAGGGACAGAAAACCTGATATTAACCCAAATCCCCACGCCGAAAATCAATGAAAATGAAGTACTTGTCCGCGTGAAAGCGATAGGCATCAACCCGGTCGATGCCTTTGTTAGGAACCATCAATTTGCCCTGGAAATGTTCATCAAGCCTCAACCCGGCGAAACAGTCATTATTGGTTGGGACATTTCAGGCGTGGTCGAGGCAGTTGGCAGGCAAGTCACTCTATGGAAACCGGGCGATGAGGTCTTTGGTATGGTCAACTTTCGGGGGCACGGTAAAGCCTACGCCGAATATGTAGCCGCTCCGGCAGATCAGCTCGCATTAAAGCCAGAGAACGTCTCGCACGAAGAAGCCGCCGCAGCTACCCTGGCCGCATTGACCGCCTGGCAGGCGCTGGTTACCTATGGAAAAGTAAAGGCCGGAGAAAAAGTATTGATCCACGGCGCCGGCGGGGGGGTGGGGCATTATGCAGTCCAGATTGCGAAGCATTTGGGCGCCTACGTCATCGGTACCGGCTCCGCCTCCAAAAGAGACTTCATTCTTGGTCTCGGGGCAGATCGTTTCATCGACCACGCATCCGAGCAATTCGAAACGATCGTTAACGACGCCGATGTCGTAATCGACTCCCTCTTTGGCGACCACATATTCCGGTCGTTGGAAGCTGTGAGGGAAGGCGGGCGGATCATAGCGCTCCTCGTGCCATTTACCGATGAAAAACTGGCCGGCAAAGTGCAGGAAAAGAAGCTATATGCGCATACGTTGAATGTTACTTCGAATGGTGAACATATGCAACAACTCGCCGCGCTGCTCAAATCCGGGGAAGTGCGGTCGCACGTGTCTGCGAGCTATCCTTTTGAGGAGATAGCTCAGGCACACAACGCAATAGAGATCGGGAAAACGCTTGGAAAAATTGTAGTAACTCTGCCCTGATCTAACCTATGCCCTTTTGGCGTGTTGCACATCCGCGGCGCGCCACTTTGGCATTCATGGTCCGTTGGTTAGCTTTTTGAATGAGCATTGCAAAACAATACCCAGCAGCTATGGACACCTTTTCAAGCATGATCATCGGCGCGGTTGATCAGATTAAAAATGCGGTTGTAAAAATCGATACATTTAAAACAATCAATGGAAAAATCCGTCCGGCAGGGTCCGGATCGGGGTTTATCTTTTCCTCAGACGGGCTTATCTTCACCAACAGCCATGTGGTCGACGGTGCGGAGAAAATCATGGTGAGCCTGCTGAATGAGAACGAGATCGAGGCGACGCTTGTGGGGAAAGACCCGGATACCGACCTGGCGATCCTGAAAATTTACACACAAGGCTATTCCGTCGCCAGACTCGGCGACTCGGGTGCATTGCAGATCGGACAGTTCGTGATTGCGATCGGAAATCCCTATGGCTACCAGCACACGGTTACCACCGGCGTAGTAAGTGCGCTAGGACGGACCTTGCAAACGCAATCGGGCCGATTTGTCGATAATGTAATCCAGTCAGACGCGGCGCTGAACCCGGGCAATTCCGGCGGCCCGATGATCAATACTGATGGAGAAGTGATCGGTGTGAACACTGCCGTGATTCAAGGGGCTCAGGGGCTTAGCTTTTCGGTGGATATCAATACCGCAAAAGAGATCGCACGGCAACTTATTCGCGACGGCAGGGTATTCAAAGCCTACCTGGGCTTGCAGTTACAGGATGTTCCGATCAACGAGCGGGTTCGGCAGCATCACAAACTCCCCAACCACCAGGGAATTTTCATCACGCACATCGAGCCGGACACACCTGCATCGCGCTCGCAACTTTTGGAGGGCGACATTATCGTCTCTTTCAACGGAAAGCCGGTAAGTAATTCCAATGAATTGTTCAAAGCGCTCACCAACCGCGACATTTTAAGCATTACAGGCATTTCGGTTGTCCGCCACACCGAACTACTCAATTTTATTATTGTTCCGGTGGAGAAGAAGGCCTAGCCTCACGCAAATGAGCATAAGGTGTTTCAATCAATTTGATTTGAAGCACCTTTTCCATTTTGCAGATTATCTCCAAATCCAGGTTTTTCGAATGGATATTTATCCGTCGTGACTAAGCAAGGAGCCTTTTTCGATTTTAATGGAATGAAAAGCCACACTTTGTGTGTTGTGTAACCTGTTGCAAATAGTTTGACGAAATTTCTGACAGGTTATGAACTGGATTACCATTAGTAGTGAACAAGAAGTAGATAGCATTTATCAATCGGCCGATTACTCCATTATCTATAAACACAGCCCCCGTTGCGCGACCAGCCTGATGGCTTACCGTCAACTTAAATCCGAAGTGAACGCCGCTTCGGACATTGAGATTCCTATTTACATCGTGGACGTGATCCAGAACCGGAAAGAATCTATGGCCATTGCGGACAGCTTCGGCATCGAGCACGAATCTCCCCAGATTTTAGTCGTAAAGAACGGATCATGCATTTACGATGCGTCGCATGAGGATGTTTCCCTACGCAACTCGCTGGCTTCCCTGAATTGATTTACAGACGGTTATTGTGCCTTACGGCGACATTAAAATCGATTTAAAAAATATCTTATGGAATATATCCATTCAAATGGATATATTCCATATATTTGCATCATCAACAAACAGAAACTATGACGAGCCTGCATTACTCGATCATCTCCGAAAAAATGGTATGGATTTGGTACTACGATAGCTTCGGTGGTAAGCACCTCAAGGAGTTGCTTGCGGATGATGCCGTTGCCTTTGTCAGACGTGCCGAAGCGGGAAAAGAACCGGGGCCGGGAGTGATTGGAACGGATTTTTTAGGACATCATAAAATTACAAATTGAAACCAAAGCTTTATTAACACTTCATCATAAACGAACGCAAAAGAGCAGCCCCCAAAGCTGCTCTTTTTGTTTCATGCCCTGGTTATGGCTCGCTGGGGCCTATCGGAAGATTGTTAAATATCGCCCGAAGCGCGGGTCTCAAGGCGGGTAGCCCATTTTTGGAGCAGCACCACCAGATCGTCGAGGATCACCGGTTTGCTGAGATAATCGTCCATCCCGGCCTCAAAACATTTCTCCCTGTCCTGCTGCAATGCATTGGCCGTCATGGCGATGATAAAAGGATGTGCGGTATTATCCGTCCTGATCCGCCGGGTAGCTTCCAGCCCGTCCATTTGCGGCATTTGCATATCCATCAGAATCACGTCATAATCGATTTTTTGTACCTGTTCAAGCACTTCCAGACCATTTTGCGCCAAGTCGGCGTGGTAACCGAGCTTACTGAGGGTATTCATGATCACGATCTGATTCACCTTGTTATCCTCTGCGACAAGGATCGTCATCGGATACCGGTCGGCAAAATCCGAATGCAGTTTTTTTTGTGAGTCGTCATGGTTCTGGGTAGTGGTTTTCGGTTCGTGCATATCCGGAGCGACCTTCGCGACAATACTAAACCGAAAAGTACTTCCCTTGCCCGGCTCGCTTTTTACCTCGATCGCCCCGCCCATGAGCGCAGTCAATTTTTCGCAGATCACCAATCCGAGGCCTGTGCCGCCGTATTGCCTGGTTGTCGACGAATCAACCTGTGAAAAAGGTTTAAAAAGTTTGTCGAGCTTGTCCCCTGCAATGCCGATACCCGTATCGCTCACTTCGAATCCAAGCTTGGCATCCCTACCCTCCTGGCCGATCACATACACATGCACGCGCACCTCACCCCGGGGCGTGAATTTCACCGCATTACCTACCAGATTGGTCACAATCTGCCCGAGCCTCAGCCGGTCCCCGACGATATACGAGGGCACATTGTCGTCGATCTTCAAAGTAAGGTTCAATGGTTTGGTAGCTGTTTTCGCACTGAAAAGGTCCATCACTTCACCAATACAGCTCTTCAAGCCGAACTCCTTTTCTTCGAGCTCCATATTCCCGGATTCTATTTTGGAAATATCAAGAATATCGTTGATCACGTTCAGCAAATCCTTTCCGGAAGTCTGAATCGATTTGGTAAAATTGCGCTGTTCCTCAGTAAGTTCCGTTTCCGCCAACAGAGACGCCAGGCCGATCACCCCATTCATTGGCGTCCGGATCTCGTGGCTCATCGTGGCCAGGAAGGCGCTTTTAGCCCGATTTGCCAATTCCGCCCTTTCCACGGCCATTTGCTGTTCATCTATCGCCCGTTCGAGCTGCCTTGTCCTTTCCTGGATCTGCTGCTCCAATGCCCACTTTTGCTTGCGAATCCTGTAAGTCCTGATCTGGTATAATGCAATGATCAATGCCACAACCAATATGACGCTCACCAAACGGAACCACCACGTCAGCCAGAAAGGTGGCGTGATGATCAATTCAACGGCAACACCCGTTTCATTCCACAAACCATCGTTGTTGGAACCCTTAACTTTGAATGTATAAGTACCGGGATCAAGGTTGGTGTAGGTAGCCGTGCGCTTGTTTCCGATATAGTTCCAACGCGTGTCGAAACCTTCCAGCATATAGGCATACTGGTTCTTTTCAGCCATGGTGTAGCTCAATGCCGCGAACTCAAAGGTGATCACCGACTGGTCATGATGGATGGTAATGGTTTTCTCCTCGCTGATCTGCTTGCTAAGAATATGGTCGTCGGCACCGGTGACGACATGGTGGTTAAAGATCAGGAAGTCGGTAATGTAAACAGGCGGAACGTAGTCATTGTACCGCAGGTTGTCTGGGTAAAAACTGGCGAAACCGTTGATACCCCCGAAATACATTTGCCCGTCGGCGGTCTGGAAACGGGAATTGTCACGAAACTCGTTACCGGGAAGACCATCGTAAACCCCGAAATTCCGGAACACGCCGGTGTGAGGATTGAATTTGGAGATACCTTTATTCGTACTAAGCCACAAATTACCCTTACTGTCCCGTTGAATGGCAAATACTACATTACTTGCCAGCCCGTCCTTTTCGCTGAACGACCTGAATGCCCGTTTTTTCTGATCGAAATAGCAAAGCCCACCGCCCACCGTTCCTATCCAAAGATCGCCGTTCTCCGCTTCCAGGATGGATTGTACCTTGTTGTGAGAAATACTAGACGGATCTTTCGGGTCGTTGCGAAAATGTTTGAAACCCCTGCGGTCGGGGGAAAGCAGGTCGAGGCCGTTGAACGTTCCTACCCAGATATTTCCTTTTTTATCCTGAAAAATGGTCGCTACGATATCGCCGCTAATACTTGTCGGATCGTCGGGACTGTGGCGGTAATGCGTATACTCCTTCGTTTTGACATTGAAAAAGTTGAGTCCGCCCTTCCACGTGCCAATCCATAGGTTGCCATCCCGGTCCCGGGTCATATTGTTAACGTCCGAAATCGAAAGGCTGTTAGGGTTATTTTCTTCCGAAATATGATGCTCGACCTCGCCGGTTTTTACATTGAAAAAATCAAACCCTCCATTGTGAAAACCCAGGCCTAGCACATCCCGTGCAACCCAGATCACCGAGATCACATAATCATTGGAAATCGAACGGGAATCGCCCTCCCGATGCCGGTAGAAAGTAAAATTCTTGGTCTTGCGATTGAACCGGTTCAGCCCGCCGCCGTCAGTACCTATCCAGATATCGTCGCTCGTGCTATCCCCACAGATAGCCAATACCGTATTGTTACTCAGACTGTTAGGATTATTTATTTTCTGTCGGTAAGAATCGAATTTGGGACCGAACTTGGGTAAAAATGATACGCCACCTGCATAGGTCCCGATCCACATGTTCTCTGCATTATCGTGGTAAATCGTGTAGACGGAGTTGTTGCTGAGAGAGTAGCGATCATCGGGGTTATTTCGCACTGAGGCAAAACGGTCCATCGACGGATCATAAATGCTAATGCCCCCATTCTCGGTACCGATCCAGAGCTTTCCTGAGCCGTCTCCGGCCATCGAAAGAATATCGTTGTGCGCCAGGCTCCATGGGTTTGCCGGATCGTGAGCAAAATGCCGGACAATTTTGCCCGACTGATCGAGCACCGAAATCCCCCCGCCGTGCGTCCCTACCCAGAGATTTCCCTTCGGGCTGTGATGTAGCACCTTGATCCAATCCGATTGCAGCCCGTCGCTTGTGCGGGCGCCATGCTCATAAGCCGTAAGACTGCCCGATCTGACATCGAGTTTAAACAAACCTTTCTCCGTGCCAACCCAAAGCATATAATCCTTTCCTTCGGCAATGCTCGTAACAAACTGGCTTCCGGCACTTCCATCAGTGCCCGCGTACCTGTAAAGCTGGTAGGTGGCGCGGCTACGGTCGAACAGGTAAAGGCCCTGATCGGTACCCAACCACAGGCGGTTATGGCTATCCCGAAAAATGGTATTGATCGCAAGGCTGCGTCGCGGATGCGGATAATGCACGAAGCTATCGGTGTTCCGATCGTACCGATCGAGGCCCGTGGAGGTTCCTACCCACATCTGACTTGTTTCGTCCTCAAGGAGCGACAATACAAAACTGTCATGAATGGAAGCCGGGTTCGCCGGATCGTGTTTATAGTGGGTGTATTTATAGCCATCAAACCGGTTGAGGCCATCTTCCGTAGCGAACCACATGAAGCCCCTGCTTCCTTTCAGGATCGCACTCACATGGCTTTGCGATAGCCCCTGTTCGGTGGTGAGCCTCCTGAACCGTGGTGTAAACTCCTGTGCGACAACATTCTGAAGGCATAGGATGCATAGCAACACTACCTTATAAAAGATCGCTTTCATGGCACTTCTTTCATTCTGGATAGAGGAACGTCAATTATCAGTTTAAAAGTAGAAAAATTATGTCCTAATGCAACATTCCAACTAATTCTTGCTCCTTACGCTATACGAATATTAGCCATTTATGAAAAAAACATTACTCAGCCTGCTAATTCATGGACTTTCCTTCGCCAGCTTTGCACAGACATCCGCGGTAAGCGGCCTTGTAAAAACCCAGCAAAATGAAGCTGTCGGATTCGCCGCAGTTTCCATCAATCAGTCCAAAGACTCCACCCTGGTCAAAGCCGACGTTGCCGACGAGCACGGCACATTCAAAATTGGCGGCATCCCCGACGGCAGGTATTTCGTCCGTGTTTCGGCGGTAGGCCAGCAAATGTATTCTTCTGCCGTGTTCGACGTAGCCGGCCGGGATGTGACGCTGCCTACGATTTCGATGTTAGCCGAAGCGAAGCAGCTGAATGAGGTGAAAGTATCCGGCTCAAAGCCCCTCATCGAGGTCAAGAACGATCGGATGATTTTCAATGTGGAAGCGAGCATCAACGCCACCGGCTCCAATGCCCTCGATCTCTTGCAACGCTCACCGGGCGTACAGGTCGACAGGGACGAAAACATTCTGGTGCGGGGCAAAACAGGTGTCCGGATCTATATCGACGGCCGCCCTTCGCCCCTGGCGGGAAAAGATCTTGCATCCACCTTAAAAAGCATGAATTCTGCAGACATCGAGGCTATTGAGATTATCACCAATCCATCCGCCAAATTCGACGCGGCAGGCGACCTGGGTATCATCAATATCCGTTTGAAAAAGAATGCCAAGCTGGGCACCAATGGTAATATCAGCCTCGGAGGCATGTTTGGTATAACCCCAAAATACAACGCCTCGGTGAACCTGAACCACCGCGATAAGAAGCTGAATATCTTTGGGAATTACGGTTTCAACCAGGGTGCGTGGCATAATACCACCTATGACGACCAGATCCTTAACAAAGTGGCCTACAACAAACTATGGCAGGGCATCTGGCGCGATACCACGCACAGCGCCAAAATCGGGGCCGATTATTTCATCAATTCTAAAAACACTCTTGGTTTCAGCGCGAACGGCCGTATCAGCAACCACAATGGCGGCGGGGAAAGTGAGACGTTTATCAGCAAACGCAATAACCTGACTGCCGACTCGCTCATCCTGTCGTCGCGGACATCGAACCCGGAGAAAAACAAGAACCTGAACCTAAATGTCAACTACCGTTATGCCGACACCACGGGCCACGAGCTGAATATCGACGCCGATTATGGCCGGTTTTCTTCGCGCGGGATCAGCTACCAACCCAATAAATACCATTTCCAGACGAGCAGCGACGAGCCGATCGAGCGAAATTATGTCTCGAAAACGCCCGTGGATATTACCATTAAGTCATTTAAAGTCGATTATGAACAGCCGTTCAAAAAAGGGAAGCTCGGCTATGGCATCAAACTTTCCGACGTAAAATCCGACAATACATTTAATTTTTACAATGTTTTGCAAAATGTAGAGGTGATCGATACCAACCGGAGCAACCGTTTCAAGTACCTCGAACGCGTGTATGCGGCTTATATCAATTACAATGTTTCGCTCGGTAAAAAATGGGATCTGCAAGCCGGGCTACGTGCCGAACATACCAAATCGCTGGGTGACCTGACCAGCTACAAGCATAACGACCTCAACAAAGTCGACACGACCTATCTGAGCTTCTTCCCAAGTGGCGCCATTTCATTCCGTGCCTCTAAAAATCACACCTGGAACCTCAATTACAGCCGTCGTATCAACCGCCCGAGCTATCAGAACCTGAACCCGTTCGAATACCGCGTCGACGAGCTGGTGTATTCCAAAGGGAATCCTTTCCTGAAACCCGAATATGCCAATAGTTTTAAACTTTCGCATGTGTACAAGGGCATACTCACGACCTCTTTTGGCTACCGGCGCACCAGGTTTCCGGTAGTGGGCCTCCGTATTCCCTACGACAGCAGCCGCACCTACTTTATCACTGAAAACCTCGATTATTCGCAGGGTTTCAGCCTCGACGTGAGCCTTACCACCCCGATCACCAAATGGTGGGAATTAAACTTCAATATCAGCGGATACCACAATCTCTGGAAAGCGGCGCTCGACAACGGCATCGTTGTCAACAACCGGACGACCGCATTCAATCTCAACGGGCAGAACACCTTCAAGCTTAAAAACAGCTGGACAATCGAGCTCTCGGGCTGGTACAATTCGCCCTATCGCCGGATCGACTACAACTGGCAAATGGGTATGGTGGATGTGGGTGTCCAGAAAAAATTCTGGAAGGACAATGCAAGCCTGAAAGCCACGTTCAGCGACGTTTTCCATACCGCTAGGGGCGGCTACACTTCCTCATACGCGGGAATTGAAACACGCCTGCGGTTCCGCTTCGAAGGTCAAATGCTGCGTATCAACTTCAATTACCGCTTCGGAAGCAAAGAGATCAAAGCGGCACGTAGCCGGAGGTCAGGGTCGGAAGATGAGTTGAACCGTATCAAAGGATAGGGATATCCACAGGCCAATTAATATTAATTCTACTTATGTTTAATGGAATCACGTACGTTATATTTGCAGGAACGAAACCCTAAACGTCTTGCCTCTCAAAGATTCAATCTATCGAACATGGATTAATTTATCCGGTGATCCGTCGGTCTTCCCCCTGAATGCACGGATATTCCATTCGGTATGCCTGATATCGACTTTTGCACTAACCTATAATGTACCTTTCAACTATGCGATAGGACTGCCCAAAATAGCATTGGCCAGTCTTATCGTGATGTTGATCACAGTAGCCTTGTACTATGCGTCACGATTTAAAAATATGGTCAGTATCAGTACTTTACTGGCCAATATTGTCGGACTCACGTTGTTTATCGTTAATTATTTCCTGAATTCGGGTCTTCGCGGGCCTACCGACCTGTTTTTTCTGCTTTTCCTGCTGCTCAGCATTGCGATCTCCCCTGCCGAGCAATACAAAGTGTGGATTCCTATCAACGTCACGATTCTGATCATTCTCAATCTCGTCGAATTTTACTATCCTCACCTGGTTCCGGACACCTATACCACGCGCTCCAACCGCTTTGTCGACCATATGTCGGCCTACGCGGTGGTTGCCGCGATCACCTATTTCTGCATCGATTATATCCGGGGAAGTTATGAAAGTGAAAAAATATCGGCGCGCGAAAAATCAAAGGCGATAGAGCTGCAAAATTCCCAGATCGTCAAGCAAAACGAAGAGCTCGAAAAATTGAACGCGGAGAAAAACAAGCTGATGTCCATTGTGGCGCACGACCTCCGCTCACCGCTGGCCAGTATTCAGAATTTCCTCGAACTTCTCACACAGCACGAGCTCGATGAAGAACAAAAGCTCGATATCGAAAATGACCTTCTCAATTCGACCAAGAACACGATGGCAATGCTATCCAAGCTGCTCGACTGGTCTAAATCGCAACTGCACGGCGTCTCGGTGAATATGGAATACCTCGATGTCCAAACGCTTTTCGAACCGACCCTGAATCTCGAACGCGACATCGCAGCCCGCAAGAACATCAGCCTGGACTACTATTTCGACCCTTCAGCGGGTATTTACGCCGATAGTGACATGATGCAGCTGATCCTGCGGAACATCGTTGGTAATGCGATCAAATTCACCGGCATAGGCGGGCATATTGTCGTGAAGACGGAAGGCCGTGGCAGCAATTGCCTGATTTCCATACAGGACGACGGAATTGGAATGTCGGAAGAAAAACAGCAGTCGATTTTTTCTCTCAACGTCGAATCCACTTTCGGGACCAACAACGAGAAAGGGGTTGGCCTGGGCCTGATGATCTGCATGGAATTCATCAAGGCCCAGAACGGCAAGATCTGGCTGGAAAGCACGCCCGGAGAAGGTACCTGCTTCTACATTCTGGTACCAATGTTCGAAAAAAACACAGTACCCCAGGCCAATTTGCGCTGATCAAGCACAACCGGGCACTTCGGCAATATTGAAGTAAATCTGCAACCCACGCTCGCGGCCGATCCTGACGTCTTCATCGGCCCCTTTTGATTCTCCTTCCAGCCTGAGGATCGCATCGCATTTCTGCAACATCCGACTCGCCACCGGATACAGGATCTCCTCATAGGGGGCATCCCCTGGCACTTTCGAGCCTGCCAGTTTCAACAGCGGCAACGCCACCCATTCCCCGATCACCGGCAAATGCCCGGCCCGGAAGAGCTGCAAGGTGACCGATTCGAGCTTATCGAGGTTTTTACGCATTAATAAAGGGTCGTCATTGGTACCCGACCGGTAAGGGCCGGCGACCAGGATCATCAATCCATTCATGGCTAATCGTGATTTAAATGAAAAGTTTTTATTAAAAATGATCATATGCTACTTTTGGCAAGCATCAGGGCCATTCAAGGCTAATAGAATTGATTATTTTTAATCAATTTTGATTATTTTTGATCAAAAATAAATAATTAGGATGAACTTTCAAGAACGAAAGAAAAAAATTCTCGCCGCACTCGACGAAGTCGAGAGCCTGAGCGTGTTCGAACTGGCCGAAATACTAGAATCGTCGCCGGCAACAATCCGCCGCGACCTGGGCGATATTGCCGAAGAAGGGTTGCTCATACGCACGCATGGGGGCGCCATGAAAATGGAAAACCCGGTATTGACCGGGTTTTCGGAGAAATCGGGCATCAACAGCCCAACCAAGGAGCAGATTGCCGAAAAAGCGGCCTCCCATGTTCAAGACGGCGATATTATCTTTCTGGATTGCGGCAGCACGGTATTTCAGATGTGTCGGTTTTTGAAAAAGAAAAGCATTCGCGTCATTACCAATTCGCTGCCTATCCTGGCCGAGCTGATCGATGTCCCTTCCATCCAGATCAACCTCATCGGCGGAGAGCTGAACAAGGCCCGAAAGGCGGTGCATGGCGACAAGGCAGTCCAGCACATCAATGGCTATCATGCCCATAAAGCCTTTATCGGCGTAGATGGTATTTCGGCAGAAAACGGCCTTACTGCGCATAGCGAGCACGAATCGACCATTACCACGGCATTTATCCGCAATGCGAGCCAGGTAATACTGCTGTGCGACGCTTCCAAGATCGGCAAGGATAGCTATGTGAAATTTGCCGAGTTTTCGGCTATCGATACCCTCATCACCGATTCCAGCGCCAGCGCTTCCAAGACCACAGCTTTGCAACAAAGCGGCTTGAATGTGGAAATCGCCGGTTGATCAGGCCAATGCCGCGCCGCCGTCGGTAACCAGGATCTGGCCTGTAACGAAGGGTTGCTTCATCAAGTACATATAGGTTTGTGCGATATGCTCCGCCTCGCCCACATAACCTACGGGCAATGCAGCCGCGACCTGATCATAGAAGGCATCGCGCTCCGTCTCTGCCATCGACGACCACAAGTTGGTACGGACCACGCCGGGCGAGACAAGGTTTACACGCAACGGGGCCAGCTCCACCGCCATGGCACGTGTAAAGCCATCCATGGCCGCACATATGCTCGCACCTATGGACCATCCCACGCTCGGACGCGCACTCACAATCCCGCCCGTAAGCGCAATCGAACCGCCCGCATTCATCCGCGGCGCCGCATATTTGACCGCCATGAATGCACCCCAGTAACGGAGATCGAAAAACGAACGGGCCGTAACCAGCTCTGTTTTAGCAATTTCACTCAACAGAAGGCTTTCACCCGCCGTAAAAACGAGGTGATCTAACGCCCCTATTTCCTCGAAAAGCCGCATTACCGAGGTCTCATCCGAAAGATCGGCCAGCATCCCGCAACAGCTGCCAGATAATTCCGACACCGCACGCTGCACCCGCGCCGCATTGCTCGATACCACGACCACGTTTGCCTCTTCTGCGGCTGCGGCTTTTGCGGTGGCCAGCCCTAGTCCCGAACTGCCGCCCAGTATCACTACTTTTTTACCTTTTAGAGAGAAATCTAAAGTTTCCATTTGTTCTGATTGTTTTGACAGCACAAATCTCCCCCGCCGGACAGCCAAAGCACTTAACAAATGGTAAAAACGGTTTTCAGCGCAGGTTTCTCCGGATGCGACTGAGCGATTGCGGCGTAATGCCAAGATAGGAGGCGACATCTGAAAGCGGGACGCGGGTAGCAATATCCGTCTGCCTGATCAGAAATTGGTGATACCGGGTGGCCGAATCCTGACCAAGATAGGCGTTCCGGATCTGGATCTTTTCCAGCAATGTTTGGTTGGTAATCGTGTCGATCAACGCCTTCAGATAGGGCACGCGGGAGTAAAGCGTCCACAATTCGGTCTTGGAAATGCTCAGCACCTGCACGTGACAGGCCGCGCAAATGCTTTCGTGCGCCGTCACATTGTTATTGAAGCTGTTCAGGATCGTGCAGAACTGGTTTTCTTTTAAAAAGTAATGCGTTACCTCGTTGCCTTTCTCATTGGTGACCATGATGCGCAAAACGCCATTCAGCACAAAAAACATTTCCTGGCAAATCTTCCCACCCTTGAATAGCACATCACCCTCCCGGAACTCCCGCATTGTAAAGGCATTCAGAATCATTTCCTGATCTGCGGACGGGATAGCTTTGGTGAGTTGCAGGATCGAAATTAGTCTTTGAGGCATAATACTTTTTTAGAATATCAATTCAAATATACTATGCTCCAAAACAAAACCCTGCGCTTGGGAAGCGCAGGGTTAGCAATAGCCGGTTTAGGTTTTAGTAGCCTTCGTTCTGGTACATTTTCTCCGGGTTCAGTTTGGTTTCATCAAACGGAATCGGATAGTAACGGTCCTTTTTACCAAAGTTGCTGAGTTTGGCTATACCGAAATTCTCCTGTTTTTTGCTTTTGACATAAGCCACAAGTTCGTCGGTCGTAAAGTAACGCAGCAGGTCGAACCAGCGGTGATTTTCAAACGCTAGCTCTACACGTCGTTCATGAAGGATAGCGAGTTTCAAAGTCGGATATTTGGCAGCATAATCCGCGCTCGCTTTGGCAGCTGCATATTTCGGTAAGCCTGCACGCTCGCGGACCTGGTCGAGAAAGGCGATGGCGGCGGGGTCGTCGCCCAGTTGCATATTTACTTCGGCGAGCATCAAGAGCACGTCGGCATAGCGGATCAGTATCCAGTCATTGCCGCCGTAGCCGTTGGTAGTCGCTGCCGAACTGGCGTCGCGGTATTTGGTGATAAAATAGTCCTTCACAATCGGGTCATTGGCATATTTGATCGAAAATTCCTTTCTGATATCGCCTTCTTCATAGTCCTGCACAAGGTCCGGCGTGACATTACCGCCCGAGCCTGACGATGCGAACAATGAATTAATCGTCTCGCCTTTCGCCTGGTTATTACGGGCGATAGAAGATGAGAAGTTGATATCACCCTGCTTGTTCACAACCTGGAAAATGATCTCCGCATTCGTCGATTTTTTAGCCACATCAAAAACGTCTGCATACGGCACTTCCTTCAACTCCCCGAAAGAGCGCAGGTTGTACGAAGCCGTCAGGTATTTTTTAGCCTCGTTCAGGTTTACAGCGCGGTTCGCGGCATCCAATGTGGTCGCCATGGTCAGGTATACCTGGCCCAGCAATGCATTGGCGGCATTTTTGGTCACCTTACCTTTGGTATTGGCAGTCTGCTTATCCGGCAGGGTCGAAGCTACCGCATCTTTCAGGTCCTGCACGATCTGGTTGTATACCACATCCTGCTTTTCGCGGAAGGTCGCCGCAGTTACTTCCTCGGTGCTGAGCAGCTCCCTGGTTACCAGAGGCACGTCGCCCCATTTGCGCACGAGATGGAAGTAGGTCAATGCGCGGATGAATTTCGCTTCGGCTTTGTATTGCTCTTTCAGATTGTTGTCTGCAAAAGTTACGCGCTCAATTCCCGCCAGCACCTGGTTGCAGCGCGTCACCATTTGGAACAGTGTCAGCCAGTGCGATTTCAGGTAGGTATTACTCGGCAAAAGCGAAAAATCATTGAACTGGAACGGTTCACCGGCATTCGACTGGTTATCGTTTCTGCCGGTATTGTCGGAACGCTCCTCACTGAACAAACCGCTATTCTCGCCGATGCCGTTACCATCGCGGAGCGAGTTGTAGATACCGTTCACGGCCAGTGCCACGTCGTCGGGCGACCTGTAAAAAGTGGGCGCCGACACCGCATTGGGATTTTCCTGGTCCAAAAAGTCGTTTGAACAACCCGCCAGCACTACCAGCCCGAATGCAGAAAATAATGTATTGAAAATGTATTTACGCTTGATCATCTCTTCTGCTGCTTAAAATGTGATACGGGCACCGATGTTGTAGGCACGCACGAGCGGGTATTTTCCGTAGTCGACACCCGGCGTCAGGTTAGCCCCGTTGTTATAATCTACCTCCGGGTTGTAACCCAGGTACTTGGTCAAAGTGAAAGCATTGTCTACACCCACGTACACGCGCAACGCGCTGATGGCGTTGTTGGTCAGGCTGCCGATGCTGCTCATGTTGTAGCCTAATGTCAGGTTGGTACATCTCAGGAATGAACCGTCCTGCAAATAGAAGGTTGACAGACGCGTGCTGTTGCTTTGCGTTCCCCCACGTGAGGCGCGGTACACATGGCCGTCACCCGGTTGAGATTCGGAGCGGTAGCGGTTTGCCACCTTCGCATACTGGTTACCCGATCCTTCCATGTTATAGAGGTAATAATCCTGACCATCGAGCACCTTATTCCCATAGGTCCCGTTGAAAGAAGAGCTGAAATCGAAGTTCTTGTAGCTGGCAGTGATCGCAAAGCCATAGGTGAATTTGGCATGCGGCGAGCCGATCACACGTTTGTCTGCATCGTTTACCACACCGTCGTTATTCACGTCTTCGAAATACAGGTCTCCCGGGCGAAGCGGATTGGTAGAAGCCGATGAGCGGGCAAGACCTTTAAGCTGATAACCAGCCGGATACGACTGCGTCGACGAATTATAGACCGCATTATCTGCGGCAATATTCTCCATATCCGACTCCCGAACCATTCCTTTCACTTTAAAACCATAAAACATACCGATCGGCTGGCCTTCCTGTGTAATGTGGGTCAGGTAAGAGCGCTCGGCACCGTTGGTAATGATCGTGCTGGCGCCGCCCATATCGAGTACTTTATTGCGGTTTACCGAAACATTACCACTTACATTCAGGTCAAAATCGTGGGTCGAGATCACCCGGGCATCCACTTGAAGGTCGATACCCTTGTTCTGCACTTTCGAGTTTCTGAGGTTGGTCAAAATCGTAGAAGCACCGGAAATTGCCGACAATGGCTGATTGAACAACAGGTTGTACGAGCGGCTGATATAATAGTTCGCCATGATCGACAAACGGTCGTTAAAAAGGCCCAGGTCGGCACCAAAATTATACTGCGAGGTCGACTCCCAGCCCAGGTTCAGGTCCTTGATGCCTGTTGCCCATAGGGCGGTATTCACGGTTCCGTTTCCATACACTACCCCACCCGGCGCAGCCATGGTCTGCAGGAAGTTATAGTTACCGATATTGTTGTTACCGCTCAACCCCCAGCTTGCACGCAGTTTCAAAGTCGAGTTGTTGCCTAACGCATCTTTATAGAACTGCTCGTTGGAGATATTCCATCCGGCAGATACCGACGGGAAGTTACCCCAGCGGTTATTCGGGCCGAAACGCGACGAACCATCGGTACGGAATGTAGCCGTCAGGTAATACTTGCCATCGTAGTTATAGGCAGCGCGTGCCAGGTACGAAAGCAATGTCCAGTTCACTTTGCCGGTCTGGTCAGTTCCTGTGTTAAGAGAGAAAAGCGTCGCATCGGCACCTTTTCCGGTAATTTCCTCGATGCGGTCGTTGGAAAACCCGCGAGCAGTTACCGAAACAATGTCGCGGTTGTTTTCCTGCGCGGTATACCCCACTAAACCATCAATGCTATGCTTGCCGATTTGTTTTTTGTAGTTCAATGTAAACTCTGCCAGCTTGTCCATTTGGGTCGTCATTGTCGACACGGCATTTGCCGCCGCAATGGCTTGTGGTGATCCCGGCGGGTTCGCGCCGCTGCTCAGACTGGTTGGCGCATAAAATTCGTATTTCTCGTTGTAGGTCTGTAAACCGAGGTTAACCTTAAAAGTCAGGTCTGGAATGATCTCATAGGTAGCAAAACCATTAAACGTCCCACGCTGGCCTTTGCGATTGATATGCGTTTCGGTTGCCAATGCGACCGGATTCTCAATGGACTGGTACCCATACCCCGAGCTTAATGCTGCTGCTTCGTTTTTCGAAAGGCTACCATCCTCATTGTACGCCTTGAAAATCGGCATGTAAATCAATGCGCCAAGGATCGGGCCTTTGTCGAAACGTCCTTCCTGCACCTCACGGTTAGTATTATAGGTAAATGCGAGGTTGGCGCCTACTTTCAGCTTTTTGTTAATGTCCGCATCCAGGTTCGTCCGGAAATTCGTCCGGTGCTGGCCGGTGCTCAGAATAATCCCCTGCTGGTTGAGCTGCCCGCCGCTGATCGCATAACGCAAGCCATTTTTCCCGCCCGAAAACGAAATGTTATGACGGTGCACCGGCGCGTTCCGGTAGAGCTCGTTCTGCCAGTCGGTATTGTATTTCGGAGTAATCAGCTTCTGGTTCGCAAAATCGTATAAATCAGTCGGAATACTTACCGAACCCGCATTACCCACATTTTTGATACGGGTGGCATTATCGTCGGAATACATCCCGTCGTTCCAGGTTTTGCCCGCATTCACCATCAGGTCGCGATAGCTCGCATTCCGGCCATCGATCATCAGCTGACCGAACTCGGAGGAGTTCAAAAGGTCAACTTTTTTACTGAGCTGGTGCATGCCAAACTGATACTCGTACTCCAACCGGCCCTTTCCTTCTTTCCCTCTCTTGGTGGTAATCAGCACGACCCCACCCGCAGCACGCGAACCGTAAATGGCCGCCGACGCGGCATCTTTGAGGATATCGATCGATTCAATATCATTAGGGTTAATGAAAACATCGTTGCCAGCCGGATAGCCGTCTATCACATACAAGGGATCCGAGCTCGCATTTACCGATCCTACGCCACGCACGCGAATCTTCGTACCCACGTAAGGCGCGCCGCTCACCTGCGAGATCTGCACACCTGCCACTTTACCCACCAGCGCCTGTCCGACAGTCGGGGTACTGAGATTCAATTCCTTTGCCTTTACGCTGGAAATTGCGCCGGTGAGGTCGCTTTTCCGCATCGTCGAATAACCCACCGCTACAAACTCGTTCAGCATCATCGCATTCTCTTTCAAAGTAACGGCCAGGGGTGCATTGCCCGAAACCACCACTTCCTGCGCGATGAAGCCAACAAAAGAAAACACAAGCGTAGAACCAGCTCCGGCTTCAAGCGAAAAACTACCCGCAGCGTCGGTTACCGTACCTTTGTGAGTACCTTTTTCCAAAACCGTAACGCCGAGCAGCGGCTGACCGGTCTCATCCACCACCTTACCCGTCACGGTCAATGCGCGGGTTGGCATCTCAAAGATCATCCGGCCCTTACCAGAAGCCACTGCACACCTACCCGGACTGAAAACCAGGATACCTGTGATGACCAACGGAACAATTGGTAGTATCAGTTTCTTCATAATAGTCTTAAAAAATTTAACAAAAACAAGAAAACACATTTCGATTCGCTTTACAACCTTTCTGCGTTGTGTTTAAAAATCGAGCGCAAAAGTATTTTTTACCTATTAAGCGAATCAAACCTGTTTATTATGAAAATGTAAAGTTTTAAAGAACCAGAAAAAACCGATCACCAACGCACGCGCAGCTCATATACGTTGCTTTTGCGCGACTACTTCACTGCAATGCCTTTCGAAGAAGTGCCAATAAAAATTACGGGTGCAGCGCAAAGCCCCGCACCCGCTTGAAAATTGGGATTATTACCAAAGTGGCTGTTTGAGTTTTACGAAGTAGATCGTGTTGCGGTCCACAGCGCCGGTAGCCGGCAGAAGTTTCTGCGCATAAACACCGCCCGCCCCAACTACGCCGAAATCGTCGTCGTTTGAAATAGCGATGGTCGTCGAGTTGATGATCGTGATGCCTTCGGCCTTGTCGTGCGGATAAAGCGCCGGAATATCGGCCATCAGGTCAGCGACAAGCGTCTTTGTTACAGGTTTGATACCATTGGCAGTCAGGTTAGCCGCAGTTTTCAGCTGCTCCACCGTAAGCCCGCCAAATAACTTGCCGTTGGCACCGTTGGCCGGATCGGAGATGTCGGTAGCATTACTCAGGTCTACTTTGTACACTTTTTTGATCACTGACGCGCGATTGGCATTGGTTGCGTATTCACCATCCCGTTCGAGCACGAGGAAAGATGTGTTGTCAATCGCTACGATCTCGCTGTTCGCCTGCAAATTGGCGCGGTCGATCAGGTACACATACTCCTTGCTGAGGCCAGTGGCGATGTCGAAGCTAAGAATACGCGTTACCAGCGAGCCGGACACGTCGCTGGCCGAAGGGTTGTAGAGCGGGAATTGCATAATGCCTACGAGGGTTTTGCCGTCGGGAGTAATTGTAAGCCCCTCCATTCCGCGGTTTGGGCGCCTTTTAGCCAGTACCAAAGGTATTTTCCGACCTCCTGTCCCATTGCCGAATGGATTAATCCGTTCGATCGTCTTGCCGTTCGCATCAAAATGGACGATATGAGGACCATATTCATCGCTCACCCAGAAGGTCCCGTCAGGTGCGAGCGCCAGACCTTCCGAATCCAGCCCATCGACGCTCTTAGGGAGCGTATTATTGTTTACATCCAGCGCCAGCTCTCCGCTGTACCCAAATCCGGGAGGGTTTGGGAGGCCGTTGAGTTTTGCTCCGCTCTCATTTTTAAGGTCGATGGTCTTTTCCAGAACCAGCTGGTCTCCGATCAGCCTGAACTTGCCGATTTGCGGCGCAAAGCCAGGATCTGCGAATACCTTCGAATCGGCAACCGTGCCGTCGATATTAGAACCGCGATCGGTAAGCAGGTAAAAAACCATATGGTCGTTCGGGTCCTGCACCACAGCCGATCCGAAGCCACCGTTGTATACTTTTACATTACCGACTTGCGTGATGATCGCCGGGTTTTGTGCTTCTGCCCTATCGGGATAATTTTCTGTGGGAACGCTATGGTCTGCGCAGCTATTTAATATCGCAACGGCAGCAGCTGTCGAAATCAGGGAAAGTAAAAAGGGCTTCATCTGTATCCAGGTTAGTTTGCGTAAAACTACACCGGCCGATTTTACCCGAAAGTTAATTCGTACCCTCTCAAATCAACATATTGTGAAGCGTTATTTCCGGGCTTTTCCCCTGAAACTGGGCGGCTGAATGTAGAATTCGACGGTCGCAGCAAGCCCGGAAGCGCGCACCGGCACCGCATCCTGTACCATTTTATTGGATATATTCTTGCGGTAACCGCCAAAGACCTCCACGCCCGCGAAATTCCCGAACCTGCGGTTGTAGGAGATTCCCATGTCGACGTCTATCCGGCGGCACACATCGGGGGTACCTTCGGCGACCTGGTTAAGGTAATACGTCCGCGTGACTGCCTCGGCTTTGAAATACAGCCGGTCGTAGGGGGAAAGATTATGGCGCCATGCCATTTTCTTAGGGAGCATGATTTCCACGCCCTCTTTTTCTGAGAAGTTGTAGTTAAAGACAAAAACCGGCAGGAAGGTCAGCTTATAGCTTTTATTAAAAATAATCCCTGCGCCGATTTCCTTGTTAGGTGATTGTCTTTTCAAATAGGATGCGGAAACGGTGTAGTTCAGCGGAATTTGCTCGGCGGAAAGCATGGCAAAATTGCCCGTTTTATTGATGTGGGAAGTCAACAAAAGCCATGAAGTACTGTCGAGACGTACAAATGAATTGAGGTCCAGCGCGAATGTCCGCAAGTTCCACCCCTCGAACTTTTTCGCGGGGTTTTCGCCACTGCTCTTGAATTCCAGCTGTTCAGCACGGTAATTAGGCCCAAGAACCAAGGCGAAGTTCTTTTTATGAATCACCGGAATCCACGCCCGGACGTACATTTCCTCGTTCGTGAAAGTCTTGGTACCGCTGTTGGCGAAACGGTACACCTTTCCGGGTGCATGCGTCGTACGAAATGTGATCCATTTGGACGGAGCCATTCCAGCCAAACCGGGCTTCTGGGCACAACAAACCATGCTTATGCCCCACAAGGATAAGAAAATTGCAAACGCCTCCGGCTTCCGAAACTGCATACTTTGCCTGTAAATGGTTGTAATAGTTCTAATTTGCACTAAATTCTTCGCTATGAGCCGGTAACGTATCAACATATCCATTAAGTTCCTGATGAAATCCGGTGTAAGAACGCACCACTGATATACGTCAAGCCCACATGCATTAATAAACGCTCCGCACGCGCCTTTCGGATGCACAGGGCTGTTTTTTTTTATCGTCGCAGTATCCGATCTCCCACTCACGAAAAAGAAAGGGCTCGAAAATGGCCTGTTAAGGGCATTGTTTGAAAACTATAAGTAATGATTTGAAAGTATTAATCCTGATCGAAAGGAGGCTGCTATTTTTGTAGCTGCATTCAACCTCATATTCTGACATGATACAAGCAAAAGCATACGCAGCTCAAACACCCGAAACCGACCTGGCTCCCTGGGAATTTGAAAGAAGGGACGTCGGCCCCCATGACGTTCAGATCGAGATCCACTTTTGCGGCGTCTGCCACTCCGATCTTCACCAGATCAGGGACGAATGGTTCCCGGGCGTTTTCCCGATGGTGCCAGGCCATGAAATCGTTGGAAAAATTACGCAGGTGGGCGCGCACGTAAAGAAATTCAAAACCGGGGACCTTGCCGGTGTGGGCTGTATGGTAGATTCCTGCCAGGTCTGCGAAAATTGTAAGGATGGCCTGGAGCAGTACTGCCTCGAGGGAAATACGCAGACTTACAACAATCTCGACCGCAGCGGTCTACCCACATACGGCGGCTATTCCAACACGATTGTGGTACGCGAGGAGTTTGTACTTTCGGTTTCGGACAAACTGTCTTTGGCAGCCACCGCGCCCCTTCTTTGTGCGGGAATCACGACTTACTCCCCTCTCCGCCACTGGAAGGTCGGAAAAGGCCATAAACTGGCTGTACTCGGTTTAGGCGGCCTGGGCCATATGGGCGTAAAGTTCGGCGTCGCATTCGGTGCCGAAGTGACCGTTCTAAGCACTTCCGCTTCAAAAGAACAAGCAGCAAAAGACCTTGGTGCGCACCATTTCGTGGTAACTTCTGATCCTGAGCAGGTAAATGCCGTAAAAGGCAGTTTCGATTTCATTCTCGACACTGTTTCGGCGGTGCACGATATGGATATGTACCTGTCGTTACTCCGCACGAACGGAACGCTGATCAATGTAGGAGTGCCGACGGAGCCTTATTCTGTTCACCCGTTTTCATTGCTGACAGGTCGTCGCAGCATGGCAGGCTCCGGTATCGGGGGCATTGCCGAAACACAGGAAATGCTCGATTTCTGTGCCGAACACAACATTGTGTCCGACATTGAACTGATCGATATCAAAGACATTACCCCATCCTACGAGCGTATGCTCAAAGGTGATGTCCGGTACCGGTTCGTGATTGATATGGCTACGCTATAATCTTCGTTCCCCGGTGCCGGAAAGGGTGCCGGGGAATTACACCGTTTATCCTGCGGGCACCTAAGCACCTGTCTATGAACAAAAGCTCCGCCCAGGGAATGTCCGAACGGCACTTGACAACGAATTGAGGCCTTTTACCTCCCGATCGTTTTACCGGGAAGCATAGGGCCCGTGTATCGCCTTGATTGTCAGCTGCTCATCACGATCATCGAGCACAAAAACCTTGTAACTATCTCCCCCATTCGCTACCCGTATCACCACATGCCCGCTGTCGCTCTTCAAACGGTTCAGCATTTCTCCGATCACCAGCTTATTCGCTTCAAGCATACCCGTAGCAAATACGTCTCGTTCACCCTGGTAGATGCGTTGGGAATAAATACGGTCTAGCACGTCGTGGCCGGGGTGATCCGATGACCACACCGGGATTACCAGCACGCGCGGCCGCAATGCTCCGAGCAGAAAGTCATTTTGTGAATCGCGGTTGCCGTGGTGATCGAGAATGTGTACATCCACCGGGCCAACGGCCTTTGCCACAGGCGTTTCCACATCATACCAGGCCGGAACACCAGGTTGAAGAACACCTGGCGTGTCGCCGCCGGTAAAGTAGTCGAACTTCCCGTAGCTGATCCTTGTGGCAATGCTGCACATGTTTTCGCTCGGATACTGCTCTGGTTTCAGGTCTTTCAAATCGGGAAAATGCTTGCGGGTTAGGTTGCCCACGCCCGTCCATATTTCACCATTGGCAGAAATATTCCTAACTTCGAACAGGTCCTTATATTTCTGGGGATCATAGAGTAAAACGATCTGGTCACTGCGGCCCGGAACGCTTGTCTCTACACGTAATGCCTTGTTCTTTACCTGCCAGTCGAGAAACCTGCGGTAATTAAGCATCATACTGTCATTGACCGGTCGCGGATAGGCATAAGCTGGCCATCCGCGGTCGATGATCTTTTTCACCGGCACAAACTCCGCCACCTCGGTAATGCCTGCCAATGCATATTTACCCTGTTCCGATCTCTCGGAAATCGAAGTCGGTGTACCCATATGGTCATCATGAAAATGGGTAATCAGGGCGTAATCTACCACCGGTGTTTTAGCAACTTTGCGAACATACCGGGCGATCCATTCGCCTGGCTGCCGCTCCTTGCCCGGCATTGCTTTTGTGTTGCGGGGGCTTTGCGTGCGCGCCTCCGTGGGATCAAGCGCACCGGCGTCCACAAGAAATGTCGTACCGTCCGGCAGGATCATGAAGGTGGCATTACCCATTCCTGTGCTGATATGGTGAATGTCCAGCTCACCCTCCTGCCAGGCCGGTAGCGGTTGGCCCGGGGCTTGCGCGCAGGCAACCGGCACATTAAAGCCCAGCCAAAGCAGAGCCAGGCCCATTTTAACAATAGCGGTGTATTTCATGCGATAATTTGAAAAGGGTTAGTCTTGTATTTCCAATGCATGCAATTTATCAAACTCCCGGATAGTCTTTCTGATTTGCTTCGGATGCACGCCGCTGTATTGTATCTGCAGCAGACTGGCTTTCTCCGGATCCAGATTTTTTAGTTTCCAATACTTAGGATGAGTCAGCCCGATGGGTGGCCTGAACTCCTCCTCTTTCCCGTCTTTAATCAAAACACCGACCTGGATACTTACTTTCGAGAGGTCGTCGGCCAATACGCCCTCCACTTTTACTTTCACGGCTCTTCCGGTTTCTAAGACAAATATTTTTTCGTGCGTCATCTCACATCCAAACTTAATTCGGCGCCAAAGGTAAGGAGCCGAATCAAGATACGGGATGCTTTAACAATATCTTAATTTTCATTGGACGTCCCACCAGTTCCTCACTGCCTGAGTATCACCGCCTATCCGCTTGGCAGCACTTTCGCTGTTTAGTGCGTTGCTGGCGCGTGTGGTACTGGGGTATTTCAACCGTTTGGGCACATCCGTAACGTCGGGATCGAGGCTACCCGATGCCGGGGGGATAAACAGCACGCTGCCATCCGGCTTCTTCGGATCGAGTCGCAGGCGTTCCAGCCACGATTGCAGCCCCTGCATATACAATGCGATCCATTTCTGCGTACCGATCACATTTTTCCACGCTCCTGCCTTGTAAGGCACACTTTTCAGATAAGTTTCGACCGTCTTCGCATCCGTAATGCCCCATTGTGCCATCGATGCCTTCACAGCCTCGTTATAAAGTATTTCAGCTGCATCATTCCCTACATTCATGCCGCGCGCGGCAGCCTCCGCTTTGATGAACGCTATTTCCGCGAAGGTGATCACATAACCTTTGGCCGAACCACTGTAAGCGATTACGCCCGGTTTGGAAAGGCCGATCATTGTAGGCGAATTAGCTTCGGTGCCATAAACCTTCCCAATATATTTGCCATTGGTGTCATCAGGCCGCGCAAAAACGGGCAGACGTGGATCGTCGACCGATTGCAGGTAATCCACCAGCGTAGAAGTCACCGCAAATTCGACCAACGGCCTTTCTACGTCATTATAGGGAAAACGGTTGGTTGTAGTTGCCACATTGTAAGGAAAATACACATCCTGGACAGTACCGGTCAATGTATTCTTGACAGCGTCTTCAATAACAGCCTTCGCTTCCGCAGGCGCAGCGTCCACCATGCGCATCGCAATCCGCATGCGCAATGCGTTCGCGATCCTGATCCACTGTTGCACGTCGCCTTTGGCAATTATATCCCCGCGGACCACGCTGGAAGAAGTGCCAGAAAGTACATCGATCTGCGTTTTCAGTGAGGTCAGCAACGCCATGTAAACGTCCTTACCCTGGTCGAATACGGGTTGGGGAATGCGCTCTCCCTGCGACGCCTGTGTGTAAGGGATATCGATGTATACATCAGTAAGTACATGGAAAATCCAGGCTTTCAATATTTCGGCCACAGCCAGGGTATGCGGGCTTTTTTCAGCCGGATGCCGGTCGTAGTAGTTGCTGATCTCTTTCAGGTCCATCAGCGGGCCGGCATAGAGCCCTGCCCAGAGACCGTCGTTGGTGAATAGGAAACGCCCGTCGGAGGTCTTGTCTGTACCCATCCAGTATTGCGAAAGCTCCATGCCGATCCGCCCGTTGAAATAGGTATCGTACATCAGATCGCTGGCGCGCTTTTCGGCATTGGAAAGCAGGAATTCAGGCTGTGTTTCGCTCGACCGCGCCGGGTCGGTATTCAGCGAATCAAAATTGTCGCATCCCGTGAATGTCACGAGTATGACTATCAGTATTAATAGCTTGTTTCTCATATCAATCGATTTTAAACCGGATCAGAAAGTAACATTCAGGTTCACACCATAGCTTCGCACCGCTGGCAGTGCGCCACCCTCAAAGCCGATCTGGTTGCTGATGGAATTGGTAATATTGGCCGGGTCGACGTTGGGTGCATTGCTCTTGATAAGCCAGAGATTCCGCCCGGTAAGTGTCACGCGCAGCGCCTGCATGCGGACCTTCTTCGCCCAGCTATCGGGCAGGTACCATCCCAGCCGCACCTCGCGCAGGTAAACGAAGCTGCCGTCGTAGAGATTGGCCCTGCTGATCCGGTTACCGCCGTCGGCATTGAAATGCGTCCGCGCCGGTACTGCAATATCGTTCGGCGAGCCGTCCGCCTTCACGCCCGGATTGATCACGCCATTCTCACGGATACCATTTTCAGCCGTTTCTTTCAGCATCCCCGATTTGTTTCCGTACAAATTGGTATATGAAAAGAAATCTCCACCCTTTTGAAAATCGACCAGCGCCGAGAGATAAAAATTCTTGTAGCTCAGCATATTGGACACGCCTCCTATAAAATCCGGGTTGGCATCGCCGATGATCACCGGCGTGGCGGTAACATTGTAAGTACCGTTATCGGCCACGGTCTTGTTGCCTTTGGAATCATACACATAGTCCGTCCCCAGCATCGTGCCGAGCGACTTCCCTTTCTGCGCCACCATTGACACTTTGTTGGTTCGGCGCTCGGTACCGATAATGAACCGTTCGATACCCGCGATATTATCGCCGGTACTGTTCAGGTCGACGACAGTGTTATTGTTTTTAGAAAAATTGAGCCCTACCCGCCAGCTGAAATTGGTAGTCATCACAGGCGTAGCCGAAAGTGTCAGCTCGATCCCCTTATTCTGCACCGTACCGCCATTGACGACCTTCGTCGTAAAACCGCTCTCGGATGGGATCTGCACATTCCATATCTGGTTTTTGGTCTTGCGGTTGTAATAGGTAAAGTTTGCCCCAAGCCGGTCGTTGAAGAATTTAAAATCTACGCCAGCTTCCGTTTCCGACGACAACTCCGGCTTCAAGCCGCTATTGAAAAGCTTATCGGAAGTGCTCTGCAAAGGATAGGTATCAAATGGCGCCACGTAATCGTAATATCTCGACACGGCGTACGGATCGGCATCGTTGCCCACGCGTGCATACGAAAGGCGCGCCTTCCCGAGCGTAAGCCATTTCGCGTCGGTGATCAGGTCGGAAAAAATGAATGAACCCGACACCGACGGATAGAAATAAGAATAGTTGCCGGTTTGTTTCAATGTGGAAGCCCAGTCGTTCCGGCCTGTTGCAGTGAGGTAGAGGAATTTGTTATACCCCAATGTCACAGAGCCAAAAAACGAGTTGATCTGTTTGTTGCCGTAAGAATTTGAAACAGTCGCCGGTGTTACCGAGTTTTGCAGCACGTATACCATCGGGTTTTGCAGCCCGCCGTTGGTATTGCCGGCATCGATGCTGGATTTAATCCTCAATATATTACCCCCTGCCACGGCTTCAAGCGTCAGTTTCGAGTCTTCGAAAGCTTTGTTGACATTCAGCGTTCCCTGGTAGTTATTCTCGTTATTAATCACCGCCCGCTTGGCATATGACCCTACAAAAAAGCCTTTCGCGCTCCTGACCTCGTCGAGGTGGTTCAGGTAATCGGAGAAGACGCGTACGTCGGCCGAGAGCCAGTCGGTGATTTTGTAGGTAAGGCCCGCATTGCCGAAATAGCGGTTATTTTGGTCGGTATTATAGTTTTCGTACTGGTTCCAGTAGGGATTTTGCGTAAATGCGGGTTTTTGGATATTCCATGCCGTGCGGTTCCACGACTGCTCGGTACCGTCGGCGTATTTATAGTTACGCAGGTAAGCATCGTCGATCTGCCGCTGGCCGAACATCACATAAAACAACATCGGATTATTGCCGAAGAAACCCGTTCCCGGCCGGCCTTTGGAATGGTCATTTATATAATTGATCCCGCCGCTGAAAGTAAACTTCTCTGTGAATTTATAAACCGTATTAAGGCTGATAAAAAAGCGGCTCAGGCTGCTGCCTGGATAAATAAAGTTCTGTTTAGTCTGCCCCGCAGAAAAACGGATCGAACCATTATCGCCGCTACTTGCAACCGAAAGGTTATTCGAGAAGGTTACGCCGGTTTTGAAAAAATTCTTCGCATTGTCAGGATGCGGGCTCCAGGGGGCCGTCTTACCGAAATTCGGGTTGTTACGGTCCTGGTCCCACGACCAGTAATGCCGCACCAGCTGCCCCTCCATCTTCGGCCCCCACGATTCGTCGGTACCGTAGTCGGGAATCAGATCGTAGCGGCCTTTGCCATCGCCATCGTCGTACGTACCGCCGCCCGGCAGGAATCCCGACGGGTTCTGGCCGACATACAACTTCGTAAAGTTCGGACTTCCCCCGCCACCATACAGGTTCTGGAATTTGGGGAGCAGCGAAACCTGGTCGGTCTGGATATTAAGGTCATAATTTAACGAAAGCTTGCCGGAGCCTTTGCCTGTTTTGGTAGTAATATAAATCACCCCATTCTGCCCGCGGCTGCCATAAAGCGCAGTTGCGGCGGCACCTTTCAGTACCGATATATTCTCCACGTCGTTGGGATTGAGAAGCTGTGCAGGGTTGCCGTAGTCGTACCCGCCGCCACCTGTCCCTTGCCCGCCGGTAACGCCGTATGAATTGAGGTTCATATTGGCCATCGGCACGCCGTCGACGATAAACAATGCATTGTTGTTGCCGGAAATGGATTTCAAACCGCGAATCGTCACGCGCGACGAGCCGCCCATAGAGCCGCTGTTTCCTCCAATCTGCACGCCGGCGAGTTTTCCCTGCAATGAATTGATATAGTTCACTTCCCGCGCTTCCTGAATGCCCCCGCCATCGATCTGCTGCACGGCGTAGCCTACATTCCTTGTGCTGCGCTGCACGCCAAGTGCCGTCACCACTACTTCTCCCAGACTCTTTACATCCGCTTTGAGCTTGACGGTAATCTCGGTCGAACTCGCGGTAACGTTAACGTCCTGGGTCACATGACCAATGGACGACACGGTAAGCACATGGCTACCCGCAGGAAGCATGATGCTGAAATTGCCGTCTGCATCTGTATTGGTACCATTGTTGGTGCCCTTAACGAGCACGCTCACACCGGGTATACCGGCGCTGGCTTCGTCTGTAACCTTTCCTTTCACACGCCTGTCCTGCCCCACTGCCTCATAGGCACAAAACAGCACGGCCAGTAAGACCGATAAACAACTTCGTATCGATTGCGCCATATTTGCAAAATTTAAAGATTAAATATTCTTTAAAGGCGAAATCTAAATACGTATACTGATGGGTACTTGCAGACTCGAAGGAAATAGACGAAAACCTTCTGCTTTTAATGAATGGAGGTTACTCCAAAACTTTTTCCAGGATTGCAACCAGGTCCTCAAAACGGCCCGGCTTTGTAAAAAACTGACGTGCGCCTAATTGTTTCATCTGAGCTATGGTGGCGTCATTGGAAGAGGTGGAAAGGATCACCACTGGGATTTTACGGAGCTTTTCATCTTTTTTGATCTCTGCCAGGAATTGCTGCCCGTTCATCAGGGGCATATTGAGGTCGAGAAAAATAAGGTCGGTTTCGAGTTCTCCTTTTGATATCTGGTTCAATGCCTTCCTGGCACTATCCAGGACAGTGCAACGGACGGCCTTTCGTGTACATTCCAACGCGGTCAGGAAAATTTCCTGATCATCTTCATCATCATCGATGAGGAGGATATTCTGATAGAGCATTAACTGAGAGTATAAAGAAATCCATTTGCAAATTATATTACAAAAGAGCCCAAATCAAGTAAAATTTTGCCACAAGCATTAATATGCGCTATATTTTGCAGTTTTAAATTCTTAACCTCTTACCAGACAATATGTCATTCCAGGGATACCTTAAAACCATTCTTGCCAAAACCGGCAAAGGACCTGCCGATTTCCGCAAGCTGGCCGAAGAAAAAGGCTTCACTGCCAACGGACAATTACTGGCCAGCACGAAGGCCGGTGATATTGTACAATGGCTTAAAGCAGACTACGACCTTGGCCAGGGACACGCCATGGCCATCTACGCATTATTGAAAGGTATTAAGGACGAAAACAGCGACTAGGTGGCCAGCCAGCCGCTTATTGGATGTCCTGGTAACGTCCCTGATTCAGGTCGCCGGTTTCAAAACCCTTCTTGAACCAGTACATCCGTTGCTTTGAGGTGCCATGGGTAAATGCGTCGGGAACTACCCGCCCCTGCGATTCCTGTTGAAGCTTGTCGTCACCAATGGCATTGGCCGCGGTCAGGGCAGCCTCCAGATCGCCTGGTTCAAGGATCTTGTCCATCTGGTTGGCGTGATTGGCCCACACGCCTGCTAGGAAATCTGCCTGCAATTCCAACTTCACCGACAGCTTGTTATACTCGGCCTCGCTCAGCCTGCTACGTTGCTCCTGCACTTGCTGGGAAATGCCCATCAGGTTCTGTACGTGATGCCCTACCTCGTGCGCCACCACATAAGCGACCGCGAACTCACCCGGTGCATTGAACCGGTCACGAAGCTCGTCGCAGAAAGTGAGGTCGATATAAACTTTATGATCGGCAGGGCAATAGAATGGCCCCATGGCCGATGACGCCCCGCCGCAAGCACTTTGCGTCTCGTTTGAAAACATTTGCAACACCGGCTTTTCGTACTCTGCGTTGTTCTGCGCATAAATCTGCGTCCATACATCCTCGGTACTCCCCAATACGGCAGAAACGAATTCCGCTGTCTTGTCGTCGGGACGCGGCCCGGCCGGCCGGTTTTCAGTCTGTTCGGTTTGCGCGCCTTGTATATTGGAAAGGATCTCCTGCGGGTCCTGACCGGTAAGCAACCCGATGGCGACCACGATGATCACCCCGATACCACCTAGTGCAACTTTTCCCCCGCCCGACATTCCGCGGCGGTCTTCGACGTTGCTACTTCTGCGTAAATCCTGCCAACGCATGTTGTTGATGTATTTTAGGTTAACAATAAATCTAATACGGTGTGGTTTCCCAAACCCGTCTTATTCAAATATAGAAATAATGCCAGCTATGAAAAGAGCCGTACCGCGATAATTTTACAATATGCGTGCTGGTGTACAAATATTGCCATTTACCGCTACAATTTGTAGATTCTGTAACGCAAATAACCCATACAATAACTTTTAAAGCCGTTAAATAAGTAATTCCAAAACATAGCTCAATAAATTCTTCGACGGAAGTGCGATGTACTTAAATTTCGGCAACTGAAGTTAATTTAATTAAATCAGCTTATGTCGTTCACTAAACCTTATTTTGCGGGATTTGAATATCACTCCCATGAAGTCTGTAAATTCTTGCAGACGTACAGCACATTTACACTAATGCTGACAAATGGGGCAATTATTCACCACCAGCCTGAACAGGCACTGGATTTTCAGCGCTGGCTTAACCATCACAAGATCGAGGACATCCGCGTATCCATCCGAAACAACGACACGACCCTCGTTAACCAGCCGTAGTGCGTTCGCGGCCGTAATCACTCTAAGCTTAACGTTCCCTCCTTTTTTCTTCTCCTTCGGCCGCTCCGGCCAACCATCGACGCCTACCGCGGGTCAACACCCGGCGCACTCCCATTGCTCAAAGCTGAGGTACTACGCAAACTTAGTACCACAACAAATCAATCCGCAATCAACTTACAGTACTTATTGCCTATATTTTTGCATAAAATCGATACCACTTCTGGCAACAAAAAAAATCACTTTCAGCTTTCCTAAACCCTTTACAACCACATCCAAAACAAAACACGGATCGAAAGGCGTAAAAAAGTACTACGACCGGCTTTTGCTATGTCTATCAACCGCTAAATCCGACAGAGGCTAAACCCGTATCATGTTGACATTTGACTGGTTGGTCCCGGTCGTCTTGAAGAAGGTTCAGGGGAAAGATACTTACGTCATTAAAAAGCAGCGCTCAAACCACGATATGGGTTTAATTTGGATGGCATGAAACATATTAAAGTTTTCTTTCTGTGGATGTTGCTGACCGGGCATTTTTACGCATGTGCGCCCGAGTTGCCCGAGGATGTGGAGGTTGCCATGAAGGAGCTGCCCGATAAGCTGGATTACAACCAGCATGTAAAACCCGTACTTTCCGACAAATGTTTTGCATGCCACGGGCCCGACAAGGCCAAACAAAAAGGCGGCCTGCGCCTGGACATGGCCGAATCTGCATTCCATAAAGTCTCCAAAAATTCAGGGCGGACGGCGATCGATCCCGGCGACCTGACCGATAGCGAATTCTTCCATCGTATCGTATCCGCCGACCCGGATTATGTTATGCCCACACCTGCATCGCACCTGATCCTTTCTGCGCGTGAAAAAGCGATTCTGATCAAATGGATCGACGAAGGTGCCGAGTATAAACCGCACTGGGCATTTGTAAAACCTGAAATGCCCGAAATCCCAGAAACGCAGCACGACAATCTGGCGGTTAACCCGATCGATCATTTTGTATTTAAAAAACTGGAAGAAGAAAAACTGCAACCTTCGGCGCAGGCTGAAAAGGAAATATTGCTCCGCCGGGTTTCCCTTGACCTGACCGGCCTGCCACCGACAATGGCCGAAACGGATGCATTTTTAAAAGATAATTCGGCAAATGCTTATGAAAAACAGGTAGACAGACTGTTGGCTTCGCCGCATTATGGTGAGAAAATGGCGGTCGATTGGCTCGATCTGGCACGTTTCGCCGATTCGCACGGATATACAGTCGACAGGCTACGGGACATGTCGCCTTACCGCGACTGGGTGATCAAAGCATTCAATAAAAACATGCATTACGACCAGTTCATACAATGGCAGCTGGCCGGTGACCTTATGCCGAATCCAACGAAAGAAATGCGGATTGCAACCGCCTTCAATCGCAACCACCAGCAGAATATGGAAGGCGGTATTATCGAGGAAGAGTTCCAGACCGAATACGTGGTCGACCGCACCAACACCTTTGGCGACGCATTTCTGGGTCTTTCGGTAGGCTGCGCCAAATGCCATGATCATAAATACGACCCTATTTCGCAAAAGAACTATTACGAACTGTTCAGCTTCTTCAATAATGTAAAAGAAGCAGGTCAGATATCCTGGGACGATGCGCTACCGACGCCGACCATGCTCCTGCCGACCGCCACACAGGAACAGACGCTGCGATTTATTCAAACCACGATCAAAACCAGGGAACAGCAGCTCGCAACCAGCAAGCGCAATGCAGAGGCCGGGTTTCAACAATGGCTCAATACGGGTGGATACCGCAATTTGGCCAAAGAACAGCTCCCAAACGCAGGTTTGCAAGCTTATTATTCGTTTGAAAACGGCACCCTGCGCAATGCGGCCCATACCAAAGAGAGCGGCGTTATGAAACGGGAGGCCGGATCTCCTGGCGGTGATCCCGTATTTACCGCTAAATCTGACGGCAAAGCGCTGCGGCTCGACGGCGACGTTTACCTCGACCTGGGGCAAAACGGCGTGTTCCGCAAATCGGAACCGTTCAGCGTCGGGATTTGGGTAAACATTCCCAAAGAACTGAAAGAAGGTGTGATCCTGCACAAAAGCCAGGCTGAGCGACTTTACAATTTCCGCGGCTATCATTTATACCTCAAAAACGACCGCCTCGAACTGAACATGGCGCACACCGCGCCGTCCGACGCATTGACAAGGATCAGCAAACAGCCAATTCCGAAAGATCAATGGGTGCAGCTGACCATTACCTATGACGGTTCTTCCAAAGCGGCGGGTTTCAGATTGTATCTCAATGGACAGGAGGCCGCAATGGAAACGACAATGGATCAACTAACCAGGGATATTTTGTTCAGATCGGCGGTACAGCCAGGCTTGCAAATCGGTGCGTGGTGGAGGGGATTTGGGTTAAAAAACGCGCAAGTCGATGACATTACCGTCTACAACCGCGAACTAACGCCCTTTGAAACGCGTATTCTCGCCCGTAAATCGGCATGGTCGGCAGTCGCCTCTAAAAACGCGGCGGCAATGAGTGCAGCCGAGATGTTGGCATTGAAGGACTACTACATCTCCGCAGTCGATCCGGCTATGACAAAAGCGCGTACGACCCTGCGTGACGCACGCACGCAGCTTTCGGATTCTACCGAACCTGTCCGCGAGCTGATGGTGATGCAGGAAATGCCCAAACCCAAGCAGGCGCACATATTACTACGTGGGAATTATGATGCGCCGGGCGAAAAAGTGTTTCCGTCCACACCTGCTTCGATCTTGGAATATCCAAAAAATTTCCCCAAAAACCGTTATGGGCTGGCACAATGGCTCACCCACGCCAACAACCCCCTGACGGCACGAGTGGCCGTGAACCGCTACTGGCAGAATTTCTTCGGAACAGGCCTTGTCAAAACTACCGAGGACTTCGGTAACCAGGGTGAGATGCCGACTCACCCGGAACTACTCGACTGGCTGGCGGTTACCTTCCGCGATTCGGGCTGGGATATCAAAAAACTCAACAAGCTGATCGTTATGTCGGCCACCTATCGTCAGGATTCGCGCACAAGCAGAGACATACGCGAGCGCGACCCCGAGAACCGCTTGTACGCGCGCGGGCCTGCGAACAGAATGTCGGCCGAGATGATCCGCGACAATGCATTGATGGCGAGCGGATTGATAAATGCCAAAATCGGCGGGGAGAGCGTAAAGCCTTATCAACCGGAGGGATTATGGTCGATCAACAACACTACTTACACCCCCGATTCCGGCAATGCCGTTTACCGCCGCAGCTTGTATGTGATCGTAAAACGCTCGGTCCCTAACCCCACATTGGCCACGTTCGATGCCACCTCGCGGAGCTTTTGCGTCGTGCGCCGGCAAAAAACGAATACTCCATTGCAAGCGCTGGTAACGCTCAACGACCCGACATTCGTGGAAGCGATGCGGGTAATGGGCGAGCAAATGGCACGTATTTCCGACGCACGCCAATCCATCACAACCGCCTATCGCAAGCTCACCGGCCGTAAACCGCCCGTGAAGGAAGTCGACCTGCTGCTCGCACTGCGAAAAGTGGAGGAAGATAAATTCAGGAAAGACCCGAAAAAGGCAGCTGGCTGGTTGCATTCGGGTCAGCATGTCACCGACAAAACGCTCGACCCGGCATTGCTCGCCGCAAACAGCGTGGTTGCCAGCACCATTCTCAATTCCGACGCCTGCTTAACCAAAAGATAACCATGCAGCACCATCATCACGACGAAGAATTTCGCCTGCATACACCCGAGTTCAACGAACTGCACCGTAAACTGGACCGCCGCCGCTTCCTGACCCAGACATCGCTCGGGCTGGGCGCATTGGCCGTGGGATCTCTTTTCGGGCTTGACAAGCTTTATGGCTCGGCCGCACGCCAGGCTACGTCGCAATCGGCCGGTGCAATGTCCGCCGGGGACCTGGAATCCGAGATTCTGAAAGCATTGCCGCATATCGCACCCAAAGCCAAGCGCGTGGTGTATTTGTTTATGGCCGGTGGACCTTCTCAGTTCGAAACATTTGATTATAAACCAAAACTGGTTCAAATGGCGGGGCAAAACCTGCCTGACTCTGTGCGCAAGGGCCAACGGCTCACGGGTATGAGCGCCAGCCAGAGCGTACTGCCCATGGCGCCTTCTGTTTACGGCTTCAACCAGCATGGCAAAACCCAAACCTGGGTAAGCGAGCTGCTACCCTACACGGCCAAGGTGGTCGACGACCTTTGCATTGTCAGATCCATTTATTCAGAGGCCATCAACCACGATCCGGCTATCACTTTCTTCCAAACCGGCAACCAGCTTCCCGGCAGGCCCTCGATTGGCTCTTGGGTAAGTTACGGGCTTGGTACCGACAATAATAACCTGCCGACATTCATTGTTTTGGTTTCTAAAAATGCGCCGAAAGACCAGCCGCTTTACGCGCGTTTGTGGGGAAACGGGTTTCTGGAATCGCGGCACCAGGGCGTACAGTTCCGTTCCGGCAAAGATCCGGTGCTTTTTTTGAACAATCCAGAGGGTTACGACGGCCATGACCGAAAGGAAATGCTCGACTACCTTTCCAGGCTCAACCAGCTGCAAAACGATGCTTATGGTGATCCGGAGATCAATAACCGCATTGCACAATATGAAATGGCGTTCCGGATGCAGACGTCCGTGCCGGATGTAATGGATACTTCTGAGGAGCCCGATGAGGTTTTCGAACTCTACGGCCCCGACAGCCGCGACCCGGGCACCTATGCAGCCAACTGCCTCCTGGCCCGTAAGTTGCTGGAAAAGGATGTCAAATTCGTACAACTTTACCACCAGGGCTGGGACCAGCATGGCGGGCTCCCGAAAGCCATCGCCCAGCAGTGCAAAGCGACCGACCAGGCTACCGGCGCATTGATCATGGACCTGAAACGCCGCGGCCTGCTCGATGACACGCTGGTGATATGGGGCGGAGAGTTCGGCCGCACCGTGTATTCACAAGGCAAGCTCAGCGCCACCGACTACGGCCGCGACCATCACCCGCGCTGCTTCACGATGTGGATGGCCGGTGCGGGAGTCAAATCCGGGATCAGTTACGGCGAAACCGACGATTTTAGCTACAATATCATCAAAGACCCTGTTCACGTCCACGACTTCCACGCCACCCTGATGCATCTGATGGGCGTCGACCATGAGCGCCTGACCTACAAATTCCAGGGAAGGCGCTTCCGGCTGACAGATGTTCATGGCAAACTGGTGAAAGACATTCTGGCGTGAGGAGTAGCCTGCTCTCAGGCATATTACATCCATCGCAACCGCTCTGCTATATACGATGCTCAATCGGTACTTTTGAATAGACAACCGGAAAATCATCCCCCTTCCGGTAGAGTATCCAACCCATTTCCTCGTCTTTGTTCTCGAAATGCATTTTACCGATGAAGCCCTTAAAACAATACATTATCACATCCCTGCTGCTGACGCCCATGCTCGTAACAGCCCAGCAGGCCAACGTCAACCTCGACTGGGCGCCGCAGAAAAACACTGAGCAGCTTGTGCCTTATGGCGGTAATGTGATCTCGCCTGAGGTGAGGGATGACCACACGGTCACCTTCCGCATCAAAGCGCCGGACGCACAGAAGGTGGAACTGACGGGCGGACCAATCCTGCTGGCATTGAAAAGCAAAGCCAATATCCCTTTCACAAAAGACAGCGAAGGGCTTTGGACGCTGACTGTCGCACCGGTGACGCCCAATATTTATGTGTACCGTTTCCTGGTCGACGGGGTGGCGGTGGCCGACCCAAATAACACACTCACAGGCGCTTCCAACCAGCCAGGGTACAGCAACCTCGTTGTACACGGAAGCGGGCCCGCGTATTACAACGCACGCAATGTGCCTCATGGCAGCATTGCAAGGCACATTTACCATTCCGGTGTACTGAATGGCGAACGAGAAATGTTTGTGTACACGCCGCCGGGTTATGACCCGAAGAAAAAATATCCGGTACTGTACCTGCTGGGCGGCAGCGGCGAGCTGGCTTCGGGCTGGACGCTCGACGGACGGGCCAATTTCATCGCGGACAACCTCTTGGCAGAGGGAAAAATCGTGCCCATGATCATCGCAATGCCCAACAACCAGGTCATTCACCGCAGTGACCCAAAACATTTGGATAAGACCTATAAACTGTTTGAAGAAGAACTTCGCAAACAGATCGTACCGTTTGTGGATGCCCATTATAGCACTATCAAAGACCGCAAAGGCCGGGCTATTTCGGGGCTTTCCATGGGCGGCAGACACGCGGAAGCGGTGGGTTTCAATGCGATAGACTTGTTCAGTTCATTCGGCATATTGAGTGCGGGTGATCTTGAACCCGAAAAATTGAACCCTGCTTTTTTCAATGATCCTAAAATCAAAGACAAGATAGATTACCTACTCGTCGGGCTAGGCAGCGGTGAGCTTGATTTCGTAGGAAAAAGATCCGCCGCAACACACGCAGCTTTGGAAAAGGCCGGCATTAAACACGACTATTTCATCGGCGGCGAAGGCGCACACGACTGGGGCACCTGGCGATTGCTGCTGCACGACAAGCTACTTCCGGGGCTGTTTCGGTAAATCTATCATTAAAATATCACTCATGAGCTATTTCAATATTGACGCTGCCAAGGCACAGACATACGATGCGATTGTCGTGGGAACCGGGATCAGCGGCGGCTGGGCAGCGAAGGAATTAACCGAAAAAGGTCTGAAAACCCTCGTGCTTGAACGCGGGCGCGATGTGAAGCATATTGTAGATTACCCCACCACGAATATGATGCCTTGGGAATTTGAGCACCGGGGTTTGCCACCGCTAGCGGTCCGCGAAGCAAGCCCTATGGCCAGCAAGCATTACATTTTCAGGGAGGATGCCATGCATTTCGTGGTGAAGGATTACGAGCATCCTTATGTGCAGGAACAGCCATTCAGCTGGATGCGCGGCTACCAGGTAGGAGGCCGGTCGCTCTTGTGGGCACGGCAAACGCAACGGTGGTCGGATTACGATTTCGAAGGCCCTGAGCGCGACGGTTTCGCCACCGACTGGCCGATCCGTTACAAGGATATTGCCCCATGGTACAGCTACGTGGAGAAGTTCGCGGGTATTTCGGGGAACAAAGACGGCTTGCCGCAATTGCCCGACGGTGAGTTTCTGCCTCCCCACGAAATGAGCTGTGTGGAAAAACATTTCAGCGACCAGACCGCGAAAAATTACAAAGGCACGCGTCCTGTGATCATCGGTCGTGCCGCGCATATTACCGATCCGCAGCCGATCCATACCCAGCAGGGCCGCGCCAAATGCCAGCACCGGAACATGTGCCAGCGTGGTTGCCCATTCGGCGGGTATTTCAGTACCAACGCGGCCACATTACCCTGGGCCGAAAAGACGGGTAATCTCACCTTGCGGCCGCATTCAGTGGTGCATTCAGTGATTTACGATGAAAAGAAAAAGCGCGCCACTGGTGTGCGCGTGGTGGATGCTCAGACGAAGGAAATGACAGAGTTTTATGCCAAAATCATATTCATCAATGCCTCAGCCATTAATTCAAATCTAATTTTGCTCAATTCCAAATCGAGCCGTTTCCCGAATGGGCTGGGTAACGACAGTGGAGTGCTGGGCAAGTTCATTGGTTTTCACAACTACCGTGGCAGGGTGCAGGCAGATTTCGACGGCTACCACGACAGCACCACTGACGGCCGCCGACCCAATGGCGCTTACATTCCGCGCTTCCGCAATGTTTTCAAGCAGGAAACCGACTTTCTGCGCGGGTATGCTACGTCTTTTTCGGCTTCCAAAGTCGGGAATGCCAACGACGGACTCGGGGAATCGCTGAAAGCCAGCCTGTTTGCACCTGATGAAAGCGGCTGGTCGCTTGGTGCGCAAATGATGGGCGAGGTGGTGACCAAAGAAACCAATTTCGTGGCGCTGCACGAAAGCCTGAAAGATGACTGGGGCATTCCGCAGCTACGCATGAATGTCTCGTTCGACGACAACGACATGAAAATGGTGAAGGATTTTTACACCGAACTCAGCGAAATGCTTGATAAAGCCGGTTTTAAAAACATCAAAACCTCGGATACCCACCGGAACCCTGGCAGCGAAAACCACGAAATGGGCGGAGCAAGAATGGGTAAGGATCCTAAAACCTCCATGCTAAACAAATGGAACCAGATGCACCACGTCCCGAACGTATTCGTTACCGACGGCGCATGTATGACGTCCACCGCCACACAAAACCCATCGCTGACCTACATGGCGCTGACCGCACGGGCAGCGGATTATGCGGTTGGCCAAATGCGGAAGGGTAATATTTGATCGCCGTTGTCACCCTGAGCGCACGGGGTGACATGTCATTGCACATTAACCGCCAACGTCACATAATACATCCCCCCAACCGACGGCCCGCCGAGGAAGGATACGTAATACTTATTGAGCAAGTTACTCGCGCCGACTTTGACCAGGCTTTTTAACGCCGGAACGCGGTAGGTTACCTGTGCGTCGAGGCTGCTGTATGATGGCACGTTGCCGGTTACGAGGAATGTCTGCGAATAGTATCCGGATTGCCATTTATAAGACACCGTCGCATCCAGATTACCGGCGATATTGGTACGGGATACCGAGCCGTTCCAGATCCATTTCGGTGTGTTGAAACCATCTTCCAACCCGTCCTGATTTTCAGCATTTTTCAGTTTCGCAAAGGTAGTATTGGCGCCGAATACCCATTTTTTCTCCAATTGATAGTTCAAACCTACACTGAAACCGTAGTTGTTAATCACCGAGCGCGAATTGGTGTACATCCGGTATTGCGCCTGCCGGGCTTTGTCGTAGAGGTCGTGCGGAATAGCGGCTGCATCGGTCGATAACGGTACATTCATGTTGGTCTGTGCGATGAAATTACTGTACCGGTTGAAATACAGATCTGCACTCACAAACAGTGCCCTATCGATGAAAAGACCCTTGTAGCCAGCTTCCCAGGTCTTGGTGTGCTCGGGTTTCAAGTAGGTGTAGGAGTTTTTTTTGAGCAAACCTTTATTTTTCTCGATCGCGGCGTTCTGCGTGAGGCCATTCTGGTTGATATCATTCAAAACAGCCTGCTGGAAGCTCGTAATGGAATTGGCCAGCCACGCATTCTCAAAAATGCCATGCGACATCACCGGCAGCCCCCCTACCCGCTTCACCCCTCCACTGTTGACATTGCTGTAAGCCTCAAAAATACTCGGAAAGCGGTAGCCCGTCTGGAACGAAACGCGGATATTATGGTCATGTACCGGACTGTAAACAACCGATAACCTCGGGTTGAACGTCGTTTTGAAATAGTCGTTCTTATCTGCCCGCAGGATCATACCCAACCGCAGTTTTTTCTGAAACAGGTCTTTATTCAGCGAAATGAATCCGCCGGTTTTGCCATAGGTAATGTTCTTGCCTTCTTTTCCAGGTTCCGGGTTCACGAAGTAATTGCCGTCCGGAACGATGATGTAGGTCCGGTGGTCGGCCCCCAGAAGAATGTCCAGTTCGTATTTGTCTTTCCAGGCTTTGAGGTACTTTTCGGTAAGGCTTACCTGCGCTTCGGCATGTACAAAATCTGCTTTTACGCGCAATGCGGCGCCCACGTCCCAGTTATTGATGTCCTGCAATTTCTGTAACTGGGCATTAAAAGCACTGGTGCCTGGCAGGTAACGGCCAGCATCGGCGGCTGTGCGGGCTTGCCGCATCGCATCGGCCACCGCGACCCCGCCAGTGATGGCGCTGTTGAAGCCTTTGGTAAAATCGGCGTACCAGTCGTTGTCGGACTTGTAGCTGCGGTCCATGTTCTCGGCCATCGAGCGCAGGTTGTAGGAACGGCCTGTATTTTCGGAATTGACATATAATCTGGCCTGCACCGAAGCCGATTGGTACTGAATGCCGTGCTGCTGCACGAAGTAATTTTCGAGGCGGAACCGGTTGGCGCGCTGGTATACATTGTCCAGCAGGCCAAAATGATAAGTATAGGTCAGCACGGCGCCAGGCGCCACTTTATAGTAAAGGCCCACATCGCCTTTGATATTCTGTAAGTTATAGTCCACCACCTCAGCCTCCTGGTAACCAGTGCGGCTCACCACATAACGTTTGCCTCCCAGCGTAATCGTTTTCCGATTGGAACTCTCATTGCCATATTTATTTACGGGATCGCTGGCCGGATTATCCGTACCGAAAAGCTGTGTGCTGCTGTTGGCATTACCATTCAGCTCGGTCTGATCGGAGGCGATCCAGTCGTAGCCTTTTGTGAATGCGCCGTTTACTTTAAATGCAAATTTTGGGGCGATGATTTTGGCAAAACCGATTGTCGTTTCTGTAAACGGCTTTGCCTTGTGATGGCTGTCGTTCAAGTGGTTGACGGCCGTTTTCTGCTGCACCGAAAGTCCTTCGGAATTGAAGGGATTTTTGGTAAAAAAATTCGCGACGCCGTTCACGGTATTCATGCCATACAATGCCGAAGCGGTGCCTGGAAGTATCTCAACACTGGCAATGTCAAGATCAGTCGGCCCAAGCGAGTTCCCGATAGCCCCGCCGATGTGCGGCGACTGTACGTCCATCCCGTCGGTCAATTGCGCGAAACGCACGTTGGTCGTATTCGAAAATCCTCTCGCATTCAGCACCTTGAAACCCAGCGAAGGTGTAATCATATGCACACCCTGCACATTTTCCAGCCCGTCAAAAAACGACAATGCCGGGGATAATGCAGTTGCTTTCGCACTCACCTTCTGCACGCTCACCGGCGATACCAGAATGCTTTCGATTACCCGCGAGGCGGTTACCACCACTTCATCGAGCGCACGCGCTTTGAGTGTGTCGGGCTGATTTTGAGCCAGGCCCATTACCGGCAATATAAACATGATGGCAGTAAGAATTCTCTGCATATTTTCGATATACCGTTATATCCAATCGGAAATATCGCAAAGTAATGCAAAATCAAACACACCTTCAATGCGTGCAGCACTCATTTTTTGTAAAGTCGGGAATCATTCAATCTTCACTCATTTGATCACCGACTTTTTCAAACTCAAAATTCCCCTTAATATGTTTATTCAAAAACGTCCCCTTCGAGCCCGAGGTCTTCATGGCCTGGTACACTTCCCAGGGGACGTTTTTGTAGTCATATACCATCCCCGAAACATACACGATGCGCAATGTTTCTGTCTCCTCGTTGTAGATCATTTTGGAAACGACGCTGGATGGCATGACCAATTTTTAATTGAAATCATCCAACGCCTCGCGCAGTTGATCCACGGCTTTGGATGAAATGTTTGACTCCGTAAAAATCGATTGGACGTTGGCTTTACTGCCGTACAGACCGGTATTCGCCCGCACATCGACATCGAGCATTGCCCCGTTTACGGTCACGCCGGCGAACAGGCCTTTGGCACGTGAGTAGGAATAAACCTCTGCTTCCAGTTTATAGTCGGTGGTGGCCGAGGCGTTTTTGCTTACCGGCCCGGCCGCTACCGACACGTCGCCGCCAAGGGTATAGTCGCCTTTTTCGATGTTCATCAGTGATTTCTCACTTTTAAATACCAGAACCAGGTCCACCGCCTGCACGCCTATCTGCGCACCTACGCTTCCGCCTGTGATGGTCACAAATACCGGGTCACTCCATTGGCCATTCTCCCGTTTAATCATGGCAAGACCCTTGCCATGCTTTCCGCCCACGATCAGACCGCCGTTGATCATTCTCGGGATGATGATGATGCCCTTGGAGGCTTCCAGCAATTGTACGGGAATCTGCATTCCGTTAAAATCGCTCAGTACCGCAGTGGCGGCGTTTATCTTTTCTTCTTCTTTGTTCTGCGCGAAAGAAGGCAACGAAACAGCCAGTCCGATTATCAGGAGGGCTTGCATTTTCATGGTTTTCAAATTGTTGAGGAACATAAATTGCTGTAATTAATGGGTATAAAAAGGTACTTCAAGGATCATGCCCGCAAGCGTTCAAAACCGTATTCCGACAACAAGAACCAGCCTTCGGACATCAATTGGGCATTATCCGCAACTTTAAACGCAGTACTTGACCGTTTCTGATCCGTTGGTATGATTTTGATGACATTTTTACATGAAAGAATGTCAACCCAATCTTATTTATTATGGATGCCAAAGCAATTAGTCTGAGCGAAACCGACGTGAAACCCGTTGTGGATCTGCTGAATGACTACCTCGCCAACTATCACATTCATTACCAAAAACTGAGAGGCTGCCACTGGAACATCAAAGGGCAAAACTTTTTTACCCTGCACGTGAAGTTTGAGGAATTGTATACCAATGCTCAGGAAACGATCGACGAGATTGCAGAACGTGTATTGACCCTGGGCAAGCCGCCGCACAGCCGGTTTGCAGACTATATCAACGAATCGGAGATCAAAGAGATCAACACGATCGGTATGAAAGACCTCGACATGGTAGATGCCGTCCTCGACGATTTCAGCAAGCTGATCAGCCTCGAACGAGAGCTTCTTACGGCCACCGAAGAGGCAAGCGACGACGGCACCAACGACATGGTGAACCGTTTCATGCAGTTCAAAGAAAAAAATACCTGGATGCTGCGTTCGTTCGCCGGAAAAAAATAAATGAAACCTATGCACACCCCGGGCCGCGTTTTCGAATGAAGCGCGGCTTTTTTTATGCATTGCATTTTGCGAGGGATTGGTTTATTTGCGGTCATTCTCAATATTTGCTACACAATGCGTCCCATTCCCGAATTCAAAATCGGCCCTATTCCCTTGCTATCCGCGATCCGCTTTGCACGCGACCCGCTCCGTTTTCTCCGGCAGGGCTTCGACCAATGTGGCGATACCTTCAAAATCCGCCTGTTCAGAGAATTTATTGTAACGCGCGACCCGGCCTTTTTCCGGCACGTGCTGCAACAGCACCATAAGAATTTCAAGAAAGGCAATTCAGTAAAACTGCTGCGGCCGGTGCTGGGTAACGGGCTCGTGATCAGCGACGGGGACTTCTGGTTAAGACAAAGGCGGCTGGTACAGCCCGCATTCCATCGTGAGCGCCTGCACGAGCTGTTTGCCACAATGGGCGAGCTAACGGCTGCTTTTCTGGAAGAACTGGAACAATTTCGCGGGAAGCCGGCCGTAGATATCGATGCTAAAATGATGGGTATTACCTCCGATATCGCCCTGAAAACGCTGTTCGGAAATATGAATACCGAGGATAAGGAGCAGATTTACCAGCAGGTAAGCCGCACGCAGACCTACCTCGTTACGCGCGTACGCAAGCCCTACCGCCTGCCGCTGATGGCGATCAACGGCGAGGACCGGCGGTTCAAATCCGACCTGGCCTATTTCAATAGCCTTGTTTATGATTTTATAGGTAAACGCAGGCTTTCCGGCGAGACACCCAACGACCTGCTTCAACTCCTGCTCGACAGCAAGGACGAGGAAACAGGCGAGCAAATGAACGACGAGCAAATCCGTGACGAGGCCATTACCATGTTTGCGGCAGGCCACGAAACCTCCGCAACCGGCCTGAGCTGGCTGCTTTGGGAACTCGCGGCGCAACCGGATATCGTGGCGCGGATCCGGAAAGAAAGTGAAATATTTGACAATGTTCCCGGTTTTGAACAACTCATTCAAATGCCCTATACCCGGCAGGTTATTGAGGAAGGCCTTCGTCTGTATCCACCCGCATGGACGATGACGCGCGAAAGCACCGTAGACCAGGAGATTGAAGGTTATGGTATTCCAAAAGGGAGTTCGGTATTCATGTCGATTTTCGAGCTGCACCGAAACCCGAACCTCTGGAACAACCCCGGCGCGTTCAATCCCGAAAATTTTCAGGCGGAAACCGTTAAAAACCGGGCAAAATTCAACTATTTGCCATTTGGCGCCGGGCCGCGTATCTGCATCGGACAGCAGTTTGCATTGATGGAAATGCAGCTCGTGCTGGCCGCCTTGGTAAAACGTTTCGACTTCGTGCGCGAGCCGGGGGCTACCGTGGGAATGCATCCGCAGATTGTATTAAAATCGACGAACGGTATTAAATTGTACGTTCGATAAGCCGACACTGAACGAATTTTATGCACGAATCCATAATTCTTTACCTCTCACTGGTAGTGGTGATCATGTTCCTGGTCATGCTGGCGCAAAGGATCAAAATCGCCTACCCGATCGTGCTCGTACTGGGCGGGCTCGCATTGAGCCTGGTTCCCGGCCTGCCGTCGGTAGAAATCGATCCCCAGCTGATATTCCTGATATTCCTGCCGCCGCTATTGTACGAGGCCGCCTGGCAAACATCCTGGAAAGATTTCTGGAAATGGCGGCGCGTGATCGGGTCATTCGCATTCATTATCGTGATATTCACCTCTTGCGTGATCGCTTACGTATCGCAGGCAATCATACCCGGGTTTACGCTCGCGCTGGGCTTTCTGCTGGGAGGTATCATCTCGCCGCCCGATGCGGTGGCCACCACTTCCATTTTGCAAAATGTAAAAGTGCCCAAACGTCTCATTGCCATCGCCGAAGGTGAAAGCCTGCTGAACGACGCCTCGTCTCTGATCGTCTTCCGTTTCGCATTGGTAGCGGTCGCCTCCGGCAGATTCGTGCTGACCGATGCGGTCGGCAGCTTTTTTCTGGTGATCGGCATGGGCTTTGCCGTGGGCCTGGGCATCGCGCTCATTTTTTACGCCATCCTCCGCTGGCTCCCTACTACGCCGAGCATCGACACGATCATGACATTCGTTGCGCCATATGCCATGTATATCGCAGCGGAAGAATTTCATTTTTCTGGGGTTATCGCCGTGGTTACCGGCGGGCTGTTCCTTTCACGCAACCAGCACAGCATTCTCAGCCATTTGAGCCGCATTCAGGGCATTAATGTGTGGTCGACCGTGGGATTTGTACTCAACGGCATTGTATTTATGCTCATCGGCCTCGAACTGCCGGTAATCATCCAGGGCTTCGGGGAAGCTTCGCTGGGCGAGGCGATCAAATACGGGCTCATCATTTCGGCTGTCGTGATCATCACCCGCATTGCCAGTACGCTGGGCGCATCCATTTTTACGGTATTTATAAGCCGTTTCATCACGACCGCAGATAGCAGCCCGGGGTACCGGATGCCGCTGATTTTCGGCTGGGCCGGCATGCGCGGGGTGGTTTCGCTGGCATCCGCCTTGTCGATACCGATCTTGCTCGATAGTGGCCAGCCCTTTCCGCAGCGGAACATAATTCTTTTTATAACATTCATCGTCATCCTGGTAACGCTTGTTTTCCAAGGCCTTACACTTCCCGCATTAGTGAGGTTGTTAAAAGTGGAGGAACGGGATTACGAAGTGTCCGCGCAGGAGCAAGACGTGATTATCCGTCGGAAACTCGCCAAGGCTTCGCTGGATCTGATCAATACCAAATATCTTAGGGAAGTAGACGAGAACGAACTATTGCAGAGCCTGAAATTTAAGCTGGAAAGCGACATCGGTTTTCTTGACCACGTCCGGGATTCGGAAGTCAGCGAGGCCGGGCACCCTTACATTGGCCGTTACCAGGAAATAACCAAAGAACTTCTCGAACATAAACGGCATATTCTGCACCAGTTCAACAAGAAAGAGGCTTACGAAGAAGAGATCATCCGCCAGCACCTTGCCCAGCTCGACCTGGAAGAGGAAAAGGTACGGCAGCAATTCCTGCATATCGAATGAGTTCTAATTTTGAATGAGTGGCCGGTCACTCATTCAAAATCACTCACGCAGTCACACACAGTCACGCACCGGCAGCACGGCCGATACCATTTTCTGTTTTCCGCTGTCGCGGTCGAAGAAATAGTCGAGACGGCCGAGGTTAATGCCCGCGAAGCCTACCTGGTTGATGGTCGTAACCTTGCCATCCAGGTTCAAAATTGGCTCCGGCTCCTTCATGAATGTATGTGTGTGTCCGCCGATAATCAGGTCGATATTTCGTGTCGATTTAGCCAAAATCTGGTCTGAGACCTTATTTTCTTTGTATTTGTATCCTAAATGCGAGAGGCAAATGACAAAATCGCAATGCTGATCATTTCTGAGCGACGAGGCGATTTCGTTGGCTTTGGCTATCGGGTCGAGGTAAACCGTTTCCAGGTAATTCTTTTTATTGACCAAGCCTTCCAGCTCGATGCATACCCCGAACACACCGATTTTCAGACCCTGTTTTTTGAAGATCTTATAAGGCAGCGTCTTACCTTTCAGCCCTGTATTGTTAAAATCATAATTACTGACTAAAAACGGAAAGTTGGCATGCGGGAGCTGCTTTACAAAACCGGCAATGCCATTATCGAAATCATGGTTACCCATCGTGCAAGCATCGTAACCCATCTGGCTCATGATCGTAAATTCGAGCTCGCCGCCATAAAGGTTGAAATAGGGCGTACCTTGAAAAACGTCGCCTGCATCCAGCAAAAGCACATTGGGCTGCTCGGAGCGGATCTTCTTCACCAACGCAGCACGACGCGCCACGCCCCCTAACCCCTGGTTACGCGATCCGTCCATCGGAAAAGGATCAATGCGGCTATGAACATCATTGGTATGCAAAATCGTCAGTTGAACGACCGAGTCACGTTTGGCGAAGGCGGATACCGTGCCAAAGCCCAATGCAACGGCAGCCAGACCGCTCTTTTTGAGGAAATCTCTCCTATTTATCTGAAATAATTCTTCCATCGAGTTGAGCGGTTATTTTCTTGCCCTGCCGGGTCAGGTCACTAATATTTTCAAACAATGCTTCCCTTACTTTCTGGTTGATCTCCCGGCGTTCGAGCGGGTTGCGGAGGCATTCGAGGTCGTCACCGCCGTCGGCAAGGTAGTCGTAGGTGAGCAGGTTATAAGTTTTGCTGATATCGAACGGCTCCCCACCGATCGTGACATCGTAGGCCTTGTTGTCCCTGATCTTCATACGGATGCCGGCAACGGGCTCGCCGTCTTTTCTGGCTATGAAATCGATGACCTGCTGCACATTCTGTCCCGACAGTTTAAGCACAACCATTTCATTTTCAAACGGCATAAGTTCGAAAACATGAGACACGGTGATATTGCCTTTCGGGAATGTGGTACGCAGGCCGCCCTTGGTGGCCAGCGTGAATTGTATGGTGGGGTCTTTCTTCAAGCCTTCTTTAAGCATTGCGTTGGCAAAGAAATTACCCATGAGTGTTTCAGGGTTGGAGGGCTTTGTGAGCGCCTCCTCAGTCTGACCCACGACGCGGTTCATTTCAGCCTGCATCTTGTCCTTGAAAGGCTGGTAGTACCGGATTATAGCAGAATCGGCACCGACCTGCTGGTCGATGCCGTACTGTTTGTATTCGCTTTTGGAAACGGCCAGGTGCTTCTGGCATGAGGCCAGCAGGCCGAGGCCCGTCAGAAGTACCGCACCGTAAACCGGTCTGAAAGAAGTTTTCATAGTGTAATTTAAAACCTGAAATTACATCTGAAACTCCGGATTTCCGCTACCAGCCCTCATTCTGCGTCAGATTCGGGTTGGCATCGATCTGCGATTGCGGGATTGGATACAGTTCGAGGCGCGGCGTGTATGGGATCAGCACATTGTCGACGATCTGGTCGTCTGACATAGCAGCTATCTCATCCTTTAAAATCCCCCAGCGGCGGATATCGAACACCGTATTGAATTCCCCGCTTAGTTCCAGCCGGCGTTCGGTGCGGATAGCGGCACGCAATGCGGGCACACCAGCGGCTTTCGAAGGCGCCGCTTTTGCACGGGCGCGGACGCGGTTGAGCAACGGAAGCGCTTCGGCAGGTTTGCCAGTTTCTACCAATGCTTCGGCCAGCATGAGCAACACATCCGAAAATCGCATTTCGATCAGATCCGAGCTGTAACCTTGCACGGGGGCTCCCGCAGGTCGCGCCTCGCGCGCAAGTTTCCCAAATGCGATCCCGTATTTGAAATCGTCGTGTGAAAACGGCTGCTTGGTCCGCTGGTTGAGGTAATGCGACGTTTTCGGGTCGTAAATAATGCTATCACCCGGCTCGGCTCCCGCACGAGCGCCGCCCGTGAAAGCGTACCTGGATACCAGCGTATAGTCGCGGCGCGTATCTGTTTTGTCGAACAGCTTGTAATAATCGTAAGTCAAACCATAATTGGTCTGCTCATCGCCGTTCACCAAACCCGAGGGAAACAAATGGAAAGGCAAAATATTCCCGTTCTGATTCGAAGGATTGACAAAATAGCCGAACGAAAGGACAATTTCACGATTGCGCTCATTGGCCAATGCGAAAACATCGGCAAAGTCCGGCAGCAGCTCCATATCGTACTTTTCCTCATTCACCGGCCCCACAAGCTCGCTCAGCTTTTCGATGGATTTCTGGTAGTTTTCTGTCCTGTTCAAAGGCTTGCCGGCCATTGTCAGGTAAACTTTACCCATTAATGCCTTGACAGTACCAGCTGATACCCGCCCCAGCTCCGCACCGCCGCGCGAATCGGGAAGAACCGTTTCAGCAAAAGCCAGATCGGCCAGGATGGCTTCGTACACTTGTGCGTCCGTAGCGCGAGGCGCAAAAATCAGGTCCTTTTCCTCGAACGATTTGATTTCTTTCAAAATCAGCGGCACCCCGCCAAACAACCTTACCAGGTTAAAATAGGCGTAAGCCCGCAGCACACGCGCTTCGGCGATATAGGGGTCGGCTTCTTCTTCCTCGCCCGGAACAGCCAATTTAGCATTGTCGATCACCGTATTGGCGCGGTAGATAATCTTGTAAAACCGCGACCACACCGATTCGAACGCGCCCGAGACGGCCGTATGCGCAAAACGGTAGTAAGGATCGGCGCCAGAACCCAGAATGCCGGCAGTCGCATACCGGTGACCCGACTCGGCGAGAATAAACCGGTTGTAAATATCGGAATGATCGGTGGTGGTCCAGGCCTGGTACACGCCAATGGTCGCCTGGTTCAGGCCTTCCTCGTCTTTGAAGGCCACATCTTTGCCCAGCGAGGAATAGGGCGACTCTTCCAGATTATCCTTACAGGATGTAATGCCCAGCAGAGCGAGCAGCATTACGGATATCTTGATATGTATTTTCATGTTTTTCAAATGCGTTGGTCAACACTAGAAATTGCAGGAGAACCCGATGGTGTACGAGCGCTGAGCCGGATAGGCACCATAGTCGATACCCTGTTGCAGCAGCGACTGCGCATAGGAGCTCACTTCGGGATCGAAACCGGAATAGTTGGTCCAGGTCCAGAGGTTGGTGCCAGTTACAAATAACCGCGGGTTCTGGATCGGGCCGAGTTTAGGGAACGTGTAAGAAACCGTAAGCATTTTCAAGCGGGCAAAACTGCCGTCTTCCAGCATCACCGAGTTGATATCTCCTGAGGCGATGCCGCGCTGCACACCCGGATATTTGGGGTTATTGTGTGGTTTGGCTTCAGTATAACGGTTCTCAAACCACTCCTCAGATTGGTTGAACCCTACTCCGCCGTAATCGACGACACCATTGCTGATATAGAAGCGGGTCAGGTTCAGCACATCGTTTCCGACCGAACCTGTAAACAATGCATTGACCGCGAAATTCTTCCACGTTAGGTCATGGCTCCATCCGAATGTAAAATCGGGTGTAGACTTGCCGAGCACCACGCGGTCGTCGGCGGTAATGATGCCATCGCCATTTACATCCGAATACTTCCATGCGCCGTAAAGCGGGCTGCCCTTCGAGCCGGGCGGCCGCGGGCCTTCAAAAGTGGCGAATTTAGGATTGCCGTCGGCGTCGAAGTCATCTTTCTGGCTCAAACCGTCCACGCGGTAACCGAAAAAGCGGCCGATCTCCTGCCCGGGAACCAGTATACCAGAAACGCCTCCCAGCAGGTTACCATTGATATTCACATAATCGGGTTGGGTGCGGTCACCAAGGTCGACCAGCGTATTTACGTTCCTCGAAATATTCAGGCGCGTCGAGTAGGTCACATTCTTTTTCTGAATGATGTTTCCCTGAATGCTCAATTCCACACCACGGTTACGCATGGTACCGTAGTTGTCGATGATCGTGCTCACGCCCGATTGCGTCGGTACTTTACGCTGTTGAAGCAAATCCGAAGTGACTTTATTGTAATAATCGAAGCTCAGCACGACCCTGTCTTTAACGGCATTGAAATCTACCCCGACATTGAACTGCCTTGTCCGCTCCCATGAAAGGTTCGGATTGGCAATCGTGTTGGGAAAAACACCTGTATTGATCACCGCCCCATCGCCGCCGGGCCCCATTTCATAAAACCCGGGGCTATAAAGCGATAGCGACGAGTAAGGTCCGATAGCCTGACTGCCAGTTTCGCCATAGGAAGCTCGGAACTTGGTATTCGAAATGAACGTAACCCCCTTCATGAATTCCTCCTGATCCAGGTTCCATGCAAGCGCCACCGCCGGAAAAACCCCGTACTTTTTATTGGCCGCAAATGCCGAAGCACCGTCTGCACGGATAGAGGCGTTCAATACATACTTTCCTTTGAAAGAGTAGTTCGCTCGCAGGAAACCGGACTGCAGAATCCGCTTTTCCTTATATGAAGCGATTACCTGCGATGACGCGCTGCCGATATTGTCGACCCCGAAAAACGGTACCGCGAAACCCGACGAGTTGGTGTTGACGAATTCAACAGTCTGGTCGTTATATTCCACACCCAGCGTCGCATTGAGGTAATGATTCTTCTTAAACGTCCTTTCGTATTGCAGATACGAATTGAAGTTATAGCTATACGTATTAGCCGTGTTGTTACTGCCTTTTCCTTTCACCTGGTTCCCCTCGGCCGTGGAAGGCGGCAGGAATACTTTTCGCCGTGTAAGGTTCTGGTTGCCCGCCAGGCTCACGACCAGCTGCAGTCCACTGGCGATTTTAAAGTAGTTTTCAATATTCAAAATCGAGTAATCGCTCTGCGTGACATCGGTTTTTGCCATCAGCTCATTATATGGATTGGAAAAATAATACCCCTGGTAGTTCGGAATACCCAGACTGTTATTGCCCAGATAATCGATTTCCAGCGTAGGCGCAGCGCGCAGCCCGTCCATTAGCCCACCCGAGCTTGGCCACGCGCGCGAGGCTGTTACAGCGCGGTTGGTTTTCTGGCGGCTAAATGAAACCTGGCCTTTGACCGTATACCAGTCGTTGATCTCATTGTTCAGATTGACGCGCAAGCTCGCCCGATCATTGTTCGAATTGATGATAGTCCCCTTGTCTTTGAGGTAATTGCCGGAAATGTAATAGGACGATTTGGGACTGCCTCCCGAAAGGCTCAACGTAATATCCTGCCTGAAACTGGGCTGTGTAATGGCATCCACCCAGTCGGTGTTGGTCATGCTACTGTCCAGGTTTTCAAACGGCGGATTCCGGTTGGACACGCGGAAGCTTTCGTTGATCACCTCCGCATATTGGCGGGAGTTCATCATACGGATCGGGTTCGCTACCCGTCCGAAGGAGGTCTTGTTGACAAGCTCCACACGACCTTCTCCCCGCTTGCCCGATTTTGTAGTGATCAAAATCACCCCATTTGCACCGCGCGAACCGTAAATGGCCGTTGCAGAAGCATCTTTGAGGATTTCCATGCTTTCGATGTCGTTCGGATTGATCCCATACAAACCGTTTTGTGTATAGGAACCATAGAAATTGGTCCCCGCTTCACGGTGAGGCGGCATCGGAAAACCGTCAATCACGTAGAGCGGCTCGTTATTCCCGCTCAGCGAGTTGTTACCGCGTATCCTGACCACCGCAGAAGCTCCCGGCTCACCCGAGCTTTCGACCACCTGCACGCCGGTAGCGCGTCCCTGAATAGCCTGGTCGATCGTATTGATAACCGCCGACTTATAATCCTGGGATGCAACCCGGGATGTCGAACTGGCCAGGTCGCGTTTGCTTTGAGCGCCATACCCTACCACTACCACTTCTTTCAAAGCCCTGGCCTCAGGGGTAAGCTGGGCATTGTATGTTGTAAGATCGGTAATGGGCATTTCTTTGGTCGTAAAACCCACAAAGCTGTACACCAGTATCCCGCCCTTCGCAGGCACCTTCATCTGGAAAGAGCCATCAGGTTCGGTAATAGCCTGTATCTGAGTACCTTTTACCAAAACTGCCACACCGGGCATTCCAGCACCCTTTTCGTCTTTTACCACCCCTTTTATGTCACGCGCATCAGGACCCGCTTCGGTCGGACCGCCGGGAGAAGGTTTCTGCGCGGTGGCTGAATCGGGTGTTTGCGCTGCATGCTGTGCAGGTTGCGCGGCGTTCGTATTCCCCGTCTGTGCAGGCGTTAGGGCACTGTCGGGTTTGACTACGGCCGGCGTCCCGGCGGCCGGAACCCCGGCAGCCGGAGTGCTGGCTTTGTTTAATGTATCTTTTTGAGGGGCTGGCTTAACCAGGGGATCGAAGTTCTGCGTGGGTTTCACCAGTGGTGAAGTGGAGGATTTGGAAGCAGAATCGGTGGTATTTTGAGGCTTGGGGAGGGTATCGGGGGCGGGGCGGGCTGTTGCAGGATTCGTTTTCAGTACCGGTGCCGGATTTGCGAGTGTATCAGGCTTTGTTTTTCGGGTTGAATCCGGCCCGGCCTGCTGTGCGTTGCTTCGGGATATCGGACCGGAAAACAGTAGCAAAAAGAAGCCGATCCTCAGGAAAATGAGCGGGACCGGACACGGCACAGGCTCATTGGCTCGTTGAGTTTTTCTCATATCATTCTTGGCTAAGTGACGGGACGGCGTCCCGAAAAGTAATTTGTTTAGCCTTTACCGACAAAAACCATACCGCTATGTTTCCCGAGGTGATAAAACAGGCACTTCGCCGCAACAAAAGAGTTCTACAAATAACATTAGAAATACATTTACACAACTAACCTATGCAACTATATGTGCAGGACCATCCCAACCGCTCTTAGCATTGCAAATGTCCCTTTGATCGTAATTTTTCAAATATCTATGAAACGCGTCCTATTATTTTTGGAAACATCGTGCTTACGATTACATTTGTCAAAAGCGCCCATAAAGGGGCGGTTTGGATTTGCTAAGTATTAAGGAGTGTAAAAAACCAACTTCGACCATGCACCAGGAACAATTACTAACTGCCGACTACATTGAGTCTCAGATCGGAAACGTAATAGAATACTATATCCGTTGGGAATTTGAAGAAGACCCTTTTTACGGGAAAGCCCGGATTAAAGGTCTGGTAGAAGACGATTCAGGCAGTTTGAAGATTATCTGTGACGTAATAGAAGGTAGCGACCTCGAACAGGCTTTCGAACAGGAAGAAGTGTTTATGTACTCCGACCATCACCCGATCTACACCGGGCAGCTTCCGGACCTCTATTCAGCGAACTGGGTGAATACCGACGGCAAGAAAAAAAGACAGATTTTTATCGCGCCACCCAACGAGAACGCAAAGGAGTTTGCCATTTCGCAAACCAACAGCAAGGTGATCGTTAAGAGGATATATTGATGACTGAGTGACCGGGTCGCCGGTCACTCAGTCAAAATTCACCATTCGACGGCGGTCCATTAATTCTTCACAATCTTCTTCGTCAGTACGCGGTCTTCGAACTCCGCTTTCACTATGTACAGGCCTGAGGGAAAGGTAGTCAGGTCAAAATTATACACGTTGGAAGCTACTTCTCCCGTAATGACGGTTTCGGCTATTTTTTGCCCGGCTACATTATAAATCGAAACAGATTTCAGCTTTTCAGGATGCGGATAGAACTGCACCGAAACCTGCCCGCTCGTCGGGTTGGGCGTTACCAGGAATCCCGCTTCTTTCAGGTTCGGATTCACCGTAACGGTCCTGATATTGATATCGTCAAGATAAATATCGTTTTCGTTGCCATTGGTATTCAGGAACGCCACGAGTATTTCGCCCTGGCCAATGAAACTGCCGATATTAATCTCCTCACGCCGCCATTCATTTATGCCGGGCGTAAATGCAGTCCGCGTGGCCGCGTTGCGTGTAATCAGGCTCGATCCCCATTTTTTGTAGAGACTTGTGTAAGTCTGTCCGCAATCTGTACTAATAAGCACCTGCAAGGTATCCCACACATTGTTCTGGGTGGAAGTGCTGGTATATGTCGCAGCTGCCACCTGGAAGGAGACGAATGCGGAGTCTGCCCCTGCGGTATTGACCGTCGGCGAGCGGAGGTAATCGCGCTGGCCAACTACCTGGTTGCCGAAGTTCCCGATCTTCACCGACGCATTGCCAGTTTTAGAGGCCGAAGTTGTTTTTTCCCACGTAGAACCGTTGTCTTCGTTTACAATATCCCAGCCCTGCGGCGGGAAAAGTCCTTCAAAACCCTCCTTGACAGGCGTGGCAAAAGGTTCGTAATAGATAAAATCGAGGCTTAGTGCATCATTCGAAGTGTCCTCGTCGGCAGCCCCGTTCGGGTTCGAGGTGGAAATACTCAGAATGTGATTGCCCTCCACTGTTGCAAGGGTCGGCAAAGTCACGGTTGTTTCCGCATAAGTAGCCAGGGAACCCGTCCAATTATAATTCTGCACGGTTCCATTATCAATCACGGCGTGGATTATCAGTGAAGTGAGTGTCTCGCTACCCCTGTTAACCAAAGTGATCTGCGGTGTGAGTGTATTGGTACAAATGCGCTGTGCCGGCTGACGAATTGTTTTCAGGGACGCATCTTTTTTCTTGACATCGACCGGCGTGCAGGCGTTGGAAAGTAAAAGGGATGAACGATATTTTTCAAAGATCTCCTCCATATGCGCTACCTGCATTTGGGTGAACATGAAAAGGGTGGCATCCGGGGAATAGTCCATAAAATTCTGGTACATAATTCCCGGCGCCGTAGAAGTACAGCGATCGGTCACCATGCCGGTCTGAAAGGTTGTGGTGCTGTTGCTTTGATTGGGGGTATCGTCGATATTGTCGGTTCCCGTGCAAGCCCCGTTGTCGTCACCCCAGATGTGGTATAAATCAAAATAATGCCCTATTTCGTGTGTCAGTGTTTTTCCCTGATTGAATCCGGTAGCGGCTCCGCCCGGCAGCGAGGCATAGTCGACAGCCACGCCCTGCTCGTCCTTTACGCCGTCGTCGGGGAAAGTGGCATAACCCAATGTGCTTCCCGAAAGGTCGCAGATCCAAACATTTAAGTATTTATCGGTATCCCAGGCATCGGCCCCGCCCGATTCGGCGTGCTTCACCTGATTATTGGTGTAGTCAAATGAGTTGCGCGTAGTGGTGTAGCGCTCGATACCTGTCGACGGGGCATCATTGGGTGTGCGCTGCGCAAGGCAGAACTGAATGCCCGACTGCCCGAAAAGCGATTTGAAATACGAAGGAATTTTTGCGGCTCCGCCATTGGTTCCGGCGTAGTCTTTGTTAATCGTGTCCAGCTGGGCCATGATCTGGGCATCGGTCACCATCGACTGCCGGCTGAGCACAACGTGGAATACTACCGGGATCGTGATGGGGCCGGTTGTGCGGAGCATCTTGCCCGAGGCTATTCTTTCATTGACCAATTGTTGAATCCGTACCTGCCGCTGATCGAACATCAGTTTAAGAGCGGGCTTATCGGTGAACCGTTTTTGAAGCAACTCCATCGAACCGCAACGATCCTGCGCCTCCGCCGTGCCAAGGCTGATGAAGAGCATAAAAAGGGTGGCAAAAAAGCAATTGAACAGAGGTATAGTGTATCGCATCGAAATATTCTAAGGAATTGAGTAAATGAATAACCGGCTAGTTACAGACAGGTTGCGGATTTATTCACCTACTACGAAAAAAAAGTGCCTTGTGATGCGAATGCAATGTTATTTAATTTGTTTTTAATTGCAGAAACCTCTTTAACCCGAAAACTTGCCTTTTTCAATGCAGGAAACGCCAAATACTTCACCGGTTCGCAAGATCATCCATATCGATATGGATGCATTTTACGCGTCGGTCGAGCAACGCGACTTCCCTGAATACCGGGGCAAACCACTCGCGGTGGGCGGCTCTCCTACTGGCCGTGGTGTAGTGGCAACGGCTAGCTACGAGGCGCGTAAATTCGGGGTAAGGTCGGCGATGCCCTCGCGGCAGGCCATTCAGCTTTGCCCGCAGATCATATTTGTGCATCCGAGATTTGAGATTTACAAATCTGTTTCCAGAAGCATCCGGGAGATTTTCTCCCGCTATACAGATCTAATTGAACCGCTTTCTCTGGACGAGGCGTATCTGGACGTTACCGAGGACAAAATGGGCATCGGTTCGGCGATGGAAATTGCCAGGCAGATCAAACAATCCATTAAAGAAGAACTTAGCCTCACCGCTTCGGCGGGCGTGTCTGTCAATAAGTTTGTCGCAAAAATCGCTTCGGATATCAACAAGCCCGATGGGCTGACATTTATTGGTCCATCCAAAATTGAAAGCTTCATGGACCAGTTGCCGGTCGAGAAGTTTCACGGGGTAGGGAAAGTCACCGCCGATAAAATGAAGGGAATGCAACTTTTTAATGGTTCGGACCTCAAAAAGCTCTCGGAGGACGAGTTGGTGAACCATTTCGGCAAAACCGGCCACTTCTATTTCAAAATCGTGCGCGGGATCGATGACCGGCAGGTGCAAACGCACCGTGAAACGAAATCACTCGGGGCCGAGGACACATTCACCTACGACCTTACCACGCCGGACGAAATGAACAAAGAACTTGACCGCATTGGCGTAACAGTTGCTAATCGTCTCGAAAAAAACCAGCTGAAAGGCCGGACGGTCACATTAAAAGTCAAATTCAGCGATTTTACACAGATCACCCGCAACTATTCTTTCGCCCACCCCATCGGGGACCTCGATACCATTACCGACACGGCCAAACAGTTGCTCGAAAAGCTTGACCTGGAAGGGAAGGCGGTGCGATTGCTCGGTATCTCATTGTCCAACTTCCATGAACCAGAGGTCAAATCGCGGAAATACAAAGACCCTGAGCAGCTGGAACTCTTCCCTTTCGGATCATAGCAGCAGGGCGTCTACCCGGTGGGCCTGCACCATATTCTCGCATTTCGACCATGAGAATATCGTAAAGCGGCCGTCCTGAGATGCAACGAGCGCAATCGCATCGCGCTGATCGTGGACAAATTGAGCCGCCGACAAATGCCGCGTACCGCCATTCTGCACTGGGTGCACAACTAAGGCGGTATTGCCGATCAACGGTTCGGTTGTTAGTATTTCCTCCACCGGCTTCGCACCCTGCGCACGGCCGATTTTCGCGCCGAATGCGAGCAATTCGTAACGGTCGTTGATGATCGTCGCCCCATCCACGGCCGTCAAGCCTGCCATATTATGCACGGCCGAACTGAACTGGTTCTGCCAGGTGATCGGATTAGGATCTTCCACGTACTTACGGTGCAGGTCGGCCAGCTCGGAGAATGGCGGTTGAACGTCGTAGGTGATCGGATGGATGATCGAGTCGCGCCAGCGGTCCTTGCCCTTGGGAACCACCAGCAATATTCCACCACGCTCATGGCTGCGCATGGATGCGGCAAGCTGTACGAGCAGGTTCGGGTAATCGCTCCATAAGGTAGTGGAAGAAAAACCCATTAAAGAGTTGATCAGCGAGGGGCAGTCTTTCACTTTACGGCTTTCTTCGTTGACGATCTTCACCTGATCGCCTTTCAGCACAGCCATATTGACGAACTTGCCAAAGCCTTCCACCCTTCGGTGTTTCACCACCAGCATTCCCGGCTCGATCACTTCAAGTACGAAGCACAGTCCCGGAATGACGCGCGTCGTGCCCCAAATCCGCAGTTCGCCGTCTTCCAGCCACACGCCCAGGTGTATACCTGAGCGCTCCACGGCGGGTGCGAGCTTGGTAAGAGTGTTGGCAGTCAATGCGAGTTTCTCGGTGAAAATAAGAGGATGTTCGGCAGCTTCGGGCGGCAGATAGGCAATCGAAACCTTGGGAGAACGGCCTTCTTCCCGGCGAAGGCTCGCCCAGAACGTCGTATCGATGATCGTCTCTACGATCCGGGCATCGGGAATAGGGGCCAGTTCCTGCTCGTAATATTTGGAAACCGCCTGGTGGTGCCGCTCGAAATGGCTGGCGACAAGCCCGGCAACCGAGCGGGCTGCCTTATAGGTGGTTACAGGCATGGAGTCGCCTGTTTCAATCGGAAATATATCGGAATTAGTAATCATTGTCTGGCGGTTTACTTTTGAACAACGACTTGTTTTAAAAAGTTGGGTTCGGCGTCGATTGTCCGCTTTTTTCCTATTTCTGCTCATTCGTTCCAACCTTTCGTCCTACCCGGGTATCGTATTAACCAACAGCCTGTCGGGAATTAATTGCTTTCACCGACAGTTGTTTTCGCCAGATAAGCATTAATTTGCGCGTTAATCTCAAAACCCGGTTTCGGTGTTTTTTACTTCCGGCACACAGCGAGTGTGCCATTATCTAAGAATGAAAACGTACCTCAGATTATTATCTTTTGCTCAACCGATTGCCCGTTTTGCTGTCCCATACATTATTTGTACCCTGCTGGGAGTCGTATTCAATACATTGAACCTGGCCCTTCTGGCGCCGCTCCTGAATACGCTTTTTCTTAACCAGGGCGGGCAGTTGGATCCCAGGCCGGAAAACGGCTGGCTCGATCCTACGGGCATGCTCAACTATTACGCGCAGCAGGCCAACCTTACTTTCGGCCCGCATGGCGCATTGCAGATCGTGTGTGCGGTGATCGTAGGCTCGGTACTACTTTCGAATATTTTCAGATATTTCTCGCAACGGATCATGGAAAACCTCCGGATCCATACGCTGCTGAACCTGCGCAGGCAAGTGTTTGACAACGTGATGGACCTGCACGTAGGCTATTTCAGCAACCAGCGGAAAGGGGACATTATCTCAAAGATCGCATCCGACGTCGGGGTCGTACAGTTTTCGGTTACCAGTACTTTACAGGTAGTTTTCAAGGAACCGATGCAATTACTTGCTTACGTGTTTATGCTTTTTGCCACTTCCGCCAAGCTGACTTTTTTTGCCATCCTGGTTATTCCCGTTTCGGCATTCCTCATTTCGAAGATCGTAAAAAGGCTGAAAGAACAAGCCGCGCTGGCACAGCATTACTTCGGGCTGATGATCAGCTACCTCGACGAGGCGCTCACTGGCATCAAGATCATCAAGGCATTCAATGCAACCGAGGCTATTAAGGACAAATTCCACTCGGAAAACATCCGCTATTCTGACCTCGGGCGCAAGATGGCCAAACGCCAGCAACTCAGCTCGCCGGTATCGGAATTTTTGGGGGTTACCATGGTAGCGATCATCGTCCTGTACGGAGGCTCGCTCATTATCGATAACAATTCGGACCTCGACGTGTCCAAATTTGTAGCCTACATCGGTATTTTTTCCCAGGTAATGCGCCCCGCGAAAGCATTGACCGACTCTTTTAGCACCATCCACGCGGGGATCGCCGCAGGCGAGCGTGTGCTCGAACTGATCGACGAAAAGCCGGAGATCCGCGATGCTTCGGACGCTGTCGATATGCGCAACTTCAAAGAATCGATCCGGTTAGAAAACGTTTCGTTCTCCTACCCTTCCCGGCCGGTCCTTAAGTCCATCAATGTCACTATTCCAAAAGGGAAAACGGTCGCCCTGGTCGGGCCTTCCGGCGGCGGTAAATCGACCCTGATGGATCTGCTGCCCCGGTTTATCGATACAGCAGAAGGCCGGGTGCTGATAGACGGCGTGGATGTGCGGCAGATCAGACAGGAATCGCTGTGGTCGATGTTCGGGCTCGTGAACCAGGAATCGATGCTCTTCAATGATAATATCTTTCAGAATATCGCTTTCGGAAGTCCGGATGCTACCATGGAGCAGGTAGAGGCCGCCGCCCGTATTGCCAATGCGCATGAGTTTATCATAGGAACCGAGAACGGCTATTACAGCAATATCGGCGACCGGGGAATGAAGCTCTCAGGCGGACAAAAACAGCGTATCTGCATTGCCAGGGCTGTTTTAAAAAACCCACCGATCATGTTGCTCGACGAGGCTACCTCCGCATTGGATACCGAATCGGAAAAACTGGTGCAGGAAGCATTAAACAACCTGATGAAAAACCGGACCTCGCTTGTGATCGCACACCGCCTGAGCACGATCCAGAGCGCGGACACGATTCTGGTGCTGGAAGAGGGTAAAATAATCGAACAAGGTAACCACGCCGAGCTCATCGCGCGCGATGGGCTCTACAAGCGCCTGATCGATATGCAGCAATTCACCGACGTTTAAATGGAAAACAAGCCGCTGATATCCATTGCCCTATGTACTTACAATGGCAGCGCATTTCTTGCAGAACAGCTGGATTCGATCCTCGGGCAACGGTATACCAACTGGGAGCTGGTAGTTGTGGACGATTGCTCCACTGATTCCACACCTGCTATTTTAGAGGAGTATGCTGGAAGCGATGCACGCATTGGTCTGCATTATAACGAGCAGAACCTGGGTTACAACAAGAATTTCGAAAAGGCATTAGGCCTTTGCCGAAGTGAGCTCATTGCCATCTGCGACCAGGACGATATCTGGCATCCCGAAAAGCTTGAAAAGCAGGTAAAGCTGATCGGTGACCATGCATTGGTTTACCACGATTCCGAGTTTGTGAATGCTGAAGGACAATCTATGAACCGTCGCATTTCGGACAAGCTGAATTTTTACCGAGGCGACGCCCCCGAGGTGTTTCTTTTTTTGAACTGCGTATCTGGCCATAGTATTTTATTAAAGAAGCAGGTATTGCAAAAATCGCTGCCGTTCCCTGATGACTTCCACTACGACCAGTGGCTTGCATTCAACGCCACCTGCCTCGGTACCATCGATTTCGTGCCGGAAGCACTGGTGAAATACCGCCAGCATTCGGGCAACAATACCGATATTCTTGCATTGAAAACGGCGGAGAAAAGTGTTGATCAGAAGGTAGCCGCACTGCAAATGGAAAGCCATTGGCTCTTGCTTTGCGCACGCCAATGTACCGGAAAAGCGCAGGGGCTGATCTATGCATTATACAAGCATAGCCTCCGCCGAAACAACAGCTATTTCGTCGCAGCATTCGGGATACTCCTCTGGAAGCGCCGCGACACATTGCTCCGGCTTTTGAAAAAGCCGGACACCAGCAAGTTTTTTTATGCGCTCCGAAAAGCCTGGGGCGCGAAAGCTAAAACGACAGGAAAGTGAACAACCGACCCGATTCTGATATTCATAATGCCCCCTACCCGCTCGTTTCGATTGCATTGTGTGTTTACAACGGTGAAAAATACCTTGAAGAACAGCTCGATTCACTCGTAAACCAGACTTATCCGAACATCGAGATCGTGGTCGTGGACGACGGCAGCAGGGACCGTTCGCTTGATATCCTGCGGGCCTACCAGGAGAAGTATCCGTTTTTCAGGATTTTTGAAAATGAGGTAAACCTGGGTTATGTAAAGAATTTCGAAAAGGCAATCGGCTTGTGCGCAGGCGAATACATTGCATTGTGTGACCAGGACGATATCTGGGATCTTGAAAAAATCAGTAAACAGGTGGCGGGAATTGGCGACAACCTGCTGATTTACCACGATTCGGCATTTATGGACGAGCAGGGCCGGCAAATGACCTGGAAGCGAAAGATGTCGGATATTATCCACCTTTACCGTGGCGACGACCCCAAGGTTTTTTTGTATTTCAATTGCGTCTCAGGCCATAGTATCCTCTTCAAACGTGACCTGCGCGACGAATTCCTGCCATTCAATCCCAATCATTTCCACGACCATTGGATTGCCTATGTGGCCGTTAACCTCGGCAGCATAGAAGTGATCGCGGAAACGCTGGTCAGATACCGCCAGCATACGACCACTTCTACCGATATTCTCAACAAGCGCAAGAAGATCCGGAAGAATTACCACGAAAACCGCGATATCAAGAAGCTGAAAAGAGACCTGGCATGGGTACAGCAATGCGCGTCGTTCAAAAAGAACCGCGACCAGCCGTTTCTGGATCGGCTGCGTTCGCTGTTCGAAGAGCGGCTCGAATCATTCTTTTCATTTGAATATGCGGGAATCATCCAGGACAACTATGAGCAGCTCTACTACATTCCTGTTTATAAAAAGTCGAATAAACTGAGCTTCGTTTATCGGCAAATCTGGGGTTTGCGCTCCAAATTGATCTGGGCTAGGTTCTTTGCTCGTCCGGAAACGGAAGAATATGTAGATGTAGTTTCAAAAGGTGAAGAAAACCCTTGAAAACCACACGGGTAGACATCTGCTTTGTTTTGGCGCTGTGCCAGAGCATCGTCTGAATTTGCCAGTAGCTGTACTTCCAGCGCATCATTTGCTCTACGAGCTTTTTGAATGACCGCTTTTCGATATCGTACATCTCATTTCCCCTCATAACGGATGTCGTCAGCGGCAGTGCGAAACTCCATTTTTTGTGCAGTCTGAGGATATGGTCCAGCCATTGTCTGTTGAAATTCCCTTCCGAGGCGTGCTTCATCAGCACGTCGTAGGTCACCATGATTTTGTAATGCGGAAATACGCTCAGGCAGAAGTCGAGATCATATCCGTGAAAGCCGGTAAGCACTTTGCCGTCGAATGGAAACCGGAGGGCTACAACCCGTCGGGTACAAAACCAAAGGCCATCCACGCAGACAACCCGGCTAAGCCGCTCATTGCGCGGATTATGATAAGCATGGATTTCCTCCTTCTCGTTGAACTTATAACCTTGAAGGACATTCTGGTAGGACCTTTCTTCCGAATGAAATTCCAATTGGTACCAACCGGCGGGTGCAAGCGACTTGTAACCGCCACCAGCCACACCCACAATGCCGATGTCTGGGTCCCGCTCAAAGATTTGCGAGACGACGACGCCCCAATTTTCGGTCCTGATTTCAATGTCCTCGTGCATGAAACACACCAGATCGAACCTGGCCATCTTTGCCGCCTCATTATAAACGTCGCAAATCCCGCGACGCGCTTGGCGGTTGTCAATGGCGATTATTTCATGAGGAATACCAACTGTACTGCTGATATTTTCGGAAACTTTGGACAACTCGGTCTGATCGGCCGAGCAAATAATGATGGAGATCATGGCTGATACTTGAATTCTGGCCAAAAATAATGGCAAATTCCATAATCCGGGCTCGGGCAACCTATTATTCCAGTAGAATATGACCACTTCCGGCATTTATAGGTAACCATAAAACATTTCTGCTCTTCATGAAACGCGTACTACTACTGCTGCTGCTTGCCTGCACAACCTCTTCGTTTGCCCAAGTCAAATTCGCCCGGTTGTTCTCCGATCACGTTGTGTTGCAACGTCAGAAACCTATTCCGGTGTGGGGATGGGCCAAGCCTGGCGAAAAAGTAAAAGTGGCATTGGCCGGGCAAACGATGGATGTGAAAGCAGACGCTTCTGGAAAATGGCAGGTGAGCTTCAAACCCCTGGAAGCCGGCGGGCCGCATTCGTTACAGGTAAGCGCCAAATCTGGGAATGCCGCAGTGAACGATGTGCTTATCGGCGAAGTGTGGCTTTGCTCCGGACAATCCAATATGGAATGGCCCGTTTCGGCAGCTAAAAACTTTGAAGAAGAGCGCAAAAATGCCGAATTCCCGCAAATACGACATTTTCGCGTAGATCATGAGGTGACACTCCAACCCGAGCAGGACCTGAAAGCCGGCGAATGGAAGATTGCCAGCCAGGAGACGGTAGGCGGCTTTACCGCGGTTGGCTTCTTTTTTGCCCGGGAGCTCTATCAAAAACTGAATATACCCATCGGCATCCTGCATTCCTCGTGGGGCGGTTCCCAGATCGAAGGCTGGATTAGTAAGGAAGCCATGCTGGGCAATGATGAACTGCACTCTTATGCCCAGAATCTGCCCAAAACCTGGGAAGAAGCGGATGTGATTATGGACAAAAAACTCAAAAAACAGCTTTTCAAAAATGCAGTTTACGATCCGACCTGGGAAGATGAGAAGAAATACCTTTCGCCGGATGTAGATTTTGCAAGCTGGCAAAAAACAGCCGACGGCGTCGGGCAATGGGACTGGAAGGGTCTGATGGGCTTCCGGGGCAAAGGATATATGGCGAAAGAAGTAACGATCGCATCGGATTGGGCATCGAAGCAGACAACGCTGTCGCTTGCTGAAAACGATGGGCCTGTCGAGGTTTATGTCAATGGCAAACCGGTCTATGAAGGCACAGCCAAAGGCTCGCGTAAAATCCAGATTCCTGCGAATACCTGGAAAGAAGGAAAGAATGTCCTGACCATCAAAACCGGGAATATGGTGAGCGCAGCATGGTTTGGACCCGGACTGATGGGTTCGGCCAACGACCTTTATCTGGAAGACGGAAACCGCAAAACGAGCCTTGCCAAGGATTGGTACCTAATGCCCGCATTTGCCGAAAAACACGAATACGCGCATTTGATGAACAATGTAGGTACCACTATTTACAACGCGATGATCGCGCCTTTGCTTCCTTTCGCGATCCGTGGTACGCTTTGGTATCAGGGCGAAAGCAATGCGGGGCGTGCTTACCAGTACCGTCAGTCGTTCCCTTTGATGATCAACGACTGGCGCAAGCGCTGGAATGACGAATTTTCGTTTTACTGGGTACAGTTATCAAGCTTCGGCACCGACCGCGATAGCAACAAGGGAAGCGGCTGGGCCGAGCTCCGAGAGGCGCAAAACCTGACATTGAGCCTCCCCAAAACAGGTATGGCCGTCACTACCGACGTAGGTAATCCCAACGACATTCACCCGACCAACAAACAGGACGTGGCGCACCGCTTGGCTACCAATGCATTAAAAAACGATTACGCCCAGAATATCCCGTACGCCTCTCCGGTTTATGATCAAATGCAGGTTGATGGCAGCAAGGCTGTTATTTCATTCAAAAATGCGGAAAACGGACTAATCATCAAGGACCGCTACGGTTATTTGAAGGGCTTCGAAATTGCGGGCGACGATAAGGTATTTTATTATGCCAAAGCGGAAATTCAGGGCAATAAGGTCGTAGTATCAAGCCCGAAAGTGAGTAAACCCGCAGCGGTGCGCTACGCATGGTCGGATGCGCCCGAAGAGGCCAACCTGTACAATGCCGACGGCTTTCCTGCCAGCGCATTCCGTACCGATGCCTGGCCGGGCATCACCGTAAATGCCCGTTTTGAATAGCTCTTTACCTAATCTGATTTTAAGTTTTTATGTTGAAACCCTTATCGTGGTATATCGGCGGCCTGGCGTTGCTACTGGCTGGCGCACAAACCTTGCCTGACCCAGATGACGACAAACGTGAATGGCGCGAATACCTCGGCGGCCCCGACCGCAACCATTACTCGGCATTAACACAAATCAATAAGGATAATGTCAAGAACCTGAAAGTAGCCTGGACCTGGTCCATGCCTGATTCGGGGCAAACGCAGGTGAACCCTATCGTGGTGAATGGCGTGCTGTATGGCGTAACCGCGGGGGTGCAGGCATTTGCACTCGATGCGGCAACCGGCAAGCAACTTTGGATTTTTGGAGACAAATCCAAAAACGGCTCGAATACCAGCCGCGGGCTTACCTATTGGGAAGATGGCAACGACAAACGCATCCTGCACGCAATGGGCTCTCATCTGTACGCGCTCGACGCAGGCACGGGCAAAGTCATCGAGAGCTTTGGCGATAACGGACGCATTGACCTGCACACAGGCCTTCCCGAAACCGCCAAAAACAAATACATGGTTTCCAACACGCCCGGGACGATCTTTGAAGATCTGATCGTGATGCCATTGCGGCTCTCGGAAGATTCCGACGCGGCTCCCGGCGACCTGCGGGCATTTAACGTACGGACGGGCAAGCTCGTCTGGACTTTTCACACCATCCCCTATCTCGGTGAATTCGGTTACGAGACCTTCCCGCCGGATGCTTACAAGAACACATTCACCGGCGCAGCTAATAACTGGGCAGGTACTGCAATCGATCGGAAACGAGGCATTTTATATGTACCAACAGGTTCGGCAGGTTACGATTTTTATGGCGGCAAACGCAAAGGTGCTAATCTGTTTGCGAACTGCCTTCTCGCACTCGATGCACGTACGGGAAAGCGCCTCTGGCATTACCAGACCATGCATCACGATCTGTGGGACCGCGACCTTCCTGCGCCGCCCAACCTGATTACTGTAACACAAACCGGCCCTGATGGCAAGCCCCGCAAAATCGACGCCGTGGCGCAGGTCAGTAAGCAGGGGTATATCTTCATTTTCGACCGCGTAACAGGCAAGCCTCTATTTCCGATCAAGGAAGTCGCCGCTCCTAAAACGGCATTACCCGGCGAATATCCTTGGCCAACCCAACCAGTTCCGAGCAAGCCTGCACCGTATGCGCGGCAAGCCTATACCTTGACCGAGAACGATATCAGCATTCACGCACCCGACCGCGATTCTTTGAAGATTAAATTCAAAGGCTACAAAAAAGCACTTTTCACGGCGCCCAGCAAAGAAGGTACGGTGATACTGCCTGGCTTCGATGGCGGCGCGGAATGGGGCGGGGCGGCGGCCGATCCGAACGAGGGTATTCTGTATGTAAACAGCAATGAAATGGCGTGGATTCTGACAATGAAAGAGACGCCGAAAGAAAGCGAGCTGTCCAACCTGAGTCCCGGCGAAAAGGTTTACACCACCTATTGCGTGACCTGCCATGGGCCTCAACGCAAAGGCAATGCAAAAAGCGGTTATCCCTCACTGGTCGACATTGGCGCGCGCCGCGATAAGGCATTTGTGAACCAGTTGCTCACAACCGGCAAAGGTATGATGCCCGGCTTCACCATGCTGACTGCCGGGGAAAAACAGGCGCTGGTTTCATTCCTGTTTGGCGATGAAAAGGTGGAAGCGGTTTCTGAAACACCGGTTTCGAAAAAAGTATACTTGCCATATCAAAGCACTGGCTACAACAAGTTTCTCGATGCTAACGGCCTGCCAGCCATCTCGCCACCGTGGGGTACGCTGAACGCAATCGATTTGAACACAGGCAAATTTCTTTGGAAAATACCATTCGGAGAAGTAGAATTACTCAAAGCAAAAGGCGTACCGACTACCGGTACGGAGAACTACGGAGGCCCGGTGGTCACCGCCAGCGGACTGCTTTTTATCGCTGCTACGAAGGACGGGAAGTTCAGGGCATTTGATAAAAAAACCGGCAAATTGCTTTGGGAAACACAATTGCCGGCTGCCGGGTTTGCTACACCCGCTACTTATGAAGTAAATGGAAAACAATATGTGGTGATTGCCTGCGGCGGAACCAAGTTGGGAACAAAAAAAGGCAACCAGTATGTAGCCTTTGCATTGGAATAATTAAATTCCCGCAATCCATTCGCGCATCTTCTTGCGGCCAGCTTCGTCGGGCAGGCGCCCTTCACCGGCGGCGAGATTGTCGACCAGGTGCTTCCCATCCGAAGTGCCTGGTATCACACACGTGACGGCGTCGTTGCTGACAATGTATTTCAGGAAAAACTGCGCCCAGCTTTTGATATCATAGTCGCCGGCCCAGGCTGGCAGCTCCTTGCCTTTCACTGCACGGAACAATGCACCCTGCTCGAAAGGCTCGTTGATAATCACGGCTACACCTTTGTCCTTTGCTGCTTTGAGAAGGCTCTTTTCTGCATTCCGGGAACGTATGGAGTAGTTGAACTGTACGAAGTCGATATCTTCCGATTTCAGAATCTGTTCCAGGCGCGCGTGGGAAGCATCGGTATAATGCGTGATTCCGGTGTACCGGATTTTCCCTGCTGCTTTCCAGTCTTTCAGCGTTTTGAGGTGGGTCTCCCAATCCTGCAAGTTGTGTACCTGCATCAAGTCGATTTTTTTGCGCTTCATTTTCTGCAACGAGGCATTCATCTGGTCGATCCCCTCCTGTTTTCCGGTTGTCCAGACTTTGGTGGCGAAAAAAAACCGGTCATTCAGTTTCAAATCCGTGGTCAGATCGCCGAGTACCTGCTCCGCGCGCCCGTACATAGGCGAGGCGTCGATGAGCTTGCCACCCATTTCCTGCATTTTTTGCAAAACTTCCTTCAATGGTGCACGCTCGGCAGTGCCCGCTCCAACGTCGAACTGCTGCCATGAGCCCAAGCCTACCACCGGCAGGTGCTCGCCGGTAGACGGGATCTTTCTTTCCAGTATCATTTTCAGATCGTTTTTTGCCGAGGAAGAAAACGGGTTCAATGCCAGTCCAGCACCAGCTGCGGCCAGTCCGGCCAGTGCCTCCCGCCTTGAAAAAATATGCTTCATTGAATGGTTAATGGGTTTTGAAGTCTTCAAGTTACAAACAAATTGCATTGGGAGCACTTGTGGGATCAAAAATGAGAAAAGGAGCCAGGACAGTCCTGGCTCCTTTTGCTGCACTTCACACCAAATCTGAATCTATTACTTTTTTTCGATGGATACTGCGATTTTGTAATCTTCAAGCTTGGGCGATTTTGGAAGTTCGGGGTAAGGAAGAACCTCCGAGACGGTCAGCACATACTCTGTTCCGCCCAGCCTGAACACCTGTTCATTTTTGGAACCGCCCTTGAATTCTAAATTCACATTCACCTGATTCGAAGCGTCGGAGATTGCGAACACCAACTTTGCACTTCCAGCCGAAACGCAATCGGCATTGATGGGACAGCGACTGTCGTTCACCTCTTTGAGCTCAACTTTCAAATCACTTCCGGAAGTGCGGACCGTTGCTGCCTTTTGATAGGAAAGGCTGACCGGATTCAGGTCAGGCTGCGGTGCAGCATCGTCCTTCTTGTCGCAGGAAATGGCTGCGATACAGATTAATGCGAGTAAAATCGTCTTTTTCATGCCAATAGTAGTTTTTAATATAATGCAGAGAAACAGAAGGCGGACCGATGGTTGTAACCGATTTATAAAAAATTACATTCCTTGTAGTCAGCAGACGAATTCCCAACCGATTTGCCTGAAATTTTGATATTTTTCATTCCGTTGACCATTATTTAACCATATGTTAATTTGGCACGCTTATTTTTACAATTTAGCACCCACAATCAGTGCGCTACCGAAAATCAGGAAAATATGGTCTGGTACGAAGAGGAAGTACAAAGAGTAGAAAAAGAACGATACACGTTAAATTACGAGCCTGACACGATCTTTTATGGGAGTTCTAGTTTTACATTATGGACGGGTTTGTATCAAGATTTTGCGGAATTGAAGCCGGTCAATCTGGGATTTGGCGGCTCGACGCTCGCTGCATGCGTTTGGTTCTTCGAACGTATTATGGCCACCGTGAACGATCCGACACGCATCATTATTTACGCCGGCGATAACGATCTGGGCGACGGGCGTCACCCGACAGAGGTATTATTGTTCTACCGGCAGCTCATCGTATTGATACGCGGACGTTACGGGAACATTCCATGCTTTTTTGTATCCATAAAACCCAGCTTGCAGCGTTGGGACATCATCGATTCCATTAAGGGCGCCAATGAACTGATCCGGGAGGAAATCGGCAGGGACCCCAACCAGCATTATATCGATATTTTTCCCTTAATGGTGAATTACCAGGGTTATCCGCGCAAATCGCTATTTGAAGCGGACGGACTGCATTTGAGCTCGGATGGCTATGCAATCTGGAAGAAAGTGATTATTGAAAATATCTATGCCGTAAACGGAACACTTCAAAAAACTTCTTAAACAAGCCTCTTTTCATGGAAAGGACTTATCACAAATGGTTTAGCCCGACTTTGGACAGATTTATGGAAATGCTCGTCTTTGGTCGCGGGGGTATTCCGGTGATATTTTTCCCGACCCGGTCGGCACATTTCTATGATTTTGAAAACTGGCGCGTGATCGAGGCCATGAAGGAAAAGATTGAGGCTGGGAGCATCCAGGTCTATTGTGTCGACAGCATCGACAGCGAAAGCTTTTACTCCGACGCTCCCCCGCCATTGCGCATTGTCCGCCATATTCAATATGAAAAATACATCCTCGATGAGGTGATCCCTTTTATTCGTATTCAAAACAAACACCAGGAACTGGTGGCAGCTGGTTGCAGTCTGGGCGGGTACCATGCTGTAAATATTGCACTGAAACACCCCGCGCTTTTCACCAAAGTCGTCGGTATGAGCGCCCGCTACGACCTCACGCAGCCCCTCCCCTTTTTCGCCGATCTGTTCGACGGCTATTTCGATGAAAACATCTATTTCAATATGCCGAACCATTTCGTGCCGGGCATTTCGGATCCGGGGTTGCTCCGACAACTGCGAGAAATGGAGATCACCCTCGTGATCGGCCGGGAGGATACTTTCCTGGACAACAACCGCCATTTGAGCGATTCGTTGCATCAGATCAGCGTGCCCCACCAGTTTTACATTTGGGATGACGAGGCGCACCGGCCGAGGTATTGGCGGGAGATGGTGAAGATTTATTTATGATCAGGTTGTCCAGTTGAGCAATGCCCACTCATTCGTCGTACCAGAAGTTAGCAAAAAGACTTTTTGTGACGCGAGATAAAACATTTTGTCGATCGAAAATGGTAAATCCAGTGAAGCCACTCGTTGCAGTTTATCTGTGGCCTGAATGACATCGATGCCGTGCATTCCCTTGTTGAGCACAAGAAAGTCTTCGACGAGCTCGAAAGATCTGAGTGCAGAAGAGATGGATGCATTTTCGGTAAAAACCTTACCATCGTAATCAAACACTTTAAGGTAGCCCAAGCCGCCAACAAACATTTTTTTACCGTCCGCAGTGAAGGTAATCTGATAACACGTATTTGGAAGCTGGTCAATTTTGATAGTTTTCCCAAATTCGGCCTGATCAAATGGCTGAGCAAATAATTCGCCGTGGTTGGTACCATAAGCAATCAAATTTTGCCGGGGATGCAAAGCGTGGCAAATCAGGTCCCTGCCTTTCGTTTTTGTGTTAGTCTGCTCGCTGACATTTCCTTCTTCCACGTTCAAAATCGAAATTTTCTTTCCTGCAAAAACAACAATTATTCCATCGCGCCCTTCATATATTGTTGGCGTAACTCTGGCGGCTTTATAAATGTCAGATGCCTCAATTCGCAGGTAGTTTTGCTTTGACAGCCATTGGAAGCCGTTCGGCAATTGCCTGATCTCGTCGTAAAGCGAATCGTCGAGCCTGTTATCGAAGAAGCCTCTCCATTGATACGCAACGCTTTCGTCGGTAGTCTGCCATATCACTTCCAAGGTTCCGCTTGGGTGAAGAAGCAATATCTCCCAACGGTCGGCGAGCAGAAAAGCACCTCTTTTTTCAAGCGTGCGCGCCAACTGCAAATGCAGGTCGAGCGGAGAAGGTATTACTTTCGATAAAGTTAATTGCATGGGATTTTAATTGGAATTTCAGAACACACCATTCTTGTAAAGACTATCTGTTTTCAACCTTCTCACCTCCGCCCGAAACGCCTCCGAATTCTTTTCACCGTCAATGGCAATCAAAAAGTCGCTCACCTGGAAAGCCTCGGTCGCGACGTCACGGTATTGCATACACGGCTGGATTTCACGGACGTAGGAATAACCATCGCCAGATTCCTGCAAACATTCGAAGAAAACAATCCGGACAAATGCTGATTTGGACGAAAGCAGTTGCGCGTCGTAATCGGACAATAAGTGTTGATTAACGGCCAGCGGTTTTGAGGTAAATTCAAGTGTTTTGTATAAAGATTGCTGCTCACCCTCCTTTTTTCCAAACCAGCATTCAAGCTTCACATTTACAAGCGCTTGCGTGTTATTCGCAATATGTAATGTCAGCTGCGTACTGCGCGGGGACGGGAGCCAGGCATAGAGATCGCGCACGCGGCTTTTCAATGCAGGTAGCAGTAAAAACAACAGCGGGATACAAAGGATGATCAGGCCCACAGTCTTGTTTTTCCAGAAAAGCAATGCTAAAAGCAGTATGCCGAACAAGCCGGCCAAATAAAAGATCCCGATCGCCCACCCAACCGAGCTATCGCCGGTCGGGGTGGGTTTGAAGAGATAGTATACTATGGCTGCCAGCACAATAAGTGAGAAGATGCCCAGCAGGCCGAGGTAGGTAAACTTGATCATTTCAGTTTCGGTGTGTGTTTGTGTATTCCGGATCAGACGTCAAATGGAAGTTCATATTCCTTCGTGTTCGGTTTGGAGCTACGCGTTTTGACCGTAATACGCGCCTTCAATGGACTACCCAGCACCAGAAAGTATTTGACGTACTGGTCCTCATGGTAAGTCCACGATTTGTCTTCCAATAAATAGTCCGAAATTCCCTGCTTACTGGCTTTGTAAGCCCATTGTTCTACAATATTGGGTTCGTAGGTAACGTATTGGCCCATGCAAATAATCTGCACGCCCGGCTGCGCGTTGTTCCCAAGCTCGGTACAGCCTTCTACGAGTACATTAATGCTTGAATTGTCTTCGAGGTCTTTTACAGACCACTGGTCGAGTACTGTTTTTACATTGGCCATAAGAATTGTCCTGATTTCGTTTTAATGAGGGCTGCAAAGAAACAAAGCTCATTGAGAATCAAGACAATTCAATTATTTAGCGGCCGCTGCCAGCTATTTAGCGACCTCAGGGCTGAGTTAACGTATATGCCTTCACAACACGCCGGATTTTGCCATCGCTTTTAGTCATGATATACAGCTCTTTTGTAAAACGGTCGTAGTCAATCCTGATATCTACCCGCTTCGAGCCAGACATTTCGACCAGGTTGGTTTCTTTGCCGCCCCGGACAATCATTAGCTCATATACCGATTGATCGCTTAATTTCGGATCGATGTTGGCGTAAAAAATACGGCCATTGACGATGTCCCCGAAAATGTATTTGTCTTTTAATGCCGCGATCGGGCCTTCGTAAACATATCCGCCACTGATTGCATTGCCATCGACATGATCGTACTGCACAAAGGGTTTCTGGAACTTTCCTGTTTCATTTTCGGGCAGTGGATACACGTTTTTAAGGTCTTTGGAAGATATCCCGAAATTTCCTTCCCGCACATTCCAGCCATAATCGCCGCCCTTAACGATCACATTCACCTCTTCAAAATTAGACTCGCCCACCTCTGCGCTGAACAGCTTGCCACTGTGCCACGACAACCGGTGCGGATTACGGAAACCGTATGCATATATTTCTTTGTAAGTAGCGGCCTTATCTTCGACAAACGGATTGTCAGACGGAATACCATAATGCCCGTTCTTACTATTATTCCCGAACGGATCGATACGGATGATCGTCCCGAGCAGAGAATGCAGGTTATGACAAAGTTCGGGATGCTTACTGATCGTGGAGCCGCCATCGCCGGTACCAATATAGAGCAAGCCATAATCCTTATCCCCTTTGGCGGCCTCCGGGTTGAAGCCAATATCCTGCGTGCCATGGACAACATTAGGCACATTGATCCGCAGCAATTCCCTTCGTTTTCCTTTAAAAACGGGGCTTTGCACATCATCCATTTTCCATTCCGACACCACCCATTGCAATGCTACTTTAATCGTGTCATTGTAGGAATAGTCAGCGGGTTTTCCTTTGAATGGCTCCGTGTGGGTAATGTATATCAAGCCGTTACTGAGATAATCCGGATGGAATGCAAAGCTGCCCAGGCCGGTTCCCAAGCCAGGTTCGTTGACAAAATTTTCTACGTCTTGTCTCAGATCGGCGAAAGTCGTTACCTCTTTCCCTTTGATCCGGTAAATAAGACCGCGCTGGTCGCTCACATACAGCGTACCGTCTTGCGACGGGTGCGGGCGCATGTTCGCTATACGCGTGCGGGGCATCTTTTCGCTGGATGGCGGGATTGTCACAAAGTCTTCCAGTTCGATTCTCAGACCGGTTTTAATGACCGGCTGGCCCAACCGGGCATTGGAAGCACCCGTGTCGATTTTTACTTCCATCGGCGCAAGATGATGCAGGCTGGTCTCTGATGCAATGTACCCCAGGATCGAGCGAATTTCCTCGTCCTTTAAAAAGTCGAACGGAGGCATAATCATCTTATACCGCTTCGAAAGGCTCACCGCCCGTACGTTGCCCGATTCTATGGCATGGATAGGATTTTTGATAAATGCAATGAGCTCTTTTTCCGATAGCAGGCTTGTGATTCCGCCCAGTCGAGGGCCAATCTCCTCCTGGTCCATATTGTGGCAGGCAACACAGTGCGTTGTGAATAGCTCTTTACCCTGGGAATCGGCACTGGTGAGCTGGCTGCCGGCGGGCGTAGACTGCTTTCTGCCCACGCAGTTGAGCAGCAGGAACGAGGCCAGGGCAACGCAGCAAAAAGAACGTAGAGTTAAGGTCATTGAACGATGGTTAGGAATTAATAAAAGCGGGGTCAAAGTTAGCAACTGGAACACAAAAAAAGCCGGATCGCTCCGGCTTACTCACTGAATAATGAAGGAATACTATGGTTATCCTACGTTTCTTCCGTCTTTATCAAGTTTCACTCTGGCATTTTGGCTGCCATTGGCGACTTGCAATTCATAATATTGCGGTTTGTCCGGCTCGGTCACCAAAAATGCTTTTTTAACAGTCCACCCGCTAAATTCGTCACTCTTGATGGTTTTTTTGATGGCCTCCGGCAGATCCTCCGGTTTTACAGCTACCTTTTCTTCCTTAGCTGCTTTCTGAGTCGTCGCTTCCTTATGTGCTGAATGGTCAGCGGTTGTCTGGTTGGCCGTCTGGGCCTGAGCGGAAGCAAATGAGATGAGTGTCAGGGCCAATGCCGATACTATTAGCTTTTTCATAATCCTTGTTTTTTAGACAACTATTAATGTTTCTGATCTCGTGCATTTGCACTGTTGCATCTCATTCAACAGGATTATGCCAAAACAACCAAATGACTAGCTTTCAGGAAGTTAAATTTATCCTACTAATTTAATAGTGTTTACCAAACTCCACGTTTTGTGGGAATTTGTCTTCAAAACCCACCATAACGATAACTGCCCGTACTGAAAGAGCACGGGCAGTTGCATTCCTATCTTGCTGGACCTGTTACTTGTCGTAGCCAGGGTTCTGAACCAGCTTCGCATTACGGTTTATCTCATCACGGCTGAACGGACGGAAATACATCTTGTCAACCCAAGTGCGGTTTTCGTGCGATTTGTCCTCCGTCGGCGTGTAGGTATAGTCGTAAACGGTCGGATCGTAGTGGTACGGTTCCTTCATCGACTTGCCTGCCTTGAACTTACCGATCACGGTAATGAACTGCAATGAGCGGCCCAAGGTCGTAGGCGCGACCATCCAGCGGCGTGCGTCGTGGTAACGCTGCTCTTCGTAAGCCATTTCAATGCGTTTTTCGTGGCGGTAGGCCTCTTTCAAAGCCGCTCCCGAAACTTTCAATGCAGGCATACCGGCGCGGAAACGGATCTTGTTCAGCAGATCAAGCGCTACCGCGTCCTGGCCAAGTTCAATGCTCGCCTCGATGTAGTTGAATGCAACCTCGGTTACGCGGATGAACGGCCATGGGATATTTTGACGGTCGGTGTTATCGTACAATGCAGGGTTCGGATCGATGAACTTGCGCATGTAATAACCGGTGCGGCTACCGTTCCAGTCTTCAATGGTACTGCTACGGGTATCCAGTCCTTTGCGGTTGAACAATGCGCCTTTTTCGTCGAGCAGGTCATAAGCACCTGTCTGGATCTGGTTAGCAGGATCTTTCGCATCCGAAGGGCGTGGTTTCCAGGTAGCGCCGTCATACATGATAGTTGCGTAGAAACGTGGATCGCGGTTCACGTAAGGACTAGCCTTGTGAGTAGGATTTGTCCATGAGAATGGCGTACCATCCATCATTTCATAATCATCTACCAGCAAACCGATCGGTGTGTTACCGGCCCAGTTGTGGTAACCGTTCGGACCGTTGTTCAAGCCTGTCTGGCGCGCACCGTCAGAAGTCTGGCTGGCTGTGAAATAGCGACCGAAGATAATGTCGTCGCCACCGGAAGCATCCAGTGTTTTATCAGCGCTATATCCGGCCATAGCCATCGAAATGTAGTTAATCTTGCCTTGGGCACCTGTTACAGGAGCGGTGAGGTTCAGCTTGTAACCTGCTTTCGCATCCAAGGCAGCTTTTGCAGCAGCCTGTGCGGCCGTCCAACGAGCCTTACGGTCGCCGGAAGTGTAGCCCAGAAACTCAGGATTCGGATAAGCAGCGATCACCGCCGATTTCGCTTTGGCAGTAGGTACATCGTGCAAATCGCTCGCAGCGTACAGCAATACGCGTGATTTCAATGCCAAAGCTGCCACTTCCGACGCACGGCCTTTCTGATCCGCTTTGCCTTTCAACAATGCAGCAGCGCTGTCGCAATCTGCTACAATAAACTTCACGCATTCCTCGAAGGTATTCCTTGCTACGGAGTAATCTTCGTTCAACGCATACACTTTCGTGATCAAAGGCACAGAACCGTAGTAGCGAACCAGCTGCTGGTAGTAATAAGCACGTAGGAAGTGCGCTTCACCTTTCAAACGGTCTTTCAAAGTCTGATCTGTGAAAGTAGAGGTAGGCAGCTCCTGGATCGCCTGGTTGCTGGCGCGGATGCGGGTGTACATAGGGCCCCATCCGTAAGTATCGTCCACCCAGCCAAGGTTGGATGGGCTCAAACTACCCTCATTGATGGTATTGATGTTACGGCCTGTGTGGGTAAATACCGCTTCGTCGGTCAGCGATGCCAGCATTTGCTCGCTGAAACCGCCTTGTTGTAATCCCTGATAAATGCCTGTTACAAATCCCTCAGCCAATGCACCGTCTTTCCAGACCTCCTCGGTAGGGATTTCGGTGGGCGGCGTTACATCCAGAAAGTCAGTGTCGCACGACACCAGCCCGGTTGTGGCCAGCGCCGCCAGAAAAATCCAATTTTTATAACTCAGTTTCATTTTTTTAATCTTAGAAAGTTACACGTACACCTGCATTAAGAACTCGTGACTGTGGATAGTATTGTCCGTTGGTAGAAGTCGCTTCCGGGTCCCAGATCTTGATTTTGTCGAACGTGATCAGGTTCAATCCATTCACATACACGCGCAGGTTGCCCACACCGATCTTCGAACCGATTTCGGATGGCAGGTTATAGCCAAGTTCGATGTTTTTCAAACGCAGGTAATTATTGCTTTTCAGGTAATAAGTGTTCGCTCCTGGTGAATCTGCGTTCGTGAGGTTGGTATAGTAAGTGTTGTTACGGTTAGCCAGGCGCGGGTCTGTCGAGCTTGGGTTGTCGATCGTCCAGCGGTGGTCGTAAGCGTATTTCAGATAGTTACCAATGTCGCCCGATTCTGTCTGGCCCACGTATTGCAAACCACCCGCAGCACCCTGGAACAGGATAGACAGATCGAATGCTTTGTAGCCGAGGTTGATGTTCACACCACCGGTGAATTGCGGACGGTTGGTTTTTTCCGAACGCATCATGTCATCCTTGGTGATTTTACCATCGCCGCTCACATCCTTGAACTTCATGTCGCCCGGACGAAGCGTACCTGTGATACCACTGTAATCGATCTTGTTGGCATCAATATCAGCCTGATCGCGGAAAACGCCGTCATATTGGTAGGCGAGAAATGCCTGGTAGGGACGGCCGGTTGTTGTCTGGTAAGAAGGAATTCCCGGCGTTTCGTTCCAGTATTTGATGGTGTTTTTGGCATAACCACCATTCACACCCACCGAGTAGGTAAAGTTGTCGACAGAACCATCGTAGCTCACCTTGAATTCAAAACCTTTGTTTTGCAGCTTACCCAGGTTTACAGGAGGAAGCTTGCCATCGATACCGGCCGTAGAAGGAGTTGAACCCGTCATCGGGATCAGGATTTTCGAACGGTTATTGATAAAGTAGTCGATTTCGAATGCGATACGGTCTTTCCACAAGGTACCCTCAATACCGAAGTTGGTATTGTTGGCAACTTCCCAGGTGAAGTTGTTGTTGGCCACACGCGATTCAAGCAGCGTTTTAACAACCTGGTCGTTCACGATATAGGTACCAAAGCCCATGGTGTTCAAATATTGGTATTCAGCCAATGTTTCAGTACCAAGCAAATACGGCTCAGCACCCATTTGTCCCCACGATGCACGGAGTTTCACGTTGTTGACGAAACGGATATTGTTTTTCCAGAACCCTTCTTCGGAAATACGCCAACCGGCTGATACCCCCGGGAAGAAACCCGAGCGGCCGTTTTTCGGGAACACCCATGAATAATCATTACGCCAAAGGAATTCGGCGAGATATTTCTCTTTGAAGTTGTAACCTACACGACCGAAATAGCTCAAACGTGCACGTTTGTACAAATCACCATTGTTGGTACCCGAGTTACCGATGTTCTGCTCAGGCGTACCACCAGCGAAAAGCTGGTCGACAACCGGAGAGATGAAGTAACGGCGATATGCGAAGAAACCATCGGCGTCTACGGTTTCGCGCTGCACACCCACCATGGCATTGAAGTTGTGCGAGCCGAACGACTTCTCGTAAGAAGCCTGGCCCATCAGCTGGATCGAAAGCTCTTGTGAAGAAGTTTCCGTCAAACGCGGATCGTTGAACGTCGAACGTACCGTTCCCGTCAACAGGGGCGTTGTTCCATCCGCCTCGTAAGTCTTTTTATCCCAGTAATAAAGCGTCCACGGCTTTTGGAATGACTTCTGGCGGCGCAATTGCTTATCAACAGCGGCCATTGCGGTTACTTTCAGACCTGGTACGCCAGGGATATCGATGTCCAGTTGGCCGTTGGTCTGGATGTAATCACGTTTGTCGTTGTTGTACCCAGTTGTATTGGTTGTAATTACCGCAGGGTTCTGTCCGTTCTCGATGTCGGGACCGGGACGACCGTCCGGCCAGATGGCGATTTCGGTAGGTTTACCGCGCATCAGCATACGGAAGATATCGCCCGCGCCACCGCCATTTGGGAAACGACGGAATTCTTCACGTAATACTACGCCCAGTTTGGCGGTCACGTATTTGTTGATTTTCGTATCGAGGTTCACACGCATGTCGTACTGCTTGTAACCCGTTGCCGAATTCACATAGTTACCATCCTGATTGATATAACCCAATGAAGCAAGGTATTTGATATTTTCGCTACCGCCGGTCAATTGAAGATTGTGGCGCTGCTGCGGCGACCAGTTGCGGATCACCGAGCCGTACCAGTCGGTATTCGGGTGGGTCAGCGGGTCGGAACCGTCGCGGAATTTTTGAAGGTCGTTTGGCGTAAACACGGCGCTTAGCACATTGCCATTGTCAGTGCGGGTGTACGAGCCATTGGTATTGAAGCCCTGCAACGCACCCTGCCACTGTCCTACCGGAAGGTTGTCGTAGATCTGCAACTCGTTACGGATAGTCGCGTATTCGGCTGCATTCGACATCTGCGGTGTGCGCGTAGGCTGTGCGATACCCAGGTTCAAGTCGTAAGAAAGCTGTGGCTTGCCGCTCTTTCCGCGTTTTGTCGTGATGAGGATAACCCCATTACCCGCGCGTGAGCCGTAAATCGCCGCAGCCGCATCTTTCAGTACCGAAATACTCTCGATGTCGGCAGGGTTCAGACGGTCGAGACCACCCGAACGATTGGGCACTCCATCCACAACGATCAGCGCATTGCTGTTACCGAGGGAGTTGGTACCGCGGATACGGATCGCCGAGCCATCGTAACCAGGTTCCCCGCTCGATTGTACCGCAGAAACACCCGGCAAACGCCCTCCCAATGTATTCGAAAGGTTCGTCGAAGGTGCTTTTTGCAATTCAGCACCTTTCACGGCCGTTACCGAGCCGGTCAGGGTAGCTTTCTTGGCAGTACCATAACCCACTACCACAACTTCGTCGAGTGCTTTGGTATCCGTTGCCATTTTCACATCCAGGCTGGTTTTGCTCCCTACCGGAATTTCCTGCGTAATGTAGCCGATGAAAGAAAATACGAGCGTTGCCGTACCCGGCGCATTCACCGTGTAGTTACCTTCGACGTCTGTGACCGTACCCGCCGACGTCCCTTTTACCAGGACACTCACGCCGGGCAGTCCCTGCCCCTGCTCATCATTCACTTTTCCCTTCACCGTTACATCCTGAGCGTATGCACCGGTCATGACCAACAGGGTCAGAAGAAGGGAGTAAAAATACCGTGTTAGGCTCCGGTACTTTTCCCGTTCAGAAATCCTCATAGATTAAGTAGATAGATAGTAAATAGTTAAAAAATTATAAAAAAATGAAAAGATATTACAACCACGATTAGTATATAAGTCCTTGTTTTTCAACAAGTCAGAGAAGTGTCGGCCTTACACAATTTGTCTTACTATTACTCATTAAAATCCAATTTCCAATCCATCGCTCGTAACCGGTACGGGTGTTTGTTATACTAGAAAAAAGGGCTTAACTCGAAAATGTTATATTTTCTAATCCGGCAGTACCGAATGGAACGATGTGAGTAACCGGATGTACAAAAAGATATGAAATTATTCACATAAACAAGGATTCCTGCTTTCTGACTATGTTTTCTTGGAAAATAACCAGTAGTTACTTAACGTATATTACTAACCGGTCTCTATACGCAGCAACTAGTTACATAGGCAACAAAAAACCGCTTCCATTACATGGAAACGGCGATTGTCGGAATATCAATAGCAATTTTGCAGAAACTTACCTGATTTTTGCAGCTACGTCAGCACCGGTAGGATCGACAACGAATAGATCTTTTAAAAATTATATTTTACAGATTAAAAAGTGATTAACGTGCCGTCCATCCGCCATCGACCGCAAGGATCGAGCCGACCATGTAGCTGGCTGCCTCGCTGGCCAGAAATATGGCAGCACCCTGAATTTCATGCAGATGCCCCCAGCGGCGCAGCGCCGTGGCGCCAAGGATGATATCGCGGGCGTCGTCGCTTTCGGCAATCGGAATATTCATTTCGGTCAGGAATGGGCCGGGGCATATAGCGTTTACCATGATGTCGAATGGGGCAAGTTCCAGCGCCAGCGCACGGGTCATTTGCACAATGGCACCCTTGCTTGCCGTGTAGGGTGTACGGTTCGCCAGTCCGACGAGGCCCAGCGTGCTGGCCAGGTTGATAATGCGGCCCTTGTGCCGCGCTTTCATATGCGGTGCAACAGCCCGGCATGCCAGCCAGGTACCGGTCACATTCACATCCATCACATGTTTGAAATCCGAAGACGTTAATTCGTCGATAGGCCCGCGGATATTGATACCAGCGCTGTTGATGAGAATATCGATCTTGCCGAAACTATCCAATGCAAATGCTACCATCGCATTTACCTGCTCTTCGCTGGTAATGTCGGCCGCATAGGAAAGCACGCGCGTACCGAAAGAGATGCACAGTTCGGCAGCGCTACGCTCGCCGTCCACTGCGCTTCTGTTGACCAGCAAAATATCACATCCCGCAGAGGCCAGGCCGGCCGCCATGGCCAACCCGAGCCCTTTGGAGCCTCCCGTGACAATGGCGACCTTCCCGGTGAGGTCAAATTGTTTGATACCGGGTAAAACGTCCTGCACCATGGCGATCAGTACTGATGAAATGCTTTGGAAACAAACGCAAGCACCTCCGGCAGCGATTCGCGCCAGTAGGTCCACGTGTGCCCGCCCTCGCGTACACGGAACTCGTGCGGCACTTCTTTTTTTCGCAATGCGATATGAACAAGACTGTTGCCTTCGTACAGGAAGTCATCATCGCCGCAATCGATATACCAGCGGACAGCTTTCTTCTGGTCCTCGGCAATGTTGTTGATCAATGCCAATGCACTATGGCGGTTGTAGTATCGTTCTACGGTAGAATCGGCGATACTGGGGTTATTTCTGATCAGATTCTTCTTGGCATCGTCCAGGGTAATCGGGCCGGTAGATGCGCTGAGCGGACATGCCGAGGAAAACAATTCGGGGTGATGCAACGCGTACATAAAACTGCCCCCGCCGCCCATCGACAACCCGGCAATGGCCCTGAACCGCTTTTCTCCTTTTATACGGAACTTCTTTTCGACATACGGCATCAGCTCGGTGAAGAAGAAGTCCTCGTAGTTCCAGTCGCCCTTCACATCATTGAAATACCCTCTCCTGCCCGTGTTTGCATCGGGCATCACGATAATCATCGGAGTGGCGTCGCCTTCATTAATGGCCTTGTCGGCGATGTGCAGCACCTCTCCGAACTGCACCCAGCCGGTGTGATCATCGCCCGCGCCGTGGAGCAGGTACATCACGGGATAGCTCCGCTCGGAAGTGGCGTAGTCGGGCGGCAGGTATACGGCAAATTTCCTTTCGGATTTGAGCAGCTTGGATGGCACCGACAGATTGTCGAGCACTTTACCCGTCTGGGCAAGCGCAGGAATGGCTAGCAACGCGGCCAGCGCGATCGTAGATATGATCTTCATACCAGGAACAGTTGGATTAGGGTTGGAAACAAGAAAAGCGGGAGACGTTGTGCATCTCCCGCTCTGTATGAAGGTTTTATTTCTTCTTCATCTTCATGGCCACCGGGTCCCAGTGAACGATCTTCTTGCTGAAATAACTCTCATTACAGGCCAGCACCGGAGCCGCCGCGCGAAAGCCGAACACCGGATCTTCAACGGTACCTACGCTGCCCTTTTTCACATTTTCGAAGAAGTCCCTGAAATGGTTGGCATGTGCATCATCTTCTTTCGGAGCCTCGAACCGCACTTCCTTTACCGGCTCTGCTTTCCGGGTATCTTCGGGATATTGGGCATCATATTGCTTTTTAAATTCCTTCTGCTGCGCTTCCGAGAAGGTATTGAAGCTATCGTACCCTCCCATACCAGGCGCTTTCGGTAATTTCTTTTTCGTTAGTACAAGGTTGTTTTCCGTGAATTCGATTTGCCCTTCTGTTCCGATAATTCGGGTATTGTTGGCAATAGCGCCTGCATTGGCGAAATTCACACGGAGTACCATCTGGAAATTGGCGTGAATATCGGTTTTTGGATAATCCAGGATCGACACGAGTACGTCGGGCACATCGCGGCCATCTTTCCAATAGCTGAGCTCTCCCGATGACATCACGCGCTCGGGGCCCAGCGAATTGGTCACGAAATGCACGCCGGTGATAAGGTGCACAAAAAGATCACCGCCCACGCCTGTACCATAATCCTGGTAGTTTCTCCACCGGAAAAACCGTTTCGCATCGAATGCTCGCTTGGGCGCGTCGCCCAGATAGGTATCCCAGTCAACAGTGCTGGGCGAAGCATCGGTTGGGATAGAGTAGTTCCATGCGCCGATGGCATTAAAACGGTCGTTATTGGATTCTACATAATTAATTTCTCCGATCTCCCCTGCCTGAAAAAGGCGCTTGGCTTCCTTAAAAGACGCCGAGCTGATTCGCTGGCTGCCTACCTGCATGGTTTTACCCGACTTTTTCCAGGCGTCAATCACCGATAATCCTTCATTAATATGATGTACCATCGGCTTTTCGCAATACACATTCTTTCCCGCCTGCAATGCAGCTTTGGTAATGTGGTCGTGCCAATGATCGGGCGTTACGATAAGCACCGCATCGATATCCTTCCTTTCAAGGATCTGGCGATAGTCGCGGGTCGTGAAAATGTCCTTTCCGTAAAGCTCTTTCACGCGGGTAAGACGGCCGTCGTACAAGTCGGCAGCGGCGACGAACTCGACATCCTGAGAGCTGCGCAACGCCGCTTTTGTATCGCTGTGCCCCTGGATACCCATCCCGATCGTCGCGAAACGAATTTTGTCATTAGGACTGATCTTTTTGAGGTCCTTAATAATGTGAAATGGCTTGGCAATACTTTCCGTGGCTAACAGTGCAGACGCTGCTGTTACATTTTTGAGAAAACTACGGCGGTTAGGCTTCATTTGAAGAATTTCAAAGGTTTAAGAAGATGATCCCCTAATTTAAACAATTCAGGATTTGTTGCGCCGGTAAATCAAAAATATGTACATTTTGCTACCTTATTCCCCACCCTACTAATTAACTAACGTTCCATGCACGCCGACCAGCGAAAAAAACTGATTAATGAATTGACCGACCTCATCAAGGGCGGAAACGCGCACGTTACGCTTGGAGAAGCCCTTGCCGGCATTCCCGCCCACCTGCGGACGACGATACCCGACAACCTGCCATACAGCATCTGGCAACTCGTTGAACACATCCGGATCGCTCAGAAGGATATTGTCGATTTTTCACTATCGAGAGATTATAAAACGCTCATCTGGCCCGACGAATACTGGCCGGAGCCGACCGACGATGTAAGCGACGAGCAATGGGAAAACAGTGTAAAGGAGATCGGGGACGATCAGCAACGTTTTTTTCGACTGTTACAAGATGAAGAAAAGGACCTTTTCAGTCCTTTGCCGTGGGGTAGCGGGCAGAATATCGTCCGAGAAGCCATGCTGATTGCCGACCACAATTCCTATCACATTGCAGAGATTGTCGTAGCCCGGCGTTTACTGGGAATCTGGAAGTAAGGCATTTCAAAGAGGTTGTATCAAATGTGATTAAGCTCATTTTGATACAACTTCTCTGCTATTAAAGCTCTTCAATAATAATATCCTTGTAAAACACCTTCGCCTTTCCGCCGCCGTGGATTTGCAGGCCAATAAGCCCTTTTTGCGGGATAGATTTGTCGGGCTCGGTGTAATCGACCGTTTTTGTACCGTTCAAAAACAGCTGAATGTGGCCGTTGCGGCTGTGCACTTCGTAATTATTCCAGTCATTTCGCTTCACGATTTTCTCGATCAACGCAGAATCGGGTGCGATCAGGGTCTTATTCCGCCTCGATTCGTCGTAAAGGCTTGCCCAGTATTTATCACCCAGGTCGGCCTGGTAGCCAGTCATTTCATAGGCCGGGTTTTGCAATCGAATACTGTGAAACTGAACACCTGTATTGATAAAGCCTTCGTGACCCGTCAGTTTAAACTTAACCTTCAATATGAAATTGGAATACTGCTTCCGCGTACACAGGAATTCGTTATGCGGCACGTTCTCTTCCAGCGAGCCTCCGGCAATGCTGCCATTTTCAATTTTCCAGGTTTTGACGGTATCTCCTTCCCACCCACGGAATGTTTTCCCATCGAAAAGAGCCACCGGTTTTTGGGGTTGGATCATAATGCAGCCGGCAAATGCCACGGCAACAGGGAAGGAAAAATAGAACAGGAGTTTCCTCATGGCACGGTAGGTTTGATGCTAGTACACTTTTTTCTTATGATGGTTAAAGAGATTTAAGGGAGGTTTTTACTGAATGGTCCCTATAAGTAACTCGCCATTGCATTTAGCTTAATATCTGTATTTTCACAACGTGTGACGGCCAATAATTGGCGCAAACGTAAACCTGAGGAAGTTTTACCAATGACCGATATTACCCTTAATGAGCGTAAAAATGACCTGCTGCTGGCGATAGAGCGGTTTAAACTTGTGGCAAAAGCTACCCATGATGTAATCTGGGACTGGGATCTGGCAAGGGGCACCGTCTGGTGGAACGAGGGCATGCAGGAAATTTTCGGGTACCGCCCCGAAGATATTGAAGCCGGCCCCAATTCCTGGTTCGACCGCATTCACCCTGACGATCAGGAGCAGGTGGTAAAAAAGATGCACGCACTCATCGAAAAAGGGGAAAGCAACTGGTCCGATTTCTACCGTTTCAGGCGGGCCGACGGTTCGTATGCCCACGTGCATGACCGTGGCTACACAATCCAGAGCGGAGGAAAGCCCGTGCGAATGGTAGGTTCCATGATGGATATTTCCCAGCAACTGCGCTCCGATAAAGCCCGGCAGGAAAGCGAGGAAAATCTGACATTCGCGATCCAGGCGGCTCAACTTGGCACCTGGAACCTGAATCCCGCTGATCAAACGGTGCTATTCAACGACCGCTGCCGGGAGCTCTACGGTTATCCGGCCGATACAGACATGCATTACGAACGCCTGATACAGTTCGTCCACCCCGATGACCGCACCAGGGTAATGGAAGCTGTCGGGCGCACGCTAGACCCGTCGCTGAGGGTGCCATACGATATTCGTTACCGGGTTATTGGCGCCAGCGACCGGAAACTTCGCTGGCTACATTGCACTGGCCAGGCGTACTTCAACCCATCGGGGAAACCTATCCGCTTTTCAGGAATTTCCCGCGAGATTACCTCAGAGATTACCAGCCAGGAGAAAATCGCCTGGGCTGACCAACAAGCCGCTATGACGATCGAAGGGTCGGGAGCGGGATCTTTCATGGTGACGCTGGCTAACAACGAGATAATATACTCTCCGACGATGGCACGGATTATTACTGGCAGCGAGTCGGCCAACATGACCAGGAACATTCTCCTGGCAAGCCTTCATCCCGACGACATACACATCCGAAACCAGGCTTATGCCGAGGCGGAGGACAACGGAGAGCTGCGCTACGAGGCACGGTTTATCTGGAACGACACTTCCGTGCACTGGGTGCGCGTATTAGGGCGCTATTTGTACGACAGCTTGGGCAAGGCAGTTTCGCTGTCGGGAATTGTGATGGACATTACCGACCGTATCGAGTCGGAACAGCGGCTGAAAGTAAATGAAGAACATTTGCGGACATTGATCGAACAGGCACCAGTCGCTACCGCGTTATTTGTCGGGGAAGAGATGGTGATCGATATTCCCAACGAGGCTATGCTGAAATTCTGGGGTAAAGGAAGGTCGATCATAGGCAAACCGCTTCGCGAAGCGTTACCGGAGCTGGAAGGCCAGCCGTTCCTCAGCATCCTGGACCGTATTTACAAAACCGGCGAAGCACATTCCGAGCAAGGCGCAAGGGCTGACCTGGTGGTGGACGGCCAGCTACAAACATTTTACTACGACTACACCTACAAACCCCTGAAAAACGCAAAGGGCGAGGTATACGCGATCCTGGATATGGCCGTCGACGTGACCGAGCAGGTCATCTCACGCCAGGAGCTCGAACAAAGTGAAGAACGGTACCGGCAACTTGCCGCCGAGTTGGAGCGGCGTGTAGGGCAGCGCACCGACGAGCTGCATCAGGCCAATATCGAACTGATGAATTCTAACAATAACCTGCAACAATTTGCTTACGCCGCCAGCCACGACATGCAGGAACCGCTGCGAAAGATCCAGTCGTTTGGCTCGCGCCTGCTTTTGACCTATTCAGACAAGCTCGACGAAAATGGCAAGTACATGCTCAACCGCATCCAGGATGCCTCCAAAAGAATGTCGGCAATGATCGACGATCTACTGGCCTATTCCCGGCTTACCACGCGCGAAGGCGAATTTGAAAAAGTTGCACTGGATGATGTTGTCGATTCGGTGCTAGCGGATCTTGAAATATCAATTCAGGAGCAGAAGACCGATATTATTGTCGAGGGCCTGCCCGTTGTCTGGGGAAATCGTTCACAGCTTACGCAGCTGGTGCAAAACCTGATTAGTAATGCGGTTAAATACCGGCTGCCAGATCAGGAATCGGTTATCAGACTCTCATATCGGACTTTGGACGGAGCCGAAAAGGAAACATTGCCAAAGTTGCTACCGGATCACAAATACATTCGGCTGGAAGTGAGCGATAACGGCATTGGTTTCGATGAAATTTACCTCGACCGCATTTTCCAGATGTTCCAACGACTACACGGGCGCAGTGAATTCTCGGGCTCGGGCATTGGACTGGCTTTGTGCAAAAAAGTAGTTCAGAACCACCAAGGTTATATTACCGCACGGAGTCAACCCGGAAAAGGAGCCACATTCATCGTATACCTGCCGGTACCGCGCTAATGCGGCAGGGCTACTTTTGCCAGATATCTGAAAATTCTTCCGGGTGGCGGCGGAATTGTCCGTGCACATATTCGCATAGCGGTAGCACCTGCAAGCCGTGTTCGCGCGCATAGGCGACCATCGCGTCGAGCATTTTCCGCGCCAGACCGCGACCTTCCATGGCCGGATCGACTTCGGTATGATACACTGTCAATACGGTTTCACTCAACCCAATCACCATTTCGCCTACCTGTTTTCCGTCTTCTTCGACATAAAAAGCCCCACGACGACGGTTATCCAAGTTGAATTTGATCTCAGCCATAAATTTTTGTTTAAAGTGCGTTACGTCGGGGGCAAATATATCCATAATTTTGCGGCCCCAATCGCTGTGCGCCATGAACGTCTTTCCTGTCACCAATTCCAACCTCTCCCCTTTTCACCTGGGTCGTTTTGTTCAAAAACATTATTTACCTGGCCAACAGGTTGAATGCCGGATATTGAAAACGGGAATCAGCGATACCTACCTGATCAGCACACCCACCAAACGCTATATTTTTCGAATTTACAGCTTCCAATGGCGCACTCCGGCCGAAATTTCGGAAGAACTGCGCCTGTTGGAGCACCTGCGGGGAAATGGTATTTCGGTTTCATATGCAATTCCTGACCTGGAAAATACATTGATACACTCATTCGCTGCGCCCGAAGGCGAACGTTTTGGTGTACTATTCACTTTTGCCGAGGGAACCAAAGTGCTCAATTTCGACGCAGAGACGCATTACCGTGCCGGGAAGCTAATGGCCGAAATGCATTTGCTGACAAAAGACTTCGCATTGCAACGCGTTACCTATACGGAAAAAGAGCTTTTGGTAGACTCGCTTGCGGAGCTGGGCAAATTCCTGCCAGCCGAGACCGAGGAAATGCAATACATGAAAACAGTGCAGGAATATCTCATGGCCGAGCTTCAAAACTCGGATCAAAGCCAACTGCGAAAAGGCGCTGTCCACCTGGACCTCTGGTTCGACAACATGAACATCACACCCGAGGGCGACATTACTTTCTTTGATTTCGACTTTTGCGGGAATGGTTGGCTTTGTATGGATATGGCCTATTATATGCTGCAAATATATTCCACAGAAAAGGACGACGATGAACGCGAGGGCAAAACCGCCCGGTTTTTGCAAGGCTACGAATCGATTTCGCCCGTAAGTGCGGAAGAAAAACGGCTTATCCCGATGCTGGGAATTTGCCTGTATTTCTTTTACCTGGGCATTCAGTCGCGGCGGTATGACAATTGGTCAAATGTGTTTTTGAATGAAATATACCTGAAAAGGTTCATTAACCTTTTACTCAAAAAATACTTTGATTATCACAAGCTTGATCAGAAGTTGACTTCATAATTGCTTACTTTCAGTGCATTATAAGCAATGGTTATGATGCTGAAAATCCTTTTCCCGTTACTGTTTATTGCCGGGCTATGGTTCCTTATCCGCAGTGTTGGCAGGATCATTGAAATTTACGGAGGTAAAAAAATCATGTTGCCGCTGGACAAACCGCTTCCCGAATTCCAGCTTACCGAACCCGGAGAATATGAGATCGCCTATCGCCGCCCGGCGCTCCTGGGCATCATACCTACCCAAGTCCTGTATAAGTTGATTTCCCTGTCAGACGGAAGGCATTTTGATGTAACCAATGTGACCAACCACCTCGGTTCACGAAAAGATATGACCGGTAGCCGCATTGTGCCGGTTGCAGAATTCAATATTGATGCGCAGGGCACTTACCGGTTAACGATCGGGCAACTTCCGGAAATCAAAAAGGGGGATGGTCTGGTTATCATGAAAAAGACCGGCTCGAAAGGGTTTCTGATGATTTTTGCGATCATCGTTTCAGCCATGGCCACTATTGCCGGGCTAGTATTGAGCGTACTGACGTTTTTGGATAAAATATAAAAAGAGCCGGTATTACTACCGGCCCATGATGTGCTAGACTGCTGCCTCGACAATCTTCTTCATCTTGGTGAGGCTCGTTTTTGCTACCTCCAATGCATCCTGCGCCCAGTAGTCCTTGTTGAACACTTCAAACGACAGAATGATAGGCTTATCAGGGTTTTTAAGACTTTGTATTACGTTTTTCCATGGGGCAATACCATCGCCCACGTACACGCGGTCCGCATCTGTGATCGACTCGCGCGGAGGGGTTTTAGGATAATCGTTCACATGGAAAATCTCGATCAATGGCTTGCCCACATCCCGGATGGCCTCCATCCCCGAGCCGCCTTTATGCAAATGGTAGACATCCATCAGCAAGCGTGCCGACGGATGGCCCGATTCGACGGCGACATACAATATCTCTCCTACCCGGCTGAGGTTTTTGGAAAAACCCCAGAGTTCCAGATGTGGTACCACGCCGGTTTTATCTCCCAATTCAAGAATAGCCCGGTAGCGCTCGGCTACGCGCGCCAGATCCAGTGATGCACCCGTGGTGGCGCCCATGGGCGGTGCGGCAACGCGCGGGCAGCCGATGGCTGCCAGTTGCTCCATTTCACCTTTCAACTGGTCCAATGCTTTGGCACGAGCCGTTTCATCGTCGACGATCCAGGTTGCAAAACCGATCGCATCTTCAACTTTCAATCCGAGGTCGCCGATAATGCGCTTGGCTTCCTGCAAGGTACCACCGCCTTTGAGATAATCCTGCAAAGTGCTGATCCAGATTTCCACCGAGCCGTAACCAGCCTTTGCCGCTACTTCCAGCTCCTTGCGAAAGCCCAGCTTTTGACCGCGCAAAGTGCTCATGTTGAGGGAATAAATAAATGGCTGAACTTTGGCTTTGGCAGCTTCGGCGGGAACTATGCCTGCTGCACTTACGGCAGCGATCGAGGATAATGCTTCTCGGCGGTTCATTAATGTGTTCTGAATGGTTAACTGATTTAACTGTAAAGCCGCTTTCCGGAATTTTTTACCGCAAATCCATGTAAATTGATTGTTATACCAAATCGATTACACCTCCCATGGAAACAGATAACTATATCATACCAGCCCAGACAAAGATAGGTCACGTACACCTCAAAGTAGCCGACCTGGACCGCGCCATCGATTTCTATTGTGGTCTGCTAGGCTTTGAAATCACGACTCGCTACGGCACCCAGGCCGTCTTTATCTCCGCCGGCGGCTACCACCACCATATTGGCCTAAACACCTGGTATAGCAAAGGCGCACCTCCCGCATCCCCCCACGGTGTCGGCTTGTTTCACACGGCCATCCTCTACCCCACCCGAAAGGATTTGGCGGTTGCATTAAACCGTCTTGTAAAGGCCAATTACCCGCTGACCGGCGCCAGTGATCACGGTGTTTCCGAAGCACTATATCTTAACGATCCCGACGGCAACGGCGTCGAGCTCTACTGGGACCGCCCAAAGGATCAATGGGAATACTTGCCCGACGGCTCTATCGAGATGTATACCAGGAGTTTGAATTTACCCGGGTTATTGGCAGAGTTGAATAAGTAGGTCAATACTTCATCAACAACGTCAGCAACTTCCTATCCAGCTTGTGCCCGTGCCAATCTTCATAAACGACATCCTCGCGGCGGGAATCGAGCACGCCGAAGTCTCCGGCGAATTCCCATAGCGAGAAGCCGATGCCGTTGGACGAAAGAATATCAAGCACGTCGTTGAACCAGGCCAGGAAAACGTCGTGGGGCGTCTTGTTCCAGCAGCCGCATTCACCACAATGTACACCTACTCCTTTTCCGACCAGTTCGATCCAGGGTTTGTAGAACTTTTCGAGCATTGCCCGGCTCAGGTACTGGTCGCCCACTTGCCCCGGCCATTTCGGTTCAGGGGCATTATCGGGGTCTTTCATGGCCCACGGGGCCTTATAATGCGAGATAATACCCGGATGGTAACCGCGGCAGCTTTGCGCGATGTCCAGGTCGGCCAGCTCGGGGATCACGGAGGTGCCTACGTCGTTGCCATCGGCTATGATCAAATGCCCGGCGTTTTCCCTTCTGATCGCTTCCGAAGCGGCAATGGCCATTTTGCGGTAAACACCACCGGGAACTGACGACCGTCTCGAATGCTGGTCGTTCATATCGGCGCGCATGCTCGGCTCGTTAAGCAAATCGAAGCTGATGCGCCTCGACGAAGAGTTCTTATATCTTTTGGCCCACATATTCCAGTGAAAACAAAATGCGTCTAGCGCTTTCTGGTCGGTCCAGAGATTGTAGGGCTCGTTGAAACCCGCATTGACGCAGTAACCCGGCGCACGGTGCAGGTTCAGGCTTACGTGGATGTTATGCTTATGGGCAGCTGCCACCAGCTGATCGATACGGTCAACGGCCTGCTCGTCAATCTGATAAACCTCTTCCGGGGTGATGTTCCGGCTTCGGTCGAATTTCAGGTAAGCGGGGTAAGCGATAGGAATACGCACGAAATCGAAGCCCCAGTTGACCATCCATTTGAACTGCTCCTCCGTGGTGGCTTTACGGCCCTTAGCAGGGTCGGGCGAAAAGAAATCAAGAAGATTGAAACCCTTCCATTTAGGTAGTTTGTTCTGGGCGACCTGACCCGGGGCCGTTGCCGGTGGAACAGCAAAACCGGGAGCTAATGCGGCCCCGGCTACTGCTATGGATGTATTTTTAATGAATGTCCTGCGATACATGCCGTTCGAAAGTTATTCGTGGTAACTTCCTACAAAACGCAGACGGACCGTAGTTTTACTGATGGATGCCCGATGGCAAGTCTAGCGGGCTTTGGTCGAATAACCCGTTCTGCCGTTATAGTTGTAATACATTTCGGATTTCTCGCCTGCTTCGCCATGCAGGTATTTGGCTTTCAACTTTTGGTGCAGCTCGGCGGATTGTTTCACACCGTCGACGATCAGTTCGTCATCCCCAAGTTTGAATGACAGGTTATCCTTATCTTTCACCAATCCTGCGCTGGCCAGATCATCAATGACCGCGGCCTGTTTTTTCATGTAAACTTCCCGCTGCTTTTCGGCTAACTTACGCATTTCCTCAGCCTGTTTACGTTGTACTTCGGCCTGTGCCCGCTGCTGGCCGGCATGCTCACGCTGCTTTTCCGCATCCAGGCGCATTACCTCGGCCTGTTTGCGTATCCCCTCGGCGGCTTCACGTATTTTTTCTGCCTCCACCCGCATCTTGGCTGCCTCATCACGATTTGAATTGCTGTTAAGCCGCATTTGACTGGCATATTCGCGCTGCTTTTCTGCTTCCAGCCGCATCTGGCCGGCGTGCTCCCGCTGTTTCTCCGCATCCTGCCTTATTATGTCAGCCTGTTCACGTTGCTCGTCAGCGATTTTGCGCATTCGCTCTGCTTCTTCACGATGCTTCTCGGCCAGTTCGTGCTGGGCTCTCACCTCCTCCATGATCTTGTCGATTTCAGGCTGGTATTTCGCATAATCGCCCTCGGCAATCTCCTGATCGTCCACAAAGAGCGAGATGATCTTCCCGTTACGCTTGACAATTTCGTATTGCTTGTTGTTACGTGTGACATTATACGTACTGATTCCCTGCCGTGCCGAGTACAGGTTGGCAGAATGTATCTCCGTTTCGCCCGATCGCAGTTTCTTTTTCGGAAGTGTATCCGGCATCGGGATTACGAGATGGCGTTGTTCCCGTAAGGACAAGTTTCCGCTTTTTTCCGGCAAAGAAACGGCGGCTTCAGGGCGGTATTCCCTCATAGCGGGAATTTTCACATGTTTAACAGCCGTTTCCGGCGCTGTGGCTGCTGAAAGTGCGATTGCCGCCGCCAGGCTGAATGTTACAAATAGTTTTTCCATGGCATCAAGTGGTTTATTATTGTTATTGACAATGCGTTTGATTCTGTCGAGCAGATGGTTACGCTTTTTGGAAAAAGCCACTTCAAATGCCGGCCGCGACAAGTTGAACTCCTGAAAAGAGACGAGGGCGTGAATGAATGAGGTCTTACTCTGCATGACACTGATAGCCAGGTCATCGCAGCAATGCTCACGTTCTTCGCGGATCAGTTTGCAGATCCACCAGACCGCCGGGTTAAAGAAGAAGACATTTTCACAGAATATCTGCACAAGGTTAATTAGGTAATCGCGCCGGCGGATATGAGCCAGTTCGTGCAATAAAATGGCCTCCACCTGCGCTGCGGGAAGATTGGCCAGCATCCCGAGCGGTACTAGTACGACCGGTTTCAAAAAACCGATCACCATCGGCACAGCCACCTGCACCGATTCGCGTAATTCGACTTCCTGTCCGATCCGCATCCGTTCCGCGAGCTCGTAAAAGCGGACAATCCATTTCATTTCCGGTGTCGAAACCTGCTGCGCGACCCTTCGCAGGTATAGTAACCCGCTGGCCGCCAATAGGGATTTTACCGCAAAAATGACGAACCAAACAGCTACGATCAGCTGAGCATGTTCGCTGAAAAATGCCATTATCTGCATCATCCAATCACTTTCCGCAGCGGCGATAGCGGCGTTCTCTGTGTTTTGGAAAGCAGCGTGCATCACCCAATCTCTGGAAAGAACAACTGCCGACCCAGCACCTATATCCCGCATCATCAAATTGAATGTCAGCACCGTCCCCACGACAAAAAGCAACATTACCGATGCAAGCATATTGTACCTGAGTGCAGGCTTGCTCTTGCGGGTGCAAAGCAGAATGCCGCCGGCCACGATAGCGGCAACAAGACCCTGCCAGAGCGAGTGCATCAATGTGAGGCAAAGTGCGCGGACCCATTCATGGGCTGTGGGCTGATCGATGATATTCCAATTCATGGCTAACGGATATGAGCAGTTTGATAATTACTAATCCAGTTTTTTAAGAAAATCCCTGATCTCGCTAAGCTCCTCGGCGGAGGTATTCTTATTGCCGAAAAGCTGCATCACCAGGCTCGATGCCGAACCTTTGTACATCGAATCCACGAAACGTTCCAGCAATGCCGATTTCGTTTTGTCCTCCGGCTCGGCAGGGCTGTAAATATGCTTCATACTGCGCTCATCGCGAATCACAATGCCTTTTTCGGCCATGATTTGCATCAGTTTCAGCGTCGATGAGTATTGCACTGCGCGCTTCTCTTCATTGAGCTTGTCATTCACAAACCGCACCGTCGACGGGCCATGTTCCCATAGCACTTGCAGTATTTCCAGTTCTGATTTTGTAGGTTCCATCGGTAGTTTTTCAATCAACTCTTCAAAGGTAGGAAAAATTTCGTACGAAAAAATATTTATGTAAAATTTTCCTTGATTTAAAAATAAAACGGGTCGTGAAGCACAGCGCTACACGACCCGTTTTATTTGACTTATAAATACTATGCGCCCAACGCTTTCCGGGCAAACTCCACACATTTTGCGGTTTCCTTCAAGGCGTCCGAGCCCGCCGGAATCTCATATTCGAGCTCTATTGTGGCCGGGAACTTATATTTTTTCGCGCGCATCATTTCGAGTACCGCAACTATCGGCGTATCGCCCTGGCCCCATACCACGTTGGCCCCCCCGTGCTCCTTGTTCTTGCGGTCCTTCACGTGCATACTTACAATATGATCATGTTTCGCTTCAAGTAACGGGAACGGATCAAAGCCGGCCGCTACATAATGGCCCATATCGAAGTTCATCGCATTGTATTTCGACTGACTTAATGCAGTATCCCACCAGGTAGGCGTCTGTTGCGTGTGGCCATGGTAGCCGCAATAGACTTTGTTTTTAGCGGCAATCTCGCCAAGGCGCTTCGTCTGTGCCGGATCGTTGGGCAGCTCCACATTTGCCTGGTTAGCGCCCAGGGCTTTGGCCGCGCGGAATGCATAATCCACTTCGGCGTCGGTGCTGTTCGCATTCAATGCATTTGGTTTGAAACCGTAAATGCTCACACCAGCATCGTTGTACATTTTACGAAGCTGTACAAATTTGTCCATCGACACTTTCGCGCGCCATTCGGCCATTTTAGTTGCATACTCTTTCTGAACGGCCTTTTGCTCGTCCGTCATTTCCGGGCGCTTGCCATCCGGGCCTGGTGCCAGGTTCGGGCGCGGCGGCGCTTCGGGTGCACCGGCGAACGATTCGCCTGTGGGTCCCATAAGTTCGATTGCGCTGATATTGGTTTCAATACAGTATTTCAAAATATCCTCCGCGCTACCGGGCAGGCTCCGCCACGAATAGGTAATGGCCCCCACCTGCACCCCATTGAAAAGCGAATTGGGTTTGCCGAGCCTTTTGATATAAGCCGGCGCGCCGAAAATAGGTGTATGCGCCATCACAAAACCCGCCGCCGCAAGGGCCGATGCGCCCATAAATCGGCGTCTTGAAATGTCCAGGTCTTCCATAATGTCAGGTTAGTTGTTTGAATATGGGTTAGTAGTACCGTCCGATATACTTGTTCTCTACGATGAGCTTCTTCATTTTCGCGGGGTCGATCGGCCCTTGCTGCGAATAGACGATTTTGCCGCCCGGTTCCACAAGTATGGTATAGGGTAAAGCGCCCTGCCATTTCGAATCTACCGCTTCAATGAGCTTGTATTTGTCCTCGATATTGAAAATATAGTTTTTGTTGGAAGCAAACTTGCCTTGCAGGAATTTCAGCGCCTTGTCCTTCTTGTCGGGGTTATCCGCACTGATCGAAATAAATTCAAAATCACGGCGACGGTACATGTGGTGCATCACCATAAAATCGGGAAACTCCGTCACACACGGCCCGCACCAAGTCGCCCACACATTAATGAGCCGCAATTTGTCGGTTTTATTCTGGATCAGTTCTTTCAAACCCGCCTCATCGATCGTTTCCAATGTCACCGGCTCCTTTGCCCAGGCAGTTTGTTCTTTTTTCACATTATCCTCTTTCGCCGCCCACTTCATCGAGCAGCCGAAGGTTTTAGTGGCAGGTGCCGGCACCGGGTTTCCAGCCAGCAATGCTTCAATGGCATTTTTCGCGTCCAGGTTTTTCGGCGTACCCGTCGGCTTTTCTACGTCGTCGATGCGGCCGTTGTATTGCAGCTTCCTCGCTTTATCAAAAATAAAAATGTGTGGTGTAGCCACCGGTCCGTAAGCCAGAGCGATCTTTTGATCATCACCATCGTACAGATATGGGAAATTGTAAGCCATATCTTTTGCTCGAATCTTCATTTCATCATAAGTGTCGCTCATGTCGGTATAACCCAATTCGTCAAGCAGAATCGCTTTGGGATCATTGGATGAAATAGCGACAACCGCGACCTTTTTCGCCTTATAGTCTGAGGTCAGTTTTTTGATGCGCTCCTCATAGGCCTGGGCCGTGGGGCAATGGTTGCAGGTGAAGACAATCGCGAGGATGTCGGCATTAGCAAAGCTCTTTAAAGAATACCGCTTGCCGTCTACGCCCAGCAAATTAAAGTCAGGCGCCTGCGCTCCAATTTTCAAAGTCTCCGGCTGATCGGCAGCCAACGACCCGATTACGTTGGCACAGAAGACAATAACAAATATCAATTTACCAAATGCGCGCATAGTCCTGGTTTTTGGTTGAGTTATGAATTTAAACCAAAAGCAGGCACATTGCAATAAAATACTTTTTTTGTACTATTGAAATTTGGGCTCACTATTAAGGGAGTAAGGAGGATGGAGAAAAGAGAAGAGGATAAACTGGCAAGCTTTTTTCAACACCTCAAAACCTCCTGACATAAGGTTGTCACAACTTGCATCTAGCTTTGTATCAACTTCAAACCAAAAACCTTCACAAATATGGCCACGGCAACATCACTGAGAGGATTCGCAACCGTCAATTTTTATGCCACCGACCTGGATGCCGCCAAGAAATGGTACTCCGAAGTATTTGAAATACCTCCCTATTTCGAAAAACCGGGTTACATTGAATTCCGCGTAGGCGACTACGAGCATGAAATGGGCATTATCGACGCCAAATGGGCGCCTCCCGGGGCTACCGGCACCCCAGCAGGCGCGATCATTTACTGGCATGTCGACGATGTGGAAGGAGCTTACAAAAGGTTGCTGGATCTTGGCGCTACGGGTTATCAGCCGGTCATAACGCGGGGTGAGGGATTTGTGACAGCCTCAGTGGTGGATCCTTTCGGTAATATTTTGGGTGTGATGTACAATAAGCATTATCTGTCGATCATCAATGGAAACTAAAAACGGCATCGAGGCCATCCCAGCACCGAGCAATAAGGAATGGCGCGCGTGGCTGGCAAAAAACGGCACGAAGAAGGACGCCGTTTTTCTCATTATTTACCATAAGGATAGCCCCACACCGAGCATCGGATACAAGGAATCAATCGAGCACGCTTTATGCTATGGCTGGATCGACAGCAAGGCCATCAAGCGGGACGAGGAGAGTTTTTACCTCACTTTCACGAAGCGCAATCCCAAAAGCAAATGGAGCACCGTTAATAAGGAGCGCGCCGCACGGATGATAGCAGCGGGTCTCATGCGGCCCCAAGGCCAGGCAATGATTGACCTTGCGAGGGAAACGGGCGCCTGGGATTCGCTTGAAACGGCAGGCAATGCCGTGGTGCCCGACGATTTGCAAAAGGCATTTGATGCCAATCCTGCTGCATTTGAAAACTTCGGTAAATTCGCGCCTTCGTCTAAACGGCTGATCCTGGAATGGATTTTGAATGCCAAAAGGCCGGAAACGCGTCAGAGACGCATTACCCAATCCGTAGAAATGGCATCACGCAACGAACGCGCCAACCACCCGCGCTGAGCGCATGCATACATCCTAAGACCTGGCTCAGAGGGTTCGCGGCGGCACGCGATGGTTTCTGATCTTTGAAAGTTCGCCCTTTTGCGGAAACTTTTCACGGCGTCGATACCTTTGTTAGCAAGAATGCCCGCATTCTCTGACTAAACAACCCGATACCAACCATGTCTGCCCCGCAACTCACCGGCCTGCAAAAACGCGCCTCGAAATATGTTAACAAGGCTATTTCCTACCAGATACGGCCCGGGGAGGTTATTGAAGGGTATTTTTCAGGATTCGACCCTAATTCAATTGACCGGGCGGTGATACAAATGTCAAACGCCGCGGATAAGACAACGCTGCCGCTGATGACAGTTTTGAATTATTTTGAGGGGGTTGAGGACGAGGAGTAAATTCCCTGCCTCATGTATCGGCCTCCGTCCGATCCGAGAATTTCCGTCTTCGTTCCGGCCGGAGGCGTGCGAATAGCCGGCACGAAGCCGGAGCTTCGCGCCATAAGTTACTTCTTCGTCAACGGCACCTGTGCCGTAGTCCGCAAATACGCAATAAGCTCCGTCACCTCCTTCTCTGAGAGATTTTCCAGCAAGCCTGTCGGCATCATCGACGACGGCGTTACTTCGCGCGTTTGAATGTCCGATTTGTTAATCGAAACTGCATCCTGCCCTACAATCCGCAACGTCACTTGCCTGTCAGTTTCCTTGGTAACATTACCTACATAGGTACGCCCGTCGCGGGTGGTGATGACGACCATCTTGTAGTCGTCCTGAATTTCGCCGCTGGGGTCGAGGATGTTGCCAAGAAGGTAGTCGAGGTTGGCACGGTTGGAGCCGGTGAGTTCGGGGCCAATGATCCCACCTTCACCGTAGAGTTTGTGACATGGGGCGCATGTGCGCTGGAAAACGAGTCGGCCCTGGGTTTTACTGGCGTCGGCAACGGCCTTGTCCGTGAGTAGTGTACGGTATTTTCTATAAGTTTTTTCATCGAATGCGACGTGGTCGATCGGCCCCCACACTTCCACAAAGCCGCTGCCAACGACCCGGCGAAGCTGACGGGCGACGTATGTCGGGACATCTTTTTTAGGAATTACATTCTTCGAAATAGCCTGCGTAAGTAACCAGCCCGATTTCGGACGGGATGCCAGCGTTTGCACGGCTTCGGATTTTTCCGTGGCGCTGAATTTCGGATAGGCATCGATGAGCTGCTTTGCCAATGGCTCGCTGTCGTAACCGGCTACGGCACGAATCGCGTCGAGGCGCAATGCATTGTCGTTCAGCAATGCGGGGAGTTCTGTTGCAAGTTCAGGCCGCTGGCGGGCGGCGAGGGATTGCAGGGCCTTTTTACGCTCTGCCAATGCCGCAGATTTGTTTTTTAATGTCGCTAAGGCAGTTTTCGCGGATTCGGTGTCGCCGAAGTGGCGGCCCAGATCGGCGGCAAGCTGGACAGTGGGCTTATCGGCTTGTTTGAGTTTGGCGTAAACGACATTCCAATTTTCGGGTGTTTTGATGTCGGTACGACCTTCGAGGCCGTCGCGCATGCCTGTGAGAATATCAACGCGATTGGCTGTCGATTTGCCAAGGGTTGCTATCAGCGTATTGATTTGATCTGCATCCACCAATCTTCTCGCGATGAACTGGGTTACCATTGGTATTTTACTCCCCGCGGCCAGTTCCAACGCTTTGGAAGGATTATCTTTCACCAAAGGCTCAATGCCGAACCAGGCCATTTTGGGCAGATTATGGTCCTGTGCGTCCTCCGCGTGTGTGAGCAAGCCCTTTGAAATATTCCATGTTGCACTGGCGTCGAGGCGTTGCAGGGCCGAGGCCAGGTACAAACGTACGACGGGCGAAGGGTCATTGACCGCCATTTTTGCAAATTGATTGATTACGTCCGCGGCGGGCTGCGCATCTTCGCACAGGAACTGGATCGCCCAGGCGCGTACGTGAGCGTCCTGGTCAGATAAGGCCAGCTTCAATATCGTATCATCAAGATTATCGGTCACTTTAAGCGCCCACATGGCGCGGAGGCGGTTGTCGGAATTGTCTTTGGACTGATATAATGCGTTCAGTTTTTGCACCGCAACTGGCGATATTTTACCCGTGGAAGCCCGACTTTGCAAAATCACCCGGGCGCGGCGGGCATGCCACTCGCTCTTGCTGGTTTGCAATGCAGCGAGGTCTGCGTCAGGGAGTTTGTTCAGATCCTCGTAGCGGCCTTTCCAGTTTTCAGCCAGGGAGTTTTTGGGCATTACCCTGAAAATCCTGCCGGTCTCGGCGTTCAATACGTCCGAGCCGCAGATGTCGGCATCGTGCCAGTCGAGTATGTACATGCCTCCCTCCGGCCCTATTTCCATACTGAACCCAACCCATTGGGCGTTGTTGGCCATCAGAAAATCGTCGCCGTGCTTACCAGAGAAGCCTGAGCCCTTCGGTATTAGCTGGTCGGATAGAATGCCGTGCTCATGAATGTTGGCCATGAAAATTTTGCCGCGCTCAGAGACAGGGAACGCGTCCGAAAGATAAATGCGTGCGCCTCCATGCGCCGAGCGGTGGCTGTGATCGGCAATGGTTTTGATGTCGTTATACACATACGGATTGAAATGCTGCCCGCCCTGCCGGTGGTAAATACCGCCCGGTACCACGTGCCACAAATGCGGGATCACGCACGCAGTGATAAATAGCTGGCCTTTAGCGTCGTAATCAATACCCCAGGGATTACTAAAACCATGTGCGACTACTTCAAATTTGCGCTTCGTAGGATGGTATCGCCACACTCCACCATTAATATCGACGCCGTCTTCTACCTCGACATTCTCAGGAAATGCGTCGTTATGCCTGTACAGCTTACCTTTCCCAACCGGTTTTCCGACTTTGGAAGGCGTAGCAAAGCCCTGCAAGCCGTAAAGCCAACCGTCCGGCCCCCAATGGAAGCTGTTAAGTGTCTCATGCCGGTCACGGATGCCCCAGCCGGTAAGGCGGACTTCGATATCGTCTACATCGGCCTTGTCGTCGCCATTTTTATCAGGCACAAAAAGCAAATTAGGCGGTGCCCCAACGAACACCCCGCCAAAACCAACCGCCAGCGCAGCCGGAAATGCAATGCCTTCCATAAATACCTTCTTGCTATCGGCCACACCGTCATGATCGGTATCTTCGAGGATCAGAATGCGGCTGGTACCAGCGTTGGAAAAGCCTTTTCCACGTGATTCATAGTCCTTGTTCTCGGCGATCCACATCCGGCCCCGGTCGTCCCAGCAGAATGCCATTGGCTGGGTCATCATGGGCTCGGATGCAAATGCATTTACCTGATATCCATCCTTAACTGTCATGGCAGCAACAGCCTCCTGCGCACTCAGGAACTTGGCCTCCCTACCCTCCTTCTGCGCCAATGCCCACAGCGCCGTAGTATTATACTGGCCGGTGTTCCCAATGAACTCCCCAAATGTTTTATTTAACTCAACATCCTTAAAGTCGCCTGTGTAAACAACCAGTTCATGCTTAATGGTCTCGGTTTCTCCCTTTTTGATGTGCCAGTCTCCCTTGCGTGCACGCGCAGGTCCGGCGCCCAGCTGACCATCCACGCGCCAGGTTTGCGGGTAACCTTTGTTGGATGGGTGATCGAGAATGGCAATATGCGCAAGGTCATCTCGGTCTGCTACCTGCATACCAATATCTACCCACATAGCAGCCTGCCCTTCTGCCTTTTCATTCTTTTGGCGCGCAGCATTCACGACATCACCTTTAATGCCTTCTTTCCAAGGCATACGTACAAAAAGGCCGCCGTAATCATACTTGCCGATGGTTACGTCCGTTCTCGCCTCCCCGCTCCATTCCAGATCCAGGAGATATTTACCGTCTTTCACGCGCATCGACCAATTTTGTGTTTCGGTTAATACCGCTTTACCCGTTGAATCGAGCAGGTCGTAGACGGTCTGCCATTTTACTTCCTTGCCTTTCGCTTCAATCACGCTGGCGGACACTTTTTTCCAGTAGCCGTCACTCGGGTGGTGAAAGTAGTCGCGGCCATTGACGCGGGTATAACCCCAATAAATGCCTGTCTGGTGCTTGTGATGGCCCGGGCTGTACTCGGTAAGCACGCCTTTGCCATCCGGGGCGACGATCGGGTGCAAATAGGGACGAAAATCCGGTTTGGCATTTTGCGTCAAAATCGGCTTGACTTCGTTACCTCTAAAAATACTGATGGTTTCGCCTTGGGCATCCTGGACGGCGCGTAAGGGCGTATCAGCAGAATGGAGCGCTGCATATTCAGATTCAGGCTGTTTCAAATCATCTTCCAATCCAAACAAGACAAAAACAAATAGCAGCGGTAGCAACCTGAGCAAGTTCATGGGCAGAAGTCCTTGGTTTTAGGATTAAATGCGGATGCAGTATGACCATCCCGATATGCGGAGATAAGTAAAAAGTGTCCGTGAATTACTCAAAATTTCATGTTCCTATCTGTTTACTTCTTTTTGATTGAAAGAAAATAGCTAACTTTAGGCTATTGCTACCTCCATCAATAGCCGCGCCATGACTTTCTTAAAACTCTTCATCCTCTTCGTGATGATCACCATGATGCAGCATCACGGGATCATTTACCGCACCGGCTCCAAGCGCACCGCGCGCCAACCACGCGAGGTCAGGGAAGACCGCATAAAACCAAAGCCCGTGAATATGCTGGGCACGTGGCGAATCTCCGGCGTGAGCACGACCAACCCCGGAGTCGTTGAGCCCGACGGCCGACCGGTGAGGCAATATGAGCCAGGCGGCAAGCATAATATGCTGATCTCATTCTTTCCCGACAGTACTTTCACCAGAGTAGGAACAGAGGGTGAATACGCAACAGGCAAATGGGATTTCGATACTTCGGCCCATACCATTTTCCTCACCTCAAACCGGAAAACCGAAGAAATCGGCGTGTTTTTCTCCTATGCCGACAATGGAATGCGGCTGATCAATTTCGAGTTTTCGCCGAATGAAAGCGTTTCACTGATCGAGTATGGTCACAAACTGTTGCGTTTTCAGGATGATCCCTATTTTGGAAAAAACAACTGGTGGCGTGTCAAGCCCGCGCGATCGGAAAGTGAGGCCCAAATCCGTGCCAGGTTGCTCAACTATCTGGCACATACCGCATCGATCCTCAGCAGTGCGCAGGTCAGGGAGCAGGATTATATCTCCATGGAATTTTCGCAGGGAATCGTGAAGCTTTACAATGTGGGTGTTGGAGTTGTCAAGAAAGAAAAAATACCGGTAACCTGGCTGAGTTCCTTCTACTCTACTGCGGAAGCACACAAGGCCTACCACATGTTTGAGGACTACCTCTTCACCGCGAAGCATAAGCAATACAAAACCGGCAACTGGGTGCGGGATGATCACCATATTCTGGTTGATATTCACAACGGCATGAAGCGAAAATAGCAGCGGTGCAAAAAGCGCCGCTGGCGCGAAGCTCCTGCTTCATGTATACGACTCGCAGGCCTCCGGCCGGTCGATACCGGGATAGCGATTATCCTGCGGTACCGGCCGGCCGGAGGCCTGCGAATAATGGGTGCGAAGCCCGAGCTTCGCACCAGCGTTTACAAAATATAAAACTTCTCGGGCTGAAAAGCCTGTGGCACATGCTGATCCCGCATCATCTGCTTTAAATCACGCTCGATATTCCGCGAGATCGACAGCACCGGCGTGTCGGTCGGCTTGTTTTCGAACGGGTCCTGCAAATGGATCGCCATTTTTTCGATCAGGAAGAAACATGCTGTAATCACCACGAGCACTGGCACCATCAGGAAACCAAAAAGCTGAACAAGCCCAAATGGCAGCAACAGGATGAAGAAATGTAATGCTAAATGAATGTAAAGGCTGTAAGTCGACGGAAAAACCGTGTTCTTAATCCGCTCCGACTTACCCATATGGTCGCAAAGGCGGGTTAGAGTTTGATCAAGCTCCACTTGCTGATAAGGGTTTAACCAGCCTTGTTTCAGCGCATTGTTCAGATCACGGGCATGTAACTGGATCAGGCCAACGTGTTTGTTATCATAGTCTTTCAGATATTCCAGTTCTTCCTCGGAAACAAACTTGCTGATCATTGGCATCGGATCGTCCCTGCGAAGGCCTTTACCCAACCCGTAACACCATGCGATTTGCCGCTTGATCATCCGTTTCTTAAAGCCATCAATGCGTCCCGGATCGAGTGGATCCTCCATCAATGAGAGAATCTGACGCGCAAAGGTGCGGGAGTCATTCACAATAGCGCCCCAGACGATCCGGGCTTCCCACCAGCGGTCGTAAGCCTGGTTGGAGCGAAACGCGAGAAGCAGCGAAATGATCGTCCCCAGCACGCTGTGCACTGTCATCGGGATTGAAATATTGGTAATATGAAAATTCTGATAGATGACCTCAATAGCGATACCATAGATCGTCACGAACAGGATTTCATATTTGATTTTGCCAAAAATATAGCGGATCGGGATATTCTTTTTGAGAAGCATAGTTCACTGATATTTACCTTTTTCACAATCTCATCGTTAATCAAAGTGCCTTACCGGTAGCTATCCGCCAGCGACGATGCACGGACCATATCGGCGTTGATCATCGTGTAACCTGTCTTTTTCAGCACCGGCAGGGCGTCCAGACTGCTCCTGGTCAGTTTGGGAATGCCGTATTGTTCGGAGTAGGCGATGAAATCGGTTTCATAGTATTCCAGGAAATTTTTCAGAAGCGCCAGCTTGTTACCATAGAAGAAGTCGATCTTGATGCTGGATATTTCAAGATAGGTTTCTTTCAGCATCTGACATTCCTGCCAGAATTCTTCCGGAATAAGCTCATATTCCTTCTCGCGGTAGGTCGAAAAGAGCAAATCCTGTATGTCGTCCGCCACGTGGAAAAGGTGTGTAAAAATCACGCGTACCTCATCGCGAATGTCTCTCACAATACCTTCGGCAATCTGGATGCCTTCATTTGTAAAGTCGGTAGGTATCACCACTGTCTTCATATAAATGCCGTCTTTTTAAGTTAACAAAGCGTTGATAATCAATTGACAATGCAATGTTACAGCCGAGACATTAGCCCTGTTTAAGAGCTGCATTATAATGTTGTGAGAGACTTATTAGAATGAAATAAGAATATTAAAATGAGGTAAGAGCTTCTAAAAATACTTGAAAGGCAGATAGGTTGTGAAGCGCGTTCCCTCACCCACACGGCTCTGTACGTCGGCCTTCCCCTGGTGCATGCGTATGATATTGTGAGTCAGTGGCAAACCAATGCCGTAACCTTTATATCTGGCCGTGTTGGAAGCCCTGAAAAACGGCACGAATATCTGCCCTATCTCACGGTCTGGGATGCCGATGCCCTGGTCGGTGATCTCGACAATCACATATTTGTTGTCGGCGCTGATCTTGACTTTCACTGGCTTGTTGTCTGAATACTTACAACTATTGAGCACAATATTGGAAAAGGCGGCTTTCAGCAGTGCAAGGTTCCCATTTACGGTGAGCTTGCATTCGTCTTCGGGCAGGTTATCAAAATCAATAGCCACCTGGTTATCGGGGATAATGCGGTCGGCAGCCTCTTTCACCGAAAGGATCAGCTCATCGATGCGGACCTCCTCCCATTGCTCTTTTTTACCGTCAAACCCAGTCTGCGCCAGGCTGAGCATACTGTTGGTCAGGTGTTCGAGTTTTTCGACTTCCTTATAAATGTTCATAAATGAATCGCGCGCCCCAGCCGGCAAGCCTTGCATAGACATCCCCAGCTCTGCTTCGCCGCTTACGATCGTCAGGGGGGTTCTAAACTCGTGGGAAGCATTGCTGACGAAATTATTCTGCATTTCAAAAGTCACTTCCAGCCTGTCCAGCATATCATTGAAAGTCCTTGAAAGTGCCTCCACATCGTCGTCCGTAGGCTCAACCACCAACCGCTGGTGCAGATTATGCGCGTTGATCCCCTTCACATTACGGATAATGCGACGAATCGGCTTGAAGATCTCGTTGGAAAACAATTTCCCAAATGTGAATACAAAAACCATCGCGATGAAAAATCCTACGAGCAACAGGTTTTTCAGATTACCCATTTCCTGCATTCCATACGTGTCCAGTGCCGACGACACGACCATCACTTTCTGGTTGTCACGCGCAATGCGGAGTACCACGTACGAGGTATCATGATTGAAAAACCTTACCGGGATATTGTTCCGGGCTGTTTCATAGAATGACGAAGGCAACGAAAGCCGTTTTCTGGTGGCTTCATCGGGTGGGTCGGGTAGGATGCGGTGTTTCTCGTGGGGAAGGCTCCCGAGGTGACGCTCTTTAATGTCGTAATAAATAGATGTGAGCGACTTATTCTTCTGCAAAGCCGCGTGCCCGACAATATCCGAACGCACTTCAAGGCGGTGAAAAAAACTCACAGATATGCTCTCCGACGCAAAAAAGTACACGAATACACTCAATGCCAGGATAATACCCGCACACAATGCAGTGAAAATCAGGGCAATCTTACTTTGTATCTTCATACGACTGACGGATCACGTACCCCATCCCGAAAACAGTGTGTATCAGCTTGATATCATGATTTTTATCGATCTTCTTACGGAGGTAATTGATGTAGACGTCCACCACGTTTGTGCCCAGATTAAAATTAATATCCCATACATTTTCAAGGATTTCCATTCTGTTTAACACGCGGTTGGTGTTGGAAAGCAGGTATTCTAAAAGGCGGAATTCAGTAGCTGTCAGCTCGATTGGCTGCCCTCCGCGTTTAACGGTCTTCGTTACCTTGTCGAGTATGAGGTCGCCCAGCGTCAGTACTTTATCGTTTTTCTCCTTTTCGGGCTCCTTGCCCCGGCGGATCAGCGACCGAAGCCGTGCTTCCAGTTCTGCCAGTTTGAATGGCTTGGTCATATAATCGTCGGCACCCGCATCCAGACCCGACACGATGTTTTCGGTCGTTCCGAGCGCGGTGAGCATCAGGATCGGCGTCGTAACCTGCGCTTGCCGGGCTCTTCGGCAAACCTCCATGCCATTAATGATAGGGATCATCAGATCGAGGATAATCACGTCAAATTCATGTTGCAAAACCATTTGCAGGCCCGATTGGCCGTCCATAGCAACCGTAATTTCATGGCCATTGGCTGTAAGGCTGCGCTGAATCAGTGATATTACGTTCGGCTCATCTTCAATGAGCAAGAGCTTCATGGGTAGCTTGGAAAACGGCATTGCAATAGAGATTTTAACCCGTAAGGTATAAAAAAACCGCATGGCAAGATATTTTTCCGCCATTTCCGTTGGTAGGGGCATTTCAATCTGTCGGGATTCCTGTTAAATTGTCGGTGTTTTCACACGCAACGTTCCCGAACCTTGGCTACACTTCTACTACGCCCCATTAACAGACTAATAGGCTGCGCACAACGCCAGGCATTATCCGTCATATTTGTCCTTTTGGTTGCTTGCAACCTTTTTGCCGGCGACTTTAAGGTAATACTCACAGGCAATACCGCAGACTTCAAAAACCCCGCAGACATTTTTCCTATTATGGAAAACTACCTCGCCACCAAACCCGGGCCGCTGCTTTGGGTTTTCAATGGTGACGTCTTTCCCGAGCAAATGACCATCGAGCAGGTAGCCCACTGGAAAAGGAAAGCCAATGCGTTGCTCGACCGTAATCCTGAACTGCATATGCTAATGAACCAGGGCGACCGTGAGTGGCTCAGTTCGGGAAAAGCAGGCTGGCAGCGGGTAGTCGCATTGGAAAAAGCGCTGGATCGGGAAAAGCATCCGCGTTTTCAAGTCTTCTTGGGTCACGGCTGCCCCGGCCCGTGGACGGTTTCCTTCCCGATGTTGGAAGTGGTGGTGATCAATTCGCAGTGGTGGAACCACCCGCACGAAAAACCCAAACCTTCTTCGGACGCATGCACCATTGCCGACACGGATAACTTCGTGGAAGAACTGGAAGGCATCCTCGACGAAACTACCGATAAAAATATCCTGCTGCTCTCTCATTTCCCGGTTGAATCGCTGGGGAATTATGGCGGAAGGTTTTCAGCAGCTTCCTACTTCTCCCCACCCCTGGTTGGAAACGCGTTGGTGGGTTTCCGGCAAAACATCGGTACCACGCGCGATATTTCGAATACCCGCTTGGGACCGTTGTTATACAAATTGAATGATGTATTAAAGGACTACGGCTCGGTAATCCTCGCTTCGGGGCAGGAGCGGAACCAGTCCGTGGTACAGAAAGACAACAATTTTTACATCAATAGCGGCGGAATTGCCGGTGGCGCCTTTACTGCGCACAGTAGCAAAGCCGCATTAGCCTCATCGGCAGCCGGTTTTGTGGAAGTAAGTTACTCCGACAATGGGCAGGTAAGCTATCGGCATTGGGCGGTTGATGGCAGTCAGGTTTCCAAAACGGAAACCGGCCAGCTCTTCGCATCGGCCTGTGAAGCTGCCGGTAGTGGCATTAAAAATACACTCTTTCAACCCTGCAATCCTGTGATCAGGCCCTCGGACAGAATGGACACGCCACGCCCTGAGCTGGTAACCGTTGCAGCCGGCAGCGAATACGCAAGCAAGCGTTTCAAGGAAAAATGGCTGGGAAAACATTACCGCGATTCGTGGACTGTACCTGTTAAAGTTCCCTATCTCGATATGGACACAACCTTTGGCGGTCTGGTAATTGCAGGAAAAGGCGGTGGCCGGCAGACTACCTCGCTTAAACTCGTTGCGGGCAATGGAAAAGAATATGTTTTCCGTTCGGTAGACAAGGACCCTTTCCGTGCGCTCGCATATGAGCTGCGCGGGACCATCGTTTCGCAGGTGCTCAAAGATCAGACCTCTACCCAGCAACCCTACGGCGCCATGGCCGTAGCCCCATTGCTCGACAAGATTGGTATTCTGCATGCGAATCCCCGTTTGTTTGTGTTGCCCAAAGATGCTAAGCTCGGGGCATTCAGGGATCAGTACGGTAACCTTTTCGGTATGCTCGAAGAGCGGCCTACCGACAAGATCGAAAAAACCAAAGTGTTTGCAGGCGCCAAAGACATCGAGAAGAGTTTTAAATTGTTTAATAAACTATACCACGACCACGACAACCGAGTAGACAAACACGAATTCGCGCGGGCACGCATGTTCGACCTCTGGATCGGTGATTGGAGCAAACACGAAGACAACTGGAAGTGGGCAGGATACAAAACAGCGGAAGGGGAGCTGTACCGCCCTATCCCGCGCGATCGCGACCATGCATTTTCGCGCTGGGACGGCATTATCCCGTGGCTCGCCGACCGGGAATGGGGTATGCCAAACGGGGAAAACTTCGCAGAACGCATCAGAGGCCTCCGCAGCCTCATGTGGCAAGCGCGCCACCTTGATCGCTTCGTAGGCAGTGAGCTAAGCAAGACTGATTGGCTGAATGCCGCCAAAGAGATCCAGGACGCCATTAAAGAACAGGACATTACCGCCGCTGTGCATAATATGCCTTCGGAAATCTATGAAAAGGATGGCCGTGAAATCGAGCAAAAGCTAAAAGCCCGCATCGGAGACCTTCAAAAATATGCTGCCGGATATTACACGCTGCTTGCCAGGGAAGTTGACGTTGTAGGCTCCAACAAAGCGGAATATTTTAAAGTAATGCGCGAAAATAATGGGCAGGTAAAGGTGTCTGTCTATGATGTTTCGAAACAAAGCCGGCAGGCCGACACTTCTAAAATCTATTACCAGCGCATTTTCGACCCTGCCGAAACCCGGGAGATCAGGCTGAATGGTCTGGGCGGCGATGATATTTTCGATATTCAGGGAAAATCGGAGCGATCGATTCTGATCCGGATCATCAGCGGCGGCGGCGATGATTACATTTCCGACCAATCCGATGTCCGAAGAGGCGGCAAACGGACGCTTGTTTATGAAAAAGACCCAAACCCAAGCCATGTGCTCGGTGCCGAGGCGCAGGAAATGAAACCGGTCGACGAGCGCTATTATGAATATGACCGCAATGCATTTAAATACAACACTTACCTGCCAGTGGCATTGCTTACTTACAACCCATTTACAGGGTTTGCCGTCCATGGCGGCATTACATTCACTCGCCAGCGCTTTGGTAAGCCCGATTTTGCCTCGAAACACTCGCTCAGCGCGTCGGTGAGTGTGAAAGGAAATTATGAGTTCGCCTACAACAATCAGTTCCGGCAATTACTGGGCAAATGGGACGGAATTTCTCAAATTGCGCTCTCACGACCGCTCAACTACAACTTCTTTTTCGGAGTAGGTAACAACACACCCAAAAACAACGATTTGCCGTCTAACTACTATCGCGCCCAATACAACTCGTTTGGCGTTTCTGCCGGCCTGCTCCGCCAGTTCTGGAAGCAAAGCAAAATTGAAGTGACGGCCAGCTACGAGCTCGATGAAGGCATTCAAAGGAGCAACAGCTACCTCTCCGACCACTCCGAAATTTTCGGCACCGAACAGTTGCATTTACTATTCGCGAAAGGCATTCTTAACCTCGATTTCCGCGACCGCACCGCATTACCCGAGCGTGGCTTCCGCATTCAACTGACCCAGCAGGCCGGCCACGTTTCACAATCCAGGAACGATCTGGCATCCATTTCAGAGGTTGAAATGGAGCAATACCTTTCGACACACAGCAAAAACCCGCTCACATTAGGCCTGCGCTTGGGAGGCGGCATAGCGAAAGGACAGCTGCCATTCTACAAACTATTCTCGCTCGGGCAGCTCAACGACCTGCGCGGATTCAAACGTAACCGCTTCACCGGCGAATCAAAAGGCTTTCTCAACACCGAACTACGTTGGCAGCTCACCGAAACCCGGAATACTTTCATCCCACTCAAAATGGGCGTGCGGGCATTTTATGACGTAGGAAGAGTTTGGGCCAAAAACGACCAGGACAGCGCAAACTACTGGCATCAGGGCTACGGCGGCGGGTTATACATCACCCCCTTCCGCGAGCAATTCGCATTCAACATCAGCGCGGGAACATCCAAAGAAGAATCCTTACTGCTGATGATCTCCATCGGAAGCTTTTTCAGATAGGATGGTGCAAAGCTCCGGCTTCGTCCCCGCTATTACTAGGCCTCCGGCCGACTAACGCTTCCGCTTCCGATTCTCCACATAATCCTTCACCGCCTCCCGTATAGTATACCCAAACATTCCCCTCCTTGTAAGCATCAATCTTCCCCTGCCGCGCCAACAGGCTCACATACGTATTTCTAATTTTTGATCCTATCCGATATTAAGCACCACAAAAAAAGGGAGAAAATTTTCCCCCTTTTTAAAACCATCAATCAATCTTAACCGAACCTATGAGGTTCAATCACTTACTTCGTAGTTACACTTTTCAATTGGAGGCCTACGATAGCGGCTTTCTGCGCTGCGCTATGGTTATTGGTGTCAGGCGTATTTTTCACTTTTTGCGGTGCCGGGCTGTCCAATACTGGTGCCGAAGCAGGCAATGTGTTGTTAACAACAGCTACTTTGATTTTCTCTTCAACTGTATATGTAGAATTGTTGTTGGCATAAGCTGCGCTAGTTAATGCTATCAAAGCAACGGCTAGCAGATTTTTTGCATTTTTCATTGGTAATAGTGTTTTGTGTTTTTACTTGTGTTCGTCATCGTATTTCGAGTACAAATATAATACAATATTCTGAAAACAAACTTTCAAGGCACTCTACAACAAAATAATACAATACAAAAATGGGCCACAAATCTACCTTTACTGCATTTTAATTATATAATTATTTAAAGATTTCAAATCCAAAAAACACCAAATTTTCATTTTTTCACCCTGATAAGATTTTGTCCCGGTGAGCGCTTATATTACCTTATTGTTAAGCGATATTAAACACCTCGATTTTATTCTAAGCCAAACACGAAAAACCAAATTATCTTTGGAGTGGATTCTACCAACACACAAAATCACCGTAGAATTGCCCCATAGAAACCAGAAACCGCGAAATTTTTTTTATTTTTTTTTGAAATTTTTTCCCGGGGATTGATTATTCGGTCAAAATCCTTGCGCCAGGGACTGCGAGACGTTTGGCAAATGGGCAAATCGCTGGTCTGCGGGCGGGAAGTTCGGACAAAAATAACCATCTTTGCACCCCTCATAAAGTAACGGGAACAGACACACCGGTCGGGCGAAAAGACGGCCGCGGAGAGAGAACTATGAAAGTTTGCATTGCGGAAAAACCCAGCGTAGCCAAAGATATTGCAGCAGTAATCGGCGCAAGCCAGCGTCGCGATGGCTATTATGAGGGCAATGGCTATCAGGTGACCTGGACTTTCGGCCATTTCTGCACATTGAAAGAACCGCACGACTATACCGAGCGCTGGAAATCATGGCGACTGGAAGATTTGCCGATGATCCCGTCCAGCTTCGGAATCAAGCTCATAGATAACGAAGGCGCAATGCGGCAGTTCGGTGTGATCGAAAAGCTGGTGCGCGAATGCGAAGAGGTGATCAACTGCGGTGATGCGGGCCAGGAAGGCGAGCTGATCCAGCGCTGGGTTTTGCTTAAAGCGAAATGCACCGTGCCCGTCAAACGGCTATGGATCTCATCGCTCACCGAGCAGGCTATCCGCGAGGGCTTCGATAAACTCCGCGAAGGCAGCCAGTACGACAACCTGTATGCAGCCGGCAGCGCCCGTGCCATCGGCGATTGGCTGCTGGGAATGAACGCGACGCGCCTTTTTACCAAAAAATTTGGCGGAGGAAAGGCCGTACTCTCCATCGGTCGTGTGCAAACCCCTACCCTGGCATTGATCGTGCAACGGCAGAAGGAAATCGACGCGTTTATTTCAGAGGAATATTGGGAGCTAAAAACCATTTACCGGGAAACCGAATTTACCGCGACAATCGACCGCATTAAAAACGTAGAAAAAGCCAACAAGGGTCTTGCCTACCTGCAACAGCATGATTTTGAAATAACAGCATTTGAAAAAAAGGAGGGAAAAGAAGGCAATCCAAGGCTTTTTGACCTTACTTCATTGCAGGTGGAAGCCAACAAAAAGTACGGCTACTCCGCGGAGGACACTTTGAAACACATTCAAAACCTCTACGAAAAGAAATTCGTCACTTACCCACGGGTTGACACCACCTATCTTTCGGAAGATTTACACCCGAAAGTAGAAGGCATACTGCGCGAACTAACCTATTACGCCCAGTTTACCGCTCCGCTCCTTGCCAACCTGCCAATACCGAAATCAAAGAACGTTTTCGATGACAAGAAGGTAACCGACCACCACGCCATTATTCCGACCGGCGTACTGCCTGCACATATCAGTATAGATGAAAAGCGCATTTACGATTTGATTGCAAGGCGCTTTATAGCTGTTTTCTATCCCGAATGCAAGGTTTCAAATACCACAGTACTCGGAATGGTCGGCCAGGTGGAATTTAAGGCTACGGGCAAGCAAATCCTCGAACTGGGCTGGCGGGAATTGTATGTGAACGATCATGCAGCGAAAAAAGAGGCCGAAGAAGAAAAAGTAATGCCAATTTTCGAAGTAGGCGAACGCGGCCCGCACGAGCCGCGCGTTCACCAGGGCAAGACCTCCCCGCCAAAAGCCTACACCGAAGCGACCTTGCTGCGCGCAATGGAAACCGCCGGTAAACAGGTCGAAGATGAGGAGATGCGCGAATTAATGAAGGACAATGGCATCGGCCGCCCTTCTACGCGCGCCAATATCATCGAGACGCTCTTTAAGCGTAAATACATAGAGAAAAAGAAAAAGAATGTCTTTGCGACCCAAACCGGCATCGATCTGATCGACACCATTCAGAACGAGTTGCTTAAAAGTGCCGAGCTCACCGGCAACTGGGAGCGTAAGCTCCGCCTGATCGAAAAGGGTGAATATGCGATGGACACTTTCAAACAGGAGTTGATCGAGATGGTAGTAAAGCTCACCCACGAAGTCAAGAATGAACGTGCACGATCGATTACCATTATTGAAGAAACACCGGTTGCCGAGACGGAAGATAAGCCCAAAAAAGAGCGCAAACCACGTGAGCCGAAAGAAGAAGTTTCGATTGAAGCACTCAATTGCCCCAAATGCAGGGAACATTTGCTAAAGAAAGGCAAGACAGCCTACGGATGCAGCAACTTCCAAGTGTGCGGTTTTAAAATACCCTTCGAATTTCTTGGCAAAAAACTGACTGACAAACACGTCTTCGATCTGCTAAGCAAAGGCAAAACGGCCAAAATCAAAGGCCTTCAAATCCCCGGGAACCCCGATCCTACCGACGCGCGGCTGGTTATGAACGGAGATTTCAATTTTGAAGTAGGATAAGGTCTACATCGGGTTGTTGCTCGTCTCTACGTAAGGTAAATGGAAAGTAATGCCCGAAATCTGGCATAGTGCCAAAAACTCTGACAAGTTTGGCATTACGCCCCGATTAAGGATCCTCTCGGAGGATTTTCGGGAAATACCCACCTCTTCCAACGCGTCTGCCAGATCGATCCCCTTCACCTTAACAATTTCCTGAATGTCGGCTACCAATTCCTTTGCCCGCGTTTCAAATACTGTCGTTTCCATTTTGTTGATGATAGTTGGTTTTGTTATGAAAAGAATAAAACCATGCCAAACATTTGTGCTAACGGTCTTTTCAAACTTATGGCCCGACATTTGCTTTGTGAAAAATGAGTAAGATATATATTCACCTTTCCTTGAATGAAAACCTCATTCGACAGTTCTTGCGAAGTGACCTTTAACTAAAAATCAATATGCGTAATGATCATCGATATGCCGGCAAATTCAGGATCGGTAGAGAAATAGAAGTCAACAGGCTGGGTTACGGCGGCATGCAACTCACCGGCAAGGGAGTTTGGGGAGATGCGCCCGACCGCGAAAATGCAAAGAACGTACTTCGTGCCGCGCTCGATGCCGGCGTTAATTTCATCGACACCGCCGATTCTTACGGCCCTCACACCAACGAAACACTGATCGCCGACGCGCTTTTCCCCTATCCGCAAGATCTGCTGATCGCCACGAAAGGCGGGTTCGAACGCACCGGACCCAACCAGTGGCGTGTCAACGGAAATCCCGAACATATCAGGCAGGCCATCGAAGGAAGCCTCAAAAGGTTGAAAAGGGACGTGATCGATCTGTGGCAACTACACCGGATCGATTCGCGTTTCCCGGTCGAGGAAACGCTCGGGCCTGTGGTGGATGCCGTGAAAGCGGGCAAGATCCGGTATGTAGGATTGTCGGAAGTGGATGTGGAGCAGATCAAACTTGCGGAAAAGACCGTGCCGATTGTGTCGATTCAAAACCTGTATAATCTGGGTAACCGGCAGTGGGAAAACGTACTCGATTACACTATTGAGCGCGGAATGGCATTCATCCCCTGGTACCCGCTCGCATCCGGGCCCGAAAAGTTGAAGACTAAAATCTCCGGCATTGCCGGTAGGCACAACGCCACAACCGCTCAAATTGCATTGGCATGGCTATTGAAACGCGCCCCGAATATCCTGCTGATCCCGGGCACAAGCTCGCTGCAACATTTGGAAGAGAACATGCAGGGAGGAAATATTCAGCTGTCTGACGAAGATTTCAAAGCATTGTCCTGATCATGAACGACTACCAAAATAAAGTGGTAATCGTGACCGGCGCCGGAAACGGAATCGGCAGCGTTGTTGCCACACATTATGCTCGGCGAGGCGCTGCGGTCGCGCTATGGGACCGTGACCCGAAAGGACTGCAGACTGTGCAGGAAGCATTGGAAAAGGAAGGTATCAAAACGCTTTCCCACGCCATCGATCTGACTAATCCCGATGAAATCGTCACCGGTATACGAAAGATAAAAGAATCGCTGGGAAGGATCGATGTGCTGATCAACAATGCAGGTTTGGGGCGTACAAAGTCGCCTTATGAGCTTGCCGTCGACGATTGGGATTACGTGCTGAATACCAATTTGCGGGGCGCATTTCTGTGCTCGCGGGAAGCAGCCGGCATCATGCGCGCGCAAGGCAAGGGCGCGATCGTGAACATTGCGTCCACGCGCGCGCTCATGTCCGAGCCCAACACGGAGGCGTATGCGGCTTCAAAGGGCGGGATTCTGGCATTAACACACGCTCTGGCGATCTCCCTCGGCCCCGACCGCATTACCGTGAATGCGATCAGCCCCGGATGGATCGAAACCGGCGATTACAGCCAGCTAAAAACCTCGGACCACGCGCAACATCCGGCAGGCCGCGTTGGCAGGCCCGATGACATTGCGCGAGCCTGTATTTACCTCACCGACCCAGACAATGATTTCATCACCGGCGCCAATCTGATCGTCGACGGCGGTATGACGCGCAAAATGATTTACGAAGAATAGCTACTTTTCAATCTTTTTTAGCTCGCTGTCCAGGAAGCTTTTAGGCAGCCATTTGGTGCCGATCATGACGCCTTCGATCGTTTTGGTATTGCCAATATTTTCAAGTGGGTTTGCGGCAAGCAGCACCAGGTCCGACACATTACCGGCTTTGATAGAGCCTGAATTCGTTTTGTTTAAATAACTGGCGACGTTCACTGTCCCTGTTTTCAATGCCTCGTAGGGTGTCAGTCCGGCGTCGACCAGGTATTTCAATTCATGGTGAGTCGCAAAACCCGGCACATTCAGTACCTGAGGGGCGTCGCAGCCGAGCATCAGCTGTACTCCTCCCTTCTGGCAGGCCAGGATCAGTTTGCGGCGGATGGCTACAAATGCCTCTGCCCGTTCTTTATTGAATTTGGGATTGTTCACATAACTGCTTTTCGCATTCAGCCAATTTTTCTTTTCGTCGGACGTCATATACTTCCATTCCGGAGCGTTTTCGTAGGCTGATGCTGGCTGCGGCGAAAGCCAGCGTTCGGCAATGGCTTGCGTAGGCACCACGCGGATGTTTTTGTCCTTCAAGCCTTTGATCAGCTTCGGAATGCGGGTGGTATCGGCCGCATAGGCTATCCAGGTGCCAAAAAGACCCGTTTCCTGTTCAGCCAGCGTGTCTGTACCGGGCACGATGGCTTCCACAAATCCATCGAGGTGATCAATAGAGGAATAGCCCGCATCGATTGCGGCCCAAACTCCAACAGCGAATGAAACGTGTCCAACCATGCCGATACCCAGCTCTTTGGATGTTCTGGCAATGCCGGGGAAAGTTTCTTTGGTAAGTCCCGGAAGCAATTTCAGGTAGTCGTAACCGGCCGCTTTTTCTTCTTTCACCATTTCAATTCCCCGCGCGGCCGTTTTGACGGTCTGCCCGGAGAATGCCGGGCCGGTAGTGTAGAAATTGGGTCCCAGCACTTCCCCGCTCCGCACTTTTTCCCGTAGTTCGAGATGTTTCGCATTACCCAGCATTCCGCGGATCGTCGTAATGCCATTGGCCAGGTAAAGCGTCAGCACATCCTTCATCGGTCCAAAATCGTCGATAGCAGGCACGTGGGCATGCATTTCCGACCAGCCAGGCACGAGATATTTGCCTTTGGCGTCCACTACTAATGCATTTGCGCTCGTTTTTGTACTACTGCCGATGGAAACAATCTTTCCGTTCCTGACCACCACGGTTTGACCTTTCAAAACCGTCTCGCGGTCCATCGGGATCACATTCACCGACTTGAAAACAATATCGCGGTCGACATTGCTGACGGGTCCCTGCGCAAACGCAGCCTGAGTACCCATTAACCCGAAGATGAAGATTAGTCTGCGTACCATAGTTTGTGAAGTGTTTATAAAATGGTCAGGAACGGGATAGTTGCATTAGCTCACCACCGAAACGTTCTGGGCGTTTTTCTGCGCTTTCAGGCACAACTCCGTCGCCAGAAAACAATGCTCCTGCGACATAGCCGTTTCGGTACGGTTCAGCACATCGTCCACAAGTTGGCGGCCGTAAGGCAGTTCCACCTTGCTGCAATCGACGTAGGTCGTTTCTTTGTTGTTCACCACAAAGAGGTGGTTTCCGCCTTCCCGACCACCGATATCGATATTCTTGCGAATCTCGATAAATCCTTCCGTTCCGAGCACGGTAAGACGTCCGTCGCCCCAGGTTTTAAGGCCATCAGGGGTGAACCAGTCAACGCGGATGTAGCCCGAGCCTCCATTACCGCGCAGCATCGCATCACCAAAATCCTCAAATTTAGGATACTGCGGGTGATTTACATTACCTACTTGCGAGGCTACTACCTGCGCTTTGGTGGAATTGGTAAAAAACAAATACTGGTCAAACTGGTGCGAGGCAATGTCGCATATGATACCGCCGAAGCGCTTTTTGTCAAAAAACCACTCAGGGCGCGTGTTGGCATTCATCCGGTGCGGGCCGAGGCCGATCGTTTGGACGACTTTACCGATGATACCCTCTTTGATAAGCTCGCCAGCTTTCACCGTCGCGCGGTTTTCGAGCCGCTCGCTGTACATGATTGAGTAAATGCGCTTGGTTTCCTTCTGCACTTTGCGCACTTCTGCGAGCTGTTCGAGGGTGGTAAGGCCTGGTTTGTCTACCATATAATCCTTACCCGCCTTCATCACGCGCACGCCCAGGGGTCCGCGCTCGTCGGGTATTCCCGAGCTAAGCACGAGCTGAATCGATTTATCGTCCAGGATTTCCGCTTCCGACTTGGCTTGTTTTGCGTCCGGGTAGCGTTTGGCAAACGCCGCTGTGAGATCGGCTTCTTTGGCAAAAAACGAAACCAGCTCTCCGCCGCCCCGCGTTACGGCTTCCACTTGCCCGTAAATATGCCCGTGGTTCATGCCAATCACCGCAAATTTGATACGCGGAGGCATTGCCAGCGCAAAAGGCTGGTCGGCTAAGACGGTCTTGATCGACCCGTAGGCATTAGGGGTCAGTTGCGGAAACATCGCCAGGCCGGCGGCTGAATAAAGCGAATTGCGCAGGAAGTCACGGCGATTGTCCTGTTGGTCTCTCATTGCTCGATTTGGAATGTAGTGAATACTTAGTAAAGCACATTTTTGGCAGATATAATGTGCTACTCCTATGGACAGTATTCTAGGCCTCTTTCCCTGACAACTTCAATATCGGAATCGTCTATTTATTTCCCATGGAAATCCCAAATGTAATGCGTGAATCGTTCCGCTTGCGACCGGCTTCTACCACGCTTTCAAACGAATTTTCAAAACTCGTCCGGAGTGTCACCCATTTGTTGAGCGGCAGTTCTGCCGAAAGAATCGTATTCCATCGCAAGTTCGACAGGTCATTCAACGCGGGCTGGATGAATGTAAGGTGATTCAAACGGAATTTGTCCGATAAAAAGGAATGCTTCCCCTTGATACGAAAGGAATTCCGGATGGTGGATACCGTCGCTTTTTCAAAAAAGTTGGTCGATTCGTAGAGTAGCGCGTCGGTAAGGCTGAGGTCGTGCGACTTGGACTTGACCACCCGGTACCCGATTCCCGCCCCGGCCATTTGCCGTAAATCGATGCGACGTAGATTGCTGGTTTCCAACGCTGCAAGGCCGAAAACGTAAGTTTTTCGTTTTTTGAAAACATCCACAAAAAGATCCACGTAAGTATCCCGCTCAGCGAGGATGCCGTTCTGCTTTCCGTAGGTAAACCGCGGATTGGTGGCGATGTTGATCATCGGCCCGCTAAAAACCAGCTCGGCCCGCAGGACCATCAGGCTCCGGTTGACATTTCCTTTGGTAAAGTTGCCGTCGCCAATGAACCGGTAGCGGACAGTGTCAATCAGCAAGCGGGGCAGAATAATGGCCGTATCGAGCCTGGCGCTTGTAGCGGAGTCGGCTGGCAGCAATTTCAGAACCGTCGTGTCCGGTTTAGCGTCCTGTGCCAGTGTGGGGACGGATATTAGAAGAAAAAGAAACGCGGCAAGCGGGAAGAAACGGAAGCAGATCAGATTTTTCATTAACGCAAATTTTGCAAAATAATGGTGCCAAACGTACCCGCAGTTGTTAATTTGCCTTATGAACCAGAATGACCCCGCGGGAATGCCGGTACCCGGACAGCATAATTTCATTTTTCTCGATTTCAATATTTCCGAATTGTCTGTTTCGCATATTCTGAACAACAGTTCTGAAATGCCTCAGACCGAAAAAAGAGGCTATTTCGACATTCAGCCTCATGAAATCGATGTCGATTATGCTGCATTCCGTGTAGCCGTCAACCTTACGGAGACATTCAAGGTGGTGGTCAAACAGGACCATAAATCGGTGAACCTTTACTGCGAATGCATCCGCCCGAAGCGGAAGCTGTGCGAACACCAGAGCCAGGTTTTGTATAACCTGCTCAATCGAAGGGACCTGCGTGCGTTCTTCGATAAAAAGCTTCGACGCGAGAAAATCAAGGAGGTGGCATTTATTTACGGCATGCAGGATGAGCCTGAGCTCGACCGGTATTTCCAGCTGGAATACGGAGCCCGCGAATTGCAGGTCAAACCGAAGTTGAAGGAGCTGATCCCGGTCGATACATTGTCGGTGGAGGCTTTGCAGGAACAGCTTCTACCCAAAACGGCGCGCGATTTCCCCGGCCCCAAACCACAGGCCGTCGATACAAGAACGATCGTCGCCATTGGCCTGAACAAATACTACGACCATTTTTACATGGAAATGTACGAGGCTCCGGTAACGCGGCAGGGAAAGCTAAAAAATCCTTTTGTTCTGCTCAATCCGCTCGAAATGATCTGGAAAACGCAGGAAACCGATTCAATCAAATTTCACACGGCTATTGCTTCCTTTCAGAACAATTTTAGGAAAAAGAACCCGGAAACCGACCTACCGGGACTGCATTCGATTGTTCAGAACCCGCTGAAACTCGATTTTTACTACCATAACCCTTCGGTTTCCGAAAATCTTAATGCCGCCTCGCTTGTACCGGTAAAGCTCGCTGCGACCCCGGCCGACCTGCAATTGACGATCGACAAGAAGGACCCGTTTTTCCAGATCAAGGGCGAGCTGATACTCAATAATGTCCACCTTGACATCGAAGACGTACAGTTCCGCTACGATTACTTTGTGCTCTACAAAGATTCGCTCCACCTGATCGAAAGCCAGGACATTCTCAGGACGCTGCAATTTTTCAGGCAGCATAACCAGCGCATTTACATTCACGAATCCAAATTCGAAGCATTCAGGGTCAATTTGCTCTCGAAGTTGGGCAATGCGATCCGGATCAACTATACCTATGTGAAGGCGGCCACACCTGCGCAACGTGAAGAGCAGGGATTTGATCAGGGCATTGAAAAGATTATTTATCTCGAAGACGTCGGTAACTACGTGATGATCACACCCGTGCTTAAATATGGTAAGATAGAAGTGCCGCTTTTCTCCAAAAACGACATTTACGCGGTCGATAACCACGGTAATCCGTTCATGGTGCGGCGCGACGAGGAAGCCGAACTTCGGTTTGGCAGCGCGGTAATGCGCCAACACCCCGATTTTGAAGAGCAGTTGGGCAGGGAGTTCTTTTACCTACACCGCGCGCGATTCCTGAGCGAAGATTGGTTTCCCGACGCATTCGAGGAATGGCAAAACCAGGGTGTCACCATCCTCGGATTTAACAAACTGACCAAAAACCGTTTGAACCAGCACAAAGCCAAAATTTCCGTACACATGGCCAGCGGCATCAACTGGTTCAATACGACGGCCAATGTGGAATTTGGCAAACAAAAAGTTACGCTCAAACATTTGCACAAGGCTGTAAAGAACCGCAGCAAATATGTAGAGCTCGGCGACGGCACAATCGGTATCCTGCCCGACAAATGGGTCGAAAAATTTGCTAAGTTTTTCGAAGCGGGCGACATTGCAGGCGAGGTGATCCAAACGCCCAAAATCCGTTTCGCGTCGGTAGAAGAAATGTACGAAGGCGAAATGCTCGACCGCGAGGTGAAGGAGCAGATCGCCTTCTACCAGTCGCGAGTCGAGGATTTCCGGTCCATTCAGGCAGTACCCGTGCCGAGGACATTGAAAGCGAGCCTGCGCAACTACCAGAAACAAGGTTTGAATTGGCTCAATTTTCTCGACGAATACAATTTCGGCGGCTGCCTGGCCGACGATATGGGGTTAGGCAAAACCTTACAAATCATTGCATTCATATTATTACAGAGAAAAAAACAGGTAAAAAACACCAACCTGATCATCGTGCCTACTTCGCTGATTTTCAACTGGCAGGCCGAGGTCGAAAAGTTTGCCCCCAGCATTAAAATACTTACCATTTACGGTTCCGACCGGGTGAAGGAAGCAACCGACTTCGATCGGTACGAGATCGTGCTAACCTCATACGGCACGCTGCTTTCAGATGTGAATTTTTTAAAAACATACCATTTCAACTACATTATCCTCGACGAATCGCAGGCCATCAAAAACCCCGAATCGCAACGCTATAAAGCAGCGAGGCTGTTGCAATCGCGCAACAAGCTGGTGATGACCGGAACGCCGGTCGAAAACAACACTTTCGATCTTTACGGCCAGCTTTCGTTTGCCTGCCCCGGGCTACTGGGCAACAAAACGCAGTTCCGCAACCATTTCTCGATCCCGATCGACCGGTTCAAGGACAATGAGCGGGCGGTAGAACTTCAACAAAGGATCAACCCGTTCATCTTGCGCCGTACCAAGCAGCAGGTAGCTTCGGAGCTACCCGAAAAGACGGAAATGGTCATCTACTGCGAAATGGGTGAAGAGCAACGCAAGGTTTACAATGCCTACGAATTGGAATTTTACAATTTCCTGAATACTAAAAATGACGGCGACATCGAACGCAGCAGACTGCACGTTTTGCAGGGCCTCACCAAGCTCCGGCAGATTTGCAACTCGCCGGCGTTGCTGCGCGACGACCTGTATTATGGCGATTCTTCGGCGAAGATCGATGTGCTAATGGAACAAATAGAAGACACGGCGCCCTGGCATAAGATCCTGATTTTCTCGCAGTTCACCTCCATGCTAGACCTGATCCGGCCCCAACTGGAAGAACGTGGAATAGGCTACGAGTACCTGACCGGCCAGACGCGCGACCGCGGAGCCCGCGTGGATAATTTTCAGACGAATGAGCAGGTACGCGTGTTTCTGATCAGCCTGAAAGCCGGCGGAACGGGGCTGAACCTTACCGAAGCCGATTACGTATACCTGATCGACCCGTGGTGGAACCCGGCCGTCGAAAATCAGGCCATCGACCGCAGCCACCGTATTGGCCAACAGAAAAACGTGATCGCGGTGCGGCTGATCTGTCCCGGAACGATCGAAGAGAAAGTGATGGAATTGCAGGAAGCAAAAAAAGACCTGGCCAACGACCTCGTGAAAACCGATACGGATATCCTCAAATCATTGACCAGGAGTGATTTAATGGCGCTGATCTCGCGTTAGTCGAGGTTTTTATGGATTTCGTTAACCAGGTATTCTTTGGGATCATTGAAATACTCCCAAAAGAAAATGCCAGCTAAGTTATTCTTTTTCACATACTTGCATTTCTCTTTGATCGACTTCTCGTCTTCATAGGTAATGAGTATTTTGGTAGAATCGTTGAACAGATAAGGCGCTTTGGCCTTTTTATCATAGTACTTTTTATAGCCGTTTTGGTCAATGACCGTATCTTTCAGTTTGGTGTAGCCGCCTCCCTGCACCGATTTCGCCCGCTTAGCACCCATGCCGTGATGATCGGCCGTCTCAGCCTCCCAGCCTTTGCCATAGAAAGCGGCGCCCAGCCCTATCTTGCTCGCAGGCACACCCGCGGCGATGAAATTCTTCACAGAACGGTCGGCCGACGAGCCTTCGCCCGAGGGGTCGTAATCGTAAAGGTTGGTATGGTGCCCTACGGTACCGTTTCGGCCGCCGTAATCGTAGGTCATGATCAGCACGTAATCCAGGTAAGCCTGGGCGAGGCCCATTTCGGTGTGTTCGATAAAAGATTTCGAACCTCCCACAGCTGTGGTGAGCAGGTATTTCTTTCCTTTTTCCTTTTCAAGTAAATTTAATTCATCGCGCAATGCCTTGAACATCAGCGTAAAGTTCTGCTTGTCTTCCGGGCGAAAGATATTGCCTTCTTCTCCGCGCATACCAGGATATTCCCAATCAATATCCACCCCGTCGAGGTCGAACTGGCGCACAATGTCAACGCTCGATCTCGCGAATTTCAGACGGGACGATTCGGTCAGCACCGCATCGGAGAAGTTCTCACTCCAAGCCCAGCCGCCGATCGAGATGACGATTTTCAGGTCCGGGTTTATCTTTTTGAGCACATTCAGTTTCCTGAAATTGGTGGAATCGGTCGCCAGGTTAGTAAGCACGGCCATGCTGTCGTGTACATTCACAAATGCATAATTGATGTGCGTCAGCTTCTCAGCATCGATTTCTTCCACATTCGCCAGCCCGCGAAACCCGCCCACGTAAGCATTCACAATGTATTTCTTCTTCTTTTGGGCCGAAACGGCGCTGGACACGAGCAGGCACAAGGCAAGCGCCAGGAAAGAGAAGCCTGGAAATGGCTTCGGAGGACAGCATCTCATAAAGGTCAGTAAATTTAGGTTCAGGATATATCAATAAAGCAGTATCCGCTTCGATATTACTTCCTTACCATTATCGGTTACAACCACATACACCCCTGCTGGCAGCAAGCTCAGATCCACGCGCTCCTCCCGCTTGATTCGCTTTGCCTTATGTGGCCGGCCAGTAAGGTCATATACCGACAATTTTGCCTCCGCTGCGCCGTTAAGGTTCACCACAAGGGTCCTACCTGCCATATATACCAAATACCGGTTGCCTGGCGTGTCTACACTGGTAATAATGGAAGCCGCGCGAACGATCCCTAGCAAACTGTAAGGCGATTCCCCGCCTGCATTGATGGCTTTAATACGGTAAAAGTAGTCGGCCGCTTCAAGCTCCGATTTGTCTTCATATTGAAGTACGGTCGCCGCGACCTTGCCTATTTGCGCAAAGTTACCGTCGCCTTTCGCGCGCTCAATTACGACTTCGGTCGCATTGCCCGTCGGCTTCGACCAACGTAGCTGGACCAGGTCCGGCGCGGTGGGTACTGCCGTGAAGTTTTCCGGCGCATCCGGCACCTGAACGTTCTGCGTTTTGACCGGGCCCGTATTGATATATGCCGATGCCCCAACTGCATTCACAGCCCGAACACGATAATAGTACGCAGTCGCCGCAGCCAGGCCGGTGCTTTGGTATGCAGTCGCGTTAGCGGCAAGGTCGGCGATTTTAGTAAAAGTGGTCCCATTCGGCGAGCGTTCCACCTGGTAACCGGTTTCATTACTTGCATGATCGGTCCATTTCAGGTCTATTTGTGAAGTCGAAACAGCTGTGGCGATCAGGTTAGAAGGTGCATTAGGCGCTGCCTGCAACGTGGAAGCGTTAGCGGTATTGGAATAGGCGGATGCCCCGGATGCATTTTTGGCGCGCACCCGGTACCAGTATTTGCTGGCGGATTTGAGCCCCTTATCCTGATAAGTGATACTATTGGCGGGCAGATCGGCTACTTTTACAAATTTCGTCCCGTCCGTCGACTGTTCTACCTCAAAACCCGATTCGTCGCTCGCCAGATCCAGCCATGTGAGATTAATCTGGCTTGCCGACGCGGGCAGGGCAGCCAGCGTCGTGGGCGCTTTTGGAATGACGGCCAAAGTCCTAAATGGAAGTAAGAGGGCAATGAGAAAGGTTACTAAAAGCGAAAATGCGCGGGCTTGGTTCATGGATTCGGGATAAATAGGGAAGCAAAAATAGGGGTTAAAAGCATTTATGCCACCCGTTAGAGCCATCCGCGCCTTTTAAACCAGACATAAATCCCGAAAGTGATTGCGCCCATCAGGATCATTACGCCCGGGTACCCCCATTTAAGCCGTAGTTCAGGCATGAAATCGAAATTCATCCCATAGATGCCGACAATAAATGTGAGCGGCATGAAAAAGACCGAAAATACGGTAAGTACCCGCACAATCTCATTGGTCCGCTGGGAGGAAATCGAGAAATAAACCATCACCAGATGATTCATGTTTTCGAACAGGGTATCATAGATGTTGTGCAACTTCACATACAGGTCACGCGTGTCGCGCGTATAGGTATTGGAATGCCCGGGAACATCCATTTTATCGACAATCTCGTGCGAAAGCATCAGTATGCGCCGTGTAACCTCCACCCTTCTCCTCAGATAATACAAGCCCTTTAGAAGTGACGCTTTGCGGGTTTTGAGGAACATATTCTCCTCATAAAACTCGATATCCTTGGTCAGCTTCAAAGATGGAGCCTCGTAGGTGGCAATGCAGCTTTTAATGATCTCATTCACCAGCTGAATCGTGTCCTCGCAAGAATGCTGGTCTACCTGCTGCTCCAAAATGACTTCCGGTGCGCCCCACTCTTTTTTATGCATGGTGATCACGAACTCTTTCGTCATAAAGATCGCCAGTTTGTTGGTCAGTTCTGCGACGGTATCGGCCTCGGTGCCCACTTTATCGCTGTGTATCCTGAAAATAATGAATACGTAAGAGCCTACATCTTCATATTTGGGCAAATGGTCGGGTTGCAGCCAATCTTTAATCGAGGATTCGTGCAATCCATGTTTTTCCCTGATCTGTTTTAATTCTTCATCATCCGGGTCTGTGACGTCAATCCATTCGAATGGATATTGGGATGAATCTGCAATAGTCTGGATCATAATGGATTACAACTTACACTGTTAAATAAAATGCTCATGACTAGCGGGCCGGTTTTTCAGGCTTCGCATCAAGGATAAAACGGAGTGACTGGTCCCTCGTAAAAAAGGCTACCATCCAGTTATAGAAAGTTTTGATCTGGTTGCGGTAACGGATCAGCGAAAACAAATGCACGACCATCCACAGAAAATAAGCGATAAGGCCCTTGAAATGCAAGCCCGGCAGATCGGCCACAGCCTTATTAACGCCAATAATTGCCATTGTACCTTTATCGACGTATCGGAATTCCCTTGGCGGCTTTCCTTCCTGCCACAACCGCAGGTTATGTGCCAGGTTTCTGCCTTGCTGAATTGCTACCTGGGCTAGCTGCGGATGTCCGTTCGGGTACTTTTTGTCCGCGTCCATCAAGCAAATATCGCCTATGGCAAATATATTATCCGACCCCTTCACGCGATTGTAAGCATCCACCATTACCCGTTTGCCTTTGCCGAGCACTTCCTCCGGCAAACCAGGCAATGCAGTTGCGGTCACACCCGAGGTCCATATCAGTGTTTCGGTTTCGATTGTCTTACCATTGGCAAATGTGACAGTCCCATTCGCATAATCCTTCACCGCGTGATCCAGCAGCACTTCTATCCCCAGCCCCCGCAGCTCGGCAAGCGTCTCCTCCTGCGATTTTTTGCTCATCGGGTTTAAAACCACCGGCAATGCATCGACGAGATAGATTTGCACATCTTCCTTTCTTAATTCAGGATAGTCTTTTTTGAAAATGGACTTGTGCATTTCCGCCAGCATTCCCGAAATTTCGACGCCGGTCGGCCCAGCGCCTGCAACTACGATGGATAGCAGCCTTCTGCGGGCAGCGGAGTCTGTTTCTTTGGCCGCCACCTCTTTCAGTCGCAGGATGTGGTTCCGTAAGGCAAGCGCATCCTGTACAGTTTTCATCGGTACCGCATTCGCCCGCACGTTTTCCATCCCGAAATAATTGCTCTCGGTGCCGGTTGCGAATATGAGGTAGTCATAATAGATATCGCCACTTTCGGTCGCCACCCTTCCTTCATCGGGAAAAATCCTCTCAAAGGCTCCGAGACTAAACCTGAGATTACTTTTGTCCTGAAAAAACTTGCGGAACGGATAGCTGATATTCGAAGCCTCGAGAAAGCCTGTCGCTACCTGGTAAAGCAATGGCGGGAAGAAATTGTAGTTGTTCTTGTCCACCAGCACGATTTGAAACAATTTATTGCGGGAAAGCTTCTGGGCGAGGTTGATCCCGCCGAAGCCTCCGCCTACTATTACTACCTTTTTTACATCCATAATTTACCTGTTTACTAGCCGGTCTTTTCAGCCGTATGGCGTGACAGCATTAATAACTATGCCGAACGCTTCCAGAGGTGCAACAGCCCTTTTTTGGGGTTTTAATGCATACAGTGAACTGTGAAAATCTTTACTCATCTCCCGCTGTTACGCCGCTCCCAGGGCTTGACGGGCTTCGGTTTGCTATTGGCATGTGCTTTTTGACAATGCCGCATCCACAAACATTCAAATACTATGAGCTTCGAGATCGATACCCGCGGGCAGACGCAAAGCACCCGCCCTGGCATAGAAGAAATTATGGACCCGGCACCGGTCGTAATCCGGGAGAACTACCGCGGTAGCGGCAAGCTACAAGGTAAAACAGCCCTTATAACCGGTGGCGACAGCGGCATAGGTCGTTCGGTGGCAGTTCATTTCGCCCGGGAGGGTGCCGATGTTGCCATCGTCTATCTGGACGAGTCCCAGGACGCTTCCGATACCAAAGCAATGGTCGAGGCCGAAGGTAAAAATTGCCTGCTGCTCCGGGGCGACATCCGTAGCGAGGTATTCTGCAAAGAAGCGGTGAGCCGTGCAGTGAACGAGTTCGGAAAATTAAACATACTCGTTAACAATGCCGCCGAGCAACATCCTAAGGAGAATGTGACCGAGATTTCACCCGATCAGTTGAATGACACATTTGCCACCAACATTTTCTCCTTTTTCTATTTCACCCAGGCCGTTTTGCCGTATCTGGACGAAGGGGATTCGATTATTAATACAACCTCGGTGACGGCATATCATGGTAGTCCGTCACTGCTCGATTATTCTTCTACCAAAGGGGCAATTGTTGCTTACACCCGGTCGCTGGCCGATAACCTAGCCGAAAAAGGCATAAGGGTGAATGCAGTAGCACCAGGGCCGATCTGGACGCCGCTTATTCCGTCGACCTTTGATTCGGAGCGGGTAAAGCAGTTCGGCAAAGACACACCCTTCAAACGGCCCGGACAACCCTGCGAAGTTGCGACATGTTACGTGTTTCTGGCCAGCGAGGACGCCTCCTATATGAGCGGGCAGGTACTTCACCCGAATGGCGGGCAGGTTGTGAACGGATAGTGGCAGACGGCTAGTCGCGGACGAATATCTTATTTAAGCAGCCATTTTCGGACCGCAGCTTCGAGCGTATCTTTCAGAACCGGCTTGGTGAGATAATCGTCCATTCCGGCTTCGATACATTTTTCACGCTCGCCCACGACCGTACCGGCTGTGAGTGCGATGATCGGCACGTGGGTGAGCCCCGCCCCCTGCCTGATCTCGCGCGTAGCTTCGTACCCGTTCATCTCAGGCATTTGAATATCCATAAAAACGATATCAGGGCTTGTCCTGCGGAATGCCTCGATGGCTTCCTTGCCGTTGGTCGCCTCGATCAGCTCGCTGCCAGGTAATATTTTGTTAAGCATCGATTTAACCAGCAACATATTGATCTTGTGATCTTCTGCGATGAGTATTTTCACTTCGCCTGTTTCGTAAATTGCTTTCGGAATTTCTTCATTTGCAGATATTTTCTCTGGCTGCTGAGAGATTTTCGATTTGAGCCCGAGATCGGAGAGCGCGTGAAACAGCTGTTGGATTTTCACCGGTTTCACTAAAAAATGTTTGACATCCAACTCATTGCCGAAAGCACTGAGAGCCTCATCGTCAAGCGAGTCATTTAGTAATATTACAGGTTGTCCTGCACCCCTGTCTCCCAGTTTCCTGATCATCCGAATCGTTTCGATCCCGTCCCATCCCGGCATCTGGCAATCTATCAGTATCACATCATATCTTTTGCCCGAAGACAATATTTCATAAGCCTTTTCACCGCTACGAATATAGTCCGATGCTATGCACTTGTTGGTGAGCATGTCCTGCAAAATCTGACCATTACGCACGTTATCATCCACGATCAGCACCTGCCCGATCTGTTCGACATTCTCCCAGTCAAACCGGTCCTCGCCTTCAATGGCGCGGAATGTCACATCGAAAAAGAAGGTACTGCCCTTCTCAAGAGTGCTCGAAAGTTGTAAGCGGCTGTCCATCAAACCAAGCAGGCTATTAGAAATGGTCAGTCCAAGCCCTGTGCCACCAAACCGCTTCGTGGTGGAGGAGTCTTCCTGCGAAAATGCCTCGAAAATTCGTCGCTGGTTCTGAGGATCGATACCAATGCCTGTGTCGCGGACAGAGAAGCGGAACGTATTTTCCAATCCGCTTACCTTATGCAGTAATTCTATTTTCAATTCAATTTCGCCCCGAATCGTGAATTTGACCGCATTACTGAGCAGGTTCACCAGAATCTGCCGCAGCCTCACTGAGTCGCACCATACAAACTGCGGAATGTCCCCTGGGATATTCAGCAGCATTTCCAGGTGCTTCTGCTGCGCCTGGTAGGTTACCATATCAGCGACCTGGCCACAAACTTCGAGCAGATCGGTCTTTTCAGGCGTTAGTTCGAGCTTGCCGGCTTCTATTTTGGAGAAATCAAGGATATCGTTGATGATGTCCATCAGTGAATTGGCCGACTGAAATACCATCGACATATACTGTTGCTGGGTTTCGTCCAGATTGGTCTTCATCAGCAAGTCCGTAAACCCGACCACACCGTTGAGTGGCGTTCTGATTTCGTGGCTCATATTAGCCAGAAACTGCGACTTTAATTTGCTGGCTGCCTCGGCATGTTCACGGGCTTCGAGCAATTCGAGTTCTGCGCGTTTCCGCATCGTAATGTCGCGAATCACCGCCTGGATGATCTCGGTGTCATTGACTTTCATCAGATTAAGCAAGACTTCGGCAACGAACGATTCTTTTGATTCGCCGAAACGCCTGTATTTCCATTCGAAGCTATGTGTACCTTTTTCATAAACTGCCTTCACATGCCTGTTGCCCTCGCTTTTGTTATTCTCCATACCTACCTCGTTCAAGCCCGACAAGTCGCCCATCGGCATATTCACAAAGCGATCAACTGAATCGATCCCGAACATCTTCAATGCGGCATTATTGCAATCCAGATAGCCGGTATGATCAAAAAGAATTACAGCATCGCTCGTGGAATCGTATAGGCTCCGGAATTTGGCTTCCGAGCTCTTAATATCCACCTCCGCCTGCTTTCTGGAGGTAATGTCCTGAAAGGCGCCATAAATGCGCACACATATACCATCGATCACCTCTGACTTCCCGATCGTCCTTACCCACAACTCATTGCCTTTGGCCGTTACAACTTGCAGCTCACTGTCCCAGGGAGTTCCATTTGCCAGGCATTCGTTTACCACCCGCCCTATCTCCTCCCTGCTATGTCCTTCTTTGTAAAAATGAATAGCTGTTTCGAGGCTGGGAACGTAGTCCTCAGGTACTTCATGCATTTCCTTGGTCGTCGAAGACCAATAAAGCTCGCCGGTGCGCACATAGTATTCCCAGCCACCCACATGCGCCACGCTGTGGGTCTGTTCCTGGATATCCTTGATCCTTTTTAGCTCCATATCCGCCTTTTTGCGGTCGGTTATATCCCTTTCTACCGCGATAAAGTTGATGCAGTTGCCGTAATCGTCGAATACAGGAGTAACTTTGAGGTCCACCCAATAACCCACACCCGTTTTGGTATAGCAGAGCACTTCCTCCCTGACGACCTTCTTCTCCTTGCAATACAGCGCGATTCTGTCAAGGGTGTCAGGGTCGGTCTCAGGTCCACGGAGTAAATGAAGCGGGTTCTTGCCCCTGACCTCCTTTCGGTCATAACCGGTGTGCGTCTCATAGGCTTTATTGACCCAGGTAATATATCCCTTGCTGTTGGTGATCACAATATAGTCCGTCGTGTTCGAGGCTACAATGGCCAGCTCTTTGAGCCGCTCGCGGGAATTTCGCAGTTCGGTAATGTCATGGCTGGTAAGGATGATGTCCCTGCTGACCGGATCTATATTGGCGCTGGTATTGCTCCACGACCACGATCCGTCACTATGCCTGATCCGATGTTCGACACCCCCGGGCACGGGTACGCCGGTTTCTGAGGTGATCCGCAATGCCTCAAAACAGATATGAAAATCGTCGGGGTGTATGAATTCGGTAAATGGCCTCCCGACGGTTTCTTCAACCGTGTGCCCATACATCGATGTCCAACTCGGCGAAACATAACTAAAAACGCCCAGCGGCGAGATTGTAAAGAGGACATCCTGCATATTGGACACAAGTACCGAAAGGTCTTCCTGCACTTTGAGCTGCTTGGTAATGTCGTATCCCACACAAAAAATCTCGGAGACAACCCCATTCTCGTCTGCAATACCCGTGAATTCCCACCGCGTCGTTTTGACACCGCCGGGAGATGAATACTTCCGAAGTACTACCGGATTGGGTATACCCGGATTGATAAAGCACTGCTCACCCGCCTGCAGGCATTTGACGACATCCTCAGGAACAACACCGCTAAGTGACGACCTGCCGATGATCTCACTGCTCTCCATGCCATAAAATTCGCTGAAATGATCGTTGACATATTTGTAGTTTCCTTCCAGATCAATGCTTGTAACAAAAATCGCATGGCTGTTCAATAACGACTTGTATAGCTCCGTGCCCGTAGCCAGCCCCGGCATTTCAGGCATCAGGACATCGCGGCGGAAACCCGACAATACAAGCCAGCCATGCGGCTCGGAATAGGTACAAACAGAGGTAACGGCCAAGCGCAGCGATTGCTGATTATTCTGAAGAATCCGAATAATGCCATGGCGGGGGTCCGGATTGTCCGGGAAACTTGCGCGGGCTTTATCGAGATGAAATGTAAAAGATTGATTCTTAAAAAGTGAAGAAACCCCGCCGGGCCCTTCCTGAACACCCGGCCCTAGCATCTGCCGCAACCTTGCATCGGCCCAGCAATCGCACGGATCCGAATGCCTCCAAATCAGTAATCCGTCTATGGCTGAGTCCTGAATGAAGTCGAAAATACATTCATCCTTTTGCAGCAGCTTTAACAGCTCCCTCTTCAGATCATTCATTCTCAAAAAAACTTACAATTAGAAACGTAGTGGTAGTGGTAAATCCTTGATCGTACAATATAGGATTTATCCGACGATTTTGAAGAGTGGAAATCTATGCGGGAGCTAATTTTATATTATTCTAAAATAAATTCGACAGTCACGTCCGTTACATCTATCTTTTTGCAAGCCCTCTTCCCGACTGGCGGAAAAAAGGGCTTTGGGCACTTCTCACTGCTAATCTTTCTTCATCGGGACTTTGGCTCCTTCTTTGCGGGCTTCGGACAAACCGATGGCGATCGCTTGCTTTTTAGAGGTGACCTTTTTCCCTGAGCCCGATTTTAGCTTTCCTTCTTTCTGCTCGTGCAAGGCTTCTTCCACCTTTTCTCCTGCTTTTTTCGAATATTTGGCCATGATATTATTTTTTAGGTGTTGATGTTTTTAATTTTCGCACCGCAACGGCGCGTGTTTTGTTGATCAAAATGCATACCAATAGCCCGGGCTGCCTTATTCCGCATTTAATGGTCCCAAATCCATAGTTCATGAAAAAAATACGACTGCTGTTTCAATTGGCCGGTGCATTATTTTGCTCCGAGGCAATAGGCCAAAATAACGGCCCGGTACTGCTGAAAAACGCGACCGTGATCGACGGTACCGGCTCCTCTCCCCGCGCTAACACCGATATCCTGGTTACTGACGGCAAAATCGTATCTATTCAAAAAGGTATCAAAGTCAATGGTGCCCACGAAATCGATCTGGCCGGCAAGACGGTCATGCCTTCGCTCATCTGCGCGCATGCGCATGTGGGGACGCTCAAAGGAACTACTTCATCTGCCGACAATTACACGCGTAAAAATCTGCTTCGGCATCTGGAAAAATACGAGAATTATGGCGTCGGCGCCGTGTTGGCAATGGGAACCGACCGTCCGCTCATCTTCAATGGGTTTATTGATTCCACCCAGGCTGGGCTGCTGCCCGGTGCCAGGCTCTACTCAGCAGGCTACGGTTTCAACACCCCCGATCCTAACCCGGCTTCTTGGATGAACCTGCTTTTGCGCCCTAATACGCCCGACGAAGTTCCGGCCATGATGGAAAAGCTGGCGGAAGTCAAACCAACGGTGGTCAAGATCTGGGTAGATGACCACGGCGGCAATGCTCAGAAAATGAAACCGGAAATTTACCAGGCCATTATCCGTGAGGCGCATAAACGTAATATCCACGTGGCCGCGCATCTTTTCTATCTCGAAGATGCCCGCAAGCTCACCGAAGCCGGTATCGATATCATCGCCCACAGCATCCGCGACAAGGAAGTGGATCAGGACCTGCTCACCAAAATGAAGCAGAAAAAGGTAATCTATATTCCCACGCTTTCTCTGGATGAATACCAGTTTGCCTACGCCGGCAATCCCGACTGGCTCAACGACGAGTTTTTCAAGGCCTCGCTCGAACCGGGTGTCTTCGAAATGATCACGGATGCGGCCTATGGCGAGAAAATCAAAAATTCACCGGATTTCCAGCGTAATACATCTGCATTTAAGACAGCGATGATTAATTTGAAGAAAATTCATGATGCCGGCATCCATGTGGCGCTCGGAACCGACTCGGGCGCGTTTCCGATCCGCACGCAGGGCTTCACCGAGCACCTGGAAATGGAACTGATGGTAAAAGCGGGCCTCACGCCCGCGCAGGCCATCACCATCAGCACCCGCAATGCCGCCGCGGCTTTGCGCATCGCGCATAAAAAAGGCACGCTTGAAAAAGGCAAACAAGCCGATTTCCTTATCCTGAGCGCTAATCCGACAGACGACATCCGCAACACAAGAAAGATCGAATCCGTTTGGAAAGATGGTAAAGAGGTGAGTAAAGGGCCTCTGCGAAAATAATATTAATCCAAAATAAGGAAGTAGTTTTAACGCCCAAATTCACTCCTGATCATGAAAATTAAATTCAAAAGACTCGACCATATCATGCTTTGTATTCCGCCGGGCACCGAACAGCAGGCGCGGGAATTTTATGGCGGGGTACTAGGCCTCGAAGAACTTACCAACCTGGGTTACCCGCTACCCCATGGCGCGATCTGGTTTCAAATGGGTGATATTCAACTGCATATCCGTGCCGAAGAGGTACACGATCTTTCGCAGCGCCATCCGGCGTTTGAGGTGCACAACCTGGAAGAAGCGCGCGCGTTACTGTTACAGCAAGGCATTTCCGTCAAAAATGACAGCAAAATCCCCGACCGTAACCGCTTTTCGTTCCGCGATCCCTTCGGAAACCGCATTGAACTGATCGAGATGATCTCCTAAGGGGGGCTATGCCCCGATAAATGCCCACATATTTAGTTAACGAAAACCGAAAAAGCAGTAATTGGCAAAAGTAATCCTAAATTTGCAGTCACTTTCGACGCAGAAGACGTTCACTTGATGTTAAAGTTTGTTTACGGTTTTTTAATTGCTATTGTCACTCTTGCGGGGATTACCGAGGTTGTATTAAGGGTAAAATATGGCTTTTGTAACTCACCACTCTACGTATCCGATCCGGATTTTGAATACATATACGCTCCAAACCAGGACGTAAAGAGGTTCGGCAAGGTGCTGCGAACCAACAGCCTCTCCATGCGGAATGAAGAAGTGCTGCCTACCGACAGTGTTGTGATATTGCTGATCGGCGATTCGGTCGTCAACGGCGGAAGCCTTACCGATCAGGACAGCATTGCTTCCACCCTGCTCGAAAAACGTTTTTTAAAGGATTTCAAAAAACGGGTGCGCATCCTGAACATCTCCGCCGGCTCGTGGGGACCGGACAATATCGCCGCCTATCTCAAAAAATACGGCACTTTCAAAGCTAAACTAATGTGCCTGGTGACAAGCAGCCACGATGCACACGACATCATGTCGCCTCAGAGCCCTGTGGGCATCGACCCGGGATGGCCCGACAAGCAATATAAAGTAGCGCTTTATGAGCTCTGGGACCGTTATCGCTGGATGTTCTTCTATTTTCTGAATACCCTTTTCCTTGCGCCCGAGCCTCAGAAAGAGGAAAAAATTGCGATTATCAAGCCCGACGTGACCGACAGCGCCCACGTGGCATCAGATGCCAAGGCGGTCGAAGACACTGTAAGAGCCGCGCAGTTGAATGATGCCGGCATCCGCAAATCCGGCCTGACGTTCAATCCGGGTTACGAGCAACTTTACCAAATCGCGCAAAAGGATAGCATTCCCATGTTTATTTACCTGCATCCGGAGATTTCCGAGATCGATCTTGGGCACTTCAATGACCAGGGACAGGAGATTATCGCATTTGCCAAAGAGAAGAATATCAGGCTGATCGACGAATTCAAGTTCGGTGTTTCAAAAGAAAGGTACCGCAAGATGGACGTTGTGCATTTCAACAGCCAGGGGCAGATTTTTCTTGCCAACAACTTGTATCCATTGTTTCAGGAATACCTTAACCTTTCCAAATGATGCGCGTACTGATTGTTCACAACCAATTATGGGCGCACTACAAATCGAAGCTGTTCCATGAGATCGACCGTGCTATCCAATGGGCCGACCCGGCAGACGAACTGCTCGTTGCACAGATCGCCCTATACGAGGCGAGCCGGAAAGTAATGCAAAATGATGATACGATCACTTATGACTATCCTTACCAAGTTCTTTTCGAGCGCAGCCTCGATCAGGTGAGCTTTCGCGAGCGGCGCGAAGCGCTTTTCAGGATATTTAATGAATACCAGCCCGACGTGCTCAATATCACGGGCTATTTCGACTGGGCGCAGGTGCTGCTCATGTTCTATGCACGCCGCAAAGGTGTGAAAGTGGTGATTTCATCCGAATCGTCCTCTGTCGACCATAACCGGTCCGGCTGGAAAGAGACGATCAAAAAAGTGATCGTTGGCCGTGCTAATGCATTTTTTTGTTTTGGAAAAACATCGGCAGAATACCTGGAAAGCCTCGGCGTCGTGAAAAGCGCTATTAAAGTGCGGAATGCGGCGGTGATCGATGAGCAGGTGATCCGGCAGCGCTACGACGATGCTAAAAAAGAGCTTGGTAACAACGCAAATGCTGTTTCAAAGAAATTCGTGTATGTAGGAAGGCTGGCACCGGAAAAGAACTTGAATACTTTAATGCTCGCATTTGCCCAAACGTTAAAAAAAACCGGCTCGGACTGGCAGTTGCTTTTTGTAGGCGGCGGTCCTGAAAAGGACAATTTGGAACAGCTCGCCGCCGACTCTGGCATTGCGGGCAAAGTCATTTTCGCCGGAGGATTTCCGTGGTACCAAGTGCCGGGCTGGCTGGCGCAGAGCGATGTGCTGGTGCTGCCGAGCAAGTCGGAGCCCTGGGGGCTGGTGGTGAATGAGGCGATGGTGTGCGGTCTGCCGGTAATCGTCTCGGAAACGTGCGGATGCGCCGACGACCTCGTGCGCGATGGTGTCAACGGCTTTACATTCGACCATATGCAACAGGCTGATTTGGAAAAACATTTAACGTGGTTTGTCCAAAACCCCGACCGCATTGCCGGAATGGGGCAGGAATCTTTGAAATTGATCGCTCCGTTCGCGTCGGGCCCAGTGGCGGCGCAAATGGCCGAAGCCTACCGCGAACTGGCGGCCAAACGATGGGAAGCATAACGAACACAACTATACATTAACACAAAGCATGCGAATACTGAATATTTGTGCATATACATGGGCAATCGGAGGCCCGGCCCGCATTATCTACGACCACACCACAGAGGTCGTAAGGCAAGGCCACCAGGTCGATATCCTGAGCCCGATGACGCCCGGCGAGAAGATGTACCCCGTACCGGAGGGAGCACGCCTGATTGAGGTTGCCCGTACGAGGCCTCTCAGCAATTTTTACCGGGAGTTTTCTGTCGAGTTGTACAAATATTTAAAAAAACATATCCATGAGTACGATGTGATCCATATGCACGGCATCTGGCATTTCGGCAGTCTGGCCCCATTCCTGATCCACTCCAAGGCCGTGAAGGTGATCACTATTCACGGTCTGCTCGACAAATGGGCAGTAGCGCACAGCAAGTGGAAAAAGGACCTGGTGACACTCTTATACCAAAAAAGATTGCTAGGCAAAGCCGACCTGATCCAGATCAATAACACCGACGAGGAAGAAGATGTGATCCGCTACCTGGGTTACCGTCCCAAAAACATGGTGATCGTGCCGAACGGCATGAAGCTCGATGAGTACACCCGGTCTAATTTACCCGCAAAAGGTCTTTTCAGGAGCAGGCACGGCATTTCGCCTGATCAGCAAATGGTTCTTTTCCTGGCAAGATTAAATATCAAGAAAGGTCTTGACCTGCTTTTGCCTGCATTTCAGAAGGTTCATCAACAGTTGCCGGATGCACAACTGATATTAGCCGGCCCGGATGACGGATACCAGGCAGAAACCGAAGACTTTATCCGCAAACACAACCTGGAAGGCCGCATCAAACTGGTAGGAATGCTTACGGATACCATCAAAAAGGAAGCATTGGCGGACGCGGATCTGTTCGTTTCGCCTTCCTATTCCGAGGGATTTTCGATCGCGGTGCTCGAAGCAATGACCTCCGGCGTACCCGCCCTCGTCTCCGATCGCGTGGGCTTCGGCGACTACATTGCGCGTTACGAGGCGGCCTACCTTACCCCGCTGAACAGCGACGGGGTAGCCGATGGTCTTCTTAAAATATTACAAGACAAGCCCTATGCAGAATCCATCGCAAATCGAGCCCAAAAGATGGTAGCCGAAAACTTTGACATCCGCGTGGTCGCCAACCAGTTATTGGAAGAATACAAGAAAGTTCAAAAAAGTAGCTACATTTGAACTATGGTTGATTTATCCGTCATCATTTTAACACACAACGAATCAAAGCACATTGCCCGGTGCATTCAAAGCCTGTTACAGGTCACCGATAAGATTTTTATTGTCGACTCGTTTTCCACCGACGACACCGTTGCGATCGCCGAAAGCCTAGGCGCTATCGTGGTACAAAATCCCTGGGTTTCCTACGCATTCCAATTCAATTTCGGTATTCGTAACAACCCGTTCCAGACCCAATGGCTCATGCGGATGGACGCCGACGAGTATCTGACTGCCGAGCTTACAACGGAGTTAAACAGCTCCCTTTCACAGGTGCCAGACAATGTTTCCGGGCTATATTTGAAACGCCGGGTGATTTTCATGGAAAAATGGATTCACCGGGGCGGTTACTACCCGATCTGGTTGTTGCGTATCTGGCGCCGTGGTCTGGGCACTTGCGAAGAGCTCTGGATGGACGAGCATATCAAGCTCAGCAGCGGAACGACCGCCCAGTTACAGCATGACATCGTTGACCACACCCTCAACAACCTGACATGGTGGACACAAAAGCATAACAATTACGCAATCAGGGAGGTTATAGACCTGTTGAACATTACATATAACTTTGATAGCAAGGAGACCGTAGAACCGAGCTTTTGGGGCAGCCAGGAACAGCGCACGCGTTTCCTGAAAATCAAATATGCCAATTTGCCGCTTTTCACACGGCCATTTATCTACTTCACATACAGATACTTCATCAAGTTGGGGTTTCTCGATGGAACGAAAGGACTCATTTGGCACGTTTTACAGGGGTTTTGGTACCGTTTCCTGGTTGATGCAAAGATTTATGAAGTGTATCACCGCGTAGGACGCGACAAGGAAGCTATTATATCACATTTCAGGACAGAATATGGAAAAGACCTCAGGAACCCAAACCAATCTGTCCGTTTATAACATCGATTGGTATAAGCCGGGCGGCTACCCAAAGATGGTGATCTGGTATTTGATAAACCGGTTGTTCATTCATACGCACATTCCCTACCCGTCCTCATTCAAGATTGCATTGCTCCGGTTGTTCGGCGCAAAGATTGGCAAAGGGGTGGTGATCAAGCCAAAAGTAAACGTAAAATATCCATGGTTCCTGCAAATAGGCGACCACGTCTGGATTGGCGAAGAGGTGTGGATCGATAACCTCACTTTGGTGACTATTGAATCAAATGCGTGCCTCTCGCAAGGCGCGATGCTTTTGACAGGAAATCATAATTACCGAAAAAACACTTTCGACCTGATAGTCAAGCCTATAACACTTGGACCCGGCGCCTGGATCGGTGCGAAAGCGACGGTTTGTCCGGGTGTCCAAGTAGGCTCGCACGCACTGCTGACTGTCGGCTCGGTAGCCACAAGCCATTTAGAACCTTATGGGATTTATCAGGGAAACCCTGCGAAATATGTCAAAACCAGAACTATAACGAATTGAAAGTAAGCATACTTACTGTTGTCTATAACGGTGCAGCGACTATCCGCCACAGCATCGAATCCGTCCTTGGACAGGATTATCAGGACATCGAATACATCATCATAGATGGCAATTCGAAGGACGGCACCCAGGAGATAGTGTTGTCATACGGAGAGAAAATCGACCGTTTTCTCAGCGAACCTGACGCCGGAATTTATGATGCCATGAACAAAGGCATACAATTGGCAACCGGTGATGTGATAGGGATACTGAATGCCGATGATTTTTACGCATACCCGTCAGTGATCAGCGAAGTGGCCGGATTGCTGGCTTCCAGCGACTTCGACGCTTCCTATGGCGATCTTGAATATATTGATGCAAACGATGCAACGGTGGTGCGCAGAAAGTGGGTCTCAGGTGCATACAAGGTTGGCGCATTCCTGAATGGCTGGATGCCACCACACCCGACCTTTTTTGTCAAGAGAGAGGTTTATAACGCACACGGGCGTTTCCGCCTCGATCTGGGAAGTGCAGCGGATTATGAATTAATGCTGCGGTTTGTACATCGTGAAAACATCAGGCTCGCTTACCTGCCCAAAGTACTCGTGAAAATGCGGGCAGGCGGAGTCAGCAACAGCACATTCAAAAATCGCATTGCGGCCAACCGGAACGACAGAATGGCTTGGAAAATCAACAATCTGGAACCCCGGTTTTACACTTTGTGGTTAAAACCTTTGAGAAAAATTATACAATTTATCTAAGACACGGAAGTTAACCGAAGTAGCTTAAACCAAACAGTAAATATTTTGATACTCAGGCATTTGCATATTACAATTATTGGTTTATATTTCGACATTTGAATTTGGATTTTCAGATCCGTCCTCAACGCACTTCCTAATTTGACAGGCACATGGAACTACAATTACCTCTGCAGATACTGACCGAAGGAAACGTCAATACGCTTGTCCATCACGACATCTATCAATGCCTTCTTTCGTTTCTGATCGGATGTTTCCTTTCGATCATTTCAATACCCATTATCATTAACCTCTCAAACCTGCTGCATTTAACTGCAAAACCGGGTTTCAGAAGTTCACATGAGACAGAAACGCCAACTTTGGGTGGAATTGCCATATTTGCAGCGACCCTGATCGCCTACTTCCTGTGGCCGCATTCGGAGAATATCCTCGATTCAAACCTGATCAGCCTGGCCATGACCGGGATGATCATCCTGTTTTTTCTGGGAATCAAGGACGATATCCTGGCAGTAGACCCTACTAAAAAGCTCATTATCCAGATTTTCGCCTCCCTGATCCTGGTGGCGATGGGCAATTTCAAAGTCGATAACTTCTACGGAATTTTCGGCATTCACGGCGTTTCCGACTTTATCAGTATTCCGCTTACGGTATTCATATTTATCGCCATTATCAACGCAATAAACCTGATCGACGGGATTGATGGTTTGGCGGGTGGTATCAGCCTGATCGCCGGTCTCGGATTTGGAATCTGGTTCATTGCTAACGACCACTTTTCGTTCGGCTGCCTGGCGTTCGCGATGTCGGGTTCATTGCTCGGTTTTCTGCGTTTCAATTTTTCCAAAACCAGCAAGATCTTCATGGGTGACACCGGCTCGCTCATCGTCGGTTATCTGCTTTCGATCTTCGCGGTAGAGTTCCTCTCACTGAACGTAGGTTACCTGCATGATCCCAACGCTTATTTCAATGCGCCGATCATCGTCATGGTACTGCTTATTGTCCCGATCTTCGATACCTTACGCGTCTTTATCGTTCGCATTTTCAAAGGAGGCTCCCCATTCGTGGCCGACCGCAACCACATGCACCATATCCTGATCGACAACGGCCTGAACCACTTTTGGGCCTCGTTCACCCTCTGGATGGTTACGATCCTCAACACGGCACTATTCTTCACCTTCCACGGCGATATTACCAACACCGCTTCCATGTACATTTACATCGGAATGTTCGGTTTGTATATGGTATTTGCCTATTTTCTCAAAAAACGCATTGCTTCTGTCAAAGAGCGGAAAAAATTGGTCAAAAGCCCTTCACTGGCCGACGATGACCTTTCTGCCTTTCAGTAAATACGGGAAACTACTGTCCGAAAAGCCGTGATGAAATTCTCGCGAATACCTTCTGAGAATTCATTGCGGTGAACCGAATGTTTGTACCTTGCACGAAACATCGTCCACTTAGGTATGAACAAAAAGATCAGAAAAGAAGACGCGCTATACTACCATTCCAAGGGTAGGCCAGGAAAAATACAGGTCATCCCCACCAAAGAAACCAGTACCCAGCGAGACCTTTCGCTTGCCTATTCGCCCGGCGTGGCGGAGCCCTGCCTGGAAATTGCCGAAAATGTCGAAAATGCCTATCTATACACCGCCAAGGGCAACCTGGTAGCAGTTATCAGCAACGGTACTGCCGTGCTCGGCCTGGGCGATATTGGCCCGGAAGCTTCCAAACCCGTGATGGAAGGGAAAGGACTGCTATTCAAAATATATGCTGATATCGACGTTTTCGATATAGAACTCAACACCAAAGACGTCGACGAATTTGTCAGGACAGTCAAAATCCTCGAACCAACTTTTGGGGGCGTCAACCTAGAAGATATTAAGGCGCCCGAATGCTTCGAGATAGAAGCCCGGCTTAAAAAAGAGCTCAATATTCCCGTGATGCACGACGATCAGCACGGAACGGCGATCATCAGCGCCGCAGCGATGCTAAACGCGTTAGTGTTGGTCAACAAAAAGATTGAAGATATTCGTGTAGTCGTCTCGGGCGCGGGCGCTTCGGCAGTCTCCTGTACGAAGCTCTACCTCGCGTTGGGGGCCAGTCCGAAAAACATCGCCATGTTCGACACCAAAGGCCACATTCACAATGGCCGGACGGATTTGAGCGACATGAAAAAGCAGTTTGCAACCGACCTCGCTTATGAATCGCTGGAAGCAGCAATGGTAGGCGCCGACCTGTTTCTGGGTCTTTCTACGGCCGATATCGTTTCGAAGGAAATGGTTAAATCTATGGCCAAAGACCCAATCGTGCTTGCAATGGCCAACCCGAATCCAGAGATCCCTTATCCGGATGCGGTAGAAGCGCGTGAGGATGTGATCATGGCTACCGGCCGCTCCGATTACCCCAATCAGGTGAACAACGTGCTCGGCTTCCCGTACATATTCAGGGGCGCGCTCGACGTGCGTGCAACGGAGATTAACGAGGAAATGAAGCTGGCTGCTGTGCACGCATTGGCCGATCTGGCCAAGAAGCCGGTGCCCGATATTGTCAACCTCGCCTACAATGAGACGAATATCGTTTTTGGCAAAAATTATATTATTCCAAAACCGGTGGATCCTCGCCTGCTGACCACCGTAGCGCCTGCTGTTGCGAAAGCAGCAATTGCGACCGGTGTCGCGCGAAAGGTTATCACCGACTGGGATGCCTACGACCAGGAGCTTTCGAGCCGTTTGGGACGCAATGAGCAGATCTCCCGCGTGATACTTAACAAAGCAAAACTGGCCCCGAAAAAGGTCGTTTTTGCCGATGCAGAGAATATTCAGGTGCTCCGTGCCGCTCAGCAGGTACGCGACGAAGGCATTGCGACGCCAATCTTGCTCGGCAATAAGGAAACGATCCTTCATTTGATCCGCGAAAGCAAGCTTGATCTGGCCGACGTATCGATCATCGACCCTCGCGCAGCTGAAAGCGATCCGATGATCGAGAAATATGCAGCGAAATTGTTCGACAAACGCAAAAGAAAGGGTCTCACTCCTATCGAGGCGCGCCGTTCGATGTATTTCAAAAGCTATTTCGGTTCGATGATGGTTGAAAACGGTGAAGCGGACGCATTCATTTCCGGATTGACAAGGACATACCCCGATACGATTCGACCTGCCCTGCAAGTGATCGGCAAGCAGGAGGGCGTAAACAAAGTCGCTGGTATGTACATTCTGCTCACTCCCAAGGGCCCGTTGTTCTTCTCGGACACAACCGTAAATCTCGATCCGACAACAGAGGATATTGTTGAAATAACCGAACTGACAGCAAAAGCCGTTGAACGTTTCAACATCCAGCCGCGCATTGCATTGGTGACCTATGCAAACTATGGCAGCGCCAAAGGTGCCGACGCCGAAAAAATGCGCGACGCGACGGCCATCCTGAAAAAACGCAACCCGTCGATGATCGTGGAAGGCGAATTGCAGGCGCACCTTGCATTCAATACCTCATTATTGAAGGAAAACCACCCTTTCAGCGACCTGGTCGACGGCGGTGCCAATACATTGATCTTCCCCAACCTTTCGGCTAGTAACATTGCTTACAACCTGCTGAAAGAGGCTGCGGAGCTCGAAACCATCGGACCGATCCTGCTGGGATTGAAAAAGCCTGTACACGTGCTGCAATTGGGCAGCTCTGTGAGGGAAATCGTAAATATGGTTGCGATAGCCGTAGTAGAAGCGCAGCTGAAAGGCAATTAATGCATGATATTTTAAACGAAAATAGCCCGGACTGCTCCGGGCTATTTTCGTTTTATTACAACGGCCTGTTAAGGCTTCAACTTCACCAATGAGGGATCGTAGAGCTTCGAATGGATTTGCTTTAACTTAGCCTCAGAGAATTTAATCACCTTACGGTCGTAGGTCATCAACCCATTGGTTTCGACCTCGACATCAGTTGTCTGGGTGTAAACCGCTGCCGAAAGCCCCTTTTTGATCAGAGGCTCGAAACGGTTAATGAACGATTCATAACGATTGTAGAGCTCCTCCTGGTTTTTAAAGCTCTGATAACCCCAGTTATCCTTCTGCTGCCAAACATGCTGGTCAACCGGCAAGCCCAAGCCTCCGAATTCACCTAAAACAATAATCTGCTTCCGACCGAACAAGTCCGGGCGCGGCATTACCGGTGCGGGGTAATTGTGCAAATCGATAATATGGCCCACCGGCTCGAAATTACCGCCACTGGCGCTGTTTACAAGGCGGGAGGGGTCATACTGCATGGTCCAGTCGGTAATCTCAGCCGTCTTGAATTGCCCCCAAGCCTCGTTGAATGGGACCCAAACCACGATCGACGGAAAAAAGCGGTTGGCATCCATAATGGCTTTCCATTCGGTTTTGTAGATGTTTTCAGACTCCGGCGTACGTTTCTTGTCTGTTTCGTTGCCCGTAATACCCGGACGCATTTCCCAGTTATTGCCCAGATCACCACTTGGCATGTCTTGCCACACCAGCATTCCCAGCTCATCGCAATAGCGGTACCATCTGGCGGGCTCTACCTTTACGTGCTTGCGGATCATATTGAAACCCATTTCCTTGGTTTTCAATATATCAAACTTCAAAGCCTCGTCGGTTGGCGCCGTGTAAAGGCCATCCGGCCACCAGCCCTGATCCAGTGGGCCGTACTGGAAAAGGAATTTGTTATTCAAAGTCATTCGCTGAATACCATTCTCATCCACCTGCACACCGATTTTACGCATCGCTGCATAGCTTTTTACCTCATCGATCACCTTTCCGCTTCGAGTAAGCGTAACGGTTAGGTCATATAGGGACGGGGAATCCGGCGACCAAAGTTTTGCATCGCCTATCGTCAGGCTGGCGGGCTGGCCGGCAGCTACTTCCTGTTCAGCGACTTTCGCACTACCATCCCAGGCAATGATTTTCACTTTATCGGCTGCGCCGGCGCCGGCTACTTCCGTATTTACAGTAAGTATCTGTTTATCAATATCGGCCACAGGGGTAATCCTCGCGATATGGCTGGTTGCAACCGTTTCAAGCCAAACCGTCTGCCAGATACCGGTTACCGGCGTGTACCAGATCCCGTGCGGATTCTTGATCTGCTTACCACGGGGCTGAGGGCCGTCGCTGCTTGGATCCCACACTTTTACCACGATTTCCTGCTGCTTTTTCTTCACCAGCAGGTCGGTAATGTCGAAGGTGAAAGGATCGAAGCCACCCTGATGGCTTCCGGCAGGTTTACCGTTGACGAATACTTCCGCTTTCCAGTCCACTGCGCCGAAATGGATCAGCACGCGCTGGTCTTTCAGTTTCGGCGCAAAATCGATTAAGCGCTGGTACCAGAGAATGCTATCCTTTCCCACAGTCTTCCCTACTCCCGACAAGGCGGACTCTACTGCAAAAGGTACTAATATCTTACCATCAAATGCCGCAGGCTTAGCGTCTACTGCACCTTTCGGCACGATCGCATAATCCCACAGACCATTCATATTCTGCCAGTTCTGGCGTATCATTTGTGGTCTGGGATAATCGGGGTGGGGATTTTGTGCAACCACTTTTTCTGCCCATGGCGTTACGATCTTACCTTGCACATACTTCCATCCGGACTTAAATTCGGCCGTTTGCTGCGCATAAGCCCGACCATACAGGCTGCCCAGAAGAACTCCCAGGCTAAGCACTACTTTCTTCATCAGAGTTTCGGTTTTTTTATAAATTCAATTAGAACTACCAAAAGTAAAGCCTAAATGTGCTCTACTGTACAAAAAACCGCAACATCTGCCCCCGTAAAGGCCAAACCATCCGAATATCAGAAGAATAGCGATATAAGATTTTAGTTACTAGATTTGAAAGCATCACTCAAATTACTACTCATGAAAACACTTTCCCTTGCCCTGCTGATTACCCTATCCTGTATTTCCGCATTCGCGCAGGATTTTTCCGACAAGATCACGCTCGTAATACACGGGGGCGCCGGCACGATCACCCGTGCCAACATGAGCCCGGAGCGCGAGAAGGCATATCGTGAAGCAATGAATAACGCGTTGGAAAAAGGTTATGATGTGCTCAAAAAGGGCGGTACCAGCGTGCAGGCGGTAGAAGCGGCGATCCATGTCATGGAAGACTCCCCACTGTTCAATGCCGGTAAAGGCGCCGTTTTTACCAATGAAGGCAAAAACGAATTGGACGCCGCCATCATGGAAGGCAAGACACACAAGGCCGGCGCGGTTGCCGGTGTTACCACGATCAAAAACCCAATTTCGGCAGCAATTGCGGTTATGGATCAATCCGTTCACGTGATGATGGCCGGGAAAGGTGCCGAGCAGTTTGCCAAAGAGAAAGGACTGGAAATCGTCGACCCCTCCTATTTCTACACTGAAGCACGCTACAAGGCATTACAACGGGCCAAAGAAGAGGAGAAAACGGAGCTCGATCATGATGCAAAAGGAGAAAAAGGAGGAAAGGGAGAAAAGGGAGGAAAGGAGGAGAGGGAAATTAAAAAGAGGCCAAAAACGGGTTTTCGTTCTGCGGAAGACCTGATTTTTATGGAAGGCAGGAAGTTTGGGACCGTGGGTTGTGTGGCTTTGGACAAATATGGCAATCTCGCCGCAGGAACCTCTACCGGCGGAATGACCAACAAGAAATATGGCCGCATCGGCGACGCGCCGATCATTGGTGCCGGTACTTACGCCAATAATGCAACGTGCGCGGTTTCAGCAACCGGCCACGGCGAATATTTCATCCGCTCGGTTGTAGCGCACGATATTTCGGCATTAATGGAATACAAAGGAATAAACCTGGTCGATGCGGCGAATGAGGTAGTTATGAACAAGCTGGTCGAAAGAGGGGGTGAAGGTGGCGTAATCGCCGTCGACCGGAACGGCAATATAGCCATGCCCTTCAACAGCGAGGGAATGTACAGAGGCTACATTAAAGGCGATGGGAAACGTGAAATATTGATTTATAAGGATTAACAATGCGTGCCACGGGAAACAGAATTTTTCCACGTCATTTTTTGCATTTGTTTTGGAAAGAAGCCATACAAAAACGAACGTTTCCCGCGTTTTGAACATATACTATGTAACCTCACGGCTTCTTTTCCTCCATATGAAATCAGTTTACAGCATTCTCTTACTGATCCTGCTTTCCGCGTACGCGCACGCGTCGCACCTGCGAGGCGGGGAAATTCTGGCCAGCCACGTATCGGGGCAAACCTATAATATCAAGGTAAGGCTCTATCTTGATACGCAAAGCGGTCAAGGTGCTGTTGATGCATTGAGCGCGGTAACGGCTTGCATGGGCGACGGAGGGGTCAAAGACCTTCCAAGAACTTCGCTTACAGCCATTTCTAACGGTGTATCCGTTGGCGAATACCAGGCAACATACACCTACCCTTCCTCGGGCATTTATCAGATTTCGGTGGCGCTCGATACGCGCACAGGCGGAATTCTGAACTTGCCGCAGTCCGGAATGACCTCGCAGTTTCTGTGGACGGTGATTGATACACAGCTTTCCAATTCGACCCCAATCCTTCCTAATCTCGAATTTGTAGCTGGCGTCCGTCAGGTTTTTTCCGTTGATCTCAAACCGATCGTCGCTGATAATGATAGCATTACAGCGAAAGTAGTCCGGCTGAGTAAACCATCGCCGGGAACATGCGGCGTTCGGATGCTCGATCATACTTACCTATTCCCCAATGAAATCAGTTCCACCGGAACATTTACCGTCGATGCCAGACAGAAGAAATTGATTTGGGTTGCACCCGAGGTAGTCGGTCATTACCTCTTCGCAATAGTTGTCGCAGAATGGCGCGATGGCGTAAGAATCTCGGAAACTTATCGCGAAGGGGTGGTATCTGTAATCGACCGGCCGGGGGAGACAGTCCAAGTCCCACCTTACGAATCATCGGAATACGGCGGCCTAATCACTTCCACACCGGTTGTCAGCTCACCGGAGGTTTCGATGGCGGTCCAGGCATACCCGGTACCAACCGAGAACTTTGTAACTGTGAAAGCATACAGCAAGCAACGGGCGATCATCCGCCTGCAACTGATCGACATGAATGGTCGCGTGCTGACGGAGATTGCCAGTAAAGCGCCGGAAATCGCTGTCCAGGAAGTATTTGATATGCGCAACCTTGCGCGGGGCATATACCTGATCCGAGCCAGCAATGCGAAGGATTCTGTGACACAAAAAGTATTGAGATAATGCCCGTGCCTGTAATGGTGCCCGGCATTAATGTCGTCCTATGGGATATAGTTGTTTTAGGTGAAATATAATTTCGCCTACTACCATAGGTTAATTATTAACAGAAAAGCGGCAGGTCCTGTGACCTGCCGCTTTCTTTGTTTCAACTCTTTAACAAGCTGTTAGTTATCAATTTCAGCACCCTTCGGCTCCAATACAGAGACCTTATCCTGGAATAACCGGCTTTTCAGCAGCATTTCCTTGATCATAGCCGCATGTGAGAAGGTAATCATATGGCCCGCATTGAAAAGGAAAATGTATTGAGCGCGCTTGCTCTTAATATGTTTTTTAGCAAAATCAATATTTGACGGGTCTGCAATCCAGTCGTTGCCGCCCTGAATCACCGTAGTCGGCACACTTAACTGCTCCCAAACCGGTAGCATTTTGCGTAACTCAGCGGCATGGCTGTATTTCTCGGCCGTCGCCGCATTGAATGCACTGGGCAAAAAAAGTTGCACGAAACTCATCCTGCCCCATTTCGAAAACCAGAAGAACCGTTCGGTTTCAGGATCAATAACAGGCGAGACCATAATGAGCTCTTTCACCTTATCCGGTGCCATGGAGGTCAGTCTGGCGGCAATAGGTGCGCCGTAAGACCGGCCGAGCACGATCACCTTCTGATCGCTTTTGTTGAGTGAGAACACCGGCAGCAAAGCATTAGCCTGCGTTTCGATGGAAGTCACATACCTCCGCTTTTTTAGCCGGGATTTGCCGTATCCTACCCGATCGACGGACACAATGTGAAAATGTTTTTGCAGGTCTTCATCGTCCATCAGATTCATGTACCCCCACAAAGAGCCGGGCGCACCATGAATGAGCAGCAGCATCGGCAGCGTGTCGGGCCCCATGCTGGCCAGCGAAAGTGAAAGTGTGTCGTTCCTGATAAATATTTCCTTCGGCTTGACCTTCTTATCAGCATAATGCCTCCGCACCTCCTTGGCTGAAATAATGTACCTCGAAAAGCAGGAGCTCAATGAAACAGACAAAGAAAGGAACAGGATAACCGACCGAAGTAATTTAAAACTTAACATACGCCCTAAAGAATCTTGCCTTATTTCCTAAATTCACAGGATATTTCAATATACAATTTTATCGGGAGAAAAAGCTGACAATTGGCCATTTTTGAAAAGAAAACGCCACTCTCAAAATTTTTCAGTGCATTTCGTTGTTGGATATGCAAAAGCAATGCCAGCAATGGTTTAACGGTATAGTTCAACCTCTATTTTTAATGACAGCCACCCAGCAAGCACTTTTTTTTGAGCGCCTAACCGCCCAGAACGACGAATACAGGTACAAGCTGCCTTCACGGCAGGACGCGGGGAAATTTATCCAGAACCTGATCAATTTCCTTTTCCCGATCAGCAAGGATTGCCCCAGTTGCCCCGCCAAGGACCTGGCTATGAAGTATGCCGACTTGCGCAACGACCTGAATTGCATGCTGCAACCGCTTCTGCCCCAGCTCGAACGCGATTCAGCGGAAATACTGGACGAAGTGTTTGCACAAATCCCCGGTATTTATGAAGCACTTCTGACCGACGCCAAATCCATTACCGACAACGATCCTGCTTCGGTGAGCATTGAGGAGGTGATTTCGGTGTACCCGGGTTTTATGGCCATTGCGACTTACCGCTTTGCGCATTCTTTTGCCAAAAGTGGGATTCCCTTGCTGCCGCGTATGCTTACAGAATTCGCCCACAGCCAGACCGGCATCGATATCCACCCGAATGCGACAATTGGCCACTCGTTCTTCATCGACCACGGAACAGGCGTGGTGATCGGTGAAACGACCCATATCGGGAATAATGTAAAACTGTATCAAGGAGTTACGCTCGGTGCGACGCATGTTTCAAAGTCACTCGCATCGCACAAGCGCCATCCCACTATTGAAGATAACGTGGTAGTTTATGCCAATGCGACCATTCTGGGAGGAGAGACCGTGATCGGCCACGACTCGATTATCGGCGGGAATGCTTGGCTAACGAAAAGCGTACCTCCATATTCCCTGGTTTATCACCAAAGCAAAATAGAGATACGCCAACATTCTTCCCCTTCTATTACATAATGCTCCGGATGAATCTCCGGATCCCTTCCATGTACACAGGCTCTGCCTGTGGAAATGCGTAGCGGGGCTGTGTGGTCATGGTAATGCTTATAAACCCGAAGGTAAGGCACCACCATTCATAATAAGTTTTGGTAACCAGGTCTCCCGATTTAGGGCGAAGGCTTGCAATCATTTCCCAAACCGGGTTATCCTTGATGCTCATTGCCTGTGAATAGGCTTTTTTCGAGTCGCAGTAAGCACCCTCGAGATTGAACATCACCTGGAAGACCTCCGGATTCTCGACAGCGAAATGCCAGATCGTCTGCGCAACCTCCACAAGCTGCTTCTGCGGATTGCTGAAATGCCCTTTTATTTTTACAAACTCCGTTTGCAAATAATCGAAACCTTCCAGACGGATGGCTTCCAGGAGTTTGTCCTTGCTTTCAAAATATTCATAGAGAATAGGCGGGCTGTACTCAATCACATCAGCAATCTTTCGAATCGAAACAGCCGTCCAGCCATCCTCCCGTGCGATGTCCTTGGCTGTCTTGACGATGTCTGAGCGTACCTGTATTCTAAGCCGCTCTCTTCGCTCTACTATTCCCATGCTTAAAAATGTCTTTTAGGATTGATTCAGAATGATGTGATCCAAATATAAGCATATACCCTTTACACTTCAAGGCCAGGCAAGTAGCGGCGACGAAAAAAGTCCTTCAAAATTCTTTATGTTTTCTACAAATGCCGTCCATTAAATCTGACAGGCGATTCGGAAATTTAATGCTGATAAAATTTTTTTAAGCCATCGGAAAGCTTATATTTCTGAACGCCTCGCCAGCCCGTTGCGTTCGATTTTCTCCACCATCCGGTAATTAGCTTCTTGTGCTCGCACCTTCCCCCGGGCGTCGTCGGCAATACGCAAGTTATTCTGATACAGGTCAAGCCGCACCGATTTTTGGTTGTCGTTCACATAGTTCCGGAGCACAATACGCATCTGGTTTTTCAATGTTTCATCCAGTACCGGAAAACAGATATCGATCCGCCGGTGCAGGTTCCGGTGCGTCCAGTCGCAGGATGTGAGGTAAATCTCGTCGTTACCCCGGTTACCGAAATGAAATATCCGTGTGTTCTCGATGTACCGGTCGACGTGACGGCTCACAACAATATTGTCGCTGATAGAGGGTAGACCTGAGATCAGCCCGCAGCTCTCGCTTATGATCACATGCACCGGCACGCCCGCCTTGCCCGCCTGATAGAGCTTGTCGATCAGGATACGGTCCTGCAGCTGGTTGATTTTAATGGTGATAAATGATTTAAGCCCTGCATTACAATTCGCAATTTCACGATCCATCAGGTCGAGCAGCCGCTTCTGAAGGTTGAATTGTGTTACGTATAAGCTGTTAAAAGGCAAATACTTGTATTTCTTCGGTTCGTCCTGTGTGGACAGGTACCCGAAAAGCAGTTCCAACTCATTGGTTAGTTCACGGTGTGAGGTGAGCAGCGCATGATCGACGATCTCACGGCTGGTCAGCCTGTAAAAACCGCCCGTACCCAGGAATGCATACCGCTCCCATCCCTTTTGCACTTTTCGCTTCACCAGCGCCATTTTCGCATGCACTTTCAAGCCCGGAACGCTCAGCAATATCTTGACGCCCGCATCGCGCATCTTCTTCGACCATTGCAGGTTCTCCTGGATGTCCAGTTTGGTATTCAGCTCCACATAAGTGGTGACACGTTTCCCGTTCTTGGAAGCGCTTATCAACGAATTTAATATAAATGAATTAGGGCTGATCTTGTATAAAGAAACGTGGATCTCGCGCACATAAGGATCCACCGCCGCCTCATTAAAAAACCTAACGATCGGTTCGTATGACTGATAAGGTAAATGCAGCATCTGGTCGGCCTGCTGAATGGCCTCAAAGATAGACTTGGTTTCCTCGAATTCCGGGTTTTGAACGGGCCGCTGGTAGGGATAATCAAGCCGCCGGGATACTACCGGAAACTTGGCCAGATCCTGCATAAACAGGTAATCGCCGCGTTCGTGGAAGTCGTTCATCGGAATGGATACCTTTCCCACCAAGTACTCGCGGACATACAGGGGCATCCCGGATTCGTAAAAATACTGGGAAGGCTGCACGAAATTTCGCTTTTCAAGCTGCTTTAAAATACGTTGTGCAACCTGCATCGGGTATTCGTCCTCGATGGACAGCTCCGTTTCCCGCTCGACCCGCAACGCATAGCTTTCCAGGATATTATAGCCCGGGAAAAGGACAGATAGGTTTTCGCGGATTATGTCCTCCAAAAAAGCAACGTGGCGCTTCCCCTCCCATTCAGGCAGTTCAAGAAAGCGGCCGTAATGCTCCGAGGGCACATTCACGGACGCATACCAATCCTCTTCCGCATCTTGCCGGTGCTGCATGCGCACGATCAGGTACAGCTGCTTAGACTCGAAAGCCGGCGTTTTGAGCGTGCGGCGGCTGTCCAGAAACACCGGCTGCAAATAGCGGAAGAGCCTATCGAGAAAAAAACGCCTCACAAATGCGGCATGTTCGGACACGAACGCTTCGCGATAGTATAAATGCACGCCCTGTTCGAGCAGTGCCGGCAGGATACCTGATATGAGAATGTCGTTGAATTCGCGAAGCTGGTTCTCAACGGTTTCGTAGACATGTTCCAGCAACGACTCAGGGAAAATATTCAGTTTGGAACGGATATCCTCGCTTACTTCGCCCATCGCAAGCAGATTTGGGATACGAACACGATAGAATTCTTTGGTCTGATAGGCGTAAATACCCAAAAATCGCAACCGCTCCCTTACCGGTACCGTTTCATCGTTTGCTTCCAGCAGCAACCTGTAATTGTTCGAAAGCCAGCTGAGATTGGTATCAAAATACGGGTAGGCAACGTCGATCATTGAGTGTGGTGTAAAAGATTCAAAATTTGGTACAATATAAATACATTTGGCGGGTAAGGATATAACTTTGCAGGACAAAAAACAACGTTGCCCGGTAAGTTTTAGAAGCTGTATCTTCATTCAAAACCACAAGTAAATTACTATGCGTTATCAATTATTAGGCCGCTCAGGCTTGCGGGTATCAGAAGTTTGCCTGGGAGCCATGACGTTCGGAAAGGATTGGGGCTGGGGAGCGGATAAACATGAGAGCTTCAAAATTTTTGAGGCATTCGCCAACGCAGGCGGTAACTTCATCGACACCGCGAACCGTTACACCGAGGGTACTTCGGAAAAATATGTGGGCGAATTCATCGAAAGCGACCGCGACCATTGGGTCTTGGCTACCAAGTTTACGCTCAAGGACCGCAACGATGACCTTAATTTTGCCGGTAATCACCGCAAAAACATGATGCGCTCGGTAACATCGAGCCTTAAACGGCTCAATACCGAGTACATCGATCTGCTTTGGGTGCACATGTGGGACAATACCACCCCTACCGAAGAAGTAATGCGCGGGCTGGACGACCTGGTCACCCGCGGGATCGTGCACTACATCGGCATTTCCGACACCCCGGCCTGGATCGTTTCACAGGCCAATACCATCGCTGATTTTCGGGGCTGGAATGCATTTGCAGCAATTCAGTTCGAGTACTCACTCCTGCAGCGCACACCCGAGCGCGACCTGCTGCCCATGGCAAAGGCGCTCGACCTGGCCGTAACACCTTGGGGAGCGATCGGTGGCGGCGCGTTGACGGGTAAATACCTTCGCGGGGAAACCGGTCGCGTACCTGATAACAGCACGCGCCGAAACCAGGAAAGCAGCATTGTAGCGCAGACCGTTGTAGACGTAGCCGCAGAGTTGGGCGTAACGCCTGCACAGGTAGCAATCAACTGGACACGGCACCGGGATCAGGTAATGATCCCAATCATCGGCGCATCGAAAGAAAGCCAGCTGATTGATTCTCTTGGCTGCCTCGACTTCCAACTTCCGGCAGCAGCACTACAAAAATTAGATGAGGTAAGTAAAATAGAATTAGGCTTCCCGCACGAATTCCTGAAATCCGACGGGGTGAAGGAAGAGGCTTTTGGGGGGCTATATGAGAGCCTGGATAATCATCGGGGATAAATTAGACGGCGGCCGGTGGTCAGTCGTCGGTGGTCAAGAAACCTGACCGCCGACGACCGCCGATAACTTTATTTGCCCCATTGTTCAGGCGCTACGCGCCATGCGGCAAGGCTTTCAAGCTGTGTTTCGCTGACGTAATTATGCTCTAACGCCACCTCGATCAGCGCATTGTAGTTGCTGATCGTGTCGAGCTGGACGTTTTTGACGGCGAAATTATCGGCTGCTACCTGGAAACCGTAGGTGAATATGGCTACCATTCCGGCTACTTCAATGCCGGCTTCGCGCAGGGCGTCTACCGTTTTGAGAGAGCTTCCGCCGGTTGAGATCAGGTCTTCGATGATCACCACAGACTGGCCTTTTTCCAACCTGCCTTCGATCTGGTTACCCATTCCGTGCTTTTTAGGCTCTGGACGCACATAAGCAAAGGGCAATTCGAGCAGATCTGCCACCAATGCACCTTGTGCGATACCACCGGTGGCCACACCTACCACCGCCTGTGCATTCGGATATTTCGCGCGGATCAGCTCGGTCAGCGCCTTTTTGATGAAAGTGCGGGTGTCAGGGTATGACAATGCCACGCGGTTGTCACAATAGATTGGTGAAAACCAGCCAGAGCTCCATTGGAACGGCTTTTCGGGACTGAGCTTGATGGCCTGTGCTTCCAAAAGCAGCTCGGCGATTCGTTTGGTAATATCCAGATCGTTCGACATTATTAATCTTCGGATTCTTCCTGTTTATTATGGTTGGTTACTAAAAGCTTATCTATACGGCTGCGATCCATATCGATCACTTCGAATTCGAACTGTCGCCATTTGAACTTCTCACCGGTTTGGGGAATATTTTCCAGAACATGCAGCACAAAGCCGCCCAAGGTATTAAACCCTACCAGCTCCCTGCGATCACTTTCCTGGATATTAATACTGAAATATTGAATAAAATCATCGAAGGGCAACTGCGCGTCTATCAGGTAACTGCCGTCCTCTCGCTTCACGATTTCCGATGCCTCTTCGATGTCTTCGGATATATCGCCAACCAGGGCGTCCATAATGTCGTGCATGGTTACCACACCGAGCGTACCGCCGTATTCATCCACAATAATGCCGTAATACACGCGCTGCTCTTTAAATTTTTCGAGCGCCTGGTAGGCCCTGTTACTCTCGGGAAGATACACCGGGTCGCGCATGATCGAATTCAAATGGGCCATCTGCACTTCCAGGTCGGTCGCTATTAAGTCTTTGACATACACCAACCCCACGACATCGTCGACATTACCGCGGCAAACCGGGTAAATGGAATGCCTCGCATCGAGTATCTTGGCCTTATTTTCTTCAACGGTATCTTCCAGGTCAAGCCAGACGATCTCCTGCCGGTTGGTCATCAGCGAAGTTACCTTTCGGTCGCCGAGCTGAAACACATTATGCACGATCTCCTGCTCGATTTCTTCGAAAACACCCCCGGAAGTCCCTTCTTGGATCAGGCTTTTAATCTCTTCCTCTGTGACCGCATTCTCGCTTTGTTTTATATTTAAAACCCTGATGATCAAATCACTTGAAAAGCCAAGCAGCGCGATAAAAGGTGCGGTTGCCTTGGAAAGCAGGTTCATCGGCGTTGCCATTACTTTCGAAATGGCTTCCGGATTGGACATCCCTATTCGTTTCGGGACGAGCTCGCCGAGCACAAGCGACAAATAAGTGATGAAAACCAGGACAGTGCCCACGGCTAATGAATGGCTATACGGAGCCAGGAGCGGAACCGTTTGAATGAACTGCTCGAAATCAGTAGTAATGTTATCACCACTGTACATACCAGTCAGCAAACCGATGAGCGTAATGCCTATCTGGACAGTGGAAAGGAATTTTGTGGGTGAATTTGCGAGGCTTAATGCTGCTTTCGCACTCGAATCGCCATTCTTGGCTGCTGCTTCCAGGCGCGATTTTCGGGAAGAAACCAATGCTATCTCTGACATGGAAAAAAGACCATTGAGCAGCACCAGAAATAGAATTATAAGGAGTTCCAAGAACTGGTTAGTTGTTACAAGTACAAATTTATCAATAATAATCTCTGCCTAAACTAAACTCTTTACTTAATTTTGCGATCCATTCACGTACCCATTCCAAAATGATCATTTTTTTCGACGACCGTCCTGTCAGAATTGTACGGACCAATCAGTTGTCTGCTTCCGAAACCTCCCGATTTGAACACATCGTGGATCTTCGGCTCGAAAAGTTGCAGAGAAGCATGCTGACAGGTCACGTCCTATTCCTGAATTCCACTACAGCGAGCGCCATTCAGGTGATCCAGATGCTCGAAAAAGATTTTCCGAAAGATATGCTTTCTATCACGATGGCAACTCGGGAGAAGGCGGAAGTGGAAGAAAAAATCAAGGCACAATACAAGGTGATCAAAGCTGCGGGCGGCGTAGTTGTGAAAGGTGGCAAATGGCTCTTTATGTACCGCCGCAAAATGTGGGACCTGCCCAAAGGTAAGCTCGACAAGGGTGAAAATTCCAAAGTGGCGGCTACCCGCGAAATAGAGGAGGAAACCGGCGTCAAAGCGCTGATCCGCGACAAAATCTGCACCACCTGGCACACCTATACGCTCAACAACAGCCGCATTCTTAAACGCACGAAGTGGTACCTTTTCGATTGCATCGACGATACTAAAATGAGCCCGCAGGCCGAAGAGCAAATCGAGAAACTCGACTGGTACGAGCCTGCGGATGTAAAGCCGCTGCTCATCAAGTCTTACAGCTCAATCCGCTACGTGATCGACAGCCTCAACAAGATGCACAACCTGAAAGAATCCTAAAAACGGCGTTCAGAACACTATTTTAGATGTTCTGCTCCGCCTTTTTCAATTCGGATAGTGAATAGGGAAGAAAGTTGTCCACGGCCTGTCCGTAGCGGTGCAGGTCGCGGATGATGCTCGAACTGATCGGGGCAAGACTTGGCGAGGTGATCAGAAAAACGGTTTCGATCTCTTCATATAAATACCTGTTAACTTGCGAAATACCGTTCTCATATTCAAAATCGGTTGTGTTTCGCAGCCCTCTCAGCAAAAACCTGGCCCCTAATTCTCTCGCTGTGTGCGCCGTTAGGTCATCATAGGTAACTACCTTCACATCAGGGTGTGAAGCAAATGTCTTTTGGATCATTTCCTGCATGACTTCGAGCGGAAAATAGCGCTTTTTCGTCGCGTTGTTACCGATTCCGATCACCACCTGGTCAAACAGGCGCAGCCCCCGCAGGACGATATCTTCATGCCCCTTTGTGAATGGATCGAACGATCCCGGAAATAATGCAACACGTGTCATAGGAGGCCTTTATTAGGAAGATATGAGATAAGTATTGAACAAACCGAAGTACCTGTGACCAGGCACTTCCGCGCATTGCGGGCTGTACCTGAGTGTTGTAGGCCGGGTACCCATATGCAAGTTCGGGAAAAACCGCGAAAGCTCCTGGTAGGAATCCGTCGCAGGCGTAATTTCTCCGTAACAAAGAACCTTTATTTCCTCCGGCAGGATATTCAACTGGCTCAACGTGAACAGGATGATATAAGCAAGTTCCTGAACCTGGGCATATTTAAAACGGTTGCAAAGCATCAGCTGCTGGCTTTCGCTGACCACCAATGTGAAATGGTCCTTTTCGAAATACAAAGACATCATCCGCATTTCCTGGTGCTCCACGTGGTTCACCAGCGAACCAATCGCCAGGGCGCTCGTCAGGTGGTAGAAGGTTACCGTCGAGGCGCTGAAGTGGTTCACGACCCAGTCGTACCACAATTCCTGAATGCTGAAAACATTTTGCGCGTGTACCAACGGCAGGTCATGCCAGAGCACTTTCTCGTGCTTGGAAACCGGATTGCCTAATGCAAACGACAGATATTCATAAGCAGACTCCGGCTTAAATAGCACGTTTGGCACCAGCGTGAATGCATGCGAGTTCACCGTCACACGCACGTTCTTCCAGTTGTTGGACGACCACGACAAATGCCCGCTAAAAATCCGTTTCAGCCGCTCGAAGATTTCGGCGGGAGTCAGCGCATTCTCAAAGAAATAGTCTTCCAACCAGATACATTCCATGTTTTCATCCCTGACAATGCAGAAGCGGATACGCCGCTCGTCCAGCTCAACACAGAGCGTACAGAGCGGTATGCTTGCCGCATCAAAGGAATTGTCTCCTACCAACAGCGTCGGAATAACTTCAATTAACTGGTTTTCAGAATTTGCCACGTCGTGGGGTGGTGTTGTTTATAGGTCAAGCCGGGTTTTGATCGCCGGTAATATAGTTCTTCAACTTAAAAATCCCTGCCAGCGAACCGGCTATATTCAGAATCCTGTGCCGCTGCTGCGGTTCATATGTCTGAATTTCTTCCCATGATAAAAACCGGACGTCCCGGATAATCTGCCCATCGGCCGCCAGCTCCGGGTCGAATCCGGAAGCTATCGTGCCCGTGAAGGATCTAATTGCAAAAAACAGCTCCACCGCGTGCAGCGAGTCGCCAATATGCTCATTCACAAACAGCAACTCCCCTATTGTAACCTCCAAACCGGTCTCCTCCCGGAACTCGCGGGCTAATGCGTGCTCGGCCATTTCACCGAAGTACACGCCACCGCCCGGGGGCGACCAGAACGCATCATCAGGGCCGTAAAGCGCGTGGTTAACAAGCAGTATGCGGTCCCCGTCAATGCAAATCCCACACACGCGTACACGTACGGAGCCGCCAAAAATAGTTCCTATGTCTGCGTTTAAGGTCTGCAAAGCTTGTTTTGTTGCACGGGCAAAGATAACCAACCGTCCAGAATAGGCAAGACATAATTATCCCGCCCCACTTTCCGCATTGCGGTACGGGTTGGTCAACGACGGCCTTTCAGTAAAATGGGCCGGCGCTCAGGAGTACGGGCTTCCGGAGATATAGCTTTCGAGGGTATTAATATGCTCTTTCTGCTCGTTAATGATCGCGGAAACGATGTCGTTGATCGAAATAATACCGACTAGCTGACCATCGCGATTCACGGGCAGGTGGCGAATATGCTTGTCGGACATGATCTGCATACACTCCTCGATTTTCTCGTCCGTCTCCACGGTAATCACCCTACTGGTCATTACGTCGCGGATCAGCGTATCTTTCGAGCCGCGTCCGAGTAATATCACTTTCCTGGCATAGTCGCGCTCGGAGAAGATACCGATCAATTCATTATCTTCAATTACCAAAACTGCCCCAATGTTCTTCTCGGCCATGAGTTCCAGAGCCTCAAACACTGTGTTGTCCTGCGTAACCGACCAAATCGCATTGACAGGCTTGTTGCCCATTACATGTTGTACCAGCATAGATGTTTAGGTTTGGGGATTTTCAGATAAGGGAGTCTAATATATGGATTTAGCCTATTAAAATCCAATAAATTCTGAGTATTATTTTGTAAAAAAATCCCGTTTTTGATATTCAAAATCCTTGCGCTAGATTCGTTCCATGGACACCGACAAACTTTTGCCTTCCCAATTACTGCGCAGACAATTCCCTTTCAAACCTACCGACGGGCAGCTTCGCTTCTTTGAGCTGACCAATAATTTCCTTGTCGAAGAAAAGGGCCTGGAACGTTACCGGGATTGTTTTTTGCTCAAAGGATATGCGGGAACGGGCAAAACCACGATCATCAGCACACTTATCAAAGTCCTTAAAAACTTCGGGTATAAATCGGTACTCCTGGCGCCCACCGGCCGGGCGGCGAAGGTAATGTCGGGTTACTCTGAAAAGATCGCGCTCACGATCCACAAGAAGATTTACAAACAAACCGCCGATGCATTTTCGGGCACATTAACTTTCCAACGGCAGAAAAATTACCACGATAACACCCTTTTCATCGTCGATGAGGCATCCATGATTACCGACGAAGCTGATTTCGGAAGTCGAAGCCTGCTGGCGGATCTGGTTGAATTTGTATTCGAAAACCCGGGCAACAAGCTGATGCTTGTGGGTGATACCGCGCAGCTGCCGCCAGTCGGAAAGGAGCTGAGCCCGGCGCTGGACGGTGATTATCTGGAAAGAACATTTTATATGTCTGTTTTTCAGGAGGAATTAAAGGAGGTCATGCGCCAGGACGAGCAATCGGGTATTCTTTTCAATGCGACCCAATTGCGCAGTCAACTCAGTGCCGGGGCGGCGGATATTCATATTACCACCCGCTCCTTCCGCGATGTTTTTAAAATGACCGGCGAAAAGCTGGAAGAAGGCCTACGGTACGCCTACGATAAATATGGGACTGAGAACTCCATTATCCTGACACGTTCAAACAAATCGGCGGTTCAATATAATGAGTACATCCGGCGGGTGATTAATTTCTCGGAAGACGAGCTCGATGCCGGCGACAGGCTAATGGTTGTGCGCAACAACTACAATATCCTGGACGAAGACTCTCCTGCCGGTTTCATCGCAAATGGTGATTTTGTGGAGCTTTTGAAAATCCGCAAAACACAGGAAATACACGGTTTCCGTTTCGCAGACGTAACGCTGCGATTGACCGACTACGAAAAACAACCCGAATTCGACGCGAAGATTTTCCTGGACACATTGCACTCTCCCTCGGCATCGATGTCCGCAGAAGATAATAAGAAGCTCTACGAAAGCGTGCAGCAGGATTATTTCTATATTAAATCTAAAAAAGACCGCGTCGAGGCGTTGCGAAAAGACCCTTATCTGAATGCATTGCAGGTCAAGTTCGCTTACGCCCTTACGTGCCACAAGGCGCAGGGCGGCCAGTGGAGCGCAGTGTTTATCGATCAGGGGTATTTGCCAGAGGAACAGATCAACACCGAATTTATCAGGTGGCTTTATACGGCAATTACCCGCGCCACCGACGAAGTTTTCCTGATGAATTTTCACCAGCAATTTTTCAAATAGCCCCTGTCAGGCAGGCACGGAAGCGCGTTGCAGGCGGTCATTAATAGCCAGTCCGAGCCCGCTGGAAGGCACCAGCTCTACTTTGATTTCTGAAACGGGTAGCGTATCCAGCTCGCGCAGATATGCGAACAGGTTATGTGCCGCCTCTTTCAGATCGCGGTTCGGGCTGAGCAGGCGCTGGTATTCCCGGTCGGCCCCTTCCAGGTACCGGTCAAACATCAGGTAGCCTGTTTCGGCACCGCCTGGCACAATATCATCCCTTCTATATAAATGTAATGGCTTTCGCGGGGCGTAGTGGCTTTTGAGCATTCCCGGCGCCTTCGGGTCGGACGTAGAATGCGGCATCAGCACCACCGGCCCTATCAGCGATTCGATTTCATTGATATCAAGCCCACCCAGCCTGTAGACAATCGTTTCATCATTTTCAAAACCCAATATTGTCGACTCGATCCCTACCTCGCACTCTCCGCCGTCCAGAATGTAGGGAATGCGGTCGCCGAGCTGCTGATTGACGTGTTCAGGTTTGGTAGGACTGATGTATCCGAATGGGTTTGCACTCGGAGCGGCAAGGGGAAAACTTAGCTGAGAGAGCAACTCCAACGTCAGCGGATGGTTAGGAATTCGTACGGCAACCGTATCCAGCCCCGAGGTAACCAGGTCCGGCACGATGTCCCTTTTGGGCAGCAGCAAAGTCAGCGGCCCGGGCCAAAAACGGCTGGCGAGTACCCGCGCTTTTTCGGGGATGTCCGAAACGTAAATAGCCGCTTTCTCGATCGAATCAGTATGAATAATGAGCGGATCGAATGCGGGCCGGTTCTTTGCTTCGAAAATAGAAAGTACTGCTTTTTCGTTCAATGCATTGCCCGCCAGCCCGTACACGGTTTCGGTAGGAATGGCTACTAATTCGCCTTTTATCAGAAATTCTTTTGCGACATGAAGGTCGCTGCCCGTAACTGCCAAAGTATGATTCTGTTTTAAAAATACAAAAATACGGCGGCGCGGAAGAAATCCGAGTATCCGCATTTAGATTGTTTTTAAATAGACCTTGAATGTCTGAAAGTAGGCGCTCCGTTACCTGATACGTGTTTATATTTATTGGTTAAATAGTACTATCTAAACAACCCTTTACTATGTTTCAAATCAAAGAACAACCTGCCGTTTTCGACGTCGCCATCATCGGCTCGGGCGCGGGAGGCGGAATGGCAGCTTATCAACTTGCGAAAGCGGGTGCCAAGGTGGCTCTTTTGGAAGCAGGTGGATATTTCGATCCTGCCGATCCAAAATACATTACCCAGCTGAAATGGCCGTACGAATCGCCCCGTCGTGGTGCCAGTACCCACCGCCCTTTCGGTGATTTCGATGCTGCCTGGGGAGGTTGGGAAATCGAGGGAGAACCCTATACACGCAAGAACGGAACGCAATTCGACTGGTTCAGGTCCCGGATGCTTGGTGGCCGGACCAACCACTGGGGCCGTATTTCCCTGCGTTTCGGACCAAAAGACTTCAAAAGAAAAAGCATTGACGGGCTCGGCGATGACTGGCCGATCAGCTACGACGATGTAAAGCCTTATTATGACCAGGTCGATAAGTTGATTGGGGTTTTTGGCACCGTCGAAGGCCTTGATAACGAACCGGACGGAATCTTCCTACCTCCGCCGAAGCCGCGCCTGCACGAGCTTTTCCTGAAACAGGCAGGTAAAAAGGCAAATATTCCGGTAATTCCCTCGCGTCTGTCGATCCTTACCAAGCCTATTAACGACCAGCGCGGGGTTTGTTTCTATTGCAGCCAATGCTCACGCGCTTGCCAGGCATATGCGGATTTCTCCTCCTCGTCGGTATTGTGTATCCCTGCGATCAAAACCGGTAACGTAACCTTGATCAACAATGCCATGTGCCGCGAGGTACTTACCGATCAAACGACAGGCTTGGCAACAGGCGTTTCCTACATCGACCGTGAAAAACTGACCGAGCATACGATCAAAGCAAAAGTTGTCGTACTCGCAGCGAGTGCCGCGGAATCTTCACGTCTGCTGCTCAACTCGAAATCAGCCCGCCATCCAAATGGTCTGGCGAATTCAAGCGGCGTGGTAGGCCACTACCTGCACGACTCGACCGGTGCTTCACGCGGCGCATTCCTGCCTCACCTGATGGACCGCAAGCGTTACAATGAGGATGGCGTAGGCGGTATGCACGTGTACACTCCCTGGTGGCTTGACAACAAAAAACTCGACTTCCCACGCGGTTACCACATCGAGTATGGAGGCGGTATGGGTATGCCGAGCTACGGTTTCGGTTCAGGCATTGAAAACCTGAATGGCAAGTATCCGACCAAAGATGGTGTAACCAAAGCGGCAGGCGGCTACGGCTCCTCGCTGAAAGAAGATTACCGTCGTTTCTATGGCGCCAACATCGGTATGGCCGGTCGCGGTGAGGCGGTGCCTGATTATAATAACTACTGCGAGATCGACCCGAATGTTGTGGATAAATTCGGTATTCCTGTACTGCGTTTCCATTACAAATGGTCTGATTATGAAATCAAACAGGCAAAGCACATGCACGATACTTTCGAGGAGATGATCCACGCGCTGGGTGGCGTAGCGAACGGAACCAAACCGGGCGCAGATACCAACTACGGCCTGGCAGCACCAGGACGTATCATTCACGAAGTAGGAACCGTGCGCATGGGCGACGATCCGAAAACTTCCGCATTGAACAAATTCTCGCAGGCACACGATGCCAAGAACGTTTTTGTCGTAGACGGCGGTTCGTTCGTCTCACAGGCCGATAAAAACCCGACCTGGACTATCCTGGCGCTATCGATGCGTGCTTCGGAATACATTATCAATCAGGTTAAACAGAAAAATATTTAACATTTGAACCCTGTTCAAATCATACTCATATGAAACGCAGAGATTCATTAAAGTCATTGACATTGAGCTCCCTGGGAATGGTGGCGTTAAGCCCGCAGGTGGCCCTTGCCGAGCAACGTGAGCTCGACACGCAAAACCCGCCGGAAACCCCGCTTAAAATTCCGGGAGGAAGGACGAAGGAGGAAGCAATCCGTGATGCCAAACTAGCTAAGGAGAAGTTCCTGACGGTAGCAGAGCTGGCTACGATCAAGGTTTTGGTGGACATTATCATCCCGGCCGACGACAAATCCCCGAGCGCATCGCAGGCAGGTGTGGTCGAGTTTATCGACTTCATCGTCAAGGATATGCCTCAACACCAAACGCCATTGCGCGGAGGTTTGAGATGGCTCGAAAGAGAATCGCTCAACCGCTTCGGCAAGGGATTTACACTCGCTACCAAGGCACAGCAGATTCAGATCGTGGATGATATTGCGTATCCTGAGAAAGCAAAACCGATCCACAGCCAGGGTGTGGCATTCTTCAATTTTATGCGTAACCTGACAGCTTCCGGTTTCTACACCTCAAAAATCGGTATCGCTGATCTTGGTTACAAAGGTAACACGCCTAATGTGTGGGAAGGTGTACCCGAAGATGTACTGAAACAATACGGTTTGAGCTACGATTAAGGGTTCCCGTTGAAAATGTTGGGAGTAAGCAGTGCGCCATTGAATGTCAATGGCGCACTTTTCTTAACTTTGAGGCAAACTCGACATTCTACACATGCAGTTATCTGAAAACATAAAAGACTCCTATTCAAGCCAGTACAATGAAGGTTCTGTAAAATGGCGCAACACTGGTGCGCGTTATAAGGCGCTTAATATCATCGAGTTGTCTAAATCAATTCAATTCAAAAATGTGCTGGAAGTCGGTGCGGGTGAGGGAAGTGTGCTTAACTGGTTATCGCAACTCAATTTTTGCGACGACCTCAATTGCATTGAAATTTCCGAAAGCGGGATCGAGCAGATCAAGTCCAAGAACATCAAAAACCTTCACGATGTTCTCTTGTTCGACGGATACCAGATTCCTTACCCCGATAATCATTTTGACCTGGTCGTGTGCTCGCACGTATTGGAGCACGTGGAGCATGAGAGAATGTTACTGCGGGAAATCAAAAGGGTATCGAAATACCAGATTTTTGAAGTACCCATAGACTTTTCGTTCTATGTGGACCGGAAGCTGACGCATTTCCTCTCGTACGGACACATTAATATTTACACACCTTCATTGTTCCGGTTTTTGTTGAAGTCGGAAAACTTTGAAGTGAAAGATGATATTAACTACTTCTATCACGATGATGTGTTAAAACTGCTTTATGGGAAGAATAAATCGGCGTATTACATTACGAAAATCAAATTCGCATTGTTAAATATGGTACCTTTTTTAAGGGGTATTAAACCAAGCTCTTACGCGGTACTGACGCAAAAAACCGACAAGCAACTCTCTATTTTTTGAGAATAATATCTTCTTGTATAAAAACGAACGCCCCGTTTCGAAACGGGGCGTTCGTTTTTATAGGCGACCGCAGAGTGGTCTCCCGACTGAAAATCAATACAACTTCTGACGCTGCTCTTTCACGGTCTCGTCGGTCAGGAACTCGTCGTAAGTCATCAGCTTGTCGAGAATGCCTTTAGGTCCGATCTCGATAATGCGGTTTGCAACGGTTTCGACGAACTGGTGGTCGTGAGAATAGAACAGCAATGCGCCCGTAAAGTCGATCAGCCCGTTGTTCAAGGCCGTGATCGATTCGAGGTCGAGGTGATTGGTTGGGTCATCGAGTACCAATGCGTTCGCACCCGAGAGCATTGTACGCGAGAGCATACAACGCACTTTCTCGCCTCCTGAAAGTACTTTCGCCTTTTTCAACGACTCCTCACCAGAGAAAAGCATCCGGCCCAGGAAGCCCCGGATGAAGCTTTCGTCTTTTTCGTCGGAATATTGACGCAGCCAGTCTACCAGATTTAAATCTACATCAAAGAACTGTCCGGGATCTTTCGGGAAGTAGGATTTCGTAATGGTAACCCCCCAGGTGAAATCTCCTTTATCAGCCTTATCCACTTCACTCACAATGTCAAACAATGCACTGATCGCCATTACATTGCGGCTCACAAATGCAATTTTATCGCCTTTATTAATGGTAAAGGTAAGGTTATCGAACAGCTTGGTACCGTCTTCGGCAGTTTTTGAAAGACCTTCCACGCGGAGAATCTGGTCACCCACCTCACGCTCCGATTTGAAAGCGATATAAGGATATTTACGGGACGAAGGCTTGATATCATCCACAGTAAGTTTTTCCAAAAGCTTGGCACGGGACGTAGCCTGCTTCGACTTAGAGGCATTCGCGCTGAACCGGCGGATAAACTCCTCCAATTCCTTGCGCTTGTCCTCCGACTTTTTATTGGCATCCTGGCGCTGCTTCAATGCAAGTTGGCTCGATTGGTACCAGAATGAATAGTTACCAGAGAACATCTGTACTTTGCTGAAATCGATATCCACTACGTGTGTACAAACTTCATCGAGGAAGTGACGGTCGTGGGAAACCACGATTACCGTATTTTTGAAGTCTGCCAGGAAGTTTTCCAGCCACAATACCGTTTCAACGTCAAGGTTGTTGGTAGGCTCATCGAGCAAGAGCACATCGGGGTTACCGAAAAGTGCTTGCGCGAGCAGCACGCGCACTTTATCGTTCGCATTCAGGTCGGCCATCAGCGAATGGTGCAGATCTTCGCCCAGGCTAAGGCCACTCAGAAGTTGTGCAGCTTCGGTTTCAGCCTCCCAGCCATTCAGATCGGCGAATTCGGCTTCGAGTTCAGCCGCTTTTTCGCCGTCAGCGTCGGTAAATTCTTCCTTTTCATAAATCGCCTCACGCTCCTTCATTATTTTGTAAAGGCGCTCGTGACCGAGGATCACCGTATCCATCACAGAATAGGCGTCGAATTCGAACTGGTCCTGTTTGAGGAACGTCATCCGTTCGCCGGGGTTCATGCTTACATTCCCTGTCTGCGGCTCGATTTCACCTGAAAGAATCTTCAAAAATGTTGATTTCCCGGCTCCGTTGGCACCAATTACGCCATAACAGTTACCAGGGACAAACTTTATATTTACTTCATCGAACAATACCCTTTTACCGTATCGCAGCGATACGTTCTGAACCGTAATCATCTGTAAATTGATTATTTATGAATGAGACCGCAAAATTACAAAAATCGGTCTGATTTAGCATCCTTGGGAGGACTAAATACAAACAAAACAGGCCGGTAACATACCGGCCTGCCTATTAAAATGGGCTATTTGCTACTGATCAAGGGATCACGCGCAATGTGTGTGCCCCTTTGGCCACACTCACTTTTGCCCCCTGCTTTTTCAAAGCCGGCGTATCGCCTTTGCTTACCGACCAGAATTCGACGCCACCATTACCGCTGCCGTATTCGAGGTATTCAAATACAGAAACTGCCAGGTTGGAGCCGTCCTTATCGAATGCTACGCTTTGCGGATAAATGCCATCGAATGGATAATCGGCCACTTTTGTCAACGCGCCGGTGGCAGCTATTTTATACAATGAGAGTGAAGCGCCTGTGCCAGCGCCTGCTTCCGCCCATGGCGAGCCACTTTTGCCTGCGTTCGCGGTTACAAGCAATGTACCATCGGGACTCAATGCAAACGAACCGGTATTCAGACCTGCCGGTGCTTGTCCGGACACTTTGTGCTCAACGGCGCCATCCATGGAGAAATCAACCACAATGACTTCCCCTTCCCCAGCACCTTTTCCTTGCGCGCCTTTTGTGTCAAGAACAAGATAATGCTTTCCGTCGGCGGTGAATTTTCCGAAAGAAGGATCAACACCCACTTTTACCGGCTTTCCTACCATCTCCACGTTTTTCAGCTTGCCTGCCTCACGAATCACTTTGTACAAGCCAACTTCATTGGAATTATCGAGGGTAAATGCAATGAAATCGCCTGATGGATGCCACGAAACGTCTATAATCCGACTAGTCGTATCTAATGCCGCAGGCAGGTTCAAAAAACGCGCCGGCTTACCGTCCGGGCCAGCCTCAATAAACACCAGTTCTTTGCCGGTATCGCTGGTAGAGAGAATCAGCTCGTTCTTGTTGACATCAATAGCCGTCGGCTTTTTACCAACCGGGAAGCCGAACTTAGCTTTCGGTGCCGCCAGATTACTGATATCGACCACAAACAGCTTTTCTCCTGCGGGGAAATCTTTTGACAGGTCTTTATACTCACCTACCCCGTCTTCGGGTCTGATCCGGTTTTCAAGCACAAATGCGAGGGTTCCCGTCGGGGACACGGCCAGCGTTTTGGAATAACCCAGCGCTGAATTGGAAACCAGGGCAGTCCCCAGGCCTCTGCTTCCTCTTTCCACCGGAAACTTGATGGTCGTGAGTTGGTCTTTTGATGTGTTGTCTCTTAATAGCTTCCCATCCACCAATGCAGAAGCTGCCAAATCGGCATCAGACACTACTACCAAGCCCCGTGCATTGAATGTAATGGGTGATTGGGCTATCGCCGGGATGCTTCCCAACGCAGCCAAACCAGCAAAGAATGCAACTTTTTTCATAGAAAAGAATTTAAGTTTTAGGTGGTTTGAACAATTTGAGTTTACATCAAAAAGAACCTTGCAGGGACATTTATACCCTGCAAGGTTCTTTTCAGAATTCGCAATATACAATAAAAAGAAAAACCCCGGCAAGCATTTGCCGGGGTTTCGGATCACAGGAAGTAAAAATTACGCTGCAACAGCAAGTCCGTTGACGAATTTCGCCAGTTTAGACTTCTGGTTAGAAGCTTTCTTCTTGTGGATGATATTTTTCTTCGCCAAACGGTCCAACATTGAAGATACAGTTTTGTATACTTCAACAGCTACTGCCTTATCAGACGTTTCACGCAATTTCTTGATGTATGAACGAGTAGTCTTGTGCTGGTAACGATTACGCAAACGCTTAGTCTCGTTAGCGCGGATTCTTTTTAAAGCTGATTTATGATTTGCCATTGGTAATGAATATTTTTCTATTTCTCATTTCAGTCTGCAAAAATAGAAATTGCAACTCAAAACGCCAAATTTCCTTTCAAAATATATTTTCAACTTAAATAATCTACTTCGGCATACGCTGAACATCCGAAGCCAGATACTCCTCTATACGGGATTCGAGCTCGTTATAGGGAATATTGCTATGAAGCTCGCCCTCTACTGCCAGCGATATCTTACCGGTTTGCTCTGAGATCACGATCACAATCGCGTCGGTAGCCTCACTCATGCCCATTGCTGCCCGGTGCCGAAAACCCAATGAAGAAGGCACGTCTACTCCGTCGGCGACGGGCAATACGCAGCGCGCAGCTTTCAAAACGCCGTCGACAATTATCACCGCACCATCGTGCAGCTCGCTATATTGATTAAAAAGGGACACGAGCAACGGCTTGGAAACCCTCGCATCCAGCATCTCTCCGGTTTCCACATATTTACCCAGATCATCACGCTTGTTCAATACAATCAGCGCACCGGTGAAATTAGCGGCGATCGTCTTGCTTGCGTCGATCACTTCTTTCAGGTTCTTGACCTTGAAATCCAGCATCGAGCTGCCGATGATCTTTTTAAGAAAACCATTGTTGGTGTAAATCGTCGATTTTCCAATGATCAGAAGAAAGCGGCGGATCTCCTGTTGGAAAATCACGATCAAAGCTACTGCTCCCACGCCCATAAAGTATTGCAGGATGGCCGTCAGCAGGCCCAGGCCAAGCCCTTTAACGACCAGGTAGAAGACATATACAAACAAATACCCCAGAAAAACCCGGCTTGCAATACTTCCCCGAACAAGGGTATATACCTGATAAAGAAGAATGGACACTAAAAAAACATCCAGGATATCAGCCCAATTGATGTTCAGAAAACCCACACGCATACGAAAGGTGATATTTTAGAGCGACTAAATTACTATTTTAATTTGGATAGTTACCGGCGGCCATCCATAGTTTTACCGCTTCCACGGCCGGCTTCACATCGTGCACGCGCAAGATCGACACCCCCCGCTCCAACGCAAGGGTATTGAGCACCGTTGTGCCATTTAACGATTCCTCTGGCGAAATATTAAGTGTTTTATAAATTGTCGTCTTGCGTGAAATGCCCACCAGTACCGGGTAACCGAGCAATTTAAATTGGTCCAGCTCCCGCATCAGCTCGAAATTCTGTGCGATGGTTTTCGCAAAACCGAAGCCCGGATCGATGATCAGGTCGCCAACTCCTTTGCTTTGCAGAACCGCCGCTTTTTGCCTCAAATCCCTTAGAATATCCGGCACCAGGCGCTCGTAGGCTGTCAGTTGGTTCATTGTTTGCGGCGTCCCGCGCATATGCATTAATATGTACGGTACGCGCAGACGGGCGACAGTCTCAAACATTGCATCATCGAGGGTGCCGCCGGCGACATCATTAACGACATGGGCGCCTTTGCCAATGCCTCTTTCGGCCACTTCGGCCCGAAAGGTATCAACAGAAATGATCAGGTCGGGAAAATACTTAGCTAGTGGTTCCACCGCCGATTCGATACGATCGCCCTCCTCCCCGACGCTCACATCGCGGGCTCCCGGGCGTGTGGAGTAGCCGCCAATGTCGAGCATTGCCGCCCCGTCCAACACCATTTGACCAGCTTTTTCGACAATCTGATCCGACGAAACCACCCGACTCCCGGAGTAAAACGAGTCGGGAGTGATATTGATAATGCCCATCACCAGAGGCGCCGACAGATCGAGCAGTGTGCCCCGGATATTGAGCGTTTTTTTACTAACTTGCAGCATAAATTCTTTTCAAAAACAGGCAAAGGAATGAATATCAAAGCATTCTCTTCCTACCGTCTGAAAGTCTCTAACTCATTTGAAACAGTGAAATCCACAGAATCGGAATATCAGGAAATCATTCAGTATTGCCAAGATCTTTTTACAAAAAAAAACAAGGACTACGGAACATCCTGGCGCATCCTGCGGCTCCCTTCCATTACAGATCAGATCTTTATCAAAGCCCAGCGCATCCGTACCATCCAGGACAAAGGCGTGCAGAAAGTGAATGAGGATGTGTCTTCGGAGTTCATCGGGATCATCAATTATTGCGTGATGGCACTGATCCAGATCGGCGCGGCAGAGGAACAACGACCGATCGACGATTCGGCATTAACAATTGTTTACAATCAGCAGGTGAACGAAGTAAAGGAATTGTTGTTTAATAAAAATCATGATTATGGCGAAGCGTGGCGCGACATGCGTGTGAGCTCCATGACCGACATCATTCTCATGAAACTTCTAAGGATCAAGCAAATCGAAGACAATCAGGGACTTACCCTAGTTTCCGAGGGTGTAAAAGCTGGCTACCAGGATATAATCAACTATTCGGTATTCTGCCTGATCAAATCGAATGCCTTAAAAACCAATTAACAAGACACTCCAAACCGCCGTCTAACCTGCAATGAAAATCTTTGCCCAGATCTCACGAGTTGTAGTAGGATTACTCTTCATTTTTTCCGGAATAATCAAGCTGAATGACCCGATCGGGACACAGTATAAACTGGAAGAATACTTTGAGGTTTTCGCGACCGATCTTCCCGCATTGCATGATTTTTTCATGGCACTCGTGCCGCTGGCGCTGTATTTCTCGGTTTTCCTTTGCACGGCCGAGGTGGTTTTGGGCATTGCGCTGCTGGTCGCTTACAAGCCCAGAACAATATCCTGGCTGCTGCTGGCGATCATTGTCTTTTTCACATTCCTAACATTCTACTCGGCCTATTTCAATAAGGTGACCGACTGCGGCTGCTTCGGTGCGGCGATTAAACTCACGCCGTGGACCTCGTTTGGCAAGGATATATTCCTGCTGGGGCTGATATTGGTAATCGTATATTACAGGAAAAAATTCAAATCCTATCCTACCGGTATCATCGTGGTGATTTCTACGCTGGTTTCGCTGGGTGTCGCCGTGTATTCATTAAGGCATTTACCTATTGTAGATATGCTGCCCTACCGGGTGGGTGCCAGCATTCCCGCGCAGATGAAGCCTTCGGAGCCGCTACGCTATTTGTATATTTTTGAAAAAGACGGCAAAACAGTTAAATATGAGCAGTATCCGAGTGACACTACGCTAAAATTCACGGAAATGGTGGTTCTCAACGAGGACGCCAAGCCCAAGATCACCGATTACAAAGTCTGGAACGATGCCGGCGATTTCACCGAAGGTACATTCCAGGGCAAAAAGCTCTTTTTGATCATTAAAAGCCTGACGGACATTAACACTGCTGCGTTGCCGGATATCAACAAGCTCATCAACGCGGTCAAAAGCAAGGGTGTGGAGCCGGTCATCCTCACCTCGGGCAACAGCGCAGACATAGCAAACTTCCTTTCGCAGCACCAGCTAACCGCGCCCTATTATTATGTCGACGCGACTGTCTTGAAAACCATTTCCCGGTCAAACCCCGGCTTGTGGCTGTTGAAAGACGGCGTTGTAAAAGGCAAATGGCACTACAACGACACGCCTACCGCCGAAGAAGTGGTGGATCTTGTCAAATAATGCCCTACACCAACCCAGATGAAGAATATTATCCTAGTCGGAATGATGTCATCCGGCAAAACAACTTTGGGCAAAAAGCTCGCCCGGGCATTGAACTACCAATTCGCAGATCTTGATAAGCTGATCGAGAAAGATCAGGGAATGGAGATTTCTGCCATTTTCGCGCAAAAGGGGGAACCCTATTTCAGGGAAGTCGAAAGCAGGATTTTGAAAGAAACCTCTTCCCAAAAAGGTATTGTACTGGCCTCCGGTGGAGGAACACCGTGCTTTTTCGACAATATGAAACTGATCCGGGAAATGGGCGTCAGCATTTTCCTGGATGTTCCTGCGGAAGATCTCGCAAGAAGGATCGAAAACCACGGCAAAGACGACCGCCCCATCCTGTCCGGTGCAACTTCACTTGTCGATACATTGCAAAGCCGCATTACCGATAGGCTCCCCTACTACTCGCAGGCTGATTTTACATTGAAAGGAGAAATAGACGTCAGCCATTTGCTGGAAATACTCACACCTTTGCTATAATCGTAAAAACCTGCTCACCACAGGTTTTTACGATTATAGGCTCTACAAAATAGGATTAGAAGAACACGCCGCCTGTCACCATTACATTTACCGGGCGGTTGGTAATCTCGACGGATGCATAGTTGTTGGGATTGTTGAGATAATAGGGCGTATAGGCCGACTTGTAAGTCGTAAAGGTTCCTGTCAAATCCACAAAAAAGCGGTCCGTACGCACACCTACACCCGCCGAAGCCAGAATTTTACTTCGATCGATGCCGTCGTCGCGCGTCAGGTAAGGGTCCGAAATGTACGCACCTCCGATCCTTGCCCGGAAGATATTTGCCCTGACTTCACCGCCCAATCTGAAATTGACCGTATTGCGGAAAGTATCTTTCACTTCCGCATTTTTATCGTTCTTAAAATTCCGGTTGCCGTCGGCATCTAGGAAGCTGGTTCTCAGCCGCATCTCACTGTAACCCGCATATTCCACTGTGGCTGTCAGAAAGCCCTTGTTTTGAAATAACACCGTGGCACCAAAATTGCCGCGTATGGGGCCTATCAGGTTGTACTCAAAATCATTGGGAACAACAGCAAGCGAAGTGTAAGGAGGCGTTATCAACTTTCCATCGGCATCCTTTACCTTTCCGTTGACATATCCCGCGCCTACGCTTTGGCTATAAGTCTCCTTAATCGCACTGAAAGTCGGGCTTATAAGCGTTCCCCCGATCTGGAACATGGGATTGAACCTATAAATAGCGCCCAACGAGAGGTTGACGCCACTCCCCCGGACCGTAAAGTCCTCAAACTGATCAATATAGGTCAATGCCGGACTATTGACATAATCGTCACTGAATGTATTCGAATATTCGTACCTGATCCGACTGAAACCAATATTACCACCCAGATAAAACTTGTCGTTCAAGTTTCCAGCGTAGGCCAGGGTCCATTGCGAAGTAGCGCCTTTGGAGGTAAATGTGCCTGTCTGGTCTACTACACTCCTATCGTCGATGGCTTGGAATGGAGACCCGTCTGGCGTTGTAGGATTGATCAGATACATATGATAATACGCCGCTGGCAACGAGTTTGCAATTTGTTCTCCATTCGTGCCGTTTTGCAAACCTTTCGAGAGCTCATCTGTGGTATATCGGGGATTCGCATTATTGATATTCTCCAAGACATTATCGATGTAAGCACTGTTGTTATTGCGCCCACCGTAGGTGTATCCGTTCTGAAATGACTGTTGCCGGGAGAATGAAATCCCGAACGCTGACCGCTTCCACTTACGCTGAAATCCCGGCTGGCTGGCGAACACAACCGAGGCCTGGGGAATGTTAAATAGGCTACTGCTCTCTTTGGTGTCATTTCCAAGGTAGTTGGATTTAGTACCTGCGATCGTTACTGCCGGGCTAAGCGTGAGCTCCGACCTGGTATAAAAACCCAAACCAGCTGGGTTACCGTGAATGGAACTTGGGTCACCTCCGATAGACGCATGGTTTCCACCGAGTCCCTGGAAACGGGCTGACCCGGTTTGATTAATTTCTGAATAGCGAAGCGCGTCGGTAGCGTATTGGGCAAATGCCGCAGATGATGCGAGCAGCGAAAATAGGAACGCAATTCCTGAATATGTTTTCGACATGGCAGTTAATACTTATTTCAATACAATTTAAACGAAAACCCTGCAAAATTATGACATTTTGCAGGGTTTGACTTGACTATCTCTGTTTCAGGACAATCGTAGATTATCTTGGACCTCTCGAAGAACGGCTCGAACTACCACCACCACCGCCGCCACTGCTAGATGGCGCGCTGTAACTTCTGGAAGGAGCACTGTACGACGGCTGACTGTAAGTACGGGTCGGCGCGCTATACGATTCACTTCTTGGTGTCGAATAGCTTCTACTCGGCGTGCTGTAATCCGACTGGCTCCTCGATGGCGTACTGTTATTGTATGACGGTGCGCTGTAAGTAGAAGAGCTTCTCGAAGAACGAGGAGACGAATAGTAGCTTGCACCGTTGGTATTTCCGCCTTCGGACGAATAATTGCTTGAATTTGCAGATCGCGGACGTGAGTAGTAAGTATTACCGCCATCCACTACGGCGCGGGAGCCGTAAGATTCCCCGCTTGTTCTTCCGCCCCCGTTAGCCACAGCATTGCCGCGCCCTGAACGTTCCGATCTCGGCGAAGAATATGTATCGCCCGAAATCACACGGTTACCATCCCGGCTACCTCTCGTTGAAGTTTCGGAACGTGAGCGTGAAGAGTTCACAAAATTGGAATTGTAACGTTCACTGCCACGGTTTCTGCTCGCATCCACCACACGTGGACCGTAAGTTCTTGAAATACCTCTTTCTGGGTTATTGATCACGATAACAGGGCGGCTGTAAGCCCAGGGCGAATAGCCGTAACCACCATAGAAGCTATCGTAATATCCACCACCCCAACCGTACATGCTATTATAACCCCAAGGACTATATCCCCATGGACTGTATCCAAATGGATCGTAGCCATAGCCCATCATACCTCCGTAACCCAACATACTGCCGTAGCCCCATGGTGAGTAGCCGAACATCGACCCGTAACCGAAGCCGAACGAAGGACGCATTCTGAAACCACCGTAACCGAAGTTAAGCGACAGACCTGCATAGCTTCCAGGCCAATACGAGCCCAAACCACCGTAATAAGGGTTATTAAGGCTGGCTGAATTATATCCGTCGACAAAACCGGCATTGTAACCGACATCTGTCGAAACCTGACGCTTAAGACCTCTGGATGACAGATAATTTTCGTCGTAATAATCGGATGTACCGTTTTCGGAGTTCTTGCCCGTGTAGGCATAATCCGGATTGTCCAGACGGGAGACTTCCTGGTCTGCACCCCTGTCCGTCAACACGAGGCCTCCACCGGAACTACCTCCGTAGAGATCATCATATCCGTCGCCTGATCGTGATGCATATTGATTTGAAGTACATCCCCAAGCTCCCAACAGCACCAGTAAAGACAAATATTTTGCTTTATTGAACATACTCATGGCTTTTAAGGATTAAAAGTTTGTTGCTAATGTAGTTAAAAAAGGCGTTCCCAATACGAAGTAAACGTGCGTAACTATACATTAATTCCAAAGTTAACATAAAAAACTATCTTTGCAACTGCCTTGAAAAATGGGCTCGGATTAACGTAATACTCCATTTCAATTCCAAAATAATACAAAGTAATGAGTAAAGCCTTGCCAACACGAAGTGAAAACTACTCCGAATGGTACAATGAATTAGTGAAACGCGCCGACCTGGCCGAAAACTCGGCGGTAAGGGGCTGTATGGTGATCAAACCTTACGGTTATTCTATCTGGGAAAAAATGCAGCGCGCGCTGGATGACATGTTCAAGGAAACAGGCCATACAAATGCCTATTTTCCACTTTTCATCCCGAAATCGTACCTGAGCAAAGAGGCTTCACACGTGGAAGGTTTTGCCAAGGAATGTGCCGTAGTGACGCATTACCGTCTTAAAAACGATCCTGACGGCAAAGGTGTAATCGTTGACCCTGAGGCGAAGCTTGAAGAAGAACTGATCGTGCGTCCGACTTCCGAAACGGTCATTTGGAGCACCTACAAAAACTGGATCCAATCCTACCGGGACCTGCCGTTGCTGATCAACCAATGGGCAAACGTGGTACGATGGGAAATGCGTACGCGCCTGTTCCTGCGTACGGCCGAATTCCTCTGGCAGGAAGGCCACACTGCGCACTCCACTTCACAAGAGGCAATCGCAGAAACGAAGCAAATGCTGGAAGTTTACGCGCAATTCGCCGAAGAATGGATGGCCCTTCCAGTTGTAAAGGGTGTTAAAACTGCCAACGAGCGTTTTGCGGGTGCAGAAGATACCTATTGTATTGAAGCGATGATGCAGGACGGAAAGGCATTGCAAGCAGGTACTTCCCACTTCCTGGGCCAGAACTTCGCAACCGCATTCGATGTAAAATTCCAGGACAAGGAAGGCAAGCTCGATTACGTTTGGGGAACTTCCTGGGGCGTGAGCACGCGGCTGATGGGCGCTCTGGTGATGGCCCATTCCGATGACGCAGGTCTCGTACTACCTCCTAAACTGGCGCCAATCCAGGTGGTAATCGTTCCGATCTACCGCAACGAGGAGCAGCTTGCGCAGATTTCCGAAAAAGTAGGAGAAATTGTAAAGCAGCTTAAAAAGCTGGGCATCAGCGTCAAATATGACAGCAGTGATAACAACAAACCTGGTTTCAAATTTGCCGAATATGAGCTGAAAGGTGTGCCTGTAAGGCTTGCGATGGGCGGGCGTGATCTTGAAAACGGGACAGTAGAAGTAGCGCGCCGCGATACTAAAACCAAAGAAACGGTTTCAATCGAAGGTATAGCAACTTACATTCAGGATCTGCTCGATAATATACAGCAAGCCATTTACGACAAGGCATTGGCTTTCCGCGAAGAGAATACCTATAAGGTTGACTCGTTTGAAGAATTCAACAGTATTCTAGATACCAAAGGCGGGTTTATACTTGCGCACTGGGATGGAACTTCCGAGACCGAAGATAAGATCAAGGAAGAAACCAAGGCAACGATCCGCTGTATTCCTCTCGACCAGGAGGCCGAAGAGGGCGTTTGCATTTACTCGGGCAAACCGTCGAAAGGACGTGTGGTTTTCGCCCGGGCATACTAATTTATATTTTCATTATTCGTGAAAGTTTTTTCGCGGAAAGACTTTCCGGGAAACCTTTCACGAATACTTTTTTAACCAAATCAATATAGAACTATGAGTCAGGCAAAGGCTGGTGACAAAGTGCTGGTACATTATAAAGGTACCTTACCGGACGGGCAACTTTTTGATTCTTCCGAGGGACGGGAGCCTTTGAGTTTCACGCTGGGAAGCGGACAGGTCATCAAGGGATTCGACGACGGTGTGACCGGCATGGTAATCGGCGATAAAAAAACGATCAATATTCCTAACGAGGAAGCATACGGGCCGTTGAACGAAGAAATGATCGTCAAATTCGAACGTGCACAGATTCCGGCTGACATCCCTTTGGAAATCGGAGGAACACTGAATATGCACCAGGACGGTGGCCAGGTTATCCCGGTTGTTGTGAGAGAAGTGACTGAGGAGTACGTGGTGCTGGATGCAAACCACCCATTAGCTGGTCAGGACCTTATTTTTGAACTGGAACTGGTTGGTATCAACTAATAGTCCGATAAAGTTGTATGCGGTCGGCCGCCCGGCAATCCGGGGCGCCGACCGCGTTTTTATTCGGTCCATTTCAGGCTGAAACTTTCCGGTTTACCTCTGGAAAGTTTCAGTAAAATCTGTCGTGCGGCCAAGTCCTGCAACATTCGCTCGGCCCTCTTTTCGGAGATATTAATGATTTTTGAAAACGCCTTTGCTGTCACCGAATCTGTTTCTTTGAGGTATGTTATAAGCGTTTTGACGTGCCGCGTAGCTAGTAGTTTTTCTGTTTCGGTATCGACTCCATTATAAAGCAGCAGCCTGGGAATAGGCATGCTTTTGTCTTTGACGCGAACATAGATAATGCGCTCCCCTTTCTCATTTAGCGCGTGATGCGGCTTGTCATCACTTTCACTGACGGTCACCCACAAAACCTTCCTGCCGTCCAGGTTCTCTGTCTTGATCTGTACGACTAATTCCGGCTCTATCAGCTTCACAAGTGCTTTTTCAAGCTTTTGTAGCTCGCGCAGCTCTGACTGTACGCCCATAATAGCACCATGATCAGCCACGCCGATCAGCAGATTGCCACCCGACGTGTTGGCAAAGGATACAATGGTTTTGGCAATCTTGAAAGGGCTGTCGACAGTCCTTTTAAACTCGATGGTAAGCCCCTCTCCCTCCTTTATTAACTGAATGATACTTTTATCCATGCATTTAAATCAACCCATATTTCTTGCCCGGCATCGACCGGACCATCCCCTGGAATTCTAGGTTTAGCAGCAGCGAAGCAAGCCTGTTCAAATGCATGCCCGACTGCCAGGCTAGCTCATCGAGCTGCATCGAGCCCCGCTGTTTTAACAGCGAAAGCACCTGGGCTTCCTCCTGTGTAAAGCCTTCAAATGTGATCACCGGGTCGTTTGTCATCACGCCTGACCCAATTTGCGGCGCTCCTTTGAGCCACCCCAAAGTTTCGGCCATATCTTCTACCGACGTGAAAATAGAAGCTTTGTGATCACGGATCAAAAAGTTACATCCCTCCGATTGCGCCTCGTTGATCGCGCCCGGAACCGCAAAAACCTCCCGGTGGTAATTCTGGGCAAATTCAACGGTGATCAGGCTCCCGCCGGTCCGCCCCGACTCCACTACAATGATAACATCACTAAGGCCGGCAATAATTCGGTTTCGCGCCGGAAATCTCATAAAATCGGGCTTGGTCCCTAACGCGTTTTCGGTAACGATTCCGCCATTGTCCTGCATTTCGAAAGCAGTACGCTGATGAGGGGCCGGATAGATCACATCCAGCCCACTTGCCATCACACCTAACGTCGCCAGGTTGTTCCGCAGACAATGCCGATGTGCAGTGATATCCACACCATATGCCAACCCGCTTACCACAAGCGGCTGATAAGGCACCAGATCTCGAATGATATTTTCGGTAATCAACTTCCCGTACTCACTAATTTTCCGCGTACCTACGATCCCAACTGTACGCGGCCAGTTGAAATCGGTAGTGCCTTTTGTATATAAGGCAACAGGCGCATCATACAGCGCCCGGAGACGCACCGGATAATCCGGATCATTGAAGGAAAGTAATTGCGCTCCGGTTTTGCGGCATTCGGCAAGCTCTCTTTCAGCCAGTTCCAATGTGTTTTTACTCAAAACCGATTTCACGACCTTATCGCCGATTCTGGGAATCTTGATAAGCTTTTTGTAATCGGCCTGAAAGACCTGGAAAGCGCTGCCGCAGTGGCTAATGAGTTGACGGATCGTCACGGCGCCGATCCCGGGCGTGTGCATAAGCGCGAGGATGCAGATTTTCTCTGCGTCGGAGGATGGTTGCATGATATAGTGTGTTGGTTGAGTTTGTGGACTGCTGACGGCTGGCATGCATTTTGCCCATATACGTCAACAGTTCATTTTCAAAAATATAACAATAATCTGAAAACCATATATGGAAAACCTCGAAACCGAAGTCGCCGAAACAGAGCAGCATTACCAAGGTATGGGTGCCACCTGCCATCCCGAAGGAGTTTATTACCGTGTCTGGGCGCCACATGCCGAAAGCGTTTCGGTCATAGGAAGTTTCAACAATTGGGATGCCTCCGCCAACCCGCTGCAATCCGAAGACAATGGCATGTGGGGCGCTCTGGTCGAAAATTCGAAGGAAGGGGACGAATATAAGTATTTCCTCAAAACGCCCGCCGGCGAGCTGCACCGCAATGATCCCTATGCCTTAAAGATGACTAATTCTGCGGGTAATTGCCTCGTATACAACCATGGATCTTTCGACTGGCAGGATGTCACTTTTCAAATGCCCGGCTGGCATGAAGTGGTGATTTATGAGCTGCATGTTGGTACTTTCAATGTAAAAGAGGAAGGACAGGTGGGAACATTTTATACGGCAATCGAGCGTATTCCTTATCTGAAAGAAATGGGCTTCAACGCAGTGGAACTGATGCCCTGCTCCGAGTTCCCTGGTTCGCGATCATGGGGCTATAATCCTGCAAGCCCCTTTGCGATAGAATCCGATTACGGCGGCCCGGATGGCTTGAAGGCATTTGTAAAGGCAGCACACGAGGCGGGCATCGCCGTAATTCTAGATGTTGTCTACAACCACTTCGGTCCGTCGGACCTCGACCTGTGGCAGTTCGACGGCTGGCAAGAAAACGACGGCGGCGGCATTTACTTTTACAACGATTGGCGCTCGGAAACACCTTGGGGAAACACCCGTCCCGACTACGGCCGTGGCGAAGTGCGCCAATACATCCACGATAATGCGATGATGTGGCTGCGGGATTACCGCATCGATGGCCTGCGGATGGACATGGTACCCTACATCCGGAATGTGAAAGCCAATGGCAACCCCGGTGATGACATTCCCGAAGGTATTTCGCTGATGCAGTGGATCAATAAAGACATTCGCGACAGCTACGGCAACTGCATTACCATTGCCGAAGACATGCATTCTCTGGACTTTATCACCAACTCGGTCGAAAATGGCGGCCTGGGCTACGGATCGCAATGGGACGCAGAATTCGTCCACTCGATACGCGATGCGATTATCACGGCCAACGATCAGGACCGCAATATGGACAGCGTAGTCGCAGCAATTACTAACCGCTACAACTCGGATTCTTTCCAGCGCATTATCTACACCGAATCACACGACGAAGTAGCCAATGGCAAGGCACGCGTAGCGGAAGAAATCGCCGATGGTGATGTGAATAACTGGTATTCCAAAAAACGCGCTGCGCTGGGCGTCGCATTGGTACTCACTTCACCGGGTATTCCGATGATTTTTCAGGGCCAGCCACTGTTGGAAGACAAATGGTTTTCGGACAGTGATCCAATCGACTGGTCGAGGCTGGAAAAATTTAGCGGTTTCGCCGAATTGCACCGTGATATGATCCACATCCGGAGAAACTGGTTTGGCGTGACCAAAGGTCTTCAAGGCCAGAACGTCGGGATTATCAGACAGGATGATGAGAAAAAAGTGATCGTCATGCACCGCTGGGACGGAGGCGGGCCGAAAGATAGTGTCGTAGTGGTATTTAACCTCTCAACCGAAACTTTCACCGATTACAAGGTCGGATTCCCTCGGGCGGGTAAATGGCACTTGCGGTTTAACAGCGATAATGAACACTACGATGCGGATTTCTCCAACCTGGGCGTCTTTGACATAGATACGATGGAGGGAGAAATGGACGGGTGCAGCCAGTTCGGGGCGTTGCAGATTCCCCCCTACTCGGCTTTGATCTTTTCGCAGGAAGAGTAATTATATGGAGGAAGGGGAGGAAAGGGATCAGTCTAATCAACCCTTCTTCCCTTTTCTCCCCTTCCTCCCTTTCTCCTCCTATTCTATAATCCTGAAAATACGGTCCCAGCGGATTTTTTTGAGGAAGCTGGTCGGGTTTGGGTCAATAGACATCCAGACAAAAACTGCTTTCCCTACAATGTGGTCTTTGGGTACAAAGCCCCAGTACCGCGAGTCGGCGGAATCGTGGCGGTTGTCACCCATCATGAAATAATAATCTTGCTTAAATGTATAGTCGCTGATTTGCTTACCTGCGATTGTAACTTTGTTATTCTCGATTACGACATTCTCATTGCCGTCATAATTCCGGATAATATCTCCGTAAAGCGCGATATTGACCTCAGTTAATGGAACTGACATCCCGGCCTCGGGTATTGCAATCGGTCCGTAGTTATCCTTATTCCAGTCTACCGCATCGGTTGTCGGGAACAGGTAGGGTTCTTTCAGGCCCTTTTCCATAAAAACCGGTTCTACGCGTTTTACGAAATCATAGGTTTTGAGCCTTTCTGCAAGCGCTGCGGTTGTCTTCACTATATAACCTGCCTCATCGTTGGCGGCTATGCTGTCGCCAAATGTCTCCGTAAATTGAGTGTAATCGACAATACCATTCTTTCTGAACACATTCTCCTCATTCACGGCTGTTTTAACTGAAACAAAAAATTCGTTCTGCATGCGTGGCGGCAATTCCTGCACATGCCCGTTCACATACACCTGCCCGTGCCGGACTTCCAGTTTATCGCCCGGAATACCTACGCACCGTTTGATGTAGTTCGACCGCAGATCGGTCGGATGTGGGTGCAGGTCGGGCAGCACATTACTGTATTTCTGATACATATCCGGATGTTCGACAGGCAGGTAAAACACGACTACATCTCCATTTTTAACATCGGTGAAACCAGGCAACCGGTATTGTGGAAGCCTGATCCAGTCGAGGTAGGAAGGAATGCTCGTGCCCCAGATCGTCTGATGCGTGAGCGGCATCTGCAATGGTGTGACAGGCGTGGTCGTACCATAATGCAACCTGCTCACAAATAGGTAATCACCCACAAGCAGGCTATTCTCCATCGAAGGCGTTGGAATCACAAATGCGCTGAAAAACAGCCACCGGATCAATGTGGCTGCGACTACGGCGAAAAGAATCGAGTCAAACCATTCCCGGAAGGCTGATTTCTTTGGTGCAGGAGTGCTGGTCGGTTTAGAAATTATCTCGGCAAGTGACATGAGGATGCTATGTTTGGGCGGCATGAAAGCCGATATTTTACCCGCAATATAACTTTAAACCCAATAACACAACAAACATTATATATTATTATTTTATATATTAATGCAAAAAGAAAGGGAAGAACGTTTCGGCTCTCCCCTTTCGCAATGTCTATTCAAACCACTAATTAATCACCCGGAAAATGCGGCTCCAACGAATCTTGTTGAAGAAGCTGGTCGGGTTCGGATCGATGGACATCCATACGAATACCGCCTTGCCAACGATATGATCCATCGGCACGAAGCCCCAATAGCGCGAATCGGCCGAGTTATGACGATTATCCCCCATCATAAAGTAGTAATCCTGCTTGAACGTATAGCTGGTGATGGCCTTGCCACCCACTTTCACCGATTTTTCATCGATTACCACATCCTCATTATCCTCATAATTTTTGATGACCGGGCCATAAGTTGCAATATTCTCCGGCGTCAGCTGCACGGTCATGCCTTCCTTCGGAACGGTAATCGGGCCATAATTGTCGCGATTCCATTTAAAAAGCGATGAGTTCGGGTAAAGCATCGGTTCGCTGATATCCTTGGGCGATTTAACCAGGGTGATGCTCTTCACAAAATCATAGCTTTTAAGCTTTGCCGCGATTTCCGTGGTCGTAAAAACCAGGTAACCCATTTGCTCATTGCCTTTGATCGTGTCGTTATCGCCTTCCGTATAGGTATTGAATTCGGAAACACCGTTTTCGCGGAAAACTTTTTCCTCATTGACTGCCGTTGTGGTCGCCACGAAGTATTCGTTCTCCATGCGCACAGGGTTTTCCATCGCCTGGCCGTTGGCGTAGACCTGCAAATCGCGCACTTCAACCTTATCACCTGGAATACCTACGCAGCGTTTGATATAATTGGTTTTTAAATCAACCGGATGTTGCAATTCGGGCGGGTAGTTGAACACTACCACATCGCCTCTTTTCACTTCACTAAAACCCGGCAGACGGTATTGCGGCAGCTGGACCAGGCTCGTGTAGGAAGGAATGTTGGTCCCCCAGATGGTCTGGTGCGTGAGTGGCACCTGTAAAGGCGTTTTGGGCGTGCGGGTACCATAATGCAGCTTGCTAACGAAAAGGAAATCGCCTACGAGCAGGCTGTTCTCCATCGAAGGCGTCGGGATGGTAAATGCTTCAAAAAACAGCCAGCGGATCAGGGTTGCGGCAACTACCGCGAACAAAACGGAGTCGAACCACTCCCGTGCAGGCGACTTTTTCTTCTTGGATTCAACTGAACTGGAAGTCAACTCTTTATTAACAGCCATGCGATGATTGATAGTTAGAATACTTTAAATTTTGAGGAGGTCGTTCATCCCGAATACCCCGAATTTGCCCGGAAGCCATTCGGCAGCTACAACGGCGCCCAATGCGAAACCCTGGCGGTTGTGTGCCGTGTGGGAGATTTCGATGGTATCCACTTCCGATTCGTAGCGGACAATGTGGGTCCCGGGTATTTCGCCGCGGCGCTCGGCCAGGATTTGCAGGTAACCTTCCTCATTATCGGGGGCCAGCTTCCAGCCGTCGATGTTTCCCATTTCCTCCACAATGCCTTCGGCAAGTGTAATGGCAGTTCCGCTTGGTGCATCGAGCTTGTGAATATGATGCACCTCGGTCATCGAGCTTTGGTATTCATGACCGTTCATCAGCCTCGCCAGCATACGGTTGAGGCGGAAAAACAGGTTTACGCCAATGCTGTAATTGGATGCATAGAAAAAGGACCCTGATTGCGCTTTGCAAAGTGCCTCCACTTCGCTGCGGTGGTCGAGCCAGCCTGTGGTGCCGCACACGATCGGCCAGCCTTTTTTGAGGCAATAAATGATATTTTCAAAAGCGGATTCGGGGGAACTGAACTCGATCGCCACATCCACGTCGGCAGTTTGCAGCTTGTCCATTTCTGCCCGGTTTTGCACATCAATTTTTCCAACGATCGAATGTCCCCGGTCAAGGGCAATCTGTTCGATCGTCTTCCCCATCTTTCCGTACCCGAGTAATAGTATTCTCATTAATCTGTTATTTGAAATCAGTACTCTTTTAAATCACTTCATATTAAAAACCAGTCGAACACCCGGCGTCGGGGTCAGCATAGACGGCTGGTTCAGCTTCGGGCTCACATTCAAAGTAAGGTCGTCCGAAAGGTCAAAGGTCTTCAAATGCGCTGCCACGTTGGCTTCGATGATGGATAGCGTATAAATCAGGCCAGTTACTATAATGGCAAAGCCGCGGTTTCGCCGCCAGTAGTTTTTCTGACGCACGATCTGGCTCTCGGTCGCATCCCGGTATTCGCTGCTCGTATTCAGCAGGTTTCTCACCCTCACATTTACCGTAGCGTCATCACTTGCCAATTCCTTTTTTTTCGTACCATAAGCAGGATCGTTTTTGTCCAGAATATAAAAGGACTTGTACGCATTCAGAAAGTCGTGGTACTTGATGGTATTCAGGTAATAGGTATAAAGCCCTCCGCCGAACGCCAGGTATACAATCGGCGCCTTCCAATAATCCCGGTTGTAAATCTGCCCAGCTCCCGGAATCAGAGCCAACCGTGTGGCCGTTTTCGGCACCGGCATCCATTTCTTTTTAACGTTTTTTAACGAATCCGCCCGGGCCAGAGTAGTACTGTCTAATACGATAGTCGGCAATTTCTCGCTTTTCAGACTGTCCTTTTTACCCTCTGTCTGTGCTGAGATCCGACCTGAAAACAGCAAAATCAACCCTAACAAAACCCAGTTTTTCAACGCTTATTTAAATTTCAGTGTTTCTAAAATCTTTTTCAGTTCGTCCTGAGAGCCAAAAGGGATCTTGATTTCCCCTTTATGCTGCTCATTGCTCTTAACAGACACCTTTGCCCCGAAATAGGACGAAAGCTGGAACTGTAACGACTTTATTTCCTGATTAATTGTCGGCTGCTTTTTGGCCTCGGTGCTGATATTACTCATCATTCCGAGCTTGCGCACCTCGTCTTCCACCTTTCTTACCGACCATCCTTCTTCGATGATCTGGTTAAAAATTTTGAGCTGGCTCTGGTCGCTGTTGATCGTGATCAACGCCCGGGCATGACCCATACTGATTTTATCGTCACGCAATGACGCCTGGATCACCGGAGGCAGTTTCAGCAAGCGGATATAGTTGTTGACGGTCGTACGGTTCTTCCCTACGCGCGCCCCAAGCTCCTCCTGTTTGAGGCTGCATTCGAGGATCAGGCGCTGGTAGCTTAGTGCAATCTCGATCGCATTCAGGTTCTCACGCTGGATGTTCTCGATAAGTGCCATTTCCAGCATTTGCTGGTCATTCGCTGTGCGGATGTAGGCAGGAATCGTCGTCATACCCAACGACCGCGAAGCCTGTAAACGGCGCTCCCCTGAAATCAACTGATAAGTATCTTCCGAAAGCTGGCGCACTGTAATCGGCTGGATAATGCCTTGCACCCGGATCGAATCGGCGAGCTCATTAAGTGATTCCTGGTCAAACTTCGTCCGCGGCTGGTAAGGGTTGGCCTCAATCTGGCTGACCTCGATCTCGTTCATCGAACCGATGACCTCGGCTGTTGAAATGCGTGCGCTGGCCCTTGGCGGGTTCATCTTCTCGGAGTCCTGCAGAAGAGCGCCTAGCCCTCTTCCCAGTCCGGTCATTTTTTTCGTCTTGCTGCTATTCTCCATTGCCTGTTCGTACTATCGTGATCAGTTCACCCTATCGGAAGAGAGCAAACCGTTTTTACTGAGAATCTCTCTTGCAAGGTTCAGGTAGCTAACGGCCCCTTTGCTGTCCGAATCCTGCGCCATGACAGGGATCCCGAAGCTCGGCGCCTCACTGATACGTACGTTTCGAGGTATGATGGTATTGAAAACAAGAGATTCGAAGTGATTGGTAACCTCGTTCACTACCTGGTTGGACAGACGCAGGCGGAGGTCATACATCGTGAGCAGAATACCCTCGATGATCAGGCCGGTATTCAGCCGGGACTGAATGATTGTAATGGTGTTTAACAGCTTACCCAAGCCTTCCAAGGCGAAATATTCACATTGTACCGGAATGATCACTGAGTCGGCGGCGGTGAGGCTGTTGATGGTGATAAGGCCTAACGATGGAGAGCAGTCGATGATGATAAAGTCGTACTCATCGCGAACCTCCGCGATGGCATCCTTCATTCTATGCTCACGATTTTTAAGGTTGATCATCTCGATCTCGGCACCTACCAGGTCAATATGCGACGGCAGCAGGTTCAGGTTTGGAAAATCGGTTTGCAGGATGATCTCCGAAGTTCGCGCCTGCTCCACCATGCATTCGTAAATGCTGTTCTCCATCTCCTGCGGGTTGAAACCAAGCCCCGAGGTCGAGTTCGCCTGAGGGTCGGCATCAATAATGAGTGTGCGGAATTCAAGCGCAGCCAGACTGGCCGCCAGGTTAATAGCAGTGGTGGTTTTCCCTACTCCTCCTTTTTGGTTTGCAATTGCAATTACTTTGCCCATGTATTCATTTGAGTTACCAATGTCAAATTTCTATTATTCGGGGCAATCTACCAAGGAATGTTCCACGGAGTTTTCAAGAAAACACTTATATTACTGAAAGTCAGATTTTTAAATGATATTATTATTTAATTAAAAATAATTTGGACAGAAAAAGGGTGAATGTTTCACGCCCACACCTGCGTACCCTCCGTACAGTTCTTGCACATCTCTATCTCTGAACGAGATCTGATCAGCGAAGCGCGGAAGTCGCGGTACTTCTTACCCTTCCAGAGCTGGCGGAAGGTAGAGGTTTTCATGTCACCGAGCTTGTACTCGGCATCCTTGTCGAAGCAGCAGGGCACGACGGCTCCGTCCCAGGTGATCACACACGAATGCCACATTTTCCAGCAGTGGTCCACGAACTTGTTTTTGATGGAATAGCTGCCATTCTCATGCTTCTGGTAACGCGAGTATTTCTCAATGGTTGGGATCAGATCCGAACCTTCCTCGTAGTCATAAATCTGCGCGGTTTTCAGTCCCACTTCATCCACCCCCATTTCCTCGGCCAGCTTTTTCACATCCTCGATCTGGTGCTCATTCGGTTTCACGACCAGGAACTGGAATATCACATGCGGCGTGGCGGATTTTAATTCTTTCTTCCACTTAATAATATTACGCGTGCCTTCAAGCACTTTTTCAAGGTTGCCGCCAACACGGTATTGTTGGTAGACATCCTGCGTAGTTCCGTCGATGGACACAATGAGGCGATCCAGACCTGACTCCACAGTTTTGCGCGCCTTCTCGTCGGTGAGATAATGTGCATTGGTGGACGTAGCCGTGTAAATGCCTTTGTCGTGCGCGTATTTGACGAGCTCAAAAAACTTGGGATGCAGATAGGGCTCCCCCTGAAAATAGAATATCAGGTATAATAGCGTGTCACCCAACTCGTCGATGGTCCTTTTATACAACTGCTCCTCCATCATGCCCGTCGGGCGGGTGAATGAGCGCAGGCCGCTGGGGCATTCGGGGCAACGGAGGTTACACGAAGTGGTGGGCTCGAAAGAAATGGCAATGGGCATTCCCCAATGGACGGGATTTCCCGTCGCTTTGGAATAAAAATAGCTCCCCAATATCTGCATCGCATTCCAGGCACGCTTCACGGTAACCTTCGACATCAGGTTCAGGCCATCCTTAAAATTCTTGTTCATATGCTGTGCATTAAGCGATCAGCTCGCGCCTACCGGCCTGATGATCAATTCAAATAGCGTTGATAATTACAATACAGCGATTCCGGTGGTGTACTTGATCTCGGAAATTACAAAATAACTGCTGATGTGTAACACGCTCGACAGGGCAGAAAGTTTATGCTGGTAAAACTGATTGTAAGCCTCGCCATCCTCGACGACTACTTTCAGCATGTAATCGAAGTTGCCCGAAACCACCGAACATTCCAGCACTTCCGGCATTTTTACGATCGCCTCGTTGAAGTCTTCAAAGCTTTCCTTCCGCTGTTTATCCAGCGTCACATTACAGTAAACCACCAGACTTTTACCCAGCTTACGTCGGTTGAGCAGGCATACGTATTTATCGATAAACCCCTCTTTTTCAAGCTTTCGGATGCGCTCGTGCACCGGCGTAACCGACAAATTGATTTTGCTGGCAATTTCCTTGATCGTCATCTGGGCATTTTGCTGTAACAGATCCAGAATTTTGCGGTCGGTCTGGTCGGGCTGCATAAAGTATTTTTTGTGGCTGTGTGTAGGCTGTGAGCGTTACCGACAGAAATTTTTCTTACAGGTAAGGCCAAAAATAGTTTTCTTTTCTGTCTTTTTTAGTCCTTATAGTATGTTTTTCTGCCAAAAATTAATTTTGAACCCGTTAATCTAAACTATATAAACACTTACATACCGATGATCATTGGTGTCCCCAAAGAAATTAAAAACAACGAGAACCGGGTAGCTTTAACGCCCGCAGGAGTCACAGAGCTACGTAAGCACGGACACACGGTGTACGTGCAGGCAGAGGCGGGCAAAGGCAGCGGGTTTACCGACGAACAGTACACACAAGCTGGCGCCAGCATTCTCCCAACGATCGAAGAAGTTTACGGCATCGCCGAAATGATCATCAAGGTTAAAGAGCCCATTGAAATTGAATACCCACTAATTAAAGAAAACCAGCTCCTTTTCACCTACTTCCACTTCGCTTCCTCCGAGCCCCTCACACATGCCATGATCGAACGCAAGGCCATATGCCTCGCTTACGAAACAGTCGAAAAAACAGATAGAAGCCTTCCGCTACTCGTACCGATGAGCGAAGTTGCCGGACGCATGGCGGTCCAGGAAGGAGCTAAATACCTGGAAAAACCGATGGGAGGCTTTGGCATTCTGCTCGGCGGTGTGGCCGGTGTGAAACCTGCGAATGTGCTGGTACTCGGCGGCGGGATTGTAGGAACCCAGTCTGCGAAAATGGCCGCAGGATTGGGAGCGAATGTAACAATCGTCGATATCAGCCTCGCGCGGCTGCGTTACCTCGAAGATATCATGCCCGCGAACGTCGACACGGTCATGTCCAACGAGTATAATATCCGCGAGCTGATCCAGGGTGCTAACCTCATTATCGGCGGCGTACTGATCCCCGGTGCAAAAGCGCCGTCGCTCATTACCCGGGATATGCTCAAACTCATGAAACCCGGGACTGTCATGGTCGACGTGGCCATCGACCAGGGCGGCTGCTTCGAAACTTCGAAGGCTACAACGCACGAAGACCCGATCTACGAGGTTGATGGCGTCGTACATTACTGCGTAGCCAATATGCCGGGCGCGGTGCCTTACACCTCCACACTTGCACTCACCAACGCCACGCTTCCCTATGCATTGCAATTGGCCAACCAGGGCTGGAAACAGGCCTGTTCGAACAACGAGGAACTGCGCAGAGGGTTAAATGTCGTTCACGGAAAAGTAGTATTTAAAGGCGTTGCCGAAGCCTGGCATTTGCCTTATACGGACGTCAAGGAATTATTCTGAATCAGCAAACCTGACTAGATAAACCCGGCCATTTCTAATGCGCCGGGTTTTTGTTTTCTAAAAATATTACTATTATATTTTTTCGATAGCATTGCAGTTTCGGATTATCTTCTTACTTTTGCATCGAATTTGAAGGAACATCCGTTCGCTTCTCTGCTTCATAAACGGTCTACCATTTTTTTAGATCACCTGCCAGCCTCAAAAATTCGTCCCGGCTGGACCTACCGTTCACATGCAGAGCCCCACGGATGGTTTGTGGTGGGCTTTGCGCGATCCCTTTCAATTATTTACCGATTACAACCGGAATCCCGGTGATATGGTCCAATTTCATTGGAACTAACGCATATGCTGGGCTTCGCCCTGAGGATTATTGTGTTATGGCCTGCCATCATCGCCCTTCTCTCCGGAACAACCGTTCAAATCAAGAATTAATACTAAAAGCAATAGAATGACTACTGAAATTTTTGAAACATTCGAAGAGCTCGGACTCAACGAAGACATCCTGAAAGCCGTGCTAGAAATGGGTTTCACTAAACCCTCACCGATACAGGCACAGGGAATCCCCGCAGTAATGCAGGGTTCTGACGTAATTGGTCAGGCCCAGACTGGTACCGGTAAAACGGCTGCATTCGGAATTCCCGTGCTGGAAAGAATAGATACTTCTAACAATGCAGTACAAGCCCTGATCCTTTGCCCAACCCGTGAATTGGCGGTTCAAGTATCCGAAGAACTCGGCCGCCTGGCCAAATATATGCGTGGTGTGCGCATTGAAGCGATCTACGGAGGTGACTCGATCGATCGTCAAATCCGCTCTTTGAAAAAAGGAGTACATATAGTAGTAGGAACTCCGGGCCGCGTCATGGACCACATGGAGCGTAAAACACTGAAATTTAACGAAGTCCGCATGATGGTGCTTGACGAAGCCGACGAAATGCTCGATATGGGCTTCCGTGAGGACATCGAAAGCATTCTGGCTGATATGCCAGAAGATCGGCAGACGATCCTTTTCTCGGCAACCATGTCGAAGCCGATCATGTCGATCACCAAGCGCTTCCTGAATGACCCTGTATTGATCAAGGTTGTTCGTAACGAGTTGACCAACCAGAATATCGAGCAGGTTTATTTCGAAGTGAAACCACAGGCGAAAGTTGAAGTAATGACCCGTCTGATCGATATGCACCACATCAAATCCCTTTTGGTGTTCTGTAATACCAAACGCAAGGTGGACGAGATCGTGGAAGACCTGCAATTGCGCGGTTATGCTTCCGAAGGCATCCATGGTGACCTGCGCCAGCAGCAACGCAGCAACGTAATGAGCAAATTCAAAGCAGGTGTTACTACCATTTTGGTGGCTACCGACGTTGCGGCTCGCGGTATCGACGTTAGCGGCCTGGATGGCGTTATCAACTACGACATTCCGATGGACGAAGAATATTACGTACACCGGATCGGTCGTACGGGTCGTGCAGGGATGTCGGGTAAGGCGTTCTCTCTTGTGGCTCGTGACGAAAAATACCGTCTGAAATCCATTGAAGGTTACACCAAAGTAAAAATCGAAAAAGGCGTTATTCCTTCTTTCGAAGATATCGTAGGTGTTCGTAAAGCTCGTTTTGTAGAGACTATTTCAACCTCTATCAAAGAAAGCAGCGATCAGGAACTGTACAACGACGTACTTGAAATGCTCCACCACAGTGGCTTCACGACCGAGCAGATCGTGGGCGCAATGGCGAAACAGATCATGGGCGTTCAGAAAAACGAATATGCCGATAGCAACCTCGCATGGGAAGAGCGTCGCAACGACCGTCGCGAAGGCGGTAATGAGCGTTTCGGAAGAGGCGAACGTCGTGAAGGCGGAAGCCGTTTCGAAAAAGGCGGAGACCGTCGTGACGGTGGCAGCCGTTTTGGAGGAGACCGCAGTACCGACCGCTATGCACCACGTGGTGAGCGCGGCGCTGACCGTGGAGAGCGTCGTCAATCGGCACCTGAGGCTGGCATGACCCGTTTGTTCCTGAGCCTTGGCCGTAAAGACCACATCATGCCGAAAGACATCGTTGGCGCTATTGCCGGCGAAGCAAACATCCCTGGCAAGACGATCGGTGCGATCGACATTTATGACAAATTTACGTTCGTAGACGTGCCTGAGCGCGATGCACGTGCGGTATTGCGTGCGATGGATGGCAACACCATCAAAGGCAAGCCGGTGCAAATCGATATTGCAAAATAAATTCTGACAACAACTAGTGCGGAAAGGGGCTTGTAAAAAGGCCCCTTTTTCGTTTATTTTCAGGCATGCAAAACAACGACCAACTCGAAGTATGGCTCCGCGGGCCGCTTCCCGGAATACCTGATCTGCTCCAACCCGTAGCGCACGCATTGTTGCAGGCGCGCGAGGAACTAGGTATTTTCAGCCATACATTCCCCTCGAAGCTGCTCTGGGAAAAACCGGCCAATCTCGCCTCGGTGGGTTTTCATTTGCAGCACCTCGCGGGCGTGCTCGACCGCCTGTTTACCTATGCGCGCGAAGAATCGCTCAGCGAAAGTCAGATGGTCTACCTCAAAAGTGAAGGAAAGGAACCGTTTGAAGATTGTAGCTACAATGATTTGCTCGATCAGTTCGGCAAGCAGCTGGAAATTGCGTTAACGCAGCTCCGGGAAACCAATCCGGAGACATTGACTGAGATACGCTACGTCGGCCGGGCCATGGTACCTTCGACGCATTTGGGGCTGCTTTTCCATGCTGCCGAACATACCCAGCGGCATGTCGGCCAGCTTTTGGTGACCGCCAAAGTGCTGACTACCGGTCCCGATCATTGATCCAGGCTACGAGATCCTCAAAAATAATCGTCCCGATTGCTAATTATCAGATTCCGGCCGCACATTCAAAAGCCGCTGTAACCAAGTTTGCTGTTCGGCGGATTCTGCATTTTGATCTGCATTATCGTCTCCCGCATTTGCCAGAGGGCCAAGATCTGGCTGGCCGGCATCTACCCAGCAAGTGTACCATACATCGCCCACCATTTGCACCGAGGCCCGCATTCGACGCTCGACCTGCCGGCCAAGCATTAGGTGGTATTTCTCGGAAAACTCGTGTGAGTACGTCCGCGTCAGGGTATTCCCCCGAAGTTCGAAACTGAATTTTTTATCTGCTTTGAAGGCTTCTGTGAGCTGCTTTTCAAAAAGCAACACCGAGTCCATCGCCGAATGCGAAGCTGCAACCGCTTTCCAGATATCCCCGGCGATATCCTTTCGGTAAATGGCCGGGCCCAGCCACATGTCATATTGCCCGGCAAACAGTTCCGGAAGCCGCGACTCCCAGAACCCATGGATACCCTCCTGACCTGTAAACTGGCCGTTATAGTTGCGCGTGGTGTGCAGCGGTACGTGCGCGTCGGCAATGTAATGGCCCAGGTCTGCGGAAATGCGGAGGATACGCGGCCGGTTCTTTTCTTTAAATGCTGCCGTGAGTTGAAAGGCAGCTGCCTGTACATGCCAGGGCACGATGCCATGTTTTCGCAGACTGTCCTCTCCTATTTTCCTAACTGCGGCCTGCCAATGCCTTGGAAGGTTGTTCAATGCGCTATCACCGTAAGCATCCAAATCGATAAAGTGGCGCTCGGCTTCGCCTGGTACGGCATAGCGGCGTTGGTCGGGATTGACTGCGTTCTCTGAGAGGTAATCAATGTACTTTTTGTAGAATCCCTGCATCTCAACCGGCAGCCGGAAAACGGCCAAACGATTGATCCGCTTATGTGCCCAGAAGCCCCAATGGACTTTTAAACCACAAAAAAGCATGATTGAAGCGATCAGAAGACTGAAATTCAGCACATTTTTGAAAAAAAATCGATCTTTTTCAGATTTTTTTCGGCCTTGTTGGAGAAATGACGCCATACAATATTCGGAAGGTGGTTTTCATCATTATTACACCTGTTGAGACGCCATTTGCAAAAAAAGGTAACAGAAATGCGCCTTTTTGAAACTTGTTTTTTTCAAACGGCAAATTTTTAGCCGGATCGCCATATGCAGCTAGCTGAGTGAGAGAACAATTAGAAAATTTCGCAAAAAATTCTTCTCCGAATAATATTTTGGAAAGTAGATTTTCAGTGGTTGTTTCTTTTCTTAAATATCAAATTTTCAAAATTATTTATATTTAATATCCAAATAATACAATAATAGATTTAAGTTTTACCTTTGTAGCAAGAGAAATAGATAATTGCATTTATTGAATTTGCTATAATGAAAACTAGAAATAAAACATTAGGATACTTAGTCCCCATTTTCGCGCTTTGCGTATTTATGCTGGTTATTTACGGCGCTTATGTGCCCCACAAACCTGCCGAGATCCAGCGGGTAGTTTGTATCAAGTTTAAACCTGGTACTACTACACAGGAAGTGGAAAAACACCTGCGCGATTTTGCGGTGATGAAGAAATCGGTGAAAGATGTCGTGGCCTATTCGGCAGGACACGTGCAGAAAGCAGATAACAGTGGTGAAGAATTTGACGTGATCCACTACCTGACTTTCCGTACCAACGAAGCTGCCCAGGAATACAAACTGAATGCTGACAGACTAGCATTTGTGAAGGCCAATGAAGGCCACTGGGACAAAGTGTTGGAGATGAATTCCAACATAGAGAAGTAATTAATAATAGTAATAGGAGTGAAAATCTTAAAGAGAGCCGGGCATCCCGGCTCTCTTTTTATTAACACGTTTACCAGTTGATCGGGTCGAGCCCCTTGCTTTCCAGATATTCATTGGCCTTGCTGAAATGCTTCGTACCAAACCAGCCGCCTCCATTGGCAGACATCGGTGAGGGGTGCTTCGCTTTGAGCACATAATGCTTCGACGCATCGATCACCGCGCCTTTTTCCTGGGCATACCTGCCCCAGAGCATAAAAACCACATTATTTTTCTCCTCGGACACGCATTTGATGACCGCGTCGGTGAAGCGCTCCCAACCCTTTCCCTGGTGCGAGCCGGCAGCGGCCGCTTGTACCGTTAAGGTTGCATTTAAAAGCAGGACGCCCTGTTTTGCCCACCGCTCGAGATTACCCGTCGGAGGGAAGGGCTTGCCCAGATCCTGCTGAATTTCCTTGAAGATATTCATCAGTGAGGGAGGCATCCGCACACCGTCGTTCACCGAAAAACACAGGCCATTCGCCTGCCCGTGACCATGGTACGGGTCCTGGCCAAGGATTACCACCTTGCATTCGTCGAAGCTGCAGTAATTGAATGCGTTGAATATCTGCTTGGCCGGCGGAAATATCTGTTTAGTCTGGTATTCTTCCCTTACGAAGGCTGTAAGCGAGGTAAAATAAGGCATCTCAAACTGGGGGGCAAGCCGCTCTTTCCACGACTGCTCAATTTTTACATCCATCCTGTTGAATTTGTTTTGGAAACCAAATTATGTGTTTTTTGATTTGGTTTTATCAGCAATTGATTACTATTTTCGTTAAAGGTGCGTTGCAAACCGGTATATTTGCCGCAGCTCCAATAGTCCCACTACTTTCCAACACCCTCGATCTATATGGTTTCCAAGGTTACAGATGGTGTCAAGGTCACCGTTTTGACGGAATATCAGCCCGATTACTCCAATCCGGGTCAGGATCATTTTGTGTTCACCTACAAGATTCTGATTGAAAACCACAGCGAGCACACGGTTAAGTTACTCAGAAGGCATTGGCTGATCTACGACGCTAACGGAACCGTACGCGAAGTGGAAGGGGCAGGTATCGTAGGGCTTCAACCCGTATTGGAACCCGGTGATGTACATGATTACGTCTCCGGCTGCAATCTGCGTACCGATATGGGTAAAATGGCCGGAACCTACCTGATGGAACGTGTGCTCGACGGTCGGCAATTTCGCGTCGTAATACCCGCATTTTCGCTCGTCGCACCTTACCGCCTCAACTGAATCACCGGCCGGGCACCGGCTTATTTTAAAATTCCACTGCATTGATTGCTGCTTATATCAAGTACCTTTTACGCTCCGGAAACGAGCATTCCATCCATTCCCCATTTCTGTTTGAGCTTTACAACAATGTGATCGCGGCTAGGAAGGATCACAATCCCGAATACGAGGCGATCCGCTCGCTGCGTAAAGAGTTACTGCGTTCCGACGAGCAAATCGAAATACTTGACCTGGGTGCTGGCTCGCGCGTGAACAAGTCCAATCTGCGAAAGATCAAAACGATCGCCAAAAACGCAGAAAAACCGGCCAAGTTCGGCATGCTTTTCCACCGGCTAATACGCCGTTTTCAACCGGCAACGATTATCGAATTGGGTACCTCTCTTGGGCTCACTACATTGTATATGTCCAAAGCAAACCCGGACGCGCAACTGATCACCTTCGAAGGCTGTCCGCAAACAGCGGCAAAAGCACAGCAGCATTTCCAGCGCGAACATGCTGATAATATTGAAATCGTGCTGGGCAATATTGACGAGACATTACCCAAACGCCTCGAAACACTTGATCGCCCTGTCGACTTTGCCTATTTCGACGCCAACCACCGTTACGAACCGACCGTCCGATATTTCGAACAATGCCTCCCCCATATTCAAAACGGCTCGTTGTTTGTTTTTGACGACATATACTGGTCGGAGGAAATGACAAGGGCCTGGGAATATATTAAGGCGCATCCGCAGGTCACAGTCACCGTCGACCTGTTTTGGATCGGGCTGGTGTTCTTCCGTAGCGAGCAGGTGAAGGAAAATTTCACACTTCGCTTTTGATGTTGTACCGTTAAATATCTCAATCTTCCATTAAATAATTCCCGGAGCAGAGCGAAGCAGCGTTCATGGCAAAGTTTGTTAACTTTACCATACCTCGTCTCAACTTCCATGACCACAAAATCCATCCTTAACTCCTTGCAAAGCAAGGGAGTTATTTCCGAACAACAGGCCGACACAATCACCGGTTTCGAACACGAAAAAGCCTTTTCAGTTCATTGGGAGCTGCGGTCAATATTGTACCTGGGCATACTGATTTTCAGCTCCGGCGCCGGTATACTGATCTACGAAAACATCGACACGATCGGCCATCAGGCAATCATCGCCGTCATCGCCATAATTACCGCAGGCTGTTTTTACTATACATATAAAAACAGCCTTCCCTATTCACACGAACAAATCCAAAACCCCAACAAGCTCATCGACTACGTGCTTTTGCTAGGCTGTTCGACGTTTCTGGGCCTCGAAGGTTACCTGCAATTCCAATACAATCTTTTCGGCTCCCGGCACGGGCTTGCCGTCATCATTCCGACGATCATTTTCTTCCTTTGCGCCTACCGTTTCGACCACCGTGGGGCATTGTCGATGGCTATTACCGGGCTTGCATCGTGGCTTGGACTTACCATTGCGCCACTTTCGGTGCTATCCGACAATGATTTTTCGGACGGCAAAGTGATCATCCCGGCCATTGCGCTGGGCTGCGTGCTCACCGTTGTGGGATGGATTTCCGAACAGCAGAACATCAAAAAGCATTTTGCATTCACCTACGTGCTCATGGGTGGGAACCTGGCCTGCATTGCGGCGCAGATCGGGCTGTTCAGCGAGCACGCGAAGGTGCTATATTTCATAATCGGCCTCGGGATTTGCACCTTTTTTGTCTATCGCGCGCGTCATGCCCAGTCGTTGCTGTTCCTGCTGATGGGTACGGTTTACGGCTATTCCATTATCACTTATTCCATTTTTACCAGCCTCGGAGCCGATGCGGCCTTCGCTCTTGGAATCTTTTATTTCCTCTTTTCCAGTGTCGGCGTGATTTACTCCCTGCTAAACTTTAAAAAATTCCTTGGGATTAAAACGGAGCTTAAGAAATGAAAAAGGCATACAACGAAACCTGGGTTGAAAACCTGCATTTGCAGCGTCAGGCCGCGGAATGGACAACCAAGCATCTTCTTACCGCCGACCAGGAAGCGCAGGTAAAAGAGCTGTTTCCCGAAAGATTCTATCGCCCGGGCCTATTTGTTAAAATCGGCTTGTTTTGCTTTGCCGTGGTGGCCACTTCGTTCTTTGTGGGCTTCCTGTCCTTATTTGTTTACGACACTGGCTCCGACCTGGGTTTCTCGACATTGAGCCTTATTTGCTGCGCCTGCTTCTTTTTTGTGTTGGAATCCTTAATTAAAACCAAACTCCTATTCCATTCCGGCGTCGACAATGCATTGCTTTATGCCGGTGTAACGGCGGCAATGGTGCCTGTCTTCCTCCTTTTCCAACAAGCGCCATTCTGGGCATATTGCCTTATCGCGCTTGCCATCATCATTCCGGCGACCCTGCGTTACGCCGACTTGCTTGGTCCGATCGTCATTTTCGGACTGATATTCAGCATAATGGCTGATTTGATGATGAAATTTCCACTCGGGAAAGCTCTTTTGCCTTTCGCCGTGATGATTGTATCGGCAGTGATTTATGGGCTGGCAAGAAAAAGCAAAGACATTTATTACCACGAATGCCGTCAGATCTTGGAAGTACTTTCGCTGGTCACCTTCTATCTCGGCGGAAATTACCTGGTAGTAAGGGAATTGAACGCATTGATCAGCGGCCTGAATGTTTCGGTGGCCCCGCAAATCACCTTTGCGCCGCTGTTTTACTTTTTCACATTCGCAATACCACTCTTGTACATTATAATAGGGTTGAAACGGGCTGAGCGCATTCCATTTGTCATCGGTTTGCTGGCCATTGCGTTCTCAGCTTACACTTATGTCAACTATTTCAGCACGTTAAGCGCCTCACAGGAGCTCGTGCTCGCGGGTGTGCTCATGATCGTCGCTTCAATAGCTGTAATCAGATATTTACACGCCCCCAAACACGGAATATCCGATGAGCAAGACCGCAAAAGCAGCCTCGAAAACCTGCAAGCGGTCATTGCGGCGCAGCAACTTGGTGCCACGCCCGTCAGCGGAGGACTTTCCGGTCCGGGGCTCGAATTCGGTGGTGGTACGTTCGGCGGTGGCGGAGCAGGCGAGGCTTATTAATTGAACAAAAATTTGGAACTTGCAGCGGTTACATTGCCGATCACCGAAACTTAACTCATGAAAAAACTGCTTGTTTTAACACTTTTAAACCTCCTTTGTTACCACGCTTTTGCACAATCGGCGAAAACGGCCGCCAAAACATCCGGTAACCCAGTCTTTCCAGGCTGGTATGCCGATCCGGAGGGCATTATTTTTAATAAAACATTCTGGATTTACCCTACATTTTCGGCGCCCTACAACAAGCAGGTGCATATGGATGCATTTTCTTCCAAAGACCTGGTAACCTGGACCAAGCACCCGAACATTCTCGATACCTCGGCTATCAAGTGGGCAAAAAGGGCCATGTGGGCGCCCTCTATCATCGAAAAAGACAAGAAATACTATCTGTTTTTCGGGGCCAACGACATTCAGAATGACAACGAAAAAGGCGGCATCGGAGTAGCTGTGGCCGACCGTCCGGAAGGCCCGTTCAAGGATTACCTGGGCAAGCCTCTGATCGACAAGTTCTATAACGGCGCGCAGCCCATCGATCAGTTCGTTTTCAAAGACAAAGACGGCCAGTATTACCTCTTTTACGGTGGTTGGAAGCATTGCAATGTCGCAAAGCTGAAAACCGATTTTACCGGTTTCATTCCATTTGAAGACGGCAAAATGTTCCGCGAGATCACGCCGGAAAACTATGTGGAAGGCCCATTCATGTTTATCCGCAATGGCAAATACTATTTCATGTGGTCGGAAGGCGGCTGGACAGGCCCCAACTATTCTGTGGCATACGCTGTGGCAGATTCTCCTTTTGGACCGTTTGAGCGCGTAGGCAAAATCCTGCAACAGGACCCGAAGGTAGCAACCGGCGCAGGCCACCACTCGGTGATCCATGTTCCGGGAAAGGACGAATGGTACATTGTTTACCACCGTCGTCCGCTGACCGAAACCGACGGAAACCATCGCGAAACCTGCATAGACATTATGTCTTTCGACGATAAGGGCATGATTAACCCGGTAAAAATCACGCGGGAAGGGGTCAAACCTGTTCGGATCAAATAAATAATTAAACCCTGTGCTAAAAACTCTCCTCCGGGGCTGGTTCTTTAAAAGGCCCGCCACATACTTTCTGTTCTCCTTTATTTTAACGCTCCTATCGGTTACTCGTGGAACCGGGCAGCAGTTCACCCCGGTACTCTTCGGGAAGTTGCCGCAGGATTATCAGCTCTATCCACGCGATGCCAGCGGCCAGGCGCGCGTGCCCATTGCGGGAGTTGTGGATGCGCCCGATTGGAAGTATGTGTCGGTGCTTGTCTCCCGAAACGGCCAGCTCTACCAATACCGGAAGGCAAACGTCCAATACGGGTCGAATTCGAAGGGCGTATTCAGCACGGAGACCACGATCAAAGCCGAACTGGCCAACTATGATTTTAAGGTTTTTCTATGCAATGACCGCGACTCGACGCTGCTCATCACCCGCACCCGGGTGGTCAGCGGCGATGTATACATATTGTCGGGTCAATCCAATGCGACCGGATTCTTCGGCGAGGCTGATACCAGCATGTTTTGCAGAACATTCGGGAAAATAACGGGCAATCTCAACAATGACACTTACAAAGCTGCCGATACACTCTGGGCACTTTCCAACCTGCGCTCCTATGACAATGGCGTGGGAACAATGGGTTTTGAAATCCAGAAGCAGTTGATGGAAAAGTCGGGCATTCCCAACTGCCTTATCAACGCGGGGTACCACTGGTCCTCGGCTTATTCGCATTCACTGCGCACGGAAAACAACCCCACCGATTTCACCACGGGCTACGGCAGAATGCTCTACCGCGCGCAGAAAGCTGGTGTGGCACATGCAGTAAAGGCCTATATTTTCAGACAAGGCGAAAGCGAGGCCTATGGCGAGGGAGGTAATTGGGAAGGGCATTTTGACGTTTTGTATAAAAACCTGAAAACCGATTTTGCCAACCTGCAAAAGTTATATGTATTTCAGATCGATATCATATATTGGCCATCACTCGTTGGTACGCTCATACGCGATTATCAACGGCGCTTGCCCGATATTTACCCTGACATTATCAATATCGCAACCGTGGGCACGAATGGATTCGACGGCTTGCATTATAACCGCGAGGGCAACAAACAAGGTGGCGTCGAGCTTTCACACCTGATGCTCCGCGACTTGTATGCATCCGCAGATACGTTCAATATCGACTCGCCGGGGCTGAAAAAGGCATTTTACAATTCTACCGAGAGGAAAAGTATTACCCTGGTATTCGGTGAAGGCCAGAATTTAAAATATCCCGAGCCCTATCCACACCCCGGCGGGCCGGTTTTGAATTTAAAGGATTTTTTCTACCTCGACCATCAATCAGGCGCGGTAACTGCGGGTAAAGCCGATGGAAACCGCATTATCCTTGACCTGAAGGCCTCGCAGAACGCGACTACGCTCGACTACCTGCCTCCCTACCTGGAAAAAGAGGGTCCCTACTACCCCTTCACCGGGCCTTACCTCACCAACGCGAGGGGCATGCGTGCATTTACCTTCTTTAATGTACCTATTGCTGCCGCGTTGGATGGCACGGTGCTTTCTGCTCAAAGCCGTGAAAACGGGGGCGTTAGGCTTTCCTGGCAGCCGGTTTCAGGCGCAAAGGGATACGTTCTCGAACGCAAATTTGGAGAGAGCGGCAGTTTCATCCCACTCGCAAGGATCGGTGGAAGTGTTGAATGGAATGACCAACCGGGCGAATCCACCCTTCCTATTATTTACAGGTTGGTAGCTGTAAACGATGTTGCCGAATCTGCAACCCCCGCCTACGCAGAGGTTGCACCAACATTGATATTGGGTGCAGAAACAAATCCGGACACAGTATTTGAAATATTTCCAAACCCGGCACTGCGCGGTGAAGAGGTAACCATTAATTTTGCCCAGCCACAGTCAGGTCAGATCAGTCTGGTCGACCTTCGTGGACAGTTTTTACTAAACCGTAAAGTCTCGGGGAGCATCATAAGCGGCTTTACAGCTCCAAAGCTGGTTTCGGGAATGCATTTGATTAGATTTGAATCAAATGGCAGAACCTTCACTAAGAAACTATGGATCAGATAGTTTGAACATATAATACTAAGCGTTGTTACATGCCGGAACTACAGAGTGGGCAACCACCTGCATATCTTGCGGGTCGCGTAATCGGGAATTTCGCGGCTGTTTGATGACTTTATACGATATTGGAATGATTTTTGCTAATCATTAGCAGACCACCGTTGCTCTATCCTGTCCGACATTAGCCCTGAAATGATATGCACATCCACAATTATGAAGAGCAGATAAGACCTGAATTGACCAAATGGCAGCTAAAAATGCAGAAGCGGCCCAATTTTATAGACAGGACTTCCAAGAAATTTCAGGACAAAATCAATAACATCATTCCCGATAAAATTCACTCGATAATCACCGGTACCATCAAACAAATGGTACGCGGCGTGCTTACCGGGGCCGAATACACGACCACCCAGGCTATCCCGGGTGCCTCGCTGGAAGAAATTGAAACGGCTGTCCGCAAAAAAATCGATTTCTACAAAAAGGCCGGCGCAGCCGAAGGCGGTATTACCGGCGCTGGCGGCTTTTGGCTTGCTTTGGCCGAGTTCCCTATCCTGATCGGCATCAAGATCAAGCTTCTTTTTGAGATTGCTGCATTGTATGGCAGGTCGGTCAACGATTACAGGGAACGGCTTTTTATACTTCATATTTTCCAATTGACGTTTTCGAGCCAGAAAGGGCGTCAGGAGGTCTTTACGCGAATGATCCGATGGGACCTACGCAGCAAGGACCTTCCGACAGACATTCACGGATTCGACTGGAAGACCTTCCAGCAGGAATACCGGGACTATATTGACCTTGCAAAAATGGCGCAGCTTATCCCCGGTATCGGCGCGGCTGTGGGCGTCATCGTCAACTACCGGCTGCTGGATCAGCTGGGCAAAAACGCTATGAATGCCTACCGAATGCGGTGGTTCGAAGAGCAGATGTTCGGCGGCACAAAGGAGCTTCTGACCACAACCGCCTGATAAATAAAGTTTAATACAATGTACCGATTGAATGAGCGCTAACAAAAAGCAATTTGTATACGGCAAAAGTCTGGATAATGCCTTACTGGCGGTTTATGATGCGTATATTTTCTTTATCCGTTTTTTCCGCGAGATCTTCCGGGGCCGAATGGAATTTCAGGAGATTGTCAGGCAATGCTATGCGATCGGAAACCGGTCGCTGCTGCTGATCAGTCTTACCGGCTTTATCACCGGAATGGTATTCACCAAACAGTCGCGCCCTTCACTATCCGAATTCGGGGCAACGTCCTGGCTCCCTTCCCTGGTAGCGATCGCGATCGTTCGCGCCCTCGCTCCACTGGTAACGGCCCTGATCAGCGCTGGCAAGATCGGATCCAGCATCGGGGCCGAGCTAGGCTCCATGCGTGTGACCGAACAGATCGATGCGATGGAAGTGTCGGCCGTAAACCCATTTAAATTCCTGGTGGTAACACGCGTGGTGGCCTGTACCATTGCCATTCCTGTGCTGATGTTCTACTGCTCGATGGTAAGTCTGATGGGGGCGTTCCTGAACGTAACCTTGAATGAAGGTACAAGTTTCATAGCGTTTTTCGAGAATGCATTCGAGCAGATCACGTTCCTGGATATCTGGACGTCGGTGGCGAAGGCGGTCGCGTACGGATTCACGATCGGGATGGTAGGCAGTTACCAGGGTTACAATGCCAGCAAAGGCACCGAGGGTGTCGGTAAGGCGGCCAACGCAGCTGTCGTGACCTCCATGTTCCTGATTTTCGTCGAGGAGGTGATCATCGTACAGGTATCCAATTACTTCAGAATTTAATATGGAAGAAGATTTTAAACCCGGAGAGCCGGTTATCGAAGTACGCGACCTGTACAAGTCATTCGGAGATCTGCATGTGCTGCAAGGAGTCGATCTGACTGTGACGAAAGGAGAAAATATGGTCGTACTCGGGCGTTCCGGGACCGGAAAATCGGTGCTGATCAAGATCATGATAGGTTTGCTCAAACAAGACCGTGGCGATTGTTTGGTTTTAGGGAAAGAGGTCTCCAAGCTGGACGGCAACGATCTACGCGATTTGCGATTAAAAATCGGGTTTTCGTTTCAAAACAGTGCTTTGTACGACAGTATGACCGTGCGCGAGAACCTTGAATTTCCACTCGTACGCAATATCAAAGACCTCACCCGCGCTGAAATTAACGAGCAGGTGGAGTCCGTGCTCGACGCCGTAGGCCTGCTCCAAACGATCAACCAGGTTCCAGCTGAGCTTTCTGGCGGCCAGCGCAAGCGGATAGGCATCGCCCGGACACTGATTCTGAAACCGGAAGTGATGCTCTACGACGAACCGACGGCCGGCCTTGACCCGATTACCTGTTTGGAAATCAACGAGCTGATCAACGAGGTTAAGGAAAAATACCAGACAACCTCGATCATCATCACGCACGATCTCACATGTGCACGGGAGACGGGCGACCGCATTGCAATGCTGCTGGATGGCAAGTTTCTGAAAACAGGCACTTTTGAAGAAGTATTTGATACCGACGAAGAGCGGATCAAGAGTTTTTACGATTATAATTTTATTCAGTAATAATGGCAACATCATCCAAACGATCCATAAACGTAGGCCTTTTCGTCGTGATTGGCATCCTGATTTTCGTAGTTGGGATTCTCACCGTCGGCAGTATGAAGAAGGTTTTTTCTTCAACTATCACTGTCAAAGCTATTTTTGACGACGTGAACGGGCTAAAAGTCGGCAACAATATCTGGTACTCGGGAGTTAAAATCGGGACTGTCAAAAGCATCCGTTTCCTGGCCAACTCCAAGGTGGAGGTAATGCTGAACATCGAGGAAAAATCACAGGAATTTGTCCGCAAGAACGCCAAGGCCAAGGTAAGCACCGACGGTCTGATTGGTAACAAGATCATCGTTATCTATGGCGGGACCCAAAAAGTGCCTTCCATTGAAGACGGCGACGAAATCGCGGTCGAAAAAATGGAAAGCACGGAAGAAATGTTGGCTGTACTTTCAGAAAACAACAAGAACCTGCTTGGCATTACCAGCGCGTTCAAGACCATCAGCAAAAATATCCTGGCCGGAAAAGGCACCGTCGGAATGCTGCTCAACGACGAGCGCCTGTATAATGACCTCGACCAGACTTTGGGTGCGATGAAAAAGGCATCTGTCAATGCGCAGGCTCTAACGGCCTCGCTGGCAGGCTACACTTCCAAGTTAAACGAAAAAGGCGGACTGGCCAACGACTTCGCCACAGACACAGTGATCATGAAGGACCTGCGTGGAACCATTGCCAGGCTCAATGAAACCGTCTCCTCCGCCAACGTCATGGTGAATAACCTTAAAACTGCCAGCGCCGATCTTAACTCCAACAAAACCAGCCCACTGGGTGTATTACTGCACGATGAAGCAACAGCGTCAAACTTGAAAGAAACGCTAAAAAATCTCGAAAGTACTACCGAAAAGCTCGATGAAAACATGACGGCGCTTCGCTCCAATTTCCTTTTCCGCAGGTATTTCCGCAAAAAAGCAAAGGAAGAAGCCAAACAGCCCGCCAAAGAAGAAGTTAAAGCGCAGGAGAACCAACAATAATGTGATAGTTTTGCAGAAACCGGTTATATTGTCGAAGTATTTCTTCGAATAATACCTTACCAATCCCACTAATTAAGCTTCTGCAAAACTTTAACACAAACCGATGGCCTTACAACTCAACCCCGCCCTGGACCTTGCGTACATAGACCAGGCCTACGGAGAAGATCCTGTAATCCTGTACATGATTTTTGATGCATTTCTGAGCGACTCTGTCCCGCGCTGGCAAACATTACAAGGCGCATTAGAATCTGGGGACCTCAAAGAATCGGCTAGCATCGTCCACGGGCTGAAACCTTCGTTTACCATGACCGGCCTCACGCAGGTGCGGCCCAAGGTAGAAGTGCTGGAAAAGGCTATTAAGGAAAATGAATCAGGAGAAAAGCTTCTGGACATGTACCAGCGCATTTCAACCGAGATAGAGGACCTGATCCCTATCCTGGAATCGGAATCCGAGCGCTTGAAACAATTGTAAGTGGCTACGTACAGCATTAAAGCGCATGGCCTTCCGGCTATGCGCTTTTTCTTTTGGCCTTCTCCCAGGCAGCGCTCTGCGAGCCCTTGTAATATCTTCCGATACCCGCCAGCACCGCATAGTTCATCATACAGAAATAATAGGGTACAAAGAGTGCCTTCACTTTGATCTTTCGGGTTTCGAGTACCCAACCGGCCAGCGCAAGCCCGTAAAATCCGATTTGCCCAGCCAGAAGAAGCTGGTATATCAAACCGCCTGACTGTATTACGATCAGTATATTGAAGACAAGTGCCAGAATCATCAGAAACGGCGTCACAGTCCATCGCAATACACGATGGCTGATGTACTGAAATGAGAGCAGCGGATCATGAAACGGGTTCATCAATTTCTTTAACCGAAGGATCGATTGAATACCCCCAGCGGCGATTCGTACCTTACGCTTCAACTCCTCTTTAATATTCTCCGAAGAGAGCTCCGAGGCGTAGGCGTCAGGTTCATACACAATCCGGTAACCCTTTTCGGCGATCTGCATTGAAATCATGAAATCGTCCAGGATCGTGTCCGGCTGCACCGGCTGGTACAGCGACCGCCGTACACTGAACAGCTCACCTGCCGCCCCGACGACAGAATACAGCTCAGAGTCCCACTTTTTAAGCACCGACTCGTATTTCCAGTAGAAGCCCTCCCCTGCTGTCGCATCCGAGAGCGCGTCCTGCATTACCCGCTTCTCTCCGGAGACAGCACCCACAGTGGCGTCGGCATAATGCCTTGCAATGAGCAGAAGTGCGTCCTTGTTCAGAAAGGTATTCGCATCGGTGAAAACCACAACTTCGGTATCCACTACATCCATGGCCCGGTGAATGGCCAGGATCTTTCCGCTGCGCACGGGCGTATGCATGAGCTTGATCTGCGGGTAGTTGGCAACCAAATCCGGTGTGCGGTCGGAGGAGCCGTCGGTGACGAACACTAGGTTCAGCTTACCTGCGGGATACGACAGTTGAAGCGTATCCGCGATTTTTTCTTCGATAATGCTCTCTTCATTATAAGCGGCGATCACAAGTGTGAGCGTCGGGAAATCCTGATCGAGCCCAGGGGCAAGCCTTTTTCCCTTGAATGCCCTGCGAATGCGGACCAGCATGTAGAGCAGGATGCCGTAACCGAGGAAAGTGTAGAAAACAATAAACAGACTGAGCCAGAAAAGTATCTCCATAAATCAACGGGTCAATGGGAAGCCTAAATTTTCGCTATCGGGTTTGTTTTTGAAGTGCCAGATGATTGCTTGCCAGAAAACCGCGATAAAATTATATTCCTTGTTTTTGATGTACTGGATCATATTCCGAGGCACCACAGCCAGCATAAAGTAGCAGCAAAAAACGGCGAACCTAAAACCCGGGGCGTTTTTTCTTATGAACAAAATACGGTTGCGGTTCATAAAAAACTCCTTCAAAATTGTGCGCTTGCCGACCGACACCGATTCTTTGTGATAGATTAATGCGCCGAGGTCGACATGTATTTCATACCCTGCCTTTCTGATGCGCTCGCACCAGTCGAGCTCCTCGTAATAAAGGAAATAATTTTCGGCCATCCCTCCCGCTTTCTGCAACGCTTCCCGGCTGATCATCATCGCCGCCCCGTGCGCGTAGCCGGTTACGCCGGTAAGGAAGTCGTATTGCCCTCGATCCTGCTCAAACTGCCCGATACACGCATTGCGGCAAGTATAGTAGTTCATTGGGGTGTAACCCGTGTATTGCAGCATGCCGGGTTGATCGAAATAGTGGATCTTGGGAGAGATCATGCCGATTTTTGGGTTGGCCACCATGGTATCCACGAGCCTGCCGATCAATCCGCCGGTTACTTCGGTGTCATTATTGATCAGGAAAAGGTAGTCGCCGGTTGCGTGCGCAATGCCGATGTTGTTTCCCCCCGCGAAACCAGTATTTAGCTCAGAACGGATAAACGTTACAGCCGGGTATCGCTCCCGCCATTCATGCACGGGGTTTACTTTGCTGCCGTTATCGACGACGATGATTTCCAGATTGGGATAGCTATTGACCTCTGCCAGCGATTTCAACAAGTCTTCGGTAACCTTTGGCTGATTGAAATTCACCGTCACAATGGAAACTTTTTTCATGCGCAAGACTGTGCCACTAGATTGCGGACTACGAAGGAATATTTATATTGATTTGTAGAACTATTTCAAATTTAATAATAAAAACATAGCTTTAACCAAAATCGGGAAATGACCTCCAGTTTTTGTAAAAAACATCCTGAATCGTCCCTGATAGCCTTTTTCGAGAACAAACCGTGCCAAGCGTGAAACTCAAACGTCTGCTCAACGATCACGACTCCGACCAAGCCCCACATGATCCTCAGCGACAGGACATTGTTCGGGTCGAAAAGAAGGTTTCGGAACTAATCGAAGCGATCGAGCAAGCAGACATCGGCGCGCAACATTCGAAACAGTACCAGAAACAGATCGCGGATGCTTTTCAGCGTTCGGCTACCACTCAAAAGAAATTAGCACCATTCAAAGAGCTCGACCAGGAAAATAACCTGTCGCGGGAGGAGCTTCTGGAAGGCCTGGAAAAGTTGCTGGCTGAAAACCAGTTCGACAGCCGGATCAATACACCCAGGCGTGGCAGGTTGGTCCAGAAAGGCGTCATGTTTATTCTCTCAATTTTGCTCATCATAGTCGGCTTCGCGATGATTATTATGCCCGCGCCGCCCAGTTTCGAGCTTTTCACAGTATATCATTTCAATATCAACGACGGGGTCACGATTATGGACCTGGTGTCGCTGCTGATTATCTTCGGTGGAGTACTTTTGTTTGTAATAAACTTCAACAAGAAATGATCAGCTTTCCCGATGCGCCGACCACCGTTAAGAAAATCCTGCTCGTAGAGGACAACCTGCTGTTCCGTACTGTAATTGAACATGCGCTCTTGAAAGCAGGGTACAACTGCGTGTTGTGCGAATCGGCGACGGAAGCTTTGGAAATGTTGCTGGTAGAAACGCCCGATCTGATTCTGTCCGACTACGATATGCCCGAAATGAACGGTTTCGATTTCCGGCAGGCAGTGCTTCTGAATCCCAATATCCGAGACATCCCGTTCGTTTTTCTGACCTCTTTCACCGACAACAAACTGGTGCTGGAAGGACTGAATATGTCGGCGCTGGACTTCATCAATAAAGAAACGCCGATCCCGGTGATCATCACCAAGCTAAACAATATCATTAAAACCCTTGAAAACGAACACCTGAGGTCGGTAAGAGAATTGAAGGTTGCTGCCGAAGCGCTGAATGTAAAATCGATCCCCTCGCATGCGCCGACCGTAAGCGGCTACCGGATCCACTATTGGCATAAGGGCTACCGCGGTTATCCAGGGGGTGATTTTATCGATTTTGTGCAGGTCGACAGCCGTTTTTGTTTCGCCTTCCTGGGCGATATTATGGGTAAAAAATGGAAAGCCTGGTTCTTCACCTTCGGTTTTCTGAGCTATATCCGCGCCGCGATCCGCTTCTGCGTGCTCGACCATGATTTTGACCTGGCTACAATCGTGCAAAAGATCAACAAGCTGATTTACCTCGATGAGAGTCTGCAAAACATTCTTTCGAGCCTGTCGCTGCTGCTGCTCGATACCTGCACCGGCGAAGTGCATTACACTGGCGCTGGCGATCTGCCGCTGATTAGTCACTCCCCCGAGACGGGCAGAACGGCGACGGTACAATCCACCGGGCTGCTGCTCGGACTACTCGAAGACGGCATGTACGACAACCGCGTCGTTCGGATGAAGGCCGGTGACCAGCTGGCAATCTTCACCGATGGCATGATAGATATTCCATCCAACGGATCAAAGAAAAGTGATTACCCATTTTTTGTGGAAAAAATAACCCCATATCTGGGCAAACCCGATAGTTTCGGCTTGATCAGGACGCATGTACTTGAACTAATCGACGACACCAACCAGATGGACGATGCAAGCATCATTTTTATAGAAAAACAATGACCCTGATATGATACTGAAAGTTGAAGAAAAGAACCGGGTGGTACAGGCCACTATTTTACCAGATGAGGCGAGTCTTTCGAATGCGGATGCATTCAAGGAAGAAATGATCACGATCATCGGCAAGGGAATCCGTCTGGTGATCGTCAGTTTTGAGAATGTGAATTACATCGATAGCTCTTTCCTGGGCAGTCTGGTAGTGGCATTGAAATACGCCATGCCACGCAATGCCGATATTTGCCTGGTTTCCCTAAAACCGGATGTTAAAAACCTGCTTACGCTCATCAGGATGGACAAGGTGTTCAGGATATTCGATGATTTTGAGGAGGCGATGGGTACACTAAACTAGTCTATGAGCGAAGATTCGGATCAGATCACAATTGTTTTCAAGAGTAACCGGGAGAGCATCCCCGGAACACTGAACCTGTGCCTAAACCACATCCAGCAAAACGTAAGCCGATCACTGCTTGACGAAGATCTGATGGCCAAGATCAAATGGGTGATCATAGAACTGCTCACCAACGCGGTGAAGCATTCAGGCGAGCGGGAATCTGTGCTCAGAATCGGCCTGACGGCCGATGGAGTGGTTCTTCAAAAGGAAGATTATGGCAAGCCACTTGCACTCGTGGGGCATCACAAGAAAAAGATCATGTGGCCACTGCAGGAAATGGTGCGGCCAGTGGATTTTCCTATCTACCACAATGGTATGGATTCACTCTGCGTGCGCACCGACGAGCGGGGCCGGGCCATATTCTTCATCGAAGAGCTTGCCGAACTGGAAATGCCCGCATTGCTCTCCGATACCAGCGAGCATTTTGGGCTGCTTATCATGACAAAAGCTTCTGACGAGTTCGCCTACGAATACGAACAAGACACCGGTATCAACCGGTTTATCAGCACATTCTACTTCACCCAACCACTTACATGAAACACCGCTTCGAAGTACTGGACATTTTTCGGGGCTTGTTCGCATCGCTTGTGTTCCTGTTCCATCTGGGCCCATTTGCCAACACCCCCATACTGAACAACCGCTTCGTCGAGAATTCGGACATGTTTGTGGATTTCTTCTTTGTTCTAAGCGGATTTGTAATCGCTTACAGTTACCAGTCGTTGGCCGACTGGGCGCAGTTCAGGCTATTTCTCAAAAAACGCGTCTACCGCATTTACCCGCTTCATTTCGTGATGTTGATAGCATTTGCAGGGATGGAAGTGGCTAAGAATATGCTCAGCCCCTACATCAAGGTCAACAACCTGGTGAACCCGGCGAACAACGTCTATACTTTCTTCACCTCGATTTTCCTGGTCAATTCCACCCCGGTACCGGGCGTGAAGGATGTCAGCTGGAATATTCCCAGTTGGTCGATCAGTGCGGAAATGATGGCTTACCTGGTTTTCGGTAGTCTGCTTGTATACATTCATCAAACCCGACAATTCCGGGCCCGCAACGCCTGGTATGGTCTGATGATCATCCTCTCGCTTGCAGCACTCTGGTCTGTTTCCAGCAGTTTTCAAATCAATTACAGCTTTGATTATGGGTTTCTGAGAGGGATTCTGGGCTTTTTTACCGGGGTACTTTGCTTCAATCTATTCAGTAACACACATGTGCAGGTGCGTGAATGGTCTCCCGCATTGTTTTCAGTCATAGAAATCCTATCGCTGCTCCTTATCGTTCTCTGCATTTATAACGGCGAGATTATGAAGCCTTGGGGCGCTGTATTTGAAATACTTTTCTTCATCTGCATTTACACATTTTCCTATGAAAAAGGCATTATTTCAAAGGGGCTGAAAAGCGTAAAACTGCTGCATAAGCTGGGCCAGTACTCCTACTCTATTTACATGACGCACGCGTTGCTGATCAGTCTTTTCAATGTATTGTTCATCCGAATAATCAAATTCCCGCCGGAAGCTTACTCGTACCTGTTCATTTTGAATTTCATACTGATCTACTTTGTCTCGTCGTGGACCTACAAATACATCGAAATGCGGTTTCAATACAAATCACCCAAAAAAGTGCAGGAAGCAGAAGTAGTCCGCAAATAATGACGGTCTGGCGGTCCCGCGGCACTGCGATCCGGCGGCCGGCGGTCAGGGGTGGATCACCTCTTCGAGGTGATAATGTATGATATCCGCAATGGCATCTATGCGGTTTTCCCAGGTGTTTTCTGCGGCGATTGTCACGCGGCTTTTGCGCTTGGCGGTGCTGTCGGTCTGCAATTCATGATTGATAGCCAGAGAAAAGCTTTCGGAATCTTCACAGAACGTCACCGCACCTTTGGTAAACTCCATTAGATCAGGATTAAAGTCGGTTGACACTACCGGCTTGCCAGCACCAAGGTATTCGAAAAGTTTGAGCGGGAAAATGCTGCTGCTAACTTCATTCTTTTTAAACGGGATCAGCGCCACATCGAACCCTTTGATCACCGCAGGCATATACTGATAATCGATCGGGCCGGGAAAATAGACGTTTCCGGCAGCAAAGATCCAATCGGGCACAAACTCTCTGGATACCGGGCCCACGAATACGAAGCTCTTGTCGGGATTGGCCAGTATTACTTTTCTCAGCAAATCATAATCCATCCGGTGATCGATAGCGCCCAAGTAACCGATCACGGGCTTTTTCAATGCGGCAATAACGGGGTACACCGGTAAATCAGGGTTCAATGCTTTGCTGCTATGGCCCAGATCTGCGGCATTGGCCACAAAATAAGTGTGCGGGTTTCGCTTTTTTCTTTCCTCATTCAATTGCTTGCTGCTGCAAATCACCACATCGCTCTGTTTCACCAGAATCTCCTCCGCCACAACGCCGTGCCTCCGGTTGAATGGCAACACTGCCTGGTCAAGGCAATGATACACTTTCAGCTTAGGCGTCAGGCCTTCGGTGAGGGTCGGATAATGAAAATTAAAGGAATTGATGAAAATATAATCCCTGATCTTATAGGTTTTCAGAATGCCTTTCAGCTTGGTACGGATCAATAACTCATTGAACTTTAATACAGTTCGAAACAGCCAGTTCTCCGGAAGAAAGTTTGCAGACAATCGTATCGGCGGGATAATCACTTTCAGGCCAGGCAGGTCGGTTTCGACCAGCGAATGGCTGGTAAAGGAGAAATGCCCTTCACGCGACCGGTATCCAGCTGTTTTGCGCAACTTGAAAAATTCGCGAAGCGTCACTGGGTCCTCGATATAATAAACTTGATTCTCCCGCGCGAGCAGTTTGGCGATAGTGTAGCTGGTAGACTCGTTGGGTGCGTCAAACCGGGCAAATCCAAAAATCAAAATCTGATTTCCTTTCAGTTTCATTGGCAAAGCATCTTCATGAGCTCTCATCAGATAGGGCGCCTCCTTTGTTTGTCCAGTAATTTAATACTTTTTACAAGTCCCACTGCTAGTAGCTGCCAAGCCGGCCTTAAAAAAGCGATATTCACTGATGCGCCTTATTAACCCTCAGCTTCCCCCACCAGATCTTGACCAGACCGACCGCCTCGGCATAACCGGTTGTAAAAACGCTCAGAATAGAGAAAGGCTCGAAGCGGTTAAGGCCCCAGTAGCCTATGGCCACGCCGATGAGTGTTGGCACTACACCGGCGATCGCGACACCGTAGACGCTACCGGTTATGTAAATAGCCGTTACGGAGGCAACAACGCTGCCGGCCAGCATGATCAGCACCTTGATGAAATTGATTTTAGGCTGATGGATCACATCGAGTGTCAATGCAAAAAAGCGGTCGAGCGGGTATAGAAGCGCAAATGTCATATACAGTCGCATAATATTCGCTGCTTCTGATTCTATATACTTTTCACCGCCTATGATGTGGATGGCCACGTCGGCCAGGATCACCGCGCCAATACAGGCCGGCAACAGCGCTATGGTGATCAAACCTGCGTAGCGTTTCATGGTTTCGATCACTTTCGGCCGGTTGCCTTCGTTATAGGCAGCCGAGAGTTCGGGCATCCCCGTAGCGGCGAAACTCCTAAGGGGTATTTCAATAATCTCCATCAGCCGCTGACCGAGGTTGAAAACCGCCAATGCGGCAGGTCCAAGCATGAAGTTGATAATCATCGTATTGGAAGTACCGAAGAGATTGGAACTCAATGTGGTACCGACCGAGAACTTACCAAAATGAAAGATTTCCTTGATGCACTCAGTGGTACGGTCCCTGAAATTACCGAGCCTGGCCCAGCCCATGACGATGGTGAAAATGCTCGTCAGCGCAGCACCGCCCAGATAGGCGTAGATGATATTTTGCAGATTTGCGGTGTGGGTAAAGGCCATAACCATCACAAAAAGGATGAAAAAGCCCTGGCTCAGGAAACGGATGCATAAGAGCTGATCGAACCGCTGCTCGGCCTGCACCACGCAGGAAGCGATAAAATAAGGCAATGAAGCAACATATATTATGCCAAACCACTCCACAAACAGCACGACGGATGGATTCTTAAACCAATCCGAGAATAGAAACGCCGGAATATTGATCAGCGCAAGAATGCCCGTGATCGCCCCGCCGATAAACCAGGCCGAACCCACGACCTCGCGCTTCCGTGCTGCACTCGCACCTGCATAGAACTTGATAAATGCCGTTGTAAGAAAGCCGGACCGGAAAGTATCAACCAGCAGTAATATTGACAAAAAGAATACCCACATCCCAATACTTGCCACAGGCAATGCCCGGTACAGGATGATCATGTTCAGCATCCCAAGCACGGACATAATGCCGTTTCCGGCCAGCGAAAGAAAATGTTTGTTCCTTAATTTTTGTAAAAGCTGAAAGGCCATCAGGTTGTAGGCTGTATATTATGGTAACCACGAACTACGTCCACGGATTATTAAACTATTTACCGATGTTGGTACCAAACGCAATATGCGAAGTAATTTTACAATATTTTTGCACAAAGCAGGATTATTGTTTTAACTTTCCTCCCTCTGCCCGCTACAAGGGCTTGTTTGACTGTAAAGATGTACAAAACCTACCGATTGCCAGAATATGAGTTTATTGGGCTTACCTAAATGGATTCTGCCACACCTTTTTACAAACAAGCGTTTCGAAGATCTCACCGAGGGCGAGATTCAGGTTTTGCGCAGCCGCATCAACCGTTTCCGAGAGGAAGCACCCGAGGTATCGGTCGTGATCCCGGCCTGGAACGAAGAGAACAATATATACCGGACGCTTTCCTCGCTTTCGGCCAGCATTACCAATTACAAGGTCGAGATCGTTGTTGTCAACAATAATTCGACCGACGGCACCCAGAAAGTGCTCGACACGCTGGGCGTACGAAACTACCTGCAAACTGTCCAGGGCACACCATTCGCCCGGCAAATGGGCCTCGACCAGGCCCGTGGCAAATACCACCTCTGCGCCGATTCTGACACCTTCTACCCACCCGACTGGATTGACCTGATGGTGGAGCCGATGGCAAAAAACGCTGGCATCACCGGCGTTTACGGCAATTACGCATTCATTCCGCCCACCGGGCAAGGCCGGTTAGGTCTGTGGCTATACGAGCAATTCGCCGGGCTGATGATCCGCATCCGGAAGAAGAACCGGGAATACCTCAATGTGTACGGCTTTAATATGGGCTTTGTGACCGACGTTGGCCGAAGAACGGGCGGTTTCCGAGTTAGCGGCTCACGGGTGTATGCCAATATCGTCGGCAGCGATTTCCAAAATGAGGCCGAAGATGGCCGGATGGCACTGAACCTGAAGAAGGAGGGCGAACTGAGACAGGTTACCAGCTCCAAAGCCACGGTTTTCACCTCACCTCGCCGCTTGCTCGACGACGGCAGCATTTCCAGGGCTTTTTTTAATCGGGCCAAGCGACAGTTGCAAGGCATGCGCGACTATCTCTAATAATTTATGATGCAGCACCATTTTCCCGATACCACCTTACTGATCACCCATTACAACCGTAGCGGATCGCTCGAACGGCTGCTTGCCACATTTGAATCGCTTGGCTGCCAGTTTGCGGAGATAGTCGTTTCGGATGACGGCAGCAAACCCGAGCACCTGGAAAAAGTAACATCGCTCATTAATCGCTTCAATTTCCGGCTCATTACCACACCGAAAAACCGCGGGCTGGGCCATAACATCAATAAGGGCCAGGATGCGGTGCGATCCGAATACACCCTGTACGTTCAGGAGGATTTTCAGCCTTCCGAGATTTTCCCCGTCCATTTCCAAGACGCCCTCACTTTTATGCGAGAGGACCCAAAATGGGACATCGTTCGATTTTACGCCTATTTTGCCTACCCTACCCTGATGCCCTTTAAAAAAGGATACTCGCAAATGGTGTACCGGTTCTGGGATATGGACCATTTGAAATTTTACTATTACAGCGACCATCCGCATTTGCGGCGCAGCTCGTTCTTTTCAAAGTTCGGCCGCTACCCGGAGGGGATCAAAGGCGATCTGACAGAATACAAAATGGCTGTCAGTTTTTTACAGCATAAAGGGAAGGGGCTGTTTTTTAACGATTTCACTAAACTGTTTTATCAAAAAAACTCTTCCGATGAGCCGAGTACCATGGAGCGCGCAGACTGGAAACTGAGCGAGAATCCGCTGATCAAACTTGCACGGCTGACGTACCTGCGCTATCGCTGGCTAAAAAATACGCTCGACTTGGTTTTCATGAAATAGACTGCCTACATGAACAAGGAATACTACTTCGGGGAGGTGACGCTGCTCATTACCCATTACAACCGGAGCCAGTCGCTGGAACAGTTGCTCCGTTCGTTTGAAGCCCTGGGCTGTCGGTTCGGCGACATCGTCGTGTCCGACGACGGAAGCAAACCTGAACATATCGATTACCTGCTTCAATTGCAGAAAAAGCATGAGTTCAGGCTTATTACCACGCCTCAGAACAGGGGTTTGGGCAACAATATCAATAAGGGCCAGGATGCCGTGCAGACGCCGCTAACACTTTATGTGCAGGAGGACTTCACCCCAACCATCATTTTCCCGGAAAGCTTCACGCACGCGCTGGACATTATGCGGGAAAAACCTGGCATCGATGTGGTTCGGTTCTACGCCTATTTCGAATATCCCTGCCTGCGCAACCCCGAGCACGGCTATTACGAAATGGATTTTAAACTCTGGAAACCGGGTTATCGTAAGTTTTACGCTTACAGCGACCACCCGCACCTGCGCAGGAGCAATTTTTTTAGCAAGTTCGGAAGATATGTCGAAGGCCAGAAAGGCGATGTGACCGAGTACCAGATGATGATGTCGTTCCTGAAAAACAATGGCAAAGCCTATTTTTACAAGGACTTCACCGGTCTGTTTGTCCAAAAGAATTCCGAGGCCGAGCCCAGTACAATGAAAAGGAATATCTGGCGGGAAAGTGATAGCTTTCTACTCACGCAAATGAGGCACATTTACCGACATCTGAAATTTAATTTTGATTACCTGACCTGAATATAGTCTCCGTTTATTCCGATCTTGGTGCCATCAAATCCAATGTTTCCGCCCCTGAGATATGCCGACCCATGCAAAAAATGACTCATTCAGATGGTATTACGCGAGCATTTACCTGGGACTGGCCCTGATCTTCGGTTCTCAGTACTTTACCTACAAAAACGTCCGTGACCTCTCGCTGAACAACGAGCGCCTGAACGTTACGATCGGTGTGTTGAACCAGACAGCCAATTTCGGCCTGGTGACAAAAGACTTTCAGTCAAATATGCGTGGCTATCTGATCTCGCAGAACAAGGAGCTGCTGACCGATAACTACAACAAAAAAATCCAGCTCGTAGGTATTACCGACACGCTCTTCAATCTGGTCAAGACCGATGAGATTCAGACCCGGCGTGTCAAAGACTTGCTTGAAATATCCAGTCAGATCGTAGCATACTCGCAAAATGTGATCAGTATTTATCGCATACAAGGAAGCCAGCAGGCATTTACCAAAATACAGGAAGGTGAAGGGATCAGGCTCAACAACTTACTGACACGTAAGATCAATGAAATCGAGGACTATGAAAACCATAATATGGACCAGCGGAGAAAGCTGGTATCGGCTACCCAGCAGAACTCGGTCCTGTTCATACTACTTACGGGGGCAGTCGGGTTCATCCTTACGATCCTTTCCATCGTGTTTCTGAATCTTGACAAACGCAAGCAGCGGCTGCTTCAAAAAGAGATCAATGAAAGAGAGCGAACAGTGAGCCAGTACCTCGAAGCAATCCCGGACGGGGTGATGGTTATCAATAATGAACAAAAAATAGAGGTTCTTAATCAATCAGGACGGGAAATCCTGGGCGTAGCCGGCGAAAGGCCAGAGACACTCGACGAGCAGGTGAAACGCATTAAACTGCTTGACCCGACCCGTTATCACGTCCGTTTTTCGGCCGACACATTGCCGGTGGCACGCGCTTTACAAGGGGAAAAACTAACGGGCAACAAAATCGACCTGGTTAAAAATGACAAGATATACCACCTGGAAACAAACGTGCAGCCGGTAATCGGCCTGGACGGTCAGATAAAAAGCGCTATTACGGTTTTCAGGGATATTACCGAACGTGCGAATTATGAAGCGACGCTGGAAAAAGCGCGGATACTGGCCGAAAAGTCCGTGCGTGTGAAGGATATCTTCCTTTCTAATGTCAGCCATGAGATCAGAACGCCCTTGAATGCGATCATCGGATTTACCAACCTGTTGCTGGGCGAGGTCACCGAACAGAAAAGTCTTGAATATGTTGGCTACATTCAATATGCGGGTAAAAACCTGCTCGAACTAATCAACGACATCCTTGATTTCTCCAAGATCGAAGCCGGCCAGGTACATCTGGAAAAAACGCCGGTCCCGATCCGCGAGCTCGTCGATTCGATATCGGCCATCATCCACCACCGCGCTGTCGAAAAAGGCATTGATTATGAAGTTTTACTAAAAGAAGGCTTACCCGAATACATCGAAACTGACAAGCTGCGGCTTACTCAGATATTGCTGAATGTATGCGGGAACGCCGTCAAATTCACCGAACGCGGCAGTGTGAAACTGCGCATAGAACAGATAGGCGAGCCGGTTAACGATATTCAGAACATTCGTTTTGAAGTAATAGACACCGGCATCGGCATCCCGAAGGATAAGCTCAAAGAGGTTTTTAACCGTTTTGTGCAAGCCACCGAAAGTACTACCCGGGTATTTGGCGGAACGGGCTTGGGACTAAGCATTGTAAAATCGCTCGTACATCTTTTTGAAGGCACACTAAACCTGGAAAGTGAGCTGGGCAAGGGAACTGTTTTCACCATGGACTTCCCCTTCAGGATCGTGAAGGAGGCCGATCTACTGGAAGATATTGAAAAAGATATAGATATCAACGCATCGGTAACTTCGCTGCGAATCCTCGCGGCGGAAGACAACTCACTTAATCAAAAGCTGTTAAAGGCCATTTTCGAGCGGCTGAATATCAGTTTGATCGTCGTAAACAATGGGCAGGAAGCACTCGACAGGCTGCGCGAAGAAACCTTTGACATGGTTTTAATGGACATTCAAATGCCTGTTATGGATGGCTATACAGCTATTAAGGAGATCCGCCGGACGATTTCGGGTACCATTCCGATCATCACAATGACCGCGCATGCGATGGTGGGCGAGAAAGAAGAATGCCTGAGTATTGGCGCCAACAGCTATATTTCGAAACCTTTTAAAGAAAGTGAACTTTTATATACCATTGCACACCTTGGAAACAAAGAGAATTACGAAGCACCGCAGTCCCCAAACAGTACTCAGCAACCTCCACCAACTAAAATGACAGATACAATACTGAATCTCGACTATCTCTCTGAAATCACCGGAGGTGATCAGGAACTGCGCAACGAACTGATCGCGCTCTTCGACAAAGACAGCAAGTTGCAGCTCGCCAGTATCGGCGAGGCAGCTGCCGCCAGCGACCTTGAACGGCTCCGCCAGGCAATTCACAAATTCCGCTCATCGCTGTTTTCGGTAGGATTGCTCAACACCGCCAATCAGTATAAAGAGCTTGAAGCGACGCTGAAACAAGGAAAATGGACCAGCGAACTGAACCAGAAGCTGGTAGATTTGAAGGAGGAGGCCGAAGCAGGCTTGGTTCAGCTCAAAAAACTGTAATTAATTCAAAGCCATCACCGGTCCGCTGCGGCCTGGTCGATGGCCTTGTATATCTCTTCCACGCTATTTTCCCAGGTATGCGAGCTGGCAAAAGACCGTCTGGCTGCAGTCCGCACGTCCGAATCTTCGGCCAGTGCAAGGTCGATCAGCCTGACGTAATCTTCTTTTCCTTTACCGAGATATACATGGTCTGCAAACACACTCATTGCGTCGGTCGCCGTAGCTACAACGGGCTTGCCAACAGCCAGGTATTCGTCGATCTTCCTCGGGTAGTTGCCAATTGTGACCTCGTTGAGCAATTGCGGGTTCACGCACACATCAAATGCGTTGATGTAGGCAGGCAGTTCAGTAATATTGCGAGAACCGGTAAAAGTCACATTCGAAAGCTTGTGCAGGCTGCTTTGTAAAAACTCGTTGTCCTGCGGGCCCACCAGCACGATATTCCAGTCGGGCCGGCAATGGGCAATGTATTCGAGCAGTTCCATATCCAACCGGATACTTTGCAGCGCACCTACGTACCCGATACGCGGGCGAGCGATCGCGCCGATGTCGGCAGGCTCCGGGGCCTGGTTGCCGGCCATGAAAATATCCAGGTCGCAGCCCTGGCCCACGTAGAATGAACGCGGGTTGAATTTGGCGCAATAGTCGGCCAGATAAGTCGAATTGGCTACGCAAAGGTCGCTTTTGGCAATCAGGCTCGGTTCTAGGCGGGCTCCGTGCTTGCGCCAGTAATCCACTGCCAGCATATAATCACGCGAGTAGTAAATGGATAGCCTCGGTTTGAGCAGGTCTTTCAGAAAAAAGCTCCTGAACATGTCATTGTCATTGAAATGAATATAGTCGGTAAAGCCAAGCCGCTTGGCGGCACGGGCAATCGATCCGGCAAAGAGCTGGTTATTCCTTTTGTTTAAAATATCGAAAAGCATTTCCGGCAGCCAGTTGATCGATTCGATCATCTTATCGGGATAGAGCACCCATAGATTCTTTTGTACTTCTTCCAGGCCGTCGGCTTTGCCATGAACCACCTTCCTGCGTTTCACAATTTTAGGGTCATCGCCATTTTTGAGCAGCGAGATTCGGTCCAGAGGAGAATTGACATACAACACCCTGTGGTTCTTACTGAATTCCAGGGCGATATTCTTGCAGTTACTCCCGATTTCTACATCCCAGGCCTGTTGTCCTGTAATGACAATATCCATATTGCAGTAGCTAATGCGTGGGTTTTAATATCCCCACCTCGTTGAGATTCGCTTATTTATGATTGATGGTCCTTCATTTGCCGATCGAGCGCTGCGATCACTTCCGGAAACCGGGACAGATCAAACTTACGCGCAAAAAGTTTGCCCGATGACAACATCCGGCCAAGGTCTTCGCCCGTGAGTACTCTCGGGCTCGGCTCGCCTTTCGACCAGTCAATATACCTCAAATTATCGTTCACCAATGAAGGGCGGAATGGCGAATTGTACAAAATAGTTTGAAATACAATCTCATCCGGGGCCCATGTATGTTTAAAAAAACGGACAACCTTTGGATGCTCGTCCAGATATTGCAGCAAATAGCGAACTGCATCCATCGTCAGGCTCATCCACTGCGAGCGTCCTACCGGTTCTAGTCCGGCGGGCATCCTGCGGGCTGGGAATAGCTTGTTGACCCATTTTTGAACCAGATATTTTCCCGGAAATTTGTAATTGGTAAAGTCATATTGGGTCAATCTCGGGATTGCCTCTGCCCATTCATGGTAGACAGGGTAGTATTCCATGAAGTTTTCTCCTGTATTCCTGGCAAAAAAATCATGGATTTCCGATGGCGCTCGCAATGGGTAATCAGTCCCACTGAGCAGGTTCACATAGCCAAAATCAATCCCCGAGTCTACGGCCGCTTTGAAGCCACGGATTGTAGCTTCCACGATACTATATGCGCCCCATCCAACATCTACGCGGTCGGCTATCACGGTAATCCGCTCTCTGTTTTGCAAGAATGAGAATGCGTCCAGGTCGGCTTTTCGATCGATATGGACAAAAAACCATGCGTGCTTATCTTCGAGCGCGCCGATGAGCTTCGAGAGTTGGACCGGTGCTGCGTGCGCGAGAATCAAATGGGCGACCTTCATAGCTTATATCTTCTCTTTCTGCTCTCGTTCGTCGAGCATGCGGGTAATGTTTATGATAGCTGCTGCCAGGTAAAAATAGATATTGGACGGAAATTGCACGAGCGCTTCTTGCGGATAATTGCCTACATTATAGGCAAATACAACCAATAACATAGCCAGGCAGTATGTTTTCAGCTCCGGATTTTGGATCAGAAAATAGTTGTTGATACCCTCCCTTAGGATAAAAAACATCAACAGGCAGAACAAGAACAAGCCGACCCAGCCTAGCTCGACAGCGATGCGGACATACCCGCTATCGGGTGGAAAGTTGGCAAGATAAGATTGCGGCGCAAACCGCTGCCCCCAAGCGCCGGTAGCACCAAGCCCCCCACCGATCGGATGCGTGAGAATGTAGGGTTGAATCCGTTTTTGGTTGTTCTTACGTGCCTGAAACGATATATCGTCGTTCGGCTTAAAGGCCGTCTGGAACCGAACAATGTTTGAATTGCTGGTAGGAACAAATATCAGGAATAAGAAAAACAGCGCCGCGATGCCCGAAAAGATGATTACTTGCCTGTTGATCCGCAAAATCACAAACAATATCATTGCCGCGGGGATAAGTACATACGCACCTCGTGTACCCGAAAAAAGCATTGACGAAAAAAATAATGCAACCATCAGCATGAGCACAATTTTCTGCCAGATTTTCTTCACAAACGTGAGTAATGCGATGCAGATAATACTGCTTACCACCATATTATAGGAGAATGCGACAGGATCGGAAAAGATCGAAAACTTGCGCCAGTGACCAGCAATAAAAAGCAAATCCGCAACGCCCTCAGAATTCAGCCAGGCGTCCTCAGCGGCGGAGAAACCAATGTATTCCTGCTTGTAGGCATACAATGCAGCGAATAGCGCAAGTCCGAGCCAGAGTTTGAGCAAAAACCGCAGAAAGTGAACCGTGCGGATCTGATACATGAATACAAAGTAGGTCAGCATCACGATCGCAACCGCGCGGATAGTGTATACCCACGCGAGCCGGGATTCGGCCGCAGGGTTGGCAACCTGAATAAGGTTGAAAACAATCCAGATCAGGATCATCACACTGATGGGCCCCTTAAACGCCTTCCAGTCGGGCCGGCGCTTCTGATGAATGAAGAAACCCAGGATCAGCAGCCCCTGAACACCGTCCATCACTGTCCCGAGCGGGAAATTCACACCTAGCCTACCAATAAAGAATAGCAAGTAGGCAAACATCAATAGCACGGTGATGCCAAATTCGGGAAATGCCACGATGCAGTACACCGCTGGTGGGCCAAACATCAGCGCCAGAATACCCACTCCGGCAATAATCCCCTGATAGGCGATAAGTGCGCCCAATACCAGCGAAATGAGCAACAGAATCACTAGCCCGGCCAGTTTACGATCGAAGAGGGCACGCACTCTTTCGATGCGGCTCAGCCCCTGGCTACTTTTCCCCGGAATGGCAATCTCAATTTCTTTCACTAAAAGAACAGAATTTTAAAAAACCAGATGAATGTGCTCACTAACGCCAGCAGCAATGCAGCCTGACGTATTTTTTGCTGTATGGGGGTAAGCGCATCGAAGCTCCGTTTTTGCTCGCTGACCTTTTTTTCTGGATAAATCTTCATATTAGTAAAATTTAGCCCTGCGTTTTGTTTTCCTGGCGTGTGGCCACCGAAATCTTGTTCGCCCGTCCTGCATTGACCAGCGCCGTGAGCTGGTAGAACATGAATCTTGGGATATTGATCAGCGATTGATAAATCTTAGAGTCGGTGGGCGAGCTTTTTAGTGATATATAAAAACCGAGCACGAAAACGATCAGCCCTATCAGCCATACCAGCGACATTACCGGGGCGATCAGCAAGTTGATCAGCATAAAAAATACCGAGAGCAGCAGGAAAATGAACAATGGCGGCCGCAACAGCACCAGCCCGAAAAGAATCTGATTGAGGCTGAAACGGGTAATGCCTTTGAACAAAATTTTAAATCCATAACCAAAGTATTTAAACCAGGTATTGATCCACCGGGCGCGCTGCTTTACCAGTTGGTCGGAACCGGTTGTTTTTTCGTCATAGACAACTGCCTTTTCGGCAAATGCAATGCGATAGCCACGGCTTACGATGCCATCTTGCAAAACTTTATCGAAACCGGCACCGGTCACATCCAGATGTCCGAGCACTTTTTCATACAATCCGGTGCTGAACGCCATCCCCGAGCCCGCCAGCGTCGCTGAGGAACCTGCGCCAAACAATACTTTTCCATCGAAAAAATGATAATAAATATCGCGGGCGGCATCAAGACAGGCGTAGGTGGTATCCAAATTTTTGGCTTCACGCACGCCCTGGACAGCTTCGTAACCCTGATTGAAATACCTGTTCAACTCATTCAGATACTCGGGATCAGTCAGATTGTCGCTGTCGATGATGGTCAGATGCGTGTGCGGGCGGATGAAACGACGGATTGCATAGAAGTGCGACCGCGTGTTGCTCCCCAGAACCTGCTCGGGACGAAGCAATGCCACTTTATCCGCAGGAAAATGCAGGTTACTGATGTCGCATTTATCGGCGACAACGTAAATGTGAAAGCGGTCGTAGTTCAGCTGCAGCAGTGAGCCTACTACCGCAGGCAACTGCGCGGTGTATTCGTAGGCTGTCACGATTATCCCGTAATCCAGTAGCGGCTGACTGTCAGGCGCCGCGCCACGGGATACGACTGCCTTTCTCAGTCCATAGATCAGCAGCAGAAATACGGGAAACACCAGGTTATACCCAATTCCTGCCTGAATCGCCAGTCCTATCCATTCGATGATTTTCATGCTTCCACGGGTTTAGCCACCCTGCCGGCCTGTTCGGGGATGCTTTCGGTGTTGGTCAGCACCCAGCCAGCAAATTTGCCGTTCAAACTGTCCAGGTACTGTATTTTGGATTGATCTTCGGAGCCAATCGAGCGTCCCGCCGCAAACACTGAAACAACCAAGTCCGAGAATCTTACCCATTCTTTTGCCCGGTTCATCGCCCGAAGGGAGTCGGTTTCAATGAGTATAATATCGAATCGGGTCTTCAATGCCAGCAAACGCTCACTGATCACTTTTTCGTCGGCCAGTTCCAGCACCGAAATGTCACCCGTCTTTGCACCAAGAATGCTGATCTGCCCCGGCGTTGCTTCGGGCAGGTTGTTGGATTTGACAAAATTTTCAAACGGAGTACTGTCCGGGTTCAGTTTTGAAATATCAGGTTGACTGAAATTGCCGTCGATAATAAGTACAGTTTTGTTGATCTTCGAAAATGCCCAGGCTAACGCGATCACAAACGGGGTTTTGCCTACCCCGTAACCCAGACTGGTTACGGCGATAACCTTGGGATCGCCCATTTCGTTGTCCAGCTCATAACGGATCGATCGAACCAGGTTTTTGTAAAGGCGCACGGCCTTGTCCTCCGATGCATTCATACCCGAAAGGCTCAGGTTCGAGTCTTTTTCCAGCGCATTTAAATACCCCAGCACCGGCTTACCTGTCTCGTTTGCCAGTTGCAACGGGTAGCGAATGGATTTGTCCAGATAATACAGAATAAAGAAAACAAACACGCAGAATGTGAAGCTGATCACCCCGGAAAGGATCACAAGCACCATCTTCTTGGAGGCTTGCACCTCGCCTGGCATGGCGCGCTCGATCAGCCGCAGGTAAACAGGAAAGCTGAATTCGAGGCTGGCCTCGTTGTAGCGCTGCAGCGCTTCGATATATTCCTTGCTGGCAATATCGATCGAGGTCTCATATTCCTGGATCTTGGCCTCATTGGGCACGAGCCCGTCGAACTTACGGTTCAGGCGGTCCAGCTCCCCCTGAATCGAGGCCACACTGTTTTTGGCTAACTCCAGCGATATTTCCATGCCCAGTTTCTGCGTCACCAGATCCTGCTTGACCACCATCGGATTGTAGGCGTACTTGTCCGAAGCCTCATTGATTTCCTCTGAAAGCCGGCTTCTAAGCGAATCCAGGCTGAATTTGATCCGATTATCGAAGTTGCTCAGAATGTAGCGCTCATTTAGGGCTTTCAAATTGCTCTTGGTGGCTATGATCTTCTGGTTGATGTCTGTCAAGGCACTCTCGAAGTACTTGCGCTCGGTGGGGTTGAAGCGCCGGTCGATATTGCCGATAGCAGCCGTGTAGGCAATGATGTCCTTCTGTGCTATCTGGCGTCGGGTTTCAAAATCGGCCATCTGCCCGTAAATGCTCTTTGCCTGCTCGTTCAGATTCAATACGCGGTTCTGGATCTTGAAATTTTTCAGTGTGTTCATCCTCGCATTCAGTGCGTTGAGCTTTTGCATCATGAAGCTCTGAAGAAAATCGATTGTCTTCTTGTTATTGCCCACCACACGCAAGGAATTGTCAGAAATAAACTCCTGCGCCAGCGTGTTGATCACGTACGCAGACAGTTCGGGATGCTCCGCTTCGTATTGGATATCGATGTAATCACCTACCCCGGTGCGGTAAATGGTAAGCTTTTCACGAAGAGTGTTCGCGCCATAACCCATGTCCACGATGATATCATTGAGCTTTTTTTCTTCCGGCTTCGACAAGAGGAGTTCCTCGTGCTTTTGATATTTCTGGGTGATGAGCGCGATGGCTTTCGCCTTGTCAGCCTTGCTCATTTCTTCCAGCGTGTGCACCGGCTCACGCCAGGTCGAGTCTTTCAATCCTTTCAAATCGTTGAGGATTAACCGGTAAGAAACCTGATCAAGCGTCCTTTTCAGACGCATCACCTGAATCAGGCTCTCAAACTTACGTGCGATCTGCTGGTCCTGCTCGTCTCTGGCGCGGGTCACCACCTGATCGGTTTTGTCGACCAACCCTGTCGCAATACGAGCATGGGATTCGTAGGTATCCGGTAACCGTCTGACAAGGAAGTAGCAGACAATAACTGTGATCAACGGAACCAGGATCAGGGTAATTTTATTCCTCTGCAGCAATCTTAGAAACTGTACAACCTCGGTCATTTGATATCTTCTAATTTTTGTCCTACTAATTCTTCCAGGCTGCTTTTGGCAACCAGTACCTCGCTTTCTGAATTCAACAGGTTCTGCGCGTGGTCGGTTTGCATGATCAGCACCTGGTTATACTTTTCCAATGTCTCCTGGCCCATCTCGAAGCGCTTCTTCACATTGGTGAGCATACTTTCGACGTCCAGCGACGCGTTCGAGCGTACACGGTACACCGCTTTTTTCTGGATGTAGGTGAAATACCTCTTCTTGACTTCCGCTTCCATATTCAGGTCAAACGACTGCTTATCGTACTCGGCCGAAGCCAGTTCACTCCTAGCCTGCTTGACCATGGCAGGTTTTTGAAGGATCGCACCGATGTTGACAAAGAAGCCAAACTGATAGGTGAATGGGAACGATGCAGATACAGGAGCTCCGTTGTTTTTGGGATTATACAAATAGGAGAAATTGAAAATATCGAAGTACGAAAGCTTTGCCTTTTTGACGCCGCTCTCAGCGGCCTCGACATGCGCCTGGTACATCTTGATTTTGGGATAATTGGCTCTGCAGATTGCTATCAGCTTGTCCAGGTAGGCGTAATCCAGGTCTTTGCTAAGAGTTTCCTGGGCGCGGGCACCTTGGATGGTAAAAAAAAACAGAAGCCCCAAAAGGGTAAATTTTATTGGCATATCAGGGTACAATATTTATTTAAATCACTTTTGCTTGATTTTGAAGCGATGCGAAATACTTTTGGTAAAAATATTACTACATCTCACTAATCTAGGCAAAATGTCGTTATCCGACCAAATTCGGAACAGTCCGGGACTGAAAAAATTTGTCCACTGGATGCTGATACCAACCGATCAGGCCCGTCCAAGGCTTTGGGTCCGGGTGTTTTTGAACCGTTTCTTTCATCAAAAGGGCAAAAATGTCATCGTCCGCCGGTGGGTAAGGATGGACGTGCTGCCTTTCAATCCGTTTTCGATCGGCGACAATTCGATGATCGAGGATTTCAGCACAATCAACAATGGTGTGGGGGCAGTGCATATTGGAGCCAACTCGCTGGTCGGTCTCGGAAATGTTATTATCGGTCCGGTCACGATCGGCAATGATGTGATCCTTGCTCAGCATATTGTTGCCAGCGGTTTGAACCACAATTATCAGGATATTCAGCAACCGATTCATAAACAAGGCGTAAGCGTTGCACCTATTGTTATTGAAGACGAATGCTGGATCGGCGCAAATGCCGTGGTTACCGCCGGTGTCACGATCGGCCGGCATTCGGTGGTTGCTGCCGGCGCGGTTGTTACCAAAGATATACCGCCCTATTCGGTCGCTGTGGGAAATCCAGCGCGCATCATTAAAAAATACGATCCCGAATACAACGATTGGGTTAAGACGTCCTGACATACCGTTTGCCCCGTCACACATTCTCCGACTGCAACAGCGCCGGGAACGTTTTCAGGATGATTTCCATATCCATTTTAAAGGAAAATTCCCGGGCGTAAGTGATGTCGAGCTGCGTACGTTCTTCTTCGGTCATATCGGTCTTGCCTTTTCCGCGTTTGGTGACCTGCCACAATCCGGTTAGGCCGGCCGGGCCTGCAAAACGCAGAATTTTGTCATCGGTAGTCATTTTTTCAGCTTCATACAAAGGCAGCGGACGGTTACCTACCAGCGACATATCGCCTTTGAGGATGTTGATCAGTTGGGGGAGCTCATCGATGCTGGAATTTCTTAGAAAACTACCCAGGCGCGTAATGCGCGGGTCGTTCTGAAATTTCATAAAAGCGGCCTTCTGTTCCTTCTGGAAGTGGTAAAGCTTTTCGCAGATTTCTTTACCATCGTGGAATAGCAGGCTTTTGCATTGGTTTCCGGCAAGGCATTCGTCGCAAAGCCCATGTGTCTCGATCTGCGCGACAGGCTCAGCCTTGGAGTACATATTCAATGCGGCCATTTTCCGGATCAGTTGATCGGCATCCGTACGCATGGTCCTGAATTTGTACAGGTCAAAAATTTTGTAGCCGCTTCCTACCCTTTTAGATTTGTAAAAAACGGGCCCTTTGGAATCCAGCTTAATCAGGATGGCCACGATGATAAACACGGGTAACAAAAGGATCACCGCCGTGCCGGTAGTAACAATGTCGATCGTGCGTTTCCAAACCGGTGTTTTGTGTCCTTGAGAACCAATTTTCTGCGACGCTTTGCTGGCCACATACCATTGCCGTTTTTTGAAATATTTGATGCGGGTGATCAGATCGCCATCATCGAAATTCACAGAAAAAACATCGTCTGCTTGCTTATTACGTGCAAGATCAATGGCCTGGCGGGAGAGTCTGTCAACCAGCAGCACAAATGGTATGTTACCAAACCCGGCGCTTTTACGGATCGTGTCGAGCAGCTCAATACCGCCGCTTCCGTCGTGGGCCACGATCACGTCTGTGGGAAAGTTTTCTCTTAGTGCTTCCAGTGCGCCACCAGGTGTATCAAAATACTCCACTTGAAGGTAGTCGGCAAAGCGCTCGGCAAACCTGAGGTATTCCTGAAAGTTGTTATGAACAAAAATAACCCTGAACTGGGCAACGTAGGTCTTGCCTGCCGTTACCGTTTCTGTCGTTGTGCCGGCCAGTTCCATGATATCAACGTCGTTTAAGAGAAGCGTTTACTGCGCCGCAAAACGGCGTTGATCTTGGCGTGCACCTCCATGGGGTTGAACGGCTTGACCATGAAGTCGTCGGCGCCCAAGTTGAGGCACTGGATGCGCTCGCTGCTTTCGTCGGAACCCGACAGTATAATTACAGGTATTTCCGAATAAAGGTTGCTAGCCTTCGCTACCTTCAAAAACTCTTTACCGCTCAGGTTGGGCATATGAAGGTCTGCGATGATCAAATCGGCTTGATTCCCTTCTTCCAGCCACAGCATTCCTTCGGAGCCGTCGCTTTTGATCACCACATTGAAGTCTTTTTTAAGAAAATGTTCCAGTATCTTGGTAATGCTGGGTTCGTCGTCTATAATCAACAGATTCCTTCTATTGTCCATAGGTTGAGTATAAAAATGCAATTATTCGTTGTAGTACTGTAAAAAAAATGGCAAATAATTATTTCGTAAGATTAGTCATAATACTTGCTGTATAAAATTTAAGCCAGAAAATTGCAGATTTCATCTGTGCATCACCCCGAACCGGATCGAAAACGGTCATCAAGCGAATAGGAGTAGAAATTACAAATTCAAATTGGTAACATATCAAGAGAAGGGTAATTAAGAGCTTGTAGTAAAATTAACTACTGCGGCGTAGACAACAAAAAATAACCGCCCCATTTTAGAAAAATTTTAAAATTACTTCTACAAGTCACCACATAACCGTCTGATTTGGATGGGATTATTGCTTTTGCCGGAACCACAGTTGTATTTCCCCCACAGAAGTAACAGGCATTCCGTTGGCACGTGCGGGTGCCCAGGCGGGACCGTTGCTAATAATACGAATGGCATCTTTTTGAAGTTCCTGAGGCCCCTTGGCCACAATGCCGGACAAGGTGCCCGAAGAACTGACGATAAATGTCACCACAATTTGACCAGTTGTAGAAGCAGAGCCCGTGTTTTTATCGAGATAAGCACGGTAGGATGCCCACCCCGCCGCCGGAATGGGCGCCAGCGTGTCGGCAGGCACTACGATGTTATCAGTTTTCTTATCGCCAGCGACCGGTTTGGAGGCTAGCAGCTCCTGCCTGGCATACTGTTTATTTATTTCTTCTGATTTTTTCGAGATTGTGTGCCAGGATGAGGGCTCGGTTTTTACCCTCCCTGCCATCGATTTCGCCACAGCCTGCACCGATCCTGGCGCAGCCAACGCTTTGGCGAGCTGCGGAGGTGCCTGGGCTATTGCTGTTTCAGCCTGGAACGAATCCGCCAATGCGGTATCGATTGCTTCCAGCCCGGCTTCCTGCCGAGCCTTCTCATCTGCCAGAACGAAAGGTGCCAATGCAATTTCAGGCTTTGGCAAAGTCTGGGGAGCTTGTTTGGGCTGGCTTGCGGGAACTGGTTTAGTAGGAATTGAAGTATTTGGACCGGTTGGGGCCGGAGCGGCTGATTCGAGTGGTTTGTCGAGCTTTATGGGCGTAGGAAGGGTTACTTGTTCAGACGTGGATGATGTTGTTTCTTCCTGCTTTACAGCAACCGCAGATTTTTGTATAGCAACTTTTTTATCATACAAAAACATATTCCAATAAACGAACAGAACCAGTAATACCGAAGCAGCCGAGGCGTAGGCCCACAGCGGTAATGCATTTCTGCGCGCGTGCGCCATACGTGTGTGCAAACGCTCGCGCAGGTCGGCACGTACGCCTGTCACCTCCGCATGCTGTGCCCGCCAGGCCAGGAAACCTTCATAGGCTTCCGCTACCAGCGGCTCGGCCAGCACCCTTCCTTCCAGCGAGCGCTGTTCTGCTGAGGACATTTCACCACCGCAATAGCGCTCGAAATCGTCGAAATCCGGTATGAGGTCGTTAGTAGCTGCCATTGTTTTCAATGCAGATTTTCAGTTTCCGCTTTCCATTCTGGATATAACTTTTCACTTTACCCATTTCAAAACCGGTCTCTCCGGCAATGTCACGGTAGCATTTGTTCTGCAAATAAAACAGCTCGATACTGATTCGCTGCTCGCTTACCAGCTTTTGAAGGCATTCATCTAATGCATTGAGCTGCCCATCCAATGCCAATGTGTCCTCATCATACAGCGCCCCGATCTGCAATTCCTGTTCCCGGTCGTCCACAGATTCGGCGCCTACGGTAATCCGGGATACTCGCAGCTTCATCAGGCAATGGTTCCGCGCTACGCTATGCAGCCAGCTCTTAAAGTTTGAAACTTCGTGCTGCTTCAAATCGGCTACCAGCTTTTCAAATATCTGCATGACAGCGTCTTTGCTCTCATCTTCATCCCGCAAATACTGGAAGCACACCCCGAAAACCATATCCATGTAAGGCTCGTACAATGCTCCCAGCACGGCAACATCGCCATTGCGCCGGTACGCAGCAAGCCCTTCGGCCTCTGGAACCGGTTCTTTGACCTTGCCCTGAAAGAATTTCAAAAACTTCACGTGTGCCCTGGGAAATGTTTTCCGGCCTTCCGGTTACTGGATGCGGTTTAGTCAAAATTCCATAAAAATGTTCTAAAAACTTTTATGGAATTACCTGCCGGCCCGCATCCAGGGGATAAATAACGAAATCCGTAAACCATGAAAACAAGAGTAATTATTCTGTTAGCCATCGTTTTGAGCGCCTTCGCATTACGGCCCGACCGCATTATCAATGGCACAGTGAAGGACGGTGCCAATGCTCCCATCGCCGGCGTGAGTGTATCCATACAAGGCGGCGGTGCCGGCACGGTGACCGACCGTACCGGCCGCTTTTCAATTCGCATACCAAACCAGGCCAGGGCATTGGTATTCAAAAAGGCCGGGTACATGCCATTGACAATGCCTGTTCCCTCAGATTCTGTTTTGAATATCGTTTTAACGCAAAAGACACTGAAAGCAGAAGTACTGGCAGATGAACAAATCAAGCAGTCCGAGCAACCGGGGCGCGTGAGCAAGTCGCTCGCGTTCAACAGGGTTGCCTCCGCCCCTGCTACATTTTCAGGAGCCGTAATGCAAATGTCTGTTCCTACCGAAAGCTACAAACCGATCAATGAAAACGGCTTTTTGTCTGTTAGCCAGCAACCAGTAACGACGTTCTCGGTGGATGTCGACCGTGCCGCTTATAGTAATGTGCGGCGTTTTCTGAACAATGGCCAGATGCCGCCGGAGGATGCTGTCAGGATCGAAGAAATGATCAACTATTTCGATTATGACTATCCTCAGCCTGCCGGCGAACACCCCGTGGCTATCACTACCGAAACCACCGATTCGCCCTGGAACCCGGGTTTGAAACTGGTACACATTGGTTTGCAGGCCAGAAGCGTTTCGACCGAAAATCTGCCAGCGTCCAACCTGGTCTTTCTGATTGATGTGTCCGGCTCGATGAGCGAAACTAACAAACTCCCGCTCCTCAAACAGGCCTTCAAACTGCTGGTTGACCAGCTTCGCGCAGAAGACAAAATTTCAATCGTTGCCTATGCCGGCTCGGCCGGCATGGTATTGTCCCCGACATCGGGAAGCGAGAAAAAAACCATCAAGGATGCGCTCGACAAACTGGAAGCTGGCGGTTCGACAGCAGGTGGAGAAGGCATCGAGTTGGCCTATGACCTTGCCCGAAAACACTTCCTGCCCAAGGGCAACAACCGCGTAATCCTGGCAACCGATGGTGATTTCAATGTGGGTATTTCCAATGAATCAGAATTGCAGAAGCTCATTGAGGAAAAACGCAAAGCGGGCATTTTCCTCAGCGTTATGGGTTTTGGAATGGGTAATTACAAAGACAGCCATGTGGAAACGCTGGCCGACAAGGGAAACGGCAACTATGCCTACATCGATAATATTCAGGAAGCACGAAAAGAATTTGTGCAAGAATTTGGCGGTACCTTGTTCACTATTGCCAAAGACGTCAAGATCCAGATCGAATTTAACCCTGCTCATGTAGCGGCTTACCGCCTCATTGGCTACGAAAACCGCGCACTGCGCAATGACGAGTTCAACGATGACAAAAAGGACGCAGGCGATATGGGATCCGGCCACACGGTGACGGCCATTTACGAGATTGTCCCCAAAGGCGCAGAAAGCGTCTACGTCAAAACGACAGACACCTTAAAATACCAGCAGAACCGCACCTTGACCACCAGCAATAGCGGGGAAATGATGACGATCAAAGTCCGATACAAAAAAGCGGACAGCGAAAAAAGTGTGCTTTTCGACCTGCCGGTAAAAACCGAATCTGTCGCGTTTGAAAAATGTTCTGAAAACCTGAGGTTTGCCAGTGCGGTCGCCGAGTTCGGCTTGCTCCTGCGAGGCTCTGAATACAAAGGTAAGGCCACTTATGCGGATGTGATCCAGCGCGCCAGAAACGCATTTGGCAAGGATGAAGAAGGCTACCGTTCAGAGTTCGTGCAACTGGTAAAGGCGGCACAGAGCCTGGACGGCTCGCAGGGAACGGCACGGAAGTGATAGAATAATGTTAAAACAAAAGCCGGTCAATGAATGATCGACCGGCTTTTTACTATTGCTCTGACTCAGCCTTTTCAAAGAAAGTCGTCAAATCTCAGGCAAGGCAGTGAAACTCGTAGTGATCTTGCCGACTCCATTCCGACTCGATCTACCAGACAATTCCAGCTTAGTGTTTGTAAAAGTTGCGCGCATTCAGTCTTCTTTCAAAGCCTTTAAAATCAAATCCCGCCCTTGCTCGCTATACTGTAACGACAATGCTGCTTCGCGTCCCGGATCGCTCATTTTGCCCCACGTTTTTCGCAGAATATCGATCATTTTTTCTTCGGTCGTTTTGGCGATCAGCTCGTCGTATTGGTATTGAAGGAACACAAGGCACAGCGCGTTCTCCATCGTCTGGACGTCCGAATCGGTTTTGAGCCGCTGTTTGAGGACAATCTGTTTCACGCGGTTGATGGTTTGTTCATCGTAGCCTACTTCGGAAAGAATTTCTGTTGCGATTCCCGCATGATATTTTGCAAGGTCGCTTCGCCATTTGAGGTACCCCACACGACCATCCGGATAACTTTTGCGCGCGATCTCCCAACGGCCGATATGCTGGCACCGCGATGCCAAAAGCAGGCTTTCATCGGCTAGCGGGTCCAGCCTGGCAACCCATTCGTGGAGCTTTACAGCGTAAAAATATTCGACGGGGTAGTCTACATTGTCCCACAGAATGTGCTCCGGCGAGCGTTTGTTGTAGTTGTCAAAAAGTTCAAAAGCTTTGTCGAGCTTGTTCATGGTGATCTGGTATAGGTAAATTCTATTGTACTGCCTTGAATTTCAGAACAATGGTTGTCATGCGCGGGTAATCGTAGGCGGTACTTTGTGTTTTCATCACGAAAGATTCTTTTCGGACATCATCCGGACGCACCGTCCATTCCCCTTTATTACTGCCGTCCGTCGCTCCGATAGTAATATTTTGATCGTTGACCTGCCACCTGAGCAAAAAAGGCTTAGAATCCCCCTTGAAAATACCTGAAAACACACCGTCTTTTTTCACCTGGACAGTTTCCATATACCTCTGAAAGTCTATGCTGCCAAATTGCTGCGTGATTTTACCATCTTTGAAAGTGACAGCGTCGTTGACAACGATCTCTTCTATCTTCCACTGGGGAACGGCCGTGAGCAATTCGGCTGCCTCTTGCGGCGAGTCGGCTGGTTGGTTGCAGGAAACGGTGAGAGCGCCTGCTAGGATTAGCAATATGAAAAAGAAAATTTTTCTGATAAGCATAGAGATCCAGGGCTGATGACTATCCGCAAATATAGCCACAACTGCATCGCACTTTCGATTTAAATTCCCGAATACTCACTCTCGGTTGTAAAGTTGTGTAATGGATGACAGAAACTGAGCGGCGTCCTCTGTGATCTGCCCGGGTAATAGCCGCCATGCCCAGTTGTTTTCGTTGGAGCCCGGAATATTCATTTTAGCCGTTTCATCCAGGTTAAGAATATCCTGTATGGGTAAAATCGCCGTTTTTGCTACCGAGCCAAAGGCCACCCTGGCCAGTTCTACTGCCACATTTTCTTCCGAAACGGGTTTGCCCAAATACATTTCGACATACTCCTGCCTACCCGTGGCTGCAAGCTCACGGTACCAGCCTCTGGTCGTGTTATTATCGTGCGTACCTGTATAGGCAAGGAAATTCGACTTAAAATGATGCGGAATGTGGTGGGATTGCGGCATATTATCGTCAAATGCAAATTGCAGCACCTTCATTCCAGGGAGATTGAATTTATCACGCAACAGGTAAACCTCAGGACTGATTTCTCCTAAATCCTCTGCAATGAACGGCAACTGACCCAGGACCGCTTCTGCTTTATGAAAGAAATCCTCACCCGGACCTGTTTTCCACGCGCCTTTGATAGCGGTCTTCTCGCCTCCTGGCACCTGCCAATAATCTGCAAATGCCCGAAAATGGTCCAATCGAATCAGGTCGAATAGCTCGATATTCCGCGCCAAGCGGTCGATCCACCATTGATACCCCTGCGAACGCAGGGCATTCCAATTGAAAACCGGCATACCCCAAAGCTGACCGACCTCGGAGAATGCGTCGGGCGGTACTCCGGCAATGCCCGTGATTTGACCGTCCGGATCTATGCAAAACAGTTCACGGTTAGCCCACACATCAGCCGAATCATAACTGACATAGAACGGAATATCGCCAAGTAGTTTGATCTCCCGGTCGTTACAATACTTCCGAAGGTTTGTCCATTGTTTATCGAATATATATTGCTGCCATTCGATCCATTGGATTTGGTCCCGGTCGCGCGCGCTCAATTTGTCGAGCGCAGCCTGCTCCCTGTTGCGGAACTCTACCGGCCAGGCGTACCATGGTTGATTCTCAAACCGCTTCTTCAATACCATATAGAGCGCAAAATCGTAGAGCCAGCTCGCATTCCTTTTTGCGAACGCTTCAAACTCTCCGGAGGCCTCCCCCGGACTGGCCTTGTAGTTCTGGAATGCTCGTTCCAATAGGAACTTCTTCTTCCGGCCGGCCGCTTCGAAATCCACTGTCGACGAATCCGGTAAATAGTTTGCTTTCAGATCCTCATCCGCTAGGTACCCTTCGCCTGCCAGTATGTCCGGGCTAATCAGCAGCGGATTCCCGGCACGACTCGATAAAGCGCTGTACGGGGAGTTGCCTTGGGAGGGCTCCGTGGGGTTAAGCGGGAGTATTTGCCATATTTTTTGGTTAGTCCTTTCTAAAAAATCAGCAAATTGGTACGCCGACGGACCGATGTCCCCGATGCCGAACGGTGTCGCCAATGAGCTGATATGCACCAACACACCTGCATTGCGCTCATTATGCGCCCGTTTCCCTTTCAGGATTGCCAGAGGCATACCCCCGAAGAGAGCCGAGGGGAAAAGTTTTGCCTGGAAAGTAACTTCGCTGCCTGTGAGCAAGTCGGTCCACTCCGAAAGAATATTTTCTGGCAACGTGATGTACGTATCCTCCCAATCCAGTTCGAAGAAATCCTTTCGCTGCGCCCGGCTCATCACAGCCGTATGCAGCGGCACTACCGTCACGCACACATCACGTTTGTATATCCGCATAAAGGCAAGCAGGTTATCTTTATAGATCCCATTTACTTGCAACGGAATGTATTCGCCCTGAATAAAAAGCATTGGGTTCTCTCTGCGCAGTCCAAATAAGCGCTGCGTCAGCCACAGTTTTACCAGTCCATTGTGACGGCTTTCCCAAATTCTTTCCAGGAGTTGGTCTGGTTCGTAGCTTTCTAGTTGGTCGAGCCATTCTTTGCGTTTACGAAAGTCAACTTGACGGCGGTTATCGGGATCGACAAGACTCAGATCCCATAATTCGCAACCCTGATACACGTCAGGAATTCCCGGACAAGTGAATTTGAGTACCAGCTGCGCCAACGAATTGATTATGCCAAAGTCCGCGATGGATTCCAGAAACTTCCGAAGTGATTCCGCAAATGCGGAACCTTCTTTCAGCGCTCCGTTGGCGAAATCATGGATCCCCTTCTCGTAGTCTTCCTTAGGTGATGACCACGAGGAGTTGGTTTTCGCCTCGCGCAATGCTTTCCGGAGATATTCACACAACCGCTCCGCGAAATCATCCAGGTTCTGCCCCGGCAATGGATAAGCACCTGCCACCGTTTGGTAAATTAGGTATTCATCATTGGCATCAGGTACCTCCGCAGATTCGCGCAATGTGCTATTGATCCTCCGCCATTCTTTTACTTTTTCAATCCATTCATCGGCCAAATCCGTGAGCACGTTTAGCCTGGCACGTACATCTTCTCCACGCTTGGTATCGTGCGTAGAAGTGGTACTCAGCGCCATCGGCCATTCTTTCCGGCGCTTTTTCATATACTTGTGAAAGTCACCGACAGTAATCCCAAAACGATCTGGAAAATCACCTACGTCGTTATGGGCAATGAACCGGTTATAGGTGTACATCAGCGTATCTTCACCTCCTTTGGCCATTAACGGACCAGTAAACTGCATACATCGCTGGTAAAATTCAGCTGCGCGGCTGTTGTACTGCTCATCGCCTAATGCAGGCCGGTGAATGAAACACTGTTCCAATACTTCCACTGCCGGAGACAAGTCAAGATGGTGCTTATTAATATCGATTAAAATGCGCTTTACATCCTGGGATTCCTGCTCGGGGAGCGGCATTGCAGTGCCGTAGTACCTGTAAACCGGGCAGTGGATCAGGAATTCGCCAATTGCCTGACGGATAAATTCGGCTCCAATGCGTTCCAGGGTTTGCTGGTCGACAAGCTCCAAGGACACCAATAGCTCAAACAGGTTATCGAGCTCTCCGGCCATGTGCCCATAGAGAATTTCGCTTTTTTTGCTCAGCAACAGCTCATTAACTGGCCGATCATCTCCCGTCAGCTCTGCATAAAATGCAGTAAATGGCTCCCGCGCTGATTGATTTGTAAACAGATTGTTGACAACTGCTAGAAACTCGTAACCAGTTGTTCCCTGTACTGGCCATCGAGCAGGCAAATCTTCGCCCTCACCCAGGATTTTTTCCGCGATAATGTAAGTATCGTTCCCCACTTTCCCCCGCAACCTTTCCAGATATGCCGTTGGCGCAAAAAGACCGTCGATGTGATCGATTCGCAGGCCCTGAAAGAGACCCTCTGCGGTCAATTGGCTGATCAGTGTATGGTATTTTTCAAAAACGGCGTCATCCTGTATATTTAGGCAAATAAGTCCGTTTACTGTAAAAAAACGACGGAAGTTGATCTGTTCCTCTGTTCGTCGCCAGTGGCAGAGTACATAGTTCTGCTGATCTGCCAGCGCAGTCAGCAATGCCGGATCTTCATTTATTTTTGATAATGTGGCGTCAACCGCAATTTTCGCTCCCTCCGTACTATAAAGTGCGCGGAGTTGCAAGATCCATTCGCCCCAGCACTGCGAGAATGCCGGCGCATCCTCGATACGGTTCATTTCTTCCAGCTGGTCAAGCAATTGGGTAAGAGCCTGTGATTTTCCTTCTACATTTTGCAGCAACAAAACGTATGACCTCAGGTTGAGCGGATAGGTTTGTCCGCCAATATCCAGGCCGAACCGACTGCCATCGTAACGCACCCTTACTTCCCCCTCAGCAATCAAGTCGTCCAGCTCTTCTGCTAAAAACGGTACCATAAGCTTGCCATGAAAAAGGCCGCTGTTCCATGCGATATCAAAGTATGGCGCAAAGACTGATTGTTTTCCTTTTTCCAAAACGTCCATCAGCCATGGGTTTTCGGCATGAAAGGCCATGTGGTTGGGGACAATATCCTGTAACCAGCCGATATCCGAATCCTGAAGGGCTGATATCAGACTACGCAACTGATCCAGGGTGCCTATCTCGGTATCTATCCGCTCGGAGTCTACGCCATCGTAGCCGTGCGTGCTGCCTGTTGTCGAGGCCAAAATCGGGGATGCATAAATCGTCCCCACGCCCAGCTTACGGAAATAGGGAATCAAATATTCAAAATCCTGAAATGAAAAGTCTTTATGAAACTGAAGGCGGTAAGTAGAGACCGGATTATTCATGAATGCTGATGATAAGTATATCATCAGCTCGTTAAATATTATGCCAGCAAACGGCCGGACAATCGGATATTATCTTTTGAGAAGCTCCCTCAGCAACGGTATTTCGAGGGGTTTAGGCAAGAGTTGGATAATGTATGGGTTGGCTTCGGCTTCCTCGATGTCGGACGTGTCAACGGTGGATGAAATCATGAACAAGCGGATCCGCTTTCGAACCACATCGGGTAACAAACCATAATGTTCTGTGAATTCGAAGCCGTTCAAACCGGGCATTTGAAGGTCCAAAAGGATCACCGTCTCAGGCATATCTGCCCCCTGATCCCGCAGGTGATCTATTGCCTGCTGCGCCGAGCTGAACGTCCTTACCGTTTTGGTCAAACCACTTTTTAGCAGCAGTTTTTCCTGGGTAAACTGATCAAATACACTGTCATCAACGATAATAAATTCCATTTTACAGTAAGAGAAGGGGGTTCAGAATATCCATATTACTCCACGCCAATCAGATTCTTCCTATCTCTACACACCATTAAATTGTAGAAATAATTGTCGTAAGTAAGCTACTAAGTTTTTAAATCTAACTGACAATCGGCAAATATTGACCTGTTTCTTTAGTCTTGCGGCAAATTTGGCATAAATGTAGTCAATGATTCCGGGCGACAGAGTCGGCAAACTCATGAGCAGGTACTGTCTTGGTTCCCTTGGCCTGGTGAAAGTGATCGTTGAGTTGTGAGATTTTGATGGAAGTGGGTTATTGAATGTAAAAGTTAATGAATAGTTTTTTTTACTCTCAAGATAAAACCCGGATTTCGAGTCGGCGCCCATTACCTCTTTCCTTCCACTGCAGGCACGATTTTGATTATCATTCGGGCATTCATCATAAAAGAACTAAAAACGAATTGGTAATGAGCACGCTGGACGGTAGAAAGCGGGTGGTGATCAGCAATGTCAGGCCACAGATCGAAGAAGGGAGATTTCCAGCCAGAAGGGCGATCGGAGAAAGCGTCGTGTTCTCAGCAGATATCATCGCCGATGGCCACGATGCGGTTGCAGCGAGTGTGATTTTCCGTTACGGATCCGATCAGTTATGGCACGACATTCCCATGTCGCACGCGGGCAATGACCGTTGGCATGCGAGGTGGACGCCTGGAAAGGAAGGTTTTTATGAATACCGTTTTACTGGCTGGGTCGACCATTTTACGGCCTGGAAAAAGGGTTTGCTTAAGAAATTCGATGCCAACCAGGATATTGGTATCGAGCTGCGGATCGGAGCTGATATCTTAAAAGAGGCAGCCAGACTGGCGGCAATGGAGTATCAGTCTGCATTTGAAAGATGGATTACAGCATTGGAAAATGCCGCAGATCCACAGGAAGCTGTCGATCTCGCCCTTAGCGAGGTGTTGGCGGAAGCCATGTCAAAGATTCGTTACACTGATCGCATCAGCGTTTTTGACCGAACATTTCGCCTCGAAATCGAGCGTAAAAAAGCCGGTTTCAGCACATGGTACGAGCTTTTCCCGCGGTCGGCAGCTGAGGTTCCGGGAGAACACGGCACATTTCGCGACGTACTTAGGCTGTTGCCGAAAGTTGCCAAAATGGGTTTCGACACGCTTTACTTTCCTCCCATTCATCCGATTGGCGAATTGAATCGCAAAGGAAAAAATAATTCTCTGGTCCCGTCCTCCGCCGACCCGGGTTCTCCCTGGGCGATAGGCAACCGACTTGGCGGACACAAATCTGTACATCCCCAGTTGGGTACGATCGAGGATTTTGCCGAGCTGGTTAGCGAAGCGAAACTTCTTGATATTGAGATCGCCATGGACATCGCATACCAATGCGCACCCGACCACCCCTATGTGAAAGATCATCCGCAGTGGTTCAAATGGCGCCCGGACGGTACGGTGCAATACGCCGAAAACCCGCCCAAAAAATATGAAGACATCCTTCCGTTTGATTTCGAAACACAAGACTGGCAAAATCTGTGGAGTGAGCTTAAAAGTGTGATAGATTTCTGGATAGATCAGGGAGTCAACGTTTTCCGCATCGATAATCCACACACGAAAGCTTTCGCATTTTGGGAATGGATGATTGGTGAAGTCCGCAAAGTGAACCCGCAGATAATCTTTCTTGCCGAGGCATTCACACGTCCACGGGTGATGGAGCGGCTTGCGAAAATCGGGTTTAACCAGTCATACACCTATTTCACCTGGCGAAATAGCAAATGGGAACTGGAACAATACCTGTACGAGCTCACCAAAACCGACCAGCAATATTATTTCCGTCCCAATTTCTGGCCTAACACGCCCGATATCCTGCCACACCATCTGGTAGAAGGTGGTGAGAACGCGCACATCATCCGGTTCATCCTTGCCGCTACCCTTTCTTCCAATTATGGCCTGTACGGGCCGGTTTATGAGTACGGCATTAATGCACCCTACCCGGGAAAGGAAGAATATACCGATAATGAGAAGTACGAGATCAAACATTGGGACTGGAACCGTTACAGCCGCACTCGTGAGATTATCACCCGTATAAATCGCATCAGGAAAGCCTATTCCGCATTGCAGTCGACCTGGAATATTGATTTTAATCAAACCGATAATGATAGGGTGATCAGCTACACGAAAGTCGCAGCGGACGATGGTGAGCCTTTAATTATCGCCGTCAATCTGGATCATCACCATACACAGGGCGCACACATCCGGGTGCCACTCCAACAGTTCGGGCTCGGACACGATCAATCCTACCTGGTCTTCGATATGCTGAGCGGAGAAAAATACAAATGGCAAGGGGAGTATAACTACGTGCAGATGAATCCCTTCGAAATGCCGGCGCACATTCTAAAAATTGAACGATTGAATTAAGAGAGCAGATGGAATACAGCAAAGGAATGCCCGAGAAAAATTTGCATTGGTATAAAGATGCAGTTATTTATGAACTTCATATCAAAGCTTTCAAGGACGGAAACTGCGATGGGATAGGCGATTTTCAGGGCCTGATGCAACAGTTGGATTACCTTGAGGACCTAGGGGTTACGGCAATCTGGCTCCTACCTTTTTACCCTTCGCCTCTGCGCGATGATGGATATGATATTGCTGATTACTACACCATTAATCCCTCATACGGCGATATTCAGGAGTTTAAAACCTTCCTGCGTGAGGCACACAAGCGGGGCCTGAAAGTGATTACCGAGCTGGTGATCAATCACACTTCCGATCAGCACCCCTGGTTCCAAAGGGCACGTCGCGCTCCGAAAGGCTCTGCCTACAGAAATTACTACGTGTGGACTGACGATCCCAAACAATTTAAGGATGCTCGCATAATTTTTCAGGATTATGAAAAATCCAATTGGACCTGGGACGCCGAGGCTGAGCAATACTACTGGCACCGGTTCTTTCATCATCAGCCTGATCTGAATTACGATAGCCTGGACGTTCAGGAAGAGATTTTCAAGATCATTAATTTTTGGTGCAAAATGGGCGTCGACGGCTTCCGGCTGGATGCTGTACCCTACTTGTTTGAAAGGGACGGCACCAATTGCGAGAACTTGCCCGAGACGCATGCTTTTTTGAAGAAACTCAGAAAGCACGTCGACGGCCGATATCCGGGTACATTGCTGCTGGCAGAGGCCAATATGTGGCCTGAGGATTCGGCAGCTTATTTCGGCGATGGTGATGAATGCCAAATGAACTACCACTTCCCGATCATGCCACGGATGTTTATGTCGCTACAAATGGAGGACCGCTATCCTCTTACCGACATATTCGACCAGACCCCGGCCATCCCCGAAAATTGCCAATGGGGAATTTTTCTTCGTAATCACGACGAGCTAACGCTTGAAATGGTGACTGACGAGGAGCGCGACTATATGTATAAGGTGTATGTCAAAGATCCCAAAGCCCGGATCAACCTTGGTATACGGCATCGGCTTGCCCCATTAATGGAAAACAACAGGAAGAAGATTGAGCTTCTGAACAGCTTGCTATTTACTTTTCCGGGAACACCTATCATCTATTATGGCGACGAGATCGGGATGGGCGATAATTTCTATCTCGGCGACCGTGACGGCGTGCGCACACCCATGCAATGGAGTCCCGACCGCAATGCCGGGTTCTCCCAGGCCAACCCCCAGCGCCTGTACTTGCCGCTAATCCTGGATCCTCAATACCACTACGAATCAGTGAATGTCGAATTACAATCGCGGAACTCTTCTTCGTTGTTGTGGTGGATGCGGCGGGCGATAAGTACGCGTAAGAGGTATAAGGCGTTCAGTCGTGGTGACATCAAATTCCTAAACCATGAGAATGCGAAAGTACTGGCATTCACCCGTACATACGAAAACGAAACGATGCTGGTGATCGCCAACCTTTCCAGGTTTCCGCAGCCCTTAGAACTGGATCTGGACCAATACACGGGTTTTCAGCCGGTAGAAATTTATAGCAAAAACAAATTTCCCTCTGTCAAAGACAATATCCCCTATTTCTTCACCCTGGAAGCGTATGGCTGTCAGTGTTTTCTAATGCAGAAAACGCATCCAGAAATCGACGTGAACCAGCAGCTGCCGTTGATCAGGCTTGAAAGATGGAAAGATCTTTTGGAGCCCTCCGTGATTGAACAACTGGAAACCAGCATCTTGCCTTCTTACCTAATGAAAATGAGGTGGTTTGGAGGAAAGGGGAAAGGTCTGGAGCGAATCAGTATCATATCGCATGCCTCCATTCCGTTGGGAGACAACCCGCCATGCTTTCTGTTCTTACTGGAAATCTCCTATCAGAATGACCTGCCGGAGATGTACCAGCTCCCTGTCGCGTTTGGCAAGGTGCCCTTCGCGTTTAAGGTCCGTGAAAACTGCCCGCAGGCGGTATTGGCGCGCATTCAGATTAAAGGCGAGGAAGAAGGTGTATTATTCGATGCTATCTACGGTCTTGAACTGCAACAGGCGTTGATCCAGAATATGGCCGGAAACGAGCGGTTGCAAGCCAAAGACAGCCAGATTCACTTTTCGGCACACCGGCAGCTTGCCCAGCATATCAATGAAACCGACCGCATCAAGCCTCGTGTACTTTCGGGAGAACAGAGCAATACATCCATTACTTACGATGGAAAATATTTTTTCAAACTTTACCGCAAGGTCGACAGGGCCATTAACCCCGACGTGGAAATCACACAATACCTGACCAATAAGGCCCGATTTAAGAATATCCCGGCTTACGTTGGGGTTATTGAATGGAAATACAAAAAAGATTCGATGGTACTGGGAATGATGCAGGAAATGGTCCCAAATGCCACAGATGCCTGGGCAAACATGCTCGACCGGCTGGATAGTTTCAATGAAAAGGTCCTCTCGACTACTGGCCTTGAGCTTCCGGGCGAACTCCTGGGAACACTTACTAACCCGGCAAGCTACGAGGAGATCCCCGAAATGCTTAAAGAACTACTAGATGTACATGTCGCAGAGCAAGCCCGACTGTTGGGCGTCCGTACTGCCGAAATGCACCTGGCTCTTGCAGGAGAAAAGGATGATGCCGATTTTAAACCGGAGGAATTCTCTCTGCATTACCAACGCTCAGTATATTCATCGCTGCAATCATTGGTCCGTGTGGCATTTCAAAGCGTCAACCGGAATATCAGGAAATTGGATCCCGAAACACGGCAAGCGGCTGAGGAGGTAATACAGTCCCGGGAAGAAATCCTGACAGAACTTAAAAAAGTGTATAGGCATAAGATCGACACTGCTAAAATCCGCATTCACGGCGACTACCACCTCGGACAGGTGCTGTTTACCGGGAAGGACTTCGTCCTTCTTGATTTTGAAGGTGAACCTGCGCGCAGTTATAGTGAACGAAGGTTGAAGCGATCCGCCTTGCGGGACGTGGCCGGCATGCTCCGGTCTTTCCATTATGCAGCGCACGGCAGTCTGTATCTGGACAACCAGATCAGGCCCGAGGATGTGAACAAACTACTACCCTTTGTGGAGCAATGGTATCACTACATGAGCGGTTTTTTTATGAAGGCATATTTGGAGACGGTCGGTAACAGTCCCATCATTCCGCATCAGAAAGGCGACCTGGAAACACTTTTAAGAACATACCTGCTTCAAAAAGCCATTTACGAGCTCAACTATGAAGTAAACAACAGACCATCGTGGGTACTGGTGCCTTTAAGGGGCATCCGAGCCATTCTTAACGACAAAGAGGCGGGGGTAATCGTTTAACTGATCGTATTATGATGCTACAACAGCAGAACAAACCGCAACTTACCGTCCACGACGTTGAGCTGTTCGGATCCGGCAAACACTATCATATTTACAATAAGCTCGGCGCACATATTCAGCACCAAACAGAAGGCCAAGCAACACATTTCGCTGTGTGGGCGCCCAATGCTGCCGAAGTTTCTGTGATCGGTAACTTCAACGGTTGGGACAGGGCAGCTCACTTACTTTTGGCCCGTGCAGATGGCTCTGGTATCTGGGAAGGTACTGTTCCAGACGTTGGGCAGGGAGCGCTCTACAAGTACTTCATACGCTCCAATAATGGCTATGAAGTCGAAAAAGGTGATCCTTATGCGGTTTATTGGGAAGTTCCGCCGCGCACCGCTTCGGTGGTGTGGGGGCTGGAATTTGAATGGAGTGATCAAGCCTGGCTCGAAGAACGGAAATCTCCGGCGCTGAACAAACCAATTTCAATTTACGAAGTGCATCTGGGCTCATGGCGTCGGGTGAACGACCAGGACGGACGCGAGATGACGTACCGTGAACTAGCGGCCGAGCTTCCGGAATACTGCCTGTTTTTGGGATTCACCCATGTAGAGTTTCTGCCCGTAATGGAGCACCCCTTCTATGGATCGTGGGGTTACCAGGTAGTCGGTTACTATGCACCAACAAGTCGCTACGGAACGCCTCAGGATTTTATGTTTCTTGTCAATGCGTTGCATCAGGCTGGCATTGGCGTAATTCTTGACTGGGTGCCTTCTCATTTCCCAACCGACGAGCACGGGCTGAGCTATTTTGATGGATCGCATCTATACGAGCACGCCGACCCACGGCAGGGTTTGCATCCCGATTGGAAAAGCGCCATTTTCAACCCGGGGCGTCATGAGGTTAAAAGTTTTCTAATTTCCAATGCACTTTACTGGCTGGACAAATTCCACATCGACGGCCTGCGAGTGGACGCGGTAGCCTCTATGCTTTATCTTGACTACTCACGGAAAGAAGGCGAATGGATTCCAAACCGTTATGGCGGCAGGGAGAATCTGGAAGCAATAGAATTCTTGCGGGAATTCAATGGGGCCGTTCACCAGTCTTTCCCGGATGTGATCACGATCGCTGAGGAATCCACAGCCTGGCCCGGCGTTACCCATGCGGTCAGCAGTGGTGGGCTTGGTTTCGATCTTAAATGGATGATGGGCTGGATGCATGATTCTCTCGCTTATTTAAAAAAAGACGCCGTTTACCGCAGCTATCACCACGAGCAACTTTCGTTCAGCTTGCATTACGCCTTTTCTGAACGTTTTGTGCTGCCCCTTTCGCATGATGAGGTAGTCCATGGGAAGCGTTCATTGCTTCAAAAAATGCCCGGGGACGATTGGCAACGCTTTGCCGGGCTGCGTTTGCTGTATACATACATGTACGCGCACCCGGGTGCAAAGTTGCTCTTTATGGGAGGGGAATTCGGACAGCACCACGAATGGCGGCATGATTACAGCCTCGACTGGAATGAAAACCTGCATCCGCCGCATGAAGGCATCCAAAAGCTGATTAAGGATCTTAATTCGCTTTATCGCAACGAGCCGGCGCTGTATGAAAGAAATTTCTCAGCAGAAGGATTCGAATGGATCGACCACCAGGATGCTACCAATAGTGTACTTGCATGGATCAGGAAAGGAGCCTCCTTATCAGATCAACTGCTATTTGTTGCCAATTTTACACCGGTGGTGCGGAATAATTATCGAATTGGTGTCTCGAAGCCGGGCTATTATCAAGAAGTATTCAATAGTGACAACCTGCGCTATGGTGGTGCCGATGTTATGAATTTTGAAAAAATTGAAACCTACCCTATTCCAAAACATGGACATATGCATTCCCTACCGTTGACATTGCCTCCACTCGGTGTAATAGTATTGAAATACGAAAAAGTCTTTGACTGGCTTTAACGGCATTGATAGTTTCCAGACCACTAACCACTCGAAACAAAAAATTTGGGGCCCTCAATTTGGTGCTCGGAATACGCAATAACACGCACTAATTGTCGAATTGACAAGCTACTAGGAGTACTTAATCTTGTTTTTGAGAACGATTAGATGCAACAGGTCAGTTCCTGCTGACCCGCAAAAACCGCCTACGACATTGTATTTGCAACGGCCTTCAATCAATATGTCATTCAGGCGATCCGGTTCAGCGCATTAGATTATCTGCTGAAACCGGTCGACCCGGAAGAGTTGCAAACCGCCATCAATCGCCATGTCTATAAGGTAAAGGAAAAGCCGCAACAGCAGACCCAGCAATTGTACGACAACCTGGTCCACAACATCGAAAAGAAGAACATCAGGGAATTCCGACTTGCAGTGTCTTCAAGTGAGGGCGTGTTCTTTTTCACGCTCGACGAAATTCTCCGGGTGGAAGCCGACAAACACTATACGGGTATTCACCTGATCGGCAAGCGGCCGTTTCTGGCCAGTAAAACCCTAGAATAGTTCGATGAGATGCTGGGCGAGTTCAATTTCATCCGGACACACAAATCACACCTCGTCAATCCGAAGTATATTAAGCAGGTAACGCACAATAAACATTTTTTGCTGTTGTCCGATGGTTCAAGAATCGAGATTTCACGCCGCAACAAGGAGCTTGTGCAGCAATACCTTAAACTGAAATGGCTGACTATTTTACTTGCTGCACAAAAAGCCTTTCCAATGTTTCTGCCGGGTCGGCAGAAAAACCGGGATGGACTTTGGATGTCTGCAAAACCGTGCTGCGGGTAGCTGTAAGCCACCGGAAGCGAGATGCAGCGGGCAATGCAGCAATAGGGCTTCCGCACTGCCGGTTACCTTCGCAAATTTGCCTGAATGCATGAAGATATCTTTCAACCTCGATCAGATCTATGCCACTAGCGAAAGCTGTCAGGCGATCTGGCTCGACTTCGGAAACACAAGCAAGAAATCCTCTCGCAGGACAATACAATACGACACCCACGTTCAAGAATTCTTCCCGCTCAACCCGCGGGACGATGCGCAACACCGCATATTCGTATAAAAATCTATCTGGCATCCTGGGCTCCTTTCACAAAAATTTCAGACGCTGAGAGGCGGGCCTGCAAATATGAAATGTAGGCCTGCCGGTGCTCATCGGCAGATTCAAATGGAGAATCCACCGACAACCAGTCGTTGGGAATAAGGGATACAACCGCTGGAATAACGCCATTGGCCAGCCGCTCGCGAAATTCAGCATTTACTTCTGTTAGTAGCGACGCGTTTGGCAATAAAACATGATCCTTTATCTGTATGAATGGCCGCCGAGCCTGCTCCTGCCAGTTCTGCCATGAATGATGAAAATAAAGTGCTGCCCCGTGGTCGATCAGCCACAGCTCTTTATGCCACATGAGCATGTTGGTATTGCGGGCGGTGCGGTCGACGTTGGTTAGAAAACTATCAAGCCACACGATCTCGGATGCCAGTCGAGGCCCCACCTTTGTTACAGCCGGATCAAATGTAATAGCCCCTGAGAGGTAATGCATTGCCAGGTTCAGGCCGGTGCTGGCTTTCAGTAAATCCTGGATTTCCTCATCGGGCTCCGTTCTGCCAAAACCTTCGTCGAGGTTCGCAAAGACTATCTCGGGAACCTTGAGTCCCAGAATACGGGCTAGTTCCCCTCCTATCATTTCTGAAATCAGAGCTTTTGTACCTTGCCCCGCTCCTCTGAATTTCAGCACGTAAAGAAAATCATCGTTGGCCTCGGCAATGGCCGGCAGCGAACCGCCTTCCCTAAGCGGGGTCAGGTAACGAAGCACATTGACAGTTCGCAGGCTAAAAAGTTGGTTGTCCACTTGAAACAGCTAGATCGGTTTAACAGGCCGAAGTTAGTCATTTTCATCTTTGCCGAGTAGGATTAATTGCCAAACGGAGCCTGGGAGGCACTTTGTAAAATTTCGTATAAATTATTGAAGAAAATTTGCATGTCACCCTTCCGCTCCTTACTTTGTAGAAGTAATTTTAAATGTAAACCTTCTTCTTCATTTGATAAAATTTTACCTGAAACTACTTCTGGCTTTGGCCGGCAGTGGGGGATTTGTGCAATTTTCCTTTGCTCAGCCTGCAAATGCAGTATATCCCGATAAGCAAACCAACGGTGGTAGTGCGGCGGGCGGTGGCCTCACCGGAAGCTATTCGGTGGCCAACGCCGACAATGCCAGAAACGCTACCGGGAATATCAAGCCAAACAATAACTTTGCAGTGCTTACTGCCAGCAGCACGTTGGGAACTTCCACGGCTTGGATACAGCTCGAATTTCCCGCAGAGGTAACCAGCGGTGCAGCGGCTCCGGTGACTGTGTATGTGCGTACCAACAACAACACAAATGCCTTGCTGGGTGGAGGGGTAGAGCTAACCGCGCACGACAAAAATGGGGTTCAGGTAACTGTTCAGTCTGCTAATTATAAAACCTACTACACTCCGGACGGGTCGGTATTTCTGGCCGTTACACCCACCGCCACATTTAAGTACATTAGGACTAAACTCTCGTCGCCGGTCGCATTGGGGACCAATACTTTACAGGTTTATTATGCATTTTACGGGCCAGGAGCAACGAATACGTCTAACCCCTATCCTTTCAATGTCGCCGATTGCGGCAGCCCCAACGTTTCAACCAAAGACTATTCGGGTCTGACGCTTGGAAATTTTGATGTGCTGAATGCAGGAAATGCTGTTGATAATGATTTGAATTCAAAGTCGTCCTTCGTCTCGACGGGCGTTGCTTTGCTAAGCGGACATATTAAGCAGACGTTCTTCTTCAATGGGGTTTCCAACAATGCCGATGCGGTGCGGGTCATCCTGTCGCAAAGCGGGTCGTTCCTGGCAGTGAATCTCGCATCGAGCATTACATTGCAGAGCTACAACGGCAGCACACCGATTGGTACTTCGACACTCGTCAATGCACTGCTGGACACAGACTTACTAGGGCTTTTAGCTGGGAACAATAATCAAGTGGCCTTCTATTTTGCACCAAAAGATGCCAGCGGCAACTCCGTGATATTCGATCGCATAGAGCTTGATCTGAATATTGGCCTGCTCGGTGTGGGGCTTGGCAGTAACGGTCTGAATATTCATGACGTGCGGCGCTCGCCCGATATCCCTGCTGCAACCGGCCCCAAAGCTTGCAGCAACATAGGCACTGCCGCATTATCGGCGCTAGCCCAGCAATTGGGCATCTCCGGGATTGGTAGCTTTTCCTATGCATGGTACACTACTGCGCATGGTAGCAGTGCTGTTTCAAGCGCGCAAAGCTGGACTGCGAGTGGACTTAGCACACCCGGCACGGCATCCTATTATGTTGAGACAACCAAGTCGGGTTCCGGTTGCATTGCTTCCCCCCGCAAGAAAGTGGATATCATCGTGTCAAGCCCGCCCGTATCGCCGGGCGTCGCACTGAACCCCTGATCAGTTTGAATTTAAACCGTCCTTTATAATTGTTCATCTTTATCATTTCAATCATGAAAACACTGTTTACCACCCTCCTCGCAGTTTTGTTTTTCTCTTGCCTGGCACCAGTATCGAAGGCCGCCACTTACTATGTCGTGAACGGGCAATCGTTTTCGCTATCGCCCGCCGCCGGTTCCAATTTCTTCCAGTACCTTTGGACACTAGACCCTGGTGTCGGCCAAACAATCGAAATCCTCGACCAAGCCAGCGGCGGTGTTCTCAGCCACACCTTCTCGGATGCCATCACTTCTCCGAGCATACACAAAATAACACTCGGTGTGATTGAAGTATTCGAAGGCTGTTTGTCTAATGTCGTTGAACACACCATTATTGTGCTTCCCAAGCTGACGATAAGTCTTACCGCCGATAAGGAGAATTTCTGTACTGATAAAACGGTAGCCGCAACCCTTTCAGCAACAGTTTCGGCCACAACCGGCCTCGACACATATGGTGTAACTATTTCCCCGTTCGCTTGGAGCAAGGGAGGTTCCGTGATTAGTGGACAGACCGGTTCGACCCTGAACGTGACCGAAGCCGGCACATACAGTGCCCTGGTGAATTACATACTCCCTACCGTCGGTGATTTTATTCCGACCGCTTCCAAACTGACTGGTTCAGTAATAGGCGGAACCAAAGAAATCCTGCATAACCTGCCGGTGCCAACTGTTCCGGCCATCACACTTAACTAATTTGGGTAACCCAAAAGAGCGAAATCTCACAGTTATGCGCTACTACCTGTTAATATGGATGCTTCTGGTATCGGGCTGGGCCTGTGCGCAAAGCCAGATCAGGGAAGTATTCATGTGTAAAGATGCCACATTGCGGATCAAAGCCGAATCCACCGGTGCGGTGCGTTATGAATGGTTTCTGGATAATCAGGTGATCACGGGCAGATCGGCGCCCGAATTACTCGTGAACGAAGAGGGCACCTACAAAGCATTAGGCGTGAATGCCGATGGCTGCGAATCCGGGGAGTCGGTTTACATCGTGGTTAAACACTATAAGCCATCGGCAGTTGATGACTTTATAGCGGGAAAAACAAATGCAACGGTGGTGATCGACGTGTTGAAAAACGACTTGTCCGAATGCGCCAGCCTTAACGCTGCGTCGCTCGCCGTCGTGCAAGGCCCTGTCTCAGGCAATGCGACAACTACAAATGGGAAGATAACGTATACCCCTGAACGTGATTTCCTCGGCCAGGTGACGATCAGCTACACTGTTAGCGACCAGACCGGACAGCTTTCCAACGTCGCACAGGTCAAAATCGATATCCTCACCGACCCGTTGCCGGTAGCACTAGCTTATTTCGATGTTCAGAAAACCGAGGACTTGGCATTGCTCGAATGGCGCACTACAGGGGAGACCAATAGTGCTCATTTCGATGTGCAACGACGCGATGATACCCGCGACTGGCGCCAGCTGGGTACGGTTGAGGCGGCCTTTGAAAGTAATACGGTACGCAACTACACCTTCATAGACAGCATTCCAGGGCAGGGATTGAATTACTACCGGCTGAAAATGGTAGACGCTGACGGTAGCTTCACTTATAGCCAGGTGCGTTCGATAAATTTTCCCGATTTTTCGTGGGCCGAAGTTTATCCAAACCCGGTTGAGGATCAGCTACGCATTGTGATACGTAACAAAAAAGTGAGCAACGTTAGAGTGATCAGCCATTCAGGGATTGTAAGGCTGTCACAGGCGGTCACCTCGCCCTCATTTACAATCAGTTTGAAACAATATCCAACCGGCATGTATTATATCCATTTTGAGCAGGCCGACGGAGCCGTCAAGATTTTCAAGTTGATGCATAATTAAATCAGGCCCCGGTTTGTGCCGGGGCTATGATTTTACAATGCATTGAAAACTGACTTTCCGCCAGATTGCAGGCTTACTTTCCGCACAGAGCCGGTCCCGCGGAAGCCAAATGCAATGCCGAGTATCTTAATCTGGCGGTCGGGGACCGGAAATTCAAATGCCTGTTCGTTGTTGATAGCATACCGGATTTTCCCCGCAGATGCTGTGCAAGACACACTAGCCCAGTCCAAGAAATCTACCCCAAATGCCGACAAGTCCGCCTTTTTGCCTGACACGTAATTGTCGACGCTCATCAAATTAAGCTCCGAAACACATCCTTTTGCGGACAATGGTATGACAATGGGCATATCGTCGGTGATAAGTGAAATATAAGTTAACTGGCAAGCTGCTGAACCTTCGCTATATTCATTTTTAATTTGAGTTGAAAAGGAAAAATCACCAAGCGGTACCGGTTCGAAGTTGCCGACATTAAAGAACTTGATCATAGGTGGATCAGGCTGCATTGCAATATTTTTCTTTTCAATAGTCCCGGTATTGATTTCAATGGCACCAGCGCGTAAAAATTCTTCCTTTCTTAGATAAACCGGCATTTTCGGCCGATCGATTAGCCCTGACCAACCATCAGTTCCAACAAGTAGTTTATGCTCCTGCACGATCTGATCGCCGACTAATAGTTTGGCCTGATACGTACCGGGTTCATAATACACCGAGGTATGCTTGTGCAAATTTTTGTCGACCAAAACCCTTCTGGAATCGTCCCAGGACTGCTGAATAAATACCGAATCGGTAGGTGAAGCCGATGCGTCGTAAGTAAAAATGACGGAGTTTGGAATACCCCGCGTAACCGAGCGGCTTTCGAAGGAATAGGCACTCTTTTCCAATTGCGGCTCTCCTTTATCAAATGCGAGCATACTTGCCAGAATAACAATCAAAGCGGCAGTCGCAGCCCACGCCAACTGCCTCCAGCTCCGTGGTTTTTGGGCAACGGCATCCTTCGGTGTTTCCTCGTTGTGTTCCGTTACGGCAGTTTGGTTTTGCTTTACAAACGCACGCCAGTCGCTCGAACCGGCAAACCGTGCCAGAGTATTGAGCGTAGTTCCGCTTGGCAAATGGTTGTATTCGGCCCTTCCCCAAATTCGGCGGAGCGTGCTTGTGCTGAGCGACACACCAGTTTCGTTCAGGACCAGTTCGCTCAGGTTTTCGAAATCGACCGTTTGCCAACCATCCCCCGGCCCCCAGCCTAGTTTATCCTCGATGACAGCCTTGCAACGCTGCAATTCATTTATTTCAGAAACCATTGTAAATGAGCGTGATAAAACTTGACAAAACTTGATCCGAACTTGAAAACGACATTACAGACGGCCTGATTATGTTTGAACAGACAAAGGAACCAGCCGACCGGCCGTGTAACCGAAACGACCAACAAATATTTAAAAGATGTACAAATTAAGCTATTTATTGTCCATTATCTTACTGCTCGTCGTCTGCCGGATGCAGGCGCAGACGCTTCACGTAAATGCATCCACAGGCAGCGACACAGCCAATGGCAAGGTCGAAACGCCGATAGCGACGTTGCAGCGAGCCGTTGAGCTGGCCAAGACATTTAAAACCGGCGAAAGCGTTACGATCAAAGTCGCACCGGGCCTTTACACACTGCGCGACCAGGTGGTGATCGACAAGCGCAATACCGACGAGGCGTGGCTCACGATCGAAGCAGCTACTATGCCCGATGATGCGGACTGGAAGCCCGCGCAAATGCCGGTGATCCAGTCAATATCGGCCAACAATAACAAAACGCAGTTCCAGCATGCGGTTGGGTTTCTGATAGCAGCCGATCACGTGCGTATCCGCGGACTGAAATTTATCGGCAACGGCAATCCGGAGGTGCAGTACTATTATCCTGTGAGCCGCAAAGACTCGACCCTGACCGGCCTGGATGTTTCACAATGCTATTTTATCGGCGAACGCAATTCGGCCCCCATTCAAGGGAGCATCTGGGCGCACGGCGCGGGCGTTCATGTCGACCACTGCATTTTTTACGGTACCAAGAATGCGCTGCTCCTTTTTGCAGCCATCAGGGATTTTTCACTTAAAAACTCGGTCATTGCAGGCGCCTACGAATCGGCGGTGTGGTTCGGCACTTTCCATGAGCCATTTGTATTTGAAAACAACATCGTCGCCAACTCCGAATACCTGTGGCTCCGCGCGGAAAAGACCTACCCGAAATACAAATTCAAAAACTGCCTTTTTACCGGTATGCAGCATGAAATGGGTTACTATGGTCAGAACGGCGCAGCACCGGCGGAAAAGAACGCGCATTCCGAAGAACATGTCGGGCGCTCAGGCAAGTTGCTGCTCAGCGAGGTAGCAACCAACGGCTTGCCTCGAGATTATCTCAACCCACTTCCAAATTCGGCCGGAAAAGAGCTGAACGCGGGCATTTTCAAGAAATAGTCTCACTTTAACATATTTGCATTATTAGCCATGAAAAAACTCGTATTAGTTGCGCTCAGCATCATTACTTTCACTGCATTCGGTCAGAAAAAAACAAAAACCGCAGAGAAAGACCTCAATACCTGGGTAGACCTCACAGCCGGGAGCTGGGACGCACCCGGCGCCAATGCAGAGTTTACCAACCACGATGGACGCCCGGCATTGAAAGTTCTGCCCAAACCAGGCCAGGTTATTTTGAAAAACACCACATTTTCCAATGGCACTATCGAGTTCGATTATATTCCCACCGACCAGAGGTTTGCTTCTTTCTATTTCAGGTATAAGGATAGCAAAGAAACGGAGCTATTTTATTTCCGGACCCACCGATCGGGCGACACAACCGGCATCGAAGCAGTACAATACACCCCCAATATCGATGGTGTTAACCTTTGGGATTTGCTGCCACACTATCAGGGGAAGGCCAATTTCCAGAACAAAACCTGGAACCACGTAAAATTAATCGCCTCTGGATACCAGCTGCGGGTGTTTGTCAACGATATGCAGCGGCCTACAATGGAAGTCCCAAGAATGGAAGGTAATGTCATGGAAGGCACGCTTGCGTTCGAAGGTGAGGGCATTGTGTCAAACCTTGTGATCAAACCCGGCCAAACCGAGGGGCTTCCCGCGTATGAGGGCACCGACCCGGTTGCGAATGACCCGCGCTATCTGCGAAAATGGCAGGTCTCAGAGCCAGCCGTGTTGCCCAAAAATGTGGATTTCAGCACCGATTATGCACCAAAGGCAGAAACAATGTGGGGGACAATCTGGGCGGAAAGAAGAGGGATGATCAACCTCACGCGCAAGTTCGGCATGAGCAAGGAGCGCCGGATCGTGTGGATGAAGGTTGATATTAATTCCAAAACAGACCAGAGGAAAAAGATCGCAATGGGTTTTAGCGACGATATATGGGTGTTTTTAAACGGTCGCTATCTGTATGTCGATAAAAACACATTTGGCGCGCCCATTATGAAGGAGCCCGCAGGCAGATGCTCTATTGAAAACTCTTCATTTATAATACCCTTAAAAGCCGGAAAAAATGAGCTGATGGTGGCGCTGGCTAATGACTTTTACGGCTGGGCAATCATAGCCCGCCTGGAAGATATGGACGGTATTTCGATTGAGTAATTTTTAGAAAGGGAGGAAAGGGAGGACGGAGGAAGGAGAAGAGGGACGATATGTCGGTCTGAGTGCCCAGTCCCCCTTCCTACCCTTCCTCCCCTTCCTCCCTCTACCCGTTAGTCAACACGATTTTTCCGAACTGTTTGCCCTCATGCATATAATCGAAGGCTTGCTGGGCGTCCGACAATGAGGGGTAAACTATGTCTACAATGGGTTTGATCTTGTGCTCTGCCGTAAATGCGAGCATATCTTTGAATTCCTGCAATGTCCCCATAGTCGTGCCCAGGATAGAAAGGTTCTTCCAATACACTTTGTTTGGGATGATATTGCCTATGGGTCCGTCAGTTCCGCCGAAAAATACGATTCTGCCGCCAGGCTTCGCAGTTTCGATCAGGTTGCCGAACCCTTTGCCGGATGCGCTGTCCAATACAACATCGAAGCCGCCGGTAGCTTCTTTCACTTTAAGGAACCAGTTTTCTTCCTTGTAATTGAACCCTTCTATCGCCCCGAGTGCTTTGGCCTTTTCGATCTTTTCCTCCGAACCGGAAGTAACGTACACCTTCGCGCCGGCCGCGACCGCATACTGCAGCGCCAGCAATGCAGTACCTGCACCGATACCGGTAATCAATACCTGCTCGCCCGCCTTCAATGCAGCCCGCGTAAACAACGCACGGTACGTTGTAATGCCAGCCAGCGGTAACGCCGAGGCTTCGATGTCGGTGAGATGCGCCGGTTTTTCGTGGATATATTTTACATCTACTGCAATGTATTCTGCGAAAGTACCCGGCTCAGGATTACCCAGGATCTTGAACTGATCCCCAAATGCAGCCGGGTTATCGCCCCAGTCGTGGCTCGGGTTAATGATCACCGCCTTACCGATCCATCCCGAATCGACATTCCTGCCGATTTCGACTACGCTACCAAAACCATCCGAACCCAGGATCAGTCCTGCCTTGGGACCAGCATATTGCCCTTTCTGTATCCAAACATCGCGATGGTTCAGTGAAGAATAGGCCAGTTTGACAAGAACCTGGTTATCAGTCGGCCTCGGCGTTTCCACTTCTTTGACAATGAGTGGGGTATTTGTATCTGTCAAAAATGTTGCTTTCATGAGTTAAACGATTTTGTGTTTGACAATGCAAAATTGTACCGGATTTTGATTAATTTTACGGTATAATTTTTCCAAAATCCGGTACACTTGCTTCAACCATGAAAGAAAACCTGCACGAACCCTTTGAAATAATCTACAAGGAACTCGACGAATGCCCCAAACCAACGCACCAGCATAATTTTTTCGAGCTCATCTATATTCTAAGAGGAACCGGCGTGCAGGAGATCAACCAGCATACATTCCCGTACAATGCCGGCCATATGTTCCTGCTCACCCCTGAGGACACCCACTCATTCAACATCGAAACCACCACGCAATTTGTATTCATTCGGTTCAATGATGTGTATCTCAAAAGCAATACCTCGCTTTTGAGCGCGTCACAACGGGAAGACCTGCTCCAAAGGCTGGAATTCATCTTGCAAAATGCCAGCCATCAACCCGGGTGTATTCTCAAAAACCAGGCAGACAAGAGCATAGTCAAACCGCTAATCGAGGCGATAATTCGTGAGTATGTCAACCGCGATATGTATAACAAAGAGCTCATCAGGCAGTACGTCAATACAATGATCATCCTGGTTGCCAGGAACATCGCCATGTACCTGCCCGAAAAGATCACCGAATGCAGCGAAGAAAAGGCGATCGACATTCTACAATACATCCAGGCAAATATCTACTATCCCGAAAAGATAAAAGCCGCTAACATCAGCAAACATTTCGGGATATCCGAATCGTATCTGGGGCGGTATTTCAAAAAACACACCAACGAGACAATGCAAGAATACATTATCAATTCGAGGTTAAAACTTGTCGAAACCCGGCTGCTGCACAGCAATATGCGTATGAACGAGATTGCGACCGAACTCTCATTTACCGATGAAAGTCACCTCAACCGGTTTTTCAAAAAGAGCAAGGGAATGAGCCTTGGTGAGTACCGTCGCAAACGCCGGGTGGCAGCGGCTGTATAAATGGCGCCCGAAAGCGCTGGAATTCTGGGAATTCCATTCGGGGAACGGTATTTGCTAAGGACTTAAAGCAAACTAAAAGCCATTTACCATGAAACTGCTTAAAACGCTTATTTTAGCTCTCGTACTTACTGTACCCGCCTGCGCATTCGGACAATCCAGCGACGCTTCATCGAAATCGTCCAGGCAGGAGCAAAAATACCAGCGCAAGACAAAACGACACCAGATCAAAACAGCTGACTCGTCTGACCTGAATGCTATCCTGAAAGATTCGGCCAACGCAGAAACCGGCCCCATCCTGAACGATAATGGGAATGTTAACTCAACCGGCAGTGTCGACGGAAGCCGCAGCAGCACCGGCCGACCTGACGCCGATACGACAACGTCATATACCGTTAAGCGAAAAAAGACCGTCATTAAAAAGCCGTGAGATGCCACGACGGTCGTACTGACGGTCCCAATCCACCTTGTAACTACCCTATCCGAGCCGCTTCAAAACCTTTTCCAACCGCTTCCGCTTCGATTCTTTTTCAAAATCCCCTAAACGACTGGTCAGTGTCCGGACGAATGTTGATTTGTGAGCACCTCCCATAACCGGTAATGCATTTTCTGCATACATCGGGAGCTGGTTGGGCGGGCAGCTTAGCATTTGCTCGTTGAGTAGAGGAAGGGTTTGATCAAGGCAAGCGGGAATACCGCTAAGCTTGATGAGGATCGCGACAAAATTATCGCGTGTGATTACTGAGCCTTTGTCGGCAACGGTGGCTAATCTGGGAATAAAGGCAAATACGATCTCTGGCTTTTCATGTGCAATTGCGTTCAGGGCCGTCATGCCGCCCCATTGCATACGGTTGTCTTTACTGTCAAGCAAAGCCGCAAAGTGGTCGGTATAGGCAGCTATCAGCGAGGGCACTTGCTCGCCTATTTCGTAGAGGACTTTAATGCAGTCGTGACGAATGTCCTTGCTTTGATGGTTGAGGTTTTCGACCAGTTCAGCTACTGCCTTGCCGTCGGCATTTGTAGTAATTTCAACGGCAAGCTCCTGGTTGGGCAATTCATCCCGCCGGTTCATCGACGAGGCAAGCCTGGATATTACAGTCATATCTTATTTGAATTTATAGGCCATTCATCAGCATTTCCGTTTTTGGTCGACGTAATAATCGTCGATCAACTTGATGGCCTCAACCTGGGTTAGTGCGGCAAAATTACGATAACGGTCATGCACATCGATAATTTCTGCCAGGGCCGCCTCGACGAGCGCGGGGTTTTGCCAATTTTTCAAATGCGCGAGTACTTTGATCAAACAGCCTTTTTTATAGGCTATCTGCCCAATCACGTGCACGAGCGTATTCCGTACGCGGGCGGTAGGATCATGTTGGAGCTCCTGCAATAACGGAAGAATGTCTTCGGGGTGTTTACGACCGCGCAATTCGATCCCGTGACAAATTTCACGGCGGATTTCCTTGTCCTCATGATGCAGGTACTGCTTTGCCCAGGTAAGAACTGGTCCGGGGTTAACCTCTCCCATTTTCTTCACCGAACCTATCACCGCGTTGCGTGGAGAATGATGTGGGTCTTTCAATCCTTCGTCAAAAATGGTACGAACTTCTTCGAAATACGTTTTACCAACCTCTCCCGCGGCATTTATCACAGTTTGCCTTACTTTAAAATTCGGATCAGAGAATAATTCAAAAAGCATTTCCAGTATGACTGGTCCTAGTGCAACCTCATCCGAATACAATCGGCCGGTCACCAAATAGGCCGATTTTCGTATATAAGTATCAGCATCCGCGTAGTAGGAATGTACTTTTTGAAAATTTCGACTCAATAGAGCTTTCTTAATATCACTCCGGATCGCCAGTACACGATCGACTCTTTCAGACTTCGACAAATCGTAAAATGCCACGGGACAAGGGGTAATCTGATCTCATCAAACCAAAGACTGGACTATGTCTTCACAGACAAAAAACCCCGGCGAAAGCGGGCTCGCCGGGGAATGCTGTATAAATAAACGTCGAGTAAGAGACAATGGGTGCAAAAGATGTGTAACTCAACAACTTCCAACTACTTCTATCAGACTACTAATTTACCGCAAATTTTGCATATGACGCAAAAAAACGGTTACAATCACGAAAAAATTCGTCGATTTTTGTCGACTTCGCACTTTTTACGTCGAAATCCTACCAAATCGCAACCTGAGCTTTCATTAGTTAGTAGTGAGGATTGTAAAGAAAAACAAAGCCGGCGTCGTGGTTACGAGCCGGCTTTTAGGTAGTATTATCCCTTTCTATTTCTTCTGTTGAGAAAGGAAAGTGATCAGCGACGCAAACTCTTCATAAGATAGCTCGTTGGCCAATCCAGGAGGCATCATAGATGTTTCCATCTCCTTCCGTGAGGCAATATTTGCGACCTTGATCGTATTAACCTGACCGGTAATGTCACGGATTACCAGCTTTTCAGCTGACTCCTCCGAAACAAATCCCATGTAGGTTTTGTCGCCTTTTGTGGTGATCATCACCGATGCGAAACCCTGAGAAATAGAAGCATTGGGCTTCAAAATCGATTCTGCAATTTGTTCACGGTTCATGATCGAGCCTATCTGGCCCATGAATGGCCCTTTCATCACCTCGCTACGGCTCAGGCTGTGGCAGGCAACACAGCCCTGCTTTGTAAACAGTTTTCGGCCTGCTGCTGGATCACCCTGTATTTTGGCAATGGCCAGCATTACGTCTTCGATCGACGACTCTCCTACCTGTCCCTTTTTGTTGCGGATTTTTTCAAGGTCAACTTTTATTTCCTCTTTGGCTGCCACCACTTCTTCCCCGCCGAACTCGGTAATACCCATGCGGTTGCGTCCATTCAGGTCGGCAAAAAACTCTTTATCGCTGGCATTGTTCCATTCTTTCACCAAAAAGTCTTTCACTTTTGCCGAAGACTCCCATTCAACAGCTTTATAATACGGTCCGTGCGTATCCGGGCGCGTGCTCCACCACCATGAACCATCGTAGTCGGCTTCTTTTTTATAGATTCTTCCTAATGTTGTCAATATCTGGTCTTTTAATGCCTTGTCTTTGGTCTTCCCATAAGCCGCGATAAGTCCGTCAACTGCCTTGGAATCGTGCATATAACGCAATGCCCATAATGCGATCGTCGAATTTTCGGTACCAACTGCTTTCACGCAGGCATCCACCGCATTCAACGCTACGAGTGCGCGGACGGCGATATGCGGAGTTACGATAGCCGAATTAGGCGTCGCATGAGGCCCTTCGCTTCCTTTTGGCGGCGCAACAAACGAACCGGGCACTTTCACCTTAAGCAATGCCTGTGCGCCTTCCGGTCTGCCTAAACGGCCCAAGCCGATTGCCGCTGCCAGTTTCTCACGGGCGTTGCCATTTTCCAGCGCTTTCAGGAACGGATCAACCGCCACTTTTGATACATAAGGTTTGCGATCGGCCAGCGCGCGCAATGCATATTCGCACATATCGGTTTCCGACGCCAGTTTCGCCAGGTTATCGATCCCGTCCGCCCCAGCCGCCTGCGCATAGGTGTACATACCCGCTACGCGTACATATAAGGGAGCCTTCTTGTCGTCCGCGACAGCCCAGGCCGCTTTCGCCGCATCCTTTGCCGGGCGTTTCAGCAGTTCCTGCTGTGCTGCCAAGCGCTGCACAGCGCTTTCCGACCTTAGTAATGACGCCAGCTGCTTTACCGGCGATTTGCTGATATCTTTAAAAGCCTTGTACTGCCATCCTTTCGGCACTGCGCGCGTAATGAAACCCTTGCCCGGATTACCCGAATAACCGGCACCATCCCAGGCGGCCAGGTACACGCGCCCCGAGGCGTCGATATCCAGGTCTGTCACTTGTGAAAGTTTGATAAATTCCTCCTCTTTCTGTTGGAAAGTAGGCCCATCCGGCGTTACTCGGTGCACATAGACCTGACTCCGGCCCCAATCGGCCATCATCGGAACACGGTTATACTTGGTGGGCCAGTTCGGATCGTCCATAAAAAGCGAACCCGTCCCCGAGCCTCCGCCGAGGTCGATCAATGCAGGAATGATTTCTTCCGTAAAATTCTTGAACAAGACCGGATAGCCGTATTCGCCCGACTGGATCTGGTTGCTGAAACGGATATTCCAACCGCCGCCGTCGTTGGTATTGTCGCGGGTAAAAATGTTCATATACGGGTCAATCGCCACATCATAAATGTTTCGCAATCCATGGGTATATACCTCCATTTCTGTACCGTCAGGGCGTACACGCACAATGCCGCCGCCGAGTTGGGTCATTTTTTTACCAGAGCGGTCAACCGCATCATGAAAACCGAAGTCTCCCACGGCAATATAGATCCACCCATCGATCCCCATGCGGATACCATTGGTCGCGTGGTCGGTGCCCCGGCTTTGAAGGAATTTGGGCGAGCATACATTCTGGATAAGTGGCTTGGCAGGGCCGTCGGCCACACCGTCGTGGTTCTTATCTTCTAAAACAACCAGGTCCATTCCGGAGGCCTTGCCGGTTTCTTTGGAAAAAGTGGTGTGCAAAACAAACACCTGATCTCCCTGAGAAATGATCCCGCGGGGATTGTCCAGCATCGCAAAGGTAGTATGCTGGTCTACTTTGCCATCATTATCGGTATCGACAAGCCGCACGATACTGCCTTTACCGGGCGTTTTGCCTAAAGAGCCGATCATATCGACCCCGACAAATACTTCACCAGTTGGCGCTACGGCCAGACAAGCCGGGCTTGGAGTAAGATCATGGCCAGCGAAATGCGTTAGATTCAGCTCTGCCGGCCAAGCAGACGCGTTAGGAAGGGAGTCAGCCCGGGTCAGGGTCCGGAGTTCAGACCTTTCTTCTTTTTGAAGGGTGCTGGTCGTCGTCCACAGCATGAGCAGGAACGCCGACACACTTAATGTAATTTTTAACATAAATAATTTAACAAAAATAATTCAACCCTCTCAACGAGAATTAATTGGTACAGTACACAAATTATTAAAATAGGATGCAGGTCAGAACTACTCTAAAAAAAAGCCCTATTTGCGCTGATAGAGGGCAAAACGCATGAAAAGCTCGGGTAAAGCCTCCTGCTGGCCGTGCAGCGTCGTGAAATGAAAGTGGCGGTCGATCGAGAGCCCTTCGACATCCACAATGCGGCACTCCTTACTCTGCAGTTCTTTCAGAACCGCATGGACGGAAATGAACGCCATGCTGTCGGAATGTAGAATGTACAACTTCATACTTTCACTGCTGCTGAGCTGCATTTCGACATTCAAATCGCCAAGCCCCAATCCGATCGATTTTAATGCGTGCGCGATTACTTCCAGCGTGCCCGAACCGGGCTCGCGGAGCAGCAAGGGTATCTCGCGCAATTGGGCGGCATTGATCACGCCTGTCGCGGCCAGCGGGTTTTTGCTATTGGCCACCAGCACGATCTCGTCATTCAGAAACTCGGTATATTTAATAGCCGCATTCCTGGAAAAGCCCTCGATCACACCCAGGTCGATCTCCTTTTGCTGCAATGCATGCTCGATTTCCTCGGTATTCTTGGTCGTAAGCGTGACCTCGATATTATGAAACTTGCGGTGAAATGCCGCCAGGATGGGTGGCAGAATGTACTGCGCGGCCGTAGTGCTCGCGCCCAGCCTTAATTTGCCGCTTGTCCGTTGTGAAAGGCTGTTTATTTCAAATTCAAGATTTCTGTAAATATCAAAAATCTGCTCGGCGTGATGCAGCAGGATTTCACCCGCGGCTGTCAGGCTGATCTTGGAACCACTCCGCTCAAACAACTTGGTTTTCAACTGATTTTCCAGTTCATGAATATGTTTGGTGACGGCCGGCTGGGTGATAAAAAGCTCGGATGCGGCTTTGGTAAAGCTCAGGCGGCGGGCTACGGCCTGGAAAACCTGCAAACGGAAGTCGAAAACCATGAATTAACAGTTGGGTGAATATGCTGAGGCAAAGAAAAGGCTTTCGGCACAAATGGCCGCACGCATTGTCCGGCATTTGCACGGGATGTCCGGTTTCGAACATGGTGTTTTTAAAAAAAGTGTATTAGGAGCGAACAGAGAGCATTTTCCGTCATAGGCACGCCATTTGTTATACATTTATAGAAATAATAAAACCCCTATGAAAGGAACCTATCTGGGAGAGTTTGAAGAAGTAGTGTTACTCGCCACCGCCATACTGGCCAGCGATGCTTACGGAGCTTCGATTACCAATGAGATCGAGCAGCAAATGGGGCGGTCGGTAAATCTGGGCGCGGTACACGCCGCATTGCACCGGTTGGAAGAGAAAGGCCTGCTGTCGTCACGGCTGGGCGGAGCCACCGCCGAGCGTGGCGGCAGAAGCAAGCGGTTCTTCACCGTCACGATGGCCGGTACCAAGGCTCTGGACAATATCCGCGAGATCCGCAATCGCATGTGGAGCGCCATCCCTAAACCCGCCTGAGCTATGAACACCCCTATTCAACCGCCCCGATGGGCCACCCGGCTCCTGCACTGGTTCTGCGCTTCGCACCTGGTAAACGATCTGGAAGGCGACCTGCTGGAACTCTTCGCACAGCGTGTCCGCACACACGGGCCGCGTGAGGCGCGCAGGCGTTACGTGCGGGATGTGATCTCGCTGATACGCCCGTTCACCTTGAAGGAAAAACCAGAAAAATATCCGCAACCCGCATTCATTCAATCAGCCATGATCCGCAATTTTTTCAAAATCGCTTTCCGAAACCTGGTCAAGCACAAGTTGTTCTCCTTTATTAATGTACTGGGGCTATCAGCGGGCATGACCGCCTGCTTTCTCATCGCATTATATGTACATTTTGAGCTGACTTATGATGCATTCAACAAAAAGGCCGACCGTATTTACCGGCTTTCTTCGGACATCCAATCCTCTGCGGGCACTTTGCAATACAGCATCACGTCATGGCCATTTGGTCCTGCCCTGCAAAATGACTTTCCTGAAATAGAAGCATTTACCAGGGTTAGTAAAGAGAACTACCTTTTCCGGAAAGGTGATGTCAAATTCAACGAGGAGAACACGGTGCTCGCCGATTCGTCGATTTTTCAGGTATTTGACCTGAAACTGCTTCAAGGCAATCCCAAAACCGCGTTGAAAGCACCGTTCAGCGTAGTATTGACCGAAAGTGCCGCAAAAAAATACTTCGGAGCGCATCCAGCCATGGGGCAGACGCTCCTTGTGGGCGACAATGGGGATGCTGCCCAGGTCACCGGTATCATGCAAGACCCTCCTGTGAACTCACAATTGAGGGGTGACGTGTTCCTTTCCATGACCACCCACACGCGCCATTACAACACGGCAGTGAATGACGAGTGGGGTAATTTCGGGACCACTACATACCTGCTTTTACAACCTGGAACCGACCCTGCCGCACTTTCACGAAAATTTCCGGCATTCCTGCACAACCACATGGGCCGACTGTTGCAGCAGGAAAACATCTCTATGACCCTGCTGCTGGAACCGCTTCGGGATATTTACCTGTATTCCAAACGGGAGGCCGAACAGTCGGGCAGCATAGAGAACATTTACATTTTCACGATCGTCGCCATATTCATTTTGCTCATTGCCTGTATCAACTTCATTAACCTGACCACGGCACGGTCGCTGGAACGTGCCCGGGAAGTGGGCGTGCGCAAGGCGGTTGGTGCTGGAAGGTGGCTGCTCGCGCGGCAGTTTATCGCTGAATCGCTGCTAATGTCGTTTCTGGGCTTTCTGCTTTCTGTGATACTTTCTGCGGCATTACTCCCGCTGTTTAATGAGCTTTCCGGCAAAACGATCAGTCGCGGGCTGGGTCAGGAGCCACTTTCTGTCGGCATTTTATTCCTGGCATCCATATTTATCGGGCTGGCTTCGGGCATCTATCCCGCACTGGTGCTCTCATCATTCGAACCTGTCAAAGTTTTGAAAGGTAAATTAGCGATGACCGGCAACGGCGCTATGCTGCGAAAAGGATTGGTTACCATACAGTTTGCCATTTCAATCGCCTTGATCATCGGCACGATGATCGTCTACTCCCAGCTGGACTTCATGCGCAGCCACGCGCTGGGTTTTGCCAAAGACCAGACGGTGGTCATCAAGCCGGGCACGGGAAATAGCCGCAATGCGTTGAAAACCATGCTTCAAAATGTGAACGGCGTCAAATCCGTGGCCGGCTCTTCTGCGGTTCCTGGCGGGCCAAACTCGCAGGCGCATTCGAAGCTCGAAAACGCCCGGGGCGAGATGCAAATAGCAACCCTGGATGTTTACCGCGTTGACTTTGACTTTATTCCCCAATATGGCCTGAAGGTAGTAGCAGGCAGGCCATTTTCGAGCGAATTCACTTCCGACAGCACCAAAGCGCTGGTCGTCAACGAGGCGACTGTGAAACTGCTCGGCTACCATTCTCCGCGCGAGGCAATCGGCAAAAAATTCAGTCAGTGGGACCGTGAGGGCACGATCGTCGGGGTAGTTAAAGACTTTAATTTCAAATCATTAAAGGAAAATGTAAAACCACTCACCTTCCGCATGCTCGATCCGTGGAACAGCGATCTGTTATCAGTCAAACTGGATGGCCACAATGTGAAAGCAACGTTGGAAGCCATTGAAACGCAATGGAAAACCCAATACCCCGACAGACCGTTCAGCTACTACTTCCTCGACGAGTTCTACGACCGCCAATACCGCGCCGACGAGCGCTTCGAAGCACTTTTCCTGAACTTTGCCGCCCTGGCGATCTTTATTTCCTGCATGGGCCTGCTTGGACTTGCCTCCTATGCCACCGTTCAGCGCACCAAAGAGATTGGCGTCAGGAAAGTCCTGGGCGCTTCTGTGGCGAGCATCGTTGGCTTGTTGTCTAAAGATTTCCTTCAACTGGTTGCCCTTGCATTCGTGATCGCTGCACCGCTGGCGTGGTTTGTCATGCACCGCTGGTTGGAAAGCTTTGCCTATAAAACGCCTATCCATCTCTGGATCTTTCTCGCAGCCGCATTGCTTTCAGCGTTGGTCGCCCTGGCGACAATCAGCTTCCAGAGCATTCGCGCCGCATTGATGAACCCGGTAAAGTCGCTCAGGAGCGAGTGATATTGGGTTAGGTGTGGTCATGTATTGTCAGGAATGGTCAGGTGTGGACATGGGTAGTCAGATGTGTTTATTAATTGTTTTATATTGGGAGAAATCTTGAAATAACTCTCGATAAACTATTCCTGACAACTCCTGACCACTCATGACAACACCCGCTCCAACCCGCCGCCGCTTCCTTGGCCAGGCCGCATTATCCGCCACCGCATTCACATTCCTTACGCCCGAAACACTCTTTGCGCAGGCACCGAAGGCGTATACCGTCCAGCAGATCATCGACCTGATCCTCAAAGAAGGCAACCTGAAACCGATCCCCGACACTGTCGATACCATCAAATCCGGCAGTCCCGACCAGGCCGTTACCGGCATTGTCACCACCATGTTCGCCACTGCGAGCGTCATTGAACAGGCAGCGAAACTAAAAGCCAATTTCATCATCGCCCACGAACCGACCTTCTATAATCACCGGGACGATCCGGAATGGGTAAAAGGCAACGAAATCGTTAAAAAGAAGCAGGCCTTACTCGAAAAGCACAAAATCGCCGTCTGGCGCTTCCACGATTACTGCCATTCCCTTAAACCGGACGCAATCCGCTACGGTGTAGTAAAAAAAGCCGGCTGGACGCAGTATTATAAAAACGAATCTCCTGCGCTCACCATCCCCGCCACCACATTAGGCGACCTCGTGAAGCACCTCAAAACCAAATTAGGCATCCAGAAACTCCGCGTCGTCGGCGACCTCAGCCAGCCGTGTTCCAAGCTCGCCATCATGCCCGGCGCGGCAGGCGGCCAGCGGCAAGTATCCATCGCCGAGGCCGAAAAACCGGATGTGCTTATCGTGGGTGAGACGCCCGAATGGGAAGGTGTAGAATATGCCCGGGACGGTCGCCTACTGGGTTCTAAAATGGCATTGATCGTACTCGGGCACGCCGTAAGCGAGGAACCTGGGATGGAGTATTTTGTGGAATGGTTGCAACCGAAGATTTCAGGGATTAAGGTGACGCATGTGGCGTCGGGAGACCCATTTCAGTGGGTTTGAGAAATAGCAGCGGCTCCTGAATTTTGAGGACAGGAGCCGCTTTCTGTTTTTGCACAAAGATCAAACAATCATCCCATGCGGATCAATCACGAACTTCTTCGCTGCACCCTTATCAAAATCCGCATAGCCTCGCGGCGCGTCTTGTAGGGTAATCACTTCCACATTCACAGCCTTCGCAATTTTGATTTTATCGTAAAGAATGGCGTTCATCAGGTTGCGGTGGTACTTCATCACCGGGCATTGTCCTGTGTAAAACGAGTGCGACTTGGCCCAGCCGAGGCCAATGCGGATGCTGAGGCTGCCTTCCTGGGCTGCTTTGTCTTTGGCTCCCGGGTCGCCGGTGACGTAGAGGCCCGGAATTCCGATCGCGCCGCCGGCGCGGGTGACGGCCATGGCGGTGTTCAGAACTGTGGCAGGGCGTTCTTCAACGGCATGCGCACCGTGACCGCGGGCTTCGAACCCAACGCAATCGACGAAGCAATCTACCTCAGGGACACCGATGATTTCAGCGATCGCTTGTTCCAATGGCGTGTCCTTGGTGAGGTCAATGACTTCGCAACCGAAGCTGGCCGCCTGGGCGAGACGTTCGGGAATCATGTCTCCGACGATCACCACGGCGGCCCCGAGCAAATGGCATGAGGCCGCGCACGCAAGACCAACCGGGCCCGCGCCTGCGACATACACGATCGAGCCCGGCCCTACCCCGGCAGTGACCGCGCCATGGTAGCCGGTCGGGAAGATATCGGAAAGCAGGGTGAGGTCTTCGATGTATGCCATACCCTGATCTTTGTCGGGAAATTTCAGGAGGTTAAAATCGGCGTAGGGCACCATTACGTACTCGGCTTGCCCACCTACCCAGCCACCCATGTCCACATACCCGTATGCAGCGCCCGGGCGCGCGGGGTTCACATTCAGGCAGATGCCGGTTTTCCCTTCCTTGCAATTGCGGCAGCGACCGCAGGCTATGTTGAAAGGAACGGATACCAGGTCGCCGACTTTGATGAATTCGACGTCGCGGCCGGCTTCGATAACTATCCCGGTGATCTCGTGCCCGAGCACCAGTCCGGCCGGTGCGGTCGTACGCCCGCGGACCATGTGCTGATCGCTACCACAAATGTTGGTAGAAACGATTTTCAAAATAACACCATGCTCGCATTTCCGGTTGCCGATAGCAAGCTTCGGGTACTCGATTTCCTGCACCTCGACCTCGCCGGGACGGATGTAAGCTACTCCATGATTTTGACACATAAACTAGTAATTAAGGGTTAGCACTAAATCTTTGATCATTACAAGATCATCTTACAATTATCAAAGTCAAGCCCACAAAACCCTTAATTTACTCCTACATAAACCATAAAAAATTACAAATCACCCTCCGGTTGTGCCAGAGGGCGATTTCAGGAAATGATTGGAAAGAACGGCATTGCTTACAGCTTCACCGCCAGGATAATGCCTGTCGCCCATACTTGCTTGGTAATGGCCAGGTCCTGACGGCTGTCGAGGTATTCGACGAGCTTCAATGCTTTCTGATCGTGACCTTCGGGCCAGTTGGGCTGAGGAAGCATGTCGTCGATGATATAAAATGCACCGGGATTGAGCATGTCCAGGACCTCATCCAGCAAGAGGTATTTGCCATGCCAGGTGTCGGCGAAGATGTAATCGTATTTCTCTCTCAAATGTGCATTCACCCATGCTTCGCCATCGGTATGAACGAGGGTGAGACGCGGGTCGCCACCAAGGTGGTTTTCTGCGATTTCGAGAAAGCTGGCGTCGTTATCGATTGAGACCAGCGTGGATCGCGCGTCCATACCATCGAGGATCCAGGCTGTGGAAAGACCGGTTCCCGTGCCGAGTTCGAGGAACTTGCCTCCGGGCTTGGAGGCTGCGAGGGTTTTGAGTAACGAACAGGTGTGAATGTCGGAAGCCATCGTGAAACCTGAGGCATTGGTAGCCTCGTCGATGGAAAGGTAAGCGGCCGGTAACGGCTGGCGGATGTCCTGGTTCATGAGCGGTTTGGTGGTGGATTTTGTCTTGCAAACAATCCATTTTTGGTGACATATAAAAGCATCCGGGCACAAACTTTACCGGTTAGTAAATTCGCCTGATAATGACGCATTTACACAGTAGTAGAGAAGCTCAAACCCCTACTTTTGCTCACAACTTCTACAATTGCCTTTCTACACTATTCACTCTAAACTCAACTGCGATGAAAAAGCATTTCCTCTCTTTAATTGCATTGATGGCAGCCCTGATCGCCATCGAAGCTTGTACCGACCACGGTGAGCCGGTTCCGGAACCCACCCAATTTAGCGTCAGCAATTTTACCAGTGGCCTGCGTGCACCTATCGGAATGGTTATCGATGAAAAAGGACAGTTCTGGGTTACCGAAGGCGGTACCGGACAGAACGACGGCTCATTGGTGATGATCACACCACAGGGAGTCAAGACAACGGTCGTAACTGGTTTCCAATCAATCATTAACCAGGGTAATGTCGAAGGAATCAGCCATTTGTACTATGAAAACGGCACAATATACTTGCTTCATGGTGTTGAAGGCTTCCTCTATATTATCGACGTCTCCGGTTTTAGCTCAGGAAGCCCTGCCATTGCCAAGAACACGATACCCAAGGAGAATATCCGCGCCTTCGTATCCACACTCAATCTGACGTTTGACAACAACTCGAACGCATTCAGCCTCACCAAGGGGCCGGACGGACATCTTTACATAGCGGATGCCGGTGCGAACGCGGTCATCAAGCGCGATAAGGATACCCATACGCTCAGCCTGTTCACCACCTTCCCTCCCGTGGCACCCAACAGGGACCCGGTTCCAACCGGAATTGTCTTTGATGGTAACCACTTCGTACTGAGCAGCCTTACGGGCTTTCCGTTCTCTCCGGGGGCAGCAAATATCTATAAGGTGAATACGAGCGGTGTGATGGTCCCCTATAAATCGGGCTTTACAACGCTAACGCACCTGACTTTGACAGTTAACAACAAACCGCTTCTGCTGCATTATGCCGACTTTACAATGCCTCCCGGCGGCCCGGGCAATCCTCCCGGCTTCAAGGCAAATACCGGCTCGGTGCTCAATGAGGATGGCGCGGTGCTATTCAGCGGGCTGGACCGCCCGACAGATATCAAACGCTGGGGAGACCGTACTTTCTACGTTCTCAGCCTCGGCGACGGCACGATCAAGAAGCTGGATTTTTGATTTTTGAAATACTTTAAAACCAAGGCAGGCAGGCATTCATGATCGAATGCCTGCCTGCTTGTTTTAAAGCAATGTCTGCTGCTTGTCCTCCGCCTCTTGCGGGTTTACAACCTTCGCCGGCGGGTCGTCCGGCATGGTATCCCCCAGCAATTTGCCCCATGGTTTCAGCTCGTCTATACGGTCGAAGATGATTTTTAATACCGCCACGAACGGTATCGACAAAAACATCCCGCTCACGCCCCACAGCGTCCCACCCAGTAATACTACCAATATGGAAATCAAGGCATTAACCGAAACCTTTGACGACACAACCCGTGGAACTATAATATTATTGTCCAGGAACTGGATCACTGTGTACGCACCGATGATCAGTAACGGTGTGGTATATCCGTCCTTTGTGATGAAAGAAATAAGAACGGGCAATGCGATCGCTATAATGCCTCCTATGTAAGGGATCAGATTCAGGATCGCCCCGATCACCCCCAGCAACAGCGCATACTCAACTCCAAGAATGAGCAATGCGACCGAGTTAAGGGTTGCGATGATCGTCGTTTCGATCATCAACCCTACAATGTAGCTCTGTACCGCGCCCTTGGTTTCTTGCAAGATTTCTGCCACCTGCTCGGAATTGTTTTCATCAAAAACCTCAAAAATAAAATTGAGTATCAACGGCTTGTAAAACAAAAGAAGGAATACATAGAGCGGTATCAATACAAAAAAGCTGATAATACCGAAAAGTGTATTGACCGTCTTGCCCACATACATCCGGCTGTTGTTGACTGCCTCGTCGAGCATACTCATTTGCTTCTCGGTAGAAATGCCAAAGCTGGTCGAGAGCCAAACTTGTAGATTACCAAGCAGTTTCACTGCTTTCTTTTCCAGCTGCGGCATCATATCACCGAACTGAACGATCTGCGACGACAGGAAAAACATAATACCGGCCACAACCAGTATCGCCAGAAAGATCGTGAGCACGATGGCTACGACCTTGTTGAACCTCCATTTCTGAAAACGGTTATAGACCGGGTTAAGCAGCACGGCGATCAGTCCGGCGAACGCAAATGGGACGATGATCTCCTGTAAGGTATTGAGGATATAAAAGAACAAATGGAGGCCGATAAGTACCATCGGCGCCTTGATGTAAAAAGGAAAACCGTCCCTTGCCGTGAGCCATTCGGGAAGTTCCGGTGCAGATTCGTGCTTGCGGCTTTTGAAAAATAGTCCCATAAATACGGTGTCAGTAGTGGATAGGTTAGGTTTACGTTGTAATGAAATCGCGCATGGTTGATGGTAGTTGATGTTTGTCAATTATAAAAAGAATGATGCCAGATAAAGAAGGGGAGGAAGGAGAGCCCCTTCCTCCCCTTCCCTTTGGCACATTTTTAGCATAGCGCCATAAAAACGATACGCACTATGCCCGAAGGACCGTCCATTGTTATTTTAAGAGAAGCTGTTGAAGACCTGGGGCTGAAAGGGAAGGCTGTGCGGTACGCAGAGGGTAATTCAAAGATTGATAAAGATCAACTGATTGGCCAGAAAGTGACCGATTTTAGGTCGTGGGGAAAACATTTCCTGATCTGCTTCGAGGATTTTACCGTCCGGATCCATTTTATGCTCTTCGGCTCATACCTCATCGACGAACGAAAGAGTACTCCGCCGCGGCTGAGCCTTATTTTCGACAAGAACGAGCTGAACTTTTACGCATCGGCCGTGAAACTGATCGATCAACCGGCCGATGAAATCTACGACTGGTCCTCGGACATTATGTCCAAGACCTGGAAGCCTTCATCTGCATTCAGGAAATTGAAGGAAAAGCCTAAAATGCTGGCCTGCGATGCCCTTTTGGACCAGGATATTTTCGCGGGCAGCGGCAATATCATTAAAAACGAAGTCCTTTTCCGCATCAGGCTCCACCCGCTCAGCAAGCTCGGAGAAATACCCGACGCCAAATTGAAGGAAATGGTCAAGGAAACCCGGAACTACGCCTTCGATTTTTTGGAATGGAAGAAGGAATTTACATTAAAGAAACACTGGCTGGCGCACACTAAGAAGATTTGCCCTCGATGCGACATTCCGTTCCACAAGGAGTACCTCGGGCGTACGAAACGGCGCAGCTATTTTTGCGAGAATTGCCAGCGACTGTATGAATGATATCATCTCCTGCCACTCCACGAGCAACTCGTTGACGACCTTCAACCACAGTCAGTTCCAATGACCCATGCTTTTAAGAAGTCATTCAGGGTGAGAAAGGGATAAAAATAGGCGCTGGCTGCTGGACGTGAATCCAATGCCAGCGCCCAGGAAGTCTACCATCCCGGATTCTGAGCCAGCTCCGGGTTCAATGCTATTTCGTTAATCGGAAGCGGCCACAGATAATCTTTTAAAGGATCGAATTTGCGGAAGCTGGCAGCCTGGACGAGGATAATGTTATCCGGCGTAAGGTTAACGGTAGCTGCGGCGAATTCACTCTTAAAATAGAAATTACCCAAAACTGGCTTTACCAATTCGGTTTCGGCGATTTTCCAGCGAATAATATCCCAGTAGCGGAAACCTTCCTGGGCCAGCTCGACGCGGCGCTCGCGACGGATCTCTTCGCGTAAATCGAGACCATTGGTTTTGGCAAATGCATTGGTCAATTTTGCAATCTGGCCACGCTCCCGCAGCAGATTGACCGACATATCCAGCTCCTCATCCGTAACCGCATTGTTCAGCTCGTAGGACGCTTCGGCGAAAATCAGCAACACTTCGGCGTAGCGAAGCAACGGGCGGTCAATGGTCGAGGCCTGTGTATTCCAGTCGTCCACATTGGCGAATTTGCGGAACATGTAGCCGGTTTTGTTGAATACAAGATTGGCAATGTCGAAGATCGGCTTGGTAGTCATCATCGCATCCCCACGCTTCATAAATGTGGCGCTCATGCGGGTGTCGCGGTTGCGGAATACCTTGTGGGACGAGTCGGGTAAAGTCCACAATTTCGATTTGGTTAGGGGCAGGCCATCCCTCATCAGATACGAGTCGGCCAGTGACTTGGTCGGGTTCACATTCCCGTTTTCCAGCGAACCCCGGTAATAAGTATGCGTCGCAACGCGCTCGGTGGTCGACACCCCATATTGCCGCACGATGATGTTTTCCTTGTTCTGACGGCCCTCGCCCGCGAGCTGGAAAAGATCGAAATAGTTGCCGTACAACGCATGCTCCTTGCTGTCAATCACGGCTTTGCTGGAAGCCACCGCGAGTGTCAAATGCTTCGTAGCGTCGCCTTTTGAGTGGAACTTCGCGAAGGTGCCTTCAAACAGTGCTACCCGCGCTTTGAATGCCTGCGCGGCGGTTTTGGAAATGCGGCCGTAATCGGGATTGCCAAGCGAGGTAATCGTAGGCAAATTGGCGATCGCAAAGTCGAGATCGGCATACATTTGATCTACAATCGCTTCACGCGGGCTGGCTGGTTGGCGCAGTTCAGGGCTATTTTCGTCGAGTGTTTTCAGGATCAACGGAACGCTTCCATATTTCTGCACAAGCCCAAAATAGCCCCATGCACGAAAGAAACGTGCTTCGGCCAGATAACGATCTAGCACGGCAGGCGTTACGGCAGCACGGGGCGCTTTTTCCAAAACATTATTTGCCGCCCGGATTAGGTTGTACGGGGTGTTGTAGTCTCCACCCGCCGTTGCTGGGGCGAGTCTCGACCCGTCGCTCACAGTGTTGGAGGCCAGCCCAAATGCATCGTCAGACCATACATCGTCATTATTAAACCCCGGCAGGAACGTGTAGAGGTAATTATTGGCTGCTTTGATGTCAGATTCGGAAGTCCAGAAACTGTCGTCGCTGATATTCGTTTCGGGCAGCCTGTTCACATCACACGCGGCCAGGCCGACCAGCAGCGAAAGGCCCAGCAGAGCTTTTTTCATTGTTTTTTTCATTGGTATTTTCTTAGAAACCATGATCAGTCAGAATTTTAGAACGAGACATTAATACCCACCGAAGCCGTCGCGAAGAACGGATAGTCGTTCTCCACGCCGTCGCGCGTTTCAGGATCAAAATAGCCCTGGAATTTGCCCAGTCCGGAGAACGTCAAAATATCCTGTCCGGAGAAGAAGATCCTTGCGCGCGACACTTTAATGCGCTCGGTAATGCGCGATGGCACGGTATAGCCAAACTGGATGTTTTTCAGGCGTATGTAGCTCGCATCCAGCGTCCATTTATCCGAAGCGACATAGTTGTGCGTCGCGCCGGTGTAAGGTCTGGGGAACAACGCATCCGTGTTTTCGGGTGTCCAGTAATCGCTGTGAATGCCCATGGCTTGTTTCCAGGTAACAAGCAGCGGCGCGATAGACTCGGGCGTGGAGCGGTAGCTGCGTTTGCCCACTCCCTGGAAGAATGCCGTAAAGTCAAACCCTTTCCAGCTTGCCCCCAAATTCACCCCGAACAGGTAACGCGGCGCAGTGGTACCAAGCAAAACAAGGTCGCCATGGTCGGCCACAGTTCCCTTACCTACCGAAAGGCGCTTGTCACCGTTGAGGTCAACATATTTGACATCACCAGCCCCGGCACGGTTGTCCTGGAATGCCCACTGTTTCACCTCATCGGCATTGTTAAAATAACCATTAGTCTGGTAGCCCCAAACGGTATTCAAGGCATAACCCTCGATCAAACCATTGGTACCGGCCGACACCACGGTCCTGCCCGAGAAGTTAATCAGCTTGTTGTTGTTATCCGAGAAATTGATCGCCACTGAGTAATTGAAATCCTTGCCAATTTTATCCCTGAAACGGAGCTCGGTTTCCCAACCCCACGATTTCAATTCCCCATTATTCTTTCTGGGCGTTCCTACCCCGATCACACCAGGCAGTTGCTGCGGCGTAAGCATATTCCGGTTGTATTTCACATAATAATCCCCGCTGAATTGCAGCCGGTTTTGCAGCAAACCGATATCTATACCGCCATTGGTCGTTTCAATCGTTTCCCAGGAAAGGGCAGCAGAGGGTATCGAGCCCTGCGAAATATAGGAAGTCCGCGAATCGCCCAGCACCAGGTTATTGCCACGGCTAAGCTGACTCAGGTAATCATAGTAGCCGATGTTTGTGCCCAATGCTCCTCCTAACCGTCCCCACGAGCCGCGTAGTTTAAATTCGGAGAAGAACGGCAAGGGGCTCGCAAACCAGTCTTCCTGATGCACATTCCATCCTACCGATGCGGCCGGAAATACTTTCCTTCTCAAGCCCGGCGCGAGCTTCGAGCTCTCGTCCAGACGGATCGTCGCTTCCAGCAGGTATTTGTTTTTGTAGTTATAATTAAATCTTCCGAAAACAGACTGAAACGCATAAGTCGCGATAATCTGACGGTTGCTTTTGGTTTTATCGTCGCCCAGGTTTAGCGTAGGCAAATCGTTGCTTACCAGATTAGTAGCACCGGTAGATAATGTATCCGTCCGGAAGTCTTCCCACTGGTAACCTGCAAAAAGGCCAAAGTTATGGTCTTTGCCTACCGCAAAGTCGTAATTCACTAATGCTTGCAAGTTGGTATTCTTGGTTACATCGTTGGTCACTGTGTATCCGTTGATTTGATTCACATAACTTGCAACCTTGGATTTGCTCCAAAGCGGCACGGTGCGGTTGAACTGCTGCCGGTCACCGCGGCGGTATTGCGTTCCGGCAATGGCGCGGATTTGCAGGCCTTTGACAAAGTTGGCGGCTGTCAGTGTAAATACCCCGTCGAAGTAATTTCTGCGGTTCTCATTATAGCCACCCGATTCGAGGATCGCATAAGTATTGTTCGCCGTGTTATAGCGGCCCTCAGGTGTAAAAAACGGGTTTCTGGTCCGGAAACGGTAGACCTGGTAAATCAAACCACCGCCATTCACCTCTGCCGAAGCCGTTCTTGCCTTGTCATTGGTGTAGGCCAAGCGGCTGTCGAGCGTCAGGTGTTTTGTGAGCTGCGACCCAAGATTCATCCGCACATTATAGCGGTTATAATTGTCTGGCCCCACCTTAAAAACGCCTTGTTTGTTGTAGTACCCCCCTGAAATGAGAAAGTTGAGCTTCTCAGTCCCGCCCCGCGCGGTAATGTTGTGCGTGCTCATGGAGGTGTATTTGCGCAGAATTTGGTTAGCAATCGGATCCTGGTTGTAATACAAATAGGACGAAGTATCGGCGGGATTAATCGCGTAAGGTACCCTGTCACGTATACGTTGCATTTCTTCATCGCTATATTCCGGGCTGCTTCCCGAGTTGAGTCGCGCAAGGTTCGAGAACAAAGCTTCGTCCATCAGCGACATCCGATCGGGAACGTTCAGCGACCAGTCTATACCTTGTTGTCCCAGATAATCGAATGTAACTTTACCGGATTTTCCCTTTTTTGTTGTAATCAAAATTACACCGCCGGCAGCTTGCGCACCGTAAATCGCCGCCGCAGCAGCGTCTTTGAGCACGCTGATGCTCTCAACGTCGTTAGGGTTCATGGTTTGCATCGTGCTGATGGGCACACTGACGCCATCCAGCAACACAAGCGGGTTCACATTACCATTGGCCGAAGTAGCACCACGGATCTGAATATTGACGTTTTCCCGACCGGGCTGCCCTGTTTGGCGCGTAACCACCAAACCGGGAGTGACACCCTGCATACCCGTTGCGAGGTTGCTCGATGGCCGGTTCTCAATTACCTTCGAGTCTATTGTCGACACTGCACCGGTTAGGTTCGCCTTTTTCTGCGTTCCATAACCTACCACCACCACTTCTTCCAACGCGCGGTCATCGGATAGCAATTGCACATCGATCGTGCTCTTCCCACCCACTGCGATTTCTTGTGATACATAACCCACGAAACTGAATATCATCACCGAACTACCATCCGCTACCGAGAGTTTATATTTACCCTCGGCATCCGTAGTGGTACCCGTTTGTGTGCCCTTCACGAGAATGCTCACGCCGGGCAGGCCGGTGCCGGTATTGTCCGTCACTGTCCCCGAAACGCTGATTTCTGCATTGGCCTGGGTGGCCTCAGGGGCTGTTGCTTCTCCGATCTGCGCTTGGGAAGTATGCGGCTGTCTTTTGAGAACAATTTTATCTCCGGACACCTCATATTTCAGTCCCAACGGTTGCAGAATGCTTTCCAGCACTGCCGAAAGCGGTTTATTCTCCGCTTCAAAGCTGATCTTACGCTGCGATTTAATAATTTCCCGGCTGTACAGAAAACGGACATTAGCCGATTTTTCTAGCTTCAAAATGACTGACTCGATCCGCTCATTTTCGACCGAGATCGAGATTCGCTGGTTGAGCATTTCCTGTGCGGCACCGTTTTTGGCCCAGCTGAACTGCATGAACAGCAGCATGAGCAGCGTCTGGATGCCCAGCAAACTGCGCACGGATTGTTTGGAACCTGTTGCGTTCAATTTCATTGTAAAAGAATTTTCATGATTGGTTAAAGTTTAGAAAAGCAGCGCGTCGCCGGCACTGTATCTGCCCGGCACGCATTCAGATTCGGCTATGAGCCATTAATCGCAGATGTTTTTTGCATAAAACAAAAGTTAGGTGAGAATTTTATAGGCACCCGGCCAGCGGGCATTAGGGGCAACCGGCTCCCGAAACGGCGACCGTATCGCCTTTGAGCACAAATGAGGCCTCCGTAGCCAGGCATATCAGACGGACCTTTTCCAGAAACGGTTCGTCTTTCAGCGATGCGGTAACCGTGCAATGCCTCATCTTTTCGTCATCAAAAAGAATCTTTACCGCATAATGCGTTTCCAGTGTTTTAAAAGCCTCCGATAATGGCGTGAACTGAAAATAAAATGGCTCTGTCTCGATCGGAGTAGTTGTTTCAATGTGCGCCGGCCCGGTAACAGAGCTGACCAGCCTGTCATTTTTGCGGACCAGGCTTACGCGCTGATTGGGATAAAGCATAAGCGGTTCTGCGGTACGGTCGTCATCCGCGATCACGGCTACCTTGCCTGTTTTGACAGCTACTTCGGCCTCCGCCTGGCCCGGAAAAGATCTTACGCGAAAGCTCGTACCCAATACACGCGTCGTGAGCTTGTCGGTATGCACGAGAAATGGTTTCGCAGGATTCTTGACTACTTCAAAAAAGCCCTCGCCGTCAAGGAATACATTGCGTTCGGACTCATTCATTTCCTTTCCAAAACGAATGCTGCTTCCTTTACTGAGCAATACTGACGAGCCGTCGGGCAGGTTCACCAGCATAATAGCCTGCGACTCGTTTTCATGGATAACCCACTTGCCATTCTCGCGCTTGCTAATGCCAGCAACACCCTTATCGACAAGTGCGGCCTCACGCCCTGTCTTGCTCCACCAGAACCCCAAGCCGATCACCAACACCGCAGCCGCGGACCAACGCAGCCAGCGCCACAGTGGTAATGGCTCATCACGGCCGAGCTCGGAGCGGTCGGCCTCGTCGCAGTGGGTCGCCGCATTCAGCATTTCACGAACCTTCCCTGCACCATCGCTGAGGGCGCCTGTCTCAGCCTGCTCCTTTCCAAAGATTACCAGCAGCATCGCCACAGCCCTTTCATAGGCGGGACGTTTTTCGGGGTACTGCATTAAAAATTCTTCCCAAAAAGTCCTGTCTTGTGATAACCGATGCTTTATCCAATGACGGAAGCGGTCATTTTGCAGAAAGTCTTCGGGAGTATTCAAATCGTAGTCTGCCCTGTCCATTCTTCATTTTTCAAATGATTTCTATGATATTATGAATAACAAGAACCGATATACCCTCGGATGAAGAAAAAAATTAAAAGAAGCACAGGTTAAATACCGTCGTTACAAACCACTTTGAACGAATGCGGGTGATGCCCTTTTGAAGAAAATTAGAAACCGACTGCCTATTGACTCCCATCACACCGGAAATATCCGCCACGCTCATATTCTCGTAGTAGCGCAGGAACAGCGCCTCCCGCTCGCGCTTGGGCAAAGCCTCCATTTGTGCATGCATTTGCGCTACAAGGCTATTCAAAGTCTCCTGCTCGATCAGCAGCGATTCCGCATTGAAGTTTTCGGGCATAGCACTGTCCCAATCCTGCGACTCCTCGTTGGCGAATCGCTGTTGGTAACGCATATGCCCCAGAATGCTGTGCCGAATGGCTTTGAATAGGTAAAACTTAACCGACGGCGTTTGACTAATCCGCTCACGGTTCTGCCAGAGGTCCAGGAAGAGGTCTTGAATGCAATCTTCGACAATACTTTCGTCGACGAGAAACTTCATGCCATAACGCCGCAACGCACCATAATAACGGTCGGCGAGCAGGCCCAGCGCCTCATTGTCACCGTTGCGGTAATCCAGCCAAAGCTCGCTGTCGTCAATTATTCTCTCGAAGTTCCCCAAAACTTAAAAATACGCAGTTGTTTATTAACTGGCATAGACGAGTAATTCTCTGAACCACCCGACAATGTTCCCGGAAATTTTATCAAAATCAAGTCAGGAATGGTTATATATTAGTCAGTTTGAGGCGATCGGGTGCTGATTATTAACCAGATACAAGACATTATCGCTGCTGGGATGGTAGTATGTATTCACCTGATTTCCGGCATTCAATGTGTTATACCAACCCTCGTGGATTTCCACCGGCACTACTTTCCCGCTCACGGGATGTCCGACGTATACATAAAATGCCTTCGGGGTTTTAGTTGCGCCGCGGCTCCGCGGCAGCCTTATCTCTTTTTTGGATTGAACGGTCGCATATCCACGCAAATTCATAGAAGCCTTGGGAAAAATCCAGTTCTTCCGCACGAAAAACACAAGTGTCGGCGCTACGTTAGCCAGGAATGCGAACCCGAAAATACCGATCATACGCTGCTGGGAATAGGGCTCTTCAAAAATCCATTGGGTAAATATCCCACCATAGCGATCCATTAGCGCACCGGTTTGCTCCTTTCTCAAAAACAAGCCCAGCCAAGCTGTTATAAACACGGCGGCAAATGTGAAAAAGAGTATCCTGTCCCACCATTTTTTCGCTAGGGCAAGGCGGTGCGAAAGCGCATCGGCGTAGAATTCGTTGAGGGTGTAGTGTTGGAGCATTGTTTTTTAGGATTATTTGCGAATCACTGAAACAGAGGCAGAAGCCTGCGGTTAAGTACGGGGCTCCTATGAATTAAACGCTTTCGAATGTGGCGATGGGCTGCACATTGGCAGAATGCGGAAATCAGTATTCCAGACTAGAACAAAGTAATCTGCCCGCCCGATGCATTCTGCCCCAGCAACGGAACAGTATCAATCACCTCATACTGCCGACGCTTCTCATTATACTTCCGGATCGCGAACGAGTTGCACAGAAACCCAGCCTCATATTCCATGAAAATGGTATAGCCCAATGCAATCCACTCCCGCGTAAGCCTGCGCCCGATGGACATGTGCGGGTTCTTCGACTCGTCGGCCCATTTCTGCATGTACTGCTTTTTGAACTTCTTGTCAAAAGCCTTCATGATCGCCTGCGTGCGCTCGCGAATGGCATCGCATGATGCTTCTGTGGGTTTGATGTAGAATGCGGAGAAGTTGGCGCGGTCGAAATCGGCGAAGCCGGAGAAGTTCAGCTCGAATGGGCTTAGTTGGGAAACCACCCTGGTGTATTCGGCCAGGATTAATGGATAATCAGTTTCTGCTGCATCGAAACCATCAAGGGAAATGTGGCCGTCGGCGTTGGCGCTGCCGTAGGATTTACCGATGGCGTTGCGGTAGTCTTGTTTAAAGCCGCGGACGTCTTCGGCAATTGTTGACGGGGGCATGATCGCCAGGGAGTATGAGCAAATGCCAGACATGACTTATTCTTTTAATTTTCTACGAATAAACACAGTTTTGTCCATTCGTTCGCCAGGCTTTAACATTTGATTCACTAGAAAGGTAACTGCCGCCAATCTTTCCTGTGGTGTTTTACTGAGCCAATATTCCAGGTCGTCGCTTGGCTGGCAATGCGTTTTCATGTCAACGACGCGTTTAACCATGGCAATTTTTCTTGTCATAAGCTTATGTATCAAGATTGATCTACAAAATCAGATGATCAAACTTCTTAAACTTCTTCCATTTACCGTTCGGCTGCTTTGCGTATGCGATCGTGACCGAGCCAAAGTCCCCGTACCACGCGCCGTCGATTTGGTAATGGCCACCAAAATAGATTGCAACATCAATAAACGCATAGCGTCCATCAGAAGTAAAAATAGGTTCGGTGGTGGACACACAAAAGCCCTTTACATGTTTGATTGAGGCTATCGTGCGGTAGTTGGTCCCTTTTAAGACTATTTTCTTGGCTGTCGTAGGCTTCAAAGTTCGTTTTCGAAGCGATTTGCGCTCGGTACCACTAATGGCTTTCAACATTTGCGGATCACGAAAAAGGTATTCCGGGTCATAGGATTCATGGCGACTTGTCTTCGTTTCTGTATCAATCTGGTCCTGCGTTTCGCCACCTACAAACCCATTCCAGAAAACGGTGTAATCCCATCTGTTCGTTGTATTTGAAATGAGGATGGTCTTCGGCTGTTTGTGCGACAGACTATTCATAATGTCAAAGTTAGTCGGATCGCTGAATGTGAGCCGGTAAATTTCACCGCTCTGCGCTGCCGCAACTGTCACGGTCGCAAAGATAAACAGCCATGTCAATTTGAAGATTTTCATGCATGATGAAGTGTTTTCGAAAACCCTAATATAACCAATGGGCCTGAAACTATTTTCAAAAACTCGCCCAAAACAGAGTATCGTAAGCGCCAAATCCAGTCTTTCCAAAAAGACCTTTTCAAACAATGCGCACCAGACTCTTATCACTCCTACTACTCCTCAGCCTCGCCACCGCCACCCACGCCCAGCAAACCGCCAACAAACCCGACCGCGTCAAATGGTTCCAGGACCTGGGTTTCGGGATGTTCATTCACTGGAATGTGGATGTGTCGCTCGGGACGGTGATCAGCCATTCGCTCGCCGGGGCTTCGGAGGATTATGTGAACCGATATATGAAGCAATTGCCGACGTTTTTCAACCCAAAAAAGTTCGATCCAGACGAATGGGCCGCAATGGCGCGGCTTGCCGGAATGAAATATGTCGTTTTCACAACCAAGCACCACGCCGGTTTCTGCATGTTCGATACCAAAACGACGACTTTCAATGTGATGAATACACCTTTCAAACGGGACGTGACCAGGGAGATCATCGACGCATTCCGCAAGCAGGGCATTGCCATCGGACTGTATTTTTCGCCGGAAGATTTCCTGTTTTTCCACCAGAACGGTATCCCGCTCGGCCGCTTGCAGGATAAGCGCCAGTTCCCGATGAACAATCCCAAACTGATGGAATACGACAAGGCGCAGATCAAGGAATTGCTTACCAATTACGGCAAAATCGACATTATGTTCTTCGACGGTCCCGGCGACGGCCTGCGCGAGTACGCGTGGAGCCTGCAACCCGAGCTCGTGATCACGCGCGACGCCATGAACACGCCCGAGCAGAACATCCCCGACAAAGCCTCACCGCGCCCGTGGGAAGCCTGCTACACGATGGGTACCGACTGGCAATACAAACCCACCAACGACCCGCACAAATCGGGCACCGAGATCATCAACATGCTCATCGAGATCCGCGCCAAGGGCGGCAATTTCCTCTTGAACGTCGGCCCGAAACCGAATGGCGAGATCCAGATCGAGCAGGAAGCCCTCCTCCGCGAAATCGCCCTCTGGAACTTCGCGAACGGAGAATCCATATACGCCGTCAAACCATTCCCCGTCATCCGCGACAAGGACATCTGGTTCACGCAGTCCAACGACGAAAGAACCATTTACGCCTTTATCACCAAGAAGCGCGACGACGAATGGAAATACGGTCAACGCCGAGAATTCCTGTTCCCGATAATCGAAGGCACTGCCGCCACCAAAGTCGAGGTACTGGGTTACGGCAGCGAGCTGGTGGAGTACGTGAACAATTTTGATGCTTCGATACGGTCTGTCGCTACGCCTCTTGGGCTGGCTGTGAGCGCGGTGAACGGGCAGCGGTTTTATACCAACCGAACCTGGCCTAACGCGGTGGTTTTGAAGATTTCGAATGCGAAGTTTAAGGCACCGGAAGAGAAAAAGACTTCGAAATCGGGGATTGATGGGGCGCAATAGTGCGATCTTTAAATAGAGGAACATGAGTGATTACGAATGTGACCAGAGGCTTTACCAATCATCCATTGCTCCTATGCCCACTTCGTTCTCCGAGCTTTTGGAAGAAGACCAGCTCGAGGAAAGTGCGGAATAGGTCGCTTGGGCAGGTCGTGGTTTAGCTCACTTTGGGCCACCATGAAGCCGGTGCAGCAGCACCGGTATTCCAGAATGGATTATTGGGACCTTTACCAACTCATCGAGCTGGTTGTGCTTCCGGCGCATTTTGAAAAGGCTTATCCTTCCCGCGCATTTTACCCAAAAACAATATGACGGGGAAAACAACCTTTTTCACAAACGCAGGAATGCCCAGCATATCGAACTCGGTGTGGTATTTCTTTAACAGAAACGCGGAGTCGAATGCGCCGGGGCGACCATGGCCGTTTTCGCGCGACGAGCGGTAGATTTCTCCCAGGAAATACTCGATATTATGCGGCGGCCAGATTTCACCTTTGCAGTGAAGCACCGTATCACCCGCGTTCCAGAAACGGTGCGCGATGCCCGGCTCAAAAGTCGCAGATTCTCCTTTGTGCACGAAATAGGGTTGCTTGCCGAGGACTTCGATGCCCATCTTGCCTTCCAGAATATGAAGGCTCTCGTGCTGCTGGTGATGCACGTGCATGGGTGGGCCTGCGCCGGGACTTACCTGGTTTTCGACCTGGACGTACTCAACGCCGTCGCGTAGCTCCCGACCGAGAAAAGTCAGCCGCTCACCGTGGCCATTGTCGATCGTAACAGGATAGTTTTTTTCCATTGTGAGGGTTTCCATTATTTGTTTGTCTGTTTTGTCGTTAAACCATGCAATAACACCACCGCCAGCACGAGCAACCCGCTCAAACGGACGAGGCTCAGCTTTTCCCATGTTTGGGCACGTTCGGCAAGGTCGCCGTTCACCGCGGGCGAGTAAGCTGACGTGGTGATGGCCAGCAGTTCAGGGACGAAATAGACTGCGGTAAGCCCAAGTATCACCACGTAACCGCTGACAACGATCAACAATTGCCTGCGGCTCGGCTGTCGCCAATTCGCAACCAATGCGGCCGCGAGTAATAGAATAGCAACCGGGTGTACTGGTTTCCAAAAGTTAACTGCTTGGAGACCATACTCGCCCTGGAACATGGAAAGTGAACGCGGTGGCGCAGCGCTCCACACTGGTACCACGGCGGCATGTTCATAAATAGCGGCGCCGATGATGGTAATGAAGGCGATCGACGCGAGAATTTGCAAGATGTTTGGAAATGATTTCGTCATGAGGTTGGAATGTTATATTTTTGGACAACGACCTAAAATTATAACAATTTAGGACATTGACCAAATCATCGTGAACGCAACCCAGGAAAAAATTATTAAACGGGCATTGGAGCTCTTCAATCTCAAAGGCATCGAGTATGTAGGCATGCGCGAGCTTGCCGGTGACCTCGGCATGCGCATCGGTAACCTCACCTACTACTTCCCTACCAAGGACGACCTTGTTTTCAATATCAGCCAGGCCTACACCGAGTCTAATTCAGCTATTCACAGCAACTTACCTGTGGATAGCCTGTATGACTTTCTTCAGAAGAACAAGTTGCTATTTGAAAATGGGCTGAAATACCAATGCCTTCTGCTGAGCATGGTGCATTTAATGGAACAAAACACGCGCATCGCAGCCAACTACCAGGGCAATGTGATCCAGAACAGAATATCGGGGCTGGTACACGATATCGAGCTTTTGGAAGAAAACAAATATCTGAAATTCAGCTCCGGGGATGATAAGTTGTTGATCATTTCCAGCAATAGTCTGCAAAGCCGGTTTTGGCTTTCCGAGGCCGTTCTAACCGAATCAAGACAACACCTTGCGCGGCAGCTAACACATTATCTGAGAATGAAGGCACATTTGTTTCGGCCTTATGCTACCAAGAAGGGGATTGAGGATATAGACCGGTTTGTGGGGGAATTGAATCCGTAGCAAACAAAAAAGCCCGTCACGATTACCATCGAGACGGGCCTGATTATCAGAAGGAACTTGCCAATATCCTCCCCTTTCTTCCTAAAAACCTATTTATTTCGCTCTTCAATCCATTTTCGCGCGTTCACGAATGCTTCCATCCATGGCGAAACTTCGTCCTTGCGTCCTTCCGGATAATTTGCCCAATGCCACTGAAAGAGCGACCGCTCGATATGGGGCATAGTCACCAAATGGCGGCCTGAGTTGTCGCAAAGGATGGCAGTATTATAATCCGACCCATTCGGATTAGCCGGGTAAGTCTCGTAGCCGTATTTGGAAACGATATTGTATTGATTCTCAGCTAAAGGCAATTGGAAGCGGCCTTCCCCGTGTGACACCCACACGCCCAGAGTCGCTCCCGCAAGCGAGGAAAGCATAACCGAGTTATTGGGCTGGACAGTCATTGAAGTGAAAATACTCTCGTGCTTATGACTCGCATTGTGCAGCATTTTCGGTTTTTGTTCATGATCCGGGTTGATGAGGCCGAGCTCGATAAAGAGCTGACAACCGTTACAGATGCCGACAGACAGCGTGTCATCGCGTTTGAAGAAGTTTTCGAGCGCGATTTTAGCTTTTTCGTTGTACAAAAATGCACCGGCCCAGCCTTTGGCAGAGCCCAAAACGTCAGAATTAGAGAAACCTCCTACGGCTCCGATGAACTGGATATCTTCCAGGGTCTCACGGCCGGAAATAAGATCGGTCATGTGGACGTCTTTTACATCGAAACCAGCGAGGTACATGGCGTTGGCAAGCTCACGTTCGGAATTACTGCCCTTTTCGCGGAGTACTGCGGCTTTCGGGCGTGGTTTAGAAGCGTCGATCACTGGCTTCTTGCCGTCGAACTGCGCAGGGAATTTGTAGCGCAGCACATGGTGCTTGTAGTTGTCGAAACGCTCTTTCGCGAGGCCGTTGCCTGTTTGCTTTTGGTCTAACAAATAAGAAGTTTTGAACCAAACATCGCGCAGACGGTCGATATCAAAGTCCCATTTGCCTGTCGCGTCTTTCACTGTCAGCGTCGAAGCGAGATTCACGGTCCCGATCTTGTGGAATGCAACCCCGCTTTCCGCGAGCACGGCTTCGGCCGATTCGTCAGCCTGGAATACGATACCGATGTTTTCTGAGAACAATTTCTCTATAATGTCCTGATCGCCGAGTACAGACAAATCAATGGATGCACCCAAATCACGATCCGCGAAGCACATTTCAAGCAATGTGGTGATCAAACCACCGCTGCCAATATCGTGACCCGCCTGGATTTTTCCGGCTTTGATCAATTGCTGGATCGCATTGAATGTCGTCTTGAACTGCGCGGCGTCCTGGATATCGGGCGTTTCTGAACCGATTTTGTTCAGGATTTGGGCCAGAGATGAGCCACCAAGTTTGAAACGATCACCCGACAGGTTGATATAATAAATAGAACCGCCCGATTTGCGCAGTACCGGCTCCACAACAGCTGTAATGTCGTCGCAATGGCCACCCGCCGAAATGATGACGGTACCCGGTGCGATCACGTCGCCATCTTTGTATTTCTGCTTCATCGACAGGGAGTCTTTTCCCGTCGGGATGTTGATGCCAAGGCTGATGGCAAAATCGGAGCAAGCTTGCACGGCTTTGTACAAACGCGCGTCCTCTCCTTCATTCTTGCATGCCCACATCCAGTTAGCCGAAAGCGAAACCGTTGCCAGTCCGTCTTTCAAGGGCGCCCAAACGATGTTGGAAAGTGCTTCGGCTACCGCATTGCGGCTGCCGGCCGCCGGATCGATCAATGCCGAAAGCGGTGCATGACCGATGGAAGTTGCGATACCGTCCTTTCCCTGGAAGTCGAGCGCCATTACGCCGACGTTATTCAATGGCAATTGCAGCGGTCCGGCAGTTTGCTGCTTGGCCACGTGCCCGCCTACGCAGCGATCCACCTTGTTGGTCAACCAGTCTTTCGAGGCGACTGCTTCAAGTTGCAGCAACTGTTCCAGGTATTGATGCAGTTTCGAGGTCTCGTATTGAACGGGCTCATAAGTGCGATCCACTGTTTTGTCGTGCATATAAGTCTTAGGCGAGCTACCGAACATTTCGTCCATCGCAAGGTCCATCGGCTTAGCACCAGTGGTCGAGGATTCGAATGTGAAACGGTGGTCGCCGGTCACCTCTCCCACTGTATACATCGGCGCGCGTTCGCGATCGGCGATGCGTTGCAGGAAGTCGATATCATCTTGGCTGATTACCAGGCCCATTCGTTCCTGGGATTCGTTGCCAATGATCTCTTTGGCTGAAAGCGTAGGGTCTCCTACCGGCAGCTTATCGAGGTCTATCTTGCCGCCCGTTTCCTCCACTAGCTCAGACAAACAGTTCAAATGTCCGCCCGCACCGTGGTCGTGGATCGAAATAATTGTATTGTTTCCGCTTTCAACCATCCCACGCACTGCATTGGCAACACGTTTCTGCATTTCCGGGTTGGAGCGCTGGATCGCATTCAGCTCGATTCCCGAACCGAACGCGCCGGTATCAGCAGACGAAACAGCCGCACCGCCCATGCCGATCCGGTAGTTCTCCCCACCCATTACCACCACTTTGTCGCCGGTGACAGGGGTATGTTTTTTGGCCTGTTCGGCTTTTCCGTAGCCAATACCGCCTGCTTGCATGATCACTTTGTCATAACCCAGCGTGCGACCGCCTTCCTCGTGTTCGAATGTAAGCACCGAGCCAACGATCAACGGCTGGCCAAACTTGTTACCAAAATCCGTAGCGCCGTTAGATGCCTTAATAAGAATGTCCATGGGCGTCTGGTAAAGCCATTGGCGCTCCTCAACTCCTTTTTCCCACGCCCGGTTTTCTTCCAGTCGCGAGAACGCTGTCATATATACTGCCGTACCCGCAAGCGGAATAGAACCTTGGCCGCCGGCAAGGCGGTCACGGATTTCGCCTCCCGAACCCGTTGCAGCACCATTAAAAGGCTCGACCGTGGTCGGGAAGTTATGGGTTTCCGCTTTTAGGGAAAGGACAGACTCAAAATCCTTTATTTCGTAATATTCCGGCACGTCCGGGCATTTAGGCGCAAATTGTTGTACTACCGGGCCTTTCAGAAATGCTACATTGTCTTTGTAAGCCGAGACAATCGAGTTCGGATTGGTTTCGGATGTTTTACGGATTAGCTTGAAAAGTGAAAGAGGTTGCTCCTGGCCGTCGATCACAAATACCCCGTTGAAGATCTTGTGGCGGCAGTGCTCGGAATTGACCTGTGAGAAGCCGAATACTTCAGAGTCGGTCAGCTTGCGGCCAAGCTTTTCGGAGAGACCAATGAGATAGTCGACTTCCTCTTCATTCAACGCAAGGCCTTCCTGCTTGTTATAGGCAGCAATATCGTCGATTTCCTGAACTTTTTCAGGTTTGATATTGATGGTGTAAATATCCTGGCTCAGTTGGCTGTATTTCTGCGAGAGCATCGGATCGAAGTCCTCAAAATCAGCGCCTACCTTCTTGAACTCCTCGATGCGAACAATGCCTTCCAAACCCATATTCTGGGTAATCTCGACGGCATTGGTGCTCCATGGTGTAATCATGGCAGCGCGGGGCCCAACGAAATAGTCTGTGAGAACGGTCTCCTTCCGGAGTTCTGCGCCGCCGAAAAGCCAGCTTAATTTAGAGGAATCGGAGGCAGTGAGCGTTCGCTCGGTTTGTAGTGCAAAGACGGTGTCGTCCCCGCAAGTGAAGAAGTAAATCATGATGTCCAATTAAGGCGCAAAGGTACGTCTTTTTTACTTTTTAAACCAGGCAATGAATTACCTGGTTTAAAAAACGTCCGTGCCTCTGGGCTCTTCGAACGATAAGTGCCGGAGGCACAAATGAGCAAACCGCTCGGCTCAATAAGCCAGCAACCTCCCGCAAGTCACTACCGCAACCCAAACCACAATCGAAATACCTGCGCAGAGCCGTGCCATCCCCGGCATATCACCCGAAGCACCGCGGAATTTGAACGGCTCGTAAACAAACCGGTGAAATACGAATACATTCAGCCCGGCAAACAATATCAGCCCGACCTTCGTCCAGAAAACCGGATCGGCGCCGAGCGCCTGTGCATTGGTAATGAAGAGCAGCAGGCCGGAAGGAATAATGAGTATCAGCCCCCGCTGCGACCAGGGCAACAAATGCTTCGACAAGCCGGTAACAGGCAGGTTACGCGAAAAACCCAGCAGGCGCAGATCGAAAAGGAACGCTGCGCCTACGAGTAGCACAATGCCTAATATATGTACGATCTCCAAGGCCGGGTATAACCACAGCGATTGCCTGATGCTTACAGCCCATGCGGATTTTTCCAGCCATTCGAGCCATTGATGATACGACTGCACGCCTAGCGAAGTTCGTATTTATCATTTCCCACAAAAATGCGTTCAGCGCGCATTTCGTTTTTTTCGGTTTTGTGCGGGTAGGCGACAAAACGGATCGTCGTGCCTTTTTTGATCATATCCGCATTCAATCCGCGTGATTCCATTCGGGTAACGGGTGCGAGGTACACAGTGGTGAGTTCCTTGTTGTACTTCACTTTGGCCAATACGTGCGGGTTCTCATAGGTAAGATCTTCGATTTTGGCTTTAAAATCGGTTGGTTTGGTCTGGTCGTAGTCGGCCCAGCCGTGGTGCAGGACGGTGAACGAAGCGCAGATGAGAAGCGCAATTGCAAGCGAAACATTTTTGAGCTTAGCCATAACCTGTTGAATTTAGTATAGTTAAATGTAACCAAATCATTCGTTTTAAAAAACCGGACCAAATAGAAAGCAACTGAAAGCACGACCAAAATGTTTTCCGCTATATTTGCCCGGTCACCAACTCAATACTTCATCTTGAAACATCTGCTCCTTTTCGCGCTGCTCGCTGCAACTACCCACACTTTCGCACAGGACGGCCGGTTGCCACTCGATTCCAAAAATAGCATTAACTACACCGATTCCGGCCAGCCCAAACTCGGCAAAGCCGAATTGCATCAAAAAGTCAGGGAATGGGTCGAAAAAAAGTTTGGGAACGCAGAGAATGCGATCACCAGCGACGACAAACAGGCAGGCATCATACTTATCACCAGCTACATACCGGTTATTCATTCAGATTACCAATATGTTCGTTTCGATTTGGGCGTTCAATATAAAGACAACCAATATGACGCACGCATCACCACGCTCGACGGCGTCTCTGCCGAGCATAGCCCAGTGCGCCTGAATGCAAAGGAAAACGATAATATTACAGCCAAAGAGCAAATCGCTAAAACTGAAAATAATCGTAAAAAACGCAAGGACGCCGAACTAGCTCTTCAATTAGCAAAAGCCGACAATGACGGCATCAACACATCATTGTATAACCTGTTGGCCGATCTTAAGACATACATCGTCGGCTCAAAGGCAGACTAGAACCGGGTATTATTTCAACCCCTTCCATTTCTTCATCAGCATTTGCGCGATCACCTCGTAGCCCTTGTCGGAGGGGTGTAGGCCGTCGTAAGTCATGTCGCTAGCTTCTACGGGATATGGGTATTCGTCAGATTCGGGATTAAAGGGAACATCCACGTAACTGGGGTAAACGAAGTCCTTATAGAGGCCAGTCTGGGGGTCTTTTAGTCTTTTAAAACGTACCATATTGTCCAGATTGATACCACTATCATGGTATAGATCCACAACCGGCATCCTCCCTTCTCGTCCGATCTCGAGTATTGCGTTGGCAAATTGTTCCAGCGTCTGCTCTTTTTTGGACTTATAAGAGCCAAATGCGTTGTTTTTATAGCTATTGATATACACGAAATCCCCACGTTGCATCGGCGTAATGAGTATAATTTTCGCCTTTTTGTTGAGCTGGCTCAGTTTATCGGTAATAACCCTGAACGCGCCGTAGACCGTACCATTGCCTTTTGCTTCCTTATAGTCGGTGAGTGTGCCGAGCGGCTTTCCCTGCCACCAGTCGTTGGTACCGAGGAAAACTGTGTACACATCGGCCTGTACAAGCCCGAGCGATTCGATCTTGTCGGCGATATTTACTGAGGTCCAGCCGTTATGCCCCTGGTTGATATAGGTAATCTGCGGAAATTTCTCAGAGATCAGGGTAAGATACCCTTTCGTGACCCGATTCCCGGTTTCGTTTTGATGATCGTTCAGGTAGGTAATCGAATCACCGATGGCGACCCAGGTAATTTTTCGCGGTTTTGATGCCGCAACAATAAATAAAAGCAGCAGAAGTAGCAGAGATCTTTTCATCAACTCCAAATATTAGAATTTTCTGAAAGTTAACTGAACCATCGTTCCATTGCAAATCAAACCCTTCTCAATCCTCACGAGGGAGACCAGAGATCTGTGGCATGATTACTAAAATGGAGTCAAATTTAATTCATATGCAATGAATTTATTCTACACAAATACTACACTATTCGACAACCCTTTTTAGCCGGCCAAAAGCCAACCGCTACTATTAAATGGTTACAATAGACCCATAATAGGCATATTATTGACAAATCAAATTGTAGAAATCTATGTCTCGTTTCGGATTTGACCCTGACTAATAAGTTAGGCTTTACCGGCCAATGCAATGAACAAGCATCGATTATAGAATTTGTTTTCTATTTAATGTCGCACTAATATTACAACATCTTGCAAGGTGTGGGACAGCCGAAAACCACTTGAAACGAGTAGGCAACAAAACACAAACCTCATCAATATCATGGTAGGAATTGGACTTTCTCTTACTCAGCTTCTTTTATGGCTTGATTCTGTACTTCCTAATGTTTCTGTTATCCTTACCTGGTAATAGCCAAAGACATTAAAAACGAGGCCGTACTCTTGTGAGACGGCCTCGTTGCTTTTTATACGGCACAGCGGGTTACTTTTCGGTTCAGGCGAAAAAGCTAGGACGTTGCAAATATTCCGGATGCCAGCTTGCGTCGCGGCGACGCAGTGCACGTGCGACAGTCAGGATAGCTTCTTCACGGTTACGCTGGTGCTCGTCGGAGCCCTGGCCGCCGAGATATTCTCCCACGATCTCCCATTCAAACGAATCGGTGCGGGAATCGTAAATACCCACAGGCACGCGGTTCTCATCAGTGAGCATCAAACTCTGAACCAGTTGCGCCTCTTCTTGCGTCGGACAACCCACATGCTGGTATTGATCGTTCAACGTATATAGGACCGAATACCGGTTTGCTGAATATTCCTCCTCTTTCACTTGTGTGCGGTCGTTGAAAAACTGACCCAGAAATGCCCGGAAACCTACCGGTGCATGAGTACTTCTACGCTTATTTACTTGTTTCATGGTATTGAATTTTACTAAATGCCCATCGGGCGATATTTTCAGGAGGTTTTTAGTGAATCTGATAATGGCTCATAAAACAACGGTAAAATACTAAATTATATTTATCAGTCACAATGCATTTTTTAAAACAACTTCTCCGCTACATCTATTAACTATTATTGTATATCAATAGTTTACAAAACTACTAATTCTTCCCTGATTTGCTCAAAATTCTTCATATACCCGTTTCTATTTATTAAAATAATACAATTTTTAAGCAACCTTAACCTCCCAGGAAATTACTACCGCATAAAAAAATCGCCGACAGGGATGCTTCCCCATCAGCGATCACTTGCCGTTTGGTACTGGGTCAATGCTGCATGCCTGATGCAGCCTGCGGCCTACGCCACCTGCATATATGCTTCCTCAATGAGCCTCTTAATGTCTTCCTCGCATTCTTTCACGCGAATGGAAATACTGGTGCCGAGAAAAATTGTGCACCCATGGCTATACCCCATGTAGTATAGAATTTTCTCAACGCTTACATTCAGGCTTTCGTCGAATTCTCCGGTAACTTTTATGAAAGGCATCATGGTCTGAGTAATTTTTTGATTTACTGAATATAGTCAATTTGCTTTGATTATACATGTTTTTTATCAAATAATTCATATAAAACTTTTGATCTGGGCGTGGTGTGATTTTTTAAGGGCGCACTGCATCAGCAAACCGAACTTCCGATGGAAACCATCACAGACAACAATCCGGCAGACATCGATCACCTCTGGTGGCAAACCTGCGTAATCTACCAGATTTACCCCCGCTCGTTTCAGGATGCGAACGGCGATGGCATCGGCGACCTCAAAGGCATCGTCCAACGGCTCGACTACCTGCAATGGCTGGGGGTGGATTGCGTATGGCTGTCGCCCATCTACCCCTCGCCAATGGCCGATTTCGGATATGACATCTCCGACTACCAGGGCGTTCACCCGCTGTTTGGCACGATGGAAGATTTCGACGAGTTATTGGAGCAGGTCCACCGCCGGGGCATGAAACTGATCCTGGATCTTGTCCCGAATCACACGTCCGACCAACACCCGTGGTTTCTCGAATCACGCTCGTCGAGGGACAGCCCCAAGCGCGACTGGTACATCTGGCAAGAACCTGGCGAGAATGGCGCATTGCCCAATAACTGGCTCAGCGTTTTCGGCGGCCACGCCTGGGAATTGGACCCAGCGACCCGACAATACTATTATCACGCCTTCCTGAAACAGCAGCCCGACCTCAACTGGCGCAATCCCGAGGTTCACGAGGCGATGACGGACGTCATGCACTTTTGGCTCCTGAAGGGCGTCGACGGTTTTCGCGTGGATGTAATGTGGCACATAATCAAGGATGCGCAGCTACGCAACAATCCGGTGGTAGCCAATTCTCCATTTGATGAAAACGACTTGATCTACGAATACCACGATCCGGCATATTCCACCGACCAGCCGGAAGTCCATGAGATCGTGCGGATGATGCGGCGGACAACAAACCAGTACGACGACCGTGTACTGATCGGAGAGATATACCTGCCCATTCACAAGCTGATCACTTACTACGGCGCCGACAAATCGGAGGCACACCTTCCATTCAATTTCCAGCTGCTTGCATTACCCTGGGATTCGGAACAAATTGCCCGGGCCGTCGAGGAATACGAAGGTGCATTACCGATGGACGGCTGGCCCAACTGGGTGCTCGGCAACCATGATCGGCCGCGCATAGCCAGCCGCGTGGGTCGCTCCCAGGCGCGTGTGGCCGCAATGCTCCTGCTCACGCTGCGCGGGACGCCTACCTTATATTATGGTGATGAGATCGGTATGCGCGATGTGCCGATCCCGCAAGACGAGCTCGTGGATCCACAGGGCCTCTATATGCCAGACCGTAACGTAAGCCGCGACCCTGCACGTACGCCTATGCAATGGAACACGGATGAGTTTGCAGGGTTTTCGGGGAGTAAGCCCTGGCTGCGCCTTCCTCGTAGCTTCCGCCGGGTAAATGTAGAATTACAAAAAGAGGATCCGGACTCGATGCTGTCCTTCTACCACAGCCTTATTACGCTTCGCAAAAGGCAACCTGCTTTTCAAACAGGCAAATATACCCCAGTCTATTCGGATAAACAGCTGCTCGCCTTTATTCGCGAAAACGACACCGACCGTTTCCTGGTGGTGCTCAACCTCAGCCATAGGCCCGGCTATTTACTGCCTAAAAATGAAACTTTTGATGGAGAAATCATCATCAGCACCGAGGCGGAGCGGATCGGGTTACGCACTGAAAACAATCTGCTTTTGAGTGGAGATGAGGGATTGATCGTAAAATTGGAACGTTGAGTGCGGCTACTATGCTTTTTCCAGCAGCTCTTTCAAAACCAGCGCCTGGTTACGGTCTTCTGTTTTGGCCGAAAAAAGCAAGGTAACAACCTGATTTTCTACAACCAGCGAGCGCAATGCATTCAATGCGTCCGAACCTTTCAGTTCCTCCCGGTAACGGGCGCCGAACTCGTCCCATTGTTCCATGTTGGCATGAAACCAGGTTCGCAGCTCGTTGGAGGGCGCTACTTCTTTCATCCAGCGGTCGATACGGGCCGCTTCCTTGGTGAGGCCCCGCGGCCACAGGCGGTCTACCAATACACGGTAGCCGTCGGTGGCCGCTGCGGGTTCATAAATGCGTTTTGTTTGGACTGCCATACGTTATTGATTTAAAGGTTTTACATCCCTTTAAAGTTAGCCATGGGAGCCGGTTCGCGGCCAGTTTTGAAAATATTTTTTATCCTGAATTCACCCTCGGTGGGAGACGAGCGCAATACCACCGGACAACCTTCCGTACGCATATTTCGACTGATTTGATCAAACAAAATAAGCCGGTCGCGATCCCAGACCAGTTAATATTTCCCGCCAGGTTTGTAGCATTTCACGCCAACCGTTAGTTCAAGTTCCTGAATGCGCTCGGCGATTTGCCGGTTTTGGTTTTGAATATTTTGGTAAAATGAGAAGGGTGCTCAAAACCGAGATCGTAAGCTATTTCGCTGATCGACTGCTCTGTCCCCCAGAGTAGCGATTTGGCTTTGTCGATCATCCTCAGGTGAATGTGCTCTTGGGTGGTTTTACCGGTGAATCGGTTGAGCAGATCAGAAAGGTAATTCGGCGAGAGGTTCAGCTCGGAAGCGAAGTATTTGACACCCGGCAGGCCGATATCAACCAACGTGTCCTTGGCAAAGTAATCGTTCAGCAGCCTTTCGAAATGCTGCACGAGGTCGTTACTAACCTTGGCGCGGGTGTAGAACTGGCGGTCGTAGAACCGATCGCAGTAGTTGAGCAGCAGCTCGATGTTGCCGGAAATGAGCCTGAGCGTATGCTTGTCGATATTCTGGGAATACTCCCGCTCGATCTTGGCCACACAATCGCGGATCAGTTGCTTTTCGTCGTCGGAAATGTGCAATGCTTCATTTACATCATAGTTAAAAAACGAGTATTGATGCATCTTTTGTCCAAGTTCGGTGGCATTGAGTAGGTCCGGATGGATGAACAGCGCCCATCCTTCCTCTACGCCTCCTTCCTCGATGCTGCCTGTTATGACCTGCCATGGCGCTGTGAACATGAGCGACCCTTCGCTGAAATCGTAATGTCCTTTGCCGTATTTCAATACACCGTGAATGCGCTTGCAGGAGATCGTGTAAAAACCAAACCGGAAGGCCGTAAGCTGCCGCGGACACTGCGCGTAGAAACGGGTATTGTCGATCAGGCTGATCAGCGGATGCTTGGGACTGGGGGCGCCTACGTATTTGTGCAGGCCGCTAATAGACTCGATATCAAGATACTGGCTGGTCATAACAGTGAAACGGCTGAATAATAACTGCTAAATGTGGGCGGCAATGAGGTTTTTGATCGCGAGATCATCCATTTCCTTTCTGGCTTGGAGCAACTGCACTGCATCGGCGCCCACCGGATAACGCAACTGCTCGGAGTGGTCGTTGGCCGCCTGATATATTGCTTCGGCTACCTCCCAAATTCGATCCGACATCGGCCAATTGTCCACTTGTGCTGCGAAGGCATCGTAAGCAGGCATATAGTCCAACAAATCACCGGCGCCAAAAGTTGCCAGCGACCTGCCTGCAAAATCCGTTCTATAACCGCCCGGTTCCACAATCTTTACCCTAATACCCAGCGGTTCGAGCTCGTATTGCAGAGATTCCGAAATCCCTTCCACCGCATATTTGGTAGCATGGTAAAGCGTCGAGAACGGAAAGGCAATCCGTCCACCCATCGACGACACATTGATGATCACCCCGCTCCTGTTGCTGCGCATATGCGGCAAGACCGCCTTGATCACCTCGATCACTCCAAACACATTCACATCGAACTGCTGGCGCACCACCTCTTCTGGGGCTGCTTCCAGCACACCCAGTGACCCGTATCCCGCATTATTGACCAATGCATCGATACCGCCAAAGCGCGCAACCCCTTCTCCAACTGCATGCTGAATGCTCTCGCTATCGGTAACGTCCAAACGTACGAGCATCACTTGATCGAGCCCGGCCAGTTCCGTTTCCTTCTCCGGCGAGCGCATCGAGGCGATCACATTCCACCCATTTTTTTGAAATAACCGCACCGCATCCTTCCCAAATCCCGAAGAAGCACCTGTAATCAAAACTGTCTTTGTCATCATTTTGGTTGTTTATTTGAATGATGCAAAGGTGGTTGGTCCAGAAGCGTCGGGCTTATAGATTTCTCGGGAAGACTTATACTTTTCAATAGAGACTTACCCGTCAGCCAAGCTATATTTTCCCTGCGTAAAGCACTGCTTGAAATCCTGGGCCGAGGGAAGTAAAAAGCCCCTCAAACGTGTGTTTGAAGGGCTTTTGCAAAGCTCTATATAAACCCTAATACCCCGGATTCTGTTTGAGATTGTTGTTAACGGCTATTTGTGGGCTTGGGATTGCGTACACAAGCGTTTTCGGGTCCGGATCGGCGGGTTTGATTTGCCCTGCGAGCAGGAACTTACCGTAACGGATCAGATCCTGTCTTCTCCAACCTTCCCAGTACAATTCTCTTGCGCGTTCATCAAGCAGGTTATCAAGGCTTAAGGTCGCCAACTTGGCTGCGCCACGGTTGGTCCGGATTGAGTTTACAATAGTGAGGGCGTCGGCAGCACCGCCCGGTGTTCCCCCGCGCAAAATCGCTTCCGCTTTCATCAATAGCACATCCGAATAACGGTAAACCACCCAGTCGTTGTTTCGCTGGCCTTTTGAAGCATAATCGAATGGATATTTAATAACCCGAATCCCCGCCGTTTCCAATGTAGCACCGCTGGTACGGATCGTAATGTCCCTTGTGAAAACCAGCGGTTGCGTGGCAGGGTTTCTGGCCATCAACGGCTTGTTTGTCACCCAGCTGGTCTGCTGCCCTTCCAGAAAACCAACGTTCTGGATCTTGTAGTTTTTGCTGCGGTTCGAAGTGGTATCGGCCGGATAGTTGTAATAAATACCTCTTCTTTCATCGCCAGCCGCGAATTTGTCGTAATAGTTAGAAAGCGTTGCCCAACCGTTCCATCCGCCCGGGGTCATGTTGTAATGTGAGACCGTCCAATAGGCCCTGTCCACACCGCCGCCCCGGACGCCTTCTTCATTGTATAGGGTGAAGATATTTTCAGTGGATTTGGTATTATTATCCGGAGCAAAATTGTCAAAATACTTGCCTGGAGCAGAGATTGTGTAGTCCTTAATCTCGTCGGCGAGCGCGACCACCTTACTCATATCAGCAGCATCGAATTTAGGATTTTGCCTATCCAGAAATGCTCCTTTGTTCAGATACACTTTCATCAGCAACACCCGCGCAGCATTTTTATTGGCAACATATGCCTGGCCGGTCGAAGGCAGATCTTTCATGATCGTATTTATTTCTGATATGATAAAGTCGATCGCTTCCTGTGGACCAAGCGTTTTGGGGAGCTCGCGAAAATCTTCCAGACTCTCACGATAAGGCACCACGCCCCACAAATCCAGTACGTCGAACATAGCCAGTGCCCGGATGAAGCGAGCTTCCGCTGCCTGCTGGGCCGAGGGTGCATAGCGCAACACATTGGAAGCTTGATAAATAGCTGTTAGCAATCCACCGAATGTATTACTCATATACGAATTATCGGCATTCCACGTATGCAGGTGAATGGCCCTGTGGGTTCCATTGTCATCCCAGTCGCCACCGCGAGTGGGTGCCACAGCCGCATCCGTAGAAAGCTCCTGCAAACACCACCGGTTGTCTTGCTGGTAAGGGCCGTTCAGTGACGAATAGGCGCTTATCAGCAGCTCAGCCGGATTAATGTTTCCTGTGGTACCCTTTTCTAATGCACTGCCGAGTTTCTCGTCGAGATCGGTGCAGGAAAGTAGCATTGAGCAACTTAAAATTGCCGCACAATATGATTTAAGTTTCATAAAATCTTTGTTTTTGATGAATTACAACGAGAAGTTTACGCCCAACAGGAATGTTCTTGCCGATGGGTAAGGAATGTATTCTATCCCAAGAGACGGAATTCCGCCGTTGGAACCATCGGTGTTTACTTCCGGGTCGAAACCTTTGTAGCCGGTCAGGACAAACAAATTCTGGCCGGTCAATGAAATGTTCAGGTTTTTGAAAACTTTCCCAATATTACCAACGCGGTAACTGAGCGTAACGTTAGACATTTTCATGTAATCACCTTTTTCAAGGTACCTGGTCGAAGGCGCCGCCGAGTTGGAAGTGGCTTCCTTGATATCCTTGTTGAAGAAATCCTTCGCAATGTTTTTGGTAGACAGGTTATTGATGCCCAGCACCGTTGCGAAGGTGTTATTAAACAGATAGTGCCCAAACGCGCCGTTCATATTGACCACTGCCGAGAACTTCCTGTAAGTCACGTCTGTGGAGAAGCCCAGCAGATATTTGGGGTTGGGGCTATGTACATAGAATTTGTTCTGTGCAGGGTCCACGGAAGTGCTTACGTTACCATCCGCTCCCTCGTACATACTGGTTCCGGTAGCCGGATCGAGGCCCGCATATTTGGCCAGGTACCAGACGTTGAGCGGCTGGCCGCTTACCATTCTTTGTCCTAAAACGCCCGAGAAGCCTTGTCCTCTCAACGCGGCGGTTTCATAGAAGCCAGGTAGGCCTGAAACGCTGTTTTTCAGGTAGGTTGCATTTGCAGAGACGTTCCAGGTCCAGTCTTTTGTTTCCAGTACCGTACCAGTCAACGCCAATTCCACTCCTTTGTTTACCACTTCTCCATCCAGATTGACCCAGATCTTACCACTTGGCGCAGGCTGGGCGAGTGTCCTTTCGAACAATCCGTCGGTCGTCTTTTTGTTGAAGAAATCGATCGAACCTACGATTTTGGATTGGAACAAACCAAAGTCAATTCCGCCGTTAAATGTCTCGGACGTTTCCCATTTAAGGTCCGGGTTTCCGAAATTGGCCTGACTGATGCTCTGCGTGCCAAACACGTAACGATCACGCGACGCGCCCGAATCAAACTCCCGGTTACCGGTTTTACCCCATCCCAGGCGCAGCTTCAAGCTATTGACCACGCTGTTGCCTTTCAGAAAAGACTCATTCGAGACGTTCCAGGCCAGTGCCAGCGCCGGGAAATTGGCGTACTTGTTGTTTTCTCCAAACTTGGTTGAGCCATCCCTGCGGATAGTACCGGTGAGCAGATACTTGTCCTGGTAGTTCAATCCAACACGCAAGAACAACGATTGCAACTGGTTGGTAGGTGATTTGTACGAATTGATTCCGCGGTTGCTGGCTACGGAGTAGTTCAGGTAATCGTAAAAATCCAGGCCGACATCAGTAAATCCGCTGCCGCTCAGGGAATTCCAGCTATTAGCATAATCCAAAAACTCGTAACCGGCCACCGCATTGATATTCAAATCTTTACTAATGTCCTTGTTGTAGCTCAGTGTCTGCGTTAGTTGCTGGTTGGTTTCCGAGTTATTCCCGATAAAAGCGAAACCGTTTCTTACCTGCGCCGGGTCAACCATTCCTGCTATGTACCTGCCTTTTCTGTTACCTGTCTGACGGGTAACGCTGTAAATAAGCTTGTATTCCAGATCGTCTGTGATCTTATAGGAAGGTGCGATACTGGCTACGGTCGTGTTGACAACGGCAATATCCTTATAAGCTTTCAGGGAGGTCAGCGGGTTGATCGTCGTTGGGCTCACATAGGTAAGCGAATCGGCGTTCACACGCAATGGACGGGTTGGGTTCCAGGTCAACGCCTGTGAGATTACATTACCGGTAAAACCTACGCCCACATCTATCGGTGCGAGGTTTTCGTTTGTTTGGGTGAACAACACGTTGAAATCAAGGCCGAGTTTTTTGCTTTCAAGGAACTTGAAACTGCTGTTAATGCTGGCCGTATATTTTTTGAGCCTGGAAGTTTCGATGATACCCTTCTGATCCATATAGCCGGCCGAAACGCGGTACTTGCCATTGTCGGTACCACCCGTGATGGCCATTGAATAGTTCTGAACAGGCGCCACGCGCGTTATCTCATCGAAAGCATTGACATTTCCTCCGAAATCAGCGCCTTTCAGGTCGTTGGGTGCATAAAACTGCACCGCTTCCCTGAATTCATTGGCACTCAACACTTCCGGTTTCCGCAAAAGGCTTGATACCCCGGTTGACGCATTGAGGCTGATTGTGGGAGCACCGGACGCCCCTCTTTTGGTGGTAATAATTACAACCCCGTTTGCACCGCGCGAACCATAGATGGCTGTCGCAGAAGCATCTTTAAGGATATCCATACTAGCGATGTCATTCGGATTCAGGTATGCAAGCGGGTTACCGCCGTCTGAGCCAAATCCCCCACTTCCACCCGGACGCGCCGAGCTACCTGAAAGCGGAATTCCGTCAAGGACAAACAAGGGATTGTTTCCGGCACGAATTGAAGAGTTTCCACGGATACGAACCGTGGTAGCACCACCCGGCTGACCTGTATTATTGATAACCATAACCCCTGGCGTGCGCCCCTGGATCAGCTGGTCGGGTGCTGTAATGACCCCCTTGTTAAAGTCTTTTGGTTGCAGTGAGACAACAGAACCTGTCACATCCTTTTTCTTGACAGATCCATAGCCGATCACGACTACTTCTTCCAAAGCCTTTATATCGTCGTTCAAAACCACATCGATGGTCGACTCGCTGCCAACCACTACTTCTTTGGAAGTGAACCCGATAAAACTAAACGCCAGCGTGGAAGCTGGTGGTGTAGTAATCGTATAGCCGCCCTCCATATCGCTGGATGTACCCTTGCTGGTTCCCTTGATCGTAATGGAAACCCCCGGCAAGGCATTACCCTTGCTATCTGTCACTTTTCCTTTGATAGCGATGTCCTGGGCGTACACCTTGCCCAGAAACAATGTACAAATCATGATCAACGCGCCAAGCCCTTTTATGCCATAAGACACGGACCTTTGCGCGTTCTCTCCGACGGGGCGAAAAAGACGCTGAGAAAAATTCATCATAAAGAAATTAGTTAGTGTTTGAAGAATGAAATAACGAGAGTCGGGCCATCAGGTGGCGGTCAGGTGGAAGCATACATGGAGTTTTTAGTTTTGGTTTTAGTTAGGCATTGGCAATAGTTCCCTGTTCACGCTAACGGGCAGCGTGCGTACGATCGTAGACGAAAGCAGGTCATAAAAGCAGAATGGGGTGTAAAGTCTAAGCAACGCTGCCACTCTGCTGAGTCGAAGAAGAAAGAAGCTTTAAGTCAATAAAAAGAGCATTATTCAAATAACAAATAACATTTACTGATTTAACCGAAGGTAAATTAATACAAATAGCTCGGATAATGCAATAGAAAAATTTAAAAGCTGACATTTTTGTCTACAAATTTATACTTAGCGCATTTTATCAAACTATTGTACAATATTGACATTAGAGAAATCCAAAAAGGATCATTGCAGGTCTGGGAGCTTTGACAATTGTGGGGCTAAGTGGGGTCAACCCGGCTCTTGTGTGACGATGTTTTGGCAATAGCCATCGGTCCGTTCTGAAATTCATTGTAAACCGCACTTGCAACAAATAAAAAGGCCTGTACCCAAATTGCTGCCGCAAAATGAGTACAGACCTCTCTCGCCAAGTTTTTCTATCGAAGAATTGTAACTTTCAGGAATGTGGCAGGAATCGATGTCACCTTTTTGTCGCTACTCTGATTCTGGCTTTCGAACAAAGCTCCCAATTCACGTAGAAGATCGGCTTGTTTTCCATTTACTTCGGCCGCTTCAAATGCATTCATTGTAGGGCCATAGTATTTTCTGAACGTGTCGAGAAATGTTGCCGGGGAAAATGGCGCCCGAAATGTGAATGTTTCTCTTTCGAAAGAGATGTTGTCTTTCGAGGCGCCTGCCGCAACGAAACGTTCTATTACATTGGTTTCTACTCCCCACAGCATCGGACTGACGAAGCCCTCCGGCGGGGCGGGCGTGTAAGCCGAGCTTACTTTGAGGATCTGTGCAACAAGGGTCGGGTCGCCAGGTATCCAGTTACCCATCACAATTTTGCCACCGTGACGCGTCACGCGAAACATTTCTTTCGCTACGTCAAACGGCTTGGGCGCGAACATTGCACCGAAAACACTTACTACCAAGTCGAACGATTCATCGGCAATGTCATTGAGGTCGATCGCGTCGCCTTCCCGGAATGTGATATTGGTCAGCCCCTCCCGCTTTACCCGAGCATTGCCGGCTTCGACGAGGTTCCGGGCAATATCCACACCCTGAACATTCGCGCCCAGCCTGGCAGCAGGTATCGCTGTGGTGCCGTCGCCACAGCCAAGATCCAGCACGTCCATGCCCTCTTTAATCCCTAATTTTTCTACCAATGCAGAGCCGCTTTCGCGCATTGTTTCTGCAAGACGAGTGAAATCACCCTTTTCCCAAAGTGCTTTGTTTGCATTCATTTTATTTTTCATTTATAGTTAATAGATACTGATTTAGATTTTCGTCAAGCCACTCCCAAATAACACATCAAGGAGAGAAACAGGGCGAGAAGCAGGGTTGTTAAATTAAGAATTTTCATGGCCAATTTAAGTATGCCGGCGGGTTAGCCGGGCATCGATTTATTATTCGAATTTCAATGCATTAATCACATTTTGCCCCACGATTTTGCCGTGCAACAAACTCACTTCACACGTTTTGCGGTAGTGAATCCCGGCGTACACCCTCGAAACCGCAGCCTCGGCGGCAGCTTCGTCAAACGAGTTGAATTGTCTCGGCGCGAAAGCGGGGAGGTTGTAGGGCTTGTCGGTATAATGGTAGTTTTCACCAAAAATAGCTGTCAATACCTCGGCGGCCGCCGCCGACATCACCGAGTGCCCCGAGGGATATTCCGGGTGGGGCGGCGTCGGGATCACCGTATTCCATTCAGGATGGTTCAAGATGGTCCGGATGTAGGTGACGGGGCGCACTCCCTGGTAGACGTATTTCCCTTTGCAAAGGCTGATGGCACCGTCCGACATCGCTATTCCCAACTGCGTAAATGCTTTTGCCGCTACTGCCAGCCCTGGTTTCTCGGTCGCCAGCACCTGGCTTAACACATTATGCCATGAATTGTCCGGCCAGTACGTGGCGATCGTCCGCTGCTCCTGGGTGAGTGACTGGGAAATGTTGTAGAGCTCCTCCACCTGTTTGTAATATTCCGAAGTTTTATCTTCCGAATAAGCTATCGGCGCGCCTTGTTCCGCCCCCGCATCACTGTTTGAAACAATCGTACGTACCTTGCCCCAGTTCGAAAGTATGGCAGGCCCAAATGCAGGCGGCGTGGGTTTCCAGTACGCGGCTCCACCTAGTGGCGTATAAGGTGTGGCGCTATCATAGCCATCGGTTTTAGACCATTCGAAGATCGCTGCTGCAATTTTCTTCCCGAAGTCGACGGAATTCGCGAGCACATCCGGTTGCTGGTGCTGCTGGTATTTCGCCAGGTTGACGGCTTCTAGCGAATCGATGCGGGCCAGGATGATAGCGGAAATCCCGGGATGAATCGCCCGGTTGATAGCCGCAAGCGCTGCATTGGCGCTGGCCGGGAAATAATAGGTCAGCGACGGGGACGGTTGCGGCAGTGAAGGCAAGCCATTGAGCTGCGAGGCGATCGACCGATAACCTGGTAACCCAGGCTGCAGGGATTCCCACAGGGCGACACCACTGTAAGCCCACCTGCGGGCATGAACGGGCGGTGAGGCGGGCATGGCCTGCGCGATTTTCAATTGCATGTTGAGCCACGAGGTAACTACCTCGGGAGAGCTAACCGGCTCAGCCGGAACTTGCGGGCCATCGTGGTCGGTGCACGAGAGGGTGAGCAGGGTGCAACCAAGCAACCCGATCGCCGATTGTCTGATGCGTTTCAATACGCTTGCATTTTTCATGACTCTTAAATTTTTCATGTTAATAGATAAATGAGGCTGCAAAATTGGGGTGCAGCGACTGGCTAAAACTTGTAATGACGAAGCAAATCCAGGTAATTATGCGTCAGCTGCCGAGCCTGAGAATGCGCCGCGCATAACTACCCGGATTTGCATCCGGATTACAATCAGCGCCCGTCGGCGGCCCTTAGTTTTGCCACCGGTTAAATCAACCACGCTTACCCAAATCATTTACATTAAAAACAGCTATGAAAAACAAAATCTTTTTCCGCCGCAGCGGCCACATGCTAGCATTCGTCGTTTTGCTTGGCTTCTTCGATGCATGCACTGATCACGATGATCCCAAACCGGTCATTACGCCAGCCGATCACATCCAGCTAAGTGAAAACCTGGCGATGCCTGCCGCATTTTCTCTTCCCCCCGATACGAAGGGTTATCAACGCGTGGCGACCTACTTTGCCGTGGGTGTGCAGAAATACAAGGCGCAAGTGAAGGCAGGTGTAACTCCGGTTCAGTACGAATGGGTGTTTGTCGCACCGCAAGCAGATCTTTATGATGCGTCCAATGCTAAGATAGGCGTCCATTACGCCGGTCCCACTTGGAAACTGGCAAGTCCCGGCCATACGATCATGGGACAGGCATTCAGTCCTGCCAAAACATTTTCGAGCGATCCGAATAGCATCGATTGGCTATTGCTGAGCAACAAAACCGGACAAGAACCGACCGGCATATTCCAGGGTGTAGGTTACATTTTCAGGATCGCGACCAAGGGCGGGAAAGCGCCGGAAACCCCTCCGGCCGATATAGCTTCCACTGCCGAAGTGCCTTACACCGCCGTTTACCGGTTCGTCAAACGCATTCTTTGATTTACGCTTCTTTGTGGGAAACCCTTGCGGAATACTCGGTGGGGGTTTCTCCGAATTCCTTTTTGAAGCTTTTGCTGAAATACGATTGATCGTTGAAGCCCACGGCATACCCAATCTGGGTGATCGTATCAGCCTTTTGGCGGATCATTTCCGCTGCCTTTTGCAGGCGCAGGTCGCGGATAAAATCATTCGGGGCAAGGCCAGTAAGGGCTTTCAGCTTTCGCAGCAGCTGGGTACGGCTAAGGCTCATTTCCTCGGCCATTTTTTCAACCGAGAATAAAGCGTCCTCCATGTTCGCCTCAACGATCTCTTTGGCCTTCATTAAAAATTTATCGTCAAGCGACATTTCCTCCGCGGGCGTCACTTGTACCCGGATGCGTTCACGGTAACGCTCGGCCAGTTTCTTTCTCAGCTCGATCAGGTTCGCGACCCGCACCGTGAGCTCTTCCACCGAAAAAGGTTTGGTCAGGTAGTCGTCCGCACCGGTTTTCAGCCCGTCGATCCGCGACTCCTGGCCGCTTTTCGCCGTCAGTAAAATCACTGGGATATGGCTGGTCCGTTCGTCGGACTTGATGCTGGCGGTAAGCTGCATACCATCCATTCTGGGCATCATCAGGTCGCTGATGATCAAGCTGGGCAAAACTTTCCGTGCACACGCAAGCGCCTCGGCACCGTCCGGCGCCCTGTAAATGATGTAGTCGTTTTCGAGCAATGACGCCATGTAGTCGCGCAGTTCGGCATTATCCTCCACGATCAACACTGTTTCGCGCTGTGCCGAGCCGCGGCTTTTGGGTCCGCTAGCATCTCGTTTGTTTTCTTCCCGTTCGTCCAGCGGCAGCGATATGGTCTGCGCGGACGGCAAGGTATATCCGCTCAACCCCGGTTCGACGATTTGCTTCGCATCAAACGCCTCCTTGCTGACCGGTATCCGGATAGAGAAAACAGAGCCTTTCCCCACCTGACTTTGGAGCGAAATATCGCCTTTATGCAGTTTGACGAGCTCCCTGGCAAACGCAAGCCCCAAACCGGTGCCGCCATCCTGGTTCTCGACAGTCTGCCGGGCCTGGTAAAACGATTCGAACACCTGTTTCTGCTCTTCCGGAGCAATGCCACGTCCGGTATCCGATACGGCAATGCAAAGCATTTGCCTGCCTGATTGCTCATCCATGTTCGCCTCAAACTTCACCAAACCACTTGCCGGTGTGAATTTGAATGCGTTTGAAAGCAGATTAATGATCACCTTTTCCAGCTTGTCGGGATCAAACCAGAAAGACCCCTCAGGCACGCCGACTGATTTTTCAAAAGAGATTCCTTTATGCTGCGCCAGCGAGTCGAAAGAAGATGACAGCACACTCAGAAACTGGCGCAGCTCCACATTTTGCACCTGCAGTTCCATTTTTCCGGCTTCCAACTTTGAAAGGTTAAGCAGTTGATTGACCAGCTCTAGCAGCCGGTTAGCGTAACGCTTCATAATAAGCAGCCTGCCCTGTTCGGCGGGTGGTTTTTTGGCCAGTTCTTCCTCGAGAGGTGCTAAGATAAGCGTTAGCGGCGTGCGGAACTCGTGGGATATATTGGCAAAAAAACGCGATTTCAGCCGGTCCATTTCTTTCAGCTCTTCTGTTTGGAGCAAGATTTTTTCCGTCCGTTCGCGTACTGTATCTTCCAGGGCAAGCTTCTCCTTTTTTAGCTTTCTTTCCCGAAAACGTACCAGTATGGCTGCCATTCCAACCAAAAGCAGCGCGTAAATCGCCAGTGCCCACCAACTGCGGTACCAGGGTGACAGGACGATAAACACCAGCCGGTCTTCGGCTTCCGCATTGCTATATACGTCCCTGCCACGCACGCGAAACACGTAATTCCCTTCCGGTAAGTTGGTAAAATCCACAAAGGACTCTTCCGTCCAGGCCGACCATTGGTCGTGAAAACCCTCAAGAAAATATTGAAATTGATTTTTGTTTGAAAGGTCATAGCTCGGCAATGCGAACTGAAACCGTAGCCTGTGCCCATAAGCGATTTCTGGCACCGACTGACGCCCCCGGAAACTAATCAGCGAGTCCTGGTCGATTGAAATCTGGCGGATGAGCGTTTTAAACGACTTCCCGGCACTGATCTTCAAGTTTCGATCAAAAAGCACGATCCATTTGTTGGACCCAAAAAGCATAAACCCATCCCCGTTATCGTGGACTTTAGAAATGAGCGCATCCGATAGCCTGCCCGAAATCGGCAGTCGCCGCATCCGGTTATACCCGTACTCGAAAACATGGCTTTGATAATTGTGGTAAAGCGTAAACCACATCGTTCCGTCGCGGCCTGCGATGATTTCATTGATCCACCCGCCTTTGTAAGGCGCCACACTGGTCGTGATCAGCGAGTCCACTTCAAAAACGCGCTTATCAGAATTGAAGCGGTGCATTGCTTCGTCGGTGGATGCGTAGACGGTATTTCCTACCCTTTCGAGCCAGCGGATTTTATTCGATGATAGTCCATTCTCCGGCCCGTGGTGGATCAACTTGAATTCCTCTCCGAGGGTATGCTGCTGCGAGCGCCTGTTCTCAGGCGTCTGCCAGGCTATTTCATAGATTCCGTTTCGGCGACTGTTTATCAGAATCGTCCCGTCCGCAGCCCGCGCAAAACTTTCCGAGTAAAACTTCATATCCTCGCGCCTGCTGCCCTGTACCCATTTCCCGTTGGAAAAGAGCAGCTCTGTAAGTCCGTTTCCTTCCAGGCCAACCAGCAAATGCGTTGGCGGCTGCGCCTGGCGCGATTCCTCAACACGCACAACGTGCTCTTTTGCCAGTAGTGATTTGTTTCCTTTTTGATCGAGCCTAAAAACACCGTCATAGTTAGATACAATCAATTCGTCACCAAACACCTGGCAATGCATCGTCAAGTTGTCGATTCCTTCAATTTTCTTAAAATAGGGTTTTAGCAAACCTTGTGACGGCACGCGGTTCAGCTCGAAAAGCCCCTTGCTATTGGTCGTAAACAGTTTGTTATTGAATACCTCGATATCCATTGGATTTTCGTCGAGGCCATGATTTTCGTTCAATATCCGGAGCGGCGAGTTGGTTTCAAGACGGCTGATCCCATTGTCGGTTGCAAGCCACAAATCCTTTTCTGCGTCTTCAAAAACCGAATAGACCGCATCGCTTGAAACCCCCTCCTTGCGGCAGAAGTTACTACGGATCGCGCCGTTCCGGTCCATCAGGTAAAGGCCCGAACCGGTGGTAGCCAGGGCGTAGTCCCCATTACTCAGCCGCAGACCATGATAGACAGCATCCCGGATCCGAACTCTTTGCCCATCCCTCATGAACGGTTCCAGCTTTGATCCGTCGTAAATGAAAAACTCCTTACTGAGCCCGACTGCCAGTAGCTTGTTTCCTTGATATGGCAGCAAGCCGCTGAGCCCCATCCCTTTGAATGCCTCCCCTCCCGGGACCGGTTTCAGCCCATCTTTGTGTTTTCGCAACAAACCCTTTTCACTTGTGCTCACATACAACGCCCCATTGACGAGCCAGGCAAAACCGAGCGCACCGATATCACTTTTCCAAACTCTGAACCTGCCATTCACCCATTCGAGAATGTGCAGATCGCAAACGAAATAGACAGAGCCATTGTGGGCAAAGGTGAACCAGACGTTTCCGAAGTTCCAGTCGGAGCGGTTCAGTTTGTTTTTCAGGGAGTGGAAATCCGTTTTATTTTTGTCATTGATCGCCAGGTAACCCACCTCGCCAGAACCGCCCACATAAATACGACCCGTCGAATCTTTGGCCAGCGACCGTACCGGGTTGCCCTCCGTCGTTGGAATGAGCTTCCAAGACACCCCATCATATTCGAGCACCCCGGAATTATTTGCTGCATAGATGACGCCGTTTTCGCCCTGGACCAGCGCCCAGTTTTGAAACGCTGCTTTATATTCATTTGTGGAGTAATTAGTGATAAAAGGAAGACTCTGCTGCCAGATGCGGGCCAGCGGCGATTCAGGACTCTGCGCCGCTACATCCAGGCCCATCGCCAGAGCGAAAAGCAGAATTATTCTTTTCATGGGTTTGTGTCGTTGAAGACTACCGTAAGCGCGCCGAGCCACTTGTGGTAGCGAGATGCGCCACAGTTACCTGGAAATGCAACCTGATTACCTGGATTTTCTTTGGTTCATCGATACCCGGCCAACAAGACGCTCGAAAAGCTGGTCTGTAAATGGTATAATAAATAAAAGTATTGCATTTTGAGAGCGGTTGCAATGAATCTGCGGCCAATCCGCGGAAGAAGTTAGTTAACGGATGCCAAATACTTTTCGCCATAAAACCCCGATCACCTGCCGCCCTAATAGGTATACTTTATTAGTCCCGGTGTCATCGCGCAAAGCAGTGGGTTGTGCACCTTGGTTTCTTGGGTAGCTAACCTTCCCTTTTCATCGTACGTCTTTTCTATCATGGCGAGCAGCTCTTTTGAATTGAGCAGGTACTCCCCTATTTGTCGGCGGTTCCCTGAAAACTTGTGTTCAAAAATTCTGATCACATTGTTTTTCTGGTCATACCACGTTTCCAGGTTCACGACGGCGTTGTTGTATCCGTATTCCACTCGCCGATACAATTGATTGTGCTCATCGGTCCACCTCTGACCGACTTTTTTCCCATTTTTATATTCATATTCGACCGCTCCGGTCAGTACCTTTTGTTCGGGCTGGTGCCTGTTGAAATATGTTTTTTCAAATTTCAGCACACCATCCTTATACACAAATTCCGATTCGTAATAAGCCACCCAGCCCGGCAAGGATCCGTGCCTGTAGTATTGGATTTTACCCGTTGTTATGCCGTTGACATCAAAAAAGTAGTCAGTATATGACTGCATCTGCAAAACACCGGAAGCGTCCCTGCTAAAAGTCTCGACCTTACTTAGCTTACCTTCGGTAGTGTATGTGTAACGCTCTTCGTAGCTTGGCTCCTTACAGTTTGCATCATTGCAAGATGCCTTTATCTTCAATGGGGCCTCATCGTCATAGGCGACGTGATTGGGTACTATTCCAAACTCAGAAGGGTCACTTGACTGACATCCTATCCAAAGCGGCATCAAAAGCAGGAGACGTAACATTTTTTTCATAATGTCAGGATTTAGTTTTCAACCTAAGACGCTGCAAATCACTTGTTGGTTGGAATCAACCAACAGCTTGAACTGCCATGGCTCCATCCTAACTGCTGCATATGAACGGCTGAAAGCGAAGCTCTTCTTAAAGAAGCCAACGACTATCACCAGCGCTTTTTACGCCACATTAAAAAATGTAAAGCAACATTATTCGCTGCGCAAGCTCTTTACTGGATTTACCAGCCCGGCCTTGATGCTTTGATAACTGACTGTGAGCAGTGTTACTGATAATGCACCAAGCCCCGCCAGAACAAAAATCCACCATGAGAGTTCGGTGCGGTACTGGTAATTTTTGAGCCAGTCCGAAAGTACATAATACGAAATCGGCGCAGCCAGGCAAAATGACACGAGGATCAACATCAAAAACTCCTTCGAGAGCAACCCCCAAACGTTCAACACCGATGCGCCCAGCACTTTCCGGATGCCGATTTCCTTGGTGCGTTGCTCAGCCATGAAGGAGGCCAGGCCGAACAATCCCAAGCAACTAATCAATATCGCAAGGATAGCAAAACCACCAGCGAGCCGACCGATACGCTCTTCATTTCCGAACTTACGCGCGTATTGGTCGTCTACAAATTTATATTCGAAAGGAGCGTCGGGACTGTAAGTGTTGAAGACTCGCTCAACTTTTGATAGGGCTTCACTGGCCGGCAGTTGCGGAGCAAGGCGGATATTAATGGTATTGACATTGCGATAGTTCAGCAAAAAAAAGCTCGGTTTGACGGGGCTAAACGGATCTTCCTTGACCATGTTTTTTACAATACCAATTACCGAGTATGCCTTACCGTTCGTCCGAACAATCTCGCCAATCGGGCGCTTAAAATTCATTTGTTTTACGGCTGCTTCATTTAGAATTATCGATGAGCTATCTGTCGTAAACTCCCGGGAAAAGTCCCGGCCTGCAACTAGTTTCCACCCAATCGTTTGTCCGAAGTCGTGTGAAACAAAATTTGCCATCAGCAATGGTTTGGTATCGCTTCTTTTACCCTTCCAAGAGATATTGGTCGTGCCGCCCGACTGCTCGGTCATCGAACCCGCCGACTCGGCCATGCCGCTTACAGCGCCCGTGTTCAGCAAATCATTGCGAAGGCTCGTATAGTGCCCGTATAGTTCAGGCACATTCATTTTAACTTCGATCAGTCCGCTGCGGCTGTAACCTATCGGGCGATCTTTGGCGTGTTCGATCTGGCGGAACACGATGATGGTGCCAATGATGAGTGTAACGGAAACTGTAAACTGGAAACCAACCAGTACCCTGCGTGGAATAGTGGCCGAACGTCTGCTGCGCATAATGCCTTTGAGAACTTTGACAGGCTGAAATGCCGACAAGTACAGCGCGGGATAGCTACCCGCTATCACCCCAGTCAGCAGACTAAAACCCAGTCCGGCCAGCCAAAACAGCGGATTTGTCCATAAGATAACCATGCTTTTCTCCGCTACCTGATTAAAAAACGGCAATGCGAGCTGGACAAACAGCAGAGAAAGGATAAATGCCATCATCGCCATCAGGAGCGATTCGCTGAAAAACTGGCCAACCAGTTGGCTGCGCAATGAACCGATTGCTTTTCGGATCCCGACTTCCTTGGCCCGTTTCTCGGATCGCGCGGTGCTCAGGTTCATAAAATTGATGCAGGCCAACAGTAGTCCGATGACACCAATGCTGCCAAACAGCCAGACGAAAGTAATAGTCCCTCCCGTGTTGACGCCATCTTTAAAATCTGCATACAAATGCCATTTCGATGTCGGATGCAGGAAAAATTCCGGTTTATAGCCCGGCGGATCATCCCGCTTCATGCGGATGTCCTTGATTTTGGCCGATACCTGATCGAAGTCTGCGCCCGGTTTAAGCTGGGCGTAAATCTGGTAAGAATTGGAATCCCATTCGTCGCGGTCGCGTTTCGCGCCCGGATCATTAGCCGCAAAAAATTTCCAGGGAATCAAAAATGTTACATTTTTGAACGAGTTATTGGCCGGAAAATCTTCGTAAACACCCCCCACCCTGACCGTCTGTTTATTGTCCAGTTTAATCAGTTTACTAATAGGATTACTCGCCCCAAACATGGCACTCGCGAGCGATCGCGACAGCAAAATCGAATTTACATCATTGTCTCCGAATCGACTGCCTGCCACTATATCCAAAGAAACCATATTGAGAAAATCGGGTTCGACATAACTGCCTTGCCTCATTAGTTTCTTCTCGCCGGCGACCATAATCACATCCCTCGACACCGATAGACTGACCGCTTCAAAATCGGCATATTTACCTCGTAGTTCCCGTGCAAGCGGAATCGGCATTACGTCGTAAGACGACTTCTCCACATCGAACTTGACGAACTGCCATAGCTTGGCCAGCCGGTCATAATGTTTAAACTGCTTATCGAACGACAGTTCATCGTAGATCCAGAGCCCAATGAGCATAGCCACGGCCATGCCGGAAGCCAGTCCGAAAATATTAATGAAGGAATACACCCGGTTCTTCGCAAGGTTGCGAAATGCGATCGTCAGATAGTTCTGTATCATGGCAGGGTTCAAAAAAGGTGAAGATGATTCTGTTTTTGATTCAGCTGCCATTGCCCGCAGCTGGCGGCTGATAAAGTAAGGCCTGCAAAACCGGAGGGTTTCCCTAACATACAACCTGCGCGCGGCAGCTTCTCCGAGTGCAGCTACGTGCTGCTCAAACTGTTCGTGCAGGTCACCGATCAGTTCTTCTTGCAGTCCGGCCGGGCACACGAATCGAAGCAGCCGATCAGCCCATCCGGGTGGAAGCGGCTTTTGTGAGCGATTTGACATAGATTATGAGAAATTCAGGTTTGTCATTGCTCCCCACAAATCTTCACGAACCTGCCGCATTTCATTTAGCGTGCGTTTTCCGTGTGCCGTGATCGAAAATAATCTCTTTCTACGCCCTCCCCTGGCGGCTGTGGCCCCGCCCAGTTCGGATTTCACAAAACCCTTTTCTTCCAGTCGGTACAATGCCACATGTACGCCGCTGAGATTAATGGATCGGTCGGTTCGTTGTTTCAGTTCTTCGGCAATATTGAGACCATACGCGGCTCCATTCAGGATCGCCACCGTCAACAGAACGAGTTCTTCAAATTCACCCAGGTAGATTCTGCTCATAGTTCTCTGCAAGCACTTTATTTTCTTACTATTTGCTAAACAAATCGCATGCCAAAAGCATAACAACCTCAATATGAAAGAATTAACTTATTTCTAGTGAATTATTTGTCCAAAATCGCACAAATTGCGTCCATTCCTGAACTATGAAAATGACTTTACACTTGGCATCTGTGTAATAATTTTCGTTCAAATATTATAAATTACGATACTTTTGGTTACAAAATTTTCTAGCCATGTTGAGATTACTATTTCCCATACTGCTTTTAGCTTTCTGTGCATGCCAAAAGGATCGTGTCATAGACGACGATGCGGCTCGCCTTCGAGGCGAATATCCTGTCCAGACCTACATTATTAATAATGATACACTCTTTTCGGCAGGCAAAATCAACAAAATTGGTGTAGAAGACTTCAAGGTGATTGTAAGCAGGAAAAGTGCCGATTCGCTCAGCCTTGGGTATTCCTGGACCAACAAATCAAAACAAAGTTCAGTTTATTTCCGACAGTTACGCTTGTCAGGCAAGGATGGTCAATATCAGTTGGCGATGTCATCGGCAGCACCACATTTTTATGAGGGAACAATCTTTCAGGGCGTTTATACCGAGCGTACCTCGCTTGCAGGTCTAGGATTCGTCCTGCTTCCTGAAAATTACCCATTAAAAGACATTTCTGATCCAACCGGGGGCAGTATTAAAATTATTGCCAGCAAACAGTAAAGATCTGTTCCTTATTGCCTAGTTGACTCGTTTCCATTTTGATACGTAGTTGATGGCTGTTCTATTCTCAATATTAAGCTCCATCGTGTCAGCATAAAATTTGACGGTGTAATAGGATATGCTTCCACCGGGAGTCCCTATATTCAAAAGCGTATCAATCCAGTATTTCCTGGTGTTCGTTCGATTGGTGGTCAAATCGTACTCTACCAGCACGCTATCAGTAAGGAAGTTCCAATATCCTCCCGGTTTGTCATACGGTGGTCGGTATTCGCCGTTACCCGAGTAGAAATTTTCCCATTTGCCAAGGATAGCTTGCTGTGGGTTGATTTCATCTTTGTTGCATCCCCCCGTGAGTGCTATCAGCACAAATGCAACGGATAGTTTAATTGAGATCTGGGAGATTTGCATTTGATCACAGATTAAAATTGATTGAGAATCCTACAAATTCATCGTATAAATAGCAACGGATTTAAGCCCAGACACTCCACAGGCGATCAAAGTTGCAATGGTGAGAGATAAACTCCCGCGCCGGTGTTGGCTTTGCCTTTTGTTGCTCGCCAGTGCACCTATTTCACTTTGACATTTGTCGCTTTAATTTAACAAGGTTTGCGTACGAGATCTCCTTTAATGGCAAACTTGCTATGCACTCTATGAATGGTTCATTCGAATAAATTGGCAGTTCAGTCGGCTTACATATAGTCAGAACTTCTACGCCAATCTGCCCTTCTCGTGGAAAACCTATGTTATAACCCCTACCATAAAACGCATAGGTTTTATTTTGGTCAAGTCTTGTCTTGTCATCCTGGAAATGTACTCCAGGTAAGCGCTTTATCTGGCCAAGGTGGAAGTATGTAAACTGCTTATTGATCATTCCATAATCCTTCTCAAACTGAGTTACCAATATACCGGTAGATGGAATGTCGTAAATACGCGCCCCCCCCTCGTATAACCGTTGCGAACCATCTTTGAGGCCACTCAAAATCAAGATATTACCTTGATAATTGTAAGAAATTCGGTATATCTCTTTTTCCGAAAAATTGCATGAGGCGATACACCAGATCAGTATTATGCATTGAGCAACCGTAATACTTTTCAATTTAACTTGTTCGTCAATCATACAATCCAGATTTAAACAACTTTTCTCTAAGCAATGGTTTTCAGCTGATCCCTCACTTACGAGCTGCAAGTTTGGTTGCTTCGAACGCAACCGACCAGTGCCAACTAGCTATTTGTGGATAGCTGAAAAGAAATGCCGGAGATCGTCTACCAGCAAATCGGGGACCTCCATTGCCGGAAAATGGCATCCTTTTCCATAAAAAGACCATCTGTCGGGTTCGCCCATGGAGTAAGCCAATTTCTTCAAAAGGCTTTCATCTTCTTTTTTCCCAAAACAAGCGATTGCGGAAGGAATCTTCGGAGGCGCCCACTGGTTGGCCTGCTGTGACTTGTCGCCGCCCCAATCAAATGCCATACTCATGTTTTCAGAGAGGATTGCAGCGCTCGACGCGCCCAACTGATTGAACCAATACAACGAGACATTCGTCAACATCTGATCCAAACCAATAGCATCTTCCGGCAGGTTTTTGTCCTGGTCGGTCCACTCTTTATATTTTTCAACGATCCATGCAAGCTGCCCCACCGGGCTGTCGGACAAGGCAACGCCGACTGTCTCCGGTCTGGTTGCCTGTATTTTCAAATAGGCCGTCCCGTCTTTTTTATATTGCTTCATGCGTTCCAGTGTGACGTTCTCTTGATCTGTTAAAGACGAGTGATCTGAAGGAAACATGCCCAGTCCGGCTACCGCGAAAAAGTCCGAGTTGATGTGTGTCCCAATCAAATGATCCGCAGCAACCCCCGACATGATCCCGGCAATGCCAGCGCCCATGTCACCTCCATGCACGGCGAATTTTTCATAACCTAACTGGTCCATCAAAGCGGTGAATGTCGCTGCGATCCTGAACATATTATAACCTTTGCTATGGACTGGCACAGAAAATCCAAAGCCGGGGATGGAAGGAATAACCAGGTCAAATGCCGCCTGAGCCGAGTCCTGAGGATTTGTAAGCGGTTCAATAATGTTGGTAAAGTCCGCAAATGACCCCGGCCAGCCATGTATCAGCATCAAGGGAATTGCATTTGCTTTGGGTGATTTAATAAGCAAATAATGGATGTCCTGCCCTTGAATTTGAGTGATGAAATGGGGGTATTGATTCAATCTGGACTCCTGCTTTTTCCAGTCAAATTCGTTTAGCCAATAGTCGGCAATTTTCTTGAGATAATCAACCGGAACACCCTTTTCCCAGCCGCTCTGCGTTGTTGGGTTGGGCCAACGGGCATTGGAAAGTCTGTTTTTGAGGTCATCAATGTCTTGGTCGGAGATTTGAATTTTAAATGGTCGCATGATTGTCGAGTTTTGAATGTGAAACTGATAACATTACAAAAATCGGCACCATGCAGCTGGTCGACGATAACAATTGTTAATAAAGCTACCTTCTGTTTCTGATCCTGCTCAAAGAAACGGAAGTAACGCCCAGGAAAGAGGCAATGTAGTGTTGAGGCACCCTTTGAAGGATTTCCGGGCGCTGCTCCACCAATTCCCTATATCTTTCCTCGGGACTGTTTTTGATCCTTGAAAGAAACAGTTTTTCTACATACAGCAGCCTTTGGAGGGTCTGCTCTTCCATCGCTTCCCTGATCAACGGCGAGGCTTCGATGATCTCGAAGTAATCCTTCCTGGTGAGCGTATGCACAATGGAAGGTTCAAGGCTCTCGATCGAATAGAGGCTTGGTTGATTGTAACGGAAACTTTCTGCCGAAGAAACCCCCTCTCCTTCAAAGAAAAACTGAAAAGTGATATCTTTCCCGTCCTTGTTGAAGGAAAGCCGAAGGCACCCTTTTTCAATAAAGTAAACCTTTTTAGCGGCCTGACCTTCGTCGAGCAGCACGGTCTTTGCCGGAACTTCCTCCCGCGTGAACAAGTAACCGAATTTCCTCCATTCAGCTTGTATGGATTGGTCTGCCATGAATTTTTGAGAACGTTGACATGATAGCTCAGGCTACGTGTGTGCAGGCGGCAGCCCTTCCGCTGAACATGAGCGAAAAGGCTGCCTACCGGTTTATGTGTTATCCCAAAGATACGATTCGCTGCGCCTCGACCGACCGGGTATTTAACTCGATGCTTTTTACTTCTTTGTGTTTGCCGTCAATCAAGACAACTTTGTAAGTCCCGTCTGGTAGCTCGCTAAGGTCAAATCTTGTACGGGTAGCAGCATCGTCCTTTTCGATGGTTTTAGATGCTAAGGTATACCCTAACTGGTCGACAATATTTACCAAAACCTGTTTTTCTGCTTTTACAACGTTGACTTCAATTTTTCCATTGGTGGTGGTTACAACCCAAAATCTGGTTTTTACCTCTTCCCCGCCGAGGTTCGAGGCTACTGTTCCGGGTTTTGCATATCCCGTTGAAGAGAAGACAAGAAATGCTGTTAAGAGCACTGATGCGATGAGCGTTTTCATGGTTGCTTATGTTTAAATATGATTGATTAAAACCGATCGGGGCGGCTCCGCTCCCGACTTCCGACACAATGTTAACCACCGGACCTCACCTTCAAAAACAGATTCGATAGATAGGCATAAAACAGCGACGGATTGACCAATCATACATTTAAGTTCCAGAAAATAAGGTACTTAATCAAAAAACAACCAATTCATAGACCAGAATGCGGAATTGGTAGAGCAACAAGCGGAATTCATTGAATACAATGCGGTTCAATTACAAAACGGCACGAAAAAATGACGTAAGAAACAAACATAGAACTTAATGTCAGAAATGACAGGAATATGCAATCGTTTTGAAAATCAGCTGCTGCACAACCGGTGCGCACTTGTAGATATTACCCTACACTATAGAGACCTGCTATATCTTCGGTTCCAATTTTTACTCCATTCAGAAGAATAAGAAGCCGGGTTGGTTACTGCCCAACTTCATCAAAGGTAGCGCAACACAATTGCGAATCTGGCAGTGATTGTAACGCGAATGGCTCGATTTAAGCTTCGTAAGCCTTCAACACGGATATAACCACTCCTCCGGGCCGTTGGCTGCCCGGCCGCCCCTCATTCAATAATCGAAGTTTACCCTTAGTGGTAACGTGCGCTTACAACCCAAAACCAGGAGCATTATTTGTAATATAAATACTACAATTGTCGATCTATTTCTTAGTCATTTTCATAGATGTCGATAGGCAGATTTGAACTACCCTATCTATGTTTGCTTCCAGAAGTAACATCCACAAGCGGGCGTTGCTTACCTGACACCCCACTTTAATTCCGATTCGACAGATCAAGCTGAATTTTCTTATACGCGGAGGATTTCGAATAGATAACACGTGAATAGTTAATCCAAAACACTAATTCTATGACAACACGTATACTATTTTCTACACTAATAGCTGGTTTACTGCTGCACGGGCCTGCTACCAATGCTCAGTTCAAGATCGGGTCAAACGCAACGACGATCGATCCCAGCCTGCATCATGCGCACTGACGGAAAACCCACCGGTCCCCCCATCTGGACCGCCACCCGCGGGCGTGCATACATGATCTTTACCAAGATCGATTAACGGGTCCATCAATACGGTTCTCATTCATTGTCAAATTAAAACATAACGATTCCTTATGAAAACAAGACGACTGTTATCCGTCATTTCTTTTGTCGCCGTTGTAGCGGCTTCAAATGGCTCCTTTGCGCAGGTAAAAATTGGGGCGAACCCCACCACGATAAGTACGGGAGCGCACCTGGATGTGGAATCCAGTAGTAACACGCATACGGTGGTATTGCAATCCGGCGCCGTTGGTATTAACACCGCACTGCCGCAAGCCTGGCTGGATATCCGGGGAACTACGAAGATCCTCTCACAAACCGGCGAACAAACCGGAACCATCTGGACTGGAACATCCAATATAGACGGTGTGGAGATCAGCGCCGGCGCTGGCGATTGTTGGGTTGGTATCCAGCGTAGAGGCGGCGCCCCGCTCCACCTCTCCAAGCCTTCGGGTACCATTGAAAATTCGTTCGCTATTTTTAGTGTAGATGGCGTTCCGGGTGGTGTTGGCGCAATCACATACAACGGCGCGGGTGGGGTAATTTACGGTACTACTTCGGACAAGCGTCTGAAGGAAAACATCCACGCCACGAAATTTGGACTGGAAGCGCTGAAAGCAGTCAAAGTGTACGATTACAACTACAAAGCCGATTCCAAAAAAACGCTGGCCACAGGGGTACTGGCTCAGGAGCTGCATCAAATTTATCCGCAGGCCGTCAGCGTGGGTAGCGACGATGAGAAGATTAAGCCCTGGCAGGTCGATTACAGCAAGCTCGTTCCCATGCTGGTGAAATCGGTGCAAGAGCTTAGCCAGGAGGTAGAATCGCTAAAAAACGAAAGAGCCCAGCTACGTGCCGAGTTAAAACGCAAGGAAGCCTCTGACACGGACCTCAACAACCGTATATCCCGAATGGAACAGATTCTAGGCAGTGGCGAAAATACAAAATCCGTAAGCCGGTAAGACGCCGGATCGTCGGACCTAACGAAAGTTTCACATAAACGCTATAAAACATCTCTGTAACCACATGAAACCACAAAACCTACTATTTGCAGCAGCAATGCTTTTGGGCTCATCCGCCGCATTTGCCCAGGTGAAGATCGGAACCAACCCGACCACTATCGAGCCTAACTCCAACCTGGAAGTGGAAGCGTCTACTCCCGGACGTAAGACGAAAGTCGACAAAACAACAGGCCAGGTAACCATTACCGATGGTACAGAGGGCGCGGGGAAAGTTTTGACTTCGGATGCGGTCGGTGGAACGGCCTGGCAATATCCTTTGTCGGGGGCGATGGTCAATGGTACGCTTGGGAATCAGATCACAGTTGCAACTGGTGCTGGAACGCAAACCTATTCAGGTGCAAGCATCACTCTTCCTAGAGCAGGTACCTACATGGTTACCGCCAGGTGGATGACGCCAACCGCTGCCACAACTTATCCGGCCGGGAATCAAGCTTTTATTAACACCGCTTTGTCAACCAGTTCTTCAACTTACCTTGAAGCCGGCATTGCAACAGAATGGGTAGTTATTGCGTCTAGCGCTCACCATACAACGCCATCATTCCGGGTTACTGTGGCCGGGCCTCAGACACTCTATTTTTGGTTTTACACGGGCTATTTTACCGGTACCGTCCAATTTCTTGAAACCTACGCTATAGGGCCGTTCTAATATCCTCGCTTAGCTGATCGCGGATTGAAAGCTAATAGCTTTCAAACACAAACATCAATCTCAAAGCATTAAACAGACTTGGCAATGAATCAAAACTATACCATTTCATCCAAAAAAGGATGGATTAGCATGGCAGTGTCCTCGGCATTGCTTCTAGTCGGGCATTTTGCCCAGGCCCAGGAAGGCAGCCAGGGGAACACCACCATCTTCGGAGGCGCCCAGATGACCTTTTTCAGCAACCATAACTTCATCACCGGAGGCGGAGGCGCACAGCCGGGCGTGATCCTGACCGAACGCGCAGCAGGTAATTTCGGCGTGCTCAACTTCGCCGGCGACAACCTCACTTCCACAGGTGCTTCCGATGCGGGTTACGTGGACGGGTACGTGCGCAAATACGGCGCGGGCGCATTCGTCTTTCCTGTCGGCGACAACGGTTTTGTTGGCCAGTTTGCTGCTTCGGCCGATGGCGTTATGGGCGCTTACTTTCACGCCGATGCCAATACTGCCATTACCAGCAACCTTTTTACAGGATCCAACTATACTGCCCTTCCCAGCGGAGGCCCCTTTGCTACCAGCAGCATGGGAACTAATGTCGATGTCGTCAGTACGGTCGAATACTGGGATATCGATGGGGCAAATGCAACACCGCTGACATTGACCTGGGACACAGGAAGCGCCATAGCCTCTTTGACAGGCAGTAACCTTGCCAAACTCACGATCGTCGGATGGAACGGGACGCAATGGGTAGCCATTCCCTCCAAAGTGGATGTTACCTCGGTATTGGGCGGCAGCAGCGACCTCTCTGCCGGTTCTATCACAACGAGCTCACCACTGGCGCCGGATACCTACACCGCCTATACGTTTGCATCGCTGATTCTGCCGTTGCCAGTCACTTTAACCAAATTCACAGCAGCTGCGGAAAGCAGGACTGTGGTACTCAACTGGTCGACAACCGAGGAAACCAACAGCGACCGTTTTGATATCGAACGCAGCAGCAACGGAAAGCAATGGAGCCGGATCGCCTCGGTGGCTTCGCAGGGAGACAGCAGAGTGCTCGTCAATTACTCCCACGTGGACGCGAGCCCGCTGGCAGGCCAGAATCTTTACAGACTTAGAATGGTCGATTTAGATAATACGTTTGCGTATAGCCAAATACGTGAGGTCTCATTTCAAAGTGAAAAAGGTATAGCGCCTTATCCGAACCCAGCCGTGGACAAAATCCTGATCCGGGACCATGAGCTGGTCAAGCAAATAGATATCGTGAATACGAGCGGTGTAAAGGTGATCAAAAACCAGCAGCCGTCTTCCGCCGGAATTGATGTAACAATGCTCCCGCAAGGCATTTACATCATGACTATGACCCTGTTTGACGGCACTATCAACACACACAAAATAGCCGTTACCAGGTAATGACGGGAATGCGCTCCGGGTGGCAAAATCGCCACCCGGATTTCGCATTCATTCTCGTACGCAGATTACGCAAGCACCATTTACATGAATAACCCTACCAAACCATGACGATATTAATCGTTACCGATAACCATTTATTTTCCATCGCGATACGTGCGGTCATCAAACGTGAAGACCCCGAAAGCCTCATTGATGAAACCGATTCTCTGCGAAATGCCAATGAATATTCAGCCAGGCAAAAGTTCCGGGCTATGATACTGGATGCAGGCACCTCAGACGCAAAGGATATATCACTGCTGGGCGTATTCAGAAAACAGAATCCCGAAACAGCCATTCTCGTTAACCTGGGCGAGCAGACCCAATTTATGTACCGCTTTATCCGGGCGGGAGTAGCAGCGCTTTTTTCAAATAAGGCTTTGCCGGAAGAAATCAATGAGGGGCTCAGAAGGGCCGAAAAGAATGTCAGGTTCGTCAGTTCCGATATTCAGCAGCAGCTACTGTCACATATTGTCGAAAAACCACTTAACCAGAAATTGACCAAAAGAGAAGAAGTAATGGCCGATTTGCTGGTGATCAACAAGTCGCACCAGGAGATCGCAATCATCACCGGAACAAGTCCCAAAAGCGTGGGCTACTACAAGCGTAAAATCTTCCGCAAACTCGAAGTTGACAACATCGTTGAACTGGCCATCAAGCTTAACCGGGTTTTGCTTAACAAGAGACAATAACAGCCAACCATTTCTCAGCACCCTAATCAGCACATTTCCAAATGATGAAAATTCTATTGATTGAAGACTACTTGTTGGTCCGCATGAGTCAGAAGATTGTGCTTAACGAACTGTATCGTGAGGCAACAATCACGGAAGTCGACAGTTTTGAGGCTGGAATATCGCATATCCAAAGATCGCAGTTTGATCTGGTTATCCTGGATATCGACATCCCGGGAGAAAAACGCAGGTCGACGATCGAACGCATTAGGCAAATACAACCTGGCACTATCATACTCATATGTTTGGCCGCAGATGAACAAACGCACGCCCTGGAATACATCACTGCCGGGGCGAACGGCTACTTGTCTAAATCAGCCAAAAAAGAGGAGATGGTTAGTGCGATCGCTACGGTCCTGAAAAACGGACGGTATGTGAGCCTGGCGGTCCAAGAGCGATTGCTGGAAGCCGTTACCGCAAACAACCGATCCGCAAAACGCGTGAAAAAAGCTAACGGGCTATCCGGTCGTGAGAAGGAAGTGATGGACAGGCTGATAGAAGGCCAGTGGGTTAAAGAAATCGCATTGAGTTTAAACCTCCGCGCAAATACGGTCAGCACCTATAAAGCCAGAATATTCGAAAAACTGGGCGTATCAAGTGTCATCGAGCTGGCAAAGAAAGTCGAGCGCTAACGCACAACCCTGAAAGTCGTTCATCCTAATCCGCTGTTGCCTATGATAAAATAAAAATGCACGTTCAAAAGGCTCTTTTCACGAACCAAACTCTACATTAAATGAAGAAACAATTATTTATCAAGTTCGTTGTATCCACCGTCACGCGGTTGGTGAATCGAACACGAATGGCTGGCTTCCCCGGGCTGGCCATTTTATGCTGCTTTTTGATACTCTGGCTTAATTCCGTTCCCGCGAAAGCGCAGGATGTAGGCCAGGTCTGGATCGCAGAAGCCGGCCTTGTTACACCGGCAGCACAAGCCATTCCGCAAGGCGGCATTACGGACGCGGCCGGAAATACCTATATGATCGGGCGTTCCGTCGAAACAGTTGATTTCGATCCGGGCCCCGGCGTAAGCCCCTTGACCGTAGGCACTTCCGGCCAATATGCTTATATCCAGAAGCTGGATAAAAACAGGAATCTGATGTGGGTCAAACAGATCAGCGCTACGTCTGTGATCAACACGTCTGCCATCGCGGTGGATGCGTCCGGAAACCTGGTTATCACCGGGTCCTTCAGAGGAACCGCCGACTTCAACCCAGGCAGCGGTGTGGCAGAACTTTCGACCAGAGTGACAAGCGGCACGGAAACGTTTATACTTAAGCTCGACAGTAACGGAAATTATTCCTGGGCTGTCAGATTAGCGGACGTTTCCGCAGAGGTGGTGACCAACGGCGCTGGGAATGACATCAAGACCGATGGTACCGGGAATATTTATGTTGCCGGTATCTTCGCCAATACAGTCGATTTCAACCCGGGTGGCGGTGTTTCCGCGTTGACGTCCCCGGGCGGATGGAGTGATGCATATGTTCTAAAATTGGCTCCCGATGGCACATTTATATGGGCCAGGCGAATGGGTGGCCCATTGAACGACAATGGAACTACACTGGATGTTGATGGCAATGGCAATGTATTTGTCGGAGGTACTGTGAATTCAAATAGTGGGGCTTCTGATTTTGGGCCCTTTACTGTTCCTGCAACGACCACCCAAACGGGATTTGTCACAAAGCTGGACGGCGCCGGAACATTTCAGTGGGTCAAGACGATTGCAAATACCAGCTCCAGTTCGGTGAGCGAGATCGAGGCAGACAATGCCGGTAATATCTATATTGGAGGAAACGCAGCAGGAACTATGGACCTGGACCCGGGTCCGGGTACCACCGACATCCCAGCAGCCGGTTTCATCACCAAATGGGATGGAAGCGGGAATTACGTCTGGGGAATGTTTCAGGGTAATGTTGTTGGAGACATTACGCTCGACAATGCCGGAAACCTGTTGGCCACTGGTCGCTATTCAAATGCGGCCGCGCTCCTGGATCGCGACTGGGATCCGGGCGCAGGGGTTGTTAAGGTGACCAATCGGGGCTCTTTCATCGCCAGCACAGACATTTTTGTAAGCAAATACACCACCGATGCGGGTTTCGTATGGATCAAAACAGCGGGAGGGGCAGCCGCTACCTTAGCCCTTGATGACGGGCTATCCGTTGGTGTTGACGCTGCGGGCGATATCTATGCGGCCGGGACTTATTTGACTGACGCCCAATTCGGCCCTTGCCACTATGCAGTCACGCCGACGGCGAATGTAAATATTCGCTCCCAGTATGTTTGGAAGCTTTCAGCACAGCCCATTCCTAACCTTCAGTTCGCTACAACTACGCTTTCGCCGGCTAGTCAGCAGGCCTGTATCCTGGGTATTCCACAGGTGATCAATGCCAGTCCGGCAACGATTACTGCTCCGGCCGGGTACAGCACGACGATGCTTTACCAATGGCAAATTGCTGAAAGCGCGACAGGGCCGTGGACCGACATGCCCGGTGAGGTCTTCAAGGATTTACAGCCACTGGCCAGAAATACCTCGGCTTACTACCGCCGGATCGTGAAGGTCAACGACGGCTTTTGCGGTTTCAAAACAGTAGACAGCTCCGGGGTGGCATCGGTGATCATCGGTACCGATGTATCGCCTATTGCCAATGCCGACGGGCCTCAGTGGTTTGTCTGCGGACCCGGCTCGAATACGGTACAGCTCGCAGGTACCGCTTCCGGCGGGACGCCTTCCTACACTTATGCGTGGTATGAAGGCAGCACCAGCAACGGTACACCGCTCGCTTCTACCGGCACTTGGACTACACCAGGCGTTACCGAAGCAACGACCTACACATTACAGGTAACCGATGCCGTAGGCTGCGTGGATATCGATCAGGTTACAATCGTTCCCGCTATCGCCAATGCAGGCACCGACAAGGCGATCTGCCAGGGGGCCGGTGGCGTTCAGATCGGCGCGCCACCCGTTTCGAGCCCTTCGGTTTCATATGTGTGGACAAGGATTTCCGGTGACCCGATTTCATCACTAAGCTGTACCACCTGTGCGCAGCCCATTGCTAACCCAACAACCGCGACCGTATACCGGTTGACAGTGACGGTGCAGCAAAAGAGCGGAACAACTTGTGTTACGACGGATGACATCACCGTAACCCCGGTGACAGCCCCAAATAGCACATTGGCGTTTGCAGGCACGGACAAGACGATTTGTAAGAATACCTCTGTCACCCTGGGCGGCGCCGCGGACGCTACATTTGCCTATACCTGGACATCGGGTCAGTATCTTTCCGCTTCGCAGGTGGCCAATCCCGTGTTCAATGCCGGAACCGCAGCCGTGGCTGGTGGGACGATCAATTATACGGTATCTGCCATTAAAGGAGGATGCTCCTTCACCGACGAAGTGAAAGTATCAGTGCTGAACAACCGCATCACTAACCAGGATGAAACTGTTTGCGGACCTCTTTGGAGCAGACACATGGATGAGCAAAATGCAGCAGGCGCAACCTATACGTGGAGCGTCGTGTCCGGAGACGGTTCGATTCTGCAAACCGCCAACGCGGGCCAGGATGCTTACCTGAAAAGCAACAGCGGTGTAACCGTCTTCCGCCGCACAGTCACCCTGAATGGCGTGACCTGCTCGGCTGACGTGTCGGTGCAGCCATGCACAGGTACGGGAGGCTGTGATTTTGAAATACTCACACTTTCAGACCAGGCTTGTCCGAAAGTATTCGGTGCAGTGGCCCTGAAACTGGGTACCAGCATCGCTGACCCATCCAACTACAACTTCTCATGGAGCCCTGCCAACCTGGTTGACAATGCAAGTGCACCGACGGTAACCATTACCTCCACCGCGCAAGCGACGATCACCGTAACGATTACCAACAAATTTGATGGGTCTATCTCCTGCCAGAAATCAATTGTGATCAACCCTCCGGGATGGTCATTACCGGTATTCACAGCGGAAGACAAATACACTTGTCCGGGAACGGCCATTCAAATCGGCAGCACGGCGGTGGCAGGCTTTACTTACCTGTGGGATCCCGCTACCGGGTTGAGCAGCAGCACGGCTTCCAACCCGACCGCAACCGTCAATGGTACAACCCAGTTCCGTGTGGCTATTACTGAAACCGCTTCCGGCTGCCGCAACCGCGACACCCTGATGGTGAATGTATCCGCACCGGTTGCCGACGCAGGCAACGACCGTGCAGTTTGTAACGGCGCGACCGTGACCCTGGGCAGCCCCGCCCCCGCCGGTACCAACTGGACCTACGCATGGGAACCTTCCAATGCAGCATGGACCAATGGTACAGGCCCAACCGATGCCCAGCCACAGGTACAATTCGCAGCTGCGACGCCCCAAAGTTTTATTGTGACCGTTACTGACCCGTTGTCGGGCTGTATGGACAAGGATACGGTTGTACTACGCAACACCGTTACCACCGGCGAGTATGCAGGCGCAGCTATCACCACTTGCCAGGGAGAGCCTGCGCAGCTGGGACGATCGGCCGAGCCGTTGGCACAATACGAATGGTTTATGGCCGATGGCGTTACGCCCGCGATTGGGCTCAGCAGCACCACAGCTGCCAACCCGACTGTGCTCAACCCGACAGCAACGGCTACCTACGTGGTAAAAGTAAGCTATCCCGGATGTAGCACCCCGCTGACCGATCAGGTGACATTGACTGTCAATCCCGTAACCGGCCTGGATCTGGCCGACCAGAGCGTATGTCCTGCGGGTCCCATTGCGATAGGATATGGAGCAGCCGGAAACCCGGCGGCCCCTGCCGGAGCGACATACCTTTGGGTACCGGCAACCGGTTTGAGCAGCGCAACTGCGGCTAATCCGACTGCCACCGTGACCACAGAAACGATCTATTCGGTAACAGTGACCCTGCCTAGCGGTTGTGTGTTCACCGATCAGGTTAAAGTGAGCCCGTCGGCCAATGCTGGCAGCGACGCCACCTTGTGCCCTGGTGAATCCGCCGTAATCGGCACCCCTGCCATCGCAGGTGCGACCTATTCCTGGACAGGAGCGAGCATCGTAGGCGCCGCTAATGTGGCCCAGCCGACAGTGAAGCCGACCGTAACAACCACCTACACGGTTAGCGTTACTATAAATGGCTGTACTACGACCGATCAGGTAATAGTAACCGTCAATACGCCTAACAACTTTACCATCACGGGTAACACTGCGATTTGCGAAGGCGGCGTGGCAACCCTGGCGCTGGCCGGAGCCGCTCCTGCAAACAGTACCTGGCAATGGAGCCCTGTCGCTGGCGTAACCAGCCCGAACGCGACGTCTACTACGATCGCCGCTAATTCTACCCAGACTTACCGCCTTACACAGACTAACACGGTAACCGGTTGCAGCAACTATAAAGAGGTAGTCGTTGTAGTGAACGCGAACACCATCTCCGCTACCACAGGCGATGTGACATTGTGTGAAGGTACTTCGGCAAGCCTGCCTTTGAATGTAACCTCGTCGGGAAGTTACTCGTACGCATGGAGCCCGTCTATCGGCCTTTCCAATGCATTCATCGCCAACCCGACCGTCACTACCAGCTCGCCGAGAACTTACACAGTGACTGTGACCGATAATGCAAGTCAATGCCAGTTGGTGAAACAGGTCAATGTAGCTATCAATGCGCCTGAGGCATGTTTTGCACCAGTAACGCTGACAGGTAATGTATTCCACGATGCCAATGCTTTGAAAGATGTGACTGTCAACAGCACAGCCACCGACCCAGCTATCCCGACCGGTCTGTTTGTGACTTTGGTGGATAACACCGGTGCGGCTGTAAAAACAGTTCCTGTGAATGCAGATGGCACTTACGATTTCGGTGTAACCGCTCCCGGCGATTACAGCATCGTATTGCACCAGACTTCAACTGGTTCTACTACTCCAAGCCTCCCTGCGGGATGGGTGAACACGGGCGAGAACCTGGGCTCAGGCGTAGGTAGCGACGCGGGTGTGAATGGTATCCTTACCGGTGTAACCGTAGCGGGAACCAATGTAACCAATGCAAACTTCGGTATTCAGCTGCCACCGGTAACCACCGGCGGGACAGAGCCGACCCAGCCAAACCCTGGTGGTACGACGACCGTTGACCTGACCTCGCATTTCGGCCTGACTGATACTGATGGAACTGTTGCATCGATTACCTTCACGGAATTCCCCGAGGATGTTACGACGATCACCATCAATGGCACAACCTATGTGGCCCCGGGCACAACTCCGGGTGCTGGACAGCAAGTTTGGCCGGCTGGTAACCTAACGCTTCCTGCGACAGGCCTGTCTGTTGTTGTCGATCCTGTCGATGGCGGCGCGGTAGTAGAAATCCCGTTCTTTGTGACCGACAATGGCGGACTGGAAAGTAACGTCAGCACTGTAACCGCCGACTTCACTGTACCGGTTGTACAACTTTCCGGCAACGTCTTCCACGACGCCAATGCATTGACTGACAATACAGTCAATACAACCGGCTCGGTGACTACGATCCCGACTGGCCTTTTCGTATCGCTTATCGACAGCACTGGTGCTGTGGTAGCGACTGTTCCTGTGAATGCAGACGGTTCTTACGACTTCGGTGATGTAGAGCCAGGTACTTACAGCGTGGTATTGCATCAGACAGCGGCTGGCTCGACGACACCTAGCCTGCCTACCGGTTGGAATAACACGGGTGAACACCTGGGTACCAATGCGGGAAGCGACGGAACGGTGAATGGTATTTTGCCAAACATCACAGTGACCACTACCGACGTGACCAATGCGAACTTTGGTGTGCAGCAGCCGCCGGTTACGACCGACGAGGCACTGCCTTCTTCGCCAAACCCTGGCGGCACGGTGACCGTGGATATCTCCGATGATTTCAACTTCACCGATCCGGATGGGACCGTACAGAGCATCACATTCACAGAATTCCCTGCAAATGTGACCACGGTAACGATCAATGGAACGACTTATGTGGCACCAGGCCAGACTCCGGGAGCCGGGCAACAAGTATTCCCTGATTCGGGTGTAACTGTTCCCGTAACCGGTTTGGAAGTGCTCGTTGACCCGATCGATGGCAACCCGACTGTGGATGTACCGTTCACCGTGACTGACAACGGCGGTTTGGAAAGCAACGAAAGTTCGGTAACCAAACCGTTCACGACGCCAATTGTGAACTTGTCTGGTAACGTATTCCATGATGCCAATGCACTGACTGACAGCACGGTGAACACGACAAGC